>CAVUXO010000001.1:0-1335232 GCA_963745515.1 uncultured Alphaproteobacteria bacterium
TCGCGGCTTTGTTGAGTGGATGCAATCGTGGTCCCAGCGACGATACCTTGACCCAAAATGTTCGTGCGAAGATCGTGCCGATCCGGCGCTCGCTACTGAAGTAATCAACGTCAATACGTCGAGCGGCGTAGTGACTTTATCCGGAACTGTTAAGAGTGAGGCAGAGAAAAGTCGCGCGGAGCAACTTTCTCGTAGCGTTGAAGGAGTGAAGCAGGTCACGAACAGTCTGACTGCCCGGCCGGCACCTACACCAATCATCGCGCAAGACGATCCGATTAAAACCCAAATTGCTGCCAATCTTGTTAAGTATGGCGTCACCGGCGTTACGGTTACTGTGGCGAACGGCGAAGTGACTCTCACGGGCGACATTCCCCGGGCAAAGTTGCAGGACGCTATGAAGGCTGCCAACGAAGCTCATCCCAAGAAGGTCAACAACAAGCTGAACATCAAGTAGATGAAGGAGCAGGGCAATGGCACTAACGGAAAAATACCAATCTCTCATAGACATCGCGAACCAGAATGGCGTTAACAATCTTCAAGTCGCAGAACAGGACGGCGTGCTTTACGTCTCAGGTTCGACGTCGAATGGTGATGTGAAACAAAAAATGTGGGACGAATACAATCGCATCGATCCAGACTATCGTGCAGGCGATTTAGTTCTAAACATTGAGGTCGAAGGCGGCGGCTACGAAGAATACACTGTCGCATCGGGCGATAACCTGACAAAGATTGCCAAGCATTGGAACAAGAACTGGAAAGAGATCTGGGATGCTAATCGCTCGGAAGTTCCGGACTACAACAAGATCTATCCGGGCCAGAAATTAAGGAATCCCCCGGTAGAGATAAGTTGTTGGACCAGCAAATCAAGTTTGGCGTTTCGTACCAGTTTTGAGTGACGTGTCGAAGGCCCGATTAACCCGTCGCAAGGCCCGAATAACCCTTAGCCAGGAGTAATAAATATGAACCTGATTACCCAGATGGTCACGCAACAGTTGTCCGGCCCAATCTCAAAGCAGATTGCGCAACGACTCGGCGTGAGTGAAGGCACTGCAAACATGGCCGTGCAAATGGCCGTTCCTTTGATTCTCGCAGGACTTGCAAGAAATGCTTCGCAGCCTGAGGGTGCCCAAGTTCTTCATCAGGCAGTTGCCAACGATCACGACGGAAGTATTCTGGACAACTTGATGAGCTATGTCGGCAATCCGCAGTCTGGAAATGGAGCTGGCATACTTGGACACGTTCTTGGCGATAACAAGGCTAACGTGGAGAGTGATCTGGCACAGGCCACAGGTGTGGACCAGGGGACGGCGGGTAACTTGATGGAGATGGTTGCACCAATGGTCATGGGAGCGCTCGGCAAAGCTCAACAGGACAATGGACTCGACGCATCCGGCTTGTCAGACTTCCTGGCTACCCAACAGCAGCAAGCTGCAGCCGCACAACCAGGAATGATGGGTACTCTGTCGTCACTGCTTGATTCGAATAACGATGGAAGTGTCGTTGATGATCTGAGCCGAATAGCCGGCAACTTTCTTAAGTGACAGTCAGACTCTTCTTCGTCGATTGAAGAGTCGTTCTGTAAATAACGAACTTAAGGGGGTAACAGATGCGTTGGAGAGGAGAACGCGAAAGCGACGATGTAGAGGATCGTCGCTTTTCGCGAGGAACCGTGGCAGTCGGCGGCGGTGTTGGTACCCTTGTGATCGTCCTACTGGCTTTACTGTTCGGGGCTGATCCGCAGCGGGTACTACAACAGTTGCCGACTGGACAGTCGCAACCAGGAGTCCAGAGGACACAACCAGCAACTGCTCAAGAGGAAGAACTCGAAGCGGTTTGTGGGAGTTGTGCTGGCAAAGACGGAGGATGTCTGGCAAGACGTCTTTCGTCAAAATGGAAAACAGTATCGTGATCCAAAGCTGGTGCTGTTCTCAAACAGAGTGGATTCAGCCTGTGGAATAACCGGGGCTGCCGTCGGCCCATTTTATTGTCCCGGAGATGAGAAAGTTTACATCGACCTCGCCTTCTACCAGGAACTGAAAGACAGGTTCAATGCGCCGGGAGACTTCGCCCAGGCATACGTCATCGCTCACGAAGTGGGCCATCATGTGCAAAAGCTTTTGGGTATCTCCGAGCGAGTCGACGCGCTTCAACGACGGTCAAATGAAAGTGACGCAAACAAGCTTTCAGTTCGACTCGAGTTACAGGCAGACTTCTTCGCTGGCATTTTCGCTCGTTACGTAAAGAATCAAAACATGCTGGAACCAGGGGATGTTGAGGAGGCCTTGAGTGCGGCGAGTGCGGTTGGTGACGACCAGATCCAGCGAAAAACAACTGGCTATGTCGTGCCAGACTCATTCACTCATGGGACTTCAGAACAACGATTACGCTGGTTTCGGAAGGGATACGAAACGGGAGATATGCGGCAGGGTGATACCTTCAGTGCCGGAGCTCTCTGAATAAATCCCAACTTTACAACTGAAAGGACAAACTAAATGTTTTCCCAAATTGTCTGGTGGATCATTGTGGGGCTCATAGTCAGGAGCCCTGGCTCGCCTCCTGCTTCCTGGACGAGACCCAATGGGCTGGATCGCGACTATTTTACTTGGCATCGCAGGTTCTATCGTGGGAGGCTTCGTTGCTGGACTCCTGTGGCGGACTGGCCCCAATCAATTCAATCCCGGCGGGCTATTGCTGTCATTAATCGGGCGACTCTCCTGCTGCTTATCTGGCGCAAGCTACGGCCAATTAACACCTGACCTGGACCCCAATCGATTTGCGGGTGAACTCGGCTAATGCGAGGAGGTTTTGCACAAAAGGTCGAAAAATTCATTCGCCTCTGAGGATGAAGTACGCTGAAAGCGTTGGCTAATGTCAGCCCAGGGGTTTGCTTTGAAAGCCTGGGTTGAAGAGTGCCCTGAGGAGATTTTCGCAACCCTGAAAGGGTTGCGCGGTGGTGCGGTAAATAAGCGCAAACGCAACTCTTTCAGAGTTGCGTTTCCTTGAGAGATACCGCTTGCCCAGGGTTGCAAGGGCAACCCTGGGCTGGCATTAGCGAACGCTTTCAGCGTTAGTCAAAGACGGAATCATTAAAACTTTAAGGATTTCTATTCGACGTCGGTGTGTAGGGGTGCAGAATGGAAGATTGAGAATGAAATCTCAAGGTCAGTCAGTGTTTCGATCGATGCGCCCTCAGGGCCTAAAAATGGGGCCCCCGCCGCCCCTCGCCTGCCTGCCACTGCGCCTTCCGTCCATTTTTTCCAGGATGTTATAGTAAAATTGCTAATGAACTTAAGTTTCCAGGAAGTTAGAAAAAGTTTTTCCCCAGGTTTTCCTTAGGTTTTTCTCAGTTTTTGGCAGGTTAACGCAATCTGAGTGTTCGCAGGGCTCGATTGATTACGGGTCTCGCCTCGCCCACGCCGAGAGCTGAAGTAATCCCGAAATAGGTGATCCCGTAGATCCCAAGTACCCCAGTCGCCACTATGAGCGGATGAAGGTGCTGCAGTGGCAATTTAAGCACCCACCCAAGTGCGGCGCCGACTCCCGCCGCTGTCCACAGTTTTACGACGAAGGAAGCTTGCAAGCCCGTTTGCCCGATCTTTCGATTGAGTGATCGCCGCAGCAAAACGAACTCGACCCAGCCCGCCAGGCCTGCGGAGGCCGTGAGACCTGCGGCTCCCCAGTGCGAATCCACACCTAGCGCGCGAGGCAGAGGAATTGAAAAAAGGTAGCCTGCCAGAATACTGGTCAGGGCCACTCGAATGACGGCGAACTTTAGCGGCGTTCGCGTGTCATGCAGGGCATAGTAGGTTGACGAGTAGAGCCTTCCTAAAGTTGAAGCTAGTAACCCTACCGACGTCAGCCAGAATAGCCCAAACGTAAATGGAGTCCTGATGAGAAAACCTTCCGGTCTGGTACAGAACTGCTGCGATAACGTCACCGAGGGCAAGAAATGCCATCGATGACGGTACGATAAAAAATGCTATTCGTTGCAATCCCGCGTCTAACCGGCGTCTAAGCGTTTCGGCAACGACTTCCTGGTTGCCCAATGCTCGAGACATCGTTGGCAGTTCCGCTGCTGAAACCGACATTCCGAACAAACTGACTGGCAAGGTGTACAAACTCTGTGCGTAGGTGAGCGCGGTCATGGCGCCGGTGCCGAGGTAACTTGCCAGAAACGCATCGACGAACGCGCTGATTGACTACGCCCCTGCTCATAAACACCGGGAAAAAGTTATGGACCACTTCACGAACGTGTTTGTTTGTCAGATCGAAGACTGGCCTGAAGTTGTGAATGAGCCGCAAGACGATCGGGAGTTGAACACCAAACTGCAGTGCACTGCCGATCACTGACGCCCAAGCAGTAGCCTCCGCCAAAGGAGCAAGATCGACTCGAGTGCCGAAGAAGATCAACGCCGCGATGATTGAAACGTTCCAGGCAACAGGGGCCGTGTAAGAGATAAAGAACTTGTGGTGACTATTCAACACTCCCAGCGCCACCATGCGGAGATAACCAATAACCCTGCGCCGGGAAACAGAATTCGGACAAGCTTTATCGTCAGCTCGCGACGCCTCGCTTGAAATCGGCAGCAATGGCGGCACGAAGTACGGGGTAAACAAGACTCCGAGCCTAGACGATGATCGCGACGACGAGGGCGAGCTAACGAGGAGATCGCGTTCGCCACCTTGCCGCCTCCTTTTCAGTTCGTCTTCGGCCAGCAAACCGCGAAACCGGATCAAAGATTACCGACAACGCACCTCCACCAAAAACATTCTGGAAAAAGTTAGGATACGGCGAACGCCGGCAGTGAAATGCGTCGCCAGTACCCGAGGCCGCCGAAGTGATGTGGAAAGAACTCGTTGTCGAACAAGGCCAATGAGGCGACTGATTAGATGCCGGCGCCCACCAGAAATGCTGACCTTCCCGGTGCTCGGCTCAGAGTGCTACCTCCTCGGACTTCTGGCACTTCCCGGGCAGTCGCTTGTCTCGATGTCTCCATCGTTTCACCGGCGATGACGCGGCTTCACGGCTACTTAACGAGATTCTGGTGCTTTTCCGAAATCTTCGAGGAGTTTTGCGAGTTGGGAGTGCCTTTGTGAAGAGGCTTGTTCGTTGGGTTGGAAGAGTCGTTCATCCTTGGGTCAGAGTTCGTAATCTTTGATCTTATTGAGCAGCGTTTTGTAACTGATACCTAACTCGGCTGCTGTATCGTTCTTGCTACCGCGGTTACTTTCCAGCGCTGCGCGAATTCGTTTCCTTTCGACCAGTTGAAGAGCGCGATGCCCTACTTCTGCGAGGGAACCGGAAAGATTCAGGTGCTGGAGATTTTCATCCTCGTTGACGTTGATCAACAAGCCTAGATCTACCGGTTCAAGCGTCAATGAGTCCGACAGGATACAGGCGCGTTCGATCGCATTTTCCAGCTCACGCACATTGCCGGGCCAGCGGTGACCCTTCAAGGCTGAACTGCATCGTTACTTAAAACCGCGGGACGGCGCCGAAGTTCTAAGCCAATCTCAGAGGCAAAATGTTGAGCCAGCAGGCAATGTCGTCGCCACGCTCGCGTAAAGGTGGAACTTCGATCGGAAAGACTGCGAGTCGAAAAAAAAATCAGCCTCGAAACTCACCATTCTCTACCGCCGCCCTCAAATCTTTGTTGGTCGCGGCCACGACACGAACGTCAACCGGGACGGTCGCCTTGCCACCAATTCGATCGATGGCACGTTCTTCGATTGCTCGCAGGAGTTTACCTTGGACGGTAATCGGCAATTCACCGATTTCGTCCAGGAAGACAGTGCCGCCCGATGCGAGTTCAAACTTGCCCAGACGCCGATCGTTGGCGCCGGTAAACGCGCCGCGTTCATGGCCAAAGAGTTCGTTCTCGATCAGGGTCTCAGGAATCGCGGCGCAGTTAATCGCGACGAATGCTCACGGTCCCGACGATTCGACAGATGATGGACCGCGCGGGCGAAGAGTTCTTTACCGGTTCCCGATTCACCGAGGAGGAAGACCGTGGCTTCGGTCTGCGCGACTCGTTGCGTTTCGGCAACCGCACGCTTGATCGTTTCAGACTCACCGAGGATGCGCGGAAAACCATATCGCTTCGACCACTCCTCTCGCAGGAGGAGGTTTTCGGTGCGCAGGCGCAATTGGTCGAACGCGCGTTCGACCAGGAGGAGCAAGTGATTCGAATCGACAGGCTTTTGAAGGAAGTCGTGCGCGCCGTCTTTCATCGCCTGCACGGCTTCGTCAATCGAGCCATACGCCGTCATGACGATAACCGGAGTGTCCGGGTCAGCAGCTTTTGCTGCTCTTAAAACGTCAAGTCCTGAACCGTTCGGCATTCGCAGGTCAGTAAGGATGAGTTTGTAACGGATGGAATTAATGCTGTTCAGGGCCGCTCGAGCATCCGAAGCTTCGGACAGCCGAATAACCCGCGCTCTCAAGCGTCAGTCGCATTACACGACGTAAAGCATCCTTGTCTTCAACAATCAAAATATCAGACATGGTGTTTTGGCTGAGTCTGGTGGTCCGAGATGAGTGCTGGTAAATGAACGTTGAGTTATCCGCGAAAGTGGTCACCCCAGTCATAATTGATTGATTTGTTGTCACTGTCAAGAGTGCCATTAAAAGAAAAAGGTGCGGACTCTTGCGAGTCCGCACCAGATGCTTGCTTGAGAAGCCAGCCTTTTGGAGGTGAATTACCCTTCGTGCTGCATTGGAATCAAATTCGAGTTGTCACTAATCAGTGGAGTCTCCCTTGCCGGCATTAAAGCAGTACTCTCGAATGCCGACGACTGAGTGACCACCTGTGTTCTTCGCCATGTCTACGGTGTCGGAGTTGTACTGGATGTTGGCAGTACCGCCACCGCTTGTATAAAGGTTGGCGGTTGAAAGACGTCCGTCGACGACCCAGTGCGGGGGAACTTCGCAACGAACAACGCGCCGAAGATGTCTCCGTGACCACCACCGCTTCTGAGTACAGTGCCGCCCCCAAGGACCATAATTACGCCGTTCCACTGGAAGTTGCCGTTCAGAGTAAGAGTTCCGGTTACCACTAAGGTGCCCTGACCTGTGGGATTGCCGGGCCCAGAGTACAAAGTCTCCGTCAACGAATGTGAGTGCTCCCTGGGAGTAACTGGCACCGAGTCCGAGTGGACTGTTTACGGCGTCGGTGCCGTTCGTGAAATAACGACCCTGGCTCATTGCGGTCGCTTTAATCCCATCAGAGCCGTCGAGAGAAAACTGCGCGCACTGTTCACTGAAAGAAGAAAGTTGGGGTGTGTTGCTATTATCCAGGATCATTGGAGTGCTTGGTGTAACATTCGGCGCACTACCAACGCACTGGGTTCCGTCCTGCTGACAGCCATTAATAACGTTTTGCATCGAAGTGTTATCGCCGGCGCTGATGGCGAATGCCGCAATGCCGTCCTGCGGGCTGCCTGCGGAGTCGAGGCCCGAGTAAGCAGTGGGATTCGAGCTACCAAGGTTAACAGTGAGGTTGGTTCCTGAACCATTGGGCATCGTGATTGTGCTCGTCACGGCATAGTTTGCCGTATATCGCTGAACGGCGAGTTCCATTCGTTTTTCAGATTTCCTTGGACGAAAGCCGGAGACTTGAATTTTTAACCTGCTCGGCTTATACAGCGCGCTTGCTGTTCGCTTGGCGCCGTCGACGTCGTCTGGATCCGTCACGGAAAGAACCTGAAAAGCACTGCTTCCATCTGCCGATACGTTGACTTTAGTCCCTGACAACGCTGTCCATTTCGCAGGAGTGCTGACAATGTTTTTAAACGTGGCTGACGTTCCTGTTCGAACTGAGTCCACGTTACCGCGAAGCACTGCGAGTGCTTGCGAGATTCCAGCTTCGGCCGCGTAATAAGCTTGCATTTCAGCTGTCTGATCAACAGCGTTCGTTCCCGTCATTGCTGAAGTCAAAATCAACGTTCCGCCCGCAGCAAGAAGAAGAGTAGATAAGAG
Organism: uncultured Alphaproteobacteria bacterium; assembly: GCA_963745515.1. Taxonomy (GTDB): domain Bacteria; phylum Pseudomonadota; class Alphaproteobacteria; order Rhizobiales; family Xanthobacteraceae; genus VAZQ01. Next base: position 7,979 of record CAVUXO010000001.1, read on the forward strand.
AATAGTTGTTATCAGCGCCGCACCGCGTTCGCCGTTTCTCTTGTAACTCTTGTCGCAACTTTTAAAGTCCATCGTATTAAGCCTCTTATGAATAAGATTCACGATTGTCAGTAGGTCCACAGGGTGGAATTTCTCAACGCCACATCGGAACAAAGCAAGACACTAAAAGGCGCCTGGTAGCCCGGCGATCCAGGCGTTCCCTGAGGGTCGAGCGTTACTGATACTGCGATCACGATGTATTTCGCAGCACTCGGAGTTACCTCGGCAGCTGAGACATTCGTAATGTCCGCCAGCCGCCCGGATTGGCGTTGTAAGTTACCTTGTCGGCGTAGTAATGAATATTGAATGAATCCAGCCGATTCGCAAGCACCGTCTTGGTGCCACCGTACAGATCGTGGCGAGCCAGGTACTTTGTATTCGTTGCCACGTTGATGAAGTAGCTGATGTCCTCTCCCTCATCGACGATGTTGTCACGGGAGTTGGTCGTTGCAGTGTAGTCGTACCTGTTCAGATTCGCGCGGATCCTGAGTCTCGTACTATTCGACTCGGCACCGACGATTCCATTGTTGTTTAGATTGAATCCTGAGTTCGCAACTTCTCTGGACATCACGTTCAAGGCTCTTTGCACGTCAGCCAGTGCGTCCGACTTCTGGTTCTCGCGTGATCGAATTCTCAACGCGCTTGCAATGAATGTGGTAGCCATGCTCATCACACTTAGAGTGATGGCCATCGCAATGATCAACTCCATTAGTGAGAAACCGCGGTCAGTACGACTCGATTTGGTTGTGGGCATCATTCTCTTTTTACCTGTTACCTATCAATAAACTCCGGGCACCTGCGTAGACCGTTCAGTCGTTAACGCGACGGTCCCAAGCGATCCTGGTTGACCGGGCGCTACCCGAACGGTTATCCGTTTCACTGTGGGCGCTCCCGCATCGGGTTTGCCCGCCGGTACGGTACTGACGTCTTCAATGATGGTCGTGACAATGAAGGTTCGACCAGCATTGCTTACAGTTTCATTAATGCCGGCGGTAGCTGCCAACCCTCCACTGGCGACGGCAAGACTGCGATTGGTTATTGAGAATGGCACCGTCCTGAAGTATTCCATCCGTTTTTGAGCCATTCCCGTCGCGATCTCGCGTTCGTTCGCGAAAGAGTTTGCCCGGGTTGCATAAGCGAAGAGCGAAGCCGCGCCAAGGCAGACCACCATCATGATGACCAGCGATATCGCCGTCTCAATTAGTGTGAAGCCGTTTTGCGACCTTTCACTATTCCTTACACGGTTAGCACTACATGTTCGTTGGGCCATCATTTCGTTCCTAGTTATTGACGGTGACAGTCACAGTTTGACTCGATCGACAGGTTCGACTTGCGGAAATCCTGACGACGAATGTTCCGGCGATTGCCGTTACCCGTCTTTGCTCCGATGGTGACGGTTGAGCTACCGCTGCCACTGATGCTTGTAGGCGAGGCTGACAACGTCAAACTGCTTCCGTTGCCTTCGAGGGCCGCGCTTACCGAATGCGCTCCTGTTGCGTTCTGGAGCGTAAACGTTACTGTGCCGGTCTTGTTTGTTGTAACGCTTTGGCTGAGAGTTAGCGTCGACGGACTTACTGAAGCCGTGCACTGCGAGCCAAGATCTGGAGTCGGCGTTGGAGTCGGCGTTACAGATGGTGTGGGAGTGGGGGTTGGAGTGGGAGTTGGAGTTGGCGTCGGTGTGGGACTTCCGTTGCCGTTGCCATTGCCGTTGCCGTTGCCATTGCCGTTGCCGTTTGGCGTAGGGGTTGGAGTTGCGGTTGGCGTAGCTGACGGACTCTGGCTCGGCGTCGGCGTCGCTGTTGGCAGTGGTGTCGGATCTGCCGTGACATCGCCCGTCACTGGAGTCGGTGCATTATCAGGAATCAAGTCATCTTCAAAAGCCTGTGCATCAACTGTGTTATCACCCGATCCGGAGACGTCTACTGGAATGCTGATTGAGCCGTTTGTGATCTGGAATGCCCAGCCGGGCTGGAATTTGTCCCACGCCCCAGTCAAACGAAGCTGTTTGCGATATCTGTCGAAAATGAACAATCTGTATCGAGTGTGAACGTTCGCGTCTGAACTGTGCCGTTGCCATCGAAGTCCATGCTCACTTGAAACGTATTGGTCCCCGGAGCAAAGGTTTTGACCCACGATTGCGAACCTGTTGGCAGATGTCGTCTGACTGAATCGGCGCGTGCCTTTTCTATCAACACCGCAAACCTGCGCGCCGAGTTTTGCACTCTCATATGTCCGCGCGCTTTCGTGATGCCAAGAATTCCGAAGGTAGTCACGACGCTGATGATGGCGATCGCAATTACCATCTGAATCAGGGAGAACCCCTGTTGACGATTTTGTTCGGAATTGCCCCGACTCGGTGTGAGTCCACTCATGAGTAGCTTGCCTCCAGGATCAACCTTCAAACTTCCTCTTGGCCCATAAACAAACCTGGACCTTCGGTAACTCAGGTGGCAATGGTTGTGCCAATTCACTTCTCCTCGAAAATCCAGCATTTCCGTGCTGCCTAACTAAGATCTCGAAAATCCTTACCCCCATTCCGTAACTTTTGGTAACACCGTAGGAACCGAACTTCCTATCTCGCCCAACTTTGCCTCAAAAGTCACATCTGCTCGAGTCGGAAGTATTTTGGTTCGTGTTGGTTCGTGTGACTTCGTGGATCGTCCTTGTTTTTCTGGACAAAAGGAACGATCCACGAAGTCACACGAACTAAACACGAAACTCGTTACCACCGAAATCGACTTTTGAGGCAAGGCCGTCTCGCCCTTCAAAATCCGTAGCGTCGGGTCCAGTGTTGCATTACACCTGTGTGGTGGCTCAAGGCTGACCCGACGCTACTGCGTATCGGTACCGACCTCATCGCCACTTCAAAGTCGCCATTCCGGTCGCGCTGAGAAAACTTAGTAAGGGCGCGGAGTGTTTTCGGAAATTGATTCGCTTTTGAACTTTAAGAAGTAACAGAGAGATAGAGATGTCCAAGCTGGAATCGTCCGCTACTCGCAGTGCCGCACGCTGTGTATAGATGGACGGTAAAGCGCCCCTGCGATCACGCGATCGTAGGGGCGCAATACTGTCTATTCACTCATTTGAGCCCTACTAAGGGTCAGCTTTGCTTATTGAGGATTTGACTTGGGTTCGTACTCATCACCGGCCGCCACGGTTTCCGTGTCCGAGAGTTGCATTGCCAGCGTTACGGGTTTGTAACTAAAGGGCTTTGGACCGCCACGCGTATTCTGAATCAGCATCACCAGGTAATCCTGGTTTTCTCGAAATCGTGGAACACTGCCCCGTTGGTTCATGATGACGAAGAGCAGGACTTCGCCGTTTGCTGCTTTGAGTTGGCCCACCAGCGCGCTCGCGCCTCCATCCGTCCGGACAAGGGTGCCAGTCTTGGCAATGACACTCCCGCGCCAGGCCATTCCCGAAAAGCGCTCCTTCAGGGTACCCGGATCGATGCCCGCGACCGGAAGAATGTCGGAAGGCGAGAGGCTGTTCTTTTTTAACTCAACCATGAGCGCTCGATAGATCTTCATCATTATTCGTGGCGAAACTCGGTTAGTTCCGAGTCCGCTCGCTGATGAGAGTCGTATCTCGGTTGGTCCAAGCTGTAGAAGGGCAACTAATTCTCGAGTGATTGAATCGGCGCCCCCAAGGGAATCGCCAATCCGTTCGGCCATGAAGTTATTCGAGTAGCACAGAAGTACTTTCAAGATCTCCGCCAACTTACTGGACTTCTGCGTAAAGATAAGTTTTGCGGTTGCTGGGACCGGAGCCACACCGACATTGCCCAAGACGGTGACACTCGGAAGTTATTAGGCCGGGGTGATCAGCGAGAAGAGTTCGCTCATATTCCCACGCTCGAATTGCGTCAGCGTAGCGACGCGTTGAATCCAGCGTGTCACGCAGTTGATCACCGACCTTGTCGCCGACCAACTGAAGTTCATCGTGAAACCAGGCGCGACGATGAGGTCGCCAGTAATTTGCTTGATACCGAGTGAGTTCAGTTGTCGCGCGATCAGCAGCGCATGTTCGTCAGTGGAATGACGGATCACGACCGGAAACGTAAACCGTTCCCTGCAAGCTTCCAGTAGCCTTATCAAGAACACCGTCAGTCCAGATGCCGGTCGCGAAGCGATGTTGCGCGCCAAAAGTGTGGAGCGCGACTAGTGCTGTCCCTAACTTAACGGCAGACGCTGGATTGAACGGTTGGTCTACTGACTGGCTGGCGACGACTTTGCCATCCATCGTTTCCACTAGTACACCCTGAACCCCGTGAAGCGGTCGCGCATCTGAATTCTGCGAAGGTGTTGGATTCTGTGACTCAACAATTGCGGGTGTTGGAAATGACGGCGTGGGGCTTTGCGACGGTTGAGGAATTTGTCCAAGCGAAATTGTAGCTGTAGTAACAAGCAACGCCATCAGAAGCACTGGGTTAAGGTACGCTGATGGCAATCTTGAAAGTAAAATGATTTGTTTGTTCACTTAAGATATTTACGTCCCGTGTCGAGCTTCAACAACCCGTGATTTGATGCTTTTTTGAGAAGTGAGGATGTCGACGTTGTAGCGGATGCTTCCAGCCACGTCAGTTGATTATCATAACTGAACACGAGGTATATGACTAAATGTTTTTTGGACCGCCGAGATTGTCATCGACGTTTGACTTTTGGGACAACCGTACTAACGAAATCTTTTGTGAGCTCAACGCTTGACGGAAGGGTAAATTCGTTGACAATGTTTTGAAGGCACTCATAGAATCGAATCATTGATAATCTACAGTGCAACGCAATCAAGAACCTGTCACAGTTGAAAGAGTGATTGCCACTCATCGAGCGCGACGTAAAGAAATCAAGAAGCGCCTCGAAGAGTTTGACGCAATCTGGCGTCACGGATCAGATCGCCGGTTGTGGGAAGAACTCGCTTTTTGCATTCTTACAGCAGGCGCGTCGGCCCGCATGGGCCTAAACTCCGTCGCGGCGATAAAGTCGCTGCTGATGGATGGCGCCCCGGAAGAGATGACGAGAGCGTTGAAGGATGCTGGCGCGCATCGTTTTCCCGTGCGCGGCCTCGTTACATTGTCACCACGAGAGACTACTTCCGCGCCAACTTCGGCATGGCGCTCCGGAAGAAATTGCGCAGTTACTCTGACCCTTACGAGCGTCGTGACTGGTTGGCCCAGGATCGGCAGGTGAAAGGGTTGGGCTACAAGGAAGCCAGTCACTTCCTGAGAAACATCGGCGTTAAGGGCCACGCGATTCTGGATAAACACGTGATGCGTTGCCTGAACGAAGTTGGAGTGATTGAGTCTTCGAAGCCGCCGCGGCGACGCGGGCGAAATACCTCGAGATTGAGGAACAGTTTTTGGAGTTTGCGAAGCAGATCCGGATCAACTGCGACGAACTCGATTTGGTACTCTGGTCGATGAAAACGGGAGAAATCCTGAAGTAGACAAGATGAGCGAAGAATCTGAGGTCCCCAATTCAAAACCAGCGAACCGTTACTCAGAAGGTGTGAGTTATGCGAACGCCTAATCTTTCAGCACTCTGCCGGACGGCCTTTCACGTGGCCGCCTTAACGCTCTCCGTCACACTCTTCGCTGCGACGCTCGTTGCGGCCGATAAGGCTCACGAAAAAGGTGAGAAGGCGATCCGCAAGGGTGATTACCAGGCAGCCGAGAAAATCTTTCGCGAACTCCTTGGCAAAGATTCAAAGGATAACGAGGCCCGGCTCGGGTTGAGTCTTGCCTTGCTCAAACAACGTAGTCTTCAAGGCGCCTATGACCACGCCGAGTAGTGGTCATGTCCGTCCACTTTCGGCGCGCGCGCACGCTCTACTGGCTCTGCGCATCCTTGGCGCCGGTGATTTCCGCAATTCAGTCGAGGAGTTTCGAACTTCCCTCGCGCTAAATGAGAACGAGGCACTCGCGATCTGCGGGCTGGCGATGGTCGATTTTTACGAGAATCATCTGCAAACCGCGCTTGCCGGACTGCGAAGAGCAGTAACTCTCGATCCGGATGAACCTGATTATGTTTTCAATCTCGGCCAAGCCGCAGCTCGAACTGAGCGATACAAGGAAGCAGCTGATGCTTACGAGAGGTTTTTGCTCATCGCGCCCAAGACAGATGTCGATCGACGCGAGAGAATCGCGGGTCTGATCGATTTCCTTCGTTACCTTGGCAGGCAAGGCTCACTTTACGTACCAGCCGGAGCTGCAAGAACAGTTGTCTCCTTCGAGGCTGTGGACAATCGGCCAATCCTCACTGTCAGAATCAATGGTGAAAAAGATCGATTGAAATTTGTTCTCGACACCGGTACCGATGCGTCCCAGCCGCGTATATGTGAAAGTGGATCGTGCGCGGTGATCTGGGCCGAGCCACATCGCGGCTTTCCGCCTACCACTGCCTCCCTTGGTCGCGAATATGGCTGCTTCGCCACTTATCAGACAGGTCTATCGCGAGCACTTGGAACGGTTCGGCGAGCCGGATGACTCCGTCACTTATCAGGACGGTGAGGAAACTTACGGACGGCCGACCCGTATCGACATCGTCGCCTGGCGCCGATCCGCCGAGGTCGATGTCACGACCTTCTCCACCATCGGAATGGCCGCACTACCGATGCCCGGCGCCGGCCATCGTGCCGAGCTGCATTTCACAATCCGGCGCGACGTCGATCATGCAGCCGCCAACGCTATAGCGCAGTTTCTGGCGAACCTGGCTATCCACCCTTTTCTCAATGACACGTTCTTCGACTGGTGGCACAAGCTCCGCTACCCGGATCAGATCCCGCTCTTCAAGGGGGCAACAGCAGTCCTCTTCCACCCCCGGTTCGTCAAGTCGGGCTGGGATATGATCAAGTTCAACGGCGTGCTGGTGAAGATCCTCAATGTGGTTCCGATCACGGCGGACGAATACAACATCGACCATGTCGTAGACCTGACTGATCATTGGCGCCGAATTGACCTCGATCCATTCACGCCGCGCTAGTGGAGGGGATTTGACATTCGCTACCCACCCAGCCGCAGGCTCGCGAAGCGAATGTCAAATCCGAAGCTCCACCAGAAGCCTATAGTTGCTAGTGGTCCTTTGATTCTAACATTCGCAAGAGAGCCTGCCGAGAAAGGGATGCGAATGTTAGAATTGGACCACTAGCGCGCTCCTTGCCCGGTATGGGACCGGATAGAATGCGCGCCCCCAAACTCGAGGACTCGTAGCGGACGTCAACTTCAGCGCCGAGTTTTACCGGCCGGTTCTCGCCGAGCCGGCGCGCTGCGGGGAGGCGTCGCGGCGTGTGAGAACACGAACACCGAAACAGCCTTGATCTCCTCCGGCTTCAGCACATCCTCGAAGGCCGGCATTTTTCCGTGCCGCCCCTTGACCAGCGACTCGCGGATCGACGCGCGATCGGAGCCATAGAGATAAAGATTTTCTTCGTGAGATTGCTCGACCCGAACGTGTCGATGCCGCTGCCATCAGCGCCATGACAATCGACGCAGTTACCCTTCGCGTTGTTGTTGAACAGTGCCCTACCGCGAGCCGCTTTGGCCCGATCGAAGCGTTGCCCGCTGAGCCGAAGAACGTATTCGACCACGTCATCGATTTCCGACGGGTTCAGAAACTCCTGGTCTCCGAAATCCTTGGTATCTTCCTCATTTCGGAACTTCGGATCGTAGGCCAGCATGTTGACTTCCGCCCCGCGGGCATTGGGATGCCCGGAGCGGATGCCGTAGCGAACGGTCCATTCCAGGTCGGAGGGAAATTTGGTCACGCCGCCGGATTGGTAGTCATCCCCCGAGAAGCGCCATTCGGCATCGGTCAGATCCGGCGTGTGCTGATCAGCAACGCCCTTGAGATCGGCGCCGTGACAGGAGGCGCAGCTCTTGTTGTAGACCGCCTGTCCAACCACCATCGCGGTCTTGTTGAGCCGCAGCGACTTGACGATGTCGTTGACCGCAACGGACGCGAGCTCCTCCGGCCGCGCCGTGAACTCTCCGTAGTCTTCTTCCAAATTCACGGGCTCGGCTGTGGCTGGACTTATTGCGGCCCTACAGAGGCACACGCTGATTGCGAGCAATGCTGTCGATATGACACGGCGGACTTCAATGCGTGATGACAATGGCAGACGCGACCGATCGAGCATTCTTCCTTCCTCCCCAAGCTTTGACAGCGCCGCGAGCTGCAATGCCAGACAACGTGGCATCATCAGCGATTTTTTGACGTCGTCGACGCTGTCATCATGCACGCTTTCTCTGAGCGAACAAAAGGATCCGCGCTCCTTTTGCGGCGATCACTCAACCGGCGAGTCCGGCTGCATCGCCTTTCTCTCCCCGCAACGACCGGCCCAACGGGTCCGCTGGTCGCTCCCCGAGGCGATCATCCCATCCCGCACAAGGACGTTGCCATCGGCGGTCTGGGACGACCAGATGCGAATTCTCTCGCTGTCTTTCAGAATGACGATGTCGAGCACGACGTTGTCGTCCGACGCCAGGATTTGACGCAGCGAAATCTTGTCAGGCGCAACGCGCTTGGCATCGACGATACGATAGACCATGCCATCATAGTCCGGTCCGAAATCATTCAGGACCCAGGCGGCGCCCACGGAGGTGAGCGAGAACAGCGAGTGCTCATTCATGGGGCTGGCAGGGCGGGCGCATTCAACCGCCCACCGCCCGAGCAAGTCGAAATCCCGCAGCGCTCTCGGGGCGGGCTGGGCGTTGGCGAAGCTGATCAGAAGCAGCGATTGAACCAGACAGAAGAAGGACTTTCGCATGATGCCCACTCGACGATTTGCGCGACGGCAGCTTGGAAACCGATGCCGCATATCATGACAGCGTTGGGTTTGGCTGGCTACCCGTCCTCGCCTTAAGCGCCGTAAAATCCTGCTCCGGATTGCACGCTCTCTCTCGTTCCAGTCGCTGATCGACGCCTAATTCCTTGCGAGACGCTCCCTGACCTCTTGCCGCCGCCCAGCGTTCGGCGATGCGTTCCAGCGAGAAATAGATGCTCGGAAGGACCAGCAGCGTGAGGAACGTCGCGAGGATCATCCCGCCGATGACCACGGTCGCGACGCCGCGTTGCACGTCGCTGCCGACGCCGGTCGCCAGCGCGGCCGGCATCATTCCGACGGTCGCGACCGTCGCGGTCATCAGCACCGGCCGGAAGCGCTCGGACGCGCCGATCAGGATGGCCTCGCGCAGCGACACACCGGTCTCGCGCACGCGATTGAGGTTGGCCACCATGATGATGCCGTTCTGCACGGCCACGCCGAACAGCGCGATGAACCCGACCGCCGTCGCGACGTTGAGCGTCTCGCCGGTGACGAAGAGCGCGAGCAGGCCGCCCAAAGCGGCGAGCGGCACGATGCCGAGGATCAGCAGGGCCTGACGCAACTTTCCAAATTCGGTGTAGAGCAACAGCGTCATCACGGCGAGCACGAGGCCGAGGATCAGCGTGAACCGGCGCTGGGCCCGCTCCTGGTTCTCGAACTGCCCGCCATATTCGAGGCGATACTTCGACTGATCGAATTGGACCGATTGCGCGATCCTCTCCTTGACCTCGGCCAGGTAGGAGACCAGGTCGCGGTCGGCCAAATCGATCCGAACGGTCAAATTGCGGCGATTGTTCGCAGCGCGTGATGGTGCCTTCGCCGTTGCGCTGGGTGATGGTCGCGACCTGGGACAGCGGAATCTGGCATTCCGCTGGCGCTGGTGAGCGTCAGGTTGCCGAGCGCCTCCGGATCATAGCGCGTATCCAAGGGAAACCGCACAGTCAGATCGTAGACGCGGTCTCCGACGTAGACCTGGGTGACAGCGGCACCGCCAATCCCGGTCTGAATCAGATTGGTGATATCGGAGACGTTGATCCCGTAGCGCGCCGCCGCGGCGCGATCGGCCTCGATTGCGATCTGCGGGAGCGGCGGCTCCTGAAAGATCGACGCCTCCGCGGTGCCCCTGATATTGCGCAGGAGATCGACGATCTCGCCGGCGATCCTGCGGTCCTCCGCAAAATCATCCCCCAGGACCCGGATGACCAGCGCGCTGTGCGCGCCACTGACCAGGTCGAACACCATGTCGCTGATCGGCTGGTTGATCCCGACATTGAAGCCTGGCAGCTGCTGCAGACGCGCATTCAGCTTGCGCACGAAGTCCGTCTTGGTCTCGCCCTTCGGCCAGGTCTCATAGGGCGTCAGCCCGATCGGGGCCTCGATGTGCGAGGGCGTCCAGGCATCGACGGCCGCATCCTCGCGGCCGAGCTGGGTGACAATGGTATGCACTTCCGGGAATTCGCGCACGGCACGCCGCAGTTCGCTCGCCATGTCGCTTGCGGCTTCGAGCGAGAGGCCGCTCGGCATCTGCACCTGGAGCCAGAGGCCGCCCTCGTCCAAATCCGGCAGGTAGTCTCGGCCGACCCGCGAGCCGAGAACGACAACGGCGACAACCGCGATCCCCGCCGCCGCATAGGACAGCGCCGGCCAATCCAGCAGGCGCCCCAGCGTGGCGCGATAGGCGCGTCCGAGCGATTCGAGCGGCTTGTTGCGAAACGCGCGGCGCGGCTTGCGGAACGCCAGGTAGGCAAGGCCAGGAATGAGCGCCAGCGTGCAGACCAGCGCGCCGAACAAACGCAAAGCCCACGGTAAAGGCCATCGGCGTGAACAGCGCCGCCTCGCCCCGCTGCAGCGTGAACAGCGGGAAGTAGGCGGTGATGATGATCAGGGTCGCGAAGAAGATCGGCCGCGCCACCTGGCTGGTCGCAGACCTCACGTCCTCCTCGGTCAATTCCTCGGTCGGCTTCGCCTCGCGGCGGCGCAGGATGTTCTCCGTCACCACGATGGCGCCGTCGACGATCACGCCGAAGTCGAGCGCGCCGAGCGACAGCATGCTCGCCGACATATGGGCGGCGTTCATCAGGACGAAGATCGAGACGACCGCCAGCGGAATGGTCACCGCGACGACCAGCGCGCTGCGCGGGCTGCCGAGGAACAGCATCAGCACGACGATCACGAGGCCGATGCCTTCGAGCACGCGTGCGGCCGATCTTGCTCACGGTCGCGGCGACGAGATCGCTGCGGTCGAGGACGGGAACGATGTGGACATCGTCCGGCTCGAGCTGCTTGCGCAGTTCCTCCACCTTGGCGTGGATGCCCGCGATGACGTCCGACACGTTCGCGTATTTGAGCCCCATGACGATGCCCTCGATCGTCGGGGTTCTCGTTCATGCCCAGGATGCCTTCGGGCTCCTGGTGGGTGTAGCTCAGGCTGCCGAGATCGCGGACCAGGATCGGCATGCTGTTGCGCTGGGCCACGACGATATTGCCGAGATCGTCGAGTGTGCGCACAAGCCGACGCCGCGAACGATGAAGTTCTGATCGCCGCGCGCGACCCGGCCGCCGCCCGCATTCGCGGTATTGTTGTTGATCGCGTTGATGACGTCGTTGATGCCCAGCCCGTAACGCAGGAGTTCGGTCGGGTCGAGATCGAGCCTGAATTGCCGGGTAAACCCACCGAAATTGTCGACGTCTGCGACACCTGGAACCTGTCGCAGCGCCGGCAGGACGACCCAGCGCTGAACTCGGACAACTCCATCAAGTTCTTGGTGTCGGATTCGAGCGTGTAGCGGTAGATCTCCAGCTCCGGCGAGGTCACAGTCGAGCCCGGCCGACGCACCGGACGGCAGGGTGACGTCAGCGATGCGTTCCCTCGACACGCTGGCGCGGCCAGTAATCCTCGGCGCCGTCGCGAAACAGATATTGATCTGCGACAGCGCGAACATGCTGATCGAGCGCATGCTGACCAGCCCAGGCGTGCCGTTGAGCGCGCGCTCGAGCGGAATGGTGATCTGCTGCTCGATCTCCTCGGCGGCGAGGCCAGGCACCTGGGTCGTGACTTGAGCGGAGACGGGGCTGAGCAGCGGGTAGGCATCGATCGCCAGTTGCGTCCACGCATAGATGCCGAAAATGCAGGCGAAAATCGCGATCAGCCGGACGACAAGACGCTTCCTGAAACAAAGCGCGACGAACTGGTCAATCATTGAGGCGCACCGCTCCCTTGACGACGACCGCTCGCCGGGCTTAAGCCCGCTTTGACAGCGGCCGTCGCGCCCTCCTGGTATGCGACCTCGACATCCCGGCGCTCGAAAGCCCAGTCGGCCACCTCGACGAAGACGCTCGTCTTGTCATTGGTCATCAGCAGCGCCGAGGTCGGCACGATCAGCCGCGATACCGGAGGCGCAACGAAGGTCGCGTTGGCGAACATGTTGGGCTTCATGGCCTCGTCGGGATTTTCGAAGGCGATGCGGACCTTGTTGCGCCTCGTGTCGGGCTCGATCACGTCGCTGACGAACAGCGACCTTGCCGGCTGAACACCTTGTCCGGATAGGCAGGGAACGTGACGTTGACGGTCTGGCCGGGAAGACGAACGAGATGTCCTTCTCGGGCACGTTGGCCGTGACCCAGATCGTCGTCCAGGTTCGCGATCGTCATGGCCGCGTGCGGTCGAATCGTTGAGGAACGCGCCGGGAGCGATCTGCAGGATCGATGACGCTGCCGGCGACCGGCGCCTTCAGCGTCAGCAGGCGGGTCTTGACGATCTGCTCGGCCGAACGCCGATCGACCGCAGGCGCGTTTCCGCGCGGTCGAGCTCCGCTGCGGCCTGGGCGTAGTCGCTCTGGGCCTGTTCGCGATCCTTGATCGCCCCGCCGCCGATTTTCTCCAGCCCAGCTGGCGATCGAGCGCCTGCTTCGTGAGCGTGGCGGCGGAGCGGGCTTTCTCCACGTCCGAATAGGCTTGCGCGAGGTCGCCGGAGTCGATGACGGCAAGTTCCTGTCCCTCAGCGACCCGCTCGCCGAGCTGACCTTGAGCTCGACGACGCGTCCGGTGACAGGCGGAAGCACCTTCACGGTCCGGGCGGATCGGCCTCCACCATCGCGGGCAGCACCAGCGAGCGAGACACCTCCTTCGCGGCCACGTCCGCCACCACGAGCTGCGAGCGCAGCAGCGATTCGGGCGGCACGATGATCCGATCGCCAACGCGCGAGAACGGGGCTTGTGCACGCGGCACGGCCAGTGCGCGGACGAAGGACCTCCGACTTCAGGGGCGACCAGCAATCGATCGGCCGAATGCCGAGTGCCATCCGGTCAGCAGAAGCAAGGATGGACGCGCGTTCAAACCACGGTGCTTCGGCAGTTACCTCGTCCGGCACGACTTGATCGGTGAGGAAGGTCGCAAGTGGCAGGTCAGCAAGCGCAAACTGGGCAGCGACCCGCTCCTCGCCGGTCTCTGCCGCAATCCCGGCGAGCACATCGCCACTGCGCAAGGGCGATGCCCTGGCCATAAGCGTCTTGAGATCGGGAAACGTATAGCGGCGGGTTCCGATCGTCGCACGATACATCGCGGCGTTTCCGACAGCTGGCAGACCGGCGGCCCGACCATAGCGGAAATGACCGGGTCCGGCTACGCAGACCGCTCCAAGGTCTGTCGCTCCAGGGCCTGTCGATCCCAACCCGCCTTGTCGGCTGCGGCCTCATACGTCTCCTGCAGAAAACCGAGCAGCAGCCTGTCCGGATCCTGCGATCTACAAACGGCATCGTAGGGAAGAATGAATTGCCCGAGACCACCATCGTAGAAAGCCTCGGATGTATGCAGACGCGTGTCGCCGTAGCCGGGCGGTTCCGGATAGGCGTAGACATAGAAGGCGGCACGGCCATAGCCGCCATTGCCCGGCCAGAACCCGCAGCTCGAGACCTCGTGCGAATAGGCTTCGCGCATCACCCAGGCGGCAACGTTTGGGGCGGGCGCATTGAGTGGCGGCGCCAGCCGGCCGGAAAAGCGCGTCACCGCGAGATCGAAGCTGCCCCAGAAGAAATGCACCGGGCTGACCTTGCCGATGAAGCGGGCCCGAAACACCTTCATCACCCGATCGGCCTGCAGCAATGCCCGCCAGAATCGCTGCGCATAGGCGGGATCATAGTGCGCGTGGGTCCAGTCCTGCTCGAACGGCACTGCGTTCTTGATCTCGCTCGGCATCGTCCAGATGTGCATCTCGATCCCGAGGCGGCGCAATCGATCCATGAACGTAGAATAGAAGTCCGCGACCGCCATCGGGGCAAGCGCGAGCGTCTCGATGCGGCCGTCGTCGGTCGCGATGACCAGCCGGTGGTCGATGAAGTCGAAGGTGATCTCGAATGCCCGCGCGCCGTGGCATATTGGCGAGGTCGCAAGGCCACGCGGCGTCACATAAAGTGTGACGTTCCACCAGTGGTTCACCAGCGGGGTCGATGCCAACCGGACTTTGCCGACGATCTGAGTCCAAAGGTGAAGCGTGTCACAGGTCTCGCTCCAGGCCGCGAGCGGCAGCTCCGGCCAGGCAGATGCCTCGTTCATCGTAATTCCTCATTTTTCGGTCGCAGACAGCGGGGCGATGCGGCCGAGCACAATAGCCGACATCTGAGCAGACACTCGTTCGTTCTGGGTGTCGACGTTGAGGCTCGTCATGCGGCCTTTGTCGATCGGGCATTCGCTGTAGAACGCCGCCGAGAGGTGATAGACGAATTAGCCACACTCGGTCGTCTGCAACTCGCATTCGGCGCCAGGGGCCGGAAGTTCCGCGCACCCCGCCGGGCCAACTGGATGGAATGAACGCGCCGCGAGCCCATTGGGACCACAGGCCGCGCTCTTGCCCCATGACCGGCGCCAGCCGCTTTTCTTTCGATAGCTTCGGGCCGAAATCCGTCGGCAAGAATCGTCCCTTGCTCGTAAACCAAAGGACAACATCGCGAAACTGGAGGACAATATCGCGTCGGGCGCCCTCAAGAATAGCTTGTCGCATACCGGCGTGCACGCCCCGCGGAGTGAAACCATGCGGAGCATCATGAGAGGCCGGGGCAAACAGGGAGCACGGATATGAGTAAGCTGATTGCTATCATCAGCGTCCTCGGCCTTTTCGGCGTCACAACTCTGACACCGGTCGCTGCGGCGAGCGGAGGCAAAGGCAAGGCCGCAATGGCCTCTACCGACAAGACGAAGAAGCCTACAAAGGCCAAGAAGACGAAGAAGACGAATGCGGTTCTTTATCGGATCGCCGCCTGAGGTCCTGCCTTCAGGGCGCGATCTTGCACGCGGAGCAAGCTGAGCGCCGAGCAATTGGAGCTGCATCAGGGCGTGCGCTTACTATCAAAACCGCGCGAATAGGACTTTGTGCAAGCACAACGAGTCCCGTTATCCATCCAACATATGAGCGGACACAGGTTCTACGCTCGAAACACCAACGGGCGCCCCAAGTTGCCTCGGAGCGCCCGGTGAATTGATTGTCTTTCGCCGTCGCTGCTACACGAGCTTCACGTTCTTGAGCGGCAGGCTGCGCACCGGCTTGCCGGTGGCTGCGAAGATCGCGTTCATCACTGCCGGCGTGCACCACGCAGATCGTCGGCTCGCCGACGCCGCCCCAGAAGTCGTAGCTCGGCACCAGCACGGTCTCGACCTTCGGCATCCCGTCGATCCGCATCACCTGGTAGGTGTCGAAGTTGAGGCTGGTCATGCGGCCCTTCTCGACCGGGCATTCGCCGTAGAACGCCGCCGAGAGGCCGTAGACCACCGAGCCCTCGACCTGCGCGGCGATCTGGTCCGGGCTCACCGCGTGGCCGCAGTTCAAGGCCAGCACCATGCGGTGCACCTTGACCTTGCCCTCCGGGCTCACCGAGACCTCGGCGGTCGCCGCCGAGTAGCTGCCGTAGCCCATGAACTGGGCGATGCCGCGATGTACGCCCTGCGGCAGTGGCTTGCCCCAGTCACCCTTCTCGGCCGCCGCGTTGAGCACGGCGAGATGCTTGGGGAAGTTCTTCATCATGGCGCGGCGGAACTCGAGCGAGTCCTTGCCCGCCGCCCGCGCGCATTCCTCGATGAAGGCCTCCATGTAGTAGCCGTTCTGGTTGGTGTTGACGCCGCGCCAGGGGCCGACCGGCACGTGCGTGTTGCGCATCACGTACTCGATCAGCTTGTTGGGCACGTCGTAGCCGAGTTGCGCATCGCCCGGCTCCTCCCACCAGCCCTGCAGCTGGCGCATGTCCTTGCCGCCGCGGATGGCGCTCGGATTGAGCCAGGCGTTGATCGACTGGCCGGACGAGCGCACGTGCAAGCCGACGAGGTTGCCCTGCGCATCGAGTCCCGCCGACATCGCGCATTGCGAGATCGGGCGGAAGAAGTCGTGCGCCATGTCCTCCTCGCGGCTCCAGATCATCTTGATCGGAACGCCGGGGAATTCCTTGCCGATGAGGGCAGCCTGCTGCACGTAGTCCTGCGTGCCGCCACGCCGGCCGAAGCCGCCGCCGAGGTCGACGCGATGGGCCTCGCACTTCTCGATCGGCACGCCTGAGGTCTCCGAGAGCGAAGCGAGCGACGCCTCGAAGTTCTGGCTCGGCACCCACACTTCCGCCTTGTCGGGCGAGATCCGCACGGTGGCGTTCATCGGCTCCATGCAGGCATGCGCCAGGAACGGCGTCGAGTACACCGCCTCGACCTTCTTGGCGGCGCCGGCAATCGCGGCCTTGGCGTCACCTTTCGTGATCTCGCCATTGGTGGCCGTGGCGGTGAGGCCTTCCTTGAGGTGCGCAGCGATCGTCGCGCTCGAGGCAGTCGCGCCCTGCGCCTTCGTCCCACTCGATCGGCAGCGCGTCGAGCGCGGACTTCGCGCGCCACCAGGTGTCGGCGACGACCGCGACGGCCGTGTCCTTCACGCGTCACGACCTTCTTCACGCCCGGGCGGCCGGCGATTTTCGACTCGTCATAGCTCTTGAGCTTGCCGCCATAGACCGGGCAATCCTTGATCGCCGCGCACAGCATGCCGGGCAGATTGACGTCGATGGCGTAGACCTTGCTGCCGTTGAGCTTGTCGGCAGTGTCGAGCCGCTTCACCGGCTTGCCGGCGATCGTCCAGCTCCTCGGGTCCTTGAGCTTGATGCTCTTGGGATCCGGCGCCTCGAGCTTGGCGGCCGCGGCCGCGACCTTGCCGTAGCTGGTGGTCCGGTTCGAGGCCGCGTGGCTGATCACGCCGTTGCGCACCGTCAGCTCGCCGACCGGCACCTTCCACTCGTTGGCCGCCGCCTGCAGCAGCATGATGCGCGCCGCCGCACCCGCGCGGCGGACATAATCCTCGGAGGTGCGGATGCCGCGGCTGCCGCCGGTCGACATGTCGCCCCACACGCGCTTGCGCGCGAGGTTCTGACCGGGCGTGATGCGATCGACCGCAATCTTATTCCAGTCGCATTCGAGCTCTTCGACGACGAGCTGGGCGAGACCGGTGAGCGTGCCCTGCCCCATCTCGGAGCGCGCGATGCGGATGACGGTGGTGTCGTCGGGCTTGATCACGACCCAGGCGTTGACCTCGGCCCCGCCCTCCTGCGCATTCGCCGCATCAATACCGAACGGCGCATTGAAGCCCGAGCGCCAGTCCGCCGCCGGCCGCAGCCGAGGCGACAATGAACGTGCGACGCGTAACATTAGCGGCCGAAACCTTCGCGGACTTGCCGCTGATCTTTTTTGTCATGGCGGATCTCCCTAGGCGCGGTTGGTGGCGGCCATGTGCACGGCCGCACGGATGCGCTGATAGGTGCCGCAGCGACAGATGTTGGTCATCGCGGCATCGATGTCGGCGTCACTCGGCTTGGGATTCTTCTTGAGCAGCGCCGCCGCGGCCATGATCTGGCCCGACTGGCAATAGCCGCACTGCGGCACGTCAAGCGCCAACCAGGCTTTCTGCACCGGGTGGGAGCTGTCGCCGGACAGGCCTTCGATGGTGACGATCTGGTCGGTCGGCTTCACGTCGCCGACGCGAAGCGAGCACGAGCGCATCACCTCGCCGTTGATATGGACCGAGCAGGCGCCGCATTGCGCCACGCCGCAGCCATACTTGGTGCCAGTGAGACCAACCTGCTCACGAATGACCCAGAGCAGAGGCGTATCGGCCTCCACCTCGACGTCACGCGTAGCGCCATTGATATTGAGCTTCGGCATAGAGCCTCCTCCCGATCCATCGAACGGGTTTTGATTGGAGACCCAGGGACGCGGCCCGCCCCCAGGCCATGCCGAAACATAGCCCAGGCGGCAATGCCTTGCCTACGTTAGTTTGCAAGCTCTCTAAAGTGTGACCGACGCAAGCCCGTGACCTGATGTCACGGCCTTCAATCGTTGAGGATCGTGAAATCCTTCACGTCGCGCCGCCCCGGCAGCACCTGCAGGAACGCGAAGATGTCGGCGAGATCCTTCTCGCTCATCACCGCCTCGGCATAAGCCGGCATGTCGCCCGACGGATTGCGCAGCTGCTGCTTGAAGCCAAGGTAAGGCACGATGGTCTTGGCGAGTGAGGGCGCCTCCCGGTTGTAGGCGCCACCTTGCCCGACGCGGCCATGGCAGTAGAAGCAGCCGGTCGAGAGATAGAGCTGCTTTCCGGCAGTGGCGTCGCCTTGCGGCGCGTCCTGCGCACGCGCCGCCATGTCGAAGCCGTTGATGAGCGCTCCACCAATGAGCGCTGAAGCAAGCAAGAGAGCACGAAGCATGACGCAACTCCTCAGCGCGGATCGGTGACGACGTCGATCAGCGCGGGCTCGCCGCGCTTGACCACCGCGATCGCGCGCTTGAGCGCGGGCGCGAGATCCTTCGGATCGGTGATCGGCCCCTCGCCATGGACGCCGAAGCCGCGCGCCACCGTGGCGTAATCGACGTTCGGATTGGTGATGGTGGTGCCGATGGTCGACATCGCTGATGCCGCGGCCGCGACGGTTGGCCATCGCCTGCAGGTACATGACCTCCTGATGATAGGCGCGGTTGTTGTGCACGATATAGAGCATCGGGATCTTGTGATGCGCCGCCGTCCACAGCGTCGACGGCACGAACATGAGATCGCCGTCGCCGTTGAAGTTGAGCGTGAGGCGGCCATGCCGCTTGTTGGCGAGCGCCGCACCGAGCGAGGCCGGCGCGGTGTAGCCGATGCCGGCACCGCCCGAGCCGCCGTTCCACTGGTAGGACTTGTCGAAGTTCCACAGCCGGTGCGGCCAGGTGATGCGGATGCCGTTGCCGACCAGCGACCAGTCCTCGTCCTTGATCTGCGCCCACACCTCCGCGCACATGCGCGCGGTCGTGATCGGGCTTGCATCCCAGCCCATGGTGGCGTCCGCCTTCGCCTGCTCGATCATGGCGAGCCGCGCCGTCGCGAGGCTTCTTGCCGCGCGCCTCGAAGGCGGACTTGCGGCCGCCATCGACGAGGCGCTTCACCTCCTCGATCAGAGCCGGCAGCGACGCCTCGCCGTCACCCGCGATTGCCATATCGACATCCTGGTGACGCGCCGAAGTCCTGGTAGTTGGACTTCAGGTAAAGGTCGCGCGTGCCGAGCGTGATGATCTTGGCGTCTTTCTTGGTGATCGGCCGGCTGGTCCGAACGATGCGGTCGTTGAAGTTGTTGAGCGAGCCCCAGAGCTCGTTCACCTCGATGGCGAGCACGACATCGGCCTGGCTGATGACAGCGCCCCGGCGACCGGTCTGGTTGAGCGGATGGCGCGAGGGAAAGTTCATCCGCCCGGCATTGTCGACCACCGCGCATTGCAGCGTTTCGGCAAGCTCGATGAGCCGCGCCATGCCGGCCGGCGTGCGGGCGAGCCGATCGACAGAGAAGAACCGGGTTCTCGGCCGCCACCAGCATTCTTCGCCAGCTCCGCGATCGCGCCGGAATCGGCCTGCGGCGGGATCACCCTGGCGACCTTGGGAATGCGCAACGTTTCGGCGTCACGAATCGGATTTTCCTGCAGCTCGGCGTCGAGCGAGATGAACACCGGCCCCATCGGCGGCGTCGTTGCGATCTTGTAGGCGCGCACCATCGATTCGGCGAAATGCTGCAGCGAGGCCGGCTGATCGTCCCACTTGACGAAGTCGCGCACGATCGCGCCGGGATCGATCGCGGAGTGCACCCATTCGGCGCCGGGCGCGCGCTTGTCGGCCTCCACGATATTGCCGCCGAACACGATCACCGGCACGCGGTCGCACCAGGCGTTGTACATCGCCATGGTGGCGTGCTGCAGGCCGACCACGCCATGGCAGATCATCGCGAGCGGCTTGCCCTCGATCTTGGCGTAGCCCTGTCCCATATGCACCGCGATCTCCTCGTGCGGACAGGTGAGGATCTCGGGCTTTGAGTTCTTGGCGTAGTTGATGACTGCCTCATGCAGGCCGCGGAAGCTCGAGGCGCAGTTCATCGCCAGATAGTCGATGTCGAGCGACTTGAAGACGTCGACCATGAAGTCGCCGCCGCTCGACGCCTGTGTCACTGACTCCCGCGTCGGCGGCTGAGTGTCGGCCGCGAGCTGCAGGGGGCCCGGTGGCGCCGCCTTCAGATTGGCCTTGGGCGCGACTGCCTGCGCCTGTAGCGGCCGCCGGCGTCAGCGCGGCAGCGCCGACGAGACCCGCGCCCTTTCAGAAAATTGCGGCGGCCAACGGCAGGCTTATCCTCACGGCGTTTCGGCACAGTCTACTCCCCCTGTATTGACGCCGGCCCACCACCTTGAGCCGGCGTATTGTGTTGCTTTGGCAAAGTGTCGCGCCGCGTCCAAGGCGCGTCAAGCCGCCGCTCAAGGCCATGAAGCGACGTTCGTCAGCTGGCAGCCTTGCCCGCCGGACCAGGAGTTGAGCCGCGTCGCTGGGTCGTTGATGCAAAAGAGCAGGGTGGCGTAGTCTGGCCTCGCTGTTCCGCGCGCAACCGCGCCGCACCTGAACTCAAACGTGAGACGCATGGCCAATCCCTACGAGACGTTGGGCGTGGCACCCAACGCCAGCCAGGACGACATCCGCAAGGCCTACCGCAAGGCCGCCAAGGAGACGCATCCCGATCTCAATCCGGGCAAGCCGGAGGCGGAAAAGCGCTTCAAGGAGATCAATGCTGCCTACGACATCGTCGGCGATGCGGACAAGCGCAAGCGCTACGACGCCGGCGAGATCGACGAGACGGGTGCCGAGCGTCAGCCGGAGCGGCACTTCTATCGCGAGTATGCCGAGGCCGATCCGAACATGCGCTACAGCCGGCGCGGAGCGTCGGCCGGGGCAGCGGAAACGGCGCGCGCGATTTCGACTACGACATCTTCGCCGATCTCTTCCGTGGACGCGGCGAAGGCGGCAACTTCCGCATGCCGCCGCAGGACGTTCGCTATACGCTCGAGATCGATTTTCTCGATGCGGTGAACGGCACGCACAAGATGGTGGCGATGCCGGACGGCAAGACGCTCGACATCACGATACCGGCCGGGATCGACGACGGTCAGGTGCTCCGCCTCAAGGGGCAGGGATTGCCGGGCTCCGACGGCAAGCCGGGGGACGCCTACGTCGAGATCTCGGTTCGGCCGCACTCCGGCTTCAAGCGCGAGGGACATGACATTCTGAGCACGCTACCGGTGTCGCTCGGCGAGGCGCTGAACGGCGCGAGCGTGCGCGTCGAGACAGTTGACGGACCGGTCGACGTCAAGGTGCCGAAGGGTGCCAAGGAGGGCACGAAGCTGCGGCTGCGCGGCAAGGGCGTGTCGCGCGGCAAGGCGGGCGGACGCGGCGATCAGCTGGTCGAGATTCACATCGTCCCCCCGGAGGGCGCCGACGAAGCGCTGGCCCAGTTCATGGCCGAATGGGAGAAGACACACCCGCAGAACCCGCGCAGGAAGGGCGCAGCTCTGACATGATCCGAGAAACCGAACTCATCGCACAATTCACGTATCTGGAGCGGCAGGTGCTGCTGACCTGGATCGAGGAGGGGGTCATCGCACCGCACCGAGACGAGGAGGGCTACCTGTTCGATCGGGTCGATGAGTCGCGCGTGGCGCTGGCGTGCGACCTGCACTACCGCATGGGCCTCGACCACGCGAGCCTGCCGGTCATTCTGTCTTTGATCGATCAGCTCCATGACGCGCGGCACCACCTTCGGGCGCTGACGCGCGCGGTGGCCGAGCAGCCGGAGGCGGTACAGCAGGAGATCACGCGCCGGATGACCGGTGATCACTCGTCGCGCAACTAGCTGCCAATCGGCATGCCTTGCAGAAGCGAAACCGGACGGCGAATGCGCACCGGTCGCCGACGCCGCCGGTACGGGCAAGCTCAATGTAAGGTGAGCAATTCACACCTTCGCCATCTCGAAGGTCGGACGGGCGAACAGTTCCTCAACCGCAGGCTTCCTTTCGATCAAACCCTGCTCGAAGGCATACTGCGTCAGCGCCTCGATCTCGGGCATATTCTCGTGCGCGCCGTATTTCCAGAAGTCGGGGCCCATCACCGCCATGGTCTCCTTGGTCTCGGCTTCGAGCCAGGGCAAGGTCACCATCAGGGCGTTGACGTCGCAGAGATCGATCATCGCCCGCGCCTTCGCTTCCAAGAACGCTTTGTAGACGCTGGTGGCGAGCCACGGATAGCGCTCGACCAGCGTCTTCTTGATGCCGATGAGATGCATGATCGGAAACAGGCCGGTCTTCTTGTAATAGGCCTGCTCGGCCGCGCGTGTGTTCGGAAACAGACGCGCGATGTGCGGCTCACCTTTGAGAAACGATGACGGCGCGCGCGCCGTGAACAAGGCATCGAGCTCGCCATTGCGCAGCATGTCGACCAGCGTCTCCCCGGGCTCGAGCGGCTTGAGGTCGAGGCCCGGTATCGACTTGAGCGGCGTGCGCTCGCCGCGGCCGGGCTCCTCCTGGCCGCCGTTGCGCCAATGGATCTCGTTGGGCTTGACGCCGTATTCATGCTGCAGCATGCCGCGCATCCAGACCACGGCCGTGATCTGATATTCCGGCAGACCAATGCGCTTGCCGCGCAGATCCTCGGGCGTGCGGATGCCGGCGTCGGTGCGAATATAGATGCCGGAGTGGCGGAAGATGCGCGAGACGAACGCCGGAATGCCGATATAGGGCGAGGTTCCGGCCGCGGTCGTGCGCAGATAGCTCGAGAACGAGAGCTCCGACACGTCGAACTCATCGAACTTGAAGGCGCGGTGGAAGATCTCCTCCGGATAGAGCGGCAGATAGGTGACCGCGCAGCCGTCGACCTTCACGCGCCCGTCCCTAATCGCGGCCGTGCGGTCGTAGTTGCCGCATGCAATCGTGATGGGCACCTCGACCATGGAACCTCCTGTGGGGCTGGTAGCGAGCGAGGCGGGGGGGCTCGCGCTGGACGGAGCCGAAGCGTACTTGCCGACAGCCCGTGAAGGCAATCCCCGCCCATCGTTGACGCGACCAACGGCCCGGGAGTAGCCTTGGGCCCGGTTGTACAGGCAACCTTCGGTCCGCGAGAAGGGTTGAACCTGCCTGTGGGCTTTTGATTGCCATTGCCTTCTTTCAGCCCGCCAGCGCGGACACGGGCGCCTACGAAGGAAGGTGTTCCATGTCGCAAGCGCTCCCAGCGCGGCCGAACCTTGATTGGCTGCGGAAGACCGCCAAGCAACAGCTCCACGAGCTTCGCAAGACCAATCCCGACGCCAGGCTTGCCGGCGCCCAGCTCGCGCTCGCGCGCGAATACGGATTTCGGAGCTGGCGTGCCCTCAAGGCCGAGGTCGATCGTCTGCAGGCGCTCGCATCGTCCGGCGAGCAGGCAATCGCCGCATTGCTGCGCGCCGTCGGCACCGGCCAGATGGACACAGTGCGCGCGATGCTCACTGCCACCCCTGAGCTTGTCAACGCCGTCGGCCCGCATCCGTTTTGGGGCGGCCGGCCGCAGCCGCTGCATGTGTCGATCGACACAAAACGTCGCGACATGTTCGACCTTCTCATCGCAGCCGGCGCGGACGTCAGTGGCAGCAATGAGCATAACGAACACTGGTCGCCGCTGATGTTGACCGTTCATCGGGATCAGCCGGAGATGCGCCGCGTGCTGCTCGATCGCGGTGCGACCATTGGCCTGGTCGAAGCGTTGATGCTGGAAGACGATGCGTTGGTCGAGAAGCTCCTGCGTCCCGGCAAATCCGCGCTGCCGACGATCGAGCCCAACAGCGGCTCGATCCTCGCATTCGCACGCACGCCGTTCGCGATCGACCGCTTGCTGGAGTTGGGCGCGGCGCACGACCGTAGAGACAGGTGGGACACCACCCCGATCCAGGCCATGAGCCGCCTGGGTGAGCGCGGCCGACCTTTGGTTGAGCACATGTTGAAACGCGGAATAGCGGCCGAGCCACAGGAATACGCCCGTATGGGCGACAAGGACACGCTCGCGGCGCTCATCGCGGCCAAGCCCGACATTGCCAAGTTAGATGCGGTCATGATGGGCGCGGTCGACTTCAGTCATTACGACCTGGTCGAGTGGCTGCTGGCGCAAGGCGCCAATGCGAATGCGCGCGCCGACTGGGGATCGCGCCATACGGCGCTGCATTCCGCTGCCTGGAATGGCGACCTGCGCATGGTGAGGCTCCTGGTCGAGGCCGGAGCGGACATCACAGCGCGCGACCCCGAGCACAACAACACGCCCGCGGGCTGGGCCAAGGTCGCGATCGAGGTCACCAACAACCCGGACTGCCAAGCCGTAGCGGACTATCTAGCCGGGCTGGACAGTCGGACAACCGTCATAACTGCGGCCCAACACGCGATCTTCGGGCCGGGCGCTGCTTGTTGTCCCGGCCCGAGGGCGATACTTTTCAGACGACCAAGGAGAGGATTGATGATCTCGACCGTCGTCGGCGGCGCCATGCTGCCGCATGCGCCCGCAGTTCTTCACCATGCCCGAGACCGAGGACAAGGCGATCGTCGAGCACGTGCGGGAGGTCGCGGCCGACATCGGCGAGCGGCTGCGCGCGCTCAAGCCCGACCTCTGGATCATCTTCTCCAACGACCATGCCGAGCAGTTCTTTCACACCGCCGCCCCGCCCTTCACGGTGCATGTCGGCGGCGAGGCGACCGGCGAGTTCGCCGGCCGCAAGTTCCACTGGCAGGTCCCGAGCGAGATCGGCTTCGAGCTGGTGCGCCAGCTCTACCGGCAGAATTTCGACCCGGCCTTCACCTCGACCGCCAAGATCGACTACGCGATCGGCATTCCGCTCACTCACCTCGGCCACACCGGGCCGGTGCTGCCGATCTACGTCAACGCCTACCTGCCGCCGCAGCCGACCATGGAGCGCTGCTATGCCTTCGGTCAGGCGGTGGCGCGCACCGTCACCGCGATGGGACTCAGGACCGTGATCCTCGTCGAGCGGCGGCATGTCGCATTTCCCCGGCACCGACCGCTATTCCAATCCGGAGCTGACCTGGGACAAGCGCGTGCTCGAACAAGCTCGCGACCGGCAATCTGAAGTCGCTGATCGGCGTTCGACGAGGCCGAGCTCGACGACACCGGCAATATCGAGCTGCGCTGCTGGGCCTGCGCGGCCGGCGCGCTCGGCGAGCGCAAGCCCGACGTCGTCTCGATGGATCCGAGCTGGCATCACAACTACGCTTCGCTCGGCTGGATCGACGTCGCAGCCCGGCGATCACGCCGCGCACTATCCCTCGATCAAGCCGGAGCTGGTCGAGCTGACCGTCCGCGCTGCACGGCACTCGCGCACGATGCCGACAAGCGCGCCCAGTACGTCGCTGACGCAGCCGCCTATGCGGACCAGTTCAAGCTCTCGGCCGACCAGCGCGAGGCGCTGATCAAGCTCGACATGCCGACGATCGTGAAGATGGGCGCCCATCCGCTGGTGCCGTTCCTCGCCCAGATGCAGATCCAGCGCCTGCGCCCGCAGCGCTGAGATCGATCCCTTCCCTCCACACTCTCTCAAGAAGGACTGATGACAGTGGCTGCCAAGAATTCTGTGAAGACTGCTGCAAAGACGTCGGTGAAGACTTCTGCAAAGACTCGCTCTGCCAAACCGCCCAAGGATCCTGCTCGACGACCTCGTGCTCGCCAACAAGATCCTGTTCCACTTCAACGTCGTCGATGCGTTCGGCCACATCAGCGTGCGCGACGATCCGCGATCCGCAGAACCGCTATCTCATGTCGCGCCACCTGCCGCCCGGCATGGTGACGGCGAAGGACATCGTCACCTTCGACATGAGAGCAAACCCGCTCACTCACACCGACATGCCGCAGATACAGCGAGCGCTTCATCCACGGCGAGATCTACAAGATGCGCCCCGACGTCATCTCGGTCGTGCATTGCCATGCCCGTCCGCTCATTCCGTTCGGCACCGCCAAGGGCGCGAAGCTGCGCCCGATGTCTCACATGTGCGGCTTCCTCGGCTGCGGCGTGCCGATCTTCGAGATCCGCGAGGCCGGCGGCATGACCGACATGCTGGTCCGCACCGCCCCGCTCGGCAAGGCGCTCGCCGAGACGCTCGGCGACAAGAACGTCGTCCTGATGCGCGGCCACGGCGCCACCATGGTCGGCAAGTCGATCCAGGAAACGGTGTTTCGCGCCGTCTACTCGATGGACAACGCCGTCGTGCAGATGCAGGCGCACGCGCTCGCCGCTGGCGGCGAGGTCGAGTTCCTGATCGCACGAGGAATCGGAAAAGTCCAGCGGCGGCCGCAACGTTCCGCGCTCCTGGTCGCTATGGAAGCACCAGATGACGGCGGGAAGCTGAAGCTGGCGAGTTTGGACGTGGCCACGAACGCAGTGCTGGAGATGCGAAGAGCGGTGCCACAGCGTTCCCTCCCCCTTGTGGGGGAGGGACAGGGAGAGGGGTAGCAACGAGCACTGCATTTCTGTCTCACTGAGGCCAGGCTGCCCTTGTCTTCGCGAGTCGGCGCTAAGGAGCCCATCGCACTCTGTGATTGTCGCCACCCCTCTCCCTGTCCCTCCCCCACAAGGGGGAGGGAACGCTGTGGCACTGTTCGTGCCCAACCCCAGCCAGCACTCGCGTAACGCCCAACGATGTCTGCGACCTATTGCAATCACGGCACAGCCGCGCCGTGTGCTATGATGCCAGCGCACTGCGTCGCCTGCAGTGCGTCAAGGACCCAAGGATCGCCAGCAATCGAGGCCAACGCATGCCCGACGCGTCGCCGTCATACGCTCGCTATCGAATTATTCCAGTGCTCGCAGCGCTCCTTTGCGCCACCGGCGCGCAGGCCGACCCGATCGAGGATTTCTACAAGGGCAAGACCGTCACCATCGTGACCTCGACCGGCGTCGGCGGCCCGTTCGACCTCACCGCGCGCGCGCTCGCCAAGCACATGCCGCGATACGTTCCCGGCCGGCCGACCATGATCGTGCGCAACATGCCGGGCGGCGGCCATGTGCTCGCCACCAACTTCATGTACACGCAGGCGCCGAAGGACGGCACCTTCATCGCCACCGTCAACAACATCATCCCGCTGCATCAGGTGCTCGACGGCCGCGGCGTGCGCTTCGACGCCCGCAAGTTCAACTGGCTGGGCTCGACCGGCGGCAGCAACCTGTTCACCTGGGCCTGGCACACCGTCCGGCTTCAAGACCATGGACGACGTGATGCAGCGCGAGCTGATCACCGGCGCGACCGGCGTCGGCTCCGGCACCTTCATCTATCCCAACGCCATGAACATGGTGCTCGGCACCAAGTTCAAGATCGTCATGGGCTATGCCAGCAGCGCCGACGCTCGATCTCGCCATGGAGCGCGGCGAGGTGCAGGCGCGCGCCGGCGCGAGCCTCGCCGGCATGCTGCAGGAGCACGCCGACTGGTTCCGCGACAAGAAGATCATTCGCGCTGGTCCAGGTCGGCACCGAGCGCGAGAAGGACTATCCCGACGTGCCGCTGATGCACGAACTGGCGCAAGAACGCCGAGCAGCGTCAGGTACTGGCGCTGATCTCCTCGCCGCCCTCGCTCGGCCGGCCGTTCTTCACCACGCCGGATGTGCCGCGCCGAGCGCGTCGCCGCGCTGCGCAGCGCCTTCGACGCCACCATGAAGGACGAGGCGTTTCCTCGCCGAGGCGCAGGCAGCTCGGCCTCGACATGAAGCCGATGCAGGCCGATGCGGTGACCCAGATCGTGTTTGCGACCATCAATGCGCCGGCCGAGATCGTCGCCAAGGCCAAAGCCGCGATCGAGCCGCAGGCGGCTCCGCCCGCGCGCTAACCGGCGCAGCCCGCGCAATTGCCTGCCGCCGGAAATCTGCAATTGAAGCGCCGGCGCAACGAGAATACCGCGGGTAAATTGCAGAATGTCCAGATAATTCCCACACGATCGAAACGCCGATCCTGATCGTCGGCGCCGGCCCGGTCGGGCTCGCGCTCGCGGCCGATCTCGGCTGGCGCGGCGCGCCCTGCCTGGTCGATCGAGCAGGGCGAAGGCCCGGCCGATCATCCGCGCGCCACCGCGATCAATGCCCGCTCGATGGAGTTCATGCGCCGCTGGGGCGTGGCCGACGCGGTGCGCAACGCGCTCGGCGCCCGAGGACTTTCCGCACACCGCGCTCTATTGCACGACGCTCGACGGGCTTCGAGATCGCGCGCATCGAGCGGCCGCACCACGGCGGCCGCGGCGCCGACGCACCACCAGCCCGGAGCGGGCGCAGCGCTGCAACCAGATCTGGCTCGACCCGATCCTGCGCGATCTCGCCACGAGCTTTAAGAGCGTCGATCTGCGCTATCGCTGGCGCTTCGAGGAGCTGACCCGACGACGGCCGATCACGTCGATCGCGACCGTGCACGATCTTGCGCGCGACGAGCGGCGCCGGATCGTCGCCCACTATGTCATCGACTGCAGCGGCGGCCACAGCGCGATCCGCCGCCAGCTCGGCATGACCATGAGCGGCTCGCCCTATATCGGCCATTTCCTGAGCATCTTCGTGAAGGCGCCGGAGCTGTGGAAGCATCACGCCATGGGCAAGGCCGCGCTGATCAACTTCGTCGAGCCCGAAGGGCTGTGGCGCAATCTGGTCATGCTCGACGGCCGCGAGCTCTACCGCTTCGGCGTGCGCGGCAAGGAGTTCTACGACGCGCCCGACAAGGTCGATGCCGAGCGGCATGTTCAACGAGGTCGTCGGCAAGCAGCGTGCCGCACGAGATCATCTCGATCCGTCGCTGGGTCGCGCGCAACGTCGTGTCCGACACCTATCGCAACGGCCGCATCTTCTTCGCCGGCGATGCCGCCCACCTCAATCATCCCTCCTCCGGGCTTGGCCTCAACACCGGGCTTCGGCGATGCGGTCGATCTCGGCTGGAAGCTTGCCGCCACGCTCGCCGGCTGGGGCGGCCGCGGCTCTGCTCGACAGCTACGAGATCGAGCGCCAGCCGGTCGGGCGCCGCAACATCGGCCACGCCGATGTGAGCCACGCAGGGCGACCGCGAGCGCGAGCCGCCGCCGGAGATCTTTCAGGATACTGCCGAGGGCGAACGCGCACGCCGCAAGATGGGCGATGCCATCGTCGGCGAGCATGACCCGCAAGTTCATCACCGACGGTC
The DNA here is from genome assembly GCA_963745515.1 of uncultured Alphaproteobacteria bacterium. GTDB lineage: Bacteria > Pseudomonadota > Alphaproteobacteria > Rhizobiales > Xanthobacteraceae > VAZQ01. Next base: position 37,360 of record CAVUXO010000001.1, read on the forward strand.
TTGCGCTCGGCTATCGCTACGACCCCTCCCCGATCTGCTGGAACGAAGCGGACGCCGCGCCCGCATGCCTCAATCGAGGACTATCACCCCAACGCGGTGACCGGCAGCCGCGCGCCGCACGCCTGGCTTAACGACGGCCGCTCGATCATCGACCTCTATGGTCGCGGCTTCACGCTCGTGCGCTTCGGCGACAGCGCGCCGGACGTGTCCGCGATCGCACACGCATTCGCAAGCGCGCGCTATTCCATTGTCGGTCGAGACCGTCGGCAACCCGGCGATCGGCCTGCTCTACGAGCGCCGCCTCGTACTGGTGCGACCCGACGGCCATGTGGCCTGGCGCGGCGATGCGCCACCGACTGACCCGCTGGCATTGGTTGATCGTGTTCGAGGAGCAAGCACGGGGAGCAGCCATTCATGACTCCCCTTTTGTACTTCGTGACCTTCGGATGGATGCTCGTCCTGTTTTGTAGCCTGATTGGATGCGCTGGTTGGATATTGATGAAATTATGCCGATGGTTGGCCGAGCCTCCCGACTCCGCCGAACAGACTGCGAAAAAACAACTCAAGAGTTTGAATTTGAATCATTTGAAGCGCGCCGGCCAATGAGGTTTTCGAGCTGCGTGCCATTTGCATTGCCATGGCATGTTGCATTGCCACGGCAATGCCGGGCGTGACCGGCATCTATTCGCCATCGGTGAAATAGACATTGACGCCGGACCTGCTTCACTCTATGTGCAATTCGTTCCGATCCGAGACTACGAATTGCAGGTTATTTGTCATGCCAAGCAACATTTTCCTTTCGCCCCGCGGAAGCGGGGACCTAGGGGCCAAGCACTCAATCGTTTCAAAGCCTGGGTCCCCGCTTCCGCGGGGACGAAAGGAATATGCGGTTGGCGAAACGAAACCAACTGAGCAACGAAACCTACTTGGCAAAACAAAACCAACGGAGATAGTGCATCAGTGTTTCTTTGGAAGTACTTGTGCGCCGGCAACGACCAGCGGGAACGACTGATCGCGAGTCCACGGAGATCAACTCACGGCTCTTCCGCCACATCGATCAGCGTGCCGTCGGGATCGGCCAGGTGGAAGGTCCCGAGCGGGCATTTGGCCAGGAGCTTGAGCCGCGCCACGCCTTCGGAATCGAAATCGATCGGCTTGGCGCGCAGCTGCAGGTTCTGCCGCTCGACCTCCGCCAGGTTCTTCTTGAACGCGTCGAGGCTTTTGACCCGGAAGCCGATGTGGTCCATCGCCGGCTGCTCGATGCCGGCGCCGTTGAAGGCGGAGATCTTCCACGGCAGGATCGCCAAGCGTGACGCGGCCGTCGGTGAGGAAATAGCCGCCCTCCTCGCTCTGGATGTTGCGGCGCTCGAGCTCATACACATCGCAATAGAAGTCGGCGATGCGCTCGGCCTCGCGCACCCGGAGCGCAAAGTGGCTGATCGAGGTGTCCTGCTTCCACTCGCCCTTGGCATAGACCTCGGCGCGGTTCTCGTGGCCCTGCTGCGACAGGTCGTAATAGTTGCCGGCCGGATCGTGCGCGCTGTAGCTCGCGAACGGGCGGTTGCCGGGCCGCTTCACGATCTCGATGTCGGGGTATTTCTTCGCTACCTTCTCGCGCACCTTGTCGAGGTCCTCGACCTCGATGCCGAAATGATCGAGGCCGGCCTTGCGGCCGCCGCGGCGGGGGATCAAGGTCATGCCGGTGTAGCCGTCGCCAACCGAGATCGCCGACATTTCGCGCGACGTGTCGCCCGACACCGTCATGCCGAACACGGCGCGATAGAACATGCCGAGCGTCGCGTAATGGTCGGTGGTGATGGCCAGATGGTTAAGCTTGCCGAACATCCTCGTCTCCCCGTCTCCTCGCCGCCCGGTTGCGGGCACCTTGTGAATTGTATCCCTATTGAGCCGCAAACCGCCGCGGGCGCAATAGGCCGGCGCGGCGTCAGGTCGCGCGACTTAAGAGGTTTTCTATGGTTGCCCGATCTGCCACCATGCCGGAACGGAGACATGGTGACGGCGCCTCCGAGAGGACCAGAATGACCCAATTTACAATCACTCTCGCGACCACGCTCGCGCCCCTAGCGATCGCGGCCGCAGTACCGGCAAGTGCCCAGGACGCGGACTTTGCCGGCAAGACTGTCACCATCTACATCGGCAATACGGCGGGCGGGACCTATGACCTGATGGGCCGGCTCGTCGCGCGCCATCTCGGCCGCCACCTGCCAGGCCATCCTATCGTGATTCCTGAAAACATGCCGGGCGCCGGAACGCTGCGCGCCGCGAACTACATCGCCAATGTGGCGCCGAAGAACGGCACTGCGCTCGGCATCGTCAGCGAGTCGCTCGCCATCGAGCAGGCGCTCAAGAACGTTGCTGTGCAATACGATGCGGCGAAGCTCATCTGGGTCGGCAGAGTCGCCGCCAGCAACGCCGTTCATATCATGTGGCACACCTCGAAAGTGCAAACGATCGAGGACGCCAAGCGTTACGAGGCGACGATGGCCGGCACCGGGCCGGGCAATCTCGCCGAGATCATTCCGACGCTGTTCAATGCCGTGCTCGGCACCAAGTTCAAGATCGTGCGCGGTTATCCGGCGGCGAACGAGTCCATGCTGGCGATGGAGCGCGGCGAGGTCGAGGGCGCGACGGTCAACTGGACGACGGTGAAGACCGCCAAGGCGCAGTGGCTGCGCGAGAACAAAGTGAGGGTCATCGTGCAGCACCTCCCGACGCGCGGGCCCGATCTGCCTGATGTGCCGGCACTTGGCGAACTCGGCGACACGACCGAAGGGCGGCAGCTTCTGAGCCTTTACGCCAACACTGGGCCGATCGGGCGCGCCTTCTTCACACCCCCGGGAACGCCTGCCGCCACGGTCAAGACTTTGCGCGATAGCTTCATCGCAATGACGAAGGACCCCGAATTCGTGGCCGACGCCAAGAAGATCAATGCTGAGCTTGACATCGGCACCGGCGACGAGGTGCTCAAGGCCGTGCAGCAGACGCTCAACGTGCCGGAGACGGTGCTGCAGCGGGCGCGCGAGATTTTCGGGCGCTGACTGCAGGACCGGACAACATTGCGGAGGAATTCATGTGCATTGTCCAGAATGGCCCGCGGCTCGGCCGCGCGGCTCTATCCGTCGTCGCGTTGATGCTCGCTGCGGCTCCTGCGAACGCCCAGCAACCGGCCGAAATCAAGGTCGGGCTTGCCGCGCTGGTCAATACGGCGCTGCCGCTGCACCTCGCCGAGGCCGGCGGCTTCTACGTCAAGCAGGGCCTCAAGGTGACGATCGTGGATGCCGGCGGCGGCACCCGCGGTGGACGTGCGCTGGCGACTGGCGAGCTGCAGGTGATGCATGTCGGGCTCTCTGGCGTCGCCGACATCAACGGCAAGGGCGGCGACCTGCGCGTGATCGCGTCGCTGAGCAACGTGATGCGGTTCGTATTTTTCTCCGACCCCAAGGTGCGCAGCGCCGCCGATCTCAAGGGCAAAGCCATCGGCGTGAGCAGCTTTGGCTCGGAAAGCGACAGCGCCGCCTCGCTGGCGCTGCGTCAGCTCGGCTTGTCTCGTAACGACGTGACCATCAAGGAGGCCGGCGGATCGCCGCAACGGCTCGCCGCGATCAAATCGGGCGCGATCGCGGCCGCCGCCATGAACGAGCCGGCCGCAACGCAAGCGCAGGAGCAAGGACACTATCCGCTCGTCGACCTGTTCGCCGCCAAGACGCCCTGGCTGTTCACGGGCCTCTCGGTCGACAAACGCTGGCTCGACGCCAATCGTGCCGTGCTGGGGCGTTTCATGGCGGCGACGCTGGAAGGCGCCTATCGCGGGCTCACCGACGAGGCTTGGGCAAAGCCCATTCTCGCGCGCGACTACAAGATTGCAGATCCCAAGATCCTCGACATTGTCTATGCGGACTTCAAGGCGCAGATGCCGCTTACGGCGCTGCCGACCAAGGAAGCGTCAGAGAACGTGCTGTCGCTCCTGCCGACGTTCGGCGTGACGCTCAAGAGCCAGAAGGTCGAGGATCATGTCGACACCGGCGTGATCGACGCGCTGGTCGCGGATGGCACGATCGCAACGCTACAGCAAAGATATGGGCTTAGTCGCTAGAAGCACTTTCCACAACACTGCCGCGTCCCACCGTTCGTCCCCGCGCAAGCGGGGACCCAGTGCGACAAATCGAAGGATCGCAACTAGTGGCCCTGGTTCCCGCTTGCGCGGGGACGAACGGAATTTTCAGAACGCACCTCAATAATAGCGCTCGAGCGCGATCTCGCGCATCTCGGCGAGGCCCTTCTCGTCGAGCGTCGTCATCGCCTTCTCGACCGCGGCGCGCACCTCGTCCGCGCCGACAAAGCCAGCCGCCAGATTGAGCTTCCTGATCTCCGCGATATAGGCCGGATCGCGCAGGACGTCGGCCAGCGCCCGGCGCAACAGCTCGACGCGCTCCGGCGGCGTGCCGGGCGTCACGAGGATCACGCGGCCGAGCCCCGCGATGTTGGCGCGCCAGTCGAGCAGCCGCGCCGCATTCGGCGAAAGCTTGGCCGCCTCGAAGATGGTCGGCACATTCGGGAAACTTCTCCGAGCGGTTGCGCGCGCAAGCGTCGTGATCACGCGCATGCCCGGAGCCCGGCCCGTAGAGCGCCGCCGCCTCGTCGGAGATCACGCGGCCGTCGACCTCGCCACGCTGGATCGCGAGGTTCATGTCGCCGGTGCCCTTGTAACCGACGATGATCTTGCACTTGGCGCCGAGCGCATAGCACATGATGGCGGAGAAATCGGAATTGTTGTCGGCCTTGCCCGACCCCGCCCACAGCACCGGCTTGTCCGACTTCGGCATGTCGGCACGAGCGTCCGAATGCGACGACGGCGGCCCGACCACAGCGACCTTGTCCTCGCCCGACACGCGCGCGAGCCACACCTGCTTGCGCACGTCGTAGTTGACGCCGGAGAGCCCATAGAGCTGCGCGGTCACCAGGCGCCTCGCCGCCGGTGAGCAGCAGCGTCAGTCCGTCCGGCGGCGCATTGATCGTCCGGTTCATCGCGATCATGCCGCCGGCGGCCGGCTCGTTGGTCGGCGATCACCTTGGCGCCGAGCTTGCTTCTCCAGAAACGCGCCGACCGTGCGCGTATAGGTGTCGTAGCCGCCGCCCGGGCTGCCCATGGTGAAGAAGCGGACCTGCTTGCCCTGATAGAAGGCGGCGGCATCGGCCGCTCCGCAGAGAACGCGCGGCGCGCCGATCGCACTGCCAGCAGCCCGGCAAACACGCGACGAGACGTGCGTCGCAGCGTCGGCATGACGATCCTCCCTCGATCGATATTGTGGCGGGCTACGCCGCTGTGCGTGCTTCTCCTCGGCCGGCAGCGCGGTTGCGCACCTTCGGGCCCGCCGGTCTTGCGGATGTCCTGGCGGGTCACGTAGTCGATGATCATCACGTTGTCCTGATTGCCCGAGCGGTGGCCCATCAGGATCATGTGGCCCGTGCCGGTGTTCTCGAGCTGATAGAACGAGCCGCCGGTGATCAGCGCGGCCATGCCGGGCTTGAGCACGGCCGAGCCGCCGTCCGGAAACCGCATGGTGCACTCGCCTTCGAAGCAGGTGAAGACCTGGTCTTCGTTGTGGCAATGCAGCTCGTCATGGTCGCCGGGGTTGGGATAGTAGTGCACCCAGGCGTGCATCTTGCGGGTGTTCATCACCACCGTGCGCTTCTTCTCGCGCAGCGCGATCTCTTTCGGATCGATGATCTTCAATTCCCATTGCGTTCCTCCGGACAGCCAATCGATGCGCCATGGTGGCATAGCCAAGGTCTTGTGAACACCCTCGACCTCGCCTCCGAGCGGGCACAACACGCGCGTTAAGTTGGCTGCACCTCGCGCTCGGGTCGGAGCGGTCGCGCCTGCCGGGGCGGAGTGCGCTCAGCAGTTCCGGTCGCAGCAACTGTTGCATTGCGCAGGCTGCCGAGCAGGTTCTGCAGACTAGGCTGCGCGGCATACTGCTCGCCTTTCGACGCGCGATAGAGCAGGTCCTCCATGATCTCGAAGCCGAGCGAGCGATAGCTCTCGAACTGCGACTCGGTGAACCACTGATTGGCCGTGCTCTGGTGCGGAAAGTCGAGATTGGCCATGGCATAGCTGCGCACGCCGGCGCTCTCGGTGCCGTGGTAGCCGGCCTTGACGTAGAGGATGAGAGCCGTTCTCGACGCCCATCGCCGTCCGCCGTCCTGGTAAGTCGATATCGCGCGATCGCGTGATAGTCGCAATCGTGTCGGCGATCGCGTGATAGTCGCTCGCCGTCGACTGCGGCCGCCGCTTGAGCGCCTCGAGCTTGTGGAACTTGGATCGGCACGCCGAGATCGATCGCGATCTTGCGCACCGCGTTGCCCAGATCCTCGAACGCATAGATCGGATCGCGTCCGGCATCGCTGATCACGATGAAGCGGCAGCGCCGCCGCACCATCTCGTAGAGACCGAGATTCTCGAAGTGCCCGCCATCGGAGAGGTGGACGTATTTCCGCGTGTCGGTGGTGAGCCCGAATGTCTCCTGCAACAGCGGCAGGATCGCGATCGCCGGTCCCTCGTGCGTGAAGGTCTGGTCGCCTTCGCGTCCCGGATTGCCGAGCCACCATCCGAGACGCACGTTGAACATCGTCATCAGCAGCGCGACCGACGGCGAGGAGTGGTAGCCCATGTTGGGATTGGCCGCGGCGCCCGGAGATCGCCATCGCGGTGCCGAGCGACATCCCCTCGCGGTCGCCGTAGATCTCGGCTCGGCCGATAGGCGCCGGCCTGGCGCGCCTCGGCGTTGCCGGCTTCCTTGATCGAGCTGCTCGGATTTGCTCGCGGTGCCGCAATGCAGCGGGCTCACCGTAAAGGGCGCGGCTTTGCGCTCCTGCCAGGCGAGCCGCTTCGACGACACGATGTTGAGCGTCAGGTTGACGACGTGGAATGGCCGCCAGTCATCGGCGTCGCGCTCTCGGGCCAGACGGCCCTTCGACGTCGGCTTGGCGCCCACAGCTGATGCATGCGCGCGATCGTCGTCGGAATCGAGGCCGGTGAACGGATCGGGCGTGCGCTCACGCGAGGCACCGAGAAAGGCGCGGATCAGACGGTTGCGGTAAAGCGCGTGCAGCGAGAACCGGTTGATGTTGATGCAGCGCGACGCAACAAGGCGAGCAGCGTCGCAAACGACAGGCCGAACTCCAGGCCGCACCAACGTCTCGATGCCAGAGCGTATAGTCAGGGTGTTCGCGCTTTCAGCGCGTCCGGCCATGTCCCTGAAATTCGGGCCCGAACAGATGGCCATCCAGCAGCAGATAGTCGAGCCCGATCGACAGGCTGAAGATCAGCGCGCCGACGAACAGCGGAGCGGCGACCGCGAGCGCAGAAGTTCATCAGCATCGATACGATGCCGCTGCGGCTCGAATTGAAGCGCGTCAGGCTGAACGTGCCGACCAGCGCGATCACGAGGCCCCAGAGCGCGCAGATTGGCACCACGAAATAGGATGACGAAGAAGGTAACTGAATCGGTGCGTCGAGCGCCCCGGCCAGGAAGCCCGCGAACGTCAGGAAGATCAGCGACATTCCAGCCAACGGCCGTCACCAGCAGCCAGCCGCCAGCGCGGCCGAGCCATTCCTGCTCGGCGTTGAATTGCTTCTGAAAGCTGGTGAGCCCGACGAAGACCATGTCGGCGACCCATTGCGACGATCAGGATGTAGGGCACACCGATGATCAGATAGATGACCGGGCTGTTGAGAATGCGGATGAGCGAGCGCACCTCGGTCGGCGGGACGTCGCGCGCAACATCGGGAACGTGCAGGTAGAGATAGAAGCCGAATGCGACCAATGCGCCATAGACCGAGCCCGCCACGCACCACAAGGCGAAATCAAGCAGGTCGCGCTGCCGCGGCCAGCCCAAAATCCAGCCCAGCGCATAGATGACAGCGCCCGCGAGCGCGCCCGCACCGAGAAAAATAACCTGCCCGGCCGGCAGGCTGGCCAGGATTTTGACGCACCGATCCGCCAACATCGATGATGCCGAGATACTGCGTGAGCACGATCGCCGAAAGCAGCGACCAGATCAGGCTTCTCATAATGAAACGCTTGTCGGCATTGCCGCTGTGAACCTCGCTGCGCTGCTCACCCTGCCGCGACGGACGGTGTGCTCGTCACATAGCGCAGCGCGATCAGCAGGAACACAATGCCGACCCCGACGAGGATCAGGCGCGGGCGGAGCGCGTGATTCATATACGAGAAGCCGGTCAGCACGACCACCATGAGCTTCAGCAGCAGAATGCCGCCGCACAGCACGGGCAAGATGACGAGCCAGTTGAGCACGAGGTTGCGCAGATAGACGGCGGCGATCGCCCAGGTGTCGGCGGACATCAGCCCAAGCTGCGGAGTGAGATAATTGCTGTAGGAGCGCAGCCACGCGATGGGCGCAGGCTCGGTGTCCGGCGCCGGCCGGACGCCCGACCAGCGTTGCTCCACACCGTGCGGAAATTCGCGCGCGCCAGCCAGGCCGACAGCCAGCTGCCGATATAGCCGCCGCCGGAGACGGTCGAGAGATAGTGGAACTGCGCCAGCAGCGACGCCTGCGGCTCGTCGACTGGATCGCCATTCTGCTTGCGCGGATGCGCAGCAAGCGCCTGGATGACCCCGAGCGCAAACGCAGCGCTGCGAATGCCGCCGCCGGAGAGGCACAGCGCCGACGAGTTGAGTGTGTTCAGGGATCGATAGAGTGTCCTCGGGAGGAACGCCGGAGAGATCGGCATGGTGGATCGCCTCGGCCTCCTCACGCAGGACCTCATTCGTCGTCAGCGGCCTGGCCGCTGCCGCCTTTTCGCTCCACAGCCATCCGTGCAGCGGCTTCAGAAACGCATTCACTCGTATCATCCCTCTCCGACAGCGCTGCGAGGATAGCCAACGGCGCCCGCCGACGCGAGGGCAGGTTTTGTTCAATAGGGGTGGATTTAACTATAGAGCCGGTACTATTTGATGAGCACTGCGACACGCTCCACGATCGGCTTCGGCGTGGCGTAGATCCGCTCGATCAATCGCTGCATGTATTCGCCGTTCTCGGGCGCCAGCGTGAGCTTGCGCTGCTTGGCCTCGGCGACGAACTCCGGGTCCTTCATGGTGGCGTCGAAGGCCACGCGCATCATCCGATGGACGTCCGGCGCAAGCCCCGGCGGCGCGAAGAATGGCCGCCCGATCCCCTGCCCGGCATAGAGGAACTCGATCGCCTGCCGGTCGTCCTCGGTCTTCGCCAGGTCGTTGATGAAGGGCACGTCCTTGAGCGTCGGGATTCGGCTTGACGCCGCCCTGGAACAGCACGTTGACGGTCTTGCGAGGAGATCCAGTCCGGCCGCTTGCCGAAGACGCTCTCGAGGCTCTCGCAATAGCCCTCGACCTCGCCGCGCTCCATCGCCAGCACCACGTCGGCGGACGATCCGTAGCCGCGGATGATCTTGAACTTGAGCCCGAGGAGCTGATTGAGCGCCTTCGGATAGTTGCCGGTGCCGGTGCCGGCGCCGTTGTCGCCCACCAGCAATTCCCGTATGCAGCAGGTCCTGCACCGTCTTCACGGACGCGGTCTTGTAGGCGATGCAGACATTGGTCTCGGTGGTCGTCGTGCCGAGCCAGGAGAACTTGTCGGGATCGAACTGCGCGCCGGGATTGCCGGTGATCGGCCCGAGCGACGCGTCGCGCGCGATCAGCGCCATCACCGTGCCGTCGCGCGGCGCTTGGCTCGCCATGTAGCTGGCGGCACGGAAGCTGCCGGCGCCTTCCATGTTCTGCGAGATGACGGTCGGATTGCCCGGCAGGTGGCGTGCCGATATGGCGCGCCACCATGCGCGCCCACAGGTCGTAGCCGCCGCCGGTGCCGAGCCCGATGATCATCTTCACCTGCTTGCCGGCGTAGTAGCCGGCTGGCGATTGGGCCGGCGCGACGGCAGCGCCAAGCGATCGCCGGCAAGGCGATCGCCAGACAAGCGATCGCTCGAAGGGTCAGCGCGCCGATGAGCAGCGCAATCCTCATGGCGTCTGGCACATCCCGATCGCAACGCGAGCGCGATCAGTTCTTCACGAACCGGCGCAGCGCCATCTTGTTGGTGTAGCCGGCATAGACGATGCCCTGGTCGTCGACCGTGATCGACTTCCGGCACGCCAATCGTCGGCCGACGGCGCCGGGATGAAGGCGGTCACCTTGCCGTCCTTGGCGCTGCCGATCCGGATGCCCTGCTTGAAGCCCGGGTTGCGCTGCTGCATCCGACTGCGAGTCGGCGACGTAGAGCATGTCGTTCTTGTCGATCGAACACGCCGCTCGGCCGGCCGAACTGCTTCCACTCGGCGAGGAACTTGCCGTCCGGCATCGAAGATCTGGACGCGGCTGTTGACGCGGTCGGCGACGAACACGCGCCCGGTCGGAATCGATGCGCGATGCCATGCGGCGTGTCGAACTCGCCCGGCGCCTTGCCGTGCTTGCCCCAGGCCTTGATGAATTTGCCATCCTTGGAGAACTTCACGATGCGGTCGTTGGTGTTGCCGCCGTGCCCGTCGGCGACGAAGATGTCGCCATTGGGCGCGATCACGACGTCGGACGGCCCATTGAGCGTGTCGTTGCCGTCGCCCGGCATGCCCGGCTTGCCGAGCGTCATCAGGACCTTGCCGTCGGGGCTGAACTTGACCAGCACGGCGCCCTTGCCGTTCTTGCCGCGCTCGTCGGTGACCCAGACGTTGCCTTCGCGGTCGACGCCGAGGCCGTGCGGGAAGTTGAACATGCCGGCGCCGAAGCTCGTCACGAGCTTGCCGGTCGGATCGAACTTCATGATCGGCGCGACGTTCGATTTGCCGCAGTCGTTGGCGCCGCAGCGATCGAACACCCAGACGCTCTTGCCGTCGCGATCGACCTCGACGCCGATCGGCGCGCCCATCTTCCGGCCGTCGGGCAGCTTCGCCCAGTTCGTCCTCCATCTTGATAGGGATTGGGCGCGGCATTGGGATCGGCGGACTGTGCGCAAACGTCCGCGAGACTGCCAACAGCGCGGCAGCGCCGGCTGTGAACGCAAGACATGCTCGACGTCCATTCGTCATGACGTCCTCCCTCGAGTGCTCATGTGCAGTTCCAAACCCTGGAGTCGAAGACGGAGTACGGCGCTCCGGCTCAGTTCTTGACGTACCTCATCAGCCGCTTGGGGCCGACTTCGGCGCCGTAGATGTTGCCCTTGGCGTCGGCGGCGACGCCTTCGGCGGCGCTGGTGCCGGTCGCCTTCTCGACCGGGTCGGGAATGAACGCCGTCACCTCGCCGTCCTTGGCGCTGCCGACGCGGATGCCGCGCTTCCAGCCGTCGTGATTCTTCGAGACCGATTCCGATTCGGAATTCGGCGACATAGATGACGTCGTTCTTGTCGATGAAGATGCCGCTCGGCCGGCTGAACTGCGCCCACTGGTCGAGGAACTTGCCGTCCTGATCGAAGATCTGGATGCGGTTGTTGTCGCGGTCGCCGACGAACAGCCGGCCCTGCGAATCCATGGCCAGCGCGTGCGGGATATCGAATTCGCCCGGGCGCCGTGCCCTTCTTGCCCCAGGTCTTGATGAACTTGCCGTCCTTGGAGAACTTCACGATGCGCGCATTGGTGTTGCCGCCATGACCGTCGGCGACGAAGATGTCGCCGTTGGGCGCGATCAGCGACAGCGGACGGCGCATTGAACTCGTCATGGCCCGTCGCCCGCGACGCCGGGCTTGCCGAGCGTCAGCAGCACCTTGCCGTCCGGGCTGAACTTGAAGACCTGATGGCCCTTGCCCTCCTTGCCGAGGCCGTCGGTCACCCAGACATTGCCGTCGCGGTCGACATGAATGCCATGCGGGAAGATCGAACATGCCGGCGCCGAAGCTCTTCACCAGCTTGCCGGACGCATCGAATTTCAGGATCGGATCGAGGTTCGAGCCCTCGCAGGCAAAGGGCTTGCCCTGTGCCAATAGCTGGCCCATCTGGCTCGGCGGCGCGAACGCGCCGCAGCGCTCGCCGACCCAGACGCTGCGTGCCGTCGGCGATCGATATCGACTGCCGCTGTCGAGCCCCAGGTGCGGCCCTTCCGGCAGCTTGGCCCAGTTTTCCACCGAGCGATACGGATTGGGCAGCGAGTTCGTCGGCGCCATAGCCTGGTCGTAGGCGGTGGAGGCCGCCGTCGCCAGCAAGGCTGCAAGCAAGAGTGCAAAGATGTGGCCCGGGTTGGTCAGCATGGTCTCCTCCCATATTTCTTGTCTTGGGATATTTCTTGGCATCTTCTATTGGCAGTTTCTTCGGCAACCGCTGGCTGATTCCGGTCTGCCCAAGTTTAAGGCCTAGGGTGCGTCTTTTTGGAGGCCGCCGCAACCGACAGGTTGTCATGTAGCGCCCCTCATGCGCTCCCCGCCATGGCGGCATCTGGCCATTGTATTCACCCCCGCTCTGTGGCTCCATGGCGCGCTTTTTTGGGACCAGAAGCATGCAAAACAAGTTCCGTGGCGTGATGCAAAGCCCGGTCACGCCGCTCAAGGACGACTACAGCCTCGACCTGCCGACCTTCGAGAAGGTGCTCGACTTCCACGTCCGCACCGGCGCGCCCGCGATCTCCTGGCCGCACCACAAGGGCGAGTCGCTCAGCCTCACCATCGCCGGAGCGCAAGCTGTTCGCCGAAGCGGCCGTCAAGGTCGTCGCCGGCCGCGTGCCGGTGACGGTCCACGTCAGCGCGCTCGCGGTCGAGGACACGATGGAGCTCGCGCGCCACGCGCAGGAGATCGGCGCCGACGGCATCCTCGCCATCACGCCCTATTTCTGGACGCCGACGCGCGAGGCGATCCACGACTATTTCGTGCGGCTGTGCACGTCGATCGACCTGCCGGTGCTGTCCTACAACTCGCCGAGCTATCTCGCCGGCGTCGAGATCACCGGCGATTTGATGTCGCGGCTGATCGAGCGGCTGCCGAATTTCGTCGGCGTCAAGGAGGCGAGCTTCAACAGCGAGAAGTTCCTGGAGATCTCGCGCGCGGCGCTCGCGCTGCGGCCGAATTTCGCGCTGCTCACCGGCGTCGAGTTCCTGCTGCCGTCGGTGCCGCTCGGCGGCGTCGGCTCCTATTCGGCCGCGGGCTCGATCTGCCCGAACCTGTGCGACGCAGCTGTTCGAGGCCTGCATCGGCCGGCGACTGGCCGCGCGCGCGCGAGCTGCAATACAAGATGACGCGGCTCTGGCACCTGTTCAAAGACCAGTATCCGTCCTCGCTCAAGGGCGGCATGGTGATCATGGGCCGCCCGGTCGGGCCGACGCGCCCGCCGCTGCCGACCGCCACCAAGGAGCGGCAGGCCTATATCCGCAGCGAGCTCGAGGACCTCGGCGTCCTCGACAGCGAGCCGCACGGCTGGTGACATTCCCATACGAGAACGATCCATGTCGTCTTCAGCCAGGCCTCGTGCACACGCCGGTGACGCCGTTCACGCGCGACCACCGCATCGATTTCGATCGCTACGGCAAGCTGATCGAATTCCACATCGCGCAACGGCGCGGACTGCGCTCGCGCTGCCGATGCATGCCGGCGAGTCGGTGAGCCTCACCGACGACGAGCAGCGCGCGCTGCTTGAATTCGCGATCAAGCAGCGTCAACGGCCGCGTGCCGGTCATCGCGCATGTCGAGCGACGCCGGCACCGCGCATCGCCGCAGCGCGCGCGCGCCACGCGCAGGAGGCCGGCGCGGCCGCGATCGTCGCCACCACGCCCTATTACTGGACGCCGCCGCCGGCGATGATGCTCGAGCATTTCGCGCAGATCGGCTCGGCGGTGACGATCCCGTTCTTCGTCTACAATTCGCCCGAGGAGATGCCGGGCACCAAGATCACCGCCGAGCTCTGCCTCAAGCTCATCGACCGGCTGCCCAATTTCGCCGGCGTCGTGGATCTGAGCCTCGACTGGCAGTTCATGATCGAGCTTATGACCTACGCGCCGCACAAGCGGCCGGATTTCCAGCTGCTCGCCGGCACCGAGCACATGGTGTCGGCCGCCGCGATCGGCGCGACCGGCATGTTCTCGCCGCTCGCCGGCGTCGCGCCGAAGCTCGTGCGCAAGCTCTACGACTGCTGCCGCAAGGACAAGCTGTTCGAGGCGCGCGGCGCCGCAGGAAGCAGATCGCGGCGCTGCGGCCAACTGCTGAAGCTCGGCGGCGTCGCCAGCCTCAAGGCCGCCCTGCGCGCGATGGGCCGCGATTGCGGCGCGCCGCGCCCGCCGCTGCAGGCGCTCGACGCCGAGGCCGCACGCGCGCTCGCAGCTGCACTCGAGCCATGCCGCGCTGCACGACGAGCCGCGCGGGTGGTGAGGAAAGCGCGCTTCACGCCGCCGTCAAGCCGCCGTCGAGCACCAGCACCTGCCCGGTGATCGACGCCGCCTGCGGGCTCGCGAGATAAGCAGACCGCGGCCGCGACCTCCTCGGCGGTGCCGAGCCGGTGCAGCGGAATGCGCTCGAGCATCGCCTTCATGTATTTCGGATCGGCGCCCGTGGCGGCGCGCGACGGCGACGCCGTCTCCAGCCGTCCCGGCGCGACCGCGTTGACGCGGATGCCATGCTCCGCCCATTCGACCGCCAGCATGCGCGTCATCTGGACCAGCGCCGCCTTGGAGATGCCGTAGGTCGAGCGCTCGGGCGCGCCGACCAGCGCATGCGTCGACGCGATGTTGACGATCGCGCCCGGCCGGCCGCTGCGCGATCAGATGCCGCCCGACCTGCTGGGTCAGGAAGAACGTGCCGGTCAGGTTGACCGCGATCATCTCGTCCCATTGCGCGCGGCGTCACATCGACCGCGAGCTTGCGCAGATTGGTGCCGGCATTGTTGACCAGGAGATCGAGCCCGCCGAACGCCGCGACGATGTCGGCCATCGCGCGCTCGATGCTCGCCTGCGCGCGCAGGTCGAGGACGAGCGGCAGCACCCGCACGCCCGTCGCCTCGAGCTGCCGCCACGGTATCGCTCGAGGTTTTCGGCGCGGGTCGCCGACATCGCGACGTCGAAGCCGTCGCGCGCCAGCGCCAGCGCGGTCGCCGCACCGACGCCATAGGACGCGCCGGTGACAAGCGCCGTCCGTCTTGCGATTCGATCGCCATCGTCTCTGCCCTGATGCCGAGATTCGCCTGCGACGTATAGCACGGCTCGCCGATTTCAGTGGCGAGCCGGCCAGAAACGCCGCTCTAATGATTGTCGTCAGTCGCGGACACAGCGCCCGCGAAGACGGAGGACACGATGTCGTGATCCGCTCGCTTGCTGCGCTGTTGCGCCGCGCTGGCCACTGCTTCGCGTCGCCTGCGCCGGCGCAGGCGCAGACCAAGGTGCGGATCGGCAAGCCGCAGGCGGGCGCCTTCCAGTTCGTGCCGGTCGACGTCGGCATCGAGGTCGGCATCTTCAAGAAGCACGGCCTCGACGTGGAATCCTCCGACTTCGGCGGCGGCCCGCGCGTGCAGCAGGCGCTGACCGCCGGCGCGCTCGACCTCGCCATCGGCTCGGGGCCGGAGCTGGCCATGATCGTCAAGGGCGCGCCGGAGATCGGCGTCGCCGCGATCGCGGACGCGCCCTATGCGGTGGTGCTCGCGGTGCTCAACGATGGCCCGAAGACGATCGCCGACCTCAAGGGCAAGACCATCAGCGTCTCGACCAAAGGCGGGCTGACCTACTGGCTGGCGCAGGAGCTCTCGCGCCGGCAGGGCTGGGGCACCGAAGGCTTCACCATCGCGCCGCTCGGCGCCACCACGGCGCAGACCGCCGCGCTCAGGACCAAGCAGATCGACGGCATGATCGTCGAGGTCAATGCCGGCTACCGTCTGGAGGAGGACAAGTCCGGCCGCGTGCTGGTGCAGTTCGGCGACCTGATCAAGACCTTCCACATCTACGTGCTCTACGCACACACGGATTTCGCGGAGAAGAACCCCGAGGCGGTGCGCGCCTTCCTCGCCGGCTGGTTCGAGACCATCGACTGGATGCAGAAGAACCGCGACAAGACGATCGAGATCGTGCGGCGCAAGACCGACGTCTCGCAGGCGCTGGCCACGCGCGATTACGATGAGCTGCGCGGCATGTTCAACACGACCGGCCGGTTCAATCCGGAGGCGCTCAAGGTGCTGTCGCGCTCGTTCGTCGAGATGGGCATGCTGCCGAGCGAGCCGGACGTGACGCAAGCTGATCACCGAGAAGTATCTGCCGGGCGCGAAATAAGGCCGGCCGAACGGGAGGAAGACCATGCACGGACTCTGCTCGAACTGATTGCCTGAGCGCCGTCGCTCTACTCGGCTGTCGACCGGCATCGCGGCGGCCGACAAGCTCGACGACATCAAGGCGCGCGGCAAGCTTCTGGTCGGCAACAGCGAGACCTCGCCGCCGTTCTCCTCGCGCGAGAACGGCAAGGTCGTCGGCTACGACGTCGATCTCGCGGCGCAGGTCGCCAAGCGCCTCGGCGTCGCCGATGGAATTCGTCTCGGTCATCAATTCCGAGCGCATCCCGGCGCTGCAGCAGGACCGCATCGACCTCGCCGCCTCCGGCATGACGCGCGCCGACAACCGCCGCCATCTGATCGGCTTCAGCCTCGCCTATCTGGTCTCGCCGCACACCGTCATCATCCGCAAGGACAGCGGCATCACCGCCGTGAAGCAGATGGCCGGAAAGAAGCTCGCTTTGGTGCAAGGGCGCGAGCGTCGACGCCGAGCTCAAGGAGGCGGTGCCGACGCATGGAGATCGTGCTTCTTCGACACCTATGCGCTCTGCTTCGACGCGCTGCGCGACAAGCAAGGTCGCGGGCTTCCTGGCCGACGAGGTGCTGCTGTGGGCCTATGCGCAGAAGAGCGGCGCGCCGCAGGACTACATGATGATCCCGGACTACGACCTGCCGCGCACCGCCGGCTTCGGGATCAAGAAGGACGAGCCGCGCTTCACGCAATTCGTCGATCGACGTGCTGCTCGACCTCGAGAAATCCGGCGAGGCCGAGAAAATCTTCAACGCCTGGTTCGCGCCGGTGAAGCGGCCGTTCACGATCAAGCGGGATTGAACGAACTACAATCCGAAGCGTTGCCGCACCCACGGCATGATGACGCTCGCCGTGATCTCGTCGTCCTTGACGGTGAGCGAGCGGCCCATGGTCTGACCCTCGGGATTGACCCAGGCGTGCTTTGGGCTGCCGTTGCGCAGCAACAGCAGGAAGTCCTCGAACGGCACCTGCGTGTCCTTGGCGCCGGTGATCAGCAGCATCGGCGGCGTCGGCTTCTGCAGCAGGCCAGCATCGGCGAGCGACAGCGAGGGCATGAACGCGAACGCGTCCTCGACCGTGTGCTGGCCGAGCATGTGCAGGCGCGACGGCACGTAGTCGAACAGGAATTCCTTGGTCTTGAACGCCTCCTCCTGCCACGCCGCGCTGGAAATAGTGGTGCACCGGACCGCTCTGGAACACGACGCCGGCGAGCCGCGCTCGCCTCCGCGTAGCCGGTGCGCGCCGCCCAATAGCTGCCCCAGCTCTGGCCGCGCAACGACGATGCGCGCGCCGTCGAGATCGCTGCGCGCCGCCACATGGTCGATCACGGCCGAATAGATGCGCTCGGAGCCGGGCGCCACCGGCAGCGGCGCGTCGCCGGTGCCCGGCATGTCGAGCGCGAGCACCGCGATGCCCATGCGGCAGAAAGGCGCGGCTCTGGATCGCGACCGTGTCCTTCCAGAGATCGCTGCCGCCGATGCTGATGAGCACCGGCGGCCGTGGCGACATCCGTGCGGCTTCTGCAGCAGCGCGACGATCTCGCTGCCCTCGAACGGAATCGAAATCGGCTCGATCATCGGATCGACGCAGCCGGCCATAGGCTTCGAACGCGGCGCGCGCCTTGCGCGGTGGCACTACGACCTTGTTGGGCGATCTCGCGACCGGCCAGCGCCCAAACGTGTAGAGCCGCCAGGCCGCGAGCAGCGCATCCTGCGCGGCCTTACCCTGCCCGGCCTCAGCGGCGTGCGCGCTCGAGATGGCGGTCGCCGAGCGTCATCCAGGCCGCGCCCCATTCGTCCGGATCGAGGCTTGAGATCATTGCCAGCGCCTCGCGCGCGTCGTCGGGGCTGATGCCGAACACCGGATAGGCGCCACGATCGGCGCGCGCCTGCGTTTCGGCCTTGAGCTCTTCCCAGGTGCGGGTCTGCCAGCGCTCGTCGCTCATGATCGTCAGACCATCAGGACGATCGAGCCGGTGGTCTTGCGCGCCTCGAGATCGGCATGCGCACGTGGCGCCTCGGCAACGGATAGGTCGTGCTGATGTCGATGCGGATCTTGCCGCTCATCACCATGTCGAACAGGTCGTTGGCGGTTTCGAGCAGCTCCTCGCGCGTCGCCGTGTAGTCGCCGAGGCTCGGATGCGTGAGATAGATCGAGCCGAGCTGCCCCAGCCGGCGCGGCGGCACCGGATCGGGATCGCCGGACGCCTCACCGAACGACGCCAGAATCGCCGCGCCGGCGCAGGCAGCGCAGCGAATCCTCGAACGTGGCCTTGCCGACGAAATCGTAGACCACCGGCACGCCCTCGCCGCCGGTGATCGTCGCGCACGCGCTCGACGAAATCCTCCTCGCCGTAGACGATCGCATGGTCGCAGCCATGCGCGCGCGCGACCGCGGCCTTCTCGTCGCTGCCGACGGTGCCGATCACGGTCGCGCCAAGGTGCTTTGCCCATTGGCACACGATCAGGCCGACGCCACCGGCGGCGGCATGGATCAGGATCGTGTCGCCCGGCTTGCACCGCGATAGGTCTCCTTCAGGAGATAGCGCGCCGTCATGCCGCGGATCATCATCGCGGCCGCGGTGCGCTCATCGATCGCCGGCGGCAGCACGATCGGCGCGCGCCGCCGGAATGATGCGCGCCTCCGCATAGGCGCCTGTCCGGCGCCGGCCACGCACGCGACGCGGTCGCCGACCGAGAAATCGTCGACGCCCGGCCCGACCGCTTCGACCACGCCGGCGCTTTCGAGGCCGATGCCGGAGGGAAATGACTTTCACCGCGTGGGTGCCGCGGCGCACCAGCACGTCGCGGAAATTGACGGCGACCGCGGTGTTGCGGATGCGCACCTCGCCGCGCCTGCGGCTCGCCGATCGCCACGTCCTCGAAGCGCAGCACCTCGGGCCCGCCGTGCTCGTAGAAGCGAAAGGCCTTGTCATGGTCAGCGCTAGGCGTGCCGTTCGGCGACGAACGTCGCACCGGCGATGAGCACCGCCGCCGCCGCACCGAACGGCGCCAGCGCCGCTTCGGCGTCGTCAACCAGCGTGCGCAGCCGCGCCCTCGCGCCCTCGGGGCCCAGCAGTGCCGACGATCGTGGCCTTGCCGGCCTCTGCGTCCTTGCCGGTCTGCTTGCCGACCAGCGCCGGATCGCCCTCGACGTCGAGCAGATCGTCGGCGATCTGGAACGCCTGGCCGACGGCCGTGCCATAGCGATCGAGCGCCTCGCGCTGCGCCGCGCTCGCCTGCTCCGAGGATGCGCGCCGGCGCGGCAGGCGAACTTGAGCAGCGCGCCGGTCTTCATCGCCTGCAGCGTCGCGACCTCGGCTTCGCCAAGCCGCTGCGGCACGCCGTCGTCGAAGCGCCCTTCGGCCGCGAGATCGAGCATCTGGCCGCCGACCATGCCGCCGAGGCCGGCCGCGCGCGCGAGCGCCAGCACCAGATCGACGCGCACCGCCGGATTCGGATGCGTCTCCGGCCGCGCCAGGATGTCGAACGCAAAGGTCAGGAGCCCGTCGCCGGCGAGTATCGCGGTCGCTTCGTCGAAGGCCTTGTGTACGGTCGGCTGGCCACGCCGCAGGTCGTCGTTGTCCATCGCCGGCAGGTCGTCGTGCACCAGCGAATAGCAATGCACGCATTCGAGCGCGACACCGGCCATCAGCGCCTGCTCGCGCGGCACGCCGAACAGGCTGGCGCTCTCGACCACCAGGAACGGGCGGAACCGCTTGCCGGCGCCGAGGCTCGCATAGCGCATGGCGTCGAGCAGCCGCGGCCGGCCGGGCCAATTCGTCGCTCGCCAAAGCGCTGCCGAAAAGTTGATCGAGCAGGCTTTCGGCGTCCTTCGCGACCTGATTGAGCCGATCCTGGAATTGCGCTGTAGCGTCCACATTATCCCCACGAACGTTGCGGCCGATTGTCTAGGCGGTCTGCCGCAATTTCGCCAGTCCTCAAGCACCCGGTCCGCCCGGGCGCCAAGGGCCTTACGTTACTTGGAACCCTATCTTACAGGTTCTCACGGACCTGAAGGTCCTCGGAAATTCCTGGATTACCACCGTATCGCGCTCGCAAGGGTGGCAATCGAGGCAGCGTTGCGCTTTATATCACCCTGAGGAAAGGAACTCGCAGCGCCATGACCAACGACCCTGCCGCATTGCGGTCCGGAAAGGGCCACCGCGACGAGAATTTCCCAGTTGCGTCGCGGCTCATCCATCCACGCCATCGCGGCATCATCCTGGCGTTCTACGAGTTCGTGCGGGTCGCCGACGACATCGCCGACCACGCCACGCTCGGGCCGCAGGAGAAGCTCGATCTGCTCGACCGGCTGGAAGCCGGCCTCCTCGGCCGGCACGACGACGTTCCAGAAGCCGTTGCGCTGCGGCGTGCCTTGCGCGAGCGCAAGCTTCCGCCGCGCCATGCGCAGGACCTCTTGACGGCGTTCCGCATGGATGTGACCAAGCTGCGCTATCGCGACTGGGACGACCTGATGAACTACTGCACCTACTCGGCCATGCCGGTCGGACGCTTCGTGCTCGACGTGCATGGCGAGGACCGCGCGACCTGGCCGGCGAACGACGCGCTCTGCGCGGCGCTGCAGATCATCAATCATCTGCAGGACTGCAAGAAGGACTATCGCGATCTCGACCGCGTCTACGTTCCCGCTCGATGCACTGGCTGCCGCTGGTGCAACGGTGGAGGATCTCGGCAAAGCGGCAAGCACGCCTGCGCTGCGCCAATGCCTGCACGGGCTCGCCGCGCGCACCGGCAAGCTGCTCGACCAGAGCGCGCCCTTCTCGGCCAGCATCCGCGACGTCCGCCTGGCGCTCGAGGTTGCGGTGATCCAGGCGCTGGCGCGCCGCCTCGTCGCGATGCTGCGCACGCGCGATCCGTTGAGCGAGCGCGTGCATCTCACCAAGTCGGGCGTTGCGCCGTCGGGCTCGTGGGACTGTTCAGCGGCGCGCTCGGCCGGCTCGGGCGTGTCTTCGCGGCGCCCCAAGCACCCCGCAACGCGTGAGGTCGCGCGTGGACGCCACCACACCGCCAAGCTCGACAGCACCAAGCTCGTCACCGCCGAGCTCCTCAAGCCGAGCTCGTCGCAGCGCGCCTCCGGCAGCTCGTTCTACACGGCGATGCGGATCCTGCCGCAGGCGCAGCGCGACGCGATGTACGAGATCTACAGCTTCTGCCGCCGCGTCGACGACATCGCGGACTTCGAACGGCCCGCGGCCGCAGCGGCTGGCGCAGCTCAACGAGTGGCGCGCGCGAGATCGAACGCGCTCTATCAGGGCAAGGTCGGCCCGCTCGTCACCGGCCTCGCCCAGCCGGTGCGCGACTTCGATCTTGCCGCGCGAGGATTTCCTGACCGTCATCGACGGCATGGAGATGGACACGCTCGACGACATCCGCGCGCCGACTCTTGCCACGCTCGATCTCTATTGCGACCGCGTCGCGAGCGCGGTCGGACGGCTGTCGGTGCGCGTGTTCGGCATGGAGCGCGAAGCCGGCACAGCTGCTCGCCCATCATCTCGGCCGCGCGCTGCAGCTCACCAACATCCTGCGCGACCTCGACGAGGACGCCGACGTCGGCCGCCTCTATCTGCCGCGCGAGGCGCTGCACCGAGGCCGGCATCAGCACCACCGATCCGGCGACGGCATTGCGCAGCCCGCGCTCGCGCACCGTGTGCGACCGCCTCGTCGAGCGCGCGCGCAAGCATTTCGCGCGAAGCCGACACGATCATGGCGCGCTCGCCACGCCCGGCCGTGAAGGCGCCGCGCATCATGGGCGAGGTCTATCGCCCATTCTCGACGGCATGGTCGCGCGCGGCTGGCAGCCGCCGCGCCAGCGCGTGCGCGTCTCACGCGCGCGGCTCGCTTTGATTCTGCTGCGCTACGCGATCATCTGATGCCGCGCACGATCCACATCATCGGCGCCGGCCTTGCCGGCCTTTCCGCCGCGGTCGAGCTCACGGCGCGCGGCGAACCGTCGTCGTGCACGAGGCGACCAGCTGTCGCGGGCGGCCGCTGCCGCTCCTACCACGACCACAGCGTCGGCATGACGATCGACAACGGCAATCATCTGCTGCTGTCGGGCAATCACGCGGCGCTCGCCTATGCTGCGCGCGATCGGCGCGCAGGATCGCCTGGTCGGTCCGCCGCACGCCGAATTTGCCTTCATCGATCTCGCCAACCGCGAGCAGTGGACGCTGCGCTTCAATGATGGGCGCATCCCGTGGTGGATTTTCGATCCGCGCCGGCGCGTGCCCGGCACGCACGCGCTCGACTATCTGTCGGTTGGCGCGGCTGTTGTGGGCGCCGCGCGACCAGCGCGGTCGGCGAGGTCATTCGCTTCAGCGGAACGCTCTACGAGCGGCTGTTGCGGCCGCTGCTGCTGGCCGCGCTCAACATCGACCCGGCGGCGGGCTCGGCGGCGCTCGCCGGGCGCGTCATCCGCGAGACGCTCGCGACCGGCGGCCAGGCCTGCCGTCCGCTGATCGCGCGCGACGGACTCGGCGCGACGCTGATCGAGCCGGCGCTTGCCCTTCTGGCGCGAGCGCAACGCGCGCGTGCAGTTCGGCCACCAGCTGCATGCGCATTCGGTTCGCCGACGACCGCGTCGACGACGCTCGATTTCGGCAAGCGACAGCATCACGCTCGCCGGCGACGACGCCGTCATCCTCGCGGTGCCGCCCTATGTGGCGGCCGCGCTCGTGCCCGGCCTCGAAACGCCGACCGAATTCCGCGCCATCGTGAATGCGCATTTCCGCATCGACCCGCCCGCCGACCAGCCGCCGATCCTCGGCGTGCTCAACGCCACGACCGAATGGATCTTCGCCTTCCCGGGCCGCTCTCGGTCACGATCAGCGCCGCCGACCGGCTGATCGACACGCCGCGCGAGGCGCTGGCGCAGACGATCTGGAGCGAGGTCGCAGCAATCACCGGCCTGCCGCCCGAATTGCCGCCCTGGCAGATCGTGCGCGAGCGGCGCGCGACCTTTGCGGCCACGCCCGAGCAGGACGCCCGCCGGCCCGGCGCCGCGCACGCGCTTCGCGCAATCTTTTCCTGGCCGGCGATTGGACCAATACCGGCTTGCCGGCCACCATCGAAAGTGCCATTCGATCCGGCCACCGCGCCGCCGAGCTCGTCGCTCAGAGCTAGATCCACGACAAGCCGATCGCACTGGATGACCAGCACCGACACGACCGCGCTCTGGAACAGCACATCCAAGCCGCGACCCGCGCGCTGCTCGAGCGGCAGCAGCCGGACGGCCACTGGGTCTTCGAGCTCGAGGCCGACGCCACCATCCCGGCCGAATACGTGCTGATGCGGCATTACTTCGCCGAGCCGGTCGACGCCGAGCTCGAGCGCAAGATCGGCGTCTATCTGCGCCGCATCCAGGGCGCGCATGGCGGCTGGCCGCTGTTCCACGACGGCGACTTCGACATGAGCGCGAGCGTGAAGGCCTATTTCGCGCTCAAGATGATCGGCGACCAATCGATACGCCGATCACATGCGCCGCGCCCGCGAGGCGATCCGCGCGCGCGGCGGCGCCGCGCGCGTCAACGTGTTCACGCGCACCGCTGCTCGCGCTCTACGGCGTCATCTCCTGGCGCGCCGTGCCGGTGATGCCGGTCGAGATCATGCTGCTGCCGAAATGGTTTCCGTTCCACATCGACAAGATCTCCTACTGGAGCCGCACCGTCATCGTGCCGCTGCTGGTGCTGCTGGCGCTACAAGCCGCGGGCGCGCAATCCGAAGGGCGTGCGCATCGACGAATTGTTCCTCGAGCCACCCGAACAGGCCCGGCTCACGCCGCCGCGCGCCGCACCAGAACCGCTGGTGGTTCGCCTTCTTCCGCGGCGTCGACACGTGCTGCGCGCGCTCGAGCCCGCCATCCCCAAGCGCCTGCGCAAGCGCGCGATCGACCGCGCGGTCAGCTTCGCGGTCGAGCGGCTCAACGGCGAGGACGGCCTCGGCGCGATCTTTCCGGCGATGGTCAACAGCGTGATGATGTTCGACGTGCTCGGCTATCCGCCGGATCATCCGCACGCGCGCCATCGCGCGCGCTCGGTCGACAAGCTGCTGGTCGTGACGCGACGACGAGGCCTATTGCCAGCCCTGCGTCTCGCCGGTCTGGGACACCGGGCTCGCCTGCCATGCGCTGCTCGAAGTCGGCGGCGAGCGCGCGCTGGCGCAGGTCGACAAGGGCCTCGACTGGCTCAAGCCGAAGCAGATTCTCGACGTCAACGGCGACTGGGTCGAGCAGCGCCCCGGACGTGCGGCCCGGCGGCTGGGCGTTCCAGTACAACAACGCGCACTATCCCGATGTCGACGACACCGCGGTCGTCGCCATGGCGATGGATCGCGCGCCAGAATCTGCAAGGCGCGAACTCGCTACCGCGAGCCGATCGCGCGCGCGCGCGAATGGATCCTCGGCATGCAGAGCAAGAACGGCGGCTGGGGCGCGTTCGATGCCGACAACAACTACTACTATCTCAACCACATTCCGTTCGCCGACCATGGCGCGCTGCTCGATCCGCCGACCGAGGACGTCAGCGCGCGCTGCGTGTCGATGCTGGCGCAGCTCGGCGACATGCCGGACAAGGACCAGCGATGCGCCGACGCCGTCGACTATCTGCGGCGCACGCAGCATCCGGAAGGAAGCTGGTACGGCCGCTGGGGCATGAACTACATCTACGGCACCTGGTCGGTGCTGTGCGCGCTCAATGCCGCCGGCGTCGATCATAAGTCGCCCGAGATCCGCAAGGCGGTGAGCTGGCTCGTGAAGATCCAGAACGACGACGGCGGCTGGGGCGAGGACGGATCGAGCTACAAGCTCGACTACCACGGCTACGAGAAGGCACCGAGCACCGCCTCGCAGACCGCCTGGGCGTTGCTCGGCCTGATGGCCGCGGGCGAGGTCGATCATCCGGCGGTGGCACGCGGCATCGATTATCTTGTCGCGGACGCAAGGCGCCGATGGCCTGTGGGACGAGCAGCGCTTCACGGCCGTCGGCTTTCCCCGCATCTTCTATCTGCGCTATCACGGCTATGCGAAATTCTTCCCGCTCTGGGCGATGGCGCGCTATCGCAATCTCAAGACCAGCAACGCACCCGCAGTTAGCTTCGGCATGTGACGCCCGCCTCCTTACACACGATGCAGCTGTGAAAGCGGCATCGCACTTGGCGCTTCAACCCAGAGCATATGGCGAGCCAGTACTCTGGTCCGGCTGACAATCGGTCCTTGAGTGCACGCCTCGGCCAATCCTTGCCGAATGTGGCCAGCGGGTGACTATCGCGACATAAAAGGCGTTGGTTACTCAGTTTTTCCAGGGTCTTCGCGCGTTCCCCGCTCGATTGCAGGATTTCCCCAGGCTAGGATTGCATCCGGGCGTGAATCTGGTTCGTATACCAGGGGCATTGGGGGCAATGACGCCATGATTGTTGTTGTGGGCATGGCGTTTGAGGCCCGTATCGCTGCGGGTCCCGGCGTACAGGTCATTTGCGGTGGGGACGGGCGTCATCTCGGGCGCTCGCTTGCTGCTGCGGTGCGAGAAGACTGCGGCGGCCTGGTCAGCTTCGGCGTGGCGGGCGGGCTGCGACCCTGACCTGCAGCCCGGCGACTTGCATCGTCGCGTCGGCCATTCTCTCCGGCACGCAGCCGCATGCCGACTGATCCGGCATGGTCGCAGAACCTGATCGACACAGTCCCGAACGCTGTGCTCGGTCTGCTCGGCAGGCGTGCCGACGCCGATGGCGACGGCGGAGGCCAAGCGCACCTTGCATCAAAAGACCGGCGCGGTCGCGGTCGACATGGAATCGCACATCGTGGCGCAGCGCGGCTCAGAAGCACGCGATCCCGCTGGCGGCGATCCGCGTCATCATCGATCCGGCTGGCCGCGCACTGCCCGACTCGGCGCTGGCCGGCATGCGCCCCGACGGGTCGATCGATTCGGTCGCCATGATGCATCACGCTGTTCAAGCAACCCGTGCGATCTGCCGACAATCCTGCGCACGGCGCTCGATGCCGCGCGCGGCTCGCGCCACGCTGGTGCGCGGCCGCCAGCTGCTCGGCCCAGGCCTGGGCTGCTGCCGCGACTGTCCGAGCGACTTGCGCTCGTGCATGTCGCGCGCTGACGAGTCGCGCTGCGAACGCCCTGCGCGCCGGCTTTCGACGATGACGGCGCTACTCGGCCGCTGTCCATCGGGACGCCGCTGGTGCAGCTCGCGGCGCGGCCTTGTTGGCGCGCCTTCGGCCGCCTCGGCGGCGCGGATCTCGGACAGCGTCTGCTGCACCTGGTCGCGAGAACACGTATTGCGCCGGCCGCTGGCTGCTCGAGCGAGATTTCCGGCGCCATCGGCGCCTTCGGTGCGCACGCCGCGCAGCGCGACCCGCAGCGCCTTGAGCGGATTGCTGCAGCGTCGCGTCGGCGGCGGTCGGCTCGTAGCCGCAATGCGCCATGCAGTTCGCGCACTTCTCGTAGCGCGCCGGTGCCGTAGGAGTCCCAGTCGGTGGTTTCCATCAGCTCCTTGAAGGTCTTCACGTAGCCTTCGCCGAGCAGGTAGCAGGGCTTCTGCCAGCCGAAGATGTTGCGCGTCGGCATGCCCCACGGCGTGCAGTGGTAGGTCTGGTTGCCGGCGAGGAAGTCGAGGAACAGGCCGGAGTGGATGAAGTTCCAGTTCTTGCCCTTGCCGCGCGCGAAGACCTCGCGGAACAGCTCCTTGGTCTTGCGGCGGTTGAGGAAGTGCTCCTGGTCGGGCGCGCGCTCATAGGCATAGCCGGGCGAGATCGAGACGCCGACGCCGAGCTCCTTGCGCGAAATCGAGGAACGCCGCGATGTCCTCGGCCGGATGGCCGTCGAAGATCGTGGCGTTGACGTTGACGGCGAAGCCCTTGGCCTTCGCGGCCTTGATCGCCGACGACCGCGCGCTCGAAGCCGCCCTCCTGGCACACCGACTTGTCGTGATGCTCCTTGATGCCGTCGAGATGCACCGAGAAGAACAGATAGGGCGACGGCTCGAACAGGTGCAGCTTCTTTTCCAGCAGCAGCGCATTGGTGCAGAGCGAGACGAACTTCTTGCGCGCCACGATGCCCTTGACGATCTCGCCGATCTCCTTGTGGATCAGCGGCTCGCCGCCCGGGATCGCCACCATCGGCGCGCCGCATTCGTCGACCGCGTCGAGGCATTCCTGCACCGACAGGCGCCGGTTGAGGATCGCATCCGGATAATCGATCTTGCCGCAGCCGAAGCAGGCGAGATTGCAGCGGAACAGCGGCTCCAGCATCAGCACCAGCGGATAGCGCTTGCGCCCCATGAGCTTCTGCTTGAGCAGATAGGCGCCAATGCGCATTTCCTTGAGAAACGGAACCGCCATGTAGCTTGCACTTTCTTGCTTGTCGCGGCCCGTCGCCGGCGGACGCCGATAACGTCAGGATGCCTTCGGCGAGCTCCGGCGGGCAGGCGGAATTCGATGCGCTCCTGCGCGGCCCGGCAGCATCGAGACCTCGACCGGCCCGAGCCGCCGCAACGCCTCGATCACGTCGTCGACCAGCACCTCCGGCGCCGACGCGCCGGCGGTGATGCCGACCGTCTCCACGCCCTCGAGCCATTCCGGATCGAGCTCGCTGCCGTCGGCGATCAGATAGCTCGGCACGCCCTCCTCGCTGCCGATCTCGCGCAGGCGATTGGAGTTGGAGCTGTTGGTGCGCGCCGACCACCAGGATGACGTCGACGAGCTTGCGACAGCTCGCGCACCGCCGACTGGCGGTTCTGCGTCGCGTAGCAGATGTCGCGCGTCTCCGGCCCGACGATATCGGTGAACTTGCGCTGCAGCGCCGCGATGATGCCCTGGGTGTCGTCGACGCTGAGCGTCGTCTGCGTCACATAGGCGACCGGCGTGTCGGCCGGCAGAGTCGAGCGCGTCGACCTCGGCCTCGTTCTGCACCAGGATCACCGGGCTCGGGATCTGGCCCATCGTGCCTTCGACCTCGGGATGGCCGGCATGGCCGATCAGGATCAGCTTGCGGCCCTGCCCGACATAGCGCTTGCCCTGGTTGTGCACCTTGGTGACCAGCGGGCAGGTCGCGTTGAGCACCGGCAGGTCGCGCGCGGCCGCCTCCTCCTCGACGCTCTTGGCGACGCCATGCGCGCTGAAGATCGTGACCGCGTTCGGCGGCACCTCGGAGAGCTCCTCGACGAACACGCGCGCCCTTGGCCTTGAGGCTCTCGACCACGTGCTTGTTGTGCACGATCTCGTGGCGCACATAGACCGGCGGGCCGTATTTCTGCAGCGCGCGCTCGACGATCTCGATCGCGCGCACGACGCCGGCGCAAAATCCGCGCGGTTGGGCCAGAATCACCTTCATCGAACTCACCTTCCGTCGGACCGGGGCCGAATGCCTCGCAGATAGACGTTCATGCGCGCGGCATAAGTCACGCGCAACCGTCGGGTGACAAGCACTGCCGTCAGGCGTGTTGCACGACGTCTCGCCGAACGTCCTTACCGAGCGCCTCGAACACCTTGGCGACGATGCCTTTGGCGTCGAGCCCGGCCTTCGCATACATCGCGGCCGGGCAGTCCTGGTCGATGAACACGTCCGGCAGCACCATGCAGCGGACCTTCAGGCCGTGGTCGAGCGCGCCGTGCTCGGCGAGCGTCTGCAGCACATGCGCGCCGAAACCGCCGATCGCGCCTTCCTCGACCGTGATCAGCACCTCGTGCTCGCGCGCGAGCCGCAGCACCAGATCGGTGTCGAGCGGCTTGGCAAAGCGCGCATCGGCGACCGTGGTGGTCAAGCCCGTGCGCGGCCAGCGTCTCGGCCGCCAGCAGGCATTCCGCAAGCCGCGTGCCGAAGGACAGCAGCGCGACCGAGCTGCCTTCGCGCAGGATGCGGCCCTTGCCGATCTCGAGCGGCACGCCGAATTCCGGCATGTCGACGCCGACGCCGTCGCCGCGCGGATAGCGCAGCGCGACTGGGCCGGTCGTCGATCGCGACCGCGGTCGCCACCATGTGGACGAGCTCGGCCTCGTCGGCCGCCGCCATCAGCACGAAGCCCGGCAGGCAGCCGAGATAGGCGACGTCGAACGCGCCCGCATGGGTCGGCCCGTCGGCGCCGACGAGGCCGGCGCGATCGAGCGCGAAGCGCACCGGCAGCCGCTGGATCGCGACGTCGTGCACGACCTGGTCGTAGGCGCGCTGCAGGAAGGTCGAGTAGATCGCGGCGAACGGCTTGTAGCCTTCGGTCGCCAGGCCGGCCGCGAAGGTCACGCCATGCTGCTCGGCGATGCCGACGTCGAAGGTGCGCTCGGGAAACGCCTTGTCGAAAATGTCGACGCCGGTGCCGGACGGCATCGCGGCGGTGATCGCGACGATGCGGTCGTCCTTCTGCGCCTCCTTCACCAGGCTTTCGCCGAACACCTTGGTGTAGGACGGCGCGTTCGCCTTGGCCTTGACCTGCTTGCCGGTCGCGACGTCGAACTTGACGACGCCATGATACTTGTCGTCGGAGGCCTCGGCCGGCGCGTAGCCCTTGCCCTTCTGGGTCACGACGTGGACCAGGATCGGCCCGTCCTTGGCGTCGCGCACGTTCTTCAGCACCGGCAGCAGGTGATCGAGATTGTGCCCGTCGATCGGGCCGACATAGAAGAAGCCGAGCTCCTCGAACAGCGTGCCGCCGGTGACGAGGCCGCGCGCATATTCCTCCATGGCGCGCGCGCGCTGCTCCAGGAATTTCGGCAGCCGCTTGGCGAGCTGCTGGACGACGTGGCGCAGCGAGCGATAGGTGCGCCCCGAGACCAGCCGCGCGAGATAGGCCGACAGCGCGCCGACCGGCGGCGCGATCGACATGTTGTTGTCGTTGAGGATGACGATCAGGCGCGAATCCATCGCGCCGGCATTGTTCATCGCCTCGTAGGCCATGCCGGCCGACATGGCGCCGTCGCCGATGACGCAGACGACGTTGTGGGTCTGCCCGTGCAGGTCGCGCGCGACCGCCATGCCGAGACCGGCCGAGATCGAGGTCGAGGAATGCGCGGCGCCGAAGGAGTCGTATTCGCTTTCGGCGCGCTTGGTGAAGCCGGAGAGCCCGCCGCCCTGGCGCAGCGTGCGGATGCGGTCGCGCCGCGCCGGTCAGGATCTTGTGCGGATAGGCCTGATGGCCGACGTCCCAGATCAGCCGGTCGCGCGGCGTGTCGAACAGGTAGTGCAGCGCGACGGTGAGCTCGACGACGCCGAGCCCGGCGCCGAGATGGCCGCCGGTCACCGCGACCGCGCTGATGGTCTCGGCCCGCAGTTCGTCGGCAACCTGCCGCAGCTGCTTTTCGTCCAGCCGGCGCAGATCGGCCGGGCTCTTGATGGTGTCCAGAAGTGGAGTGGCTATCGTCATGATCGCAACAACATTGTCGCTAGCAGTCACACGGAGAGCCGGATGACGCCGAGTTTGCCGTGAGCCTATGCCGCGAACCATGCTAGACACGCCCGTGGTTGCAGCATCGTCAAGCGACCCGGCGCACTCGCCTCCCAGGGCCCGCAGCATTGTCGTCAACGCATTGAATAGCCGGATGGTTCACTCGGTTCAATGGTCCTCATCCGGCCATTTCGACCCGCAAAACCCGGAAAGAACAAGGCATGCTGAGATCGAAGATCGTCGTCAATCGTCAATATTTGCACCCGCCACGCATGGCCGGTTATTGCTGTCGCTGCTATATTGACCGTCGTTACTGCGGCTATTATTCAGCTCAAAACTTTGCCATCAACACTGACGTCAACAAGTTAATCTCGCCTGATCTTGCCGTGGCGTCAACGAGAACTTGCGTTCGACGCGGCATTTCCCCACCGCAACGAGACAATTCTGGCGGTGGTCGACGCCCCGACCTCGGAACTCGCCAGCCAGGCCACCGCGGCCCTGGTCGAGAAGCTCGCCGACCAGACCGACCGTCTTCAAATCGGTCCGGGAGCCGGCCGGCGGCGAGTTCTTCGCCAGCAACGGCCTGCTGTTCCTGCCCGACCGACGCAGGTCGACCAGCTACACGTCGGCCAGTTCGCCCAGGCCGCAGCCGCTGATCCAGGTGCTGGTCGCCGATCCAGAGCTTGCGCGGGCTGGTCCAGGCGCTGACGCTTCGCGCTTGGCCGGCGTCCAGCGCGAACATGTACACGCTCGACGCAGATGGCCCGGCCGCTGACCATGTTCGCGACCACGCTCGAGGACGTGATCGCCGGGACGGCCCGCGAGCTTCTCCTGGCGCGAGCTGGTGGCGCGCAAGGCGCCGGAGCCGAGCGACCTGCGCCGCATCATCGAGATCAAGCCCGATGCTCGACTATCGCGGCGCTCGAGCCGGGCGAGAAGGCGACCGACGCGATCCGCCAGGCGGTCGCCGATCTCAAGCTCGACACCGACTATCGGCGCGCGGGTGCGGCTGACCGGTCCGGTCGCCGATCCAGGACGAGGAGTTCGCGACGCTCAAGGAGAATGCCGAGCTCAACGCGCTCGTCTCGCTCGCCTTCCTGATCGGCATCCTGTGGCTGGCGCTGCGTTCGGCGCGGATCATCGTCGCGGTGCTCATCAGCATCTTCGTCGGGCTCTCGATCACGGCCGCGCTCGGGCTGGCGATGGTCGGCTCGCTCAATCCGATCTCGATCGCCTTCGCGGTGCTGTTCGTCGGCATCGGCGTCGATTTCGGCATCCAGTTCAGCGTGCGCTATCGCGCCGAGCGCTACGAGGTCGACAATCTGCAGCGTCGCGCTCGCGCAATGCGGCGCGCCACGCCGGCGTGCCGCTGACGCTCGCCGCGGCCGCGACCGCGGCCGGCTTCCTGTCGTTCCTGCCGACCGACTACAAGGGCGTGTCCGAGCTCGGGCAGATCGCCGGCATCGGCATGATCATCGCGTATCATCATCAGCATCACGCTGCTGCCGGCGCTGCTGACGCTGCTCAATCCGCCGGGCGAGAAGGAGCCGCTCGGCTATGCCGCGCTCGCGCCGGTCGACCGCGTTCATGGAGCGCCACCGCATCGCGATCATCGTCGGCACCGCGCGTCGTTTCGCTCGGCGGGCTGCCGCTGCTCTACTTCCTGCAGTTCGACTTCAATCCGATCAACCTGCGCAGCCCGAAGGTCGAGTCGATCGCGACCTATCTCGATCTGCGCACGCGATCCGGCAAGCCGGCGCGAACGCGCATCGACGTGCTGACGCCCTTCGCTGGCCGACGCGCAGCGCGATCGCCGAGCGGCTGTCGAAGCTGCCGGAGGTCGATCGCGTCATGACGCTCGACACGCTTCATCCCGGCCGATCAGGACGCAGAAGCTCGCGCTGATCAAGCCAGGCCGCGCAAAACGCTCGAGCCGGCGTTCAAAGCGCCGCCGCGGCCAGCCCCGACCGATGCGGAGAACATCGCCGCGCTCAACCGCGGCGCCGACGCCCTGCACGCGCCAGGCCGGCACGCAGACCGGCCCAGGCGCGGAGGCCGCCAAGCGGCTCGCCGCCGCGCTGACGACAGCTCGCCAATGGCGACCAGGCGCAGCGCGCGCGCGCCGAATTCGCGTTCGTCTCGCCGCTGCAAGACCGCGCTCGACGGCCTGCGCGATTCGCTGCAGGCCGCAGCAGATCACCGCCGAGAACATTCCGCCGGAGATCAAGCGAGCGACTGGCTCACGCCCGATGGCCGCGCCCGCGTCGAGGTTCACCCCAAGGGCGATCCCAACGACAACGAGACGTTGCGGCAATTTCGCGCGCGCCGTGCTCGCGGTCGAGCCGACGGCGAGCGGCGGCCCGATCTCGATCCTGGAATCCGGCAACACCGTCGTGCGCGCCTTCATCGAGGCCGGCATCTGGGCCTTGCTCTCGATTGCGATCCTGCTGTGGATCGTGCTGCGCCGCTTCACCGACGTGCTGCTGACGCTCATCCCGCTGCTGCTCGCCGGCGTCGTGACGCTCGAAATCTGCGTGCTGATCGGGCTGCAAGCTCAATTTCGCCAACATCATCGCGCTGCCGCTGCTGCTCGGCGTCGGCGTCGCATTCAAGATCTACTACATCATGGCCTGGCGGGCCGGGCAGACCGGGCTGCTGCAATCGAGCCTGACGCGCGCGGTGATCTTCAGCGCGATGACGACCGCGACCGCGTTCGGCAGCCTCTGGCTGTCGAGCCATCCGGGCACGTCGAGCATGGGCAAGCTGCTGGCCCTGTCGCTGGTCTGCACGCTGGCCGCGGCGGTGCTGTTTCAGCCGGTGCTGATGGGCCCGCCGCGCAAAGTCGCCGACTCGTAAACAGCTCGCGCCGTCGTCACTGCAGAGAAACAGTGCAGTAGAAGTGCGTCGCGCTGCCGCAGCACATTCGTCGCTGCGGCTGTTCACCGCGCATTCATCGAGCATGCCATAGACGTAATTGCGGTATAAATATATCGTAAACAACAAGAAAAATATTCCGATCCAGAGGAGACGTCAGTGACTGAAGCCGGGGTCGACCCGCGTTCGCGGGCGAAATTTTTGCTGCCTTCAACCAGCGGGACACCTTCAACCAGCAGAACGCATGAGTGGGTCGATCTCGACCGCAGCTTCATCGCGCAGCGCTATGACCGTCTCGCCGGCCTCATTCCGCTGTTCGACTGGCTGTTCTTCCAGCCGCCCGGATTTCGCGGCCAAAGCTGTCGATCGCCTCAGCCTGCAACCGGGCGATCACGTGCTCGAGATCGGCTGCGGCACCGGCCGCAATCTTCCGTTCCTGAGCGCGGCAGTCGGACCGCAGGGCCGCGTCTACGGCGTCGACCTCTCGCCCGGCATGCTCGGCGAAGGCGCGAGCGCTTTGCGAACGCAATCGACTGGCACAACGTCGAGCTGATCGAGAGCGACGCGGCGCGAGTATCGCGCGCCGGAGCCGCTCGACGGCGTCATGTTCGGCCTGTCCTACAACACCATGCCGCATCACCTCGCGGTGCTGCGCGAAGCCTGGGACCAGCTCCGGCCCGGCGGCAGGCTGGTGATCATGGACGCCAAGCTTCCGCCCGGCCTCGGCGGCGAGCTCGTGCTGCCGTTCAGCCTGTGGCTGATGAAGCAGACCATGCTCGGCAATCCGCTGATCAAGCCCTGGGAAGACCTCGCCCGCTTCGCCGACACGATCGAGATGGAGGAGTTCATGTTCGGCTCCTGGTACATCTGCCGCGCCATCAAGAGCTGAAGCGGCCGATCGTCCGAGCACGGCCGCCTGCCGCCGCAACACTCCCGACTCGGCTTTTGAGCCTGTCTGCAATGAACTATCTTCATTGCATGTCCGGCCGCACGGGCCGTCGGAGGGAGCATCATGAGCGAGCGTGAGCAGTGCTGGGTGATCAACAACGAGGTCATCGATCCGCCGCCCAAGCTCGCGCTCAGCCGCGAAGCAACTGACCGAGCTGCCACCACCAGTTCATTCACGACCTCGATGCCAAGGGCATGCTGGTCGGCGCCGGCCCGTTCCTCGACGACACCGGCAACCGCTTCGGCACCGGCATGATCATCTTCCGCGCGGCGACCCGCGCCGAGGCCGAGAAGATCGCCAACAGCGAGCCCTACATCGCGCATGGCACCCGCCGCCTCAAGCTCGTGCCGTGGCAGCGCATCGCCGGCCATTGAAGCTGGACATGCTGACGAAGGAGTATCCGATGATGAACATCGCCGTGCGCACCAATGATCGCTTCGTCACGGTCGACGGCCTCAACATCCGCTACCTCGAGGAAGGCAGCGGCGTGCCGGCGATCCTGCTGCACGGCAGCTCGCTCGGCTCCTCGGCCGACGTGTTCCGCCGCAATCTGCGCGCGCTCGGCGCCGGCGGCATCCGCGCGATCGCGGTCGACCTGCCGGGCTTCGGCAAGAGCGATCCGGCCGACGATCTCAGCGGCGCGGCACGCAACGCAGTTCATCCTGAACTTCATGGATGCGCTCGGGCTCAAGCAGGCGGCGCTGATCGGCCATTCGTCGTCCGGCGGGCCGGCGGTCAGCATCGCGCTCGAGACATCCCGATCGCGTGTCGCATGTGATCGTGCTCGGCACCGGCAGCCTGCTGCCGCCGCTCGAAGCCGGCGGCACCAAGGTCGGCGGGCGCGAGGGCGCCGCGCAGGCGCGGCTCGAAGAGCGCATGGTGCAAGCAAGGAGCCGACGCTCGACGACACCCGCGCGCTGCTCGAAGCCAATCTCTTCCACCACGAGCTGATCACCGACGAGGAGCTTGCGCTGCGTCACCAGAACAGCATCGGCCCGTGCTTCGAGCAGTTCGTGCGCCGTCACGCGGCGGCCGGCGAAGACGGCGGCGGCAAGGCAGTCGGTGCCGCTGTGGCAGCGCCTCGTCGAGCTGAAGCATGCCGCTGCTGCTGATCTACGGCCGCAACGACCGCGCCCGCGCCGAGGAGCGCGCCACGCTGCTGAAGGAGCGCTATCCCGCAGCTCGATCTGCATTTCGCCGACGGCTGCAAGCACCTGGTGCCGTGGGACGCGGCCGACCTGTTCCACCGGCTGGCGGTGCCGTTCCTGACGCGTTGATGCGACTGACTTCGTAGGGTGGGCCATAAGGGCGTTTACGCCTGTCTTCGACGGGCCATCAGCGCAAACACTACATTCCCACGCTGCAGTAGGCATCGTGCGCCGCATCGATGCTGCCGGTGGGCACGGCGTACGAGAGGTTGGTTTCGTTTGGCCAAGCCGTGCCAGCGCCAATAGCCCGTCGAAGACAGGCGTAAACGCCCTTATGGCCCACCCTACAATTCCGGCAGCCGCTACAGCATCAGATCCTTGTGCTCCTCGGTCGCCGAACAGGGCGCCGCCGTAGTTGCGGCCGATCGACTCGTATTGGTTCGAGACGTGCTGGCGGCCGGCGGTGATGTCGGCGAGGATGCGGCCGAACGGCAGATCGGTATAGAGCCCGGCGCCGCCCGCCGCCTTGAACAGCCGCGCGGCCAGCACGCTGCAGCGCTCTGCCGACCAGCGCCGAGTGAAACTTGTACGCCATCCGCTCGCGCAGCGGCGGCAGCTCGCCGCGCTCGGCAAAGTCCCGCAAGGTGTCGCAGGTTGCGGAACAGGATCGTCTTCATCTCGTCGATCGCGGCCGTACCTCGGCGACCACGAGCTGCACGCTCGGATCGTCGACCGCGCGGGCGCCGCGCGCGACTCGCACGCTGCCGTAGTGCAGGAACGCGTCGAGCATGCCCTGCAGCGCGCCCAAGGCGCGGCGTCGAAACGCCGCGAAAGAAGATCTGGCCGAAGATCCAGCGATAGAGCGACTGACGTGTTCACCGCCTGCCCGGGACCGACGCAATTGAAATTGTCGATCCAGCGCAGCCGCCGATAGTCGGGCACGAAGGCGTCCTTCACCACGATGTCGTGGCTGCCGGTCGCCTTCAGGCCTGACACGCGCCAGGTGTCCTCGATCTCGTAGTCGCTGCGCGGCACGAGAAAGATGCTGCGATCGCCCGGCCGACCGATCCTCCGCCGGCGTGCCGCCGAGATAGGCCCAGCCGCAGTGCTCGCAGCCGCTGGAGAACTTCCAGCGCCCGCTAAGACGAAAGCCGCCCGGCGCCGAGACGGCCGTGCCGGTCGGCATCAGCGAGGAGCAGATCAGGGTCGAGTCGTCCTTGCCCCACACCTCCTGCGCGGCGCGGTCGTCGAACAGCCCCATCAGCCATGGATGCAGCCCGACGACGCCATAGACCCAGCGCCGTCGACATGCAGCCTTCGCGCGAGCGCGAGCTGGATCTCGAAGTAGGTCGCCGGGTCCATCTCGTAGCCGCCCCAGCGCCTGGGCTGGAAAACGCGAAACAATCCAGCCGCCTGCATGTCCGCGATGGTTTCGTGCGGCACGCGCCGATCCTGCTCGGCCTTGGCGGCGCGCTCCGCGAG
The DNA here is from genome assembly GCA_963745515.1 of uncultured Alphaproteobacteria bacterium. Classification (GTDB taxonomy): domain Bacteria; phylum Pseudomonadota; class Alphaproteobacteria; order Rhizobiales; family Xanthobacteraceae; genus VAZQ01. The sequence goes on from CAVUXO010000001.1 coordinate 74,474, forward strand.
CGCGGATGTCAGCGCGCGGGCGCGCGCGATCAGATCCACTGGCGCAGGCGCCATGGTCTTCACATCGCTCTTCACATCCTGGGTCGCGTGCATGGCGTTTTCCGGCGGCGACCATTTCAAGGAAATGTGGGCAATGACAATAGCGAATTTCGTCAAACCTTGATCGGCGAACCCAGCACGACGAGCAACGCCGCCCGTCGTGCTGGTCCAGCTCAGTCGGAGCTAATGCTGCCCGAGGCAGACCCTGTACCTGTTGAGCCAATAAGCGTTGCCCGTCCGGTCGTAGTTGCTCTTGAACAACCAGCACGGTTCGTGACCACCGCCATCGGCGCCGATATCAGCGTAGACGCCATATTGGCCGCGTTGATGCGTGTAGCTTGTGCCGTTCCCATAGCCGGGGTTGGGGCTCGGACTCGATCCGGTGGGGACCGGAATTGGGACAGGGGTCGGGATCGGCACCGGCACCGTGGAGATCGGAGGAGTGCCACCGCCTGGATAGTTGCCGGGGTTGATCGGCCCGGTGGCCGGCGGGATCGGGGTCGGTGTCGGTGTCGCGACAATGACCGGAGGCCTGACGCCGCCGGGATAGTTGCCGGGGTTGATCGGCCCGGTGGCCGGCGGGATCGGGGTCGATGTCGGTGTCGCGACAATGACCGGAGGCCTGACGCCGCCGGGATAGTTGCCGGGGTTGATCGGCCCGGTGGCCGGCGGGATCGGGGTCGATGTCGGTGTCGCGACAATGACCGGAGGCCTGACGCCGCCGGGAAAGTTGCTGGCGATGATTGGCCCGGTCGCCGGCGGGATCGAGGTCGGCGTCGCGGTGATGACCGGAGGCAGCTTGCCGCCACCGGAGTTGTTGCTGGAGGTCGAGAGCGGCGGGTTGGGGGCCGGTGTGGTCGGGGTCGCGGAGATCGGAGGCAGCTTGCCGCCTGACTGGGGTTGGACTTGGATGGTGCCACCTTGGCCGCTGCTGGAGCTGGTCGCCTTTGTGCCGCCCGATTGGGAGCTGGTGGCCTTTATGCTGCCTGACTGGGATTGGATCGGGACGGGGATCAAGTCACCACCGTTGCCGAGGGTAGGCCTGCTGCCACCATTGCCACTGCTGGTGGCCTTTGTGCCGCCTGACTGGAAGTCGGCGGCCTTTATGCCGCCTGGCAACCCGACGGGGGTAAAACTAGCCCCGTCGCCGGGCTGCTTGGTGCCGTTGGAGCTGGTCGCACGCGTGCCGCCAACAGAGCTGGTGACCTGTTTGCCGCCTCCATGAAACCCCGAGGGTACGGCGTGCGGTTGTTTGCCTCCGTGGAACCCCGGGGGTACGGCGTGTCCTTGTTTGACTTTGACATGGGCGCTGCTGTCGGTGTGGCCGCTGCCCTTCTCGCGCGCTTCGGCGGGCGTGCTCTGTAGCGCCGTTGTGACAAGCATGGCCGCGCCGAGCGCGCAGGCCGCCGATGTGGTGAAAAGCCTTATGTCTTTCATTGACGTGCTCCTCAGCGTTCCGGGTCGCGGCGCCATTCGCCGCCACTGGAGCGATAGACGCTGCGAGCCGCGGTTCGGTTTGCGAGCGGCGACCGCCCGCAAGCTTGAGGTGCAGGATTTGGACGTGACCGGCCTGAATAGCCGAGGAAAATCAAAACAGCTCGAAATATTCCTTCTGCTCCCACTCGGTCACTTCCGCCTGGTAGCGCGCGATCTCGGCCTGCTTGATGCGCAGGATAGTAGTCGATGAAGCCTTGGCCGAAACCTTCGGCGAAGCAGCGGTCCTCGCGCAGCGCCGCGAGCGCCTCCTCCAAGCGTCTTCGGCAGCAGCGGCGCCTGCGGTCTCATAGGGCGTGTCGGCCGACGGCCCGGGATCGAGCTTGCGCGCGATGCCGTCGAGGCCGGTGACGATCTGCGAGGCCATGTAGAGATACGGATTGGCGGCAGGCTCACCGACCCGGTTTTCCAGCCGCGTCGCCGGCATCGCCCGGCGCCGCCGAGCACGCGGATCATCACGCCGCGATTGTCGTGGCCCCAGATCACGCGATCGGGCGCCAGCGCATAGGCGCGATAGCGCTTGTAGCCGTTGATGGTCGGCGTCGTGAAGGCCGCCGCCGCGCGCGCGTGCGCGAGCAGGCCCGCGCAGATAGTGACGCGCCGAGCGGCGACAGCGGCTCGTCGCCCGCGCCATGAAGGCATTGGCACCGCCTGCGCCGCTCGCGCAGCGACTGGTGCAGGTGCCAGCCGCTCGACATGACGTTGGGCAGTTTCGGCCGGCACATGAAGCTCGCGTGATAGCCCTGCCGCCGGCAGCTCTGCTTCACGGCGCTGCGGAACAGCATCATCGTGTCGGCGGGCGCGAGCCCGACCTGCGGATGGAAGGTGAACTCGCATTGGCTCGGCCCGAGCTCGATCTCGACCGAGCGCAGCGGCAGGCCGAGCGCGACCACGTCGCGGCGCACCGCTCTCCAGGATCGGCTCGATCTGATCGAAGCGCGTCTCGGTGAGATAGCTGATAGCCGGGCGCGAGCAGGCTCACCTCCGGCGCTTCGCCCGGCCAGGTGGCGTCGGCGGGATCGAGCCGCGGGTTCGTCGAGCTTGAACACATGGAACTCGACCTCGAGCCCGGCCATGTAGTCGAAGCCGGCGTCGGCGAGCTCGGCGCAGCACCTGCGCGATAGAGATGACGGGTCGAGAACGGCACCGGCCTGCCGTCCTGGAAATAGATGTCGCACAGCACCCAGCCGGTCTTCGGCGCCCACGGCAGCACGCGGAAGGTCGTCGGGTCGGCGATCATCAGGAAGTCGGCGCCGCCCTCCATCTCCGGCATGCCGAAGCCGCCGCCGGCGGTGAACACCGGAAACACGCTGCGGTGCGAGGTGTCCTTGGCGAGCAGCGTCGTCGTGATGGTGCAGCCGTTGCGCATGGCGCGCGCGGCATCGGCCGCCATCACGGTCTTGCCGCGCAGGATGCCGTGCTGATCGGGAAACGAGAGCCGCACGACCTCGAGCCCCTGCTCCTCGATCAGCTTCTCGGCCCGCGCGGCCGCCTCGAACTGCTCGTCGCTCCACAGGCCGTGGCGCTCGACGAAGCTCATGCGAGCCGATCGTTCCTGCGATGACGACATGCGCAGTCCTCCCGGCGCGCGAGCGTTAGTCCATCTGCGCCGTCGGACCACCGCAGTCGGCCACGCGCAGTCCGCGACGGCCTTGCGCTTCGCCGATCTGCGCCGGCCAAGCTCGGCTACACGGCGAGGAGCAGAGCCATGAGACGGACTTCGATGCTGCGCGCGTAACGCATGGCCGCGTGTCGCTCGCGCTGTGCCTTGCGTCCGCACTCCGCCTCGGCGCAGAGCAAGCCCGAATTCATCCCATTCCAGGGCCGCACCAAGGCCGCGCTCTACAAGCCCGACGCCGGCCCGGCGCCGCATGTCGGCATCCTGGTGATGCACCGCACCTCGAACTACCTCACCCACCGCGCCTGCACCGAGCTGTCGCGGCGCGGCTTCCTGATGCTGTGCATGAACACGCGCTACGAGAACAACGAGGCCGCGGTCGATTTCGAGAAGCTGCCGCTCGACGTGAAGGCCGGCGTCGAGTTCCTGCGCCGGCAGCCCGGCATCACCAAGGTGGTGCTGTTCGCGCACAGCGGCGGCGGACCGCTGATGTCGCTCTATCAGGCGGTGGCGGAGAACGGCGCCGTCCTACTGCAAGGGCGCCGAACAAGCTCACCGAATGCGGCGACGATCTCGCCGGCCTGCCGCCGCGCCGACGGCATCGTGTTCGCCGACGCGCATCCGGGCAACTCGATCAACACGCTGCGCGGGCTCAACCCGTCGGTCGCCAACGAGAACAATCCGCCCGACGCGCCGCTCGATCGCCGAGCTCGATCCGTTCGATCCGAAGAACGGCTTCAACCCGAACGGGCCGTCGAATTATTCCGCCGGAATTCCAGGCGCGCTATTTCAAGGCGCAGGCCGACCGCATGAACCGGCTGATCGACATGGCGCGCGACAAGCTCGCGCGCATGAAGCGCAACGACTACCCCTATCCCGACGACGACATCATGGTGATCCCGCGCGGCGGCAATCCCGGCTCCGGGCCGGGCGCGTCGGCGGCGCTGTTCATCGCGCAGCCCGACATCGCGGCGGTCAACAGCACGTCGCGGCCGCGAAAGGCTCCTGCGCAACGACGGCACGATCGCGACGCAGGTGATCAAGAGCGTCTACGTCGCCGACCCGAAGCTCGTCGCGCGACAATCTGCGCTTCAGCACCGGCACCAAGGTCTACACGCTGCGCTCGTTCCTGAGCGCGAACGCGATCCGCGCCAGGAATTCGATGGACGACATCGACTATTGCTCGACCAACAACTCGACGGTCTGCGCCGTCCAGTCGATCTCGGTGCCGGTGCTGTTCGCCGCCATGGGCGCGCACTACTTCATTCGCGACAACGAGCGCCACTTCGACATGGCGCGCGAGCAAGGACAAGGACTTCATCGTGATCGAAGGCGCCATGCACGGCTTCACGCCCTGCACCGCCTGCGAGAAGACGCCGGGGCAATATTCCAATTCGGTGAAGAATCTGTTCGACTACATGGCGAAGTGGATCAACGAGCGCTACTGAGCGCGCTGCGCACAGCAAAGGAGACCGACGTGATCGACGTTTACACCTGGACCACCGGCAACAGCCGCAAGATTCCGATCTTCCTGGAGGAGACCAGGTGCCCTACCGGCTGCACATGGTCAACATCCGCACCGGCGAGCAGTTCAAGCCGGAGTTCGTCGCGATCTGCCCGAACAGCAAGGTGCCCGCGATCGTCGACCAGGACGGCCCGGGCGGAAAGCCGCTGTCGCTGTTCGAGTCGGGCGCGATCCTGATCTATCTCGCCGACAAATACGGCAAGTTCATCGGCAAGCGATGCCGCCGGCCGCTACCGCGTGATCGAATGGGTGATGTTCCAGATGGCCAATGTCGGGCCGCTGTTCGGGCAGGCCAACCACTTCCTCAACAAGACGCCGGAGAAAATCCCCTACGCGATCGACCGCTACGTCAAGGAAGCGGAGCGCCTCTACAAGGTGCTGGACAAGCGGCTCGGCGAAGCACGAATATCTCGCCGGCGACTATTCGATCGCCGACATCGACGACTTATGTCTGGCTGCGCAATCCCAAGCACCAAGGCATCAGACGCTCGACGACTATCCCAACGTCAAGCGCTGGTTCAACGCGATCGACGCGCGGCCGGCAGTGCAGCGCGCGCATCAAGGCGGTCGAGGAGGCCGGCGAAGCGTATCTCGCGCTGAAGAAGGCAGGCTGAGGCGGCGAACGATCATCGTCCGTCATCTCGCAGCCGACGAATTTGCCGCAGTCGCGCAGAACTTTGCGCGCGACGACGCGCGCAGCATATGAACGCCACAATTTTTTGGTGAGACGTGGAACCCTCAGTCCCCTTGTAGCGTAGTGTAGTGTCATGCGGCGGCGGCAAACAGCAGTCCACGAAGCGTGGACGATTCCCGTAATGGGGTATCTCTTGCGGATATCTTGCCTTTATGGCGGGTATCTTCTTCCTTCTATATTCGCAGCTGCAACCGGCCACGATCGCGAACGCCGGGCAAGCGGCCTATGTCCCACCGCCGCAAACGCGGCTCATCCCGCTCGCCGCGCAAGATGGATGCGCCGGCGCTGGCGGAGATTCACGCCGCTGAGTTCTGCGCTCGAGGCCTTGGCCAAGGTCGACGATCGCACGACATCGTCGAGCAACGAGTCCAGTCGGCGCGGCAAAAAGCGCCATCGCACGGAAGCGGCGTAGCGCGAGACGCGCAGGCGGTACGTTTCCGAGGGCGCCGCCTATTATGGCTCCTATGATCGATCTTCGCAGCGCGGCTATCGATGGTAGCCGGCGCTTCGGATTAGTTCTCCCTCAGCTCGGACTTGGAGTTCGGCCTCATCGGGTGTCCGACGGAGGAGCGGCCTCAAACGCCTTGAAATCGCTGCGTTCCAGCGCCCAGGACACGGCAAGGCCGATGAGCACCGCCCAGAACGGCGCCCCGATCGAGAGGATCGGGACGTTCGCCACCGTCACCAGGAAGCAGACCGTGGCCCCGAGCGTAAAGCCGCCTTTGAACGACACTGCGAAAGCACGCTCGAGCACGCGCAGCAGGGCAAGTCCAGCCAGTGTCGCGATGAAGGCTTTCGGGGTTGCCAGCATGAGCCGCGTGACCACCGGCGCGAAGATCCCGAACAGCAACGCAAAGAGCGCCACCAGCACGCCCGCCGCATAGTGCCGGTCCCGATCGCCGGCGCTGGAAATGATGGCGCTGACCGGTCCAGTCAGGCAGGTCGATACCGAGCCGACCAGAGCAGAGATCAGCGAGCCGAGACCGCAGGCCGTGGTGACTGCGTTGACGGGCGGCTTGTGGCCGGCCGCCTCGAGCACCACAAATCCCTGCGCGTTCTGCGCCGCCAGCACCGTGATAGTCAGCGGCAGAACCAGCTCCACCATGGCGGCCCAGGAAAACTCCGGCCAATAGAGATTGGGCCTGGCGATCCCGAACACCACCGGCTCACGCAAATCGAATGTGCCGAGCAGCGCGATCGCGAGCGCACCCACGATCAGCGCGCCGATCACCGGCGGGACGATGCGACCCAATCGCGCCACGACCGAGAGCAGCAGGAACGTCACCGTCATCGGCACGGCGATCATGGCGTCATCACGGATCGCGAAGATCAGGTTCAGGCCGAATTGCAGGAAGACGCCTGCCACCATCGCCATGACGATCGGCATCGGCAACCGGCTCATGCATTTTCGGATCCATCCGCTCAGTCCAAGCACCAGCATCAGTGCGGCAGCCGCGTAATAGGCGCCGATCACTTGCGCAAAGCTCAAGTGATCAAGCGCCTGGCCGACCAGGACCGAGCCCGGGATGGTCCAGTAGAACACCAGCGGCTGGCGGTAGGCGAGGCAGAACGCGAGCGAGATGACGCCCATTGATGAAGAAGCAGCCGAACAGCCATGAGGCGATGTCTGCTTCGGACAGCCCGCCGCGCTGGCTCGCCGCCAGGATGATCGCAACCGGCGCCGACGCCGAAAACAGAAAGGCAACGATGGCGTTGGCGAGATAGACGCCGCCAAAGCCGGACAGCAAGTGCGCGGGATCGAACTTGAAGGTTGGCGGTCGCTCGAGCGTCATGCGGCGTCAATGCAGATTCGCCGCGCTCGCCTGCAGGCTCGCGAGCAGATCGGTCGAGCCCTGCACCGCGAGCCGCTGGTGATAGAAGCGCAGCGCCGTAGAGGCCGCCGAGCTCCTCGCCGTTGCCGGCGCGGCCGGGGCCGCCGTGATTGCATTGCGGCATGACGATGCCGTGGCCGGTATGCGCTGACGCAATCGCGGGATCGACCACCAGCAGCCGGCCATGGCTCGGGCCGATCTCGCTCGACCATGCGCGCGAGGAAGGCCGGTCCTCGCCGTAGAGCGATGCGACCAGCGAGCCGCCGCCGCGCGCGATCAGCGCCGCGGCCTCCTGCTCGTCGCGATAGGGCACGACGGTCGCGGCCGGCCCGAACACCTCGACCTCGTGCACGGCCTGCGCCGCTGCCGGCGTCGTTGAGCTTGCAGCAGCGTCGGCGCGACGAACGCCGACTTGTCGCGATCGATGCCGTCGAGCGCGGGCGGCTCGGCTCCGCCGCAGACGATGGCCGCTTCCGTCGCCAGCCGGCGGATGCCGTCGAACGCCGCCGCCTGCTGGCCGCGCGTGACCAGCGGCCCCATGCGGGTGTCCTCCTGGCGCGGATCGCCGACCTTCGTTGCCCTTGAGCTTGGCGGCGAGCGCTTCGGCGATGGCGTCGGCCTGCTCGGCCGGCACGAAGATGCGGCGGATCGCGGTGCATTTCTGCCCGGCCTTCACCGTCATCTCGCGCACGACCTCGCGCACGAAGGCGTCGAACGCCGCACCGCCGCCCGCCGCGTCAGGCGCCAGCACCGCAGCGTTGATCGAGTCGGCCTCGATGTTCACCGGCACGCTCTTCGCGACCACATTGGCGATGACCGCGCACGCGCACCGCGGTGTCGGCCGAGCCGGTGAACGCAATCACATCGTCGGACGTCACGTGCGTCGAGGAGATCGCCGGCGCCGCCGACCAGCAGGTTGAGCGCGCCGTCCGGCAGCACCTTGGCGGCGATCACGTCGCGCACCATCTCGTGCGCCAGCAGCGCCGTCGCGGAGGCGGGCTTGGCGAGCACCGGCATGCCGGCGATGAGCGCGACCGCCGCCTTCTCCCACAGGCCCCAGCTCGGAAAATTGAACGCGTTGATGTGCACGGCGACGCCGCGGCGCGGCACCATCAGGTGGATCGCTTGGTAGTTCTCCGCCTTGGCGAGCCGCACCGGCTTCTCGTCGAGCAGCGCGCGCGCATCGCCGAGCGCTGCGCCGAGCCGCGCGTAGTATTTCAGCGTGCCGATGCCGCCGTCGATGTCGATCGCGGCATCGGCTTTGGTATTGCCGGAATTGGCGATCGCGATCTCTTCATACTGGGCGCGATTGGCGACCAGCACATCGGCCACCGCGCCGACGAGCTTGGCGCGCGCGGCGTAGCCCATGCCGCGCAGCGCGCCCTGCCCTTCGCCGGCGCGCGTAACGCGAGCGCGCCTGCAAGATCGAGCCCGCGCGCCGAGGCGGTCGCGAGCGCGTCGCCGGTGACCGGATCGACGAGCGTCGTCTCGACGCCCTCCCCGCGCGACCAGCGGCCGGACAGAAAGCTTTCCAGAGTCTGCGACGCCATGGAGACCTCGGCTACTTCTGGTGACGGGTGCCCTCGCTATAGGAGAGCGCCGCAGCGCTTTCAACCAAGGCCTGCCGCGTTCAAGGCGCTACCCGCATTTACCCGCCGGCAGAAACGGTCGCATAGTTGCCGCGAACATACGCCGGGAGGAGACATGCGCAGCGCTACGCCGCCTTCGCGCTCGGCCTGCTCGATCGCGGCCGCGCTCGCCGGACCGAGCGCGCGCCGACACCTATCAGCCCGATCCAAAGCTGCTCGCGGCGGCCCAGAAGGAAGGCGAAGTCCTCTTCTACACCACGCAGATCGTCGACCAGATCGTGCGGCCGCTGATCAAGGCATTCCAGAGCTACGTCCCCGGCGTGCAGGTCAAATATGTGCGCGCCGACGGACTCGCGCTGGTGGTGCGCATGACCAACGAGGCGCGCGCCGGCCGCGTGCAGTCCGACGTGTGGTGCATGGTCGACGGCGTGCAGTGCGCTGCTGCAGGGCGGCTATGCGGCGCAGTTCGAGGTGCCGAGCGCGAAGGGCCTGCCGCCGGCGCTCGTCGATCCGCAAGAAGCGCTGGATCGCGATCAACACTCGGCGTGCGCTCGGCCGCCTACAACACCAGTCTCGTGCCGAAGGAGCAGGCGCCACACAGCTATCAGGACCTGCTCGACCCGCGCTGGAAGGGCAAGATCGTCTGGAACCCGAAATCGATGACCGGCGCCTGGGGCTTCATCTCGACCGTGATCAAGGGCATGGGCGACGAGCAAGGCATGGCCTATCTGCGCGCGCTCGCCAAGCAGGACATCGTGCCGCTGCCGATCGCGATCCGCGCCGTGCTCGACCGCGTGATCGCGCGGCGAATACGCGATCGGGCTTGAGATGAACAATACGCATGCCGCGATCAGCGCGGCGCAGGGCGCGCCGGTCAAATGGGTGCCGCTCAATCCGGTGAGCGAGACGCTGCAGGTCGCCGGCATCACCAAGGGTGCGCGCGCACCCGAACGCGGCACGGCTGTTCATCGACTTCATGATGTCGACGCGCCGGACAGGAGATGTTCCGCGACAACGACTACGTGCCGATGCACCCGGACGTCCAGGCCAAGATCCCCGAGCTGCAAGCCGCAGCAGGGCGGCTACAAGTCGGTGGTCTACACGCCCGACAACCTCGAAACCGAGATCGACGCGCTGGGCGAAGATCTACGAGGATCTGTTCCGCTGATGAGGCCGGCGTGCGAGCATTTACGCCCCGCAAAAAGTCGCATAGTCGCGCGCTTCGGCCTACCAAAAGCAAAAGCCGGGAGGAACATGCTCGCCGCTGGTGCCTGCTCGCCCTGCCTTGCGCGACCGCGTTGCCCGCGGCGCCGCCGAGCCCTATCGCCCGATGCCGACGCTGGTCGAAGCCGCGCGCAAGGAAGGCCAGGTGCTCTGGTACACGACGCTGATCGTCGACCAGATCGTGCGGCCGCTGATCAAGGCGTTCCAGGCGCAGGTGCCCGGCGTCGAGGTGAAGTTCGTCCGCATCGACAGCGGCCAGCAGGTGATGCGGCTGATCAACGAGGCGCGCGTCGGCCGCGTGCAGGCCGACGTCTGGTCGGTGATCGACGGCGTCGCCCCGCTCACGCAAGGCAACGTCGCGGCGCCGTTCGACATTGCCAGCGCCCGCGGCCTGCCGCCGACGCTGGTCGATCCGCAACCGGCGCTGGATCGCCACCAATCTCGCCACCCGCTCGCTCGCCTACAACACCACCCTGGTCCGCCAAGAGCAGGCGCCGAAGCAGCTACCAGGACCTGCTCGATCCGCGCTGGAAGGGCGCGTTCGTCTGGAATCCGAACGCCATGACCGGCGCCTGGGGCTTCATCGCCACCGTGCTGCGCCACATGGGCGAGGAGCAAGGCATGGCCTATCTGCGCAAGCTCGCCAAGCAGGAGATCGTGCCGCTGCCGATCGCGACCCGCGCCGTGCTCGACCGCGTCATCGCCGGCGAATATCCAATCGGGCTTGAAATGGTCAACGCCCATGTCGCCATCAGCGTCGCGCATAGGCGCGCCGGTGCGCTGGGTGCCGCTCGACGCGGTGACCACGACGCTGCAGGTCGCCGGCGTCACCGCCGGCGCGCCGCATCCGAATGCCGGGCGGCTGTTCCTCGACTTCATCACCTCGCGCGCCGGCCAGGAGATTTTCCGCGAGGCCAACTACATCCCGATGCACCCCGACATTCCGGCCAAGGATCCCACGACTCAAGGCCGAGCAGGGCGGCTACAAATCGATCGTGCTGAGCCCGGAAGAGGTCGACACCAACGCCACGCGCTATCAGAAGATCTATCAGGATCATCTTTCCGCTGAAAGCCATCCTGACACGGATTCAGTCGCCACCGACGAGCATGAACCGGAGATCCCGCGCCCATGCGTATTCTGCTTCCTCAACCAGGCCCCGAAGCGATCGGCCGCACTACGAAGCCGCCAAGGATCGAAGCGCAGCTCAACAGCTATGCCTCGCCCGGCACCAAGGTCGAGATCGTGCTTTCCCGACGACTACGAGGGCTCGACAGCTCTACGACACGATCGGCTCGCAGAGCGTCGCTCAACGGCCTGCATCACATGATGGAGACGCCCGCGATCGTGCGGAAGATCTTCTGGGCGGCGCAGAACGGCTACGACGCGGTGATCTCGTCCAACACGTTCGATCCCGGCGTCGACGGCGGCCGGCTCGCGGTCAACATTCCGGTGATCGGGCTGCTGCGCACCTCGATGCATGCGGCGCTCACGCTCGCCGATCGCGTCGGCATCACGGTGCCGCTGCCGCCGCACGTGCCTTATACGTGGCGCATCCTGCGCACGCTACGGCCTCGACCGCTTCGTCAGCGACATCCGCCCGATCGGCGTCTACGGCAAGGACATCGCGGAGCGCAAGAGCGAGATCTTCGACATCACCGACCAAGCTCATCCGCGGACTGATCAGCGAGACCCGCGCCGAGATCATCCTGCCGCTCGGCGGCGCGCTCATCCCCTACGTGGTCAATCCCGACGATCTCGCGAAAGCGACCGGCGTGCAGGTGCTCAACACCAAGGCGATCGGCATCCGCTTCGCCGAAATGTGCGTCGCCTGCGGCATGACGCAGAGCGCGCTCACCTATCCGCGGCGAAACTGCAGCTACGAGGATTTCACCAACCGCTGAGTCCCCGCACGAACAACAGAGCAAAGAAACCATGAGCTCGAAGACCACCTGCGACGTCATCGTCATCGGCGGCGGCAGCGCCGCGCTCGAAGCCGCGATCTCGGCCAGGCAGGCCGGCGCCGAAAGCGTCGTCATGCTCGAGAAGGCGCCCAAGCACGAATCCGGCGGCAATGCGCAGTTCTCCCATGTCGGTTTCCGCTTCGTGCATTCCGGCGCCGAGGAGCTGCGCGAGTTCCTGCCGCAGGTGCCGGAGGAGCGCTATCCGCCGCATGCAGATCCCGGCCTACACGCGGCAGAATTTCCTCGACGATCTCAATCGCGTCACGCAAGGGCGCATCGATCCGGTGCTGGCCGAATGCCTGGTCGATCAGTCGAACGCCGCGGTGCATTGGATGAAGGACATCGGCGTCACCTGGGAGCCCGAGAAGGTGACCGAGGTCGACGGCAAGCTCTATCTGCCGGGCGGCCACCACATCCATCCGATCGGCGGCGGGCCCGGCATGCTGGAGCAGCTCCGCGACATCGCGTTCAACAAGCACGGCGTCGAAATCCGCTACGAGTCGCGCGTGCGCGCGATCCACGGCAACGACCGCCACGTCGAAGGCGTGCGCGTGTCGACGCCGGAGGGCGAATACGACCTCGACGGCCGCGCCATCATCGTGTGCAGCGGCGGCTTCCAGGCCAATGCGGAGATGCGCGCGCGCTATCTCGGGCCCAATGCCGACCTGATGAAGGTGCGCGGCTGCAAGCACAACACCGGCGAGGTGCTGCAACATGCTGCTGGCGCTCGGCGTCAAGTCGGCCGGCCACTGGCAGGGCGCGCACATGTCGCCGATCGACGGCAAGGCGCCCGACGTCGAGACGCCGGCGATGAAGGACGGCCGCGGCAACTCCATGAACCGCTACGACTACCAGTTCGGCATCACCGTCAACGCGCTCGGCCAGCGCTTCTATGACGAGGGCGAGGCCAAGCACGCCTACACCTATGCCAAGACCGGCCGCGCGGTGCTGCAGCAGCCCGGCGGCGTCGCCTACCAGATCTACGACCAGACCGGCATCGACCTGTTCCGGCACGGCCGCGACTATCCGGCGACCAATGTCGAAGCGCCGACGCTCGCCGAGCTCGCGCAAGAAGATCGGCATCGAGCCCGGAGCCGTTCCTGCGCACGATCGAGGAATTCAACGCCGCCTGCCGCACCGACGTGGCCTTCATGCCGGGCGAGCTCGACGGCAAGGGCACCGTCGGCATCACGCCGAAGAAATCGAACTGGGCGATGCCGATCGAGAAGGGGCCGTTCCGCGCCTATCCGATCACCGGCGGCGTCACCTTTCAGCTTCGGCGGCATCCAGGTCGACACGCAGGCGCGCGTGATCAACACCTGCTACGAGCCGATCAAGGGGCTCTACGCCTCCGGCGACATCATCGGGCTGTTCTTCCACAACTATCCGTCCTGCACCGGGCAGACCCGCAACGCCGTGTTCAGCTATCTCGCCGGCCGCGGCGCCGGCGCGATGCTGAGCAAGAACTGAGAGGACTTCAGACGTCATGGCAAAAGCTCACGCCGCGCAGGGACCGCGGCGCGATCGAGCAACTCGCCGAATGGGTCTTGGCGATCCGCGCCGCAGGACATCCCGGCAGCCGCGGTCAACCAGGCCAAGCTCCTCCTGCTCGACACCATCGGCTGCGGCTATGCGGCCTTCGAGGAGGAAGGCGCGGACGCGGTGCTCGCAGACGCTCAAGGACATGGGCGGCGCGCCGCAATGCACGGTGCTCGGCAGCACCACCAAGACCAGCGCGCCGAACGCGGTGCTGGTCAACGGCTCGCTCATCCGCATTCTCGACCTCAACGACTACGTCAACACCAAGAGCGGCCAGATCGGCGGCCATCCGAGCGACAACATCCCGGTCGCGCTCGCCGCCGGCGAGATTCGCCGGCGCGAGCGGGCGCGACGTCCTCGCGGCGATCGTGCTCGGCTACGAGATCTACGGCCGCTTCAAGGAGCTGATGGATCGCGACGGCGACTGGGACGGCGTGACGGTCTCCGGCTTCGTCGCGCCCGCTATGGCCGGCCGGCTGATGGGGCTCGATGCGCAGCCAGCTCGCGAATGCGCTCGCGCTCTCCGGCGCGCGCGCGGTCGACGCCGCTGGCGGTGCGCCATGGCGACATTTCGGCCGCCAAGATCGTTGCCAACGCGCTGGTGGCGCAGAACGGCATGCAGGCCACGATCCTGGCCAAGCACGGCATGACCGGCCCGCTCGACCTGTTCGAGAACCGGCACGGTCTCAAGTCGGTGTTTCCCGGCATCAACTGGATGGAGTCGATCACCGCGCCGCTGCCGGCCGACAGCTACATCATGGGCTGCCACATGAAGGCCTATCCCGTGCCTCGCCACCGGCCAGGGCATCGTCGCCGCCGGCCTCGACCTGCATCAGCAGATCAGTGGCGATGTCGACCGGCTCAAGCAGATCACGGTCGCGATCGCCGACACGCCGTCGCTGCAGCGCCAGAAGGACGATCCCGGCCGCATCGATCCGCAATCGCGCGAGGCGGCCGACCACAGCTTCAATTTCCTCGCCGCGGTCGCGCTGCTCGACGGCGAGTTCGGGCTCGCTCAGTTCGACAACGAGCGCTGGAACGACCCCAAGGTGCGCGCCGTGATGGCGCGGCTCGAGATCGTGTGCGACGCCAGCCTCAACGGCCGCGTCGCCCGGCGGCTTCCCGTGCGCGATCCGCGCGACCGGACAGCGATGGCACGCAGCTACCTCGCCGAGGTGCTCGATCCGCCGGGCTTCTCCCGCAAAGGCATCGACCGGCAGGCCGTGCTCGACAAATTCCATTCGATCACGGAAGATCGCCTCGGCCCGGGCTCACGCCAGCGCATCATCGATGCCGCCATGTCACTTGAGAAGAGTGCGTCGTGCGCCGACCTGATGGCGGCGGTCGCAAGCGCGTCGAAGGCGTAGAGACTCACTGCGGCTTCATGCCGGAGGCTTTGACCACCCTCGCCCATTTCTCGATTTCCTGGGCGAGGACCATTCCGAATTCGGTGGGTGTACCTGGTAGGACAGCGCCGCCAGTGTCCGCAAGACGCGCTTTCATTTTGGGATCGACATAGGCCGCGTTGATCGCCTTGTTGAGCGTGTCGATGATCTCGAGCGGCGTGTTGCGGGGCACTCCGACACCGGTCACCGCGCTTGCCTCGTAGCCTGGCACGAAATCGCCCATTACCGGAACATCCGGCAAGGCTTCCGAGCGTGCCGCGGTGGTGACCGCAATCGCAGTCAGCGAGCCCGCTCGGATCGGCCTGATCGATGCGGACATCGGCTCGAACATCATATCCACCCGCCCGGCGATCAAGTCGCGCAGCGCCGGCCCGCCACCCTCGTAGGGCACCTCGGTCACCTTAACCCCGGTCATGAGCTGGAACAGCTTGCCGGACACGTGCGGCGAGCTGCCACTGCTGGTCATCGCCATTCGTAGCCGGCCCGGATTGGCCCTGGCATAGGCGATCAGCTGAAAAATGGTCGATGCTGGAACCGTGGGATGGACGACCAGGACCAGCGCCTCGCGGGTGAGGCCTGCGACCGGGGCGATATCGCGGCGGATGTCAAACCCCAGATTGGGGAACAGCGAGGCGTTGATCGCGTTGGCCGGGCCGATCAGCAGAAGCGTATGACCATCCGCCGGCGCGCGCACGACCGCTTCGGTCGCGGTGTTGCTCGATGCACCCGGCAGATTTTCGACCACGAAAGGCTGGCCGAGCCGATCGGACAACCATTCGCCGATGAGACGGGCAAGGATGTCGTTCGGGCCACCGGCGACAAAGCCGACCACGAACCGCACCGGCCGCGTCGGGTAAGCTTGCGCCTGCGCGATCCCCGAGTTGACCCGTAACGCGGCAGCGCACACTCCGAGCTGCAACAAATGGCGACGCGGGACGAGCATGACGTTCCCCTCGCTCGACAAAGCTACCTCAATCTCGCAGGGATGCGAAAGTGGGGGACGGTCACTATTGGCCCGCTGCGTCACCTCGCGGCATGCGAGCGAGCAACCCGGTCGGATCAGTTTTGGCGGGCGCTATTCCTTTTTTGCGATCGTCGACACGATCAGCACGGCAGGCACTGTGCCCTTATTCTCCATCCAGTGCGTTGTATCCTTGCCCGCCGTGAAAGACTCGCCCGCACCATACTCCTTGGCCATATCGCCGTGATGGTCGATGATCTTGCCGGACAGCACGTACACCACCTCCGGCCGATCCTTGTGGCTGTGCGCCGTGTTGGAGGCGCCGGGCTCGTAGGTCGTCATCTGCATCCGAAGAATTCGACCCTGCACACTGTCGATCTCGGAGGCGAGATCGACAGAGACGAGCGGCTTCGAATTTGGGCCGCGCGGGGTCTGCGCGGTCGCAGTCGCGATTGCGACGGCGACCAAAGCGCCCGTGCAAAGGACTGCCGACAGGCGAAGTGCATTCATAGCCATACAGGCCTCCTGTTGGTCTGCTCCTGGACTCTGTACGCGACAGTATGATTTCAGCCGACTGAAGCCGTCGACGCTGCTTCGTCAGAACGTCACCAGCGGATTGACCGGCGATCCGGTGCCGCCTTCGACCGGCAGCGGCGCGAACGTGATCAGGAACTCGTAGCGGTTCAGCCGCCGCGCGGTCGCGACCAGCTCCTCGAGATCGAGGCACTCGACGATGTTGATCCCCATCCAGTTCAGCACCGCCACGTGGATCGGATTGCGCATCCCTTCCCAGCCGGGCCGCGGATTCCAGTCGATGTTGAAGTCGTGGCCGATGAAGGACGGCAGCCGCTCATGCATCCACGGGATCGTGTCGGGATAGTAGCCGGCCACCTGGCCGGTCCACGGACCGAGCGCCGCGCGTCGCTTCCATCGGCCGGTGTAGAGCAGCGGGATGTCGCCCGGGCCGATCTTCACGCCGGATTTCTGTTCCCACGCTTCGAGGTCCGCGCGCGTGATCGGCACGTTGGGATCGACCCAGTCGACGCCCTTGAGCTGCGCGATGTCGTAGAGGACGGCACGCGTGGTGACGCCGCCCCTCCAGTTCATCACGCTGCCCTTGATGCATCCGCTCTCGTTCGTCACGTTGTCCTTCACCGCGACGCCGTTGTACATCTGCCCGTTCTCGAAGAAGTGGCACCAGGTGTCGATGTGCGCGACGGTCTGGCCGTGGTAGCTCACCTGGTAATTGTCGGTCGTGCCACCATCGGTGATGGTGTTGGTGGTGCGGCGGAAGAGGCCGGCGGCGGCGACGTCGGCGGCGGCCGTCTGCGGCTCGGCGTGCGCGAGCGACACCACGATCCCGTCTTTCGCAAGCCGCATCGCGCTCGCGACCTTCTCCGGCGTGATCAGGTTCGTCGTGCCCTTGGACTCCTGTCCGACCGGCGCCCACTTGCCCCAGGTCTTGAACTCTGTGCGCCACTGCTCGTACTGGGCTCGCAGCGCCGCCGTATCCGGCGGAGCGACCGGCGCGGGCTGCCCCTGTGCACGAATCTCGGCTGCGAGCATCAGGCCGGCGGCGACAAGGCCGGCACATGCCGTGACTGAAGAATTTCTCATTTGTTCCTCCCTTGTGTTATGCGTTTCATGTTCTGAGTTTTAGCTTCAGAATTCTCGAACCTAAATCCTATCAGCCTGGCCAGCATAACCTAGTCCGGACGAGATTGATGTGTGTTGCCATCTGCTTATGGCCGCGCGCGGCCTGGCCGCGCCGACGACGACGGCTTCGTCCTCAAGTTCCAGATTGAACACCTGTGGAAAACTATTAAGGATTGGGTAGACGACGCTGATTGTAAGATTGCTTTAGATGCAATCTACCAGATGATACCAGCGACGATGCACCAATCACACGGTGGGCCGGTTAATTACGGCGGGTTTCCGAACATGGCTCTGACGATCGCAGCTCGGCCCCCAGACTTTTCAATCGTGCTGCCCGCACACAACGAGGTCGCCAATATCGCCCCGATGGTGGCGGCGTTGCGCGAGGTGATGGCGCCGCTCGGGCGTTTCGAGATCATCTATATCGACGACGGCTCGAATGACGACACGCTCGCAACGCTGCGTGAGGCGGCCGGTGCCGATGCCTCGGTGCGCTATCTGTCCTTTACTCGCAACTTCGGTCATGAAGCCGCGCTTCGTGCCGGGCTATCTCACGCGCGCGGCCGGGCCGTCATCGTGATGGACGCCGACCTTGAACACCCGCCGGCTCTGATCCCCGATCTGGTGAAGGAGTGGCGCCGCGGCTTCAAGATCGCCACGGCACGGCGCGTCGGCTACGAAATAAACGTGTCTTGGTTCAAGCGCGCGACGTCGCGGCTTTACTATCGCGTGCTCGACGCGCTCGGCGACATTCAAATCGAGCCCGGCAGCGCAAACTTCATGCTGCTCGACCGGGTAGTGGTCGACGCGATCAACCGCATGGAGGACCAGGATCTGTTCCTGCGCGGGGCCGTGCGCTGGCTCGGCTATCCGCTCGCCAGCGTGCCATTCCGGCAGAGCATGCGCCAGCATGGCGACAGCAAGTATTCGCTCCGCCACATGATCGAGCTCGCGGTCACCGGGATCGCTCTGCACAGCCTACGGCCATTACGGTTCGCGATCTGGCTCGCGCTCGGCTTTGCCGCAATGGGGGGGCTGCTCGTGGCCTATTCGGTCATGAGCTTCTTGTTCGTGCGGCATACCGTGGCAGGCTGGACCTCGATCATGGCGGCGATCGCGATCCTGGGCGCGGCGCAGCTTCTGGTGCTCGGCATCGTCGGCGAATATGTCGGGCGCATTTTGCGCGAGACCCGCAAGCGGCCGAGCTATGTGGTGGCGGAAACCGAAGCGGACCGCGAAGGCGAAGCTGACGTCACCCGGCTCAGCCGCCCGGCGAGCTGAGAGCGAGCAAGCGGCTTTCGCAGGCTTACCACAACGCGTCATCTCCGACGATCGCTTCAGCTCATCGTCCATCTTCGACAAGCGTCTGCTCGATGCGGGCCGCGCGAGCAATTGCGCTAAGCACCTCGCGCTATTGCCAATCCAGCGTCTTGGAGAAAAAACGCTTTAGCAGGCTCGAACGGACGCAAATGCGTGTATACTCGCGGCGGCTGAAAGTCCGAAGAGACTGAAAGGCCGAAGAGAAAGCCAAAACAGAAATAAATTCCGGTCTAGGGAGAAGACGATGAGCCATGGGAGTCGGATTCTAGCTGTAATCGCGGCTGGAACGTTGTTTGCCAGCGTCCACTCGGTTCAAGCGGCAGACTTTGCCGGCAGCGTTGAGGGCGTGGTCAAGAGTGCATCCGGGCAAGCGCTGTCCGGAGCCTATGTCAAATTGATCAATCCGGAGCGACGCCTGACGTTCATGGTCGTCAGTCAGGCGCAAGGCCGTTACACCATGAACAACCTGCCGCCGGGGGATTACACGGTGCAGGGCATTGGCAACGGCTTCCAGAGCAAGCTCACGCCGGTGACCTTGACGGCCGGCAAGCCGGCGACCGCCGATGTGTCGCTGACGGACAAGCAAGGCGATGTGGTGCCGAATGGCTGGATTCGGAGCCCCGGGCGCGTCGCCGGCAACGAGCTCGATGACGAGTTGCCGCCGCCGAATCTGCCGGAAGGTGAAGGCAAGGCGATCGTGGAAGCGAAGTGCGGCCAATGCCATTTCCTGCATCGGCTGACGCAAATGAGATGGACCCACAAGAACTGGGAGAAAAAGATCACCTGGATGCGTGAGCGCGTCCACGAGAGACCCGGCGCCGTCGATCTGACGGATCAGGAAGAAAAGACCGTGGTGGATTATCTGGCGAAGAATTTCTCCAACACCACGCCAAAGGCCGATCCCAATGGCCGCCTGTCGCGAACGCTGCTGCAGGGCTCCTGCCGCCAAGTATATCGCGGTGGATTTCGAGGTGCCGAATACCGACGCGGCGCTGCACGACATCACGGTGGATCCGCGCGGGATCGCCTGGGTGAACCAGCTCAACGAATACAAGATCGGAAGATTCGATCCGACGACCTATGAGTTCACCGACATTCCTCTGCCCCCCGGACCAAGGAAAATCGGCGTTCTCGATCACGCCGGGTCCGCCGGTGCGCGGCGCCGGCGACTCGATCTGGATGGCCGAGGTCGGCGCCAACCGCCGCTGGTTGCAGTTCGACACCAAATACCAGGAGTTCACCACCTTCCCGGTGCCAGCCGGCTTTACCGGCCCGATCACCGGCAACAGCATGCGAGTCGACCCGAATGGCAAGATGGTCTGGTCGACCACCCGCAACCGGATCGTCGGATTGAATATCCAGACCAAGCAGTTCGTCGCCTATGACATGCCGCACTGGGTCGAGACCAAGAAGAACCCGGGCGGTTACGGAATCGATGTCGCGGGCGACGGCGGGGTTTGGTTTGCCGAGCGCGAAGCCAACAAGATCGGCCGGCTGGATCCTGCCACCGGCAAGATCGACGAGTACCCGACCCCCGGCAAGGACATTCCGCGCCGGATGGGAGCGGATTGGGAGGGCAATATCTGGATCGGCTTCCATGAGACCGGCAAGCTCGTGAAGATCGATCACAAGACCGGCAAGATGACCTTCTACGACGCCGCCGACCCAGAACAATGGCGCCTACCACGTGGTCGCCGATCCGAAGAACAAGGTGATCTGGGTGACCCTGCAGACGTCGGACAAGATCGCCCGCTTCGATCCCAAGACGGAAACGTGGACGGAGTTCTCGCTGCCGATCGTGGAGTCGGATGCGAGACGGATCGAAATCGATCCGTCCAACCCGAACCGCATCTGGTGGTCGGGCGACACCTCGAGCCATCTCGGCTACATCGAGGTGCTCGGATCAATAGAACGCTTGACGCGCAATGGCGGACGGCTGGCTCGCGCTAGCCGTCCGCTATTGTTTTTATGCGCCCGACAAGGGACCGCAATTCAACCACAAAGCCATTAGCTCAGCATTGCTGCTTTTTGTGCTGCTCCGCGGAACCTGAGAGCCCCGACAGGCCTAATCCATCTATTCGCTGATGACCTGTCAGGGAGTCGAGATATGAAAGCAGTCCTGAGCATGCTTGTCGCGGTGGGAACGCTTGCGGCAACCAATGTATTCGCGCAAGCGCCCACCTCCGTCGGTCAGAGTGGCCGCGAGTTCCGCCCGCCGAGCGAAGCCAGCAAGGCCTCCCGAGCTGCCCGAGCCCAAGCGCACAGGCCGGGGGGGCGCCCTCGACGCGCGCGCGCAACAACGCGCGGCGGCGCCCGCGGCCTTCGATGGAAGCTGGAGTATCGCCATCAATACGCAGAGCGGCGCGTGCGACCCGAACTATCGTTTCGGGTTGCAGATCATCAACGGCAATGTCGTATACGAAGGCCGCTCCGCGGGACGGGTCTCGCCCAACGGCGGCGTCTGGGTGAATGTCTCGCAGGGAGGTCAGCAGGCCGCCGGTCAGGGACGTCTAGCACGCAATCATGGCACCGGAGTCTGGCGCGGTAATGGTTCCGCTGGAACCTGCGCCGGTACTTGGCAGGCCAATCGCCGCGATTAGTCTGACATCTATGGAGCTCTGCGCTCTGCCCGCGTTCGACGCGAGAGCCGTGACAGCTCGCGCGTCGACGGCATGCGAC
Organism: uncultured Alphaproteobacteria bacterium; assembly: GCA_963745515.1. Classification (GTDB taxonomy): domain Bacteria; phylum Pseudomonadota; class Alphaproteobacteria; order Rhizobiales; family Xanthobacteraceae; genus VAZQ01. Next base: position 96,012 of record CAVUXO010000001.1, read on the forward strand.
GAAGCGGCGTGGGCGCGGCCTTCTCGTCGGCGGCGAGATTGTTGATCAGCGCCAGCAGCGTGCGGCGCGTGGCAGCAATATCGGCTGTTCCCACGCCCCGCAACGCGACATCGTTGACCTCCTCGGCGAGCGGCACGAGCTTCGCCTGCAGGGCGCGGCCCTGCGGCGTCAGAAACACCTGCATCTCCTTGCGGCTCTGCGGGTTGCGCCGGCGCGTGACGTAGCCGCGCTGCGCCATCGCCTTGAGCGCCGCAAACGTCGTGGGCTCCATCACGCCGGCGCGCGCGCTCAGCTCGCGCTGGGTGAGCCCCTCCTCTTCCCAGAGGATGCGAAGAAAGGTCCAATGCCCGTAGGAGACCGAGTGCTCGGTGAGCCGCATCTGCAGCGCCCGGGCAAGCCCGCGCGCTGCGAGCTTCACCAGGTGGGCGAAGCGCTCCTCGTGAGAAGGATCTTGCCCTGTCCGCATGACTCCACCGTTGGCGGTCTTTGCTGCGCGCAGCGCGCGGCTCATGACGTGCTTCTCTCGCTTCTCTCCGCGGCCGCGGCTGCGTCTCGACAGCCGGCCCGGAAGCATTATGATTCACACTTAGAGAGCTAAGTGTGACGCAAAAGCAGCCGCTGTCGAGGAGAGCCAAAGCACCATGAACAAGCCGCTGTCGGAGCACCCCAAGCTGCTGCTCGATCCCTATGCTCACCTGGGCCGACGAAGGAAGGCGTGCCGATCACCGAGGATTTCGGCATCGATCTGCTCGAAGGTTCCGACCGCGCCCTGGCCGCGCTTCGGCGTCGACGGCGCCATCGTGCATCTCAAGGGCCGCGGCGACTTCGTCTCGATCTTCGTGCTCGATCTCGCGCCCGGCGCGCAGACCACGCCGCAGAAGCACCTCTACGAGGAGGTCGTCTACGTGCTCTCCGGCTACGGCAGCACCACGGTCGAGACCAGCGACGGCCGCAAGCACAGCTTCGAATGGGGCCCGAAGAGCCTGTTCGCGCTGCCGCTCAACGCCCGCTACCAGCACTTCAACACCAGCGGCCGCGAGCGCGCGCGGCTCGCCTCGACCAACAATCTCTGCCTGCATGCTCAACCTCTTCCACAACGAGGCATTCGTCTTCGACAACACGTACGAGTTCCCCGAGCGGCAGGGCGCGGCCGACGCATTTCAGCGGCGAAGGCGAGTTCGTGCCGGTGCGGCCCGGCCGCAACATGTGGGAGACGAACTTCATCCCCGATCTCGCGGCGTTCGAGCTCAAGACCTGGACGGAGCGCGGCGCCGGCGGCTCCAACATGATGTTCGTGCTCGCCGACGGCACCATGCACGCGCACACCTCGCAGATGCCGGTCGGCACCTACAAGAAGGCGCACCGCCACGGCGCCGACTTCCACGTCTTCGCCGTCACCGGCCATGGCTATTCGCTGCTCTGGTACGACGTCGACAAGGACCTCGTGCGCGTCGACTGGCAGCACGGCGTGGTGTTCGCGCCGCCCGACCAGATGTTCCACCAGCACTTCAACACGTCGCCCGATCCGGCGCGCTATCTCGCGGTCGCCTTCGGCGGCCTGCGCTATCCGTTCACGCGAGTCCAAGCGCCACGTGTTCATGGGCATGGACGTCAACGTGAAGGACGGCGGCTGCCAGATCGAATACGAGGACCAGGACCCGCGCATCCACCGCATCTATCCTCGACGAGCTGGCCAAGCACGGCGTCAAGTCCGGCATGGGCAAGTTCATCGACGAGAGCGCGCTACGCCAAGAGCGCCGGCCTGACGGCGTCGCGCGATGCACGACCTCGAATTCGACCACCTGCACATCGCCCCCGGCGAGGAGCTCAACGAGGTCGCCTGGGCCGCCGACAATGTCGAGCTGACCACCGTCGGCATCGACATCGGCTCGTCGACCTCGCACCTGATGTTCGCGCAGGTGCATCTGCAGCGGCTCGGCACCGCGCTGTCGAGCCGCTTCGTCGTGGTCAACCGCAAGATCATCTGGCAATCGCCGATCCTGCTGACGCCCTACCTGCCCGACTACACCATCGACACCGACGAGCTCGCCGGCTTCATCGGCGGCTGCTACAGCTATGCCGACCTCGAGCCCGCCGACATCGACAGCGGCGCCGTGATCCTCACCGGCGAGGCGATCAAGCGCCACAACGCGCGCGCCATCGCCGACCTGTTCTCCGAGGAGGCCGGCCGGTTCGTCTGCGCCTCGGCCGGCCACCACATGGAATGCCAGATGGCGGCGCACGGCTCGGGCGCGGTCGCGCTGTCGCGCGGCCACGGCGCGACGCTGCTCAACGTCGACATCGGCGGCGGCACCACCAAGTTCGCGCTGATCGAGAAGGGCCACATCCTCGCCACCGCCGCGATCGCGGTCGGCGGCCGGCTGATCGTCGAGGACGCCAAGAAGGGCCTCATCCGCATCGAGGAGCCGGCGCGCGAGGTCGCCAGCAAGCCTCGGCATCGAGCTCGCGCTCGGCAAGCCGCTCGCGCCCGACGACCGCGCAGCGCATCGTCGCGCGCATGGTGCGCCTGGTCATGCGCATGATCGACCTGCGCGCGCCCGACGAGCTTGCGCGCACGGCTGCTGGTCACCGACCCCTGGCCGGCCGCAGCTCGCCAACAAGGGCATCGACGCGCTGACCTTCTCCGGCGGCGTCGCCGAATATCTCTACAAGCGCGAGAACCGCGCGCTTCGGCGATCTCGGCGTCGACCTCGCGCACGCGCTCGCGCATGCGCTCGGCCCACCGCCGCGACCTGCCGCCGGTCTGGGACCCGGGCCAGGGCATCCGCGCGACCGTGATCGGCGCCGCGCAGTTCTCGGTGCAGATCAGCGGCAACACGATCGCGATCAGCGAGCCCGACGAGCTGCCGCTGCAGAACCTGCCGGTGATGGCCTGCGACTTCGACGCTCGGCGACGACGATCGACGCCGACGCCATCGCGGCCGCGGTACGCGACGCGCTGACGCACTCCGACATCGAGGAAGGCGCAAGCCCGGTCGCGCTGGCCTTCCCGTGGCACGGCGATCCCGTCGCACGCGCGGCTGCACGCGCTCGCCGCCGGCATCTGCGCGGCGCTGCCGAAGACGCTCGCCGCCGAGCTGCCGCTCGTGCTGCTGATCGACGGCGACGTCGGCATGAGTCTCGGCCGCATCATCCGCCACGAGATCGCGCCCGGCGCCAACGTGATCGCGATCGACGGCGTGCAGCTCAAGCAGTTCGACTATGTCGATATCGGCCAGGTCATCGAGGTGACCAACGTCGTGCCGATCATCATCAAGTCGCTGCTGTTCAAGTGAAGCCTGCTCTAGACCCAGGCCAGAGCCGCATCAAATGTCCTATTTATTTAGTCGCCGGCTTCCGGCCAAGCGCCTTGCTTACGACATCAGGTGCCGACGCAATAACTTCAAGATAGGCGCGCGCGGCCTGATCCGGCTCGGCACGTCCCTGCTCCCAGTCGCGGCAACGTCCCAATTGGGATGTGGAAGCGTGCAGCGAACTCCTCCTGAAGCGTCAAGCCCAAGGCGCGACGGAGTGTCTTCGCGCGCGGAACCCGCTTCATCCGATTCCGTATTTTCCTTGGTTATCGGCAGCGCGTCGGGGTCGCTGAGCGCAGCCATATGCTTTTCCTCCGCCGTCATCGCATCAAGAGCGGTCCAGTCGTGTCTTGGTTCGTTTTCGATCAGTTTTCTTCGTGGTAGAGCCTTCGCTCATCGGGTTCTGCCTTCACGGGCTGAACATGATACGGATAATGTCGCCTCTCATCGTGTAGGCAACGAACAGGACTTTGCCGTCGACCATTCCAAGCAGCTTGAAGCGAGGCTCACCATAGTCTTCGGTGTCAGTCTTCGGTGTCGTCCTCGCGCTCAACGGCAAACAGATCAACAAACGCTCGCCTTGCGCCTTTGCTCTCAATGCAATACGCGCTTCGGGAGCTAGGAAGCCCCCTTCCCCGGCGCCATCTCCTTCGCCGCCCGCAACAGCTCCTGCTCCAGCCGCTCGATCAGCGCCACGTCCTCGCCGCGCTCCGAGCGCGCACGGCGCATCCGAGCAGAGATTGCGCGGCCGTCGAACTCGAGCTCCCAGCCCGCGCGCGCAAACCCCAGCGCTTCGGACAACTGTTCTTCCGCGGCCTCGTCGTCGCGGCTGAGCACCGCCAGTTCCATCAGGGTCGCGTAATCCCAATAGTCCGGCGTTCTTGTCGGCCTTGCGCATGGCCGAGTAGCGCACCACCGGCAGGATCTGCGCCTGGCGCTCGTCGCGGCTTGTCCTGCAGCTCCATCAGCGACACCGCGTTGACGCCCGGATAGGCATCGCGCCAGTCGGCCTGGAAGCCGTCGAGATAGGTGTCGATCGCGCGCCGCAGCAGGCTGCGCGCCTCCGGCCGCTTCGCCTTCGCGCGCGATCTCCCAGCGGTCCTTGTAGATGCGGCCGAGCAGCCCGTTGGTCTCGCTCGACGGGCCGAACTCGCTCGATCACGCCCTTGAGCACCTTCTCGGCATCCTCGAAGCGGCCCTCGCGGTTGAGCGCGAAGCCGAGCTGCTCGCGCATCATCTTGGCGCGCTGCAGCGGCGCCGGCATGCGGCTGTAGAGATCGATCATGCCGGCATAGGCCTTGACGTCGCGCAGCGACAGGAACAGGTCGACCACGATGCCGGCCTCGACATCGAGCAGATTGGCGAGCGCGGGATCGGACGCGATCTTCTGCACCGCCTCGGCGCCCTCGCGCACGGCCTCGCGCAGCCGGTCCTTGTATCGCTTCGAATAGTCGACGCTCTTGCGAAAGACGTCGGTCTTGCTGTGGTCGATCTCGCAGCGCGGCAGATCGTCGATCAGCTGGAAGATCGGGCTGTCGTCGTGCGGGTTGTCGCGCGCTCGCGCAGCAACTGGTCCGCGATCGCCTCGATCGGCGCTTGCGGTGTCGATCGGCTCGCCCTTGCCGTCGGTGCGGTAGGCAATCCCGCGCACCAGCGCGATGTCGAACGGAATGACCGTGCCCTCGACGAACAGGATCACGGTGCTGCGCGGCCGCAGCGCGTGGCGGATGCCGAGCTCGTAGAACACGTTGGGATTGGCGCCGGTGATGTCGGCGACCGCGTAGTGGCACAGCATCAGCCGCTCGAACATCGGCTTGTGGATGGTGCCGCCGATCTTCTCCTCGTCGGCGCGCACCGGCTCGAGGCCGGCCTGCGCGACCGCCGGCGCGATGATCTTCTGGTAGACGGAGTCGAAATTGGTGACCCGGCCGGCCGCATCGGTCTTGGTGCCGAACGGCATGAGCACGAAGCAGAGCGGCGCCAGTTGGTCGATGATTGTCCACGGGATGGTCCTCTGCGCCTTTCGATTCGAACGCCGCCCCGATCATGCAGTACCGTGTATGGATTGAAACTCGGCCGAACAGGCCCGCCTAGAGGATGCACGATGCCCGCCAAGACAAGCCCACCAAGAGAAGCCCGCCAAGTAAGCCCGCCAAGCAAAGCACGCCGCCGCCGCCGCCTGCCCCCCATCCCGGAGGAGAAGCTCACGCCCGAGCAGCGCGCGCTGATGGCAGTCGATCAGTTCGGGCCCGCGCGGCGCAGTTCAAGATGAGCGGGCCGTTCTACTGCTATCTGCACGCGCCCGGCTTCGGCGAGCTCGCCCAGAAGCTCGGCGCCCATTGCCGCTTCGGGACCAGCATTCCGCCGCGGCTCTCCGAGTTCGCGATCCTGGTCACCGCGCAGCTACTGGAAATCGCAATACGAGTGGGCGGCGCACGCGCCGATCGCCGAGCAAGCAGGGCGTCAAGCCGGAGACCATCCGCGATCTGCGGGCCGGCCGCGCTCCCAAGAAGGCGCCCGAAGGACGAGCGGGCGATCTACGCCTTCGTCGAAGGAGCTCTATCGCGACAAGCGCGTGAGCGACCGCACCTACAAGAGCGTGCAACGCGCATCCTGGGCGACGCCGGCACGGTCGAGCTCGTCGGCCTGCTCGGCTACTACGCCATGGTGGCGATGACGCTCGACGTGTTCCGCATGCCGGTGCCGGAAGGCACACCGCTGCCGTTCGCCGAGCCGGCCGTCCGTTGAGAGTCGTTCAAGCGACGCGCCGAACAGCCGGCGCCGGCTGGGCGGACCCGTCGTCCTGCGGCCTGCTCAGCACCGCTGGCCGCTGGCCCGTTGAGACGCGCGGAGCAGGAGCTCGAGGAATTGCTCCTGCGGCATCGCGGGCGCGATCAGCGCGCCCTGGCCGAAGTCGCAGCCCATGGCCATCAGCGCCTGCAGACTCGACCTGGCTCTCGATCCCCTCGGCGACCGCAGCGCTGCCGAACCGATGCGCGAGATCGATGATGGTCTGGCAGATCGCAGCATTGGCGGCTTCGAGCGCGCAGTTGCGCACGAAGCCTGGTCTGATCTTGAGCTCGACAAACGGCAGCTCGCGCAGGCTGCGAGAACGAGGAATAGCCGGCTCCGAAATCGTCGATCGCGATCCTGATCCCGCTCAACCTGCAGATGCTTGGCGATGCGCGCAGCGAGGCCGGCTGTCGCGCACGATCTGATCCTCGGTCACCTCCAGAATGATGCCGGGCCAGTGATCGGAGCGCGGACGATAGCGCTCGACCAGCGCGGCGATCGGCAGCGTCGCCACAACGCTCACCGGAACGTTGATGGAGAGCGCGAGATTGAACCCGACCTCCTCGAATACCGACCAACTCTGCAACGCGGCAACGAGCGAGTATTCCGTCAGGCGCTCGAGGCTCCCCGCGGAAAGTCGCGGCACGAAGCTGCCTGGCAACAGCACGCCAAGCGTGGGATGGCGGAGGCGCGCGATCGCTTCGGCGCCCGCCAGGTATTTGCGCTTGAGGTCGATCTTGGGCTGGTACCAGAACTCGAACCAGCCTTCACGCAGCGCGTCATCGATCTCGATCGATGGGCGTATCTGACTGAGCGGCTCGACCGCTGCCATAAGGCTCTCATGCGCGCGTGAAGGGACACCCTTCTATAGGGCGACATGCTTAAGCATTGGTTTTGAATTGAGACGATGCGGACCGGATCAAATTACCGCGGCACGCTCTTGGAAACTGATTGAAGCGATTTGAACCACCGTGCGCGCGACTGCTCCGCGCCGCGAGCAACCAGCTGATGAGAAAACAGGTCCAGGCGACGCATGCGCGGCGCAAGCGGAGGTGCGATCGTAGCGGTAGCCGCAGGACCGAAACCGAAGATGCGATTGCGCACGAAGCCGATGATGGCGACGGCCACGAGCAAGAAGGGCCAAGTCCAAAGCCCCACGTGATCGTCCATGGCGTCGCCGAACACGACCACCAAATACAGCATGAGCGGGAGATACAGCGCCGAGAGCACGAGACTCGCCGCGTGAACCTGCCGAGCGGCACCCGCGTCCAGCCACATGCCACGATGGCCACAAACTCAAGACCCGGGACGACACGGCAGAGCGCCACAACCTCGAACACGTTGCGCTTCAACGTATCGCCAAATGACCTCACTCGCTCGCTGACAGCAACACGCTTCAGCCAAGGCGTGCGGCGGGCCACTGCTCCGATGCCGTAAAGTGCGAAGTCACTCGCCACCATGCCGACATAGATCGTGAGCACCACCAATCCGACCGGCATCAGCCGGTTCACGACGATGTACCCGCCGAGGATGATGGCGAAATCCTCGTCGGCAAAAGGCAACACGATCAGCGAAACGAATTTCGCCAGCCACGAATAATCAATGTCGCTGATTTGCACGAATGGTAGCAGCTGACTCACGCGCCTCAAGCCTCGGTCGTTTCCCCACGCTTCGCCAGCAAATGTTACCACATTTACACGGCGGAAGCGGCCTACGTTCAACAAGCTGCCTGATCGTTCTTCGCTTTTTTTGAGTTCCAGGCAGGCAACCCGGACTTTCGCCTATTCCGAGGCCCCGGACAAGCGCCCCGAAGCCCACTTTTTTATCGGCAGGGCAGCCGGTTCCCAAACGGCTCGTAAACACATTTATTTTATTCATTAATTTGGCCCGCCCTAGGAGCGTCCTCGCTATGCTAGAGTATCAAATCAGGACAACCCGTGGAATCGGCCCTGTGGCGCCCAACCCCACCCCCAATGACGATGACCGCGTGGTGCCGTTCCGGCGCCCGGGCGCGCCGCGCTGGCAGGGGGTTGCGCCTCGACCGGGCCCGGTCCCCGACCTCGCCAAGTTCGAGCGTGCCGAGACCGGGGACGACTACCGTCACCGGATGATGATGAATGTGCTGGGGTTTCTGGTCACGATCGGGCTGATCGTCGCCGGCCTCTGGCTGGTTGATAAAATCGCCGAGATCCGCAAGAACCAGGACTGCTACCTGTCCGGGCGGCACAATTGCGCACCCATCGAGTTGCCGCCGGTCGAGCGGAGCTGACCGACGGCACCTAGTTTTTTTCTTTTACACTGGGGGGTTGAGAGGTTGGGCTCAGCCCATTCTCTCGATCGTGACTTGTGTGAGCCCCGAGAAGCCGAGCGCCCGGGCCCCGGCCGGCGTGAGGTCAATGATACGTCCCCGAATGAACGGGCCGCGGTCGTTGATCGTAACGACGATTGTCCTCCCGTTCCGGTGATTGGTCACCCGCACCTTGCTCCCGAAAGGCAAGGAACGATGTGCTGCTGTTAGAGCACGGTCGCTTAGGCGGGCGCCACTCGCCGTTTTGAGCCCCTCTTTGGTGGAATAGATCGATGCGACGCCGCTCTGTCCGGCCAGTGAGGGGTTGTTAGTAGCAACCAGAGCTGTGGCTGCAGCGAGAAGCAAAAAGGATAGCTTCAGTTTCAAAGATCCAGACTCCCATTGTTACTCGACCACGGAAATTCGATCCGTTGTCGATTCGACGGTTGTTGTGTGTGGGGAGGTATTGCGTGTGCCGCTGCAATAAGACGACAATAGGGCGGTAAAATTGATCTCTATTGTTGACAAATAACGTTACCGTAGCGCAGCGCTATGGGAACTCAGGTCAAACGGGTCTCTCTCCATCGGTGCTGCGGCACCAGCTATGGTTGCTCGAAGACATCTCGCCGCGTATCGTTTCAAGTGCTAACCAGCGCGCCCAAAGGCGCGCAACGGGGAGAAACCAAAATGACGTCCGCTGTCCGATGGCTCGTACTCGCAGCCGTCCTCGCATTCGCCGTGCCTGTGCTGGCGAGCGGCAGCGCCGACGCGCAGGAATGCCGCAACCGCGGTCAGCTCGACACGCTCTACTGCGACGACAACAACGATCTCGTCGCCGACGCGCCGACCGATCCGCGCAAGTGGAAGGACCCAGCAACGCTCGTGTTCGCCTACACGCCGGTCGAGGATCCGGCCGTCTACCAGAACGTGTTCAGGCCATTCACCGACTATCTCGCGCAATGCACCGGCAAGCGCGTGATCTACTATCCGGTGCAGTCCAACACCGCCGAGATCGAAGCGATGCGTTCTGGCCGCCTGCACATCGCCGGCTTCTCGACCGGCCCGACCGGATTCGCGGTCAATCTCGCTGGCGCCGTGCCGTTCGCGGCCAAGGGCACCGAGAATGGCCCGCAGGGCTATCACCTGCATCTCGCTGGTCAAGGCGAGCAGTCCCTACCAGAAACTGTCCGACCTCAAGGGCAAGCGCGTCGCCCACACGTCGCCGTCGTCGAACTCCGGCCATCTCGCGCCGCTCGTGCTGTATCCGCCGGAAGGCCTCAAGCCGAACGAGGACTACCGGCCGCTGATGTCGGGCGGCCATGACAAGTCGGCGCTCGGCGTCCTTCCGGCGACTACGACATGGCCGGCGTCGCCTCCGACGTCTTCGAACGCATGGTGACGCGCGGCACGGTGAAGCTCGACGACTTCCGCATCATCTTCAAGAGCCCGATCTTCCCGACCTCGTCGTTCGCCTATGCCTACGACCTCAAGCCCGATCTCGCCAAGAAGATCACCGATTGCTTCTTCGCGCTTCCGCTTCCCGGATCGATGCAGAAGGAATTCAACGGCGACGATCGCTTCTGTCCCGATCACCTACAAGGAGACCTGGAAGGTGGTGCGCGAGATCGCGGAGGCGTCCGGCACGCCCTACAACAAGACGGCCTACGAAGCGGAAGCCAAGCGCGAGGCCGAAGCCGCTCGCCAAGAAACAGCAGGAGCAGCAGCAGCCAAGACCCTGACCCTGATCAGCAACGGACGCCATGGAGCCCACAACCGCGGGCAGCCAATCAGCGGCCGGTCGCTCGAGCGATCGGTCGCTGCATCATTCATCATCTGCGCAAGGAATACCGCGCCGGCGAGCCGGTGCTGAACGACGTGTCGCTCTCGGTCGAAGGCCGCGGCCTGACCGCGATCATCGGCCCGTCGGGCACCGGCAAGTCGACGCTGGTCCGCTGCATCAATCGGCTGGTCGAGCCGACCTCCGGCGAGATCCTGTTTCGCGGCCAGGACCTGGTGCGGCTCTCCGGCCGGAATTGCGTGCCGCGCGCCGGCGCATCGGCATGATCTTCCAGGAATACAATCTGGTCGAACGGCTCTCGGTGATCGAGAACGTGCTGTGCGGCCGGCTCGGCTATGTGCCGGTCTGGCGGGCGTGGCTGCGCCGGTTTCCGGCCGCCGACATCGAACGCGCGTTCGAGCTGCTCGATGCCGTCGGGCTTGGCGACCTCGCCACCCAGCGCGCCGATCAGCTCTCCGGCGGCCAGCGCCAGCGCGTCGGCATCGCGCGCGCGCTGATGCAGGAGCCCGACCTCGCTGCTCGCCGACGAGCCGACCTCCTCGCTCGACCCCAAGACCTCGGTCGAGATCATGGAGCTGATCGCGCGGCGCGCCGGCGAGCGCGACATTCCGGTGATCGTCAACATCCACAACGTCGAGCTGGCCCGCCGCTTCGCCGACCGCATCGTCGGCATGTCGAAGGGCAGATCGTGTTCGACGGACCGCCGCAGGCGCTCGATGACTCGCATCTGCTCGCGATCTATGGCGGCGAGGGCTGGCTCGAATGAGCGACACCTCCCTGCCCGCGCGCTCGCAACGCATCGCCTTTCCGCCAAACTGGCCGGCGCGCATCGCCTCGCAGTCGCTGGCGCTCTACGTGCTCTATGCCAGCACCGTCCTCGACATCACCTGGGCGCGCTTCCTGATCGGGCTCGAGCAAGGCTCGCGCTTCCTCTCGCGGATGTTTCCGCCCAATATCGCGCCCGACAAGCTCGCGCTCCTTTACAGCGGCATGTCGGAGAGCCTGCAGATCGCGATCATCGCAACCGTGGTCGGCGTGCTGCTGTCGCTGCCGCTCGGCCTCGCCGCCGCGCGCAACCTCGCGCCCGCGCCGCTCGCCTGGGCTTCGCGCGGCCTCATCGTGGTGTTCCGCACATTCCATCCGGTCATCGTCGCCATCCTGTTCGTCAAGGCGGTCGGCTTCGGCGCGCTCGCCGGCATGCTCGCGCTCGTCGTCGCCTCGCTCGGCTTCCTGTCAAAGCTGGTGGCCGAAGCGGTCGAGGAAATGTCGATGAAGCCGGTCGAGGCCGTGCGCGCGACCGGCGCGTCGTTCCTGTCAGTCGTGATCATGGCCGTGCTGCCGCAGGTCATGGCACGCTTCATCGGCTTTTCCGCCTATCAGCTCGATTCCAACCTGCGCAACTCCGCGCTGGTCGGGCTCGTCGGCGGCGGCGGCATCGGCGCGACGCTGTTCACCGCGTTCCAGCGCTTCGACTACGACTTCGTGCTCACCATCGTGCTCGCGATCATCGCTGTCGTCATGGTGGGCGAGATCGTTTCGGGCTTGATGCGCAGGCTGTTCCAATGACAGCCACGTCCGCAAGCGGCCCCCGCCAATGGCACCGCTTCTCGCTCACGGAGCGCATCATGCGCTCGGCGTTCTATCTCATGGCGCTGATCGCGATCGTCTGGTCGATCCGCAGCATCGAGATCATTCCGGAGTTTCTCTACGACGCGCCGCAGCAGACCGCCGATCTGTTCGCCCGCATGTGGCCGATCGACTGGGCCTGGTATCCAAAAGTCGTGCATGCGGCGCTGATGGAGACACTGCACACCGCCACGCTCGGCACTGTCCTGGCGGTTCTGATCGCAAGCCTCGTCGCGCTCCTGGTGGCGCGCAACATCACCCGCTCGGTCGTGCTCAACGCGATCGGGCGCTTCATTCTGGTCGCCACGCGCTCGGTCCACGCGATGGTCTGGGCGCTGTTCTTCGTGGCGGTGTTCGGCCCTGGCGCGCTCGCCGGCACGCTGGCGATTGCGGTGCATTCGATCGGGTTCACCGGCAAGTTCCTGTCGGAGGCGATCGAGGAGGCGAAGACCGGACCGATCGAAGCACTCATCGCCGCCGGCGCCTCGCCGCTTGCGATCCTGCTCAAGGGTTATTGGCCGCAGGTCAAACCAGCGTTCCTGTCGATCGCGACGTTTCGCTGGGACATCAACGTGCGTGAATTCGCTGTGCTCGGCCTTGTCGGCGGCGGTGGACTTGGCATGGCGCTCGATACCGCAATGTCCAACCTCTACTGGGACCAGGCCGGGCTCGTCCTGTTCGTGATCTTCGTGGTCGTGGTCGCGGTCGAGATCGTGACGGCCTGGATCAGAGGCAGGATCATCTGAGACCTCGACGCGAGAATTTTGTGACACAGCAGGATTGTGGCGCAGCCCCTCCTGCGCGCTCGCAGCGCAATGCATCCGCGTCCAAGTCGACACCGTAACTGCGAGCGACCTACCGGTGGCGAGCGTCCCGGCGCGGACCACTATGCGCAACAGCAAAACGAGGCATGGATCATGCGAATCCTGGCAGCAGCGCTTGGCGCTCTTCTGATTTCAACCAGCCAACCCGCGCTCGCGTTGGGCGGGCACGAGCAAGGCGAGCTTCAGCAAGCCGAAGCGCAGCAAACCGAGCCGCAGCAAGCCGAAGCGCCTGCAGCCGAAACGCAGCCGGCCGAAGCTCCGCAGCCCAGCATGCAGCAGGCGGAGACGCTGACGGCCGAGACTTCGCAGCCCGACATGCAGCAGGCCGAGACGCAGCCGGCCGAGGCTCCCCAGCCCGACATGCGGCAGGCCGAGACGCAAGCCGGCCGAGGCTCCCCAGCCCGACATGCGACAGGCCGAGACGCAGCAGGCTGAGGCTACCCAGGGCGTCGCACCGCTAGGCGAGCCGCAGCAGCCTCAGATGCGCCAAGCTGCGGCTCCGGACGCCGAGCCGCTACAGGGCGCCTTCGCCGCAGTGCCGCAGGCCGGGCTCCCCCGTGATGTCAAATGGACCGTCTTCGCGGAGATGAAATACGGGACGAGGCTCGACGTTCCGAGCGCCGTGTTCGCGACGCCCGATGGGCCCGCCGACCGGGGCATAGGCCGGCAGTTCAAGACGCCCGACGGTCGCGCGTCGCTAGCCGTCTACTCGCAGAGTAACGACGCGCGCGACACGCCGGCGAGCTATCTTCGGAAGAATCTCCAGTCCTCTCGCGCCGCCCTTGCCTATGAGCGGGTGACGCCCGAGTTCTTCGCGATCGCGGCCGTCATGCGCGGCAGCATCAACTACAGCCGCTGCAACTTCTCGCACAATGCGGGCCGCGCCATCCACTGCTTCGACCTGAAATATCCGGTGCAGGAAAGGCAGAGCTGGGACGGCATCGTTACACGAATGAGTCGATCCCTGCGGCCGCTCCAGGGTGGCTAGCGGGAGATGAATTTAGATTTGCACCGCCATTGAACCAATCTCCGGTCATTCCGCAAAAGAAGATGTGAAGCAATGACTTTCCTCCGTCGTCCCCGCGCAGGCGGGGACCCATACGCCGCAGCAAGGCGATGTGGCAGGGCCAACGAGAGCCGAAACCTTGGTGGTTATGGGTCCCCGCCTGCGCGTCGCGAAAGCGGGGACGACAGCGGTTGGGCTCGTGCCAAAGACACTTGAGCACGCTGGGTCCCCGCTTCCGCGGGGACGAGCGGTTAGGAGGCGATTAAGCTCAGCTCACGCCGATCTGAAGCTCCTATTACTTGAGCTGGTCGGCGACCTTCTCGACGCCAGCCTTGGCGCACCCCTCGTCGCCAGCCTGGTTGTTGCCGCTCACGCCGACGCCGCCGATCGTGTCGTTGCCGACATTGATCGGATAGCCGCCGCCGAGCGGAATGACCTCGGCCAGCTGCCGTTGACCGGCGTTCTCCTTGCCGGGCTCGGTGCTGTCGCGCCACTCGAGCGTCGAGCGGCGGAAGGTGCGGGCCGTGTAGGCCTTGCGCCGCGCCAGCTCGAGGCTGTGCGGGCTCGGATTGTCGGACGCAGATGAAAACGCGCATGCGGCCGGCGCGGTCGACGACCGCGACCGAGATCGCCACGTTGCGCTTGGCGCATTCCTCGATCGCCGCCTGGGCGATTTCAAGGCCGAGCTTCCAGGTGACATCCTTCTGCGTCTGCACGCCGCCCTCCGCATAGGCAAAGCCCGGAAGCATGCAGGCCGCCATGACACCAATAGCCAAGCCAGTACGCATCGACATGTTGAAGTCCTCCCTCAATTGAAACCGTTTTGGTTGCGCGACTGCGGCCCACGTGGGCGGCAGCCGATACGCCTCTGATATGACCGCTGGCCGTCGTCAGGAGCAGCACTGACGAAGTCTCGCCGCAGCTAGACTTTACTTCAACTGATCCGCCACCTTGGCGATGCCGGCCTTGCCGCACGCCTCTTCCTGCGGCCCACCGTTCGGGGCACCGCTGAGACCGACGCCACCGATCGTCTCTTCGCCGACCTTGATCGGAACGCCGCCCTGCAGCGGAATGACGTTGGCAAGGCTGCGCTGGCCTTGAGTTCTGGGTCTCGGTGCGCTGCGCCCACTCGATCGAGGTGCGCCCGAACGTGTCGCGCCGTATAGGCCTTGCGGCCGGCGAGCTCGATATTGTGCGGCGACGCTCCGTCGCCCTGCAGGAAGACGCTTCAACCGGCCCGCACGATCGACGACCGCGACCGACACCCGCGCGGTGCATTCGGCCAGCGCCGTCTCCGCGATCGTCAGCGCCATCTCGACCGACAACTCCCGTTGCATCAGCACCTGCGCGTTGACGGAGCTTGGAACGGCCAGAACTGCCGCCACGCCGGCCGCGGCCATCAACCGAAACAACATGAGTTCCTCCCCTGTTGTGACACTCGAATTTCACTTACGGCCCGCACTGCGGCGGCGACCGATGCCGGGATTATGTCATGGGCAGCCCGCCTTGGTAACAGGGGCCGACAGTGCGGCTTTCGGCGCCCAGGCTCAGTAACCACCGCGCCATCGTCCTGCCCCTGGCACGCCCTACCCACCCAGCGGCGGCGCCGGTCGCCACAGGCGCATCCACGATGACCACAGCGATCCCGCGGGCTATCGGTGAGGCGGCATTGAACTCGCCCGCCCCGTTCGCTATACGGGCAACCGACTTCTACTGCGGATCGGGCGGGCCCAAGGAGCGTGCGACGGGGGCATGCGACACGGCTCCTGCCGGGCAGGGCGCGCTGTCTTGGGCGCCTTTTGGGGCGCTTTCTCAAAAAGCGTTAGCGATCAAGGACTTACCGATGTCATCGACGTTCGACACCGTGGCCAATATCATTGCCGAGACGTGCGACATTCCGCGCGAGACGATCAAGCCGGAGAGCCACGCCATCAACGATCTCGGCATCGACAGCCTCGACTTCCTCGACATCGCCTTCGCGATCGACAAGACCTTCGGGATCAAGATGCCGCTCGAGCAGTGGACGCAGGAGGTCAACGAGGGCAAGGCGACGACCGAGCAGTATTTCGTGCTGCAGAACCTGTGCGCCCGCATCGACGAGCTCGTCGCTGCCAAGGGCGCGTGACACTCATGTGGCATGACTGCAAACCGGCATGCGCCTTGAGTATTTCCAGCTCATCGACCGGATCTTCGACCTCGACCTCGCCGGGCGAACGATCCGAGCGCGAGGCGATCGTCCCGACGCAATCCACGATCTTCGAGGGCCACTTCCCCGGCTACCCGCTGATGCCGGGCGTGCTGCTGCTCGAGACCATGGCGCAGACGTCGGGCTGGCTCATCATCGGCCTCACCAAATTCACGCGCATGCCGTTCCTTGCCGCCTTCAAGGAGGCGAAGCTGCGCTCGTTCGTGACGCCGGGCACAGTCGCTGATCGTCAGCGCTGAGATCGTGCACGAAGGCTCGGGCTTCGCCATGACCAAGGCCGAGATCAGGCTCGACGGCAAGCTCGTCTGCAATGCCGAGATCACGTTCCGGGTGGTCGAGTTTCCAAGCCCGGAATTCCGCGCCAGCATGGAGAAGGTCGCGGCCACGATCGCGTTCCCGATGGAGACGCTCGGCCATGGCTGACGCGGCGCGAGACGCGCGAGAGACTTGGATCACCGGCATCGGCATCGTCTCCTGCCTCGGCGAAGGGCCGGAGGCGCACTGGCAGCGTCTCAACGAGCCGCCGCCGCTGCCGGAGATGCAGGCCTTCGCGCCCTACCTCGTCCATCCGCTGGCGCCGCTCGAGCTCGACAAGCAGATCCCGAAAAAGGGCGATCAGCGCCAGATGGAGGCCTGGCAGCGGATCGGCACCTATGCGGCCGGGCTCGCGCTCGACAGCGCCGGCGCCAAGGGCAATGCCGAGCTGCTGGCGCGCATGGACATGATCGTCGCGGCCGGCGGCGGCGAGCGCGACGAAACGGTCGACGCCGCGATCCTGTCCGGGCATGCCGAAGGCGGCGAATCCGGAGGCCTTCCTCAACGAGCGGCTGATGAGCGACCTGCGGCCGACACTGTTCCTGGCGCAGCTCTCCAACCTGCTCGCCGGCAACATTTCGATCGTGCATGGCGTCACCGGCTCCTCGCGCACCTTCATGGGCGAGGAAGCCGCCGGCGTCGACGCGGTGCGGATCGCGCATGCGCGCATCGAGGCCGGCCAGAGCGACATCGCGCTCGTCGGCGGCGCCCACAACGGCGAGCGCCAGGACCTGCTGCTGCTCTACGCGTTCGGCGGGCATGTGCTGAAGGACAGCTTCGCGCCGGTCTGGGAGCGCGCCGCGCGCGGCGGCGGCATGGCGCTCGGCTCGCTCGGCGCATTCCTGGTGCTCGAAGCGCGCGAGCATGCGCGCGCGCGCGACGCCAAGCCGCTGGCGCGGCTTGCTGCCGGTGCTGTCGGATCGCAGCAACCGCCAGGGCGATGCCACCAACGGCCACGCTGCTCGCGCATGTGGCAGACGCTCGCGCCGCAACTTGCGCCCGGCCACGCCGCCGTGATCTCGGGCGCGACCGGCGCCGAGCCGGCGACCGGCGGAGGAGCGCGCCTTGCTCGCCACCGTCCCCGACGTTCCGGTGCGCGCGACCGGCACCTATCTCGGCCATGGCTTCGAGCCACAATTCCCGATGAATATTGCGCTTGCAACGCTGGCGCTCGGGCACGACAAGCTGTTTCCGCCGGGCGACTCATCGGCGTCGAACGCGCGATGGCAGGCTCCGCTCGAGCAGGTCGTGGTCACCGGCGTCGGCCACTGGCGCGGCGAAGGCATGGCGCTGGTCGAAGCCGTGCGCTGGTGCAGCTGAAGGACGACGAGGGAGAAGGATATGGCGTCCTCGCGCAAAGGAACCGCAGCGGAGCTCCGGTCGCCGTCACCGGCATCGGCGTCGTCACCTCGCTCGGCATCGGCAACGACGACAACTGGCGCAAGCTGACCGCCGGCAAGTCCGGCATCCGCCGCATCACGCGCTTTCCGACCGACGCGCTGCGCACCACCATCGCCGGCACCATCGACTTCGTGCCGGTCGAGCCGTTCTGCTCGACCACGCTGACCGAGCGGCTCGCCGAGCTGGCGGCGGAGGAGGCGATCGCGCAGGCCGCGATCGGCGCCAAGGGCGATTTTCCCGGACCGCTGTTTCTCGCGGTCGCGCCGGTCGAGATCGAATGGCCGCATCGCGAGGCGGTCGCCGCCGAGCTGCGCGCCAACGACGCCATCACCTACGACGATCTGCTGCGCGCCACCGACGTCGGGCCGCTTTCGCGACTTCCACGAGCGCTGCCTGTTCGGCTCGGTCGCCGAGCATCTCGCCGAGCGCTTCGGCACCAAGGGCTCGCCGATCTCGCTGTCGACCGCCTGCGCCTCGGGCGCGACCGCGATCCAGCTCGGCGTCGAGGCGATCCGGCGCGGCGAGACCGAGGTGGCGCTCTGCATCGGCACCGACGGCTCGGTCAATCCGGAATCGCTGATCCGCTTCTCGCTGCTCTCGGCGCTGTCGACCGCGAACGATCCGCCGGAGGCGGCCGCCAAGCCGTTCTCGAAGAACCGCGACGGCTTCGTGATGGCGGAAGGCGCCGCCGCGCTGGTGCTCGAGAGCCTCGAGCATGCCAAGGCGCGCGGCGCCAAGATCCTCGGCGTGATCGAGGGCTGCGGCGAGATGGCGGACTCGTTCCACCGCACCCGCTCGAGCCCCGACGGCAAGCCGATCATCGGCTGCATCCGCAACGCCATCGCCGATGCCGGCCTCACGCCGGACGACATCGACTACATCAATCCGCACGGCACCGGCACGCCGGAGAACGACAAGATGGAATGCCTCGGCGTCACGGCCGTGTTCGGCGAGCGCGCCAAGAGCGTGCCGATCTCGTCGAACAAGTCGATGATCGGCCACACGCTGTCGGCGGCGGGCGCGGTCGAGGCGGTGTTCACGCTGCTGACGCTCGAGCACCAGCGCATGCCGCCGACCATCAACTACCAAGTGCCCGATCCCGGCGATCCCGCTCGACGTCGTTCCCAACGTGGCGCGCGACGCCAAGGTGCGCCACGCGCTCTCCAACTCCTTCGGCTTCGGCGGCCAGAACGTCTCGCTGGTGCTCGGGCCGCGAACCGCGCGTGACGGCGCGCATGCGCGCGCTCACCCTCGTCGCCGATCGCAAGCTCGAACTGCGTCGAGGTTGCGCCGCCGCCGCCGCCCGGCCGCCGGCGAGGTGCAGATCCGCGTCAAGGCGGTCGCGCTCAACCATATCGACGTCTGGGGCTGGCGCGGCATGGCCTTCGCCAAGCGCAAGCTGCCGCTCGTCGTCGGCGCCGAGGCCGCCGGCGAGATCGCGGCCGTCGGCGCGGACGTGACGCGCCTTCAAGCCCGGCGACCGCGTGGTGATGTACGGCGCGCTGACCTGCGGCGTCTGCAAGGCCTGCCGCGAAGGCCGCGACAATCTGTGCGAGAACGTCGGCGGCATCATGGGCTTCCACGTCGACGGCTTTGCCCGCGATCTCGTCAACCTGCCGGCGCGGCTGGTGATCCCGGTGCCGCCGGGCGTTGTCGCATCGCGACGCCGCCTGCGCGCCGATCGCGTTCTCGACCGTGCAGCACATGCTGTTCGACAATGCCAAGCTCGAGCCGGGCGAGACCGTGCTGGTGCATGCCGGCGGCTCCGGCATCGGCACCGCCGCGATCAAGATGGCGAAGGCGATCGGCGCGACCGTCATCACCACCGTCGGCGACGACGCCAAGGCCGAGAAGGCGAAGGCGCTCGGCGCCGACCACGTCATCAACTACCGCACCGACCGCTTCGAGGGCGCGGTGCGCAAGCTCACCGCCAAGAAGGGCGTCGACGTCGTGTTCGAGCATGTCGGCGCCGAGACCTTCAACGGCTCGCTGCTCTGCCTCAAGCGCGGCGGCCGGCTCGTCACCTGCGGCGCGACGTCCGGGCCCTCGACCACGCTCAACCTGATGCAGCTCTTTCAGCAGCAATACCGCATCATCGGCTCGTTCGGCGCCTCGATGCGCAACATCCGCGAGAGCCTCGCCAAGATGGCCGCCGGCATGCTGCCGGTGATCGACACCGAGGTCCCGCTCGCCGAGTTCGAGCGCGGCCTGGCGCGGCTCGAAAGCCGCCAGGTGTTCGGCAAGATCGTCGTCACGTTCTGAAGACACGCGCGAAGCGATCCGACGATCGCAACCCTGCGCATCCTGCGCATCGTGCGACTCCAGAGCGCGGCCGCTTCAAGACGGGCATTCGATGCCGGTCGCCGGCTGCGATCGCGGTCGCGCTGCTCAGCGTGCACTCCGGCGCTCGACCGCGCGCGCATCGGCCAACCGCGCCGGCCGGTTCATGCGGCGAGTCGGCCCGTGGCTGCCGGAGCATCACAGTCGGCCGCGCCAATCTGACCGCCGCGTTTCCGGAGAAATCGCCGGCGGAGATCGAGAAGATCCTCGGCGGCGTGTGGGACAATCTCGGCCGCGTCGGCGCGGAGTTCGCCCATCTCGACCGCCTCACTATTCTCGACCCGTCCGTCCCGGCCGGCCGACATCGTGAGCGATCCTGATACGCATCGCGAGGTCGAGGGGATGCTGGCTCGCCGCGGCCGACCGCGGTCTTCGCCGCGCATCTCGCCAACTGGGAGCTGCCGGCGCTGGCGGCCGCACGCGCTCGGGCTCGACACCACCGCTCTGTTCCGGCCGCCCAGCATCCGCGCGATCAGCGATGCGGTGCTGAAGATCCGCGCCGGCTGCATGGGCACGCTGATCCCGTCGGGCTTCGAGGCGCCCGTTCCGGCTCGCGAACGCGCTCGAGCGCGGCGGCAACGTCGGCATGCTGGTCGACCAGCACGATCACCGCGGCGTCGACGTGACCTTCTTCGGCCGCACCTGCAAGGCCAATCCGCTGATCGCGCAGCTCGCCCGCCACATCGAATGCCCGATCCACGGCGTCCGCATCGTGCGCCTGCCCGACGGCAATCATTTCCACGTGCGAGATGACCGAGCCGATCGACCTGCCGCGCGACGCGAAGGGCAAGGTCGACGTCCAGGGCACCATGCAGGTGATCACCGGCATCATCGAAGGCTGGGTGCGCGAGCACCCGGAGCAATGGCTCTGGCTGCATCGGCGCTGGCGGTGACCTGGGCGGCGTGCGTTGAGAGCTCTCTTGACTGATACGTGTTACGTATCACACAATGGCGCATGATCCGCAGCTTCGCTGACCGGGCGACTGAGCGATTTTTCCGGGATGGCGTCTGCCCGGCTCAGTGGCGGGCTTTTGAGGCGGTGGCGGCGCGCAAGCTTGACATGCTCGATGCGGCGGTGCGCCTCGACGAGTTGCGCTCGCCACCAGGAAATCAGCTTGAGGGCGCTCAAGAGCGATCGCATGGGACAGTTCAGCATCCGGGTCAACAGGCAATGGCGCGTCTGTTTCCGGTGGACGTCAGACGGGCCTGAAGATGTCGAGATCGTCGACTATCATTGAGTGAGGCGACATGGCGCGCATTCGAACCCATCCCGGCGAAGTTCTCCGCGAGGAATTCTTCATACCCATCGGTCTTTCGGCGCGGGCCTTGGCCAAGGCGCTCGGCGTGCCTGCAAACCGCATCACCGAGATCATGCGCGGCGAACGCGACGTCAGCGCCGACACCGCGATCCGTCTCGCCCGTTACTTCCGGACCGACCCACGCTTCTGGCTCAATCTGCAGGCGGCGCACGACATCTCGAAGGCGCAGGCCGAGAACGACTATTCGAAAGTACGCCCACGGACGGCGGCGTGACGGACCAAGAGTAAAGGCGAGTTTCGCTCACCTTCCCGGTCTTGATCCTCGTCCACAGCCGGTTCATCAGCCGGGTCGTCGGGGCGTCGTGCGCCTTCATGGTGTAGAGCTTGGCCATGGTGGCCTCGTCGGGATAGATGGTGCGATCCTCGAGCACGTCCTTGTCGATGAACTTCTGGCTCGCCAGGTTGCCGTTGGCGTAGGAGACGAAGTTCGAGTTCTTCGCCGCCACCTCCGGCTGTCTGCAGGAAGTTGATGAACTCGTGCGCCTCGGCGAGGTTGCGGCGCGTCGCGCGGGATGGCGAGATTGTCGAACCACAACTGCGCGCCTTCCTTCGGGATCGCATAGGCGATCTCGATGCCGTTCTTGGCCTCCGCCGCGCGCTTCTGCGCCTGCTTGATGTCGCCGGAGAAGCCGACCACGAAGCAGATCTCGCCGGTGGCGAGCGCGTTGATATATTCGGAGGAGTGGAATTTGCGCACCGAGGGCCGGACCTGCGGCAGCAGATCGGCCGCCTTCTGATAGTCGGCCTCGCTGCTTGGAGTTGGGATCGAGGCCGAGATAGTGCAGCGCCGCCGACATGATGTCGTCGGAGGAGTCGAGCATATGCACGCCGCAATCCTTGAACTTGGCGAGTCTGCTCGGGCTTGAACACTACATCCCAGCTGTCGATCCGGCCGTCGCCGCCCAGAAGCTCGCGCGACTTCTTGAGGTTGTAGCCGATGCCGGTCGTGCCCCACATGTAGTTGACGCCGTAGAGGTTGTCCGGGTCGTATTGCGCGAGCCGCGCGCGTGATCTCGGGCCACATATTGGCGAGGTTCGGCAGCTTGCTCTTGTCGAGCTCTCGCGAATACGCCGGCCTTGATCTGACGCTCGAGGAAATAGGCGGTCGGCACCACCACGTCGTAGCCGGTTCGTCCCGCAAGCAGCTTGGCTTCGAGCATGTCGTTGGAATCGAACGTGTCGTAGCGAACCGCGATGCCGGTCGCCTTGGTGAAGTCGTCGATCACGGTCGGATCGATATAGTCGGACCAGTTGTAGACATTCACGGTCCGTCGCTTCGTCTCGGCGGCAGCCGGATCAAAGATCAGGAGTGATGCAAGAACGGCAAGGCAGATCGCGGCCAGCGCACGGCGCATGAGATGCTCCTTGTCCACCTGGAAATCGCCCGGCAATCAGGTCTCGGTCGGCAAGCCCGCAGCCTTCCAGGCGAGGATGCCGCCGGCGAGATGTGCCGCATAGGGATAGCCGCGCTCCTGAGCGGCGAGCGAGGCGGTCACCGAGCGGCGCCCCGAGCGGCAGGCGAAAACCACCTGTCGTCCTTGCGGATCTGGAATGGCGGCCGGATCAAAGCTCGACAGCGGCACCACCACGGCATCGGGATAGCGCTCGATCGCGACCTCGTTCGGCTCGCGTACATCGACGAGAAGCATGCGGCCCTCGGTCAGCCCGCGCGCGACATCTTCCGGCGTCAGATTGGTAACGCGGGCGTCGCCACCCTGTTGGTCTGCCATGGCCATATCTCCTTGGCGCCATCACATTGGATCGGCTGGCGCCCCCTCAAGAAGTTGCGCGGAGCGGCCGCAGAATCAAGCAAAACCTGCGCCTCGGCGAACAAAGTCTCGGACAGCTAAACAGTGACCTGGGTGCCGATCTCGACCACCCGCCCGGTCGGGATATGGAAGAAGTCGGTGGCGTCGCTCGCGGTCTTGGTCAGGCCGATGAACAGACGGTCCTGCCAGGGCGGCATGCCGGAATGGGCCGATGGCTTGAGCGCCCGGCGGGACAGGAAGAACGACGTCGACATGATGTCGAAGGTCCAGCCATGCTTGCGCGCCATCGCCAGCGCCTTCGGCACGTTGGGCTGCTCCATATAGCCGAACTTGAGCGCCACGCGGCCGAAATGCGGAGAGAGCGTCGTCATCGTCACCCGTTCGTCCTCGCTGACGCGCGGTGTGTCGTCGGTGACCACGGTCAGGATGACGTTGTGCTCGTGCAGGATCTTGTTGTGCTTGAGGTTATGCAGGAGCGCGGTCGGCGCGTAGTCGGGCTCGCTGGTCAGGAACACCGCCGTGCCCGGCACGATGTGCGGCGGGTTCTTCTCCAGGCTGCGGATCAGCGTGTCGAGCGGCACCTCGATCCGCCGCGTCTTGTTGGCGAGCAGGCTGGTGCCACGACGCCAGGTGAGCATGAGCAGCACCATCGTGCCGCCGAACAAGAGCGGCACCCAGCCGCCCTCCACCAGCTTGAGCAGATTGGCGGAAAAGAACGTGGCGTCGATGACCACAAGCGGCACGACCATCAGCGCCGCCTGCCAGGCCTTAAACTTCCACAGCTTCCACACCACGATGAACGCCAAGCGAGCCGTCGACCACCATGGTGGTGGTGACGGCAATGCCGTAGGCCGACGCGAGATGCGCTCGATGACCGGAACAGACCGACCAGCAGCAGCACACCGATGAACAGCACCATATTGACGCGCGGAATGTAGATCTGACCGTGTTGCTCAGCGGACGTGTGCATGATCGCGAGCGCGCGGCAGCATACCCAACTGGATGGCCTGCCCCACCAGCGAATACGCGCCGGTAATCACGGCCTGGCTGGCAATCACGGTCGCGGCGGTGGCCAGCACGATCGTCGGCAGCAGAAGGGCGTCGGGGAACCAGCCGAAAGAACGGGTTCTCGATGGTCGGCGGGGTTGGCGAGCACTAGCGCGCCCTGTCCGAAATAGTTGAGGACCAGCGACGGCAGCACCAGGCCGAACCAGGCCATCTGGATCGGCTTGCGGCCAAAATGGCCAAGATCGGCATAGAGCGCTTCGCCGCCGGTCACAGCCAGAAACACGGCACCAAGCGTCACCAGGCCGATGTGTGCCGTGGCCGGCAACAAACCAGATCGCATAGTACGGGTTGATGGCGAGCAGCACGCCGGGGTCGTCGCTGATGTGCAACAGGCCCGCAATGGCGAGGACGACGAACCAGACCACCATCACCGGCCCGAAGAAGCTCGCGACGCGCGCGGTGCCACGCCGCTGCACCATGAACAGCAGCGGTCAGGATCACGATGGTGAGCGGCACTACGAAGTGCTCGAAGGCGGGCGTCGCCAGATTGAGACCTTCGACCGCCGACAGCACCGAGATCGCCGGAGTGATCATCGAGTCGCCGAGAAACATCGCGGCGCCAATCAGCCCGAGCAGGAAGACAAGCGTGGTCCGTCGGCCCAGCGCCCGGTCGCGAGCGCGGTCAGCGACAGCGTACCGCCCTCCCCGTTGTTGTCCGCACGCAGCAGCAACACGACATATTTGAGGGTGACGACAACGATCAGCGCCCACAGGATCAGCGACAGCACGCCGAGGACGGTATCGCGCGTCAGCGGCCCGGACGCGTTCGACCGCCTCGCGAAAGGCGTACAACGGGCTGGTACCGATGTCGCCATAGACGACACCGACACTGCCGAGCGCGAGCGCCCAGGCGCTCGACGGTGTTGGGTTTCGCTGCCGGTCGCGGCATCGGGTACAGCCGCATGGCTCCGCCGCCAGCGCGGAACTTCCGTTCGCTGCGTTATTCATGAAAGGCAGGGGTTAAGTCCACCGTACGCCGCAAAGAGGGCGCGCCTTATATCACCCATCACTGGCAATTCAACATGGCCCTGCTAGACGCCGTTCCACCATTCCGGCGACGCATGCCTGTTCCGCAGGGCACCCCTCCGGATCAGCATGGCAATGAGGGCCAACCGGCGACATCAAGGCACGATCAAGGCCTGGCCGGAACCGGTATCGGCGGTTCCTCGTTCATCAGCGTGATGGTTACGCGTCGATTGGCCGCGATATAGGGGTCGTCGGGAAACAGCGGCTGGGTATCGGCCTTGCCCGCCACCATGAAGAACTGTGCGCGTCGGCACGCCGTCGGCCTCGAGCATCTTGCGGACCACGTTGGCGCGGTCGGCCGACAGCTCCCACGGCCCGTAGCCGGGTTGCGCCGGCAGCTTGCTCGCGGAGCGTATGGCCGGTGATCGACACGCGGAACGGCATGGACTTGAGCGGGGCGGCCAGCCGCTCGATCAAGCGCCGCGTGCGCTCATAAGGCTCCTTGGAGCCTTCCGGGAACATCGAGCGGCCGTTCTGATCGACGATCTCGATATTGAGGCCGTTCTTGGTCTCCTCGATCATGACGTGCTTGGAGACTTCGGTGAGCTCCGGCATGTCCTGCAGGGCCTGGCGCAGCGATGCCGACGCCAGCGCGAACTTGCGATCGCTGTCGAGCTTGGCGCCATAGGCCTGCTGGCTTCCACGCTGGTCGGGTCCGGGCGTCGCGGAGGCCTCTTCGGGCGGAATTGGAGCGGCGTTCTTGAGCTTCGGACGCGTCGGCAGGCCGTCGATCTCGATCACGCCGGAATAGCGAACGCGGTCCTGCACGCCGAAGGCATCGCGCATCGAGCCGGCGACGACCTGCAGCTTGACCTGGTCCTGCGTCGAGAACGCCACCAGCATGACGAAGAAGCTGACCAGGAGACCCATCAGGTCCGCAAAGGTCACGAACCAGCCGTGACCGCCGCCGTGTCCGCCCGTCCTTGCGCCTCGCCATTGCCGACTTCCGTTCTCAGACTTCGCCGTCATGCCGGCACCGGCTCCGGCTCTTCCGTATGGCGGTGCTTCTCGGGCAGGTAGGCGAGCAGCATCTCGCGCACCAGCGCGGGGCTCTTGGAGTCGCGGATCATCAACATGCCGTCGATGATCAGCGTGCGGTTGATCTCCTCGTCGACGAGCTTGAGGTGCAGCTTGTCGGCGATCGGCAGGCAGAAGAGATTGGCCACCGCCGCGCCATAGAACGTGGCCAGCAGCGCGACTGCCATGAGCGGACCGAGCTTCGAGGGATCGGTCATGTTGGCGAACATCTGCACCATGCCGATCAGGGTGCCGATCATGCCGAAGGCCGGCGCGCAGTCGCCGATGGCGCGATAGATCTTCTGGCCTTCGTCGAGATGGGTCAGGAAGTTGTCGCGGTCGCGCTCGAGATTGTCGCGAATGAAGTCGATGTCGTAGCCGTCGGCAACGAAGCGGATGCCCTTGGCCAGGAAGGGGTCCTCGATCTCGACCTTTTCGAGCCCGATCGGCCCCTGCTTGCGCGCAATCTCGGCAAGCTCCGCGATTTCGTCGACCAGCTCGCGCTGGGTCGTCCGGCGCATCGTGAAGGCAAAGCGCGCCCCGAGCGGCAGCCCATGAAACATCGAGGTGAGTGGAAAGCGGATCAGCGTAGCCGAAAACGAGCCGCCGAAGATGACGATGAACGCGTGCGTATCCGCGAACATCCGCAGGTCGCCGCCCATGAGAATGAGGGAGACCAGCACGACCCCGCCGGCAAGGAGCCCAAGGCCGGTTGCAATATCCATTGAATTCAACCCTACGCGACAGGACGCGCGGGAGCCCGCCCCGGCCCCCGCTGGCTCGCAAGCTAGACCCAAGCCGCTTAAGGGACGGTTACCCAGTAGTGTTAGCCACGTAACCTGTGTGGCTTAGGCCACACTCAGAAGCCGACCCTGGCCCGGGATGGGCTTCCAGGCGCCCAGCCGGGTCAGCGTGTCCCAGATCATGCAGCTTTGATTGGAGATCGCTGGCCGGCCGAACTCCTGCTCAAGCGCCTGGCAAACGGGCTCCGACAGCCAGGAGCCGCCGCCGATATAGAGCCCATCGGCATCCGGGTGCTGGGTGAAGGCCTGCCGGCCGAGCTCATAGGCGAGCTGCATGTGGTCGGCAGTTTCGATTTTCTGAAACTTGTCCGGACCCATGACCTCCGCGGCCACGCCAGCGATGGACGTGCCCCCGCGCGCGAAGAACTCGCTCAGCGTCCGGTTCATCGCCTCCGACCATTTGTTCGCCACCACGATCCGGCGCAGGCCAAGCTGCTTGGCGGCAGCGACCACACCGAGGACAGACGAGGTTGCGGGCTTGCCGCTGCGCTTCTCGATGCGGTCGATGAGCCGATCATGCGCCTCGATGCCGATCAGCAGCGGCAGCGGCACGCCCGATTGCATGATCAGATCGACGCCGCGCTCCATCAGCTGGTCGACATAGCCATCGAGCGGCGCGAACACGCGCTCGACATCGTCCTTGCTGAATTTGCCGAGCCCGACCGGGATCATCACCAGCATCACGCCGGGCGGCGCGATGCGATAGAACTCGTAGGCCGAGTTGTCGACGACCGACAGAGGCTTGAGCGCGCCGATCTTGAGCTCTGGGACTGCGTCTTCGAACATCATCGTGCATCTCCCCTCTAACAACTTGTTATCGCGCTTTGTCCCAGTGTTGAGATATCAAACACTACCATGTTTTTGCCCGCGATCGTGCGACGGCGGCGCGCAAGCTGTCCACGAACAGCAAAGCGGGCGGACTGAGGGCTCGATTCCTCAACGTGACAACAGCAACGGCGGCGCGCGTATCCGGAAGCTTGACCGGCAATGGCCGAAGGAACGGATATCTCTCGGGTGCCACTGCAAAACCGGGAAGCATCGTCAGAAAGCGCCCGGTCGCGAGCAATCCGTTGCGCATGCTGAGAGAGATCGTGCTCACCAGCGATCGCGGCGGCTCAAGTCCTCGCTCACGAAATGCCTCGGCGATCAAGGTGCTTCCGAAACTGTCAAACGGAGGCAGCACCCATGGCTCGTCCAACAGCTCGGCAAGCTCGATCTTTCGCCGGCGTGTCCAGCGGTTCTGTGAGTTTGCTGCAACGACGTAGGAATCATCAAACAGCTTCTCAACGACCATGTAGTCTTCCGTCGTGTGCCGGGGCATTCGCGACACGACCAGCTCGACGTTTCGATTGGTCAATTGTTCGAAGATTGGCGGCCCCGCACCGGTTGCGACGTGACATGAGAGCTGGGGATACTTGCGAGTTAATTCGTCAACGACAGTCATGACAAGACCGGCAGCCATCGACTCTGAACATCCGATACGGACTTCCCCCACCGTCGGATCAGCGAGAAACTCGATGTCCTTGATGCCCTGCCTCAGCTCGTCGAAAACCGCCAATCCTCGTCTGATGAGCGCGCGACCATACTGCGTCGGCTCAACGCCCTGAGGGCTTCGGTCGAGCAACGGCACGCCGAGCGAATGCTCCAGATCTGCGATCGCTCTCGATATGGCCGGCTGCGAGGTGCCGAGCCGCTCGGCAGCTTTGTTCATGCTGCCCGCCTGCACGACCGACATCAGGACACGCACGTCGTGCAGCTTGAGCCGGCGCTCGACGCGCTCAATTTCATCCATGGCTGGCTGGCCCTATATCGGGGCTGATATACCCTGATCGGACAATATCATTACGCGCTGGTCTTTGTCTCGAGTAGGTTCTCTTATCGCAAGCCTGGAGTGCAGACCGATGGCGCTAACACGAACGGCATTGTTACTTTTCACCGTCACCGTCGGCTCGCTCGCGCAAGCGACCGCCCAGCCCTATCCGGCGCGTCCCGTAACCCTCGTCGTGCCGTATGCCGCTGGCGGATCGGCAGACACGCTGCCGCGCATCGTCGCCGAACGCATGCGGGAAACGCTTGGCAAGCCCATTGTGATTGAGAACGTGACCGGAGCGGCCGGCAGCATCGGCGTCGGCCGTGTCGCGCGCGCCGCACCTGACGGCTACACCTTCGGGCTCGGGACCTGGTCCACGCACGTTGCCAATGGCGCCGTCTATGCGCTCCCTTATGATCTGCTCAACGACTTTGCGCCCATCTCACTCATCGCAAGCAGTCCGCTCCTGATCGCGTCAAAGAAGGCCCTCCCCGCGAACAACTTGCGAGAGCTTATCGCCTGGCTGAAGGCGAATCCCGACAAAGTCTCGCAGGCAACCAATGGCCCCGGCAGCGTCATGCATCTCGGCGGAGTTTTCCTCCAGCGCGAAACGGGCACGCGTTTCAGCTTTGTGCCGTATCGCGGCTCCGCCCCGGCCATGCAGGATTTGCTGGCGGGGCAGATCGACATCTATATCGGCCTGCCCGCAGATATCGTTCCGCAAGCCCGCACAGGCAGCATCAAGGTCTATGCCGTCGCGGCGGCGAAGCGCCTGGCCGCAGCGCCGGAGATCCCGACTGTCGACGAGGCCGGCCTGCGAGAACTCTACGTGTCGGCCTGGTTTGGCTTTTGGGCGCCCAAGGGCACACCCATGGATGCGATCGGAAAGCTTGGAGCCGCCATCAACACCGCGCTGGCCGATCCGGGCGTGCGCACGCGACTGACGCAAGAGCTTCATCTGGAGATCTCCGGATCACGCTCGAACGCCGGCGGCGCTCGGCGCCTTTCAAAAGGCCGAGATCGAAAAATGGTGGCCCATCATCAGGGCCGCGAACATCAAGGCGGAATGAGACTTTTCGCTAGACCGCAATGCCGCCGGCGCGGCGGCCAAGCCACATCAGCGTGGCGGCAAGCGCCGTAACGGCCGCCGCCATCAGCACCGCAAGCGCGGCGAGCTCGCCGATCTCGCCATTGTTCCACAGGTCGAGGATCACCACCGCGATCACCTGGCTGCTCGGGGCCGGCGAGCAGGATCGCCATCGAGAGATCGCGGATGGTGTAGAGGAACACGTAGAGCCAGGCCGCCACGACCGACGGCAAGGCGAGCGGCAGCACGATCCGCCGCAGCACTGTGAGCCCGCCGGCGCCGCAGGTGCGGCCGCATTCCTCGAGCTCACGATGGATCGCCAGGATGCCGGCGTGGCAGAACCGCATGCCGTAAGGCATGAACCGGATCAGGAAAGCGAACACCAGAATCCAGATCGTGCCGTAGATCGGAATGAATGGCAGCCGCAGGAACTCGATCAGGATGGTGATCCCGAGCACGATGCCGGGAAAGACCAGCGGCACCGAGATCAGCGCATCGAGCGCGAAGCGCAACCTGCTGCGCATGCGGATGACCAGCCAGGCGGCCGCGAAGGTGAGCGCGACCACGATGGTCGCGCTCCAGAACCCGATGAGCGCGCTGTTGACCAGTCCGCTGATCGTCTCAGGCCGGCCCCAGACCGACTGATAGTTGGCAAAGCTCATTTGCGCGAGATCGGCCAGCTCCGGCGGCTTGTAGACCGGCAGGAACGATGCCCACACGAGGATCAGGAGCGGCGCGACGCGAGCGAGCGGGATGACGAGGAGGCACAGATCCCAGCGGTAGGCGCCATCGACCGAGCTGCAGGCGGCGCGGCCGGAAGCCCTTGCCGGTGATGGTCGCGAAGCGGCTCGCCTCCTTGGTGAGCCAATAGTAATACGCCAATGGAACGCGACGAGACCGCAGCAGCAGCACCGCAAAGGCGCTGGCCTCGCCGTATTTCGGCAGGAAGCCGGTGTGGATGCTCTCGTAGATCGCGGTGGTCAGCGTGTGCAGATTGCCGGGCGCGCCGATCAGCAGCGGCACCTCGAACGACTTCAGCGCGCGGATCAGCGCCAGCAGGAACACCGCCACCACGCTCGGCCGCATCAGCGGCAGCGTTACGCGTTGAAAGACCTGACGCAGATCGGCGCCCGCGGTCGCGGCGGCTTCTTCCAGCGACGGATCCATCGCGCCCAGCACCGGCAGCGTGAGCAGGAACACGACCGGCATCCACAGCATGCCCTCGACGAAGATCATGCCGCCGAGCGAATAGAGTGCGATCGGCCCCTCATCGCCGCCGACGAGCAGTCGCAGCACGACATTGACGAGCCCGCCGTTGGGACCGAGCAGCATGATCCAGCCGATGCTCTTGATGATCACCGGAACGGCGAGCGACAGGAACGCCGTGGCGGTCACGATACGGCGGAACGGCGCATCGGTGCGCGCCACCAGCCAGGCTGCGGACGCGCCCAGCGCAATCGCCAGCGCCGAACTGCCGAGCGCATAGACGATCGTGGTGATCCACAATTCGGCGCCGCTGCGCGTGATCACCGAGATGAAATTGTCGAGCCCATAGCGCGGCTCTGCATCGCTGCCGACCGCAAGGCTCGCGCGCAGGAGGAACAGGAATGGCGGCAGGACAATGGCCAGCACCAGCGCTAGCAGCGCAACAATCGCGGCTTCGCCCGATCGCAGGCGATCGGTGAAATGCCCGGCCCTGCCAATGGCCTCACGAGCGTCGCTTCGCTCACGGCAGCAGCTCCACATATGAGTTGACGCACGGCACATCATTGGGTTTGCGACGAGCAGCGCCACAACGTTCCCTCCCCCCTTGCGGGGGAGGGACAGGGAGAGGGGTGACGACAAACTCAGCATTTGCGGTCACCCCCCTCCCCACCCCTCCCCCGCAAGGGGGGAGGGAGCAGGCCGAGTTTGCCCCAGCTGCTGTGCGTCCAGCGCAGCTAAAGCGCGTCATATCCGCCGGCGCACGAAGACGTCCTGATAGAGCTTGGCCCAGTCCTCGTATTCGCGGATGTAGTTCGGCCGGTTGGTGAGATAGAGCCTCTCGAGCTTCGCGCCGGCGCTCGCTTTTCCGCGTCGCTGCGCGGCGAGTCGTAGCCGAGCTCCTGATAGAGCACCTGGCCCTCCTTCGACATCAGGAAATCGATGAACAGCATGGCGGCGTGCGGATGCGGCGCCTTGCGGGCGATCGCGACGCCGGAGTCGGTCACCGGCACCGGGCCGGGCGCAATACCAGCCGAGCGGCGCGCCCTTCTCGGCGCTCGCCGCCACGTGCGAGTTGTAGATCGTCGGCGACAGCACGACCTCGCCCGCCGTCATCAGGTTGGCGAGCGCGCGGCCGGTGAGATTGTAGATGCGGATGTTCTGCGTGCCGAGCTTGCGCACGAAATCGGCGCCATGCGCGATCAGCATGGTGCCGACCCAGTTGACCGCGGTGGTGGAGACGCCGGAGATCGCCATGCTTGCCGCGCCACTGCGGATCGAGCAGGTCGAGGTAGGTCTTCGGCGCCTTGCTCGGGCGGCAGCAGCTTGGTGTTGAAGCCGATGCCGGTATAGGATTCGCGCACCACCACCCAATGGCGCTCGGGCTCGATCGCTTCGGCCGCGAACGCTGCAAGCTCCGGCGAGCGGAACGGCTGCAGGATGTTTTCGTCGCGCGGCACGACCAGGCCGTGCGAGGCAAGCTCGAAGGCGTCGACCTTCTCGAAGCCGGCGCGATATTCCTCGATCACCTTGCGCGCGGTGTCGGCGGAGCTCGCGCGCGCGAGCTCGACTTTCAGATAGGGATATTTCTGCTCGAACCGGTCGAGCAGCGGCTTGATCTGCGTGCCGGTGGTATAGAGCAGCAGGCTGCCCTCGCGCCGCGCGCCCTCCTCCAGGATCTTCTGCCGGTCGGCGCCCGGCATAGTTGGCGATGGCCTCGACCGCCGATGGCTGCGCACGCAGTCCGCGCGCCGCAGCCAGCGCTGGCGAGCATAGCGAGACCGAGGACTGCGCTCGTTCGCACCCGACCCTCCCTCGACCTGTTACCGAAATGGTAGTCGAGGCACTGGCCCTTTGCCATCCCGGGCCCTATACCCATCGCCACGGTGCGTCCGCGGGAGATAACGCGCATGCGCGAGATCGGCCACTTCATCGGCGGCAAGGAGGTGAAGGGCACCTCGGGCCGCTTCGGCGACGTGTTCAATCCCAATACCGGCGAGGTGCAGGCCAAGGTCGCGTTCGCGAGCAAAGCCGAGGTCGAGCGACGCAGTCGCCAACGCCGAGGCCGCACAGCCGGCCTGGGCCGCGACCAATCCGCAGCGGCGCGCGCGCGTGATGTTCAAGTTCCTGGAGCTGCTGCATCGACGAGTTCGACAGTCTCGCGCAGCTCCTCTCCTCCGAGCACGGCAAGACCTTCGCCGACTCCAAGGGCGACATCCAGCGCGGCCTCGAGGTGGTCGAGTTCGCCTGCGGCATCCCGCATCTGCTGAAGGGCGAGTTCACCGAGGGCGCCGGCCCCGGCATCGACCTCTACTCGATGCGCCAGCCGCTCGGCGTCGTCGCCGGCATCACGCCGTTCAATTTCCCGGCCATGATCCCGATGTGGAAGTTCGCGCCCGCGATCGCCTGCGGCAACGCCTTCATCCTCAAGCCGTCCGAGCGCGACCCGTCGGTGCCGATGCGGCTCGCCGAGCTGCTGGTCGAGGCCGGCCTGCCGGCGGGCGTGCTCAACGTCGTCAACGGCGACAAGGAAGCGGTCGACGCGCTGCTCGCCGATCCGCGCGTCAAGGCGATCGGCTTCGTCGGCTCGTCCGCGATCGCGGAGTACATCTACGCGACCGGCTGCGCGCACGGCAAGCGCGTGCAGTGCTTCGGCGGCGCCAAGAACCACATGATCGTGATGCCGGACGCCGACATGGACCAGGCGGTCGATGCGCTGATCGGCGCCGGCTACGGCTCGGCCGGCGAGCGCTGCATGGCGGTGTCGGTCGCGGTGCCGGTCGGCAAGAAGACGGCGGACGCGCTGGTCGAGAAGCTCATTCCGCGGGTCGAGAGCCTCAAGATCGGGCCTTCGACCGATCCCGCAGGCCGACTACGGACCGATGGTCACCCGCGCGCATCTCGAGAAGGTCAAGAGCTACGTCGATCTCGGCGTCAAGGAAGGCGCCAAGCTCAAGGTCGACGGCCGCGGCTTCAAGCTGCAGGGCTACGAGAACGGCTTCTTCATGGGCGGCTGCCTGTTCGACGACGTGACGCCCGACATGCGCATCTACAAGGAGGAGATTTTCGGGCCGGTGCTGTCGGTCGTGCGCGCGAAGGATTACGAGGAGGCGCTGCGGCTTCCCTCCGAGCACGACTACGGCAACGGCGTCGCCATCTTCACGCGCGACGGCGACACCGCGCGCGATTTCACCAGCCGCGTCGAAGTCGGCATGGTCGGCGTCAACTTCGCGATCCCGGTGCCGCTCGCCTACTACACGTTCGGCGGCTGGAAGCGCTCGGGCTTCGGCGATCTCAACCAGCACGGGCCCGGACTCGATCCGCTTCTACACCAAGACCAAGACCGTCACCGCGCGCTGGCCCTCCGGCACCAAGGAAGGCGCCGAGTTCGTCATCCCGACGATGAAGTGATCGGCCGCGCCGAGACCGGCGCCGTGCCGGCGACGCCGGGCGCAATGATGGCCCAAGCGAGAAGCGCGCCGGCAAACTCGATGATCGCGCCGCCGATCAGCGGCGGCCACAGCCCAGCCACGATCGCGGACGCTGTCGCCGGATTCTGACCGGCATGGCTTGCAAACAGGGCACCAAGCACGGCGACGCCGAGTGTCGCACCCACGATGCGAGCCGTGTTCACGATCCCAGACGCGACACCGGCCTGAGCGCTCGGGGCTGCGGACACCGCCAGATTCAGCACCGGACCGGTATTAAGGCCAAGACCGATACCGATGATCAGGAACGCAGCCTCGACATAGATGAGGCTCGTATCGACCGAGATGAAAGCGAGCAGCAGCTGGCCAGCGCCCATCGACGCCATGCCGACGGTCATCAGCGATCGCGCACCGAAGCGGATCGCCAGTGCCCCCGACGCCTGGCCAACCAGCACGAAGGCAAGTGGCATTGGCAACAATTCAAGCCCGGCGACAAATGCCGAGGCGCCCCGCCCGACCTGCAGATAGAGCGGCATGAGAAAGAGCGTGGCATACATCCCGAAGGTCATGCAGGCCGCGATCAGGCAGGCGGTCGAGAATTGCGACTGGCGGAACAGATTGACCGGCAGCAGCGGCGACCGGCTTTTCAATTCGACCACAACAAATCCGATGATGGCGAGCGCGGCCGCGGCGAGCGATCCGATGACCGGCGCCGTCGACCAGCCCCAGTGCGAGCCTTCGATGAAGGCGAATGCGAAGGTCGCGAGCGCGATGACTGCCAGCACCTGACCGGGCACGTCGATCCGTCGCCTCTCGCCGCCGCGGCTTGCCGCAATCGTCTTCCCGGCCAGCACGCAGGCCAGCGCCGCGAACGGCACGGTCACGAGGAAGATGCCACGCCAGCCGACGTGATCGACGATCAGCCCGCCGGTGGCGGGACCGACCAGCCAGGCGACGCCGTTGCAGCTTGCCCAGATGCCGATGGCGCGCGCACGCTCGGCGCTGTCGGGATAGGTCTGTGTCAC
The DNA here is from genome assembly GCA_963745515.1 of uncultured Alphaproteobacteria bacterium. Taxonomy (GTDB): domain Bacteria; phylum Pseudomonadota; class Alphaproteobacteria; order Rhizobiales; family Xanthobacteraceae; genus VAZQ01. The sequence continues at coordinate 131,477 of CAVUXO010000001.1, forward strand.
AATCGCGAGTGACACAGGCAATTCGAGCGCCGCGCCCAGTCCGGACAAGCCCCGGCCGGCGATCAGGGTCGCATTGTCGGGCGCAAACCCGCAGACAAGCGAACCGACAGCGAACAGGATGTTGCCGACAATGAAGATCCGGCGGCGGCCAACGACGTCGCCGAGGATTCCGCCGGTCAGCAGAAAGCTCGCAAAGGCGAGATTGTAGGCGTCGATGATCCACTGCAACTGGCTGACGTTGGAGCTGAGATCGGAGCTGACATGCTTGAGCGCCGAGATTCACCACCGAGGTATCGAGCTGAGCAATGAAAACGCCCAGGCAGGTCGTGAACAGCACGATCGACTTGCTGTCGAAGCTCACGCGTTGTGGAATCTCGTTGTGTCGTAGTGGCTGTCATTGGGAACCTCTGCGGTTCGTTTGAACAAGCGACGTAATGCCCAAGGACGATCACGGCCACCCGTTTCCCGACCCAAACGCTACGGCGCGGACCGAATAATCAGCCCTGGCGCGGCGTTGGGTTCGACCGCATATTTGGAGCATGCAAGGCGTTCTGGAAATTGCCGAAGTGGCCGCGCTGGTGGGCGATCCCACGCGCGCCAATATCCTGTGCGCGCTGCTCGACGGCCGTGCGCTGACGGCGAGCGAGCTCGCCTATTCGGCTGGCGTCTCGCCGCAAACGACCAGCGGCCACCTTGCCAAGCTGACCAACGGAAAGCTGCTCGGGCTCGTGAAGCAGGGCCGTCACCACTATTACCGGCTGGCCGGTCCGCATATCGGACGGATGCTGGAAAGCATCATGGACGTGGCGGTCACGGCCCCGCCACGCTATCGGCCGCGATCGAGCCGTGAGGATCAGTTGCGGCGCGCACGCACCTGCTACGACCATCTGGCCGGGCAGCTCGGCGTTGGATTGGCCGAGCAGCTCTGCTCCCGCGGGCATGTCGTTCTGGCCGATGAAGGCGGCGAGGTCACACGCTCCGGCACGGCATTCCTGACCGAGCTCGGCGTCGATCTGGCGCGGGCCCAGGCCGGCCGCCGCTTCTTCTGCCGCCCCTGCCTCGACTGGACCGAACGGCGGCCGCACATTGGTGGCGCCGTCGGCGCGGCGCTCGCTACCCGCTGCCTCGATCTCGGCTGGGTCGCACGCCGGCGCAATTCGCGCGGGCTCGACATCACGCCCGCCGGCCGCAAGGGCCTGCTGGAGGTTTTCGGGCTCTCGTTCTAGGGTCCTGCCGCATTCATGCGTCGAGGGGGACCCATGCCCGAGTACCAGCTCTATTGCTTTGCCCAGTCCGGCAACGCCTACCGCGTTGCGCTCATGCTCAATCTGATCGGCGCCGACTGGCAGCCCACATACGTCGACTTCTTTGCCGGAGGCGTGTCACGGACGCCCGAGTATCGCGCCAACGTCAACGAGATGGGCGAAGTGCCGGTGCTGGTGCACGGCGACAAGAAGCTGAGCCAATCAGGCGTGTGCCTCACCTACCTCGCCAAGCGCTCGGGCAAGTTCAAGCCCGAGGGCGAGGACGAGGAGCTCGAGGCGCTGCGCTGGATGATCTTCGACAATCAGAAGGTGAATGGATTCCTCGGGCCCTATCGGTTCCTGCGCTGCTTCGCCAAGCCACCGGGCGACCCCGCGGTGTTCGCCTTCCTCAAGGGGCGCATCGACAACACGCTCGGGATTCTCGACAAGCGGCTTGCCGCGCGGCCTTACCTTCTCGGCAACCGGCCGACCATCGCCGACCTCTCGCTCGTCGCCTATCTCTACTATCCGCCGGATGAGTTCGGCTTCGACATTGCAGCGACGCACAAGAATATCGCCGCCTGGCTCGATCGCATCAAGGCGCTGCCAGGCTGGAAACACCCTTACGACCTGATGCCCGGCCATCCGCTGCCGGGCCGGTGACGACGCGGGTCGCAGGGTGGGCCCGTGCGCCAGCGTCAGCTCACGCAGACTAACTCGGACCGATCATCATTGTAAATGTGCCAGAGCTCCATCGGGGCCCCTGATCGGAACGCGCTCCTGATTGGAGTGCGCTTCCGATTCATTCCACGCCGAATCTCGGCGATATCACGAGGAGTCCAAAACATGCAGCCGATCGCTGTATTTTACTTTTGACGCGTCCAGATAATCTTGTGCTGCAGAGAGAAAGAAATCAAACGTCACCCCATCACAACACCGCCTGCAAGCTCCAACAGCAAACCGCACAACCAGACTAACGAGTCGGAGCATTCCTCAATCTACGCCGCGTCTCAACTCGCTGACGACGCAGACTCGGAGTGCTCGCATCCGATGGCGGATATGCTCCAATGCAGTGCATCCCGCCCTTGATACCGCTGGTGAATGACTGACTTGACATAGAGTAACGTTACTTTGGCGACGCAGAAAAACGTTCTTGCGACTGTTACGGTTTCTCATAGGGTAAAGGCGAGCCGGCCGGCGACACCACATTGACTGAGCGTATGCAAGCTTGAGGGGGACCTATGGCGACTATCTTTGAATGGCGACGCGCGCCGCCCGGGGCAAATTCGAACAGATTTGCAATTTGGCCGGTCGCCGCAAAACGCTTCGCGATCTTCGCGATGTCGGGCTATCAACCCGCCGGTTCTGCCGCTCCGTCGGGCGCCCGGATCTGACCTGATCCGATCTCTAAGTCAAATACCGTGTGCATCATCTGCACGTGGCACTGCACTGCGCGCTCTGCAGTCTTTGCGGGGTTGCGGCCAGCCCAAGCTTATGAGGAGACGCTGCTATCGCGCAAAGCAGCGTCGACTAAGACCTTCCCTCCTAGCGATCTCCAGCAAGCATCGCACTGCAGGGTCGGTCCATCCATCTGCTCAAAAAAACAGGAGGCGAATATGTCTTGGAAAGTTGAAGTGGTTATGGACGATTCGGGCGAATGGGAATGCGATTCGCTCCGCTTCGCGACCCAACAGGAGGCCGTGGCGTATGCACGCGATCTCGAGTTTCGTTGCTCTGCACTCAGAGACAAGCGCGTCATGGAAAGCCGGGACCCTGTCAACCACCGTTGGACGACACAGGGCGCGCGGTCGACAGACGCAGGGCGTGCGGTCGACAGGAGACACAAAGCGTAAATCCTGACACCTTATGGTGGAGGCACCCGGCATCGTGCGGTCCACAACAATTCCGCACGTGGAAATCAGCGAGTCTGCCTGCACCGGCATAACAAGCCACGCTCATGGGGCTGCTGTGAACGGTTGCGTTCAGGCAAACTATGCCCCGACGACCTCCGATAGTTATCGTCGGAGCTTGATGACGAACGGCGCAGCAGGGTAGTTGCGATTATACCAACTTTTAAAGTGGCGACCCACTTTCCACCTCATGGCCGGCCATAGCGCGTCAAAGACGCGCGTAAACGCGCTTATGTCCCCGGCCATCCGCTTTTTTGATTTGGCCCGCAATTCAAGAACGGGTGAAGTAGAGCCGATTCAGGAATCTGGGCGCTAGGCTTTCGCCCGATCCGCGATCAACATGGATTGCAACAGTTGATCGGAGATCTCTTTCACGGCGCCAGGACTGTGCGACAGGAAAAGTGTATTTGTCTTGTCGGTTTCGCCAATGGATTTAATTGTATCAAAATATTGCGTAATCAGCACCAGCTGCATGACTTCTGAAGGGGATGAAACCCCGACCACCTTCTGGAATTGCTCAATCGAATTCTGTAGCCCCTCGATGATAGCCTTTCTCTGATTCGCAATACCTCGCCCTTGGAGAGCCATGCTCTCTGCTTCAGCCTCGGCCTTCTTAACGAGGAGAATTTTCTCGGCCTCACCTCTGGCGTTTGCGGCGACCTGCTCGCGCTGCGCCGCATTGATGTCGTTCATCGCCGATTTCACTTTGGCATCGGGAACAATGTCGGTGACCAACACATTCACAATTTCATATCCGAACCCGGCCATGTCAGCACCAAGTTCCTGCCGCACGGCCGCAGCAATCCCTGACTGGCTTGCAAAGACCTCATCCAGTGTCATGCCGGGGACATGTCCGAGTATCACCTGTTCAACATAAGACTGAATCTGCTCCACTGGATTGGACAGCTTGTAGTAAGCATCATGAACACTTTCTGGACGCACTCGACTTTGAACAGAGATGGGAACGGTGACAAACACGTTGTCTCTTGTCTTCGTCTCCATCGTTAAGGAAATTTGATTGACACGCAAGCTGACTTTGCCAGCCACTTTATCAATGAGTGGCCATTTCCAGTTCAAGCCCGGATTGGCGACGCGGAGAAACCTTCCAAATCTCTGGATGATCGCTACCTGCGCCGTGTTGACGGTGAAGAAGTTTGCAATAACCAAAATGAGCACCAAGAAGGCCGCAAAGGCCGACACGCTCCAGCCGAGCAGCCCCATCATGTCTCCCATTTTTCCATCGTCCGCCAACTATGGCCAGCGCCCTGGTAGTCAGGGCGCTGGCCGGTGCCTCAATCGTGGCCGATCGCTTGATGCGTCCGATTTGGACACATTGGAGAACCTCAAGAGCTTAGAGCATCAGCTCTCAGCATGACCGTACTAAGCGCCAAACTGCTCCATACGCTCTTCGATTTCCGCTTCCGTATAATGCGGAAATTGGGCTCTGATTTGCTCGACCAACCTACTGCGTCTGTCGACATACGCTTGCAGGGTTCGAGTACTTGCAGAACGAGCGCGCTTTGGCGCAGGAGCGCTTGTTGCTTGCGCGCCGTCCATCATTTTTGAGCCGCCATCATCGGCGCTTTTGACCGGTCCCGGCGATATCGGTTGCAGCACCGGGCCTGTGCCATCACTTCGCACGTCGGGGCAGGCTAGATCGGGATCGCTATGACTCATCATCCTCCGCTCTCCGCAAAAACCCCATTTTCCCCTAAGCACTTTCACTAGCATTTGGGCCGTTGTGGTTAATACAAATCTGTGTGATTTGGGTGACGGATTTCCTGGCGATTTCCGGCGAAGTTTTCAAGTTCATTCGAATTGGCGCACGCGAGGTCGCACACAACATTCCGACAGTCTCGACAGCTGCTGTCGCTGTTTGCGATATTCGACAAGCGTCATGGAAAGTCGATCGTTCTCCTTGTCGGAGATTTTAAGCCGACCGACACCACGCGATGGGCTGACAATCGGAGAGGACAGATCTCGTAGCTTCGTGCCGTGACACTTCGTTGGCTGAACGGTCACCCAATTCGCACACAAGGAGTGATCCGCTCGATACGTGGCGTGGTGATCGGCTTCGGTCCCGCACTTTGCGTCGCGCCTGCCAAAAACGAGAAACCATCGCGATCCGCCTCGACGGCGCTAGCGCTGACTGCGGTGGCCGCGCCATCTCCAGCACTACATGCCCTCATCAAACTTCGGCCGCCATCGCCATGATGCTCCAGTCCAGTACGATCGCGGTAGAACGTTGAAGCTCTGGCGCGGCTGCCGCGCATCCGATCGTGCCGTGCCCACAACGCTTGGGCTTGGGCTTGGGCTTGGGCTTGGGCTTGGGCTTGGGCTTGGGCTTGGGCTTGGGCTTGGGCTTGCTCGATCTCTTGCCGCTTCGTAGGCCCTGGTGCGCTGTCGCTCGCTTGATTTATTTGGCTTGCCGATCTGATCACGAGATGCAGATTTCCCGACATTGCCCCCGGCGTTGAATTGGCCGCTTGCACCGCCATGCCCATTCACGCTGCCAAGGCTCGCCGATCTGAGCAGCTCATTCATATTCCGGTATCGTGTCACCGGTGGAGGCTCGTGATCGCTGCCGACCGGAATTGTCGCATTCTCGAAACCTTCCGTAAACGCGATCCTGCCACCGGCCATGTAGCTGCCGCGAATTACGGCGCCAGCCGCGCAAACCGCAAAGGCAAGCGCGATGATCGCCAAATTGCGGCGCATCGTTCGCTCCTTGCCGGAAACAACTTTGCCCGACATGACATCGATATCGATGGGAATTCGTTCGGGGCGGCGAACTCTCCGCATGTGTCCCCTGCACTTCTGGCCTCAATAGGCATTTTCTGCGTTGCTACAAATGCCGCGCTGTCATTAAGGAAGGGTTTCATCGCCGCATCTATCGAGCTGCAGACACTCGAGACGTACGCGAGTAGCGACGGGGCGCGCTATTTCACTACGACAGTACCGTTTTGGCCAATGAGCCGTCAGCAAACATTTCCGTCGGTGACGACGTCGCGAGGCCTCGAAGAAAACTTTGCAAGCAGCTGGAAGTCGCTGCGCGTTCCCACAAACGAAATTCTCAATGAAGTCCGTCGGAAAGCGACGATCAAACACAACTCTCTAAGCGTAAGCAGCAGGCAGCGGCGATACGAGAGAGCAAGTTGACCGTCCGAGATGCTCGCCAGCGACGCGCAATGCAGCTTGTTGAATCAGAAATTTTAAGCGTGGTTAATGTGCAAAGCGTGCGCGCCGCCGGGCAGCTGGCTCAATCATACCTACGTGAAATCCAAGACTTTCCCAGAACATACGCACGCTAATCCGACAGAGATTGTCGGAACTGCTACCAACCAATGCGATCGTCTTGATTGAGCGTCGAAGCCGAAACGCGACCAAGGCCGGTAAAGCTACAATGCGACCTTTCTTGGACTCCAATTCTTTGCTTCTTTGCGGGAACACAGGAGCATCGACGCAATGGAGGCGGCAAATGAGTCAACTTACAATCGTCCGGAAGTCGAAGTGGCGGTGGATAACCCACGTCGCGACTTTCATCGCAGCACTGCTTGGAACGTGCACCGTTACGGTATCTGCACACAGCACAGATCTCTATCAATACGGGACCTATCCGACACCACATTACCAAGCTCCGCCTAATTACTATCAAGCTCCGCCTCAGTACTATTACGCAGGCGGAGTCCGAACTGCCCGTCATGCGGCTGCGGCCAATGTGGCTGTGGGCAATGTGGCTGCGGGCAATGTGGTTGCGGGCAATGCGCCGTCTCCGTCCAGCCGCCACGTGTGGTGATTGAACGCCGGATCGTAAAGCACGAATACATCGAGCGCCGATACATGGATGACTGTTGTCAGGAGCAGACCTACGGCTACCCGCCGCGCCCCCCCCATGCAGTCCCGCCTGTGTACCCGTCTGAGTACGGACAGCGTTCTCCGTTCCCTTACGGATATGGCGGCGTGCGGGGCCAGCCATCCTATGGATATTATCGCTAGCCATGGTGCCGGGCCATCATAGGTATCGAGCCACGCTGCGTCGAATGCCTGCCGCGATGCATCCCACGGCTGCCGTGCTTGCAAAATGCCCTCCGCCCGCTAATGGGCGGGGACGGTGGGTTATTACCTGGCAAAGCCGTCGATGCCGCGCGGCCAATGTAGATAACAGTCTACGGCTCCCCACATCATGAAATGCCAAAGGGAATCGTCAGATTGAGGCCAACATCATGTCAAAGAATAATGTGGCCAAGAGCGACGCCCCTCTACCCGCTAATGTTCCGCCGCACACTCAGTCCTGGGTGGCAGCGAGAATCACGTAGGCGCCGATGGCAACCCAAAAAGCGTAGTTGCTGACAAACGGGATCTCAATGAACACGCCAACAATTGCGAATCCCACAAGAACAAGCGAAATCGCAAATCCGAAGTTCACAACGCGTCTCCCTGGCGCTGCCACAGAACATCGGACCAACGATTCAGCAACCGCGCTTTCATGTGATTGCGCTCACTCCACGTTGCGCCGGTTATCGGTATCCGCCAGACGACGGTACGTCGCTGCGTTGATCAGAACATAACGTTGTTGAGGACACGGGCGCTTCTGATTTCGGGCGTTTTTACGACTTACGTGTGGCCGGCGGCATTATCGCACCGCGACTCATCCGACCGCCGGGGATGCAGCCCAAGGGGGGAAAAATGTTGATATCCGAGGAGCAAGCAAAGAGGACCATGTGGTGCCCGATGGTGCGTGTGCGATGGCCAAACAAGGTTGTCGCGGGCAATCGTGTCAATCCGGGTCACAAAGATCGTTTGACCAACGCGATCTTCCGAACCTTCTTTCCTCGTCTGCACTGGCTCTTCCGGCTGAAGTACTACAGGTGCTGGGGGTCCGGCTGCATGATGTGGCGATGGGAAGGCGGAAATTCAAAGCGGGGATATTGTGGGCTGGCAGGGTCCCCGGTCAATCTCTTGTTGCCGGACGAGGAAATGCAATCGCAGAAGAAGTCTCACAAGGTCTAAATTTCGGAGAGCGCCACGCGGCCGTCGGTGGCGGCATTGAGGGTAAGCCGGTGCGTCTACAGCTTCATGCGCCGTCTACAACCTCGACAACTTCCTGCGCGCGCTGACGACATCAGCGCCGATCAAGGATCGGTTGCTGTCTTGGTCCCCAAGCTGCCGGCTTATCTTTTTCAAGTCACGCGACGAGGCCGACGATCAATGCGTTGCGACATACAATATTCTATTCTGTGGTTTTGTATCCAGACACCTTCATCTTCACGTCATCAGAATCGCACTTCGAACGTGGGCTTGATTTTGACTCCAGTAATGGAGTGTTGGTTTTTTTAACAAGCTCAATCTGGACCTCCACACATATAGGTATCTGCGTCGGGTGACTCAAAGTTTCCGCGGACACTTGCGCTCGTTATTGATGGTGAAAAGGCTTCGAGTGATCCAGGGTTAACTTTTTCGTCAGACAATAGCCTCTCACCGACCCGTCAAAGCTCCTGCCATCCCGTTGTTGCCATCCCGTTGTTGGTACGGGGCTGTGCGGTATTGCCGGTGACGAAAAACCTGAGGGCATGAGGATGAATGCAAAGAGCGACGCCAGCACCAAGTCTGGCCAACTCACCGTCGGCAACAAGAGTTGGTCATTTCCGATCTATGATGGGTCGATCGGCCCGTCCGTCATGGACATCAGCAAGCTGTACGCACAGACCGGCATGTTCACTTACGATCCCGGCTACACCTCGACCGGGAGCTGCGAGTCCAAGATCACCTATATCGACGGCGATGAAGGCGTGCTGCTCTACCGGGGCTACCCGATCGAGCAGGTGGCCGAGCACGGTGATTTCCTGGAGACCTGCTACCTCCTGCTCTACGGGGAGCTGCCGACGCCGGCGGAGAAGGCCGACTTCGACAACCGCGTGACCCATCACACGATGGTGCACGAGCAGATGAGCCGGTTCTTCCAAGGGTTCCGGCGCGATGCGCATCCGATGGCGATCATGACCGGCTGCGTCGGCGCACTCTCGGCCTTCTATCACGACTCGACCGACATTTCGGATCCGCATCAGCGCATGGTCGCCTCGATCCGCATGATCGCGAAGATGCCGACGCTGGCCGCCATGGCCTACAAATACTCGATCGGCCAACCGTTCGTGTATCCCAAGAACGACCTCGATTACGCCACCAACTTCCTGCGCATGTGCTTCGCGGTGCCGTGCGAGGAGTTCAAGCCCAACGAGGTCCTGGCGCGCGCCATGGACCGCATCTTCATCCTGCACGCCGACCACGAGCAGAACGCCTCGACCTCGACGGTGCGGCTGGCTGGCTCCTCGGGCGCCAACCCGTTCGCCTGCATCGCGGCCGGCTGCGCCTCGCTCTGGGGCCCGGCCCATGGCGGCGCCAACGAAGCCGCGCTCAAGATGCTCTCCGAGATCGGCCGGGTCGAGCGCATCCCCGAATTCGTCAAGCGCGCCAAGGACAAGAACGATTCATTCCGACTGATGGGCTTCGGCCACCGGGTCTACAAGAACTACGATCCGCGCGCCAAGATCATGCAGCGCACCTGCCACGAGGTGCTGGCCGAGCTCGGCATCAAGGACGATCCACTGCTCGACGTTGCGCTCGAGCTCGAGCGCATTGCGCTGCACGACGAGTATTTCATCGAGAAGAAGCTCTATCCGAATATCGACTTCTATTCCGGCATCACCCTCAAGGCGATGGGCTTCCCGACCGCGATGTTCACCGTGCTGTTCGCGGTTGCGCGCACGGTCGGCTGGATCGCGCAGTGGAAAGAGATGATCGAGGATCCGGACCAGAAGATTGGGCGGCCGCGCCAGCTCTATACCGGTACCGGACTTCGCGACTACGTGCCGGCTTCACGGCGCAAGTAGCCGCCAGCGCGATCGTCGTCACCATTCATTTCAGTCTGGCGGCCGGCGGCCGGGCCCGTTCCCGGCCGCATGCTTCTATTGAACGGTTATGACTGCTTAAGCCGCGGACAGCCACTCGCAGGCCCGTGTCAGGTACACGCCCGCCTAGGTGAAGTAGCAAAGCCCAGTACGAATAGAGAAATTCGGCTTGATTTCAGTCGTCGCCGCCTCAGCTCGCTGCGAGAAGGATATAGGCGGAAATCGCAACCCAAAATGCATAGTCGCTAATAAAGGGGATCTCGATGAACACCCCCACAACTGCGAAACCTATAAGAATGAGCGAGAGCGCAAGACCAAACTTCATTACGCGATTCCCTTGCGTCTCAACTTGAACTCAAACATTGGTGCCTCCGGGCACCGTGCACTTTGGGGACGGGCGCGTTGCCCGCCGGATTCTCGCGAAAGAAAGACTGGCCGCGAGACGGCTTGTATTGAGATGGTTTGTATCACACTCAGGCCACACGAACTTCGTGCCTCAAGGAAGTAATCCGAAACACACTTAACAACTTTCTTTGTTGTTCTTGGTGTTGTCGGCGCTACGACCCAATGCTCGGTAGTCGACAACCGCTCTCGGTAACATGAAACGGATTATGGTATCGAGATGCGCGTCAGGGTGCCGATGAAGAACTATTTTCGTTAGCCATTGTCTTTGGCGGACACAGCCAGACACTCAATTACCAAAGAAGAAGCGTGGGCCAACTCCAATAACCATATTGAAGCGCGTGCCGATGCAGCGGCCACCGACAATTGTCGGGAAACGCAGGCGAGCATTGGGCAACCTTTCGGACAACTGCCGATCGGCGTGCACCGGCAGCTCGCAGGTACGCGGACGGGGCGCGGCGGGCCTTTTCCGGTCTACCAGCAATCTACCGTGCTAATTGGCATTGGCTGTTCGGACGGCCAGAGGACCGTGGCGCTGGCGTTGCTTGCAGTCAATTTGTCGACCGATGACAAACCGGTCAGATATCGATTGATCTGCCGTCTCGAAAGGGTGGCGCAAGCAAATGTCCGGGCTCACGAATGCGGGTTGGTGGGGATTTCTGCCCCGCAGTTCCCTGTTTGAAACAATCGCTGCCAAGAGAGCGGTTTCGCCAGCAGTTGGTAATCGGCGACGGCGAGATCGCTACGGAGCCCTGTGGCGGAATTCGATTGGAGGGAAGCTGTTTCCGAAGCTCGCTTAGCTTTGGCAAATTGTCGACGAGATAAGAAAAGGCACTCCGCGCGAGCAAGAACGCTTGAAGAGCAAGCCAAATCGACGAAACCAAGATGAACAGCAGGATGATAGCTCGCCAGCGCGCGACAATGGCTGACGCCACCAACTCAACAGCTGCCAGAGTACGTCGCGCCGCCGAGGATTCGACTTCCGGCTCAAAAAACGACACCGACGCCGGGCCCCCTAACGACGATACTTGCCCGACTTGCCGCGTCTCCGGTCGCCCGTCCATGACGAACTCTACTAGAACCTCGCCCAAAAAACTCTGGTGGAACCTCACTTAAATAAGGCAGTCGCTAGGTGGTATCAAGAGCTTTTCATACGCCTTGGGCAGGCCCGGTGGCGTCGATCGTTCGGTGGCCGCAACAGTTTCGGCGGCCGAAGCTACGTCCCAACCCTGTGCATGACCGGCAATATTAGAAAAATCTTCACTTGCGGTAGCTAGATTGCCGCAGAATTGCCCCTTGGAGCGCCCCGCGGTGCGGCGGATATTTTATGCACAGGCTCTCCCTCAATCGCCTGCTCCACCTGATCATGTTTGTCCCGCTCGTGGCGCTTGCCGTTTTCGGGGCAACCATCGTGACCGGAACCGTACGCGCCTATCGCGACATCGAGACGGTGGCCGCTCTTGAGCAGCTGGTCACGGCAGCAAGCTGGCTGATCGTGGGCGCCTTGAACGACGAATCGACCAAGACACATCCGTTCGTCGCCAGCGGGGCAGACCGTGAACGCAGCGCGATGCTGACGGCCCGCCTCGTGTCGGACGAAGCGATTCGGTCATTCAAGCGGACCGCTGCCGCCAGCAGCCTTTCCGATCCCCAGGCGATCGAGCATATCCGCGAGATCGGGGGGCGGCTCGACCGGCTGGCGGGGTTCCGAGCCAAGGCCGATGCCCGCACCCTGCAGCGCCAGGAATCCGGGGCGCTGCTGCAGCCGATCGCGACCCGCCTGGCCGATCTCATCCAGCGCATCGCGGTACTGACGAACGAGGTCGAGATCAAGAATCGGCTTCTGGCTCTCTATGCCATCATGCAGGTGAACGACGGCGAGCGGATCGAAGCAGGCCGCGTCGAGAATGCGCTGACCGGCGGCACGCTGCGCCCCGAGCTCTACGAGATGCTGCTCACGGGGCTGTCCAAGCAGACGGCCTTTCGCAAGGAATTCGCCAATTTCGGCAGCGCACCCATCCAGGAGCGGCTGAGTGCCTTCAGCGCCAGCGCCCACGGCCGAACGATCGAAGCGCTACGCCCGACGATCCTGGCCGTCAATCAAGGCGGCAAGGTCAGCGATCAGGACGTGCCGCGCCTGCGCGAGGCGCTCTCGGCCCGCAATGCGCTCTCCTCCGAGGCTGTGAACTCGACGGCCGCCGACCTCACGGACGCAACCCGGGCGCTGCGTGACGAGGCGCTGTGGCGAACGATCATCTACCTTTGCGCGACCGCGCTGCTCTTCGTCATCGTGATCGGGGTGAGCCGGTTCGTGCGCACCGCGGTTCGACGATTGCTCGGCGAGCTGACCGAAGTCATGCAGAAGGTCGCCAACGGCCAGCTCGCCGTCGAGGTCACGAACCGCGACCGCGGCGACGAGATCGGCGCCATGGCGCAGACGGTCGAGGTGTTCAAGCAGAATGCGATCGCAATCCAGGCGATGGAGCGGGAGCGCGGCGAGCAGAAGGATCGCTCGGCAGTCGAAAAGCAGGCGACGCTGAACCAGCTCGCGGATTCTTTCGAGGCAGAGATTCTGCGGGTGATCAACACGGTGTCGACTGCAGCCGCGCAGCTGCAGCAGAACGCCAAGACCATGAGCTCGACCGCCAGCGAGACCGATCGCCAGTCGAAGCTCGTACAGGATGCGTCCGAGCAGGCGATCGGCAACGTCCGCACCGTTGCGGATGCGGCCGAGGAGTTGTCGAAGTCCATTGACGAGATCGGCCAGCAGGTCAGCACAGCCACCAAGGTCACGAGCAGCGCGGTGACGCAGGTTGGAAGCACCACCGCCATGGTCGAGAAGCTTGTGTCAGTGGTTCACCGCATCGGAGAGATCATCAATCTGATCAACGCCATCGCGTCGCAGACGAATTTGCTTGCGCTCAACGCCACGATCGAAGCTGCGCGCGCGGGCGAGGCCGGACGCGGCTTTGCGGTGGTGGCAAGTGAAGTGAAAAGCCTCGCCGCGCAGACCGCCAAGGCCACCGACGAGATCGCCTCCCATATCGGCGCGGTCCAGAGCGGCACCAACGACGTCGTGAGCGCCATTCAAGCCATCAGCAACACGATTGGCGAGATCAACAACATTTCGGCGACGATCGCAGCCGCTGTAACACAGCAGAACGCCACCACCGCCGAGATCGCCCGCAATGCCGAGCAGGCCGCCGGCGGCTCGCGCAACGTGTCGACCAATATCGGCAGCGTCAGCCGCGCCGCCGCGGATACCGGCCGGGTCGCCAACGAAATGGTTCAGGCTGCCGTCGAGCTGAGCCAGCAGGCCGCAACCCTTCGCCGAGGCGCCGACGGGTTTATCGCGCGGGTGCGAGCCGCATAGGCCATTACGACACGCCCTGTTCGATCAGTTGAGACGCGCCGGCCGGTCCGGATCGGAGGGCGCCGCGGGCTGCGTCGGTGGAGCAGCGACAGCCACGGTCGCATCGGCCGCAGCTGCGGCAGCCGGCTGCTGCGCCGGCACGCTCACATCCCTGCGCTGATGGTTGCGATAGGACATGAAGCCGAACGGCAGGCTCCCGAGGTAGAGGATCGTGCCGGTGGTCAGCACCGGCCACGGATAGGCAATCAGCAGCGCGAAGAACAGCACCACGACGACGAACAGCGGCAGCACCATCTCCGGCGCCACCCGCTTGCCGACCCGCTTGCCGGAGAAGACCGGCAGCCGCGACACCATCAGGAACGCGATCGCAAGCGTGTAGAGAAGGACCAGGGGCGCCGCGAAGGCGAGGTGGGGCACGCCGAGGAACGTCACGTAGATCGGCAGCAGCACCGTGATCGCGCCGCCCGGCGCCGGCATGCCGACGAAGAAGTTCGCCGCCCAGGCCGGCCGGTTGGGATCGTCGATCATCACGTTGAAGCGCGCGAGCCGCAGCCCGGCGCAGATCGCAAACACCATGGCGGCGATCCAGCCGGCATGGCCAAGCTCGTGCAGGCCCCAGAAATAGAGGATCAGCGCCGGCGCCACGCCGAAATTGACGAAGTCGGCGAGGCTGTCGAGCTCGGCGCCGAAGCGCGAGGTGCCCTTGAGCATGCGCGCCACGCGCCCGTCGATGCCGTCAAGCATTGCGGCAAACACGATCGCGGCCACCGCCCATTCGAGCTTGCCCTCGATCGCAAGCCGGATCGCGGTGAGACCTGCGCACAGCGCAAGCAGCGTGATCAGGTTCGGCACCAGCGTGCGCACCGGGATCTGGCGAAAACGTCGGCGTTTCTGCGCGGGGCGGGTCGGTTCAAACGGGGTTGTGTCCATGACTTCCAATATAGCCGGGAGATTCTCGGCGCCGCCATGGCAGCGCCAATTCATCAGGTCACACCAGAGTGCTTAGCCGACCCGGAAGGTGAGTTCCCGGGCCGTGGCACGCAGGTCCGCGATCACAGTCTCGCCGGCGACCGCGGTCTGCCCCTCCGCTACCAGCGGCCGCGTGCCCTCCGGCAGGTAGACATCGACGCGCGAGCCGAAGCGGATCATGCCGATGCGCTCGCCGGCGCGCACGCTCGCGCCTTCGCGCGCGAAGGTGACGATGCGCCGGGCGATCAGGCCTGCGATCTGCACGACGACGATGCGCGTCGTGCCGGAGCTGATGATGAAGGAGTTGCGCTCGTTGTTCTCGCTCGCCTTGTCGAGGTCGGCGTTGATGAAGGTGCCCGACTTGTAGACGATCTTCTCGATCCGGCCGGTGACGGGACTGCGGTTGATGTGGCAGTTGAACACGTTCATGAAGATCGAGACGCGCGGCATAGCGCGATCGCCGAGATTGAGCTCCGGCGGCGGCACTGCATTGATGATCTTGCTGACGCGGCCGTCGGCGGGCGCGACCACCAGGCCCTCGCGCGTCGGCGTCACCCGGTCGGGATCGCGGAAGAACAGCGCGCACCAGACCGTCATGACGGTGCCGATCCAGCCGAGCGGCGACCACAGCCAGAACAGGAGCAGGCTCACCAACGCAAAGATGCCGATGAACGGCAGCCCTTCGCGATGGACCGGAACGATCTGGCCTCGGATCGACGCGATAATCGACATGCTCACTCCGCTGCGTGGATCCTCGCCACCTCAACCGGGCTTGCGGCCTCATCGACCGGGCTCGGCACTTCCTCGACCGTCGGCGGATTGCGGTTGGGCGCGATCACTTCGTCGCCGATCTCAGCAAGCTTCTCGCGCGCCGCTTCCGCTTCGCGCTGGCGGTTCCACATGCTGGCGTAGAGCCCGCGCTTGGCGAGCAGCGCCTGATGGGTGCCGCGCTCCACGATCACGCCCTGGTCGAGCACGATGATCTCATCGGCAGCCACGATGGTCGAGAGCCGATGCGCAATCACCAGCGTGGTGCGATTCTTTGACACGCGGTCGAGCGCATCCTGGATTTCCTTCTCGGTGTGGCTGTCGAGCGCCGAGGTGGCCTCGTCGAGCACCAGGATCGGCGGCGCCTTCAGAATCGTGCGCGCGATCGCGACCCGCTGCTTCTCGCCGCCGGAGAGCTTCAGGCCGCGCTCGCCCACCTCGGTCTCGTAGCCCTTGGGCGAAAGCCGGATGAAGGCGTCGATCTGCGCGAGCCGCGCCGCCTCCTCGACCTCGGCGTCGGTCGCCTCCCAGCGGCCGTAGCGGATGTTGTAGCGGATGGTGTCGTTGAACAGCACCGTGTCCTGCGGCACCATGCCGATGGCGGCGCGCACCGACCGTTGCTGCACGTCACGGATGTCCTGACCATCGATCACGATGCGGCCGCCGGTGATGTCGTAGAAGCGGAACAGGAGCCGCGAGATCGTCGACTTGCCGGCGCCGGAGGGGCCTACGATCGCGACCGTTTTGCCGGCCGGCACCTCGAAGCTCAGCCCCTTGAGGATAGGGCGCGCAGACTCATAGGCGAACGACACGTTCTCGAACCGGATCGCGCCCTGCTTGACCGCGAGCGGCAGCGCTCCCGCCTTGTCCTCGATCTCGGGCTTGCGGTCCAGAATGCCGAACATGGTCTCGATGTCGATCACCGCCTGCTTGATCTCGCGATAGACCATGCCCATGAAGTTCAGGGGCTGGTAGAGCTGGATCATCATGGCGTTGATCATGACGAAATCGCCGACGGTGTTGCGGCCCTCCTGGATGCCGTAGGCGCACATCACCATGCAGATCGCAAGCCCGATGGTGAAGATCGTCGCCTGCCCGGCATTGAGCACGGCGAGCGATACGTAGGCCTCCACGCTGGCATCTTCATAGCGCTCCATCGAGCGGTCATAGCGTTTCGCTTCGCGCTCCTCGGCGACGAAATATTTGACGGTCTCGTAGTTGAGCAGCGAATTGATCGCCTTCACGTTGGCGTCAGTGTCGCTGTCGTTCATGCGGCGGCGAATGCCGATACGCCACTCGGTGGCGAGATAAGTGTAGACCGTGTAGCAGATCACGGTCGCGATGATGACGGCCACGTAGCGCCAATCGAACTGATAGAGCAGCACCACCACGATCATCGAGAGCTCGATGACTGTCGGCACGGCCTGCAGCAGCACCATGCGCACGATGGTCTCGATCGCGTTGCGGCCGCGCTCCAGCACGCGCGTGAGCCCTCCGGTCTTGCGCTCGAGATGAAAGCGCAGCGAGAGCAGGTGCATGTGCTCGAACACCATGAAGGCGAGCCGGCGCACTGCATTCATCGATACGTTGGCGAAGACGCCGTCGCGCATCTGGGTGAAGATGGCCATGATGATGCGCACGCCGCCGTAGACGACCGTCATCAGGATCGGCGCCAGCAGGACCCAGCGAGCCATGACGATGGCTGCGCATCGCCCTGCCCGGCAAGCGCATCGGTCGCCCACTTGAAGGTGAACGGCACCGCGATGGTGGCGAGCTTGGCGAACAGCAGAAGCACCATCGCGATCACGACCCGCAGCTTCAGGTCGCGGCGATTGGAAGGCCAGATATAGGGCCACAGCCCGATCAGCGTGGACAACAGCGAGCCGCCCGGATCGGAGGAGATTTCGCGCTTCAGCGCACGGGTCGATCGGAAGGTACCATCAGACATTGCAGGTCCCAGCGGCAGACGGGCCTCAGGGACCGTCAAGCGGCCCTATTCATATAGAAATTTTCCAAAGACAATAACCCTGGTAACCATGGCATCCCCTGCCCTTTCCTGGTGCTTGCGAAGCGCCACCCTCGATGCCACATCCTTACGATGAGTAGAATCAACGCGATTTGCGTCTATTGCGCATCAGGGCCGGGCACCAACCCGGCCTTTGTCACCGCCGCCCGCAACTTCGGCCGTATTCTGGCCGAAAACCACGTGCGCCTGGTCTATGGCGGCGGCTCTATCGGCCTCATGGGAGCGCTCGCAGAATCGGTGATCGACCATGGCGGCCAAGTCACCGGCGTGATCCCGGAGTTCCTAGTCGCGCGCGAGCTCATGCTGCAGCGCGCACAGG
Organism: uncultured Alphaproteobacteria bacterium; assembly: GCA_963745515.1. GTDB lineage: Bacteria > Pseudomonadota > Alphaproteobacteria > Rhizobiales > Xanthobacteraceae > VAZQ01. The sequence goes on from CAVUXO010000001.1 coordinate 149,393, forward strand.
AACGCATCATCACGCGCGATATGCATGAGCGCAAGCGCATCATGTTCGAGCGCGCTGACGCCTTCGTGGCGTTGCCGGGCGGCGTCGGCACGCTGGAAGAGCTGGTCGAGCAGCTCACCTGGGCACAGCTCGGCCGCCACAAGAAGCCGATCCTGATCGCCAACATCGAGCAGTTCTGGGAACCGCTGCTGGCGCTGCTCGATCACATGCGCAAGCTTGAGTTCATTCGCAGCGGCCTGACCTTCAACCTCCTGCAGGCCGAGCGCGTCGAGGACATCCTGCCAAAGGTCATCGCAGCGGCGCAGCCCGTTCCGGAGATTGAGAAAGAAATGGCGCCGGTCGCGGCCGAGCGGATGTGAGAAGCTAACGGCACCCCGGCGCGCCATCGTCATGCGCGAGCGTGAACGGCCCGAGCGCACCCGCCACCTCGCTGACCCATGATGCCGGCGCGATCCGCCCGACCGGCACCTTGGCGTCCACGAGCTTCTCCTTGAAGAACGTGTCCTGAATATCGGCGAGGCTCGCCTCGAACACGCGGCCGTGCGGATCGGTCGCGCCCCATTCGATCCGCTCGATCAGGGCTGTGTCCTTCACATCGGAATATTTCGCCAAGGATGTGTGTGACCTCGGCCCGGTTGGGACCGTGGTGATAGGCATTGCAGTAGTCGCGCACGCCGCGCAGCGTCCCGCGCACGAAGCGGCGGGCGACGTCCTCACTGTCGCGCGCCCAGTCGGTGTTCATCCACCAGACCGAGACCAGCACCGGCTGCGCCTTGATGGTGCTGTCGGCATTGATCCATTTCACGCCAATGCCTTTTGCTTCGACCGCATCCTGCAGTGGTGAGATCATCAGCGCGGCATCGACCGCGCCGGTCGTGAGCGCCGTCGCCATCTGGCCGAACGGAATGTATTTGAGATTGATGTCGGCAAGCGTCAGCCCACCCGCCTCCAGGACCTTGATCAGCTCATAGACCAGGATGGCGCCACGCGAAACGACGGCGACCGAACGGCCCTTGAGGTCCGAAGGCTGCCTGAGCGTCACCTTGAGCTCGGGCCGGATCACCAGATAGTGCGAGTAAGGGCTGGTGGCGCGTGACATCAGGATGCCGATCGGCAGCCCCTTAGACAGTGAATTGAACAGGCCGGCCGTGATCGCGCCGCCGATCACGTTGAGCTTGCGGGTTGCGAGCTGCACGGTCATGTCGCTCGAGAGCCCGCTCATGTCGAGCTGCACGTCGACGCCGGCGTCGCGGTAGTAGCCCTTCTCGATCGCGATATAGAGCGGCGCGCCCGAGAGCGAGGGGTTGTCCCCGACGACGATCTTGGGCATCGACTGGGCGACGGCGGGTCCACAGCACGCGAGCACAATCGCGGCGATGACAAAACGAAGGCTCATGGTGCGTTTCTCCCAACTCGTGTGACATGCTGAATGCAGCTGGCCGCTGTCGTCAATCGGCGAGTTTGTCGCTGACCAGTCGCATGTCTCGTCCCGAATGGCTCGCTCTCGATCCGTTCGTTCCCGCGGAAGCGGGAACCCAGGGGCCACTCGCACCGATCGTCTGGGTCCCCGCTTTCGCGGGGACGAGCGGGCGGGATATGGTCCAGGCCCTTCGGAGTCACCAGAATGCCCGCCAAACCCATCGTCATCGACTTCCACGCCCACGTCGCGACCATGGAGGTCTTCGAGGCCACCTATCCGCTCTCGGTGATCGGCAGGCTGCGCGCCAAGGCGGAGGGCATCCACCCCATGCCCGAGGGCCAGATGGCGCGCATGACCGACCTGGCCACACGGCTTGCCGACATGGATGCGATGGGGGTCGACATCCAGGTCATCAGCCCGAGCATCCTGCACCAATGCACGTATTCGCTCGATCCGCAGGAGGCACTGCAGCTCGAGCGCATCGGTAACGAGCAGGTGGCCGAGACCGTCGCCAAGAAGCCCGACCGCCTGATCGGGCTCGGCTCCGTGCCGCTGCAGGACGCCACGTTGGCGGCCGCCGAGATGGAGCGCGCGGTGCGCGACCTTGGCCTCAAGGGCATCGTGATCGCCTCGCGGGTGAATGAGACCGAGCTTGGCGAAGCGCCGCTGCGACCGTTCTGGGCGGCGGCGGAAGCGCTCGGGGTTCCGATCTTCATCCATCCGGCCGGCAACCCGGACCCGCGGCTGCGCCGGCATAGCCTGCTCATCTCGCTCGGCCAGCCTTTGGAGGAAGCGTTCGCGCAGTGCTCACTGATCTATGATGGCATCATGGACGCGTTCCCACGTCTCAAGATCGCGTTCGCGCACGGCGGCGGATTCATCCCCTACTATACCGGCCGCTTCGATTGGATGGTCCGGCGCGGCACCACCAAGGGCACTCAAGAGCGACTTCAGCACTTATCTGCGCTCGTTCTATTACGAGAGCGTAGTGTTCAACCCGGATGTGCTGGAGCGCCTGGCCGAGAAGGTGGACACGAGCCACATCATGCTCGGCACCGATTATCCGTTCGGCGAATGGCAGCCGGTCGCGTTCGTCGAGAGCGCGAAGAAGATTCCCGAGGCGTTGCGGCACGACATCCTCGGCGCCAATGCGGCGCGCTTCTTAGGCGTGAATATCTAGGGCACGATGCTCATTACTGTCGTCCCCGCGAAGGCGGGGACCCATACGCCGCAGCCAAGCGATGTAACGCACCCTTCAACCCAACCAGATATCGGTGGCTATGGGTCCCGCCTTCGCGCGGGGACGACAGCAAGTTGCGCATTACAGAGTTTAGAAGTTTGCCGCGCGCGCGACCGCGGCCCAGTATTGGTGCTCTTGCGCGATCAGCTTGGCGAAATCCTGCGGCGAGCCGAGACGCGGCTCCATCCCGAGCCGGGTGATAGTAGCCTGCCCCTCGCGCGTGCGCAGGCCGTCGTTGATCACCGTGTTGAGGCGATCGATGATCGGCTGCGGTGTGCCGGCCGGCGCCAGCACGCCATTCCAGTAGAAGCCGACGACGCCGGGAACGCCGGCCTCTGCCATGGTTGGCAGATCAGGCATCTCGGGATGACGCTTCTCGCTCGTCACCGCGAGCGCACGCAGCCTGCCGGCCTGGATGAAGGATTGAACGTTGCGGAGGTTGTCGACGAACATCTGGACCTGCCCGGCCAGGAGGTCGGCAATCGCTGGCGTCGCGCCGCGATACGGCACGTGCACGATCTCGATGCCAGTGCGCTGCTTGATCAGCTCGCCGAACAGATGCGACGAGGTGCCGAAACCCGGCGACGCATAGTTGACCTTGCCCGGATTGGCCTTGGCATAGGCCACGAACTCACCAACCGTGTTGGCCGGCACGCCCGGATTGATCGTCACGGCGAATGGAGTGGCAGCGATCATGGCGACTGGCACGAGCTGCTTGAGCGGATCGTAGTCGAGCGTCTTGTTGACGGCGGGCGCCACCGTGATCGGTCCCGGCGAGGCGAGCGTCAGCGTGTAGCCGTCAGGATCCGCGGTGGTGACGAACTTGGTGCCAACCGTGCCGCCGGCGCCGCCCGGCCGGTTTTCGATCACGACCGGCTGGCCGAGCGCGGCCGCGATCTGATCGCCGACGAGCCGTGCCATGACGTCAGCGCCGCCGGGCGCGAACGGCACCACCATCTTGATCGGGCGGTTCGGATAAGGCTGTGCGACGGCCTCGCTCAGCGCCGCAAGGCCGATGATGGCTGCCACCAGGACACGCATGCTGCCCTCCTCCCGGCCCGGTCGCCTCTAATCGAGCTGCACCGTCGCAATGTCTTTCTCGAGCACCATTCTGGTCCCGAAACGCTGCGAAAGTCGATCGACCCGCGCCAGTGCACGCTGCGCGATGTCGCCGCGGGCGAGGACGGGCCGGCCGCGTTGCGCGCGCGGGCGGCCATGGCCGAGGTCGAGCGGATAAAGCCGCACGGCTGCAAGCGCGCGATCGCGAAACTCGCATTCGGCCGCAAGCCCTTCCCAGAACTCGGGCGAGGCTGGAAAGCCGCGCCGGCCCTGATCGGTGCGCGTATCGAGGAAATCGGCCGGCGTCGCCTCGTGCGGCAGGCCGAAGCGCTGATAGGCTTCCGCCGGAAACACCTCGACGGTATCGTTCTGGAAGATGAAATTGCCAAGGCTGTAAAGGATAGGATGGCCGCGATAGATCTCGACACCGAGCGTGAGATGCGGGCCATGGCCTGCCACCACGTCGGCGCCGGCGTCGATCGCGGCGCGCGCGAATTCGACGTAGAAGTCGGCCATCTCCTCCATGCCGACATCCGTCGCTGCGGTCAGACGGCCGCCGGCGCCGAACTCGTGCGAGTGAAACGAGAGGATCACCCAGTCCGCCTGCCGACGCGCTTCCTTGATCTGGCGCAAGATCGCGTCGGCATCCTCGCGATTGACCTTCGTTGAAACGTGAAAGCCGTCGCCCTTGCGGAACTGGCTGCCCGAGGAAGGTGAGCGTGTCTTCCTTGTCGTTCGGCGCCTCCTTGGCGCTGAAGAATGCCGCGCGATGGCGGGCGCGCTCGGCGGTGAGCCCAAGCCGCTCGCTGCCGCGCTTGAGCTCGGCGAACATCGCCGCGTCGACGGTGTAGCTCGCCGAGAAGCCCAACGGGTTGATGCCCGGCCGCCCGGGCGAATCCGGCCGCTGGTCGGCGGCGCGATTCCACGGCCGGAAGAACGAGGTCGCAGCCACGAGCCCAACGCGGCCGGCGCGCGTATCCGCATAGGCCGGCATGCGCGCCTCGGCGAGATTGGCGCCCGCGCCCGCGCACGACAAGCCCGCCGCCTGGACGTGCTTGAGCGTGGCCAAGAGACCGCCAGTGCCGTAGTCGGTGGCGTGATTGTTGGCGTTGGAGAGAAGGCCGAAGCCCATCCACTTGAGGTCCTCGAGCAGCCCGGGCGGCGTGGTCATCGGCGTGCCCTGCGTCCAGCCGGGCGCGCCCTCGTCGCGGTTGCGCACCGTGGTCTCGAGATTGACGAAGGAAATATCAGCGGACCGGAGAAGCTCAACGAGCGTGAGATAATCAGGCTCGTCAAACGGTGTCAGCCGCCGCGACGGCATCGCGTCGCCGGTGAGCAGCATGCGGATCGCGCCGTTTTCCGCGTGGTAGATCAATCGACCATCTCGCCGGTCAACTCGTAGATGTGGCGGCCGGTACGCGACGGAAAGCCGCCGCGCACGACGCCCGGCCGCTGGTCCTGATAGATCGTGCCCATCGCCTCGCTGAGCGGCCGGCTGTTCGGCACCGACAGCCACATCCGCAACAGATGACGGCGCCGCTCGCGCTCCGGGTAGTCCTCGAACGCGGTGCGGGCGTGGAAGCAGACGTGATTGTTGAGGAGCTGGATGTCGCCCGGCTTGAACTCGTAGGTGATATGGAAATTCTCGTCGTTGGTGACGGTGTCGAGCAGGTCCATCGCCTCGATCTGCTCGGGTGTGAAGCGCGGCACCTCCGCGAAGCGCTGCGCGTTGACGATCTGGCCGCGGATGTAGCGGCAGGAGAACTTGCCGTCCTGCATGCTGAAGATCGGCTGCGGATAATAGGGCTTCTCGCCCGGCGGCTCCTGCTGGTTCCAGCTCCAGTAGACTGGCTGGTAGAGCACCTCGAGCAGATCGGGCCGCCGGCGCAGGATCTCGTTGTGAGCCGCGACCGAGCTTGCGACCTTGCTCAAGCCTCCGCGCATTGCGACGCAAAGCACGAACAGGCCGACCACGTCGGCGGAATCGGTGTGGAAGTTGAGCCGCTGGTTCGACTTGTAGCCGCGCCCCTGCGGCGAATGGATATCGACGCCGACGTTGCGCACGTCGCCCAGGATGTCGCCATCCTTGCTCTGCGACACCGCGGCGCCGACGTGGCGGCCGAAGCCCCAGTAGAGGAGCCGCAGGTCGTCCTTGGAATAGCCGTCGATCTTGATGCCGCGGAACTGATAGAGGCCCCGGCCGTCTTCCAGGAAATCGCGCGCGGCTGCGATCCGCTTGCTGACCGTGGGAAGCGGAAAATCCTCTTTGGTCAAAGTATCAAACGTCGCCCTGCGCGACTTGGCGGCGCGCAGGGCATTCTCAATCTCCGCAATCTCATCGCTGGTGAACTCGTGGATCCAGTCGGGTGACGCCAGAAGGTCAGCTCCGCGCCAATCGGCCGATCCTGCGATGATCTTGCGCATGCGTCGCAGCATTCCCTCGTCGCGTTGCCGCCCTTACGGGTGCAGCGAGGCGAGATAGGCGGACGCGTTCAACACGTCGTCGGAGCTCATGCCGGCGATCACCGGGGCCATCAGCACCGTCCATTCGCCGTTGCGGTTGCCGTGCTGCATGTCATAGAGCTGCCGTGCGAGATAGCTTGGCGAGCGGCCGGCGAGCGTCGGGAGCGGGCCGAGGCCGCGCAGGTCGGAGCCGTGGCAGATCGTGCAAGCAGTGACTTTCTTGCCGCTCTCGGTCGTCCCTTCCTTCACCAGGGCTTCGCCCTTCTTGAGGCTGCCCGGGGGCACGTAGGCAGTGAAGCTCGAGCGCGGGTTGCGCAGGAACTCGGTGTCATGCGCGCTGATCGGCGTCTCGATGATGCGGTTGCCGATCGGCTCCTTGCCGGCCTCGGCGCCCTCGACCACCAAGTACATGCCACCTTGCGGCCTGGTCTTCGGAACGGAGTCAGTCTCGACGACCTTGATCCACGGCTGGGCGGGAATCGACGTGAAGTACTTGGCCGCGGCCTCGATCTCAGCGTCCGTCATCGACTTGGCGAAATGCTCCATCAGGCCGGTATTCGCCTTGCGCGGATCGGAGGTCTTGCGGGCGCCGTTCTTGAAGTCCTTCAACGTCTGGACGAAGTACTCGTAGGTCAGACCGGTGACGTTGGCGTTCTCAGGCCGCCCCTTGCCGTTCGGATAGTGGCACAGGCTGCAGGCATAAATATTCGCCCCTTCGCGGCCGCGCTCGACAACGAGCGGCATCGTCGGATGATCGCCAGGGAACCAGTCGGCAGGCCCGAAGCGATTGGCGATCTTCGCGCGCGTGAACTTGCGCGGTGATCCCTCGATCGCGTGCTCGGCTACGTTGTCCTGCGGCTGCGCCGCACCGGGCGTCGCGCGTGGCGTATTGGGCGGCGGTGGTGCCGTGAAGCCGTAGGCCCACGGCGGTGGCTCGTCGGCGGCCTGGGCAGTCGCGGCAGCTCCCACCCAAGTGCAAATCGCGACCGCAGTCGCGGCAAGTAGCAACCTCCTCATAGGCTCTCTCCCTATCCCTGGCCCGGCTTTTGGGAAAACGCCGGTGCATGAACCAACAGGGAGAGGCTAGCGGTTTGCGCCCACGTTTGGAAGGAGCATCGCGGGCAAATGCCGGGACAACCAGCCCGGCACGGGTCGCAGCTTGCCTCAGCCTAAGCTCGGCCCTATCGGACAATCAGGGCGGGCACCTTGCTGTGGGTGAGCACCTCGTTGGCCTGGCTTCCCAGCAGCAGGCGGTCGACGCCGCGCCGGCCGTGCGAGGCCATGACGATCAGGTCGCAGCCTTTCTGGGAAGCGGTGATGATGATGCCTTCGGCCGGGTGGCTGTCGCGCACGTGAACCGTTTCGCAGCTCACGCCTTGTGACTTCGCAAGGTCGGCAGCGTGGGTAAGAATATGGTTGCCTGCCGCGGTCACCATGTCCTCGTAGTGCTCGATCGGACTGCGGTCGCCGAGGCGCGCCAAGCGGGCGAGCTCGAGCGCGGACCAGGCCTCCGTCACCGTCACAACCACAACCGGGACATTGAGCGCCTTGGCAAGCGCCAACCCGTGGGTCAGCGCCTTGCCGCCGAACTCGGAACCTTCCGTCGCAATCAGAATGCGTTTGTACATGGGTGTTCTCCACGTCGAGGTGAACCGATGCGCTCGACGTCAGGATAGGCAGTTATGCGCGCCTATCTTTTGCATTAGATCAAATTGGGGTCGGTCAATTTGGAAAGGATCGGCTCAGCACTGCGCTCGAAGTCGAAGGATCAATTCATGTCGCCACAGAGGCGCGCACGCATCATCGGACTTCTGGGAGGATTCGCTGCCGGACTTGCGAATGCGTCGTTCTATCTGGCTCGCTCGATGGACAATACTCCGCTGTGGGGTTGGATCCTGCGTGGCGGCATCCAGTACACGCTTTTCACGTTTCCAGTCGGTGCAGCGTTGGCCGGATTCCTCGGCGCATGGGGCGCCGTACGCTGGCGCAGCATGCCCGTCACCATTCTGGTTATCCTGGTCGCCAGTTTCCTCGGCGCGATCATATCGGTGCCCGGATCGCACTTTCTCGTCTGCCACTATTGGGACGGCACGAGTGTGAACAGCGAAACGATGAGCTGCTTCGGCACAATGTGGCTGATGGTCGAAACGCCGGTCATGTGGATCCTGCTTGCGATCATGACGGCGCTCCTCGCACTGCTAGTGGTCCGATTCTAACATTCGCATCCCTTCTCGGCGGGCTCTCTCGCGAATGTTAAGAATCAAAGGACCACTAGCAAGTATAGGTTTCTAGTGGAGCTTTGGATTTGACATTCGCTTTGCGAGCCTGCGGCTGGGTGGGTAGCGAATGTCAAATCCGCTCCACTAGCACGCCGTATCGGTGACCAGCGTCCCCGTGAGCCCGTGGCCTAGCTCGTCGCGCCACGGGCCGTCTTGATCGACTGCGCCGGTTAGCGGCTCTTACCAGCGTCCGGGCAGAGGATTTAAACCGAAGCGATAGTTCAGGCCAAACTTCACGACATCGACATCGTGATCAACGTTCATCCTGTTGTATTCGACCTTGGCCGTCCAATTGTTCTGGAAGGCATACTCCGCGCCAACGCCGAGCAACAATCCGCTTGAAGTGTTGTCAGATACACGCCCCATTCTCACTTCATCGACATTGACCCAGGCGCCGCCCACTTTGCCGTAGACCATCCAACGGTCGACGGCCCAGCCGAAGCGCCCAGCGAACGTGGATGTCCAGTTGAGATCCCCGCTGGCCGCCGACGCATCCGCCTCAACACCAAGGACCCATGGGCCCATCTGATAATTGAAGCCGACCTGCCCGCCGCCCAAGAAGCCACCGTCGCCGTCGCCGACCCAACCGCCGCCGACATGACCGCCGGCATAAAACCCGGTCCAGTCATAGATCGTGGCAAGCGGCGATCGGACAGGAGCACGCGGAATATCCGCGGCATTGGAGACATTGGCGACGATGGACGTCAACATCAGCGCCGTCGCAACAAGACTCATCCTCAAACACGCATACATCTGGTGACTCCCCCCGAGTACTCGTACTGACTGAAGCGGGGTAAGGGGACCAAATGATCATGGCATTTCGGCGCAGATCGCGACCTTTACAGATACGAACATCGTCGATGCGTCTCTGTGCTACATGAGCACCACGAATTGGTATCACCTTGGCGCAATTGTTCGCGTGATGAATAACTGAGTAATGCAAAGCGAGCGCAAGCCGTCGCGTGCGCAGCAAGCCTTGCGCAACCCCCGAGTGGTGTGTTGGGGCGGAAGTGGGGCTTGCCCTATTTTTGTTGCAACGTGAGAGCGCGCCGCTTCAGGCCGTCGCGCCCGCTTTGACCAGCTTGTAGACGATCGAGTCCATCAGCGCCTGGAACGAGGCATCGATGATATTGGGCGAGACGCCGACCGTCATCCAGCGCTCGCCTTGCTCGTCACGGCTCTCGATCAGCACGCGGGTCACCGCCTCGGTGCCGCCATCGAGGATACGCACGCGATAGTCGGTAAGCTCGAGGCCATTGATGTAGCGCTGATACTTGCCAAGGTCCTTGCGCAGCGCGACGTCAAGCGCATGCACGGGGCCGCTGCCCTCGCCCGCCGAGATGAGCGTCTCGTCGCCGACCTTGACCTTCACCACCGCCATCGACACGGTCACGCGCTCGCCGACCGCGTTGTAGCGCTGCTCCACATTGACGTCGAACTGCACCACGTCGAAATAGTTCGGCACCTTGCCGAGCGTGCGCCGCGCCAGGAGATCGAACGAGGCGCCCGCCGATTCATAGGCGTAGCCGATCGCCTCGCGCTCCTTCACCACCTCGAGCAAGGTCCCAATGCGCGGATCGTTGCGGTCGACCTTGAGCCCGATGCGGTCGAGCTCGGCGAGCACGTTCGAGCGGCCGGCCTGGTCGGAGACCATGAGCCTGCGCTGGTTGCCGACCATGTCAGGCGCCACGTGCTCGTAGGTCTTCGGCTCCTTCATGATCGCGGAGGCATGAATGCCGGCCTTGGTGGCAAAGGCGCTTTCGCCGACGTAGGGCGCATGCCGGTTGGGCGCGCGATTGAGCATCTCGTCGAGCGCGCGCGAGACATGGACGAGGTCCTTGAGCTTCGCGTCGCTCACGCCGATCTCGAACTGCTTCGCGAATTCCGGCTTGAGCTTCAGGGTCGGAATGATGGAGACGAGATTGGCGTTGCCGCAGCGCTCGCCGAGCCCGTTGAGGGTGCCCTGAATCTGGCGTGCGCCGGCGCGCACGGCCGCGAGCGAGTTCGCCACTGCCTGCTCAGTGTCATTGTGCGCATGGATGCCGACATGGTCGCCGGGGATGATTTTGCAGACCTCGGCTGACGATCGCCTCGATCTCGTGCGGCAGCGTGCCGCCATTGGTGTCGCACAGCACCACCCAGCGCGCGCCTTCCTCATAGGCCGCCTTGGCGCAGGCGAGCGCGAATTCCGGATTGGCCTTGTAGCCGTCGAAGAAGTGCTCGCAGTCGAGCAGCACCTCCCGCCCTTTTGTCTTGGCGGCTCGCACGCTGTCGCGGATCGAGGCGAGGTTTTCCTCCAGCGTGGTCTCGAGCGCCACGCGCACGTGATAGTCCCACGACTTGGCAACGAAGCAGATCGCGTCCGCCTTGGCGTCGAGCAGCGCTGCCAGCCCCGGATCGTTCGACGCCGAGCGGCCGGGCCGGCGCGTCATGCCGAAGGCCGTAAAGGTGGTGTCGAGCTTGTGCGGTGTCGAGAACAGCGCCGTGTCGGTCGGATTGGCGCCCGGATAGCCGCCCTCGACATAGTCGATGCCCAGGTCGTTCAAGAGGCCCGTGATCGCAAGCTTGTCTTTGAGCGTGAAGTCGACGCCGTTCGTCTGCGCGCCATCGCGCAGCGTGGTGTCGAAGAGATAAAGGTGTTCGCGGGCCATTGTCCAAAACCACTCGATAGCTAAACCAGTCGATAGATGGTGTAGAGCGTGATCACGAGCGCGGCGATCAGCACGCCGTACTTCAGCAGAATGTAATAGAGCCAGTGGCGGGGGAACGGGGTTTCCGGCTTCGTCATTGCGATCGCTCCTTGACTGCGAGCTGCTTTTCCATCGTGGTGTTGGCCATCCACTCGCCACCGAGCTGGATGGTGTTGCGCTGTTTCGGCACGAAACCGCGCTTCTTGAAGAATTCCTGCGCGCTGTCGCTCACATCGGCGGTCAGGCGGCGCGCGCCGCGCCCGGCCGCGAGTTTCTCGAGCGCCTCGATCAACAGCGAGCCGACGCCGTGGCCGACCGCGGCCGGATGAACATAGAGCATGTCGACCTCCTCGCCGCCTTTGAGCGAGGCAAAGCCGACCGGCGAGCCTTCCATCATGCCGAGCAAGGTGAGCTGGCTCGCAAGCCGCGCGCCCCACTCCTCCTCATCGTCGGCCACGGCGATCCAGGCCCCGCGCTGGGCATCGCTGTAGTCCTCCGCCGTGAGCTCATCAACACTCGCGCGGAAGATCTCGGCAACCAGCCCCGTGTCGGCGGCGAGAAACGGCCGCAGCGAGAGCTTGGGGTTGGCGGCGGCGGTCATGGCTGTACTCGTCTGGCAGGCTGCGAAAAAATCCGCGCACGCGAGCATGTGCCTGGAGATGCGACGAGCGGCTCCACAGCGTTCCCTCCCCCCTTGTGGGGGAGGGGACAGGGAGAGGGGTGGCAGCAGATTCCGAGTCCAGAACCACCCCTCTCCCCACCCCTCCCCCACAAGGGGGGAGGGAGCAGGCCGTGCTCGCTGCAATCCATTGCCCTTCAACACCGCCGGAACAAAACGCACACATGCGTTCGCGGCGTCTCCCGCAAGGGGAGTGGGTGCCGGAGTTTGCCGCGCACTCATCGCTTCACCTTCCACAACGTGGTGCCGTCCTTCTTGTCTTCAAGCTCGACGCCCATCGCCTTAAGCTCATCACGAATGCGATCCGCCTCTTTGAAATTCCTCGCCTTGCGCGCGGCGTTGCGGGCATCAAGGAGTGACACGACCTTGCCCTCATCCACGGCACGGCGGCTCTTCGGCTGCTGGCGAATGCCAAGCGCCCGCAGCGTCGAGGCGAGAGCTGCGTGCTCGCCTCGCCGATGCAGCGCATGCAATTCGGCGATGGCCTGGGGCGTGTTGAGATCGTCGCAGAGCGCGTCCAGCACCACCGGTTCAAACGCTTCATCATGGCCGGCAGCGAAGTCTGGAAAATCCGTCAACGACACCAGAGTGTCGAAACTCTCTTCGAGCCCGCGCACCGTCCAGTCGATCGGCTGCCGGTATTGCGTGCGCAGCATGTTGAAGCGCAGCACCTCGCCCGGCCAGTCCGCCAAGAGCTCCCGGATGGTGAAGAAGTTGCCGAGGCTCTTCGACATCTTCTCGCCTTCGACCTGCAGGAAGCCGTTGTGCATCCAATAGTTCGCCATCACCGGCGAATGGAACGCGCCGCGCGACTGCGCGATCTCGTTCTCGTGGTGGGGAAACACGAGATCGATGCCGCCCCCATGGATGTCGAAGGTCTCGCCAAGCAAGGCCGCCGACATCGCCGAGCACTCGATATGCCAGCCGGGGCGGCCGCGACCCCAGGGGCTATCCCATCCCGGCAGTTCCGGCGACGATGGCTTCCACAGTACGAAGTCCATCGGATCGCGCTTATAGGGCGCGACCTCGACGCGCGCACCCGCAATCATCTCGTCGAGCGAGCGCTTGGACAATTTGCCGTAGTCGGGCATCGCTGGCGACGCGGAACAGGACGTGCCCCTGCTCGACATAGGCGTGGTCCGCAGCGACGAGGCGCTCGATCAGCCTGATCATGTCGACGCTGGCGTCAGGCTTGCTGACAAATTCGGTTGCACGCGGCTCATAGGTCGGCGGCAGGCAGCCCAGCGCCGCGACATCTTCCTTGAAGTTCCGATAGGTTTCCTCGGTGAGGTCGCGGATCGAGATGCCGCGCTCTGCCGCCCGCGCATTGATCTTGTCGTCGACGTCAGTGATGTTGCGCACGTACGTGACATGATCGGCGCCGTAGAGATGCCGCAGCAGCCGGAACAGCACATCGAACACGATCACCGGCCGCGCATTGCCGATATGGGCGAAGTCGTAGACCGTGGGCCCGCACACATACATGCGCACGCGATCGGGATCGAGCGGCTGGAACGGCCGCTTCTCGCGCGTGAGCGTATCGTAAAGGCGAAGCTCCATCGGTTGCTGTCCCAATCCGTTATTGTCCCATGCTTTGGACGGTGCGTTGGGCGGTTCGTTTGGCGATCTTGCCGGCGGTACGCCACCAGCAGACGCCTACCCCGCTGGCCGGGGCGTCACTCAATCTCGAACAGGAGAATAAAGACGGCCGCAGCCAGCGAGGGTGTCGCTAGCGGATAATCTCCCGGCAAATGCCGCAGATCTGGTTAAGGCCGTACATGGCCGGGACAATGAGCAAGGGAGGCTGCCGCGTCAAGGGGTTGCAGGCTGCCCGCGCGGAGCGTGGAGACCCCATATGACGCCTTCCCGCCCGGGGATTAGGCGCCCCGCTGATTCGCATCCTGCGCTTTCGCGCCGACACCATGCGGAATCATTGCGCACGCAGGTCGGTAAAAGAATCGGTAAAAGCATACGTCGCACAGCCTGAACCTCGATCGCCGAAAATGCGCGTGACGGCCTTGGAACACCTGCGCTTGTGGGGAGTCATCAATCAGTTCATCGGTGTGTCTTTTCTGCGCTAGGCAGATTCCGCTGAGCCCGCTAACTCAATGCAGATGACAAACCCGTGAACGCTTCGGAGCTGTCCTTAACAGTTAACGCGTCGTTTACCGCTTTGCCGCAATCTTCGAAGTCAGCGCCTGCGCGCCGTGCCCTCCAGCAGCGAGAGATCCATGCGCTTCATTGCCGCCGCTCTCACCTTTGCAGCCGTTCTGTGCGGCAATGTTTCGGCGCAGGCTGAGAATCGGATCTTCATCATTGCCAACGATCCGGACGGGTATGGCGTCGACCGTTGCCTGGCGACCGGGGCACGCTGCGGAACCGCGGTCGCGACCGCCTATTGCCGCTCGCGCGAATTCACGCAGGCCGCTTCCTTCCGCAGGGTCGAGCGCGAGGAGATCACCGGGACCATCCCGGTCGGCATGGCCAAGACCGAAGAGTTCGTCGCCATCGAATGCTCGCGATAGAGCGTGTTCGCGATAAGCGAACGCGCGATAGGGGGCCCTTACGATAGCGCGCTCCCGATAGCGCGCTGGAGATGAGCGTCTCGATGAGCTCTTGGGCGCCGCGAGCGCTCACGCGAGCCAAAGGCATGCAGCTTTCCTGAACATGCTCTTGCACAGGCCACCGTTGCGCGCGGGCTGCACTTCCGCCATGGTCGCAGACTGCGCGTAGCGGCCGCCAACGCACCCCTCAAGGCCGCATTGGGCGCAGGGGCGCGTCAAACTATGAACTCTCGTACCGACGCCGCGGCTGAGCTCAAAGGCGATCCAAAGGCGGGCCGTAATACTGATCAGATCGAGGAGAAGCCGGAGCAGCCCTCGCTGCAGCTCGGCCAGTTCCTGCCGCACCGGCTCAACGTGCTTTCCAGCCTGGTGTCGCAGGCGCTCACGCGAGTCTACGGGCAACACGGTATTGGAATACCAGAATGGCGCGTCCTGGTCAGCCTGGGCCAATTCGGGGTCATGACCGGCAAGGCCATCGGCGCCCGAACCCACATGCACAAGACCAAGGTTTCCCGCGCGGTAGCCGAGCTTGAGCGTCGCAAATACCTGACCCGCCGGACCAACCGCGCCGACCTGCGCGAGGCCTTCCTGTCGCTCACGCCGGCCGGACGCGCGGTCTACGACGAGCTTGCCCCGCGCGCGCTCGAGTTCACGAAGAAGCTCTCGGAGGTGGTGGCGCCAGCCGACCGGGCCGCGTTCGACCGTGCGGTGGCCGCGCTGACGGAGCGCTCCGCGACGCTGGTCCAGGAGATGGCGTTCCAGTCGGCTCCGGATGACGGCATGGAATCTCTTGAGGAAACAACGTGCAGCTCTACACCTTTTCCCGCTCGTCCGCCGCCTACCGGACCCGTATCGCTCTGAACCTCAAGGGCCTGCCCTACGAGCCGATCTCGATCCATCTGCAGAAGGAAGGCGGTCTCAACCGCAAGCCCGAGTACCGCGCCATCAATGCGCTGATGCGGGTGCCGGCGCTGCGGCTCGATTCAGGCGAGCTGCTCACCCAGTCCATCGCCATCATTGAATATCTGGACGAGATCCATCCGCAGCCACCGCTGCTGCCGCGTGATGCGCTCAAGCGTGCGCAGGTGCGTGCAATGACGCAGCTCATCGCCTGCGACATCCACCCCCTGAACAATGTGAGCCCGCTTCGCTACCTCAAGAACGAGCTCGGCCAGGAGCAGGCCAAGATCGACGCCTGGTACCATCACTGGATCCTGGAGGGTTTCACCGCGCTCGAGACGATGGTGGCGGCCACACCCTATGCGGGCGGCGCCGACGTGACGCTTGCCGACATCTGCGTGGTGCCGCAGGTCGCCAATGCGCGCCGGCTCAAGGTCCCGCTCGATCGATTCCCCAAGATCGTCGCGATCGACGCCGCCTGCGGCAAGCTCGACGCCTTCATCAAGGCACGCCCGGAAAACCAGCCCGACGCGGAGTGAGCAAACCGTCCGATTCGAGCCCCAATAACTGGTCATTCGCATCTGAAGATGTTGGAGGTATTTTTATACCTCCAACTCGTCCGAATCACCTCCGGTTGAGCTGCGGTATTCCAGCCGCCGCTCCCTGCCCCACACCAGCCGCACTGGCTCCCGGCAATCAGGGCCGCTAAGGAGAGCCCGGCCGCGACTGCTGCCCTGCTCTCCGCTCACCCCAAAACCCTGGACCCTCCCTTGGCTCCTACCCGGCAACTGGCTCGCGTCGTGCTGTGGATGGTCGGCGCGCTGTTGTCGTTTTGCGTGATGGCGGTCGCGATTCGAAGGCTGTCGGGTCCACTCACCGTCATGGAGATCCTGACGCTGCGGGCGGCACTTGGGCTCGCGATCATCGGCGTGGTTGCGATCTTTCGGCCCGCCGAGCGGCACAGCATCAACATGCGGAGACTGCCTCTCCACATCCTGCGCAACAGTGTCCACTTCGGCTCGCAATATCTATGGGCACTAGGGCTCGTGCTGCTGCCGCTCGCGACCGTATTCGCGCTCGAGTTCACCATGCCGGCCTGGACGATCCTGCTGGCGCCGTTCTTTCTCGGCGAGCGCATGACCAGAAGCCGCATCGGGGCCGTGATTCTCGGCCTCATCGGCGTGCTCATCATCCTGCGGCCCGGGGTCGAGAGCTTCAAGCCTGCCGCCCTGATCGTGCTGATCGCGGCGCTCGGCTATGGCGCGCAGAACATCGCCACCAAGAAGCTGACCTCGACCGAAAGCACATTTGCGATCGTGTTCTGGATGAACGTGATCCAGCTCACCCTCGGGCTGGTGTTCGCAGGCGCGCTCTTCCCGCAAAAGCTGACGCTCGACCTCGTTCCGGCCATTGCCGGGCTCGGCGCGGCCGGCCTGTTCGCGCATTTCTGTCTCAGCAACGCATTCCGCGCCGGCGACGCCAGCGTGGTTGTGCCGCTCGATTTCCTGCGCATCCCGCTGATCGCGGTGATCGGCTGGTGGCTCTATGATGAGCCGCTCGACGTATTCGTGTTCGCGGGGGCGGGAATCATCATCAGCGGGATCCTATGGAACCTGCGCAGCGAGGTCCGTCACCCCTTGCCGCCGCTGGTGCCGGCAGAGAATGTCAAGACTGGATAAGGCCTGCCAGCATCGTTAGAGTCGCTCTCCACAGATGCTTTTCGTGTCCACACTTTGGTCACCATCCAGCGCTTGATTCTGTAGTACTGATAAAGGCTTCGGGTGTCAGGCTTCGGCCCATGAACGAGACCGCAACCGCGCAGCCAAGACCCCGGCGATCGATTTTGCGCTGGATCAGGACAAGCCGAGCAAGCCCGAACGTTGCAACCGTGAACAGCAAAACACTCATCGCCGCATCATGGCGCGCTGCCGCCGCCAGCCTGCTGGCGCTCGCGCTCACCGGCGGGCTCGTGGGCGGTCTTCTCGTCGGCGTTCTTATGGATGGGCCGGCGTCCGCACAGGGGCCCTACCCTGGCGGCGGTCCTTATAGTTCTCCTGGCGGTCCCGGTCCCGGTGGCCGCAACCCGATCTGCCTGCGCCTCGAAGCGCAGCTTGGTGCGATCGATCGCGGCAATGGCGATCCGAGCCGGGCCGCGGACATCAGGCGGCTTGAGGACCTGGTCAACCGCCAGCAGGTGGACCTCGACCGCGTCAGCGCGCAGGCGCGGCGACAAGGCTGCGAGGGGCGCGGCCTCTTCGCACTCTTCGGCGGTCAGCCGCAGCAGTGCGTCGCCATCAACACGCAGATGCAGCAGCTGCGCACCAATCTCGACCGCAGCATCGCCGACCTGCAGCACCTGCAGGGCAATACGGCCGACCGCGAGGGCCAGCGGCGCGGTGTGCTGGTTGCACTCGGGCAGAACGAGTGTGGTCCGCAGTATCGCCAATACGCCAGCCGTGGCGGCTTCTTCGAGAATCTGTTCGGGCCCGGCCCCGGCAGCATTCTCGGCGGCCAGCCCGACCCCGGCGTCGGCGACACTTACCGAACGCTGTGCGTGCGGACCTGTGACGGCTACTACTTCCCGATCTCGTATTCGACCCAGCCGGCGCGCTTCCCCGAGGACGAGCGGACCTGCCAGGCCATGTGTCCGGCCGCCGAGGTCACGCTCTATACGCACCGCAATCCGGGCGAGGACGTGAACCAGGCGATCTCGACAGCGGGCCGCAACTACTCCGAGCTGCCGACCGCGTTTGCCTATCGCAAATCTTTCAATCCGAGCTGCAGCTGCAAGGCGCCTGGTCAGACCTGGGCCGATGCGCTCAAACAACTCGATGATCAGACCATCGAGCGCGGCGATATCGTCGTGAACGAGGAGCGCGCCCGCGTACTCTCGCAGCCGCAGACCGATGCGCAAGGGCGCCCGATCCGCCCGGCCTCGAAAGCGAACTCTACTCCGGCGGCGAAGGGGAAAGCGGCGCCTGCGGTCGCAAGCCCCGCCACGCCTCCTCCGACCGAGGTGGCGGCACCGGAGAGCGGCGCGCAGCCCGATAGCGATGCTGCCAAGCGCTCAGTGCGCTCAGTCGGACCGACGTTCCTGCCGGCGCGCTAAGAGCGTCTTCTCTCTTCATTCGCTTGTGGTACGGGTTTGGGGGGGGTTGGACCCTCGATAGTTTGTAACCCCTCACCCCACCCCTCTCCCTTCGGGAGAGGGAGCCGGCCCTCAATCGTGGCTCCTCTGTGCCTCGAGTTCAGCCTTGCTCAAGACTTCTTCGGCCGCGCCTTGACGTGTTGGCGCAGCTCAAAGAATCCCTGCCACGGATCGCTGCTCAAGAAGCGCAGCCGCTGTCGCAGATTGTCGACGCGGAAGTGATCGGCGCGCATGCCCTGCGAGAGCTCCTCCCAGGTCAGCGGCGTCGAGACCGACGCCTCCTTGCGGGCGCGCGTCGAATAGGCCGCAACCGCAGTGGCGCCGCGACCGTTGCGGAAATAGTCGATCAGGATGCGACCTTGCCGCGCACGCTTCGACATGGTCGCGACATAGCGGCTGGGATCGTCCTTGCTCATCGCTTCCGCCACTGATCCGGTGAACGCCTTGGCGGCATCCCAATCGAGGCTCGGCACGATCGGAACCACGACATGCAGGCCCTTGCCGCCTGATGTCTTCACGAAGCTCTCAAGCCCGATCTTTTGCAGACGCTCGCGCACCTCGCGCGCGCCTGCAATCACTGCATCCCAGGTGACGTCCTCGCCCGGGTCGAGATCGAAGATCAGCCGGTCCGGCTGTTCCAGTTGCTTGACGGTCGATCCCCATGGATGGATCTCCACCACGCCCGCCTGCACGAGACCGATCAAGCCGCTGAGGTCGTCGATTGCGAGCATCGGCTCGCCATCGCCGATGTCGACCCGCCTGATCCCTTCACCGAGACCATGCCAGGGATGCTTGGCGAAGAACCCCTTCTCGCCGACGCCCGACGGCGAGCGCAGCAGACTGAGCGGACGATCGATCACATGCGGCAGAATCGAATCCGCTATGTCGGAATAGAACTCGGCGAGACCCTGCTTGGTGATCCCGGCCTCCTCCCACAGGATGCGCTCGGGATGGGTGAGACGCACGCCCGCGAGATCGGCAGCCGCTTCCTCCGCCGCTGTTGCGGCGGCAGGCGCCATCTCCAAGGTGACATCGGCGGCGGGCTCGTCCTCGCGCAGGCCTTTGAACGAGGAGTTGAGAATGAGCCGGTCCCTGCTCCAGGCGCGGAACTCGACCTCGCAGACAAGCTGCGGCTTGGCCCAGCGCACGCCCTTCTCGGCGCCAGCCGGCAGAGCATTGACCAACTCCGGCTTGCTCGAATTGATTTTCTCCAGCGCGTCGCGTAGCGCGCGCGACTCGACCCCGAATAGCCGGTGCCAACACGGCCGGCGTAGTGAAGCTTTCCGTCCTTGTAGTAGCCAAGCAGCAACGCGCCGACAGTTCCCGGCGCCGCGGTCGAAGGAATGTAGCCGACGATGACGAACTCCTGCCGCAGCATGCATTTCGATTTGAGCCAATGGTCACCACGGCCTCCGCGGTAGGACAGGTCGCCGCGCTTCGACACGATGCCTTCGAGCCCGAGCCGGCAGGTGTGCTCCAGGATGGTCGGTCCGTCATGCTCGGCGAGATGCTCGCTGAAGCGAATGCTTGCGGGCGCGCCGGCGAGAACCTGCTCGAGCAGCGCCTTGCGGTCCAGAAGGATCGCCTCACGCAGATCAAAGCCCTCGCAATAGAGAAGATCGAACGCGTAGTAGCGCATGCGATCCTGCCGGCCCTCGCTCAGGTCGGCTTGCAGATTGCCCAGGCTCGATTTTCCGGTGTCGTCCTCGACCACGATCTCGCCGTCGATCAGGCCGGAGCTCAGGCGCAGTGCCTGGAGCGCCTTCGCGATGCTCTTGAAGCGGTCGGTCCAATCCAGGCCGGTGCGGGTCAGGAGCTTGACCTTGCCGCCATCGATGCGGGCCTGGATGCGATAGCCGTCATGCTTGATCTCGTGCACCCACTTTGGGCCGCTCGGCGGCCGCGCGCACAGCGATGCGAGGCTCGGCTCCAGGAACACCGGCAGCAGGCGTTTCTTGGCGCCGCGCACCTTGCCGACGTCGGGGATCGCACCCTTGCGAGCTTTCACCACGCCGGCGCGCGCCGCATGATCGGCGCGGACTTCTCCTTGCGCCGCCAGCTCCTCGGTGGTGCGGCCGCTCAAGTGCGAGGTCGTCTCCTCGTCCGTGATGTCGGGCTCACCCGGACGACGCGCAAACGCATCGTCGACCTTGATCAGCAGCCATTCGTTTTTCTTGTTGGCGGGCGGGCGCGGCTTCATGCGCACGAGATGAAAGCGCCCTTTCAGGCGCGTGCCTTCGAGCGCAAACTCCAGGTGACCCTTGTTGAGCCCGAAATGCGGATCGCCTTCCGGAGCCCAGCGGCCGCGATCCCACACGATCATGGCGCCGCCGCCATACTCGCCCTTGGGGATATTGCCCTCGAACTCGAGGTACTGCATCGGGTGGTCTTCGGTCTGCACCGCAAGCCGCTTCTTGTCGGCGATGAGGCTCGGCCCGTTCGGCACGGCCCAGCTCTTGAGCACGCCGTCGAGCTCGAGCCGCAGGTCATAGTGCAGGCGCCGCGCCGCGTGCATCTGCACCACGAACTGACCGCCCAGCGCCTGGTCCGTTTCGGCCGATCCGCTCTCGACCCGCTCATTCCCGCGCAAACGGGAATCGCAGAGGCTTCTTGCGCCGGATCCCCGCTTGCGCGGGGACGAGCGGATCGTTCGACGGGCTCGGTTCCGAGGTCTTGCTGAAGTCGCGCTTGCGCTCGTACTCGCGCAGCGCCTGCTTGCGCGTCTTGCGGGCGGGGGCTTTCTTTGACCGCGCCGTCATGGCGAGCGATTGATCTGCATTTCGCAGAGCTTCAACGAGCGCTTGGCGCGCGCGGCCCACTCCGAGGATGAATTGACCATGAGATAACGCCGCCAGTAGTCGGCGGCCTCCCGATGGTCCTCGAGCCGCTGCATGAGCACGGCCATGTTGAACAGGCAATCCGCGTGCGCCGGATTGACATCGAGCGCCTTGCGCAGGAGGCTGATCGCTTCCTTGGTGCGGCCCTGATCGTCGAGCAGGTCGGCGAGATTGTAGAGCGCCTCGATGAAACGCGGATCGGTCTTGATCGACACCCGATAAGCCTTCTCGGCGTCGACCTTGCGGCCGGCCGCGCGCAACAGGTTGCCGAGATTGAAGGCCGCGGCCGGGTCCTCGGGATCGAGCTTCATGACGCGGCGATAGAGCTTTTCGGCCTGCGCGATCTCTTGCGACTTCCTCGGCCGCCTGCGCCTCCTCGAACAGCGCATCGGGATTGTCGGCGGGCTCCGCGATCGGCAGCACGAACTGGCCCGTGCGATCGGTGCGGCCCTTGAGCTGCTCGACCAGCACGGCATCGCCCGCCGCCGGATAGAGCTTGAGCCGGGAGAGGCCCGCGTCCGGCAGCCATTGCTCGATCGCGTGCAGGCTCTTGGTGATCGCCGAGAGCGTGACGCCGGCCGCGAACAGCTCGGCAACCTGGCGAGCGGCCGCGAGATCGCGGAAGCGATAGCGGCCCTCGCGCGGATCGAGCATGCCGAAGGCGGCAAGCTCGCCGATCACACTCACCGGCAGGCCACTCACCGACGCGATCTGCTCGGCGCTGTAGCTGCGCTGCTCCTCGTCGGCTGCGCCACGTCCGATCCATTCCAGAAACCGCCGCTCGCTGACGATGGCCACACCATAGGTCTGCGCGCGCGCCAGGCTGTTGGATGGCCGCCCGTCGTCGAGCAGCGGCCAGCCCAATTGCCCCACGACCAGGTGATCAGTGCCCTTGGTGACGCCGCGGTGTGGCGTGCCGCCATGCTGCCGCACGAGCGCGAACGCGTCCGCTCGCTTCATAGAGCCGAGCCGCCCCGTAAAGGCGATGCTGCCTTGGATGGGCGAGCGCTGTTGCGCCTGCGACATTCCTCACCGCGTCGCCTTCTTCTTGGTGGTCCGGCGTGCGGGTGTCGACGCGGCGGCTGGCTTCTTGGCCTCGCCCTTGAGGCTCGCGCGCAGCGCATCCATCAGATTGATCACCCGTGGCGATTCCGGCTCGGCATCGCGAATGGGCTCGACCACGCGGCCGGCCTGTTTCTTGCGCAGCAGCTCGACGATCGCCTTCTCGTAATGATCCTCGAAGGTCTTCGGATCGAAATGGTCGGCCTTGGTGTCGATGATGTGCATGGCAAGCTCTTTCATCTCCGCCGGCAGCTTGATCTCGGGGATGTCGTCGAAATAATCCTTGTTGTCGCGCACCTCGTAGGCATAGCGCAGCGTGGTCGCGAGCAGGCCCTTGTCGAACGCTTCCAGCATTACGACATGCTCGCGCCTGGTGAGCACGATGCGGCCGAGCGCCACCATCTTCTTCTCGCGGATCGCGTCGCGGATCACCGCGAACGCCTCCTGCCCGACCTTGTCGGTCGGCGCGATGTAGTAAGGCGTATCGAGAAAACGGTCGTCGACCTCGCCGCGCGGCACGAAGCTCTGGATGTCGATCGTGTGCGTGCTCTCGATCTGGATCTTCGCGAGCTCGTCATCCTCGACCGTGAGGTACTGGCCCTTGGCGAACTCGTAGCCGCGCCCGATGTCTTCCTTGTCGACCGGATCGCCGGTGACGGAGTTGACATTCTGCTGCTTGAGGCGATGCCCGGTCTTTTTGTTGATGCGGTTGAACGAGACACGCTCCGAGCTCGATGAGGCCGGATAGAGCGCGATCGGGCACGAGACCAGCGACAGCTTCAGGTAGCCCTTCCAATAGGCTCGCGGCGCCATGAACCAAACTCCTTACGCAACAACTCGGACACACGTGGGATACTCGTGCGAACCCGGCTCCGCCCAGCCGGGTTCCGCTCCCGTGACCTCATTGTAGCAAATGGCTCCCCGCCCGTCGGCATTAGGCCAGACACAAGTTGACGATTTGCTTAGCGGAGGTTCGCGTTACGTTCCGAGCCAACCGGGAGGGGCCCGGAGCGTGCCAGGATGGGCCTGCGGGACGAGTTGATCGCGGGTAAAAACCGGCGAGTTGGCCCCTGCCAAAATCACGTTGGCACTTTCGGCACCCTTGTCCCCACTATCCACAAGTTGACCCCCTATTCTGTTGCCGGTGGGATCTTCCTTTCGTGGAATCCACGTTCGATCATTGCGTATGTTTCGCGAACCAGAATGTGGGTCGCGACCTCGTTCTCGGTGCGGCCCAATTTGCCAAGACTTCGCGAGAAGAACGAGGTAATTGAAAGTTTCTTCTGGCAAGGTCAGACTGAGTGACCGAGCCTCCGAACGGTTTTCGGGCCGCGCCATTTCCTCAACGCCTCACAAATTATAATGCCGTTATAATGGCATTTTAATCCTTGATTAGCGAGTTGAATTGCGCGAGCCTTGGATTCGGCGGCACCACCCAGAAAGCGGCGGCGGATGGGTGGGCGCAGCCAGCTACGGAGGCCTAAAGCCGAAGAACTCGATCTGGCATGCCTGATGGCGTTGTGGGCTCGCGGCGGAGCCCTCGGCGCCAAACGGAGAGCCCTTGCCGTTCGAATGTCTTCGGTCGAAGGACCACGCCCGTAGCCTCACGTTAAGACAGCGAGGCCACAGACATGCCCATAAGTCCTTCGACCTGGAACACCGACCGTATCGACCAGCTTAAACGCTGCTTCAATGCAGGGCTCACCTGCAGTCAGATCGCGCGCGAGATTGGAGTCACTCGCAACGCCGTGATCGGCAAGATGAACCGGATGGGGTTGTCGCGCCCGCGCGATGTGCTCTCGGCGCAGATGCGGCGCGCAGCCAAGCTCGCGCGCCCGAAGCCACAGCGCGACTGGAGACGGCTGAGCGTCATCGCGCAACGCAAGATGCTGCGCGACGCCTATCCAGCAGCGGAGCCCGAGGAGATTCCGATCCACAACGGGCGCGGCTGCACGCTGCTCGAGCTTGCGCAGGGGCAATGCCGCTGGCCGATCAACGAGCCGGGTGCCGAGAACTTCTGCTTCTGCGGCAACGAGCAGTTCCACGGCATGCCCTATTGCGTCGGCCACGCCCGCCTCGCCTACCGCAGCTCCCGCAGCGCATAAGCGCTGCGGGTCTCGTCCACCGGCAGCGACTGCTTCTTGCTCGCGTCGTCTCAGCGCGAGCGGGGACCCGGACCTCCAAGCTGTTCCTCGCATTCGCCATGCCGGAACAGACCCCTTCTAGCCACCGGGTCTCCGCTTCCGCGGGGACGACCAACACAACACGATGACAGTGCGAAAGCGCCGCAGATGACACGCCGCAGCGCTGCTTCCTCCCCGCCGCGAGATCGCCTATCGTCGCGCGCGCCGGCGACCGTCAGGAACCGGCCGCCGAAAGAGAGTGAAGACAGAGGGAGTGAAGCTATGTCACGAGTATTATCATTAGTATGGAAATACGGCGTGCTGGCCGGAGCGGTTGCGCTCGCAGCCGTCGGCGCAAAGGCGCAGGGCCTGATCAACAATCCGAAGATCTCGGCCGCGCTCGCCAACCAACTCGTTGGCGATTCAGTCGCCGCCTGCGCGACCAAGGGCTACAAGGTGGTGGCGGTCGTGGTCGATCTCGACGGTGTGCGCCAAGCGATGCTGCGCGGCGACGGCGCGCCCGTGCACTCGATCGACAACGCCTACTACAAGGCATACTCGGCCGCATCCATCACACTCGGACGCAACGAGGGCTCGACCAAGGAGGTCGCCGCCCGCATGGCAAAGGCCGCGCCATCGACGATCCCGCAGACGCCGCTGCCGAACGTCACCTACGGGGTCGGCGGCGTGACCATCAAGGCGAATGGCGCCGCAATCGGCGGGATCGGCGTCAGCGGCGCACCGGGCGGCAATTTCGACGAGGAATGCGCGACTGTCCGCACTCGCGAAGGTCCAAGACAAGTTGAAGTGAGCACGCTGACGTAACAGGGCACGCATCGCAAAGACGCGTTCTTGAATAGCCCCCTCTGCCGGCTCGATCGACGGAGGGGTTTTCATTTGCCGGAATGCCAGACTCTGTTCGGCATGCGCTGGACTTCGATCCGACCAAATTCGAATCCGATCGTCCTGGTTCGTAAGGAGAGCACTGCGCTGGGGTTCCCCTCCCCCCACGAAGCGTAGCGTAGTGGCGGGGAGGGGTTAGGGGTCGGGGGCTGCACTGCGCATGATCACAGCACTCGTCTCGAAACATTCCGATGTCTAACTTTGTTTCGCGGACGTTGATGACAGCAGCGGCGCAACATCGTGGTGCTGACTGCCCCCCACCCCCGACCCCTCCCCACCGCTCGCAACAACTCGCGGGAGGAGGGGAGCGGAGAGGCCCTGCTCACCTAACTCAAAAATCGACGGCCTCGCCGCTTGGCATCGCCTCCCCTCCGCGCAACAGCGCGCGGTCGGGCTCCGGCAGCGGCGTGCCCGGATCGCGGAAGCGATTGACGATCGGATAGCGGCGGTCGCGGCCGAAATTCTTGCAGCGTGACCTTCACGCCGGGCGCCGCCTGCCGGCGCTTGTATTCGGCGAGGTCGAGCATGCGCTCGACCTTGCACCACCGTCTCGCGGTCGAAGCCCGTCCGCGACGATCTCGGCGATCGGCTCCTCGCGCTCGACCAGCCGCTCGAGAATCGCGTCGAGCACGTCGTAGGGCGGCAGCGTGTCCTGGTCGGTCTGGTTCTCGCGCAGTTCGGCCGTCGGCGCGCGCGTGATGATGTGTTCGGGGATCACCAGCGCCGTCGGGCCCGAGCGCGCCGTGCGGCTTCCAGCGGTTGCGCAGCCGCGCCAGCCGATAGACCTCGGTCTTGTAGAGATCCTTGATCGGATTGAAGCCGCCGTTCATGTCGCCGTAGAGCGTGGCGTAGCCGACCGACATTTCCGACTTGTTGCCGGTCGTCACCACCATCAGGCCGAACTTGTTGGAGATCGCCATCAGGATGGTGCCGCGCGCGCGCGCCTGCAGATTCTCTTCGGTGACGTCGCGCGGCCTGCCCGGCGAAGAGCGGCGCGAGCGCGCCTCGAGCCCCTCCACCGCGCTGCTCGATCGGCACCACGTCGTAGTGCACGCCGAGCGCCTTGGCGACGCGTGCGGCGTCGTCGAGCGAAGCCTGCGACGGTGAAGCGATAGGGCAGCATCACGCAGCGCACGCGCTCGGGCCCGAGCGCATCGACCGCGAGCGCCGCGCACCAGCGCGGAATCGATGCCGCCGGAGAGGCCGAGCACGACGCCGGGAAAGCCGTTCTTGTCGACATAGTCGCGCAGCCCCAGCACGCAGGCGGTGTAGTCGTCCTCGTCGGCGTCGTCCGACCGCGGCGACCAGCGGCCGCAGTGCAGCGCCAGCCGTTGCCGCTGCGCTCGCAAGCGCACCGTCGTCACGTGCTCGCGGAAGGCCGGCAAGCTGGAACGCCGAGCGAGCGGTCGGCATTGAGCCCGAAGGAGGCGCCGTCGAAGACGAGTTCGTCCTGGCCGCCGACCTGGTTGACATAGACGAGCGGCAGGCCGCTCTCGGTGACGCGCGCGACCGCGATGTTGAGGCGCACGTCGTCCTTGTCGCGCCAATAGGGCGAGCCGTTCGGCACGAGCAGCATTTCGGCGCCGGTCTCGGCCAGGCACTCGACCACGTCTCGGTCGCCCCAGATGTCCTCGCAGATCGGAATGCCGATGCGCACGCCGCGGAAGCTGACCGGACCCGGCAGCGGCCCGGGCGCGAACACGCGCTTCTCGTCGAACACGCCGTAGTTCGGCAGATCGACCTTGAAGCGCACCGCCGCGATCGCGCCGCCGATCGAGCAGGCAATAGGCGTTGTAGAGCTTGCCGTCCTCGACCCAGGGCGTGCCGATCAGCAGCGCCGGGCCGCCGTCGGCGGTCTCGCGCGCAAGCTCCTCGATCGCGGCCCGGCAGGCCGCCTGGAACGCCGGCTTGAGCACCAGATCCTCGGGCGGATAGCCGGCGATGAACAGCTCCGGAAAGACCACGAGGTCGGCGCCATCGCGCGCGGCCTGCGGCGCGCGCGCGCGCGCGCCTTCTCGGCATTGCCGGCGACATCGCCGACAGTCGGATTGAGCTGCGCAACCGCGATCGCGAGACGGTCGGCGGGTCGGGAATTCATGGTGATCTAGCGCGTCGCGCCGATATCAGCAATCGCACAGCCGAGGCCCAGCCGTTCGGCGAGCGCGAGAAGCCAGGCGAGGCCCGCGACGATCAGCGCAAGCCCGACCGCGGCCGAGCCCATGTCCTTGACCCGGCCGATCTGCGGATCGATCGTCGCGGTTGACCCGGTCGGCGAGCTTTTCGATCGCGGTGTTGAGCAGCTCGACCACCATCACGAACACCACGACGCCGATCAGCAGCGAGCCGCTTCCAGGTCTCGGTCGCGACCACGAAGGCCAGCGGCACCGCGATCGCGAGCACGACCAGCTCCTGGCGGAACGCCGCCTCGCTTCGCGCGGCGTAGCGCAGGCCGTGCCAGGTATTGATGGTCGCGCGCAGCAATCGGTCCATGGTCGCAGGACGCTCTGTCAGGCGGTTGAATCTACCCGACTTGTGTCACCCTCAGCCGGGCCGGGGCAAGCCCTGCTCAAGGGTCCACGCTTGTAGCACGAAAGCCTGGCTCTCGGCTACTGACTGCCGATCAGCCGTGCGGACCGAGCTTGACGCTCGACTGCAGGAATACACCGTAATTGTCGGTCTTCCAGTTCACGACCTGCGGCACCGCGTTGACGCCGACGACATGGTTCTCGAAATGGGTGTGGCCGTTCGCCTGCATGTGCCAGTAGCGGCCGCCGAGCCCGACGCTGAGACATCGTTCACGCGATGCGACTGGAAGCCATCGATCTGACAGCCCCAGCCGTGGCCGTCCTCCGGCACCGGGCCGGTGAAGTCGCCGGGCGATGCATCAGCCAAACATGTAAGTGATCCATCGAGATCACACCGCTGCGGGTGCTCGTATGCACGCGCCTGCCCGGCGCGCCATTCACCGCGCCGAGCCCGATGAACAGCGGCAGGAAATGCTCATCGGTCGGATGATTCTGCGACCGCATACGGCGCGCGCTCGCGATAATGCAGCGAGCTCGTCGAGCGCGCCGGCAGCGATCTTGCTCATGCACCCAGTCGGTGAAGGCTGTCGACCCAGGGCAGCGCCGGAGCCGTCAGCCGCGATGCGAGCCGTAGTAGAACTCCTCGCAGGTTATGCGTGGCGGAGCCCGAGCCGATGACGAGAATGTCCTCGTCCTTCAGTGACGCGAGCGCGCGACCGACCGCAACGTGATGCGCGGGCGCCGAGACGCGGCTGCACCGAGAGCTGAACCACCGGCACGTCGGCGTCCGGATAGAGCAGCATCAGCGGCACCCAGGTGCCGTGGTCGTAGCCGTGGCCGGTGCGCCACTACCGGCGCGAGGCCGGCGGCCTGCAGCAGCCCTGCGACCTTCATCGCCACGCACAGGATCGCCCGGCGCCGGATAGACGAGCTGACGCAGCTCGGGCATGCCGCCAAAGTCGTAGATCATGCCAGGCTTGCGCATCGCCGACCACGGCGGGCGGCGCGGTGCCGAAATGCGCCGAGGCGATCACGATCGCGCGCGGTTTTGGCATGGTCGCTGGCAAAGCCGCGCAGGAAATCGCGCGCCGCGCAGTCCTCGATCAGGACCTCGGCGAGCCGTGCGAGACGAACAGCGCAGGAAGCATGGGCGACTATCTGAATCGCTCGTCCCCGCGAAGCGGGACCCAGACTATGGGCAAACTGCAGCCCGGTTCCACGCTCGCGGACGAGCGGATGATCCTAATCGAGGAACATGGCTACAGCCCCGCCACCGCCGGCAGCGGCTGCGCCTTGCCGGCGCGCTCCTTCTTGAGCAGATCGGCCAGCAGGAACGCGAGCTCGATCGCCTGCTCGGCGTTGAGCCGCGGATCGCAGACCGTGTGGTAGCGGTCGTTGAGATCCTCGTCGGTGATCGCGCGCACGCCGCCGGTGCATTCGGTGACGTTCTGGCCGGTCATTTCGAGATGCACGCCGCCGGCATAGGCGCCTTCGGCCGCGCAGACCTGGAAGAAGGTGCGCACCTCCTTGAGGATCCGATCGAACGGCCGCGTCTTGTAGCCCGAGGTCGACGTGATCGTGTTGCCGTGCATCGGATCGCACGACCACACCACCGCGCGGCCCTCGCGCTTCACCGCGCGCACCAGCGGCGGCAGCAGGTCGCCGACCTTGTCGGCGCCGAAGCGGCAGATCAGCGTCAGCCGGCCCGGCTCGTTCTCCGGATTGAGGATGTCGATCAGCCGCAGCAGCTCGTCGGGCTTCTGCGACGGCCCGCACTTCAGGCCGAGCGGATTCTTGATGCCGCGGCAGTATTCGACATGCGCGTGGTCGGGCTGGCGCGTGCGGTCGCCGATCCAGACCATGTGGCCGGAGGTGGCGTACCAGTCGCCGGGCCGCGTCGAATCCTCGCGCGTCATCGCCTGCTCGAAGCCGAGCAGCAGCGCCTCGTGGCTGGTGTAGAAATCGGTCGTGCGCAGCTCCGGATGGCTCTCGAGATCGAGGCCGCAGGCCTGCATGAAGCCGAGCGTCTCGGAGATGCGGTCGGCGAGTTCCGCGTAGCGCCGCGACTGCGGGCTGTCCTTGACGAAGCCGAGCATCCATTGATGCACGTTGCCGAGATTGGCATAGCCGCCGTGCGCGAAGGCGCGCAGCAGGTTGAGCGTCGCCGCCGACTGGCGATAGGCCTCGCAGCTGGCGGCGCGGATCGGGAATGCGCGCCTCCGGCGTGAAGTCGATGCCGTTGATGATGTCGCCGCGATAGCTCGGCAGCTCCACGCCGTCGCGCTTCTCGGTCGGCGAGGAGCGCGGCTTGGCGAACTGGCCGGCGATGCGGCCGACCTTCACCACCGGCGAGGCCGCCGCATAGGTCAGCACCACCGCCATCTGCAGGAACACGCGGAAGAAGTCGCGGATGTTGTTGGCGCCGTGCTCGGCGAAGCTCTCGGCGCAGTCGCCGCCCTGCAGCAGGAAAGCCTCGCCCGCCGCGACCCGCGCGAGCGCCTTCTTCAGGTTGCGCGCCTCACCCGCAAAAACCAGCGGCGGAAAGGTCGCAAGCTGCTTCTCGACATCGGCCAGCGCCTGCGGTCCGGATAATCCGGCATCTGCAGGATCGGCTTCTTGCGCCAGCTTTCGGGCGTCCAACGCTCGGCCATCACGCGGCCCTCCGATACGCTAACCCGCACGCGTACGGGCAGGATTTTCAGCAATTCGCGCGGCTTATACACGAGCGGCGGGCGCCAAAGGCCAGAATTAATCGGCGCGGCCGAGCCCGGCGCCGACACGGCCTATTCCGCCGCCTGCGCGCACGTGGCTCAGCGCCTTCTCGCGCATCGTGACCAGTTCCTCGGCCGCGGTCGGATGCACCGCCATGGTGGCGTCGAAATCGGCCTTGGTCGCCTTCATCTTCACCGCGATGCCGACGAGCTGGATCATCTCGCCGGCGTCCGGGCCCGACGATATGGCAGCCGACCACGCGGTCGGTCGTGCCGTCGACCACGAGCTTCATGAAGATGCGCGTGTCGCGGCCGGCGAGCGTCGCCTTCATCGGCCGGAACGTGGTCTTGTAGATGTCGACCTTGGCGAGCTCGCTCGGCGCCTGCGCCTCGGTCAGGCCGATCGACGCCGCCTTCGGGCTCGGAGAACACCGCGGTCGGCACGTCGGTGTGATCGACCGGCGTCGGCTTGCCGCCGAACACCGTGTCGGCGAAGGCATGGCCCTCGCGGATCGCGACCGGCGTCAGATTGATCCGATCGGTGACGTCGCCGACCGCGTAGATGTTCGGCACCGACGTGCGCGAATACTCGTCGACCTCGATGCCGCCGGTCTTGCCGAGCTTGACGCCGGCCGCTTCGAGCCCAAGGCCCTTGACGTTCGGCCGCCGGCCGGTCGCGAACATCACCCGGTCGACCATGACCTCGTCGTGGCCGGACAGCTCGACGCACAGCCCGTGATCGACCTTCTCGATGCCTTCGACGATCTGCTTGGTGATGATCTTGATGCCGCGCTTCTCCATCTCGGCGCGCAGATGCGCGCGCACGTCGTCGTCGAAGCCGCGCAGGATGTTGTCGCCGCGATAGACCAGCGTCACCTCGCGAGCCGAGCCCGGCGAAGATGCCGGCGAACTCGACCGCGATGTAGCCGCCGCCCTGGATCAGGATGCGCTTGCGGCAGCTCCTCGAGATGGAACGCCTCGTTCGACGAGATGACGTGCTCGATGCCCGCGATGTCCGTGCCGATGCGCGGGCGCGCCGCCGGTCGCGATCAGGATGTGCTTGGCGCGCACGCGTCTCGCCGGTCGCGAGCGAGCCGCACGGTGTGCGCGTCCTCGAGCACGGCGCGGCTCTTGACGATCGTCGACCTTGGCGCGCTCGAGGTTGGCCGTATAGGCCGCTTCGAGCCGCGCGATCTCGCGGTCCTTGTTGGCGATCAGCGTCGCCCAGTCGAAGGTCGGCTCGCCGCACGGTCCAGCCGTAGCCGGCGGCATCCTCGAACTCGTCGGCAAAGCGCGAGGCATAGACCAGGAGCTTCTTCGGCACGCAGCCGCGGATCACGCAGGTGCCGCCGACGCGGTATTCCTCCGCGATCATCACGCGCGCGCCGTAGCCGGCCGCGATGCGCGCCGCGCGCACGCCGCCCGAGCCGGCGCCGATGACGAAGAGATCGACGTCGTGATCAGCCATGCGTCGCCCTTCGCCGGCGCGCGACGCGTCTGAGGCGGCTTAGAGCTCGTGCCCCTTCTTCTTCATCTCGGCGCGGAATCTTGCCGATGCACCTCCTCGGCGAGCTTGCTCGCCCAGGCGTCCGCGATTGCTCACGCTCTGATCGAGGATCACCGGCTCCTCGCGCGATCATCTTCTTGCCGACCGGCGACTTGTAGAACGCGAGCACGTCCTTGAGCTCCTGCTCGGTGAAACGCGCGGCGTAGAGCTTCGCGACCTCGTCGACCAGCTCGGCGCTGCGCGGCGCGAACTCGGTGCGCAGCTTGCGCCGCGACCTCGTTGAGGTCCTTGCGCGAGCATCGGATTGGTCTGCAGGAACAGCCTGCTTGGCCTGCTCGATCACGCTCGGCGATCGACCGGGTCGAACATGCTTGCGCGCGCCCTTGACGACGATGATTTCCTTGGCGAGCGCGATCGCATTCGCGGACGGCTGCTGCTGCGCCTGCGCGGGCGCATGCGCCGCAAGCGACGCAGAGCCAGCGAAGCAGCCGGCGCGAGCGACCGGCCGGCAATGCATTGGCGATCATGGCGACACTCCTCTTCGGTCGGATTGAAGCTTCAGGGCCGCTCGACGACGCGAACGCCCTCGGGACCCGCGATAATGGCCGTCTGCGCAAGCCCGATGAACAGCCCGTGTTCGACGACCCCGGCAATGGCGGCGAGCCGGTCCGCCAGGGCCTTGCGGATCGGCGATCCGCCCGAGCGCGGCATCGAGGATCCAGTGCCCGCCATCCGTGACGAAAGCATGGCCGTCCTTGTCGCGCCGCAGCCGCGCGGGCCCGGGCGCGCCGGCCGCGGCGCCGGCCGCCTCGACCGCGCGCCGGGTCGCGGCAAGGCCGAACGGCACCACCTCGATCGGCAGCGGAAAGCGGCCGAGCACCGGCACCCATTTCGATTCGTCGGCGATCACGATCATGCGCGCGGACGCCGCGGCCACGATCTTCTCGCGCAGCAGCGCGCCGCCGCCGCCCTTGATCAGGCGTCAGGTCGGGCGCGATCTCGTCGGCGCCGTCGACCGTCAGGTCGAGCTCGGGCGTCTCGTCGAGCGTCGTCAGCGGAATGCCAAGCCGCTCGGCCTGCGCGCGCGTCGCCTCCGAGGTCGGCACCGCGACGACGTCGAGGCCGGCGCGCACGCGCTCGCCCAGCAGCTCGACGAAATGCCGCGCGGTCGAGCCGGTGCCGAGCCCGAGCCGCATGCCCGGGCGCACGAATTCGACCGCGCGGGCGGCGGCGGCACGTTTTTGGGCCTCGATGTCCATTGGCGGGCGGGCTCAACCGTGGGGACGGCATATGTAGCCTCCCCGCACCGCCTCGGCTAGTGCCGGCCGCTATGGTCGAAACTGGGCGATCTGCACCGTCGTCCCGTCAGCGGGCGTCCTGCCGCTCCGGCAATGCCGTTTCCGCCGGTGGCAGCGCCGTGGCGCCATCAACCTCCTCGGGCCGCAGCAGCGCCTTGTCGACGATCACCCGCTCGAGCGCGGCCAGCCAGCACTCGTAATAGTTCCACGAGCTGTCGCCCAGGTCGTGGGTGCGCTCCCACTCGCCGATCACGGCGATCAATTGCTGGCGAAAATCCTCCCAGTCGAAATATCCGGATTTCGACAGCGCAAGCGCGACCCCGAACGCGGTCCGCTGCCACTCCTCGCCAAAGCACAGCTTGCCGGCCAGGCGAGGCGGCGAATCCTCGCTGCCAAGCATGCTGGTCAAAGCGAATTGCTCAAAGTTGGTCTGCATGATGCGAGCCTGAACCGGACCGCGCTAAACCTTGGCAACACCCATCATGCCCTCGGCGGTGACGAGCTTGGCGAGCTCGGCTTCGCTCATGCCGTCGGTTCCGGCCGGGCGCTCCGGCACCACGAACCAGCGGATCTGCGCGCTGCTGTCCCAGGTCTTGATCTCGACCGACGGCGGGATCTCGAGGCCGAACTCCTTGAGCACGGCGCGCGGCTCGCGCGCCGCCCGCGCGCGGAAGGTCGGGTCCTTGTACCAATAGGGCGGAAGCCCCAGCACCGGCCACGGATAGCACGAGCACAGCGTGCAGATGATGAGGTTGTGAACGGTCGGCGAATTCACGGCGGCGCGCATGTGCTCGCCTTCGGCGCCGGCCATGCCCTTGGGCAGGTCGAGCTTGGCGATCGCCGCCGGCGTGTCGTCGGCGAGAAGTTGCTTGAACGCCGGATCGACCCAGGCGCGCGCCACGACCTTCGCGCCGTTGAACGGCCCCATCTGGGTCTCGAAGAATGAGAGCACGCCGTTGACGGTCTTGCCGGTGATGATGCCTTTCTCGATGAGAAGGGATTCGAGCGCCATCGCCCGCGCGGCGCTTTTGCCCTCACGGTCGCCCGGATAGGCGAAGCGCAGCGGCGGCGTCTGCGCCGCGGCCGGCGCGATCTGCCCGCCGACCACGGGCGCCGCTGCGACTGCGGAGGTCGCAAACAGAGGCGGCGGCGATCGACGCGCAACGTATCGTCCTTCTCGACGGCGGGTTCGCGTGGTGTCGGGCGTGGTCATGGCAGCGGTCCTTTCATGAGGAAGGGGCGACGGCTCGGCCGGGAGAAGGCCGGCGCGCGGGCTCAATTCGCCTTGTCGAGATAGGCCTCGAAGATGTCGGCGTAGATCGTCTCGTTCTTTTCCGTGTTGCCGTGCCAGATCTCCTCCGGATCGAAGCGCACGACGTAGACCGGCATCGGCGGGCCGATGCCGTCCGGCCCCGTCGAGGTGAGGTAGCTGTAGGTCGCCGGGATAGACCAAATCGACGATGCCGGTGTGCTCGCGCAGATGGCCGGGCAGGCGGGTGTGCTCGACGGTCGGCGGATTCTTCACCAGCACCTTCTCGCCCCCGCGAAGCGCGGCGGTGTGCGTCCGGTCGTGCTTCGGCGAATCACCTTCGACGAGATACTTGACGATGCGCGCGTCGATCGCCGGGTCGCCGCCCTGCTTCGCGGCGCGACGACGGTGTTCGCAGAATCTGCTGCGGTGCGCGCGTCGAGCTCGGCCTGGGTGATGTACCCCTTCTCGACGAAATAGCCGGAGATGCCGCCGAGCCACTTCTCGTAATAGCGGTACTTGAAATAGTCGAACGGGTTGAGCGATTCCGCGCCCTTGCGCAGGTCGGCCCAGGTCCACACCGTGTTGAACTTGGCTGGGCGTCGCCGGCAGCGGCAGTTGCGAGCTCAGCGCCATCATGGCGACGTGGATGCCGAAGATGCGCTTCTCCCAGGGTTCGACGAAGACGCGCTTCTCGAAGTCGACCGGTCCGAGGCCTTCGAGACCGCCGAGATAGTGTTGCAGCTTCATGGGATGTCCTCTCGGGTTTGAGCTTGCGTGCCGGTCGCGGGCCGGCGTGTCCGACATTCGGTCAGGCGACTCGGACGCCAGTTCGCTCGACGCGACAGTCGTCGAACCCGGCGCGCAGCGCCGCTTCGTCGAGATTGCGGCCGATGAACACGAGCTCGTTCGTCCGCGCATCGCCGGCTTCCACGGCCGCCCCGGACGGCCGTCCATCGTCATGTGCACGCCGTGGAAGACGAAGCGGCGGCTCTGGCCGGCGATGTGCAGGATGCCTTTCATGCGCAGCAGGTCGCGGCCGGTGGCGGCGACGAGCTCGGCGAGCCAGCGGTTGATCTTCGCGTCGTCCACGGCGCCGTGCGCGCGGATCGACGACGCAGCCGATGTCGTCAGTCGTGCTCGTGCTCTGTCGTCGAGCAGCGCCGGATCGAGCGCGAGCAGGTTCTTGAGATCGAAGGCGCCGATGTCGAGCACCTCCCCGAGCGCGACCGCGCAGTCGCGGGTGCGATGAATGCGGGCGAGCGGATTGAGCCGGCGGATTTCGACCTCGACCGCGTCGATCTCGGACGGTAACTCCAGATCGATCTTGTTGAGGAGCACCACGTCGGCGAAGGCGACCTGCTCGCGGGCCTCGTCATGCTCGAGCTGCATCGGGAGATGACGCGCGTCGACCACCGTCACGATCGCATCGAGCGCAAAGCGGCGCGCGCAGCACCTCGTCGAGCACGAACGACTGGATCACCGGCGCCGGATCGGCGAGCCCGCTCGTCTCGATCACGACCCGGTCGAACGAATGGCCCGACGCCAGGAGATCGCCGAGCGCCGCGATGAGATCGCCGCGCACCTTGCAGCAGATGCAGCCGTTGTTGATCTCGATCACCGTCTTCCGCGGTCGGCAGCGTGAGCTGCCCGTCGATGCCGGCCTCGCCGAACTCGTTGACGATCACCGCGATGCGCCGGCGCCGGGCGCGGCGAGGATGTGGTTGAGCAGCGTCGTCTTCCCGGCCCCGAGAAATCCCGTGAGGACCGTGGTCGGAATGGTCTGCATGCGACGTTCCGCTTGCTGTCGCACAGCCTGCCCTTGCGCTCGAGGTGAGGTACGCGTTGACAGGGAGCGCGGGTATGTTTGTTATCGCTAGGCGTCGTCAACCTGCCATTCGTGATGCAATCGATATGCCAGCTCGGTTTTCGTTCGAATCCCGTGCCTGATGCTCATCGATGCGGCAATCCTGTCGCTGATCTTGCGCGATACGCGCAAAGCGAAAGCAGCTGATCGGCCTTGCAGGGTCATCCGCGATCAGGGCCTGTCGAAGAAGCGGGCATCGCGTGCACCCGTTTCGCGCAGAGTGCGAAGACCGGCCCGAGTATCGATACGCGCCTGATCGAACGACCCCGCTTCCATTTTCACGGTGACTCTGCGATCTGATCGCCGCATGCGCCCCTTCACCATCGTCTTCGACCTCGACGGAACGCTGATCGACACCGCGCCTGACCTGGTGGCCACCCTCAACGTCGTGCTGGCGCGCGAAGGGCTGCAGCCGGTCGCTTATGCGGACGGTCGCTTGATGGTCGGGGGTGGCGTCCGGGTGATGGTCGAGCGCGGCATCAAGACCAATGGACGCCAACTGCCCGCCGTCGAGATCGATCGGCTGGAGCGGGATTTCATCGGGTACTATGCCGAGCATATTGCAGCGCATTCGCAGCCCTTCCAGGGTGTCGAGGCCACGCTCGACCAGCTTGCTGCGAGCGGCTACGGCCTCGCCGTTTGCACCAACAAGCTTGAGGGGCTGTCGCTGCGGCTGCTTGATGCGCTCAAGCTGCGCCCGCGGTTTCGGGCCATCTGCGGTGCCGACACATTCGGGGTGTCGAAGCCCGATCCGACGATCCTGAACCGCACCATCGAACGCGCAGGCGGCGATAGGACCCGCGCCATCATGATCGGCGACTCCTCAACCGATATTGCAACCGCGCGGGCGGCCAGCATTCCGGTGATCGCGGTCGACTTCGGCTACACCGACATTCCAGTCGCTGAGCTCAAGCCTGACCGGGTCGTGAGCGCCTTCTCGGACCTGCCGGAAGCCATTTCTCGGGTGTTATCTACAGGCTAATACCGAGCCCAAAAGCTGTTGAAATCGGCGATTTTACCTTGCAGCTGCCACACTTAGGACGATTGGTCAGCGTTAACCTTTAGCTGGGTGAGAGCACTCCCGTTGCGCCGAGTGGTATCGGGCCGTATGGTCGGCGTGGGGATTTCAGGCGGCTTTAGAGCCGTCCAGTTGGGTGGGATCATGACCCGAGTATTAGCCGTCACGGCTTGTAGCTTCGCGCTCGCTGCGTGCTCGATGTCCATGCCCAGCATGGATTTCTTCAAGTCCACCCCTCCGACCGAGGTCTTGCGGGTTGAGTCCGAGCCACCGGGTGCCGATGCCCGAACCTCGCAGGGGCAGAGCTGCCGCACGCCTTGCGAGCTGACGGTCCAGTCGGGAGGCGAAATGACGGTGTCGTTCGCGCTCAATGGTTACCAGCCCCAGACGGTCCAGGTGCGCCCGGACGTCGCGGCAGCAAGCTCGAGCTATAGCGACAGCGGGTCCAGCAACCGGCTGCAGCCGAACCCGGTTTATGCCGAGCTTCAGTCAGTCAAGCCGCCGGCGAAGAAGAAATCCGCCCCGCGCAAGCAGACGGCCCAAAAGGCGGCCCCAGCCACCGCCGCCACCACAGCGGCCCCAGCAACCACGGGCGGCCTCCAGAGCAGCTACCCCTGGCCTGAGCCTCGTTAAGAGCCACGCTAAAACCCCGCTTTACGGTCTGGCGG
Organism: uncultured Alphaproteobacteria bacterium; assembly: GCA_963745515.1. GTDB lineage: Bacteria > Pseudomonadota > Alphaproteobacteria > Rhizobiales > Xanthobacteraceae > VAZQ01. The sequence continues at coordinate 187,603 of CAVUXO010000001.1, forward strand.
TTCTCCGGCACAATTCCCAAATAAGATGAAAGGCCTATAAGACGAAAGGCCTGGGCCGCGGGAAAGGCCGGGAGTGGCATGACCAATACTGCCTTTATGGGAACCCTTGTGGAGCCGAGCCGGTCGGTCCGGCAGCGTCCGCCGCTGGTCGACCCATTCCAGCGCCCCATCACCTATCTGCGGGTTTCAGTGACGGACCGCTGCGATTTCCGCTGCGTCTACTGCATGTCCGAGCACATGACCTTTCTGCCGAAGGCCGACCTGCTGACGCTGGAAGAGCTCGACCGGCTGTGCAGCGCCTTCATCGGCCAGGGGGTGCGCAAGCTGCGCCTGACCGGCGGCGAGCCCCTGGTCCGGCGCGGGATCATGACGCTGTTTCGCGCGCTGGCGCGCCATCTCGACAGCGGCGATCTCGACGAGCTGACACTGACGACCAACGGCTCGCAGCTGCCGAAATACGCCGCGGAGCTCGCCGCGCTCGGCGTGCGGCGGATCAATATCTCGCTCGATACGCTCGACCCCGACAAGTTCCGCGCCATCACCCGCTGGGGCGAGCTCGACAAGGTGATCGCCGGCATCGACGCCGCGCAGGCGGCCGGCATGCAAGTCAAGATCAACGCGGTCGCGCTCAAGGGCGTCAACGAGAATGAGCTCGCCGAGCTCGTGCGCTGGACGCATGGGCGCGACATGGACCTCACCATCATCGAGGTGATGCCGCTCGGCGACGTCGGCGAAGGCCGGCTTGATCAGTATCTGCCGCTGTCGATGGTGCGAGCGCGGCTTGCCGAGCAGTTCACACTGCAGGAGATCGACTATCGCACCGGAGGCCCCGCCCGTTTTGTCAAAGTGGTCGAGACCGGCGGCCGGCTCGGCTTCATCACCCCGCTGACGCATAACTTCTGCGAGTCGTGCAATCGCGTGCGCCTCACCTGCACCGGCACGCTTTATATGTGCCTCGGCCAGGAGGATGCCGCCGACCTGCGCACGCCGCTGCGCGCCTCCGGGAGCAATGATCTGCTCGACGCGGCGATCGAAGCTGCGATCGCGCGCAAGCCGAAGGGCCACGACTTCATCATCGACCGCCGGCACCAGCGCCCCGCACTGGCGCGGCACATGAGCGTGACCGGCGGCTGAGCATCACGCCGAGCGACCCGGCAGACCCACAAAGCAGTTCGACCGGCCGATCGTCCAATCGTCCGGTTTGCTTTTTCAGCAGGCCTAGCCGGATCTGCTCTCAGTGCTTGGACTCAAGCTGGATTACGAGTTCAGTGGGTACCGGCTCGTGAGGCTCCAGGCTCGGCGGATCAGCATCATTCCAGTCCGCCACGCAGACCACCTGACACATGTGAGCCTGACTTGGCTGATCAGGATCCACCGGTTCCACGATGTTGAGCCCATTGCTGTCGAGGAAGAATGTGTGTTCTCCGAATAGCCTTGTCAGCTGCGTTATCGCGGAGTGATCCGCGGGAACTTCCTGGGCTTCAAATTGGGCCAGCGTCCGTTTGACCTGTGCGGGCGTCAATTGCATCGCACGCTCCTTTTCTGTTCGGGTGGCATTGTTCCGTCTGGTTGCCTTGCGGGTCGAGGCGCCCATCCATCCGTCTAGCGGTGCCTCCCACGAGCTGCAGTGGTCAAACGACACGATCAACTCATCCCGCAACTCTTCAAATAGGGCGCACGCGAACATGATCAAGCACGAAGCAAACTAAGCGCTGACGCCGTGCAGCAACGACTGACTCAAGTGTCACGGCTTCTCCGAGCGCGACCATGGTCAACGCCTGCAGAAGCTCCGATGTGACGCGTCAGAACAAGTTCCGCAGGCAGGTTCCATGTGAGGATCGGGCATGCCTTTTCGGAGGGTCAATTCGCTCGCCCCGACTGGAACGCCCTTGCGAGATGGGACTTGTCTGCACTGGCATCAATCTCGACATTGCCTCGAACGCGGTCGGGGCCGAGCGATGGCGGAAAAATCGGAGAATGCACATGAGACTTCATATTCTGGCGGCCGTGTTCCTCGCGGCCGCGGTTCCCGCGGCGAATGCGCAGGTACAATCGCCTGCTCCATCTCCCTCGCAGCCTTCGGAGAACATTCCAGATCAGAAGCTCGACGCAACAGCGGCAGCATTGGATCAAATTGCCGACGTCAAGGAGAGCTTTACGAAGCAAATTGAAGCGACGCCCAGCGATGCCGACAAGCGGCGGCTCGTGGACGAGGCCAACAAGGCGCTCGTGAAGGCCGTCACCGACCAGGGGCTCTCGGTGGAAGAGTACACCTCGATCATGGTAGTGGCGCAGAACGACCCGGGCGTTCGTCAAAGGATTCTGCAGCGGATGAAACCGGGCAAGTAAGTCCTTTAAGACGAGAGCTACTATAAACGAGAGCTACGCAGCGGGAGGGTGCTGTGCACATCAAGCGGCATGACCGCAGCCATACAGTGATGCTGGCCGATGGATCCGAGTGGCGCATCTGGCCTGGCGACACGACCTACACCTTGGGATGGCTGCCAGCGACCGAGATCGACATCATCAAAGTCGAGCACAATGTGTGCTCGCACGCACTTGTAAATCGCGCCGACGGATCGCAAGTGCGGGTGATCAGCGCGAATATCAACTGGCCGGTCAAGGCGGTCCGCCGGACCCTGGCCGCAAGCCGATAGTGCGCTTCAGGTTTTTGTGCGATTGCGGATGAGATAGTCGTCGTAGCTGTATTCGGCGACCCGCCACCACAGATAGGCGTCGTTGCGGAACGCCAGCACTGAGTCCCAAACCTTCTTGAAGTCGGCGTTGCGAGCCGACACCTCGGCATAGACTTCGAGCGCCGCTTTGAGCGAGGCGTCCATCACGGATGCCGGGAATTGCCGGAACTGCACGACGTTCTCCGCCAGCATTTTCTTGAGCGCCGGCGGATTGTTGGCATCGTATTTCGACGTCATCCATTCATTTGCCAGCGACGAGGCGGTGCGCACAAGCGAGCGATAGGCTGGGCTGAGCGAATTCCATTTCTCGAGGTTGACGAAGTTGTGGATCATGGGTCCGCCTTCCCACCAGCCCGGATAGTAGTAATAAGGCGCAACCTTCTGGAAGCCGAGCCGGGCGTCGTCATGGGGGCCAACCCATTCGGCCGCATCGATCGTGCCGCGCTCGAGCGCGGAGTAGATATCGCTGCCGGGAATCTGCTGCGGCACCACACCGATTTTGGAGATCACTGTGCCGGCAAATCCGCCGATCCGCATCTTGAGACCGCGCAGGTCGGCCACATCCTTGATCTCCTTGCGGAACCAGCCGCCCATCTGGGCGCCGGTGTTGCCTGCCGGAAAGCCGATGATGTTGAACTTCTTGTAGAAGTCATTCATCAGCTCCATGCCGCCCGCGTGATACATCCAGGCATTCTGCATGCGTGTATTGAGGCCAAACGGGACCGCGGTGCCGAACGCAAAGGTCGGATCCTTGCCGAAATAGTAGTAGGACGAGGTGTGGCACATCTCGACCGTGCCGTTCTGCACTGCATCGGCAGCCGCGATGGCAGGAACGATCTCACCGGCAGCGAAGACCTGGATTTGGAACTTATTGTCGGTCGCCTCGGCCACTGCCTTGCTGAAGATCTCGGCCGCCGTATAGATCGTGTCGAGCGACTTCGGGAAGCTCGACGTCAAGCGCCAGCGGAGCTCGGGCGCGGACTGCGCAATGGCCGGCTTGGCAACCGCGGTCGCGGCAGCGGCGATCCCTGCCGCCTGCAGGAAGTGACGACGCTTCATGATGGCTCCTCCGAGGACGTTGGCGGTCGATGGATCGGACCGGTGCCGGTACAATGCAGATTGCGGTGGCAAATCCAAGGTGGCTTGCAAGCTCTATTGCCGCGCCGGCAGCGTAACGCGGAACCGCGCCCCACCGCCCGGCCGATCCTCCACCGCGATGGTCCCGCCAAGGCTCAGCACCAGATGCCGCGCGATGGCAAGACCAAGCCCGGCACCGCCACGATCGCGGTTACGCGAGGCCTCGAGACGAAAAAACGGCTCGAAAATACGCTCTCGCTCGGCGAGCGGCACGCCCGGGCCGCGATCATCGACCAGCATGATGGCTTCGGTCCCGGCTTGGGTCCCAACCTGCGACAGCGTGACCGCCGCTTCGCCTCCGTATTTGACGGCGTTGTCGATCAGGTTGCCAACGATGCGCGCGAGCGCAGCCGGATCACCCCAGACATGGATCGGCGTCGCTGGCACGTCCCACTTGATGGTCTGATAGGACGCGGTGCGCTCGCTGCATTCGCGGCGGACAATCTCGGTCAGATCGACCAGCTCGCTGCGGTTACCTGCAAACGAAGTGCGGGCGAATGTGAGCGCGTCGTCGAGCAGCCCGCTCATCTCCTCGACATCACGCGTCGCGCGCTCCCTCATATCAGGGTCCGGCATCATCTCAACTCGCAGTCGCAGGCGCGTCAGGTAGGTGCGCAGGTCGTGCGAGATCGCCGCCAGCATGAAGGTGCGATTGCGCACCAGCTCCGCGATGCGCGACTGCATGCGATTGAAGGCGCCGATGAGCGCGCGCACCTCCCGCGCGCCGCCGACCGGAACCGGCGCCGGCTCGATCGCTTCCGCGAAGCGGTCGACGGAGCGAGCGAGCCTCGAGAGCGGAATGGTCTCGCGCAGAACTGCATAGAGTGCGAGCGCCGCCACCAAAAAGCCGATGATGCCGGCCCAGAAGCCGGGCGGCAGGCCGAGCACGCGCACGGTCAGATCATCGACCGTTTCGGCCACGATGAACTCGCCATCGGACAGCGGCACCACCAGCCGCACCGGGCGCTGACTGAAGTTTTCCAAACCAGGCCGGCGCTTGCTCTCGCCGCCGCGCGCCGGACCGATGTAATAGGCGCGCACCATGCGCCCGTCGCCGATGTAGCGCGCAATCGCGTTCTCCAGCCACGCCACCCGCTCGACCGGATCGGCGACCGACGGCGCCGTGGGGGCAATCGCGACGCGCAAACCGGGGCCATTCGCCACCCGCAGCGCGAGCGAGCGATTGCCCGCCCGCTCGGCGAGCTCGACCATCGCCGCGATCTGGTCAGGGAGCGGCAACCGAAAGCCCTGCTCGGTCGCGCGGCCGCGCTGCACGTAATAGGCGGCGGCCGCGATCATCTGGATCGCCACCAGCGCCGCGATCACGATCAGCGCTACCCGCCAAACCAATCCAAGCCGGCGCATGATCAGACGTCCTTGACGTCGCCGGCGAACAGATAACCGCCATTGCGCACGGTCGTGACCAGCGGCGGCGCCGACGGATCGGCGGTCTCGAGCTTCTTGCGCAGCCGGCTGACCGTCACGTCGATGGTGCGGTCGAACGGATCGGCGCTGCGCCCGCGCGTCCAGTCAAGGAGCTGGTCGCGCGTGAGCACGCGACGCGGCCGCTCGACAAAGCAAGCGAGGAGATCGAACTCGGCGGAGGTCAGGGGCACGCTCGTGCCATCGGCCCGCTCGACGCTGCGGGCATCAAGGTCGACCACGAAGCCTGCAAAGCTGCGCCGGCGCCGCTCGTCCGCGCGCGCAACAGATGACTCGCTGCGCCGCAGGATAGCGCGGATGCGTGCCAGCAGCTCGCGTGGGTTGAACGGCTTGCCGAGATAGTCGTCGGCGCCGAGCTCGAGCCCGACAATGCGATCAATGTCGTCATTCTTGGCGGTGAGCATCAGGATCGGTGTTGCGCCGCGCGCACGCAAGCGCCGGCAGATCGACAGCCCGTCTTCACCCGGCAACATCAGATCGAGGACGACGAGGTCCGGCGCCACACGCGCGAGAATGCGATCGGCGGCAGCGCCATCCTCCGCCACCTCGACAGCGAAGCCCTCCCGCTTGAGAAAGTCGGCAAGCAGACCGCGGATATCGCCATCGTCCTCGACGATCAGGATGACCTTACCATTCATGCTGGCAATCCTAGACACAGCACCACATCTGGCAATGTCGAACCAGCGCGCCGTTACAAATCGTTACAAATCGCCTCCTGCTTGAGAAATGCCGGCAACGTTAACGACTGACGATCCGCTGTGTGGATGGACGACAGTAGTGGAGACGAAGAAATGAACATCTCTTTTGCCAGTGCTGGGCTTGCCGGGCTGCTGCTCGCCGGAACCGCGGCGGATGCCTCGGCGTGGACACGCCACACGACGGTTAATACCTGGCGCGGCACCTACACGGTCAACGCCGCCGGCGGCTGCGCGGGCGGCGTCTGCAGTCGAACCCGCACGGTGACCGGACCGTACGGCGGCACAGTGACGCGATCCGGCAGTGTCGTGCGCACCGGCCCCAACCAGTACAGCTACCAGGGCAGCGTCACCGGACCCTACGGCGGGACGGTCACACGCTCCGGCACCGTCGTTGTCACATCGCCCTACTGAGCGAGCAAGCGAACGCCGAGCCGGCTCCCCTCGCCCCCCATCCCAATCGGCCGGCTCGGCCTTTCTTGCCCTAACCTCCGCTCTTGGAGCCTCGCCATGACGACCGCTGCCGGCAATGCCCGTGGGCTCAATCTCATCTTGCTTCTGACGTTCGGCCTGATGCTGATCGAATGGCTTTATGTGCGGCTCGCCCTGCACGATGCCGACAGCCACGATCTCAAGGAAACCACGACCTCGATCGTAACCGCGATCGGCAACCAGTTCATCCGGCCGGCCACCTCGTTCCTGGTCGCGTTCCCGCTTTATTTCGCCTACCAGCATCGCCTGTTCGAGATTCCGACGACCATCGTCACGCTCGTCTTTCTGTTCGTGCTGGTCGACTTCGCCGAATACTGGTTCCACCGCGCGGCCCATCGGGTGCGCTTCATGTGGGCGTCGCACGCCGTGCATCATTCCAGTACGAGGTTCAATCTGACCGCGGCCGTACGCCTGCCCTGGACCGGGGCGCTGTCGGGAGCCGTGTTCTTCTTCGTGCCGCTGACGCTGATCGGCTTTCATCCGCTCGCCGTGACCGCGATGGCGCTTCTCAATCTCGTCTATCAGTTCTTCCTGCACACCGAGCACGCGCCGCGCCTCGGCCCGCTCGAATGGCTGCTCAACACGCCGGCGCATCACCGCGTGCATCACGCCTCGAACGAGCACTGCCTCGACAAGAACTTCGGCGGCGTCTTCATCATCTGGGATCGATTGTTCGGCACCTTCGCGGAGGCGCTGCGAGATGAAAAGCTTCGCTTCGGACTGGTGAGCCCCCTGCCCTCGCAGGGCCTGCTCACCGTGAACTTCCATGAATGGCGCAAGCTCTTGCGCGACGCCTGGCGAGCGCGCGGATTGACGGCGCGGCTGCGGGTGCTCATCAGCGCGCCGTGAAGGGCGGGCGTTCAACCGCCAAAATTCCCGGTTCATTCGAGCGAGGCATTGGTGTATCGTTGCAATATGCCAAAGACCCGCGTCGTCATCGATCTCGACGAAGAGCTCGCAGCCAGCCTCGAGGCCGTAGCGAGGCAATCACGTACGTCAATTGAGAGCTTTGCCGTCAAGGCGGTGGCCAGGGCGATCGCCGATGTTGCAGCTTGGGCTGAAGAAGAAGCGGCATACGCTGAGTATGAAGGCACAGCCGAGGCTATTCCCATTGCAGCGATCGAGCAGTGGGTCAGAAGCTGGGGCACCGAGAGCGAGCTGCCGCCGCCCGCGCCGTGCAAATCGTCTTCCTGAGCCGCGCAAGGGCCGACCTTGATCGGCTTCGCAATTTCTTGGCACCGCATGGCAAATCGCTGTCCACGCCGTGGATACTCTGTTTGCAGCTGCCCATTCGCTGGCCAATCATCCAGAACGGGGCCGTCCGGGCGCACGTGCGGGCTATCGCGAGCTAATTGTCCCTTATGGCGGCGGAGCCTATGTGATCCGCTACCGTGTTGATCGGCGACGAAACACCATTGTGATCACCCGTCTCTGGCATGGACGCGAGCACCGCCGATAACCGTCGTCATCGCTCAATCACGATCTTCGGCGCCGCCCGCCCCGGACCCTTGAGCTGATCGCGTACGCGCGCCGCGATCTCGCAATAGGCCTTGGCGTGCGGGCCATCGGGCTCGGTCGCCACGACCGGCAGGCCGGCATCCGACTTCTCCCGAATCGTCATATGCAGCGGCACCTCGCCCAGGAACGGCACGCCGAGCCGCTCAGCTTCGCGGCGTGCGCCGCCGTGGCCGAAGATGTCGGAGCGCGTGCCGCACTCCGGGCACTCGAAGTAGCTCATGTTCTCGACGATGCCGAGCACCGGCACATTGACGCGGCGGAACATCGCGATCCCGCGCCGCGCGTCGATCAAGGCGAGATCCTGCGGCGTCGACACGATCACCGCGCCCTTGAGCGGGACCTGCTGCGCCATGGTGAGCTGGGCGTCGCCGGTGCCGGGCGGCATGTCGACCACCATCACGTCGAGCGTCGCCCCACTCGACCTCGCGCAGCATCTGGGTGAGTGCTGAGATCACCATCGGGCCACGCCAGATCATCGGCGTTTCTTCGTCGACGACGAAACCGATCGACATCACGGTGAGGCCGTAGCGCGAGATCGGCTTGAGCCGCGTGCCGCCGAGCGTCTGCGGCCGCTCCTTGATGGCGAGGAGCTTGGGCAGCGAGGGCCCATAAATGTCGGCATCCAGCACGCCGACCTTGAGGCCGAGGGTCGCGAGCCCTAGCGCCAGATTGACTGCGGTGGTCGACTTGCCGACGCCGCCCTTGCCGGAGGCGACCGCAATGATCGATTCGACGCCGGGCACGCCGACATTCGCCTCCCCGCGTGGCGCAGGCCGCGGCGCAGCCGCCCCGCCGCCGGCAGGCGATGGACGGGCCGGCGCCGTTCCACCTCTACGTTCGGCGGTGAGTGCCACCATCGCCGACGTCACGCCCGGCATCGCCCGCACGACCTCCTCGGCCTGATTGCGCACCAACTCCCAGGCCTTCACCTGTGCGGCATCGACGGTGATCGAGAAGAACACCTTGCCGTCGGTCGCCAGCACATCGGACAGCGCGCCACTTTTGTGCAGCGGCGTCCCGTCCGGGCAGCTTACCCGCGCAAGGCTTGCCAGCACATCGTCCTTCGTCACTGCCATCGAGCACTCCAGAGGGAAAAGCTTGCGCCACCATACGGTGCACGATCGACCGGTCAACGGGGCGCGCAGTCAACAAGGCTCGCAGGGTTGACGACGCTGCTGCGCCGTCGCAATCACTTCTGTTATATGGGCACTCGACACGGTCGCGGACAGTGCGGTCAGGGAGGCGATGATGGCAAAGGTTGCGTTTCTGGGTCTCGGCGTCATGGGCTACCCGATGGCGGGGCATCTTAAGGCCAAAGGCGGCCACGACGTCACGGTCTATAACCGCACCGCGGCCAAGGCCGAGAAATGGGTCGCCCAGCATGGCGGCAAGCAGCGCGCCGACCCCGAAAGCGGCGGCCGAAGGCCAGGACTTCGTCTTCTGCTGCGTCGGCAATGACGACGACCTGCGCGAGGTCACGCTTGGGGCAAATGGCGCCTTCGCCGGCATGGCGAAAGGCGCGGTCTTCGTCGACCACACCACCGCCTCGGCCGGAGATCGCGCGCGAGCTCTATGCCGAGGGCAAGAAGCGCGGCTTCGATTTCATCGACGCGCCGGTCTCCGGCGGCCAGGCTGGCGCCGAGAACGGCGTGCTCACGGTGATGTGCGGTGGCGAAGCCGCCGCCTATGCCCGCGCCGAGCCGGTGATCGCGGCCTATGCGCGCATGTGCAAGCTCCTGGGCGCGCCGGGCGCCGGCCAGCTCACCAAGATGGTCAACCAGATCTGCATCGCCGGCCTGGTGCAGGGCCTCGCCGAGGGCATCCATTTCGCCAAGAAGGCCGGTCTCGACGTCGAAGCAGTGATCGAGACCATCTCCAAGGGCGCGGCGCAGTCCTGGCAGATGGAGAACCGCTACAAGACCATGAACGAGGGCAAGTTCGACTTCGGCTTCGCGGTCGACTGGATGCGCAAGGATATGTCGATCTGCCTCGGCGAGGCGCGCAAGAACGGCGCCAACCTGCCGGTCACCGCGCTGGTCGATCAGTTCTATGCCGAAGTGCAGAAGATGGGCGGGCGCAGCGCTGGGACACGTCAAGCCTGCTCGCGCGGCTGGAGCGGTGAGCCAGGTCAAAGGCTGAATGGCCGGGACATAAACGCGTTCACGCGCGTCTTCAACGCGCTATGCCCGGCCATGGCCCCAATGCGGGGAATCTCAATGATAGCCGACGTCTGCACGGACTTTGCCCCGAAATACCCAATAGGACCAGCCGGTGTACATCAGGATCACCGGCAGGAGCACGAGAGTTCCAACCAGGAGAAACGCTTGCGTTCGCTCCGAGGACGCCGCCTCCCACAAGGTGAAATGATGGGGCACGATCATCGGATAAAGACTGATAGCGATGCCGACATACGATAGGATGAAGAGTCCGATGGCGCCGACGAACGGCAGTATTTCAGCCCGACTGGCGAGGGCGCGCCAGGTGACGAGCGCGACAGCGGCAGTCGCGATCGGAACTGGAGCCAAAAACAGAATATTGGGCCAGGAAAACCACCGCGCGAAGATCTCCGGACTGGCAAGCGGAGTCCAGATGCTCACGATGCCGATGGCGATGAGCACGCCGATGAGACAAATGCGGCCGTGCCGGCGCGCGGCATTTTGAACATCGCCATCGGTCTTCAGGATGAGCCAGCCCGCGCCGAGCAGGCCGTAGCCAAACAGCAAAGCAATGCCGGTCATCACCGAGAACGGCGTCAGGAACGAAAACGAGCTTCCTGAGAATACTCGGCCCGTGACCTGGTACCCCTGAATGAAGCTGCCGAGCACCATCCCCTGCGCAAAGGTCGCGACGCCTGAGCCGTAGGAGAAGGCGTGATCCCAGAACGTCTTGTGCTCGGCGTCGCGAAAGCGAAATTCGAAGGCGACGCCGCGAAATACGAGCGCCAACAACATCACGAGGATCGGGAAATAGACCGCCGGAATGATGATCGCGAAAGCGAGCGGGAAGGCGGCGAGCAGTCCGAGGCCACCGAGGACGAGCCACGTCTCGTTTCCGTCCCAGATTGGCGCAATCGAATTCATCATGATGTTGCGCGACGCGGTATCCGGCGCGAGCCCGTAAAGCATGCCGACGCCGAGGTCGAAACCGTCGAGCAGCACGTAGAAGAACACCGCCATTCCAAGGATCAGTGTCCAGATCGGCACGAAGTCGAGGACTTGGCTCATTGCCCGCCTCCACTGACGACTTTCCCCCCGGCCAATACTGGCGCTCTGGGCCGCCCACCTTCAATGGTCGGCTCCTCCTCGGCGGGGGCCGCCGCAGGTCCCCTGACCACGATGCGCCACATGAGGAGCACGCCCGCGGGATACATGAACAGATAAACGGCCATGTAGGCGAGCAATGAGATCAGCACGTCGCTGCCGGTCAACGACGGCGATACCGACTGCGCCGTGCGCAGAAGCCCATAGACGGTCCAGGGCTGGCGTCCGACTTCGGTCACGAGCCAACCAGCGATGACGGCAATGAAGCCGATCGGGATCGTCAATTGGCACAATTGAAGAAACAGCGGCGTGGTATCAAGCCGGCCCCGCCAGCGCAGCCATCCGCCAAGCAGCACTATCGCCAGCATTAGCAGGCCGCATCCCACCATGACGCGGAATGCGAAGAACGGGATTGCGACGGGCGGCCGCTGATCGGCCGGGAAATCCTTGAGACCTTTGACCTCACCATCCCATTCATGCGTCAGGATGAGGCTGCCCAGACGCGGGATGTCGATCGAGAAGTAATTCGTCTCGGCTTGCTCGCTCGGGATAGCGAAGAGCGTGATCGGAACTCCCCGTCCGGTCTCCCAACGCGCCTCGATCGCCGCAAGCTTTGCCGGCTGATGCTCCCGCGTATTGAGGCCATGGTGGTCTCCAATGATGATTTGCAGGGGCACCAGAACGGTGAGAAGCCACAGCGTCATCGACAACATCGTGCGGCCTTCTTCGACGAACCTTCCACGCCGCAGCAGATACGCTCCGACGCCGATCACGACGAAACCGGTGGTGATAAAGAAAGCGGTGACGGTGTGCGCAAGCCGAGAGGGAAACGACGGATTGAAAATGACCTCCAGCCAATCCTTCGCGAAAAAGCGTCCATCGATGATCTCATAGCCGGCTGGTGTCTGCATCCAGCTATTGGCCGACAATATCCAGAACGAAGAGAACAGCGTGCCGAGCGCAACCATCAGTGCGGCGAAGAAATGCGCCCAAGCCGGAACCAGCTTGCGCCCGAACAGGAGCACGCCGAGAAAAGCCGCCTCGAGGAAAAATGCCGTGAGGCCCTCGTACGCGAAGAGCGGCGAAAGCACATTGGCGGTCGCGTCCGCAAAGCGGCTCCAGTTCGTACCGAACTGAAAGGGCATGACGATGCCGGTAACGACGCCCATCCCGAAGGAGATCGAGAAAATCTTGATCCAGAACATCGAGACGCGAAGATAGACGTCGCGTCCGGTGAAGAAGTTGAGCCCTTCCAGCACCGCTATGTAGGCGGCAAGTCCGACGGTGAAGGCCGGCAGGAGAATGTGCCAGGCAATGACCCAGGCGAACTGAAGCCGTGACAGGAAGACCGGATCAAGATCCATCGCCAACTCTACAGCTTAGCTCAGTTATTTAAGGCTCCTATTTTACTGCAGCTTGCCTCCGTGTCGACGCGCGATCTGTCGCGCAGCATTGATCGACGAGCATGCCAGCATCAAAGTTTGCGGTTGGCTGCACTTGCATCCTGCAGAAACTGAATAAGCAACTTGCTCACTTGTTCCGGCTGCTCCTGCTCCAGCCAGTGACCGGCTCCGTCTATAAGGTGGGCGCCGCGCATCTGCGTGCAGGCGGTATTCTGCATGGTCTCGAATGCGCCAGGGTTCTGGAAAACGCCCCAATCGCTTTTGCCGCCGATGAATAACGAAGGTACGTCGATCGTGCGGCCGCCGAATGTTTGCAAGTCGGCGGTGAATCTGGGACCCGTGCGCCGATAGCCCTGAAGGCCACCCTGAAATCCTGTCCTTTCGTATTCCGCAGTGTAGACCGCCAACTCGTTGTCAGGCAGCCACTTGCAGGCGGCGATCTCCGCCGCTGTTGGCATCACCGCTGCCACGGTCTCGGCCATGCCCTTGTCGAGATCCATGATGTAATAGGTCGGCATCTTTGCCAGTTCTTCGGCAGTCAATGATGCGAGTCTGAAGGGTTTGTTCTGTTTCCAATCGGCGCTCTTGTAGTGATAGTAAGCGCGCAGGAAGGCGTGGACGCCCTGCGGGCAGTTTCGCATGTTGTCGTTCGCTTCGCGCGTCGTGTAGTACACTTGGTAGTGCTTGCGCGGTCGCGGCAGCTTCGCCAATTCGTCGTTGATCGTGCTGGCACGTGGAGGAGATTTGCCGCGCTCTGTGTCGCACCTTCAACTGTATTGAAGGGCAGCGCAGGCGGACCGGCGAACGGGGACGTCATCATCGCAACAGACCGGAACACGTCTGGTCGTATCAGGGCGCAGTACGCGGCCACGGGCGAGCCGGCGTCGCGTCCAACCACCGCGGCGGTGCGGTAGCCGAAGGCGGATACCAGTCCGAGGGCATCCCGCACCAGATTGGTGTGGCGAAACGGAAATACATCGCCGTCGTACGAGTCGTCCCAACCTGTCGTGCGACCATAGCCTCTCATGTCAGGAGCGAGCACGTGAAAGCCCGCCGAGGCCAGAGGCAGCATGACCTTGCGCCAACCGTATGCGATCTCCGGATATCCATGGAGGAGGAGGAGGCAAGGCCGTCCTTTGGACTCGAAGCCGGCTTCCAATACGTGGAAAGTGAGACCGTTGATATTGGGCACGTAGCGGGAGCGAATGCCGGGGGGAAGCGGGAGCGGAGGAAGTTTCGCCGTGTCGGTCTGAACGATTGCAGCGCGCGCGACCTCGGACTGCACGAGTGTGCTGGAAGCTGCCGCCGCGGCGGTCAGAATGAAGCTACGTCGGGTCGAGCCCGGTGCGGTTTGAGCGCTACTGGCTGCGCTGAGACTTGGTTTGGTTTGCACGGACATGTTGGAATCTCCCTGTCAGCCACGATGAACCAATGATTTCAGATCGACACGACCTGTCGCGCTGTCCCGGATTGCTCGACGTGACTAAAGTGCAATTGCGCGGTTTGCGAAACGCAAGGCCTGCGGGGGCACACATCTGCACGCCCCGCAGGCCGAATTGACAATTACAGCGCCGGGATCGGACCCCGCTTGATCAGCTCGATGCGGGTGCCCCACGCATCGGTGATGTAGGTGATCGCGTTGCCGGTCGGCGTCTCGCGATAAGGCTCGTCGAGCTTGATGCCTTCGCTTTCGATTTTCGTAATGAAGGCCTTCAGATCCTTCACATCAAACCCAATGTGATCGAGCACACGGCCCAGCGTCCGCGCCTGCGGCGTGTCAGCCTTGGCAAAGCGGATCTGCGCGCCTGGAACGTCGACCACGGGGGCGTTGTTGCGGGTGCCTGCCTTGCCGCCGAATGTCTTCGCGTACCAGGCCTGGGCCTTGGGGATCTCCCCTTCCTGCAGGAACAGGTGCACATGCTCGTGCCGGATCGGCATCGACTGCGTCTTGTCCTCGAGGATTTCCATGCGCAGGCCGTCCGGCGTCTCGACGTAAGCCTGATCCAGCCGGTTGTTGCCGCCGGGCAGAACGGCAATTCCGGCGGCCTTCCACTTGGCCACCTGCTCCTGCACGTTATTGACGATGAAGCCGACATGGTTGACCACCGAGCCCTGCGACCCGCCGGTGCCGGCTCCCGTCCCCAGGTTCAAATGGACGAAGACACCGGGAAACATGACGTATTCGTTGGTGCCGATCTTGAACCATTTGCCGCCCATGCCGACGAATATCTTCTTGTTGGCCTCCACGTCCTTCGAAGCCAAGTGCCAATGCCCCATGGTCACACCGACGTCGTTGAACGGTGCCGGTTGCGCGACCGCGCTCGTCGCGACCAGCGTCGACGCAAACAAAAGACCAGCGATCAAGGTTTTCATGCAGTCCTCCCAGTTGAGCCGGCGTTCGGACGGCCGGGTTGGCGCAGACGCTAGCACGCGGCCGGGATGCGCGCCACGCAGAGGCTCTCACTGTTGTGGCACAAATCAGGACCACACAGCCCCGGCGTACCTCGCGCCATGGCTGCCCTTGGTATAGAGTGCATCCATACCCAGCTGGCGATAGGCGAACCTGAAAGGGAGGTTGCCATGGCAATGCAGCGGGACTTCCTTTTGTTACTTTTGTTAGTGACTTTGGTGGCGGCGGTCGCAAACCCCGTTTTCGGACAAACGGCAGCGTCTGCGGTTCCTCCAACCCAAACTGCCGCGCCAGGAGTCGCATCCGTTCCGGATTTCTCCGGCGTATGGCGGCACGGCTCCCTTCCCTGGCTCATACCGCCGGCGTCGGGTCCGGGCCCGGTCACCAACAGGTCGCGCACGACCGGATACCGGGGTGAGCAACTACGGCCAGCTCGTCGGTGATTACACGAACGCAATCCTGCAGCCCTGGGCAGCGGACGTGGTGAGGAAGAAGGGCGAGTTGTCGTTGGCCGGCGTGACCTATCCGAGCCCGGGCAACCAGTGCTGGCCGCAACCCGTGCCGTTCCTGTTCAAGCATATGGCCATGTCGATGCTGCAGCTGCCGGACCGGATTGTGATGCTGTTCAGCGAGGACCATGAAGTGCGCTGGGTGCGCCTGAACCAGCAGCATCCCGCCAAGGTTACGCCATCCTGGCACGGCGATGCGGTCGGCCACTACGAGGGCGACACGCTGGTGATCGACACCATCGGGGTCAGGACCGATCATCCGTACGCCATGATCGACCTGTTCGGCACGCCCTACACCGACAAGCTGCACGTGGTAGAGCGCTATCGGCTGCGTGACTACGAGCAGGTGAAAGACGTGCTGCAGCGCGGCGCCAAGGAGAACTGGCGCCCGGGCGGGCCCATGAATCCCAACTACAAGGACAAATACCTGCAGGTCGATTTCACGATCGAGGACGCAGGCGCCTTCACGACGCCCTGGACCGCGTCGATGATCTATCTGCGCGACCGCGGCGAATGGCCGGAAATTGCCTGCGCCGAGAACAGGTTTGGATTCCACAACGATCAGAATGCCGGCATCCCGACGGCGAGCAAGCCGGATTTCTGAGCGATAAATAAAAGTGATAAATATGAAAAAGGTCCGGCGTGCGCAGGCACGTCGAGCCTGCGCGCGTCCTAACTCAGCCGCTGGACGCGTCAGTCATTAGGCGCGTTGGCGGGACGGCCGGTCGGATTGCCCATCACCTTGCCGTCGGGGAGCGTGACTGCCAGAAACTGGCCGCCGGACTTCCCGTCGCGCAACGGATGAATGTGCGCCTTGATCGCCATCCCGGGCGTGAGCGTCTTCGGCAGCCAGCCTTGCCGCGCCAAGCCGGTAGGGCCGTTCATCTCAATGGCCCACATCAGCACCTGGCCCTGCTCATCCTTGACGTTCAGCAGTATCCAGGCATGGGGGTTCGTCCACTGGAATTCCTTGACGGTGCCCTCGAGCTGAACGATCTTGAGAGCATCAAACATAGCGAAGGAATGGTGCGCCGCAGCAGGAATTGCAACAGCACCCGCGACGACGCTCGCGAGGCCAAGTGATTTCAGGCCAAGATCAGGGGATTTCAGGCCAAATTCTTTCAGGAACATGGGGCTTCTCCAGGCGTTCTCCGAAATTCTCGGGATACCAGTCACGGACGGAAGCGAACCACACGCAAGCCTCTCATAGCTCGAGCAGACCTGCAACCGCGGAATAGTCTAATCACATCCTTGTTGCTGGCCACATTCATCCGACGTAACGATTTTTTTCTCTTCGCCGCAATGCTAGAATTACTCGAAATGGCATCGCCTGCTGATGGCGAGCCGGCACATCGCGGCCAACATTTTGTTTTTGACACTCGACGATGACGTTGCATTCCGACGTTTGAGGCGGAAGCGAACGACATCGGAGGTCAACGCTCCACAAGAAGACTTGTAAAAATACTCGATAAAGAAATGTCAGAGCCTAGGGAGGGCATTCATGAACGATCTCTGCGGTCGTATTTGCTCGAGCCCAGCCTTGGTGGCCGCTTTGGCGGTCTCAATCCTGGCAGGGCCGGCGTACGGGCAAGGCAAAGCGCCGGACATGTCCGGCACGTACTGGGCCACTCAATACAACGCCAAGGTCCAGCTTGTCGGTGGCGGCGAGCTGCCGCTCACGGCCAAGGGCAAGGAGGCGTATGAAAAGAACATGGCCGGCCTCAAGGACGGCTCGATCACCGATGACGCGCGCAAGTACTGCACGCCCGGATGGGCCGGTCGCGAAACCTGGCGACTCCCTACCCGTTCGAGATTTTCCAGGCGCCGCCCGGCCAGATCACGGTCATCCACGAGCTCAATCACCAGATCCGCGTGGTCACGCTCGATAAGCCGCACGCCGAAATACGAGGAGCTGGTCGCCTATCCTTTCTACAATGGCCATGCGTTCGGACGGTGGGACGGCGATACGCTGGTGGTCGAGACGCTCGGCTTCAATGAGAAGACCTACCTCGATGCGACCGGCGCGCCTCACACCGACGAGCTGGTGACAACCGAGCGGATCCGGAAGATCAGCCCGACCGAGCTCGAGATCGTCGTCAACGTGCACGATCCGGACTACTACACGCGCGATTGGCAGGCGCGCTTCGTCTACACGCTGCGCAATGATGTTCGGCTCGAGGACTATGTCTGCGGCGAGCCGCATCGCGACATCGCTTCGGTGGCTGGCGTGCGGCGCCCCTGACGGACGCGCAACTTCTACCGTCCAAATCGCAAACGCACGCCGTCAACAAAACGCACGGATGGAGCCAGCCATGCCACTTCGAAATGCGCATTCCCTTGTCGCCGGCCTGGTGGCCGGCCTTGTTTGCTGTTGCGCTGCGCCCGCGCTGGCGCAGGGAAGCCCGCCGAACTTTTCCGCCACCGATATCGGATGGATCGCGGTCGGCACCGAGTGGACCGCCGTGCCAGGCGGCCCACAGCCGGTCAAGCAAGACCCTGCCCACCGCTATGTCCCCAACAATGTCGGCGGACAGCCGACGTTTCGGATTGCTGACATCAGCAATCCCAATCTGACGCAGTTTGCCAAGGACTCGCTGAAAAAGACCAACGATGAAGTGCTGGGCGGCAAGCCGATGTGGTCGCGCTCGGCGCGTTGCTGGGCGACCGGCGTTCCGGGTTTCATATTGACGCCGGCGCAGCCGCTGTTCTTCCTTC
Source organism: uncultured Alphaproteobacteria bacterium (assembly GCA_963745515.1). Lineage (GTDB taxonomy): Bacteria > Pseudomonadota > Alphaproteobacteria > Rhizobiales > Xanthobacteraceae > VAZQ01. The sequence continues at coordinate 205,881 of CAVUXO010000001.1, forward strand.
AGGCAGCTCAGCAGGTCAGGATGATGCATCAGCACGACAATGATGTGCGGCGCATCTATCTCAACGTGCCGCATTCGGCCAATGTGAAGCCTTCCTGGTATGGCGAGTCGGTCGGCCACTACGAAGGCGACACGCTGGTGGTCGACACCATCGGCCTCAACGACAAGACCTTCGTCGACAATTTCCGCACGCCGCACAGCGACAAGCTGCACGTGGTCGAGCGCTATCGCCTGATCGAGGGCGGCCGCTTTCTCGAGACTGAAGTTCTGATGGAGGACCCGGCAGTCTTCATCCAGCCGCTGCGCGTGACGAAGCGCTCGCGGCGCGTCGAGGCGAAGCTAACGGAGTGGCGCTGCGCCGCCGGCGAGATCAACTACTTCGGCTACGACGCCGATCCGGTGCCAACGGCGGAAAGGCCGGATTTCTGAAGAGATCCTGACAAGATCCGGATGCGGTTGGCGAGCTTCGAAAGGAAGACGATCATGACTGCGCGGCCGTGCGACGCCCTTCTATGGATCGCATTGACAGCGATTGCGTCACCGGCCTTCGGCCAGACCGCGCCGACGGAGGACCGGCCAACGAGCAGCAGCACCAAGGCTGCCGCATCCATCCCGGATTTCTCCGGCATCTGGGCCCACCCCTTCCTCACCGGCTTCGAGCCGCCGGCATCCGGTCCGGGACCGGTGCTGAACACGTCGCGCTCGCGCAATGGCGTGGCCAACTTCCAGCAGCTGATCGGCGACTACACCAATCCGATCCTGAAGCCCCACGCCGCCGAGATCGTGAAGAAGCACGGCGAGATGTCGCTGCGCCGGCTCGGTCTATCCGACGCCCAGCAACCAGTGCTGGCCCGGCGGCGTGCCCTATGTCTTCTGGGACTTCCTGATGCAGATGTTCCAGACGCCGGACCAGATCACTTTTGTCTACCGCCACGGCAATGAAGTCCGCCGCGTGCGCATGAACCAGCCGCATCCCGCCAAGGTGACGCCATCCTGGTATGGCGATTCGGTCGGCCACTATGAAGGCGACACGCTGGTGATCGACACTGTCGGGATCAAGATCGGGCCGTTTGCCATGGTCGACATGTACGGCACGCCGTTCACCGAGAAGCTGCACGTGGTGGAGCGCTATCGGCTCGTCGACTACGACAAGGCCAAGGACGCGATCGAGCGCAATCGCCAAGGAGAATTTCGAGCCGCCCGGCTATGGCGGTGCTCCCTACGACCCCAACGACCGGGGCAAGGTGCTGCAGCTGCATTTCACGGTCGAGGATGAGGGCGTGTTCACGACGCCGTGGACCTCGACCATCACGTATCGGCGCTCCACGGGTCCGTGGACGGAGCTGATCTGCGCCGAAAACCGGCGTGAATATTATGCCGACAGGGACTCCGAGGTTCCGCACGCGGATAAGCCGGATTTCTGACGAATTGCTCCGATCGACGCAACCGCGCTCATCAAAATGCGTTTATAGGGAATGCAAGCATGAAGGTGCATGGCGTCAAAGATTGCCTCAATGTCCACAAGTCGGACATCTCCGGCTCGGTCTATGATGATGTGAACATGTCGGGATCGACAATCGGTAACACGAATCTGGCAGGTTGCTCGTTCACGAATGTCAACATGTCCGGTGCCACCTTCGAAGATGCCAACCTGTCCGGCTGGAAGCTCCACGACGTAAACCTCTCGGGCCTCAAGATTGAGCACGCCAACCTGGCGGGCGCATCGATTACGAAAGGCCGAATAGAAGGAATGACAATCGAGGGCATTCTCGTCAGCGAGTTGCTGGCCGTCTATCACGCCAGCAGGTCCGCAGAAAAATGAGCTAGAATGATCGCACTTGAACAACGTAACTTGTTTTCAGAATCCGTAGCTCAAATCTCCGTAACCGCGCCATCCTCGGCAATCTCGACGCCGGCCGCCCTCACCTCGTCCAGGTGCTCGAGCATCCGTGAATTCATGTGCGTGACCATGATCCGCTTGGCGCGCAAATCAGGCAGCCGGGGCTTGAGAATCTCCCAGGTCAGGTGCCCGGGCACGCAGCGCGCATAACCGTAGCACTCGATGATGAAGAGGTCGGCGCCGTCGGCGACTGGCAGCAAGGCGTCGGTCCATTCGGTGTCGCCCGAATAGGCAATGATCTTCTGCCCGTCGGAGACCCGCAGCGCCGTCGAGGGCGCGCCCGACTGATGCACCACCTCCGTGGTCAGCACGGCTGTGTCCGAGCACCTCGACCGGCCGGCCGGGCTCGATCTCCATGATCTCAAGCGGAAACCGCCATTGATTGGAGGCGGCCTTCGGAAAGAACACTTCCAGCGCCGCTTCGAGCCGCGCGCGCGTCGCCGGGCGGGCCGGCGATCAGCAGCGGACGCGTGCGCCGCTGCAAGAACTGCTCGTCGAGCAGCAGGAACGGCAAGCCGCCGAAATGATCGCCATGCAGGTGCGAGAGGATGACGCCGTCGACGCGGCCGAACTCGAGCCCGCGGCGCCTTGAGCGCCACCAGGCGAGGACGCACCGCAATCGACCATCAGGGTCGCCTTCGCTGGTCTCGACCCAGAAGCAGGTGTTGAACCGGCCACCGGAGCCGAAGGCATCGCCGGAGCCAACGATCGTCAGTCGCATGTCAGGCGCTCGCGCTCGGTCGTGCCGAGACTGCGGCATGCCAGCGCCGCACGTTGGCGCAGGTCGTCCGGGACCGTGAGCTTGGCGGGCTTCAGGAAATCGACCGCCACCAGGCCGGTGATGTCGGCGACGGTGTAGCGGTCGCCCGCCGCGAACGGCCGGTCTTTGAGCTCGCGGTCGAAGATGCCGAGGAAATCCATGATGCGCGGCTTGTTGGCCTCGGCCCAGGCCGGCACCTGCGGCACCTCCATCTCCTTCATGGCCGGATGGGTGTTGCGAAAGACGTGCGCGATCGGAAACAGCAGATGCAGTTCCAGACGCCGGTTCCACATCTCAACCTCGCGCAATAGCCCTGGCGCCCAGCGCCGAACAGCGGCGGCTCCGGATGGAGCGCCTCGAAATAGCGGCAGATCGCGATCAATTCGGCGATCACGCGTGCCGTCGTCGAGGACCAGCGCCGGCACCCGCTGGACCGGGTTGATGGCGGTGAAGTCTGCCGACTTCTGCTGCAGCGCGCCGAGATCGACCTGCTCGATCGGCACCGTGATTCCCTTCTCGGCGAGATAGATCCGCACCCGCCGCGGGTTGGGCGCCCGGCCTCCGTCATAGAGCTTCATGTCCGCCCCATCGTCCAATGGCACTACGATCCACAGGCCTCGGGCCAGGGTCAAGGCGCTCCATTGGCCTACCGCCCGCCCGCGGAATCTGAGCTCCGACAACACTGCGGGGCACTAGCCGCGGAAAGGATTCGTTAACCCGAGTTATTAGTCTGCTCTTAAGCTTGGTCTTAAGGAATTTGCGAGATTTTGGCACGCTGGACTCCGGGGCACGCACCAAATTCATGAGTGTTCACAACGAACAGCGTGATTCCGCCGCTTCACCGGACGGATCGTTGGCCAAGCGCCGGCGCGCGACTGCGCAGCAGGTGCGCGAGGCGCGCGACCGGCTGACCTCGACCACCGGCACGCGGCCGGCCTTCGACTACGAGCTGTTGCGCCAGTTCGCGCAGAACCGGCTGTCCGCCTCGCTGGTCATCCTGCTGCTGGTCGGCACGGTCGGCTTCCTGTCGAGCCTCTGGACCGGGGCGGTGACCGCCGGCACCTGGACCAGCGCCGTCCTGGTCATCCACGCCGTCATCATCACCAAGTGCCGCCAGTTCCTGCCGCAGCCGCAGAAGCGACATCAACGCCCGCGCCTGGCGCCTGCGCTTCATCATGCTCGACCTGCTTCTTCGGGCTGGCCTGGATGTTCATCCTGATCCATCCGGTCGGCGTCGCAGGAGGGCTCCGGCACCTTCATGCTGTTCGTCATGCTGCTGGTGGTGGCGGTGTCGAGCATGCTGGCCGTCGAGCGTGCCGATCGCGATGTTCGCCGCGACCGTGCCGGTGACGGTGGCGGTCGTCGCTCGATTTCGCGCTTCCGCGGCACGCTGCACGACTACATCCTCGCCGTCATGGCGCTCACGGCGCAGGGCTATTTCTGCCTGCTCGCGCACCGGCTCTATTCGACCACGCTGGCGACGCTCGAGGCGCGCGCCGAGAAGGACGCGCTGATCGGCGAGCTCGAGACCTCGAAGGCGATCTCGGACGAGGCGCGCCGCCGCGCCGAAGCCGCCAACATCGCCAAGTCGCGCTTCCTCGCGCAGATGAGCCACGAGCTGCGCACGCCGCTCAACGCCATCCTCGGCTTCTCCGAGGTGATGAAGACGGAGATCTTCGGGCCGCACGCCGTGCCGGCCTACAAGGACTATTCCGGCGACATCCATAATTCGGGCGTGCACCTGCTCGGCCTGATCAACGAGATCCTCGACCTCTCCCGCATCGAGGCCGGCCGCTACGAGCTCAACGAGGAAGCCGGTGTCGCTCGCCGGCGTGGTCGGCGAATGCAGCCACCTGCTGCAGATGCGCGCCAAGAACCGCGGCCTCGTCATCCACGAGCTGTTCGAGGCCGACATGCCGCGGCTGTGGGCGGACGAGCGCGCGATCCGCCAGATCTGCCTCAACCTTCTGTCCAACGCGATCAAGTTCACGCCGCAGGGCGGCGAGATCTGGCTCAAGGTCGGCTGGACCGCATCGGGCGGCCAGTATCTGAGCGTCAAGGACACCGGCCCCGGCATTCCGGAGGAGGAGATCCCGATCGTGCTCGCCTCGTTCGGCCAGGGCTCGAACTCGATCAAGTCCGCCGAGCAGGGCGCCGGCCTCGGCCTGCCGATCGCCAAGAACCTGGTCGACCTGCACGGCGGCACGTTCACGCTCAAGTCGAAGCTGCGGATCGGCACCGAGGTGATCGTCACCTTCCCGCCGCGAGCGGGTGATGTCGGCGCTCGCCCCGCTCGCGGAGCCGGCTCCGCCGATCCAGCCGCAATCGCAACGTGCCAGCCGAAACCCCGCCGTCTGCTGCCCGCAAGCCCGACTGGCGCAAGCGGCTGTTTCGGGCAGGCTCGTGAGCGACCGCGACCATGATTGCATTTCGATCGCGGCGCCTATCCTCGCCGCAGCAACATCGCCGAGCCTGATGGCCGAGACCGACCGCCATGGCCGCCATCGAGATCGCCCTGCAACAAGGTGTGCATCATCGACGCCGGCCTCCGGGCTTTGCATCGGCTGCGGCCGCACGCTCGCCGAGATCGGCGGCTGGATCAGCTTGACGCGCGGACGAGCGCCGCCGCATCATGGCCGAGCTTGCCGCGCGCGCGCCGCGCGGCCCTGCCGCGCCAGCCGCGAACGCACGTGACCTGAGGAATAACGCCGTGCGCCGCCTGCTCTGGATTCTGCTGGCGATCCTTGCTGCGGTGCTGTTCCTGCTCGTCGCCAAGAACGACGGAGCGGTCACCGCCGGAACTGAGACAGCCTCGACCTCGTCTCGCTCACGGTCAAGATCGTGCTGGTCGGTCTTCGTCGGCGCGCTCGTGCTGACGCTGTTCCGCGAGCGGTTCTCGCGCGCGCTCGAAGCCGCGCATGATCTGGGTCGTGATCGCGCTGCTGCTGGCGGTCGGCTACACCTACCGCTTCGAGCTGCGCGACGTCGCCGACCGCGTGCTGGCCGAGCTGGTGCCCGGCCATGCGGCGACGCGCGGCCGCATGGTCGAGATCGCGCGCGGCGGACAGCGGCAATTTCTCGGTCGCGGCGCAGATCAACGGCGCGCGCGTCAGCATGGTGCTCGACACCGGCGCGAGCTCGGTCGTGCTGACCCAGGAGGCCGCCAAGGCCGCGGGCCTGCCGCTCGAGGTGCTGACCTACACGGTCAACGTCGACACCGCCAACGGCCGCACCCGCGCCGCGCCGGTGACGCTCGACCGCATCGCGGTCGGCGGCATCGTCGAGCGCTCGGTGCCGGCGCTGATCGCGCAGCCGGGTCAGCTGCGCACCAACCTGCTCGGCATGAGCTTCCTCAACCGGCTGGAGAGCTGGGAGGTGCGCGGCGACAAGCTGGTGATGCGCGGCCTATCCCTGAGCGCTCATCCGGCGATGAGGCTGACCAGGAAGCGCATCGCACGCCGTCAGCAGAAAAAGCCCGAACGCGATCTCGAGCTGCGCGTCTGGACATCGCATGCGCGAGCCGCGCCCCATAGGGCGCGGTCAGGCTCGAGACCGGCGCCATCAGCGCAAAGCCGATCAGCGACACGAAGCCGATCGAGAGCGGCGGCATCAGCGCCTGATGCGGCAGCCCGGCGAGCATATAGCCGATCGTGCCCGCGATCGTGATCGGCACGCCAAGCCCGGCCGAGGTCGCGACCGCTTGATGGATCGACTTGCCGTAGAGCGTCAGGATCATGTTGGACGATCGAGCCGCCGCTGACGCCCATCAGCGACGCCGCAAGCCCGACCAGGAAGCCGTAAGCCCCATGCCAGCGGATGGCGCGGCAGATCATCGGCGAGGCGCCAGGTGTCGCCGCCGAGCAGAAGCTTCAGCGCAATGATCCCGATCACGATCACGAAAGCGAGCTTGAACACCGAGCCCGGCGCCAACGCCGCGATCAGCGAGCCGACGCCGACGCCGATGACCGCCGGCAGCGACCATGCGCGCACCACGTCCAGTCAGAACGGCGCCGCTGGCGCGATGCGTCCAGGATAGGAGCGGATATTGGTCGGCACGATGATCGCGAGCGAGGTGCCGATCGCAGAGCTGCATGCGGACCTCTTCCGGACACGCCGAGCACGCGGAAGACCTCGTAGAGCACCGGCACGATGATGGCGCCGCCACCGATGCCGAACAGGCCGGCCAGAAAGCCCGGTGACGATGCCGCCGACGATGATCGCGGCCGCAAGCCAGACGAGTTCGCTGATCGGCACACCGAGAATCATGTCGTGCACGGCTCACGCTGCGACAGCTGTCGACAGTCTGTGCGCGCAGCTTGCCTGCTGTCGATCAGCGCAAGCGCATCGCGGAATGTTTCGGCGTCGGCGCCGAAGCTTTCACGGCCTCGGTCGCCAGATGCCGGCGGAAGGCGCGCGCGCCGGGCACGCCGCGGAACAGGCCGAGCACATGGCGGGTGATCGCATGCAGCCGCGTGCCGCGCGCAAGCTCGCGCTCGATATAGGGAATGAGCGCCAGCGGCGGCGGCCTTGGCATCGGAAGCGGCGCGGGCTCGCCGAACAATGCTCGGTCGACCGCCAGCAGCCGCCACGGCTCCTGATAGGCGGCGCGCCCCATCATCACGCCGTCGACATGCTCGAGATGCTCCGCCGCCTCCTCGAGCGCTGGCGATGCCGCCATTGAGCACGATGGGAAGCCGCGGATGCGCGGCCTTGAGCCGATAGACGCGGTCATAGTCGAGCGGCGGCACGTCGCGGTTCTCGCGCGGCGACAGCCCTTTGAGCCAGGCCTTGCGGGCATGCACGATCAGCGCGTCGACGCCGGCGCTGCTCGACCGCGCGCGGTCGAGCGCGTCGAGCGCCTCCTCGGGATCCTGCTCGTCGATGCCGATGCGGCACTTGACGGTGACCGGCACGCGCACGCGCGCCTTCATGGCGGCGACGCAGTCGCCGACCAGCGCCGGCTCCGCCATCAGGCAGGCGCCGAAGCGGCCCTCCTGCACGCGGTCCGACGGGCAGCCGACATTGAGGTTGATCTCGTCGATAGCCGAAGTCCTCGCCGATCGCGCGCGCATTCGGCGAGCGCGCGCGGGTCGCAGCCGCCGAGCTGCAGCGCCACCGGATGCTCGGCCGGATCGAAGCCCAGCAGCCGCGCGCGGTCGCCATGGATGCACCGCGCCGGTCGTGATCATCTCGGTGTAGAGCAGCGCGCGGCGCGTCAGCAGGCGATGGAAGAACCGGCAATGCCGGTCCGTCCAGTCCATCATCGGCGCGACGGAGAAGATATTTTTCTGATACGTCAATGTCTTACGCTCTGCCTTTGATGGAGCACCGGCAGCGCGGCAGCCCGCTTTTCCTCCCCCTATCTACGCCCTGATCGCGGCTGCGTCTCGCCCCCTATGCGCGGCTGGCGCATGGCTTCATTGAGCGCAAAGTGGGTGTCTTCTCCGGGGAAAGGCCAGAAAGTCCGGCTCATCGCGTGAGATTGCGCGCGATCATGACCGCCGCGGCGTCGGGACCGCCTCCCTGCGTTGCTTGCGTCTGGTCCGCCGCTTGAAGAAGGAGCTCGTTCATAACATTCATGATCTGCTCGTCCGACTGAACCACGCCTGCCGCGTCGAAATCCTTGCGAATTTTGCTGAACACGTCGCTGCGCTCAGGATCGACCGTGCCCACGGCAAGGGCGTCTGAATAGCCCTCGGCGTCCGCGCCTGCGAGTCCCAATTTTTCGGCAGCCCACATGCCAAGCAGCTTGTTGCGGCGAATTGTTCTCTTCAAATCGTCGAGGCTGATCATTTGAACCTCCTCGATTGCGGGCAGTCTCGCAATGAATGCCCCGTTCCAGGACTTGGGACAATAAGCCTTGGGACAATAAGCCTTGGGACAGTAAGCAGAGTGGCGATCCTCGCGCTCGAACCGCCGAACCTCGCCGGGCATATAGAAGCAACTTTTCGGCGCGTCAGAATCAAGAACAGGCTTCGGGCCAGCGCGCTCCTAAAATAATACGACTAGGCCGCAAGGCAACAAAATTGCTCCCGCGAACTTCCCTAACACATACTTATCGACATGTAGCTGAACCTTTGTATCGTTGAATTACAGCAACCGTAAACGCAGAGTTGGAATTGCGCGTGAAAGATCCGCGCAGCATATCCACGCGTGGGGGCTTGGGTTCTTACACAAGGACGCCAGGAGTGACGGTATGGCCGAGCCGCTCCACCCCGCTGCCTCCCACAATCTGCCGTCGTTCATAACCGCTCCCGGTGAAACAGACTGGCTCATGGTGATCATGGCCGTCTTTCTGGCGGTCGCCGTATTGATGTTCGGCATTCTGTTCTTGCGGCTGCATTCCTTGCCCGAGCGAATGGCGCATAGAACCCATAAGCTGCAGATGGAGATTGTCGCCGTCTTATGTCTCATTGCCCTGTTTACGCATATGCATATTTTCTGGATAGCCGCTCTGCTGCTGGCGATGATCGATCTGCCTGATTTTGGCACGCCACTTTCCCGGATCGCGACATCCGCCGAGAAGATCGCTGGCATAGAGCCGAGCCAAGACGCTCTCGAGGAGGTGCCCGGGGCTGCTGCACCCACCAGTCCGGTTCACGAAAAAGGTGAAGCTTCGCTCGAGGCCGATGCGACATCCAGGAAAGATGAGGGCCCGTCTGGGCCGCCGACGAAGCCAGGGCATGCAAGGGCACGCCCAAAGGAGCCGCTCGATGCTTGAGCTCATGCTCTGCTCTTTGCTGACAATTGTTCCGGACTATCTCTTTCGCCGATACGTCCAGGGAAGGCGGATTGGCAAGGAAATAACCTTCTACTCGGTGTGGTTCGAGCTGAGGTGGGGGATCACGGCGTGCCTGATCCTCACCGTGTCCCTCATCACGGTCATCTTTTACAACCACCCGTCCACGACCAATGTCACGCTCTTCTTCAGAACCGTCCCGATACTTCCAGAGACAAACGGGCGCGTCGCCGAGATCTACGTTGGATTGAGCGAAAAGGTCGCCCAAGGAGCGCCAATCTTCAGGCTGGACAATTCGAAGCAGGAAGCTGCCGTCGAGGTTGCGCGCCGCAAGATTGCCGAAACCGACGCAGAAATGATTGTGGCCAAGACCGACGTCGCGAAGGCTGAAGGCCAGATCCAGGAGGCCAAGAGTCAGCACCAGCAGACCCTGGATGAGCTGGAGACCAAGCGAGAGCTGCAGAAGCGCAATCCAGGGAACGTGGCGTTCCGTGAGATCGAACGGCTCGAGGTCCGTGCGCAGGGGCAGTTGGGCACTATCGATGCCGTGACTGCCGCAAAACAGAACGCCGAGGAGCGGTTTTCGACATTTCTCCCAGCCACCAAGGCCAGCGCCGAAGCCCAACTGAATCAGGCCGAAGTCGAGCTGGAAAAAACCGTTGTGCGGGCCGGTGTGAACGGGCGAGTGGAGCAGTTCGCGCTGCGTGTGGGCGATATTGTCAATCCGCTTATGCGGCCGGCCGGGATATTGATCCCTGAAGGTGCCGGCACGCGAAGCCTGCAGGCGGGCTTCGGGCAGATTGAAGCGCAGATCATGAAAACCGGGATGATCGCGGAGGTCACGTGTGTATCCAAGCCCTTTACTGTCATCCCGATGGTAGTCACGGACGTACAGGACTACATTGCCGCAGGCCAATTTCGTGGTGGCGAGCAGTTGATCGATCTGCAGAACGTGACACGTCCAGGCACTCTTCTCGCGTTTCTCGAGCCGCTCTACAAAGGTGGAATCGACGACGTCACGCCCGGCAGCAGTTGCATCGCCAATGCCTATTCCAGCAACCATGACACGATCGTCGCAAAAGACACCGGCGTCATCAGACGCGCGGTTCTTCACGTTGTTGATGCGCTCGGCCTCGTGCACGCTTTGATACTGCGGCTGCAGGCGCTGGTGCTTCCGTTCAAGACTCTTGTGTTCAGCGGGCACTGACGCAATCTCGAACGGGCACTTCGTTCATCACCAAGCCTAGATCGCGCCGGTTTGCCGGAACTGCGCGATCTCCTGTTGCGAGTAGCCGATCTCGCGCAAAATCTCGTCGGTCTGTTCGCCAAATTCGGGCGCGCCGCTCACCATCCGGCTTGGCGTGCGGCTGAGCGTGAACGGCTGGCCCACGAGCTCGATCGTTCCCAGCGTGGATGATGGCACTGCCTGGGCGACGCCAAGGTGTTGCACCTGCGGGTCGGCGAAAGTCTGATCGATCGTATAGATCGGGCCGCACGGAATGCCGCCCTCGTTGAGCCGCTCGATGAGCGCGTCGGTCGTCATCGTTGCGGTGAGCTCGCCGATCAGGGCATTGAGCGCATCGCGGTTCTCGCGCCGGCTTTTCGGCGTCGCGTAGCGCTCATGCTCGATCAGGTCCTCGCGCGCGATCGCCTTGCAGAACCGGCGCCACATGACGGGCGTGGGCGCGATATTCACGTAGCCGTCCTTGGTGCGGAAAACCCCGGTGGGCGCTCCGGTCGGATGATTGTTGCCCGCCTGCCCCGCCACCTCGCCAGCCATGAGATAACGCGCGGCCTGGAAGTCGAGCATGAAGATCTGCGCCTGCAGGAGCGAAGTCTGCACCCATTGGCCGCGGCCGGATCGCTCGCGCTCATGCAGCGCCACCAGGATCCCCATGGCGGCGAAGACACCGGCGGAGAGATCTGCCAGCGCGGTTCCGACCCGCATCGGGCCACGACCCGGCTCGCCCGTCACCGACATCAGGCCCGATAACCCTTGCGCGATCTGATCGACACCGGGCCGCTCGCTGTAGGGCCCGTCCTGGCCGAAGCCGGAAATGCTCGCATAGATGAGTCGCGGGTTCACCTCATTCAACGTCTCGTAGTCGATCCGCAACCGCCGCTTCACATCGGGCCGATAGTTCTCAACGATGATGTCGGCGCGTTCTACGAGGCGCCTGAGGATCGCAAGACCCTCGGCGCTCTTGAGGTTGAGCGTCATGCTCCGCTTGTTGCGATGCAGGTTCTGGAAATCCGGCTCATGACGCGCCGAAAAGTCGGTCTGCGTCGATGTGCCGCCCTCCTCCGGCATCTCGATCTTGATGACGTTCGCGCCCCAGTCGGCAAGCTGGCGCACGCAAGTCGGCCCGGAGCGCACGCGCGTGAGATCGAGCACGGTCAGGTTGTCGAGGGCAGTCGAAGCAGGCTTCCGATCCATCACAGGCACTCTCTTTGCAGCGCAGCACGAAAGTCGCTGCTGGCGCCCGATCTATGGATCGCGAGGAACGGCTGTGCAAGATTGACGGATGAACAATAGACAAAACACAAGGGACGCCATGCAGACCTGCCTCAAGACGCTCGGCACGCTCGCCTTGCTGCTCCTCGCCAACAGCCCCGCCCCGGCGCAGGATCAGTATCCGAGCCAGACCATCAAGATCATCGTTCCGACCAATCCGGGCGCGACCACCGACATTCTCGCGCGCGTGATGGGGCAGGCCTTGTCGCAATCGTGGGGAAAGTCGGTCATCATCGAGAACAAGCCCGGCGCGGACGAGATGCTGGGCGTCGATGCCGTCGCCAAATCACCGCCCGACGGACACACATTGCTGGTGACCAGTAATGGCGGCATCACGGCCTCGCCGCAGCTTCACAATCAGAAGCGCTACGATCCGCTCAATGATCTCATGCCGATCCTGTTTCTCGGCCAGGTAACGCCGGTGATGGTGGTCACGGGCAAGTCGCCGATCCGCTCGTTCCAGGAGCTTGTTGCCCACGTCAAATCCAAACCGGGCCAGCTCAACTACGGCTCGTTCGGCAACGGCTCCTACTCGCATGTCGCCATGGAGGACCTCAACCAGCGGACCGGAATGCAGATCCTGCACATTCCCTATCGGGGCGCGACGCCGGCCTACACGGCGCTGTTGCGCGAGGAAGTGCTGGTGATGATCGCGAACCTCGCCAGTGCCACCGGTCACGCCAGCACCGGCGGTGCGCACATCATTGCGGCAGCGGGGCCGCAGCGCTCGAAGATGCGGCCCGACCTTCCGACCATCGCGGAAACGGGCGTGCCGGGCTTCTCGACCGGGGCGTGGTGGGGCCTGTTCGGACCCGCGAACCTTCCGCCGGCGATCTTCAACAAGATCAGGAGCGAGACGGCGCGCCTGCTCACCACGCCGGAAGTCTTGAAGGTGTTCGAGACCAACACGATGGAACTGATCGACATGACGCCGGAGCAGTTCAAGCAGTTCATTCGCGATGACACCGAGCATTGGGCGCGCCAGTTCAAGGCTGCCGGCATCAAGCCTGAGTGAGATCGCCGCTCGCGTCATCGATCTGGAATTCTGCGTCGAGGAATTCATGCAACTGAATCTGAAAGGTCGCACCGCGCTCATCACCGGTGCATCACGAGGCATTGGCGAAGCGATCGCCCGCGTGCTGGCGGAGGAAGGCTGCCATCTCGCGCTCACTGCCAGGGACGGCGACAAGCTCGCGCAGCTGGCCGACGACCTTCGCGAGCGGCATGGTGTCCGGGTCACAACGCACGTGCTCGACCTCTCGCGCCACGAGAACATTCAGGCGCTCGCGGATGCGGCCGGCGACTGCGATATCCTGGTCAACAACGCGGGCGCGGTGCCGCGCGGCTCGCTCTATGACGTGACGCCGGAAGCCTGGCGGCATGGCTGGGACCTGAAGATCTTCGGCTATATCGATCTCACGCGCTGCATCCTGCCGCGCATGACCGCGCGCAAGAGCGGCGTCATCGTCAACATCATCGGCATGGCCGGCGAGCGGCCCGAGCCCAAATACATTGCGACGTGCTGCGGCAACGCCGCCTTGATGATGTTCACCCAGTGCCTCGGCGGCGAGAGCATGCGCGACGGCGTTCGCATCGTGGGCGTCAATCCCGGACCGATCATGTCGGACCGGCACCGCCGCGGCGCGGAGCGGGTCGCCGAGCAAGAGCTTGGCAGCAAGGAGCGCTGGCCCGAGCTCTATAAACGCTTCCCGATCGGCCGACCCGGGCGCGTGGACGAGGTCGCGAATGTGGTGGCGTTTCTGGCGTCGGACCTCGCCTCCTATATCAGTGGCGAGATCATCCGTATCGACGCCGGCCTTAAAGTGCGCGATCCCGTCTATTGAGGGATAGCCAGCGCAAAGGCAGGCGGCGCCGCTGACATGCAGCCGCAATATGATTCGCTCGATACAATTCAGTCATTCGAACTTTCAGTCGCCAGAGTGGTGGGGATCTGCATCATTGGAACGCGCCAACAACAGGCCGAGCACAAGCAAGCTAGGCGTCAATGCCACCATAATTCCCAGAAGAAACCAGTGATACAATTCCATTCCCACACCGCTCGACCATGTTCTCCCCCGTTTTGTTGATCATTGCCATTGTGTGCACAGCAGATAGGACAATCGGTGGAAAGTCGCGTCCACCGATTGGTTGAGGCCGCGAAAAAAAGTAATGCCTAAACAATCTTCTGCACACTAGAGCGGGTTGCGTCCTCCTCAGGACGAGGCGGCAGCATGCTATTTCGCAACGATGTCAGATCGCGCTGCGGTTCGATGATGATGCAATGTTGCCTCCAGCGAAATCTCGCACGCGCTCGGGGTCTCATTGCGCCTCCTGAAGAGTCCATTCGCATCGACGCCGTCGACTGAGGGATCAGCGCGGCGCCCTCACAATTCACATAATATTGTTGTCATTTATACGATTGGCCGACAAGCGAACGAGCACCCGTCGCTCTTCCAAATGGGGTCTTCGGACCTCAAGATTTGCGCAGTCGTTAACGTGGCACCTGGCCATAGCTGGTCTATAGCCCCCTCCTATGTGCTTCATAGGCATCTTCGATCGGGCTACGGAACCGCGATATTGATCCTTTAAATCGAACACGCTCATGGTCGATGGCGGAGACATCGATCGAGAGCGAGCATGCAAAGGTACGAAAGCTGGTCGAGCGAGCGGGCCACCGACATCATTCGTCAGCATGCGGACCGCCCGGGTGCGACGCTGCCGATCCTCCACGGCATCCAGGAAGAGTTCGGCCATGTGCCGGAGGAGGCCGTGCCGCTGATCGCCGAGGCGCTGAACCTCTCGCGCGCCGAGGTGCACGGCGTCGTCACCTTCTATCACGATTTCCGCCGCACGCCGGCCGGCCGCCACGTGCTGAAGCTCTGCCGCGCCGAAGCCTGCCAGGCGATGGGCGCGACGACCTCGCCGCGCACGCGTCGAGCAGCGGCTCGGCATCGGCTTCGGCGAGACCACGCCGCGACGGCGGTCACGCTCGAGCCGGTCTATTGCCTCGGCCTGTGCGCCTGCTCGCCGTCGGCGATGCTCGACGGCGAGGTGATCGGCCGGCTCGATGCCGACGCGCTCGACGCGCTCGCTCGCCGAGGCGCGCGATGACCCGCGCATCTACATCCCCCGCGATGCGCGGCGCGCTCGCGCTCGGCGCCGACGAGGTCGCGAAGGCGATCGCGCGCGACGGCGCAGGCGCGCGGCATCGCGGTCGAGATCGTGCGCACCGGCTCGCGCGGCCTCTATTGGCTCGAGCCGATGGTCGAGGTCGAGACCGCCGACGGCCGCATCGCCTATGGCCCGGTCGAGCCGGCCGACGTCGCCAGCCTGTTCGACGCCGGCTTCCTCGCCGGCGGCGCGCACCCCAAGCGCGCTCGGCCCGCCCGAGGAGCATCCCGTTCCTGGCACGCCAGACGCGGCTGACCTTCGCGCGCTGCGGCATCATCGATCCGCTCTCGCTCGACGACTACAGGCCGCATGGCGGCTATCGAAGGCCTGGAGCACGCAGTGGCGCTCGGCTCCGCCGGCATCGTCGAGCAGGTGACGGAGTCCGGCCTGCGCGGCCGCGGCGGCGCCGGCTTCCCGACCGGCATCAAGTGGAAGACCGTCGCCGACACCGCGGCGCCGCAGAAATACATCGTCTGCAACGCCGACGAGGGCGACAGCGGCACCTTCGCCGACCGCATGATCATGGAGGGCGACCCCTTCGTGCTGATCGAAGGCATGACGATCGCCGGCATCGCCGTCGGCGCGACCAAGGGCTTCGTCTATATCCGCTCGGAATATCCGCATGCCGATCGCGACCATGAAGGCTGCGATCGTCGCGCCGCGCGGCGGCGTGCTCGGCGCCAACGTGCTCGGCTCGGCCCATGCCTTCGACCTGGAGGTGCGCGTCGGCGCCGGCGCCTATGTCTGCGGCGAGGAGACCTCGCTGCTCGAAAGCCTCGAAGGCAAGCGCGGCCTGGTGCGCGCCAAGCCGCCGCTGCCGGCGCACAAGGGCCTGTTCGGCAAGCCGACGGTGATCAACAACGTGCTCTCGCTCGCCTCGGTGCCGTTCATCCTGGCCGAAGGGCGCCGAGGCCTATGCCGAGCTTCGGCATGGGCCGCTCGCGCGGCACCATGCCGATCCAGCTCGCCGGCAACGTCAAGCATGGCGGCCTGTTCGAGACCGCCTTCGGCCTGACGCTCGGCGAGATCGTCGACGACATCGGCGGCGGCACCGCGACCGGCCGGCCGGTGAAGGCGGTGCAGGTCGGCGGGCCGCTCGGCGCCTATTTCCCGCGCGCGCTGTTCGACACGCCGTTCGACTACGAGGCCTTCGCCGCGCGCGACGGCCTGATCGGCCATGGCGGCATCGTGGTGTTCGACGACACCGTCGACATGGCGAAGCAGGCGCGCTTCGCGATGGAGTTCTGCGCCATCGAAGTCTGCGGCAAGTGCACGCCCTGCCGCATCGGCTCGACGCGCGGCGTCGAGACGATCGACACGCATCTCGCCGGCGATCGAGCGCGCCGAGAACATCGCGCTGCTCGCCGACCTCTGCAACACGATGAAGTTCGGCTCGCTCTGCGCGCTCGGCGGCTTCACGCCCTATCCGGTGATGAGCGCGCTCACGCATTTCCCGGAGGATTTCGCGCCGCCCGCCAACCGCTCGCCTGCAGGCCGCTGAATAAAGGAGAACGTCATGTCGCTCGTCCACGAGATCGACTACGGCACCCCGCGCTCGAAGGCGGAAACGACGGTCACGCTGACCATCGACGGCCAGAGCGTCAGCGGTGCCGCGAAGGCACCTCGATCATGCGCGCCGCGATGGAGCTCGGCACCAAGATCCCGAAGCTCTGCGCCACCGACATGCTCGACGCGTTCGGCTCCTGCCGGCTCTGCCTGGTCGAGATCGAGGGCCGCGCCGGCACGCCCGCCTCCTGCACGACGCCGGTCGCGCCCGGCATGGTGGTGCACACGCAGACCGACCGGCTCAAGCGGCTGCGCCGCGGCGTGATGGAGCTTTACATCTCCGACCATCCGCTCGATTGCCTGACCTGCGCGGCCAACGGCGACTGCGAGTTGCAGGACATGGCGGGCGCGGTCGGCCTGCGCGAGGTGCGCTACGGCTACGACGGCGCCAACCACCCGCCAAGCCGGCGGCGCTAAGGACGAGATCCAATCCCTATTTCACCTACGATCCGGCGAAGTGCATCGTCTGCTCGCGCTGCGTGCGCGCCTGCGAGGAGGTGCAGGGCACCTTCGCGCTGACCATCGAGGGCCGCGGCTTCGACATCGGCGTTTCGCCCGGCATGGACGAGAGCTTCATCGACTTCGGAATGCGTGTCCTGCGGCGCCTGCGTGCAGGCCTGCCCGACCGCGACGCTGATCGAGAAGTCGGTGCATCGAGATCGGCACAGCCCGAGCACTCGGTCGTCACGACCTGCGCCTATTGCGGCGTCGGCTGCTCGTTCAAGGCCGAGATGCACGGCGACGAGGTCGTGCGCATGGTGCCCTACAAGGACGGCAAGGCCAACCACGGCCATTCCTGCGTCAAGGGCCGCTTCGCCTGGGGCTATGCCACCCACCAGGACCGCATCCTGAAGCCGATGATCCGCGACAAGATCACCGATCCGTGGCGCGAAGTGACCTGGGACGAGGCGATTCCGTACGCCGCCACCGAGTTCAAGCGCATCCAGGCGACCTACGGCACGCATCTCGATCGGCGGCATCACCTCCTCGCGCTGCACCAACGAGGAGACCTACCTCGTCCAGAAGCTGGTCCGCGCCGGTTTCGGCAACAACAATGTCGATACCTGCGCGCGCGTCTGCCATTCGCCGACCGGCTACGGCCTGAGCCAGACCTTCGGCACCTCGGCCGGCACGCAGGATTTCGATTCGGTCGAGCAGACCGACGTCGTCGATCATGATCGGCGCCAATCCGACCGACGCCCATCCGGTGTTCGCCTCGCGGCTGAAGAAGCGGCTGCGCCAGGGCGCCAAGCTGATCGTCATCGATCCGCGCCGCATCGATCTGGTGCGCACGCCGCATGTCGAGGCCGCGACTATCATCTGCCGCTGCAGCCCGGCACCAATGTCGCGGTGCTGACCGCGCTGGCCCATGTCATCGTCACCGAAGGTCTGGTCGAACGAAGCCTTCGTTCGCGAGCGCTGCGAGATGGACGAATTCCAGGACTGGGCGGCTTTCGTCGCGAAGCCGCGCAACAGCCCGGAAGCGGTGGCGAAAGTCTCCGGCGTGCCCGCCGAGACGATCCGCGGCGCGGCGCGGCTCTATGCCACCGGCGGCAATGGCGCGATCTATTACGGTCTCGGCGTCACCGAGCACAGCCAGGGCTCGACCACGGTGATGGCGATCGCCAATCTCGCCATGGTGACCGGCAATATCGGCCGGCCCGGCGTCGGCGTGAACCCGCTGCGCGGCCAGAACAATGTGCAGGGCTCGTGCGACATGGGCTCGTTCCCGCACGAGCTGTCGGGCTATCGCCACATCTCCGGCGACGCCGACGCGCGAGATGTTCGAGACGCTGTGGGGCGTGACGCTCGACAACGAACCGGGCCTGCGCATCCCCAACATGCTCGATGCCGCCGTCGACGGCACGTTCAAGGGCATCTACATCCAGGGCGAGGACATCCTGCAGTCCGATCCCGACACCAAGCATGTCGCCGCCGGCCTCGCCGCGATGGAATGCGTCGTCGTGCAGGACCTGTTCCTCAACGAGACCGCCAACTACGCGCATGTCTTCCTGCCGGGCTCGACCTTCCTGGAGAAGGACGGCACCTTCACCAATGCCGAGCGCCGCATCCAGCGGGTGCGCAAGGTGATGGCGCCGCGCAACGGCTACGCCGATTGGGAAATCACGCGGGAGCTGGCCCAGGCGATGGGCTTCGAGATGCACTATCGCCATCCGTCCGAGATCATGGACGAGATCGCGAAGATGACGCCGAGCTTCGCCGGCGTCTCCTTCGAGAAGCTCGACGAGGTCGGCTCGGTGCAGTGGCCCTGCAACGAGAAGGCGCCGGAAGGCACGCCGATCATGCATATCGACGGCTTCGTGCGCGGCAAGGGCAAGTTCATCGTCACCGAATATGTGGCGACCGACGAGCGGACCGGCCCGCGCTTCCCGCTGCTGCTCACCACCGGCCGCATCCTGTCGCAGTACAATGTCGGCGCGCAGACGCGGCGCACCGACAATGTCGTGTGGCACGGCGAGGACCGGCTCGAAATCCATCCGCACGACGCCGAGCAGCGCGGCATTCGCGACGGCGACTGGGTGAAGCTTGCGAGCCGCGCCGGCGAGACGACGCTGCGCGCGCTGATCACCGATCGCGTGGCGCCGGGCGTCGTCTACACGACGTTCCATCATCCCGGACACGCAGGCCAACGTCATCACCACGGACTTTTCCGACTGGGCGACGAACTGTCCGGAATACAAGGTGACGGCGGTGCAGGTCTCGCCGTCGAACGGCCCAGTCGGAGTGGCAGCAGCAATATGAGGAGCTCGCGCACAAGAGCCGTCGCATCGCGACGGTGGTCGAGGCCGCGGAGTAGCCGTGGCGTCCGCCCCTCACCTCGGTCACCTGCCGCAGCTGGCGCGCTCACGGCGCGGCAGCGGGCGAGCGCGTGATCCCGGAGGAGACCGCCGTCGCGTTCACCTATAACGGCGGCACCTACGCGGTGATGATGGCGACGCCGCAGGATCTCGAGGATTTCGCGATCGGCTTCAGCCTGACCGAAGGCATCGTCGGCTCGCCCGAGGAAATCCGACCGGCTCGAGATCGTCGAGGGAGCGATCGGCATCGAGCTGCGCATGTGGCTCGCCGACCCGCGCTGCCGATGCGCTCGACGAGCGCCGGCGGCATATGGCCGGCCCGACCGGCTGCGGGCTTTGCGGCATCGAAAGTCTGGCCGAAGCGATGCGCCCAGGCCGGCGCGTCGCGCGACGGCGCTCACCGTGACGCCGACCGACATCATGCGCGCGCTCGATTCGCTGGCATCGCGTCAGGCGCTCAATCGCCAGACCCGCGCGGTTCACGCCGCCGCGTTCTGGCAAAGGCGACGCTGGTCTCATTGCGGTGCGCGAGGACGTCGGCCGCCACAACGCGCTCGACAAGCTCGCCGGCGCGCTCGCGCGCAGCGGCATTTCGGCGCACACCGGCCTTGTCCTGTTGACCAGCCGCGTCTCGGTCGAGATGGTGCAGAAGGCGGCCGCGATCGGCGCGCCCGTCATCGTCGCCGTCTCGGCCCCGACCGCGCTGGCGGTGCGCACCGCGCAAAGCCGCCGGCATCACGCTGGTCGCGGTCGCGCGCCAGGACGGCTTCGAGGTCTTCACCCATCCGCAACGCATCATAACGAGGACGCGGCCATGTCGCTCATGTCGCCTGACAAGCTCGTCTACATGGCCAACCAGATCGGCAAGTTCTTCGCGAGTCAGGGCGAAGCGCAGGCCGCCGCCGGCATCGCCAATCATCTGGAGAAATTCTGGGATCCGCGCATGCGGCTCGCCATCTTCGCGCATCTCGAGGCTGGCGGCGCCGGCCTCGATCCGCTCGTGCGCCAGGCGGTCGAGCAACTGAAGGACGCGAGGATCCAATCGACTGAACGCACAACCAGACCCGCAAAAAGGGGCTGCCAAACGGAGGGTAATGCTCATGACGACCATGAAGGAGGCCGGCGACCTCGTCGGGGCGCCGGCAGGTCTACTCGATCGCGAACGCATCATCGCCAAGGCCGGCTTCAATCGCTGGCTGGTGCCGCCGGCCGCGCTCTGCATCCATCTGTGCATCGGCATGGCCTACGGCTTCAGCGTGTTCTGGCTGCCGCTGTCGCGCGCGCTCGGCGTCACGCAGTCGAAGGCCTGTCCCGACATGACGCTGCTGCAGGAGCTGTTCACCACGACCTGCGACTGGCGCGTCGCCAGCATGGGCTGGATGTACACGCTGTTCTTCGTGCTGCTCGGCGTCTCGGCGGCGATCTGGGGCGGCTGGCTGGAACGCGCCGGCCCGCGCAAGGCCGGTGTCGTTTCGGCGCTGTGCTGGTGCGGCGGGCTCCTGCTCGGCGCGCTCGGCATCTACCTGCATCAGCTCTGGCTGCTCTGGCTCGGCTCCGGCGTGCATCGGCGGCGTCGGTCTCGGCCTCGGCTACATCTCGCCGGTGTCGACGCTGGTGAAATGGTTCCCGGACCGGCGCGGCATGGCGACCGGCATGGCCATCATGGGCTTCGGCGGCGGCGCGATGATCGGCGCGCCGCTCGCGGACCTGCTGATGAATTACTTCAAGACCGCGACCTCGGTCGGCGCCTGGGAGACGTTCCTCGCCATGGGCGCGATCTACTTCGGCTTCATGATGATCGGCGCGTTCCGCTATCGGCATGCCGCCGGTCGGCTGGCGGCCCGAGGGCTGGACGCCAGCGGCCAAGGCGAATGCGATGATCTCGCAGCACAACGTGCATCTCAAGGACGCGCACAAGACGCCGCAGTTCTGGATGATCTGGATCGTGCTGTGCATGAACGTGTCGGCCGGCATCGGCGTGATCGGCATGGCGTCGCCGATGCTGCAGGAGATTTTCGCCGGCTCCCTGATCGGCCAGCCCGGCGTCAAGTTTGCCGAGCTCACGGGCGAGCAGCGGGTCGCGATCGCGGCGATCGCGGCCGGCTTCACCGGTCTCCTGTCGCTGTTCAACATCGGCGGCCGCTTCTTCTGGGCCTCGCTGTCGGACTACATCGGCCGCAAGAACACCTATTTCACGTTCTTCCTGCTCGGCATCGCGCTCTATGCGTTGGCGCCGACCGCGGCGGACATGGGCTCGAAGTTGCTGTTCGTCGGTGCCTTCTGCATCATCCTGTCGATGTACGGCGGCGGTTTCGCGACCGTGCCGGCTTATCTGGCCGACATGTTCGGCACGCAGTTCGTCGGCGCCATCCACGGGCGACTGCTGACCGCGTGGTCGACCGCCGGCATCATCGGCCCGGTGGTGGTCAACTACATCCGCGAGATCCAGCTTGCCGCCGGCGTGCCGCGCGATCAGCTCTATAATTCCACCATGTACATCCTGTGCGGGATGCTGGTCGTCGGATTGATCTGCAACTGCTCTGATCAAGCCGGTCAATTCGAAGTGGCACATGAGCCCGAAGAGGACGTCGCCAAGCTGCAGGCGGAAAGAAGCCAGCCACGCGGAGTGGCAGGCTCGTACGGCATCGGCAACGGTGGGCTCGACGCTGCAGGCCGCGCTGTTCTGGGCCTTCGTCGGCATTCCGCTCGCCTGGGGCGTCTGGATCACGCTGGTGAGCGCCGCCAAGATTTTCTGATCGCCAGAACAGCTCGGCCCGTCTCGCTCTTGCAGACGGGCCCGGCTGGCTCGCAGCGTCAAGACTTCGCTTCTTTGCGCTCGATCTCTTGGATCGTCCGCCGTGGCCGTCGCCTCAACGCAGCCTGGCGCCGCCTGCATTGCAGCCACGCGCGCCAAGCGCTGGGATACAGCGACCAGGCAGGCGAGCCGCTCTGCGTTGCGCATGCCATGCGCGCTGCCAGGCGGGACTGACGGCCTCCGCAGGACAGGATTGGCGAACTCATTACTCCGCCACGCTCTCGCCAGATCCCCCGAGTTCGGCGGGAAAGTCCTTGAGCTTCGGCAGGCCATCGCGCATCGGCAGCACCGTCTCGACGTAGTTGACGTGCACACCGGGCTTGAACGTCAGCGTCGGCAGCGTTGCGGCGAACACATCGACCAATCCGAGCGTCGGATGGTTGGTCAAGAGATGCCCACCGCATTTTTTACAGTATTGCCGCTCGCTTATCGGCGTCTTCTTGAACGTGCCAATGTGCTCGGCACCGGCCGCGACCCGGACCGCCGCCGGCTTCCAAAGCGTGAAAGCGTTGACGGGACCGCCCGACCACGAGCGGCATGAGCGGCAGTGGCAATAGCCCATGCCTTCCGGCTCGCCCGAGACCTCGATTTGAACGGCACCGCAGAAACATTCGCCCTTGTGGGTCATTGTTGCGCTCATTTGTATGGGTGGTTCAGCCAACGATGAATGGTCGTCTTGGTTGGTCGTTAGGACTGGCCGGAGCCTTATTGCAATTGATCAGGCACTGCGTCCCCCGAACGAGGGAGCCGCCATGAAAACTGAGATGAGCGGCAACTATGTGACGGACATGCCGCACAGCCGCTTGGGCTGACAAGGAAATTTTTCCTTGGAGTAAAATAGGTCCTTTGTGCGCCGCTACCGCAATTTGCTGCCCCGCCGGAATTTTTCAACCCTGGGTACTTTGAAAATGTTCTCTATTTGTTCTAGATTGAGCCCGCAACCCGAGCTCAATCGCAGACTGCCAGCATGGCCCCTCAGATCAGCAGCCATCGTACTGAAATCGTTTACGAATTACGCCGCCTGCTGGCACAGCAGGGCGTCGCCGCCGAGGCATGCCCCCTGCCCTTCGGCCTGCCGGCCATCGATGGCCACCTGCCGCAAGGCGGCCTCGCCGGGGCGCCCTGCACGAGGTCGTGCCGGAGGCCAAGGGCGACATGCCGGCGGCCTTCGGCTTCGTGGCGGCGCTGCTGAGCCGGATCCGTCCAGGCGCGCCGCTCCTGCTCGTCACCTCGCCCTGCGGGCTCGCCACCTTTGGCCGTCCTCATGGCCATGGCCTCAACAGCCTCGGCCTCGATCCGGCCCGCCTGATCCTGGTCGAGACCCCAAACGACACGCAGGCGCTCTGGGCGATGGAGGAGGCGTTGCGCTCGGCCGTGCCTGCCGCCGTCGCGGGCGCGATCGGACAAGCTCGATCTCAGAGCCAGCCAGCGGCTGCATCTCGCGGCCGGCGAACCGGACGCCTCCTTCTGCTGCTGCGCCCGCCGCGGCATCGGAGCGAGCGTCGCGGCGACGCGCTGGCGCATCGGCGCGGCCGAGGCCGCGCGCGACCGCTTCGGCCTCATCGCGCGCTGGCGCTGGCAGCTCAAGCTCGAGCGCTGCCGCAACGGACGACCGGGCGAATGGTTAGTGGAGTTCGATCATGCCGCGCATCGTTTCAGTCTGGCTGCCGCGCTGGCCGATCCTGCGCTTTCTCGCAGCCCAGGCGCGCAATCCACGCCCACGCACTCACGCGCACGCCGGTTGATCCCGAACGGCCGTTCGTCCTCACCGTCGAGGCCTCCGGCGGGCCGCGCATCGCCGCGCTGAACGAAGCGGCCGAGAGCGGAAGGGCTCGCGGTCGGCGATCAGCTCGCCGATGCGCGCGCGAAAGCCGACGACGCTGCAGGTGCGCCCCGCCGATCCGGCCGCCGACGATGCCGCGCTGCGCCGCCTGGCGCTGTGGGCGACGCGCTATACGCCCACGGTCTCGCCCTGGGGCGAGCGAAAACGGCGCCGACGGATTCTTCCTCGATGTCACCGGCGCCGCGCATCTCTTCGGCGGCGAGGAGACACTGCTCGCCGATCTCGTCGCAGCGGCTCGATCGTTTCGGCCTGCCGGCGCGGCTCGCCATCGCCGATACCGCCGGCGCGGCCTGGGCGCTGTCGCGCTTTCATCCCGCGCGTCGCGATCCTGCCGTCCGGACAGGAAGCCGAAGCGCTTGCGCCCTTGCCGATCGAAGCGCTGCGGCTGTCGCCCGATACGCGCACGACGCTGCGGCGGCTCGGCTTCAAGCGCATCGGCATCGCTCATCGACAAGCCGCGCGCGCCGTTCGCGGCGCGCTTCGAGAGCCGAACTGCTGACAGCGCCTCGACCAGGCGCTCGGCCGCGCGGCCGAGCCGCTTCGCCCTGATCGCGCCGCCGCCGGTCTATCACAGCCTGCGCTATCTGCATGGAGCCGATCGTCACGCCAGGAGGCCATCGTCGCGGTCGCGACCCGCCTGATGAAGGATCTCGTCGCATGCGCTCGTGCGCGACGGCGTCGGCGCGCGCGCCTTGCGGCTCGCGCTCTATCGCGTCGATGGCGAGGTGACGACGATCGACATCGGCCTCACCATGCCGACGCGCGACCCCGCGCATGTCGCGCGTCTGATCGACCTCAAGCTCGAACGCATCGCCGAGAGCGAGTCGATGCCGGCTTCGGCTTCGAGGCGCTCGGCCTCGCCGTCACCGTCGCCGAACGCATCGAGCCGCAGCAGACCGACCTTGACTCCGCTGCCGACGGCCAGCGACGCGGAACGCTGCGCCGCGCTCATCGACCGCCTGCAGCAGCGGCTCGGCCCGCGCAGCGTGCGGCAGCTCAAGCCGGTCGCAAGCCATCTCCCCGAACGCGCCGAGATGGCCTGTGCCGCCGCCGACGCGACCCGGCCTGGCCGGCACAGACGCAGACGCGGCCGCGCCCCCTGTTCCTGCTGCCGCACGCGGAGCCGGCCGATGTGCATCGCGCTCGTTCCCGAAGGTCCGCCGCAGCGCTTCCGCTGGCGCGGCGCGATGCATGACGTCGCCCACGCGCAGGGACCGGAGCGCATCGCCAGCGAATGGTGGCGCATCGACGCAGCAGCCGACGCGCGACTATTACCTCGTGGAGGACGACGCCGGCCGCCGCTTCTGGCTCTACCGCGAAGGACTTTACGAGCGCGAGACCGACGCGCCGCGCTGGTTCGTGCACGGGCTGTTTGCGTGAGGAGCACGAGCGCATGACCGCCTATGCCGAGCTCGCCGTCACCACCAATTTCTCCTTCCTGCGCGGCGCCTCGCATCCCGCAGGAAATGGTGGCGACCGCCGATGAGCTCGGCCTTGCCGCCATCGGCATCGCCGACCGCAACAGTTTTGCCGGCGTCGTGCGCGCCTATGACGAATGGAAAAAGACGCAAAGCGATCAAGCTTCTCGTCGGCACGCGCCTCGTCACGATCGATGGCTTCGAGGCCATCGCCTATCCGACCGATCGCGCGGCCTATGGACGGCTCTGCCGGCTGCTGACCGACGGCAATCGCAAGGCGAAAGAAAGGGCGAATGCCATCTCACCTTCGAGGACATTCTTGCGGCGAGCGAAGGCCAGATGCTGATCGTGCTGCCGCCGGAGGAACTGTCGCCGGTTTTCACCGAACGGCTTGCGCGCGCTCGCGCGCGCGGCGCCGGGCCGCACCTTTCTCGCCGGCGTCCATCGCTATCGCGGCGACGAGCCGCGCCGCCTCGGCCTGCTCGACGAACTCGGCGCGCGCACGGGCGCACCGCTCGTCGCCGTCAACGACGTGCATTATCACGCGCCGGAGCGCCGGCCGCTCGCCGACGTCCTCACCTGCATCCGCGAGAAATGCACGATCGCCGAAGCCGGCTTCCGGCTCGCGGCCAATGCCGAGCGTCATCTCAAGCCGCCGGCGGAGATGGCGCGGCTGTTTGCCGGACTTTCCCGACGCGATCGCGCGCACGCGTGAAGATTGCCAACGCCTGCCGCTTTTCGCTCGACGAACTCAAATACGAATATCCCGACGAGCCGGTGCCGCCCGGCAAGACGGCGCAGCAGCATCTCGAGGATCTGACCTGGGCAAGGCGCGCAAGCGGCGCTATCCGCAAGCATCACTATCCGGACGGGATTCCCGACGATGTCACCAAGACGGCTCGACGAGGAACTCGCGCTCATCGCCAAGCTCGACTACGCGCGCTATTTCCTCACCGTTCACGACGTCGTCGCCTATGCGCGCAGCGCAGGACATTCTCTGCCAGGGGCGCGGCTCGGCGGCGAACAGCGCGGTCTGCTTTTGCCTCGGCATCACCGAGGTCAATCCGAACCAAGAGCGAAGCTGCTGTTCGCCCGCTTCATCTCCGAAAACCGCGACGAGCCGCCCGACATCGACGTCGATTTCGAGCACGAGCGGCGCGAGGAGGTGATCCAGTATATCTACAAGCGCTACGGCCGCGACCGCGCGGCCATCTGCGCGACCGTCATCCACTATCGCTCGCGCCGCGCCATCCGCGAGGTCGGCAAGGCGCTGGGGCTGACGCCGGACGTGACCGCCGCGCTCGCCAAGACGGTGTGGGGCTATGGCGACGGCCTGCCCGACAATCACATCCGCCAGGCCGGGCTCGATCCGGCCAATCCGGCGATCCGGCAGGCCGTCGAGCTCGCCAACGAGCTGATCGGCTTTCCGCGCCACCTCTCCCAGCATGTCGGCGGCTTCGTGCTCACGCGCGAGCGGCTCGACGAGACCGTGCCGATCGGCAACGCCGCCATGGACGAGCGCACCTTCATCGAATGGGACAAGGACGACATCGACACGCTCGGGCTGATGAAGGTCGATGTGCTCGCGCTCGGCATGCTGAGCTGCCTGCGGCGCGGGCTCGATCTTCTGAAAGCTCATTACGGCAAGGAGCTATTCGCTCGCCACGCTGCCCGCAGGAGGACGAGGCGGTCTACGAGATGCTGTCGCGCGCCGACTCCGGTCGGCGTGTTCCAGGTCGAGAGCCGCGCGCAGATGTCGATGCTGCCGCGACTGAAGCCGCAGATGCTTCTACGATCTCGTCATCGAAGTCGCGATCGTGCGCCCGGGCCCGATCCAGGGCGACATGGTGCATCCCTATCTGCGCCGGCGCGACGGAATCGAGAAAGAATCACTATCCCTCGCCCGATCCCGCGCATGGCCCCGCCGACGAACTGGAGGAGGTCCTGAAACGAACGCTGGGCGTGCCGCTGTTCCAGGAACAGGCGATGCAGATCGCCATCACGGCCGCCGAAGTTCACGCCCGACGAGGCGGACGGCCTGCGGCGCGCCATGGCGACCTTCCGCCACAACGGCAATGTGCATCTGTTTCGCGACAAATTCATCAACGGCATGACCCGCCGCGGCTATGACGCGCGACTTCGCCGAAAGCTGCTTCAGCCAGATCGAGGGCTTCGGCGAATACGGCTTTCCCGAAAGCCACGCGGCGAGCTTCGCGCTGCTCGTCTATGCCTCCGCCTGGATCAAGTGCCATTACCCGGACGTCTTCTGCGCCGCCATCCTCAACAGCCAGCCGATGGGCTTCTATCAGCCGGCCCAGCTCGTGCGCGACGCGCGCCAGCACGGCGTCGAGGTGCGGGAGGTCGACGTCAATTTCAGCGCAGTGGGACTGCACGCTGGAGCCGGCCGCGAACGGACCGCCATGCCGTGCGCCTCGGCTTCCGGCAAATTCAGGGGCTGAACGAGGACGAGATCGAGAAGCTCATCGCGGCGCGCGGCAACGGCTACGCCAGCATCGAGCGGCTGGCGGCGGTCGCCGGCGTTTCGCGCTTCACCATCGAGCGGCTCGCCGAGGCGGATGCCTTCCGCTCGCTCGGGCTCGACCGCCGCGCCGCGCTCTGGGCCGCGCGGCGGCTCGACACGATCGGCATGCGCAAGGCAGGACCGGCGGCAGGACAGCCCGGCCGCGCCGCTGCCGCTGCTTGCTCCGCACATGAGCGACGAGCTTTTCCCGAGCCGGAGGTCGCCCTGCCGCCAATGCCGCTCTGCGAGCATGTGGTGGAGGATTACGCGACGACCGGCCTGTCGCTGAAGGCGCATCCGGTGCAGCTTCTTCCGCGACCGGCTCACGCGCCTCGGCGCCATCCCCAACGCGGAGCATCGCGCGACAGATCTGCCGCAGGACAGCCGCGTCACCGTCGCCGGCCTCGTGCTGATCCGGCAGATGCCGGGCACCGCCAAGGGCGTCGTCTTCATGACCCTCGAGGACGAGACCGACATCGCCAACATCATCGTCTGGCCGAAGGTCTTCGCGCAGAACCGCCGCACGGTCATGACCGCGCGCTTCCTCGCCGTGCGCGGCCGCCTGCAGCGCGCCGGCCTCGTCGTCCATGTCGTGGCGGAAAGCTTCAGTCGATCTCAGCGCGGAGCTGCACAAGCTGCGCGACGGCGATCTGCTGGCGCCGGAGGAGCCGCCGGCACCGCAAGGCGATCTGTTCCTGCCGAAGAGTCGCGACTTCCATGAGTCGAGAATTTCAAAGAAAAGCGAAGACAAAGAAAGGTGTCATCATGTGTGGACGGGCCAGCCTCCCGAACGACGTCTCCGAGCTCAAGCACGATCTGCGGATCGAGTGGGACAAGCTCGGTGATTACCAGCCGCGCTGGAACGCAGCGCCCACCACTGACCTGCCGGTCGTTACCTCGTCTGAAATCGGGCGAACGCTCGAGCTGATGCGCTGGGGGCTCATTCCGTCCTGGGCCAAGGACATGAAGATCGGCCGCACGACATTCAATGCGCGCGCCGAAGGCATCGACACGAAGCCGGCCTTCCGCGACGCCTGGAAGGCAGGACGACGCTGCCTCGTCGTCGCCGACGGCTATTACGAGTGGCGGGACACCGACAAGCAGCCGTTCGCGGTGGCGCTCGGCAACCGCGGGCTGATGACCTTTGCCGGTCTCTGGGATGTCTGGCGTGCACCCGACGGCAGGACGATCAAGTCCTTCACCATCATCACCACGCGCGCCAACGCGCTCGTCGCCACGGTCCACGATCGCATGCCGGTGATCGTGCCACCCGCCTGCTGGCCGGAATGGCTCGGCGAAATCGACGCAACGCCAGCATCAGCTGAAAGCCATGCTGCGGCCCTATCCGTCCGAGGGCATGGCGCTATGGCCGGTCGGCAAGCGCGTCGGCAATGTGCGCAACGACAGTCCCGATCTGTTCGAGCCCGTACAAGCGGCAGGCTGACAGCGTCAGCGCTACGCGCGATCGAACAGCGGCAGCGTCAGCGCGTCCGCGATCGAGGCCGCGCCCCGCACATCAAACCGCGGACCGGACAGCGCCAGCGCCTCTGCTCGCTCGGCCCGTCCATAGCCGGTGAGAACGTGCAACGCGCCGGCAAGCCCTGCGCGCTTCGCCGCCTCGATGTCGCCGGCGCGGTCGCCGATGAGCCACGAGCGCGTCATATCAATGTTGAGCGCCGCGGCCGCACGCTGCAACATGCCGGGATTGGGCTTGCGCGCCGGATGATCGGGATGCGCGAAAGCGCCTTGGCCGTCGCGATGGTGCGGACAGGCATAGACGGCGTCAAAATGCGCGCCTTCCTCTGCGATCACCGACTGGATCGCCTCCTGCACGGCATGGAATTCCGCCCAGCCGTAGTAGCCTCGTCCAATGCCTGCCTGGTTGGTAACCAGCACGACCGGGACCGCATTCGCATTGGCGGCGGAAATCACGGCTGCCGCGCTCGCGCAGATCGCGATGTCCTCGACGCGGTGGAGATAGTCCACCTCCTCGACAACCACTCCGTCCCGATCGAGAAACAGCGCCGGGCCGCCTCGGTTGCAGCGCGGTGACACTTCGCACCACACACCCTCCGCGTCGAGCGGATAAGCCATCGCAGTCCTCACCACCAATAACAGAACCCCCATACACCATGCCGTTGGCCCATCGCGCAACGTGATGGCCGTTTGCTTCATCCCCTCTTCATTCACCTGGATCGAGCAGCCTTCGCATGCTTCAAACAAGACCGACGGGCCTTACCGGGCACACTTCAAGGACCAAGCAGCACACTTCAAGGACCAAGCATATGGCGGCAACAGCCCAATCACGCCAAGACAGCATCGCCGAGCATTTTCGCCGGTCGCGCGAAACCCTCGACCACGCCGCAAGCGACGGCGCCATGATGCAGGCCATGATCCGCGCCACCGACGCCATGGCCGCAGCCCTGCGCGGCGGAAACAAGATCCTCATCGCGGGCAACGGCGGAAGCGCCGCCGATGCCCAGCATATCGCCGGTGAATTCCTGTCGCGGCTCAACTTCGATCGCAACCCGCTGCCAGCCATCGCGCTGACCACCGATACCTCTGTCCTGACCGCGATCGGCAACGACTACGGCTTCGAGCAGGTGTTCGAGCGCCAGGTCCGGGGCCTCGCCCACAAGGGCGATGTGCTGCTCGCGATCTCGACCTCGGGCCGCTCGCCCAACATCCTGGCAGGGCTGCGGGCCGCACGGGCGGCCGGTGTAACGACGGTCGGCTTCACGGGCATCAGTGATTCGCCCATGCTCGCCCTGTGCGACATCGCCCTGCGCGCCCCCACCGATTCGACCCCCCTGATCCAGCAGATCCACATTGTGGCAGCGCATGCGATCTGCGGGCTGATTGAGCAGGAGCTGTTTGGCCAGCCGGCCCCCTGAAGGCCCCTGATGCCCTTCCTTGGCCTGATTTTAGGGATTTCTAGAGGCCGAGGTGCCCTGTCTTACCGCCGGTTTTTTGCCCTCTGTGGCAATCTTGCACCGGTTCCGGAACGGTGGAGAAAGCCTGGAAAATCGTATTAGCCTTCCTGGCCTCCTATGCTAAATTGCTCCAGGGACTAGCCAAAATGACGGTATTATCGCAGAGGATCTTCAATGGGGTGGGGTGAAGGCCGCGCGTCCGTCAGCCGTTTTCGCCATGTGCCCATCGTGCTGTTGTTGGCAGCACCGCTGGGCGGATGCTTCCAGCCGCTTTACGGGACGACCTCCGAGAACGGCCGTCCGGCGGTGCGCGACGCACTCTCCTCGATCGACGTCCAGCAGATCGACGCCGCCGCCAATACCTCGGAAGCACCGCTTGGCCGTGCAGATCCGCAACGACCTCCTGTTCAACTTCACCGGTGGCGGATATTCGGCCCCACCGACCCATAAGCTCAAGGTCCAGATCAACGGCAACCGGGCGGTGGTGGCCATCGACCGGGCTACCGCACTGCCGAATGTCGAGACCTACACGCTGAGGACCAACTACTCCTTGACTGAAATCGCGACCGGCAAGGTCGTGGTCACCGGCAATGCCTCCACCGCCGTATCCTACGACACGCTCGGGCAACAGCGCTTCGCCAGGCTGAGCGGCATGCACGACGCCGAGCGCAAAGCCGCCAAGGTCCTGTCCGACAACATCACGACGCGCCTCGCATCGTATTTCATCAGCGGAAGTTGAGCGCAGCGGCGCCTTTATGCGCTTTCTCGTCACCGGCACGGCAGGCTTCATCGGTTTTCACCTGGCGCAGCGCCTGCTTGCGGATGGACACAGCGTCCTCGGCGTCGACGGCTTCACTCCCTACTACGATCCCAATCTCAAGCGCCGCCGCCACCAGGAGCTCGCACGGTCTTCCGGCTTTGTCGCACGCGAAGCCATGATCGAGGACGCGCGGCTCTTGACCGACCTTGTCGCCGAGGCCAATGCCGACACAGTGTTTCACCTCGCCGCGCAAGCAGGCGTACGCTACAGCGCCGAGAACCCGCGCGCCTACATCGAGTTCGAATATCGTCGGCACGTTCAATCTGCTTGAAGCTTTGCGTCAGCGCCCGCCCCGCCATCTCCTGATCGCATCCACAAGCTCTGTCTACGGCGCCGGCCGCCAGCAGCCGTTCGAGGAGGCGCAAGACACCGACCATCCTGTGTCGCTTTACGCCGCCACCAAGAAGGCGACCGAGACCATCGCCTACAGCTATGCCAACCTGAATGGGTTGCCGATGACGGTCATGCGCTTTTTCACGGTGTATGGCCCCTGGGGCCGCCCCGACATGGCGCTGTTCAAGTTCACCAGGAACATCATCGCGGGCGAGCCGATCGAGGTCTACGGCGCGGGCAAGCAGACGCGCGACTTCACCTATGTGGGAGACGTGGTGGAAGCCATGGTGCGGCTCGCCGCCAAGCCACCGGACGAACGCCCACCTTATCGGGTCGTGAATGTTGGCGGCGGCCGTCCCGTCGGACTCGAGGACTTCATCGCGATCATCGAGGAGGTCATCGGCCGCAAGGCGCTGCGCCGCGATCTGCCGATGCAGCCCGGCGACGTACCGGCGACCTGGGCGAGCACCACCTTGCTGGAACAGATCACGGGCTTTCGGCCCGTCGTGCCACTGTCCGATGGCGTGCGCGCCTTCGTGGCCTGGTATCGCGAGTATTATGGAGCCTGACCGTAGAGCTGATTCCCTTCATCGTCAGCCGGCACCTGCCCGACCGACCTGATCAAACATGGCAAGCGCTGAGAACGGCGTCCTCGCGGTGGTGGCCATCCTGGCAGGGCTCCTCAGCGCGGGCCTGATCCTGGGGCTGCTGCCGTGGCTCAAGGCTTATGCGCTGGCGCGCCCCAATGCGCGCTCCTCGCACCGCGAGCCGACCCCGCAAGGCGGCGGCATCGCTGTCGTCGTGGCCACCTTGGCGGCCGCCTGGCTCGGCGTCTCCCTTGCGGACACGGCAGGCGCAAGCGCACCAGGCAGCTTCCTGGCACTGACGATTGCTACCCTTGCACTGGCCGCGACCGGCGCGGTCGACGACATTCGCTCACTCCCGGTTGGGCTTCGCCTGGCGCTCCAGTGCGCTGCGGTCGGGCTTCTACTCGCGTTCATCCCGGCTGAAGCGAGAATCATTCCGGAGCTGCCGTGGTGGATCGAGCGCGCGGGCCTTCTCCTCGGCGGCGTCTGGTTCGTCAATCTCACCAACTTCATGGACGGGGTCGACTGGATGACGGTCGCTGAGACCGTTCCGATCGCGGGCGCGATCATCCTGCTTGGACTTATGGGTGTCGTGCCGGCGCTGCCGCTCGCCGTGGCTGTGGCGCTCTTCGGCGCCATCATCGGATTTGCTCCGTTCAACAAGCCGGTCGCGCGCCTGTTTCTCGGCGACGTCGGCAGCCTGCCGATCGGCCTGCTGCTGGCCTGGCTCCTTTTCCATGTGGCGGCGAGCGGCCATCTGGCCGCTGCGATCCTGCTGCCGCTCTACTATCTCGCCGACACCGGGCTCACGCTGCTGCGCCGGGCACGCGCAAAAGAACCGATTTGGCAGGCCCATCGCAGCCACTTCTATCAGCGCGCAACGGATGGGGGCTTCAGCGTCAACGCCATCGTGTTGCGCGTTTTCCTGCTCAATCTCGCACTCGGCGCGCTCGCCGTGATCACGGTTGTCCGCCCGCATGGCAGCGTGTTTGCCGCCGCGCTGGGCGCTGGCGCCGCCTTGGTCGGCATGGTGCTCGCGAGCTTCGAGCACGGAAGGGACGCTTGATGCGGATCCTGGTGACAGGGGCTTCGGGATTTGTCGGGCGCGCCCTGGTCGAAGATCTGGCGGCGCAAGGCCATCGCGTACGCGCCGCCATGCGGCAACCTGCCGACATCTTCTCGCGCGCGGTCGAGGTTGTCGCAGTCTCCGATCTCGCCCGCCCGCTGGAGTGGCGTCCGCTGCTTTCCGACATCAATGCAGTCGTGCATCTCGCCGGAATCGCGCACATCACATCTGGCGTCGCCGAGGACCTCTACGATCGCGTCAACCGCGCGGCGACAGCGGCGCTGGCGGCAGCCGCGGCCCGCGATCGCATCGAGCGCCTCGTCTTCGTGTCATCGATCCGAGCCCAGGCCGGTCCGGCTTGCGATCATCCGCTCACCGAAACGGACGCGCCGCATCCCGTTGACGCTTACGGCCGCTCCAAGCTCGCCGCCGAGGAGGCCATTCGCGCCGCCAGCCTGCCGTTCACCATTCTGCGTCCGGCGCTGATCTATGGCCCCGGGGTGAAAGGAAATCTCGCCGACCTGATCCGGCTTGCCCGCTCGCCCTGGCCGCTGCCGTTCGGCGCGCTGCGCAATCGCCGCTCGCTGCTCGCACGAAGCAATCTGGTCGCCGCCATTCACCTCGCGCTGGTGGCGCCTGCCATGCTCAACGAGATCTACGTGGTCGCCGATCCAGAGCCGCTCACCATGGCAAGCATCGTCGCCGCCCTGCGGGAAGGCCTCGGCCGTGGTCCCCGGCTGATCCCGGTGCCGCCATCGCTGCTGGTCCTCGCATTGAAAGCAACCGGCCGCGCGCATCTGTGGGATCGCATCGGCGGCAACTGCATCATCGAGCCGGCGAAACTATTGGCAGCAGGCTGGCGCCCAATCACCGATACGCGCGCAGGCCTTGCCGCAACGGCTCAGGCCGCCTGACCACCGAAATCGGGCACCGCGTCGCGCAAGATGCCGTAGCTCTCGCCGCGAGCAAGCAGCCCCGCATCGCTTCGAGCGGCGTAAGTTTTACTAGTAGCCTAGTAGCGGCGAGAGCAAATTCGCCATTGGTCGTCAATCTCTCTTTGCTTCGCTGAGCTACGAGGGCTAAAGGAAAAGCTTCAGGATGGCACAGATCGCGAATTGTATCGAAATCGACAATGAAACTTTGTGAAAATCTTACAAAGAACCCAGCAGCGGCATAATCCATAAGCATCAATTATCAGCGTCGCTTGGCGTCTCGATTTGCGCTTGGCCTCCTTCATCAATTCGGCATATTGATCGAACGCGGCGACAAGAATTTCACTTCTGGCATTCGGAATATTGGTGGGCGACATGAGGCACCTCCGGAGTCTTGCTTCCTCGCTCAAACATTCACTTCGGCGGCTATCCCACGCTTCGGTGAAGCCCGACGAGACCAAGGTCCAACACGGCCCAACCCTCATCGATCATGGCAAGGCGATCGCCGGGCACGGCGAGTGGCTGGCCGACCACAGCAAGTCCCTCGCTGGACACGGCCAGTGGCTGGCCGACCACAACAAGGCGTTTACCGATCACAGCAACGCACTCGACGATCTGCGCCGCCGGTTGGAAGAGGTGGAACGCATCCAGTCGCTCAGGGTATTCATGGAGTGGATTGAGCACGCGCGCCTAAGCGAGAGCCCCCGTATCTCGGTCGTGCTTCCCACTCGCAATC
The DNA here is from genome assembly GCA_963745515.1 of uncultured Alphaproteobacteria bacterium. GTDB lineage: Bacteria > Pseudomonadota > Alphaproteobacteria > Rhizobiales > Xanthobacteraceae > VAZQ01. The sequence goes on from CAVUXO010000001.1 coordinate 241,354, forward strand.
GCGCCACCTTCCTGCCGATGGCTGTCGCATCCGTGCGAGCCCAGAGCTACGCCAACTGGGAACTGCTCATCGTCGACGACGGCAGCGATGACGAGACGCCCGAGCGTCTCGCCGCCTTCGACGATTCGCGGATCCAGCCGCTGCGCATCCCTCACGCCGGATCCAACGCCGCCCGCAACGCCGCGCTCGACCGGGCAACCGGCGACATTATTGCGTATCTCGACGACGACAACGTGATGCACCCGTCGTGGCTCAAGGCGGTGGCGTGGGCATTCGACAAACGCCCAAACGTCGACGTCCTCTACGGCGGCATCATCCTCGACGACGCCGAACGGGTGGATAACCGTGGATCTGGTAGCTTCGCGAAGCTGTTCCTTCGCCCCTACGACCGCAAGGTGCTGCTCAACGAGAACCTGGCCGACATGAGTGCCATCGCGCACCGCGCACCGCTGCCGGGCGCGCGGTTCGACGAGTCCCTCGCCACTGTGGGTGACTGGGATCTGCTGTGTCGCTTGACCGCCGACCGCGACCCGCTCGTGCTGCCCGCTATCGCCTGCTTTTATTTCACGGACGCGCCCAACCGGCTTTCCGGCACGGCCATCCGCGATACCGACCGCAAGACCGTGCGTCGCAAGCACGCGCAGGAGAGAGTGTGATGACTGGAGAGGCCAAACTGCTCCTCGTCGTTCGTCGCATGCGATCCCACGACCTGACGTCACCATCAACCCGGACACAGGTGCGCCCATGCCTGAGCATGTTCCTGCCGTCCTGCCACCACAGCGGTCTTGGTGGCCCCTCGCCCTGCTGGCTATCTTCGTCGCAGCCCGCATAGCCTTGGACGCTTGGTGGCTGTACGAGTTCCGTCACGGCTATCCACTCAACATCGATGAAACCGGCTATCTGACCTTCGCTCTCGACAATACGCAGGGCTTCAAGAACGGCGGGGCCGCTGGGCTGTTGGACGCCTATCTCGGCAACCGTCTGCAGGCGCCATTGGTGCCGCTGCTGACTGTGCCCATCCATCTGGTGTTCGGTGAGGAGATATTCCCAAGCTTTTTCGTCCAGGTGCCGTTCCTCGTACTGCTGGCCTTTACGAGCTTTGGGCTGGCCACCCGGCTGGCGACTCGGTCTTGGGGGTTGCTCGCGGCGCTGATCGTAATGAGCATCCCGGAGATGACGGATTGGGCGCGGACCTTTCATTTCGGTGTGCCCGCTGCCGCCCTTTTCACCGCCGCCACCTACGCCCTGGTCCGGTCTGAAGGACTCGTCGATCGCCGGTGGGCACTGGCTTGGGGCCTCCTGCTCGGCCTGACACTGCTGGCGCGGACGATGATGATCGCTTTGGTCCCCGGTCTGGTGTTTGCGGCGATACTCGCTGTGGCGTTCGGCCCGACGCTACGCGCACGCCGTGCAGTGAATTTCGTGCTCGCGCTCGCCATCGGCCTCGCGACTGCAGCAACATGGTACGGGTCGAATTGGCCAGTCGTCGCCGAGTATCTCCTCAGTTACGGCTATGGCGACCACAGCACCTATCATGGTCAGGCCTATCCGATGCTGTCCTTGGCTTATTGGACGGCTCGGCTAAACACGATCATCAATTTCGGCTTCTATTTGCCGCTGGCGGTCTTGGTGGCAGCGACGCTCGCCGTCGGCATCGTCCAGATGCTGCTGCGAGCAAGAGAGACCGGCAGGATCGACGGCGCACTCAGGTCGACACTGCAGGACGGCGTCTGGATTTGCTCGGTCGTGGTCGTCTCCGGCTATCTGGCCCTGACGTCATCGCGCAACGACGGCACTGGCTTTGCGCTTCCGCTCCTGCCGATTCTCGTCGCACTTGCCATGGCGGCGGCGGCGCGGCTCAGATCGCAAGCCATGCAGGCCTCCCTGGTCGCCGCCTTCCTCCTCGTATCGCTGTTCAACGTGGTCATGAAGGCCGACGTGGTCCCCGCATTCTCTGGCACCTGGAGCGTGCAGCTGCCGGGGCTCGGCGAAGTGCGGGTGATCGACGGACGAGGCGACATCCAGCGCCTCCTGACACATGCCGGCCACGATATAGGCCCGCCCATTGCAAGGATGCCGGAGATCCACAAACAGTGGCTCCTGCTCGGGCGCGAGGTCGCAACCTGGCTCGACCGCTTTGCGGAGCAGCATCGGAGGCAGCCGGTCGTGGTGTTCGGGTCTAAAGACCCATTCTTCAACACGAACCTCATAGACCTTTCTGCGAGATTGCATCTTCGGAAAAGACTGTGGGCAGGTCAGCTTGAGCCGACGCGCGGTGGCGACGACACCAAAGCGTACCGGCTCCAGCTTGCCTACCCGGACCGCACCCCGAATTTGGTCGTCACGACTGATCCCGGCCCATCGGAATACAAGCCCTCTGCCACGCAGGCTCTCGTCGAGGACGCGGCCCGCTCACTTGGTTTCGAGCAGGTTGGAAGCTTCCACCTTCCGGACGGCCGCGAGGCACGGGTCTGGTGGCTGGACCGCGGGCCCGCGCAGTGAGGATTTGCGCCGCAACTATTACGTTAGTGACGGGCTACTGATTTGCGGTGATGAAGTATCGACGCAAGCCGCTGATCCGCAGTTTGTGCGATCAACTACCCGCTCGCCTTGAAAGGATGCTATGGGGCTGGCGTCCGGCTCAGGCCGCCTGACCGCCGAAATCGGGCACCGCGTCGCGCAAAATGCCGTAGATTGCCGAGCGCTCGCCGCGGGTGAGGCCCTGCTCCAGGGCCGCGAGCCAGCCCCGCATCGCCTCGAGCGACGGACTTATGGGCTGGGCCGCCACGATTCCATCAATGCCGATCGGCGCGGTTGGCTCCTCGCGCGCAAACAAAATCTCGTGCAGCCGCTCGCCGGGCCTGATCCCGATGAACTTGATCTCGATGTCGCGGCCGGGCTCCAGTCCGGACAGGCGGATCATGCGCTCCGCAAGGTCGACGATCTTCACCGGCTGGCCCATATTGAGCACATAGACCGCGACATCCGAGCGGTCGGGCCCGAGCGCATGGATCGACGCCGTCACGACCAGATCGCAGGCCTCCCGAATGGTCATGAAGTAGCGCACCATCTCGGGATGCGTCACCGTCACCGGCCCGCCGGCCTCGATCTGCGCTTTGAATTTCGGCACCACCGATCCGTTCGACGCCAGCACATTGCCGAAACGCACCGCTATCAGGCGCATTCCGGATCGGGAGCTGTTGGGTCGTCTGGCGAATTCGTGATCGAGCGCCTGGCAGTACATCTCGGCGAAGCGCTTGGATGCCCCGAGCACGGAGACTGGCTCGATCGCCTTGTCGGTCGAGATCATCACCATGGCGGCAGCGCCGGCGGCAGCAGCCGCGTCGGCAACATTGACCGATCCGAAGACGTTGGTCTTGACGCCCTCCTCCCAGTCCCGCTCCAAGAGCGGCACATGCTTGAGCGCGGCAGCGTGGAATACGATATCGGGCTTGAACTCGCCGATCAGCTTGAAGACGCGTGCACGGTCGCGCACGTCGGCAAGGCGCCCTTCGATCATTGCGCTCGACTGTTTGGTTGCCAGCGCTTCCAGGACCGTATGCAGTGCTGGCTCGGAATTCTCGATGACCAGCACACGCGCGGCGCCGAAAGTGACGATGCGGTCGCAGATCTCCCCGCCGATCGAGCCACCGCCGCCGGTCACCACAATGGACTTGCCCGTCACGAAGCGCTCAAGCCGCCGGTAGTCGATGGTCACGCTCGGTCGCAACAGCAGGTCCTCGACCTTCACCGGCGAGAGGCGCAACGCCTCACCGCCCTCGTCAAGCGATGGCAGGCGGCTCGCCGTGAGACCAAGCCGCTTGGCTTTCATCACGATCGTTTCCGGCGTCACGGTCGGGTCGAGCGCCGATGGCGTCAGCACAATGCGTCCGATCGGCCGGCCGCGAGCGGCAAAATCGCCGACCACCGATTCCAGATCATCGAGTGTTCCCAAGACCCCCACGCCGCGCACCGACTGACCTTGGTCGGCAGGTGACGGCGACAGGATTCCCGCCGGCCAGATCTTCTTGACCGCTCCGCTCTCGACGGCACGCAGCAGCACTTCCGCATCGGCGGCACGACCGAGCACCAGGATGGGCGCGGATTCGGCGGCCATCGCATGCAGGCGTGTCCGCGAGAAACGGAAATAGCGATAGGCTACGCGTGGCCCGCCCAGAAAGAACATCTGGAGGAACCAGTAGAGGATGATGGTGAGCTTGCCGAAGAAGAACGCGCCGAGAATGTTCGGGGCAACCAGAATGTAGTCGAGCACGAGCAGCGAAATCGCCAGAACGCTCACCGCGCGAAAGATATTGAAGAGATCGGGCAGCGATGCAAATCGCCACTTGCCCCTGTAGAGCTGAAACAGCCGATAGACCCCCGCCGCATAGAGAAGGAAACCGGGCAGGAACAGCAACAGCGCGTCGAGGCGCTCCTCAAGCCCCGGGGTGTCAAACCGCAGCCAGAAGCTCGCGACTGTCGCGACGGCTGTCGCCGCAACGTCGTGCACAATGACTAGCGTTTGGCGCGACGTCAGCTTCGCCACACGGGCCCCCCGCATCTCTCACCAGTATACCCGGCGGCAGCGACCGCCTCTTTCGCCCCAACTCCGTCCCTGGAAGCCAGACAGGCCGTCTCGCCTGTGCATTGACCAAGCATGGTTTGCCGGCGCGCCGATACCAAAGACATAAACCCAACCCATCGTGAACTCAAATTATAGGAATTCAAAAATACTGATGACGACATTTGAACCAGAAATGGCGACTCAGAGCCCGCCGTTAGTTCCTGGCTCCAAATTCCTGGCTCCGAATAACAAGAGATTGGATATCTGTACCCCAAAACGGCGGCGCCGATAAGGCCGCTATGTTGGTAAGGCCCGATTGTGGGGTTGATCCGCCACTCCGACGGGCGGCTCACCCCTTTCACTCGATGTCGGCGCATCCTCGGTTTGATATTGCTCGATCTCCTGCGCTCCGTATCAGCTACCGGACGCACGCTGCCGAAACATCATGCCACCAAGGACTCCGACGCCGAAGACGTAGATCCAGCCCAACGTGAACTCCAGCAGATACGTGTTGAATATGCACGCCACGATATTTTGAACAACCACCCCTACCCCCAGCCAAGCCGCCAATCCCCCGCCTCTGAACATGAAAAGATGAGATATCCACACGCCAAACAGCAGCGCGGCGCCGACAAATCCCAGTTGGATGGCGATTTGGAAGGTCTGGTTGTGCGGCTGGTCGGTCACATTCGCGGAAGCCCCATCGCCTTCGCTGGCCAGCTTACGAAACAAATCGAGGACAGTGCCGGTGCCATGCCCAAACACCGGAGCGGCTGCGAGCAGTTGCAGCGACTTTCGCCAGAACTCAAGTCTCAGCCCTGAGGAGGTCGCCTCGTCCTGGAAGCGATAGTCTTGAACTTCCTGCGCCACCGAGTAGACGCGCGCACGCAGATATGGGGAGGCGACCCAGGCCAAGCCGGCAAAAACCGCCCCCGCAACCAAGACGGCCAGCGTCCCCTTCCAAGTAAAACGCTGCAACGCGATGACCACGAGCAGCACTACGAAAATGATCAGCGTGCTGCGAGCCAAGGCGACAAAGGCGATGTTCAACAGAAACACGATTGCCAATGCGGCAAGTGCCGCGGCGGCCCGCCGCCGCTGCTCGCGCCAGGCGCTGATGGACAGGTGCGCCAGCGCGAAAGCGCAGATCAAAAACTCACCGCTCTGGATGATGTAGTCCTTGATTGGAACGCCCGGATAGGCGTTGCCGGGCCGCACATAGAAAGGCCATGCCGTCAGCAGCCAAGAGACGGCAAGCAGACACGGTGCAGGAGACGAGAAATCCGCCCAGCACCCACATCCCACGCTCCGATTGACGGAACTGGATGAAGAGCAGCGGGAATGCCAGGAACCGCAACGTCGGCTTGATCGATCCCCACTGGTCCTCGAAGCTCGCACCGCCCCAGGCCATACCGATCACGCCATACGCGAACAGCGCCAGCGGTATGGCGGCGGCCGGAACAGCGACGGCCCACCGCAATGAGCGCAGATCCAGCGTCGGAATGAGACAAAGCAACCAGATGACGATGAGGATGCCACTCAGCGAGGTCGACCATGGCAACGACGCCGCAACCGCAACGGCCATCCAATCGGCGGCCTGCGTAAAACGGGCACGGTCCAGCAAGCGAGCCCAAAATCTACCGGTGGCAACAGGCTGCGTTGTCATTGTAAAATTGTCATGCTTGCAAAGCCGAAATACCGACAATCGATCGCACACGATCCGCTGTCACAATGGCTTCGAGCCGGCGCTGATTGTCTGGAAGAAGCGAACGGTCATTCTCCGCATGCCACAGGTGCAAAACACCCGTGGCAAAGTTCCCATCCTTCCGCCGGATGCCGGCACGCAACAGTCTGATCAGGAGATCGGAATCCTCCAGGCCCCAGCCGTTATACGTTGCATCAAACCCATCCACCTGATCAAGATCGCGGCGCCAGAGGGCGAGGTTGCAGGCGCGCGCCCCGCGCCAAGCATGGGATCGCAACTTGCGCAGCGGGCCGAGCGGCAACGACAACAGCGGCGCCAGTCGGTTGATCTTGCCGCGGCGACGCAACGCGATCCACTCCTGCAGACCAAAGCATTCAGCCTCGCTCGCCTCCGCGAGAACGCGCTCGGTCAACTCACGTGACATGAGGATGCGGTTGCCGGTCACGAACCATCCGGGCTCGGCCAATCGACGATGGACGGCGATGAAATTCGGCCGCGGAATGCAATCACCATCGAGGATTATGCAATAAGTTCCGCTGCTGACACGAATTGCTCGATTGCGGATTTCGGCTAAACGGAAGCCGCGGTCCTCCTGCCATACATGCCTGATCGGGATGTCCGCCTGCGCCGCCCGGCGCTCGACCACGTTGTGCGTCGGCGGACCGGAGCCGTCATCGGCCACGATCACTTCGAACGCGCGATCGGTCTGGCGCGAGAGCGCGCGTAGCACTGCGTCAAGCGCGTCTTCGCGCTGGTAGGTGGTGAGAATGACGGAGATCAGCCCAGTCACCGGCGCCCCTACGGCTCGTCGCTACCGCCCGCGGCAGGTGTAGCGCATTGGCCGGCATTGGCAAAGCTCGCTTTCCGCACAACACTTCCCGGCGTGATTCGCAGAGTGTGCCTTGCGGTTCCGGTGATCTCCAGCAGGCTCCACAATGCCGGCCGTCCGGCTTCTGCTCAGCTCCGGATCGCGCCGCCGCCGGCGCGTGAACCTGCGTGGTTGCCTTGGCGCGTGAGGAGCCACGCCTTCATGTAGCGATAGTAGGCACCCTCGGCGTTGGCGATCGCCAGCAACAATCCCTCACGCCCATCAAGGAACCCGGCACGGAGCACATACGTGCGTACAAAGGTCCAGAAGCCGTGCAGAAAGCCGCTGGCAAACGTCACCCGCCGTCCCGATGCCACTATCTGCTCAGCGCCCGCGCTCGAATAGCGATCTACACGCGAGAGTGCGTCCTCGATGCGATCGACCGGGAAATGCAGAAGCGGCTCCCTCAAGCGCCGCACTGGCCCCTCGCACACCACGCGCTCGTGCACGATGTGATCGCTGAAGCGAGCGCGGCCGCGGCGGAATACGCGCAGCACGTAGTCGGGATACCAGCCCGAATGCCGCATCGCGCGTCCGAGAAAGCTCGACGAGCGGGGCATCTCGAAACCATCGGTGCCCCTCTCGCCGACGGCAGCCGTGATCTCGGCAGCAAGCGCCGGCGAGACCCGCTCATCGGCATCGACTGACAGCACCCACTCACCGCTCGCGAGCGACAGCGCAAAGTTCTTTTGGGCGCCAAACCCCTCGAAAGCGTGGTGCTCGACACGCGCACCATGATCGCGCGCAACTCTAACTGTGTCATCCTCGCTGCCACAATCCACGACGATCCGCTCGTCACAAAACGCAAGCGAATTAAGACAATCCGCGATCTTGGCAGCCTCGTTCTTGGTAATGACAATGGCGGACAGCCGCGACACTCGTATTCTCCTGTCGACAACAGAATGGGCATCCCATATTCGCAGCAGCCACGCTAGAGAAAATCTCAACCCGCAACCAATTGGCCGGCCTGGCCAATCCCGCTTGTGATCTCCTTTGTCCCGCTGAATCTCCGGGTCGTATTTGCGACTTTGCGGCGCTCTTGAAGATTTCACGATTCCAGGCAACAGCAGCAAATGCCAGACCAGCAGTTCGTCAAAGGTTCTATACCCATCGCTCAACATCCGGCGAGCGATGCCGCGCAAATGTCCCCGACGACGATCTGGAAGATCTTCTGGCTTGCCGCCGCGAGCTTCACCCCCATGCTGTTCCTGCAGTACGAGGGTGAGGAGCCATTCTTCACAGTCATCGCGCAGGAAATGTGGGCCAGCCGTGATTTCACCCACATCACACATCTTGGAAATGAATACCCACGGCCTGGCCTGTTTCCGTGGCTGATCATCGCACTGACCACCGGTCTCGGCTGGGAGAACATACTCATCGCCGCGAGGGCGATTGCGGTCACGTCGACCATTCTGACAGGGCTGACGATCGCGTGGCTTGCAACCAGGATCTTTAAAGACCGCTTGATGGCGGCGTTTGCGGCGGCCATTTTTTTATCGGGCGACGTGCTGCTCTACCGAGGTTGGCTGGCATACTCAGACCCGGTGTTTGCGCTCTTCACCTTTGGCGCCATGGCCTGCTTGTGGGTGGCCACTGAAGAGCGGCGGAACGACCTTCTGGTGTTAGCCGCGCTCGCGCTGGTCGGAGCCTTCCTGAGCAAGGTGCCGACCACATACGTGTTCTATGGAACGCTGGGGCTCGTCCTCCTCTGGAAGCATGAGAATCGGTTTTTCCTGTTTCGCCCGCTGTCGCTCGCTATTCATGCGGCCGCCATCGCGTTTCCATTGGTCTGGAGCTATGGAATTGTCGGAAACAGCTACTTCGATGCTGCGATCAGCAACTTGTTGTTCACGACATTGCACCCGCCGTCCTGGGGTGAGTACGTTACCGACTTCGTTGCATTTCCATTCAGCGTCACGATGCACTTGCTGCCCGCGAGCGCCCTCGCGATCTATGCAATCTACTCCCGCCAATTCGAGCTCTCGCAGCGGCACCGATCGATCGACATTGCGATCTGGACCGCGCTCCTCAGTCTCATTCCCTATTGGCTTTCGCCCTATGGAAGCACCCGCTATCTCCTTCCGACCTTCCCGTTCTTTGCATTGGTCATGGCGTATGTGATCTTTCGACCGGAAAGTTCCTGCTCAACATGATGACCAAGCTTTTGGTCGCAAACATTGCGATCGGACTGGTCGGCTCGCTTGTCGCTATTCCTCTCTATCAGCGCCATGTCCGGGGCAACTATGCTGAGCTCGCCCGCATGATCCTGGCGCATGTTGGCGAAGAACCAATCTACGCCAATGACGTGACCACGGTTGGACTGAGTCTTGTCGCCAACCTCAACACGATGCGGCCGTCCAGGACGCCCATCATATGGCCGCCATCGAATTTTTCATCCGGCTATGTCCTTGCGCGTGAGGTCGACCCAAATCTTGGCGACATCAGTCTAACGTTCGGCGTTGGTCGCAATGCCGACGGAAAGCGCACGCGGTATCTCTTGTGCCGGGATCCCGCCTGCTCACAACCCAAGGCACCGTAAACCCAGCACGTAACGATTGAAGCGCGCACTCAACGGTGCCGTCCCGCTGCCGTAGTTCGATCTCGACAGCTCCCCACAAGACGCTAGGCAGTCGAGGTGGGGAAGTTTCACTCATCATTCCTGGTGATAACGATGGCCGATAGCCTTGCCACTATTTTATATACCATCGATACTCGGTCCGAGGTGGACTTGGAAACTTCGCATCAGGAGGCCCGATGAGCGGAGTGGCAATTGGGGTGTCAAGTCACTTGATGCGACACGATGTGCGCCCGACCGCTGTGTGGCGCCGTCCGCTCAAGATTGAACGGCGTTGGGATCGCTTCCGCTGCCGGACCTGGTTTCGCGACAAGGAGTTCACGTCCGACTGGTGCTCCGGCAACTTCACCCTATGGCGGCGCGTGTTTTCGCCGTTGCGCAGCAAGCCGCTCCGCATCATCGAGATTGGCTCCTGGGAGGGGCGCTCGGCGATCTTCTTCGCGAACTTCTTCGAACGCGCGACCATCACCTGCATCGACGCGTTCGGCGGCGGCAGCGACCACAAGGCCGAGCAGGCTTCCCGGATCGAGGAGCGCTTCGACCGCAATCTCGCTGCCTTCAGCAACCGGGTTGAAAAGATCAAGGGCCTGTCGCGGCAAGCGCTCGACGGCCTGGTGGCACAGCAGCGGCACTATGACCTCGCCTACATTGACGGCAGCCACGAGCGCGACGATGTGATGGCCGACTCTCTTGGCGTGTGGTCGATGCTCGAACCAGGCGGCAGCATCATCTGGGACGACTACCGCTGGGGCCGCAACATGCCGCCAGAGCATCGCCCGCAGCCAGCGATCGACGAGTTCCTGCGCGAGCGCGAGGGCGAGTATCGGCTGCTCTCCAAGGGCTACCAGGTCATCATTGAGCGGCTGCGGTAGCAAGCGCCGACTTCAGCTGACGCGATGTGGCTGTTCCGCGGGGCGACGGCTGCAGTCGTTCGATCAAAACAAATGCCTGATCATTCCGCCGCAGGCCGGCGCTTGATGAGATTGGTCGTGCTATAGCCCGGCACCAGATCGACCAGCACGACCTCACCGCCATTCGCCTCGACCAGCTCGCGCCCCACGACCTGGTCGATGCGATAGTCGGCGCCTTTGACCAGGACCTTCGGCCGCACGCGCCCAAGCAATTCGAGCGGCGTGTCCTCCTCGAAGATGACGACCACGTCGACCGCTTCAAGCCCCGCCAGCACTTCGGCGCGCGCCTCCTGGCCCTGCACCGGGCGGCCTTCGCCCTTGAGACGCTTGACCGAGGCGTCGCTGTTGAGCCCGACGACAAGCCGATCGCAGGCGCCGCGCGCCTCGGTGAGCAGCCTGACGTGGCCGGGATGCAGGAGATCGAAACACCCGTTGGTGAAGCCGACGCGCAGGCCCTGCCGGCGCCAGTCATCGAGCCTGTCCTCGAGCGCGGCGCGGTCGTGGAGAATCTTCTCCTCGGGCGCGAGCGACGCGGCCGGCAGGATGCGCGATCGCAGCTCAGCCACCGACACGGTCGCGATGCCGCGCTTGCCGACCACGACGGAAGCGGCCGCATTGGCGGTGCGCATCGCGGTCTCGCGGTCGGCTCCGATCGCCAGCATGACGGAGAGCGCGGCTGCGACGGTGTCACCCGCACCTGACACGTCGCGCACCCGCACCGGATAGGCTGGCACGTAGACCGGCGTGCTGCCACGCTCGAGCAACATCATGCCATCCTCGCTGAGCGTCACCAGCACGGCCTGACAATCGATCGTGCCGATCAGAGCGGCGGCTGCCGCCTCGAGCTCGGCGCGGCTGCCGACCGGCCTGTGCGTCGCCTCGGACAGCTCCTTGCGGTTCGGCGTGACCAGCGTCGCACCGCGGTAGACCGAGTAATCCACGCCCTTGGGATCGACGATGACCGGAACGCCCTGCTTGCGCGCAGCCTCGATGGCTGCGCCGATCACTGACGGCGTCAGCACGCCCTTGGCATAGTCCGAAAGAACCATCGCCCGCACATGCGGCAACGCCGCCACGATGCGGTCGCTCAGCGCCTTCTCCAGACCGGCCTCGACCGGCCCGGAGCTTTCCCAATCGGCGCGCAGCAGATGGGTCGAGTGGTGCTCGGAGACAAACCGGATCTTGCGGGTCGTCGGCCGCCGGCGGTCGAGCACGATCTCGCTTTCGATGCGCGGCTCCTTGGCGAATTCGCGCATCAGGACACGCCCGGACTCATCCTCGCCCACCACGCCGACGAGCACGCAGCGAGCCCCGAGCGAAACGATGTTGCGCGCAACGTTACCGGCGCCGCCGACCATGGTCTCGTGCCGCTGCACCGCGATCACCGGCGTCGGCGCCTCCGGGGAGATGCGCGTGACGCTGCCATAGTGGAACTCATCGAGCATGAGATCGCCGACGCAGAGCACCGTCTGGTCGGCGAATTTTGCGAGATGGTGATCAAAGCCGTGCGTGGGCGATGACACTGCGACCCTCCGGGCGTTCAGCAATAGCGGTCCGCGCAATTCAGGTATTGCGTGACATAGCGCGTGACCGCGTCTTCCAGCGACGTGAAGCCGGCATTGTAGCCGGCGCGGCGCAGGTTTTCGATCTCGGCTTGCGTGAAGTACTGGTACTGATCGCGGATCGCGGGCGGCATATCGATATATTCGATGTTCTCCGGCTGGCCCAGCGCGCGGAACATCGCGACCACGAGGTCGCGAAAGCTGCGCGCAACGCCGGTGCCGACGTTGAAGATGCCCGACACCGACGGCGTCTCGATCAGCCAGCGCACGACCGCAACCGCGTCATCGACATAGACAAAATCGCGCTTCTGCTCGCCATCGCCGATGCCATCGCGATGCGACTTGAACAGGCGCACCGGCCTGCCCGCTTTGGCATCGTCCAAGCGCTTGGCGACGAGGCTCATCATCTCGCCCTTGTGATACTCGTTGGGTCCGAACACGTTGAAGAACTTGAGCCCCGCCCATTGCGGCGGCAGCGAGAGGCCCCGGCGCTGGCGCTCCACCAGGGCGAGATCGAACAGATGCTTGCTCCAGCCATAGAGATTCATGGGTTTGAGCCGGCGCAGCGCATCGGGCGACCAGTCGTCGCCGAAGCCGTCGGTGCCTGCCCCATAGGTCGCGGCGGAAGACGCATAGATGAACGGAGTGCGGCTCGCCGTGCACCAGTCGAGCAGACGCAACGAAAGCCGGAAGTTGGTCTCGACCACGAGGTCGGCGTCGGTCGCGGTGGTGTCGGAGATCGCCCCAAGATGAATGACGGCGTCTAGCTTGCGCTGATCGAGCCAGCTCGTGAGCGCCTGCGGCGGGACAATGTCGGCAAGCTGACGTTTGGCCAGATTGCGCCATTTGTGGCCGCTGCCCAGCTCGTCACACACGGCAATGTCGGCGCGCCCAGCCTCGTTGAGGCCCGCCACGACGTTCGATCCGATGAAGCCGGCTCCGCCGGTGACTAACAGCATTCCCACTCCGCAGCCCCCCTGCCGGGCGCCCCCTCCTTTGCCCCAGCACAACCGCCGGCGCAACGTGGGGACAAAGTCCGCCGGCCTGGACAGGCTCAGGCGGATGACGGCATACGTTGCCGAATGGCACGCCTAATCAGGATGATATGAACTTCCGTTCCAGGTCAAAGCAGATAAAGTGAACGAAAATTCAAATCATCATCCGGGCAGCCCTATTCTCATCGTCCCCTACATGTGGATTGGGGATTTCGTGCGTTGCCATTCGGTGGTGAGGGTCTTGCGAGAGCGATGGCCCGATCGCCCCATCGACCTCATCACCAGCACCCTCTGCGCACCGCTCCTGGATTACATGCCGGGCGTGCGGAAAGGGATCGTCTGCGATCTTCCGCGCGGAAAGCTGCCAGTTGGCCAATACCGCGCGCTCGCAATACGGCTGCGGGCAGAACGCTATGGCACCGCCCTGATCATGTTGCGGACTTGGAAGTCGGCACTGGCTCCTTTTCTGGCCCGGATCCCGGAGCGGACCGGCTTCTTTGGCGAGCTGCGCCTTGGCCTGGTCAACGACCTGCGCTGGGGCGAGCGGCGGCTCACCCGCATGATCGACTGCATGGGGGCGCTGGCGCTGCCCAAGGGCGCAACCCCGCCGGCGGAATGGCCGCTGCCGGAAATCGTCGTTCCGAAGCAGGAGGTCGCAACCTGGCTCGAGCGACGCGGGCTAGCGGCTCACAAGCACCCGGTAGTCGCGCTGGCGCCAGGCGCAGTCGGCCCCGGCAAGCGCTGGGCGAGCCGGAGCTACGCCGAGCTTGCCCGGCGGCTGACGGCAGCAGGCATGAGCGTGTGGGTCCTGGGCGGACCGAACGAGGCGCCCTTCGCGCGCGAGATCGTGGCCGCAGGCGGCGACGGAGTGCGCGACCTGACCGGCAACGACCTGCGCGACGCGATCGTGGCATTCGCGGCCGTCGATGCGGCGGTAACCAATGATTCCGGCCTGATGCATGTCGCGGCCGCGATCGGGGTCCCGACCGTGGCTCTGTTCGGCCCGACCGACCCGCAACTGTGGGCGCCGCTCAATCCGCTCGCCGCCGTGATCGAGCCGCCCTCCGATCGGCCGTGCCCGCGCTGCCATCGATCGGACTGCACGGACGTGCGTCACCGCGACGTGGACGAGGTCACCGTCGAGCGCGTGTTCGATGCCGTCGTCAAAACGCTGCGGTCAAGATAGCTCACAGCCTCACGCGCAGGCGGTGCGCCAGCTCGCCGACAAAGCCACGGCGGAACAGCAAGACGCAGATGACGAAGATCGCTCCCTGCACGACGGACACCCACTGCCCGATGGTGGTCGTCAGATAATTCTCGATGGTCATGATGAAGAAGGCGCCGACAACCGGCCCGAACACGGTGCCGAGCCCGCCGACCAGCGTCATCAGGATCACTTCGCCCGACGTCGGCCAGTCGACGTCGGTCAGCGAAGCAAGCTGGAACACGATCGACTTGGTGGCTCCCGCCACGCCGGCAAAGGTCGCCGACAGCACGAAGGCCATGAGTTTGTAGCGCTCGGTGCGATAGCCGAGCGAGATCGCCCGCGCTTCGTTCTCACGGATCGCTTTGAGCACCTCGCCGAACGGCGAATTGATGATGCGGTAGATCATCAGGAACGATGCAACGAAGATCACTGCGACGGTGATGTACATGTTGATCTGGTTGGACAGATCGACGACGCCGAACAAGCGCCCGCGCGGCACTGCCTGAATGCCGTCCTCGCCATGCGTGAATGGTGCCTGCACTGCAAAGAAGAACATCATCTGCGCCAGTGCGAGCGTAATCATCGCGAAGTAGATGCCCTGCCGGCGGATCGCGATCGAGCCGACGATCAGGCCGAGAAGAGCAGCGGTCGCGGTGCCGCCCAGGATCGCCAGCTCCGGCGACAACGGCGGCAGTGGAATGACGATCCATTGCCACCCTCCGGCCCAGTACGGAAAGCTGAGCTGCCCCACCTTGGCGAGGTGCGCCGAGAGATAGCCCGCCCAGCCGAAGAACAGCGCATGCCCGAAGGAGAGCAAACCCACATAACCGATCAGCAGGTTGAAGGCGCAGGCGAACAGCGCAAAGCACAAGGCCTTCATCAGGAACACCGGATAGACGAAGACCGGCAGTACCGCGAGCATCAACACCATCGCGGCGAATGCAAGCGGCTCGCTCCATGCCCGGCCCGGCCTTGTCAGCGTTCCCACCTGTTCGGCTGCCACCATCTTACGCGCTCCGTCCGAACAATCCGGCAGGTCGGATCAAAAGCACCACAGTCATGACCACGAAGATCACCGTGTTCGACGCCTCCGGGAAGAACACCTTGGTCAATCCCTCGATCAGTCCAAGGCCAAAGCCCGTGACGATCGCGCCGAGGATCGAGCCCATGCCGCCGATGACCACGACCGCGAACACCACGATGATCAGGTTCGCACCCATCTGTGGGCTCACGTTGTAGATCGGGGCCGCCATCACGCCCGCGAGCGCCGCGAGCGCGACACCGAAGCCGTAGGTGAGCGTGATCATGCGCGGCACGTTAATGCCAAACGCGCGCACCAGCGTCGGGTTCTCGGTCGCGGCCCGCAGATAGGCGCCAAGCTTGGTGCGCTCGATCACGAACCAGGTGGCGAGGCAGACGGTGAGCGAGGCCGCGATCACCCACGCCCGGTAATTGGGCAAAAACATAAAGCCGAGATTCTGCCCGCCCGTCAGCGACGGCGGCACCGAATAGGGCAGCCCCGAGGAGCCGAAGAAATTCCGGAACACACCCTCGATGATCAGCGCAAGACCGAAGGTGAGCAGCAGCCCGTAGAGATGATCAAGCTGGTACAGCCAACGCAGAAACAGCCGTTCGACCACGATGCCGGTCGCGCCCACGACCAGCGGTGCAATGACCAGCGCCCACCAGTAGCCGAGCTCGGCATATTGCAAGAGGAAGATCGCCGCAAAGGCGCCCAGCATGTACTGGGCGCCGTGCGCGAAGTTGATGATGTTGAGCATGCCAAAGATGACGGCGAGCCCGAGGCTGAGCAACGCGTAGAACGAGCCGTTGATCAGCCCGATCAGGAGCTGCCCGAACAAAGCCTGCGAGCTGACGCCGAACACCTCGAACATGGTCGGTCACCTGAGAACCGATCAGCTCCGGACGAGCGGGCAGCCGCCGTCTGCTAGCGGCCGGAACGCCTCGTTCTCCGGGATCGTGGCGCGAAGCTTGTAGTAGTCCCACGCGCCCTTCGATTCCGCGGGCTTCTTCACCTCGAAGAGATACATCGGGTGGATCTTGCGGCCGTCCGCCCGCACCGTTCCTTTGCCGAACAGCGGATCATCTGTCGGCATCTCTTTCATCTTGGCGACGATGGCCTTGCCGTCGGCATCGCTCTTGAGCGCCTCGACCGCCTTGAGATAGTGCAGCACCGCCGAATACACGCCAGCATGCACCATGGTGGGATGGATGCCTTTGTACTGGGGCGCGAAGCGCTTGGTGAACTCGCGGTTGGTGTCGTTCATGTCCCAGTACCAAGCTTCCGTCATGATCAAGCCCTGCGCGGTCCGCAAGCCCAGCGCATGCACGTCGGTGATGAAGGCCAGCAGCGCCGCGAGATTCTGGCCGCCACTGGTGATGCCGAATTCAGCCGCCTGCTTCACAGAGTTGATGGTGTCGCTGCCCGCATTGGCAAGCCCGATGATCTTGGCCTTGGAGGCCTGCGCCTGCAGCAGGAACGATGAGAAATCGGTGCCGGGGAATGGATGGCGCACCTGGCCGAGAACCTTGCCGCCGTTCTTGACCACGACCGCCGCCGTATCGCGCTCGAGCGCAAGCCCGAACGCATAGTTGGCGGTGAGGAAGAACCAAGTGTCGCCGCCGGTCTTCACGATCGCGGAGCCTGTGCCATTGGCGAGCGCCCAGGTGTCATAGGTCCAATGGATCGTATTCGCCGTGCACGCCGGGCCGGTCAGATCGGAGGCGCCCGCGCCGGAGACCAGGAACACCTTGTTTTTGGCGCGCACAATCTCGCTCACCGCGAGCGCGACCGAGGAGGTCGGCACGTCGACAATGACGTCGACCTTGTCGACATCGAGCCAGGTGCGCGCCACGTTCGAGCCAACGTCAGGCTTGTTCTGATGGTCGGCTCCGATGATCTCGACCTTCATGCCCTTGCGGGCGGCGCCGAAGTCTTCGACCGCCATGCGGGCGGCGACCACCGATCCCTGACCGCTCAGATCGGAATAGGTGCCTGACATGTCGTTCAACACGCCGATCTTGATGGTGCCATCGGTGTATTGGGCGTCGGCGGCGCCACAACCGAGCGCGACCGCAAGCGCCGTGAGACTGATCAGCCGTTTCATGAGGGGCATCCTCCCTTGTTGAAGCTTGCCTTGTTGAAGCCTGCGCGCATCTGCGCGCTCAAACTCCGAGATATCCGTGCAGCTTGTCGATATTGGCGTCCAGCTCGGAGTTCGCCAGCCGGTCGATGATACGGCCATCTTCCATCACGTAGTGGCGGTCCGCAACCGTGGCGGCAAATCGAAAATTCTGCTCGACCAGCAGGATGGTGAACCCCTGCTGCTTGAGGGTACCGATGGTGCGGCCGATCTGCTGAATGATGACGGGCGCGAGCCCCTCGGTCGGCTCGTCGAGCAGGAGGAGCCGCGCGCCGGTGCGCAGGATGCGGCCGATCGCGAGCATCTGCTGCTCGCCGCCGGACAGCTTGGTTCCGGGGCTGCGCAGGCGCTCCTTGAGGTTGGGGAACAGCGTGAAGATGCGCTCGAGATCGAGCCCCTCCGGCCGCACCTTGGGCGGCAGCAGCAGGTTTTCCTCGACATTGAGGCTCGCGAAAATACCGCGCTCCTCCGGACAGAAGGCTACCCCAAGGCGGGCGATCCTGTCGCTGGTGAGACCAATGAGCTCCCTGCCCTCGTGGCGCACCGATCCGGTTCGCTTGCCGACGATGCCCATGATGGACTTGAGCGTCGTGGTCTTGCCCGCCCCGTTGCGACCGAGCAGCGTCACCACCTCGCCGGCGCGAACATCGAAGGTGACGCCATGCAGCACGTGGGATTCGCCGTACCAGGCCTGCAGCCCCTCGACCGCCAACAGCGGCTTCTGCTGATCAGCCATGACCGACTCCATGACCGCTCCATGGCCGACCCCGAGATAGGCTTCGCGCACGCCGGCATTGGCGGAGACCGTCTCATAGTCCCCTTCGGCCAGGATGCGCCCACGCGTCAGCACCGTGATGCGATCGGAGAGATCGGCGACGACGCTGAGATTGTGCTCGACCATCAGCACGGTGCGATCGGCGGCGACCGCTTTGATCAGCGCGCTGATGCGGCCGATATCCTCGTGCCCCATCCCCGCCATCGGCTCGTCGAGCAGCATGAGCTCGGGATCAAGCGCAAGCGTGGTGGCGATCTCGAGCGCACGCTTGCGGCCATAGGGCAGCTCCGCCGCCGTCCAATGGGCGTGTGCGGACAGGTCCACATCGGCGATCAGCTTCATCGCCTGCTCGTTGAAGGCTGCAAGCACCCGCTTGGAGCGCCAGAAGTCGAAAGAGGACCCGCGCTTGCGCTGCAAGGCGATGCGCACGTTCTCGAGCACACTCAGGTGTGGAAATACCGCAGAGATCTGGAACGAGCGAACCACGCCAAGCCGCGCCACATCGGCGGGCGCCAGCGCCGTGATGTCACGCCCGTTGTAGATGATCCGCCCACCGGTGGGGCGCAGGAACTTGGTGAGGAGATTGAAACAGGTTGTCTTGCCGGCGCCGTTCGGACCAATGAGCGCATGAATGGTCCCGCGCGCGACGCGCAGATTGACCTCGCTGACCGCCACAAAGCCCGCGAACTCCTTCGTGAGGTTCTGCGTTTCGAGGATGATTTCGCCGCTCACGACGCCACATCGCTCCGACCAGCCACCTCGAACGTAGCATGCCGATGGAGTACCCAGAAGATAGCCATTCGCCTAAGGTGAGGCCGCCCCGAGCACCTTTCGGTAGACCGCCGCAATCCGCTCGGCCTCGACCTCGATGCTGAACTCGGCCAGCACCCGCGCGCGCGCTTTCTCGCCCATCGCCCGGGCACGCTCGGGGTCGCGCATCAGGGGCTCGAGCGCCGCCGCAAGCGCCGCCGCATCGCCGGTCGGCACCAGCACACCTGTTTCACCGTCGACGACCACCGTCTCGGCCGCACCAGCGCGCGTTGCCACCAATGCGGTGCTCGCCGCCATCGCCTCGATCAGCGTGAGCCCGAAGCCTTCGTTGCGCGAGGTGAAGGCGTAGATCGACACGCGCTGATACCAATGCGGCAGCTCCGCAATCGGGACGCTCGCCCAGGATGCGGATGCGGTCGGCAAGGCCCGACCGCGCGCACGCGCGCTTCGAGCGCATCGGCAAAGCCGCGGTCGTCAACCGCGCCCACGATGACGGCTGCGTAGTCCGGATATTTCGGCAGCAGCGCGCACATCGCCTCGACGAACAGGTCGGTGCCCTTCTGCGCGCGCACGCGGCCAAAGCAGCCGATGGCGTAGCGGCCGGGCAAGCCGGTCGACGCAAATGCCGCCGCGCGGTCCGCCGGCGGGCAATAGACCGTCGGTGTCGACACCATGGTGCACGACGGTCGCCGGCCGCTTGAGATAGGACGCCGACGCCGCGTTGGTCGCGATCACGCCATCCATGCGCGAGATCAGAAAGCGCGTGATCCAGGTGTGATGCCGCTGCGCCGCCGAGGTGAAGATCAGCTTGAACGGCCAGCCGAGCCCGCGCAGAGCAAGCCCGATGATCATCTCGTTGTTGCGGCGCGCGTGCCAGATGCGCGCCTTGCTGCGCTGTGCGCGCGCCCGCAACCGCATGATGTCGCGCACGGTCAGCCGCCGAACGCCCTCCGGCGCATCGGAGCCGAACCAGGCGGCGCTGAGCAATCGGGCAAGACGCGGCGCCACCATGCGGTTGGTCGCGGTCACGCCCGAATAGCGCCAGTGCAGGTTGGGAACGACGACTGTCAGGTCGGAAAGCTGTTCAGAGTCCATGGCGCTCGCGTCGAACCGGGATTGCCCGGCGCCCAGTAGAGCATGCATTAAGCATAGTTGCGGGACGAGTGCATCCGAAACTGCGCCTTCACTCGATCCCGGTAGCGTTTGGCGCGGGGATATCACGAGGACCGATGACCATTCTGGTCACAGGCGGCGGCGGCTATATCGGCAGCCACATGGCGCACGCGCTGGTGGACGCGGGCGAGCCCGTCGTCGTGGTCGACAATCTGTCGACCGGCTTTCGCTCGGCGCTGCCGAAATCGGCGACGCTGGTCGTTGGCGATGTCGGCGACCAGGCGGTGCTCACGAGCCTCATCAAGACGCATGCGGTGACCGAGATCATCCATTTCGCGGCCTCGATCGTGGTGCCGGATTCGGTGCGCGACCCGCTCGGCTACTATCGCAACAACACCATGAACACCCGCGCACTGCTTGAAGTGGCGGTCACGACCGGCGTGCAACATTTCATCTTCTCCTCGACCGCGGCCGTCTACGGCAATCCGCAGCGCGTGCCGGTCGCCGAGGACGCGCCGCTCGCGCCGATGTCGCCCTACGGCAATTCCAAGCTGATGACGCGAGATCATGCTCAAGGATGCCGCGGCGGCGCACGGCCTCAACTACGTGATCCTGCGCTACTTCAATGTCGCAGGCGCCGATCCGACAGCAACGCACCGGGCAAGTCCACCGTCGGCGCCACCCATCTGATCAAGGTCGCGGTCGAGACCGCGCTCGGGCTGCGGCCGCAGATCGAGGTCTTCGGCACCGACTACGACACGCCCGACGGCACCTGCGTCCGCGACTACATTCACGTCAACGATCTCGTGCGCGCGCATTTCGATGCGCTTGCGCATCTGCGGCGCGGCGGCGCGAGCGACACGTTCAACTGCGGCTATGGCCACGGCTATTCGGTGCTCGATGTGATCGAGCGCGGTGAAGCGCGCGAGCGGGCGCGACTTCGCGGTGCGGCTTTCGGCGCGCCGGCCCGGCGATCCGGCGTCGATCGTGGCGGACGCGAGCGCGCATCCGCGCGCAGCTCAACTGGACGCCGCAATTCGACGATCTCGACCAGATCGTGGCGCATGCGCTCGCCTGGGAGCGCAAGCTCGCCGAGGTGCGCGCAAGCACCAGTGCACAGCGCTAATCCTTCGAAAGAAGTTTGGCGACAAACCGCAGCAGCGTCATGGCCGGGCATAGCGCGTCGAAGACGCGCGTAAACGCGCTGATGCCCGGCCATCCACGACTTCCTTGCTGCTAGTAAAGACGTGGATGCCCGGCACAAGGCCGGGCATGACGACGGAGAGGTGGTACCGCTCCTCAATTCGGCTTGCCGGCGCCCACGACCTTCGTCCACTTGTCGATCTCGGTCCGGATGAAGGCGCCGTATTCGACCGGCGTCATCGGCATCGGCTCGGCGCCGAGCGCGCGGATGCGCTCCACCACGTCGGGGTCATTGAGCACTTTCACCAGCGCCGTATTGAGCGTCGCGATCACATCCGCGGGCGTTCCGGCGGGCGCCACGATGCCGAACCAGCCGTTCGAACTCGAAGCCCGGCAGGCCGAACTCGGCGAAGGTCGGAATCTGCAACAGCCGCGGGAACCGCTTGGCCGACGAGACTGCAATTGTCTTGATCTGGCCGGCTTCGATCTGCGCCATCCCGGACGGCGGATCGATGATGCCGAGCGCCACGTGATTGCCGACGAGGTCCGTCACCACTGGCGCGATGCCGCGATACGGCACGAGCTGGACCTTGGTTGCCGCCATCTGATTGAACATCTCGGCCGTGAGATGCATCAGCGTGCCGTTGCCGCCATGCCCGATCGAGAGCTTTTCGCCGAGCGTCTTCGCCTGCGCGATCACGTCGCGCAGCGACGCGCCCTGGAAAGACGGCGCCGCCGCCAGGATGAACGGCGACCCGGCAAGACCCGAAACGGGCGCAACATCCTTGCGCGGGTCGTAGGGCATCTTCTCCTGCAAGGCCGAGATTGGTCCCGAGCGCGCCCGCGCCGCCAAGACCGATGCACGTAGCCGTCAGGCGCCGCCTTGGCGACCACGTCGATGGCGAGCATGCCGCCGGCGCCCGCGCGGTTCTCGATGACGATCGGCTGGCCGAGCAGCCGCTCCAGCCCGGGCTGCACGATGCGCGCCATCGCATCGGAGCTTCCTCCGGGCGGAAAGCTGACGATGAGACGGATCGGCCGCTCCGGATAGGCGCTGAGCGCGGGGCTATTGCCCACGATGGCGCACAGGCACGCCACGATCATGGTAGCGATGGCCGGGGCCATGTCGCGCATTGCCATGTCGCGCATTGGTCGTTCCTCCGATGAATGGCTTGGCACCTCAAGACTTGGCGCCTGAAGGCTTGGCGCCGCCCGCCAACGCTTTCCATACGATCGTTGTCTAAGACAATCATAGTCTTTGACGCCGGACTTTGCTACGTCTCCTGCGCGAGCTTAACGCAGGGAGATCGATGCCGTGACGGAGACAACGACCAAGCCCGTTCCGGGCGGCAACACGGTGCTGGTCGAATTCGAGAACGGCATCGCCTGGGTGACGATGAACCGCCCCGAGAAGCGCAACGCAGTGAGCCCGACGCTGGCCGCCGAGATGCTGCAGGTGATGAACGCACTCGAAATCGATCCGCGCTGCAAGGTCTGGTGCTCACCGGCGCCGGCGAATTCGTTCTGCGCCGGCATGGACCTGAAGGAATTCTTCCGCGAGACCGACAACATGTCGCCGCCCGAGCGCGAGCAGATCATCCGCGCCAACGCGCAATGGCAGTGGCGCCAGCTCATGTTCTATCCGAAGCCGACCATCGCCATGGTCAATGGCTGGTGCTTCGGCGGCGCCTTCACGCCGCTGGTCTCCTGCGATCTCGCGATCGCCGCCGAGGAAGCGACCTTCGGGCTCTCGGAGATCAACTGGGGCATCATCCCGGCGGGCGTCGTCACCAAGGCGGTGGCGCAGGTGATGAGCCAGCGCGACGCGCTCTACTACATCATGACCGGCGAGACCTTCGACGGCCGCAAGGCCGCGGCGATGAAGCTGGTCAACGAGGCGGTCCGCCGGAGCGAACTGCGCGCGCGCACAAAGCAGCTTGCCGAGACCCTCATGGGCAAGAACCCGACCGTGCTGCGCGCCGCCAAGACTGCTTATCGGCGCGTGCGCGACATGTCCTACGAGGACGCCGGCGACTATCTCATGGCGAAGAACGATCAGGCGCGCCTGTTCGATCCTGAGCAAGGCCGCGAGCAAGGCATGAAGCAGTTCCTCGACGACAAGTCGTACCGGCCCGGCCTCAAGGTTACCGGCGCGAGGGCTGAGTCAGCGTCGTCAGCGGAGATGACGGCGGCTCGCTCGCCTGATGCGGCCGCGCACGGTCGCGATCGTGGGCGCGACGCCCGAGCCAGGCACGATCGGCGGCGCCGTGCTCGCCAATCTCGAGCGTTGCAGCTATCGAGGGCAACATTCATCTGGTCAGCCGCCGGGCCAAGGAGATCAACGGGCGGCCCTGCGTGGCCGCGATCGATGACCTGCCGGACGGCATCGATGCGGCCGTGCTGGTGGTGCCGCAGCAGGCGGTGGTTGACGCTGTGGCGGCTTGCGGCCGCCGCGGCATCGGCGGCGCTGTCGTGTTCGCGTCGGGATTTGCCGAGGTCGGCGACGAGGGCCGCGCCGAGCAGGAGCGCCTGGTGCAGGCTGCGCGCGCCGGCAACGTGCGAATCCTCGGCCCGAACTGCATCGGCTTCACCAACTTCACCGATGGCGTGGCGCTGACCTTCGAGACCATCGCACCGGAGCCGATCGCCGGCCGCCCGGCCGTCGGCGTCGTCACGCAGAGCGGCGCGCTTGCCGGCGCCTTGCGCATTGCGCTCTCTGGCAAAGGGGCTCGGCGTATCGCATGCGGTGTCGACCGGCAATGAGGCCGACCTCACCGCCGAGGACTTTGTCGCCTTCCTGCTCGACGATCCGCAGACGCGCGCCATTGCGCTGTTCGTCGAGCAGATCCGGCGGCCGCAGATGTTCCTGTCGCTTGCCGCACGCGCGCGTTCGTTGCGCAAGCCGATCATTCTCCTGCATCCGGGCAAGAGCGCGCGGGCACGCGAATCCGCGAGCACGCATACGGGTGCGCTAGCCGGCGATTACGCGGTTATGGCCGCGCTGTTGCGCCACGCGGCGGTGGTGCTGGTCGACACCATCGACGAGCTGATCGATGCGGCTGATCTCCTGGCGCGCGCGACGCCGCCAACCGGCGGCGCCGGCATCATCACCAATTCGGGCGCCATCAAGGGCTTCGCGCTCGACTTTGCCGAAACGATCGATCTCGACATTCCGCCTCCCTCACCCGCGACACGCGCGGCCTTGCAGGCGGCGCTGCCGGTGTTCGCCTCGCCCGACAATCCGGTCGACGTCACCGCACAGGTGATCAAGGATCTCGGGATCTGGACGCGGGCCGCGACCGCGCTTGTCGCTGATCCCGCGATTGGCAGCCTTGCCATGCTGGCGGTGCCGGGCGCACCCAAGCAGGCGATCGCCAAGGGGCAAGCGGTGCTGTCCGCGATCATTGCTTCGGGCAAGCCCGCCGTGATCGCGGCGCTCGGCGATGAATCGCCGATCCCGGCCGAGTTCTTACAGCATGTTTCGCGAGCGCGGCGTTCCGGTGTTCCGCTCGCCCGAGCGAGCGCTGCAGGCGCTGGCGCATGCGACGCGCTATGGCCGCGCGCTGGCCGCACCGCTCGGGACCACAGCTCCGATCAGTACGCCAGCACTGCCGCACCGCGGCACGCTGCCGGAATACACCAGCAAGGCCTATCTCGCCGCGCTCGGCATTTCGATTCCCAAAGGAAAGCTCGCTCGCGATCTCGCCACCGCCAAAGCGATCGCGAGCGAGATCGGTTATCCGGTCGCTTTGAAAGCGCAGGCGAGCACACTCTCGCATAAGAGCGATCGTGGCGGCGTGATCCTGGGCATCGAGAGCGTTGAGGCGCTCGCCTCCGCATGGGATGCGATGCAGGCCGCGATGGCGGGCATCGCGCTCGATGGCATTCTGGTCGAGCGGATGCTCAAGGACGGGCTCGAGATGATCGTCGGCGCGCGCCGCGATCCGAGTTGGGGACCCGTGGTCATGGTTGGGCTTGGCGGCATCTTTGTCGAGACGCTTAAGGATGTGCGCCTGATGCCGGCTTCCCTCCCCAAGGAGCGCATCGTCGAGGAGTGCTATCAGCTCAAGGGGGCCGCCATGCTGCGCGGCGTGCGCGGCCGCCGGGCTGTCGATGTCGAGGCGCTCGCAGACGTCGTGCTGCGCATTGCGGCGGCGATGACGGCGCGGCCCGAGATCAGCGAGATCGACATCAATCCGCTCACGGTTCTGCCGTCAGGCCAAGGCGCGATCGCGCTCGATGCGCTGATCGTCACGCGCCATGAACCTTGAACAACCGTGAAACGCCGGTCAGGTGGGAACTTAACCACGATCGGTTGCGCGCGTCGTTGAGTCGTCAAGTCACGTTGCAGCACCGCCCCCAGCCTTTTGGGCTTGAAAAACCCGGACAGGGCGGGCAAGGCTCCCTGTATCGAGGCTGCCTGTACCGAGGCGCGCACGGAACTCCGGATGGCCGAAAAGGCATCGTCAAACCGCATTGATCCGCATACGGCAACCGCGCTGGTTCGCCGTCTGCTGACGGAGTACGGGCTTACCCGGTGGAAGCGCTATGTGTTCGCCTTCGCGCTGATGGGGCTCGGCGCGGCCTGCACCGCGCTCACCGCCTACATGATCCGTGACATCGTCAACGAGGCCTACGTCCAGAAAAATTTCCCGGGCGTCGTCCAGATTGCCGTGCTGACATTCTTCCTGTTCGTGATCCGCGGGCTCACCCACTACGGCCACTCCGTCATTCTCCTGCGCATCGGCAACAGCATCGTGGCGGATAACCAGCGCCGGATGTTCTCGGGGCTGCTGCAGCAGAACATCGGATTCTTTGCCGATCATCACAGCTCGGAATTCGCCGCGCGGCTGACTGCGGGCGCGCAGGCCGCAACACAGGTGCTCAACCTGTTGATCACGGCGCTCGGACGCGACCTGCTCACCCTGATCGCCCTGCTGATCGTAATGATCACGCAAGATCCGATCATGTCGCTCGTGGCGTTCGTGATCGCGCCGCCGCTCGGGATCGTGATGCGCAAGCTCACGCGCCGTGTGCGCACGGTCGCGCACAATCAATGGGCCGGCGGCGCGCGCATCCTGGAAACCCTGCAGGAGACGCTGCAGGGCATGCGCATCGTCAAGGCATTCACGCTGGAAGATGCAGTGCGCGCGCGCTTCCAAAGCCACGTTGCCGACGTGGAGCGTGAATCCAACAAGATGGCGCGCGTGAGCCAGCGCGTGCATCCGTTCACGGAAGGGCTCGGCGGGCTCGCCGCCATGCTGATCATGGTCTATGCGGGCTACGCCACGATCTATGGCGGGGCAACGCCGGGCCAGTTCGTGTCGTTCATGTCCTCGCTCCTGCTAGCCTATGAGCCCGCCAAGAGGCTCGCTCGCCTCAACCTCGATCTCAATGCGTCGCTCGTTGGCGTGCGGGTGCTGTTCGAGATCATCGACCGGCCGCTCACCGAGCCGGAGGACGACACACGTCCGTCGCTCACGCTCAGCAAGGCACGCGTGGAGTTCAGCCACGTCAGCTTCGCCTATCGGGAAGGCGAGCCGGTGTTGCGCGACATCTCGTTCGTGGCCGAGCCCGGCCAGGTCACGGCGCTGGTCGGCCCCTCGGGCGGCGGCAAGTCGACGATCCTCAACCTGATCATCCGCTTCTACGAGGCGCAGGGCGGCACGATCACGATCGACGGCCAGGACATCGCCGCGGTCACTCGACGCTCGCTGCGCCAGCAGATCGCCCTTGTGGGCCAGGACACTTTCCTTTTCCGCGCGTCGGTGCGCGACAACATCGCCTTCGGCAAGCCCGGCGCGAGCGAGCCCGAGATCGTCGCGGCGGCGAAGGCCGCGCACGCCCACGACTTCATCATGAGCTTTCCGGACGGCTACGACACGGAGGTCGGCGAGCAGGGTGTCAAGCTCTCCGGCGGCGAGCGCCAGCGTGTCGCGATCGCGCGCGCGCTGATCAAGAACGCGCCGATCATTCTGCTCGACGAAGCAACCGCCGCGCTCGACGCCCAGTCCGAGCGCCACGTCCAGGAGGCGATCGCAGAGCTCTGCCGCGGCCGCACCACGCTGGCGATCGCGCATCGGCTGTCCACCATCATGCACGCCGACCGCATCCTGGTGATCGACGACGGCCGTGTGGTCGAGTCCGGCCGGCACGACGAGCTGCTGCGCAACAACGGGCGCTACGCGTTGTTCCACAAGCTGCAGTTCCAGCAGCACGAATTGGTCGAGAGCGCGAGCACGGTGCCGGAGCGTATCGCGGGATAATTCCCGCAACCCGTTCCCGCTCGAGCCATTGATTTCACTTCCGAAAATCGGGCACCGACCCGCATTAACCAGCCGGTCATCATTCATCGCCACTGTGAGGCGGTTTGAATCGAGGACCCGCCATGGGCCGCGCCGCGCACAACACCAACAGCCTGCCCGTTCACTGGTCGCCGTCAGTTGCGCCCGACCGGGAAGCATCGCTCGCCGACATGCTCGACTGGATCGACCGCCAGTGCCCGGCCTCGGGCGCCGAAGCGCTGCGGCATCTGCGCGACGCGTTCCCAGACAGCCCGCTGGCGCTGCGGGTGGCAGCGCTGAGCACATTGATGCGCCGGTACAGCGGCGAGAACGATTACAGGCCGAGATAGGCCTGCCGCACGCGATCGTCGGCCAGCAGCGCCTCGCCGTCGCCGCTGAGCGTGACGCGGCCGTTCTCCAGCACATAGGCGCGACGCGCGAGCCGCAGCGACACCGCGACGTTCTGCTCGACCAGCACGCAGGTGAGCCCGTCGCGATTGAGATCGCGGATGGTGCGCAGCAGCGTCTGCACCACCGCCGGCGCCAGTCCGAGCGAGGGCTCGTCGAACATCACGAGCTCGGGCGCGCCCATCAGGCAGCGGCCGATCGCCAGCATCTGCTGCTCGCCGCCCGAAAGCGTGCCGGCCGCCTGCCGCGCGCGCTCGGCGAGAATCGGGAACAGCGCATAGACCCGCTCGAGATTGCTCGCGCGCTGCCCGCCCGCGCGCGCGGCAGCATCGCGCCCATGGCGAGGTTTTCGGCGACCGAGAGCGTGGGAAAGACCTGGCGGCCCTCCGCGACCTGGCCGATGCCGAGATCGCAGACGCGGTGGCTCGGCCAGCCCGCGATGTCGGTGCCGCGAAACAGAATGCGCCCGCGCGCCGGGCGGTGCATGCCGGCGATGGTGCGGATCAGCGAGGTCTTGCCGGCGCCGTTGGCGCCCACGATGGCGACGATCGTCGCCTTCCGCGACGTCGAGCGAGACGCCGTCGAGCGCCTGCGCGTCGCCGTGGAACACGTCGAGGCTCCACGACCGCAGCATCACAGCGCCTCCGCGCCGAGATAGGAGTCGATCACCGCCGGATCGCGCACCACCGCCTCCGGCGTGCCTTCCGCGATCGCGCGCGCCGTGATGCAGCACCAGCACGCGGCGAGGCGAGCGCCATCACGGCGCGCATCACGTGCTCGATCAGCAGGATGGTGAGGCCGCTGTCGCGGTTGAGCGTCGCGCAGGATCGCGACCATGCGGTCGGTCTCGGTCGGCCGCAGGCCGGCCATCACCTCGTCGAGCAGCAGGAGCTTCGGGTCGGTCGCGAGCGCGCGCGCGACCTCGAGCCGCTTGCGGTCGGGCAGCGTCAGCGCGCGATGCGAGCTGGTGCGCGCTTGTCGTAGAGATCGAGCCGGCGCAGCACCTCGCGCGCATGCGCCCGCGCAGCCTCGACGTCGCGGCCGGCGCAGCAGCGCGCCGATCGACGACGTTGTCCTCGACCGTGAGCGCCGGAAACGGCCGCACGAGCTGGAAGGTGCGCCCGATGCCGCGCCGGCAGATCGCGTCGGGCGGCAAGCCGTCGATGCGCTCGCCGGCAAACGCGATCGCGCCCGCGTCGGGCGCGAACACGCCGGCGATCATGTTGAACAGCGTGGTCTTGCCGGCGCCGTTCGGGCCGATCACGGCGAAGATCTCGCCCGCGCGCGACCTCGAAAGCTCACGCCGTCGACCGCCAGCGAGCCCGCGGAAGCGCTTGCTCACGTCGTCGACGGCGAGCAGCGGCGTCATCGGCGCGCGCTCCGTGAGGCCGAGCACGCGCGCGAGCCACGGCCATACGCCGCTCGGCCGGAGCACGATGATCACCATCAGGGTGAGGCCGTAGAACATCGCCTTGGCGCCGGGCGCGTTGATGCCGAGCCGCTCGGTCAGCGCGATCAGCACCTCGCCGAGCGGCGTGAGGATGAAGGCGCCGACCACCGGCCCGAACACGGTGCCGAGCCCGCCGACGATCGGCGCCAGGATCAGCTCGATCGAGCGGCCGATGTCGAACACCTGCGGCCGGAAACAGGTTGTTGTAGTAGAAGGCGTAGAACACGCCGCCGACCGCCGTCATGCCGGACGAGATCAGCACGGCCGCCATCTTGGCGCGGAACACGTCGATGCCGAGCGCGCGCGCCGCCTGCTCGTCCTCGCGCACCGCGAGCCATTGATAGCCGAGCCGCGAGCGCGCGAGCCAGCGCGGTCAGCGCCACGCGCGCCGACCGCGAGCGCCAGCGCCGAGGTAGTAGAACAGGAGCGGCCCGCCGCGCAGGTTCCACCATTCGCCAGCCGCTGCTCCTCGACGGGCAGGAACAGGCCGCCGGCGCCGCCCGCGTAGCTCGATGTGATCGAAGCGCGATGCGGGTGAACTCGGCGAACGCGATGGTGAGCAGCGCGAAATAGACGCCCTCGATGCCGAAGCGGAAGCCGAGCCAGCCGATCACCGCGCCCGAACGCCGCCGCGACCGCGATCGCGGCGAACACGCCGAGCCACGGCCCGATGCCGAACTTGAGCCACAGCAGCGCCGCCGACATAGCCGCCGAGCCCGACATAGAGCGCGTGCCCGAGCGAGAGCTGGCCCGGCAAAGCCCATCATCAGGTTCCAGGCCTGCCCGACATAGGCGAAATAGAAGATCAGGATCAGCACCGACAGCAGATAGCGGTCGGCGACGAGCGGCGCGCGACGAGCAGCGACCGCCAGCAGCGCCGACGAGCAGCACGCGCCGCGCACGCGAGATTGCGCCACAGCTCGATCATGCGCGCCGCCCCATCAGGCCCTGCGGCCGCAGCACCAGCACCAGGATCAGCAGCGCGAACGAGAACATGCTCTTCATCGACGGCGCGATGAAGAATCCGGCCAGCGCCTCGGACACGCCGATCAGCACGCCGCCGACCAGCGCGCCCGCCATCGAGCCGAGCCCGCCGACGATGACGATGATGAAGGCGAGCAGCGTATAGGCCGGGCCGAGCTCGGCGCTCGCGTCGGCGATCGTCACCATCAGCGCGCCGGCCGCGCCGACGCAGGCGAGCCCGATGCCCGAAGGTGAGCGCATAGAGCCGCTTGACGTCGAGGCCGACCACCGCGGCGCCGATCAGGTTGTCGGCGCAGGCGCGGATCGCGGTGCCGGTCGCGGTGAAGCGGAAGAACAGCGAACAGCGCGGCCGCGACCGCGAGCGCCGCGACCGCCGCATAGAGCCGCACCTTGTCGACGATCAGCGGGCCGATCGAGATAGCTGTCGAAGCCGTAGGGCAGATCGACCGGCCGCGCATCGGCGCCGAAGATCATCAGCAGGCCGTTGACGATGATGATGCGCGAGGCCGACCAGCAGGATGAACTGCTCATGCTCGGCGCGGCCGACGAACGCGATTGATCAGCGTCGCCTGCAGCGCGATAGCCGATGCCGAAGAACAGCGACCGCGATCGGCACCATGGCGACGAGCGGATCGAGGCCGAAGCGCGTGAACAGCAGGAAGGCCGCATACATGGCGACCACGGCGAACTCGCCATGGGCGAAGTTGACGACGCGCACGACGCCGAAGATCACCGACAGCCCGAGCGCCATCAGCCCGTAGACGAGCCCGGTGAGCACGCCCTGGACCACGACGTTCGAGGTAGATCGACGAGGTCATCGATGCTGAGCGTCCGCTCGTGCGACCGTACCTCGGATGGGCGACTGTCTCCGGAAGGAGCTCCGCATCCCAGCGCCGTGCGCGGCTCAGCTCCTGCGCGAATCGAGCCTACGTCCGCCCCTGCCAGCCCGGCATCGGCAGCACCGGCGTCATGGTGGCGGCCGCGGCCGGCAGCACGACGGTCGGCGTGCGGTTGCGGCTCTGCACGGCGGCCGACGGAATGCCGACGTTCTGGCCCTTGTCGTCGAACTTGATCGGCGGGCCGATCATGACGTGGCTCGGCGATGTCGGTCGCGCGGATCGCCTGCATCAGCTCGGGCCCGTTGGTGGTGCCGGCGCGCTTGAAGCCGTCGGCCGCGACCAGCAGCGCCTCGAAGGTGAAGCCGACGTTGAAGCATTCGACCGCGAAGCGGAAGTTGGGATGCGCGGGCTTGAAGGCCGCCTCGAGCGCCTGGCTCATCTGCGACTTCGGATCGGCCCACGGCATATTGTAGATCGGATAGTCGGCGAGCGGCCCGAGCGCCTGGTAGAACTCCTCGTCGTACAGGCCCGGCGAGCCGGGCGAGATGATCCCCTTCGGCTCGAAGCGCTGGCGCACCATGTCGCGCACCAGCTTGATGGCGTCGGCCGCGCGCGTCACCGTCAGCACGAGATCGGGATTGAGCGCGCGGATCTTGGTGACCTCGACCGAGAGATCCTGCGCGCGCGGATCGTAGGCGATCGACTCGGCAAGCTGGAACGGCAGGCCGGCGCGCGGGAACAGCGCGTCCATGGCGCTGGCGCTGCGCCGCGCCGAAGGTGTCGTTGGCGTGCAGGAAGACCGCGCTCTTGGGCGCGAGCTTGGTGGCGTCGAGCACGTCCTTGATCAGCTTGAGCCCGTTGGTCACCAGCATGCCGCCGGTCGGGAAATTGCGCACCAGGAACTTGTAGCCCTGCTCGGTGATCGGCGGCGCGGCCGCGATGTTGACCGACGAGCGGCACCTGGCGCTGCTCGCAGACCTGCGCGATCGCGAGCGTGCAGGCGGAATCGAACGCGCCGACGATGCACTGAGCGCCCTCGTTGATCACCTTCTCGGCCTGGGTGCGGGAGACGTCCGGGCTCGAACTCGATGTCGACGTGCACCAGCTCGACCCGGTAGCCGAAGTCGGACAGCACCTTGCGGCGGCGATCAGCGCGCCGCGGTGGCAGCTCTGCCCGGCCTGCGCCAGATAGCCCGAGCGCGGCAGCAGCACGGCGATCTTGAGCGCCTGCGGCTGCGCCCGAACCAGCGCCGGCGCCGCAAGCCAAGCAGTCGTAGCGGTGGCGCCGGCCAGGAGCCGGCGGCGGTTCGATTGTATGGGTCATGGTTCGTGCCTCGCGAACGGGAGCAATAATGGTAGGAGTGTCGATGGCCATGGCGCAAGCGCTCATCGTGATCCCGGAGCTGCGCCGCATGAAGTACGGAACGAGGCGGAGCATGGATGAAAGCCCCATTCTGGTCGAGCAGCGTGACGGTTACCGCGTCCTGACGCTCAACCGGCCGCAACGGCTCAATGCCTTCACCGAGCCGATGCACGTGGCGTTGCGCGAGGCGCTCACCGCAGTCGAAGCCGACACCGGCTGCCGCGCGCTGCTCATCACCGGCGCCGGCCGCGGCTTCTGCGCGGGCCAGGACCTCAACGACCGGCTCTCGCAGGCCGGCGACACGCCGGTGCTCGGCAGCGCGCTGGAAGCCTATTACAACCCGCTGGTCCGCAAGCTGCGCGCGCTGCCCTTCCCGGTGGTCGCCGCCGTCAATGGCGTCGCCGCCGGCGCCGGCTGCAACATTGCGCTCACCTGCGACATCGTGATCGCGGCACGCTCGGCGAGTTTCATCCAGTCGTTTGCGCGGATCGGCCTCGTGCCCGATTCCGGCGGCACCTGGACGCTCCCGCGCCTGGTCGGACCGGCCCGCGCACGGGCGCTGGCACTGCTCGCCGAGCCGCTGCCGGCCGAGACCGCGGAGGCCTGGGGCCTGATCTGGAAGGTCTACGACGACGCCACGCTGATGGATGAGGCGCACAAACTCTGCGCCCACTTTGCCTGCGCCCCGACCGCGGGGCTCGCGCTGATCAAGCGTGCGCTCGACCAGTCCTGGGACAACGACCTCGACACCCAACTCGATCTCGAGCGCGAATTCCAGCGCGAGGCGAGCCTCAATCCGGACTACGCCGAGGGCGTGCGCGCCTTCATGGAGAAGCGCCCGCCGCGATTTGCCGGGCGCCGCCGGGGTTGAAAGTGCCCGGAAATCGCCCCGATGGTAAATCTCGAGGAACGACCACTTTATTTCGTCTTTCAGATTCAATGGCTTGGCATGGGTTTTTATACCTGTGCCACCCCATAAAAATACCTAGCGTTAACCGCTGCCAGCAGGTAGGACAGCCCTATCATTCACAGTAAAGGGTGGGACAACGGCATGACGAAGCCGCTGCTTGGACTTTTGTTTCTGGGGCTTTCCATCACGACGGCCAATGCGATCGATATGAAGGATCTGGCGCCCTGCCGCCCCGCTGCCGCGAGGATGTGCGATCGCACCGGCGGCTTGACCATGGCGAACCTGGTCCGCTGCGGCGCGACGCTCGCCGCCAACCACTTGAGGGTGGGCAACAGCTGCCGCGCGGTGCTGCGCCGCTACGGCCAGCTCTGAGACAATCCAAGAGGACAGGCCCAAATGCCCCGGCCCGTGCCGGGGCTTTTGTTTTGTGGCCGGTCCGCTGTAGCCCGGATTGAGCGCAGCGAAATCCGGGGCGACGAGCGCACATAGGCACGATCCGCTCGGATTTCGCTGCGCTCAATCCAGGCTACAAGCTGCGACCAGCACCTCAGTTCCGCGGCGGAATTTGAATGAGCTCCGTCAGCTGCGCCTTCGTCAGCGGCTTGTCGAGGAACTTGAGCTTCACCGCGTCGCGCATGATGCCCTCCATGTCCTTGACGGCGTCGGTCTGCATCGCCTCGCGCGTGTGATATTTGGCGATCGTGTCCTTCACCAGCGCTTCTGCGATCTTGGTCTTCTCGGCATAGAGCCGTGGCGCATCGGCGCTGGTGTACATCCAGTCCACCGCCTCGCGATAGGCGCGCGCGTAGCGCAGCACGGCGTCCTTGCGGTTCTTGAGCGTGTCGGCGTTGACGATCATCACCCGGATGGTCTGCCCGTGCAGCGAGGTCGCGTCGCTGCCGCGCGCGATGATGCGGATCTTGCCGTCCTTCTCCTCCTGCAGGCCGAACGGCGGCGCCGCCCAGCCGACGTCGATCTGCCCGGACATCACCGCGGTGAGCGTGGCGGGCGGACCGCCGGTCGCAGTCGGCTTCGCCTTGGCGCCGAGATCGCTCACGAAGGCGAGCACGATGTTGTGCGAGGTCGAGCCGCTGGTCGAATAGGCGATCGTGTTGCGGTCGGTCACGTCCTTGAGCGACTTGATCGGCGAATTCGGCGCGCACGTACCAGTAGATGTCGCTGGTGCCGGTGAACATCGGCAGCAGGATGCGCACCGGCGCGCCGCGCTCGAACGCGCGCATCACACCGGCGACGCCGACACCCGCGCCGATAGTCGGCGCTCGCCGCGATCACCGGCTGCATGGTCTCGCCCGCGCCCGGCGGTGCCGAAGGTTTCGAGCGCCAGATTGTTCTTCTTGAAGAACTGGTCCTGGCCGAGCGTCGGCGCCTGGTTCTCCCAGTTGTTGATCTGGCCGATCGCGACCTTGAAGCGGTCCTGTGCCTGCGCAGCGGACAGCGCGAGCGGCAGCGCCAGAACAACCGCACAAGTGAGCCGCGTCAGATGATTCCATGCCATGTTCTGTCCCATGTTGCGTCCCATGTTGTTCTCCTGATCAAGCACGCGCACGCTTGCCGCGCGGCTGCGAACGTCCCTTCCCGCGCGATTGTGCCGCTTTCCGCGCCGGAGCGCTACGCGGGGGCAACAGCCCTGCGTGATCAAGTCGCATCGACCAGTATTCCCAGGTGCGCCCCACCACGTTGGGCAGGGCATTGATGACGCCGGCAAGTTTCGTTTCGCCGCTCGACAGCGGCACGACCTTGCCGAGCAGATGCGCCTGCAGCTGATACTGCGCGTTCTGGCACATGAAGATCGCGCGCGAGACCAGCTCGCGCACATCGCCGCCCACCACGGTCGCGCCGTGGTGTGTCATCATCACCGCCGGATGCTTGCCGAGCGCGCGAGCGAGCGAGCGTCCTTCCTCGGGCTTGACCACGAGCAAATTGGTGTCGCCGAACTCGTCGCGCTGATCCCAGAACGGCATGTCCTCGCCGACCGCAGCGCCAAGATGAAACACCGGCACGATCGGCACGCCCGCGATCGCGAATGGCATCACCGCTGCGGCGTGATGATGCACCACCGCCATCACGTCCGGCCGCGCCTGATAGATGCAGCCATGGATGACGCGCTCGGCGAACAGCTTCTCGGTCGCAGGCTTCACCGGCTCGGAATCGAGCGTGAATTCGAGCACGTCGGAAGGCTCGATGAGCTGCGGCGAGCGCGAGCGCGGCAACAGATAACGCTCGGGGTCGCTCGGATGACGCAGGCTGACATGTCCGAAGGCGTCGAGCACGCTCTCGTTGGCGAGCATGCGGCTCGCGAGCGCAAGCTCATAGCGGAGATCGTTAACAGAATTGGCCACGGGTTCTCACCTCGGATTTGACTGCGGCGCTCAAGCCGTGGCGGCAATACGCATGGCGGCATGCGTTCTGGCAAGCGCTGGATGCTGGGGTGCGAGCTCGGTGGTTTCGTTTTGCCAAAATGCCGGCGCGCATTTCAAATGTGAGACAACCAATTGATAATATTTCTGTATTCCAACTTCAAGGCAGCGTCAATCCAAAGATATTCCAGTGTCGGTGGGCGGTCCTTGCAGCGAACCGCCCACACGAGTGTATTGCCTCAGTTGCAGTACGTGACCCGCCCGTAGTTCGGATCGACGTAGCAGCGGCTGTTGTATGGCACGCCCGCCGGCGGCCGCGGCGCGTACTCCACGGCATAAGGGGGCAGCGCGTAGCCCGGCTCGCGTCCGTAAGGGGAAGGCGCATAGACCGGCTCGCGTCCGTAAGGAGAAGGCGCGTAGACCGGCTCGCGTAGACCGTAAGGCGGGGTCACATAGGGCCCGACGCCGTTGTAGTAGCCGTGCCGCCTGTGCCCGTAGCCCGACGGCGCGTAGTTCGGATCGTAGGTCGGCGCCGCATACGGCTCGATGTGTTTCGGTCCCGGCGTCACATAGACCTGCGCCGATCCGATATAGACGCCACCTGGCGCAACGTAGACAGATGGAGAGAGATCACCTGCCGACGCTTGCGTCGTCGATAGGGCCGCGATCGTGAGCATGATTGTTCGATACATCATTGTTACGCTCCCTGTTACTCTCAAAGCCCACCAGCACGAGCGAGTTCTGACTGACGTTTTGGTAAATCGCAAATTAAAGCGTGCGCAATGAATGTGCCATTACGGGACAGCAACAGATAATCACAACACGAGTGATGAAACGATCACAGAACAATTCAGGAAATGTGTCGCGAAATGAACTGATGCAGCAACGTGCGCATTGATCGCGATTGCGCTATGATGTGAATGCACGGCTCAACGCCAAAATCGTCG
Organism: uncultured Alphaproteobacteria bacterium; assembly: GCA_963745515.1. Lineage (GTDB taxonomy): Bacteria > Pseudomonadota > Alphaproteobacteria > Rhizobiales > Xanthobacteraceae > VAZQ01. Next base: position 278,270 of record CAVUXO010000001.1, read on the forward strand.
CGACGTTGCCTCTCTCGCACGGCGGAGAGTTCCAACGGCAAGAGACCGAGTGCAAGAGATCGCATGCAAGAGACCGCATGATCGACAGCGTGCTGAAGGCTTTTGCGCTCACCGCGCTCGCCAGCATCGCAATCGGCGCCGTGCGCTGGCTCGCGCGCCGTCCAACCGCGCTCCTGCTCGTGCTGATGATCCTCGGCGCCTCGACGTTGCTGATGCACTAGAGACGCGCAGGCAGCGGCGCGCATTCGGTACTATTTCCCCGCAGCCAAAGCCAAGAAACTGCGCAAGAGCCGTATGGCAGGGTCACGCCAAGAGCCTTGCCATCGGCGGCCGCAGGCCGCAGGATTTGGCCCCGAACAACACAGAACTCCCGGAGAACAGAATGACCCCCGTCGTCGCAGTGATCGCGCCTGGCATGATGGGCGCAGCCGTGGGCCGCAGGCTCACCGACAACGGCGTCAAGGTCCTCACCTCGCTGACCGGCCGCAGCCCTGAGACCCTCAAGCGCGCCAGCGCCGCCGGCATGACGCCCGCCACCGACGAGGAGATCGCCGCCAGCGAGTTCATCCTCTCGATCCTGCCGCCGGGCGACGCCGTCGCGCTGGCGCAGCGTTTCGTACCGACGCTGACCTCGAGCAACGCCAAGCCGGTCTATGTCGACTGCAACGCCATCAGCCCGCCAACGCTCGAACGCGTCGCCGCCGCGCTGTCGCCAACCGGCTCGCCGCTCGTCGATGCCGGCATCATCGGCAGCCCGCCGCAGCCGGGCGATGCCGGGCCGCGCTTCTATGCCTCCGGCCCGCATGCGCAACGCTTCGCCACGCTCAAGCCCTACGGGCTCGACATCCGCGTGCTCGAAGGCCCGCTCACCGCGGCCTCAGCGCTGAAGATGTCATACGCCGGCATCACCAAGGGCACGCAGGCGCTCGGCGCCGCCATGATGCTCGCGGCCACGCGCGGCGGCTCGGCCGACGCACTGTTCGCCGAGCTCTCCGGCAGCCAGCCGCAGATCCTGGCCTGGATGAAACGTCAGCTCTCGATCATGCCGCCGAAGGCCTATCGCTGGGTCGCCGAGATGCACGAGATCGCCGACTTCGTCGGCGAGGATCCGGCCGCGCACGAGCTCTATGTCGGCGCCGCGCATTTCTATGAGCAGATCGCGGCCGACTTCGACGGCGACAAGACGCAGGTCAATGCGCTGATGGCGTTTTTGAACAAGGATGCGAAGAAGTAGAAGCGGGTTGCACTTAATCCGCCGTTCACAAGAAGGCGGATTACGCTTCGCTAATCCGCCCTACGCGCTGCGGCCGAAAGCATAAGGGAGGGTATCGATGCGATCGATTGCCGGACTCATCGTCCTTGCCATCGCGACCGCATGCGGCGTTGCTGCGCAGGCGCAGACCTACCCGGCGCGCCCAATCAACATGATCGTGCCGTTTCCGCCGGGCGGCAACACCGACATCATGGCGCGCGCGCTGCAGAACGAGATGGGGAAGGCGCTGGGCCAGACCGTGGTCATCATCAACAAGGGCGGTGCCGCCGGCACGCTTGGCCTCATCGATCTCGCGCGCGCCGCGCCCGACGGCTACACCGTCGCGCTCACGCCGAACAATCCGCTGACTGCGCAGCCGCATCTGCAGAAGCAGCCCTACGGCATGGACAGCTTCCGCTATGTCTGCCTGACCTACTACGCACCCTATGTGCTGATCGCGGGACCGCAGGCGCCGTTCAAGACATTCGACGAGTTTGTGAAGTTCGCCAAGGCAAAGTCCGAGAACCTCGTCTACGGCCATCCGGGACTCGCGAGCCAGCCGCATCTCGGCATGCTCGCCGTGCTCAAGGCGATCGGCGCCGACGGGCTCGGCGTTCCGTTCACCGGTGCGGGCCCGATGGCGCAGGCGCTGCTCGGCGGCACCGTGATGGCCATCACCGAGACGCCGGCCGTCGCCACCGCGAGCAACCTGCCGATCCTCGCCGCGCTCGCGGACACCCGCATCGCCGCACTCCCCGACGTGCGCACGATGGCGGAGCTCGGCTATCCCGGCAACGTCCTTCACGGCCGGTGGCGTGATCGCGCCTGGCAGCACTCCGCCTGCCGTGATCGCCACGCTGGAAAAGGCGTGCGCGGATGTAACAGCGCGGTCTGAATACAAGGCCATTGCGGCACGCCTCAATGTCGAGGCGCGCTACCTGCCGGGCGAAGCGTTCCGCAAGCTGTTCGACGCCGAATTCGGCCGAGAACGCCGACGCGATCCGGCGCTCAGGCCTCGCCGCGAACAAATAGCCGCTGCACACGGCGTGGCGCCGCGCGCAGGAGGTCCATCAGCGGCCGCACTGAAGGCAACGTCTCGAGCGTCGAGATCATGCCGATCACCTCCTCGACCGCCGTGTCGGCGATCCGGCCCTTGGCGTAGGTGCGCAGCTTCTCCTCGATCTCGCCGCGCGCGAGCGGATTCTCGAACGAGCCGCGCGGATGAATTGAGCGCACCGAGCGGCGCGCGCCATCGCTCAATTCGAGCTCGACCGCGGCCTCGACGCCATTCAACGCCGAATCCTGCCGGACCTCGACCTGCTCGGCGGCAGCACGCCGCAGCGCGGGATCGTTGTAACGCTCCGGCTCGAACTGGGCGAGCGTGAGAGCACGATCGTGCAGGATCGCAGCCGCGGTGTAGTGCGCCGAGATCAGCGCCTCGAACTTTCCCTGGTAATGCGCAAGCGCGCCATGCATCGTGAATGCTGGCTTGCTCAGCGAAACGATCAGCTTGCGCACGCGCGCTGGCTCCGCCGGCTCTTGCGCGATGAGACCGAACAGCGCGGTGTTCATGCCCTGCAGCAGCGACGCCGAAGGCCATAGCCGCAGTGCGATCTGCTCGAGCTCGAAGCGTCGGCCAAGCTCCGCGGTCGCAAGCTCCGGCTTCCCGCCATCTGCATAGCTCCGATAGAGCCCGCCGTCCGGCGCGCTGAGGAACTCCTTCGTCGCCACGAAGCCCTGCTGCGCCAGCAGCGCCGCCAGCAATCCGGAAAGCGCGCCGCGGCACTGATGAAACTTCACCGTCGGCGTGCCCCAGGCCGCGAACGTGCCGGCTGCCTGGCTGCCCGCCAGACCAAACGCCCGCGCCAGGCACTCGCTATCGAAATGCAGAAGGCGCCCAACCGCGGCCGCGGCGCCGAACGGCCCGAGCACACCGGGGCCGTGCCAGCCCTTCGCCCGGAACGCCGCCGGATCGAGGCTGACGCCGATGCGCGTCATCACCTCGCTGCCGGCCGCAATGGCGGCGAGCAGGTCGGCCCCCGCGAGCCCGTCGCGCTCGGCGATCAGCAGCGCCGGCGGGATCACCCCCGGCGTAATGTGGGTCATCGTCGGGCGATGCACGTCACACATCGTGACGGCGGTAATAAGATAGCCGTTGAGCAGCGTAGCGCCGGCGAGCGACAGCCGGCCGCCGCCAATGATGCTCGCTTCATCCGATTGCGCGAGCGCCGAAGCAAGCGCCTCGACCTGATGCGTCTCCTCGCCCTGGTGGCCCGCAAGCGCGCAGGCCAGCGCATCAAGCAGCAGCAGCTTGCAATGCTCGCGCACCTTGCCGGGCAGATCGTCATGGCGCAGCCCGACCGCGAACTCGGCCAGCGCCTGCGTTACCTCTGTCGACATTGAACTCTCCTTTAGAGAAGGCTCAAATGACCCTTACCTACCTCAGGTGCCGCTTGCAACGCGAAACGATCGACGCGATCTCAAGGAGCGAGCCGATGACTGGAATTGTCATTCGCGATGCGAGCACCGACGATGCGCCTCTCATCTCGTACATGATCCGTCGCATGACCGAGGATATGGCAAGCTATGGAGGACATGCTCCCGCGACAGAGAACGCCGCTTGGCAAAAGATAGAAGCCATGGTTGCCGACGAACTGAAAGGTGGCAACAACAAATATCTCATTGCCGAGTTGGCCAACGGCGATCCACTTGGAGTCACAAACGCCGAGCTGATCACCTTGGGAGGCGCATTTGCGCCGAAGAAAACCATCCACATCCACGTCGTCTACGTCCTCCCGCCGTTTCGACGCGGCGGAGTTGCAAGCGCATTGCTGGACCGAATACTGGATTGGGGACGCGCGGTCGGCGCCGAGCAGTGCATGCTGAATGTCCTGGCAAACAATCCGGCAAGATCGCTCTATGGCAAGATCGGCTTCTCGGAGCTTGAGCTCAAGCTGGTCCGTTCGCTGCAATCCGGCGATTGATTTGATTGACGTGGCTATGATCAACTGACCCCAATGCGGCCGCCTCGAGCGCCGCACATACACATTTGGAGGGCGCACCATGCCGGTTCCACGCCGCAGATTCCTCCGGCTTGCCGTCGGCATTGCCGCGTTCGCCGCGATTGCGACCGACATACCAGCGCAAACCTATCCGTCGCGCCCGGTCACCATGGTAGTGCCGTTCCCGGCGGCCGGGCCCGCCGACGTGCTGGCGCGCATTCTCGCCGAGCGCATGCGCGAGGCGCTGGGCCAGCCGGTCGTGATCGAGAACGTCGTCGGCGCAGCCGGGACGCTGGCGAGTGGCCGTGTCCTGCGCGCCACGCCCGATGGCCACACCATCATCCTTGGCAATCTCGGCACGCATGTCGTCAACGGCGCGATCTATCCGCTGCAATATGATCTCGCCAAGGACTTCGAGCCGATCGCGATGCTGCCGAGCAATCACCAGTTGCTCATTGCCAACAAGGCTGCGCCCGCGAAGGATCTGCGCGACCTGATCGCGCGGCTCAAGGCCAATCCCGACAAGGTGACGATCGGCAATGCCGGTCCCGGCAGCCCGTCGCATCTCACCGCGGTCTATTTCCAGACTGCGGTCGGCATGCGCTTCCAGCTCGTGCCCTATCGCGGCACGCCGCAGGTGCTGCAGGACCTGATCGCGGGCCAGATCGATCTGGTATTCGACCAGGCCTCGAGCTCGCTACCGCAGGTGCGCGGCGGCCAGCTCAAGACCTATGGGGTCACGGCCAAGACGCGGCTCGCCTCGGCGCCCGAGATCCCGACGCTGGACGAGAGCGGCTTGCCGGGCTTCTACGCCTCGATCTGGTTTGGCCTGTGGGCCCCGAAGGACACGCCCGCGCCGGTGATCGCCAAGCTCAACAGCGCGGTGGTCGAGACACTCGCCGACTCCGGAGTGCGAGCGCGGCTCGCTGGGCTTGGCGCGGACATGCCACCGCGCGAGCAACAGACTCCGGAGGCGCTGCGGGCGTTCCAGAAGACCGAGATCGAGAAGTGGTGGCCGCTGATCAAGGCCGCCGGCATCAAGGCGGAGTGAGGTCGAGGGACCACCCCCTCCGCTGTCATGCCCGCGAAAGCGGGCATCCAGTACTGGCAGGCGCTAAGGTCATATCGCAATGCCAGCGTTTACTGGATCGTCCGCTTTCGCGGACGCTGACGACGGAGAGGCATTGCACTGAAAAAGAAACTCAACCGCCACGCCAGCCCTACATCCCCGCCGACATCGCCCTGATCTGGCGCACGGCGGATTTCGACCTTGAGCGCGATCAATGACCTGCCCCGCTCGGCGGACGCGCGGCGTGCATCACCATCGGCGCCAGTCGGCTCGCGCGGGAACGGAAACGACGCGAGGCGCGTCAGATCGACGCCTTGCGGATGAACCGCCATCAGCTCCGAGGTGTCGGTAATGCCGGCGTGCTGCCCGATCGTCTTGGGCGTCTCGCCCTGCGCGATCAGAAGCTTGTTCTGCTCCTCGCCTGCCGCGCTATAATAGTCGTCGACACTGATCACCTTGACGCCGTCAGCCGCCCATTCGCGGCTGAGCTTCTGCGCGAGCTCCGCCTGCGGCCGTGCGCTGCCGCCATGGTCGGCAATCAGGCAGATGGTCTTGAAGCCGGCGAGCTTGAGGCTCTTCGCGATGCCTTCCAGCACGCCGGCGTAGACGTCGTCAGGCACGCCGATCGTGCCCGGAAAGCGCAGATTGCCCTCAGGCGGCGCGTAAACGCCTTGCGGCACGTATGACACGACCGGGGCGACCAGCGTGCGGCCAAGCTCGGCCGCGATTCGCTCGGCCGCGAAACCGACAATGTGGTCGTGCTTGCCGAGGATCATGTGCGGACCGTTCTGCTCGATGCCGCCGCTCGGCACGATGACGCGACTATAGCCCTGCGCGATGGCGCTGCGCACCTCGACCCAGGTCATGTCGGCCATCTTGAGCGTGTTCGGCAGCGGCGCCGTCAACGGCCGAGTTACAATCGTGAGCGCCAGCACGCCCGAGGCCAGCGCCACCATGACAAGCTTCAACGGCGACGTCATACGCATGGCGAGAAAGACCCATTGGCACTGGAGCCGGCCCGGCCGGCGGCGCCATTGTGGGCGGCCATGCTTTCGACTGTGTTAACCGCGCGGCCCTGCCCAACTGAAAGAAGCTGGCCGTTGCCGGCCAGCTTCGGATTTCAGTCCATCTTGTGCAACCAGAGATCCCGGCGGCGCGCGCCGGGCCGATGGGCGTCACGCGTGCAGCGCGATCATGATGCCGGCCACGAGATTCCAGGTCATGTGCAGCATGATAGTGAGCGTGGTCGAGCCGCTGCGCCAGCGCATCAGGCCGAGCACCAACCCGAGGCCGAGCACCATCGTCATAGTGGGCAGGTTGTACTGCACGTGCACGACCGCGAAGGCGAGCGAGCTGAGCGCGACTGCACCCATGGCGCCAATTCGGCTCTCGCTCCAGCCGCGCATGAGGAAGCCGCGGAAGATGATTTCCTCGAACACCGGAGCCGTGACCGCCAGCGTGATCCAATACATCGCAAGCGCCGCCGGATTGCCAAGGATGGCCCGGTACTCCTGGATCAACTGCGGTGACTGGTCGTACGCTGGGAACAGATAGAAGAAGCCAACGCTGGCGCACCAAAAGGCCGCCGTCAGCGCCAATCCGACCAGCATGTGCCGGCGCGCCGGCAACGTCAGCCCGATGTAGCCGAATGCCGTTGGGCCCGCGCGGCGCGCCCCGTAGATCAGCAGCAGCGCGGCCGCCGGCATGGAAAGCGCCGTGGCGAGATAGGCAATCATTGGCGACTCAAGGTCGATCGCCACGCTCGGTCGGGTCACCACCCACCAAAGGGCGTAGCCAAAGCCGCAGAGAACACTGACTGCCAAGTAGGTCACGACCGCGCCGCCAAACCATCCCAGAGTCGCCCAGAATCCCCAGGCGCGCCGGTCGGTGGTGGTTGTGGTCGATTGCGGCGCTTCAAGCGGAAGCGGATAGGTCGCTGTGATCATGGTCATGACGGACGCCCTCGTGTTTCAGATTGATGAAACGCGCGGGCAGATTGCGGCCGCAGCCCGCAAGGGGCTGTGACTGCAATCACACGAAGGTCGATTGTTTGGACCGACGAACGGCTCGGCCGCGCGATAACCTATCGGGCGGCGGTGCGGAACTGCGAGCGCCACTTCGCCGCCATGGTGGCGCGCGGCACTTCCTCGCCGCGCAGATAGACCTTGTTGATCCGGCGGGTGTTCGAGATCTACTCCAGCGGATTGGCGTCGAGCACGATGAAGTCGGCATTGCGGCCGGGCGCGATCAGCCCGGAATTGACCTTGGCGATCTCCGCTGAATCGCGCGTCGCCGCCACGATCGTCTCGGCCGGCGTCATCCCCATCGCGACATAGCTCTCGAGCGCCGTGTGGTTGAAATAGCCGATCAGGTGGCGGGTCTGCCCGGTGTCGGTGCCCATCACGACCTTCATGCCGGCGGCGCGCAGCGCCATCGTGTTCTTGCTCTGCAGCTCGAATTCATGGGCGTTGAAGCGCACGCTCGCTCGGAACTTCTCGCCCCAGTGCTCCTCGATCGCCAGCGGCGAATAGGTTTCCGTGAGCAGCGGATCGGTGAGCCAGGCCGGCTTCTGGCCGGCGGGCGAGTTGACCAGCGTCATGTTCATCCAGGCGGTGTGCAGGCCGGGCGTGATCCACATGGTCGGATGGTCGTTGCGGGCGATGCGGTTCTTGACGATGGTGATGATCTCCTCGTCGACCGCATCGTGGCCGCGCACCGGCACGTGCAGCCAGCCCTCGACGCCGGCGCGCATCAGCTCCTTGGCGTCGGAAAGCTTGACGTTGTGAACGCCGACCGGAATGCCGCGGCGGTGCGCCTCCTCGGCGATGACGCGATAGAGCGCGGGCGGAAGCGTGGGCTTGCGGCCCTCGCGGTCGTCGACCCAGATCTTGATGAACTCGGGCTTCATGCGGGCGTAGTCCTCGACCGCCGCCCGCACCTCCTCGGGAGTGGTCACCTCGTACATCACGTCGGCGCGCGAGGCGTGGCCCTGCGCGCCCGCGCCGGGATACGCCATGCCGGCGCCCGCGGTCTTGAACAGCGCGGCGCCCGGGATGACCTCGTCGCGCAGGCGCAGCGGCACGTCGCCCCAACCGGTGCGGCCGCCGCCGGGCTTCATCCGATCGACGAGATCGCCGATGCCGACCACCGCGCCGACGCCGTGATAGGCGAGCCGCTCAAGATGATCGATCAGGTTCTCGCGCGTGAAGGTCTCCTTCGACATCGTGCCGGCGGCGACGTTCTGGAAGCCGAGATGGCCATGCAGGTCGGTCATGGTCGGCATCACGGTCTTGCCGGCGATGTCGACGCGCCTGGCGCCGGCGGGCACGAACACGTCGGCGCGGCGGCCGACCGCGACGAAGCGGCTGCCCTCGACCACGATCGATCCGTTCTCGATGACGTTGCCGTCGCCGGTGATGACGCGCGCGCCTTCGAACACGGTCACGGGTGTTTGCGCGGCGGCGGGGCTACCGGCCAGAACCAGACCGGCGGCAAGCAGCAGTATCGATCGTCTCGTCTGCAACATGAAGACCTCCCCAAAAAGCTTCTTTAACATCGTATCTCACTACCTCGTGTCCCGGCCGAGGCCGAAGGCCGAGAGCCGGGACCCACTCTTACTTCCCGTTCTTGCAGCACTGGGTCCCGGCTCTCGCGCATAGAGCGCTCGGCCGGGACACGCATCAGTGCCTTACGCCCCCAGCGCGCCGCGCACGCGCTCGGGCGCGAACGGCAGCTCGCGCAGCCGCACGCCGGTGAGCGTCGCAATCGCGTTGCCGACCGCGCAGGCGAGCACCGGCAGGCCGTCCTCGCCGGCGCCGGTCGGCGGATTGTCGGTCGAGACCACCTTCACCTCGATGTTCGGCACGTCCGACATGCGGGTGACCTCGTAGTCGGTGTAGTTCGACTGCAGCACGCGGCCGTCCTTGATGACGATCTTCTCGCGCAGCACGTGGCCGAGGCCGTAGACGATCGAGCCCTCGGTCTGCGCCGCGATATTCCTCGGCTGCACCGCGATGCCGGCATCGATCGCGCACCAGACATTGTGCACCTTGATCTTGCCGGTGGCGCGATCGACCGACACCTCGGCAACGCCCGCCGCCAGCGTGTCGTCCTTCACCATGGTGGCGACGCCGAGCGCGGTGCCGTCGCGCTTGCGCTTCCAGTCCGACATTTCGGCGACCGTGCGCAGCAGATGCTGCATGCGCGGCACGCCTTCGGAGATCTCGAGCCGGAACGCGATCGGGTCCTTGCCGAGATCCTTGGCGATCTCGTCGAGGAAGCTCTCGGCCGCGAACGCGTTGTGGCCGTTGCCGACGCCGCGCCAGGGCGCGAGCCGGGCGCGGCCGGGCATGATCACATGCTCGGCGAGCTTGTTCGCGATCGGATATTGCGGGATCGGCGATCCCTTCATCACGATGCGGTCGACCGGCGCCGGGCGGGTGCCGGCCATCGCGGCCGTATAGGCGACGACCAATTCAGAGACGATGCGATGATGCCAGGCGACGAGCTTGCCCTTGTCGTCGAAGCCCGCCTCGATGTGATGCGCGGTCATCGGCCGGAACTTGCCGAACGTGAGGTCGTCCTCGCGGCTCCAGACGAGCTTCACCGGCTTGCCGACCGCCTTGGAGAGGCGGAGCGCATCCATGATCACCTCCTGCTGCCCGCGCCGGCCGAAGCCGCCGCCGAGCACATGCTGGTGCAGCGTGAGCTTGCGAGCGGTCGGTCTGCAGCAGCGCGGCCGCCTGGTTGAGCAGCCCGCTCGCGCCCTGCGTGCCGGCCCAGATCTCGGCCGACTTGCCGTCGGGGCTCACCGAGGCGGTGGCGCTCAGCGGCTCCATCTGGGCGTGGTAGACGTAACGCGTGCGATATTCGCCGCGGAACACACGCTTGGCGCTTCGCCATCGCGGCCTTGGCGTCGCCGACTTTCTCATAGGGCACGCCCTCGCGGCTCTTGTCGCGGCCGACCGCCGCGAACTCCTCGAGCGCGCGCTCGCTGTCGTGCTTGGCGCCCGGCGCATCGCCCCAGGTGACCTTGAGCAGGTTCTTGGCGGCCTGCGTCGCCTTCGACGCGTCGTGCCGATGACGCCGACGCCGTCGGGCAGCTTCACCACGTCGGTGATGCCCGCGACCTTGCGCGCCGCGCTGTCGTCGACCGTCTCGGGCGCGCCGCCGAAATACGGCGACTGCAGCACCGCCGCGTAGACCATGCCGGGGACCTGCACGTCCATGCGCGTACTTGGCGGCGCCGGTGACCTTGGTCGGCAATTCGACGCGCGGCACGTCCTTGCCGATGCAGGCGGAAGCTCGCCGTCGGCTTGAGGTCCTTCTCGTCGATCTTGGGCAGCTCGGCCGGCGCCTTGGCGAAAGCCGCGATCTCGCCGTAGCTCATGCGGCGGTTCGGAGGCCTTGTGCACGACGACGCTCGGCTCGGTCGACAGCTCGCCGACCGGCACGTTCCATTTCGCCGCCACCGCATCGAGCAGCACGCGGCGCGCCTGCGCGCCCGCGATCCGCAGCGCCTTGAAGTAGCCGTGCACGGAGGCGCTGGCGGAGGTCTGGAACGTGCCGCCATAGGCCGGGTTGCCGTAAGCTCTTGTCGTCCCAGGCGGGCGGCAGGACCGGCTTCACCTTCGACCAGTCGGCGTCGAGCTCCTCGGCGATGATCAGCGGCAGCGTCGTGAACGAGCCCTGCCCCATCTCGGCGGCCGGCGACACGATGGTGATGGTGCCGTCGGTTGCGATGGTGATCCAGGCGCTCGCGCGATAGCGGTGCGTCAGCCGCAGCTGCCTCGCCGATGAGCGCGCGCGGATCGGCCAGCAAGCGTGAGCGCAAAGGTCAGGCCGGCGCCGAAGTTCTTGAGAAAATCGCGTCGATTGACGTGATGCTGTTCATGGCTCAGCCCTCCCGCGCGGCGCGCTGAATGGCGCTGATGATCGCAGATAGGTGCCGCAGCGGCAGATATTGCCGTCCATGTGCTCGACGATCTGCGTCGCGCGTCGGATTCTTGTTGCTCGCCAGAAGCTCCGCCGCCTGCATGATCTGGCCGGACTGGCAGTAGCCGCATTGCGGCACCTGCTCGGCGATCCAGGCCTTCTGCAGCGGATGGCTGCCGTCGGACGACAGGCCTTCGATGGTGGTGATCGACTTGCCCTCGACCAGCGACACCGGCATGGCGCAGGAGCGCGTCGCCTTGCCGTCGATATGCACGGTGCAGGCGCCACATGACGCGATGCCGCAGCCGAACTTGGTGCCGGTGAGCTTGAGATGCTCGCGCAGAACCCACAGCAGCGGGGTGTTGCCGTCGACGTTCACTTCCTTGCGCTGGCCATTCAGCGTGAATGCAGCCATGACGTTTCTCCCTTCGTCCGATGACTCGTTGAATGCTCCGACTCTCTGAACGCTATGCACCGAGCGCGCCGCGCACACGATCCGGCGTGAACGGCAGCTCACGAATCCGCACGCCGGTCAGCGTCGCAATCGCGTTGCCGACGGCGCCCGCCACCAGCGGCACGCCATCCTCGCCTGCGCCGGTCGGCGGGTTGTTGGTGGAAAGCACCTTGACCTCGATGTTGGGTATGTCCGACATGCGCGGCACCAGATAGTCGCGGAAGTTCGTCTCCTGCACGCGTCCATCCTTGATGGTGATCTTCTCGCGCAGGACGTGGCCGACGCCCCATACGATGCCGCCTTCGGTCTGCGCCGCGAGGTTCTTCGGCTGCACCGCGATGCCGGCATCGATGGCGGCCCAGATGTTGTGCACCTTGATCTGGCCGCTCGCACGATCGACCGAGACCTCGGCAACGCCCGCCGCGAAGGTCTCGTCCTTCTCCATGACGGCAACACCGAGCGCGGTGCCGTCGCGCTTGCGCTTCCAGTCCGACATCTGCGCGACCATGCGCAGCAGCTCCTGCACGCGCGGCTCGCGCTCCGCAACGCCGATGCGGAACTCGATCGGGTCCTTGCCCAGCTCCTTGGCAATCTCGTCCAGGAAGCACTCGATCGCGAAGCAGTTCGAGAACGAGCCGACGCCGCGCACCGAGCAGAGCCGCGCTCCCCATGGCTGAATGACGTGCTCGGAGAGCCGATCCGCGACCGGATATTGCAGGAGCAGCGATCCCTTCATGATCACTGCGTCCTGCGCCGGGGGCGGTGTGCCGGCGAGACTTGCACGATAGCCCTGCACCGACTCGGCCGCTACGCGATGATGCCAGGCCACGAGCTTGCCGCCAGCATCGAAGCCCGCCTCGATGTGATGCGCGGTCATCGGCCGGAACTTGCCGGTCGCGAGGTCGTCCTCGCGGCTCCAGATCACCTTGACGGGCTTGCCAAGCGCTTTCGACAGGCGCACCGCCTCGAGCACGACGTCCTGCGGACCGCCGCGCCGGCCATAGCCGCCGCCCACCACGTGCTGGTGGAACGTGATCTTGCTGCGGTCGGTGCCGAGGAGGCGCGCGACGTCGTTGTGCAACCCGGTCGGGTTTTGGGTGCCGACCCAGATCTCCGCCGACTTGCCGTCCGGCGCGACCATGGCGGTCGCGTTCATCGGCTCCATCTGGGCGTGATAGGTGTAGCGCGTGCGATATTCGCCACGGAACACGCGCGCGGCCGAGCCCATCGCCGCCTTGACGTCGCCGACCTTGGTGAACGCATTGCCGGGCCGCGATTTGTCACGCGCGACGGCGGCGAAGTCCTCGAGCGCGCGTTCCGAATCGCGACGTGCGGCCGGCGCATCGCTCCAGGTGACCTTGAGGCGGTTCTTGGCGGCCTGCGTCGCTTCGACCGAATTGCCGACCACGGCAACGCCTGCCGGCAGACGGATCACGTCGGTGACGCCCGCCACCGCCCGCGCTTGCGCGTCGTCGACGGTCGCTGGCGTGCCGCCCTCATAGGGCGATTGCAGCACCGCGGCATAGACCATGCCGGGCACCTGCACATCGATGCCGTAGATCGCGGCGCCGGTGACCTTCGACGGCACATCGACGCGCGGCAGATCCTTGCCGATGTAGCGGAAGCTCGTCGCCGGCTTGAGGTCTTTCTCCTCGATCTTGGGCAGCTCGGCCGGAACCTTGGCGAACGCCGCGATCTCGCCGTAGCTGATGCGCCGGTTCGACGCCTTGTGGATGACGACGCTCGGCTCAGTCGAAAGCTCGCCGACCGGGACGTTCCATTTCGCCGCCACCGCGTCGAGCAGCACGCGGCGGGCCTGCGCGCCCGCGATGCGCATCGGCGTGAAATAGCCGCGCGTCGCCAGCGATGCTGTGGTGTTGAAATTGCCGCCCCAGCCTGGATTGCCGTATTTCTTCTCGCTCCACTCGGGCGGATAGACCGGCTTCACCTTGGCCCAGTCGGCGTCAAGCTCATCGGCGAGCACGGCGGCAGCGTCGTGAAGGTGCCCTGCCCGAGCTCGGCGGCAGGCGACACGATCGAGATGGTGCCGTCGGTCGCAATCGTGACCCAGATATTCGCCGACCAAGGCCCGTCGGCCGCGGCGGCCTCGCCGATCAAGGGCGCGCGGATCAGCCTGGAGCGTCAGCGCGAAGGTGAGGCCGGCGGCCGTCTGCTTGAGGACCTCGCGTCGCGTTGACGGACATGTCCTTCCGCACGGTGAATGCAGCCATCGGCGCCTCCCTGGCGTGGTTATTCGTTGGGAGGCAGCATACACCGAGATTCGGCCGGGCAGTGTCCTGCCCGCTACAGCCGCTCGGCCAGGAACCGCAGCAGCCGCGGCGCCACGAAACCCGAATGGCTGCCGGGCTCGTCGATCGGATCGCTCAGCCAGTAGTGCGGCGCGCCGTGCACCACGCAGGGGCGCGCCGTGGAACTCCGCCTGCTTGAGCGCCTCCAGGAACGGCAGCGACTGCGTGCGGTAGTCGACCACATCGTCCTCGGTGCCCCAGATCAGGAACACGGCGGTCTTGTTGTTGGCGGTGATCGCGTGGCTGATCGGCGAGGCATCGAAATAGATGCGGCGATCCTTCGTGGGCGAGACGCCCGAGCATGCACTCGACCAGGTTGTCGCCCGGATTGCCGAGCTGCGAGTGTCGCCACTGCGCCAGCAGATCGTAGATGCCGTAGGTCGCCGATCAGGACCTTCACCTTGCGTGCTCATCGTCGGCATGCGCGTCCTGCGGATAGCCGCCCGCGAACAGCGGGCCGTCGCCGGCGAGCGCCACCAGCGAGGCCAGATGCGCGCCGGCGGAATTGCCCCACAGCGCGATCCGGTCGGGATCGAGCCGGAAATCCTTGGCGCGCGCCGCGCATGAATTGCACCGCCGCGCGCATGTCGTGCACCACGCCCGGATAGGTCTTCTTGCCGGGCTTGGTCAGCCGGTAGCTGATCGTGAAGCCGGCATATCCGCGCTCCGCGAGATACGGGCCCCAGTGCTGGAACGTGTCGCGCGAGCCGCGCCGCCAATAGCCGCCGTGAACGTTGACGATGATCGGGAACGGCCCCGTGCCCGACCGGCAGATAGAGGTCGCCTTTGAGCTCGACGCCGTCGTGAGTGGCGTAGGTCGAGGTTCTTGTGGAGTTCGAAGTTCTGGTCGGTCATCGGACACGGACGTCCCCCGATATCGGCAGCTGTCGGACGCATGCTGCACGCCCGCGGATTTCCATTGGCGCTGCGGATTTCCCATAATATAGCAAGGGGATGGGATTGAAAGTCGCGAGGTGGGCACGGAGGATGACGGCTACAGGATTCGGCTGCCGCCATAACGGTCAACGGCATCACGGTTGAGGCCATCGAAAAAGGGCGCGGTCGGCCGCTTCTGTTCCTCCATCCCGGCATCGGGCTCGATCGCAACGCTCCCGTGCTCGACCGCCTCGCCGAGCATGCGCGCGTGATCGCGCCGAGCCATCCGGGCTTCGGCAGCTCCGAGCAGCCGCAAGTCGTTCACCACCGTCGACGACCTCGCCTATTTCTATCTCGATCTGCTCGACGAGCTCGACCTCACGCGACGCGATCGTGGTCGGCGTCTCGCTCGGCGCCTGGATCGCGGCCGAGATCGCGATCAAATCGACGGCGCGGCTCTCGCATCTCGTGCTTGCCAATGCGGTCGGCATCAAGGTCGGCGACCGCGAGACGCGCGACATCGTCGACATCTTTGCGATCACCGAGCCGGAGCTCAACGAGCTCGCCTATTTCGATCCGAAGCTCGCCGAGCGCGACTACAAGGCGATGGCGGAGGCCGACGTGCGCATCGTGGCGCGCAACCGCGAAGCGACCGCGCGCTACGGCTGGTCGCCCTACATGCACGATCCCAAGCTCAAGGGCCGGCTGCACCGCATCCGCATTCCGACGCTGTTTCTGTGGGGCACCGCCGACCGCATCCTGACCGGAGGCCTACGGGCGCGCCTATTGCGCCGCCATCCCGGGCGCGCGCTTCGAGACCGATCGAGCGCGCCGGGCATTATCCGCATATCGAGCAGCCCGACGAATTCGCCCGCCGGGTCTTCGCCTTCACGAAGGACAACACGAAATGAGAGTCTATCATTTCACCGAGCATCCCTATCCGCAACGCCTGGGACGATCCGCACGGCTATCTGCGCGTCAATCTGCCGAACCGGGCGCTCGATCCGAAGATCGCGGCCGATCTGTTCCATCGCTATTACGACGAGTATCTGCTCGCCGACGAGCTCGGCCTCGACCTGATGCTCAACGAGCATCACCAGACCGCGACCTGCATGAACGCGACCTCGATCGTCAGCCTGTCGGTGCTGGCGCGGCAGACCAAGCGCGCGCGCATTCTGATCCTCGGCTATCCGATCGGCCATCGGCCCGATCCGCTGCGCGCCGCCGAGGAGCTCTCCACCATCGACGTGATCTCGCGCGGCCGCCTCGACATGGGCTTCGTCAAGGGCGTGCCCTACGAGTTCGCGGCCTCGAACGCCAACCCGGTCGGCGTCATGGACCGGTTCTGGGAGGCGCACGACTTCATCATCAAGGCGATGACCACGCACGACGGGCCGTTCAACTGGGAGAGCGAGCACTTCCACTACCGGCAGGTCAACATCTGGCCGCGGCCGTGGCAGCAGCCGCATCCGCCGGTCTGGAGCACGACCGCGAGCAAGATCGAACGCGCGCGTGCTCGGCGAGCGCGGCTACGTGATCGCGGTGCTCGGCTCGGGCTACAACACGCGCATGCTCTACGACGCCTATCGCGAGGGCTACGCCTCGACCCACAACGGCGCGCTGCCCGGCCCCGATCGCTTCGCTTATCTGGCGCTGTTCGCGACCGCGCACAACGAAGCGGAGGCGCGCCGGCGCGGCGAGCTGGTCGCCGGCTATCTGCGCACCGGCGCCAACGTGTATCCGCCGTTCAAGAATCCGCCCGGCTATTTCTCGGTCGACGATACGGCACGGCTGATGCGCGGCTTCACGCCGGAGCGCAGCTTCACCAAGGACAAGCGCGTCGTCGACATGCGCACCGCGCAGCGTGCAGGACCTGATCGATTCCGTGCTGATGGTCTGCGGCACGCCCGACCAGTGCTATCAGCAGATCACCGACTTCATCGAGTACACCGGCGGGCTCGGCAACCTTCTGGTGCATGGCGCAGGCCGGCCTCCTCGACCACGCGGACACGGTCGACAGCCTCACGCTGCTGGCGAAGGAGATCATGCCGCGGCTCAAGGAGTACAAGCAGCCGGTGGTGGCGAGCGCAGCGGCGTAAGCTAGGTACGGGCTCCGCTCCGTCCTCATCCTGAGGAGCGCGCCTGCACGAAAATGTCCACACCAGAAAGCCTACCCGGCGCGCGTCTCGAAGGATGGGGACGGCCCGGGCGACCTGCATGGTTCGAGACGCTCGCCGCCGCGCCGAGCGGCGCGCCGGCTTGCTCCTCACCATGAGGTCGATCAGGGCTGCAGCTACATCCTCACGTCTTGTTGCTCGTCTCGCCCAGGTGCTGGCCGCAGTCCATGCGGATGCACTCGCCGGTCATGGTGGTGGCGCCCTCGACCAGGAACAGCGCCGCGACCGCAACGTCCTGCGGCCAGATGCCGCGCTTGCAGCGGATATTCGGTCTTCGCCGCCGTCAGACGCTCCTGGTATTGCTCCTCGTTCAGGATTTTGCGCGTCCAGGCGCCGAGCATGCCGCCCGGGCAGAGCGCATTGACCCGCACCTCCGGCGCGAGCGCGCGCGCCATCGAGAGCGTGAGATTGTTGAGCGCGGCCTTCGAGGCGGTGTAGGCCATCGACGGCCGCCCGCGCGCATGGCGCCGACCGAGGAGATGTTGACGATCGCGGCGTCGCCGGTCGCCTTCAGATGCGGCGCGGCTGCCCGCGTCATCTGATAGTTGCCGATGACGTTGACCGCGAAGATGCGCTCGAACTCGGCGGCGTCGAGCAGGTCCATGCGCCGGTGCGGGATCGGCTTGGTGGTGGCCGCGTTGTTGACCAGCACGTCGAGCCGGCCCCACTTGTCGAGGCAGGCCTGCACCAGCCGCTTGCAGTCCTCGTCCTTCGAGACGTCGCCCTGCACCGCGATCGCGTCGCGCGCCGGCCGCCTTGCAGGCCGCCGCGACCGCCTCGCCGCCGGCCTTGTTGGTCGCGTAGTTCACGACCACGTTGCAGCCGCGCGAGGCAAGTATCTTCGCGCATTCCGAGCCGATGCCGTCGTCCGAGCTTGCTCCCGTGACGATGGCGGCCTTTCCCTTGAGTTCCAACACACCCTCCTGTTCTCGACCAGTCTTGCTATCAGCGTCTTCTATTTCCGCATCATCTGCGCCGCCTTGGCGATCACCTCCGGCGACAGGCCGCGATCGCGCGGATCACGCCCTCGACCTGCTCGCCGGTGCGCGGGTCGACCTCGAGCTTGCGCTGCTTGGCCTCGTCGAGGAACGCCGGGTCCTTCATGGTGGCGTCGAAGGCGCGGCGCAAGGCCTCGCACCCGCTCGGCCGGCACGTTGGGCGGCGTCAGCCAGGGCCGCCCGGTCTCGAGGCTCGAGGCGTGGAATGCCAGGATGTTGCGCTGCTCGTCGGTCTTGGCGTATTCGAAGATGGTCGGCACCTTGAAGTCGCGGCACGCGCTCCTTCTCGGTCGTGAACAGCATGCGCACCGTGCCGTCGTCGAGCAGGTGCTGGCCGGACTGCGCAAAGGCCATCACGGTCTGGCAGATGCCGTGCACCTCGTTGCGCTGCATCGCGAGCACGATATCGGTCGAGCCCTTGTAGCCGTCGACCACCTTGAACTTCATGCCGAGCAGGTTGCTTGCAGCAGGATCGGCATTTCCGACAGCGACGTGCCGGCGCCGTCGCCGCCCATCAGCAGCTCGCGCTCGAACAGATCCTCGGGCGTCGCTGATGCCGCTGTCGGTGCGCGCGAAGCAGGCGCGGTGCGTCATTTCCGGGCTGCCGATCCAGTTGAACTTCAGCGGATCGAAATTGGCGTTCGCGCTTCTTCATGAAGGCGAAGTTCGGGATGTTGCGGCTCACCGAGCCGAGCACGGTGCCGTCCTGCGCCGCCTTGTTGTAGAGATAGTTGGCCGCGATCAGCGAGCCGGCGCCCGGCATGTTCTCGACCACGAAGTTCGGATTGCCGGGAACGTATTGGCGCATGTGGCGCACGACGACGCCGCGCCCAGGTGTCGTAGTCGCCCGGCGACGAGCCGACGATGACGCGGATCTGCTTGCCGCGGTAGAAATCCGCGACCGACTGCGCGTGCGGCGGACGAAGCCGACAGCGCGAAGCACGCGATCGACGCAAGTGCGCAGCCGATCTCGTCATGGTGTCCTCCCTGCGCGTGCGCTTCTCGCCGCTGCGTCGTGCTTAGGCGCGCGCGTAGCGGCCGCGGCCGAAGAAGCGGTCCTTGTCCTCGTCGGACGCGGTCTCGCGGTTCGACTTGATGGCGGCGATCTTGGCGAGCGCAGCCTTGCACCGCCGGCCGCTCCGCGATGGCATTGAACCAGCGCGCCAGATTGGGGTTGTCCTCCCAGCGTCACGCCCTGGGCATCGTGATTGCGCGTCCACGGGAACGTCGCGATGTCGGCGATCGAATACTCCTCGCCGCCGAGATACGGCACCTGGCCGAGCCGCTTCTCCAGCAGCTCGTAGAGCCGCTTCATCTCGGTGCGGTAGCGGCTGAGCGAATAGTCGTTGCCGGCTTGGGCGCGAACATGTTGAAATGGGTGAAGTTGCCGAACATCGGCCCGATGCCGGTCACCTGCAGCATCAGCCACTGGATGCACGTCGTAGCTCTTGGCCATGTCCTTCGGCAGGAAGCGGCCGCTCTTCTCGGCGAGATACATCAGGATCGCGCCGAACTCGATCACCGTGTAGGGCTTGCCCGCCCGGCCCATCGTGGTCGACGATCGCCGGGATCTTGCCGTTCGGATTGACCTTGCAGAAATTCCGGATTGTGATTGTCGCCCTTCCAGACGTCGACGAAGATCTCCTTGTAGGGCAGCCCGGTCTCTTCGAGCATGATGTAGATTTTCTGCACGTTCGGGCTGGTCAACGCATAGAGGTCGATCATGGCGGCCTTTCCTCGGTCGGAAAGACTTACGGTACCGACCGCGGTGGCACCGAGCAAGCGGCCGCCCGCCGCAGGCCAAGCTGGACGAGACGCTGCTGCATTCGCCGTGCAGGAGCGCTATAGAGTTCGGCCGGAAAGCACGACTTCGCGCGTTCGGGCGCGCCGCAGCAGAGGGGAAATGTCCGTGGCAGAGAAGCGACTGACCGGCCGCATCGCGGCCGAGCACATCAAGCTGATGGCGGTGCCGCGCCCGCCGCAAGGCGTGGTCGAGCGCTTCAAGGCGCTGGGCGACTGCGACCGGCATCATCTCCGACACCATGGATGAGCTCGGCATCCCGCTCGGGCGTGATCGGCGCCTCGGTGCTGCGGCCGACCATGCCGGGCACCATCATGGTGGGCCCGGCGCTGACGCTGCGCAACATCCTGCAGCGCATCGATCCGCTCAAGGGCGCGCGCGACAAGGTGAACAAGATGGCCGAGTTCGAGTGCCACAACCTGGCGCCGCCCGGCGACGTGCTGGTGATCCAGGGCGTGCCTGACGTGTCCAACATGGGCGGCATCTCGGCGCAGACCGGCAAGCGCCAGGGCGAGGTCGGCGCCATCGTGCAAGGCGGCATCCGCGACATCGCGCATTCGCGCGCGGTCGGCTATCCGCTCTGGGCGAGCGACATCACGCCGGTCACCGGCAAGTGGCGGCTCGAAGCCGCCGAGATCAACGGCGCCGATCCAGATCGGCGACGTGAAGGTCTCAGCCCGGCGATCTCGTGGTCGCCGACGACACCGGTGTGTGCTTCATCCCGCGCGACCGGATCATGGAGGTGCTGGAAGCGGCCGAGGAGAAAGCCAAGGCGGAAGACGTCCGCTGCAAGGCGATCGATGGCGGCATTCCGGTGCCGGATATTTCAAAGGCGACGTACGGGGAGAAGTAAGGCGGACGAGCGCTCCGCACGCAGCGCTGTCTCTCGCCCGACTGCATCTGAAAATTTGATTTATGTGACGGCATCATCCATTCGGATGATGGACGATTGAGCACACCCTGCTCGTCTTGCAATCAACGGCAGCATTGTACGGCGCACGAATAAACCATCACCGCAGTTTCATAACCGTGTCGCGCAAGCTAGTTCTGAAGAGAGCTTAGTAACGCAACTCGTATTGCAGGGATTACTCTATGACTTCAGAGGACACGCCTCCGCGCACACTCCGCCTGTGGCTGGCGCCAATGTTCTCCGGCTTGGCACTCGTCGGCTCAGTCGTGTCTATGTGGGAGACCACGATCAAGCAGGCGGAAGTCAGGCTCCATGTGTCGGATAATATCTACTTCACGCGCGACCCTTGGGGCAGCTACGAAGTGCTTATAATACCTGTCACCCTCGCAAATCGCGGCGCCCGTGATGGCACAATCCTTACGCTATCGCTCGATGTGAAGAACCTTACGACCAATCAGAGCAAGAGATTTAAGAGCACTTACACGGCCGACGCGAAGTGGTTTGGCGGCCGGGACGACGTGACCGCAAACCTTAGGCGTCCGAAGGTCCCATTCGCGCCGGTCTCGGTGGCCGGACGTGGCGCCTTTACCGGAACGCTCCTGTTCTATCCGGCGGACGATCCAGAAAAGAAAGTGGTTGACTCCAATTCCAAGATCGAAATGACGCTGACAGCCGGGGTATTGTCGGGAAGCGGTTGGCTTGATCGGCTCCTCTCCCCTGCGCCGCCGCCGCCGGTAATGATCGAAGCTGACGTGGCAGAATATAGAGTGGGCATACTGATCGGCGGATACGTTATGCCTTTGAAAGTGAAATTCGACGCACCTTCGACGGCAGCTGCGCAGCCGGATGGTCACGACGCCATCGCGCGGTCGTCTGCCAGAGCGCTCGTAACGCGAATTCGCCGCATCGTGAGGCCACGGCGTATGGGTCTCCGCGCTGCGCGAGGACACACAGCGGACAGGCGTTCGCTTACGTCCCGCTCTTCGCGGTCGTGCCGCTGAGCGCCGCGATCTTGGCGGCGGTGTGCATGTGGCCGTCCCAGCGCTTCTCGAACGGCGCCGGAATGCCGAACTGGTCGAGCACGCGCCCGACGATGTGGTTGACCACGTCGTCGACCGTCTGCGGATGGTTGTAGAACGCCGGCATCGGCGGCAGCATCACCACGCCCATGCGCGAGAGCTTGAGCATGTTCTCGAGATGCACCTCCGAGAGCGGCGTCTCGCGCACCACCAGCACGAGCTTGCGGCGCTCCTTGAGGATCACGTCGGCGGCGCGGTGCACGAGATGCTCGCCGTAGCCGTTGGCGATGCCGGCGAGCGTGCGCACCGAGCAGGGGATCACCACCATGCCCTCGGTGAGGAACGAGCCCGACGAGATGGTCGCGCCCATGTCGCCCTGGCTGTGCACGACGCTGGCGAGCGCCCTCACCTGCTCGACCGTGTAGTTGGTCTCGTGCTCGATGGTGCGCTGCGCCCACTTGCTGATGATCAGGTGGGTCTCGATGTCGGCGCTGCTTCAGCGCCTCCAGGAACCGCACGCCGAAGATGGCGCCGGTCGATCCGGTCATGCCGACGATGAGGCGTCGCATTGCAAGTCCTCGCTTGGTGAGCCTGTCTCTAACACATATCAGCGGCGACGGGGATCCTGCCACCGCCGTCGTTAACGATTCGCTCCGGCTCCGCGTCAGCTCTTGAACAGATGGCCGAATTTCGCGCAGCGCCAGCGCCTTCTCCTCCGGCGTCGGCATGTTCACCTCCGGGAACTTGTCGCGCCAGTGGAACGGCCGGCAGGCGTCGATCACGGCGCGGCTGTTGGTGTAGTCGCCGACCGCCCTGCGTCTCCGGCTCGATGCGCGGATCGAGCGGCGTCGACCAGGCGCCGCGGATGATGTCGATCGAGGTCGCCGGGTCCGAGCGCGTGAGCAGCGCCCACATCACCTCGTTGAGGTTGGACACGTCGATGTCGTCGTCGACCACGATCGTGTAGCGCCCGCAATAGGCGCCGACGTGGCACATCGAGGCGATGTGGCCGGCCTGCTTGGCGTGGCCGGGATAGCGCTGGTTGACGGCGACCGCGAGCAGCAGCCGCGCATTGCCGACCTCGTGCGCCCAGGCCGCGGTGACGCCGGGCACGCCCGCCTTCTCGATGTTCTCGCGCAGCAGCGCCGAGCGCACGATGGCGCGATAGCGGCAGATCTCGTCCGGCGGCCGCTCCGGCACGCAGCCGAGCAGGATCGGCTCGTTGCGGTAGTAGATCGCCTTGATGTCGATGCACCGGCTCCTGCGCGGCGCCGGTGGCGTAATAGCCGGTCCACTCGCCGAACGGGCCTTCGATGCGCTCGTTGTCGGGCTCGACGAAGCCCTCGATGACGATCTCGGCGTTGGCCGGGATCGGCAGGCCGGTGACCGGCCCCTTGATCACCTCGACCGGCGAGCCGCGCATGCCGCCGATGACCTCGAACTCGCTCACGCCGTAGGGCACTTCGCTGCAGCCCATCAGGAAGCTCATCGGATCGCCGCCGAGCACGACCGCGACCGGCATCGGCTCGCCGCGCGCCTTGTACTTGTCGCGCATCTGGCGGCCGTGCTTGCCGGGCGAGATGTAGATGCCGACGCGACTTCGCGTCGTGGACCATGACGCGGTAGGTGCCGCAGTTGATCCAGCCTTCGTCGGGATCGCGGATGATGTTGTAGCAGCCGGTGCCGATGTAGCGGCCGCCGTCCTTGCTGTGCCATTGCGGCGCCGGAAATTTCGTGACGTCGATCGCGTCGCCGGTCATGACGTTCTGCATCACCGGGCCGGTCTCGACGTATTTCGGCGGGATGCGCTTCAGGTCGGCGGCGTAGTGAATGCGAAAGCCTTCGCTCAGCTCGATCTTGCGACATGTCGGTCGGAAAGCCGAGCGTCATGTTCTTGCGCTTGCCGTCGAAGAAATTGATCAGCACGCGGCTGCCCGGCAGCGTGCCGGGCACGTCCTCGAACACGAAGCACGGCGCGTTGTCGGTGTGCGCCGCCATCTCGGACACCATGCCGATGTCCTGCTGCCAGGAGAGGCCCTTGACGTTCTTCACCTCGCCGAGCTTCTGCGCCTCCTCGAGCCACTTGCGCAGATCGTGGTAGGCGAGATGCGGCGCGGTGTTGGAGCCGATGCCGGCGACGCCGCTGCGCCATGCCGCCGCCGAGCGGGGTCGCCATCGCCGTCAGGTTGACCGTCTTGCTTTGCCATGCGGCTCTCCCAATGCGTTGATCCAGAAGCGTTTCACGAGTCGTTGCCGTCGCGGCCGCGACATTATACGCGGGGTCATGACCGCACAAGCGAAAGTTCGCTCCGCTTCGCGCGCTCGCCGCAATCGCGAACTTGGTGCCGCGCGCCTTCCCGCGCTTGTGCGGCGCAAAATACTTATAATGCTAAGCAATTGTCCAGAAGGCTTCCGATGCAAGCCGACGCCGGCCCGAAGCTGTTGCGAGACTGGATCGCCCGGGCCGCCGCGCCGCGATCCGGACAAGCCGTGGATCGTGCTCGCCGACGACGGGCGCACCGTCACCTACGGCGAGCTGCGCGAGATGACCGGCCGCATCGCCGCGCTTTCTGCACGACGCGCGGCCTCGGCGCCAACGACCGGGTGGCGCTGCTTGCCAACAATTCGATCGAGCACCTCGTCTGCTATTTCGGCGTGATGGCCTATGGCGCGACCATCTGCACCGTCCACGTCGAGATGAACCGCAACCAGCTCGACAATATCTTCGCGCGGCTCAAGCCGAAGCTCGTGCTGCATCAGGACGGACTCGGGCTCGACGATCTCCTGGCGGCCGTCGCCGGCGCCGCGCCTGCGGCTCGGGCACTGGGACGACGCCCGATGCGGACACGTTCTTCGCCGCGGTCGCGCGCTGCGCGCCGAGCGACGCGCACGACCGGCGCAGGCCCGGACGACGACGCGGTGATCCTGTTCACCTCCGGCACCAGCGCGCAGCCCAAGGGCGTGGTGCTGAATTATCGCGAGCATCTGTCGAATATCGATCCGACCGCCGACGGCTTCGGCATCACCGCCGAGCGATCGCGTCTACGATTTCCGCTCGTTCAACTGGGCCTCGGCGCAGCTCCTCGGCGCGCTGGTGCCGGTCAATCGCGGCGCCACGCTGGTCATGGCGCAGAAATTCTCGGCCAGCCGCTTCTTCCAGCACGTGCGCGATCACGGCGTCACGGTCGCGGCCGGCAATCCGACCACCATCAACATCCTGCTCAACAGCGAGCGGAACGCGCATCGCGACAACCTGCCGAGCGCTGCGCTTCATCACGTCGAGCTCGGCGCCGCTGACGGTCGAGGAGTGGCGGCGGTTCGAGGAGCACTTCGGCATTCCGATCGCGCAGGGCTATGGCTCGAGCGAGACCGGCTGGATCGCCGCCATTCCCGGCGAACAGCGGCGGCTCGGCACGGTCGGGCGGCCGTTCGCCTATCACGACCTCGCCATCGTCGACGCCGACGGCCGGCGGCTGCCGCCGGGCGAGATCGGCGAGGTCGAGATCGGCGGCTTTGCCGACCACGCCTATCGCTATCTCGCCGACGACGGCAGCGTGACGGTCGACGAGCCGCGGCCGCATCCGCACCGGCGATCTCGGGCTGCTCGACGCCGACGGCTTCCTGCGCCTCACCGGCCGCGAGAAGGAGCTGATCATCCGCGGCGGCGTCAACATCTCGCCGGTCGAGATCGACAGCTTCCTGATGCAGCGCCCGGAGCTGATCGAGGTGGCGACCGTCGGCGTGCCGGACGCGATCTATGGCGAGGAGGTCGTGAGCTACGTGGTGGCGCGGCCGGGCGCGGCCATCGATGTCGGCGAGCTGCTGCGCTATTGCGGCACGGCGCTGCCGGCCTTCAAGGCGCCGAAGCAGATCGTGCTGAGCGCGTCGCTGCCCAAGACCGAGCGCGGCAAGCTCGACCGCCGCGCACTGGCGGAGCGATGGAAGGCGCAGAACGGAGCCCGTAGCCCGGATTGAGCGTTAGCGAAATCCGGGACCTACAGTGCAAATTGATCAGTCGTTCCCGCATTTCGCTAGCGCTCAATGCGGGCTACAAAGAAAAATCACCGCCCCGTCCGCGCCAGCGAATGCACCCAGCCGTGCATGCGCGACTTGGCGTTCTCGATGTCCTTCTTGCGTGAAGAAATCCTCCGGCTTCACCTTGTCGACCGGATAGACCGGGCGCAGGAAGTCGCTCTCGTAGCCGAACGGCACCGTCGCATCGATGCCCATGCCGCCTTCGAACTGCGTGTTCGACGCGGTCCACTGCTTGTCGCCGGCGGTCATGCGCTCGGCCGGCATGAAGGTCTGGCCGCGCCCGCCCGGGATCGGATTGAGGATGTCGGTGCGCGGGTTCACGCGCGTGGTCAGGCACCACATGATGTCGTCCATCGAATAGGGATCGACGTCCTCCGACACCGCGATCGCGAGCCGCATGCCCTGCGAGCACGACAGCGCGGCGCCGAGGAAATTGCGCTGCCAGCCCTCGTCGATCTGGTGGCGCTTCTTGACCTGGATGATGCAGCCGCCCCAGTCGGTCATGCAGTAGGGGATCACCACGTTCTGCACGATGCCGGGCTGCAGCCGCTCGCACAGCTCGTAGATCGCCGCCTCGCGCACGGTCGTGTCGATGTTGTGGTCGTCGAGCGTGTGCACGCCGAGCGCGAAGATGATCGGCTTGGTCTTCGGCTTGCGCATCGTGACGGCGGTGACGTGGAAGGTCGGCGCCTTGTAGGCCTTGCCCATGTAGCCGGCCCATTCCGGATGGAAGTGGAAGCGGCCCTGCACGCCGGCGTCCTCCGACTCCTTGGTCTCGAAGCGGCGGTCGCGCGGATGCACGTAGCCTTCGAGCACCAGCTCGGCGTCGGCGAGCGTATAGGCGTCGACGGTGCGGCACTTCACCATGCGGATCGGCGCGCCCTGCACCGCGCCGGCGATGCCGATCTCGTCGCAGCCCATCGGCAGCACCGCGTAGTCGAAGCCCGCGCCCGCCATCAGCGTGCAGGCCGGCGGCACGCCGAAGCACATGGTCATCGGGATCGGCTCGTCGTCCTTGTAGTATTTGTTCGCCACCTGCCACATGTGCGAGCCGGGCGAGATCTGGAACGTGCCGACATTGCCCCAGCGGAAGTTCATGCGGTTGTAGCCGAGGTCGGTGCCGCCATCGAACTGGTCGAAGCTGATGCAGCGGATGCCGGAGCCGACCGTGAGCTCCGGCTCGTAGGTCGTGTGCCGGATCGGCACCACCCACTCGTTCACGTCCTTCGGATTGGTGATGACGTGCTCCTGCACCGGCGCTTCGTCTCTGCTCGATGATCTCCGGCTTGAGCGGCTTGCGCAGCGCCGCGCGCGAGCTTGCGCACGCGCTCGGCGTCGCTCTGTCCAGCCGAACATCTTGTTGATGACGTTCATGTCGCCGAACAGATTGGTGATGACGCGGTGGTTGGGCTTGCCCTTGACGTTGTTGAACATCACCGGGCAGCCGCCATCCATGTGCTTCTGCAGGCCGGTGACCTTCGAGGTCGGGGTCGACCGGTCTTGTCGGTCTCGATCAGGTCGCCCTGCGACTTGAGCCAGGCGAGCGCGGTGCGCAGATCGCGCGCGTGATGGGTGTCAGCCGTCTTGACGTGCTCTTTCTTGACGTGGTCCTGCATCGTGCCCTGAGCTCCATGAGTGGCGCGAGCGCGCCCGGGGACAATCGCCAACGGCCCCGGCTCGGCGTGGCCGAGCGGAAAGCCAATTGCATAGATATCTAAGTATTAGTATCAAGGCTTCATCGGCCAAAGTCAACGCCCGCCCCGCTTGCCAGCGCTGCGGATGGAAGCGAGTGTACATTCATGGCGAAGCTCGCGAATTCCGAGCGCCGGCGCTCCGGCGATGGCGGTTATCCGCCGATCGAAAGCGCCGGCTATCTGGTGCGCGATGCGCATCGCGCCTTCCAGAGGCTCCTGGAGAAACGTATCGCCGCCCACGGCATCACGCGCGGGCAATGGTATTTCCTGCGCGTGCTCTGGATCGAGGACGGTCTCTCGCAGCGCGAGCTCTCCGCGCGCGTCGGCATGATGGAGCCGACCACCGTGATCGCGCTGCGCAGCATGGAGAAGGCCGGCCTCATTCGCCGCGTGCGCATCAAGCGACGACAAGCGCGTCGCCAATGTTTGGCTGACCGCCAAGGCCAAGCGCATGCGCGAGCAGATGCTGCTGCTCGCACGCGGCATCAACGAGGATGCCTGTCATGGCCTGAGCCGCGAAGAGTTTGACATCTTTCGCCGCGCCATCACGCACATGACCGAGAATCTCGATCGCGTCATGCGGTAGCGGCCGATTTTTTGCTCGCATAATTTGAGATAGTTTGGAACGTCGCGTCCGACGTCGCACACAGTCAACGTGTATATCGAAAAGTCTCGACTACAGCATGCAATCAGGAAGCGCGATTTGGTCGTGAAGTCGTCACATTAATAAGTGTCAGTTTAGGTCAAATAAAAGATTAGCTCCGCACCTGCGGGTTGACCGCAAAAAATACCACCAGAAATACCTCAGCCTGAGGAGGGAGACCGGGCTGACGAGTGAGAGTACAGATTTTGAGAGCTCACATGATGTTATCGCCTTACGATATTCTGGGCGTGCCGCAGAATGCCAGTGACGAGACAATCAAGGCCGCCTTTTATCGAACTGCAAAGGCATGCCACCCGGACCTTCATGCTGCCGATCCCACTGCGGAGCAGCGGCTGCGACAGGCTGTGGCCGCCTATCATTTCCTCAAGAACCCGGACGAACGCGCAGCCTTTGACCTGCATCTAAGGGCGATTCGACGAAAGAAAGTCAGACGTGTCGCCGTGCCCACTCTCGCCGGTCTTGCCAGCGCCGGCGCTGTGGCGGTCGCCGTGTGGTTGTCGGTCTCACATACTGAGATTGTATCAAGTCTTCGTGTGCAGCGAGAGCCGCTGAAAACCGAATGGAAGCAAATCGCGGCGAGCAGTGATCCCAAAGCAATCTGGGCATTCGCAGTACGGAACTCGGGCACTCCCGAATCTCAGTTGGCGCAATCGAGGCTTGTCGAGTTGATCGACGCAGCGGTGGACGTGCCGACGCTACAAGTTCTGCGCCTCGTCGCCGCAGACGCGATCGCGGAACGAGCACGCGAGCGCCTTCTCCATCTGGAAGGGTGGGATTTCGCCAAGCCGAATAGCGTTGTATCCGCAGCACCGGCTTCAGGGAGCGCGGCAATCAAGGAGGTCAAGCCCGAAGAGGCTTTGGCGCAAGCGAGCGAGGACAGGACCATCAAGGAGGCCAAGCGCGTAGACCCTGCGTTGCAGGCGCCCGAGCGCAAGACAATTCAAGAAGCCAAGCGCGAAGAGCCCCCGTTGCAGCCCTATGAGGCAAACATAGAGGCCCCTGGCGAGGAGCCTGCTCCTGCGAGACCAGCCAAGATCTCACGGAACGCGGCAGCAAGACTGCGCGCAACAGGCCCCGCTCCTCTCGCTCAAGCTGCATCAGAAAGCAAAAGCACGCCGGCCTGTTCAGGATCGCGATCATGCGCAAGCTCCGTATCCACCCTTTTCGGAGTTGGATTTTAGAGTCTGAGTTGCGGCAGTGCTGAGCGTATCCAACAGATTGATTATTTCGAGAGAGACTGCTGCGGGACGACGCGAGTCCGAACACCGTGTCATCGCCACGACCGCGACCAATGGAACGCGAGAGAGCAGCAATCATCAAAACAAAAACTTATGATTGTCTGGAGCGCAAAAATCTGTCGCGAAAGCTTCGTATTCTGTTGCCCACGTAACACATGGCTGCACAATTCGGCCGCCGATTGCGCGCGGCAACAGCGCCCGTATTCCACATGATGAAGCGATGATATAGCGTCCACGATGCAATACCGTCGCGTATTGGCGGGCCTTGGTGATGATCAGCGCAAGAAATTTGATGTATCGCGTCGGAGTTGGGTCAGGGAAATTGGCCCGCTATGGTATTTTAATACTTGCGACGTCCGCTGCTTCCACCGCTGCGCAGGCACAGTGCACTCCTGTCGGAATGAATCCGCCGTCGTCGTTTCCCACACAAACTGCGGTCACGGCCGTCGCGGGCGCCTCAGCTTACGTGGGTACCGTTGCGGCCGCGATCCATTCTGCAAACACGGCCTTCCTGGCGCAGTCGACAGCATTCGTCGGTGCTCCGCCCAATCCTACGCCTGATCAACCAGGCGGCGGCATCTGGGCGCGCGGCGTTGGCGGCCATTCCACGTTCGACACTACCGCAACGGCCAGCAACATCAGCTTCGGCAGCCCGGTCGCCGGAAACGTCGTGTGCAACACGCGCACGATCGCAGATTTTGCCGGCCTGCAGCTTGGCGCCGATATCGCGCGACTGAACGTCGGCGGCTGGAACATGCACACCGGCTCCACGATCGGCTACCTGGGATTGAAGGCCAAGGATGGCACGCCAGCCGGGCTCAATCCGCCCGCAAGCTTTAGCGACAGTCTGCAGATTCCATTTGCCGGGCTCTATTTTGCCGCGAGCAAAGGGGGCTTCCTGATCGACGGTCAGGTTCGCTGGACTTTTTTCCAGAACGACGTGTCCGACAGCAACCACGGAATGTCTGGTCAGCGCTTCGACGCGCGCAGCGTGAGCGTGACCGGGAACATCGGCTACAACCACAACCTCGGCAATCAGTGGTTCGTCGAGCCGTCGGCTGGATTCATCTGGTCGAGAACGCAAGTCGACACGATGAATGTTCCGGGGACCCTGGTCTACGGATACGGTGGCGTTCCGCCGTGGACGCTCGCGATCAACGACATCGACAGCATGCTCGGACGCCTGAGTGTGCGGGTCGGCACGACTGTCGCGTACGACAACGTCGTGCTGCAGCCGTTTGCCTCGGCGAGTGTGTTCCATGAATTCCAAGGCCGCGTCACATCGAGCCTGACCAGCGATTTCGGGGCGATCGGCATGCCCCTCACGCCAACGCTGAGCTCGACCGTCTCCGTCAGCAGCCCAGGCACCTATGGCCAGTTCGGGCTCGGTGTCGCCGCGCAAGTCTTGAACAGCGGCTGGGTCAGCTATCTGCGCGGCGACTATCGGACGGGAGAGAACATCGAGGGCTGGAGCGTCAACGGCGGCCTTCGCTATCAGTTCACGCCCGAGCGCAGCGGGCCCGTGATCGCCAAGGCGCCCGTCTACAAGGCCCCCGTCAGAGAGACCGGCTACGACTGGGGCGGCTTCTACGTCGGCGGGCAGCTCGGGGCGACCTGGGGCTCCTCGCGTTGGGCGTTCGATAGATGGGGCACGGTCGAGCCGCGCGTTGCCGGCCTGCTCGGCGGCGGCGAGATCGGATTCAACCATCAAGTAGGACGTTGGGTCTTTGGGCTTCAGGGCGACCTGAGCTGGAGCAATGCTCAGGGCGCCCGCGCCTGCCCCAACGGCTTCTTCTACAGCTGCGAGAGCGAACTCGACTTTCTGGCAACTACGACCGCCCGGATCGGCTACACCTATTGGGACAGGCTCCTGGTGTACGCCAAGGGCGGCCTCGCCATCGCACGCGAGCGCAATCGGTATGATTGCTACACGGGCTCGCAGACGACGTCCGGGGTGACGCTTGTCGGGTGCCCCTCACAATCCGACACCAACACCAAGACGGGCTGGACGGTTGGCTGGGGCACCGAGTTCGGCCTGACCCGGACTATCTCGATCAAGACCGAGACTTCGTACTTCGATCTCGGAACCGATCGCTTTACCGTGGCTAACGCCCCTGCTGAAATTCAGCGGAGCGGCTTCACGTCCACCATCGGACTGCACGTTCGCCTGGGCCAATAGCCGGCACCGTTCCGCGTGCTTCGGGCGGAAGCTTCGGCATCACGTTGAGCTGAGCTTGAGGGCTCAGAATCTGCAGCCGTACTCTTGGTGCAGTTTTACTCGCCTGTAGCCGTTCTGGTTCTGCTTGCAGATGGCTTCCGCATCCCGTTTGCTCAGACCGCGGAGAAGCTGTCGTTCGTTCTCGTTGAGCGCCCTCAGATCGTCCTGCAGGTCTTCGGGCAGCTTGACTGCGCAGGCTTCCAGCCTCACGAGCAAAGCATCGCAGGCGGGAACGCCGATAGGTTGGGCCATCGCTCGGCAGGCGATGGCCGCGGCGCCGAGAACCACAAGCGCAGTACGGAGCATCGGGCCTCACCGTTGG
Source organism: uncultured Alphaproteobacteria bacterium (assembly GCA_963745515.1). GTDB lineage: Bacteria > Pseudomonadota > Alphaproteobacteria > Rhizobiales > Xanthobacteraceae > VAZQ01. Next base: position 310,242 of record CAVUXO010000001.1, read on the forward strand.
TCCACCATTCGCGTCCGAGCGCTCTTTACACAGTGGATGTAGCCCGAATGTGGCCGACCCTTGAGCGGCACGCTGCCGGCAGTGGCACGCCGCGCGCGCCAGCTGTCACCGCACCGCCTGCTTGAAATATGACAGGTCGGGCGGAGGCTGGTCCTTGCGCGCCGGCATCAGTTTGCCGTCGGCGCTCAGATAGTAATTTTCTTCGCCGATGCGGACATGGGTGTTGTGTTCCGCGCACACGTCGTATTTCCAGGCCGGACGCGGATCGGGATCGCGGTTGGCCCGCTGTTTCTTGGAATAGGGCCGCGTCAACGCATTGTCGATCACGGTGATCTCGTTCCAAAGGATATTTCGGTCGGCCTTGTCGAGATAGATCTTCTCCTTGATGACCGTCTTGCCGTCGCTGTGGAACGGGATGCCGGTCGTGTCATATCCGCGCGGGTTCTTGAGAAAGCGCGTCTCGACTTCGAGCACGTCGTACTTGCCGTCGCCGTCCTGATCGACCCACTTGCCAATCGAATACCCCGCAAATGTCGGCTCGGCATCCTCCGGCCACGGCCGGCCATCGGTAAAGATCCGCCGGTACATATCATCGTTGTGATTGATGAGGACCCAAGTGATGTCCGGCATGACGATGAACTCGGCCGGAGAGTAGATGCTCATCATCGCCGGCATGCCCTGGTGGACGCAGAAGGTCGACGGCCAGTTGCCCGGGCCGCCTGCCTCCAGGTCGGCTTTGATCCCGTCCCAGATCTTCTGATATTCGGGCGTGAGCGGGGGCTGCCCCCCGAGCCTGATCCAGTTGTTTGGACTGCCCTCAAAAGGTCGAGACCATTGGCCCTTGAGGTCCGGATACTTCCCAAAATCCACGACTTGGGCGACCGATGGCGTTGCTAGCAACGCGGTGGCCATTGCAACCGCACACATCGTGCTTCGGTTTCGCATGGACGTTCTCCCTTGTGCTCACTCGGCCTTGATGCCGGCCGCCTTGATGACCTTCCCGGCGCGCTCGCCCTCGCCCTTGAGCGCGCGATCGAACTCCGCCGGCCCGCCACCCTTGGCCTCGATGCCGACGGCGGCGAGCTGCTTGATGACCTCGGGCTCTTTCACGATCTCGTTCGCCTCGGCCGCAATCTTCTGCATGATGGCAGAGGGAACGCCGGCGCGCGCGTAGATGCCCACGATCGTTGCGAGATCAAATCCCGGGACGATCTCGGCAATCGCCGGCACGTTGGGCGCGAGCGGCGAGCGCTCGGCTCCATTGGTCGCGATCAGTGTGATCTTGTTGGTGCCGGCGGCGCCGCTCAGCGATGGATAGGCCGAGAACAGCGCCTCGACATGGCCGCCCAGCAGCGCGGGCACCGACTCGCCCGTCCCCTTGAAGGGAATGTGCGTCATGGTGAGGTTGAGCGAGACCTTCACTCCTTCCATCGAGATATGATGGATGCTGCCGACGCCGGAGGAGCCGTAATTGATCTGACCGGGCCGCGCCTTCACATAGTCGATGAATTCCTTGAGCGTCGCGACCGGCAGCTTCGGATGCACCGCCAGGAACAGCGGCGCCTGCGCCAGGAAGGCGACCGGCGCAATGTCCTTCGGATCGTAGGGAAGCTTGGCGTAGAGCAGCGGGTTAGTCGACAGCATGCTGCCGTCGCTCACCACAAACGTCTGGCCATCGGCAGGCGCACCGACCAGCGCCGCCATGCCGATGCCGCCGTTGGCGCCACCCCTGTTCTCGATCACCACGGTCTGGCCCATGCGCTCCTGCAGCCGCCGGCCGACCACGCGCGCGACCGTGTCGGGCAGGCCGCCCGCCGCATAGGGGACGATCAGCTTGATCGAAGGTCCAGAACCGGGCGTCTGCCCCTGCGCCGCGATGGGCATGAGGCCCAGCACGGCAAGGCCAAACAAGCCAAGTCCGAGCGAGCCAAGTCCAAGCGAGCCATGTCCAAGCGCCATGTCCAAGCACCGCGGCCCGCAACCAATTCTGCATCGTTTCCTCCGGATTTGACCAAAAGCCTAGAGCAGTTTTGTAGGCCCGCCAAGGAGAGCATCGGGCATTGCCCCGCCCGCCCCTGCGCTCGAGGCTTGCGCTTCCGGCCCTCAGGCGGCAAGGATCGCGCCCGCACCACTGAGGAGCCCGAGCATGAAGGACACTCTCCGCCCCGGCGTGTCGCGGACGAGCCGCATCACGGTCGACCGCGACCGCACCATCGGCTTCATGGGCGAAGAGGCGCGCGTCTATGCCACACCCCGGCTGATCAGCGACATCGAGATGACCTGCCGGAATCTCATGATCGAGCACTGCGATGAAGGCGAGGATTCGGTCGGGGTGGAGGTGGCGCTCAAGCACCTCGCTGCCACCCTCATGGGCTCCACGGTCGAGATCACCGTCAACGTCACGGCGGTCGACCGGCGCAAGGTGGTGTTCGAGGTCGCTGCCAAGGACGAGATCGACCAGATCAGCGCCGGCACTCATACGCGATTCGTGGTCGCGCTCGACAAGCGTGTCGAGGCGCTCAGAGGCCAAGCAGGCAAAGCTCGCCGCTTTGAAAGCATGAGCAGCAGGCCAAATCTCTCCGACATGGCTGACGAACAACTGATCCTGGTCGACGAACGCAACCATGCCGTCGGCACCGACGGCAAGGACGCCGTGCACCGTAAGGGCCTGCTGCATCGCGCCTTCTCGATCTTCCTCGTCGATGCGCAGGGACGGATCGTGCTGCAGCAGCGCAGCCTGCAGAAATATCATTCGGGTGGACTGTGGGCAAACACCTGCTGCGGCCATCCGCGCCCGGGCGAGCGTACGGTCTCGGCCGCCCGCCGGCGCTTGCATGAGGAGCTCGGCGTCACCGCGACATTGTCGTTCGGATTTTTCAGCCGTTATCAGGCCGACCTCGATCACGGCATGCAGGAGAACGAATACGTCTATGTGTTCTTCGGGCGGCTTTCCGGCGAGCCGCGTCCCGATCCTGCGGAAGTTGCCGCGGTGGAATTGCTCTCGCTCGATGAGATCAAACGCCGCATCGGCAAAAGCCCTCAGTCCTTCACCTATTGGTTGCGCCACTACCTCGAGCATCATCCCGCCGACATCGCCCGCCATGTCGACAAGGTCGCGCGCGCCCGCAAGAAGCGGTGACGATGCGCGTTGCTTCGTCGTATCCTCATACGGACACTACCCAAGGAGACAGAGATGATCGGCCGACTGTCGGCGCTGATTGCCGCGCTCGCGTGCCTTGTTCAATCCGCGCCAGCACAGGAGCTCAAGACGCTGCGCTACGGTCAGAATGCGGCAGGCGTCGGCGGGCTCTCGTCGCTGCCGCTCAATGTCGCGTTGCGCCGGGATGCGTTTCGGCGCGAGGGCATCAATCTCGTCATGGTCCCGATTCCAGGCGGCACCGATCGCATCGTCGCAGCGCTCGACAAGGGCGAGATCGACGCCGGCAAGAACGCCACGCCCTACATGATCCAGGCCGCGCTCAAGGGCTCCGATGCGGTCGCCTTCATCAGCCAGACGTTGAACCCGGTCTACAGCCTGATCGTGCGGCCGGAGATCAAGCGCTTCGCCGACCTCAAGGGCAAGGTGCTCGGCCTGTCGACGCCTGGCGACACCATCACGCTTTCGACCGTGCGGCTGCTCGGTGCCAAAGGCATCAAGGACGCCGACTACACCGCCAAGGCGGTGGTCGGCACGCCCGCCCGCTTCGCCTGCCTCAAGTCGGGCGAATGCGCCGCGGTGCCGATGGGGCAACCGGAAGACCTCGAGGCGATCGCGCAAGGCTTCCCCCGGCTTGGCTTCACCGACGAGGCCGGCTCGGACCTCATCTTCAACGTCGACATGGTGCGGCGCGCCTGGGGTGAGCAGAACAAGGACATGCTCGTGCGCTTCGTGCGTGCCATGGCGGCGACCTACGCGTTCATGAACGATGCGCGCAATCGCGACGAGGTGGTCGCGATCGTGAAGGAGACCGGCAAGCTTTCCGATGACGTGGCTCGGCAGATCTTTGCGCCCTATCTCGAGCCGGGCCGCAACGTGTTGCCGCGGCGTGGCGAGATCAATTTGCCGGCGTTCGAGCGCGTGTTGGGGCTGATGGCCGAGGTCGGCGCGATCCCAAAGCCTGCGCCGTCAGCGGAGCGGTTTGTCGATCTGCAGTATTTGAAGGCAGCGGGGATCGAATAGTGCACTGACTTGCCACTGTCGTCCCCGCGAAAGCGGGGACCCAGTATTCACGAGCGTTTCTTTGGTGTGGAAGCAGGACCGCTTAGTCAGTGTTTACTGGGTCCCCGCTTTCGCGGGGACGACAGAGTGAGAAGTCGGTGCCCCAGTATCGCGGCTATCGCACACCCTGCTCGCTGCGGCGCGTGTAGCCGATGAGCTTCGTCAACGTCTCCGGCGGTGTCGTCGCAACGTCGTCGAGCAGGCGCTGCATGGTCTCGCCGTTCTCGGGCGACAGCTCGCGCCGACCGCGCTCCATCTCGGCCACGAAGGCAGGATCGCTCACCGTGTCCGTGAAGGCCTTGCGCAGCACCTTGGTCAGCTCCGGCCGGAATCCCCGGCGGCGCCGTGACCGGACGGCCGACCTCCGCCATCGCCAGCATCACGTTCCACATCGTCTTGTGCTCGTCGGTCTTCACGAAGTCGGTGACCAGCGGAACGTCGGGCAGATCGGCCGCGCGGGTGCGCGCGAACTGCACCAGCACCCGCACCTGCTTGTCGCGCACCCAGTTCGGCCGCTCCGACTTCACCGATGACCACGAGCCGGTGACGCCCTCGACCTCGCCGCGCTCCATCGCCAGAAAGACCGCCGAGTTGGCGCGATAGCCCGACACGACGCGGAATTTGGTTCCGATCGTGTTGTTCATCAGATGCGGATAGGTCTCGCTGTCGTTGGGGCCGCTGCCGCCCAGCACGATGCTGTCCTTGAACGCGTCCGCCATCGTCTGCGCCTTGGCGGTGTGCAAGAGCGTGGTCGAGCCGGTTTCGGCCGTGAAGCTGCCAAGCCAGTTGAACTTCGTCGGGGACAAACTTCGCGTTCTGGTCGCCGAAGAACGGATAGAACGGCACGCCGCGCTGGATCAGGCCGATCACCAGTCCATCCTTGGGCGCAATGTTGAACAGCCAGTTGGCCGCCTGCAGGCCACCGCCGCCCGGCATGTTCTGCACCAGGATCGCCGGCTCGCCTGGAATATGGCGGCGCAGATGCGTGGCAAAGGTCCGGGCATAGAGGTCGTAGCCGCCGCCGACATCGGAGGGCACGATCAGCCGAATCGTCTTGCCGCGATAGAAGTCCTCACCGCCGGCCGGCACCGCCACGGCCGCAAGGGCCATTGCTACTGCCATCAACGCAATCAAAGGCCTCAGCATTCGAGGTCTCCATCTACCGCCGACATTGACAAGGCCAGCAGACGGTACGAAACGAGAGGTGGGCGGCGCAAGTTTGGTGCACAAAACGTCGCACTTGGGGGAATTCATCCTTGAGCCCGGCAGGCGGGGGCAAACGTTGAACGATAGCGGCCTCACCAGGGGCGCCCAATCAGGCGCGCAAGCCTCGATCGAGAGCCTCGAGATCGACCCGCGATACGCCGCTCTTCCGGGTTCGCTCCTTCAGCCTGCTGTTCATCACCCGCGTCGCCTCGACCACCGCGTTCCAGATGCTCTCGGTTGTGGTCGGCTGGCATGTCTACGAGCTCACCGACAGCGCCCTGCAACTCGGCCTGATCGGGCTCGCCCAGTTCGTGGCGCCCGTCCTCCTGATGGTGCCCGCGGGTCAGATCGTCGACCGCTACAATCGCCGCCTGGTGCTGCGCTGCGCTATGCGGCTCGCCTTCGCGTCGTCGGCCGGCTTGATGCTGGTCGCCGCCATGCCGGCGCCAAGCCTCACCGCCATCTACGTGCTCGTGTTCGTCAATATGGCGGCACGAACCTTCGAGCAGCCGCTGATGCAGGCACTGCTGCCCGCCATGGCGCCGCGGCCGATCCTCAATCGCGCCATCGCAGCGCATGTCTCGGCGCGGCACCTGGCGGTGCTGATCGGGCCTTCGCTCGGCGGCGTTCTGTACGTCTTTGGTCCGGTGTTCGACTACGGCGTCTGCACCACGCTGGTGCTGGCTGCGTTCGTCGCCACGCTGCTGCTGCCGGATCCGGGCCGGCCGGAGCATCAGCCCGACGTCAGCCTCGACACGCATTCTGGCGGGCTTCCGTTTCATCTGGCGTTGCGAGGTCGATCCTGGGCGCGATGCTGTTCGAGTTCGCGGCGGCCCTGTTCGGCACCGTCAGCGCACTGTTTCCGATCTATGCGCGCGATATCCTGCAGACGTCGGCGCCTGGGGCGCCGGCGTGCTGCGCAGCGCGCCCGCGCTCGGCGCCCTGATCGGCGGCCGCACTGCTCAGCCCGCTTTCCGATCCGGCGCAACGGCGGGGTGTGGCTGTTCGCCGCCTTCGCGCTCACCGGCGTCGCCGCGATCGTGTTCGGCGTGTCGGAGAACCTCGTGCTGTCGATCGCCGCCCTGATGCTGGTCGGGGTCGGCGACATGATCAGCACGGTCGTCCGCCAGACCCTGATCCAGATGACGACGCCCGACGACATGCGCGGCCGGGTGTTCGCGGTCAATTCGCTGTTCTACGGGACCGCCAGCCATCTCGGCTCGTTCCGCGCCGGCGTCCTGGCGGAGCTGCATCGGCGCGGTCGGCTCGGTGGTGATCGGCGGCCTGCGCGATTGTCGCGACCGTCGGCGCTGTGGACATGGCTGTTCCCGGCGCTGCGCCGCGTCGATCGTCCCGATGAGCCGCAGCCGATCGAGCCAGGCGGGACGACCCGCCGTGGATGACACAGCGCCGCGGCCAGCCCCAGAGTCGCCGATCGCGATACCGATCGCGGATCTGCCCGATCGACCCATCGACGCCGCTGTTCCGCGTTCGCTCGTTCGCGCTCCTGTTCATCACGCGCGTGACGTCGAACATCGTCGAACCAGATGCTGTCGGTCGCGGTCGGCTATCAGGTCTATGAGCTGACCGACAGCGCGCTTCATCTCGGGCTGATCGGTCTCGTCGCAGTTCCTGCCGCCGCTCCTGTTGATGCTGATCGCCGGCCAGGTCGCCGACCGCTACAATCGGCGCCTCGTCCTGCGCTGCTGCTTTGCGATCGAATTCTGCACGCACCACCGGCATCGTGATCGTCAGCGCTGTTTCCGCAGCCGAGCCTCGCCGCGATCTATGGGCTGCTGCTCGCAAACGCGATTGCGCGCACCTTCGAGCAGCCGATGATGCAGTCGCTGGTGCCGGTGATGGCGCCGCGCGTGCTGCTCAGCCGAGCGGTCGCCGCGCATGTCTCGGGCGGCCGGCTGTCCAACCTGCTCGGTCCCTCGATCGGCGGCGTGCTTTACGTGTTCGGTCCCGACTTCGCCTACGCCGTCTGCACCCTGCTGATTGCTGGCGGCTGCCGCTCGCGAGCTTCCTGTTGCCGAATCCGCCGGTGCCGGCGGAGCGGCCCAACGATGAGCTGGGATTCGCTGTTCGCGGGTTTCCGTTTCATCTGGCGTTGCCAGGCCGTGCTCGGCGCCATGTCGTTCGACCTGATCGCGACGCTGTTCGGCGGCGTGACCGCGCTGCTTCCCGATCTATCGCGCGCGACATTCTCGACATCGGCCCGTGGGGCGCCGGCATTCTGCGCGCGCGCCCGCCATTGGGGCGCTCATGACCGCTGCCGTGCTCACGCGCTTTCCGGTGCAGCGCAACGGCGGCGTTTTCCTCTATGTCGGGTTCGCGCTCTACGGCCTCGGCGTGACCGTGTTCGGGCTTTCGACCAATGTCGCGCTGTCGATCGCGTCGCTGATGGTGCTCGGCGCCGGCGACATGGTCAGCTCGGTCGTGCGCCAGACCATCGTGCAGATGACGACGCCCGACGCGATGCGCGGCCGCGTCGCCGGCGTGAATTCGTTCTTCATCGGCTGCTCGGGCCAGCTCGGCTCGTTCCGCGCCGGCATCATGGCGGCGATGATCGGCGCGGTCGGCTCGGTCGTGGTCGGCGGTTGTGCGGTGTTCGCGACTGTCGCATTGTGGCTCTGGCTGTTCCCGACGCTGCGCCGGGTCGATCGGCCCGATGAGGCGCAGCCGTTCAAATAGGTCGATCGCCAGAGCCGTAGGATGGGTTGAGCTCTTGCGAAACCCATCGCGTGCTGAACTTGGGCTACATGGCGGACATGGGTTTCGCTGCGCTCAACCCATCCTACGACAGATTGCCTACCCGGCGGTCGCCGCTTTAAACTCAAGCGATGCTCGACGACCTCCTGCAGCGCAGGCCCTACAACGCCGCGGCCGATTTCGTCGACGCCAATGTCGCGCGCGGGCTCGGCCAGCAAGGTCGCGTTCATCGATCGGCGAGCGCACGCTGACCTATGGCGAGCTGCAGGCGCGCACGCTACCAGTTCGCGGCCGCGCTGAAGGCGCTCGGCCTGCGGCCGGAGGACCGCCTCGCTGCTGCTGCTGCCCGACACGGTCGATTATCCGGTCGCGTTCTGGGGCGCGCTCCGCGCCGGCATCGTCGCGCATCCCGCTCAACACGCTGCTGACGCCCGAGCAATATGCCTACATCCTCGCCGACAGCCGCGCGTCCGCGCTGGTGGCGGCCGCGCCGCTCGCGCGAAACATCGCTGCCGATCCTCGATCGCCTGCCGCGGCTGCGCACGATCGTGCTCGTCGGCGCGAGCGCCGAGGACAAGGCGCGCCTTCTCGCGGCCGCGACGTGCATGACTTCGAGGACCTGCTCGCGCGCGCAGCCAGCGGAGCCGTTCACCGCGCCGACGCTCTCCGACGAGGTCGCGTTCTGGATGTACACGTCGGGCTCGACCGGCGATCCCAAGGGCGTCAAGCACGTCCACACCACGCCGATGGCGACGGCGCGGCTGATGGGCCAGCGCGTGATCGGCATCCGCGCCGACGACGTGGTGTTCTCGGCCGCGAAGCTGTTCTTCTCCTACGGCATGGGCAACGCCATGGCGTTTCCGATGTCGGTCGGCGCCACCACCGTGCTGTTGCCGCAGCGGCCGACGCCCGACGGCGTGTTCGAGATCATGCGCCGGCATCGCCCGACCATCTTCTACGGCGTGCCGACGCTCTACGCGTCGCTGCTCGCGCACAAGGACATGGGCCGCGGCGCCGGCTCCGACCGGCTGCGGCTGTGCGTCTCGGCCGGCGAGGCGCTGCCGGCGCATCTCGGCGAGCGCTGGCGCGCGACCGCCGGCTGCGACGTGCTCGACGGCATCGGCTCGACCGAGATGTTCCAGACCTTCCTGAGCAACCGGCCCGGCGACGTGCGCTACGGCTCGACCGGCAAGCCGGTCCCCGGCTACGAGGTCAAGATCGTCGACGAGAACGGCCGCGAGCTGCCCGACGGCGAGATCGGCGAACTGATCGTGCGCGGGCCCTCGGCCGGCGAAGGCTACTGGAACCAGCGCGCCAAGAGCCGCCGCACCTTCGCGGGCGAATGGACCTATACCGGCGACAAGTATCTGCGCGACCGCGACGGCTACTATCACTACTGCGGGCGCACCGACGACATGTTCAAGGTGAGCGGCATGTGGGTGTCGCCGTTCGAGGTCGAGGCCGCGCTCGCCTCGCACGAGGCGGTGCTCGAAGCCGCCGTGATCGGCAAGGAGGACGCCGACGGGCTGGTCAAGCCGAAGGCCTTCATCGTGCTCAAGAACGGCTACGCGCCGACGAGCGGCCTGCTGGAGACGCTCAAGGTGCACGTGAAGGAACGCGCCGGCCCGTGGAAATATCCGCGCTGGATCGACGTGCGGCCCGACCTGCCGCGCACCGCGACGGGGAAGATCCAGCGCTTCAAGCTGCGGGAGCTGGAATCGTAGTGTGGTCGAAAAACACGCAGACAGGGAGGTTGTGACTCGATGAATGCGAACGAGAAAATCACCGAACGTCGGGACGCATTGACAGGTGCTCGCCGCGCTCCTGTGCACCACCATCGGGCTCGCGGTTGGCCCGAGCCGCGGCCAGGACGCCCGCCTCGATGACTGGAAGGTCGACCCGGTGCGCGGGCCGGTCGATCTCGGCCTGACCGATCCGTCGCTGATCGGCGCCATCGACGTCCATCTGCATGTCGATCCGGATGCGCCCGGAACCGGCGGCGTGATCCGCGCGATCGACGTGTTCGACGCCGCCAGGATCGCGATGGCGCGCGGCATGCGCGGCTTCGTGTTCAAGACCCACCAGGACACGGGCTCGGCAAGCGCCGCCTACATGGTGCGCAAGCACGTCGTCGCCGACCTTCGAGATTTTCGGCCGCATGGCGTCGAACTACGCGACCGGCGGCATCAACGTCGCCGCGCTCGAGCACTTCACGCAGATCAAGGGCGGCTGGGGCGCGCATCTACGAGATGCCGACGCGCGACTCGATCACCGCGACGACGCGGCCCGGCAGCATGGACCGCGGCAGAACCTGGCGCGGACCCGGCCCTGGATGCTGATGATGCCGCCGGAGACGCCGCCCTACGTCGCGGTCTCGCAAGAACGGCGAGCTGCTGCCCGAGGTGAAGCACCTGATCGGCGTGCTGGCCAAGATCAGGACGGTCGACAGCAACGGCCGCATGGTGCTGGCGACCGGCCACGCGACGCCGGAGGAGCACCTGCTGCTCGCCCGCGAAGGCCGCAACGCAGGGCCTCCACGTGCTGCTCACGCATCCCGGCGACATCCCGCAGTTGCCGGAGGCGGCGCAGCTCGGCGCCTTCATCCGAGCTGACCGCGTCGCAGCGTCTACAAGACCGAGGCCGGCGCGCGAGGCGGCTGCGGCGCTTCGATCAAGCAAGGTCGGCGCCGAGCACATCATCGTCGTCGACCGACTGCGGCCAGACCGGCAACGTCTATCCCGACCGACTGCCTGGTGCTGGCCGCGCGCGGGCTGCGCGCCAACGGCATCACCCAGCGCGAGATCGATCTGATGTACAAGGTCAATCCCGCGAAGCTGCTGGGCCTGCCGCCGCCGGAGACGGCGGCGTCGAGCAAGTAGATCTTACGCGCCAAGGCGCACGTCGACGAGCGGGTTGGCCGATCATCATCGGCCAACCTCGAACAGCCGCTGCACCAGCCGCCGCGCCAGCACGCCGGCGACGCGGCGGCGGTAGTGGCCGGGCGTGAACGTCGTCTTCATCGCCATGATCTGGTCGCGCACCAGGTCGTCGAGGCCCTTGAACACGCGCTCGTCGAGCGGGCCGCCGCAGAGCCCGCGGTGCCCTCGAGCAGCACCGGGCGCGGATTGGTGCCGGTGAAGGCGACGCGCAGGTCGGCGAGCGTGTCGCCGTCGCGCCGCAGCGCCACCGCGACGCCGCAGACCGGATATTCGATCGAGCGGCGGATGCGGATCTTGTCGTAGGCCGAGCGCAGGCCCGGCGTGTTGGTCGCGCGCACCGCGGTGACGATCTCGCCCGGCCGCAGCGCAAGAAAATACTTGCCGTCGCCGCGCGTCTCGGTGACCGGCTCGTCCTGGCGCGCAAAGCCGATATAGAGGCTCGCGAGCGGCACGGTGCGCCGGCCCGCCGGCCCGGCGAGATCGACCTCGGCGCCGAGCGTCAGCAGCGCGGGCGCGAGATCGCCGCTGAAGGTCGCGAAGCAGACGCCGCGGCTCTTCGGCGCGACGTGGCAGATCGTCGCCGGTGGTCTTGAGGCAATGGTGATTGGCGGCGCGCCACCATTCGCTCTGATTGTAGAAGATGCAGCGCGTGTCGAGGCAGAGATTGCCGCCGACCGTGCCCATGTTGCGATGGGTCGGCCCGGCGATCGCATGCGCGGCCTGCGCCACCACCGGATAGTGCGCGATCACCTGCGGGATGCGCGGCGAGCTCGGCGAGCGTGACCGAGGCGCCGATCTCGAGCGCGTGCGCGTCGGCCTTGATGGCGCGCAGCTCGGCGACGCCGTTCATGTCGATCAGCACCGGCGGCGCCACGATGCCGCGGCGGATGTTGACCATGAGATCGGTGCCGCCGCCGAGAAGCCGGCTGCGTCGGGATGCGCGGCGCGCGCCGCCAGCACCTCGTCGAGCTCGGTCGGACGCAGCAGCTCGAATTCCGGCAGCGCGTCCATCAGCGCGTGCCCGTTGCGCTTGCGCCGCGCTTGCCGCGGCGGCGCTTCTCGATCGCGGCGAACACGCGGTCGGGCGTCACCGGCAGGTCGTTGAAGCGCACGCCGATGGCGTCGGCGATGGCGTTGGTGAGCGCCGGCAGGAACGCCGCGAGCGAGCCCTCGCCCGCCTCCTTGGCGCCGAACGGCCCGTGCGGATCGTTGCTCTCGACGATGCCGACTTCGATCGGCGGCGAATCCTGGATCGTCGGCACGCGGTAGTCGAGCATGTTGGCGGTGAGCATCAGGCCCTCGTGATAGGCCGGCCTCCTCGCTCATCGCCTGGCCCATGCCCATCCAGACCGAGCCCTGCACCTGGCCCTCGACCGTGAGCCGGTTGAGCGCCTTGCCGCAGTCGTGCGCGACCCAGACCTTGTCGACGGTGACGACGCCGGTCTCCTCGTCGACCGCTGACCTCGACCACCTGCGCCGAATAGCTGTAGCCCATGGTGCCGCCGATCGCGGCGCCGCGATATTTCTTGCCGCCGTGCGAGTCCGGGATGGTCGAATAGTTGCCGGTCACCGTGATGGTGCCGGTGTCCTTCAGCGCCTCGGTCACGACCTCGTTGAAGGTGAGGCCCTTGTCCTGCGCGCCGGCGCGATAGAGCTCGCCCAGGCACTCGATCTCTTCGGGCTTCGCTTCGAGCTTGCGCGCCGCCGCCGCGACCAGCACGCGCTTGAGGTTCTGCGCCGCGTCGATCGCGGCGTTGCCGACCATGAAGGTGACGCGCGACGAATAGGAGCCGTTGTCCTTCGGCACCACGTCGCTGTCGCCGGTGACGACGCGGACGCGCGAACAGATCGAGGCCGAGCACCTCGGCGACGGTCTGCACCAGGATGGTCGACGAGCCCTGCCCGATCTCGGCCGCGCCCGAGAGCACCACCACCGAGCCGTCGAAGTCGAGCTTGATCTTGACGGTCGCGTGCGGCTCGCCGGTCCAGTTCACCGGCTTCGAGGCGCCGCTGATGTAGTGCGAGCAGGCCATGCCGAGCCCTTTGCGCACGCCCCTTGCCCTTCGGCAGCTTGCCCTTGCGCGCCTTCCAGCCGCTCTCGCGCTCGACCCAGTCGACGCATTCCGGCAGGCCGTAGCTCGCCACCATCAGGTCGTTGTCGGTGAAGGTCGGCGCCGGCGAGCAGTAGTTCGCGCGCCGCACCGCGAACGGATCGAGGCCGAGCTCGCCCGCCATCTGGTCGAGCAGGCTCTCGAACGCGAAGCGCACGTCGACCGTGCCGTGGCCGCGGAAGGCGCCGCAGGGCGGCGTGTTGGTCAGCACGCGCCGGCCGACATACTTGACGTTGTGCAGGTCGTAGATGGCGTAGAGCATCGAGCCCGAATAGAGGATCGTCACCACGCCGTAGCCCGAATGCGCGCCGCCGCGCTGGTCGCATTCGCATTCGACCGCGGTGATGCGGCCGTCCTTGCGCATGCCGATCTTGAGCCGGATGTCGGTCTCCGGCCGGCCGCGATGGGTGATGAAGGTCTCCTCGCGGTTGATCACCATGCGCACCGCGCCGCCGACCTTGCGCGCCAGCAGCGCCGCGATCAGCTCGACGTTGAGCGTCTCGGTGCGGCAGCCGAAGCCGCCGCCGACATGCGGCTTGACCACGCGGATGCGCGACATGTCCATGTCGAGGATCTGCGCCAGCATCAGGTGCACGTAGTACGGCACCTGGGTCGAGGCATGCACGGTCATGCGGTCGCGCTCGGGATCGTAGTCGGCGACCGCGGCGTGCATCTCCATCTGGTTCTGGCAGACCTCGGCGCAGTTGTAGGTGCCTTCGCGCACGAGATCGGCGTCGGCGAAGCCCTGCTCGACGCTGCCAAGCTCGAAGAACACGTCGCGCTCGATGTTGTGCGGCTTGTGCGCGTGCAGCGTCACCGCGTCGGGCGCGAGCGCATCCTGCGCGGTGTAATAGGCCGGCAGCTCGCGCACCTTCAGCTTGATCAGCGCGACCGCCTTGCGCGCGGTCGCGTCGTCGACCGCGGCGACGGCCGCGACCGGCTCGCCGCGATAGCGCACCTTGTCGCGCGCCAGCGGATGCTCGCTGCGCGCGATCGGCAGCACGCCGAAGGTCTTGTCGCAGTCGGCGCCGGTGACGATCGCCTTCACGCCGGGCAGCTTCGCCGCCTCCGAGACATCGACCTCGACGATCTCGCCGTGCGAATAGGGGCTGCGATAGATGCGCCCGGCGAGCATGCCGGGCGCAACGAGATCGGCGGTGTATTTGGCGCGGCCGGAGACCTTCTCCGGCCCGTCGACCATCGGCACGTAGTCGCCGATGGTATGCGTCGGCACGATCTCGTTCACGGCGCAGACCCATCGGCGGCGCAGCTCGGCGGCGTGCTGCACCGCCTCGATGATCTTCACGTAGCCGGTGCAGCGGCAGATGTTGCTGCCGAGCGCTTCGCGGATCTCGTCATCGCTCGGACGCGGGTTGCGCCGCAACAGGCCGGCCGACGCCATGATGAAGCCCGGCGTGCAATAGCCGCATTGCGAGCCGAGCTTCTCGTGGAAGCCGCGCTGCACGGCGGAAAGCCGTGCCGTCCTGCGCGAGCGATTCGACGGTGTCGACGCGGCGGCCCGCGACCGCGGCCGCGAGCGTCAGGCAGGAGAGCCGCGGCGTCGTCGTCGACCAGCACCGTGCAGGCGCCGCATTCGCCGCCGTCGCAGCCGGTCTTGGTGCCGGTGAGGCCGACGACCTCGCGCAGATAGTCGAGCAGCAACAGATTGTCCGGCACCGCGTCGACGCGGGGCGGCCGTTGAGGGTGAACTCGAGAAGGCGTGCCATGTGCGGTTCCAATAGCAACATTCGGCCCTGCATTCAATTTGGGCAGCCGCAAACGCTTGTCAACCCGTGCGAAAACGCGCGATCACCTCGTCCGGGATGGGCTTGCCCCGGATGCGGCCGATCGTCCTTGTCGCGCGCCGCCCAGACCCGGGTCTCGCGGCCCTCGACCGCGAGCTCGCCGCCGACCGAGAGGCGATGGGTGACATCGAAGCTCGAGCGCCGGAACTCGCTCGATCTCCGACGCGATCTCGACCTGTCGCCGAACTTGACCGGCACGAGGAAGCGCGCCCGCGCGTCGACCAGCGGCATGCCCATGATGTCGTAGGTCGCGAACAGGTCCGGCGCGCGGCACGCCGAGCACGGCCTCGAACATCTCCCAGGTGGCACCAGTCGAAATATTCGAAGAATCGGCTGTTGAAGACGATGCCGGCGGGATCGCAATGGCCCCATTCGATCCGCAGGCGCTTGTGGTGGACGAGGTGTGGCATCGGTCAACTGTGCTGTCGATCGCCTCCTTGATAGCGGCGGACCAGGGCGCGGTAAACCGCCTGGAGACCATCAAGTTCAAGGGAGTCAAACCGGGGCGGCCGGACCGATGTCCTTTCCCGCCAGCTCAGTCACTCTTGCTTTCGTCCTTGGGCTGCAGTTGTTGCTGCTGTTGCGGCTGCGCATCCGAAGGCTGCTGTTTCTGCTGGGCGGCACGATCATCAGGCTCCATCGGCCACCCCAATTGAGCGTTGCGATCCGCCTGATCGGCAAGGCGCAAGAAGGCCTTGGCCAGGCTCTCGAATTCCGCGCGGAAAAGCTCGTGCTGATCTGCCTTGGCGAGCATATCAGCTGCTTTAAGGCGATATGCGTCCGCCGACCCCGCCATCAGCGCTCACCGAGTGTTAGTCCTAATCCCCCAGGCAAAGTCTGATGCGCTGCAATCGTTCCCAGGGGGCGGCCGTGAACGATAAAAAATACAAGCCTTGAAGGTATGAACGTGCGCTCCGGCCCGGTCGCCCGGCGTCGCAAGCGGAACTTCCATCCGCCGCGCGCCGACTTGTCGCGAACTATCAATGCGCCGACCTACCTACTTTGACCTCCCAAGCTTCTCGATGGCGCCCTTCAGATCGCGCTCCCCGTCGCAATAGTCTTCCCACGGCTTGCTTTTCTTCAGCAGCGCCGGCGCTGTCCCTATCGTAAAGCGCTGCGGGTCCAACCCCGCCTTCACCTGGTTCCAGTTGAGCGGCATCGACACCGGCGCTCCTGGGCGGGCGCGAGGAGATAGAGGCGCCACGGCGGTGGCGGTGCGGTCGTTGCGCAAGTAGTCCAGAAAGATCCGCCCCGTGCGCAGCTTCTTGGTCATGACGATCAAATAACGGTCGGGATTGTCGCTTGCCATTTGCGAACATACAGCTTGCGCGAAGGCCTTTGCCTCTTTCCAACTCAAGCCATTGTTACGAACCGATAGCGGCGTGACCACATGCAGGCCCTTGCCACCGGTTGTCTTGCAGAACAGACTCGAGCCCGACCTTTTCCAGTCGCGCCTTCAATTCTTTCGCGGCTTCGATGACGACTTCAAAATCAACATCCGGCGCGGGATCGAGATCGAACACGAGGCGACCCGGAGTTTCTGGATGACCGGGCTGGTTGTTCCAGGGATGATACTCGACGGCTGCGATCTGGGCCGCCGCAACCAAACCTTCGACGCTGTCGATCTGGGTATAGGGTTTGCGGTCTCCTCCTTCGACGGTCACGAGGCTGATCAGGTTTGACATGCCCCGCATCTCATGCCGCTGGAAAAATCGCTCCGCATTGATGCCGTCGGGGGTGCGGATGAGAGAGCAAGGCCGGCCTTTGAGATGCTCTATCATCCAGGGACCGACCTCTTCGAGATAATGCGCAAGGTCGATTTTTGAGGAGCCAGCCGATTTGCCCTCTGCTGGCCACAGCAATTTATCCGGATTGGAGATAACGATCCCAAGCACCACATTGCCTGGCGACTTTGCGCGACCTTGCGACTCTGCGCGCTTTTCGGTGCGAGACTTCAGCTTGGCAGTTGCGGTGTCTGCCACCTCCTCAGGCGGCACTGGCTGCTCGGCGCGCACCTCGGAGGCGGGCTTGTCTTCTCGCAGACCCTTGAATGCGGCCTGACGTACCATCCCGTCGCCGGTCCAACCGGCAAATTCGATCTCGGCAATGAGCTTGGGCTTGACCCAGGTGACGTCTTTGTCTTTGCGCGGGGCGTCCTTGCCTCCGAACGGGCTCTGCCCCGTCGCAAGTGCAACAAGCTTCTTGAGGACCTCACTCGAATTGCGCTTGTTGAAGCCGGTTCCGACGCGTCCGCTGTGGACCAGATGGTCTCCGCGATAAACACCAACGAGCAGCGAGCGCAGCTTTCTCGAACTCCCGCTCCATCCTCCGATGACCACTTCCTGACCGCCACGGCACTTCGCCTTCTGCCAGGTCTCCATGCGTCCAGATTGATATGGAGCGCTGGCGGATTTCGAGATGATGCCTTCGAGGTTCATCCTGCAGGCGGACTGCAGCACGGCGTCGCCCGGCTCGGCCAGATGCTCGACGTATTTGATCTGCTTTGCCGCCCGGCTGTTGCCGGTCAGAAGCCGCTGCAATCGCTCCTTGCGATCGGTCAGCGGCAGCGGCCGAAGATCCTCGCCATCCGCATAGAGCAGATCGAACACAAAATAGGTCAACGATTTGGAATCGCCCTCGGACAGGGCCGCCTGCAACGCCGCAAAATCAGGCGCGCCATTGTGGTCGAGCGCGACAACCTCGCCATCGATGATGCAGTCCGCGAGCTCCTTCGCGGCCCCAGCGATAGCGGAAAATCTGGACGTCCAGTCGAGCCCCTTGCGGGTGCGCATGGTTGCCTGGCCATCCACCACGCGCAATTGCATGCGGTAGCCGTCGAGCTTGATCTCGTGCACCCATTCGCGACCCCCCGGCGGGCGGTTCACCGGTTTACACAATTGAGGAGCAATGAACTGCGGCATCTTTGATGTGGTGCGTTTCTTCGATTTGGCACTCCTCTTGGCACCCCTCAGCGGCCGATCAGGGATCTGGGAAACTTGGCTTGCTTTGTCGGCTGAATTCGAATGCCAGACCGCGTCGGATGCAGCAGCTTTGCCGGAGAGCATGAATGGCTTCGGCCGCGGGCCTTCACCGGCCTCAATTTTCTCCAGCGTGCGCCCCGAGGCCACTGAACGGTCCTCCTCCACGACAGCATCACCGTTTTCACGCGCATATGTATCGCGGTGCTTGATCAGAAGCCAGTTATTGCGGTTGCTGCGCTCGCGATCCTGGCGCATGCGCACCAACACCCAGCTGCCGTTCAGCTTCTCGCCCGCGAGGGTGAATTTCAGCTCGCCGTTGCGTAGCGCCTGTCCCGGATTGCCGCCGTCCTCCGGCGCCCAGAAGCCCCGGTCCCACAGCATGACGGTGCCGCCGCCATACTCGCCTTTCGGGATCGTGCCTTCAAAGTCTCCGTAGTCGAGTGGATGATCTTCGACCTCGACGGCGAGGCGGCGATCGCGCGGGTTGAGAGACGGCCCCTTTGTAACGGCCCAGGACTTGAAGACGCCGTCCACCTCCAGCCGCAGATCGTAGTGCAGCCTGGAGGCCGCGTGCTTCTGAATGACGAAGCGGGGGTACTGGGCTGGCTTGACCCGCACTTTCCCGCTCGGCTCCGCGGTGATCGTGAAGTCGCGCTTCGCTTGATACAGAGAGAGCTTGCGGGCTGCCATCGCTCAATACAACGGGCTTGCGCCGCGCCTGTTCCAGAGCCGCTGCGCTTTCGGGCGTCCCGCCCTACGCCGTGTGCCCGCCCTGGTCGATTGGCTTCGGGTTTTGAAGCTTGTCATCGTCAATGATCTGGGCTTTTGGAGGCTTGCCGGGCACTCCCTGTTCCCCCAATCGCGCCTTGGTCAGGTCGTCCTCTGACGGACGACCGTCATCGCGCCCGCTTCGGATCCGTCCGAGGGTCGACAGGCTCATCCGCTCTTCCATTGCAATCTCCTGTGAACGTGGCAGGCAGGATCAAGGGCAGCACAAGAGGATTATCGGAAACTGTACATTCGCTTGGCATCCGCTAGGGCTTGCGAGCAACCAGCCTGATCGCCTTGCTCATCGAGACTCCTGGCCCGTGCCAGACCGGTCTCGAATGTTGCCTGTGCGCTCTCCTCGGCCCGCTTCACTGAATTTGGCGTCGGTTGGCGGCCAGTTTGTGCGCCAACTGTTTGGGTCGCGGTTGGCCCCGCGATACGATTCTTTGCGGATTCGCGCACCGCCTGCTCGAATTGCGCAATCGCGTTGCTGCAGGGGCCAGCATGGACTGATGCGGTGCTGAGGAGCAAGCCGGCGATGACAAGAGCTGCGGTCACTTTCATGACGTCATCTCCTTGTTTGAATGCGAAGTCGTTGGCCGTTATTCTGCGTCTGGAAATAGGCCTGTGGCGCCGGCCGCGCGAGACATACTGTGCTTTGGTTCAGTCTCCCCGTCCTTTGGTTTAAGCCGTCAGGGTGCAGGAGCGGTTGCCGTCCGCATTTGGTGCACCGTGCCTGGCCCGGAGCTTGCCGGACGATGCGCTTCGGTGCTCCAACGAATGACGAATGGCGCGAGTTCCATCAACTCGCTATGTCCGCACGGACCATGAAGCAGCGGCGCGAAGATGCACGCGGCGCCATTGCACGGGAGCATCTAGCTTATGCTTTGGTGATGCCACCGCCTTCGTGGGGGACGGAGACGTTGAGTAGACGATGAGATAATTTTCCTCGTTGGGCCCTGTTGGGAGAGGATGGTTATGGAGTATCGGTGACAATCAGATCAGCATAGTCATGGCGTAGCGTGACGGACGCTGTTGACGCAATGATATTTACCTGGGCGGGCTTTCCATTGCCCCCATGGCACAGAAGTACGACATCTACGACGGCGAACAAACAATTCCGAGTCGTGGCGATGAAGATTAAAGAGGCCAAGAAGGCCAAGGAAAAGGTGAAGTCCTGAGATGGTCTCAGCTGAGATTAGAGAAGATCACGATAATTCCAAAGATACAAATCAGCACCGCATCGATTATTAGGAACCCTACAAGCCAACCAATGACAGCATGTACTCGGGAGCGGTTGGGTGGAGCACGGTTCGCAGCGCGGATGACGAGGATGCTTAAGGGTACTGAGATTGCCAGCATTATTGCGGCAGTGGTCACATCACTGGATAACTGCATCAATCCGAAGAGGACGCCCAGGCATAGAGATGACCCAAGGCCGAATAAGAAACCGCTTTTCATGGTAGCCCCAGTCTGAGACAGCTTTGTAGCCGCCATAGGCTGAGACAGTCCAGGCTTACCTGAGGTAGTCTAGGGATAAACTCGCTCGCACGCGGGCGAATAATGAACGCGCGAGGCAGCTCAACGTGGCGGAGGCGTTGCGGGATCGGATTTTGGGGAGGAAGGAAGATTATTAGGCTCAAGAAGCATTGGCGTTGAGAGGGCAACTAGTGAATTTCAGTCGATACGTCATTCTGACGTCGCCATGGTCATGAACTCCGAGCAGAGATCAGGAGCAAGGCGCCGAAGCTTTAGCGGCCTACGACAGAATGGGCCGCCCTATGTTGGACAGCCCAAGTCTAAGGGAGGAAACGCGAGGGAAGGTACCCTCGGAGCGCTTGAGGATATGCTCATTGAGGGCAAGGGGTATTGCCCAATGGTCGTACCGATAATTGAAATATTCGGCGCCCGATGTTGTCCCCGGCGTTGTCCCGACGAACGATGAGACACACTTCCTGATCGCCCCAGGGATTTCGGTCGGACAAAGACCCTTTGGAAAAAGTTCTTTGGGTTCATTCGACGCGAAGAGATATTGAGACTGAGACCGAACCGTTAGAGTTCCACAAACAAGATCTATACTGCCGTCATGTTCCTCCCTAAACTCAAGAGGATGGGCGACGGTGAGATAATGCTTTTGTTCGGCGGAGCCTTCATCATCCTTTTACTAGGGGCAGCCGCGGCTTTCCGGTTTTTATTGCGTTGAGGTCATTTCGGAACTCCCACGCCCCCGCCATCGTCTGTCTTTGGGACAAATTTTGTGGGGAAAGCGAAAATGTATGGGCAGTGGACTATGCAATTACCGACCGGGAACACCTATGCCAAGCGGGCGCAGGATTGTCTCTGGCTGGCAAGGGTTTGCCCCGAACAGTTTAGAGATGACTATTTCGAACTGGCGGCGGAATACGAGTTGCTAGCCAGAGCTGAGAAGTCGACGGCTAAGTTGGCTGTAAGCTAACCGTCAGTGGTCGGCGATAATAGTCGTTAGGCTGTCAATGGAGTTGGCAAATGTTTGGCGAAGTCGTCGTCGATGAAGGGATTCTTAGGTTTGTAAACCTCTTGGTGTCGGCATTGGGTATGTTGACGGCGGTGGTTGCTCGTTGGGAGCCCAAAGGCTGATTAAGAAATAGGCCAACTACTTGAACGGCAGCAACGCATTCAGCTTTATTCAGGCCAATGGAGTCATAAAATTAGTTGTACGAAGTCTCGTTTGCAGTAAAGCCGACCCTCCCTTGCATAGGCCATGCAAAACTGATCATGCGTACACTTAACTCTGCATCGATATTTGGCTGGACCGCTACGATACCTCTGCTCCAAATAGGAGCATGAACGAGCAGCCGACGGACGACGTTCCGAATAACATGGGTCTTTATGTGTTGAGCGTAACTTCGCTCACCATTGTCCTTGTGTGGTTCCTTTTGTGAAGCGGGTACTGCTAGACGATAAGGGGCCTCTTCATTGGCTTGCAGTTGCGGCTTTTAGCGAGTGTCCGTAAGTGGCCAACGGACACTCGGGATCGCGTTGCATGGCCAAGCCAAAAGACCAACCCGTCAGCGAATTTTGCCTGCCATACATTGGCGGATGAATGAGCGGTGATTCCTATTTCCGCTTCCGCCCGCCGACCCGGCTCCTCTCTCCTCCGCGAGCGCCTCGCACCTCTCAAGGCTCTGGACTTGTGCTTCTGGAGCCGCAGCAAATGCTCTTCCTGCGCTAAACGGGATCTTCCCAGCCAAACAATCACGCATGAACGCGTTGTGGGTTCGCTCGCTGGGCCCAGGACCAGATGCTCTCTGCTCGGAGAGCGCCTCGCAGGCACTATAGCTGGCCCTCGACTGGGCATACGCCATAGCCGCGGGTACCGACATCATGACCGCGACTGTGACTACAATGGCGGATCGACGCATGTTCATTCTCCTTGGGGTTAAGGCCAACAAACATCGATAGCTGTAACGAGCGTATTCTCGTTCTTTGCGCCACGAAAACTGTTGGGAATGAGGTTTGTTCCTCTGATCAAAGCACCACAGTTACACCTGACGAGGGGACGGCTGGCAATCAAGGAAGCCGTCAAGGAATTCAACGTGGCTGAGGCGTTGCGGGATAGGATCGTTGCAAGGAAAGAGAATGAATTACTAAGTCGGCCCTCATGGGCGAGCTGTTGGAGGCGGCGGAGGTGCCAATCGCGGCGGCGGGCGCCACCAACATCGACCACAGCATCGGCTAGCCGTCGCCCGGTCGCCCGACCCTACCCATAGGCCCCCGGCGCGAAACCGGGGCCTTTATCAGTTCACTGTGAGTTAAGTACAGTGCGCCGCTGACCCTACCGGTAGGCAACCACGGAGCACCCCATGGCGCTACAGGAGCAGACTTACGGCGGCGCCACCACCCGCGACCGGGCGGCCGAGATGTTGGCCGAGGAGGTGGCCGAGACCCTACGAGCACAGGCGCAGTCGATGGGGGCGGGCCATACGAGTCGGGGTTCGCGAGACCACGGTGCTGGCCGTGTTGCACGACGGCGGCGCCTTTCGCGTGACCGTGGCGGGCGCGAGCGCGCCAACCGCGCTGGGGCCAATCGCTTTACAGCCGCCAGACGCCGTACACAACGACGATGCCGGCTACGGTGATCGCCGCGATCATCATGACAGTGAAGGGCAGCCCGCGACGCCCCGGCGACTTGTACTCCCTGACCTGAAGTAGATCCTGGTCAGCCTCATCAAAGGAGGCCTCGATGCCCTGAATGCGCTCGCGAATTTCCTTTAGGTGGCGCTGGAGGTCGATGAGAAAATACCAACCTGCGCCCACGATGAAGACCACAAGAACCGATAGCGCGTGCTTCTCGAAAGCCGTCAGCGACTTCAGCGCGGCGCCAACTCCGAGGACTGCCCCGACCAGCAACAGCATGTAATTCGCGACGGTCCACTGCTGCCGTTTCGCGAACTTCATCTCGTCAAACAGCACCCCGTACACGGCCTCGACGACCTTCGACATCTCAGCCACCGCCACCTCCCCCAGTGCCATTACAATGTCGGGAACATAGCATCTGGCAGAGCGGCACGGGGTATTCCGTCCAGCCTCAGCGGTCAAAAACACCTTACTCGGCCCGGCGGCGGAGTAAGGTCCCGCCCGGGGCCCAGAAAGTTGCCAGGTTTTGCGGGGATATCTTGGTGGGCGCACCAGGACTCGAACCGGAACCCGCTGATTAAGAGTTATCCGGCTCGCCAGCAAGATCAATGGCATGCGTCTGGCATTTTCAGACGTTTCAGGCGAAAGTCTCATCGCTCGGCAGAAAGGTGCCTTATCCCGCTCGCTGAATTAATGCGGCGCAAATGCTAACGTCGTGAGCGCGACGAGCGTCAATAAACTCAGTGCTATTATCGCTGCATAGAACCATGACTCCCTCACGGTCGCTCCTCTGGGAACTCACTGTCTTAGAGAGCAACCTCGTCTTGGTGTGTAATCAAAGAAGCGCGCGGCCGGCTTGATGCTTCGTTACCAGGCCTTGCAAGAAGTTGATCACGGCACCGCGCACGGTCTTGCTTTCGATGTGCTGAAAGGCGCTACAGAGAGCGACTCCCTCGGGAGTGGCCAAGAAAGACGTCAAGTCCATTCCACAGCCATCAACTTGGCCGGCCTCGGGCGGGTGGCTATCGAAGAAATGAGTTATTGGAACTCCTAATGTTGCTGCGAGCTTTTCTAAGACACCCACGCTCACGCGGTTGATGCCGCTTTCGTACTTCTGAATTCTGCTGGAACGTCACGTCTAGTGCGGCACCCAGCTCGGTTTGGCTCATGCCCAACATTATTCGGCGTGCGCGCATTCTCTGGCCAAATCGGAGATCGGTAAGAGTCGGTCCACGTTTGCCTCGCCCCTTCATAAATCACCCCCCAATGTGTCGCACCAAGGTGGCACGGTGCTTACTCCCTTATTCGAGCACCAAATCGGTAGCGGCGTCACGTTGGCCGCGATCAGATGTCGCGCAAACGTTGCTCACAAGTGGGTGATGAAAAGAATACAACCTCAGAGAAGGGCAATGCCAAATAATGAGGCAACGCTACTTCCAGGCTAATCAAGATTTCACACGCCGCATCGATCCTTGTGCAACGTTGCAAACGATGCTGCGCATGAGAGCAATAGGTGGGGTGGATCACACGGGATTTCGCGCGTAGTCACAGCGCCGAGTTGCGTCGCCATAGTTGAGAAGAGAGCAATGACTTCCAGTTCGTCCCGTGCAAGCGGATTTGCGAGTTGAGACACCCAGGCTGCTCATCCCGACCTACTGCCATGACGATCGAATACGCGATCGAGCCGTTCGCCCGGCCGCTCGATGGCGTCGCCGATGCGATCCTCGACCTCACGCGGCACGGCCCGCGACACGTACTCGGCGGCGATGCATTCGCGGTAGAGTCCAAAGCTGGCATCGAGCGCGGCCAGGCGCGCATGCGCCTCGAGCGCGATGCGTTTGGCGTCGGCGGCCGCGATCAGCGCGCCCCAGGTGAGGACGTCGCCCATGGCCCTTTGCTCGCCGCTTGAAGATGCGCGCCACCTTCTGGATGCTATCGACGCCTCCGCACCCGAAGGCGGCGGCGGCGGCTTCGCGTGCGCCTGAACGGATAGGCGAGAGTTCCGGAAATCCCTTCGGCAGTGCCGGTCGCGCCGAGGCCATCATAGATGCCGCCAAGCACGTAGGTCGTGCGGAAGACAGCAGCCTCGCCGCGCAGCCCGTCATCGCCGACAGCGCGGTCATCACCACCAAGGCTGCCTCCGGCGCCAGCGGCACCTGGCTGATCGATCCGACCAACTTCACCATCGCCAACGGCAGCGCCGCGCGGAGGGCAAGCGGCATCGGCGCCGACACGCTTGCCAAGGCGCTCGGCAATGGCAACGTCACCATCGTTACCGCCACCGCCGGCCATCAAGCTGGCAACATGGTCGAACCTTCCGCTATTGGGCCATGAGCTGCCGTGAGCAGTTGCAGCATAAGCCGCCGCAAGGATGGCCCTGGCGGCCGAACATAACCGCATCCTGCGTTAAATTAGAAGTCCGCCGGGGGCACTTTTCCGCCCTCGTCCGCCCGTGTAATTTCGGCGCCCTGGGGAATTCCAGACAAGACTGTGAGGAAACGCGATGAGGATAGCTTTCGCCGGTACAACGCTCCTGGCTTTGACAATTTGTTTTGGACCTTTGCCGCGGGCTCATGCCGCGGACGTCAAGGTCTTGAGTACCGGCAATATGTCCTCGATCCTCGCCGAGCTCGGCAAGGAATTCGAGCGTGCGAGCGGCGACAAGCTCGCCATCGAGTATGGCTCGACGACACGCATTAAGAGTTGTGTTGAAGCCGACGAGGCAGCCGACCTCATCATCAACGAGCGCTTCGTGCTCGAGGATCTGCTGCACCAGGCCCGGATCGCGAATGGCACGCTCGTCGATATTGCGCGCTCCCCGCTCGCCTTCGGCGTACGCGCCGGTGGCGAGAAGCGCGATGTCAGCACGATCGAGGCGCTCAAGCAGACCTTGCTGGGGGCCGAGAGCATCGCCCAGCCCGACGCGAGCGGCGGCGCGCAGGACGGCACCTATTTCGTCAACCTCATCCGCTATCTCGGCATTGCCGACCAGGTGAAGCCCAAGATCAGGCTCACAATGGGCGGCGATGCGGCGGCACAAGCCGTCGCCTCCGGCGCCGCACAGATGGGCGTCGCGCAGCGGCGCAATTTCAATACGCTCCCTGGTGTGCAGATGCTTGAGCCGCTGTCGGATCTCCCGGGAGTGAAGTTCCTCATGGTGGCCGGTGTTCTCGCCAATGCGCGCGAGCCGAATGGTGCGCTTGCCTTCGCCAAGTTTCTGGCGTCCCCGTCGGCCGTAGCCGTGATAAAGGCCAAGGGCATGGAGCCGTATGCTCCGTAGCCTTTTGTAGGCTGGATGAAGCCGATGCGCGGCATCGGTTTCAAGATCGAGGCGGCGCGTTGCGATATCGTCGCGGGTTGAACCCTCTCAATGCAGCGATGTCTCTTGTGGGTCACAACCGGAAGGCTCAGCGCGAGCACATCACGTCTGCAATTCCCCCGTGAGCAGACATTGCTGACGCATGTCGGCACTTCGCCTTCGGGCCAGGAAGAGACGTTATGTTTGATAATATCGCTTAGTTGAGGAGTTCGATCAGCTGCCCTCCTGCGATCATCTGCTTTTGTGGGTCATCGACGACCGCATCCCAAAGAACCATCTGCTCAGGCGCATCAATGCATTCATGACGGAGGCTCTTGCCTTTGTGCATGAGCAGCTCGATCCCTATTACGGCGAGATAGGTCGACCATCGGTCGATCCTGAGCTGACGATCCGGATGTTAATTATCGGGAACTGCTAGGGCCTGCGGTCAGAACGCAAGCTGACCCAGGAAGTCGAGCTGCATTGGCCTATCGGTGGTTCGCGGCTCGATCTCAACGACAAGGTTCCACACCATTCGACCTTTTCTGAGAACCGGCTGCATCGGTTCCGGGGGGAAAGCGATGTCTTTCGCCATTTATTCGCGCGGCGAGAACCATCCTATGCCTGCGGCGTGATGCTATGCTCGATGCTCGTGATTCGCTCCATCAGTTCGCTGTGGGCACCAAGGTAACGCAGGGAGATCGGGTAGGTGGCGGATGAAACGAGGTCTGCGGTGCTGGAGCCCAGCACCGCAGCGGAATCCGTACGCAAGGCCGAGGCCCCGGGGGTGCAAAGCGCGGCGTCGGCGCCCGCCCGCAAGGGGTGGCGGATCCGCCGAAAGGCCGGATGGGCCGAGTTCATCGTCGATATCTGGATCACCAACCTCCACTGGGTCGAGTTCGGCCTCTACAAACACAGCCGCAACCAGGCCAAGTCGCGCCAGTTCACGTCCGACATGGACATCTTCGCAGAGGTGATCGAGCACGGCGAGCGCACCCAGCTCCTGGGCTACCGCAATGACCTCTGGCGCAAGAACACGGGTATGGACAGGCGGCTCGTGCTGAAGCTCTTCAACGAGACGCTCAACTGGCGAGCTTCCATGGACCTGATGATCGGGCGCAGCCTGCAGCTGACGCTGGGCGCACGCGGGCTGCCGGTCACGGCGTTCTCGATCAATGTCGGCGAGCACGATGACGTGGTCTACCTGGAGCGGTCGGCCAACAAGTGGCCTCTCGCGCCGGAGCACTTCTCGTTCTTCCTGCTGAACGACGGCCGGCCCCAGTTCTACCGGCTCGAGCGCGACGTGATCGACCTGGGCGGCGACTACACGCTGTTCAGCCACCGCAACGAGGTCGTGGGCCGGCTCGACGGCAAGGTGTTCACGCTCGGCGGCAAGTGGCGCGGACGCGTGCATCCGGACCACGCCAACCCGCGCCTTCTGGCCGTGCTGCAACTGTTCTGCGGCATGCTGATCTTCAACGGCAGCTGCCGCCGGCACGTGCGGCGGATCGCTCGCGACGTCCTCGCCGGCCGTTACGAGCCCAAGATCGAGAAGCAGGAGGCCGACCTCTACAAGAACCCGCGGCACGCGCGCTAGTTGGCCACCTGGCATCCTGTGTGAAGCTGGCCCCGAGCGCTTTGTTGGCGGCGCTGGCACGCATCGCTGACAGCGGAAATTCCCTTGTCCGGTCACAGGTTCCCAAAACCCTCATGGACAGCCCCGAGGTCCTCCCACACATGGGAACTACAGCTCTCAATCGCTTGCTCCCATGAAGAAAGTACCTTGGCTACTTTGGTGTCCGGAATGCCGACGCAACTAAACCATTGTGTCGCCCTTACCTGTTCCAGTGTCACTTTGGTCCGGGGGTGCATTGGAGACTCTCGCAAAGGCTTGACTGTTGCGCACCGTCTACTCGTTGCAGAGGCGGATTCTATGCAGTTCCGAGTATGCCTAAGCTGACGCGGATCGACCAGAGCAACCGGTCACGCTCCCTCGTTTCACCCTGCGCTACTCAGTCCGCCAAGGGCGGTTCACGACCAATTCCGGTTTGGGTCATGAACGACAAAACTCAAGGTGAGAACAAGGAGTCCGGTTTACCCCTCGAAAGCCGACATTCGAGCGGACATCGCTTTCGACGCTTCGGGCCATGTGTGGACGGCTCCGGGTTGGCAAGGAGAATCTTCACGTCGCAGGCTTGGTCGGTGCAGCCATGTGTTCGGCCTGTTAGTGCGGTTCACATGACCGCTGGCCATAATGCCCTCCGCGGATCAGGTCCCGGTCAAAAGCACGCATTCGATGATGCTCTGGCCCGATTGTGGGTTGTCCTGATCGCCGGATCGACCGGCTCTGCATTACGTGCTGTTCGCCCTCCCAACCGTCACATCACGCCGGATGCCGGTGTGATCTCGTTAAGCCGCGAGCGCGGCTGGTTCCTTGTAGCGTTCGCCCCTGGCCATCATCGCCCACGCCATTCTGGCGATTTTGTTGGCGAGCGCGATGGCCGCGACCTTTGTGGGTCGCCGCGCCAACAACGCGGTGAGCCACGGTCGATGTTTGGTGCCATGGATTTTGGCATATCGGATCACGGCGAGTGCGCCCGCCGTGAACAGGCTGCGCAGATAGCGATCGCCTCGCTTGCTGATGCTGCCGAGCCTGTCCTTGCCCCCGCTCGAGTTCTGCTTCGGCACGAGCCCGATCCAGGCCGAGAAGTCCCGCCCTGATCGGAAAGCTTTCGGATCTGCAACGCTGGCAACCAGGGCGGTCGCCAGCGCCGGGCCGACGCCGGGAATCTCATCGAGCCGTTTGCTGGCCTCGCTGGAGCGGTGCCAGGCTCTGATCAAGCGATCGAACTGGAGAATCTGTGCCTTCAACATCTGCAGTTGGGCGCCTAGAGCGGCAACACACGCACGTGCGACCGCGGGCAATCGTTTGTCATTCGCATCGGCGACGACGCCGAGTAACTGGTCAACCCCGTTACGTCCGACCGGTGCGACGATTCCAAACTCGGCAAGATGAGCACGGATAGCATTGATCACCGCAGTCTGTTGGCGGATGAAGAGATGGCGCGTGCGATGGAGCATCAGGCAGCCTTGCTGCTCAGTCGTCTTGGTCTCGACGAACCGCATGTTCGGTCGGCTTACCGCCTCGCAAATGGCCTCGGCGTCGGTAGCGTCGTTCTTTTGTCGTTTGACGTAGGGCTTCACGTAGGCAGGCGGCATGAGCCGAACACGGTGGCCGAGCGCCTGGAGCTCACGAGACCAATGATGCGATGAGGCGCAGGCTTCGATGCCAACCAGGCACGGCGGCAGCTTCTGAAAGAATGCCAGAACGTAGCGGCGCTTCAGTTGACGGCGGATAATTATATTGCCTTCTGCATCGACGCCATGAACCTGGAAGACTGACTTCGCGATATCAAGACCGATTGTCGTAACCGCTTGCATGATAGCTCCTCCAAATCGTGGGCGCCCTAACAGCACCCACATCCATGGCGCTCACGCGCCGGTGGAGGAGCCGTCCACAGCATCAATACCGGACTCTGGCGACCAACGACTCCATCAATCGTAAGCGAGGCACCAACCTGAGGCACGAAGCCAACAACGGTCGTCGGGTATATCCTCATTCCGGTACAGGCGAGTGACCCGTTTACAGTCGCCCTTCTTGAACGCTTCGGCGAGTGCGGCCTCCGATGTTTCGTCGCGTGCGCCGTCATACGGAATGATTTCCACCGGACTGATGCACTGAACCAAAAATTCAGATGCTCGCCGTTCGATCCGAAACATCGCTCCCCGCGAGACCTTCGTGTTGTCGCCGGCCAACTTGATTGTCGCCAGCGGCAGAATGAGGCGTCCGCCTTCCCGCAATCCGTCGAGCCACTGATCGGCCGGTCGGGTCACACCGGCGTTGACGTAAATGACATCGGCCGGATCGAACGGAACTGTTGTGCCGTCTCCTTCGACAATGCGCACATTGCTATACGAGGAAAGGTTTTTCTTGGCGCGCGTCGCAAGTCCGGTGTCAACCTCGATGCCAGTGACCTTGCCCGAAGGACCAGCCAGATGAGACATAATGGCTGTATAGTAACCGGTGCCGGTGCCGATATGCACGACATGGTCGCCGGGCCTGATTGGAGCCCTTGCCATCCACATCGCAAGACCAGACGGTTGACCATTGTTGAGATGCCGCTCGGCTATGATCTGCACGACGCTGTCGATGTACAGATAAACAGGGTCTGCGCTGGGGGTGGGCACGTACTCACCAAACCATCGGGGGATCATCCACGGTCCGGGACCCAGGAAATCTTCGCGATGGACCTCGGCGAACGCCTGCTCAAGCCGTGAGTTATCGACTTGCCACTGAGCCAGGATTTGCTTTGCGTAGGCACGGCGGATGATTGCAAGTTCCTGCTCTCGCTCCATCTGCAATCCTTATTTCGGCGATTTCTGGGAGGCCATGACTTGGATCATGAGCAAGTCGTTGGCACTTCTGCAATGGGTCAAAATGCGAAGAACTCATAGTGAGTATAATCAGTCCGCTTATGCCCCCAACTGCAGACATTCGAGCGGACATTGCTTTCCGTCGCTCCGGGCCATGAGCGGAAGTCCCTGCTCCTCGGCCCACTCGAGCGGCTTCCAAATGCGCACCAAGCTGCAGAACGCCTCGAACGGCCAACATCAAGCGCGAATTAGATCACGCCTCTACCGCGGGGCGCAGTTGCGTTGCGTCACTGCGGCTTCTGGAACTTGAGCACAAACTCGTCAACCGGCGGACGTGTGGGCGTGACCGGCTGCACCGAAAAGTCGCGCGGGTCCTGGGGTTGGCGCAAGAAATTCCCTTCCTCGATCAATTTGAATCCCGCGGCCTCGACCTCGCGGCGCAGCACGCTCTCCTCGATGCGGTGCAGGGTGCGTGCCACGTTGATGCCATCCCCGGGCTTGGCGGAATGATCGGCCACGATCATTAGGCCGCCGGGCTTCAGTGCCGCGAACAGTTTTCGGTTCATCTCGGCGCGCTCCACCATCAGGTAGGCGGTGTCGTGATAGAAGAAGAAATAAGTGACGAGATCGAGGTCTCGCTGCTCGGGCGGCAGCGGGTCGTCGAACGGGCGCGCCAGCGGCGTGATGTTGCGCCCGGCCGGCGTTTTCGTGCGGGCCTCGAGTGCCGCGACCGCGCGCTCGAAGTTGGAGGCGTTCTGCCCGAATACCTTGCCGGTCGGGCCGACGGCGCGCGCGATCAGTTCTGTGGAGTAGCCGCCGCCGGCACCCATGTCGAGCACGCTCATACCAAGTCGTACCCCGGTGAAGCCGAATAGTTTGACCGGGTCGCGCCGTCGGTCAGTCGCGCGGTCGGCTTCGCTGCGGTCGGGCGCGGCAACGATCGCGGCAAAGTCGGGTACGCCTTGCGCGGACGCCCAAAGCGGGATGCGCACGCGACTACGGCGGCGAATAGCATGACTTTCAGCATGGGTTTCCTCCTTTTATGGTTGGGTGGGTTTCTACCTCTAATTGGCCGGGGCTGCGACCTCCTCCCGCATCAACAATCGCGAGCCCTCGCGCAACAGCCATCAATCATCTCGGCCCAAGCTTTGAGTCAACCTCGACCAGATGAGGGGGCGGCAAGGGGGGCGGTAAAGATCGCTCGTTTGTGATTATCACGTAACGTAAGACCTATGACGGACGCTTGGACTCCCCGTTACGTGCAGAGCGCAGGCTGACGCTATCGGCGCGCGCTGGATTGTCCTGGCCAAGTTGTATCGATCGGCAGCGCCGGGTTTGCGGTGATCTTGATGTGAGCGCAGTGGTGGTAGTTAGTAGTCTCCGTCGGTATTGAGACGGTGTTCCCCCATCCACTGGATGACCTGCAGCGTGCACTTGTCGCAGTTGATATTAGGAAGGCGAATGTCGGCCTCATGGAACGACCCGGCGCTGGACGTTCGCGTGGACGAACAACCCGTCCGCCAGCACCGGCGGCTTCGGGTTGGGTCGATCTTCGCAGCGACCGAAAGTGGGCCACGCGGGCTCTCACGTGTGGATGCATCCGGGTCGGGAGGCAGCTCGTCGATGGAGTTCACGGCCAAGGCCACCGACAGCGGCCAGGGTGGAAGACTGCTTCACGAATTTGATGTGGAGCAGGTCGCCGCCGCGCGCCTGGGTAATCGCATTGGCCGCATTCTCGATTACTCGATGTGCCGCCGCAGGGAGCGGGCTTCGCGGATGTCGAGTTCGTTCTGGACCAGCAAATTCGTCGGTTCCAGCAGAACAAAATGTGGAGAGGCGGCGGACGGCGCCAGCAAAACAACTGCGCCAAGGGCGACGCGTGCGAAACTTTTCACCTGAAAACCCTCCCTGTTGTGTTCGATTGCTCGACACTGGCCACTCTATCACACCAGAAGCAGGAGGGCGAAGGTCCAAGACAAGCCACGACGTGTAGACGAGGTCCGCTCTGAGTTAAGAAGCAGAAAGGCTCCTCGCGAGCAGAATCGGTCTGCTTTTCACTACTAAGCGGACATTGACTGCGACCTGTCCGAATTTCTACTTTGGGTCAACGTGAGGAGAACTCACGGTGAGCATTTCTCTTCCGGTTTGGCCCACAATCCGACTTCCGCTCGACGCGTCAATGAGTACACCGCCTCGCTAGCCTCTTATTTCTCGCGGAAGGCGCGCGCGAGCTGGTCGTGGAGCGGCTTGACGAGATAGGACATCACGGTGCGCGGGCTCGTCTGGATGAAGGTCTCGACCGGCATGCCGGGCACCAGCTTGAGGCCCTCGAGCCGCGCGACTTCGCTCCGGCGACACGTCGATCCGGATCGTGTAGTAGCGCGCGCCGGTCTTGTGATCTTCGCTCACGTCGCGCCGAGATGCGGATCACCTCGCCGTTGAGCTCCGGCGTGGTGCGCTGGTTGAAGGCCGAGAAGCGCAGCACCGCCGGCTGCCCGATCCGAAGCTGGTCGATGTCCTGCGGCTGGATCTTCGCCTCGACCTCGAGCGCATCCGCCTGCGGCACGATCAGCATGATCGCCTCGCCCGGCCGGATCACGCCGCCGACGGTGTGGACGGTGAGCTGGTGCACGATGCCGTCCAGCGGCGCGCGGATATCGACGCGCTTGAGCTGGTCCTCGGCCGCGACCTTGCGCTCGACCAGCTCCGCGGTCTTGCCGCGGATCTCGGCCAGGTCCTTGCCGACCTCGGTGCGCATGTCCTGGTCGATCTGCAGGATCTGCAGCTCGGTCTCGGTGATCTTGCCCTTGGACTGGGCGATGGCGGCGATCAGCTGGCCGCGCTCGCCGTCGAGCCGCTCCTTCTCGCGCTCGAGGCTGGTGACGCGGGTATAGGGAACGAGATTCTTCTCCCAGAGCTCGTTGACGCCGACGAGCTCCTTGCGTGATCCATTCGATCTGCTTGTCCTTGGAGGCGATCTGCGCCTCGTAGCCGCCGATCTCCTCGCGCAGCTGGAGCGATGCGCTCGCGCAGCTGCGCCTTCTGGCCTTCGCGCGCTGCGCGGCGAGTCTCGAACTGCCTGCGCTCGCCGGTGACCGCCTTGGCGACATCGGGATCGTCCATGCGCGCGAGCAGGTCTGCGGGAAACGTCACCTTATCGAGCGCCGTCGCGCTCGGCCTCTTCGCGCGCCTGGCGCGCCGCCAGCTCGTCGAGCGCCTTGATCACGATGGCGAGGTTGGCGCGGGTCTGCGTGTCGTCGAGGCGAGACCACGATGTCGCCGGCCTTGACCTCGCTCGCCGTCGCGCACGCGCAGCTCGCCGACCACGCCGCCGGTCGGGTGCTGCACCTTCTTGACGTTGGAATCGACGACCAGCTGGCCTGGCGCGATCACCGCGCCGGCGAACTCCGTCGTCGCCGCCCAGCCGCCAAGCCCGACGACCAGCAGCGACCGCCGCGATGACGATCGCCAGCGATCTGCCGGCGCAGCATGCCGCGCAGATCGGGTGACGTGTGACGCTCATGACGCTGGCGCCTCCCGGTTCGGTCACAACGCGCAGCCCGCTGCCGGGCCGCGACAGGCGCCACCGGCGCGGGCCGCCGCATCTTGCGCGAGAACCTCGTCCTTCGGCCCGAGCAGCTGGCGCGCGCCCTTGCGCCATCACCATCACCAGGTCGACGCCCGCGAGCGCGCTCGGCCGATGCGCGATCACGATCACGATGCCGCCGCGCGCGCGCACGCCCAGGATCGCCTGGGTGAGCGCCTCTTCGCCCTCGGCGTCGAGATTGGAGTTCGGCTCGTCGAGCACGACCAGGAACGGATCGCCATAGAGCGCGCGCGCAAGCGCGATCCGCTGGCGCTGTCCGGCCGAGAGCGCCGTGCCGCTTTCGCCGATCTCGGTCTCGTAGCCGTCCGGCAGACGCAGGATCAGCTCGTGCACGCCGGCCGCCTTGGCGGCCGCGATCACATCGTCCGGCTTCGCGCTCCGGCTCGAAGCGCGCGATGTTCTGCGCCACCGTGCCGGAGAACAGCTCGACGTCCTGCGGCAGATAGCCGATGTGCGCGGCCGAGCGCCGCCGGCGACCACTGATCGAGCGCGGCGCCGTCGAGCCGGATCGTGCCGCGCACCGGCGGCCACACGCCGACCAGCGCGCGCGCCAGGGACGATTTGCCGCTCGCGCTCGGACCGATGATGCCGAGGCCATTGCCCTTCTCGAGCCGGAAGACGACGTCCTGCACGACCAGCCGCTTGTCGCCCGGCGGCACGAGGCTGAGGTTCTCGACCGCGAGGCTCGCCGACGGGCTTCGGCAGCGCCATCTGCTCGTCGTCGGCCGGGAACGCGCGCGAGCAGCTCGATCGAGGCGCCGCCAGCTCTGCCGGAACGCCGACGAAACTGCGCCAGTTGCGCGATCGCGAGATCGACCGGCGCGAGCGCCCGCGCCGACGAGGATCGAGCCCGCGATGATGATGCCGGCGGTCGCCTCCTGCATGGATGACCAGATAGGCGCCGACGCCGAGCACCGCCGATTGCAGCAGTCATGCGCATGACCTTCGACATCGCGCCGAAACCGCCGCTGACGTCGCTGGCGCGCTGCTAGCGTCGAGGATACTTGTCGTTGAGCTCGCCCACCAGCGCGCCGCAACGCGCGGCCCCATGCCCATGGCCTGCAGCACCTCGGCGTTGCGCCGCGAGGCCTCCGCCAGCGCCTGGCGCTGCCCGGCGACAGCTCGGTGACGGTCTTCTGCGGGCTCGCGCGTCATCAGCTCGGTCAGCATCGTGAAGCGAGACGATGATGAGCGCGCCGACCGAGCGCCGCAACGCCGATCCAGAAATGGAACAGGAAGCAGATGCCGATGTAGAACGGCATCCACGGCAGATCGAGCAGCGCGACCGGCCCGGGGCTCGACAGAAAGCCGCGCACCTGGTCGAGATCGCGCAGCGGCTGCAGTCCGTCGCCGGCGCCACGGGTCGACAGCGCAATCCGGCCGATCACCGTCATAGATGCGCCCGCTCAGGCTCTCGCCGAGCGACCGGCCGATGCGGACCAGAACGCGACCGCGCAACAGGTCGAGGCAGCCCTGGAAGGCGTAGAGGATCGCACACCAGGACCGAGAGGCCGATGAGCGTCGGGACGCTGCGGCTGGTCAGCACCCGATCGTACACCTCCAGCATGTAGAACGAGCCGGCGAGATAGAGGATGTTGATCAGCGCGCTCGCGATATCGCGATGCCCACGATCCCGCTGCGGCAGGCACGCAGCGCCTGCACCAGCTCGCCGCGCGACTGCGGACTGCTCCCGTTTGCTGCTGCTCTCGCCCTCACCGTCGGCTCATCCTGATGGTTGTGGTCAGTCCGAGGATTCTCGCCCCGTCGCGAGCGGTATCCTAGCAAGGTCGGGTTAGCTAGCGATGAAGGCGGCGGGCTTCGCTCAATCCCCCAACTAAATATTTGAAATAAAATACATTTTTACACCTGAGGACAGGCGCAGGTCATCGTCCGGCGCCAGCTGGCTCTCGGGCAGAAGATCGTAGTGTTGGCGCAAGGCGTCCGCGGCGGCAAGCCCGATCTCACGGCAGGCCGTTGGCACGCCCCCGGGCGCGTAGAAGTCGGCAACCTCCCAGCTTTCCCCGTCGGATGTCGGGCGTACCGTGACAGCGCTGACGCCATTGCACAGCGCATACCGCCGCATGTCGGTCAGCACCATGCGTTCAAGATGGGCGGCGGTCTTTTGTCTGCGGTTCATGCCCCGGCATCTAACATGCGATCAGGTGCTTGGCATCATACGACCGGATGATCATGCGACCAGACGATCATGCGACCAGACGGTGGAACAGGTCGCTGTCGACATTACCGCCGGAGAGGACCGCAACCGCGACCTTGCCTTTGATGTCGATCTTGCCGGCGAGCAGGGCCGCAAGCGCCACCGCGCCGCCCGGCTCGACCACGAGCTTCAGCTCCCGAAACGCAAACGCGACCGCGCCGCGCGACCTCCTCGTCGCTTGCCGCACACGCCCTCGCCCACCAGCGCCCGGTTGATCGCAAAGGTGAGCACGCCGGGCGTGCGCGCCATCAGGGCATCGCAAATGGTCCCGGTCATCTCCGCATTGCTCTCGCGCTGCCCGCTGCGAAATGAGCGCGCATGGTCGTCGAAGTTCTCGGGCTCGGCGGTGAACACGCGCGCCTGCGGCACGCGCGCCTTGACGGCTAGCGCGACGCCGGCGGCGAGCCCGCCGCCCGACGCCGTGACTGCGACCACGTCGGGCACAAGCCCGAGCGCAGCCAGATCCTCGACGATCTCGCGGCCGGTGGTTCCCTGCCCGGCGATGATCTGCGGATCGTCATAGGGCGGCACCAAAGTGGCGTTGCGCTTACTGGCGATCTCGCGCGCGATCGCTTCGCGATCCTCGCGCACGCGATCATAGAGCACGACCTCGGCGCCGAACGCGACGGTGCGCTCGCGCTTGGCGCGCGGCGCATCCGACGGCATCACGATCAGCGCCGGCATGCCGAGCAAGGCAGCGGCAGCCGCCACGCCCTGCGCATGATTGCCGGACGAATAGGCCACCACACCGCCGGCGCGTCGCTGCGGCTCGATCTGCGCCAGCTTGTTGTAGGCACCGCGAAACTTGAACGAGCCGGTGCGCTGCAGCGTCTCGGCTTTGAGGAACACGCGTGCGCTGGTCAACAAGTCGAGCGCCGGCGAGGTGATCAGCGGCGTGCGCAATGCCACACCCGCGAGCCGCTGGGCGGCAGCGTCAACATCGGCAGCAGTGGGCAAGTCCTGTGTCATGAAACCCTATGTCAGGAAACTGTGTGCGCCCTGTGTCAGGCACGAACGGTAGCTCCCGGATGCGCTGCAGCGCAAGGGATATGCCGGGCACTGAAATCTCACAGCTTTTTGGTTTCGTTTTGCCAAATCCGTGATTTCGTGCGTCCACGCGGAAGCGGGACCCCAGAAGCCAAGCACTCTCACGTCTCAAAGTCTGGGTCCCCGCTTCCGCGGGGACGAACGGAGAATGTTGCCCGGCATGACACGTCGCTCGTGGTCCGTAGCCGTAGGGCGGAATAGCGCAGCGTATTCCGCCAGTTATGATTTCGCAGTGACGGCAGTTTACGACTTCGGCTAACGTCTAACCCGAATATCACCACATGTGAAATCACAACAATATTACTGAAAGCGAAGGCGGCACGCTCGCCGGTGGAGATCAGTGGCGCATCTGCAGTTGCAAGCGCCTGACGATATGCGCGATGAACAGCAACGGCAATCCAAGGAGTCTAAATGCCGATTTCTGAGTCACGATCGACGGCGCTGAAAGCTGTCGGGATTTTGTGCCTCCCCATCGTCGCGCTCGTTATCTGGTTCGTCAGCTTCAACTATATCTACCCGATCGTCTGCTCCTCCTCCGAACGCATCTTGACACCGGAAGCTGCGGTAGCGTTCGGCAGGCAACACCTCCGCAACGACAAATATTTTTGGAGGTGGATAGACGTACAAGACCCGCTCGAAATGGAATCCATTTTGGCCGATTGCTGTCGGGCAAACCGGGGTGACTACTTCATCAAGGATCCCTCCAGGTGGCGTCTTTTTCTGAGCCTGCGAAAACCGGGACAATACCATTTTATTTATGAGCTGTTCTTCAGTGAGTGTGGCAATCACGTAAGAGTCGAGAAACAGTCTATACCTTTGCCACCTGTACGCTAGCACAGTGGCAAATCAACTCGGCCGACGGGCTCACGCACGACATCATCACGCTCAGCAACAACGCGAGCGACTTCGTGTTCATGTAGGCAAAGTCTGAACACGAAAAAAGCCCCGGGCCAAAGCCCGGGGCGAAGACGCAAGTCTTGGAGGTTCTTCGCTCAGTCGTCGGAAGTAAGTTCGCGTGAACGCAGCTGCTAGTCCCGCTTCACTGCGATCGTTGCGCTCACCTGTGGTGCCCACCGGAGCATGCGCTGATAACCGCGATCAGATCCAGCGACGGGATCGTCGTGCAGAGCCCGCCGGTGCCCGTACCCGCGCGACCGCGCGTGGTGGAGGAACCAGCAAGAGTGCCATCAATGCCGCAACCGCACTGACAATCCATCGTTTCATGGTCTTCGCATCTCCATCCTGGGTCCAACCGCAAAAGGACGCTAACACGGAACGTAGCGGATTACCGTGACATGACGGCAACAACTGGCGAGATTCCGCCGTTGAATAGAAAGCCGCGGTTTATCTGGGGCTTCTGCCTTCGAGAAATGTCGTCATCGATGGTGCGCGACCGGGCGCGGAAACGATCATTGATTCCGGGCAGCACCTTGTCGAAGTCACGCCCGACAAGCTCGCGTAACGACGAAGCTCGCCGACGCCGCGATACGTCAGCGTGTCGCTGCGACGGAAGATGTGATCG
Organism: uncultured Alphaproteobacteria bacterium; assembly: GCA_963745515.1. Lineage (GTDB taxonomy): Bacteria > Pseudomonadota > Alphaproteobacteria > Rhizobiales > Xanthobacteraceae > VAZQ01. Next base: position 349,225 of record CAVUXO010000001.1, read on the forward strand.
TACTCGACCCACAGCGACCAGCTCGCACGCATCGTCGATTCGAAGCCACCGACGTCGAGCGCACCGAATGTGTTGACATTGGCGATGTTGGTTGAGAACGCCCGCTCGTGCTCATGGTGTTGCGCGTGCCGACCTTGCCATAGCTATCACGCGCCACTGATGCACACCTTGGCGCGGCGCGCTCAGACGTGAGCGACTGCGCAAGCAAAGTTCGCGCGGCACACGCAAGCCTGAGTGCGCGCAACGACATGACGAGCCGAAGTTTGAGCGACGATCTATTCGTACGCCATCGCGATCGCGGGGCCACCACCAAAGCGCCAGTTGAGGCCGGCCTTGATGATCTGCACGCTGTTGCGATGAGTGAAAGTGTCGTGGTCCAGATTGGTCGAGCTGTTCTTGCCGAAGCCCATGTAGAGATATTCGAGCTTGACCGACCAGCTCGAGGTCACCCCGTATTCGATGCCGGTGCCGGCGGCCCAGCCGATATGGGTCTTGTCAAGCTCGGTGAGATCGGAGGAATCGATGGTGCCGTTGTTATTAAGGTTGGCGGCGGTGTTCTTGATATTGGCGAATGCGACACCGGCTTTGCCGTAGATCAGCGCGCGGTCAAGTACCACACCGGCCCGTGCCGCAGCGACCCCGTAAGCCCCGAAATTCACCTCGACCATGTTGCGCGGGGCAGCACGCTGGACGATCGACTTCTTCAGAGCGAGATAGCCGAAATCCGCTTCCGTGCCCCAGAACCAGCCACCCACCTGCATATTGAAGCCAAGCTGGCCGCCGCAGGTCCAGCCGCTCGAGCCGAGATTGTAGACCTCTCTGGGCGAGTCATCGAAAGCGCCGACGTCACCGGTGGTCCTCGTGCTGCCCCACGCTCCACCGCAGTGGGCGCCGAGATAGAGGCCGGTCCAATTATGGGCGCCAGCGGGCGCCTTGCCGACCCACGGCTGCATGTCGGCTGTCAACGCGGGGCTTGCCAACACGACCAGAGCGGCCGTGGCGAGCAGAAGCGACTTCATTGGGGGTATCCCTTGTACGCAGAACGAGCGGATAAGGACACCTTACCACCAAAGGGTCGTGACCCTTGTTACCGGTACGACACAACCAGCGCGATTCCCGCAACCGTTGGCATTTTTTGGTGGTATTTTCTATGGTTATTATGCTTTGAGCGAAAGTCGATAAGCGCGAATCAGCGCGCACAATCAGGGGCTTCCTTGAAGGAAAAGACTCGCGACCCACGCTCTCGAGCGCCTGTAGCGTGTTGCTCCAATACCACAAGTGCAGGAAAGATTCTGATACCGGCGGCCGACGTCCCCCTGGGCAAGAAAACCCCGGACTTCGCGCCGGGGCTCTCTCGGTCACAGGGGATTTCCAGTATTGCTCAGCGGCCCCAGTTGAACCGCCAAACCAGCTGGGAGCGGATCGTCTGCACGTATTTCTGGCTGTCGATGCTGCGCGTGCTGGCCGTGCCCGCGCCGTAGTTGAGGAGCACCAGATTGTCCGTCTCGTATTGACCAAAGCGATATTCGGTCTTCCAGAACAGGCCAGGCAGCCAGTTCAGATTGTATTCGTATCCGCCACCCAGGAACCAGCCGGAATAGCTGTGCGAGGGTGCTGTATAGGTCGGAGTCGTTCCGTTGGTGACCGTCAAGTCAAAGGCGCCAAAACGGGCCTCGGTGAAGCCGCCGCTGAAGTAGGTGAGGACCGACGGGGTGATGAGGTAGCCGATGCGGCCACCAACCGACCATGCCGATCGCATCTTTTCGTGACCGGCATAGGCAACGCCGCTCAGAGGCACTGAAGCGTCACCATCGATGTCGGAGAAATCGTAATCGGCGAAGATGCCGACAACCCAGCTGCCGCTCACCTGCAGATCGCAACCGCCACCGACGGTGCCGAACCATCCACGGCCGCCATTGCTGACCCTGGAATCGGTCTGCACGTTGTTGTTCAAGCTGGTGACGTTCTGATCCCACAATCCATAGCCGCCGCCGCCTGACAGGTAGCAGCCGGTCCAGCTCATCGGCGCCATCGGCGGCGCCTTCATCACAGGCGCGCGCATATCTGCCGCCACGGCAGGCGCTGCCATCGCCACCACTGTCGCTACACTGAAAAGAATCCGCTTCATTGGGCATCCCCGGTTTGTTCGAAGTGTCACCTTTATACCGCAAACCGGGTTGTGGAGGTGTCACTGTAACGACACAGGGGATAACTATCGACAGGTATTTGACAACCTACAGATGTTGCCTAATGCTGAATATTCGTCAGTAAAAACAATGCTCTATGACTAGCGAGACGGGATCGCATAAGCGCGAAGTCCAGTCTCGATACCGGCGCCCTTTGACGAAAAAACCGTCAACTCAGTCGCGAAACACGGCCGCAACCCTGCCCCACGGTGAAAAAAGCCCCAGGTGATTCGCCTGGGGCTTTGATTCGTCTGGAACTTTTGTCGGTTGTGGCGAGAGTCTCCGCTCAGTAGCGGTTGCCAAAGTTGAACCGCCAGACCAGCTCCGACCTGATCGTCTGTATGGTCTTGTCGCTCTCTAAACTGCCACCGGTTGGCGCGCCCGCGCCGTTGAGGATCGGCCAAGCTCTCGCGGTCATATTGGGCAAAGCGATACTCGGTCTTCCAGAACAGGCCTGGCATCCAGCCCAGACTGTATTCGAAGCCACTGCCGACGAACCAGCCCGAGTAGGTGGCGGCGCCAATCTGCGCATTCAAAGGCACACCCGCACCCTGGCTAACGAAATTGATCCCGTCGAACCGCGCCTGGGTATAGCCGCCGTTGACATAGGTCAGGATCGTGGGCGTCAGCGTGTAGCCCAGGCGGCCGCCGACGGCCCATGCCGAAGTCCTGCTTCTCGCGTCCGACCGCATTGGAGTTAGGAATGACGACATCGCCTTTGAGATCCGTGAAATCGTAATCACCGAACGCGCCGAGGACCCAGCTCCCGAACTGCACATCACAGCCGCCGCCGACGGTTCCGAACCAGCCCTGTCCACCGTTGGTGACGTTTGAACTCGAGCCGCCGTCGATCGAGAACGAGTTCCGAATTGTAGAGGCCGTAGCCGCCGCCACCCTTCACATAGCAGCCGGTCCAGTTGTAACCGATGGGCGCCGGTGGCGCCTTGACGATCGGAGGCGCCGAGGGGCGCAGGTCGGCCGCTATGGCAGGTGCTGCCATGGCCAATGCCGCCGCCGTACCGAGAAGCCATCGCTGCATGATCGAACCCCTTGCATGTGGACACCCGGCCGATAGGGCATGAATTGTGCGGCGAGAATGCTGCCGCGAGGTGACCATAGCGGGGAATTATCTGCGGTAATTCTCAAAGGTATTCATGGGCTTATGGAACTTTTCGAGAGCCCAGCGAACGTCCTAAAACTGGGTGCAAACGCACTGTCCGCGCGACAATTTCAGGCGACTGGAACCCGCCTCGCTGCCACATATTTGGCAGGGGCGGCGCCCTAATCATTGGCAGGTTGCCTGGTTGTTCCCCCCGCCCTGCCTTACATGCAATGACGCAAAAAGCCCCTGGCCGTGGCCAGGGGCTTTCCTTTCGCCAACCGAGCGCGTGCGCTCAGTAGTAGAAGCCACCAAAGCGGTAGTTCAGCCCGACGCGAACGATGTCGATGTGCTCGCCGACGGTGCCGTTCATCACGTTCGTGTTCCCGCTGCCGGCCGCGCGGATGAGGCCAGTGGCACCGAGGTTCGAGAAGCTCACGTGCAGGTATTCGGCCTTGACCGACCAGTTGTGGGTGAACGCGTACTCCCAACCCGCGCCAACCACCCAGCCAGTCTTGGTCTTCGACACGTCGAAACCGCCCGTGGTCGGTCCAGCAAGCGTATCCGTGTACACTTGAGAGTAATGGGCCCGAGAAAACGCCGCACCGCCGGTCGCGTAGATAAACGAGCGGTCGACAGTCAAACCCGCACGGCCGCGCACGGTCGCAAGCCAATCATTTTTCACGGTGTTGGTGATGGTGAAGGGATCTGCCGTCGTCAGCACGCCGGTGCCTCGGATGGAGGGGTCAGACCCCAATCCGCTGAAGTCTGCTTCAACTCCCAGCGTGAAGTACTCGCGCTGGAAATTACAGCCGACTTGACCACCGCCGATCAGATCAGTGTCGCGATCCGAGCCCGTGCCAGCCGCACCGACGCGATCACGATTGGTCTGGATGCTGAGATGTGAGCCAGAACCCACGTCAGTGGTGAATTTGCCGCGGGCAGACGCGGCGCCGACATTGCCGCCGACGTAACACCCCGTCCAGTTGAAGTACCCCCCTTGCGGGGCTTTGTAGTAGGGGGCCTTTGCTGGAAGATCTGCGGCAAGGGCGGAGCCGCCCATGAACGCAACAGCTGCCGCAGCAGCAACGATAGTCTGCTTCATCACGCTACCTCACGCATACGCTACAGGAACAACAGAACAACAAGTGAGGTATTCATTAACCCTATTCAGCTCAAAAAGCTGTTGCAGGTATGATACAGCTGACAAAAATCCGTAACGGAATACTTCTTAGAGGTATTATATTACTAACTCTAATCTGCGGCTCGATTTTTCACCTCGAGGCCGAACACTTTGCGGCCGCCGGCTGCAATTGCGGCAATACTTGCGATAAGGGACTCTCGATACCCGCCGACCAGGAGTTGATTCATGGATCTCGGAATTACCGGCCGCAAGGCCATCGTGTGCGCCTCAAGCCGCGGACTCGGACGCGCCTGCGCGCAGGCACTGGCGGCAGGCCGGCTGCGAGGTCGTGATCAACGGGCTCGATGCGGCGCGGCTCGAGGCCACGGCCGCGGAGCTCAGCAAAGCGACCGGCGCCAAGATGACGCCGGTGCAAGGCCGACGTCGCCACGGCCGAGGGCCAGGCCGCCCTGTTCGCCGCCTGCCCGGAGCCCGACATTCTGGTCAACAACAATGCCGGCCCGCCGCCGCGCGATTTCCGCGAGCTCACGCGCGCGCAGATGCTCGAAGGCGTGACCGCCAACATGGTGGTCGCGATCGAGCTGATGCAGAAGGCGATCGGGCCGATGACGGCGAAGCAGCTTCGGCCGCATCGTCAACATCACTTCGGGCACGGTGAAGCTGCCGCAGGCGGGACTCGATCTGTCCTCGGCGGCGCGCGGCGGACTGACGATCTTCCTCGCCGGCGTCGCGCGGCAGGTCGCGGCAAGCAACGTGACGATCAACAATCTCCTGCCGGGCGCCTTCGAGACCGACCGGCTCAAGACCGTGCTCGGCGAGGTCGCCAAGCGCAAGGGCGTCAGCTACGAGGACGCGAAGGCCGAGCGCATCGCGAGCATTCCGGCCAAGCGGCTGGGCGATCTCGACGGCTTCGGCGCGACCTGCGCGTTCCTGTGCTCGGCGCAGGCGGGCTTCATCACCGGGCAGAATCTGACTGATCGACGGCGGCGCGTTTCCGGGCGCGTTTTAAAGTTTAAGCTAAGCACCGCGACGAGCCACAGCGCGCAGCAATCGTGCACAAACGAAGTAAACCCCGGGCCTGGGCCCGGGGTTTCGTGATATCGCAAGTCGGTTATCGCTGTGCAGCTTTGGAACTTATATCCGAGACCGACCCAACCGTGTCCAGCTTCGTCTCCACATTGGTGTCGGAGACGTTGCTCATGGCAGGAACCAAATAAGTGTTGGAGCTGAACTCATAGTGATCGTATTGGAGCCGACCGATCCAGTTGTTCGTGAGCATCACTTCGACGCCGCCAGCACGACCCAACCTTCAATCGTGTCCCTGACGCCCGAGGTGAACGGGCCGCCGCCAGGTAGGAACACGCGATCGTATTCGGCTCGGGCCGTCGCCCAGCCACCCGCGACGTAGAGCAGCGCGCCCCCCTGCTGACCAAAGGTCATGCCGAGGCGCCCCCTCGCCGATCCGAAAGCTGATATCTTGTCCGAACAACTGGCGGTCTGAGCCCCGGGATGGTGCAGTTGACGTTGCTGCGGCCAATATCGGCTGCGGAGCCCTCGACCTCAGCGCCGATCACGATGTTGCCCATTTGCCAATTGACGCCAACGAAACCGCCGCCGAAGCCGCCTGATCCATTGTACGAAAAATCGATTGCGTTTTGCTTCAGATGCAGGTCCTCGTGGCTAACGCCAACACCACCTTGACCGCCAAGATAAAAACCGGACCATGACACGTACTGCTCTGCTCGCGGTGCCTTCAGCGGTATATCCGCGGCGAACGCCGTCCCGCCCAGAGCAAGTACGGCTGTAGTCATCATCAGAAGCGATTTCATGTTTACCTCCCTACGCACGGCCACAGTGTTCATGAAATAAAGTACCTTGTCCCCCAATCGAATGATGTGACATTTGAGCGACACAAAGAATTAATGAAGATCAATAGAGGCTCTATATTACCAATAATGGTATTATTATATAGAAATCAGCACTATTATCGAGCATAACCCTGAAACTATACAGAAGCACGGAAGTAATAGGCTACCACCACGCGTGGAAATGATGCACCGGCCCGTGGCCTGAGCCGATCGTCAAGCCGCTCCGAGGCCGCGATCGCCGCGCTGACATAGACCTTGGCCTCGCGCACGGCGGCGACGAGGTCGAGCCCCTTGGCGAGGCCGGCCGCGATCGCCGACGACAGCGTGCAGCCGGTGCCGTGGGTGTTTCTGGTGGCGACGCGCGCGGTCGCAAGCCGCGTGAACGAGCGTCGGCGCCGACCAGGAGATCGACGCTTTCGGCGCCCTCGCCGTGGCCGCCCTTGATCAGCACCGCGCGCGCGCCGAGCGCCAGCAGCGCGCTCCGCCTGCGCGCGCATCTCGTCCTCGTTGCGCGCGATCGGCGCGTCGAGCAGCGCGGCCGCCTCCGGCAGGTTCGGCGTGATGACGCAGCGCGCGCGGAATGAGCACGCGCTTGAGCACGTCGATCGCCTCCGGCGTGAGCAGCCGGTCGCCGGAGGTCGCGACCATCACCGGGATCGAGCACGACGTTGCGTCTGCCGCCAGCGATCGAGCCCGGCCGCCACCGCCTCGATCACCGCCGGCTGCGACAGCATGCCGATCTTCACCGCGCGCGACCTCGAGATCGGAGAACACCGCATCGATCTGCGCGGCGATGAAATCCGGCGGCACGTCGTGGATGCCGGTCACGCCCTTGGTGTTCTGCGCGGTGAGCGCGGTGATGACGGAGGCGCCGTAGACGCCGAGCGCCGAGAAGGTCTTCAGGTCGGCCTGGATGCCGGCGCCGCCGCCGGAATCGGAGCCCGCGATGGTGACGGCGATCGGCGGTCATCGCCGCCGCTCGCGCGAGCGCCGCATCGACGATCGCGCGCAATGTCGCGCGCGGCGTCGGGCGGGCTCGCGGCGAGCGACAGCGCCGAGATCACCGCGACGCCGTCGGCGCCGGCCGCGATGGTCGGCGCCGGCATTGCTCGGCATCGATGCCGGCGATGGCGCAGAGCGGCAGATCCGGACGCGCGCCGGCGAAACACGTCGACGATGCGCGCGCAGGCCCGCGACGCCGATCGGCGGATCGGGATTGTCCTTCGAGGTGGTCGCGTAGACGCCGCCGATGCCGACATAGTCGAGGAGATCGACCGGCGCCGCCTCGGCCTGCGCGACGGTCTTGATCGAGAGCCCGATGATGGCGTCGGGCCCGAGCAGCCGCCGCGCATCCTCGACCGCCATGTCGTCCTGCCCGACATGCACGCCGTCGGCGCCGGCGGCCAGCGCCACGTCGACGCGGTCGTTGATCAGGAGCGGCACGCGCAAGCGGCGCGAGGCTCTCCTGATCGCGCGCGCCTCCTCGACCATGGCGCGCGTCTCGCCGTGCTTGTCGCGCAATTGCACCAGCGTCGCGCCGCCGGCCGCGAGCAGCGCCGCGAGCTCCGGCGAGATCGTGCCCGCCGGCGCGTTCGGGATCGACGAGTGCATAGAGGCGAAGATCGACTGCAGTGGCCATCGTTGATGTCCATCCATCGCGCGCATCGTACGCGCGACCGGCGCGCCGCGCGCGCCAAGCGCTTGCCACGCACGACGGCTTTTTGCTGGATTGCCGCAGTCGGCGAGCCGGCACGGAGGCGCGCATGGTTCCCTTCTTCGTCCAGATCAAATGCCAGCTCGGCAAGTCCTACGACGTGGCGAACAAGCTCGCCGACGCCGAGATCGCCTCCGAAATCTATTCGACCGCCGGCGAGTTCGACCTGCTGGTGAAGTTCTACGTCGACGACGGCACCGACATCGGCCATTTCGTCAACGAGAAGGTGCAGACCATCCCGGGCATCCAGGACACCCGCACGATCATCACCTTCAAGGCGTTCGGCCGCTGATCACGGTCCCGGTCGGCGGCGCCTTCGGCGGCGCGGGCGCGCTGCAGGCCGAGCTGGCGCTCGCGCCAGATCACGAACAGGCCGGCGCCCGCGATGATGCCGGCGCCGACGAAGACGAGCACGCTCGGCACTTCGCCGAACACCAGAAAGCCGAGCAGCAGCGCCCACAGCATCGAGGTGTAGTCGAACGGCGCGACCAGCGAGGCCGGCGCGTAGCCGATAGCTCTCGGTCAGCAGGATGTGCGCGAGCCCGCCGAAGATGCCGATGGCGATCAGCGCGGCGAGCTCCGGCCAGGTCGGCGTGATCCAGCCGAACGGCCAGGTCGCAAGACCCGCGATCGCGCAGATCAGCGAGAAGTAGAGCACGATCGAGGAGGTCGTCTCGCTCGTCGGTCAGCGCGCGCGTCTGGATGGTCGAGCCCGCGCTGAAGAAGGCGCCCACAAGCCCGAGCACGGCGCCGACGGCGCCGGCGCTCGCGGCGGCCGAGCTGCCGATGTCGAGATGCGGCGCCAGCATCACCAGCACGCCGAAAAATCCGACGATCGACCGCCGACCAGCGATAGATGCGCACGCGCTCCTTGAGGAAGAGCGCCGACATCGCGACCGTGATCAGCGGCGACACGAACGAGATCGCGGTCGCATCGACCACCGGCAGCCGCGCCAGCGCCGAGAAATTGCAGAACATGGCGCCGACCGCGGTCAGCGCCGCGCCCGAGATGGCCGAACGGCCGGCCGATGCGGATCGCCGCTTCGAGCTCGCCGCGCCAGGCATAGATGATGACGACCGGCAGGATCGCGAAGGCCGAGCGGAAGAACACCACCTGCCCGACCGGATAGCGGTCGCCCAGATAGCGCACCAGCACCGACATCACGGCGAACAGCAACGCCGACGCGATCTTGAGCAGGATGGCCTTGACGAGATTCATCGGCCGCCGCGAGCGGCCTAGTGCCGGCGCGATTTGAAGTTCGCTACGCCACTGGCAGCAAGCTCGATTAGGAACTTCGAAATCGAAATGCGGCAGCGCTTGAACCATAGAGTTGCTAGCGCGGCCCTTCGTTTCCGAAGCTCGTGTCACGAGCGTGCTGAGGTGCATCACGAGCTTCGCGAAACGGGGCACTAGTGCCGCCGGCAGCGACGGTCAGCGTCATGGAAGGGGCGCTAATTGACCTCGGCGCGCGTGCTCGCGAAAGCTTTCTTCATCGCCCTATCATGGCAGTCAGACCGCCGGCGCGAACGGCGCCTCGGCAAAGTCGTCAGACCTGCGTCAGCAGTGGCATGAGGGCTTTCGACAATCAGGCCGCGGTTCCGGCCCCATGATACTGGCGCCGCCGCGCGAGCTGAGCAGAGTCCTCGTGGAATAGCGCGCGGGGAGCGGTGTTGTTGGAATGATATTGTCGCAAGCCTCACCACACAACCTAGGGAGGACGAAACGATGCGTCGAAGCTTGATCTGCAGCGGACTAGCCGGACTGGCACTCGCCACATTCATCGGATCGGGGGCGGTCGCCGAGACCGTCACCTACAAGGCGGCGATGAACGCCCAAAGCGAGGTCCCGCCCAATGAGTCCAAGGGGGCCGGAACCGCAGAGCTCACCTATGACACCACCACCAAGATGCTGACCTGGACGGTCACGTTTTCGGACCTGAGCGGGCCAGCAACCGCTGCCCACTTCCATGGCCCGGCCGAAGCTGGAAAGAACGCCGGCGTTGCGGTTCTGATCGGAAACAATCCGACCAGCCCGGCCAAAGGCACGGCAACCTTGACCGACGCGCAAGCCGCCGACCTGGCGGGCGGCCGCTGGTATGTCAACGTTCACACGGGCGCCAACCGTGGGGGCGAAATCAGCGGTCAGGTGGCGAAATAACGTGACGAAGTAATCGTCCGGAAGATTCCGGTCGATGACGGAAGGCTCGCCGGCATTCGGCGAGCCTTTTGCTGTGCGCCGCGAGCGGCTCACAGCGTGTGAAGCCGCCGGCCCTCGGCGATCGCCGCCCACAGCCGCTCCGGCGTCGCCGGCATGTCGACATGGCGGATGCGATAGGCGCGCCAGAGCGCATCGAGGATCGCGTTCATCACGGCGGGGCAGGAGCCGATGGCGCCGGCCTCGCCCGCCCCTTTCACGCCGAGCGGATTGGTGCGGCACGGCACGTTGCGGGTCTCGAAGGTGAACGCCGGCATATCGTCGGCGCGCGGCAGCGCGTAGTCCATCAGGCTCGCGCTCAGCGAGCTGGCCTGAGCTCTCGTCGTAGACCGCGTTCTCCATCAGCGCCTGGCCGATGCCCTGCACGGCGCCGCCATGCACCTGGCCGGCGAGCAGCAGCGGATTGAGCGTCACGCCGAAGTCGTCGACCACCACGTAGTCGAGGATCGCGGTCGCGCCCGGTGTCGGGATCGATCTCGACTTCGGCGATGTGCGTGCCGTTCGGATAGGTCGCCTCCGGCGGCGCGAACGCGTGCTTGGTCGTGAGCTTGCGGCGCGCCTGCGGCTCGCGCGGCGAGCTCGGCGAACGCGACAGCGCGGTCGGTGCCGGCGACGCGCACGGCGCCGTCGGCCAGCTCGAGATCGCGAGCGGCGGCTTCGAGCGCGTCGGCGGCCAGCTCCTTGAGGTTCTCGGCGAGCTTGTCGGCCGCGCCCGCGACCGAGGCGCCGCCGCAGGGGATCGAGCTCGAGCCGCCGGTGCCGGTGCCGGTCGCGATCAGATCGGTGTCGCCCTGGACCACGCGCACGCGCTCGGGCGGCAGCGAGAGCCGATCGGCGACGATCTGCGCGATAGGCGGTGTGGTGGCCCTGCCCGGTCGACTGCGATGCCGGCGAGCACGGTGACCGCGCCGTCGGCCTCGAGCCGCAGCGTCGCGGTGTCGGGTCCGTTGTTGCCGCAGGCCTCGACATAGGTCGCAATGCCGATGCCGCGCAGCCGGCCGGCCCTCTTCGAGCGCCGCGTGCCGCCGCTGAAACCCGCGCCAGTCGGCGAGCTCCTGCGCACGCGCCAGATGTCCGGCGAAATCGCCGGAGTCGTAGATCTTGCCGGTCGCGGTCGTGTACGGCATCGCGCGGCGCGCTTGATGAAGTTGCGCCGCCGCAGCACGTCGGGCGCGACGCCGATCTCGCGCGCCGCCACGTCGACGAGCCGCTCGATCAGGTAGGCCGCCTCCGGGCGGCCCGGCGCCGCGATAGGCATCGACCGGCACGGTGTTGGTGTAGACGCCGCGCACGCGCACGCTGCAGGCCGGAATGTCGTAGACGCCCGGGCGACATCGCGGCGCCGATGATACGGAATGAACGGCGCAAAGGTGGAGAGATAGGCGCCCATGTCGGCGACGAGATCGATGTCGAGCGCGAGGAAGCGGCCGTCGGCGTCGAGCGCAAGCTCGCGCCGTGGTGATGGTTGTCGCGGCCGTGCGTGTCGGCGAGGAAATGCTCGCTGCGCTCGGCGATCCATTTGACCGGCCGCTTGAGGCGCTGCGCCGCGACCGCCGCGAGCGCGTATTCGCGATAGGGAAACAGCTTGGTGCCGAAGCCGCCGCCGACGTCGGGCGTCACCACGCGCATCTTCGTCGGGCGGATCTTGAGCACGTCGTTGCACAGCACGTCGCGCACGATGTGGCTGCCCTGGCTCGACAGCGTCAGCGTGAGGCGGTCAGAGGCTGCGTCGTATTCGGCGACGACGCCGCGGGTGTCGAGATAGTTGGCGACCAGCCGCTGGTTGACGACGCTCGAGCGAGACCGTGCGCGCCGCGCTCGCGAAGGCGCGCGCGGTGGCCTCGGCATCGCCGAGCGTGGTCTCGAAGACGAGGTTGCCACTGTCGGCCACACCTGCGGCGCGTCCGGCGCGAGCGCCGCGGCGGCGCCGATCACGTGCGGCAGCGGCTCCCACTCGACCGCGATCGCCTCGGCGGCATCGCGCGCCTGGTCGAGCGTGTCGGCGACCACGAAGGCGATCGCGTCGCCGACATGGCGCACCTCGTCGCGCGCGAGGATCGGATATGGCGGCACGTCGATCGTGCAGCCCGGGCACCTGGCCCTGGCACGGCAGGTTGCCGAGCGTGGCGGTGTCGGCGCCGGTGAGCACGAGCGCGACGCCCGGCAGCGCGCGCGCCTTCGCGACGTCGGTGATGCGAAAGCGCGCATGCGCGTGCGGCGAGCGCAGCACGACCGCGTGCAAGCAGCCCGCCGGCGCGTGATCGGCAACGTAGCGGCCGGCGCCGCGCAGGAGCGCGTCGTCTTCCTTGCGCGTGACCGGCTGGCCGATGCCGAATTTGGGAGCGAGCATGGGGTGGTTCCGCTTGCAATCTGACAAGAGTATAGGCTCGAAAAAGGACGATCGTAGGTCTCATCGCGCAATGCAGCATGTGTCAGCAGCCCCAAGGGTGCACAACCAAGGCGCTACGTCCTCATAGCCACGCGCTCGACCAAGCCAGCGAGCAGCGCCAGCAACGCATAAAAGAACAATGCAGTCATCCCCATATTCTCGGGTGACGATGGCGGCGGTCCGAAATTGCCGTAGACCTGCGCGACGGCAAGCAGCGCGACGAAGCCCCAGTAGATGCCACGGCCGTGTGTGCCGGCGAATGTCGCATGACGCGCGTAAAACCAGGCGCCTGCGGCCAGGATGATCAACTCGAGCGGGAAGCTCAACGCCACGTGGCGCCAAAGCCCGAGGCCGACCTTGGCGCTGTCGTCATACAGCGGCAGGTCGGGAGTATGCACAATCAGGTCGAGCACCCAATGCGAGAACGCGGCGGCCGCAACCCAGGCGGCGACCTTGCCGCGCGCGCCGGGAGTTCCGGCTGCGACGATCCCGCCGAGCACAAGCGAAAGCACGAGCGCGCCCGGCAGGCTGTGCGTATAGGGCATGTAATAGAGGTCATACGGGTTCGCCTCGGTGAAGCCCGGCACGATGCGCATCTTCTCGATGTCGAGCATCACCAGCAGCGACCACACCACGTCGAGCCACTGCACCGCAATGAACCACACCCACAGCGGCACACGTGGCGTCGCCACCTTGGCCGCGTAGGACACGCCGTAGTGACCGACGAACATGACTCGACCCCTTGTTCCCGCGGGCGCACCCTACCACGATCTCAGCGGCGCCGATTTCGCTTTCCGCGGGCAATCTCGGTCGCCAACGCTTCAAGCTTATGCTCCCAGAATCCGCGGAACTGGCTCATCCAAGCATCGACCTCGCGTAGCGGCCCGGCCTCGATCGAGTACACGCGGCGCGCTCCCTCCGCGCGCACATCCGCAAAGCCGCTCTCGCGCAGCACCTTGAGATGCTGCGAGACCGCAGGCTGCGAGATGCCGAACTCGCGCTGAATGACGGCGACGATGTCGCCCGAGCATTGCTCGCCGCGCGCCAGCAGCTCCAAAATCCGGCGGCGAACAGGGTCGCCGAGGATATCGAAGGCGTGCATCAGCCGTCCTTCACCGGATCTCCAGTGTAGGCCGCCGTCGTTCGCTCCGCGGCGGCCTTGGCCGCCTCTTCATCCGTGCCGGAGGCAATCGACGCGCGACACCATTCATCGGAGCTGCGGCGAATGAAGTCCTTGCCGTCCGGCGATCCTAGCCATGCCATGGCCTGCAGGTGATCGACCGCGGCGGCGCTGGCGAGATGCCGATCGAGCCCCATCAAGGTCATGTCCCAGCCGACGCCGACCGCGCCCGGGCCGAACTGGTTCCAGCGCGCGTCATCGACATATGCGACGTGCTCAAGCGCAAGATGCGTGCCGCCGTCGGGAGACTCCGAGAGATCCACCTTGAGGAAGCTCACCTCGCCGCCGAATTCCCACGTCAGCGCAAGATGGCGGGGCGGATTGCAGCCGGTGATCTCGCCGCTCGCATTGCCGCGCAGCTGATAGCGGCCGCCGAGGCGCAGATCGCCGGAGACCGGCAGGAACCAGCGCGGAATGCGCTCGGCACTGGTGATCGCGTCCCACACGTCCTCCATGGTCGTGTCATAGGTCCTGCTCGCGCGCACCACCCGGGCCGGACGGCCGTCGTGCTCTCGCCCCGTGACCTCCCGCGTCACCGCTCCGATCAATCCCGCAATGTCCTGTGTCATGGCACGCTCCCTGATGCACCGCGCCCCAGATGCCAACGTTGGCTTATATAAGTCAATGCTAATATATTACGCATGTTGGCGCGCGTTGAAGGCGCGCGAGGCGCGCTCTAGGCTGCTGTCGCCCTCAAGCCGGGTCAAGCGCGGCAAAGACCGCGCCCATTGCAAAACTCGATCGCTGGGAGGAACGGTCATGCCCTATCGACGCTCGACCGGTGCCGTCGTCATTGCCGTTGTGGCGGCTTGCGCCACGTTCGCCATCAGCATGACAATGACGAATGCCCGCGTCTTCGATAAATCGCATTATCCCGATTGGAAGGGCCAATGGATGAGGCTTCCGGTGGCCGGGATCCGGGGCAATCCGTCATGGGACCCGAACAAATCCGATGGCCTCGCCCAGCAGGCGCCGCTCACGCCCGAATATCAGGCCAAGCTCGAGGCAAGCCTCGCCGATCAGGCAGCCGGCGGCGCCGGACTCGATCGCGACCTGATCTGCATGACGGCGGGCATGCCGCGCATGATGAATCTCTACAGCACCATGGAGATCGTCGTCATGCTCGACCAGACCTACATCCTGATGAGCACGTTCAACGACACCCGTCGCATCTTCACCGACGGGCGCGACTGGCCCGCCGACATGCCGCTGTCGTATGCGGGCTATTCCATCGGCAAATGGATCGATGCGGACGGCGACGGGCGCTACGACGTGCTCGAGGTCGAGACGCGCGGCTTCCGCGGGATGCGGACCTTGGACAGCACCAGCATTCCGCTGCACGAGGACAATCAGACCATCATCAAGGAGCGCATCTACAGCAACAAAGCCAATCCGAACATCATGCATGACGAGATCACGATCATCGACAACGCCTTCACACGGCCTTGGACGGTGACGAAGGACTATCGGCGCGGCGCGCAGGCCCAGCCGGTCTGGCGCGAGTCGGAATGCATCGAGAGCAACTCGCATGTCCTCATCGGCAATGAGCACTACATGATCAGCGCGGATGGCCTGCTGATGCCCGCAAAGAAGAATCAGGCGCCGCCGGATCTGCGCTATTTCAACAAGCAGTGACGCGCGCCAGCGACGCGATCAAACAACGAGCGGCGGCAGTCGCCGCGCGGACCAGCGTGTTGCCTCGTCATAGGCAAACGCCAATTGCAGACACGCGAGCTCGGCGTGGTTCGGCGCCACGATCTGGATGCCCATGGGCAAGCCCTGTGCGTTGAAGCCCGCGGGCACGGCAAGTGCCGGGCAGCCCGCCATGGTGACCGGCAGCACTCCCTTCATCCACTCGTGATAGGTGGTCATCTTTTGCCCGGCGATCTCACTGGGCCAGTGCAGATCGACGTCGAAAGGAAACACCTGGGCGGTCGGCACGACAAAATAGTCGTAGCGCTCGAAGAACGTGCGCACGACGCCGTACCACTCCGTGCGCACCGCCGACGCCGCCGTGATGTCGAAGGCCGAGAGCTTGAGCCCGCTCTCGACCTCGAACACCGCCTCGGGCTTCATGAGCGCGCGCTTGGCGGGGTCGCGGTAGTAGGCGAGCAGGTTGCCGCCGCTCTGCCAGGCGCGCAGGTTGCAGCCACGCCCGCCACACCTTGTCGATGGGATAGTCCGGCACGGCCTCCTCGACAATGCAGCCGAGCGATTCAAACACGCGGAGCGCGCTTTGGCACAGCTCCAGCACGCCGGTCTCATAGGGAATGGAGCCGTTGAAGTCGCCGACCCAGGCGATGCGCTTGCCTTTCAGATCGGTCTCGAGCGGTGCCTGGAAGATCGCCGGGCTGGCGTCCATCGACAGCGGAACGCGATCGTCGTAGCCGGACTGAATAGCGAGCAGCATCGCCAGATCGGAATATCGCGCGCCATCGGGCCGAGCACGCCCATCGATGGAAGCCACGCGTCGCGTCCGTCAGCCGGCACCCGTCCGAAGCTGGTGCGGAAGCCGAACACGTTGTTCCAGCCCGCCGGGTTGCGCAGGCTGCCGCCATAGTCGCTGCCGTCGGCGACCGGCAGCATGCGCAGCGCCAGCGCGACGGCGGCCCCGCCGCTGCTCCCACCGGCCGAGCGCGACTGGTCGTAGGCGTTGCGGGTCGGCCCGTAGACGGCGTTGTAGGTGTGGGAGCCAAGGCCGAACTCGGGCGTGTTGGTCTTGCCGATGATGATCGCGCCGGCTTTGCGCAGCCGCGCAACCATGACGCTGTCGGCAGGCGCAACGAAATCCTTGAGAATGAGCGAGCCGGACGTCGTTCGCATGCCCTTGACCGGCACAAGGTCTTTGATCGCGAAGGGGAAGCCGTGTAGCGGACCGCTCGCTTCTCCGCGCGCGATCTGCGTGTCCTTCTCCTTCGCTTCAGCAAGCAGAGTCGTCCCGATCCCGCAACGCCACGATGGCATTGACCACCGGGTTGATGCGCTCGATGTGATCGAGATAGGCGGTCATCACCTCGACGCATGAGACTTGGCGCGCGCGGATCGCGTCCGCGAGCGCCCTGGCGCTCATCATGACGAGGGCGCTTGATTGAGCCGGCGCAGGCTTGGCCTGCAAGTCCACCTGAGACATCACGATCCCGGAACGTTGTTTTGGCGTCGTCCTAAAGCTAATCTGGAATTCAGTAAGCGGGGAGCTGCTCCTCCGCCTTTATTCGATGACCGTGCCGCTTATTCTGATTGGTGCGGCCCACTTGTCAATTTCGCTCAAGACGAACCCACGCAGATATTCTGGAGAACGGCGGTCTGCCGCAACCACAGAGGCGGCAACGGCGTTCATTCTTTGCTGCACGGCAGGCGTATCCAACGTTGCGATCGTCGCGGCATTGAGCTTGCGAATGATCGCCTCGGGAGTTCCCCTCGGCATGAAGAAGCCGTACCAATTCGGCGCCTCGAAATCCAAGAGGCCTTGCTCGTGAGCACTGGCAAGCTGAGGCAATGCCGACAGCCGCCCTTTGCCGAGCGTGGCGATCCCTTTCACCTTGTTGGTCTGGATCAGCGGGATCATGGTTCCCGGCAGCGGACACTGATAGTCGACACGGCCGGCAATCATGTCCTGCGTCAACGGCCCGATATCGCGGTAAGGCACGTGGGAGACTTTGACCCCGATAGCGGCATTGAGCATCTCACAGGACATGTGATTGCCTGAGCCCGCGCCTGCACCGGAGCCATATTGCAGCTTCGTTTGGTTCGCCTTGGTGTAGGTGATGAACTCTTGCAGATTGTTGGCAGGAAAATCATTGCGCGCGACCAGCAGGAAGGGCTGCTCGACCACCAGCGCAACCGGAGCAAAATCGGTGCGGGGATTGTAGACCGGCGTCCTGTAGATGGTCGTATGGAACGCCATATGGGAGGTACCGCCGAGATTGAAGTGGTAGCCATCCGGCGCTCCCTTGGCGATGCGGTTGGTCGCCGCCACGGCGTTGCCGACATTCTCGATGATGACCGGCTGGCCCAATAGCTCGCTCAAGCGCGCCGCAAGGATGCGCCCCAGAATGTCGGCACCGCCACCGGCCGCGGTGGGAACGACCATTGTCACGGGTCGAGCAGGCCAGTCTTGTGCAGTGGCATTGGATGCCACCATTGCGACAACGGCGAGGGCTATGACGATCTTGCAAATGGAACGCATGGCTTTCTCCCCTGACAATCAGGTCGCGGCATCGTTGACGCCGACTTGCGCCTGACAGTTTCAGACTACTCAGCCTTCATGTTCGTCTCGCGTATGAGTTGGCCGTATTCACTCACTTGCTCGCGCAAGAATGACGCAAAGTCCGCACCGCAGGCTCCAGCGGCGCTGAACCCTTGGACGCCAAGTTTCGGACGGACCTCGGCCGACAAGATCGCGGCATGCAGCCAGTCAGCGAGCTGGGTAACCGTTTCTCCCGGAGTTTTCGCCGGCACCACCGCTCCGTTCCAAACGTCTTCTTCGAAATCCTTCCTGACAACCTCCGACACTGTCGGGACGTCAGGCATCGATTCAATTCTGGCTCGCGAGGCGGTCGCAAGCACACGAATTCTTCCCGCGCTGACCTGCTCCGCCACTGCCGGGTAATTGACAAACAAAGCAGCTACGTGCCCACCCAATATCGCGTTTACGGCCGGTGCCGAGCCAGGAAATGGAACGTTGATCATATCGATGCCCGCCGCGCGCTTGAGCTTCTCGGCGCCGACGTGTTGACTTGTGGCCGGCCCCTGAAACGCCATGGTCAAGTTTCCAGGCTTCGCACGCGCGTCAGCTATGAGATCGCTCAGCGCTCGATAAGGCGATGCGCTGTTGACGACGACCGCATTCGGAGATCGCGTCAGCAGGCAGATCGGCTCGAAGCTAGTCAGAGGGTCGTAGGCACCCTTCCGCAGCCCCGCATTGATGACAAACGAGTTCGCCAGGAACAGGATCGTGTTTCCATCGGGCGCAGCGCGCGCCACCGCTTCGGTCGCAATCAGGGTGCCGGCACCGGGTCGATTCTCGATGACAACCGATGCCCGCTGCACGCGGCCAATCTGGTCGGCCATCAAGCGTGCCACGATGTCGACACCACCGCCCGGCGGGAATGGGACAACGATCTTGATCGTTCTGGTCGCCTGAGACCAGGCCTGGTCCCCGGGGAAATCGACAAGGACGGGAGCCAAAACTGAGGCTCCCGCCAAGAGACGCAGAAACGTTCGCTCGAACAACGTCATCGTTGGCTTCCCCATGTGCGACGCGTCCGCGCGGTCGCGCTCGACACCTGACGCAAGTGCTTCGCCCTCACCGCTCCTTGCGAGGGAAGTATTGCAGATCCGGCGGCGGCTGATCCTTGCGGGTCGGCATCAGTTTGCCCTCGGCGCTGAGGAAGTAGTCCTCGCTTTCGAGCTTCACCCGCGTGTTCCCCTCCGCACACACCGCCGTGAGCCAGAGCGGCCGCACTTTCGGCGAGCGCTTGGCTGTCTTGGTGATCGACCACGGCCGCGTCAGCCCACTGTCGAAAACGGTGATCTCGTTGCGGAGAATGTTCTTGTCGGTCTTGTCGAGATAGATGCGCTCCTTGACCACGGTCTTGCCGTCGGTGTGGAACGGCAGCCCGCTCGCATCATAAACCCGCGGATTGAGCAAGTGGCGGGTCTCGACCTCGAGCACGTCGAACTTCCCGTCGCCGTCCTCGTCGATCCACTTGCCGATCGAGTAGCCCGCATAGGTCGGCACGAACTCGTCCTCCGCCGGCCAGCCGCGCCCGTCGGTATAGATGCGGCGATAGGCGTCGTTCACATGGCTGATCAGGATGTAGGTGACATCGAGCGTGACCACGATCTCCATCGGATCGTAGATATTCATCATCATCGGCATGCCTTGCGGATAGCAGTACTGCGACGGCACGCCGCCGGCGCCGCCATTCTTCATGTCAGCGCGATTGGCCTCGTAGACCGCCTGATACTCCGGCGTGAACGGCGGCGTGCCTGCTGGCGTCCAGTTCGGCACGCCGACACGGTCCCACTGGCCCTTGAGATCGGGATATTTCGATTCATCCAGGATGCGCGCGCTGGCCGAGGCCATCAGCCCGGCCGTCAGCACAATCGCAGCCAGCAAGCGAAGGTCTTGCATCGGCGTTCTCCCTTGCGCGGCGCTCACCGACGGGCCGCACCCTTGTTTATTTTCGGCTGGGCCTCCTTGGTGGGGCCGCCGTCCATACCATACATCACCTGCGAGGCGGCGCGAACGGGGGCGTAACACCAGCGCCACCAAAATGGCCATTCCCGTGTGTATGGGAGGCAAACTTGCGCACGGCTTGTTGCAGATTTGGCGCGCGCAGGTTTGACGAGCGGAGCATCTGGCGCACAGGATCGGTGCATGACGGGATCGGACGAACCTTATCCCAAGCCGGGCATCCGCGACTGGGTACTGCTCGCCATCGGCATTGTCTTTGTCCTAAGCGGCGTCATCATCCTGCCCTCCAACCGCGATGTCGGCATCGTGTCACTTGCCATGTTCGGGCCGGCGACTGTGGTTGCCGCCACCATCATCCTGCGCAAGCTGCGATTTCGCCGCCAACGCGCGCTCAAGGCCGAGATCGTCGGCGGCGTACCGATCCGGCAGTCGCGCGTCCTCGTCATCACATCCGGAGCAACGCTGGCCGCAATGGGAGTGGTTTTCATCCTGTTCGGAAACTCCTACGGACCGATCTTTCTGGGGCTGGCATGGCTGATCGCGGTGATCGGGGGCGGACTTTTGATCGGCGCCCTGCTCGGGTGGTGGCCAAACGACTTCATTCAGTTCGATGCGGTGGGAATCACATTCGGTCGCACGCGATATACGCTCATGGTGCCGTGGGAGGCCATCGCGAGGGTGAGCGCCGGACATTACAACAATAATCCGGCCGCGTTCATTTGGCTGCACGACAACACCAGCATCGTGGTTGATCCCATCGAACGGTACCAGCAGGCGCTCAAGCACCTCGCCTGGAACACCGGCTGGACCGGTGCGCCGATTTTCGTGCTCACGTCGAACTATGGCATGGACCTGCCACTGTTCATGATGGCGCTGGAGCGGTATCTCGCCGATCCTGGTGCGCGCGCGGAGCTTGCGCGACGGCAGCTTCCAAACATGCCGGCAAACCCGTCAAACGCGTAGCCCGGATTTCGCTGCGCTCAATCCGGGCCAGGCTTTGCGCTCAAACCTCGAGCGCCATCAGAATGCCGATGCCGAAATTCCAGGTGGCGTGCATGAGGATGGTGGGCACAATCGAGCCGCTGAGCCACCGCATGGTCGCGAGCAGCATTCCGCCCACGAACAACGATATGAAGACGGGGAGCTTGTCCGGCACATGCATCGCTGCAAAGAGGAGCGAGCTCAGCACGATCGCGCCGATGACGCCGAGGCGAGTGCTCATCCATCCGCGCAGGATGAAGCCGCGAAAGGCGATCTCCTCCGACACCGGCGCGATGACGGTGAGCGACAGCCAGAACAGGACAAGCGCCACGGGATTGCCGATAGCGGCGCGATACTCGTCGACGACACCGGGGGTGGTCGAATCATCGGGAATTGGCAGCAGAGAGAAGAGGCCAAAGTTGAAGGTCGCCTCCACCGTCAGCACCACGAATCCGAGGCCAATGAAACTCCATCGCGGCCACACCAGGCCGAGATAGACCAACCAGTCGGCGCGCCGCGCGGCCGCGACGGCAATCACGGCAACAGCCACAGCGGAGAATGCCGCATAGCCGAGCGACTCCAAGGTCTGTCCGCCAAGCACGATGCCGGTGAGGCCGCTCTGCACGTAATAAGCAAAGCTGAGCAGAACGACGCTGACGGTGGCCACCGTCAGGGCGAGCACAACCCAGCCCAGCGACGACCAGAATCCCCAATGGTTCTTGGTCGCCGCGATGGCGAACAACGGCCGCGATTCAAAACCCGGATGAGTTGTCGTGATCATTGACATGGCAGTCCTCCCTTGCTCCGCGCGCCATCACATGCGCGTTGCCACTGTCGATGAGAAGCGTCGGGCCGGCCGTGATTGCGATCACAGAAATGGCGAATGGCCCTGCGACTTGCCTGCGAGCCGCTAACGGCCAACCCGGTTGAACCCAATGGATTGGAGGACTAGCCTTGCTTGCAAACCGACGGCGGGACCAACGCGGGCGGTTGCCAATGCGCAAAGGGGCAGCCGCCCACCAAGCGCTGGCCAAAGGGAGGAATATTATGCACGTCGTGAAGACTCAGTCCGCGTCCATCACCGCGCTCGCCGCATTGCTGGCCGCCACCATGCTGACGCCGGCGGGCTCAGCCGACATGACGCAGGAACGCGCGCTCAGCGCCGCCAAGGAGCCGCAGAACTGGATTCTGCATCATGGCAACTACGAGGGCCATCGGTTCTCGGCGCTCAAGGACATCAACACCAGCAATGCAAAAAATCTCAAGCTCGCCTTCACGGTCGCGCTGTCGGGGTTCGAGAGCGGCGGCCGCTATCAGGCCGGCTCGCTGGAAGCGACCCCGATCGTCGAGGACGGCACCATGTACGTGCCGGACGGCTGGGGCCGGGTCTATGCCATTGACGTCACCAGCGGCACCAAGGGCGCCATCCGTTGGCGCTTCGATCCGCAGATCGACCGCGCCTGGGCGGCCGACGTCGCCTGCTGCGGCGTCAACAACCGCGGCGTCGCGCTGTGGAAGGACAAGATCATCTCGATCGCCCTCGACGGGCGGATGTTCGCGCTCAACAAGGCGACGGGCGAAAAGGTGTGGGAACGAAAGATCGCCGATCCGGCAGTGGCGGAGACGCTAACGCTCGCGCCTCTGGTGATCCGCGACATCGCGATCGTGGGCGCGGCCGGCGGCGAGTTCGGCATCCGCGGCTACATCGACGCGACCGATCTCAACACCGGCAAGCAGCTCTGGCGCACCTACACCATTCCGGGCGCCGGCGAGCCCGGCAACGAGACCTGGAAGGACGGACAGGATCGCTGGAAGCACGGCGGCGGCTCGGTGTGGGAGACCGCGACCTACGATCCGGAAACCGACACGATCTACCAGGGCATCGGCAATGCCGGTCCCGACTACGACGTCGAGTATCGCCCAGGCGACAACAAATGGGCCGCGAGCGTGCTCGCGCTGTCGCCGTCGGACGGCAAGATCAAGTGGGGATTCCAATACACGCCCAACGACCCTTACGACTTCGATGAAATCTCCGAGCACCCGATCATCAACGGCAAGGTGAACGGAGAGGACCGTAAGCTCGTCGTGCACGCGGCGCGCAACGGCTTCTACTACGCGCTCGACCGGACCAACGGCTCGTTCGTGTTCGGCAAGCAATATGTCGACCAGCAGACCTGGACCACCGGGCTCGATCCGAAGACCGGCAAGCCGCTCAACTACGATCCCACCAAGGATGTGCAGGTCTATACGCCCGGCAGCCATGGCCTGCGCGGCCAGGGTGCCTCGAAGACCTGCACGTCGCATAGCGGCGGCAAGAACTGGCCGCCGTCATCGTACAATGCCGAGCTCAACCTGCTCTATCTGCCCACGATCGAAGGCTGCGATTCAATCACGACGGTGGAGCAGAAGAACTTTGAGGACCAGGGCGGTAGCGTAAAATGGCGCGAGCGCTTCACCGGCGGCACGACCCGGACGCTCCCGGAGAAGCGCTATGGCGCCGTGAAGGCAGTCGATCCCCTGACCGGCGAGACCAAGGCGCAGTTCAAGATGCAATATCCCAATTATGGCGGCACGCTCGCAACCGCTGGCAATCTCGTCTTCAACGGCGCGATCGACGGCGGGTTCTACGCGCTCGACGCCAAGACCCTGCAGGAGCTCTGGAGCTTCAACGCCGGCACCGGCATCAACGCGCCGCCGATCACCTACTCCGTGAATGGCAAGCAATATGTCGCGGTGCTGGTGGGTTCGAAGCAGTCGCAGCAGACTCTGGCGGAGTTCCCCGAGTTCAAGAACACCTCGACCGCGTCGATGCTGTACGTGTTCGGACTCTGAGCGACGCGGCGATCACCAGGCGCGGGAGGCGTTGCGGTCATCGATCCCGCGCCTCCTGCAGCGGCTAGCCGCGTCTAAATGTTACTGGCCAGGACACTTATTGCCGCCAACCCAGCTAATTGCAGGATATCGTATTTCCGAAGCGCGTGCAGGTTCGGCCGTCGCTGAACGTGGTTATTTTGCCAAACGTCTGCGAGGTAAGCCCATTGCTGTATACCGTGGTGTTGCCATAACGGTGAGCTGTTGTGCCGTCGCTATAGGTGGTCGTATTTCTAAAGCGGTACGCGGTCGTTATGGTGGTGTTTCCAAATCGGTCCGTACAGGTAGTCATTTTCCGGAACTTGGTACACTCTTGTGCCGAGACAGTATCAGTAAAGAGCATAAGCGCGATCATTGTTCCAATTAAGCGCATGATCTTCTCTCCCTGACCAGATTGGACCGTGCCCCCTAATGTGTTTTGTTGGCAGCTGCCTTATCATGTGATCCCGCACATCCGCTTATCTGCTAACAGCGGCACGAAAGCGGACATCACGGCAGGTCTGAGAAGGGCCAAACGCTGCCTTGGCCCCTTCCGCGTATGCGAGTGCAATATAGCCTAAACGTAGAGCCAAGGGGACATGCCGAATCTCACTCATGCTTAGGGTTGCATGCTCACGCCGCGCGGGGTTCGATTGCTGGACTTCTCGCGCCGGCCGAATCCCTCACGTTGCTGAGCGAACCATGCCAGCAGCGACAGTGTACAGATCAACGGTAGCAGGGATCCCAGGTTGCCGGCATTTCCCAGGGCGGCGCGTTGCAGGCAGTCCAGCAGATTAGCCTTGTCGAGGAAGCCCAAGTCATCAACCGGCGCCTGCTCGACCAAGGCTTCCAAGCGCGGCAAGTTGCGAGACAGCCCCAAGTAAAAAGCCTCGTTGAAATGTCCCTTGCCCGACCGGTTCAGGATGCACTCGGGAAGGATGTTGCGCATCGCGGCGGCCAGGATCGGCTTCTGTGCGCCGGGTTGCGGGATGACACGCGACAAGGTTCCCATCGCCAGACTGATCACTCGGGGATCGAGATAGGGGTGCGTGAGCATCATCCCGTGCGGGGCCGCCACGTACCAACGGCTGTATTGGCTGCAGTTCGCGCGAATGGCCAACAACAACAGCGAAAGCCTGACTGACGGGCAGGCGTCGTGGGTCCGGCGAAGATTGGTCAGTAATCGTTCGCGCATGCCCATGCGCCGCGCGAAATCGGGGCGTATCCACGGCGCGATCGTCCACTCGGTGTTTCGACCCCAGGGCGCGTATCCGCCGCGCAACCAGTTTCCCAAACCCATGCGCATCGACGCGGGCAGAAGATTGGCGACGCCGTAAGGCCCGAGCAGGCTCCACGCATTCAAGCCGTCTGCACGGCCCCAGCGCGATGCCTCGCTCCAGGCCGCCCACAGCCGACCGCTGCGCAACAATTCAGTGAGATGAAAAGGCTGCGTGTCGAAGACGTCGTCGCCGCCAAAGCCGGTTATGACGGTGGACGCACCCGCGCGTGCCGCCGCGGCGGTCAGCGCTTGATCGGCGCAATGGCGCATCAGCCCGGGCCAGGGTTCGTCATGGGCGGGCGCCGAGTCGATGTTGTCGAAATCGAGGGCTTCGTCGCCGTCGACCAGGTGCGGCCTGAGGCCGGATTGTTCGAGCGCGCTTTCCAGGTAGGGTCGCTCCCGCGCCAGGAACGGCAGGCGATGATAGGCCAGCGACAGCGCGTGTAGCGGCTCGCTGCCCTGGAGGCAGTCTCGCGCGATGAGCGCGACACCGGTGGAATCCATGCCGCCGGACACATGCGCAGCCGACCGCCCGCGCAAGCGCGTGCGCACCGCGGCCCGCAGCAGCTCGAGGTGCTGGTCGCCGAGCGTTGCGATATCGTCCGTGCCGGGATCGACCTGGTGTTCGAGCCAGTCCCAGTAGCGGCGCTGCTCGACCTTGCCGCTCGGCAGATGGAAGACTGCCATGGAGCCCGGCAGCACGCGCTGAATCCCTTGGTAGACCGTGCCGCCACCGGCAGTTTCCAGGGCCGGTCCTGCCAGCACGAGATAATCTGCCAGGTACTCCTGATTCAAAGTTCGACCCGGGAGCGCGTCCAGCAACGGGCCCATGTGGGTGCTTGCAGTAACAGCTCCTCGGTGGACCGTATAGAAGATGGGATAGCCGCCCATCGGGTCGCGCATGCCGATGAGGCGTTGCTCGGCTGCGTCCCAGATCACCAAGGCAAAATCGCCTTCGAGGCGCTCGAGGCCTTCGAGCCCGCGCTGACGATAGACGGCAAGAGCCAGTGCTGCATCGCTGTCTTCAGCAGGTCCGCCGAACTCCGGCGCTGCAACGTCCAGCCCGGCGCGCAGATCCGTGCGGTAGTAAAGCCGGCCCATGAGCGCGATGCGCGCGCCGGGGATGGCCGCCTGCGTCACGAGGGCGGGCCGATCCTTGTGGCAGTGATTCTCGGAGGCGGAATTCGGCGTCACCCTGTCGAGCGAAGATCGTGAACCCAACCGTCATGGCATTCCTCCTTCGGGGTCTGAACCCCGCATCTTTCGCCTACCAGCGGGCCACCGGCGTGAAGCTCTCGCAGTGCTCCCGCTCGTCGCCCAGCGTTTGGGTCCCGACCTCGCACCAGCAATGCGCCGCGATGGGGAACAGGTCGATGCCGACAACCAGGTCGGCGTGCAGACCGGCGGCCCGCGCCAGCGACCAGGAGCACAAAGCGCGTTCCTTGCACGCGACAAAGACGGGATGGCTGGCAGCGGCGGCAACCACCGCCCTGTTCAGCGCCTGGAGTGCCTCCGCATCCTGCTCCCCGGCATGTCGTGCCAGAATGTGGGCATGCGCCTCTTGCCAGACAGCAACCGTTCGCGTCCAACCAAACAGGGCGAAGGAAAGGCGCGCCAATCCCAGCAAGGCGCGAGCCTTTGTTTCGGGGGATTGCGAAAGTCGATGCGCTGCATGGAGACAAGGCCGGAGCAGCAAACGCACCAGGCCGAAGCCGCCGCTGCGGCGACCCCTGCGGTTGCGTTGATTGCATAGCAAGCCCTGCTTCTCCAGGTCGCGCAGAAAGACTGCGAGGTCACTCTGCACCTGCTCCCGGGCGACGCCGTAGTGGTCGGCAACCCGGGCCGCGGCCGCAGCTGCGCCGCTCGTCAGGGTCTCCTCGAGCATGCGGGCGCCGACCTTCGGGACCGCGTGAAAGCTGCCTGCCATGTCCAAGAGGCGGGCGCTGCCGTCCGCAACCGTCACCAGGATGACGTCCGGAGGCAGGAAATACTCGACCGTCGGCTCCATCGGCAGAGCAGGACAAGTTTGAATGGTGGTGATCAAAGTCGTGCTCCCGGCTGAATTTGGAGAAGGAAGGAGGAGAGCCCGCGGCTTCGAGGACTCTGGCGCCTCATCCACTCGAGGGCTCTCCCCGCATGCTCCGGCCCCTGCGAGCGGGGCGCGGAGCATGCTCTCCTCCACATTGGTTAGCGTCGCGGAATTTGCACTCGGTTCGCGTACGGGTTGCTTCCCGCGTCGAGGGCCTCGCCCATGATGCCGGCCTGCACGAGGCCGACGGCGCTACCGAGAGCCACCAGACGCGGTGCACGATACGTGTCCGCGATCTGCAGCGTTTCGCTCTTCGGCTGGTCAGAGATTTTCATATTCGTAGTTCCTTCTGTTAGTGGCTTGAGACCTGTTGATCGAACGAGCCAAGCAACGGTTGGTCTCGGCGCCCGTCAGCTGCTCTGACACCAGCAATACCTGGCTCCCTGTAGACCTGATGTGATGGCCGTCACGGGATGATGCTTTTCAGCGAGTACAGCGCTTTGCTGCGGCCAATCAGGTCGCTTTGCCGAGCAAGAGACCCACGCATAAAAAAGCCGACGGATAACCCGTAGGATGTGACCCGGCCATTTGCGTCTTCGAGGAAGGTCTGGCCTTAAAAGGTAGATGCCCGCGACATGTGCGCGGGCATCACGAATCATGGATTGAGCGAATGGATATAAGGCAGCCTCAACGCGCGTATCGCACTGCGCTTCGGTGGATCAATCGCCCTGGTGCGCGAGCCGCGAGTTGTTCGACGCATTCGGAACGTGACCGTTCTCCGGCACGACGTGCACGATACGAAACCCGCGGCGCTTGAGCTCGGAGAGCAGAACCGGCATGGCACGCGCCGTCTGCGACTTGATGTCGTGCATCAGCAAGATGCCTTTGCCCTTCTTCTCCAGCACCGCGAGGGTGTTCTCGATCACCTTCTCCGGGGACTCGAGAACTCCAGTCGAGCGAATTGACGTCGATGTCCCACACCATCAGGCCGCGCGCATACAGGTACTTCTCGAGTTCCTTGTTGATTCCGAGGTAGGGCGCGCGGAAGAACGGCGCGGGCGAGCGGCCCTTTCCGAGCGCCTCCGTCACCGCCTCGATGCCGAGCTCGATTTCCTGCTTGGCCTTCTCGAACGGTACCTCATCGAGATGGATATGACTGAAGGTGTGTGTGCCGATTGAATGGCCTTCGTCGAACGCGCGGCGCACAAGAGCAGGCGCCTCCGCGACATTGAGTCCCATCATGAAGAACGTGGCCTTCACGCACTCGGCGGCGAGCGCATCCAGAACCTTGGCGCTGTTTCCGTGGACCGGACCGTCATCGAACGTCAGGACGACTTCGCGATTCTTCAGGCGAAGCGACTCGGCATACTGCTCGGTGCCGATGCGCGGAAAGTCCGATGGCCTCACCGTAATCGTGCGGCTGGTGCCGAGAACATCCGGATTGTTGGTACAGCTGGGGCCCGCAAATGCCACAGAGGCTCCCGCAAGCAAGCAGCCACTGGTGACGACGGCAACACCCACAAGTTTCGAAACACTTCCAAACTTCAACATGTCGTTCTGCTCCGGCATTGGCCTCGAAGGAGCAGCAATCTACCTCTTTGCCGGAGAATGGTAATGAGATGATGGTCTTAACATTACCGCAGTGCGGGATGCTCGCGCGCGCTCGACCAAAATGGAAAACAAAAAAGGTGAATGCCGTTCCGGCAACGCTTTAACGAATGTTACGACGACGGATGTTCGACGAAGACCAGCGTCATTCGCGAGCGCACGTTCCGATCCAACGAAATCAGTTTTTGGTGCTCTCGTTTTTGTATTCGTCGGCGCAGCTCAGCAGCCGTTGCACCGCGCCCTCCTCGGTTCCACCGCCCCATTGCTTGAACCGAGCTGCGGCGGCGCGCTCTATCTTTTCCGGCGTCCACGTCTGCCGCGGACCGAGGTCGCTAACGCTGCCGGGAAACAGCACGGTAAACGACTCGGGGAGCGCCATGGAATTGGTCTCGTCTCCCGACTTCGGAACGCGCTTGATGCCGCGCAAGTTCATCACCAGCCGGATCGAGCCCTCGCCGAGCAGGCGGCGCGGCCCGGTGTCATAGAGGAAGGCACCCTTCCAGATCTTGGTCTCGGGGTTGTACACGACCGCAAGATCGCCGCGCCTGACGCCGCGCTCGGCAAAGGGCGGCGCCACTTCGGGATCAGTGTCGCCGTCAATCGCTCTGTCCTCGGTCTCGCGATTGGGCACGACAATTCCCGGAAACTTCGTTGCATCGATGTAGCGCTTGGGATCGCACTTGCGCGCCTGCAGATTGATCACCAGGCTGGTCGACGAGATCAGTCGACCCTGCTTGGTCACACAGACCCGGCCGGCATCATCGGTGGCGAAGCCATAAATATCCAAGGAATACCCGCGAGGCGCTTCCCAGCCGTTGCGGAGGATCTTCTTGTAGGCCTCGAGCCACTCCGAGTTGTCACTCTCATCCGGCTCGAAGGCAATGTCCTCACCGTCCCGGCTGATGGTCATGCCGTTGCCGAGATATTCGATCGCCAGACCCTTGCGGCCATGCGGATCGTCGCGGTGATAGGCGTTGGGCGCGCCGTCAGCGTCGACATTCAACGGCCGCACCCACACCAGCGATTGCGTGTCGTGAATGACGCGATGCGGATCGCTGAAGCTCTCCGGCATCATGCACGAGGTCTGGGCGACGCCTTCCGTGCCAACTGCCACAAGGTTGACAGCCAGGCCGAGCATGAGGGGTAAACAATATTTCATTGCATGCATGATGATTCGCGCCGCCTCAATCCGCTATTTCGCGTCGGCGGCCGTGTGTCAAGCGCGGCAAATGAACACTCTCGTAGCCGGTTGTGGGAGAAAAGCACCGGCCGCACGAGGCGGCCGGTTCGATCGCGACACGAGCTTTGTCAGGCGATTCGCGATCACCGGACCAGTCCCGCAGCCGTCTTGCCCTTGGGCGTAGCCGGGACGACATGCACCACCTTGAAATTGCGCTTCTTGAGCTCCTCGAGGAACTGCGGCAGCGCGCGCGCGGTGACGGGCTGAATGTCGTGCATGAGCACGATGCCCTTGCCGGCCTTTTCGAGGGCCTTCATCGTATCCTCGATCATCTGCTCTTCGGTGAGGCCGTTCCAGTCGAACGAGTCGACATCGATGCTCCACACCATCAGGCCGCGCGAGACGATGTGCTTCTCGAGCTGCGGCGTCAGATCCAGCATCGGGGCGCGGAAGAAAGGCGCCAGCGGGCTGCCCTGCAGCGCGTCGGTCGCCGCCTTGATGCCACGGTCGATGTGCTTCTTGGCCTCCTCGAACGAAAGCGTGTCGAGCCCGATGTGCTCGTAGGCGTGACTTCCGATCGTATGGCCTTCCTTGGCGATGCGCCGAACCAGCTCGGGATCGTCGACGGCATTTTCCCCGAGCACGAAGAAGGTTGCCTTGACGCACTCGTTGGCGAGCGCCTCCAGAACCATCTCGGTGTAGGGCGAGGACGGACCGTCGTCAAAGGTCAGTACGACCTCGCGGTTGTTGAGCGCGAGCGTCTCCTCATACTGGTCCTTGCCGACCAGAGGAAAAGCGCGTGGATCAACCGACAGCGTGCGGCTGGTGCCGAGAAGTCTTAGGATTCGGGCAGTCGGCCGCAATCGCAACGGTCGCCGAGCCGATGAGCAAGGTCGCCACCAGGGCGAGAGTGCTGCTGTGCTTCATGGTGTGCTCCTGTTTTCGTGGCATCTTTGTTGAGGGTTCAGGCGTCGCGGTTGTGGCTGACATGCCGGTCATTGGCGACCGTGCCGGCCGGCTGCAGCGAAGCACCGGAGATGTACGGAAGCTCCGCCGTCGACAGCGCGCGATATGCGGCTGCACGGCTCTGCGTTGGCGGCGACAGCTCGCGCGCCAGCACCCGCAATCGCGGAGTGTCGAGAGCGGGAATCTCCTCCATCGGACGCTGCGCCGGAACCAGCTTACGGAACAGGCGAGCGACCGCGTTGACGAAGTCCTCGCCAATCGCACGAAGTCCGATCAGCGACACGATTCCGTAGCCGAGCGCGAAGACGTTCGAGAACGCGAACACCGCATGCATGCCGTCGCCGCGCTGGAAGTCGGCATAGGAGATCGTCAGCGACCAGCCGAACAGAGCCAGGATCGCGGCCGTGCAGGTGAGCGGGACCGCGGTCCTTTGGTCGATCTTGGGCGTGCGGCCGAACTGCGCCTTGACGCCGAAGATGAGCTGGATCAGCGAGTTCGCCACGCCGCTCAGCACCACCGGCAGCAGCACCAGGAACAGCGTGTAGGCCCGGACGATCTCTAGTCGCTTGTAGCCGGTGAACTTGAGATCACGGCACACGAGATAGAGATAGGGCGGCAGCGTCACATAGATCCAGCTGCTGACGCGCTTGAAGTCGAACGGATAGACCAGCATCAGCAGCATCGAGATCGAGATGCAGGCCGGCATGATCAGGTAGTGCAGGCGCAACAGGCCTTCCAAGATGTTGCGGAAGGTCGGCCGCACCTTGACCAGATGCTTCAGCAGAGAAGGCAGGATGATCAGCCCGCCATTGGCCCAGCGCCGCCGCTGCACCACCAGTGCGCCGAAATCGGACGGCGTCGCGCTGTAGGAGAGCCGCGCCGGATAGTTCTCGACCCGCCAGCCGCGGCTGATCAGGTCGATTGTGGCGCCGGTGTCCTCGATGACGGTCGTATCCTGGATATAGGCCGGGAATACATAGCCGCGCTCCTCCTGCTGGGTGGCGATATCGAGCAGCGCCTCCTTGCGGATCGTGGCACTCGCCCCAACCCAGAAGCCCGCATTGGCAAAGCCCATCCCTTCCGTGACGTAGAAGTAGATGTCGGTGGTGGCGCCGGCGGCCCGCTCCAGCACGTGCGGCGTATTGGGAACGGCCGTATAGGGCGTCTGCATGACCGCAGCCCGCTCATTGCCCGGGCTCTCCATCGCGGCCACCATCGCGGTCGCGTAGTCGCGCAGCAGGAAGCTGTCGGCATCCAGAATGATGACGTACTTGGCATCGCGCGGCTCGATCAGCTCGGCTGCGGGGGTGTTCGCATCCGCGTCGACGAGCTCGAGCCCCTTGGCGCTCGACCGGGTCGTGAGCCGGCGTCCCATGATCGAGATGTACGAGTTAAGGTTCGCCGCCTTGGTGGGCAGGTGCGAGAGGTTGGCGTAGGTCTTGCGCTCGAACAGCGAGACCCGCGTGCTGAACATCGTCGCAAGCGTGTCGAACTCGGATGCGAGCTGCTCGTGGGTCTGCTCGTTCTCGCGCAGCTCCTGCGCACGCGTCTGGTGCACCTGCGCAGGCTCACGCAGGATCTGGCTGACAAAGAACGCGCGGGTGTGGTCGTTGGAGCCGCCAAAGGCCCCGGCCCCGACCTCGGTCGCGATACGCTCGAGCCACAGCGCGGCCCGCTCGCGCAGGTCCGCCGCGGTCGCGGCCGCCGCCTGCAGATCCACATCGGCAGGCGCCTGCGCGCGGAACTCGTCTGCGCTTGCGGCAAACTGCGCGGCGATCGGCGCCAGCATGTCGTTGATGAGATCGACCTGCGCCCATGACGACAGCAGAAGGTCGCGATCGGCGCGGCTGGTCGGGTTGGGCGGATTGTCGAGCAGCAGCACGACACCCCGATTCGGGTAGTCGACCAGGGCAGCCGACATCAGGGTCTGCCAGATGACGTGGGGCTCCTCGCGATAGCTCGGAACCACAATCTCGAACCGCGGCGCCGCGCTCTTGCGGCTGCGGAACCGCGCGAGACTTCTCAATCGCGGCGCGGGTGCGTTTGCGCACGTTCCAGAAGAACGAGAGCCGCGACACCTGATAGGTGAAGCTCCCGAACATGAAGACCGCGAAGATGAGATTGTAGACGATGCGCTCGGCCCCGGACCCGGGAAGGAATCGGGTGAGGACGTCGCGGTTGTTGAGATAGTTCTCGACGAAGAAGAGCGCGAACGCTCCCATCGTCACCACGAACAGGACGAGGTTGATGATGATCTCGGTACGTGCACGCGCGCATACGCGCGGAAGAAAACCACTGGACATGTTTTGCGCCGCCGCAGTTTGGTGAAGGTTTCGTTAAAGCAGCGCAATCGAACGTAGTATTGATTCAAATTGAAGCCAATCGATACTCAAAATCGAAGTGAAATTTAAGTATTAATGCCGCGGAAACCGGGGTATTAACTTTGAATATTCAGGATGACCGGCGCGATCATCGTTAGCGCGAGCGCGATTGACGCGCCGAGCGGCCGGAAGAGCGGCCGGAACCGGCGCGATCGTCTATCGCACTAAGGGGAGCCCCCTATGAGGGTGATCGATCCTCTGCAGCGCGGCTGCGCACTGCACGTGGCGGAAATACACGCTCCAGCTGGCTGTGTGCTTCGGACCATTCGCTAAAATATCTTTCCGCTGGAAATCACTTGATTCGCGATCGGGCCAGTCGTTCGCACATGAGCGGTATCATGCGCAGGCTCAGTATCGGCTGCCCTATGATAGTACTTTTAAATATTAAAGTTGCTATATAGTACTTAATAGAGCCAATACGACCAAATAATACCGACAATATTCAAAATATTCAGTGGATTACTTGTCGAATACTGATCGGCGTTGCTCGTCTATGACGGTCCATTGGTGCGCCTCGCGATAAGATTGCATCTAGTCGGCCTGCAAGGACGGGCTGCACGACTCTTAATGGGGGCTTTTATGCGAAAGCTGTTCTTGCTTGGACTGAGTATGTTTGCCGCCATGATGCTGGGGGGTACCGCGCAGGCTGCGGACATGCCTGTGAAGGCGCCCCCGCCGCCGGCTCCGGTCATGTACAACTGGAATGGCTTTTACATTGGCGGCCACATCGGCGGCGCCTGGGTCGACCGAAATGGCCACGACCAATTCGATGGGGTCAATAACTGCATTGGGCTTGTTTGCTTCGACGACAATGGGTTCGGGCAGAACGACGGCAGATTGATCGCCGGCGGCCAGGTCGGCTTCAATTACCAGGTTGGCCAGTTCGTATGGGGCATCGAGGGCCAAATATCCGCGGTCGCCAGACACAATGACGATGGGGACGCTTGCGGTTTCTTCTCAGGCCGAGTGGGGACCGCAGTCGTGAACGATCATCTGTTCAACTGCCGCAACCGGGGTGACTGGATCGCGACCCTAGCCGCGCGCCTCGGCATGACGTTTGGCGCGACCGGCAACTGGCTGCTCTATATCAAGGGCGGCGCTGCGTTTGCCGACGGACGCTTCGGCATCCGGCTCAGGGACAACTGCCCGGTAACCTGGACCTTCTGCAACGATAATTTTGCCTTCAACAACGACGACAACACGCGGACCGGCTGGATGATCGGCGCAGGCATGGAATACGGATGGTCGGATAACTTGAGCTGGAAGCTCGAATACAACTTCATGGACTTCGGTCATAGAAACCTCCAGCTTCGACAACGTTTTGACGGCCTGTCAATGCAGGCTCATTCATGACCTTGACTTCGATCGTCAGGTCAGTGTCGTGAAGCTCGGCCTCAACTACCGCTTCGCGCCCGTGTCTGCTCCGGTCGCCGCGCGGTACTGATTCCCCCCGCAGTGGTAACTCAGGGCCAGCCTCTCGCTGGCCCCTCTTTGCTTAATGATAGCTGGTAAGTATGAGACGCCCCCAGCTAAGAGACGCGGCTTGTTGCACCTGGGTCTGGCTTCCTTCAGCGACCGACCATCGTTCCTGACGATCGTAACAGCGCTTCAATAACTGCCGCCCCATGTTTGGCTGTGTGCACTGGCCAATCGCGTCGATCCGCTGCGATGCCGCAACACATCCGGAATCGGAGGCAAACCGAACTCGCCAGCGACCGTCTCCGAAGGTCGAAAATGTGAAGGTTTTCGGAAGTAGCGCGAACAGACTGCAGATGTCCGCATCGCAAGGTGAGCGGACCTCAAAAAAAGGGGCAACCGATTTCTACCGCGCCCTGTCGCTGGCCCGCAGCTATTGTTTGGCTCTCAGCTGCGGGACGGAGGCATCGACCGCTTCGCTTCGGATGCAGATGACCTTGACTTGGTCGTTAACTCCGAGTTCCTGACCGATCGAGGTTTGAGCCAGATAGGCCTGCCCATGCATAAAGCATGTGGCCGGATTTCCGGACTGGACAGGCAGAAGCATCACCGAGGCCGCATTGTCGCGCGTGCAGTCCCGAAGATCGGGCGTGATCGCGGTCGAACAGATCAGGACCAGAGCTGTCAGCATCGCTTCGTTTGCGAAGTGCTATCCGCAGTGCGGATCAGAACGAGAAGTCGATGCTGCCGGCGGCGTACCAGCCGGTGCCCTCGTCGCGCTCGCGCATCCAGCCGCTCGACAGCGTCACCTTTCCGGGCCCAACCTTGATGCCCGTCAGAGCCGCGCCGACACGGAACTGGTCGGTGCGGTCGTTGCCGAGGCCGCCGACCTCGGGTCCGAAGAACACGCCGTTGCCGACGAAATCGTAGCCCAAGCGCCCGATCGAATAGTAGGTGTTGAAGGCGGTCGAGTAGGATGCCAGCGCGTAGACGAGAGGTCCTCTCGGTGGGATTGACCCACAGGTCGCCCTGCACCTTGAAGCCGGTCTCGGAGCCGACCACCGAATTGTTCGGATCGGTTGGCCTGATGCGATGGTTTTGATAGTTGGCGCCAACCTGCACCGTGAAGGCGCCATTGTTGAAGACGTGGCTCCAGCCCACCAGCACGTCGGCGGTGACGAATCGCCCGTTAAACGTCTCGCCGGGATCGCCGTGATAGCGGTAGTCGCCGCCGAGGCCAAAGGCCGAGACGCGAAGACCCGACTTGTCCATGCCACCAAAGGGCGCGTACAGCACGCCCATGTAGCCGACCAGGCTCCGGTGCGAGTTCCAGTCAAACCCATAGTAAAGGTTGCCGTATTCAGTCGCTTCCGGCGCGGCGGCCGCCTTGCGGATGATCGCCTGATCGGCCGCCGAAGCGGCCCCTGCCGAAGCGGAGATCACAAGTGCCGATAGCCAAAATGCTGCGCTGCGCGTCATGCGTGCCCCATCCCGTCGTCAGTTCAAGAAATCTTGCGGGTCGCACGCAGAACTAAATCCCGATGCAAAATACGTTTTTCGCCCGGACGGAACAAGGGAATACCGCCAACCCATACAAAGATACCCAAGATTTCTGCAGACGTGTTGCCGAACCGCAACGCGATACCTTCAGTCCACCGGCGGCCGTGTCGGGCCGACCGAAACGGCCAATTGATTGTTTGCAAATAAGAAATCAGCGCCTCCAAGCGCCGCGACCGGTTGGGCCTCCGCGACGACAACGGCGACCCGGTCGCAAGGGGCGCAACTGGGAGCGCCTTCCCGGCGCCCCCGGTCACGTCAGGGATCCACGTCAGAAGCTTCAGAAACTGAAGTCGAGATTCGCGGTCGCGTACCAGCCACCGCTCTCGCCGCGCTCGCGCATCCAGCCGCTGGACACGCCGAGCTTGGCGGCGCCGACCGCGATTCCCGTCAGGTGCGAGCCGACGCGCAACTGATCGGTGCGGTCATTGCCGAGGCCGCCGACTTCCGGGCCGAAGAAGACGCCCGAGCCGATGACGTCATAGCCGAGCCGGCCAATGGCGTAGTAGGTGTCGAAGGCGGTCGAATACGAGCCGAGCATGTAGACGAGAGTCCGCTCGGTGGGATTGACCCACAGATCGCCCTGCACCTTGAAGCCGGTCTTGCTGCCGAGAACGGTGTTGTTCGGATCAAGCGGCCGCACCCGATGGTCCTGATAGTTGGCACCGATCGAGAGCGTAACGGCACCGTTCTCGAACACATGGCTCCAGCCCACCAGCCCATCAACGGAGGCAAATTTTCCGCGGAACAGCTCGCCGTCACCACCGAGATAGCGATAGTTTCCGAGCAAGCCGAAGACCGCGAGGCGAAGGCCCGACTTGTCCATGCTGCCCGGCGCGTACAGCACGCCCATATAGCCGGCGAGGCTTCGGTGCGAGTTCCAGTCCACGCCGAAATAGAGATTGCCGTATTCGATCTTCTCCGGCGCCACGGGTGGCGCCTTGACCGGCATGTCGGCGGCCATGGCGGCGCCAACTGATGCGGTGAGCGCCAGCATCGACAACGATACAGAAGTGCTGCGCATCTTAGGCCCCCCGACCCAATACAGAACCATGCAGAACCCGCACCCCCACGATGCGGGCACAACAAAGCGCGCCAGATCTTGTGCTCATCCTGGCTTGCGCGCTGCTGACAATTAGCGGCTACGCCTTAACGGTGCATTGGCACCGGGACAGCTCGTCAGATTCAGAATTAAGAGATAGTCAATAACGCGCGGCTGCGCGTTGCCGAATGGCAACGCGCGCCACACTGCTGAATTTTTCGTTGCGATCTATTCGTCTTGGCCGCAAACGCAATCAGCACCACAAAGCCTACCGCGTGGGTATTTTGCTGTACTGTCCGCACAACACCACCCTCCACATCGAGGCAACGAGACACATCGGCACAATCAGGATGTCGGCAGGCGGCGCGTTGATCTCCGCTATACCCTTTGTCGCGGCAGGAAAGCGGACATCCCAGCAGGTCCGAGTCGGGCCCCAAGCGGTCATGCTTGAACTGCCAACATTCGAGCGGCCGATGCGACTAGCCAAGGACGAGGTATGCTACCTTAAGGCTGTCGCCTAGCAACGTGAAAGAGACTGCAATTATTACGCAAATTGCTGGCGAACTAACCCCATTTCCGAGATCGCATAAACATGACCTATGCTCGAAAGATCGTCCTGCAGCTGCCCATATCGAACCCTAGCCTGTTGGAGCCTTTCGTAGAGGCGTGCCTTCGCGACGGCGTCACCCTGATTGCCATCGTCGGCGAGGGTGCCAGTGAAATGGATGATCTGATTGATGAACTTGTTGTGGCAGACGGCGCCGACGAAAGCCGCTTCATCAACACCAGCTTTCATCCCAACGAGACGGTAAGGAAGTTATGGAATTCGCCCGGAGTTGGGAGGAAGCACGAGGCCACTCAGTCGAGTTGGTGAAGCTCTAGGCGCGACTTCCGTACATCCAGACCGAATGTCCGGTTGGGGTCACCAAGCTACTTGCACAATTCGCGGCGCAAGACATGCCGACGTGTTCCAGTTCGGCCGACTTCGTAAAATCCTGCCGATACGAACGTCTGTACGTATCCCATAAAGCGATAGCTGGGGGAGCTTGGATCGACGGGATACGCTTCGATCACGGTAGCACCACGCTTCTCGGCGTGCTGCACCGCTGCTTCGATGATTTGTTTGGTCAGTCCCTGTCCGCGCAAGTCTCGACGAATGAAGAAGCAGGCCAACGACCATACTTGTTCGGGTAATTCGCCAGCCCGGTTCGGACCGCCAAGATCACGGTAGGTTGGCCTCGGCGCGATCGAGCACCATGCAACGGGTTCCCCTTCAGAATAGCCCAGCAGTCCGATCGGCGTCTCATTGCTGACGTACCGATGTATCGCAAATTTGCGATCCACGCCCTTATTGGTTTTCGCACCTGCTCTCCAAACCATGCACCAGCAGGATTTCGGGCCACCTCGGCTCTCAAACAAGCGCTCAAAATCTCCCCAGCGCGCGGCATCTACTCCATGAAACTCCAGTTTGGGCATGCGCACAATGATACAGCAACTGCTCCTGCATTCAATGTCGCCTCCGGGTCACGACCAACAAAGCTCCAAGTGAGCAGAACAAGTCCGCTTTCGCGGCTTGTACCGACCAAAACAAAACTCGGCCAATAGCGCGTGTTCATCCCGCTCGCGTCAACGGCTGCGCGTCACGCCCTAATTCTCGAAACCGCGCGGCCTCGCCTGGCTTCGATCATTTTGACGCGCCTGAGCGAAGAAACCGCCTACTCCGCCGGCGCACCCGGCGCCGCAGGCTGCGCTCGCCGCGCTTCAAACCGCGTCGCCAGCCAGCGGCAGACCACATAGAACGCCGGCGTGAAGATCAGGCCGAACACGGTGACGCCGATCATGCCGGAGAACACCGCGGTGCCGAGCGTCTGGCGCAGTTCGGCGCCGGCGCCGATCGCCCACACCAGCGGCACCACGCCGAAGATGAAGGCGAGCGAGGTCATCAGGATCGGCCGCAGCCGCAGCCGCGCGGCCTCGACCGCCGCCGCGAAGCGATCGCTGCCGCGGTCCTCGAGCTGCTTGGCGAACTCGACGATCAGGATCGCGTTCTTGGCCGCCAGCGCGATCAGCACCACGAAGCCGACCTGCGTGAGGATGTTGTTGTCCTGCCCGCGCAGCACCACGCCGACGATCGAGGCGACGAGGCACATCGGCACGATCAGGATGACCGCGAGCGGCAGCGTCAGGCTCTCGAATTGCGCGGCCAGCACCAGGAACACGAACACCACCGCCAGCACGAAGGCGAACGCTCGCGGTGTTGCCGGCCCTGAGCTGCTGGAACGCGAGCGTGGTCCACTCGTAGGCGAAGCCGTCGGGCAGCGTCTCGGCGGCGAGCTGCTCCATCGCGGTGATCGCCTGCCCGAGCGAATAGCCGGGCGCCGCCGCGCCGTCGAGCTCGGCCGCCGGATAGAGATTGTAGCGCGGCACGCGATAGGGCCCGGAGATGTCCTGCACGGTCGTGAACGAGCCGAGCGGCACGGTGTCGCCGTTGTTGTTGCGCACGCGGATGTTGAGCACGTCCTTGGCGTCGAGGCGGATAGCCGCTCTCGGCCTGCGCGGTGACGCGGAAGGTGCGGCCGAACAGGTTGAAGTCGTTGACGTAGGACGAGCCGATATAGATCTGCAGCGCGCGAACACGTCCGGCACG
The DNA here is from genome assembly GCA_963745515.1 of uncultured Alphaproteobacteria bacterium. Lineage (GTDB taxonomy): Bacteria > Pseudomonadota > Alphaproteobacteria > Rhizobiales > Xanthobacteraceae > VAZQ01. Next base: position 389,155 of record CAVUXO010000001.1, read on the forward strand.
TTGACGCCGAGCAGCTGCGCCTTGGTGCGGTCGATGTCGAGATAGAGCTGCGGCGTCGAGGTTTCGAAGAACGAGAACACCTGCGTGAGGCCCGGCGTCTGCGTGGCGCGTCCCATCATGGCGAAGACCGCGCCCTGCAGCGCCTGCGGGCCGCGGCCGGCGCGATCCTCGACCATCATGCGGAAGCCGCCGGCATTGCCGATGCCCTGCACCGGCGGCGGCTGCGACCACGAAGATCAGCGCCTCCTGGATCGCGGCGAGCCTCTGGTAGAGCTCGCCGATGATGGCGCTGCGAATTCTTGCGCGGGTCCTTCGCGCGCTCCTCGAACGGCTCGAGCACGACGAAGATCGCGCCGGCGTTGGGCGCGATTGGTGAAGGTCGCGCCGGAGAAGCCGACGATGTTCACCGCGCTGGAGATGCCGGGCGTCTTGAGCGCGATCTCGACGGCGCGGCGGTTGACCTCGTCGGTGCGCTGCGAGCGACGCGCCGGGCGGAAGCTGCGTGACGATGATCAGATAGCCGCGGTCGACGCGCCGGAATGAAGCCAATCGGCGTCTTGCGGAATTCGTTGAGGCCGAACGCCAGAATGCCGGCATAGACCACGAGCATGAGCACCGCAAAGCGCACCACCCGCGCCGCCAGCCAGCCGATAGCCGCTCGCCAGCCCGTCAAAGCCGCGATTGAACAGGCCGAAAGAATGCTGCATCGGCCGCTCCCAGAACCTGGCGGCCGGTGCTCCATGCGGCCGCAGCAGCAGCGCGCACAGCGCCGGCGACAGCGTCAGCGACACGATCAGCGAGATCACGGTCGCGCCCGCGATGGTGAGCGCGAACTGCCGGTAGAACTGGCCGGAAATGCCGGTGATGAAGCCGGACGGAACGAACACGGCGCACAGCACGAGCGCGATCGCGATCAGCGCCGCGCCGACCTCGTCCATGCTGCGGACCGCGGCGTCGTGCGGCGACAGGCCCGCCGCGATGTTGCGCTCGACGTTCTCCACCACGACGATCGCGTCGTCGACCACGATGCCGACCGCGAGCACGAGGCCGAACAGCGTCAGATTGTTGAGCGTGAAGCCGAACATCGCCATGAAGAAGAAGGTGCCGATCAGCGACACCGGGATCGCGACGAGCGGAATGACGGCGGCGCGCCAGGTCTGCAGGAACAGCGATCGACCACCAGCGACGACCAGCACGATCGCCTCGAGGATCGTCTCCTGCACCGCGTCGACCGACTGCTGGATGAACTGGGTCGGGTCGTAGACGATCGTGTACTTCACGCCCGGGCGGAAACCGCGGCGCGAGCTGCTCCATGGTGGCGCGGATCGTCTTGGCGGTCGCCAGCGCGTTCGAGCCCGGCCGCTGGAAGATCGCGAGCGCCACCGCCGGATCGAGGTCGAGATAGGAGTTCGACGAGTAGTCGAGCGCGGCGAGCTCGACCTTGCGCCACGTCGCGCAGCCGCACCACCGCGGTCGCGGTCTGCTTGACGATGATGTTGCCGAACTCCTCCGGATCGGCGAGCCGCCCCAGCGTCTTGACCGCGATCTGGAAGGCGCCCGGCTGCTCGACCGGCGGCTGGTTGAGGATGCCGGAGGCGACCTGCACGTTCTGCGCCTGCAGCGCCAGCGTCACGTCGGTCGCGGTGAGGCCGAGCGACTGCAGCCGGTCCGGATCGAGCCAGATGCGCATCGAATAGTCGCGGCTGCCGAACACCGTGATCGAGCCGACGCCGTCGATGCGGGTGAGCGGATCCTTGATCTCGAGCGTCGCGAAATTCGAGATGAACAGCGTGTCGCGCGACTTGTCGGGCGAATACGAGGTGCACGACCATCATCAGGTCGGGCGAGCTCTTGGTGACGGTGACGCCGATGTTGCGCACGTCGGCCGGCAGCCGCGGCTGCGCGATGCGCGACGCGGTTCTGCACCTGCACCTGCGCGATATCGAGATTGGTGCCGAGGTCGAAGGTGACCGCGATGGTGAAGCGGCCGTCGGCGGTCGCGTTCGAGGACACGTAGAGCATGTTCTCGACGCCGTTGATCTGCTCCTCGATCGGCGCCACCACGGTCGAGGCGACCACCTCGGCGCTCGCGCCCGGATACTGGCCGGTGACGTTGATGATCGGCGGCGCGATCTCGGGATATTGCGCGATCGGCAGCCGCGCGAACGCGACCGCGCCCAGGATCACGAACACGATCGAGACCACCGAGGCAAAGATCGGCCGGTCGATGAAGAAGTGCGAAATACGCATGCGCGAGTGCCCCGTTGCCGGCCCTACTGGGTCGTCGTCTGCGCCGCGGTCGCGGGCGGCGGCGCCTCGCTCCTGCGGCGTTCACCTTGACGCCCGGCCGCGCCCGCATCAGGCCGTTGACGATGACGCGATCGTCGGCCGCGAGGCCGTCCTTGATCACGCGCAGGCCGTCGACCAGCTGCGCCGAGCGTCACGTAGTTCTGCCGCGCGACGTTCTCGCCGTCGACGACGAGCACGTATTTGCGCGCCTGCTCGCTCGCGATGGCCGCATCCGGCACCAGCAGCGCCGCATAGGCCGGCGAGCCCGGCACGCGCACGCGCGCGAACATGCCGGGCGTGAACACGCCGTCCGGATTGGAGAACTGCGCGCGGCCGCGGATCGTGCCGGACGCGCGGTCGATCACGTTGTCGACGAAATCCATGTAGCCGCGGTGGGCGAAATCGCGTCTCGTCGATGAGCTTGAGCGCGACGACGACGCTGCCTTCGCGGCCGGTCACATCCTTGCCGCCGCTGCGAGAGGCGCTCGTAGCGCAGATAGGCGGCCTCATCGAAGGTGAATTCGAGACGGATCGGATCGATCGACACGATGGTGGCGAGCAGCGTGGTGTTGCCGCCGGCTGCCGCCGGTCACGAGGTTGCCGCGGCGACACGCGCCGGTCGCCGATGCGGCCGGCGATCGGGCGAGCGCAGCTCGGTGAATTCGAGATCGAGCTCGGCCTGCCGCACCGGCGCCTCGTTGGCGGTCACCGAGGCCTGCGCATTGCGATAGGCCTGCGCGCGCTGCTCGAAGACCTGCTCGGTGATGGTCTTGTCGCGCACGAGCTGCTGGCCGCGCGCGAAATCGGCTTCGGTGAAGGTGAGATTGGACTTCGCCAGCACCAGATTGGCGCTGGCCTGGTCGAGCGTGTTCTGGAACGGCCGCTTGTCGATCGGTGAACAGGAGGTCGCCCTGCTTGACGATCTGGCCGTCCTTGAAATGCACCTTCTCGAGATAGCCGGACACGCGCGCGCGCACCTCGACCATGTCGACCGCAACGAAGCGGCCGACATACTCGTCCTGGTCGACGATCGTGCGCTGGGTCGGCTTGGCGACCGTCACCGCCGGCGGCGGTGGCGCCGCCGCCTGTTTCGGCGCCTCGCCGCAGCCGGCCAGAGCCAGCGAGCGGCACAGAGCGAACAGCAATCGAGCGAAGGCCGGCATCGGAAGCCTTTCCGGTCGGTGTTCGAGGGTTGGTCTCATATAGCGCTCAGTCCGATACAGCGCAATAGGATCTCGCGCGCTCGACGGATCGCGCGCTTGTGTGAACGAAACCCCTGCCCTTTCCGGAAGGCAGCCCGCGACCCCATATCTGCGAAATCACGCTGCAACTGCTACAAGTCCGCGTGCGCGCGATGCCGGCTATGCCAGCATCGCGGGGCCAGTTGCGCGCCATGCGAGGGACTTCACGATGCTTGACATCCACACCCAATGTTGCCGAGCCGGACTCGATCCCGGCCGACGACCAGGCGCTGCTCGACGCCTATTCCCGCGCCGTCATCGACGTGGTCGACCGGGTCGGCCCGGCGGTGGTGCGGCTCGACGTCGAGGCGAGACGGCGCAGCGCCGACCGCGGCGGCACCGGCTCGGGCGTGATCGTCGCGCCCGACGGCCTGGTGCTCACCAACAGCCACGTGGTCGGCGGCGCGACGCGCGTCAACGTGACGACCGTCGACGGCCGCACGTCTGACGGCCCGCGTGGTCGGCGACGATCCCGACACCGATCTCGCGCTGGTGCGCGATCGACAGCCCGTGACACCCTGCCGGCGGCGAGCCTCGGCGATTCCAAGCGGCTCAAGCGCGGCCAGCTCGTGATCGCCATCGGCAATCCGCTCGGATTCGAATCGACGGTGACGACCGGCGTGATCTCGGCGCTCGGCCGCTCGCTGCGCGCGCAGTCGGCCGGCTGATCGACGACGTGATCCAGACCGATGCGGCGCTCAACCCGGGCAATTCCGGCGGGCCGCTGGTGTCGTCGCACGGCGAGGTCGTCGGCATCAACACCGCCGTCATCATGGGCGCGCAGGGCATTTGCTTTGCGGTCGCCGCCAATACGGCGAATTTCGTGCTCGGCGAGCTGGTGCGCCACGGCCGCGTGCGGCGCGCCTTCATCGGGGTCGCGGCGCAGCAGACCGCGATCCCGCGCCGGCTGCGGCATGCCGCCGGGCTGACGCAGGACGAGCGGCGTGGTCATGGTCGCGCAGTCGAGCCGGGCAGCCCGGCCGAGCAGGCCGGCATCGCGGTGGGCGACATCATCCTCGCACTCGATGGCGTACCGATCACCGGCGCGGACGATCTCATCCGCATGCTGGCCGGCGACAAGATCGGTCGCACGGTGAGATCGAGTCGCTGCGCCGGGGCGAGCAGCGCCGTGCCGCGATTACCCCCACCGAGCGGGCGCCGCGGCGGCTGATCGACGCAGCGCGGCCCACGGGCTGGCCACCCCACGGTGTCGCGCTACAGCGCTAACGCCATTGTCGGAACCAGCTTTTGCCTGCCGGTAGGCCTGTGTGATGAATACGGCACAGTGCATGAAATCCACCGGGCGCCTTCCAGGTAATACGTTGCTTTCAGACACAGTCTGGCCATAAAGTCACAAAGTTACGCTTGGAAATTCTGAAGGTTCGGGGCGCTGAGTATCATGAGCCCGGGCGGGTGTTGCGTATTGGCGCTGGCGGCAGCGATGCTGACTGCATCGCCGGCGTTCGCGCAGATTCCGTCGAGCGAGCTGCCCGGGCGTGAGCGTGAACGCTTCGAGCAACCAACCGCCCACGCTCGCGCAACCGGGCGGTCCAGCCATCACGCTGCCGAGCACGGTCGCGCCGCCCGGCGCCGACAAGATCACGCTGGTGCTGCGCGGCGTGCGCATGATCGGCGGCACCATCTATCGCTCCGATGAGCTTGCGGCGCTCTACCAGGATCTCGTCGGCCAGCCGATCACGCTCGCCGCGGTCTACGACATCGCGGCGCGCATCACCGCCAAATACGGCAGCCGACGGCTATGTGCTCTCGCGCGCGATCGTGCCGCCGCAGGAGCTCACGCCGAACGGCGCCACGGTCACGCATCCAGGTCGTCGAGGGCTATGTCGACCGCGTCGAATGGCCGGCGTCGCTGTCGAAGTATCGCGACTTCTTCTCCTACTACACCGCCAAGATCATCGCCGACCGCCCGACCAATGTCCGCACGATCGAGCGCTATCTGCTGCTGGCGGGCGACCTGCCGGGGCTGAAGTTCAAGAACAGCCTGAAGCCGTCGGCGACCAACAAGGCGCCGCGACGCTGGTGGTCGAGGTGGTGGAGAAGCCGATCGACGCGTTCGCCCGCATCGACAATCGCGGCACCAGCGGCGCGCGGGCCCTATCAGTTCTACACCAGCGCCACCGTCAACAATCTGCTGCGCATGCACGAAGCGTTCACGGTCGAGCTATGCGGGCACGTTCCAGACTGAGCGAGCTGCAATACTTCGTCCGGCAGCTACCGCCAGGTGCTCAACAGCGAGGGCCTCAGCGTTCTTCGTCAACGCCAGCAACAGCCGCGGGCGGCCCGGGCACGCCCGATCTGCGGCTGCTCGACTACAAGACCAACAGCTATTTCCTCGAGAGCCGGCTTCAGCTATCCGTTCATCCGCCAGCGCGAGCGAACCTGATCGTCTCGGGGCTGTTCTTCGCGACCGACGACAGAAGCGACATCCTCGGCACGCTCAATTCGCCGACCAGCTGCGCGGCGTCCGCCTCAAGGTCGATGCCGACTCGCCGACGTCATCGGGCGGCATCAACCAGCTCAACGTGGTTGTCAGCCACGGCTTCGAGGGCCTCGGCGCGAGCCAGAACGGCGACCTCATCCTCTCGACCGCCAACGGCCGCGTCGATTTCACCAAGGTCGAGGCGACCTATTCGCGCATGCAGCCGCTGTTCGAGCGACCTCTCGCTGCTGGTCGCCGCCTACGGCCAATACGCGGCCAACGCCGCTGCTGGCGCCCGAACTGTGCGGCTATGGCGGGCGCGTCTTCGGCCGCGCCTTCGATCCCTCGGAGCTCGTCGCTGATGACTGCCTCAACGTGCTCGGCGAGCTGCGGCTCGACCTCCCCCACAACATCAAGGAGCTGACACCAGACGCAGCTCTACGCCTTTGCCGACCGCGGCTGGCTCCACAATCTTGCTCCCGTTGCGGGAACACCTGCCAACCTCGATGCCGCGTCGGTCGGCGGCGGCATTCGCCTCGGCTGGCAGCCGCCGTTCGCACCTTATGGCGGCTTCTCGACCGATCTGTCGGTCGCCAAGGCGATCGACGGCCCGCGCGACGACTGGCGCTTCTTCTTCATCCTGACTGGACGGCTATTAGGGGACAGCGATGTCGCCGCGCATCCGCAACGTGCTCCTGACCTCGACGGCGCTGCTGGCGCTTGGCGCCGGAGCCGCCGTCCGCCGGTCCCGACGGGCCAGCGGTGGTCGGCGGCTCGGCGACCGTCATCGGCGCCGGCACCAGCTCGACCGTCGTCAACCAGAACAGCCAATCGCGCGATCATCAACTGGAACACGTTCAATATCGGCACCGGCGAGAGCACGACCTTCGTGCAGCCGAACTCGTCGTCGGTCGCGCTCAACCGCGTCACCGGCGGGCTCGGGCCCTCGCAGATCTACGGCACGCTCAACGCCAACGGCCGCGTGTTCGTGATCAACCGCGACGGCGTGCTGTTCGGGCCCACCGGCGTCATCAACACCGCGGGCTTCCTCGCCACGACCGCACGACATCAAGAACGACGACTTCATGGCCGGCCGCTACAATTTCAACATCCCGGGACCGCCCGACGCCTCGATCGTCAACCAGGGCAACATCACGGCGACGAGCGGCGGCTTCGCCGCGCTGGTCGCGCCCGGCGTGCGCAACACCGGCACCATCACGGCGACGCTCGGCACCGTCGCGCTCGCCTCCGGCAACATGTTCACGCTCGACCTCTACGGCGACAAGCTGATCCAGCTTCGGCGTCGCGACCAGATCGCCATCGAGGTGATCGACGTCGCGACCGGCCAGCCGCTGAAGTCGCTGGTCACCAACGAGGGCAAGCTCTCGGCCAATGGCGGCCGCGTCGAGCTCACCGCCGCGGCCGCGCGCGCGGTGGTCGATTCGGTCATCAACAACACGGGCGTGATCGAGGCCAATTCGGTCGGCACGCGCAACGGCATGATCGTGCTCGGCGCCGCGACCGCCGACAGCAAAGGCGCGGGCGCGCCCACGCAGACCGTCAAGGTCTCCGGCAACGATCTCGGCCGCCGGCAAGAAGAAGGGCACCAAGGGCGGCACCATCGTCGTGACCGGCGAGGACATCCAGGTCGACGGGCGCCAAGATCGACGCGTCGGGCGACGCCGGCGGCGGCAAGGTGATGATCGGCGGCGACTGGGGCGGCGGCAATCCGAACAACGGGCTCGTGCAACAACCAGAGCGCCGCGCTCGAAAGCTACACGATCGCGCAACGCGACGACGCGTCAGCGTCGACGCCGCGACCACGATCGACGCCTCGGCGACGAGCAGCGGCAACGGCGGCAAGGTGATCCTGTGGTCGGACAGCCAGACGACCTTCGCGGGCACGATCTTCGCGCGCGGCGGCGACAGCGCCGGCAACGGCGGCTTCGTCGAAGTGTCGAGCAAGGGCAGCTCGCCTTCACCGGCAGCGTCGACACGCGCGCCCCGAACGGGCGCCGGCACGCTGCTGCTCGATCCCGAGGACATCGTGGTCGGCACCGAAGGCACCATGACGGTCGAGGCGCTGGCGGCCTCGCTTGCCAAAAGCAATGTCGTGCTCTCGACCGGCGACGGCAAAGGCAACGGCGACATCACGATCGCCAACGCGGTGAGCTGGAGCAGCGGCAACTCGCTGACGCTGAATGCCTATCGCAACGTCGCGATCAACGGCAACCTCACCAACACCGGCGGCGCCGGGGTGACGCTGCGCGCCGACAGCACCGGCACCGGTGTGGGCACCGTGAGCTTCGGGGCCGGCATCAAGATATCGACCGCGGGCACGGTGTCGATCTTCTACAACCCGGTCGCACCGAAGGTCTGTGAGTGCGGCAATAAATACGAGCATCCGAACGACTATTCGTCCTACGTCACGGGTGGCGGCACCCTCACTGCCTACATGCTGGTGAACACGTTCGCCGATCTGCAATTGGTCGGAGCCAACACCAACACACTCGGCGGCACCTACGCGCTCAGCAAGGACATCAACGCCGACAACATGGCGCCGATCGGAAGCGCCGGCTCGCCGTTCACCGGCCTGCTCGACGGCCAGGGCTACACCATCAAGAATGGCGTGATCGCCCCGACCGCTGCGGGCGTGGACAATATCGGCCTGTTTGGCGTGATCGGCCCAACCGGCACGGTCCGCAATCTCAACGTCAGCGACTTTCTGGTCAAGGCGAACCCGAACGTAACCGGGCCTGGCCAGTTCGTCGGCGTGATTGCCGGCCAGAATGCCGGCACCATCACCAACGTCAACGTCAGCAACAGCACCGTCAATGGTCTCAACCTCGGCGGCGTGATCGCGGGCGGCCTCGTTGGGCAGAACGGCATGTTCGGCCCGAACAACAAGCAGATCGCCGGATCGATCAGCAATTCGAGCGCGACCGGAATAGCCGTGACGGTTGGCGACGGCTGCGACGCCGACTGCGCAGGCGGCATAAACGTCGCGGGTGGCCTCGTCGGCTCGAACGCCGCGGGATCGACCATCGTCAATTCGCGTGCAAGCGGCACAGTTACCGGCGGCGGCGTGAGCTTTGTCGGCGGGCTTGCTGGCCAAAACGGAAATCTCGGCCTCGACACTGCATCGATCACCGGCTCCTATGCCGACGTTGCGGTCTCGATCTCCGGTCCGTTTTCGGCAGCCGGCGGGCTCGTGGGCCTGAACGCAACGGGCTCAACCATCATCAACTCGCAAGCGGTCGGCAACGTGACCAGCACCGCCAACAACTTCGCCTACGCGGGCGGGCTCGTGGGCCTCAACAGCGGCACCATCACCAGCACCACGCAACCGGGAACGGGCTCGAAGTGCGCCATCGGCGCATCGTTCTCCTGCGCCACCGGCAACGTCACCGGTAGCAAGTCCAACACGGCCGGCGCGTTCGGGGGGCTCGTTGGCAGCAACGAGGGCGCGATCAAGAAGAGCTTTGCTACGGGCAATGTGACCGGCGGCGACGCGAGCGTGCTTGGCGGCTTCGGCGGCTACAATGCCGGAACGATCTCGCTCTCCTTTGCGACCGGCAACGTGACCGGCGGAACCAACGCGGTCGCGGGTGGCTTTATCGGAATCAACATCGGGACGATCAATCAGACCTACGCGCGTGGCGCGGTCACCGGCGGCAACGGCAGCTATGTCGGCGGCTTTGTCGGGTGTCAACGCCGCGTTCGACGCCGAGTCCGCTCCCGGCTCCATCACGCAGTCCTACGCGCTGGGCCCGGTCACCGGTGGCAATGAAGCGGTTGCCGCCGGTTTCGCGGCGCTCAATCGCGGCACCATCGACCAGGCCTACGCGGCTGGGCTCGTCACTGCAGGCGCCGGCAGCACGACCGGCGGCCTGGTAGCCGCCAGCAACCTGAACCTCCCCGACTATCTCAACGGTTTCTCCTCACCCCTGGCCGGCACCGTGACCAACTCCTACTGGGACCGCCAGACCACCGGCCAGGAGAAGAGCGCCGGCGGCAACGCGCGCGACACTGCGGTGCTCACGGGTGCGGTGCCGGCCGGCTTTGATGCGACCATCTGGTCGCATGGCTCCTATCCGCAGCTCGTCAACCTCGGCGCGCAGAACACCAATCCAGGCCTCGCCGGTGCTGCCGCCGTCGAAACACCGTGCACGGCAGTCGACGCTCGCTTCTGCTGTTCGGCAAACAATCCGATCAATCCGCCAGCGCCGCCGCCCGATCTTCTCAACACGCAGCTCTTCAATCAGCCGCAGCAGCAACAGCAGCAGCAGACGCAGTCCGGTCCGGGTGCGCCGGCCGTTGCGAGCATCAACAATCCGACCCGGCTCGACGTCGGCGCCGGCCGCTACTTCTACCTGCCGCCGGCCGAAGAAACCCGCCTCGTGCAGGATGAGGTGGTGATCCAGCTGCCGTGCAATACGCCGCAGCAGACGCTGAACGACAGCGCTGACGCGCCTGCAGTTGACCGTGCTCAGCTCGCAGTGCCTCACCAGCATCAACACTGCGATCCACCGGCTGCACATTGACAGGCGGTCAGAGCATCGCCAACACCATCCGCGCGCTCGCCAGCAACCGCATCTTCGTCGCCGGTCAGGCGAACTACATCTACACGCTCGGGCAGGATCTGCGCGGGCGATCGCATGCAGGGCGATTCCGGGCAATACGTGCTGCAGAAGCTCAAGATGGGCGACATCCTCCGCCGCACGCGCGCAACCAACATCCCGATCGCGGTGATCGATTCCGAGATCGACGCCAGCCATCCCGATCTCGAAGGCACCGTGATCGACCGCTACGACGCCACCGGCGTCGAGGAGAAGCCGCACCCGCACGGCACCGGCATGGCGGGCGCGATCGCCTCGCACCGCCGGCTGCTCGGCATCGCGCCGGGCGCGCGGCTGCTCGCGATCCGCGCCTTCTCCACCAAGGCCGCGAGCGCGGAGAGCACGACCTTCAACATCCTCAAGGGGCTCGACTACGCCGTGAACAACGGCGTGCGCATCGTCAACATGAGCTTCGCCGGCCCGCGCGATCCCACGCTCGAGCGCGCGCTCAAGGCCGCCTACGACAAGGGCGTGATCCTGATCGCGGCGGCCGGCAATGCCGGGCCGAAGTCGCCGCCGCTGTTCCCGGCCGCCGACAAGCACGTCATCGCGGTCACCGCGACCGACATCGACGACAAGCTGTTCACCGGCGCCAACCGCGGCAGCTACATCGCGATCGCGGCGCCCGGCGTCGACATCCTGGTGCCGGCGCCGGAAGGCACCTACCAGATGACGACCGGCACGTCGGTCGCGACCGCGCATGTCAGCGGCATCGTGGCGCTGATGCTGGAGCGCAATCCGAAGCTCACGCCCGCCGACGTGCGCCGCATCCTGACGGCGAGCGCCAAGAAGCTCGGGCCGAATGACCAGTTCGGCGCCGGCCTGATCGATCCCGGCCAAGGCGCTGCAGCTCGCCGCGCCGCGTCAGGCGGAAGCGCCAGAGACCGCGACCGGACGCGCGTCGCGTCGACGCTGATCGGTCGAGGTCAGCCGGCGAGCCGTGCGCGGCCCGGCGGCGGAACAGCGCGAGCCAGTCGCGCCCGAACAGCGCCAGCACGCTGCCGCCATAGACGATGGCGCCGAGCACGGCGAGCGTCGCCAGCGTCGCCTCGTCGCGCAGCCGCGTCCACTGCGAGAACAGCGCCGCGACCGGCGCCTGCGCAAGCCAGAGCGCCACGCGCAAGCGCGACCGCCGCAATCGCAAGCCGCCAGAGCGCACGCACCAGCCGGGCATCGAGCACGATCAGGCGCTGCCGCGCCGCAAACCAGACAGCAGCAGGCCAGATTGACCCAGGCGCCGATCGAGGTCGCAAGCGCCAGCCCGACCTGCGCGAGCGGCCCCATCAGCGCGATCTTGAGCGCGACATTGACGGCGACCGAGACGGCCAGCGCCTTCACCGGCGTCACGGTGTCGCCGCGCGCCAGGAAGGTGACGGTCGCGCTGCGCATGCAGCACGAACGGCAGCAGCCCGATCGCATAGGCCGCAAGCGTCGCCGCGGCCGCCTGCGCGTCCGCCGTGGTGAAGGCGCCGCGCATGAACAGCGCGCGCATGATCAGGTCCGGCACCAGCAGGAACGCGACCAGGCAGGGCACCGACAGCAGCAGCGTCAGCTCGACCGCGCGGTTCTGCGCATGGCGCGCGCCGGCCTCGTCGCCGGCCGCGAGCCGTCTCGCCATCTCCGGCAGCAGCACGGTCCCGACCGCAATGCCGATCACGCCGATCGGCAGCTGGTTGAGCCGGTCGGCATAGTAGAGCGCCGACAGCGCGCCGGTGGCGAGAAAGCTCGCGATGATGGTGTCGGCGAACAGCGCGATCTGGGTGCCGGCCGATCCGAGCGTCGCCGGCCCGAACCTCTTGAGGAAGAGCTTGAGCTCCTCGTCGAGGCGCGGCCAGCGGAACGCCGGCAGCACGCCCTGCCGCGTCACGTCGGCGGCGAGCAGCAGCACCTCGAGACAGCCGGCGATCAGCACGCCCCAGGCCGCCGCATGCCCGGCGCTCGGAAAGAACCACGCCAGCGCGAGCGCCGCCATGATCGACAGATTGAGCAGGATCGGCGCCGCGGCCGCGGCTCGCGAAGCGGCCGAGCGCATTGAGGATGCCGCCATAGAGCGTCACCACCGAGACCAGCAGCAGATAGGGAAAGGTGATGCGCGTGAGATCGACCGCGAGCGCGAAGCGGCCGGGATCCTCCGCAAAGCCCGGCGCCAGCAGCGCGATCACCGCCGGCGTGAAGGCGAGCGCGATCGCCAGCAGCACGACCTGGCTCAGCAGCAGCAGCGTGAACACGCGATCGCGCAAACAGACCCGACGTGTCGGCACCGCGCTGCTCGCGGATGCGCGCATAGGCCGGCACGAAGGCGGCGTTGAAGGCGCCCTCCGCGAAGATCGCGCGGAAATGATTGGGCAGCCGCAGCGCCACGAAGAACGCATCGGCGATCGGCCCGGCGCCCAGCACCGCCGCGAGCACGATGTCGCGCGCAAAGCCGGTGATGCGCGACAGCAGCGTGAAGCCGCCGACGGTGAAGATGCGTCCGATCATCAGCTCCGTGCCGCATGACGAAGTGAATGCGTCATGCGACGGCCACCCGGATGCGCCATAGCGCTCGGACGCGCTATGCCCATCACGGCTACGCGCTTACCCAGCCAGCGCCCGCCGCACCGCCTCGATGATGCGGTCCTGGGTCGGCTCGTCGAGATAGGCGTGCATCGGCAGGCTGATCACCTCGTCGGCCAGCCGCTCGCTCACCGGCAGGCCGCCGTCGGCGACCGGGAAGCCGCGATAGGCCGCCTGGCGGTGCACCGGCTTCGGATAATGGATCGCGGTCGGGATGCCCTGCGCCTTGAGCGCGGTCGCGAACGCGTCGCGCTGCCCGCGCGGCAGCCGAATGCGTGTACTGCGCCCACACCGAGGTCATGCCCTCGCCCACGCGCGGAACCGTCGTGACGTCGGCGAGCGCGGCCGAATAGCGGCGCGCGATGCGGTCGCGCGCGGCGATCTCGTCGGGGAAGATCTTGAGCTTCTCGATCAGCACCGCCGCCTGGATGGTGTCGAACCGGCCGTTGAGGCCGATGCGCACGCAGTCGTATTTCTCGCGGCCTTCGCCATGGACGCGCAGGCTGCGGATGACTTCGGCAAGCTCATCGTCGTCGGTGAACACCGCGCCGCCGTCGCCATAGACGCCGAGCGGCTTCGCCGGAAAGAAGCTCGTCGCCGTCGCGTCGCGCAAGCGTGCCGACGGCCCGATTGCGCAGCGTCGCGCCGAAGGACTGCGCGGCATCGCCGAGCACGAACAGGTTCTCGGCACGCGCGATCTCGCCGATCGCGGCATAGTCGGCCGGCTGGCCGAACAGGTCGACCGGGATGACGGCCTTGAGCTTCGAGCCCGAGCCGGCGCGCGGTCGCGACGGCGCGCTCGACGCTTTTCGGATCGAGGTTGAAGCTGTCGTCCTCAACGTCCGCGAACACCGGCGTTGCGCCGACGCAGCGCGACCACCTCGGCGGTGGCGTGAAAGGTGAAGCCCGGGCAGATGACGGCGTCGCCTGGCCCGATCCCCTTCGCCATCAGCGGCAGCACAAGCGCGTCGGTGCCGCTGGCGCAGGTGATGGCATGGCGGGCACCGCAGAACGCGGCCAGGTCGGCTTCGGCCGCGCGCACCTCCGGCCCCATGATGAACTGGCAGTGATCGAGCACGCGCGCGACCGCGTCGTCGATCGCGCGACCCAGCCGCCGGCGCTGGGCGGCCACGTCGATGAAAGGAATGGGCGCAGTCGAGACGCGGGCATGCTGGTTCATCGCACTGTCAATTCGTACTGTCGTGAGCGGTCGCCAGCCGGTCAGCGCGGCGCGGGCGCGTCGCGGCGCGCCGCGCTCGTCACCGACGTGTTCTGCAGGCAGCGGATCGCGATTTCAAGCCCGGCCACGCCCTCCTCGCCGGTGACCGCAGGCCGCTTGCCGCTGACGACCGCGCTGACGAAGGCCTGCAGCTCCGCGCGCAGCGGCTCGGAATGACCGACCGAGAGATGCCGCATCGAATAGCTGCCGTCCGGCTGGAAGCCGAAGCATTCGGTGACCTGCCGGGTCAGCAGATCGCCCATGACGTACTTGTTGCGGGTGGCCACCGTGACGTTGCGCGCCTTGAACGGGGTGATCCAGTTGGTGTTGATGTGCGCGAGCACGCCCGAAGCGGTGCGGAACTGCAGCAGCGCGATGTCCTCGCGCTCCGCGATCGCGCTCGAAAGCTGCGGCTGCACCTCGACGATCTCGGAATCGGTGAACCAGCGGATCAGGTCGATGTCGTGCACCGCGAGATCGATGACGACGCCGACATTCGACATGCGCGGCGGGAACGGGCCGACCCGGGTGATGGCGATCGACAGGATATCCTCGTCGCGGATCGCATCCTTGATCGCCTCGACCGCCGGATTGAAGCGCTCGACATGGCCGACCATCAGGGTGACGTCCTTGCGGCGCGCCGCCGCGATGATGGCGTTGCCTTCCTCGACCGACGAGGCGATCGGCTTCTCCACCATCACATGCACGCCGCGCTCGATCGCGGCGATCGCCAGGTCGCGGTGCAGGTGGGTCGGCGCCGCAATGGTCAGCGCATCGATGCCGGCCGCCAACAGTCCCTCGATGTCACCGTAGCCAGGGCAGCCGAG
The DNA here is from genome assembly GCA_963745515.1 of uncultured Alphaproteobacteria bacterium. Lineage (GTDB taxonomy): Bacteria > Pseudomonadota > Alphaproteobacteria > Rhizobiales > Xanthobacteraceae > VAZQ01. Next base: position 404,346 of record CAVUXO010000001.1, read on the forward strand.
CGCATTGGAGACGAAATCGCGCTGCTTGCGGTCGGGATCGACGATGCCGGCGAGCTTGACCCCGGCCAGATCGGCCAGCACGCGGGCGTGGTTGCTTCCCATGACACCGACGCCGACAACCCCGACGCGTAGCAGGCCTTCCGCGCCGTCTTTCGCGGAGTGAACCATATCCACGCGACGTCCCCAACTGCCCCAAAAACCAAACTCATCTCCCCTAGCATGGCCGCCTGTCGCTTGGCGATTGGAATGGAGAGCCTCCTGAAAACACGTTTTCTATCAGAGCGTTACAAAGGTATGACAAGGACGCGACGTAGAATCAGTGGAGGACTGAGTCGGTATTTCGCCGTTGCCCACGCACCACAGGGGAAGTTCCATGCGCAAATTTACCACGCAATCCTTGCCTGAGATTCAAGGCATAAACGGCCGCTGCAAGGCCATGATTGCGTGAAGTGCCAAGCGGTTTGGGGGGTTCTAGCCGCGCTGACAGTATCTGTTGTAGGAAGCCTGATGGGCGCGCAGGCGTACAATCCTCCTTCCTTGCAGGACGCGTGATGACGTCTTTGTCGGAAACTGGTGAGCGGTCGCGAACGCTGGTGCCCGGACTTGGTCTTGCGGTCGGTCTTCTGGCCATCCTCACCCTCGTCCGCCTCATCGGCCTCTCGTTCTCGAGCGTCGACCTGTTCTTTGACGAGGCGCAATACTGGGCCTGGTCGCGCGAGCCGGCGTTCGGCTATTTCTCCAAGCCGCCCCTGTTGGCCTGGACCATCGCGCTGGCCGAGCGCGTCTGCGGCAGCTCGGAGGCCTGCATTCGGGCGCCGGCGCCGCTCCTCTATTTCGGCACCAGCCTGCTCGTCTATGCGACAGCGCGAGCGCTCTACGACAGCAGGATCGCGTTCTACGCCGCGCTCACGATCGCGCTTGCGACCGGAACCGCATTCTCGGCGCGCATCATCTCGACCGACGTGCCGCTGTTGTTCTTCTGGGCGCTGGCGCTGCTCGCCTACGTGAAGCTGCTCTATGGCGGCGGATCTGCGCTGGAGCGTCGTGCTCGGCGTCGCGCTCGGCCTCGGCCTCCTTGCCAAGTATGCGATGATCTACTTCCTGCTCGGAGTGGCGATCGCGACGGTGATCGACCGCGACGCGCGAATGCTCATGCGTAGCCCGTCGCTCTGGCTCGCACTGCCGATTGCTCTCATCATCATCGCGCCGAATATTCTCTGGAACATCGACAACGGGCTCGCCACCTTCCGCCACACCGGCGACAACATCCAGGGCGGCGGCATCGCGTTCAATCCGCTCAAGGGACTGGAGTTCATCGCCGCCCAGTTCATCGTGTTCGGGCCGATCGTGTTCGCCGTGCTGCTGAGGGCCTTCGGGCGCTTCAGCTCATGAGTCAGCGAGGACCGGCTGATGCTCGTCTTCGCGTTGCCGCCGCTCGTGCTCGTCACGGCCACGGGCTTTGTGACCCGAGCATTGGCGAACTGGGCAGCACCCGCCTTCATTTCCGCCGCGGTGGTCGTGGTCGCGATCCTGGTGCATGGCAGGGCCTGGAAGTGGCTCGCCGCAAGCCTCGCCATCGGGGTCGTCGCGCAGGCAGCGCTGCTGACCGGCGACACGCTCGCCACGCGGCTCAACCTGCCTGGGCTCGCCAATGGCGACCTCTATCACCGCACACTCGGCTGGCGCGCGCTCGGTGAGCGCGCGGGCGCACTCGCGCGGCAGGCCGGCGCGCACACCATCGTGGGCGACGCACGCGACGACGTTGCCTCGCTTTCCTACTACTGGCGCGATCAGCCTGAGCAGGTGCTGTCGTGGCCGCACACGACGGAGCCCGATCACCAGTTCGACCTCACCCGCGCGCTCAGCGAGGCTGCGCCATTGCCGATCCTGTTCGTCAGCCGTTGCGCCTCCCCGGCCCGGCTTAACGTGCAATTTACGAGCGTCGAGCCGCTCGGCAGCTTCGAAGCCCCGACCGGACCGACGACGGCGCGCACCTACTTCGCCTTCAAGCTCGAAGGCTGGCGCTCCCCGATGCGGCCGCTCAGCGGATGCTGATTCGCTGAGAGCGGCGGGCTCCGTCCGTCGTGATACCTCAGTCCCAAGACCAAAGGACTCGATCGCTCGCGCAGCGATCATCATGAGAATCCGCGCCAGCGCGGGGATTCGATCGAGTGACCCCCATAGGCTATTTCCGCGCCAAGACTTCAGCGCCAAGACCTCAGGCTGATTCTCCGCATCCTCCTCCACACGCACTATCCGCGTCGCCACGGTTCAACGAGAGCCGTCGGCACATCGGACTGCTGCACTTTGGGAGGGGTCATGAAGACGACCAAGCTCGCGCAAGAACAAATCGGCTGGCGCTGGATCGCGGCGGCGCTCACCCTTGCTGTGTTTCTGGCCGGAGCCCTGATCATGTCGGTAGCGGCGCAGATTTCTCATCCGGCCGAAACTCAGCACACGACGCCGAGCGCCACACCCGCTTCGGATTCCAATTCGTCCAACGCGCAAGACCCCGGCAACTTCGCCTGGGGCTACGTCGAGTTTGACCAGGACCCAAAGGCACCAGGCGGCATTCCAGGTTTCGACCATTGGCCGCCCGGCGCGCCACGGCAGCGTTGAGCAGCGTCCGCTCCGACCTGTCGCTTCCCAGCCCGGATTCGCGAGACCAGGCCAATGCCTCACCTACGTTTGCCTGACTGTCGGCCGCCCCGGCGCGACGACAGCGTCACCTCAGCCTCATCACACCCCGAGCTTCTCACTGGAGAGATTGTCATGCGACCACGCATTCATCACCTGCTCTCACCGGCAGAGCGTGATGTGCTGTCGAGCTGGCGCCGAGGCGTGTTCGCTGTCTATGCATTGCTTGCCGCCGCCGTCATTGGGTATTCGATGCTCACACCAAGTGAGCGAACAGTCGCCGAAGGCGGGAGCAAGGACGAGCAGGCGCGCGCCGAAACGTGCGTGCAACAGACAGGGTCCTTGCCTGACGCGGCAGATCGCAAAGCGTCGAAGCAAGGCGCTACTCGAGATACAATGCCGAATACAATGCCGACCTGCGCGCCTGCTGATGATCCGGCTCGTGTTGGCCGAGCGTCCACCCGGCACCCACAAGCAAACTGAAGGGCTTCGCGCCCCTCAGCTTCACGTCCACAAATGTTGCAGGACTTTTTCTATACTTTGATCCGATTAGATTGAATTGGATCAAAGTCTAACTTTTTGTTTGAGCATGATCTTTTCCGAAAACCGGCTTCCACTTTTCGGGATCATGCTCTAACGATTGGCCAGTGTGCTCAGACGGCGGTCTGCGTCAGGAGCACCAAACTCCTTGGCCTTTTGATACCAGGAGCGTGCCTTGCCCACGTCGGCGTCAACACCACGCACTCCCAGCCGCGACAGCACGACTGGATCGTAGGAGGCGCCCAATGCCAGGGCTGCGGCCGCATTGCCGGCTTCAGCCGCACGCTGGAAGACAAGCCTGGCGGTGACGAAGTCACCCGCCGCCACGAACTGCTGGCCCTGCTTGACCAGAACATCAACCTCTCCCGCATCAAGCGTCCGCGTCGGTTGCGGGGCTCGCTCGGCCACCTGAGGCGGCGGCGCCCGCTCGATGATGGGGGCGGGAGCTGGCGGCGCTGCTCGCTCAACGCTCTGTGCAGGTGGCGTGCGCTGCGCAGGCGGTGTCCGCTCAACGGTCTGCACCGGCGGCGGAGCGCGTTCAACCCTCTGTGCTGGCGGCTGTGGCGCTGGCGGTTGTGCAGCGGGCGGCTGCGGCGCAGGCGCTTGCGCGCCCTGCGTACGCCTGGGAACCGTTGTGACTGGCGGAGGAGCCTCCGGCACCGCGGCCACGTCGACGCGCTCTTGTGTCCGTGGCGGGCGTGCCGGGATTGTCGGTGCCGTGACAGTCAACGTCTCGACAGTCGGCCTCGACTCGGCCGATGCCAGCCTCTGGTCGTTCGATGAGGACGAGCCGCCCGCCGCAAAGTAGTAGGCGATCGGAGCCGCCACTGCGCTTGCGATCAGCATGCTCAGGACGGTCCACAGCCGGCCGTTGCCCTCTCTGTACTCGGCCGGCGGCGTCAGAACCTCGGGCTGCAACGAAGGCGGCACCCGGTATCCGTCGATGTAGGTATCCGCGCGCCGGCGCTGGACTCTGGCATCCCCGGGATGATCCGCCGGCTGCTCGTCCGTGGGCGGGCGCAACCGGCTGACGGCAGCCTCACGCTGCAGCCGGCGCACGCTTTCTTCCAGACGCTGCAAATCGATGTCGTCGCCCAACTCCGCTCGAGCGTGCTCGGCCGTTGAATAGGTGGAGCGGCGCTCGCTCAAGGGAGACCGGCGCGTGCTTTGCGGGACTGGCGATTCCCGGAACTGCAGGGAGCTGTCGGTAAAATTGGTCAGATCCGGCTCACGCTCTTCGTCGCGCGATGACACCAGAAACCGAGGTGGCGGCGGATCCTCATTGCCACCCTGCGCGGGATCGGAGTTTGCACGATTTCTCTTGGGTGCATACGGCGAGCGAACTGACTCGCCATCGCCGCGGCCGCCCCCAAAGGGCTTGGTTGGAGAATTACTCATGAACCGACACTCCCACTGGGCTTCCGGCGCGCGCCGTCCGCCGCTTCCGCCTTCCTCCAACGTCAATTCACGAGATCGATCCGACTCCGGCACTCCGGCCGGAGTGACTCGCCCCCGCCCTAGCCTATCAACGCGGCTGCTGCTGTGATTGCTGCGGTCGCGCCCCTACCCCTCTTGCCGCCTGCCATTGCATGTATTCACGGAACAGCTTGTCGCGTTGTTCCGCAGTCAAGTTCGCGTTGGTCGCTCCCGAGGAGCGCAGGAATGTCGCGAAGTCACCGCTTGCGACCTTCGGATCCGCACCAGCTTCCTCCGGCCGTACCTTCCGCAGCATCTCCTCTGCAACGCTCCAACGGGTCCACCCCGGAACCGTCGCTGCCAGATTGACATCGCGCCACTTCGGATGACGTGGCGGCTGCCGGAACTTCTCCCAGTTGGTGAACATCAACTCGACCATGCGCGCGACCCGGCGGTAGCGATCATGACCCTTCGGCCAGTTGAACACGGCGAGCACCGCGGGAACCGCAATCGTATCGACCGAGGTCCCCTCCGGTACGAGCCCCGGGTAGTCCTTGCTGGTGAATTCACCGATCGTGTAGTAGTCGGCGAACGTCTTGGAGAACGGGATCGGCACAAAATGGTACGGTGAATCCTTCGGCATCTTTGCGAAGACGTCGATCGGCTTTCCGACCTGACGCATCACCGCGGCAATCTCACCCGAAGCGAGCTTTTGCATGGCCGACGGGTTGTCGAGGAACAATTGCTCGGCCTTGATGCCGAGGCGCTGGAACACGATGCTGCCGGTCAGGCTCGATCCGGCGCCTTGTGGCCCGAAGCTGACCTTCTTGCCGCGCAGATCCTCGATGCTACGGATCTCCTTGCGCGCAAGGATATGCAGTTCCGACACCGGAAGACGGATGATGTAGTTGACGCGTTGATCGAGATTTGGCGTCTTACGTTGCGTGCGGAAATACTCGAACACATCCGATTGGGTCACCGCGATGTCGACACCGCGCAGATAGAGCAGGTCGTCCATATTCGACGCTGCTCCATACGTGACCATCGGTATGATCCGCAGTTCGTCCCCTTGATCGAGAACCTGCCCGAGCTCGTCCGCAAATGTCATGTAGCTGCCGGACATCTGTCCGCCCGCTACACCCACCGTCCAGTTATTCTTGCGGTTCTTGAGCTCTGTATCAGGCCCGGCTGCTTCGATCGATTTGGGAATGGCCTGGGCTAGTGCAGGCGAGACCCCTGCACCGAACAAACCAACCGCGGTATGAGATAGGAGCGCGAAGCTCAAACCCAGTGCACTACGCAACGACAGGATACGCATCCCACTCCCTCCCCGAACGCGAGCAACAGAGCCTAAACTCCAGGCTCGGACAAAATTGTGGTGGACAGCCCTACTTGTTACTCGCCCATTAAATAAACGCGGTCTAGATTTTTAAGTTTCTATTTATGGTTAATATGGGGCGCAATACCAGCAATAAATGACCCGATTGCACTACTTTATTACCTAGACAGGATGGAGGCAGCTCAAATCCCTGATTCAGATAGAATAATACTCTATGTGCGTTCCGCCTCGTCGGTAAACGACTTGCGATAGCCGAACACCCAGGCAAGCCCCTGCACGAGCAGCAGCAGACCGAGCACGGACCCTAGCACCACAACCGATGCGGTATCCAAGAAGGTAGCATAGCTGCCACCCGACATCGTCAGTGCGAGCCGGAAGCTGGCCTCGAGCCGATCACCCAGAACGAGCGCCAGCAAAAGCGGCGCCATCTCGTAGCCGAGCTTGCGCAGCAGATAGCCAATGCCGCCGGAGACAACCATGATCCAGATGTCGATCACCGACGAATTCACGCTGTAGACGCCGATGATCGAGATCACCAGGATCGCCACGACAAGCCACTGATAAGGAATTCGCAGCAGGTTCACAAAGATGCCGACGAGCGGCAGGTTCAGCAGCAACAGAATGATGTTGCCGATATACATGCTGGCCACGAGCCCCCAGAACACGTCGGGCCGATCCGTGAGCAGCAGCGGACCCGGCTGCACGCCGTGAATGGTGAGCGCCGAAAGCAGCAGCGCCGTTGCCGGAATCGACGGAATGCCGAGAGCCAGAAGCGGAATCATCGCAGTGCCGGTGACCGCGTTGTTCGCGGTCTCGGGGCCGGCAACACCCGCAATCGCGCCTTTGCCGAATTGCTCAGGATGTTTCGAGAGTCTTTTCTCTACTGCGTAGGACACGAACGTCGACACGACGTGGCTGACGCCAGGAATAATTCCGAAGATGAATCCAATCACCGATCCGCGCCCGATGGCGGGCGCGGAATCGCGCACGTCGTTCCAGCGCGGAATGAGATCACGCAGCTTCGGCTGGATCGCTCGGATCATCTCCGTCTTCTCCAGATTGAGCAGAATCTCGGAAAGGCCGAACAAGCCGATTGCCAGCGCCGCGAACGACAGGCCGCCTGAGAGCTCGGGGCTGCCGAACGTAAATCTCGGAGCGGCAGTGAGATTGTCGAGGCCAATCGTCCCGAGCAGCAGACCGAGCACAACCATCGTCACAGTCTTGATGCGCGAGCCCGCCGACACGATCGAGATGACGCTGAGCGCCAATAGCATCAGCACCACTTCCACCGAGGGTCCGATCGCGATCATCAGCTTCGCGAGCGGCGGCGCGATGAACATCAGGCCGAGCACCGACACGGTGCCGCCGATGAAGCTGCCGACCGCCGAGATCATCAAGGCCGGCCCTGCGCGTCCCTGCCGCGCCATCTCGTAGCCATCGATGCAGGTGACGACGGACGCCGCCTCGCCCGGAATGCGCACCAGGATCGAGGTGGTCGATCCGCCATACATGGCGCCGTAGAAGATGCCGGTGAGCATGATGATGCCGATGGTCGGATCGAGGCCGAATGTCAGCGGCAGCAGCAGCGTCATGCCGGCAAGCGGCCCGAGCCCCGGCAGAACCCCGACGACGGTGCCCCACAGGCAGCCAATGAAACAATACAGGAGGCCCTTCCAGGACAAGGCGACCGAGAAGCCGCGAACGAGTTGCTCGAAACCAGTCATCGAGGACCTTCAGAGTGGACCTTCAGAACGGGCCGATCGGGAGCCGGACGCCGAGCAGCTCCCCGAATACATACCAGCACGCCGCCATGCCGACAGCAGAGCACACGATGGCCAGCAGCACAGAGACGCGGGCGATGAGCACCAGCAGCACCGCGCTCAGGAGGCCGAGCGTGATGTAGGCCCCGACGAGCTCAAACAGAAGCGGCACTGCCAGCAAGGCCGCGAACGTGATCAGCACCTGAGGGTGACCGAACTCGAGCGGCTCGTCCTTGAACGAAGCAAGCCGGCCCTCGATCGCGATCAAGGCCGCGAGAACAACCAGCAGACCACCGAGCACCAGCGGAAAGAATCCAGGCCCAGGCAACCCGATGTGGCCGAGATCCAGGAGCGAGGCCTGCCAGGCGAAAATGAGACCAGTGAGCGCAAGTGCGCCCGCCGCCAGCAAGCCGCCCCGGCGGGATCCGATCACGCGCGGGAGTACGGACCTGTGCGACCCAGGCGCTGGCGAGACGTGCTCCTGCGCAGCAGCATCCTGAGGCGCACTCGCGTGATCGGTCACCGAGGCCGGATCGGCCATGCCGCATTCTCCGATCACGTCTTGAGCAAACTTGTTGATCGCACTCTCTGATCGCGCGCATACGGCCGGCGCGGGCGCCTGACCGCGCCCGCCTCGACCGCACGCATGGATCAGGCTGTTGTTACTTCTTCTTCAGGCCCAGATCGGTCATCACCTGCGCGAGCTTGGCATCATCGCGCGCGATCAGTTTGCCGAAATCGTCGGAGCTGAGATAGGCCGGCGTAAAGCCGATCGCCTTGCCGGCATCACCGAACGGTTGCAACTCGACGGTCTGCTTGATCGCATTCTGCAGCCTGGTCACGACCGCCTTGGATGTGCCCTTGGGCGCCGCAATGCCGCGCCACATGTCGAGCGCGACCGAGTAGCCGGCTTCGGTCGCCGTCACGACATCCGGGAAGATCGGATCGCGCTTGCCGCCCAGCACCGCGAGGACGCGCAGATCGCCGCTCTTGACGTGCGGCACCACCGCCGCCGGAAGCTGGACGATGCCTTCAATGCGGCTGCCGAGCAGATTGACCACCGCCTGCCCTTCGCCGAACGGCACATGGGTGACATTGGCTTCGCCGATGGCGAACAGGGCCGTCGCCGAGAAGTGGGTGTGGCTGCTGGTGCCGGAGTTGCCGATGCGGACCTTGCCGGGATTGGCCTTGGCATACTCGACCAAGTCTTTCAGGGTCATATACGGCGAGTCGGCGCGCACCGCGATGACGGGCGTCTCGACACTCACGCGCGCGACAGCCTCAAAGGCCTTGTAATCGAACGGCAGTGTACCGGAATGGTACGTGGTCGAGATCGAGTTTGAGTTCCAGATGATCGAATAGCCGTCGGCCTTCTGCTTCTGGACGTGGCTGTATCCGATGGCACCGCCGCCGCCGGTCCGATTGACGACCGGAACCGGAACGTTCAGGCGCTTCGCCATGCCGTCGGCGAGGTAGCGCGCCGTCACGTCGGCCGCGCTGCCGGCTCCAAACATGACCGTCATCTCGACGGCCTTGCCCGCCGGATAGGCCGCCTGCTGCGGCTGCGGCGGTTGCTGGCCAAACGCCGACACTGCGCTGACGCAGAAAAAACCAATCGCCACGGCGATTGCCGTATCGACCTTGATCGCTCGCATCATCCCCTCCACCAAGGTATCCGTCAGGCCCGGGCTGGTCAGACGTTCGCGCCGCACAGAACCTCGACGGCGCGCTTCATCACGCTCCGAGCCATTCGATTCACTAGTCGGTTGAATTCCACGCTCCAGTTTGCCGCCACCACGGGACCAACGGCCCCTCCGGGAAATTTTCTTATCGTTCGTCGACGTCGTTGCCGGTAGGTTGGTAGCGGCCCACAAGAACGCTGGAATAATTCACAATCACGTGTCGGAATCATGGCAAAGTATGTCGCGAGTGCGGCGCCGCCTTCATAGCGCCACGTCTACACGCGCATACGTTGTCGCAGCCGCGCGCCCCACTCCTTCGCCGCGATGAAATCGAGCAGAGCCTGCACGATCAGGTGCCTGTTTGCACGCCGCATCGATCGAAGCCCAGGCCAGGCAGAGCATGCATGACATGACCGGCGCGCCGCCGACGCTCGGCCGGTGAACGATCGGCTCAAGCGTCGGCATGCCGGTCCCGAGCATGACGATCGCGTCGAGCTTTTTGGCCGCAAGCTGATCGAGCCCCTGCTCCGCGTTGGCGGCCGGGATCGAGTAGATCGGATGGAATTGATCCGAGCGGGTCGCGATCTGGACAACGCCGTCGACCGTCGAGGCCATGCCCTTCCCAATAGCCGATGCAGGCCTGCGTCACGCCTTCCGGATAGGGCGAGACAAGCCCGATGCGGCGCGCTCCGAGCGTCCTTGAGCGCCAGCACGACAGCAAGCCCGGCCGTGATCAGCGGCACGCCGGTGCGTTGGCCAATGGCCGCCACCACCTCGGCTTCGCGCGCGATGCCGGCGAGATAGGAGGCCCCGGTGGTGCCGAGCGCGATGGCGCCGATCGGCGCATTGGCGAACTGCTCGACCGCGCGATCCATCTGGTCGAAGTAGTCGACCAGACGCGCCTCAAGCGACGATCTTGTCGCTCGTCATGCGCGCATTGATCATCGCCACCCCCGGCGGCAGCATGATCCAGAATTCCGGCTCGACGGTCGTGTTGGCCTGCGGCGTCAGCACGCCGATCAGCCCCTTGGGGGCATATTCAACCGCCATTCTTCTCAACCTCTCACGCGTCTGATGGTAGGATAGGGCAATGGCTCCTTCGCCGTCATCTCCCGCCACGGCCGCACCCGCAATCATCAGCCCTCCGACCGACAGCCGACGTGATCATCAGCGGCGGCGGCCCCGTCGGCTTGTGCCTCGCGCTTTTGCTGGCGCGACCACGAGATCTCCGTGACGGTCGTCGACGCCGAAGCCGACATCGTGCGCGATCTGCGCGCCTCGACCTTCCATCCCCCGACGCTCGACTTGCTCGAGCCGCTTGGCATCACGGCGACGCTGATCGCGCGCGGGCTGCCATGCCCGACCTGGCAGATCCGGCTGCATCCGTCAGGTGACCGCGCCGTGTTTGACCTATCGGTGCTGGCGGATGAGACCCGCATCCCTATCGGCTGCAATGCGAGCAATGGAAGCTGTCCGAGGCGCTGCTCGATGAGCTCAAGCGCATCGCCCTTCGCGCGAGGTGCAGTTTGCAACGAGCGTCCAATCCGCGCGTGAGGGTGATGACGCAGTCACGGTCGAGCTTGCGACGGCGGACGGGCCGCAGACAACTGCGGGCGCGCTATGTGGTCGGATGCGACGGCGCGCGCAGCACGATCCGCCAAAGCATGGGGCTCGCGTTCGAGGGGCTGACCTATCCGGAGACGACGCTGCTCGTCACCACGCTGTTTCCGTTCGAGGAGCATCTCGAAGGCATCTCAAACGTCTCCTATTGCTGGAAGCAGAACGGCAATTTCAGCCTGCTCAAGGTGCCCGGCCGCTGGCGGGTGTCGATCTATCCCGACGAGAATATCCCGATCGAGGAGCAGATGACGCCGCAGGCGCTCGATGCCAGCCTGCAGGTGATCGTGCCGCGACCAGTCACCTACGACATCGCCGAGCAGCGGCCCTATCGGGTGCACATGCGGATGGTCGAGACCTATCGGCGCGGCCGCATGCTGCTCGCCGGCGACGCCGCGCATCTCAACACGCCGGCCGGCGGCATGGGGCTCAACGGCGGCATCCACGACGCCTTCGAGCTTGCCTCCGCGCTGGTCGACGTGCTGCGGCACGGCGCGTCGGAGGATCGGCTCGACGCTCTACGACCGCCGCCGCCGTCCGATCGCGCGCGAGGACATCCTGGCGCAGGCCGATCGCAACCGTGCCCGCATGCGCGAGCGCGATCCCGCAGCGGCGGCTCGCAACGCTGCGCGACCTGCAGGCGATCACCCGCGACCGCGACCGGCTGCGCGAATTCCTGCGGCGCTCCTCGATGCTCGAAGGACTGGCGCGCGCGGCCGCAATCGCCTGACGGCGACTATTCGGGCTTCGCGCCGGATTCCCTCACGACCTCGCCGAGCCGCACGATGTCGCGCGCCACCATGGCGGCGAGATCCTCCGGCTTGCCCGGAATGATGATCGAGCCCTGCGGCAGCAGCGAGCTGCGCACCTCATCGCTCTCGAGCGCCTTGACGAACTCCGCATTGAGCTTGCGGATGATCGGCTCGGGCGTGCCGGCCGGCGCGAACAGGCCGAACCACTGGTCCATCTGCACGCCGGGAAATCCCGCCTCCGCCATGGTCGGCACATTCGGCATGATCGGATGGCGCGTGGAGCCCGCGATCGCCAGCATGTGCAGCTTGCCGCTCTCGATATGCGGAGCCGCGGTCAGGTAGGAGGAGAACATCATGTCGAGCCGGCCCGCGACCATGTCGGTGACCGCGGGAGCGACGCCGCGATAGGGCACGTGCACGAGCTTGGTGCCGGTCTGCTTGGCGAGAATGACCCCGAGCAGATGACCGCCGGTGCCGACGCCCTGCGATCCGTAGCACAAGCCCGTCCGGCTTCGACTTGGCGAGCGCAACCAGTTCCTTCGCCGACGTGGCACGGCTGTTCTCGGGAACGATCAGCACGTTGTTGAACGAGATGAGCGGCGCGACCGGCGCGAAGTCCTTGACCGGATCGAACTTCAGATCGGTATAGAGCGTGGCATTGATGGCGTGGCTGCCGGTGTGCCCCATCATCAGCAGGTAGCCGTCGCGCGGCGCATTCTTCACCGCCATCGCCGCCACGTTGCCGCTGCCGCCCGGCCGGTTCTCGATCACGATCGTCTGGTTGAGACTTTCCGACACGCGCTTCGAGACGAGCCGCATCACCACATCCGAGCTGCCGCCGGCCGCAAACGGAACCAGGATGGTGATCGGCCGCGACGGATAGGCATCGGGTTGCGCGAGGGCGCGCGTGGCGACCGCGAGCGAGAGCGCAAGGCTCGTCACAACACCTGTCATCCAACGCAAGCCAAACGATGTTTTGCTGAAATCGAGCCGCAAACTCCGTTCATTCCTGCGAAAGACAAAGAAAATGTGAAGCAATGACTCTCCCCTGTCGTCCCCGCGCAGGCGGGGACCCATACGCCGCAGCAAAGCTATGTGGCAGGGCCAGCGATAACCTAAACCTTGGTGGTTATGGGTCCCCGCCTGCGCGGGGACGAGACCGGCGAGGTTCGTGGGTCCCCGCTTTCGCGGGGACGAACGGCAAAGCTCGGAACACGCTTCAGCCTTCATACGAACGCGCATTCGCCAGGATCTCCGCAGTGCCGAGCATCTCGTTGAGCTCGGTGAGGTCAAACATCCGGTCCTGGAAGGGCGCATTGGTTCCGGCTGCCTTCAGGCTCGCATAGTAGTCGCGCGCGGTGCGCGCCATGGCGCGCACAATGCCACCAGGAAAGATCACCAGGCGAAAGCCGATCTCAGCCAATTCTTTGGATGTGAGCAGCGGCGTATTGCCGCCCTCCACCATGTTGGCGAGCAAGGGCGCCGTGCTGCCGAGCGCTCGCGCCACGCGGGAGAGCTCATCGCGCGTGCGCGGCGCCTCGATGAACAGAATATCGGCGCCCGCTTCGGCGTAGAGGCGGCCGCGCTCGATGGCGCGGTCCATGCCCTCGACCGCCGCCGCATCGGTGCGCCCGACGATGAGCGTACCCGCCGACTGCCGCGCATCGACCGCGGCCTTGATCTTGCCGACCATCTCGGCTGCCGGAATGACGGTCTTGTCGGCGAGATGCCCGCAGCGCTTCGGAAACACCTGGTCCTCGAGCTGGATCGCGGACGCGCCCGCGCGCTCGAACAGCCGCACGGTGCGCTGGACATTGAGCGCATTGCCATAGCCGGTATCGGCATCGACGATCAGCGCACAGTGGCACGCGATCACGGATGAGCGCGATCGTCTCGGCCACCTCTGTGCTCGAGACGAGCCCGATGTCGGGGCGGCCGAGCCGGCAATAAGCGATGCCGGCGCCCGTGAGATAAAGCGTGTCGAAGCCTGCCGCAGCCGCGATGCCGGCAGTCAGCGCATCGCAAACGCCCGGCGCCACCACGATGTCGCGCTCGCGCTCCGCGTCATCAAGACGAGCGGAGAGGCCGTTGACCTGATCGAGTGCCATAGGGTTCCCGTGGGTCGCGCCGCAATGCTGCTGAGACGAGCATTTTCCCGGCACGATCGGTAGTATTATCATTGTTGCCGGGCGTGCAAGCTCAGCTCATAAGCACTCTCTGCCCAAGCCGCTTGCTCCAACGGATGCCTCACGTGGGAATCGCGCTATGGGAATGACGCTCGCCGAGAAGATCGTGGCGCGAGCCGCGGGTCGCAGCCAGGTGACGCCCGGCGAGATCGTGACCTGCGCGGTCGATCTCGCGATGATCCACGATTCCGGCGGGCCGCGGCGGGTGGCGCCGATTCTCAAGCGCTTCGGCGTCGGACTGTGGGATCCCGGCAAGGTCGTGCTCATCAGCGATCACTACGTGCCGGCGACCGACGACGAGACGCGCCGCATCGGCGAGATCACGCGCAAGTTCGCGGCCGAGAACCCGCTCGCCGGCTTCTACGACGGCGAAGGCATCTGCCATGTGGTGCTGCCGGAGCGCGGCCATCTGCGGCCCGGCATGTTCGTGGTCGGCGGCGACAGCCACTCGCCCACCGGCGGCGCCTTCGGGGCCTACATGTTCGGCGTCGGCGCGACCGAAATGGCGGGCGTGCTCGCGACCGGTGAGATCTGGCTCGCGGTGCCCGAGACGATCGAGATCGAATGGTCGGGCCGGCTCGCGGCGGGCGTGGTCGCCAAGGACATCATGCTGTTTCTGTGCGCCAAGCTCGGCATGGAAGGCGGCCGGACGCAGGCGGTCCATTTCCGCGGCGAAGCCATTCGCGCGCTTGGCATGCAGGAGCGCATGACGCTCGCCAACATGACCGCGGAGCTAGGCGGGCAGACTGGCCTGATCGATCCTGACGAGACGACGGCTCAATTCATTCGCGCGGCGGGCGCCGAGCCCGGCGACATCGCCCAGTGGAAATCGGACGCCGATGCCAAGCCCACCGAGCAGCATCGCTTCGATGCCGCCGCGCTGGTGCCGCAGGTCGCCGCCCCGCACAGCCCGGCCAATGCGGCAGCCGTGACAGATCACCAATCGGTGCCAATCGATGTCGCGCATATCGGCGCCTGCACCGGCGCCAAGATCGCCGACCTGCGCATGGCGGCGCAGGTGTTGAAAGGGCGCAAGGTCAGTGCCGGCGTCGCTCTGCTGGTGGCGCCGGCCTCGCGCCGCGATCAGGAGACTGCGGCGCGCGACGGCATCCTGGAGATCATGGTCGCGGCCGGCGCGAAGCTCCTGCCGAACGCCTGCGGCATGTGCGCCGGCTACAACAGCGGGCTCGATGAGAACGTGACCTGCATCTCCTCGATCGCGCGAAACTTCAAGGGCCGCATGGGGCCATCGAGCGCGCGCATCTATCTCGGCTCGCCCTATACGGTCGCGGCGTCCGCCGTGCGAGGTCGCATCACCGATCCGCGCGAGATGCTGTCATGAGCGCCCCGCAATATGGACGCGCATTCGTGTTCGGCGACAGCGTCAACACCGACGCGCTGGCGCCCGGCGGCCTACATGAAGCATCCGATCGCGGTCATTGCGAGCCATTGCCTGGAGTCGGTCGATCCGAGCTTTGCGAGCACGGTGCGGCCCGGCGACGTGGTGGTCGCCGGCAAGGGCTTCGGCATCGGCTCCTCGCGCGAGCAGGCGGCCGAAGCGCTCAAGCATCTCGGTGTCGCGGCCGTGCTGGCGCGCTCGTTTGGCGGCATCTTTTATCGCAACGCGCTCAATCTCGGCCTGCCCGTGCTGGTGTGCGACGCACGTGGAGCGGATCAGCGCCGGCGATCTCGTCCATGTCGATGCGGCGACCGGCGTGGTCGACAACAAGACGCGCGGAATCACACTTTCGGCAGTGCCGCTGCCGCCGTTCCTGCTGGCGATGATCGCGGATGGCGGGCTGGTGCCGCATCTCGAGAAGCGCTTCGCCGACAAGCGTGCGGCCGCGCAATCCTGACACTTATTTGCTTTCGATCAGCGCCTGGAATTGTGCGCACGACATGACCTCGGCGACGCTGCCGAGCGACGTGATCGTGGCGCGGTGCAGGTCATCAGAGAAAGCCGCGCAACCATCTTCAAGCAGGATGAGGTTGAACCCGCGCACATGCGCGTCGCGCAAGGTCGCCACCACGCCGCCATTGGTGACGATGCCGCAGAAGGCAAGCGTCGTGATGCCCGCTTCGCGCAGCACCCATTCGAGCCGCGTCATATAGAAGCCCGAGAAGGCAACTTTTTCGACTGCGAGGTCGGCGGGCGCAAGCTCGTCCACGACCGCATGGCCCCAGCTGCCCGGGACGAAATCACCCTTGCCGAGAAACGGCCGCAGCTTTTTGAGATGCGGCGAGATGAACGGCTCGCCGCTGCGCCCGGGCACCAGCGTGAACTGGGTCGCAACGATCCAGCCGCCACGTGCCCGCAGCGTGCGCACAAGCGGCGCGATGCGCACCGGCAGCGCCGCGATCGACGGTGCACTGCAGCCCGCACGCCCGTAGGCCCCGCGCGGATGCAGGAAATCGTTCTGCAGATCGACCATCATGAGGCCGACACGAGACACATCATCAATGCGCGTCGTCATGCCGCCCGCCGCTAGAACCGCTCGAGAAGCGAGCCGCGGCCGAATATCTTGTCGCTGATGCCGTGGGCACGCAGCGCATGCCAGATGGTCGCGATATTGATCGGGATCACCGGCTTGCCGAGTTGCAGCTCGAGCGCCGGGAAGATGTCCTGCGTCGACAGGTTGGTGCCGGCCTGCACGATCACGTCGACATCGTCGCCATCGAGCTCATTGAGCACCACGTCGATCACTTCGCGCGGCGGCGTGTGCGCGATCGAGGTGGCGGTGTCGCATTTGAGGCCGACCACGTTGGTGACGCGGTAGCCCAATTCCTCCAGGAAGCGCCGCACCTGCTCGTCGCCGACCGGCTGATAGGGCGTGAGCGCCGCCACCGTCTTCGCCCCGAACGCATCGAGCGCGGCCTTGAGCGCCGCGGCCCCGCTGGTCAGCCCGATCGCGGGCCCGATCACCTCGCGCAGCCGTGCCTCGAACTCGGCGTTGCCCTCGAGGCCGCCCCAGAAGGTCTCCGCCGACATGCCCATCATGATGTAGCTCGGCTCGCAGGTCATGATGTCGCGGAGGGCATCCGGAATGGTCTTGCGGATCTCCTCGATGAAGGCCAGGAACATGTTGTCACTGGACAGGTCGGGCTGGGCCGACGAAGAAGCGAGCGAAATGCCATGTCACGCCCGGCGGAATGATCCGCTGACAGTCATATTCCACACCGATATTGGTGGAGGGTATGATGACGCCAATCCGGCCGCGCGCGCCGATCCAGGGCTCCTGCGCCTTGGTCAGTTTCACGGCTTGGTCCATCCCGCCTCTCCTCTCAGTCAACCGCTCGCACTCTACCCCAGACCACTCTATCTCAAGCAATGGCATCAACCCAGAGAGCGCCATCCTCGCGCCCCGTCCTGATCGCCGGCGCCGGCCCGGTCGGCCTGACCGCCGCGCTCAATCTCGTGCGCCGCGGCATTCCGGTCACCGTCCTGGAGGCCGGCGATCGGATCGTCGACGATCCGCGCGCCGGCACGATCCACCCGCCCACGCTGGAGCTGTTCGCCACGGTCGGCGTGACCGATGCCATGCTGGCGCGCGGCTATGTCGTGCGCAACTATCAGTATCGCGACCGCCGCACCGGCGTGGTGGCCGATTTCGATCTCGGCGCGCTCGCGGACGACACGCCCTATCCCGTTCCGGCTGATGCTCGAGCAGCACAAGATCTGCGACATCCTGCTCGAGCGGCTCAAGCAGCACCCGAACTGCGACGGTGCTGATGGAGCATCGCGTCACCCAGGTCGACGCAGGACGGCGACGGTGTGACCGCGACGGTCGAGACGCCGGCGGGCGAGAAGACGTTTCGCGGCCGACTGGATGATCGGCTGCGATGGCGGACGCAGCCAGGTGCGCAAGTCGATGCAGGTGGAGTTCTCGGGCTTCACCTACGAGGAGCGTTTCCTGATGCTCAGCACCCGCTACGACTTCGAGCCGCACGGCTATGCGCTGACCAACTACATCGCCGATCCTGACGAATGGTGCGCGCTGTTCAAGGTTCCGGGCTACGACGAGCGCGGCATCTGGCGCGTCGTCTTTCCGGTCGATGCCGCGAGCGCCGGTCGATGAGATCTTCGAGGAGACGCGCGGTGCAGCGGCGCATCCAGGGCTTCCACCGCAAGGCCGGCGAGCTACGAGGTGATGCATCGCAATCTCTACGATGTGCATCAGCGCGTTGCCTCGTGCTACCGTGACGGCCGGCTCCTGATCGCGGGCGATGCCGCGCATATCAACAATCCGCTCGGCGGCATGGGAATGAACTTCGGCTTGCACGACGCGTTCAATCTCGCCGACAAGCTCGCCGCGGTCATCCGGGACGGTGCCGAGCGAAGGCTTGCTCGATCTCTACGATCGCCAGCGCCGCACCGTGGCGCAGGACTATCTGCAGCGCCAGACCATCGAGAACAAGAAGAACATCGAGCAGAAGGACCCGCGCGAGCGCGAGAAATTCCACGACGAGCTGCGCGGCATCGCCGCCGACCGCGAGAAGCTTCGCAGCCTATCTGCTGCGCGTCGCGATGATTGAAGGCTTTCGTCGCGCCGCAGCGATCACCTAAGATTCAACAGACATCACCCCGCACGCGAGCAAGAGAGACAAGAGCATGAAGATTGCGATCCCCGATCTGATCTCCAATTCCTACTTTCCGGCCGCAGCGGCGGTCGAGCTCGGCTTCTTCAAGGAGGAGGGGCTCGATATGACGCTCGAGCTGATCTATCCGGTCGAACAAGACGCTCGAGGTGCTGCGCGACGGCGGCATCGACTTCGTCGGCGGCTCCGCTCACAGCGTGCCGTTTGCGTTCCCGAACTGGAAGGGCGGCAAGCTCCTCGGCGCGCTCGCGCAGAACATGTACTGGTTCCTGGTGCTGCGCTCGAACCTCAAGGCCAAGAAGGGCGACATCAACGCCATCAAGGGATTGAATATCGGCGCCGCGCCGCTGGTCGACCTCGGACTCAAGCGCATGCTGGTCGAATCCGGCATCGATGAAGAGCGCGACAAGGTGAAAATCGTGCCCGGTGCCCCTGCGCTTTCCTCGGCGAGGGCGAGACCAAGAATTTTGGCGTCGGCGCTGCCAAGGCGCTGCAGGCGGGTGCAATCGATGGCTTCTGGGCGAACGGCATGGGCGCCGAGGTCGCGGTGCGCAGCGGCGCCGGCACGATCGTGATCGACGCGCGGCGCGGCGACGGACCGCCCAAGGCGATCCACTACACCATGCCGGCGCTCATCACGTCGGACGCGGTGATCGCAGCGCGATCCCGAGGCCGTCGCGGCCGCCGTGCGCGCGCTGGTCAAGACGCAGAAGGCGCTCAAGGCCGATGTCAGCCTTGCCACCAAGGTCGGCCGCAAGCTGTTCCCGGCGAGCGAGGCCGAACTCATCGCCGATATCGTCGAGCGCGATCTGCCGTTCTACGACCCAGTCGATCTCGCGCGAGTTCGTCGCCGGCATGACCGAGTTCCAGCGCCACATGGGGCTGTTGAACACGGACGTGTCCTATGACGACATCGTAGCGACCCGCTTCTCCCAATACTGGAAGTCGTGAGCGGACGACGCATTGGGCGGGTTCATGGGCGAGCTTGACGTCTATCGGCAGCAGGGCTTCGGCAACCGCAGCGGTTTTGGCCGCAGCCCTGCTTTGCTGATCGTCGACTTCGTTAACGGCTTTAACGATCCTGCGCTGTTCGGCGGCGGCAATATTGGCACAGCGATTGCAAGCACCAAGGGGCTGCTGCAATGCGCGCGAGCGCAACGGCTGCCGGTCGTCTTCACCCGCGTGGTCTACGCGGAGGATGGCTCGGACGCCGGCGTCTTCTGCCTCAAGGCACCGGGACTTGCAGCACTGACGGAACATGCGCCTGCGAGCCAGGTGGTGCCGGAGCTCGAGCCCTTGAACGAGGAATACGTTATTCGCAAGACCCAGCCTTCGGCCTTCTTCGGCACCGACCTGAGCGGCTGGCTCGCCAGCAAGGGCGTCGACACGCTCCTGGTCACCGGCTGCACGACGTCGGGCTGCGTGCGGGCCTCGGTGGTCAATTCCATGAGCTACAATTTTCGCACCATCGTGGTGACCGATTGCGTCGGGGACCGCGCCATCGCGCCGCATGAAGCGAACCTGTTCGATATGGGACAAAAATATGCGGACCTGATGACGAGCTCCGAAGTCATCGATCATCTGACCAGCACACCGCATCAACAACAGCAACAAAACGAGTAAGCGAGCATGTCAAAGACTTTGCTTGGATGGACGGGCCTTGGAGCTGCACTCAGCGCCGCTCTTGGCACAGCCCTGATCGCGCTGCTGCCCGCGGGCGCGCAGGCGCAGGAGTGGCCGAGCAAGACCGTCACCGTCATCGTGCCGTTCGCAGCCGGCGGCAACACCGACGTGATGGCGCGCATGGCCAGCAACAAGCTCGCGGCCGAGCTCAAGCAGACCTTCGTGGTCGAGAATCGCCTTGGCGCAGGCGGCGCGATCGCGGCCAATTTCGTGGCGCAGGCAGCGCCCGACGGCCACACGCTGCTGTTTGGCGCCGCGCCGCAGATCGCGGTCGTGCCGCGCATCCAGAAGGTCAACTACGACCCGCTCAAGAGCTTCGCGCCGGTCAGCGTCTTTGGAACCGGGCCCTTCATTCTCGCGGTCAATGCAACAATCCCGGTCAAGACGCTGCCCGAGTTTGTCGCCTACGGCAAAGGCCGCAAGCTCAACTATGGCTCGGGCGGCGTCGGCTCGATCGGCCACCTCTCGGGCGCGCTGCTGGTTGCGCGTGCAGGCTTCGATTCCGTGCATGTCCCGTTCAGCGGCGGCGGCCCCGCCACCTCCGCGCTGGTTGCCGGACAGATCGACATGTATTTCGGCAATGCGTCCGAGCTCATTCCGCAGGCCGAGAGCGGCAAGATCAAGCTGCTGGGCGTCGCCACCGATCAGCGCATGAAGCAGATCCCGAACGTGCCGACGATCAGCGAGACCTTTCCGAACTTCGCGCTGTCATCCTGGAACGGCTTCCTGGTCCCGGCTGCGACGCCGCGCGCCATTGTCAACAAGCTCGCAGGCCTCGTCGGCGCAGCGGCGCGTGACCCGGCGATCGTCGCGCAATTGGAAAGCCTCGGGATCACGCCGAATGGCACGACACCTGAGGAGTTCGCCGCCCAGATCGCGCGCGAGCAGCCGCTGTTCGACGAGGCGATCGCAGCCGCCGGCCTGAAACAGAACTAGGCCCGAGGACACTACTCCGCCGCACGCGAGGCCGGCACCTCGAGCGTGAGCCCGGCTGCCAGCGCATCCTCGCGGAACGCCTTGACCGCATCGAGCGACAGCTCGGCGTCAGAGCGGGTGCCGAGCGCCGGTAGCTTCTTGAGCACATCGGCCGGCGCCGTGATGATGTGGCAGCCCATGGCATGGGCCTCGACCACATTGAAGACCTCGCGCGTCGACGCCCAGATGATCTCGACATTCGAGGTCTTGCTGGCGCGCGCGACCGCATCCTGCATGATCGGCCGATAGTCGACACCGAAATCGGCGAGCCGCCCGGCAAAGACCGAGACGCAGGCCGGCGCGCCGCCCGCGACCGCCTCGACCGCGCGCGCGACCTGATCGGGCGTGAAGATCGCCGTCATGTTGATCTTGACGCCGTCGCGCGAGAGCGCCTTGACGGCGTCGTAGAGCGGCTCGCCGCGCGTCGTCGTCACCGGCAGCTTGACGTGGACATTGCGGCCCCAGGTCGTGATGACACGCGCCTGCGCGACCATTTCCGGAATGTCGTCGGAGAAGACCTCAAAGGAAATGTGCCGGTCGGGCACGGCCGCAACCAGGTCGCGCGCATAGGCGGCATAGTCGCGCACGCCCGCTTTTTTGAGCAACGATGGATTGGTCGTGAAGCCGCTGATCCAGCGCTGCTTCGCCATCTCGACAATCTGCGCCTTGTCGGCGCCGTCGGTGAACAGCTTGACCTTCAGATCCGAGAGCTTGATCGCCATGCATCACCGTTTCACAAAGTGTTCGCTTGCCGCCTCTATAGCAAACGCCAGGCTGTCGCGGCACAGCAAAATCGCCGCAAATGCCCTCAGCGTTAAGGCGGTTCCACGGCCTTACGAGAACAACAGCGCGCGATAAAGCCCGCCTACCATCCGCTTGATCGCCTCCTCGGTGAAGGCCTCCTTGACTCGCGCGGAGGCCGCCATCCCGAGCCGCTGCCGCAGTGCCGGATCGCCGGCAAGCTCGGCCAGCGCGCGGGCGGCCGCATCGACGTCGCGCGGCGGCACCAGCAGGCCCTCCTGGCGATGGCGGACGAGCTCGCGGCAGCCCGGGGCATCCGTGGTGATGATCGGCCGGCCGGCCGCGGCCGCCTCCAGCAGCGTGCGCGGCAGACCCTCGCGATAATACGAGAGCAGCAGAGCCAAGTGATGCTCGCGCCAGACCCGCGCGACATCGTCGGTGCGGCCATGCCACGTGATCCCCGGCTCGCTCGACCAGCGCCGCAACAGCTCATCGGAAATCGCGTCCCGGTTCGAAGGATCCGGTGCGCCATAAAGGTGCAGCTCGAGGGGCGCACCAAGCGACCGCGCGCGGCGCACGGCCTCTACCGCATCCGCAATGCCCTTGGCCGCAATCATGCGCGATACCACCGCAACCTTTACCGGTGGCGACGGGGGCTCCGGCACGGCCGGGAAGTCCGCGGGATCGACACCGGCGCCGCCCACGATCGTCACTTCGGGGCCCGCCGGATTGAGCCCAAACTCGCGCGGGTCGTCGCGGTTCTCGAACACAAAACGCGTGCGTGATCCGCGCAAACGGGCAATGGCGAAGCGAACGATGGAGCGCACCGCGCGAGGCACTAAGCCGCGCTCGATCCACAATTGGCCAAGCCCGGTCGGCGCAAGCACCAGCGCGCGCGCCCCGGCTAGGCGGGCCGCAAGCCCTCCGAGCACGATGGACCTCAGCGCGATGCAGTGTACGATGTCCGGCCGCTCCGTGCGCACGATCCGATAGGTCAGAACGATGTTGCGCAGGCCCTCGAGCACACCGAGACTTTTGCGCTCGATGTTGAGCGGAATAACGCGTAAACCCTCAGCGGAAAGCTTTGCGGCATGGTTACGAACACGCGCCGCCACGACGACCTCAAGGCCGGCCTCCCGGGCGGCTCGCGCCATGGGCAGGAAATGTGACGCGAAGAACCAATCCTCGGTAACTAAGTAGAGGATTTTCATCATCCGGCCGTTGTGAAAGATTGAAGGCTAAAGCGCAATCATGCCACTCTCATTAAACGATTTTTGCCAGATGGCCCCGATGGATTCACCAATTATTCCCGTCCTGATGTGCGGCGGCGCTGGAACGCGGCTTTGGCCGGTTTCGCGCGAGAGCATGCCCAAGCAGTTCGTGCCGCTGATCGGGCCGCGCTCGACGTTCCAGCAGGTGCTCGAGCGCGTTTCCGATCCCGCGCTGTTCGCACGTCCGATCGTCATCACCAACGCGGACTTCCGCTTCATCGTGGCCGAGCAGCTGCGCGAATGCGGCCTCGAGGCCGACATCGTGCTCGAGCCCGCGCGCCGCGATTCCGGTCCGGCCGTCGCGGTCGCGGCTGCACTTGCGGCAACGCGCGACCCGCAGGCGCTGGTGCTGGTGCTCGCGGCCGACTCACGTCGTCCGCAAGCCGGAGGAATTTCTCGCCACCTGCCGCGAGGCGGCAAAGATCGCGGCCGCCGGCCACATCGTCACGTTCGGCATCAAGCCCGACCGGGCCCGCCACCAACTACGGCTACATCCGGCCCGGCCGCAAGCTCAACGGCGCCGCCGCGCTCGCGGTCGAGGCCTTCGTGGAGAAGCCGGACGCCGCGACCGCCGCGACCTATGTTGCCGACAGCTATCTCTGGAACAGCGGCAACTTCATGTTCCGCGCCGAGCGTGATGCTCGGCGAGATCGAGCGATTCGAGCCCGCGATGGCGGACCGCCGCCAAGGGCGCGGTTGCCCAGATGACGCGCGACCTCGATTTCCTGCGGCTCGCCGAGGCCCCCTTTGCGTCCGCGCCCAAGAAGTCGATCGACTATGCGGTGATGGAGCACACGAAGCTCGCCGCCGTCGTGCCGGCCGACATCGGCTGGTCCGACGTCGGCAGCTGGAACGCGGTCTGGGACATTCTCGAGCACGACGCGACCGGCAATGCCATCGATGGCCCGGCCATCGTGCACGACAGCCGCAACACGCTGGTGCGCTCCGACGAGACCATCCTGACCACCGTCGTCGGCCTCGACGACGTGGTCGTGGTCGCGACCGCCGACGCCGTGCTGGTCGCGGCGCGCGACAAGGCCGAAGACGTCAAGGCGCTGGTCGAGCAGCTCAAGACCCAGAACCGGCGCGAGGCGGTCGAGCACCGGCGCATCTACCGGCCGTGGGGCTACTACCAGAGCGTCGACACCGGCACGCGCTATCAGGTCAAGCGCATCGTGGTCAAACCGGGCGCGAAGCTCTCGCTGCAGAAGCACTTCCATCGCGCCGAGCACTGGGTGGTGGTGCACGGCACGGCGGAAGTCACGGTCAATGCCGAGGTGCAGCACCGTGCACGAGAACGAATCGATCTACGTGCCGATCGGCAGCATCCATCGGCTGGCCAATCCGGGCAAGATCGCGCTCGAGCTGATCGAGGTGCAGGTCGGCAGCTATCTCGGCGAGGACGACATCGTCCGGCTCGACGACGTGTACGCGCGAGGCGTAGAAAGTCCGCAGATCTGACGTTGCTCGCCATCGTGGGAGCCGACGCCGCGCGTTCATCCACATGCAAGCGGGAAGCCCCCTCTTGTGTCTTGCCTCGGGGCAGAGCGATACTCTGACACCACCGCAACGTCAGATCGAAGCCCTCCAAGTCAATGTACGGACTGTATCTTCCCCAAGCTTTGCCAACCAGTCGTTGCATTGAAGCGAGGCTGACCAACGCATGTAGTCGAGCGTGATCAGGGTCACAATCATCATCCCAGTCTACAATCGCCAAGAGCTTGGTGAGCGCGCCCTGCGGAGTGCGATCGCCCAGCAGGTGGGTAGCACGGAAATCGTCGTTGTCGACGACTGCTCCCATCCGCCGTTCCGGTTGCCGCCTGATATTGTAGAAAATCCGAATGTTCGACTTATTCGCAACAAAGCGAATGGGGGCGAGAGCGTGGCGCGATGTCGGCGTCGCTGCAGCTAAGGGCGAGTGGATTGCTTTCCTTGACTTCTGACGATTACTGGCTTGTCGACACGTTGCGCCCCAGGTTGGAACTCGCCGAGAAAGAATTCTTGGCAGAGCAAGACACCATGACAGCGTACGCGGCAGGCTTCATTGTTGACAATAGGCGTACCGGTCTGCGGCAAGCGCGAATCCCGAAGGAAAGTGCTCGCCCCATCGACTTCGCGAGCGGATGCTGGTTTGCGCCCGGATCCACAATGCTGTGTCGCAAAGAAACGATGCAAAGGGTCGGCCTTTCCGACCCGTTGCTGCGCCGCCTCCAGGATCTGGACTGGTTCCTGCGCTTTGTGCTCGCGGGAGGCAGGATAAGGGTGGGGGAAGCGTCTAGCTGCAGTTGTTGAAACCGGACCTAAGCCTTCCATTGCGGCCCTTGAGGACAGCGCACGCCACTTGAAGCTCAAATATTCACACCGGACTAGTCCGAATTGTCTCTCGCCTGAGCTCATACGAAGACTGGAAGCCTATCTTGACGTCGAGCGCGCATCGGTGCTGGCGGCGCAAAAGCGCTGGCTTCAGATGATCTATTATCTCGCGCGCTCGGTCTGGCGAGCACCTCGGTTCAGGCTCCCAATTGAGCAGTTCTGGCGCTATGAGGCCTTGCCATCACAGCTTCCGCCTTCAGGCGCACTGGCAGCGCACGAATCACAAGCACCTTAGGCTGCAAAGCACAGCGGACCTGTCGGAAACCCCGCTCTCGGCGCCGACGACAACGCACAGACGGATATCATCCGCGCTGCAATCAAAGTGCCCTACGCCAACCTCGACTCGCGATAAGTAATTGGTTCGCCATCGAGGCAACGGAGCAACTATCCACAGCCAAATTCAAAGGGTTCCGGGTTCCGCGATTTTGCGTTGCCCTCCTTCGATGCACGGGTTGTTGTAGCTAAGGTCGTGCTCACAAAATGGTTTTTCCCGTTGGGACACACGCTCCAACAATGGCGGGTAGCGGCGTATGTACTCTCCTTCCATTGGAAGGCAACACCTGTTATGGGAACGAAAAGCTGGCCGCCACGAGCGTAAGAACTGCATTTGCGCCGACGGCACGTTTAAATTTGTTCGCCTGCACACGAGAGGGGGCAGGAGTGCTGGTTGAGACAACTGAAGACGCGCAACTCATTCTACGACTTTATAAAGTCGTTATACCGGGTGCGTCGTGTAGAAGAAGAGATCATCCGCCTTTATCCGACTGACAAAATCAAGAGCCCCGTCCATCTATCGATAGGACAAGAGTCAGTCGCCGTCGGTGTTTGTGAGGCTCTGGCGCCAGAGGACGTACGTTTGAACCGTATCGCGGCCACGCGCTGTACATTGCGAAGGGCGGCGACCTTCGGCGGATGATGGCCGAGCTCTACGGCAAGATTGGAGGCTGCGCTCGCGGCAAGGCCGGGTCGATGCACCTGATCGATACGGCGGCGAACATGATGGGAACGTCGGCGATTGTCGCAACGACGATCCCTTTGGCGGTCGGCTACGCCCTCGTCGCCAAACAACGCAAAGCCAGGCACATAGTCGTCAGCTTTTTCGGTGAAGGCGCGACGGATGAGGGCACATATCACGAAAGCATGAATTTCGCGTCGCTCAAAAAACTCCCGATCCTGTTTGTTTGTGAAAACAATCAGTATGCAATCTATTCGCATGTTCGCGATCGCATGCCGGACGACAATATTTGCGAACGCGCAGAGGCGTACCGAATTCCCGCCGTGCGCATTGAAAGCGGAGATACGCTTGCAACATACCAGAACACCAAACAAGCAGTCGCCGATATCCGCGCTGGAAATGGTCCACGCTTCATTGAGGTCCTGACCTATCGGTGGCGCGACCATGTCGGCCCCGGAGAGGACCGGATCTACAAGTACCGCTCAGATGCCGAGCTGGACCGCTGGATCAAACAAGATCAGCTGGGGGTACTGGCGGCCAAGATACCGGCCGCCGAGCGTTCACAGATCGAGGCGCTGGTCGAGGCGGAGATCGCTGACGCAATAGCGTTCGCTGAGGAAAGCCCCTACCCCGACGATCACGAACTGTATTCGGACGTGCTGCATGACTAACAATCGCACTATTACCTATGCGCAGGCCCTCTACGAGGCAACGTGCCAGGAGATGGAGCGCGATCCGAAAGGTGTTCGTGTTCGGCCTCAGTGTCGACGACCCGCTCGGCATGTATGGCACGACGCGTGACCTGCACACGCGCTTCGGCCGCGACCGAAACTTTGACACGCCGTTGTCGGAGGACGCCATGACCGGCGTCGCCGTTGGCGCCGCGCTTGCCGGCATGCGCCCGATCCACGTGCATCAGCGCATGG
Organism: uncultured Alphaproteobacteria bacterium; assembly: GCA_963745515.1. GTDB lineage: Bacteria > Pseudomonadota > Alphaproteobacteria > Rhizobiales > Xanthobacteraceae > VAZQ01. Next base: position 431,795 of record CAVUXO010000001.1, read on the forward strand.
ACTTCCTGATGTTGTGCATGAACCAGCTGGTCAATGTCGCAGCCAAGATGAGCTACACATTCGCTGGCACCGTCAATGTGCCAATGGTCGTGCGCGGTGTTATTGGACGAAGCTGGGGGCAGGGGCCGCAGCATTCGCAGTCGCTGCATTCGTTCTTCATGCATGTGCCCGGCCTCAAGGTTGTGGCGCCGACCACGCCGCACGATGCCAAAGGGTGCATGGTCGCTGCCATCCGCGACAACAATCCGGTGATTTTCATGGAGCACCGGATGCTTTACGGCCTCAAGGGTATTGTGCCGGAGCATCTCTACGAGGTGCCGTTCGGCCATGCGCGCGTGCTCGCGCATGGCGACGACATCACCATCGTTGCGATCAGCCACATGGTGGTCGAGGCGCTGCGCGCGCGGGCCCATCTGGAGACCGTCGGCATCCACGCCGACGTAATCGATCCCGTCACGCTCGCGCCGCTTGATATCGATACGATCGTGCAGTCGGTCGAGCGCACGGGCCGCCTGGTGGTTGTCGACAACGACTGGACGAATTGCGGCGCATCCGCCGAGATCGTGGCCGGCGTTCGAGCGTTGCGCGAGCGGCCGTGCCCTCGAAGATTGCGCGTGTGGTTATGCGCCGACCCCGTGCCCCACCACCAAGCCGCTCGAGGAGCTCTATTATCCGAACGGGCGCACCATCGCCGCCGCCTTCGCGATGGTAAAGGCAACGGCGGGCACTGCCGGAAGGCGCCGAAGCCAAGGAAATCCAGGAATTCAAGGGGCCGTTTTGACGCCGTTGCATTCCAAGCATCACAGGCCCTATAAAGCATGCGACCGACGATCCATTGCTCGCCGACGTCACAGCCGCGATCGAGGCCTATTGCGCCGCCACGACTTTCGTTTCAAGAACGACCCGGTCGTGCGGCTGCATGAGCCGACCTTCGGCCGATGAGATCAATGCGGCGGTCGACTGCCTGCTGTCGACCAACGTGACTATGGGTCCGAAAGTCAAAGGCTTCGAGCGCGAATACGCCGATCCTTCGGCTGGAGCCAATCATGAATAATTCGGGTTCCTCGGCCAATCTTCTGGCGATTGCCGCCCTGGTCAACCCGGCGACCCCGGACGGCTGAACCCCGGTGACGAAGTCATCGTACCGGCGCTGTCATGGTCGACGACGATCTGGCCCGTGGTGCAATGTGGCCTCAAGCCGGTGATTGTCGATATCGACCCCAGGACGTTGAACATTGATCCGAACGAAGTCGAAGGCGCGATCTCTCCGCGCACGCGTGCGGTCATGCCGGTCCACGTCTACGGCAATCCATGCGATATGACGGCTCTTGCGGATATCTGCAAGCGGCGCGAATTGCAGCTCATCGAGGATTGCTGCGAGGCCTTGGGCGCTTCCTATGATGGTATCCCCGTTGGCCGGTTCGGCCGGGTCGGCACCTTCAGCTTTTATTTTTCGCACCACATGACCACGCTGGAAGGCGGCATGTGCGTGAGCGAGGATTTCGAGTTCGCCGAAGTTATGCGGGCGCTGCGCGCACATGGCTGGACACGCGAACTCGAAGACCGCGGCCGCTATCTCAAGCAATACCCGACATCGATCCGCGATTTCTTTTCGTGAATGTCGGCTACAATATGCGTGCCACCGAGTTGCAGGGCGCATTCGGTTCGGTGCAACTGCCAAAACTTGCGGGCTTCGTCGAGCAAAGACGGGTAAATTCGGCATCCTGGCGCAAGACCCTTGATCGCTGGTCGGAATTTTTCATGTTCCAGACCGAAACCCCGAAGGGCCGTTCGTCCTACTTCGGCTTTCCGATGACGGTGAAGGACGAAGCGCCCCTTCAAAGTGCGCGAATTCATGGATTTCATGAGGAAGCCCGCATCGAAACGCGCCCGATTATCGCCGGAAACATTGCGGTACAGCCCGCCATGAAACTCTTCGAGCACCGGGTGGTCGGCGATCTCGAGCATGCCACGCGTGTGATGCGCGGTGGCGTGACATTCGGCAATCATCAGGCCGTCGATGCGAAAGCGCGTGACTATGTTACGGGCAAGGTCGACGCCTTCATGAAGCACAAAGGGTTGGGGTAGAAGTGCGGACGAGGCGCGCAAGCTCGCAATATCGGAGCTGGCCAAGAGTTAGCCATGAATGGACCATGAGTAAGCCACGCGCATTGATTACCGGGATCTCCGGCATGGTCGGCTCGCACCTGGCCGAGTATCTGCTTGCGAACACCGATTGGGATATCTACGGCATGATCCGGTGGCGCAGCCCGCTCGACAAGATCCTCGAAACCATCGTCGGACGCGCCAATCGCGGCGAGCGCTGTTTCTTCCTCTATGGCGATCTGCGCGACACGCTCGCGGTCCAGGAGGTCGTCGCAAGGCGGGGCCCGATTTTGTCTTTCATCTGGCGGCGCAAAGCTTCCCGCGCACGAGTTTGACATCTCCGCTCGACACTTACGAAACGAATATTCAAGGCACCGCACGCGTGCTGGATGCTTTGCGTACTTACGCATCCACGCGCCGTCACGCATGTCTGCTGCTTCGTCGGAAGTATTTGGGCGAGTACCTAAGGACAAGCTGCCGATCAACGAGGAATGCAGCTTTCATCCGGCGTCACCCTACGCCATCTCCAAGGTCGGCACCGATCTGATCGGTCGCTTCTATGCCGAAGCCTATGGCATGACCGTGATGGTGACCCGCATGTTCACTCATACCGGTCCGCGCCGCGGCGATGTCTTTGCCGAGTCGACCTTCGCGAAACAAGTCGCAATGATCGAGGCTGGTTTTATTCCGCCGGTCGTGAAAGTCGGCAATCTCCACTCGCTACGGACCGTTGCCGACGTGCGCGACGCCGTGCGCGCGTACCACCTGCTGGTGACGGTCAATCCTACTTCCGGCGCCTATTACAACATCGGTGGAACGCATACCTGCACGGTGCGCACTGTTCTCGATACGCTGCTGGCGCAATCATCGAAAGGCAATGGGATTCGGGTCGAGGTTGACCCGGCGCGGCTGCGACCGATTGATGCCGACCTCCAAGTCCCCAATACCTCAAAGTTCACTGCCCACACCGGCTGGGTTCCGGAGATTCCGTTCGAACAGACCATTTCTGATCTGCTCGACTATTGGCGCGATCGTGTGACACAAGATGGCAACAGCTTCCTCACCCGCTGAAGCAACAGCGGCGACGCTGCCGCTTGCGGGCATCGATGCCGTCATCTTGGCGGGCGGGCTCGGGACGAGGCTGCGCGCGGTGCTGCCGGATCGCCAGAAGGTGATGGCAGAAATTGGCGGCCGCCCTCTGCTTGGTAGGCTCATTGATTTCTACGCGGCCGCAGGCGCGGCTAGAATTGTGCTTGCCCTCGGCTACCGTTCGGACGATGTGGAAGACTTCATCCGACGCCATGGCGGACAATCGCATGTCATCGCCTCTGTCGAGCCAGAGCCACGTGGCACTGGGGGCGCGCTCCGCTATGCCTTGCCACAGGTGAGAAGCCAAACGGTGCTTATTGCCAACGGCGATTCCTTTGCGGATGTCGATTTTGCGAAATTGATTGCCCTGCATCATGCACGAGGCGGACCCATTACGCTCGCACTCACCTGCGTCAACGACGTCAGCCGTTACGGTCGCGTGCTGTTTGACAACAATAGCGCTGTAACGCGCTTCGAGGAAAGCCGGCCCTTGGGGCCGGCCAGTCAAACAGCGCCGGCTATATCAACGCTGGCGTCTATCTGATCGACCGTGAGCTTATTTCCTCATTGCCATCCGACCGATCGCTGTCGCTGGAACGCGACGTTTTCCCGCAGTGGATCGGTGGTGGCAGTGATGCGTTGGCGCAACGAGTGGCGTTTATCGACATTGGAACTCCTAAATCGTGGGCAATCGCGGGCGATTTCTTTGCAGCGATTGATGAACGGAGGCGCGCATCATGATCATTAGTCGCACACCGTATCGCATCTCGTTTTTTGGCGGCGGCACCGATTACCCGGCTTGGTTTCGCGAGCATGGCGGTTCGGTGCTCGCCACGAGCATCAATCGATATTGCTACATCACGTGTCGTTTTCTGCCGCCGTTTTTCGAGCATAAAAGTCGGGTCGTGTGGTCAAAGATCGAGCTCGTCAACGGCCAGGACGAGGTGACACACCCGATTATCCGCGAGGCCGTCAAATACCTCGAGATCAACGAGGGCATCGAAATCCACCACGAAGGCGACCTTCCGGCTCGCTCCGGACTTGGATCGAGCTCCGCAGCGGCCGTCGGCATCCTCAATGCGCTTTATGCGCTGCGCGGCAGCATGGTCAGCAAGAGCACGCTCGCACGAGATGCCATTCTGATTGAGCAGGGAATGCTCAAGGAGAATGTCGGCGTTCAGGATCAGATCCAGACTGCTTTCGGCGGCCTTAATCGCATCGACATCGCACAGGATGGGAGCTTCCAAGTTCGACCCATCGTGATCGGAGAAGCGCGCGCTCGTGACCGCAAGGCGCCCGGCAAGCTTCTTTCGTACCGACAGTAACGTTCAATACCAACATGATGGAGGCCGCGCGGCGCCAGGGCGTTGAGCGTTACTTGTTCACCAGCTCAATCGGCGTCTACGCTCCAGCCGAGGTTTTCCACGAGGATGATGTCTGGGAAGACCTTCCCCTGCCCTAACGACCGCTTTGCCGGCTGGGCCAAACGGATGGGCGAGCTGCAGGCCGAGGCTTACCGAATTGAATATGGCTGGGACAAGATTTCCATTGTCCGGCCAGCCAATGTGTACGGTCCGTACGACAATTTCGACCCGGCTAATGCCATGGTGATCCCCTCTCTCATCCACCGTGCCGTGTCTGGCGAAAATCCCTTGGTCGTATGGGGTGACGGGTCGGCAATCCGAGACTTCATCCATGCCCGCGACGTCGCACGTGGTATGCTGCTGGTAGTCGAGAAGGGCTATCCCGAGCCGGTCAACCTTGGCAGCGGCGAAGGCATCACGATCAAGCAGATTGCCGAGACGCTCGCGGGGCATATTCCAGGGCTGACCATCGAATGGGATGTGACAAAGCCATCCGGCGATCGCAAGCGCCTGATGGATATGGCACGCGCTTGCACTATCGGCTTCGCACCCCAGGTCAGCCTCGAGGAAGGGATAGCGGACGCGCTTGCTTGGCACCGAACAAACCGCGACACCGCCGATCAGCGCTATAACGCCTTCACCGAGGCCGCCCACGCCGCCAAGGCGGGAGCGAGCTGAACAGTGGCGTCCATGGAGGACAAGGTTCTCGTTGTCACCGGCGGTAGCCGCGGCATCGGAGCGGCAGTTGCGAATTTGGCTGGAGGCCGCGGTTACGCGGTTGCTATCGCCTATCAGTCCGGTGAGCGCCAAGCCGCGGATGTCGTCCAAACCATAGCTCAGGCCGGCGGCAAGGCTGCGGCATTCCAAGTCGACATTACAGATCCTGAATCGATCGAACGGCTGTTTATTGCCGTAGAACAGACTCTTGGGAGACCGTCCGCTCTCGTCAACAGCGCCGGCGCGACCGGCGGAGCGCGGCCTGTCCTTGAACTCACCCCGCCAATGCTCCAGTCGATCGTTGCCACCAATCTGTTTGGTACCGATCTACTGCACCCAGGCGGCAGCCTCGCGTATGGCGCGGTCCTCGGGAGGATCGGGCGGCGCTATCGTAAATTTGTCATCTGAGGCGGCTCGCTTCGGGGGCAACCGTCTTGCCGCCTACGCCGCCGCCAAGGCCGGCGTGAACACCTTCACCATTGCGGTCGCTCGAGAGTTCGCAGCCGAGGGCATTCGTGTCAACGCGGTAAGTCCAGGCGTGATCGCCACCGATCAGCATGCGGGCAGCGATGCGCAGCGCACCGCAAGCCTCCTTGCCAGCATTCCGCTCGGGCGCATGGGCAGCGCCCCGGAAGTCGCGCAGGCGATCCTTTGGTTGTTATCAGACGAGGCGAGTTACGTCACTGGATCGGTGCTCCATTCGATGGCGGACGATGAGAGAACCCCATGGCGAAACGAATGCTGATTTGTGGCGCGACCGGCTTTATCGGGCGCAACCTGGGCGAGCACTTTGCGCGCTCGACGGACTGCGACGTGATCGGGGTCTACAACAAAAGGCGGCCTTTCGATTGCCCCGGATTAAGATGGGTCAAGGCCGACCTGACTAATCCGGAAGACGTAAACCGCGCACTCGATGGCATTCAGGTTCTGGTGCAGGCAGCCGCGACGACGTCCGGTTCGAAGGACATTGTCACCAAGCCCTACATCCACGTCACCGACAATGCGGTGATGAACTCCCTCCTGTTCCGCGCCGCGTTCGAAAGGAAGCTGGAAAACGTCGTGTTCTTCAGTTGCACTGTCATGCTGCAGTCGAGCGAGCGCGCGTTAACTGAAGATGATTTCGACGAGAACGCCGAGATTCACCCGCGTTACTTCGGGGTTGGCTGGACCAAGGTCTATGTTGAGAAGATGTGCGAGTTCTATTCGCGCATTGGCCAGACCAAATATACAGCCATTAGGCATAGCAACATCTACGGCCCCCACGACAAATTCGACCTCGAACGCAGTCACGTTTTCGGTGCAACTGTCACGAAGGTGATGACGGCAAAGGATGGCAAAATCGTCGTTTGGGGCACAGGCGAGGAAGGCCGCGATCTCCTCTATATCGATGACCTTGTCGACATGGTCGACCGGGCCGTAAAACGGCGAGCCAAGTCCTTCGGGCTCTACAATTGCGGTTACGGTGAAATGATCCAGATCAAGGACCTGGTGCGGAAGATTGTCGATAAATCCGAACGTCTTCTGAAAATCGAACATGATCTCAGCCAGCCGACAATCAAGACCAGCCTCTTCCTTGATTGCACAAAGGCCGAGCGGGAACTGGGATGGCGGCGACGGACCACACTCGACGACGAAATGCGCCAAGACCATCGCATGGTGGACGGCAACGCTTGGGCAGTCGGCGGAATAAGGGCATGGCCTCCGAGATCGCGCTACCAAAGGCTGGGACGCAAGCTCGTGTGCGAGAATCGCCTTCTTCAATATCTATTTTGACAAGGTTGAAACTCCCGCTGGCGAGATCGTCGACAATTTCCTGGTCGTGCGTCCAAAAATAGTCGCGCCCGGCGATATTGTCGGGGTTTGTGTACTCCCGGAAGTCGGCGGAAAAGTCGGGCTGATGCGTGGCTATCGCCACCAACTCGACGACGACGTATGGCAGGCGCCCGCCGGTTTCATCGAAGCGGGAGAAACGGCAGAGGTGGCGGCGCTTCGGGAACTTAACGAAGAGACCGGGCTCCTTGTACGTCGAGCACTCTGCAGCGCCTCGGCGTGCATTATCCCGACGCGGGGTTGATCGAAGGCAAGGTCGCGCTGTTCGCAGCGCGAAATTGTGTGCTGACCGGGCCGCCCCGGCCGATCATGAAATCGGCACTGGCGCGCTGACATTCTTCGACCGCGACGCGCTCATTAGATTTGCGAATGAAACTGAATCAGTCGGCGCCAGCACGCTACTCGCGTGCTATCGCTTCTTGCTCCACATGAGGGAGTAAGTAGTTGAGCAGCAAGGAGTTGATGGATAGTGTATCCACTACGTGAGGTAGGGCGATGCACACTTCGTTCAAGGACAGTCCAAAGGAAGCCCTCGGGCTCTACGAGCAGGATGGCTACTTTGTTGAGCCGTCCGTCTTCTCACCGTCCGAATGCGCCGAGCTCATCAAGGCTGGCATGCAGCTGCCGGGCATTTTAGCTGGTGAGTATCGTCCCGCGATGCATCCTCACCGTCAAAGTTCGATTTTCCTCGACGCGATGCGCAATCGTCGGATCGTCGATACCATGCAGATTCTCGTGGGCGGAAGGCCGAATGGGCTGCAGACCGAGTTTTTCTATGGCAGACCGGGGGTAAAGGGCTTTGCTCGGCATCAGGACAACTTCTTCGTTGAGGCGCCCAGCGATGCCTTCGCATCTGCCTGGATAGCACTCGTCGACGTCGGTCCGGATAACGGGGGACTTATAGGCTATCCCGGATCGCACAAAGAAGGGCGTTTGCCCGTCAGGCAGCTCAACCTCGGAGACGTCCGAGGTCAGGATCCGAACGCAAATAATGAAGAAACTGTACTGTCGAATGGATACAGGGAGGTGGACCTGGTTGTACCAAAAGGCTCGGTCGCTTACCTGCATTCGTATTTGTCCACGGATCACACACCAACAAGACGAACGATCTCCGTTTTGCGCTTCTGTGCACCTATATTTGCGAGGGCGCCAGTTTCCGCCCCGGCCGGTACGCCCAGCGTGAAGTTGTGGCGATTTGACCCCTCTTGGCCACGGACATCGGATTAATCCGAGGGAGCCAATATGAACGAGATGAGCGTTGCAGGCGTCGGACATGTCGGCAAGACGGTCACGTTCGCCTCCGAGGATGAGCACAAACTTTTCGTCGATGATGTCAAATCGACCAACCTCATGGTGAGCCGATTCGGATCCGGTCACTATGTCGGACTTTTCGACACAAGCAAGATCGACTTCGGGGCAGAGCTGAGAAGTCTGATCATTGCCAAGCGCATTGCAAGCGCTGACATCGTGAACAAGGAGCCGCTGGAAAGGCTGCACAAATATCTTCCAGCCGAAGCCATGCGCCTCGACGATTCGGAATTAAACTCGACCAGCAAGAAATTCTACGACACAAGCGAGCCGTTTCTTGCGCTTTATCGACGGTTCTTCCGACAGGCAGTGGGAGAGCTCTTTGGCGAAGATTTATACTTTCAGGTGACGCCAACTCTACGCTTTCAAGTTTCCGCATCAAGGCGGATTTGACTCTAAGCCGCGCATCCACACGGACATCATGCTGGGGCATCCGCCGTCTGAGGTCAATGTTTGGTTGCCCTTTACCCGCACGTTCGGCACCAACTCGATGATGATCGCAGGCCTTGAGGACAGCATCGAGATTTTGGAAGACCTGTCCTACGACTTCGAGAAGTTGGCTTGCGCGCGCAGCATGACGACGCGTTCCTGGCGATCCTGCGCAGCGAAGAATGCGACCAGTCGAGCTGGACTACGGCCAATACTTGCTGTTTCGACCCAATACGCTGCCTGCATGCCACACAGAACAACGTTACGGACTTAACAGCATCAGCACGGATGTACGCATTATCTTACGCCGTCACATGGAGTTGTTGCCTGATTGAGTACCGAGGAACGGGACGCCTGCGCATGCTGTTCGCGCCGGGACACTACTACGATGCCACGCCAATTTCAGCCCTGGCCGAATAACGTAGCTCCAGTATGATTCCTGCTCTGTTCGACCGCGCTCGGCTCGCTCAATGTGGATTTCAGAACAGCCGCCTGTTCTCCAGCCTGCGCGCCGAGCCGATCGGGCTTATCGACATTGGGGCGCGATGGGGGGTGTCGGAAATCTTCCAACTCGTCGCCGAGCTTCTCGATGTCATTGCATTCGAAGCTGACCCCGAAGAAGCCGAACTCCTTCACCAAACAGCCGGCAAGAGCGCTCCCTGGTCGCGGCTGCGGATCCTGCCATTTGCTCTCGCCGACAGCAGGCGGATGGTGACACTCCATCTGCTTCGTCGAGCCAACAACAGTTCGATTCTTCCGGTCGACATGCGATGGTACGAGCGCTACTCCCTTGCCGGCTTCGAGCAGGAGAGAGAAATAGAGCTATCCGCGGTCCCGCTCGATGAAATCGTATTTGGTGAACTTGGCGGCCAGCGGCATGGCGAGATTCTGAAGATCGACACGCAAGGTTCGGAACTGGCCATCCTGCAAGGCGCGGAACGGACGCTTGACGAGCGTACCCTCTGTATCGTGTGCGAAGCGAGCTTCTTCACCGTTTATCAGAATGCGCCCCTTTTTCCCGAAATCGAACTTCATTTGCGCAAGCACGGTTTCAGCTTCTATGGCTTTCTCGACGTGCAGCAGCGCTCGACCAGACAGCTGGACAAGCGCAAAACGCGCGGTCGCGAGCGCTTCATGCAGGCCGATGCCGTGTTCTTCAAAGATCCCGTCGAGCGAGGAATAACGGATGCCCGTGCCATCAACATTCTGGTGGTTACAGCAATGGTCCTTGGCTTCTTCGATTTCGCGATGGAATCCGCTGCCCTGCTACCCGTCGGCGGCGATGAGATCAGCGCTATCGTGCGCCAGCTCGCGGCCGTCAGTCCCGACGACGTCAGGCAGTGCCTCGCCGAAATGAACCGGCAGATTGCGTCCGATCCCGATCACGCAGCTGTCTACCTCGGGCGCCTGGTTGATTTACTGCGCGACCTCCACACCTACCACGACGTGATGATTTCACCTGATAAATCAAAAGATTAGGATGCACGCTTCATTTCGGTCGCCAAGGCCGGCCCGGCAGCGCTGTGCTTCATGTTCGGCAAGAGATCGCCGGCGCGCGAGGATAGCCCGCCAGCGCCGCCACAAGGCTGCAAGCGCGGCCGGTAGGTAGAGCCGCCCGGCAAAACCAATTCGCACGGCCGCGATTGGCGCACCATCCCGCAACTCCAGGAGCGCCCAGCGCGCGTATTGCTCGTAGCCCCAATCAACGACTATCCGGCGCGATGCCTCATCAAAACCCTCGTTGCTTTCGTAGTGCGCCGCTAACCTCACATTCTCGTCGTAAATTCTTCGGTAGGCCTTCGGATTGAATACGAGTGTTCTCGATCCGGCGTGCCGGCGATAGATATAGAGCGGGCGCTCGATCAGGCCAGTCGTCACGCCCCCGGCAAGACATCGCAGCAATAGCTCGCGATCATGTCCGGCCGGGTATTCAGACGACATCCTGCCAACCCGCTCTAACAGCCGGCGGCGGTAGAAGCGCGCACCCGCGTATGGAACAGCCAGGACATTGTCCAGCGTCAAGGCGTTCGCTGCTCCCTCAAGTTCAACCACGGTGGCCCGCGTCCCATCAGCGGCCTCATCAACGACTCTCACACCCGATGACACGAGATCGCAGGCTGGATCGGCCGCAAAAGCCGCCGCAATCTCCCGGAGCGCGCCTGACGCCAGCCAGTCATCCGCCATCAGCAGCAATACAATTTCGCCGGTCGCAAGCGCGATACCCTTGTTGGCGGCTTCGAACGCGCCGGAATCCGGCTCACTGATCATGCGCGCAAAGTGTGACGCGTAGCGGAGGATAATTTCCCACGTTCCGTCGGTCGACGCCCCATCGATCGCTAAATTCGCAAGCCGGATAGTCTTGCGAGACGACGCTCTTGATCGCCTCTTCGATCGTTCCGGCTGCATTCTTGACGTACGTGACGACGCTGATGGTTGGCGTCATGTAGCAGCGCGCCTTTCTTGGATGAGCACCGATTGATAAGCCGATCCAACCTACATGGCAGGAGGAGAATATCGCGGAATTCCTATTGCTGGTGGATAATCTCCGATATCGGGCATTGTGACGTCCCTCACCAGACCCCAAGCCGGCAAGAACAATCCTTGGCGTCCTACCGGTCTGCAACTTTGCCCGGCCAAGCTGGTGCTCTTTTCAGGTAAGGATTTGGCCATTACAGCGGTCGCCAAGCCAGCACGCTGTAGGCTTCGTGATAGCGATCGCCAAAGCCCAGGCGCCGCTCTTCCGTGATCTGGACCCGTCCTGCGGCTTCGAGCTCGCGAAGGCGACTGAGCCAACCGTGCAGGTAGTTACGCCGGCGGTGATATTTTGCGGCCAGAAAGTCGAACAAGATCGACTCGTCGTAAAGTTCTAGAATGGGCTCAAGGTGGAGACACAATTTCGGCTTGACCTCAAGTAGCTTATCCAGAAGCGGACCCCAGTTGCCGCTCAGCTGCTCGAGCGCGTGCACCGATAGGACAGCCGGTGGCACGATCGATCGCCAATTCGTCAAAGCCATCGAGCGTCAGCATGTTGAGGCGCACCGGCTGGATCGGCATGATTCATGTGTGTCGCCAGCATGCAAATGATGTCCTGCGACGGCGACGCCCAGTCCGCCGCAACGAGCTCGGCGTGCGGAAGGAGGTCAGCAAGGATCAGCTGGGCTCGTACCGGTGCCGCATCCGAGCTCAACCACCCGCGTTACGCCCTCGAGGTATCGGGCGAGCACGAGCCGCCGCAGAAGATCGTCATAGGCCTTTACGAAAGCGTTGTTTGTAGCATCGATATAGTGTCCGCCGAAACGCATGATGCGGTGTTGGTCGAAGTACTGCGGAGACAGCAGCGAAGGATCAAAACCCTGAGCTGTGATCCGATCGAGGATTTCGCCCCAGCCACGCTCCCACACCGTCCCGTCGTTATCCCCAACCACGCGAAGTTCGGCCATATCGATCCGCTCCAGCACGTGACGGATAATGTCATCGCGCTCCGCACCCTGCAGGATCCGGTACGCCAGTCGAGGCCAGGGCCTGTTCCCGAGCAATCGCCGCAACTCGTCAATGCTGATACCGAGCTTACCTGCCACGAACGCCGGCGCGACATCGCGATCACACGACACGACGTCCGGCGGCATGCTTTGTGAGGGCAAATCATCTGCGTGGCCGGCGTCGATGAGCGATATCCTGACAGGATAGCCGATCGTATAAGGATCCTTTTTGGCGGCAGGATTGAAGCCGTGCATGCTTTCTTGCGTCGTAATCAGCGTGGACGAGCCAATCCGCCTCCACTCGGCAATCGATAGGAAGAACGGCCGGCGGGTTGCGTCCTCGTCGTTGTCCGAGGAAATCCGCTCCTTCGGGATGAAACGAAAGTCCAGCGATATGCGCAGACCGAAGCCCGCCCTGACGGTTTTGTGCAGAACATAGGAATCAGCAAGGAACCAACCGCTTTGATCGAACCGACCGATTTCGATGGCGCCATCCATCAGCGGCAGGCCTTCATCAAAATCTTCGAGGGTACGAACAAATGAAGCCGGAAAGGCCCTGGGCTGGTAGAAATGAATACCGGATACTACACTCGGGTCGCCGAGCGGGAGAGAAAGACGAGGATTCCGGAGGACGGCTCGCCCGCCCAAATGTCGCTGTGCGGCTTGCTGGACGCCCGAGGCCTGCGATCGAGCCTAACGTCAGGGTGCCCACTTTGCATCCGAATGTTGACCGGGTATTGCGCGCGGGCAATACGGTCGCTGATGCCGAGAGCATCAAAGGCGGCGATCGCCTCCTTCTGTACCATATTGAAGCTAGCCGAATTCTCGCGCTTGGGAAGCATCAGCCCGTTGGGGGTAACGTTCGGCAAAGCCGCAATCTCAGTCCCATAGTCGTGGAGCATATCGTCACTCAGAACAAACGATCTGTTCGGCTGCGCCTGGGCGAGACACTGCCACAAGAACACGTTGAGCGCGGAACGCACGCGCTCGCTTAGCGCAACGGCAATTGGAAGGACCGGTTGCAGAGGCCGCGCATGGATGACCGACGTCCCGACGATGACTCGTTCAAGCCGGCGCGCCCGCTCCTCCAGGAGCACTTGATCGTTCATCCTCAAAGGCTCGTACCTGAGTGCCAACACCTGCGGATTGAGGTCGATCAGAAGTCTTTGCCGCCAATTTTGGCGTCGCGATCTATAGCGACCGGCTCCCGCGCTTCCGGCTGACTAGCGCCGATATCGTTACCCCCCGCGTTGAACCAAGGATCGCGACTGGGGGCAATCTTTTTGAGATTGATATCCTCTATGCTCAACCACCTCCGGTCGCGATCCATAAGCGCCAACGATAGGCGATGGCCGTATCTCCGCCAGACGCTCATCCTGAGTGCCAAACGCGTAAGTCGAATCGTATCACCCCACACCCGGTACGCTACTTTCAGTGGCCAAAGGACTGCCCTTCGCGCTAGCCATCCAAATCTGCGCAAAAAATCCTGACCCGGCCATTCTGCCCTTCGCCAATTTTCGGGAGCAGAAACGTTGAGCGTGGTGGCACGCACAAGTCGATCAACAGCGGCACCTACGCGGGTGTAAAGCCAAATGACCGCGACAACGGGCGGCCTCAGCACTGCAATGAATATTCGACCTGCTTCGTTCCTCTTTTCAAGTCTTCGTGCGCCGACGCGGTAACGGAGAGCACGCCGCCGACCGGCACGGCGAACCTCAGTGTAGCCTGCAGCGAATTGATCGCGGCACCAACGAAAACTTCGGCGCGGCGAGGTCACTTCCGTAAACCGGTGAAAGCCGGGATACCGCAGAACGAAATACTCGAACATGCTGATGGGCAGTAGATTCCGGGCGTCCCGTCCTCCGCCCGCAAAGAACGTGTAGCGCGCGCTCCGCCGAATATTCCCCAGGAATATGCCGATGCGGCTCAGCCTGTACGAAAGCAAATCGAGCAAGGCACCGTCACTGGCGTCACGCAACAAGATCGTTCGCCTGCGCCGATCGTCGACGATCTCGATCTCGCACAGCGAGGCGCACTCCGCCTGCATAATGTGCGCCTGAAGGAGGCGTGCGCGGCGATAGAGCTCCTGCTGCATGGGATGTGAGACTTGGCGCTGCCAGAGCCGGAAGTTGACCGCCGTTCGCCTCCGCTGCTCGCTCCCGGACAGATTGCGGCCGACCCCTTCGTTGTCCCAGGCGATATCAAGAATTGGCACATCGCGATTATATTGCTTGATTGCTGGATGGGCAGCGTAGCCGAGGTAGTAGGCAATGTACTGCTGAGAAGAATCCGGACCGAAGCAGGGATTCCAGTCGCCGCAGATGTCCAACCAGCGCTTGGTGAAGAAGGCATAGTTCTCCGGCGCGAACCCGCATTCCCAGAAATCGTAGTAGTTGCGGAACTTCAGGCGCGACGTGCGCAGGCGAAAGATGTGATCGGGGAACACGCCGACGTATTGCCGGAGACGGTCATCCCATCCCGGACTTTGGATACGGACCTCATCGTTGATGTTGCAGACAAAATAAGCGGCCGGATCGGTGAGATGAAACAGCTCGTTGAGCGCCTGCCAAAGGTCCTCATAGCCCCGGCGGCGTGGCGTCACCAGAGGACGCAGCCGGAACTTCCGCCTGAGTACCTCGGCGGCGAGAACGGCCTGCATATGAGGATCTTCCGAATTGACCTTGACGAGAACTTCAAAGCAGCACGGATCGCTCGCCAGCTGCTCCAGATTGTCGAGGAGGCCGACAAGGGCGTGAGGGAACTTGCTGGCCAGCTGAAACGAAACGAGCATTCACCCCCCTAGTGTAGGTCGGCTACTAGTTTGGAACCCCCTTGCACGTTGTAGTGGGGTTATCTGCAATTAGCACGGTCAGGATTCTTACGTCGACGCTCAACCGCGGCAAATTCGGAACCATGTCACGCGATTGATAACTTCCGTGCGCTGTCATGCCTGTGTGAATCCAGACGTCCCCGGGCTCCAGCACTGCTTTGTGATAAAGAAAAGGGGGTAGTTCAGAGATATCACAACTTTGCGGGAAATAAATGTCCATGCCGGCAGGAACTGCCCCAATGGTCGGGCGGTCTAGCCCGCAGGGTGTCAATGCAATAAAGACCGTCAGGAAATCGTCGAACCGCGCCTGCAAACGCGCATCCTGATGGAGCTTTGCAAATCCCGTCATGAATTCGGAACTCGACGCCGCAGCGATTGCACGGGCCATGCAATAATCATGTTGAACCTGAATATTCCCTCGACCGGAGAAATTGGCAATGAGATTGATGATCGATGCGCCAAGCAGGTCAAAAAACGTTTCGGAAAGATAGGCCCGCTCACCCTGATCGTAGAGTTGGAGGGCTGTCACGTTTTTTTGGCCCCAACCATCTCGCAAGCGCGTAGTTAGCTTCGAGGGGTCATTGTTGGGAGCAAGGCACCAGGTTGGGTAAACGGCATTGATCGGGTCGATACCCAGCTCCCGCAATGTCGCCTTGGAATTCTCGATGTTCCTTTCAAAATTGTCCCTCAACGAATCCAGCTTTTTCAGCTCCAACGCCCCCCGAACGATGAAGAAGCCATATGTTTTGAGAGCTTGCTCAAGCCGACGCTGATCAAGACGTGCCGACGAGAAGCTGTACATACGCGGGTCCACGGCCCTGAAATACCGCTCGGCGGCAGAAATCGTCTTCCCGAGTTGATAAGCTGGTATCGCGGCTGCAGCCAAGTAACCTTTGTTATCCGGCTCATGGCGAAGCGCTGAAGACCAATACGAAAATGCCCCTTCAATATCGTTCATTTCGTAGTGGACCAATCCAAGCAAGGCGTCCCGCTTTCCCCCGGTGGCGCGAAGCTTTGGTACGATATCTCTGATGAACTCCGGATTCTTCGATGGATCTCGAATCAAAGTGTACCGGATACTAGCTTCATCGAAACTGACGGAATCGCAATCTTGAAGACAGTCCTTCGCATTGCCTACGGCACGAGAATCCTCGAGAACAGCGCACTCCAGACTTCCCGCAGGCGGCCCACAAATGAATTGTTCACCCTGATCTCCTGTCCGCTCTCCCGCAGCTCGGAGATATCTCGTTCGTCCTCTCGCAGCTCGGAAAATATCCTGTCAGCAAACGCTTCATTGTTGTGAAATCTGATCAACCGGTACAATGAATGCAATATTTCCTTGCTGAACACGTGCCAGCTCTCGAGTTCCCCCTGAAGCATCGTTGGGACGAATCGCGATGTGATGACAGAATTGAAATAGCGCGCGCGCTCAACCCCATTGCTGTAGTCCGACACAGCACGCCGCATCGCTTCATCCAAGAGCATGTCGGCCAATAGCGACTGAGATCGCCTGGAGGAGGAAAAGCGCTCCCGCGTGTCTCCAATTGTGTGTCGTGACGAAGAGCAATACTTGCGGCAATGGCTTCAACATATTCCCCGAACCGCAGTCCGCATAGTTCGTCAATTATCTTGGCGCGAATGTGCTCCCATCGATAGCTGCCGGGCAGATCGCTGGGAGCCACGTGGCGCACGATGAAGGGCTCGGGCGTGATTATCCGAGCATCAATGCCGTATCGCTCAAGAAGCTTGGCTTCCACAAGCGCCGTTTGCGCGTCGGTAGCGACGATCGCTCCGATGGACCCTTGCGCCAGCACCCATTCGCGGGTCCAGACCGGCCACGGTTCGTTTCGTTCAGAAAGCACAGGGGGCGTGAGAGGCTTGCCAAAATGGCGGTCTTCCTGATGGATGACGAACAAACGCGACGAGGGAAATCGCTTGCAGCCCTGATCATATGAATTCCAAACCAAGTCATCCCAACCGTGCCGTACAAATCGCGCGTCATCGGCAAGCACACAAAACAGCTTGGCGTCCAGGGGAGCTTGCCGAAGCAAATCATTGTACGCCTTGTGCAGATCGACATAGCCGCCAGCACGGGGCGTCACGATGTATTCAATGTGCGTCGCCCCTTTTTGCGCCTGCCAGCCGCTCCTTCAATTGCGGGAGCTTTGGATCGTCATCATCAAATTTGATCAAGATCGAAATGTCTTCTGGACGATGCGCGCTCTCACTACAATTGGTTATGAAATCAACAATACTGTTCTCCGAACCGATGTCACTTCGACTGCACATCAAGATACACAGCATTGGCCCTACCGTTCATCTTCGCAGGCCGCGATTGTCCGCATCCGGAGGCGACAAGCCACAATCTTCAATTTGGGTATTCTGATAATTGTAGCGCAGTCAACAGAATTCACGCCCTACCCACACTTTTGGCAGGCCTGTAGCTAGGTTTCAATTGTTGGAACGGCATTTGCCCTGACCAGGGAAGCGTCGACAATGGGAACCGCGTCCGGGCTAAGCTGTCATGCGGACAAAGCGAGACCTGTTCCGAGGAATTCGCTGAACAAGGCTTCAGCATATCCGGGATATCCGGCGAGAATTGCAGAAACCGCCCAGACACAAATATCAGTTGGGTTGCTGCGTGAGAATGTCAAGCTGCCGACAGAAATTCCACTCTTCCCGTCTCCCTGGTAATCCTCGTCGAAGCCGTCGGTCACGATGGCAATGGTCAGATAGATGTCTTGCTTTGGCGACGTAGCAGGTAGGGAACCGGTCAGCAGAATCCGCCACCAGCCATCTCCCATCGCGGTGGCCGTACATTCCGATACGACCGCACGACCAAGCGCAAGATCCGCAGTTCGTCCAGTAAACGGGTTGAAATTGCACGCGAACCGATCTTTGGCAGTTAGTACGATTAGATTCACTCCCCGATTGCCAGCATCAGACCGGATTTCAGCGCTGATCTTGATAGGCCGATCTGGCTCCGCCTCTATCTTTGTCTGGATATTCCGCCAGTATGGCTGTTTTCAACAAGCCGAACAACCTTGGCTCCGGGAGTGGGCGCAGTCGCCTCGGATATCTCCATGTGCAGGTTGTTCGCGACCCAACCGGAAACATCCATCCATCGGACCAACGCAACCGCCGGAGTTGATTCCAGAGTAGCTAAGCCAAATTCACGAGAGGAAGGAGATTGAAGTGAAAGTGCGCTACGGACATCGTTGGTCCTTGTTGCATAGGCCAGCGTAAAGGGGGCCAACGCCTCTGGAGGCATCGACGGTCCCGATTCCGGCTGAGGGAAGAATTCTACATGAGCAAATCCTAGTCGACGCAAGCTCGCTAAGAGAAGCTGTTTCGAGAGCGTTACATTGTTGTGAAACGATAGAGGGAACAGCTTCTTAGATCCTAAGTCATGTATGCCGCTGACATCCCCGTATCGGACACTCATATGGGAATCGATCGTTGAGCAGAATCCATAGCATCAGGCCTTTTTGCGCGAAGTCGGCCAACGCCGAGAGACAATGCAGAGGATCCGACTGGTGATTGAGAAACACCGTATTCACGACAACATCCGCTGGCTTGATGCGGGCGCTGAACCGATGCGCCAGATTGTCATATGTACTTGAGCGAAATTGCACGTTAGTGCCCAGAACCCGATTGAGCCAACCAAAAACATCTTGATAATCGGTCCAATCGGCACCGTAACAATGTTTTGCTCCCATTTTGGCGAGATTGAATAGCGTCAATCCAGAATTACATCCAATCTCTAGAATCGACGACGACGAAAGATCAACGTGCAAAGCAATGGTCTCTGCCAATCGCTTGTAGCAGAGACGATATCGCTCGTTACATTCGGAGAAATATTCTAGATCGGTCGCAAGTCTGCGTGAATTGTTCTTCCACAACCGGTGGTGTACTGGCGCAAGACCTACATTCCCGTCGAATATAGATTGGCATCCGTGGTAGCCATCAGCGAGGTTCTGACCCTCTCCGACCTCGATGCCATCCGCAAGGATGAAAGGCTGATACCAAAGCCTTCCCGCCTGAACCAGGGAAATTCCCTCGCGTAGAAGATCGTCGCGACCGACAAGATAAGGCCGTAAGTCCATAGTCTGAACTATACATGAGTGCCGTCCTATGGCGCAACGAATTGGACGTCACTGACCCACAGGTCTGTCATCTGGTGCGAACAGACGAGAGTTCCAACGAGCGAACACTCTGGACGGACAACTTAGTGCCAAGCACTCTACCAGAGTCACATTCCTTGGCGACCTATATGATCCTCCAAGGATTTGGAGAGCCCACATACATTGCAGCTTCTCTAGACAAAAATGAAGTCGCTAGCGTGTAGATTTGTCGCGACTACATTCTGCAATGTAATAGTGTTGTTTGGGTCGAACGTGATTACCGTATTTGCACCAGATTGAGCCATGTGAGACTGTACCGCCACAAAATTGGCGAAGACTGCCAGATCGAATTGAATATGATCCGACCCTGGTGCAAAATCGTAAATCGTGTCGTTGCCAAATCCAGCGCTGAAAGCAAATGTATCGGCGCCCCAATTGCCGAAAAGGCCATCATTGCCGGCGCCTCCTCGCAAAACGTTGCTGAACCCATCGCCAAACAGGTAGTCGTTGAAGGCTGAGCCGGTGATGTTGGAGATGTTGCTCCAGGTGTCGCCTTGGGCATCGCCGCCGCTGGCGATGCCGTTGCCGAGATTGATGGTCACGCCAGCCGACGAGTTCGCATAGCTCAGCGTGTTGACGCCGGCGCCCCCGTCGATCACATCGGCGCCGCCGCGCCCCTCGATGATGTCATTGCCGGCAAGGCCCTGGATCGTGTCGTTGCCTGACGTACCGGTCAGGATGTCATCCCCGGCGGTGCCCGTAATGGTGCTGCCCCCGCCGCCGAGCGGCAGGCTGGTGCGGTCGCCGTCGCTGAAGCGATAGATCTCGAAGCCGGTGACGGTGTCGGTCCCATCCGGAGATCCCGACCGCTGGTCGACCAGCGTGTAGGTATTGGTGCCAGCGTTGTAAGAGATCAGGTAATCGGACAACGCGCCACTGAAGACCACGGTGTCGGTCATCGCGCCGCCGTAGAGATAGTCGTTGCCGCCGCCACCTTGCATGACGTTGTTGTTGCCATCGCCAAACAGGTAGTCGTTGAAGGCTGAGCCGGTGATGTTGGAGATGTTGCTCCAGGTGTCGCCTTGGGCATCGCCGCCGCTGGCGATGCCGTTGCCGAGATTGATGGTCACGCCAGCCGACGAGCTCGCATAGCTCAGCGTGTTGACGCCGGCGCCCCCGTCGATCACATCGGCGCCACCGCGCCCCTCGATGATGTCATTGCCGGCAAGGCCCTGGATCGTGTCGTTGCCTGACGTACCGGTCAGGATGTCATCCCCGGCGGTGCCCGTAATGGTGCTGCCCCCGCCGCCGAGCGGCAGGCTGGTGCGGTCGCCATCGCTGAAGCGGTAGATCTCGAAGCCGGTGACGGTGTCGGTCCCATCCGGAGACCCTGACCGCTGGTCGACCAGCGTGTAGGTATTGGTGCCAGCGTTGTAGGAGATCAGGTAATTTGCCAGGGCGCCGCTGAAGACGACCGTATCGCTGCCCACGCCGCCGTAGAGATAGTCGTTGCCGGCACCACCTTGCATGACGTTGTTGTTGCCATCGCCAAACAGGTAGTCGTTGAAGGCTGAGCCGGTGATGTTGGAGATGTTGCTCCAGGTGTCGCCTTGGGCATCGCCGCCGCTGGCGATGCCGTTGCCGAGATTGATGGTCACGCCAGCCGACGAGCTCGCATAGCTCAGCGTGTTGACGCCGGCGCCCCCGTCGATCACATCGGCGCCGCCGCGCCCCTCGATGATGTCATTGCCGGCAAGGCCCTGGATCGTGTCGTTGCCTGACGTACCGGTCAGGATGTCATCCCCGGCGGTGCCCGTAATGGTGCTGCCCCCGCCGCCGAGCGGCAGGCTGGTGCGGTCGCCATCGCTGAAGCGGTAGATCTCGAAGCCGGTGACGGTGTCGGTCCCATCCGGAGACCCCGACCGCTGGTCGACCAGCGTGTAGGTATTGGTGCCAGCGTTGTAAGAGATCAGGTAATCGGACAACGCGCCACTGAAGACCACGGTGTCGGTCATCGCGCCGCCGTAGAGATAGTCGTTGCCGCCGCCACCTTGCATGACGTTGTTGTTGCCATCGCCAAACAGGTAGTCGTTGAAGGCTGAGCCGGTGATGTTGGAGATGTTGCTCCAGGTGTCGCCTTGGGCATCGCCGCCGCTGGCGATGCCGTTGCCGAGATTGATGGTCACGCCAGCCGACGAGTTCGCATAGCTCAGCGTGTTGACGCCGGCGCCCCCGTCGATCACATCGGCGCCGCCGCGCCCCTCGATGATGTCATTGCCGGCAAGGCCCTGGATCGTGTCGTTGCCTGACGTACCGGTCAGGATGTCATCCCCGGCGGTGCCCGTAATGGTGCTGCCCCCGCCGCCGAGCGGCAGGCTGGTGCGGTCGCCGTCGCTGAAGCGATAGATCTCGAAGCCGGTGACGGTGTCGGTCCCATCCGGAGATCCCGACCGCTGGTCGACCAGCGTGTAGGTATTGGTGCCAGCGTTGTAAGAGATCAGGTAATCGGACAACGCGCCACTGAAGACCACGGTGTCGGTCATCGCGCCGCCGTAGAGATAGTCGTTGCCGCCGCCACCTTGCATGACGTTGTTGTTGCCATCGCCAAACAGGTAGTCGTTGAAGGCTGAGCCGGTGATGTTGGAGATGTTGCTCCAGGTGTCGCCTTGGGCATCGCCGCCGCTGGCGATGCCGTTGCCGAGATTGATGGTCACGCCAGCCGACGAGTTCGCATAGCTCAGCGTGTTGACGCCGGCGCCCCCGTCGATCACATCGGCGCCGCCGCGCCCCTCGATGATGTCATTGCCGGCAAGGCCCTGGATCGTGTCGTTGCCTGACGTACCGGTCAGGATGTCATCCCCGGCGGTGCCCGTAATGGTGCTGCCCCCGCCGCCGAGCGGCAGGCTGGTGCGGTCGCCGTCGCTGAAGCGATAGATCTCGAAGCCGGTGACGGTGTCGGTCCCATCCGGAGATCCCGACCGCTGGTCGACCAGCGTGTAGGTATTGGTGCCAGCGTTGTAAGAGATCAGGTAATCGGACAACGCGCCACTGAAGACCACGGTGTCGGTCATCGCGCCGCCGTAGAGATAGTCGTTGCCGCCGCCACCTTGCATGACGTTGTTGTTGCCATCGCCAAACAGGTAGTCGTTGAAGGCTGAGCCGGTGATGTTGGAGATGTTGCTCCAGGTGTCGCCTTGGGCATCGCCGCCGCTGGCGATGCCGTTGCCGAGATTGATGGTCACGCCAGCCGACGAGTTCGCATAGCTCAGCGTGTTGACGCCGGCGCCCCCGTCGATCACATCGGCGCCGCCGCGCCCCTCGATGATGTCATTGCCGGCAAGGCCCTGGATCGTGTCGTTGCCTGACGTACCGGTCAGGATGTCATCCCCGGCGGTGCCCGTAATGGTGCTGCCCCCGCCGCCGAGCGGCAGGCTGGTGCGGTCGCCGTCGCTGAAGCGATAGATCTCGAAGCCGGTGACGGTGTCGGTCCCATCCGGAGATCCCGACCGCTGGTCGACCAGCGTGTAGGTATTGGTGCCAGCGTTGTAAGAGATCAGGTAATCGGACAACGCGCCACTGAAGACCACGGTGTCGGTCATCGCGCCGCCGTAGAGATAGTCGTTGCCGCCGCCACCTTGCATGACGTTGTTGTTGCCATCGCCAAACAGGTAGTCGTTGAAGGCTGAGCCGGTGATGTTGGAGATGTTGCTCCAGGTGTCGCCTTGGGCATCGCCGCCGCTGGCGATGCCGTTGCCGAGATTGATGGTCACGCCAGCCGACGAGCTCGCATAGCTCAGCGTGTTGACGCCGGCGCCCCCGTCGATCACATCGGCGCCGCCGCGCCCCTCGATGATGTCATTGCCGGCAAGGCCCTGGATCGTGTTTGCAGCGCTGTCGCCAATCAACGTATCAGCAAGAGCCGAGCCAGTGAGATTGACAAAATTGCTGAACGTATCGCCCTGAGCATCGCCGCCACTGGCCGCTCCGGCGCCAAGATTGACCGCCACACCAGCCTGTGAACCGGCATAGCTCAGCGTGTTGACGCCCGTGCCACCATCCAGGATATCGGCTCCCGCCCCGCCCTCGATCGTGTCATTCCCGCCACCGCCGCTCAGCACGTTATTGGCGCTGTTCCCGATGATCGTATCATTTCCTGAGCCGCCGACGGCGTTCTCGATCACCGACGTCGTGTAGATGCCGATGTTGCCGACGAGCCCGCCAATGTTGGAGAAGCTGCCGGGGGTGAGATTGATGAGCTGGTTCTGGCTGTAGCCTGAGCAGTTGAGCGTATCGGTGCCACCGAAGTCATAGATGGTCAGCGACGGCGCTTGCGAATAGGTCGAGAAATTGTACATCGAGCCGGCGGTCGAGCCAAAACCATAGACGGTGTCGCTCGCGCGCGTGGTAGGCGCACCGTAGAGATTCTGGATGGCCAGGATGTCCGCCATCATCGGCGTCATCGTGAAACGGTAGGACGCGCCGCCGAAATTGCTTTCGGCCATGTAGGACATCAAGGTGTATTGCCAGGTGTCGTTGGCGTAGGTGTTGTCGACACCGTAGGTCGCAGAGCCGTTGTAGGGACCGGCATGGCCGAGCCCGAGCGCGTGGCCGATCTCGTGGATGAAGGTCTGCAGCGTGTAGCTGTCGATCGCGCTGTTGCTGCCGTACCAGGTCGTCTCGACATTAACGCTCGCCGAGTTGATGATGCCGTTGCCACCGTAGTTTGACGACGCATATGCGCCGGACTGGGTATCGTCGAGCGTGATCTGACCCGTGCCAGTCGTCTCGACGAACGTGAGGTTGGCGACCTCCGACCAGAGCTGGAACGCAGCCCGCGCCAGCGCCGCCCGATCCGCGGTGAGGCCCTGGACGTTGTAGGAGATCGTGCTCACGCCCCAATGATGGGCGACCGAGCCATTCACTTCCCAATAGCTGTTGGTCAGATAGTCGGCAATATCGCTGACGGTGATAGCCGGCGCATAGGGCGTCGTGCCGGTGGCCATGGTGAGAAGATATTGGCCGGTCGTGGTGCCGCCGTAGCCTTCGGCGGAGATGAAATAGGTGCCGGACGTGCTCGCCGTGAATGTAAGCTTCGAGTTCGAAAGCGGGCCGCTATCGTCGTCAAACGCAACCTGCGTGCCGGAAGAATTGAGCAGCCTTAGATAGGCATCGCTGAGCGCACCGCGGCCAAAGCCCGAGAGCGCGAATGTATAGGTCTGACCTGCCGTGAGCGCGACGGCGTACCAATCCTGATCGCCGTTAGCATTGATGTAGCCGCGCACGGAGGTGCCGCCCGACATCGTCGACGACGTGCCGGTCGAGCCAGGAACGGTGTCTGATCCGGGGCCTTCCGCGTCCGCACCTGGGCTGCCTGGCAAGGCAGCCCAAGACGCCGACGCTCCATCGGCTGCCCGGTCAGCGACGCCAGCGTCGAGCTTATGGAGATCGATGCCCAACTGCTGGCACAGCGCGCACATGGTCGCCTCCCGAATTCCGCGTGCTCCTACATGCGGCGGGTTATGCGGGCGAAACTCCCATTCCCCGCTTAAATCAGTCGGTAAAATTGTACGGAGACCTCAGCGACACCGAGATCACGCCAGAACTGTTGCACTAATGGTGCAGCACTCTTCCCGAATGGTTGACGAATGATTGATCAGAAGCGAGCAACTCAACCGGCCTAATCAATATCTCGTTCCCGAACTCCTCAAAGAGCTCAGATCGCGATCACCGTCAGCTCGTTGACCTCAGCGTACTTTCGAGGTCGTGGACAATCTCAAGTCGGATACCCAGCCGTGCGAAAATGTATGCAGCCAGTATTGCGTGGGCTCTACATTCACGACGTACACCGGAGAACAAGATTAACGCGTGGTATTGGTCGAGCTCGAGCAGCTCGTGCCCGACAGCGCCAAGCAGCCCCGCTCGGATGGCATCCTGCTCCATGCGGTGATCGGCGGCCGGCCTCTGCGCATCAAATAACTCGAGCGCGCGTTCGCGGCCGGTGGTCAAAATCATCGACGTCTATCTGCGCGCCAATCCTAAGCACACCTCAGTGCACCGCAGCTGTCGGTAAACGGGGGCACCGGTACCAATACAGACGTCTGACGGTCAGCAGTGAGACCAATGCTTCTTATTCGGGGTGCACCACCTAGCATAGGCCGCCCTCAGGCGGTCGCGGCGGGTGCGTACTGGGCGAGCTTTGTCTGTCTGTACCAATCGAATGTTTGGGCGAGACCATGGTCAAGCGAGATGTTTGGCTGCCAGCCCAGGCCGAGAATGCGTGACGAATTGAGGAGCTTTCGCGGCGTACCATCCGGCTTTGACGGATCGAAGACGAGCCTGCCGGTATAGCCGACCGCCTTTGCGATTTTATCCGCAAGCTGGGCGATCGACACCTCCTCACCGGTCCCGACGTTGATCGGCCCGTGCTCCGAATAGGACTTCATCAGAAAGACCAGAGCATCGGCGCAATCGTCGACGTGCATGAACTCGCGTCGCGCCTGCCCTGTTCCCCACACGGCAAGCTCAGCCTCGTTTCGAACGCTGGCCTCATGAGCTCTCATCATCAATCCCGGCACGACGTGACCAGCCTCGGCATCGAAGCGATCACCCGGACCGTAGAGATTTGCCGGCACCGCCGAAATGAAATCGCGGCCGTGCTGCCGATGATAGGCCTCGCAGAGTTTTACGCCTGCTATCTTGGCGACGGCATACCACTGGTTGGTCGGCTCCGGCAAACCCTCGAGCAGAGCGTCCTCCGACATTGGTTGCGGCGCAAGGCGCGGGTACATGCACGCTGCCCCCAGGAACATCAACTTGCGCACCCCGTGCTTTGCAGCAGCATGGATGATGTTTGTCGCGATCGCGAGATTGTCGTAGAGGAAGTCGACTGGCCGCGTCGCATTCGCAATAATTCCACCGACCGTCGCGGCGGCGATGAACACGGCTGCCGGCCTCGTCGCGGCGACCCAGTCTTCGACGGCGGCTTGGCGACGCAGGTCGAGGTCTGATCGCTCCACGGTCATAGTCTCACAGTCCTCACGGGCAAGCCTTCGGACCAGTGCTGAACCGACCATACCGCAGTGCCCCGCCACCCAGACACGCGTGCCGACGAGATCGAAGCCCGCTGGAGCCGAATTTCCTGTCATGTGATGTGCGGATCTCCACAGGTGCAAAATTGGTGCCGACGACTCGAAAGGGCCCGTGCTCGGCAAGTTCGCAGAATTCCGCGTGCTGCCACAATATTGATCTGCTGCATGCAAAGCACATGCAAGCCAATGAACGAGAGAGCACACATTCCTTCTTATTCGAATGGCTGCGTTCTTCTCAAAAGGAGGACGACCGCTTCTTCCTCCGCTCTTCCTCCATATGGACCAACCGATCACCGCATGCTTCAAACGAGACATACTCCCGCTAAGATGCCGGAGAGCCCGGACCAGGCAGGCTTCAGGGACGAATGACATGACGGCAAGCGCCCAATCACGCCAAGACAGCATCGCCGAGCATTTTCGCCGGTCGCGCGAAACCCTCGACCACGCCGCAAGCGACGGCGCCATGATGCAGGCCATGATCCGCGCCACCGACGCCATGGCCGCAGCCCTGCGCGGCGGAAACAAGATCCTCATCGCGGGCAACGGCGGAAGCGCCGCCGATGCCCAGCATATCGCCGGTGAATTCCTGTCGCGACTCAACTTCGATCGCAACCCGCTGCCGGCCATCGCGCTGACCACCGATACCTCTGTCCTGACCGCGATCGGCAACGACTACGGCTTCGAGCAGGTGTTCGAGCGCCAGGTCCGGGGCCTGGCGCACAAGGGCGACGTGCTGCTGGCGATCTCGACCTCGGGCCGCTCGCCCAACATCCTGGCTGGCAGGGCTGCGGGCAGCGCGGGCGGCCGGTGTAACGACGGTCGGCGTCACCGGCATGGGTGATTCGCCAATGCTCGCCCTGTGCGACATCGCCCTGCGCGCCCCCTCCGATTCGCCCCCCTGATCCAGCAGATCCACATTGTGGCGGCGCATGCGAACTGCGGGCTGATCGAGCAGGAGCTGTTTGGCCAGCCGTCCCCTGAGAGCCTTTTGGTGCCCCTTCCTTAGCTTGATTCCGTATGCTCGAAGGCGGCGCCCGGACAAAATATATGCACGTCCTCGAACACCAGTTCAGTTCCCGCGTTAAACAGGTATTGATAGCCGTCATGGGCGATGGGGATGGGTCGATGAATGGCCCCCAAACATGGGTCTTGTCCCCATTTCCTCGCCCGACGTCTTTGCCTTGTCCGAGGCATGGCGGTACATGCGGACGGAAACGCGCTCCGGCCTCGGCGTCGGAACGCCACAAATGGCTGAGCGAATGACTGATCTCCCCGTTGGCGCCGATCAGCTAAGAGCGTTGTACGTCCCGCTCGCCATTCGCACTGTCAGAAATCTCCGCACCTGCCTGCAGTGGGCGTGGCTCGACATCGTCTGTCACTATCGTCGATCGCGGATCGGTCCGTTGTGGGAAACCGTTAACGTCCTCGTCATGGTGCTCGGCCTCTCAGTCGTGTCGTCCGCCGTGATCGGTGGCGACGTAACCGACCTCATCGGTTACATCGGACTCGGCATCATCATCTGGACCACGATCTCAACACTGATCATGGAGGGAACGACCACGTTCGTGCGCAATGCCGGCCTGATCACGACCAGCAACGTCAGCATCGACTGCTATGTTGGGCGCACTGTGCTGCGTGCGCTGATTGTGTTCTGCCATCACATCGTGCTGTATTTCCTCGGGCTCGCATTCTTGCTGGTTCCGCTGAGCTGGACCAGCCTGCTGGCACTGCCGGGCATAGCGCTCCTCTTCATCAACGGCTACTGGGTCGGAGTCGTGCTCGCCTTCCTCTGCGCACGGTTCCGCGACCTTGAGCAGATCATCCGCAACCTGCTGCAGCTCGCCTTTTTCGTCACGCCGGTGTTCTGGAAAGCGGAGCTTGTGGTCAACAGCAAGCGCGCGATCGTCGACTACAACGTCCTATTTTATTTCATCGAGATCATTCGCGCACCCTTGCTCGGGCAAGTTCCACCTTTGAAGTATTACGCGATCGTACTCGGCTGCACGGTCATCGGCTATATGATTGCTGTGTTGGTCTATCAGCGAATGCGTCGCCGGCTTGCTTTCTTCGTTGCCTAGCTAAGAACGGGTTGAAGCCAAGATGACGCTGGTACGCCTTACGGACGTCAACGTACGGATCCCGATCTATGACAGCCATGCGCTGCGGCTAATCCGGCTACCGGCATTCGGCCGCGCGAAAGTGGGAACACAGGCGATCAGCCATTCCGGAACCGTACTGATCATCCACGCGCTGAACAGTCTGAACCTGGAACTGCACGAAGGCGACCGCGTCTGCCTGATCGGCCACAACGGCGCAGGCAAGACAACCATGCTGCGAGTACTCGCGGGCATCTACCCGGCCTCGAGCGGCAAGGTGGAGGTGGTCGGCAAGGTCTTCGCTCTGCTCGGCAATTCCATGATGATGAACCCCGACGCTACCGGGTACGAGACCATCAGGCTCGTGGCCAACCTTTATCATTGGCCGCAGGAGCGGATGGCGGAATTCATCCGTGACATCGAGGAGTTCACTGAGCTCGGCGAGTATCTCTCGTTGCCGACCCGTGTCTACTCGGCTGGCATGCAGACGCGGCTTGCGTTCGCCATGGCGACGGTCCAGACGCCCGACATCCTGTTAATCGATGAGGGCATCGGGGCAGGAGATGCCCATTTCCAGGACAAGGCGCAGGCGCGCGTGCGGCAATTCATCAGCCGCGCCAAGATCATCGTGCTTGCCTCGCACTCGATCGAGCTCTGCCGCGCCCTGTGCACGAAGGCGCTCATCCTGAACAAGGGAACGCAGGTTTTCTTCGGCGGCATCGAGGAAGGATTGGATCGGTATGCCCATTTGCGGGATGGTCCCGCGTAGCCCGCAGACCGGTAGAGGAGTAGCGCGCGTGGGCAACTCTGAGGGTGTAAATTGGCGCGCTGTTTGACCCTCAATCGGCGTCGAAAGTTGACCCATCCTCGCAACGCCTGACCAGCCGAGGCTTCTCTAGAATACTGCTTTGAGTCGCGCTCGGACGCAAAGGGGCAATATTTGAAAGAAAAACAAAAAAGTCCATTGCAGGGAAAGTGCGGTACGGACACTCGATCCTGACCATTCGGGAATTCGACGCAGATCGCAAACGTGACTGTTTCAGCCACACTGGCTATAGATCCAAATATTTGTTGAGCGCCTTTTTACCCAACATCCGCGAACACCTTCACGATTTGCTCGCTCCTCCCGAAATAAAGAAGAGAATAATCGATGACGTGAAAACGATTCTTGAGTGGCCGCCGGCACCTGAACTGCCATCGGAGAATTCAGCTGATGGCATTCGCCGACATGCGGAGAAGCTCCTTCTTTCCGCCAGCATGCACGAGGCCGAGCGCGCACGAACACACGCAAACGGTGACTCCCGCATTAAAGACCTAACGAGTATTTGTTTCAGATCCGTGGCGATCGCTATTCATAATGCTTCAAGTGAATGCCGTTGGTATTGATGCACCAGCGACGCTTTGTTAGCTCGGTCCGCGATCTTTTTGACGGACGGCGCAAAACAGATAGGCCCCGAGGTTCTCCGGTGTGGCCCAAGCGCAACATTGCACATCAATCTTGGCAACCGGCGCTTACATCGGTAGCCGATCACCGGGTCACGGTAAGCAGTCACCAATTTCACTGGATTGCGAAGGACTTGTTATGAACGTTTTGATTGCAGGTGGTTCTGCGCCTTGGTTAGTTCAGATCATTGTGGGTGGCAGATCATTGGTGGCAAATGCAAACGGCGCAGCTCGATCGCGATTTAGTTTCGCCCTTTGAGAAAACTCGCGTTGAAGTGCCGAATGCATTGCCGCTTTCGGCACCAGCGTTCCTAAGAGAGCCTAAGAAAAAGATCGCGTTCCTGTATCTGGGGCGACGTGGTGGTATTGCCCGCCTTGCTTACGAGTTGGGAAGGGCAGCAGTCGAGCACCCCCAAATCGATCCCCTGTTAGTCCTGTCGGATTCAAATGAATTGCTGGGGCTGACGCGAACGCTGTCTGACGTGTTGCGAACAGTGAGGGTCTTCTCGTCCGGCATCGGTGCGTTGACCCAAGCCTATCGCATCCCCGCGCTCGTCCAAAGTCTCAATGACATTCTCAACAGCCACCGGACGGAGACGGTGGTCGTGCTGGCATCACACGTCTGGAGTCCGCTCATCGCACCGTTTCTGAAGCATCATGGACGCCGTTTCGTCGTCATCGTGCACGATGGCGCTCCGCATCCGGGCGACGTCACGGGCCTCGCTTACCATTGGCTATTGCGCGACGCCGCCCAGGCCGACCGTCTGATCACCCTGAGCAGTTCCGTAACGACGGAACTTTTGACGAAGCGGCAAATTCCCAGCGAAAAGATCGTTACGCTCTTTCACCCGGTTATGAGTTACGTCGAAGATGACGCCCACACCGGCTGGCGCGGAGAGCGGCCGCTGCGCCTTTTGTTCTTTGGGCGCATGATGGACTACAAAGGTCTACCGCTCCTCGTTGCGGCACTCGAGGAGTTGCGTGCAAAGGGCCTGACCGTAGACGTGACGGTCGCCGGCGAAGGCGACCTGAAAGGGCACGAGAAACGGCTTGAGTCGCTTGGCGCCACCATTATCAATCGTTGGCTGCGCGATGAAGAGCTGTCCCGGCTTTTGGCGACGCATGACGCCGTGCTGTTAACCCATGTTGAAGCCAGTCAGTCTGGCTGTGCCGCGGCCGCACTCGGGGCAGGACTGCCCGTGATCACGACACCAGTCGGCGGTCTTGGGGAGCAGGTTACTCACGAAGTAAACGGGCTGGTGGCGGACCGCGTGGATGCCCTTGCGATCGCGCGGGAGATCTTCCGCATTGCGAATGATCCAACTCTTTATCGCCGGCTCGTGCGAGGCGTCGCCCGTCAGCGGCATGGACAGACAATGCCCGATTTTCTCAACAATATGATGGATGCAATACCGTGGAATGCCCATTGACTGCACGCTGTTTCTATTAAGTTTGCCAAGCGCTCGGCGAGCGTCATGCAACTCGCATGTTCCGGGCACAAATTGGGTGTCCCCGGGCCTTCGTGTTGTCACTGGGCAAACCCGGATCAACGACGCGATTTCGCCGAATGAAGTGAGGGCATGCGGGACCGAGCGCAGCCATGACCATTTCGGCCTTTAGAAGTCCAGGGGTGCCCGCGTGACGTCATCGAACATGAACGACAGCGTGCGCGAAGGCAGACCCACGTGCCTGATTGTCGATCCGGCAAGGCGGTTCGGTGGCAAAACCGACCGGTCGTTTTCGGATCTGACAGCGCGGGCTTTCTGGCGTGCTGGCTGGAACGTCGTGTGGGTGGTCGACCGTGACGACACGCTCGACGATCGCGCCTACGCCGATGTCCGACGCATTCTTCCTGCGACGCCTCTCATGGCGGAAGCCCGTGCAGCAAGCACATCCGATGACGAGCCGCTTCCACTTGACGAGTATGAGTTCCCTAACACTGTGGCCGCGCCAACGGTGAAAGTCCTTAATGTTCCCGAACGTGTTGTACCTGCTTCTGCGCCCCCAAGGTCGTTGGTGGCCAAGTTGGACGATTGGGCACGCTCAACATGGCGAAACTCCCACGCAATTGCTCCGAGGCTAGCTGCAGTTGCACTATGGGCCACCATCCGCGTTTGGTACGGAGTGGCATGTGCCCGATGGCCCGTAGGGCGCCAAGCAGCACGAATGTCGCGTTGGCTGTATTGGCAAATCTGTAGGTGGAGCGCCGGACTGCAGTGGGCTGCGATCCACACCATCCACTTCTTAGGATGGCGGGCTACACGGCGCCCCCACTGGATGGCGGGGACCGATGGAGCAACGAAGAAAGGAGGCAAGTCTGCGCCCACCGGACTCTATGGGCCGGATTTCTGCTCCCTGATTAGGCAGTGTGGTCCTCGGGACGTAGTAGTCATGCCAGCGGCCGAGATGACGCTGATCGAGAGCCTATTTGATCTCATTGCAAAGCTACAACTCGAAAGGCCTTTGCCCACGACGCTGCATGTGCGTTTTGCATCCGTCGAGCGCATGCAGGCGCCAGGCGGCGGAGTTGACAGCGCCACCCTTGGTGCACGCCTGAAAAGCGGTTCTCCATTCCGGAATGTGTTCATGCGCTGCGATGACTTAGATCGCGCTGCACATACGGCACATGATCTAAGGATTGCCGTCCATGCTCTTGCTGACGTTCGTGAAAGCGCCACCGATGCTCTCCTTCTTCATCAGCTATCACCGTACGCATCGACAGTCGGGGAACCATGCGACCTCGCACCAAGCGTTAGCGCTGAGTGATTTGGTCCGATCGTTCTTCTCGTAAGCGCGTTTTGGGGCCGCGTGGGCAGCAGTACGATCTTCGACGCGCAAACAAGGTATCTGATAGGTCGGGGATGCATCGTCGTGCGCGTGCTGGTCGAGCATCACCCGCACCATGGCGAGGAGCGTATCAAGCGCACCACCAAGTTCTTGTCCGAAAACTTCGATAAGGTACGCCCGCATTTGCATTTCATCGCAGACCGCAATCAAGGCTTCCGCCATCTTTCTGAGCTGGCAGCCTCTTCCGATTTCCGGGACGCGTCGCCGGTCTGCCGCATCGGCCTTCTGCTCGCCGACGCGAAGTCAGATGATCAGCCCGGACTTTGTTGGTTTGCGGAGAAGGCCGCCTTTGCTGTTGTCAACCATTTGCCCCATGTCGAATTCACGAACCGCCTCACCAAAGCTCCGCTGATTTTGGAAACCCACGACATCTACAGCAAGCTGCTCTCAACCCATGGCGTTCCAGGGTTCGTGCCACCCGGGCCGGATGGCCCGGATCTAAGGCTTGCCGAGGAGAGCACCGTGTGGAAGAGCGTGGCGGGTTGTGTAAATCTGTCGCCGGACGACCAGGAGGTTATCAAAAAGCACGCTGCACTCGCTGTGCTCGCAAGACCCTACGCGGCAAGGCGAAGCCTTACGCGACGCAGCTGGCCCGAGGTCCTTGCCGCCAACGGTCTTCCCGACAGTTTCACGACGGCGAATGAATTCGACCTCATGCTCTGGGGAAGCTGGCACGATGGCAACGTCGCCAGCGTCCTCTCGTTCCTCAAAGTCGTTGCCCAAGACGAACGCCTGACGGCGCTGAAAATCCTTGTCGTGGGTCGCGTGATTTCCGGTCTTCCCTCCAGCCTGCAGCGCCGCACGGGTCTCTATCTAACGGGCCATGTGGACACGCTCGACGATTTCATGGGGCGTAGCCGCATCCTCGTCATCCCGGACCAGGATGGAACGGGCATTTCGATCAAGGCGCTCGATGCCTTCGCGCTTGGCTGCTGCTTTGCTGCCACGCGGTCTGCTCTGCGCGGCATCGACTCGGGCGATACGGGCTACCAGCCGAGCGCAAACGCCAAGGAGCTGGCAGATGACGTCGCGGCCTTGCTTGACTCGCATTCAGCACGGGAAAAACGAGTGCTGATTGCTCGAAGGCTCTATGACCTCAACTACTCAAGGACCGTGTATAGCTCTGCTTGGGACACCATGTTGTCCGCTGTTGTGCCCGGCTTGCAGCCAAAGAAGCACTCAGTATTAGAGCAAGATGAAGAGGCAACGACGCGTGCTGGGCCGAAATACGGGATGCACCCGTCAGCGTGTGATGCACTTGTTCCTAACAGAGATGGCGACGCTAGCCCTATGTCAGAAGTTCAGACCAACCGCACTCCACGTCTGTCGGTGGCCGTGTGCACTTACAACAGATACGACGTTTTGCCCGATGCAATCAACTCGCTCCTCAAGCAAGCCTGCGAACCGGACTTCCTTGATATCATTGTGATCGACAACTCGCCCGATCAACTAGCCGCCGAGCGATTCTCCCAGCGATACGCCTCTGAGCCCCGCATCCGCTACATTCTTGAGCCTGTCCCGGGCCTATCGAATGCACGCAATCGTGCAACAGCGCTCGCCCACGCTGACTTGATCGCCTTTATGGATGATGACGCCATCGCAGCACCGAATTGGTCAACCAGCATCGTCCGGGCGTTCGAGGCCGCAGGGGAGCGGGCGGCGGTGATCGGCGGCCGGGTCCTGCCGCGCTGGATCGGCTCGAAACCCACTTGGCTCAGTGACGACCTGCTTAAGTATCTTACAGTCATCGACTGGGGTGGACGGTTTCGCGAATTGCCGCCACACCAGTGGCTTGCCGGATGCAACATCGCCTTCGACAAAGACGCGTTGGTCGCGGTCGGGGGGTTTTCGTGCGCGCTCGGGCGCGTCGGGTCTGGTCTCTCGTTGCTGTCCAGCGACGAGACCGACGTCATGGAGAAGATACACGCGACCGGGCGCGTACCCATGTACTGTCCGGGTGCAGTGGTGGAGCACGTCGTCGATCCGGCGCGTTTCAGCTCATAATTGGTTTCGACGGCGGGCTGCGTGGCAGGCTGTTTCTGAGTTTATCAAGGATCCGGAGCGAACGTCTGCATACGCACCGGTCGCCGCTGAGCATATGCGACTCGTGCTTAGGGATGGACTACGCGAAATTCCTATGGGGTTCTTTCGCCGGGTCGAAGATCCAAATGAATTCAAGCACGACGTCGCCTTGATTTACGACCTAGTGGTGGCGATGCTTGGCAAGGCAATTCCGATCACGCTCCTTGCATTCGTTGCAATCAGCTTGACAATGACCGCCTTCATGAAGTGGGGCGTGCGCCCAGATCAACTGCGCCTATCACCTCGCTGATCACCTTTGATCTCGCCGGGGTTGCGAAACGAACTGGTGTGGGGGCTGTGGATTTGGTGGGAGATGAGGAGTCTCTTGATGAAGTGCAGCGCTGCTATACGCCTCAACATTGGGATACGTTCGCGCGAGAGGGTGCCAAGTGTTTGCTGGCCGGGTTTGGCGCGACTATCACGCTAGCCCAACGGGAATGTTCGCGCACTGGCTGGGAGGGATTGTCCAGCATCCCATTGCTTATGTGAAACACCGGTTCTCACACTTCTTGTCGCTCCTTCGACTAAATGGGTTGGCGCGCGACGAAGTAGGAACTAGCATCTGGAAGGCAGAGCAGAATCCACCGGATGCCAAAGTGCGCACGCATACAGCGGCGGCAGCTTACGAGCGCTTAGCAATTCGCCTCTTTTATGCCGTGCCCCCCTGGGTCGTTCTGATCTTCACAATCCTGATGCTGGCCTATTCCCTCCAAGTGCTCCGAAAAAAGCGGGCAAGCGAACCGATTGCTTTGCTGGTGCTCGCTGCCTCCTCAAGTGGCCTAGTTTATACCATGGGGTATCTTGTTGTCGGCGTTTCGAGCCAGTTTCGGTATGTCTATTGGCTATACCTGTCATCAATGCTCGCTGGCGCCCTGACCGTCGGCCTGATTGCCGACCGCAGTAGGCGCGGTCGTGTCGCTGCGATGCACCCTACTGAGTATGCGGCTCGAGCAGCATCTACGCTGCAAAGCCCGTCGGCTTCACAGGGCTAGGGCCGCGCCGAGGTTGTGCGAGCGTTGCTTTGACATACCTCGACCTGCGCACCCATCGCCAATGATCGATGAGAGCGCGCTCCGCCTGCCAGGGATGCCTTTCCCAGCCTTCGTGCGTAAATCCGAATAGCGTCACCCGGCAAGGCCACAGCATGGTGGTTTTGATATGGAACAGCGCCAGCATGCCGGTGCTCGGCTGGTGCCAATCCGTTGCTCCAAATTGCTTTAGCACTTTCTGAGCTGACCAGTAGGTCTTCGCATCCAGGAACTGAAAGGGTCTAGAGCCAACTCGATTGCGCACGATCTCCGTGGCATAATCGGTCCAGTACGCCGCCTGGTCTGGATGCCGCTTCCTTTCTGCCACAACCAGCTCGGGCGATCGACGCAATCCAGAACGCTCTTGCCGATATCAGGGCTTTTTCGTTGATGGCCCCTTCATTGCGCGCGAATGCCTCGGCAGGTTCGCCGGTGTTGGTCAGTACGAGTACATCAGTGCGATATCCGCCATCGCCATAGTTGGAGCAGGAGTTGAAGCGGACGACAAGATCGCGCCGGTCGATGGCCTCGCCTTCGTCCGGGCACAACGGCCCGTTCCCGACCAGGGCAATACTGCGAGCGATCCTCAACCAAGTGAGGATATCAGGGATTCGAGACATTCAGTTGGCCACCTCGTCGACGAGCGATACGGGATTTCTTGAGCGATGCAGCAACGCGTAGCGGTTCTTGTCCTTACCCTTGGTATATCGTCGGATGGATCTCTTCGCGTCCGTCGATTGGGTGGTAGCGCGAAAAAGGTGCCTGCGTGCCACAGCGTCCCAGCATCGCGCCCCGAGGGTTCCCTCCTCCACGGCTTTACACGCCTCAAATTGGCCTAGCGTTCCCTACGGTCAGAGATAACATCAAGGGTACAGTTGTTAGCAGATAGCCAAACACCCATTGGCCAAGGAGAAAGCCCATGCTCAATCAGGATCGCCGAGAGTTCATCGGAAAAAGTCTCGCGCTCGCTGGAACCGCCGGGCTGTTGACGTCGAGCCTTGCGGGCATCGCGCATGCCCAGACGCTCGGCGCGATGCGCCGTTCCAATCGTTACGAGGATTCCTTCATCTTTGAGCGCAAGCCCTATTCGTGGCCAAACAACAAATCGCTCGCGATCTGGATCGCTCCCAATGTGGAGGTCTGGCACTACGATTCGCCTGTCGGAACCGGCGTCTCCCCCAATCCCTCCAATCGCGTGCCCGACGTCATCAACTACGCCTGGCGGGAATACGGCATGCGCATCGGGCTCTGGCGTCTGGCTGACGCGCTCGATGGCGTGGGCGTCAAGGCCACCGTCGCGCTCAACTCGCAAGTCTGCGACACCCATCCCAAGGCCGTCGAAGAGATGAAGAAGCGCGGCTGGGAGTTCATGGGGCATGGCACCACGAACAGCGAGAGCCTCGCCGGGCTCGCACCAGACAAAGAGAAAGAGGTCATCCGCCACGTGCTCAAGACGATCGAGACGGCCACTGGCAAGCGGCCGCGCGGGTGGCTTGGCACAGGGCTGACCCAGACCAACAACACGCTCGACATCCTGGCCGAAGAAGGCGTCACCTATTGCGGTGACTGGAACAACGACGATCAACCGTACCCGATGAAGGTGAAGTCCGGGAAAATGTATGCAATCCCCTATTGCATGGAGCTCAACGACATTGGGGCCTACATGCGAAAGGGCTACACCGGCGAGCAGTACTTCCGCTCGCTGATGGACCAGTTCGAGCAGCTCGTGGCCGACAGCGCCAAGCAGCCGCGCGTGATGGGCATCCCGCTGCATCCGATGATCAGCGGCCAGCCTTTGCGCATCAAATATCTCGAGCGGGCGCTCGCCGAGATGAAGAAGCACGACAAGGTCTGGTTCGCGACCGGTGGCGAGATCATCGACGCCTATCTGCGCGCCAACCCGACCGGCTGATCGCGCCCGAGATGCGACATCCTGCAGCGCGCCAATTGGCGCGCTGTCCGCTTATGAGGGCGGAGCCAAAAAGACCAAGAGCCAAGACCAAGAACCAAGAACCAAGACCAAGAGCAGAGGGAGGTTCGCATGCTCGCTACCTGGCAAGCGCTCATCGGCGCCATCGCGATCGGCTGCGGCCCAGCCGCCGCCTGGGAGCTGCCGCCTGACAGTGGAACCATGGGGCGGGACACGATCGCGGCCATTCTCTCGGCCAATGATTATCCCGAGACCAGCGGCTACCGCCAAAGCATCGATTTCATCGACTTCTCGGCCTACGGCCAGAAGTTCACGCAGGTCGTGGTGACGCTGACGCCGGACCGGCCGCGCCTGCGCAACGGCAAGAAGATCGTTGTGGTGGGTGGCGAGCCCGGCAGCGAGTACGCGATGGATTTCGTGCGCACGGTCGAGGACAGGGACGGCGCGGCGGTCTGGCTCGCCAAGCGCGGCATCACCTTCGTGGCACCGACCCGCGTAGGACGCTGGAATTTCCTCGCGCCAAGCAAGGATGGTTCCTGGGAATCCCTCCCGCTCGGCGAGCGCATGCCGATCTTCGAGCGCAGCCAGACCGCGCACTGGACCGAGAAAGATTACACGGTCAAGACCGGCCCTGCCGGCGGCGGCGCCGCGTCCGGCCAAGTGTCGCGCTATCCGCGGCCCGGCATGCTGCTGGAGAAGCAGCTGATGGCCGCAACCGGCGGCACCTTCATCGAAGGCTACCGGCTCGCGCTCGAGAAGGCGATCCCGGACCGGCAGAGCTCGCTCGTGTTGTTTTGGGGCATGTCGACGGGCGGCTCGACGCTCTATCCGTTGGCGAAATACTACACGCCCGACGGCTATCTGGGCTGGGGCACCAGCACGACCGGGCTTGCCGCCGCAACCGGCAGAACGCGCAGCGGCAACTACAACGGCATCTACGAGCAGAATGCGGTGCGCGTGCGCGAGCGCGGTCTCGACGATTTCGAGTACTACACCAAGGAGATCGACCCGCAGACGCGCGCCAAGTGGTGGCAGGCTGCGCAGCGAAATCCCCGGTTCAAGAGCACCGAAGATCCGCCGATGCAATTCGGCGCCTCAGCGATCGCCGAAACGGCGCTGCGGCTATGGCATTCCGATTTCCTGCCGGAGGAGAACCGCAAGCGCGGACTCGCGGCCTTCATGCAGGAAATGTTCGAGCCGAGCTTTCCGCCCGCGGAGCTGAAGAAGGTGCCGGTGCTCGATCTCAACGGCACTAGGGACGAGGTCCTGCCGCCGGCGACGGTGGACGCCAACCGCAAGGCGATGGAACCCTACACCAAGAAATATAGAGTGGGGCAAATCGAGGGCCTGCACCACTATCTGTTCACCCAGGACAGCATCAAGACCGTGGTGACCACGTGGCTGCGGTATATCGATTCTGGCTACTTCGACTGAGGCCAAAATCCACAGGAGTTCACAAGAGTTCGCAAGCAGGCCTTCGCCTCTGCATGGCACGCCAGCGTTCGAGTTGACGCCCGCGCCCCCTGCCGCTACGCCTCCCCCGCAGCGAGGCGGGACATGCAGGACATCAAGCAACGCGTTGCACTGACGTCGATCGCCGCCTCTGGCGGGCTCACGCTCGCCAAGGGCGTCGTCGGGCTCACCACCGGCTCGCTCGCGATTCTGTCGGAAGCCGCGCACTCGCTGATCGATCTCGCCGCCACCATCATGACCTATTTCGCAGTGCGCGTATCCGGCCGGCCGGCTGACGAGGAGCACCACTATGGGCACGGCAAGGTCGAGAGCGTCACCGCGCTTGCCGAGACCGCGCTGCTGTTCCTCCTGTCCGGCGTCGTGATCTGGGAGGCCGGGCATCGCCTCATCGGCGGCGAAACCCACGCGGTCGCGGCGACCGTGTGGGCGTTCGGCGTGATCGCGGTCTCGATCGTGGTCGATTTCTTCCGCGCGCGCGCACTCTATCGTGTGGCCAAGGAGACCGCGAGCGAGGCGCTCGAGGCCGACGCGCTGCATTTCGGCTCCGACATGTGGTCGTCCGCGGCGGTTCTCATCGGTCTTGGCGCGGTCCTCATGGGCTTTCCGTGGGCGGATTCGGCGGCCGCGATCATCGTCGCGCTGTTCATCTGCGTGGCCGGCTGGCGGCTCGGCCGCCGCACCATCGAGACGCTGACCGACACCGCGCCGGCCGGCGCCAGCGAGCAGATCAAACAGATCGCAACGCGCGTTGCAGGCGTGGTCGCCGTTGATCGCGTTCGGGTGCGGCCTGCCGGACATACGATGTTCGTCGACCTCGATGTGGCGGTGAGCCGGACCCTGCCGCTTGATCGTGTCACTGCCATCAAGGACCGCATCGTGACCGCAGTACGCGGCGAATTTCCGACCGCCGAGACAACGGTCAACAGCGAGCCGCGCGCGCTCGACGACGAGACCGTGCTCGAGCGCGTCATGGTGATTGCGCGCAACCGCGCCCTCGCGATCCATCACGTGACGGTCCAAGCCATTGCGGGGCGGCTCTCGGTCTCACTCGACCTCGAGGTTGATGGCAGCCTGGCGTTCAGCCGCGCCCATGAGATCGCCGACGGGCTCGAGCAGGCGGTGCGCGACGAGCTCGGACTCGAGGTCGAGGTCGAGACCCATATCGAGCCGCTGCAGACCCGCGGCCTGTCCGGCCGCGACGCCGCCGACGAGCGCATCCGCGCAGTTCAAGGCGAGCTTTCGAGCATTGCGCAAAAGCTCGGCGTGGTGCGCGATGTGCACGAAGTCCGCGTCCGCGAAACGCCGGACGGCGAGATCGTGAATTTTCACGCCTATGTCGATCCGCTCATGAGCGTCTCCGAGGTCCACGATCGGATCGATGATCTCGAGCGTGGGCTGCGCGAGCGTTTCCCCACCATCAAGCGCGTGATTGGGCACGCGGAGCCGCGGCGCGGCTAGCGGGCCGTTTATTCGCAAGCAGTCATACGAAAACGTCCTAGGCTACCGCGTCGCCCACTAGGGGCGATCAGGCCCATTTCAGGCGTGCAAGGATCGCGCGTCCCATCACCCAGTCCTTGTCGCTCTCCGACAGGAAGCTCAGCTCTTCGGTGAAATGGGTGACGCGCTGGCGATAGCTTGCCTTGACGAGCGAGTTCGTGATGTCGGTACCCCAATGGCAGCGCTGAGGACCGTAGGCATCGAACAAGCGCTTCACGTAGACTGTCATGTCGCGGAACGGATAAGGTTCGAGCGAATTGCCGACCGCACCCGAAAACTTGACGCTGACGTTCGGATATTTGGCGAGCGCAATGGCCTGATCAATCGCGGCCGGGATCATCTCGGTGACCCTGTTGGCACGGCTCGATGAGTTCAACCCCATGTGGTCGATGATGAGCGTGAGCTGCGGGTGGCGCTCCGCGATGCGGGCGAACCGGGGAACCTCGCCGACCGCAAGAAACATGACGGCAAGCCCGGCCTTCTCGGCTGCCGGCCAGAACCAATCGGCGGTGCCGTCGGAGAGCCAGGCCAGCGTTGTAGGGCGTGTTGAACGTCACGCGCACGCCGAGCATGCCCGGCTGCTGCTTCCATGGCGGCAGCAGCGCCGCCGATTTCGGGTCTTCCAGCCGAACGCGGCCCATGATTCCGAAGCGGTTGGGATAACGCTTGGCGGCTTCGAGCGCATAGTCGTTGCGGTCGTTCAGGCCCGGCGGCACGATGACGACGCGGTCGACGCCAGCCTCGTCCATCATTGGCAGCACGCGCTCGATGGTGAATGGTTCCGGCAATTGCGGCCTGGCACCTGGATCCCAGGCCCAGTCCGGCGAATTTGCTTTCCAGAAATGCACCTGGGCGTCGACGATCGTGCGCTTGCTTGCGGGCTGCGGCCGCGCCTGTTGCGCGCTTGTGGTCAGCGCTGCGCCGGCGACCAGCGTCGTGCCGATGAATTTGCGTCGTGTCAGCATGATGGTCCTCCCTGCTGGCGCCGCTCTTTGGCGGCGTTTCGTCGTTGGAAGACTGTAACCTGGGCACGGCAAAGCGCAATCCCGGTCCCCGCAGCTTTGACCGCGGCAACGTGCACCACTATCGTCGCGCGCGCCTTCGCGCGGCACCTGCACCGCGGAAAGTGCCTTGAATTTTTAAGGGGGGATTGATCCTGCCTATTCTAAGCCAAAGGTCGGTTCGGCAGACGCCGCGCACCAGAATTTCGCCGGCACCCGGCGTCGGAACGGGCCGCTAGCGCAGCACAAGCGGCGAGCCAGGGCGTTCCAGCACCATGGCCCGCATACCCGCCATGGCAGACCAAACCTAGTTGGCGCCGACGCCCGCGTCCCGCAGGATCTTGCCGTAGCGGTCAGCCTCGGACTTGATCATGGCGTCGAACTGATCCGGCGATTGCGTCGCCACCACCAGCCCCTGCGACTTCATCTTCTCGGCGACGTCGGGCAGCCGAAGCACGCGCGCGATGTCCTGGCTCACCTTGTTGAGGATCGGCTTCGGCACGCCGGCCGGCGCCAGCACGCCGAACCAGGAATCGTATTCATAGTCGGCCAAGCCCGAACTCCTTGACGGTCGGAACATTGGGCAGCGGCGGAAAACGCTTGCCGCTCGACACCGCGATGATGCCGATCTTCTTGGCCTCGTAGAGCTCCGTCGTCGAATTGGCG
The DNA here is from genome assembly GCA_963745515.1 of uncultured Alphaproteobacteria bacterium. Classification (GTDB taxonomy): domain Bacteria; phylum Pseudomonadota; class Alphaproteobacteria; order Rhizobiales; family Xanthobacteraceae; genus VAZQ01. The sequence continues at coordinate 474,222 of CAVUXO010000001.1, forward strand.
CTGGCGAAATAGAGCTGCGAGTCGTTGCGCAGGATGCTGGTCATCGCCTCCGGCGCGCCCTTGTGCGGAATATGAACAATGTCGATCTTCGCCACCTGCTTAAACACCTCGCCCGCAAGATACGAGGTGCTGGCGGTGCCGGCCGAGGAGAAATTGAGCGCTCCCGGCTTCTGCCGCGCCAGCGCGATGAAGTCGGAGATGGTCTTGGCCTGGAACTCGAGCGGCACCACCAGCGCTGCCGGCACCGAGGTCGTCTGCGTCACGCCGGCAAAGTCCTTCACCGGATCGAATGGTGCGGACCGGGTGATCACATTGGCGACGGGATGGCCGCTCGAGGTCAGCATCAGCGTGTAGCCGTCAGCCGCCGCCTTGGCCACACTGGCCGTGCCAGCAACACCGGGCCGGTTCTCGACGATCACCTGCTGCTTCCAAAGCTCTGTCAACTTGTCGGCGATGATGCGCGCCTGCCCGTCGGTGTTGCTGCCGGCGGAGAACGGCACCACGATGCGCACGATCTGGTTGGGATATGACGTCGCCTCTTGCGCGGCCACGCTCGATACCGAGCCCAATCCCGCGGCCATCAGCACCGCCACGCCCCGACCCATGCATCGCATCATCGCGGTTTCTCCCTTTCACTCAATCGCCACACCGACCATAGAGCACAGTCTGCGTTATTGCGGCTCGATGCCCGCATCCTTGAGGATCTTGGTATTGCGCTCGGTGTCGGTCTTGACGATCGCGTCGAACTGCTCGGGCGTGGTAGCCGTCGGAATCGAGCCTTGCTTGTCCAGCTTCTCGACGACGTCGGGCATCTTGAGCACGGCCGCGATGTCCTGGCTGACCTTGTTGAGGATCGGCTTGGGCGTGGCGGCGGGCGCCAGCACCGCAAACCAGGAATCATACTTGTAGTCCGGTACCGCGGCCTCAGCGATGGTCGGCACGTCCGGAAGCTGGGCCGCGCGCTTGGCCGAATTGATGGCCACCGCCCGCACCTTGTTGGTCGAGCTCAGCTCCACGGTGGCCGGGATCGGCGCGAAATACATCTGGACGTCGCCACGAACCACCGCGGTCGTCGCCTCCGGCGCACCGCGGAACGGGACATGGACGATGTTGATCTTGGCCTGCTGCCTGAAGATCTCGGCGGAAAGAAAAGACGTGCTGGCAACGCCGGCCGAGGAGAAATTGAGCGCGCCCGGCTTCTGCTTCGCGAGGTCGACGAATTCCTTCAGCGTCTTGCCGGGAAATCCGGCGGAACGATCGCGACCAGCGGGACCGACGCCACCTGGCTCACGCCGGCAAAGTCCTTCACCGGATCGAACTGCAGGCTCTTGGTGATGGCGCTCGCAATGGTGTGACCGTTGGAGGTGAGCATCAGCGTGTAGCCATCGGGCGCCGCCTTGGCCACGCTCGTGGTTCCCGGAATGCCGGGCTTGTTCTCGACGATGACCTGCTGCTTCCACAGCTCGCCGAGCTTGTCGGCGAGGATGCGCGCAAGACCATCGGTGATGCTGCCGGCCGTGAACGGAACGACGATCGTCACGCGCTGAGCCGGATAGCTCTGCGCGGCCGCAACCGTAACCGAGGCCAGCAACGCGACGATGCGAAAGCCCGAAAGCGCGTCTCATGTGATCCTCCAGATCTGGTGAGCTTGTTCATTACTCGCAGATTAAAGCACGGAAGCCGGTGCCTGGAATATGAGGAAAATGCCGCAGCTTCAATGGCCTCGTTTACGGTTTTGGCACGCAGCGAAAGCAAGCTTGCGGACCTTGCTGGCTGACAAACTGTGCTAAGAGGGCTCAGAGTCCTTAACGATCCGCCTGCGGCCCCTAACACGACCCCTGGTTCCATGCGTACCGACGAACCCCATCCCATTCGCTTGCAGGATTACCGCCCGCCCGACTGGCTCGTCGATACGGTCGAGCTCGATGTGTCGCTTGATCGCACCGCGACGCGCGTGCGCGCGGCACTTCTGCTCAGGCCCAATCCCAAGGCCGCCGCCCCGGCCCCCCTCGTGCTCGACGGCGACGGTCTCACCCTGGTGGCGCTGAAGCTCGACGGCGAGCCGCTCGCGCCCGCGCACTACGTCGCTACGCCTGACCGGCTTACTATCGCCCAGCCGCCGCAGCGGCCGTTCCGGCTCGAGATCGAGACACTGGTCGATCCCTCCGCCAATACGCAGCTCATGGGGCTCTATCGCTCCGGCAAGACCTACTGCACCCAGTGCGAGGCGGAAGGCTTTCGCCGCATCACCTACTTTCCCGATCGGCCCGACGTGATGGCGGTCTACACCACGCGCATCGAGGCCGACATCACCGACGCGCCCGTGCTGCTCGCCAATGGCAACCTCAAGGAGTCCGGAACGCTGCCGGGTGGCAAGCGCCATTTCGCGGTCTGGCACGATCCGTTTCCGAAACCGTCCTATCTGTTCGCACTGGTGGGCGGGACACTCGCCTTCGTCGAGGATCGCTTTCGGACAATGTCCGGGCGCGACGTGACGCTGCGCATCTATGTAGAGCCGGGCAAGGAGGACCGCTGCGGCTACGCGATGGACTCGCTCAAGCGTGCCATGCGCTGGGACGAGCAAGCATTCGGTCGCGAATATGATCTCGACATGTTCATGATCGTTGCGGTGTCCGACTTCAACATGGGCGCGATGGAGAACAAGGGCCTCAATATCTTCAACGACAAGTACATCCTGGCGAGCCCCGAGACCGCGACCGACACCGACTACGCCTCGATCGAAGCGATCGTGGCACATGAATATTTCCACAACTGGACCGGCAACCGCATCACCTGCCGCGACTGGTTCCAGCTCTGCCTCAAGGAAGGACTCACCGTCTTCCGCGACCAGGAATTCACCTCCGACGAGCGCTCGCGGCCGGTCGAGCGCATCAAGGACGTGCGCGGCCTGCGCGCGCATCAGTTCGTCGAGGATGCCGGTCCGCTCGCGCACCCGGTGCGCCCGACGCTCTATCACGAGATCAACAATTTCTACACGACGACCGTCTACGAGAAGGGCGCCGAGGTCGTGCGCATGCTGCATGTGCTGCTTGGCCCGCAGCAATTCCGCAAAGGCATGGACCTCTATTTCGTGCGCCACGATGGCGAGGCCGCCACTATCGAACAGTTCGTGCAGTGCTTCGCCGATGCCAGCGGTCGCGACTTGTCGCAGTTCATGCTGTGGTACGCGCAGTCCGGCACGCCCGAGATCGTCGCCACCGGCTCTTACGACGCGCGCGCCAAGACCTATCCGTCTCGAGCTTGCACAGACGGTGCCGCCAACGCCCGGGCAGCCCACGAAGGAGCCGATGGTGATCCCGCTCGTCGCCGGGCTCGTGGGGCCTGACGGCCGCGACCTTCCGCTGCAGCGTGCCGACGGAGGCGCCGGTCGAGCGCGGCCTGCTCACCCTCGACCGGGCGGCCGCCAGCTATGTGTTCACCGGCATCGAGCAGCGTCCGGTGCCGTCGATCAATCGCGGCTTCTCGGCGCCGGTGCGGCTGTACGGTCAATGTCGGAGACGAGGACCTTCGTTTCCTGGCCAACCATGACAGCGATCCGTTCAATCGCTGGCAGGCCGTGCATACGCTGGCGATGCGCCTTCTCGTCGAACTCGACCGCAGCCATCCGGCGGAGCGAGCCGCCGCGTCAGGATCCTGCTCTGGTGGCGGCGCTCGACGCCGTCCTCAACGAGCCGCGATCTCGAGCCTGCATTCGTGGCACAGGTGATCGCGCTGCCTTCGGAGTCCGACATCGCACGCGAGATCGCACGCGATGTCGACCCAGACGCGGTATACGGCGCACGCCAGGCGCTGCGCCTTGCGGTCATGGCCTCGCTGTCGAAGATGCTGACGACGATCTACGAGCGCCTGTCATCGCCCGAGCCCTATTCGCCCGACGCCGACGCCACTGGCAGGCGTGCCCTGAAGAACACCTGCCTCGATCTCATCACCGCAGCCGGCGAGCCATCCGCGATCGCGCTTGCGCAAGCGCCAATATCAGCGGGCCGACAACATGACCGACCGCATGGCGGCGCTGCAGGCGCTGTCGCTGTGCGATTGCGCCGAGCGAACCGCCGCGCTCGAGGATTTCTATCGCCGCTATGCCGGCGATCCGCTCATCGTCGACAAATGGCTGTCCCTGCAGGCAGCCATCCCTGAGCCAGCCACGCTCGAGCGGGTGAAGGCGCTGACCAACCACGCGGCGTTTTCCATGGCCAATCCCAACCGGGTGCGTGCCCTCGATCGGCGCGTTCGCGATGTCGAACCAGACCCAGTCCAATCGGGCCGATGGCCGGGGCTACGATTTCATCGTCGACACCGTGCTGGCGATCGACCCCAAGAACCCGCAGCTTGCGGCCCGCCTCCTGTCCGCGCTCAAGAGCTGGCGGGTGCTTGAGCCCAAGCGCCGCTCGCTGGCGCAGGCCGCCCTCAAACGGGTCGCAGGCACCCCTTCGCTCTCGCGCGACGTCGGCGACATCGTGCAGCGCGCCCTGGCCGAAGGCTGAAGACCGGGCGCCCTGACTTGAGGGGGGCATGGGGTGTAAAGACTCTGGGTGAACAGACCCGGGGTGAAACGAACCCGAGGCGGCCAAACTCGCGGTACCCAGGATTGGGACCGCCGTAATTTTGTCACCGAATCAAGAAAGACTCCGGTAAATCCTCAAAATTGAGGCGTAAACTCTCGACAAATCACCCTTTCTCGATTCCAATCGAGGGTGATTCGGAGAGATGCGGCACATCCTTCCGGTCGAGGGCTGAGGGGCGATCCGACGGGGGCCAGGATGGCGCGCGCCGAAACCGCGAGCGCGTCTATAAGTTCCAATTCAATCAAGGGATTGGCTCAGTCGATCGCCAAGCCGGCTTATCGCCGTCTGCTGACCGCTGAGCCCGCCCTGCGACGGGCTGTGCCCGCGCTCATCATCGCGTTCCTTTTGACTATCTGTGTTGGGGCCTTTGTTCAGGTCCTCGACCATCGCCGGCAGGTGATCGGCGAGTTGTTCAAGCACCTCGAAGCCGGCGCCGACATCATGGCCGAGCGCATCGATCGCGCACGCGGCGGCCGCCCCGAATTCGACAGCAAACTCCAGAGCGAGCTGGACGGTCTCAGCCCCCCGTGGCTGCGCGCGTCCGGGCGACAGCTGCTCGTGACCAACGCGGAGGGCGTGATCATCGCCGGGCTCCAGCATGTGGCGGTGACCAGCGCTGACGGGACCGCGATCCTGGCTTCGTCGTTGAGCAGCAGCATCGTCGGCCAGCGTCTCCTCGACATTCTCGGCCCCTCCCAGCCGCTGACCACGTTCGGCGCGCTCGCAGGCTCGATGGAGGTCCAGCTCGCGGACGGGACTGCGGCCTTCGCCACCGTTCGCCACCTCTATTCCGGACAGCTCGCTATCATCCAGCGGCGCGACGACGCGCTCGCAGTCTGGAACTCGGACACCACTCTGACGGTCACGCTCTCCGCCACGACCGGATTTGTGGTTCTGATTCTCGGATTTGCATTTCACTGGCAGGCAACGCGCGCACGCGAGGCCGACCAGATCTACGAGACCGTGCGCACGCGCATCGACACGGCGCTCAACCGCGGGCGCTGCGGACTGTGGGACTGGGACCTGGCGCACGGCCGTATTTTCTGGTCGCACTCGATGTTCGCGATCCTCGGGCTGCGGCCGAAGGAATCGCTGTTGAGCTTCAGTGAGGTCAGCGCGCTCATTCATCCCGAGGATCTGCAGCTTCGCGACCTCGCCGCGCAGCTTGCCGACGTCAAGGCAACGTCCATCGACCACGCCTTCCGCATGCGGCACGCCGGCGGGCATTGGGTGTGGCTGCGCGCCCGCTGCGAGCTCGTCCAGCAACCCGGCGAAACCGGCCCTCATCTGATCGGCATCGCGGTCGATGTCACCGAGCAGAAGACGCTCGCCCAAAAGACCGTCGAGGCCGACTCGCGCCTGCGCGACGCCATCGAAACCATCCCGGAGGCCTTCGTGCTGTGGGATGCACAAAATCGTCTGGTACTGTGCAATTCCAATTTCCAAGAGCTGCACAATCTGCCCGACGAGGTGATCGCACCCGGCACGCCCTATGAGCTGGTGGTGGAGGCCGGACGCAAGCCGATCGTGTCGTCGCAGGTGACTGAGGACAACGAGTTGCCGGGCGCGCGCACGTTCGAGGCAAGGCTCGACGACGATCGCTGGCTGCACATCAGCGAGCGGCGCACCAAGGACGGCGGCTACGTTTCGGTCGGCACCGACATCACCACCATCAAGGCGCATGAAGAGAAGCTGATGGCGAGCGAGCAGCGGCTGATGCGGACGATCGCCGACCTGCGCGCCTCGCAACAGACGCTCGAGCGCCAGGCCGACGAGTTGGCCGACCTCGCCGACAAATATGCCGAGGAGAAGACCCGGGCAGAGGAAGCCAACCAGGCGAAGTCGAAATTCCTCGCCAACATGAGCCATGAGCTGCGCACGCCGCTCAATGCCATCATCGGGTTCTCCGAGATCATGCAGTCGGCGATGTTCGGCCCGCTCGGCACCGACAAATACGGCGAGTATTGCCGCGACATCCACCAGAGCGGTCAGTACCTGCTCGATGTGATCAACGACGTGCTCGACATGTCGAAGATCGAAGCCGGCCGTATCCGGCCAGACCTGTCGGAGATCCGGATCGGCCGGCTGCTCAACGACGCCATGCGCGTCGTTTCCGCCCGCGCCGACGACAAGCGCCTCACCCTCACCGCCGATATCGCCCACGGCATTCGCGTGACCGCCGATGCCCGACTGCTCAAGCAGATCGTGCTCAATCTCCTATCGAACGCGGTCAAGTTCACGCCCGAGGGCGGTCACGTCATCGTGCGGGCGCGCTCATCCGGCAGGGAGGCGCGCATCGCCATCGCCGACACCGGCATTGGAATCCCCAAAGAGGCGCTGGCGCGGCTTGGACGTCCCTTCGAGCAGGTCGAGAGCCACGTCACCAAGACCCACCAGGGCTCGGGGCTCGGCCTGGCTATCGCCAAGTCGCTGACCGAACTGCATGGCGGCTCGATGCGCATCCGCTCGACGCCCGGCAAAGGCACGCTCGTGCTGCTACGCATGCCGATCGGCCAGGTGAATCTCGACGGCCTCACCGAGGCGGCCTAGCTTTCAATTGTGCCGGTAGTAGATTCGGCTGCGTGAGCCGTCGCTGGATGTCGTGGTAGGCGGCCACGATCAAGTCGCTCAAAGTCTCAACGTCCAGTTCCTTTCCGGGGCGCAGCTTCACATGACGCATGCGCTTGCCCGCGCCTTCGAGCAGGCCGGCGGGATCCGCGAGCATTGCGCCATAGTAGAAGCCTACATTCGCATGAGCCTTGAACGCGTTGACATATCCAAACGGCGCGTCCCCCACACAGGCGACCGGACATCCGTCGTGCAGGAGCTCGCGGACATCGGCGCCGCAGCCGCGCATGCGCTCAAACCATGTCCGCGTCATCAATCGGAGCGGATCGGCGAAGTCGGAAAACCAAGCCTCAATCTGAGGATCTCGTCGGACCGCACCATTGAACCGTAGCAGATCGTTCATCTGACCAGGATGCCAGTTTGTCCGGCGTTGAGAAACCCTCAGGAGGCGGTGGCCGCTCTCCTCACGCTTGACTGAACGGCGCTGATGGTCCGCCCTCGGCGAGAAGCGGATGCTTGTCCGTTGAAGCTGATGGAATCCAACCTAAACGTCTCGCGCGTCGCTCACATGCGTTCGCCGGGCAATTGGCTGGCTTGCTTCACCCAAGCGGCGAACTGAGCTTCGTCGAGCGGATCGTCCTCGTGGATGTCGAGGTATCGTACTTCTTTGTGCTTGGACTCGCCGGGCGGGAGCGGCCGTAGTGACGTGCCGCGGAAGAAAGCCACTTTGACGTAGTTCGTGAAGCAATGAAAGTTGAGGAACCAGCCCTGGCCCTCGATGCCATAGAATGACGAGTTCCATTTGACCGCCTTGCGGACGTTGGGCACGCTCCGCACGATAAGCGCGTCGAGGCGCTTCCCGAAATCGCGCTTCCAGCCCGGCATCGCGGCGATGTACGCCTGCACCGGGGCATCGCCGTCCGCTTTCGCGATCTGCGGGTTGCCGCCTGAGAGGAGGACGACCTTCTCGCCTTTTCGCACGTTGATCGGCTCGGCTCCGGTCGCACGTCGACTCGTACCTGGCTTGGCGTTCGCGGCTGCCTTCGCCGATCCCTTGCTCCTGGCGGCTGGCTTTCGATACGACAAGCTCGCCCGTTCCTTTCTAGGGGCGCTCCTGCTCAACGCCCTCTTACCAGCGCGCTTCGACATTTTTGATCAATAACCCATTGGCTATTGATTGACGCATAACCACTGAGATATATGTGAGTCAAGCAGGAACGAGGAGCGGCACACCGCAATCTCACTGCAGCGTGATGTTCGCGTCGCGGATCACCTTCGCCCATTTGTCGACCTCGGACCTGATCCAGGCCGCAAATTGTTGAGGGGTATTGGCCACCGGCTCGAAGCCGAGTGCCGCCAGCCGCTCCTGGAAATCCGGCGCTGCCATGATGGCCACCAGCGCGCGATGCAGCACGTCGATGATCTCGCCCGGCGTGCCGGCCGGGACCACCAGCCCGGTGACGATATCGGCCTCGAGGCCTGCTGATCCGAGCTCTGCCATCGTGGGCACGTCCGGCAGCAGCGACGAGCGCTTGCCGCCCATCAAGCCGAGCGCCTTCACATTGCCGGCCTTGACGTACGGCACCGCCGTCGGCAGCGCCGCGAAGGTCATCGGGATGTGATTGCCGATCGTCGCTGTCATCGCAGGCCCGCCGCCGCCAAACGGCACATGCGCGATGTCGAGACCAAAGTTGAGCCGAAACAGCTCGCCGGCAAGATGCGCCGGCGTGCCCCTGCCCGCCGAGCCGTAGCTGAACTTGCCCGGATTGGCCTTCAGCAGCGCCACGAACTGCTGCATGTTGGCGGCCGGCACCGAAGGATGCACCGCCACCACATGCGGCGAGGAGCACAAGAGGCTCACCGGCGCGAAATCGGTGAACGGATCGTAGGGCACGCGCGCATAGAGCGACGGATTGATGATGAAGTTGCCGCCGGCCGCGAGCAGCGTATAGCCGTCCTTGGGCGCCTTGGCGGTGGCGGCGAACGCAATGTTGCCGCCGGCCCCGACCTGGTTCTCGCAGTAGAACTGCTGCCCGAGATGGTCCGACAGCTTTTGCGCGACAAGACGCGCCGTCGTGTCATTGGCGCCGCCGGGCGCGACCGGCACCACCACCCGTACCGGCCGGGCCGGATAGGCCTGTGCGCGTGCAGGCGCGGTCGACACGGGCCAGGCGGCCGCGCCGGCGGCGAGCTGAACGAACTGGCGGCGACTGATCGTCATGGTTGGTCTCGCTATTTGCATGGTCGTATTATGCCGCAAAGCGTTGCGAGCACACCACCACCGCCCCTGCGAATCCTCGCCGCAACCGCTTGACGTGCGCCTCATTGACCTGCACGCGATAGGCCACGGGAGGGCGGCATGACCATCCAGATCCGCATGGGGGGCTACGGCCCCGCGACCACGGGATTTAGCCGGGCGCTGAAGCTCATCGGCGACCGGCTCACGGCGCAGTTCGGCGACCGCATCGACGTCAAATACGTCTGGAACATCATGGACCTCGGCTATCGCGCCGAGGACATTCTATGGCTGGTCGAGCATGGGCTGCTGACGCTTGGCTACCAGTCCTCGAGCTATCTCACCGACCGGGTGCCCGAGCTGGGCCTGGTCGACCTGCCGTTCCTGTTCCAGAGCACCGCGACGGCGCGGGCCGGGATCGACGGCGAGCTTGGAGCCGCGCTCGCCCGCGCCATCGAAGACCGCGTCAGCTACCGCATCCTCGGCTTCTTCGAGAACGGCTTCCGCCATATCTCGAACCGGACACGGCCGATCCATACGCCGGCGGATTTGCGCGGACTGAGCATCCGCGTGCTGCCAAGCAAAGTGCAGGAGCAAACCTTCGCGCTCCTGGGCGCGGTTCCGATGCGTCTCGACCTGACCGAGGCGATCGCCGCGATCACGGCGGGCACGATCGACGCGCAGGAAAATCCGCTGTCGAACACCGTCACCTACGGGGTGCACAAATTCCATCGCTTCCACACGCTCACCAGCCACTTCTACATCTCGCGGCCGATCTTCCTGCATCGCGCCAGCTTCGACGCGTGGCCGCAGGACCTGCAGCTTGCCATGCGCGAGGCGGTCACGGACGCCATCTGGTTTCAGCGCGATGTTCATGAGCGCGAGGAGGAAGATGCGCGCCATGCGATCGAAGCCGCCGGCGGAGAGATCGTCGAGCCCGCCGCGGCTGAGCACAGCGCATTCGTCGATGCAGTCGCACCCATGCTGAAGGACGCGCGCCAAGAGTATGGGCGCGAATGGCTCGATCGGGTCGATCGCGGTTTCGGCGCGGCTTGACCGGCGTCACCGCGCCGCGCCGGCACTGCCTTGCGCTCGCGCGGCGTATCACGCAATCTTGCGCCAACTCAGAGCTTGGTCGTACCGAGCGCCAGAACGTCACGCCAAAACGTCACGTCACAAGGGGGAGGACTTCATCATGCGGTATCTGCTCACAGCCCTTTTCATGGTTTGCGCGCTTGCCCTGCCCGCGGCAGCGGATGAGAAGGTCGTGCCGGTCGAGAAGGCCATCTACCACTGGCCCGTATTCAGCAACGAGCACGTCATGGTGCTGCGGGTCATATTCCCGCCTGGCCAGGGCTCGAACTACCATCTTCATTCGCTTGATCAGATCAGCGTGCTGGTGGAGGCGGCGCAGAATGAAGGCCAGGAGCTTGGCAAGGCGCCGACCATGGGGCAACCGGGCCGTCGTGGCAGCGTGGGCTTCACGGATTATTCAAAGAAGCCCTACACGCATCGGTCGACCAACAAAGCGCAGACGCCGTTCCACAACGTCGTCGTTGCGCTGACGCGACCGCAGCCGAGCGGCTTCGCGCCGGCTGCGCGCGATGTTGCCGGCTACACGCAGCTCTTCGACAACGAGCGGGCGCGCGCTTGGCGGCTCGCGCTCGAGCCGGGCCAGTCGGCCGCCCCGATCACCCAGAAGGCGCCTGGCTTGCGCATTGTCATTGACGGAGGCGAGATCGCCGAGGTCGTCGCGGGCGAACCCGACCGCGGACAATGGCTGCGGCTTGGTGATTTCTATTGGCAGGAGCCTGGCACGACACGGGGCATCCGCAACACCGGCGCCTCGCGCATCGAGGTTGTTGAGGTCGAGCTGAAATAGCTAGGGCATGTACTCATAAACTGGCAAGGGCCGGTGGGATTGCGCAACAATCCATCACGAGCGATAGTGTTGCATAACGCCGTTAGATGAGGCCGGAGCATTCCGGACCAGGACCCGCGGCACTGCGGCAGCCCGATACTTGGTTTGTTGCTGGTTTCGCAAAGTGCCTCAGAGTCTTCGCGCAGCGTTATTGGGCGGGGGGTATTTCAATGGAAGGACTAGGCAAACGCGGCCCAATCCCTGCGGACACTCGCTTTGGCCACAGAATGCGCGAGCGCCGCATGATGCTGGACATGAGCCAAACTGAATTGGGTGCCGCATTAGGTGTGACGTTTCAGCAGATCCAGAAATATGAGAGGGGCGTCAACCGCGTGAGTGCGGCGACCCTCCAAAAGCTAGCAGCGACGTTGAGAGTACCCATCACCTACTTCTTCGACGCGCCACCGGCCGAGAGCGATCAATCCAGAATTGTCGAAAGACAGGACGGGTCTCTCCGACTCCAAGAAATAAGCACTTTGCTGATTCAGGAGGGCAACCTCGAATCTCTCTATAGGCGCGTCCTCGACGCCGCCATCAATCTGATGTCAGCCGATATGGGGAGCCTGCAAAGGTTCTATCCTGAGCAGCGTGAACTTCGGCTGCTGGCCTGGAGCGGGTTCCATCCTGATTCAGCAGCCTTCTGGGAACGTGTTCATCTGGAGTCCGCCAGTACCTGTGGCGCGGCATTGTCAGTCGGACATCGGGTCATGGTGCCAAATGTCGAGCTCTCTGACTGCATGGCGGGCACGGGTGACCTGGATGCCTATCGCCGATCAGGTATTCGTGCCGCGCAGTCTACCCCGCTCGTCTCGCGTTCCGGCGAGCTGCTAGGCATGATTTCAACCCACTGGTGTGAGCCGCATCAACCCATGGAACGCGAGTTTCGACTGTTCGATGTGCTCGCTCGACAAGCGGCTGACCTCATTGAACGGACCCAGGTTGAGGCAGCCCTGCGCGAAAGCGAGCAGCGTTCTCGCTGGCTCGCGTCCATTGTCGAGTCCAGTGAGGACGCAATCGTCAGCAGGGACATTGCCGGCATTATTACAACTTGGAACAAGGGGGCGGAGCGGTTGCTCGGCTATACGTCTGACGAAGTGGTTGGCAAGCCGGTTACAATTCTGATTCCATCAGACCGCCAAGTGGAAGAACTCACGATTCTGGAGCGGATCAATCGCGGAGCGCGGATCGAGAATTATGAAACTATTCGTCTGCGCAAGGATGGCAGCTTGGTTAACGTTTCGCTGACGATCTCTCCAGTCAGAAATGCCGAAGGCAAGATCGTAGGTGCATCGAAAATCGCCAGGGATATCACGCGGCGAAAACGTGCGGAGTCACGCGAAAAAATTCTAATGGCCGAGCTCGATCATCGCGTCAAAAATGCGCTCGCAAGTGTGGCCATGATCGCTACGTCTTCTCGTCATGACGGCAGCTCTATTGACGAGTTTGCCCGGACACTTGACGGGCGAATTCACTCAATGGCGGCTGTCCACATGTTGCTGAATCAAAGGAGTTGGCATGGTGCCGCACTTGCGGCTCTCGTTCGTGACCAGCTTGCCCCTTACGCGGCGGAGGCAAACATAACGATCCGCGGAACGGAGTTGACGCTCACCCCTGCCGCGATTCAAGCAATGGGTATGGTGCTTCACGAGCTCGTCACAAATGCTGCAAAATATGGAGCCCTGTCGGTACCGACTGGACGGGTGTCGGTGAGCTGGGAGCGGAGGCAAAACGGACATGCTTCGGCAGATCTGATATTCGAGTGGCGCGAATTTGGCGGCCCCAGAACAGCGGCTTGGATTAAATCCGGATACGGCATACGACTCATACGCGAGCTCGTGCCTTATGAGCTGGGAGGTACGGTTGATCTCGTGTTTGCGCCAGAAGGTACGAGCTGCAGAATTGAATTTCCCTTGCGCAAGTCTGAAACCGCGATCACAGAATATGAGTCCGCCTAATTTCCCTTACTCTACTCCGGCTCCCGTAAACTCGCGATCAGCACTTCATCCCTCGCGGGTTTCTGCAGGATAACGGCCACCTTACCCTCTTGTAACGAGACATCGGAATAGCCGGTGAGCACGACAATGCGGATGCCACGATCTTGCAACCAATCGATCAGCCCATAGGACAGCTCGCCATCTCGGAGATTAATATCCACTATGGCTGCGTCTGGCGCGCTCTCGGAAACCAAGCGCATCGCGTCCGCTGTGGTTGCCACCGGTCCATCCACAGTCGCTCCCCACGCTTCGAGGAGTCTCCTCAAACCTGTACTGACATGCCAAGAATCTTCAACGATGAGCACGCGAAGGCCATCGAGATCGCAGGGGCTGCGTGCCGCCGATGAATTGCCGATGTTTTGGATCGAAGGCATTTTTCGTATCCATTTAGTGCAAGCCGGAAACGGGATTTTACGTAATTAGTCATGACGCCCAGAGTAGGCATGCTCGGCTAACCTGTCGGACTATATGGCCTCGCGGGAGGCGTGGGAATATGCTTGGTTGCACTTCCGCTCGTGCCCCTGAGCGGCGGCTTGCTCACCGCCGCCATGCGTCTGGAATCGGAGTTAGACCGGACGTATCACGGCCATCTCAGGAACGACGCGATTGACCCATTTGAGACATGGCCGTGGAAGGGTCGCCCGCCCCCATCAAACCCGAACGACGTGCAAGGACAAGCGCCGCTTGGCCCTTCGGCCTACCAATAGCGGACTGCGCGTCGCAGGGTTTGACGCTTCATGCGAGCTTTCTTAGAGTTGAGCATATACGTGTTGTGTGCGGAGGTTTCGAGACCTTGGCAGGGCCTCATGCAGAAGAGTTCCATTGGTGACCTAAGTGCCGGTACCGGTGACGATTTTCCTGTCGTAACTACGACCATGCCGGCAACCGCCGGACACTACAAAATTGCATATGGCGGCTTCATCATCCTGCTGGTGCTCATCGCGATCGTGACACCATTTGCGAACGTCCCCTTACGCCGTGTGGACGCTTTCACTCCCCTCACTCAAACTGTCTTTTGCATCGCAAACCTCCTAACGGCGACCTTTCTGTTTGCCCATTATTGGCTCCAACCTCAGCGTGCGCTGCTGGCACTGGCAAGCGGATTCCTATCCGGTGGGTTGCTTGCGTTCCTGCAGACTCTTGCCTTCCCAGACGCATATGGCCCGGGCGTTCTGATCGGCGATTACTTAAATAGTGCAGGCTGGCTATATACGTTTTGGCACACTGCGTTTCCAGTGGCTGTCATCGTCTATACGCTGTCGAAGAATGCGGGCGATGCTGTCCAACGGACTCGCCGAACAACCGGGGTTATCATTGGCAGCACTATCGCATGCGTGGTCATAGCGACAGCAGGACTCTCATGGGTCGCGGTGGCAGGTGCCCAGTATCTGCCAAGCCTCTATGAAACTTCGACCCAACAAGCCCCTTTTACCCGGGTTGTGGCCGTTTATCTCGCGTTATTGACCACCCTCGCGTCCGCATTGTTGTTTGTTCGTGCATATACGATCCTTGATCAATGGCTGATCCTGACTTTGTTGGGATGGTTGCCCACCTTTGTAGTGACGATCACGTTTAGCGTGGCGCGATTTAGCCTAGGCTGGTACATGGTCCGGGTCTATGCGCTACTCGCCGGCTCCTCGTTATTGTTTGTGCTGCTCGCCGAGACGCTGTTTCTCTATGCACGGCTCACAAACGCTGTTGTACTGTTGAGGCGCGAGCGAGGAGACAGGCTCGCAATCTTCAACACGGTCGTGGATGGCATCATCACAATCGACCGCAGTGGAACGATCAAAACTCTAAATCCCGCAGCGGCAAATCTCTTTGGGTACAGCCCCGAAGAAGTCATAGGCCGCAGTGTCAAAATGCTGATGCCAGAACTGTATTGCCCAGAGCACGACGCGGACCGCGTAAACCAGCTGGAAACTGGCCAAGCCAAGATGATCGGACCGTCTGGAGGTGAGCTAACGGGAAAGCGCAAGGACGGCTCGGCCGTTCCAATCGAGCTTGCAATCGGTGAAGTGGACGTGGCCGGGAGGAAGATTTACACCGGCATCGTGCGCGACATCACCGAACGCAAGCGGACCGAAGAGCACCAAGCGTTGTTAGTCGCGGAGCTGGACCATAGGGTCAAGAACATCCTCGCGCAGGTTGCGGTGGTCGCTTCTTCCACGCGCCAAGGCAGCCGCTCGATTGACGAGTTCCTTCAATCGCTCGACGGACGCATCCAATCCATGGCAGCCGCCCATAGCCTGCTGAGCAAAAGTGGTTGGCAGAGCGTCGGCCTCGACACCCTCGTCCGCAATGAGCTCGCGCCCTACACGAGCGAGCGCGAACGTAACGATCAGCGGAACAGACGTCGCGCTTCCCCCTGCCAAAATTCAGGCGTTAGCGAAGGTGCTGCACGAACTCGCGACGAACGCCGCGAAATATGGCGCGCTATCGATCCCCGGCGGCCAGGTATCAGTGAGTTGGGACTGTAAGCCGGATGGAAAAGCGACAAAACTGATCTTAGTCTGGCGCGAGTTTGGCGGCCCCCCGGTGGCATCTGAGGTCCAATCCAGCTACGGCATCAATCTCATACGTAATCTCATTCCTCACGAGCTCGGAGGCATGGTTGATCTCGTGTTTCCGGCAGAAGGCGTGAGCTGCAAAATCGAGTTTCCCTTTGAGCAAATCTATCGCGAGGACCAAATCCGCTGACCCTTTTCAGCACGTCGCTACAACGCAGCACTTTAGCCGCTCTCGCCCGAGCAGGTTACAGAACCGGATTTATGAGTACAGTATCAATTGCTGGGCCGCAGCGCGCAGCGTTCGCGTCTAGCATCACGGTGTTTCGCCAAGGATGCGCTCGAAGCTCTTGCGCACTTTGGCTTCCGTCTCGGTCACGGTCGCATCGAGCGTCGCAAAATCCGGCACGTCGGCGGCGCGCGCAAGCAGACCGATGAGCCCCGGGGCCGCGGCCTTGGGATCGAACGGGCCTGGCAGGCACAGCCGCAGCACCTGTGTGAGGTCGTGATAAAGGCGCACCGCCGGGCGCAAGACTTCGGCATCTTCCGTGCTCAACAGCCCGAGCCGCCACGCCTTGTCGAGAACGCGCGCGCTTGACGTATCGAGGATCTCCGGCGCGGCGGCGGCATGAACGAGCTGCAGATACTGCGCGATGAACTCGATGTCGATCAGGCCGCCGGCGGCGTATTTAAGGTCCCAGCGCTTGTCATCACCTTTCTCCTGCGCGATCGCCCGGCGCATCTCGACGACGTCACCGGCGACCGCCCTGACGTCGCGCGGGCGCATGAGGACTGCGCGGATCACCTCCTCGATGCGCGCTGCAAATGCCGGGGAAGCGGAGACTACGCGCGCCCTTGTGAGCACCAGATGCTCCCAGGTCCAGGCTTCCGTTTCCTGGTAGCTCGCAAAGCCGTCGAGCTGCGTCGCCAGCGGGCCGGCACGACCGGATGGCCGCAGCCGCATGTCGACCTGATAGAGCACGCCATAGTTGGTTGGCGCGGTCAGCGCATTGATCAGGCGCTGCGTCAGACGTGTGAAATATTGCGCGCCATAGAGCTTGCGCGGACCATCAGACTCCGGATGCTCTGCATCGAAATCGTAGATCACCATCAAATCGAGATCCGAGCTCGCCGTCATCTCGCGCCCGCCGAGCTTGCCCAGCGCCAGAATAGCGGTCTCCTGCCCGCGCACGCGGCCATGCTGCTTGACGAACTCTCCATCGATGGCGCGGTGCAGCGAGCGGATCAGCGTATCCGCCAGTCGTGCGAACGCCTCACCGGCCTGCTCGGCCGACACCGTGCCGGACAGAATTCGCGTTCCCACCAGGAACATGTGCTCCTGCGCAAAGATGCGGATGCGATCGAGGAAATCTTCGTAACTGCCGGCCTGCTGCAGCGAGCGGTTGATACCCAATGCAAGCTCTGCCTCCTCGGGCAGCGCCCCGAAGAAGCTTGGATCGATCACCGCGTCCATGACATCGGGAAACTGCGCCAGGCTGTCGGCGAGCCGCGGCGCCGTCCCGAGCACCAGCGCAAACAGAGAGATCAGGTCGGGATTCTGCCGCAGCAGCGAGAGCAGTCGGCCGGCCGCCAGCAATGCACCGAGGAACCGATCGAAGGCGAGCACGGCCCCGTTCGGATTGGACGAGCGCGCGAAGTGCGGAATCAGGATCGGCACCAGCTCGGCAAGCTGCTGGCGAGCGGCACTGCCCTTCAGCGAGCGGTGATTGCCCGCGAGCCAGCCGCGAACGAGCGTTGACACCTCAAGCGGCTGCTTGAAGCCCATGCTGGCGAGCTTTTCGAGCGTGTCGCGGTCGTCGGCTTCGGCGGGGAAATTGAGCCCACGCTGCTGGGCCTCCTGCGCGGGCGCGCTTTCGAACAAGGTCGCGTAGTGCTGCTGCACCTTGCGCAGATGCGGCAACAGCGCATCCGCGAACGCGTCACGGCCCTCGTAGCCGAGGAAACGCGCGAAACGCTCCAATCCTTCGCGATCACCGGGCAGCTGATGGGTCTGCTCGTCGGCGACCATCTGGAGCCGATGCTCGACTGATCGCAGAAAGCAATAGGCCGCAGCGAGATCCTGGCGGGCGAGCGGATCGATCCACTCGCCCTCCGCCAGCGTCTCGAGCATGTCCAGCGTGCGCCGTCCGCGCAACTCGGGATGGCGGCCACCTGCGACCAGCTGCTGGGTCTGGACGAAGAACTCGATCTCGCGGATGCCGCCACGGCCAAGCTTGATGTTGTGCCCCTCGACCGCGATCTGGTCATGACCGCGATAGGCATGAATTTGCCGTTTCATGGCGTGGATGTCGGCGACCGCGGCGAAATCGAGATATTTGCGCCAGATGAAGGGGGAGAGGCTGTGCAGCATCGCCTCGCCCGCCGCGATGTCGCCACCGCAGGGCCGCGCCTTGATCATGGCGGCGCGCTCCCAGTTCTGTCCGACGCTTTCGTAGTAGTCGAGCGCAGCCGCGGTCGAGACCGCGATCTGCGTCGACCCCGGATCGGGGCGCAAGCGCAGATCGGTACGGAACACATAGCCGTCGGCGGTGCGCTCCTGCAGCAGCTTGATCAGCCGCTGGGTCAGGCGGACATAGAACGGCGACGGCTCGACCCCTGCCGCGAGCGTCGCCGCAGCCGCGTCATAGAACACGATCAGATCGATATCGCTCGAGTAGTTGAGCTCGCCCGAGCCCATCTTGCCCATGGCGAGCACGATGAAGCCGCTGCCAGCCTCGGGACGCGCCGGGTCGGCGGGACGATAGCGGCCGCGCTCGACCGCGTCGGCGAGAAGATGGCGCACGGCCGCCGCAACGGCGGCGTCGGCGAGCTCGGTCAGCGCCGCAATGACGCGGGTGATCGGCCACACCCCTCCAATGTCGGCGAGCGCGATCAAGAGTGCGCCCTCGGCTTTCATGCGGCGCAGCTGCCGCATGATGTCGTCGTCGCTGACTGTGCCTCTGGTCGTGACGCCTACGATCAAGGCTTCGAGCCGGCGATCCGGATCGGCATCGAGCAGCGCGACCAGCCGGTCGGGGTCGGCGCGCGCCAGGTCCCAGAGATAGCTCGAGCCATCCGCAATCCCTTCCAGCAGGGCGCGCACTTGGGGATATCCCGCCAGAACCTGCTTCAGCGCCGCGCCGGCGGGCGTCTGGGCAATTTCAGCAAGCCATCCGTCGAGCCGCTGACGAGCGGCTTCCGGGCCGGACAGGCGCGGCGTCGTGACGACGCGCTCCGCAAGTGTTCCAGTGGCGACTTCTGGGCTGGGCAGATCCATAACGATGGAATAACGCGGCGCGCGTGATCCGTCACCCGCAAGCTGTCACCCGGCCTGGCTGTCGCCCCCGCCGGTTGGCGCTTGCGCCGGCAGGAGGCGCGTCAGGTCGCCGGCCACGGCTGGGCTTACAGGGCCCACGCGCGGCAGCGAGATCACGGTTCGCAGCCCTGGCTGATTATCCTCGAGCTTGAGGTCACCGCCGTGCAGATGGGCCACCGCCAGCGCCAGGCTCAGCCCGAGACCGGAGCCTGGCTGCGAGCGGCTCTGCTCGAGCCGCACGAACCGTTCCAGTACGCGCGCGCGGTCGGCTTCGGGAATGCCCGGGCCGCGATCGGCGACCGTCAGCAAAATGCGGTCACCCGCGGAGGCCGCCTGGATCCTGATTTCGGGGCGTATGCCTTCAGGGAGCGTAGCATCGGGCACCGCATACTTGATGGAATTGTCAACGAGATTGGCCAGCGCCTGGCTGATCAGTTCCCGGTTGCCACGCACCAACGCCGCGTCCGGCGCATCGATCGTCAGTGTGAGACCCTTTTCCTCAGCCAGCGGCTCGTAGAGCTCGCCGACCCCATGCGCCACCTCGGCCGCATCGAAGTCGCGCATATTGTCACGCGCCTGTCCCGACTCGGCCCGAGCGATCATCAGCAGCGCATTGAAGGTCTGGATCAAGCCGTCCGACTCCTCGATCGTGCCTTCGAGCGCGGCGCGATACTGCGCTTCATCCTCGGCAGTGCGCAGCGCCTCCTCGCAGCGATTGCGCAGGCGCGTCAGCGGCGTCTTGAGGTCATGGGCAATGTTGTCGGAAACCTCCTTGAGGCCGCGCATGAGCGCCTCGATGCGATCGAGCATGGTGTTCAGATTGCCGGCAAGCCGGTCGAGCTCATCGCCGGTCCCGGCGACGGGCAGACGCTCGGACAGATCGCCCGCCATGATGGTCTGCGCGGTCGCGGTCATGGCGTCGACGCGCTGCAGCACCCGCCGCATCACGAACAGCCCGCCCGCGATCCCAAGGATCACGACGATCGCCAACGACCAACGACCCGCGCCGATGACGACGTCATGCATGCGGTCGCGCTCTTCGAGATCGCGCCCGACCAGCATGCGAAAACCGCCCGACAGCTGAACAATCTTGACCAGCGCGTGGTGCTCGGTCTGCTCGAGGGCCTCGAGCTTGCGATAGGCCGTCTCGGTCCAGCCGGAACGCTCGAGCACGCCGGCGGTCAGCGAGCCGACATTGCCGGCGAGGCCCTCGCCTGCAGCCGTCGTGAGCAGATAGAGATAAGAATCCGGGCGGCGGGCGCGCGCGTCGAGGGTGAAGATCAGGCGGCGGATACCGCCGATATCATACTCATCCTGCAGCGTGACGATTTCGGAATCGACGGTCTGAGTGATCTGCTCGTTGATCAGTCGCCGCGTGTTCCACCCAAAGTAGACGAGCACGACCGTGGCAAACAGCACGAAGGTGGTCAGATAGACAAGCGTCAGCTTGAAAGCGGTCGAGCGGAAGAGCTTTCCGAGCGCCGTCATGCGTCAGCCTGCGCGGGGCACGCCCCCATCACTTGCCTTCACGGATCATGTAACCCGCGCCGCGCACGGTATGCAGCAAGGGCTGGGCGAAGCCCTTATCGATCTTTGAGCGCAGCCGCGATATGTGCACATCGATCACGTTGGTCTGCGGGTCGAAGTGATAGTCCCAGACGTTCTCCAGCAGCATCGTGCGGGTGACGACCTGGCCGGCATGCTTCATCAGGTATTCGAGCAATCGAAACTCGCGCGGCTGCAGATCGATCTCCTGAGTGGACCGGGTGACGCGGTGCGACAACCGGTCGAGCTCGAGATCAGCCACGCGATAGACCATTTCCTCGCGGCTGCCGCGGCGCCGCGCCAGCACCTCGATGCGCGCCAGCAGCTCGGAAAACGAATAAGGCTTCGGCAGGTAGTCATCGCCGCCCGCGCGCAGGCCTTTCACCCGATCGTCGACCTGGCCAAGCGCTGAGAGGATCAGCGCCGGCGTCTCGATGCCCTTGCCACGCAGCGTACCGATCACGCTCAGGCCATCGAGCTTCGGCAGCATGCGGTCGACAATCAGGACGTCGTACTGGCCGTCGAGCGCGTGGGCGAGCCCCTCCTCGCCGTCAGCGGCAAGGTCGGCGACATGCCCGACCTCGCGAAACGCCTTCGCAAGATAGTCGGCGGCATCGCGGTCGTCTTCGATGATCAGAAGCCGCATGGCCGCCCGGCCCTTTCCATAGGCCATCTCCCGCTGCGTGGGACTGAGGTGCTCGAACGTAGCAACCACGACACTAGCCGATACGCGATTCGGTTCAACCGGTGCGCCCTCCTTCATGGGAAAAGACGCGAGGGGCGGCGGGTCAGCCCCGCCGCCCCTCGACTAACCCCGTCCCGGCGGGGGCGACGGAGGCCGGGAGGAGGTATCGGTGGGGACGGGCAGCTTGCGCGCCCGTCCCCCTGGTTCGTTCCACCGGCGGGGGCGACGGATGCCGGTAGGACGCCCCATTCGGGTCAGGCTCGTCCGAGCCTTAAAGCGACGAATTTCGTTCCTTCACCAGACTTCACGCGGATCAGCACCGTGCGCTTGCCTTCGCGCTGCGCATTGCCGACCGCGACGCGGATCTCGGAGGGTGAAGCAACCTTGCGGCCTGCGACTTCGAGGATCACATCGCCCGCCTTGAAGCCGTGCTCGGCGGCAACGCCGTCGGGCTCGACCTGGGTCACGACCACGCCCTCGCTGCCGCTGCCTGCGACCTCAGTGGCTGGGGCCAGCGTCAGGCCCAGTCGCGGCAAAGCGAGACCGCTCGGCTCCCGGCTCTCGGGCGTCGCGCGAGCCTCACGCTCGTTCGGAAGCTCACCGAGCGTCACCGAGATGGTCTTCTCCTGGCCTTTCTGCAGCACCGTCAGGCGAACGGCCGTACCAGGCGACATCGCACCAATCTGGCGTGCGAGATCACGCGCATCGCGAACCGGCGTGCCATTCACCGCGACAATCACGTCGCCAGCCTGGATGCCAGCCTTGACTGCCGGACCATTCGACTGCGGCTCGGCGACGAGCGCACCCTGCGTTGCCTTCAGCCCGAGGCTGTCGGCAATGTCGGCAGTGACCGGCTGGATCTGCACACCAATCCAGCCACGGCTCACGGCACCCTTGTCCTTGAGCTGACCGATGACGCTCTTCACCGTTTCGGCGGGGATCGCAAAGGCAATGCCGACCGACCCGCCCGAAGGCGAATAGATCGCAGTGTTCACGCCAATCACGCCGCCATCGACATCAAAGGTCGGACCGCCGGAATTGCCGCGGTTCACCGGCGCGTCGATCTGAATGAAGTCATCGTAGGGGCCGGCGCCGATGTCACGCCCACGTGCTGACACGATGCCAGCGGTCACGGTACCGCCAAGTCCGAACGGGTTGCCGACCGCGAGCACCCAGTCGCCGATGCGTGGCGGCTTCTCGGCGAACCGCACATGCGGGAAGTCGTCGCGGCCATCGACCTTGATCAGCGCAATGTCGGTGCGCGGATCAGTGCCGATCACCTTGGCGCTGTAGGTCTTGCCATCGTCGGTCGCGACTTCAACCGTCTCGGCCTTGTCAACCACGTGATTGTTGGTCACCGCAAAGCCGTCGGCAGAGATGAAGAAACCTGAGCCTTGGCCGGTCACAAGATTGCGGCCAGGCGCCTGACGCCGCAGGTCATCCGGCAGACCCGGAACGTTTGGAATGGCACTATCGGGCGATCGACGGAAGAAGCGATCCATCGGAGAGCCCGGCGTGGCGCGCGGGGTCGGCAGAGCATCAAAGCCCATCAGCCGGGGTCCGCCATCCATCTTGACGCGAACAGAGATCACGGCCGGCTTGACCTGCTCGACAATGTCGGCGAAGCCGACCGGCCGCTGCGCATTCTGTGCGTAGGCGACACTACTGCTCAGCGCCGGAAGCTTGAGCGAAGGAGCAACTTCGGGAACGGACAAAAACCCCACAACGCCAAGGCCAGCTACCCCTGCCAGCAGACCCAGGTGACGTGGAGACAGCAAACGGAACTTCCGAGCGGGAGTGTCGCTCATGGGCTGGTCTCCATCTTCTTGCTTCGATGCCCCCCGGGCATCATTTGTGGCACCATGACGCTCCTTGCATTACAACGTCCTGGCCGCCGCATTAAGAATTTGTAATAATCGCGCCTGGATTATATGTTTCTTTTCAATGACTTAGTGGCGACATCGGGAAAATAGCGCGGCGTCAACGTCGCCACGCGCAAAGCACCGACTCACAATGGCAAGAATTGGTGGAAGCGACTCGAGCGACGAGCGAACGCACCGTGATCACCCGATGCGCTGATCGGCTTCCTATTTCAGCAGCTCGGCGAGGCGCGCCTGCTCCGCGGCTGTAAGGTCGCCGCCCTCGGGCTTGACCTGCCCATCAGGGCCGCGCCGGTTGCGCCGCCGCGCAATGACAAAGAGCGCCAGCGCACCGCCGCAGAGCAACGCCGGCGGACCAAACCACAACAGGGCCGTGTGCAGCGACAGGCGCGGCTTGAGCAGCACGAACTCACCATAGCGCGCGACCAGGAAATCGATCACCTGACGATCGCTATCGCCGTCCTTGAGGCGCTCGCGCACAAGGAGCCGCAGGTCGCGCGCCAGCGGCGCATCCGAATTGTCGATGGACTGGTTCTGGCAGACCATGCAGCGCAGCTCTTTCGAGAGCGTGCGGGCACGTCCTTCGAGCGACGGATCGGTGAGGACCTCATCGGGCTGCACGGCCAGCGCAACGCGCGGCACTGTCAGCAACGTCAATGCGATCAAGAGCAGACAGGCGAAACGCATAACACGCATATGGATGAGAACTCCGGGGTTCTACTCAGCCGGCTGCAGCACAGCCTTGCTCCGGGCCGGCTTCGGCGCCCCGATGCGCAGCCGCCGATCCGAGAGCGAGAGCCCCCCGCCAATCACCATCACCACCGTGCCAAGCCAGATCAGCAGCACCAGCGGCTTGTAATAAAGCCGTATCGCGATTGAGCCATCCGGATTGGGATCGCCGAGCGAAAGATAGATCTGGCTCACACCGCGCCTCATCAGCGCCGACTCGGTCGTGCCGCTGCCGCGCGACGGAAAGCTGCGCTTGGACGGCTCCATGATGCCGATGACCTCGCCGCCGCGCCGCACCGTGAAGCGCGCCGCGGTCTCGCTGTAGTTGGGGCCACGGCGCTCGACGACGTCGTCAAAATGCAGGTCGTAGCGGCGGATCGAGATTGTCTGGCCCGGCTTGAGCTCGGCGATGCGCTCGGTGCCAAGCTGCGTCTCGCCAACAATGCCGAGCAGCGTGACACCGAGTCCCATATGGGCAAGCGCAGTGCCCCAAGCCGACCGCGGCAGCCCACGCGCGCGCGCAAACGCGGTACCAAGCGGAACCTTCAGGAAGGCCGTACGCTCGAGCAGATCAGTCACGGCGCCCGTGATCACAAAGATCGCAAGCCCGAACGCAAACGGCACCAGCAGCGAACCGCCGCCTTCGACCGCGAACGTCACCACGATGCCGATCACCGCCAGAGCCGCCGCACCGAGCAGCCGCTGCGTGACGCCCAGGAGATCGCCGCGCTTCCAGGCCAGCAGCGGCCCGAATGGCACCGCAACGAGCAGCACCGCGAGCAACGGACCGAAGGTCATGTTGAAGAACGGCGCACCGACTGAAATCTTCTGGCCGGTCAAGGCTTCGAGCGCGAGCGGATAAAGCGTGCCGAAGAAAACCGCAGCGCAAGCGACCAGCAGCAGAAGATTGTTGAGGATCAAGGCACCTTCACGCGAAACCGGTGCGAACAACCCACCTTGCTTCAACAGCGGCGCGCGCCAGGCAAACAAAGCAAGTCCGCCGCCGATGAAGAGCGTGAGGATCATCAGAATGAACATGCCGCGTGCCGGGTCGGACGCGAACGTATGTACCGAGGTCAGGACGCCCGAGCGCACCAGGAAGGTGCCGACCAGCGACAGCGAGAAGGCGAGGATCGCGAGCAGGATGGTCCAGACCTTGAGCGCGTTGCGTTTCTCCATCACGACGGCGGAATGCAGCAGCGCCGTGCCGGCGATCCAGGGCATCAGCGAGGCATTCTCAACCGGGTCCCAGAACCACCAGCCTCCCCAGCCAAGCGTGTAATAGGCCCAGTACGAGCCCATCGCGATGCCGGCGGTGAGAAACAACCAGGCAAGCAGCGTCCACGGTCTCACCCAACGCGCCCACGCGGCGTCGATCTTGCCTTCGATCAGCGCGGCGATCGCGAACGAGAACGAGATCGAGAACCCGACATAGCCGAAGTACAGCAGCGGCGGATGAATCGCGAGGCCCGGATCCTGCAGGATCGGATTGAGATCGCGGCCTTCCATCGGCGCAGGGCTCATCCGCACGAACGGATTCGAGGTGACCAGGATGAACAGATAGAACGCGAACGCAACCCACGACTGGACCGCAAGCACATTGGCCTTGAGCTTGGCCGGCAGATTGGTGCCAAAGAGCGCCACCAGCGCCCCGAATACGCTGAGGATCAGGACCCACAGCAGCATCGAGCCTTCGTGGTTCCCCCACACGCCGGAGATCTTGTAGATCAAGGGCTTGGCGGAATGGGAATTCTCGAAGACGTTGGCGACGGAAAAATCCGACGTGACGTAGCAGGCGACGAGCGCACCAAAGGCGAGCGCCACAAAGAGGAACTGCGCGACCGCGGCCCCTCCGGCGACCGACATCAAGATGGGATCATTCTGGCGCGCGCCGTAGATCGGTACGACAGCCTGAACGAGTGCCAACCCGAGCGCCAGCACCAGCGCATAATGACCAAGCTCAGCGATCACGGCAGCCTCGCCTTCACTGCGTCCTCACTCATTGGGTTCTCCCTCATTGGGTTCTCCCTTGCGGCTCAGTGGCGGCGCTCTTGTCGCCGCTGCCGCCGTCGTCCTTCCAATGCCCCTGCTTCTTGAGCGCGTCGGCAACTTCCCTGGGCATGTATTTTTCGTCGTGCTTGGCCAGCACGCTGTCGGCCTTGAACATGCCGGCGCCGTCGAGCGCCCCTTCGGTCACAACGCCCTGGCCTTCACGGAAGAGATCAGGCAGCAGGCCCTGATAGGCGACCCGAATGGTGTTCTTGCCGTCGGTCACGTCAAAGCGGACCTGCATGTTGTCGCTGCGCTGGACGCTGCCTTCCTTGACGAGGCCGCCGAGCCTGATGCGGGTGCCAGTGGCGATATGCTTTTCAGCCACGTCGGTCGGCGAGTTGAAGAACACAATCGAGTCCTTGAGCGCGGTCAGCACAAGGGCGACCGCGACCGCGAGCACCGTCAGGGCCGAGCCGATCAGAACCAGACGTCGCTTCTTGCGGGTCATTGTGACCTTCCTCGTAAGTTTCCTCAGCCTTCAAGACCCAAGCCCTTCACGAGCTCTTCGATCTTGCGCAGCTTCTCCGGGTCGCCGGCGAGTGCGCGGCGCGCGTCACCGACCGCAGCCAATGCCTTGTCGCGATCACCGAGCACCATATAGGAGCGAACGAGCCGCAGCCATCCCTCGATATCCGATCCGTCTTGATGCAGCCGCTCCGCCAGTCGCGCCACCATGGTCTGCACCATGGCGGTTTGCTGGTCCGGCGCGAGCCGCGATGCCGCCGCCACATCCTCCGCACTCGGGCCCGGAGCGCCGGAGACCCGCGTGACCTCCTGGCGGATGAACTCGGCCCAGGGCGCATCGGCCGGCGCGCCCGCCAGCATGGCGCGCCAAATCTCGACGGCCGCCGCCGGCTGGCCGTCCTGCTCGGCCGCAACGCCGAGGAAGTAGCGAGCCTTGATGTTCCCGCCATCGAGCTCGACAGCGCGCGCGAACGATTTCCTGGCTTCCGGCGTGATCTTGCCGTCACTCGCCGCCACCAGCGCTTCGCCAAGCCCAGCCTGCCGCTCGGACGTCTCGCCGCTGAACGCAAGAGCATTGCGCCGCGCTTTGATCGCGTCTTCGACGCGGCCAAGCCGCAAATAGACGGGCGCAATCACCTCCCAGCCGCGGCCATCGTTCGGATTGCGAGCGAGATGGCCCTCGACCTGCGCAATCATCGCATCGATCGATTGGCCCTGGTCGCGCGACGCCAGCGGCTGACCAGGCAGCGTCGGCGAGCCGAGCGAAAGATAGGTTCCCGCGCTGCCGAACGACACCACGACCAGCGCCGCAAGAGCGACCGCGCGCCGGCGCGAACCCGGCGTCGCCGTCGAGGCCTGCAGGGCTGCTTCTGCATCGGCTGCGGCAAGCAACCGGCGCGAGACCTCGACCTCCGCGGCTTCCGCCTCGCTGTCACCGATCCGGCCAGCGGCTTGGTCGCGCCGAACCTCCTCCAGCTGGTCACGATAAACGGCAAGGTCGCTCCCGGACCGCAGGGAACGGGCCTGCCTCGTCAGCGGCCAGGCAATAGCGGCCATTGCCGCCCCCGTCATCAGGGCAAGCGCGAACCAGAGCATCATGGCGTCAATTTCATCGGCCTAAATCCGGCATTCCGGTGGCGGCTGGGCCGTTTGCCGCACGCTAACCGGGCTTCCCCGATCATAACGGCGTTACATCACGGCTGCCAGCCAGCCGCAACGGGACCAACCGCCTCACCGGGCAGATTGCGGCGCGCATGGTTTATGGGCCAAGATTTCAGCCCTTGGCGGCCTTGCGCTCAGCTTCGCGTTGATTGGCCGTATTGGCGGCGACCTCGGCGGCCTTGGCCAGCACCGATGCATAGTCGGGCCCGAACACCTTGGCGCAAAAGCGCACCGCGGCATCGACCTGCGATTGAAGGAAACGCCGCTCGCCCTCGCCGGCCTGGCGCAGGCTGTCGAGCAGCGATTGCATGCCAGTTTCAAGGTAATGCTGCAATTCGGTGAAGGTCCGCATCGTCATTTCATTAATCGCGAGCTCGCTGGCGTACAGCCGGCAGACCGCGACAAGCTCCACAGCGGACTCGGCTTCATTGACGGCATCAGCATCGAGCACGGAATTGCGCGGAACTTCACTGAGCGGGCGCAGCCGTAGCAGGCGGCGGACTTTGCCCGATGCGGACTCGACCTGGTTCTTGAGCACCTTGGACACATCGGCGCGGATGGCGGCGAGGCGTCGCGCCCAAGGTGAGTCGCCGGAGAGGTCGAGCTCCGTGCGCAACCCGCGCGCGCAGCCGTGGATGGTCTTGATCAGTGCGGGCACGGCAGCGGTGGCGCCGCGCTTGAGGTCAGCCTTGAGCGCGCTAACCCCCTGCTCAATCTCTGACAGCACGATTGCCACCGCGACAGCATAGGGCGAGCTGGCAATGCGGATGGCGTCGTCAGTCTCCGCAGCTTTAACTCCGAGCCGGATCAGCTGCCACGGCGCCGCCAGGCGGCCCATCGTCAGGACCAGCGCATACGGCAAGACATCGGGCCGCGAGCCGACCGTCTGGTCGAGCAAGGACTTCACATTGTCGAGCTGGGAATCCGCGAGATCGCGAATCTGAGCCGGCAGGCTTTTCTCGATCTGAGCGAAAACGTCGGCGGCCGAAAGGATTGTGAGCAAGGCGCGTGCATCATCGAGCGCATTCTGGGTACCGATTTGCCCGATCAACCGCCGTCGGGCGCGCTCGTCCGTCGTCGTACTGGCGAGGATCGACTGCACTTTTGCCACGACACTTTCCCGAAAGTGTCGTGCAAGCTGCTCACAGGCGGCCGGGTCGGCGGCCGTGCGCATGGCTCCAGCGTTATAGCTCTTGGCCTCGGCCGGCGCGAGGTCGCGGCATATCCACGACCACATCGGCGAGAGCACCGAGCGTGCGACGCGGCCAAGGCGCCTGTGCGCCGCGTCGTCATTGACCAGGAATGGCTCGAGCGCCGCAAAGAAGACACGGGTAGGATCTCCCGCCCGGCTCGCCGGCTGGCCGGATTCCCGTAACGCGCCGCGGACCTCCTCGAGCAGCCCCTCCGGGAACTGGTCGCCACGCGCAACTGCGCGCTCGAGCTCAAGAGCAAGCAGCGCCAATGCCCCCCGGGGCAGCTCCCGGAGGTAGGCTCGCAGTCGTTCCGGCAACCCCGCCATCGCGCACCCGCGCGGATTGAGAAGGCACTCAGCCTTCTCTAGATAGTTTCGGGGCCTTAAGGAGTGGTTATGGGGCCACTCAGATCCCTACCAGCGCCGCCCATAGCGATATCGCGGGCCAAAACCGATAAAGACACGCGGGCCATAGTAGTAAGGCGGCCCGTAAATGTACGGCCCGGGATAGACAGCCACGGGCGGCGGACCAACCTGCTGGTCGAGGTGGGTCGCGATCATGTAGCCGACGCGACCGCGCCAGTGCGTTGTGCACCACTCAGCCGCACATCCGGTGACCTCCACGACGCTGCCGCCCGGAACCACGGCAACCACTCCATAATTCGTGCCAGGCCCTTGCCGCAGATTGGTGTTGGAAAAGACCCGCGCCGGACCGGCTGACGCCGTGGCAGCGGAAAGCCCGAGTAGCAACGTGGCAAGCCCAACCAGCCCATGGAATTGTCGCGCTGACGTCATCAGATGTTCTCCCCCTTGGTCCGAAAAGTGGCAACCCGTTTTTCGGGAGAAGATCATGCTCAAACAAAAAAGCTAGAACCATGATCCTAACTTGATCGGATTATGATCTAGGTGACCGCAATCCAGCTGCCGTCAGAATTACGGCAGGCGGTGCCGCGGGTGACCTGTGGCTTGTCATCGATGAAGACGGTGTGAGTGTATTGCCGGCAGGTCATGGCATTGCGTTGATAGGCGGGACCAGGGACAACCGTACCATGGCGGCCCGAGTTGTCGTTGCGCCAGCCGACCGGAGCGCCCGAGGCGCCTGACTCGAGGGCCTGCATCTGCGCCTGATAGGCGCGCGTGCGATCTTCATCGTCGAGCGCCGCACCAATCCGGTTGCCGATCAACCCGCCGATGGCCGCGCCAGCAACAGTGCTCGCCACGCGGCCGCTACCACGGCCAAACTGGGAGCCGACAACGGCGCCACCCACGACGCCAACCGCGGTGCCTGTGTTCTCATACGGCCCCGCGCCCGTCACAGGATTCCCTGCGCACGCCCCCATCAGCAATCCAGTCAGAGCAACGCACCCAGCAAGCCGCACCGTCATCGCAACCACATCCCCTTTCGCTTTCCCCTTTCACTCCTGGGGCGAACTTGCGTTGACGAATGGGGCAAAACTCTGGCTCCCCACTTAACCGCCAAAATCAATGTAAATCGGATGAATGAAAAAACGCTCAAGCGCAAAAACGCTCAAGCGTAAAAGTGCTCAAGCACCCGGCAGCACCAATTCGGCGCGCAACCCGCCGATCGGAGCCGTCCCCAGCGTGAGGTCCCCGCCATAAAGGTTGGCGAGCTCGACCACGATGGACAGCCCCAGCCCTGTGCCGGGCTTGGCCTCATCAAGCCGGCGGCCGCGCCGGCCGACCTGCTCGCGCTGCTGCGGGGACAGGCCCGGACCATCGTCATCCACGACGATGCGGACGATGCGCCGCTCGCTGTAGACCTCGGGCCGCTCCACGAATGTTTCCAATGCGACGCGCGACTGTGCCCATTTGCAGGCATTGTCGACGAGGTTGCCGATCATCTCCTCGAGGTCCTGTCGCTCGCCGCGGAAGCGCGCGTCCTCGGGCGCATCAAGCATAATGGAGATGCCGCGGTCATGGTGGATCTTCTCCATCATCCGCACCAATGCCGACACCACCGGCCGCACCTCTGTCACGGTGCCGATCACCGCCACGCGTGCGGCCAGCCGCGCGCGCTCGAGGTGATGGGTGACCTGGTTGCGCATGATGTCGGTCTGCTCGCGAATCTTCGAGGCGAGCGCGTTCTCGGGATTGGCCGACGCCTCATTCATCATCACTGACAGCGGCGTCTTCAGCGCATGCGCAAGATTGCCGACGTGAGTGCGGGCACGGGTGACGATCTCACGATTGGCCTCGATCAAGGCGTTGGTATCGCGCGCGAGCGCCGCAACCTCGATCGGGAAGCTGCCCTCGAGCCGCTCGGCGGAACCCGAGCGGATCGCCGCAAGACCCGCCGAAATACGTTTGAGCGGTGCAAGCCCGAAGCGGACCTGAAAGGTCGTGATGAGCAGAAACATTATACCTATGACCGCAAAGGTCGTGCCCAGCGCCCGGTCAAAGCCTCGTGTCTCGTCGTCGATCTCCACGGCGTCGCCGGCAACTGCCACCAGGAACCGTCCCTCGTCACCGAGGTCGATGGTGCGTTCGACCAGACGCAACACCTGCTCCTCCGGGCCCTGCACATAGCCCTGGCGGGCGCCGGCGGGACTTGACGCCGAGGAGGCATCGTCGAGATGGGGCAGCGTCGAATCCCACAGTGAGCGCGAGGAGCGCACCTCGGCCCGCGCAGTGTCGAGCCTTGTCACCTGCCAGTACCAGCCCGACAGCGGCAGCTCGAACAGCGGCTCGCCGAGCGACTGCGGGAAGCGCTCGCCGGCCTCGTCGGGCGTCGCGACGTCAGCGACCAGCGTGCGCAGATAGACGTTGAGGCGGCGATCGAATGCGCGCTCCACCGCCGCGCGATAGAGCGAGGACAACACGATGCCGGCCACGACCAGCATCACGACGGTCCAGGCCGCCGCCGAAAAGAACAGTCGTAGCGCGAGCGAGCTAGCGCGCATCGGGTAATGTCAGCAGGTAACCCAGCCCCCGTACTGTCTGAATTACGTCGACACCGAGCTTCTTGCGAATCCGTCCGACGAAGACCTCGATGGTGTTGGAATTGCGATCAAAGTCCTGATCGTAAAGATGCTCGACCAGCTCCGTGCGCGACACCACGCGACCTGTGTGGTGCATCAGATACGCGAGCAGCCGATATTCATGCGAGGTAAGCTTGACCGGATTGCCGTCGACCGTGACGCGCCCGGTGCGCGTGTCGAGCCGGACCGGCCCGCAGTTGAGCTCGCTCTTGGCATGACCGGCCGAGCGCCGCAGCAGCGCCCTGATGCGCGCCAGCACCTCCTCGAGATGAAAGGGCTTGGCGACATAGTCGTCGGCGCCGGCGTCGAAGCCCTGCACCTTGTCGCTCCAGCGGTCGCGTGCCGTGAGCATCAGCACCGGCATGGCCCGCCCGGCGCGCCGCCAGGCTTCGAGCACGGAGATCCCGTCCATTTTGGGCAAGCCGATATCCAGGATGACGGCGTCGTAGGGTTCACTCTCACCGAGAAAGTGCCCCTCTTCACCGTCATAAGCACGATCCACGACATAGCCCGCATCGGCAAGCGCAGTCGCAAGTTGCCGATTCAAATCGGGATCGTCCTCGATCACGAGGAGACGCAAAGCCTCACCTCCTGCCCCAGCTTCCGAAGCTCATGATCAATCAATCACGGCAATCTTCTGGCACAAGCTCAGCAGTAAGGCACCAGCCGTTGAGGTAAAATGACACCTGCACAGTCAAAATTCCAGGCCACTCTTGGCTTTTGCAGCTTTTGCAGCATCAGTGCCCAGCATTCGGCGGGATGACGCCTCCCCGGCGGTGGCCTTAGAGCCCCCCGATCACCGTTCCATTCGTGGCATCGACGGTCACCTGGCGCACCTTGCCATCGCGAGCGAGGACCGTCAGCCGATAGATCAAGCGGCCTGATTCTCTACAGAGCCGCGCCCGCACCAGTTCACCGCCCATGCGCTGGCGCAGCATCTGCCGCGCGGTCGCGAGCGGAATCGCTTCGCCGGCCACAATGGCAGCACGTTGCTCGGCACGGCTGAGGCAGCGGGGCTGCTCCTGCGCCGCCGCCGGCAAGGACAGCGTCGCAAGCGACGCGAGCGTTATCAGCAGGAGCGATCTCGGGCTTTGCATAGCGTCAGCTCTAGAGCGTTGCCCGTGAACCGCGGATGAACAATGGCAAAATTGCGTTTTGCTGTGTGTAGCGGCGGAATGCAGTCATGCCCAAGGAGTTGAGCGAGTTGACAGGTTGGCAGGGGGTGCTTTCATCTCCCGATGGTTGGCCCACGGCTCCTTGCGGCATCTCTCATCGTGAGCACTCTCAGCCTAAACGGTCCTGCCGACGCAATGGTCGGCGGCGCCACACCCGCTGACGACGGCATCGCGCAGTCCCTGGTCATGGTGGTGGGCTCGCGCGCCAATGGCGGCAACGTCTGCACGGGTGCGGCGATTGCTCGCGATCTCATTCTCACCGCGGCGCATTGTGTCGCACCAGGTGCGAAATACAGTGTGTTGCCCGCCAGGAGCACGCCGATCCTGGCGATCAAATCGATCCAGGTCCATCCCCGTTACGACCCGCAAAGCTACGCGCTCAACCGTGCGACCGCCGATGTCGCGCTGATCAAGCTTGCGGTCGATCTCCCGGAACGCTTTGTTCCGGTCTCACTCGAGAGCCCGGCCGCTGCCGTCGCGGTTGGCGATCGCTTCACCATCGCCGGATTTGGCGTCACGTCCGCCGGTAGCGACAACGGCATCGGCCTCGCGCGCGCCGCGTCGCTGGTTGCGACCGGGCAGCCGGGCGCTTTGCAAATCCGTCTGTTCGACCCCAAGACCAAAGGTGACCGGCCGGGGCTCGGGGCCTGCACCGGCGACTTCGGCGCCCCCGTGCTGCGCGACGTTGACGGCCACCTCTCGGTGATCGGCGTCGTGAGCTGGTCGACCGGACCGAAACTTGGAGCGGGCTGCGGGGGGCTGACAGGTGTAACGCCGCTTGTGCGCTATCACGATTGGATCATACAGGCGGCGGGTAAGCTCGGCTCCCCGGTCGCACCATGATCCGCCCCATGATCCGCCCGCTCGCCCTGCTCGCCATTTTGTTTGCGCTCATCGCGCCCGCGGTCGGCCTGGTCGGGGGCGCTCGACCGGCCGACGAGTCGCTGGCCCGCCATGTGGTGATGGTCGTCGGCGGGCACCGCACCGTCTGCACTGGCACGGCGATCGCCCAAAACCTCATCCTCACGGCGGCTCATTGCGTCCCGCCTGACGAACGCTATGGCGTGTTCGAGGCAGGCGCCTCTCGCCGCAGCAAGCCAAACAGTGTCGCCAGCGTCGAGCGCCACCCGCTGTTCAGCCTCGAGACCGCGTTCTCCGGCGGCGAGACCGCCGACGTTGCCTTGCTCAAGCTCGCCGAGCCGTTGACGAGGCGCACCACGCCGGCACCATTCGGGCCGCGCGAGTACTTTCCGCTCGGCGACCGCTTCATTGTGGCGGGCTATGGGATCACCGAGCAGGCCGCGGGCGGCTACGGCACATTGCGGGCCGCGACCCTGATGGTGGTACGGCATACCGCAAGCGGCGCATTGCGGCTCGCCGACCCCACGACCCGCGGCGAGATGGCGGGCCTTGGCGCCTGCAACGGCGATTCCGGCGGCCCGGTCATGGACGACAGCAGCGGGCGCCTCGCACTCGTCGGCGTGGTCAGCTGGGCCACCGATCCGCGGCGCGGTGCCGGCTGCGGGGGCCTCACCGGCGTCGTCCCGCTTCCCCATTTTCGCGATTGGCTGATTGAAGCGTCGACGAAGCTCGGCAGCCCCATCCAGCCCTGATCGCATCGTTAACCATCCGCCGGCGCGACGTCCCAGGATGAGACACTTTCACCCGGCATCGGCCTTGCAACCTCAGTGCTGACGATACTGCTGGCGTTGAGCGGCCGCCTATTGCGCTTCGTTTTGGCACGCCGTTGCAGCGCCTGGATTGGAAGGAGAGGAATGATGGTTAAGACATGGATCTCCCTGGCTGGGCTTGTGACGACCATTGCTATGCCGATTACGCCGGCGGCAGCCGACAGCACGCGCAGCACAAACTGCGTCTATGGCCGCGGGTCTCACTCCTGCGTCACGCGCTGGCAGCACTATGAGCCGCGGATCCAGGTGCCGACCGAGCAGGAAGTCTCCGAGGCGCGCGCACGCGAGCAGCAATGGCAGTCCTTTTGCCGCCCCTACATCTGGCAGGACGACCTTGGCGTCCGGCGCTACGGCTATGCCGAGCGCGGATGCGAATACGGCCGCGTCTATTAAGCGATACGGCTTCATCCTCGCTGAGCGCCGCTACAATTTTTCGTAGCGGCGCTTGTCGCTATGGCGGCCACGTCCAGTCGCGCATATGTCGCCCCCTTTGATGGGGACGCCGGTGCTATGGCCTATGTGATGGTTGATGTGGAATCGGATGGTCCGATTCCAGGCGACTACAGCATGATCTGTGTCGGCGCCGTTCTGGTGCAGGAGGGATTGGAGGAGACCTTCTACGGTCGCCTGAGGCCGATCTCAGAACAGTGGATCCCGGAGGCGCTCGCCATCTCCGGCTTCTCGCGCGCCGAGACGCTCAACTTCGATGATCCCAAGACTGTCATGGAGGCGTTCGCCCATTGGATCGCCAGGAACGTCAAGGGCCGCGCCCTGTTCGTCAGCGACAACAACGGTTTCGATTTTGCCTTCGTGAGCTGGTATTTCTGGCACTTCACCGGCGCCAATCCATTCGGTCATTCCAGCACCAATCTCGGCTCGCTCTACAAAGGACTGGTCAAGGACACCTTCCAGAGCTTCAAACACCTGCGCCAGACCGCGCACACTCATCACCCGGTCGATGACGCCAAGGGCAACGCCGAAGCGCTGCTGGCGATGAAGGCCATGGGTCTCAAGATCGCGCTTTAGGGCACCCGACAACGACCAGGCCTTGGCTGAAATCTCGAAAAATATTGGTGCGACGGGCTGCCGCAGCCTCGGCTGCCGTGCTACCAATGGGGTCCGAAGCGGCCTGCGGCCGGGGAGACAAACACCATGTGGCTTCTGATTGTCTATGTCGGGCTCGTGCTGGTCGGTGACCTCGCTGACTACCTGATCGGACTGTTCGTGGAGCGGATGTGGGGCCAACAGGCGAGCCTTGTGGTCTTCCTGGTGCTGTATTTCGTTTTCCTGTGGGTCGCCTGGGTGGCGGCGGTGAAGATCACCGAGCCGAGCGCTGAGCCCAAGACCGCCTGATCCTGGATATCGCCGGTATCACGGCATCCGCTGCTGCGAGACGCGATCATGGCACGATCGCGCCGCAACCACTCACCATGCACAACCTGTTAGCAGCACGCCTCTCGGCGCCTGAACGCGTCGGCGCGCCCGTGCTGCCCCTGGCCAAGCCTGGAACCCGGTGAGCTTTGGCAGCGTTGACCCGGTTCAACATCCGGGAGCGCTGCCATGATTTCTTTCCTTCCCGCGATTTTGGTCAGTGCTACTGTGCTGGTGGCGGACCAGGTCCCCAGGCTCGACGTCACCCCAAGCTGTCAGGCAAGTGCCAACGGCATTCTCGGCGTTAAGCAGGACATCGAATCCTGCATGCAGAGCGAGAATGCAGCGCGCGATCAACTTGCCCAGCAGTGGGGCACGTTTGCCGCAGCCGATCGTCAAAGCTGCACCACGCTGACCACACTCGGCGGCACCGGCGGAACCTACACCGAGCTCATCACCTGTCTCGAGATGAAGCGCGACGCCGCCAAGTTGCCCAAGGAAGGCGGAACGACGGGGCAACTCATGCGATAATCGGACGCGCCGCGACCGCCGTGAATCGGCAGCAGCGAAACGACTTGGGCCGTTTGCGCCGCAGAAGCAGCCGCTCAGTAACGCGCGACGATGGGGCCGCCGAAGCGATAGCTCAGCCCGAACCTGACGGTGTCGATGTTGACATCATGGGTGCGCGCCGTGGGATCGAGCTGAGGCAAAGCCACATATTTTTCTTCGCTCAGGTCGACGTGGAGATATTCCACCTTTGCGGTCCAGTTCGAGGTGATTGAGAACTCGATACCGCCGCCCAAGACCCAGCCGTTATGGCTTTGCTTGTCACTGCCACTGAACGTGCCGTCGAACGGCGCACCAAAGCCGGTGTTGACCGCCGAGGCCGACGACTTGATCTCGGCAAGAGCAAACCCGCCGGTGACATAAGGAAGAACTCTGCCGAACGAATATCCGAGCCGGCCCCTGAACGTCGCGAGATAATTGAGCTTGTGCTGAATGTCGGTGGTGCTTGTCGCAGGGCCGGTTGTGAACACGACCCGGTCATCCGACTTCACGTCGGAAAACATCCAATCGGCTTCGATGCCGAGCACGACATTGCCGGACTGGAAATTGTAGCCGCCGTGGAAACCGCCCATGAAACCTTTTGATTTATGGTCGTAATCGAGCAGTTCAGTGTCGTGGGTGCCCCACCCGTATCCTGCATTGGCGCCCAAATAGAAGCCCGTCCATGAATAGATGGGAGCGACGAAAGGCGCCGCCTTGGTTGGAAGGCGCATATCCGCCGCTTGCGCGCAGAACGGAACGAGGCACAACGCAGTACCGACGAGAAGCTGGTTGATCATATTTGCCATGCCCTGAGAGGTGACCTGAGATTTATCGGCGAGAACACCCGGTTACCTAGATCAGGCCAGATCTGAATCGGAAACCAACCGCCGGTGCAACAGCACCGATCTCCACAGACAATTGGTCGCACGGGATGTTTCTACCTGGACGGCATGTGACGCCGATCAGGTCAGGAGCGCGGAGTCACGCAAGCCAGCAGCCAGTTCAGCGAGGGCGCGTTGCACAGTTCAATGCGCTAACCGCCGACGCGAAACATCAACGCCTTGCCGCCTGTACATTGGCCGCGTCGTTCGCCGCCAACAGGCCGAGGACGAAGGTCTTCGCCCGCCGAGTTAGACTAGTCTGCGAGCGGGGCTACCTGGCGACAGGCGTGCCGACCGCGTAGAGCCCTTCGACCACATCGCCCTCGCACTTCTGTGCGCACGCCTGCGCGTCGATTGCGAACGCCTTCTCAGAGCTCGACCAATACCTTGGTACCAATACCGGAACCATCACTTAACTCGCAGGCAAATTGGATGAAAGTCGTTGAAAAATATATGCTTCTACTAGCGCGAGCATTCGTGGCGACTGCACTGGTGTGCAACACTTCTGGCTGATTTTCTGCAGCTCTTCTAAGGACAAAAATGGGAGACCTCATCAGTCGTCTTAAGAAATAAGGCGATGCTGCCCTGGCGAATACATCGGAGGGAAGTCATGACGGACCGACATCATTCGCCCCTCGGACTGCCGATCACATTTGCTCTTGCGCTCTCGATAACCCACCCGCTGACACGGGACCTACCGAATGTGGACCCGCGCGCACTCTTGCAAGGTGGGACGCTGAAATCATTCCTGGCTCACGGACAACGTGACCAGGGGCCGGAAAACGGGACCGTCAAGGGCGGCACCCACGATCGCCTCGCGGCCCCCTGCGCCAATCCGATCTGGCGAAGGTGCTAGGCAATGTGGCGCCCGAAGCTAATCATTCTGCAGCCGACACCCTATTGCAACATCAATTGCAAGTATTGCTATCTTCGTCACCGTGACGACTTTCGGATCATGTCAAACAATGTCGTCGATGCGATCTGTGAGAAAGTTTTAGCTAACGTCGCGTCAGACGCCGCGCCGACGATCGTCTGGCACGGCGGCGAGCCGACAGTGGTCTCACTGAAATGGTACCGCCGCTCGCACGAGCAACTGAAGGCCGCCGCTCCCCCGTCCGCGATCTTTCGAATGCAGTCGAATGGAGTAGCCATATCCGAGGCGTGGATCGATTTCCTTCGGGACACCGACACTCACATTGGCCTCTCCATCGATGGGCCCCGGCGCTTCCATGATGCAAGACGACGCACCAGGAGTGGCGTCGGCACCTGGGAGCTAGGCGATGAAAGGTTTGCGGCGCCTGCAATTGGCCGGCCTCGAACCCAATGTTGTCTCCGTCCTGCACCCGGACTGTTTGTCGGCCGCCGACGAATTTTACGAGTTCTACAAAGCAAACGAGATCACCAACGTCTCTTTTTCAATAGACGAGATGCAGGGCGCAAACCTCGATAGCTCGTTTGGCATTCAGGATCGGAAGTCGGATGTAGCTGCTTTCCTGGTTCACCTGCTCAATCGGGCGTTCAGCGACGAGTATCCCCTGCACGTTCGAGATGTTGAGAGGATCGCCAATATTCTGGCCGGAAATGCCAGTTTGGACAACGAGCAATTGAAAGCATGGCAAATTGTGGTGGTGGCAGCGAACGGCGACATGACGACGTTCTCGCCGGAGTTTCTGGAGCTCCCGTCCAGCGACCGCAACGGATTCTGCTTCGGCAATGTGCTGACCGACGATTTCGACAGAATCTTCGAAAACGAGCGCGTGTCCGCAATACAGAATGAGATCCAGCAAGGCATTGAGAGCTGCCGTGCGAGGTGCGACTATTTCAAAATCTGCGGCGGAGGTGCGCCCGTCAACAAGCTGGCGGAGAACGCGACGCTGGCGTCAGGCGAAACCGCGTTTTGCCGTCATTCGATTCAACCTGCCGCCGATGCCCTGATCGAATTTCTCTCGAGCATCGGATCTCGCCGCCCGAATGGGCGGCTTCGCACAACTTACGAGGATGTCACTGAAGGCTGTGTCTCCCACTAAACAAGGGAGTGCCAAATGAAAATTTGTCAGGAGCTGTCCTGGCTCTGCGAACAGTTGCCGGGTCTGAACGGAGAGGGCTGGTTCGCCTTTATTCTCGGTAGCCTGATTGTCGTCTTCTTTGCTGTCGATCACTACAAAATACCGACTTACGCCAAGACCACGATCGGAGACTTCATCGAGCTGGCGCCGGAGTCACTCACGTCCGCCAAGCGATACCGAAAGGGCCTCTACATCTACGTCGCGTTGATGTTCGGTCTGTACCTGGCCTTTTGTTTCTTTTGGTCAAAGGGGCTCAGCGCTTTTCTTGCGACGTCCGGCCTCAAAGGCACGGACGCAAACCGATTTGACAGCGGTCAGCTCTGGCCGCTCGCTGCAGCCACCGTCGTGACTCTGGTCGGAGCGCTCGGAGACAAGAACGTGTTCGGGCGCATCGAAACCTACTTGCGCTCAATAGCTCACGAATCCGCTTACATTCCCGGCGCAGTGTTACAATTGTCGAACGCTTTGAACGAGAGCTTTCCCATCAACGCTGAAATGGCCCGCGAAGTCGGAAATACCGATCCAGCATTGCTGGCGCAGATTGCCGAGTCTCAGGATGGCTTTATACAAACATGGATACGCGCAAAGTACCTGTTCTCGCGACTGGAGCACCTCCGCAATGATCCAGAGTTTCAACAATTGCTAAGCCGGCCTGAGAATGTCCGCGCATTCGACTTCTTGGATGAGGAACGCCAAAACCTGGCTGACCGCATTGCCCAACAGGGTGCGGGAAAAAATGCTGATTTGGATAAGCCCCTCAGAAAAAAGGTCGAGAGCTTCCGAACTGCCGTTTCCGTCTTTCTCGCTTCGCTGCTGTGGCAAGGCTGTGGAAACGAAGTCTGCATCCAACGCACGCTGACTCGCGTCAAGCTGCTGATCAAGCCTGGGGAGCAGTATTTCTCGTGGTATTTTGTGGGTCGTCTCCTAACCTCGCTTACGCTTGCAACTATTGTCGCATGCATCGCCTGGTTTTTCTTCGACTTGCAGTGGAAGGTATCCTTGACAGACGACTCCTGGCACCTGCTCTTGGCCTACCTGATATTCGCCATGGTGGCGTTATTCGCAACAAAGCGGAGGGAGGATCGCCTCGCTGCCGGAATGACAGACGATACCTTTGATGCAGCACTTGCTTCAGCGCTCTGGTGCGGGCTCCCCATCGGCTTCGCTGCCGCGGTCACGACCTTTGCGTGGCATCAAGGTGGACTGACAGAATTCTGGATCATGATTCTCACGGCCCTTTTCCTTGCCGTGCTTGTTGTAGCCTTGTTTGAGATAACTATGCGATGGGCGGCACAATCCCCTCCGACGCTTGCAGCCAGCCGACGATTGTTTGGCCAAACGCTCGTACGAGCTCGGGACTTGCGTTGGGCACTTGGCAAGGCTGTGCTTTTGAATGCAGGCTTGGCTTTTATTGTCGTCTTCGTACTTTTCTGGGGTGGCGAGGCGACGATTACGATGCTCGCCCCCAAAGAAGACCTGAAAGCTGGAAAAGCCAATGTAACAAAGGTCATCAATACGATTCCGCCTCTGGCGGAGGGCAATCAAAACATTGTAGCAGAAAGCTTTCGGGCCGCGCCTTTAGCGCAGTTGCGCTCGAGAATGGAACACGCTCTGACCGGACCCACAGAAAGCAAAGTGAATGACGCGGCCGCGGCAGAGAGCATTGAGAGCGAGTGTAAAAACCTCAATGACAGATTGAGCACTGAGTTGCGTGAGAAATTGAGTGCTGAGTTGCATCAAACACTGAGCGCTGCGTTGAGCAAGGGAGATATCCTACTTCCCTCTCCCTCATGTAATCTGCATGAAGCAGTTACTCGCGAGTTGGGCGAGGACGGGTGGCTGGATGATTTCCGAGAAGCAATGATAACGGTCGCAAAGGCAGTGGCCAGCTTGAAGCGACGTCATGAATTTACTCCAATAGGGACCATCAGAGCAGGCTGGCAGCGAGCGCTGGCGTCCGCCACTTTGTGGGCTCTACTGACTGCGGTCTTTTCGGCATCGGTTCTGCTCTATCGACGAAGCGTGCTTTGGGGCACGATCGATCCTAAACTGGTGGATGAACTCGCGCCCGATCTTCCAGTGCCGCCTGAATTGTGGCTGCGCACGCCAATGGACGAGTTGAACAACCTGACTCCCTTGGAGGCGATCCGGTATCCACATCTTCGCGCCTCCTTGTCGGACCACCTGAGGGCAAGAAAGCCGCCACCGCATCCGGAGCTGAAGACCGCGGCCTAGGCGCGCCACCCTGCTGTGCCTCGCTGCCGCCTGTGGGGGCGAGGCACGAGCCGCACCCCACAAAATACGCGGGCGCTCATCGTCCCCGCACCGCGTCCTCCGCCGCCAGCAGGCCAAGGATGAAGGCCTTCGATAGCCCGCCGACGTAGCCCGCGCGCGGGCCGCCTTCGAGGCCAGCGACTGGCGTGCCGACCGCATAGAGGCCTTCGAACGCACCACCCTCGCGCTTCTGTGCGCGCGCCTGCGCGTCGATCACAACGCCGCCCATGGTGCCGGTGATGCCGGCGCAGAGCGGCACCGCATGATAAGGCGGCGCCGCGAACGCCATGGGCCTGTGCTTCTTGACGCTGCGCCGAATGGCAAGGCGCAGGAAGTCATTGGCTGCCACGGCTTCGTTGTGCGCGCGCACAGTCTCGGCAAGCGCTGAGGCCGGAACACCGATCTTCGCCGCCAGCGTCTCGAGATCGGGAGCGCTGACGAGCGCGCCGCCTGCCGTGACCATGGCGGAATTGGCCGCCACCGTCGTGGTGAGCTTCGGCTCCGCCTGCCACATCGCATCATCCATGACGAGATGCGCGCTCAAGGGATCAGGAAGGCGCGCGATCGCGTTCGCCTGGCAGACTCCGCCAAGCCCCTCGTCGGTGAAGCGCCGGCCATCGGGCCCAATGAGCAGCGCGACCTCGGCCACTGCATCGAGATGCGGATAGGGCCAGAGCTTGGGATTCTGCATCGCGGCTCGGTGGTGAACATGGCCGTAGAACGCGCCGAAGCCGCCAATCGCCGCGCCCGCAGCTTCGGCGAGCCTGATGCCATCACCGTTGGCGCCCGGCCCCACCCGCGCCAGCACGCGATCGGCGCGTGGCGTGATGTATTGCGCGACCATCTGCGGATTGGCGGCGAAGCCACCATCCGCGATGACAACCGCGCGGGCGTCGACCCGCACGCTGGCGCCGTTGTGCCGGGCGATGACGCCGCTGCAAGCGCCGGTCTCGACCACGAGCTCGGTCACCTGCGTGCCGCGCATCAGCGTGCCGCCACGCTTCACGAGATTTTGTTCGAGCTGCCGCATGACGACGTCGCCGCCACGGCCTTCCCAGTCGAGGCCTGCAATGAGCCGGCGCGGCGGCGCCAGTACCTTCTGGCCGGGCTGGTCTTTTTGCAGCGCACGCGTGATGAAGCGGGCCCCCTCGGCGGCAAGCCAATCGATAGCGCGCTTGCCGTTGTCCGCAACGGCGCGGGCCAGCGCGGGATTGGCGGTGCCGCCGCTTCCATCAACGATCGCTCGATAGAGCACGTCCGGATCGGCCAGGATTGCGAGC
The DNA here is from genome assembly GCA_963745515.1 of uncultured Alphaproteobacteria bacterium. Taxonomy (GTDB): domain Bacteria; phylum Pseudomonadota; class Alphaproteobacteria; order Rhizobiales; family Xanthobacteraceae; genus VAZQ01. The sequence continues at coordinate 517,345 of CAVUXO010000001.1, forward strand.
CCCATGACGTTGCTCACGCCGGTCGTGTAGCGCGAGCTGCAGGGGTAGCGGTCCTCGGTCCGCGCTTCCAGCACCGCGACCTTCAGTCCCAACTCGGCTGCGCGGGCGGCGCTGACCAGCCCCGAGAAGCCGCCGCCGATCGTGACCAGGTCATATGGCATTGAATCCCCTCATTCTCTTCCGTCCACGCCACCATAACACCGGGCCTGCGCGCCATCCGACGAAACCTTGCCCAGCCTCAAACACCGCCCTTCCCTTGAATCATTCAAAGGCGTAATCTCTCTAAAATTTCTGCATATCGGGAGGACTCTCATGCGTACCGTACTGTCAGCCGTTGCCTGTCTTGTTGTCCTTGGGGCAAGCGGCGCATTTGCCCAGCAAGCCGCCGACAACCTCAACGAAACGCAACGCCATGGCCGCCAGCTGCTGGCGCAATCCTGCGGCGTCTGCCACCTGTCGCCTTCGCTCAATGCGAGAACCTATGGCCCGCCGCTGAACAAGGCCGCCGCCAATGGCGACGACTCCATCATGCGCGAGTACATCGTCAACGGCACACCGCGCATGCCGGCCTTCAAGCATTACCTGAAAGACAACGAGATCGACGCCATCATTGCGTACGTCCGGACAGTGCCCACTCCCGCTCCAGCAGCGCGCTGAGCGGATCCTTTTCCATCTCAACGGAGAGAACGACGTCATGACCAACATGCGAAGCATTCTCTTGGCAAGTGCGGCTCTTGTGATCACCGGCTTCTCGGCGCAGGCCGCCGACCAGCTGCTTGAGCGGCGCGATCACGTCGGCGTCCGGCGAGAAGCTCGGCGGCGTGACGGTGTCGGCCAAGCTCGACGGCTCGACCATCACCACCAGCGTCTATACCGACGAGACCGGCAACTACTATTTCCCGCCGCTGCGCGGCCGGCAAGTACAGCGTCTGGGCGCAGGCGCTCGGCTTCGAGACCACCAAGAGCGCGGTCGACCTCGTCGCCGCCAAGCAGCAGAACCTGACGCTGACGCGCGATGACCGATCCGGAGCGGCGCATCCGCCAGCTGCCGGGCGAACTGCTGGTCGCGGCGCTGCCCGAAGACACCGCCGATGACGCCCGCATCAAGAAGGTCTTCACCAACCAGTGCACCGGCTGCCACTCGCCGGGCTATCGTGCTGCAGTTCCGCTTCGACGAAGCCGGCTGGAACAAGATCATCAACCTGATGAAGATGGTGCCGAACACCGGCGTGCATGCCGGCCGAATGCCAAGGCCAACGACATCATCGAGCACAACCAGAAGCAGCTCGCCGCCTATCTCGCGCGCGCGCGCGGCCCGGGCGAAACCTCGATGAAGTTCACGCACGCGCCCGCGGCCGACCGGCGAAGCCGCCCGCGCGGTCTGGACGCTCTATGATCTGCCGCTCAATCCGGACACCGGCATCGGCACCGCAAGTACAACACCGAACGACGGCACCGACTGGTCGCTCGGCACCACCTCCAAGCTCGGCCAGCTTCCGCATGACGGCGGCATGGGGCTCGACGGCAATCTCTATTACACCGTCAACAACCCCAACAAGTACGTCACCATCGGCAAGGTCGACACCAAGACCGGCGAGGTGAAGTACCTCAAGGTCAACAACACGCCAGGGCACCGCCGCCGACCGCCCACGGCCTCACGCGCGACGCCGACGGCAACTTCTGGTTCGACATCAATCCGGGCCGCCGCAGCCTCGGCAAGCTCGACGTCAAGACCGAGAAGATCACCGTCTACCAGACGCCGCAGCAACATGTCGCCGCTCGGCGGCGCCGTGACCATGGACGTCGACGGCAAGGGCAAGGTCTGGGCCTCGGCGCCGGACGGCGTGCTGCAGTTCGATCCGGTGACCGAGAAGTTCACCGACTTCAAGTCGACGCTGCCGTTCAAGAACGCCAAGGGCACCAACAGCGACCTATGGCGCCGCGGGCGACCGCGACGGCAACGGCTGGTGGGCGCAGATGGCGTTCGACACCATCGGCAAGGCCGACATCGCGACCGGCAAGGTGACCGAAATCAAGCTGCCGTCGCTCAAGAACGAACTCGACCGCGCCACGCCGGACGCAGCGCGCGTTCTACGAGAACTTCGACGAGCGCACCAACGGCAACCCGCTGCCGTGGTCGCAAGGCCCGCGCCGCATGGGCACCGACAAGAACGGCGACGTGCTCTGGGTCGGCAATTCGTGGGGCTCGACGCTCGCGCGCATCGACACCAAGACGCTCGAAACCACGATCATTCCGTTCCCCGACACGACGATGCAGCCCTATCACATCGCGGTCGACAACAACCACAATGTGTGGGGCAATCTGTGGACCTCCGACCAGATCGTCAAGTACGACCCGACCGCCAACAAGTGGACCATGTTCGAGCTGCCGGTGCGCGGCACCGAAATCCGCCACGTCTCGCTGCTGGAGCGCGACGGCAAGACCAAGGTGGTCGTGCCGGTCTACCGCTCGAGCCAGATGGGCGTGATGACGGTGCGCAGCGACGCCGAGATCGCCGCGCTCAAGGCGAAGGCGCAGTAGTCCAAACCCCGCCGTTACTGGCGAACAAACGCGGGCGGGCCGATGCTCAAACGAGCACGGCCCGCCCGCAGCGCGTTTGGGACATCGCCAAGGGGCCCCTTCCCCTCCCAGTTCCCCGGGCGTAACCTGTCAGCGTGCAATAGGAATAAGCAGGGGACGTCACTCCATCGTTGCCCCAGCCCTGTTTGTGCATTGTTTCAATCGCGTCCGCATCGCGTCCAAATGGTCGCGATGATCTCGTGCCAGAAAATCAATCCGCCACCGGCGTCGCGCCGAGTGAGCCATCTAGGGAGATACGCAGATGTCAGGTCAACACGGGCTCGCCAAGGCCGTCCTCCTCGCCTCCGCGGCCGCGATCATGATCGCCCCGGCGCCGGCCAGTGCGGCCGACCACATCCTGAGCGGCAGCGTCACCTCGGCAGCGGGCGAGAAGCTCAACGGCGTGACTGTCTCCGCCAAGCTCGAAGGCTCGACCATCACCAACTCGGTCTACACTGACGAGAGCGGCAATTATTATTTCCCACCGATGGCGTCCGGCAAATACAAGGTCTGGGCGCAGGCGCTCGAGCTTCGAGCGCGCGCAACGGCGACGTCGACCTCTCGGCCAACAAGCAGCAGAACCTGACGCTCACCGCGATAAACGATCCCGGAGCGGCGCTGGCGGCAGTTGCCCGGCGAGCTGATGGTCGCATCGCTGCCGGAGGAGACCGCCGACGACGCACGGATGAAGAAAATATTCATGAACCAGTGCACCGGCTGCCACACGCCGAGCTACACGCTGCAGTTCCGATTCGATGAGGCCGGCTGGAATCGGATCATCAACCTGATGAAGACCGTGAACAACCGGGGCATCCCGCAGCAAGGTCAAAATAATCAGATCATCAGTCTCAATCAGAAGGAGCTCGCCGCCTACCTCGCAAAGGTGCGCGGCCCGGGCGAGAGCCCGATCAAGATCAAGGAGCGGCCGCGGCCCACCGGCGAAGCTGCACGCGCGGTGTGGACGCTCTATGACGTCCCGCTCAATCAGGATGTCGGCATCGGCACCCATTATCAGGTCAATGACGGCACCAACTGGGCGCTTGGTACCCCCTCGTATATTATGATGATCATGCACGACGGTGGCATGGATCTCGACGGGAACCTCTGGTTCACGTCGAACGCGTTCAACAAGAACGTCACCCTCGGGCGCGTCGACGCCAAGACCGGGGAAGTCAAGCACTTCAAGGTCAATCGCAACGACGGCCGCGCCGCGAACGCCCACGGCCTCACTCGCGACAACGAAGGCAACTTCTGGTTCGACGTGGATACCGGCCGCCGCGGACTCGGCAAGATGGACCCGAAGACCGAGAAGATCACCGTCTACCAGTCGCCGAATAACATGTCGCCGCTCGGCGGCGCCGTCACGATCGACGTCGACGGCAAAGGCATGGTCTGGGCCTCGGCGCCGGACGGCGTGCTCCGCTTCGATCCGAAGGAGGAGAAGTTCACCGAGTTCAAGTCCAAGGCCTTCAAGCGCGCCAACGGCACGTCCAACACCTACGGCGCCGCCGGCGATCGCGACGGCAACGGCTGGTGGGCGCAGATGGGCTGGGACACCATCGGCAAGGCCGACATCGCCACCGGTACGACAATCGAGATCAAGCTGCCGGAGATCAAGTCCGAGATGGACAAGCTCTCGCCGGAGCAGCTTGCAGCCTATGACAAGGTCACCGACCTCTCCAACGGCAACCCGCTGCCGTGGGGCCAGGGCCCGCGCCGCATGGGCACCGACAAGAACGCGGACGTGCTCTGGGTCGGCAATTCGTGGGGCTCGAGCTTCGCCCGCATCGACACCAAGACCAACGCGGTGACAATGGTGCCGTTCCCCGACAAGGCGATGCAGGCCTACCACATCCACGTGGACAGCAAGCACAACGTTTGGGGCAACCTCTGGACCAACGACCAGGTCGTCAAATACGACCCGTCGACGCGCGAAGTGGACGACCTTCGAGATGCCGGTGCGCGGCAGCGAAAGCCGCCACATCTCAGTCTATGAGCGCAACGGCACGACCCAGGTGGTCGCTGCCGACCTACCGGTCACACCAGATGTTCGTCCTGACGCTGCGCAGCGAAGCCGACATCGCGGCGGTGAAGGCGCAGGCGGCGCGCTGAGCATCGACCGGCCGTCACTGAAGCGCTCATTATTGCGCCCTCTCCCCGCTTGCGGGGAGAGGGCATCGCCTGAGTTTCAACAAACTCGGCTGGGTGAGGGGGAAGGGTAAGCCCCTCACCCATTCTTTTTTTTGAAACTGTTGAGCAGCCCTCTCCCCGCAAGCGGCGGGGAGAGGGCACATTAATTTTCACCCGACTCGCTGCTACCGCCCCGTAAACTGCCGCTCGGCGGCATCGAACGCCAGATTGATCTGCTGCAGCCGCTCCTCGGCGAGCTTGCGCATTTCGGGTCCGAGCGCGGCAAGGCGACTGGGCGCAAACTCCTCGATCTTCTGCAGATAGGCCCGTTGAACATCATCGCGCGAGGCATCGGGCGCAACGCCGAGCACGTCGGCCCAGTCAGGGCGCGACTGCGGTGGTGGCGCTGGCGGTGGCGCCGGGCCCGTTGAAAACTTGTCGGTGATCAGCCCCATCAGGTACCAGATCACGATGAAGCCGATAATGCCGGCGAGCACCGTCACAAGAACTTCGCTGCTAACCATTCTGGTCGAGCCTCACCTGCGGAACCGGAAGCTCATGGAATTCGAGATTGGCCTTGATGCGATGTTGCAAGGCTTGATCGCCGCCGACGAGTTGGAGCGTATTGGGCACGATGCTGCGGTCGAGCAGGCGCTTGTTCAAGTTAATCACGAGCACCGGACAAACAATGAATTCAAATGCAAGCGACAGAAGCGCCTTGCGCGACAGCCTGAGCTCTCGGCGGGCCGCAATGACGTCGGCGAGCGCGATGATAGCGTTCGCGTAGAGCACCGGCAGAACGACCAATAGAGCGGATGAAATGTCGAGAAGCGTCGTCAAAGCAGGACCGGCAGCCACCAGCAGAAACGCGGTCACGGCGGAATAGAGATAGATTGAACGGTGCTGAGAGGCCTGCCGCGCGAGCGCGACAAGCTCGTCGTCGGGCACCTCACGGATAGTCACAGAGGATACAAAGAACGGCCGAGCAAAGAAAATGAGCGAGGCGAACGAAAGGTCCTTGCTGCGCACCAGATAAGGCGTGGCCGCCGCCCGCACCACCGGTCCGCCGCGCCTGTTGAATGCGAACACGAACTCGCCAGGGCTCAGCAGCACGACCGAATCAATAACGACGATCAGAGCCGCGATACTCCAGAAGCCGAAGCTCGAGCTCGCGATCGCTTCCAGCATCAGGCGGCGGTCCGCCTGCCAAACAGCCGCTTGACCACGCCACCGATGAGCGCTGCCGCGCCGGCGAAGATCAACACGCCAAACTTGCCGATGATCTTGAACAGGCCGGTCTTGGCGGCGGCAGCAGCCGCGCCGCCAATGATGAGGCCGGTGAGGCCATACTCGGCAATCTTGTCGCCGGGACGATACTCGGAATAGCGCTGACCCGAATCGAAGGAGAAGTCGTTGAGCGCCCCCTTGAACACGCGGATGTCCTTCTCGAGCGAATCCGGATCCGACACCAGCACCGCGCTCATGACGCCCGCTCGGCCGAGGATCCGGATGCGATAGTTGACGCTGACGCCGACCTCCGAGCTGAGTTTCGTGGCCCATTCGAGCCGCTTGGTGTCCGTGTCGTAGCGCGGAGCGACAAACCAGCCGTCGAGATTGAGCGCCGGATATCCGCGCTTTTTGCGTTCTTCGTTGCCGCGCGCGTTGCCTTCCTTGAGCGACTGCAGCACCGCATCGGCGTCGATCTTCTCGTCATCCTTGATGTAGCCGGTGTCTTCGAAATCGAAGATGGAAAACCAGCTCAGGTCTTGCGGCGCGAAGGTGTAACTGTCAGTGCGCGGCAGATTGCGCATAAGGGTGAGAAACTTCGACGTATCGGCCGCGCCGAGGAAGACGTACTTGGCCGGGATCGTAATGGTGGCGCGCCCCGCGATCTTGCCTTCCGAGGGGCCCGCCTTCCAGCCCAGGTTCCGAATCTGGGCGCCAACGCTGCCTTGCCCTTGAGGCTGCTACCCCATCGATGGCGCGGACGCCGTCACCAGCAACAGCGATATCCAAACGGCTCTCGATATCGAAAGCCTCACGATCGAAAGCGTCATGCCACACCTCACAAACGTGTCATGCTAAAACGCCCGCACTCTAGGGGCGCATCCGCCGGTTGCGCAAGGTTCCTGGCTTTACAAGCCCACATCCGCAGAATCTTTTATGCGGTATTCCTACAAGTACAACCGGACGGCGTGGCTTCCCTTTATGACCGTACGGGCGTAACGTTGTGACAATTCTAAAGCAGGAGGAAACGGGAATGTCGCGTGGCGTCGGGATCGTGTTGTTGCTTCTTGCCCTGCCGGCAGGCGCCTCCGCCCAGGGTGCGCTCAACGACCAGCAGCGCGTCGGGCAGACCCTCTTCACCCAATCTTGTGGCGTGTGCCACCTCAAGCCGCAGATTACCGCCAACACCTACGGGCCGCCGTTGTCGAAAGAGTCCGCAGGCGGAAGCGAAGACGTGATGCGCGAGACCATCACCAATGGGACACCGCGCATGCCGGGCTTCAAGCTCCTGTTCGAGCCCGCGCAGATCAACGCCATTGTTGCGTACCTAAAGACCGTGCCGGTGCCACAAGCAGCGCCGCGCTGAATCAATCCCCAAGAATCCCCAAGGAGAAGCCGCATGAACGACACACAAGCGAAAAGCCTGTCCCGTGCCGGTCTCGCCGCCATGGTGGCGGCCGGATTGACGACCCTTGCCGCGCCCGCGAGCGCTGCCGACGTGCTGCTCAACGGGACGATCGCGTCCGCAAGTGGCGAGAAGATGGGCGGCGTGACCGTATCGGCGAAGGCCGAAGGATCGGTGACCACCACGACAGTCTATACCGACGAGGCCGGCGAGTACTATTTCCCGCCGCTGCCGTCGGGCAAGTACAAGGTGTGGGCGCAGGCCATCAGCTTCGAGACCGCCAAGGGCGACGTCGATCTCTCGGCGGCACGCCGGCAGGACTTCAAGCTGTCGCCGCTCACCGACGTCAACCGGCAGGTGCGGCAGCTCCCGGGCGACCTGATCTACGCGGCGCTGCCCGAGGAGACGCAGCAGGACGCGCGCATGAAGACGCTGGTGAAGAACAACTGCACCGGCTGCCACACGCTCAGCTATATCCTGCAGCACCGCTTCGAGGATGATGGCTGGTACAAAGTCCTCGAGCTCATGAAGAACGTGAACGTGTCGGGCGTGAACGTGGCGCATGAGCGCAAGGTCAACGCCGTGATCGAGCGGAATCAGAAGGACCTCGCTGCTTATCTTGCGCGCGCCCGCGGCCCGGGCGAAAGCTCGATGAAGGTGAAGCTGCGTCCGCGCCCCTCCGGCGAAGCCGCGCGGGTCGTGTTCACCGAGCATGACGTTCCGATGGAAGATGGCAACGTCAACCAGCGCCCGCTGCCGGATGGCAGCGACTGGACCCAAGGCTCGCCATCGAAGTTCGGCGAGCTTCTGCACGACGCCTCCAGCGACCACGATGGCAACATCTGGTTCACGGTGAACACGCCGAACTATCAGGCCACAGTTGGCCGGGTCGACGGCAAGACTGGCCAGACCAAGCTCTACAAGGTCGCTGCCCAGCGCGGCTTCGCGGCCAACGCCCACGGCATCACACGCGACGACAAGGGCATCCTCTGGTTCAACGCCAACACCGGCCGCGGCAGCCTCGGCCGTATCGATCCGAAGGCCGACAAGATCGACGTCTACGTGCCGCCGCAAGGCATGTCGCCGACTGGCGGGGCCACCACCATCGACACGGACCCGCAGGGCAAAGTCTGGGTCACCTCGCCCGACGGCGCGCTGCACTTCGATCCGGACACCGACAAGTTCACCGAGTTCAAATCGCCGAACTTCAAGTCACCGACCAACGGCTCCAATGGAGTCACGTACGGCCTTGCGGCCGACCGGGACGGCAACGGCTGGTGGCTTCAGATGGCCCACGATGTCGTCAACAAGGGCGACATCAAGACCGGCAAGACCACCGAGATGAAGCTTCCGCCGGTGAAGGCGGCGCTCGACCTCATCAACGATCCGGAGATGGTCAAGTTCTACGAAGACTTTGCTCCGCTCGACTTCAATACGCCGGTGCCTTGGAACCAAGGCCCGCGCCGCATGGGCGCCGACAAGAACGCCGACGTGGTTTGGGTGGGCACGTCCTGGGGCGCGTCGCTCATTCGCATCAACACCAAGACGATGGAATCGACGGTCGTGCCGCTGCCCTATCAGGGCATGTCGCCCTATCAGATCACGGTCGACAAGAACCATAACCTGTGGATGAACGTGTGGACCTCCGACGTCGTCCTCAAATACGAGCCAGCGACCGGCAAGTGGACGACCTTCGACCTGCCCTCGCGTGGCACCGAAGTGCGCCACATCTCGATCGATGAGCGCGATGGCAAGCTCAAGGTCATCATCCCTGAGTATCGCGTGAGCAAGATGGCAGTGATGAACTTCCGCAGCGAGGCGGACATCGCGGCGCTTAAGGCGCAGGCGGCTCGATAGCCTGATCCGAAGATTTGCAGTGTCGAGCGAGCGGGCCAACGGCCCGCTCGTTTCGTTTCAGGGATGGATGTCAACGCGGCAGCTTCGCCAGTTCCTGGCTGATCATGTCGATCCAGCCCCGCTGGTCGGCGCCGAGCTTGCGCTCGCGGTCGAGCCGCCGCGTGATCTCAAGCGCACGGGTGAGATTGGCGCGCGGATTATCACCGAGACGGGCCGCCTGAAACAGCGCGATCACCAGATCAGTCTGCCAGAGCGCATTGCCAGGATCGACGCCAGCAAGGCGCTCGCGTATAGCGAGCGTCTTGCGAAACGCCTCGAGCGCTTCGGGACGCCGGCCAGTCTTGAGCAGAACTGCGCCAACGCGTTCATATGAGATCGACAAATCGCGTTGCCACTCCGTATTGCGCGGATCGGCGCCGACAAGCTTCTCCGACACCGCAAGATCGGCCCGGTAGGCCACAAGCGCTTCCTCGTGACGGCCGGACGCCTCCAGCACGTCGCCGACCTTGCTGTAGGAGACCGCCAGGTCGCGCTGCCACTCTGTGTTGCCCGGGTCGACGGCGGCCAGCTTCTCGGCAATCGCCTGGGCACGACGATAGGATGCAAGCGCCTCGTCGCGGCGTCCAATCCTCGCCAAGACATTGCCGAGTTTGCTAACGCTGACCTCAAGATTACGTTGCCATTCGGCATTTCCAGGGTCCATGACCGCAAGTGTCTCGGCGATGGCAAGGCTCGCACGATAGGATTCGAGCGCTTCCGCGATACGCCCGACAGCAACGAGCACATTGCCGATCCGATCATGACTGAGCGAGAGATCGTGCTGCCAATGCGCATTGCTGCGATCCGAGGCCGCAAGCCTGCTGCGGATCGTGAGGCTCATCCGATAGACTTCGAGCGCCTGTTCGGTGCGGCCCATTGCAAGCAGAACGTTGCCGACCTTGTCGGCACTGACTGACAGGTCGCGCTGCCACTCGGTGTTGTTCAGGTCGGCATTCGCAAGAGGCTCCGCGATCGCAACGTTGCGACGATAGGCATCCAGCGCTTCTTCGCGCCTGCCCATATTGATCAGAAGGTCTCCGATCCGGTTGTGCTGAACGGCCAAGTCACGCTGCAATGACCGGTCAGTCGGCTTTGCGGCCGCGAGCTTCTCGATGACGGCGAGGGTCTTGCGTTCGAGAACGAGCGCCTCCTCGGCGCGGCCGGACGTTTCCAAAACGGATGCAATCTTGTTCTGGCCGGTCGTCAAGCTGCGCTGCCACAGCACAGTGTCCGGATCATCCGCGGCGAGCTTCTCGAAGATCGCAACGCCCTCGCGATAAGAATCCATCGCCTCGACGCGGGCTCCTGCCGCCAACTTGATATCGCCGATCCGCAAGTAGTTGACGCCGTGGTCGTGCCACCAATGCCGATCATTCGGCAGGCGCACGAGGAGCGCGCTCATGATGTCGCGCGCCCGCTCGGCCGCCTCCAGCGCCGCTTTGTTATCGCCCTGCAAGCTCAGCGTGAGCCCAAGCTCAGTGAGCCCCAGCGCTTCACTGCGCAACAGGTCGGGCGCAACCTCGCCGGATTCGACGAGTTGCCGCTGCAAGCCGCGCGCGCGATCGAGTATCTTGCGCGTCAGATCGACCGGCATGCCCTGCCGATTGCGCAGCTCCTGCGCCATGTCCAAGATGAACGTATTGGCGGTCTCAGTCGCCGCCGCGAGCGTGCGCTCGGCCCGGTCGCGCTGCTCCTGCGCAAGCCGTTGCGCCGCGAGCGCTGCCTGCCATTGCCAGACGGCAGCGCCGGCGAGCAGCAACAGACCAGCCGCCGCCGATGTGGCAATCGACAGGGCGCGCCGCTGCTGGCGCAGCTCCTGTGACAACAGATCCTCTTTCGGAAGACCGTGAATGGCTGCCGCGAAATCAGCGCCGGCTTCGATGAACTTGCCATCGCGCGGATCAGGGCTGTCGCGATAGCTGCGCAGATCGACCCATTTGGGCTCCGCTGTGAAGCGAGCTCTCAAGACCTCCGGCAACGCAGGCGTGCCTGACGACCTGAAATCGCCAGCAATGCTTCCCCACGCGAGATCGCCATCCGTGAGCGCGATCAGCAGCGTGTCGCCGCCCTTGTGCTCCAACCAATAGGCGACTTCCTTGCCGACCCAGTGCGAGACGGCTGCTTCCGGCGAGGCCAGGAAAATCAGGAAGCGCGACTGCGCCAGCGCCTGCTCGATCGAAGGCCAAAGGCCCGGCGTTGCCGAGAGGCTGGTGTCGTCACGAAAGATGCGCAAGGCGCGGCGTCGATACCAGGGCTTGCCGAGGGTCTGCACCACCGCTTGCAGAGCGGCGGCCACCGGCTTGTCCTTGGCATGGCTGTAGGAGATGAAGGCGTCGTATTGCGCCAAGGCGCGCCCCTGTCAAAGACCTCCGCCCGGCGCTCCGAACTCGGCCAAATGGCTAATTCGAACCGCTTCAGGAGGGATTTCCCCAATGCCGGTAAAATCCGGCCGGAAGCCTTAATAGTTGATCGATCATTGGCCCGCTAGCCTCATCCCACGAGCGGAATCGAGCGAACTTCGGAATCGGAACACTACGACATCCGCGACTTCAGACCGTCGACCAGGAAGTCACGAACCATGGCGGCGGAGGACGACAGCGGCACCCCGCGACGTGTGACGAGGCCATAGGTGCACATCACTTTCGGCGAGCGCAGCGGAACGGCCACCAATCCCCGGCCGCGATGCAAGGCCACGTCCACACTGGGTACGATGGCAAGGCCGAGACCGACCTCGACCAGATTGACGGCTGTTTCGACGTGCTGCACCTCGTATTGCCAGCTCAAATTCAGACGCGCCGCCGTGACCGCGTCATCGATGATAGTCCGGATGGCGGTCTTCGCACCCACGCGGATAAGCGGCGCGTTGAGAAGCTCTTTCCAGGTCACCGAATGCTTGTCCGCAAATGCATGATCGCGGGGACAGGCCAGCACCATCTGAGCCTCACAGATGGTCTCGATATCGAGATCCCATCGGTTGGCCTGAATGACGCTGAGGCCGAATTCGACATCTCCCGATCCGACCAGCTCCGCAACCGCGGCAGACGGCGTCTCGAAGATCCGCACCTCGACATCGGGATGGGTCTTGCGAAACCTGCTCAGGATCGGCGGCAGATAGTGGACCGCGAAAGCCGGCAAACACGCGATATCCAGCCGATCGCGGCGCTTGGCGCCCTGTTGCCTCAGCTCATCGAATGAATGCTCGAGCTCCGCGATGGCCTTCTTCGCCTTCGGCAGGAATTCGATGCCGTCACGTGTCAGCGTCACCTCGCGGGTCGTGCGCGCAATGAGCTTGATGCCCACCTCCTCCTCGAACTTGCGCATGCGATGACTGATCGCCGTCTGTGACAGGTTGAGATGCGCGGCCGCTTTTCGAAAGCTGCCCCGCTCCGCGACGCTGAGAAAGGCCTGCAGGCCGAGAAAGTCTATTCGCACGCTGATGCTCGCATGTGGCTCGCTTGTGGTCCGTCCCTATATATGAACCTGATTTATCAATCTACGAGAAAGTTCCATTTGATTTTAGGCAGTATCAGAACGATGAGTGCTCCGTCCTGACAGCCTGGGACGCGCCTTTAACCCCGCGTTGCGTGCGCTGGACAGGACGGGGAGGTTGACGGAATGGCCAGGATCATCGGCGCCATCGCCACATCACATACGCCGACGATCGGCTTTGCCCTCGATAACCAAAAGCAATCGGATCCAGTCTGGAAGCCCATCTTCGAAGCGTATGAGCCTATCCGCGCCTGGCTCGCCGACAAGCGCCCGGACGTGCTCTTCATCGTCTACAACGATCACATCACGTCGTTCTTCTTCGATCACTATTCGGCATTCTGCCTGGGCATCGACGAGAGCTATCAGGTCGCCGACGAAGGGGGCGGCGCCCGCCCGCTGCCTCCGATCAAGGGGCACGGGCGCTCGCGCGCCACATCGGCCGATCGCTCGTGGCCGACGAGTTCGACATGTCGTTCTTTCAGGGCAAACCGCTCGATCACGGCTGCTTCTCGCCCCTGTCGATGTTCCGGTCGCACGAGAGCGAGTGGCCGGCGCCGATCGTGCCGCTGCAGATCGGGGTGTTGCAGTTTCCGATCCCGAGCGCCAAGCGCTGCTACAAGCTTGGTCAGTCGTTGCGCACCGCGATCGAGAGCTACCCGGAGGACCTGTCCGTCGCCATCGTGGGGACCGGCGGGCTTTCGCATCAGGTCCACGGCGAGCGCTGCGGGTTCAACAACACGCAGTGGGACATGCAATTCCTGGATCTGATCGAGAACGACCCGGCTGCGCTCGCGCGCATGACCCATGCGGAATACGCTGCGCTCGGCGGCATGGAAGGCTCCGAGATCATCATGTGGCTGGTGATGCGGGGCGCGATGTCGGCCCGCGTCAAGTGCGTGCATCGCACCTACTACCTGCCTTCAATGACGGCCATCGCGACCGCGATCTACGAGAATGAATCGCCGCCGATCACGGCAAGAGCCGCCGAGGATGCCCGCACGAAGATCGATGCACAGATGGAGGGCGCCGAGAAGCTCGAGGGGACCTATCCGTTCGACCTCGACAGAAGCGTGCAGAACTTCCGGCTCAATAGCTTCCTGCACGACATGATCAAGCCTGAGCACCGCGCGGCCTTCCTCGCCGATGCGGAACGCGCCTTCGAGGCGGCAGGGCTGGCCGAGGACGAGCGTGACATGATCCGCCGCCGGGACTGGCGTGCCCTCATCCATCGCGGCGCGAGCTTCTTCGTGCTGGAGAAGCTTGCCGCCGTGACCGGCGTTTCCAATCTGCATGTCTATGCGGCCATGCGCGGCCAGTCGCTGGACGCGTTCATGCAGACGCGCAACGCTCCAGGAGCGCTCTACTCTGTCGCAGCCAAGCCCGTCGATTGGGATTGATGTGAAAGCGCGTTGACGTCAAATTCGCTACTAGCAACCGCGGCGGCCCGCTCTGTCGCCAATCATCTGGGAGGACCACAATGCTCAGCAAGCGCGCCCTTCTGGCCGGTATGGCCGCCACCGGCTTCGGCTTGAGGCCACCGACCGACCGGCGTTGGCGCAAAACTATCCGACGCGCCCCGTGAAGATGGTCGTGCCATTGCCGGCAGGCTCCGCGCCCGACGTCCGGCATCGGCTGATCGGTCAGGCGCTGACGCAACTCTGGGGCCAGCAGATCGTGGTCGAGAACAAACCCGGCGGCGGCGGTATCATCGGCACGCGCGCTGCCCTTGGCGAGCAGCCAGACGGCTATACGCTGTTTGCGGCGCTCGCCTCGATCTACATGATCCTGCCGGCGCAGAACGAAAACCTGCCGTTCGACGTCAACAAGGACATGATCCCGATCGGCCTCACGGCCTACGAGGGACTGGTCATGGCGTGTTCACCGAAGATTGGTGTCAAGTCGCTCGCCGAGTTCATCGAGCTTGCGAAGAAGACGCCGGACAAGCTCGTGATCGGCACCAACCCCGCCGGCAGCCTGCCGCACATCACCGCAAAGCTGCTTGTCGACATGACCAAGACGGCCATAACCGTCGTACCCTATGCGACCGGCGGCACTGCCGATGCGATCCGCGACATTCTGGGCGGACGCGTGCATGCGGTGATCGATGGCTGGGCCAGCCTGCGCGGCGGCATCGAATTCGAAAGACCTCACCCCGCTTGCAATCATGTCGCCGAACCCGACGGCCATGCTTCCCGATCTGCCGGTGGCAGCCGCAACCGTTCCCGGCCTCACCTCGATCGGCTGGCAGGCACTGACCATGCGGCGAGGAACGCCGGAGCCGCTCGTGCGGTTCGTGACCGACAGCCTGCGCAAGGTGCTTGAAGATCCGGCGCTGCAGAAACGGCTGCAGGAAACCGGCCCCGAGTTCCAGCCGCTCTTCGGCGCCGAGCTGACCCGCTTCATCGAGAGCGAGCAGAAGTTCTGGCTGCCGCTCGCCAAAAAATACGCGACCTGAAATACGGCGGAAAGTTCTCACTCGGCGGGTGCCGGCGTTTCCTTGCGGACCGGCCCGCCGAGCGGGCGCTCTTCCATCATGACGAGCGCGATCACGGTCAGCACCGAGGCCACCAGCGCGGCCGCGAACACGAAGCGGAATACGCTCGCGACGCCCGCGGCTCCCACGTCGACGGCCGCAGCCTCAAGACCGACGCCTCCACGCTCAGGCGTGATGCCAAGACCGGCCAGCAGGATCGCTCCCATGATGGCGACGGCGACCGCGCTCCCGAGCGCGCGGAAGAAGTTCATAGTGCCGGTCGCAGTGCCGACATCATGGCGATGGACCGCGTTTTGTATCGAGACAGTCGCGATCGGAAACACCGTACCGACGCCAAGCCCGATCAGGCTGGTGGCAAAGATCGCCCAGCCCAGCGGCATGGCCGGCCACCAGGTGAGCGCCGCCACCGCCAGCGTGCCGAGGCTCATACCGATATAGGGCGAGATCTTGTAGTGGGTGAGATGCATCATGGCGCGGCCCGACAGCATCGAGCCCGGCGTCGTGAACACGATGATCGGAATGAGCGCGGCGCCGGCCTGCGTGGGTGTGAGCGCGTGTACCAGTTGATAGTAGAGCGGCATGTAGATCATGAACCCGGTCATCACGCTGAGTCCGCACGATGTCGCGATCGTTCCCTGCCGCATCACCGGGTTGGCCAGCACATGCAGCGGCAGGAAAGGCTCAGCCACCTGATTGAGCCACCAGGCGAACACCAGCGTGAGCAGCATCGAGATGCCAAGGAGGCCGAAGATGGTCGGCGAGATCCAGGGCACGCGCGTGCCGCCGGACGTGAGCGCCAGCAGAAAAGCGACTGACGCCGCGATCATCAGGGTGGCGCCGATGAGATCGAGCTTGTGCGTGCGCTGGTGGCGCGGCAGCCGCGCCATGGAATGCCACACCAGCAGCGCGGTGAGCATGCCGAGCGGCACGTTGAGCCAGAAGATCACTGACCAATGCAACCGGTCGGCGATGATGCCGCCGAGCACCGGCCCGAGCACGCCCGCCGCGATCCAGGCGATGCCCATATAGGCCTGGAACAGGCCACGCTCGCGCGGCGTGACCATATCGGCCACCGTCGTCTGCACCATCGGCACGATGCCGCCGCCGCCGATGCCCTGCAGCGTGCGCCCGATGATCAGGAGCGTCATGTTGGGCGCGACGGCGGACAGCGCCGAGCCGGCCACGAACAGACCGACGGCGGCGAGCATCATGGCGCGGCGACCGTGAATGTCGGACAGCTTGCCGTAAAGCGGTGCGACCACGGTCGAGGAAAGCAGATAAGCGATGATCACCCAGGACAAGTTGTGAAGGTCGCCCAGGTCGCGTCCGATGGTCGGCAGCGCGCTTGCCACGATGGTCTGGTTCACGGCCGACAGAAAGCCGCCCAGCATCAGGCCATAGAAGATGCGGTGGATCTCGTTGCGGGTGAGCGGCACGATTGCAGCTTGGGTTTCGGCACGCTCTTTCAATGAGCTCATTGCGTCTCGCCGTGCCGTCTCACTTTGTGGCCTGATGCCCGATGACCCATATGCCTTATGAGCCAACGCCTTTTGACCCAAGTCTTGCATTGCAACATCGCGTCCCGGTCGCGCAAATTCAATGCCCGCGGCCGCGATGCAGGTATGCCCGCAAGAAAGTCTACTCGAACGCCTGAGGCTTAGACACGAACTCTGTCGCACGCGCCGCCGCCGGCCCGCGTAGCGGCTGGGTTTTGATCACCATGAGCGAAAGCAGCGATAGCGCAAGGAACACTGCCGCCGCAATGAACACCCAACGGAACGACGCCGCCAGCGCCGCCGTTTCGGCAGCCGAGAGCCGCTCCAGGCTCGCCCCATGCACGCCTGCGAGCACGATCGCAGCGAAAATTGCAACCACGAGCGCGCCACCCAGCTGGCGGAAGAAGCTCAGCGTGCCGGTCGCGATGCCGAGCTGATGCAACGGAACCGCGTTCTGGATGATCACCGTCGTGGCCGGCCACATCGGCCCCATGCCGGCGCCGCCGACCGCGAGCAGGAGCGTGGCCTCGACGAGGGTGATATCGCCCGGCGAGATCGCAAACAGGATCATCGCCGCGACGCCGATCGGCATCGCGAAAACCGGCACAAGCTTGTAGCGCTCGAGCTTGGGCATCAACCGCCCCGCCACCATCGAGCCGATCGTTGCGCCGACCATGAAGGCGATCAGCACGAGGCCGGACGCGCTCGGTGAATGCGCAAGCACAAGCTCGACGTAGATCGGAATGAAGATCGAGAGACCGACAATCGTGCCGATCGAGAAAAAGCCTGCCGCCGCGATGCCGAGCACCACCGGCTCCGCCAGCATGGTGAGCGGAATGAAGGGCTCCGCCGCATGCAGGAGCCGCCAAGCAAAGGCGACCCACAGCGCGGCCGACGCCGCGAAGAGACCAACGATGGTCGGCGATGTCCACGGATAACGGACACCGCCCCAGGCCAGCGCCAGCAGCAACGCCAGCGCCGCGGCGACCATCAAGCCCGCTCCGGCGAGGTCAAGGCGATGCGGGCGATCGTTGCGCGGCAGACGCCGCAATGCGCGGTCGGTCAAGATGAGCGCGACCAGCCCCATCGGCAGATTGATCCAGAAGATCAGCGACCAGTGCACATAATCGGTGAGAAACCCGCCCAGGACGGGGCCGAGAATGCTGGCGGCCAGGAACATGGCCGATGTGTAGGACTGAATGAGCGGCCGCTCGCGCGGCGAGAGCAGATCCGCGATCACCGTCTGTGCCAACGGCAGGATGCCGCCGCCGCCCACGCCCTGCAGCACGCGCCCGACAATCAACGCCTCCATGCTGGGCGCCAGCGCGCAGGCAACCGACCCGAGGATGAATACGCCGATCGAGACCAGCATCATCCGCCGCCGGCCATAGATGTCGGACAGCTTGCCGAACAACGGCGTCACAACCGTCGTGCTGATCAGATAGCCAGTCACCATCCAGGATAGGAGCTCGACGTTGCCGAGCGCGCGCCCGATGGTCGGCAGCGCTGGCGCCACGATGGTCTGCTCGAGCGCGGAAAGGAACATCGCAAGCATGATGCCGGCGACGATCGCGCGCACGGAGGTGTGGTCGAGAGAGGCCGCTTCAGCCGTCGGGCCCGCGCGCAGGGGAGTCTGATCGTTCATCGGCGCAAACCAACATCTTCGCGCCGATGCCGCAAGTCTGTTGATGCAAGGCTGAGTCGCAGCAATAGCGATCAGGCGACGCGGTGGCCCAGCATGAATTCGGGCGGCCCAAGCGGTGGACGAAAGGCTACAACCGTGAAGATCGCACGTGGATCGCCCTCAGCCACAATGATGTGAATGTTCTTCACCCGGACGGATTCGCCGTGCAGCCGATAGGAGCCGATGGCCTTCGGACAGCCCAGCTCGCCCCACGTGATCTGATCAGCGACCTGCTCAGCCCCCATGCCTCTTTTTCCCCAATGTCCCATCACGAAGAGTCTAGTTCGACTCATAGTGATGTGATTCGCTGCGAATTGGCAACGATGATGGCGAAGGCGGGGCGTCCGGAGCCCAATGAAGCGACATCCGCTCTTGATCCCCGCATTCCACAGAACGTGGCAAGAACGCGGCGAGAACAAAGCAGATGGAACTTTTTAGCGCTTACGCTTGGACCCCTTGGGCCCCGTAGTCCCCTTGGCCCCTTTGGGCAACCGCACCGGCCAGCTCACGATACGATCCTCGAGGTCCTCGTCCGGGACCTCGTCCTCGTCGGCCCCGACCTTGCCGCGCACCGACACGCCAGCCGCATGCACGGTGTCAGGATCGCCCGAGACCAGCGGATGCCACCAATAGAGGTCGTGCCCATCGGCCACCAGGCGATAGCCGCAGGTCGGCGGCAGCCAGACGATCCGGTTGATGTTGCGGGGTGTCAGCCGGACGCAGTCATGCACCTTGCGGGTCCGGTTCGGGTAGTCCCGGCAGCGGCAGCTTTGCGGGTCGAGCAGCTTGCAGCCGACGTCGGTAAAGAACGTACGCCGCGAGTTCATCGGCGTCCTCGAGCTTGACCAGACAGCAGCGGCCACACCCGTCGCAGAGGCTTTCCCATTCGGAATCCGTCATTTCGGACAATGATTTGCGCTTCCAGAAGGGGGTCTCGTCGGCGGCCATCGGAGCGCTCGTCAGCTGCAGCGGGATACAAGAGGATCAGTCACCACACGAGTGTCATAAGCGGAGCCCGGCCAGCCGGCTAGTGCCCCGTTTCCGAAGTTCGTGATACACCTCAGCACGCTCGGACACGAACTTCGGAAACAAAGGGGCACTAGCAACTCTATGATTCAAACGCCGTTTTTCGATTTTAAGTTCCTAACAGAGTTCGCTGCTGGTGGTGTAGGAACCTCAAATCGGCGGCACTCGTGCTTGCTGCCCCTTGCCCCAAGGGGCCTTCAGCAAGCCCACGACAATACTACCGCCTTGCAACCCGAACTCCCAGCGGAGTTGTCCGCCGGCGGTGAAGGAACTTCAAATCGACGGCACTAGTCATCTTTGGGTCCCAATCGGGGGCTTTTCTCTGGCATCCTGCGGGGGAGCCACATCGTAGCTTAAATGCTCCACAGGGCTCGATTTTTCGAGCCCGCGTGACACCGAGGCAATGGTACGGCCCGGGCAGATCAGCTACTAAGGGTGTGGTTCCGCCTCAATTGGACTGGTGATGCTGCGCGACTTGTTCAACGACAACCAGGATCCAGAGCATTGGAAGGCGCGCGCGCGCCGGATCATGCTGGACCTCGATGCGCGCATCGATTTCGGCCTTTACCTGGCGCGCACCTGGGGGCGCGAGCTCTACGAGCGCTTCACCGTTTTCATGGACCGGTTCCATGTCGCCGGCTGGCGGCGCTGGACCCTGGTCGAGCCGATCTCGGAGGGGCTCACGCTGGGAGCCGGTGGCCTGGTGCTCATGCTGGCGCTCGCGTTGCCGGCATTCCGCGAGACCTCGGAAGATGACTGGCTGAAGAAATCGGAACTCGCCGTCACCTTCCTCGATCGCTACGGCAATGAGATCGGCTCGCGCGGCATCCGCCACAACGATTCGCTCAAGCTCGATGAGTTTCCGGATCACCTGATCAAGGCCGTGCTCGCCACTGAAGATCGGCGCTTCTACGAGCATTTCGGCATCGACTTTCCCGGCACGGTCCGCGCCGTTCTCACCAATGCGCGCGCCGGCGGCGTCGTGCAGGGCGGCTCGTCGATATCGCAGCAACTCGCCAAGAACCTGTTCCTGTCGAACGAGCGCACTATCGAGCGCAAGGTGAAGGAAGCGTTCCTGGCGCTGTGGCTCGAGTTCAGGCTGCCGAAGAACGAAATCCTCAAGCTCTATCTCGACCGCGCCTATCTG
Source organism: uncultured Alphaproteobacteria bacterium (assembly GCA_963745515.1). GTDB lineage: Bacteria > Pseudomonadota > Alphaproteobacteria > Rhizobiales > Xanthobacteraceae > VAZQ01. The sequence goes on from CAVUXO010000001.1 coordinate 537,920, forward strand.
GGCGGCGGCACGTTCGGGGTCGACGCGGCCGCGCAGTATTACTTCAACAAGTCGGTGCGCGAGGTGACGCTGGCGGAAGCCGCGATGCTCGCCGGGCTGTTCAAGGCGCCGTCGCGCTTTGCGCCGCACGTGAACCTGCCGGCGGCCCGCGCGCGCGCCAATGTGGTGCTCGACAATCTGGTCGAAGCCGGCTTCATGACCGAAGGTCAGGTGTTCGGCGCCCGCCGCAACCCCGCCATGGCGGTCGACCGCCGCGACGAGCGCTCGCCCAACTACTATCTCGACTGGGCCTTCGACGAGATGAAGAAGCTGGTCGACACGCTGCCCAAGTCGGTGCATGAGCGCGTGTTCGTCGCCCGGCTCGCGATCGATCTCAATCTGCAGAACAATGCGGAACGCGCCGTCGAGGATTCGCTGCGGCAATACGGGCGCGAATATCACGCCAAGCAGGCGGCGGCCGTGCTGATGGAGACCGACGGCGCAGTGCGCGCGATAGTCGGCGGCCGCGACTATGGCGAGAGCCAGTTCAACCGCGCGACCGATGCGTTGCGCCAGCCCGGCTCCTCGTTCAAACCCTATGTGTACGCGGCCGCGCTAGCCAGCGGCGGATTCAAGCCGACCTCGATCGTGGTCGATTCACCGGTCTGCATCGGCAACTGGTGCCCGAAGAACTATTCCGGCGGCTTCTCCGGATCGATGACGCTGACGCAGGCGTTGGTGCGCTCGATCAATGTCGTGCCGGTGAAGCTGTCGATCGCACTCGGCAATGGCAACCCGAAAGCCGGCCGCGCCAAGATCCGCGACCTGGCGCGCAAGGCCGGCCTACGCACGCCGCTGGTCGACACACCGTCCATGCCGATCGGCGCCAACGAGGTGACGGTGCTCGATCACACCGGCGGCTACGCGATCTTTGTCAACGAAGGCAAGTCGGCGACCCCACATGCCATCCTCGAAGTGCGCACCGGCGCCGGCGACCTGATCTGGCGCTTCGACCGCGATGGCCCAAAGCCAGTGCAGGTGATTCCTGCGCAGGTGGCACGCGACATGGCCGGCATGATGAACAAGGTCGTCGAAGAAGGCACCGGCAAGCGCGCGATGCTCGACGGCATCAAGGCCGGTGGCAAGACCGGCACCACCAATTCCTATCGCGACGCCTGGTTCGTGGGCTACACCGGCAACTACATCGGCGGGGTCTGGTTCGGCAACGATGACTATTCCTCGCTCAATCGCATGACGGGCGGCGCACTGCCGGCACAGACCTGGCACGCGATCATGGCCTATGCCCACCAGGGCGTGGAGCTCAAGCCCTATCCAGGCACATCCGCCACAACGGTTGCGTCACGTACGGCTCCGCCGCCGGTGGTGGCGCCACCCGCTTCCAGCAAGAGCGGGAGCGACATCCCACAGCGCCCTGCCCTGTTGACCCGGCGCGGCGCCGACATCCTGGTGCGAGTCGAGCGGCTGATGGATGACGCCACGCGCGCGCTCGCCACCCGTGACGAGCAGGGCCGCCGAGCCGACACGAAGCAGCCGGCGCGCCCCGAGACGCTCGCCGCCACTGACCGGCCGCCGACCCAGCACGGCGCGTGGCAATTGACGGCGCTTGACGGTCTGGCTCGACGTTTCCAAGCAGGCTTGCCGCAACAGGTGTAGGAACTTGACATCGGCGGCTCTAGAGTTGTCCGCTGAAATGTAACGAAGCCGGTGCGCCCCGACGGAATAGGCCGTGCGACTGCTGTTTGGCACATTGCTCGCTCTGATTATCGCGGCCTGCATCGGGCTCGGCGCGACCTGGGTCGCTATCACCCAGGGCACGGCCTATGGCGGCGTCAGCATCGGAGCATGGACCGCCTGGCCAAGGGTCGGCACGCCGGGCATCGACCCCTACGCCCGCGCCATGGTGGCGCGCAGCGGCGAGCTACCGATCGGATCGGGCGACGGCGTCGCGTTCTACGCGCGCAGCGATGATGAAGGCCGCCCGCTCGACGGGCGCTGCGACATCGCACTCGACGGCATTACACCGCAGGCGCGCTATTTCACCGTCACGCTCTACGATCTCGAGGGAAGGCTCGTGCGCCAATGCGGTGCAGCGCCAAGGCTTCACCAGCCAGGAGGTGATCCGCCGCACCGACGGCACATTCGAGATCACGATTGGACCGCGTGCCCGGCCAGGCAACTGGCTGCCGACCGGCGGCATCGAGCGCTATATGCTCGTGCTGCGGCTCTACGATACGCCGATCGGTCTTGCCACACGCAGCGGGCGGGAAGCACCGATGCCCACGATCGTTCAGAAGGCCTGCCCATGATTCGCCTGCTGCTCTGGGCCCTCGGCGGCACGCTGCTCGGCGGGATCGTACATCTCGCGACAGTGTTGATCCTGCCGAACCTCGCTTCCCAGGACGCCTATTCGCGGCTGGCGCCAATCGCGCCGGTCAACGCGGTCGCGCCGCTGCCGCCACCGAGCGCAGAGAAATCTCCTATCCCGTTTCTCGATCCGGCCTTTGCAATGGCGGTCTGCCGCTACGACCTGACGGAAGGACCGATCAAGCTCTCGGTGCCGGTGAGCCCGGCCTATACGTCCGTGTCATTCTATACCCGCTCCGAGGTCGCCTATTATGCGATCAACGATCGCGCCGCCGGCCGCCGTGTGATCGAGCTTGATCTGATGACCGGCGAGCAGCGCGGCGACCTGCCCGGCGACGAGGAAGTCACCGCCGCCGACCGCCTGATCGTGGAATCGCCGACGACCACCGGGCTGATCATCATCAAGGCGCTCGCGGCCGAGCTTGGCCTTCTGCCAGCCGCGCGCAACGCGCTCGCAGGCGCCCGCTGCCAGCTACAGCCGCAACAATAGCCTACCCCTTCGCCGTGATCTGCTGGCCGCTGCGACAGTATTGCCCGATGCGGGTGTGCAGCAGCGTCAGGGCGCGCTCGCTATCGGCCGCCATCGGCGACGGTGCCTGGATGACGAGGCGCTCGAGCGCATAATTGTAGCTCACCATGCGCTCGCCAAGCGCACGGCAGACTCGCATCACGATGGCGACGTTCTCCTGGTTGCGTCTGCGCGCATTGCTGCGCTCGGCCGTGCTGGAAGTCGACGCCAGTGCAAGTACAGAGTCACGCTTGCGGTCCACGTCAGCAACACGCGACGCGATTGCAAAGAACGGCTCGAGCCGGATCACATCCTCGCGCGCGTCAGTGATCAGCTTGGCATAGGCGGATGCCTCCGAGCGACGCTCATCCTCGTGCAGATCCGTCCAGTAGGCGACGCGATCGAACTTCACCGGCTCACGCTTCTCCTTCGCGGTGCCTAGCCATTCGATATCGTCCAGCACATAGTCACGAAACACCGTGTCCCAGCGATTGCGATTGTTGGGCGGCGGAATGATCGCACGTGCGAGATCGCGAACCTGACGTTCCTCGTCGGTCAAAGAGAAATTCGAAGGCTTGCCGCCGTTGCGAATCAGCTCCTCGCGGTCGATCCGGGCATTGGCCTCGTCGGTCGCGAGCGACGGCCGCACCCGGTCGAAGTCGCCGTAAAGGCCGCAGCCGCCCACGAGCAGCGCCAAGCTGAGACTCGCACTGCCACATAGGAGGCGGTACCCGCGTGAGGCCTGCAGCAATCTCGAACGCGGGCGCATGAACCTTGGGTCTATCCCTTAATGGCGCGAGGCCCGGCGCCGCCTGCGGCGCCGCTGGCTACGAACTCGGCGGCTCATCGGTGAAACGCTCGATGCGAATCACCGGTAGTATGATCACGGTCGCCGATCCCGGCGCTTCCCCTTTCCTCTTGCTGCGACGCGAGCGGCGCGTCCGCTCCGGAAAACCAATCACTGATCCCATGTGGCTCTATCCCCCGCCGGGCCCGACGGACCCGCCCGATCAACAATCGGTAATGGGATTTAGCGTCATCCAAGGTTAACGGTCCGCTAACGCGACACACTTAGTTTGGAAGGCGTGATCACCGGACATCGCCAAGTGTGTCGCCAAACATGATGAAACTGCCCAACCTTGCCGGCTTTGAAGGCCTCATCGATCTCGACCGTCGGGGCGTCGATATCCGGCCGACGCTGCTGCGCGTGCTGACCGACCAGTATCTGCACCGCCGCATCCATACGCCTGACGAGGAGCGCCAATACACCGAGCTCACGCTGCGACTCCTGGATGAGACCGACGTGCCGGCCCGCGCCGCCGTGGCGACCCGGCTTGCCGCACACGCGAACGCCCCGCGCGCCATCATCCTGCGGTTGGCCCGCGATGTCCTCACCGTGGCGGAGCCGGTTCTGCGGTCATCGCCGCAGCTTGCGCAGGCTGATCTCGACGCCATCGCCGCGCGAGCGCGGCCCCACCTATGCGGCGATCATCGCTGAGCGGACATCGTCACAATCGGCACCTCGCCAGTCAACTCAGCCGACAGCCGCGCGGCCAAGCCAGCCGCAACGACAGACGCCGCCGCAACGGCAAACTTGGCCCATATCACCAGCCAGAACCGACGACACCGCAGTGGTGAGCGCCGCAGTAAACGCGAACACGCCCAACGTGAAGCCCGACATGCAGCCTGACATGACGCGCGACGTGACGCCAGCCTTCGAGGCGAAGGAGCTCTGCGGGCTGTTCTTCGCCGCTGACTCGCTCGAACGCCGCTTGATCCTGATCAGCCTGGAGTTCCTGCCGACCGCGCCGCCGGCCCTGCCAATGGCGATGCAGCAGGCTGACATCTGGCGTTTCGAATCGTCCGCGCTGCAGCACAAGACCGAAGCGGTGCTGCGCGAGCTCGAGCGCGCGCTGGGCATCTCGCGCCGGACAGCGTTGCGCATCGTGGAGGATGACAGCGGCGAGCCGATCGTGGCCGCTGCCAAGGCAATGGAGTTGCCCGCCGACGTGCTGCAGCGGATCTTGCTGTTCATGAACCCGCGTGTCGGGCAGTCGGTTGATCGTGTGTATGAGCTCGCGGGCCTCTATGCCGACATCACAGTCGGCGCCGCGCTTCGCCTGATCGGGATCTGGCGCGACGCCGATCCGCCCGAAATGCGCACGGCCAAGCACGCCGCGCTCTGGCAGGACGCGGTCGAGCAGGCGCGCACCGCACTCTCGGACATCACGCGGCGCGTGCCTACGCCACGGCGAGAAAGTCCGGCTGTGCGTCCTAACGACCGCGCCTTCGGAACCGACCGACGCTGAGGGCTTTTTGTTTGAGCATGATCTCTTCCGAAAACCGGTTTCCATCCCGGATCAAAGTCCGGGGCAGGCTTTTTCGGGATTATGCTCGCTACGTCACCACGCGCTCGAGGAAATGCCGGCCTGCCCGATCCTCGACCTCGATGATCCAGGCATCGGGATCGAAGCGGACTTCACGCGCGATCCGGTCCTCGACCTTCGCCTCGGGCACTGGCGCGTCGCCCAGGCTGCGGCTGAACGCACGATCGGTAGGATGGGCCTCGTCGAAGGCTGACTGCGGCGCCGGGCCGAACAGGTCGGCAGTGCCGTCAAGCCGGTTGAGCTTGATGAAGATCGCGCCCGCCTCCTCGGCGCCACGCCGCCGCACCGCCGCGAAGGCTCCCTCGCCGTAGCAACGGCGGATATAGGCGGCAACCCAGATCGCAGACTTGAGGCGCATGACGAAGCTCACATTGCGTTCCGCTCGGACGCAACGGCAGTGGGCGGCCGATCGCAAACTTGTTCGAGAGCCTTAGAGATACGTCGGTCGGCCGGCAAGACTATTCCAGCGGCCGGCCCGTCACGGAGGCAAGCTCGCGGGCCACGCGGTCGGAGAGCTGCCCGGTGATCGGCAGCCTGCGCTCGCGCTCAAACCTCTCGATAGCGGCCTTGGTATCGGCATCGATGACACCGGTCGGCTTGATCTGACCATAGCCATACTCGGCAAGCGCCCGCTGCAGCCCGAGCACGCGCTTCGAGGACGCCTCCGCTGACGGCTCGAGCCGTACCTGCTGGACGGCTGCCGGCCGCAAACCAGATGGCGCTTTGGCGGGTTTGGTCGTCGAGCGCTTGATGGCCGCGAGCAAGGCCTCGTTCGGCTCGGTGCTGGCCTTGAGCCCGCTCGCCTGCTCGAAGTCACGCACGGCAGCGTCGGTGCGCGCCCCGTAGCGGCCATCCACGACACCATCATAGTAGCCGCGCCGCATCAGCTCGCGCTGGATGTCGGCGATGATCTCGGACGTCGCGCGAGCGTCGACCTTGGAGGTCGCCTCGGGCGGCCGCGGCCGCGGCAACGCCGTGGCGGTATCCTTGCGCACGACCGATCCTTGGGCGCCGGTTTCGACGCCGCCGCAATCGCCGCGATGGCATCCTTGAACATTGGCGCAGGATGCGGGCCGGCCTGCAATAGCAAGCCGTTCACCACGATCGCAACCGTGGCCAGCACCGCGACCATGAAGGCGACCGCGTCGCGGCGGCTCCAGCCCAAACGCGCAAGCGCCGCAAAGCGCGGCACTTCTGCGTCGCTGTCGCTATCGCGTTTCGACCTAGGCACGGATCTTCACCAGGTTGTCACCGGGACGCTCGGTTGCGGGTCCGACTACAGGCGCGGCCACGCGCACAGCAGCCTGTCCAATGGACGCCATCTCGGCGGTCCGGCGCGCGCTTTCGCAATCAACGGGCAACCGGATGGTGATGCTCGTGCCCTCCCCGATCCGGCTCGCGATCGCCATATCGCCTCCGTGCAGCGCGACCAGTCCTTTAACGATCGAAACCCCCAATCCGGTTCCGTCATGACGGCGATCGTAGGATGAGCGCGCCTGGAAGAACGGATCGCCAATGCGCGCCATGTCCTCGCTATCGATTCCGACACCCGTGTCTGCGACCGTCACCGCGAAGGTGTTGCCTTCGTGCCTGGCACTGACCGTGATCCTGCCACCACGATCGGTGAATTTGATGGCGTTGGAAACGAGGTTGAGCATGATCTGATTGAACGCGCGTTTGTCGGCGACAATGTCCGGCAGCTCGCCCGCCAGCACTGTTGTGAGTTCAATCCCTGATTCGCGCGCTTTAAGGGCAAGCAGGCCGCAACAATCCTCGATCGCCTGGCGCGGCGAGAACGGATCGGGCGTGATCGCGAAGTTCCCTGTCTCAATTTTGGACATGTCGAGGATGCCGTTCACGACCGAAAGCAGGTGTCGACCAAACTCGTTGATCAGCTCCGCGTATTCGTGCCGGCGCGCGGCGTCGATCATCAGCGTGTTTTCCTTGCACAGCATCTCGGAGAAGCCGATGACGGCATTGAGCGGCGTTCGCAACTCGTGGCTCATGGTGGCGAGGAAACGGCTCTTGGCAGCGTTGGCGCGCTCGGCCTCGGCGCGCGCGAATTCCATCGCCTCACCTTCCTGCTTGCGCTGCGTGATGTCGCGCATGACGGCAACGACCTCGCGCTCGGAGTCCGGCCGGCCCTTGCTCTGGTCAAGCGCCCGGCAGCGCATCTCGATCCAGATGAACTCTGCGGCCTCGCCCGTGCCGTCACGCCGCACGCGAAACTCGACCGAGCGGCTGCCGCCGACGGCCGCCGTATCGGCCAGCGCCTTGAGATAGCCGGGCCGGTCGGCGACATGCACACGTTCGAACAGGCCTTGGCCGCGCAGATCCTCGGCCTTGGCGCCGAACATCGGCTCGGCCGTGGGCGATGCGAACAGAACCGCGCCGTTGCGGTCGTGACGCGTGATGACGTCGGTCATGTTCTGGGCAAGCAGCCGATAGCGATCCTCCTCGGCGCGATTGAGGCGGACGCTCGCGCGCGCGAGCTGCTCAACTCCGAGCGCGATGCCGGTCGCGAAGAGCAAGGCTGAGACAACTCCGAGCCCGGCGAGTGGTGCCGATTCCTGCGGAAGCAGCGCCAAGGGAGGGAACAGATCATATGCGCCAGCGAGCCACAGCAACCCAGCCACGCCCAGCGCCATGGTCGAGGCAACCCAGACCACGCGCCGCGACAAAGACACGGTCGCCTCGAGTGGCACCGCCAAGAGCCAGACCGCTGCGAACGATGTGATGCCTCCGCTCCTGGCGGCGATGACCAACACCAGGCCAGCAAGCGCGAACGACGACAGCATATGTGCAGCTTCATACCGTCCGGCGCGAGACAGAGCGAAGGCGAGGAGCATTGGCACGATGAGCCACACAAACGGCAACGCTTCCCAAGCGCTCAGGTCGCCCCAAGCGACGCCGTAAAGCGCAAAACCCGCAATCACAACCAATCCGGCCAGAAGACGCGGCGCAATGAACGCGCGATGGCGCGCGCACGTGAGCGCATCCTGCTGCGCGGTCGGGTGGACTAATGCATCAATGTCGTCACGCGGTGGCGCAAGCAGACCCACGGTTCCCTGTGCACGTCGGTCGTTACAGACGCGCTCCCCTTTTGTAAGGCGGATCGTGTCAGAGGCGGCTTAAGCGAACGCTAAGGACACGACCATATGAACAAGCCATCTCCCTAATAGCTCCGCGCTTGCTTATGTGCTGATGCGCCATTCTCACCTCATGGTGAACGAAAGGTTGCGCGAGCTCTGCTTGTCGATGTCCAGAATTGGTACAGAACGGCAGGCTGCGCTGATCGCGAGGTACCCCGCCGCCACCGGGCGCGAGATCGTTCCAATATCTTGCCAAGACCATCTCGAGATCATTCTGAGATCATTCCGAGATCATTCAACTTTTATGAAAATATGCGACGCATTTGCTTTGAAGCGAGAACCCGGTTTTCAAAGCTCCCCTGTTATGGTGACCTCCTAAAGCGGCCTTGAGCAGAGCCGCGGGGGTTGGCGTCATGCGATTCCTGTTGCGGATGGCATTCTGGCTTGGCGTCGTGCTGGTGCTGCTGCCCAGCGCGGGCACCGAGTCCACACCAAAGGTCCAGGTTGGCACCGTCGAGGCTGTGTCCGCCGCGCGTGCCGCTGTCGGCGATCTCCGCAACTTCTGCGACCGTCAGCCCGAGGCCTGCACAGTCGGCTCGCATGCCGCGGTGGTGATCGGCCATCGCGCCCAAGCCGGCGCCAAGATGCTGTACGAGTTCCTCAACGAACAGCTTGGCCCGCAGGCGCCCGACGCCGTCGGCTCGACCGGCAAGGCCCCGCAGCAAACGCTGACGCCCACGGATCTTGAGCCAGCCTGGCGCGGCCACCAGCCACACCGGAATTAGTGCCGCCGATTTGAAGTTCCTACATCACCTGCAGCAAACTCTGTTAGGAACTTCAAATCGAAAAGCGGCTCTAAAATCATAGAGTTGCTAGTGCCCCTTTGTTTCCGAAGTTCGTGTCAGAGTGTGCTGAGGTGTATCACGAGCTTCGGAGACGGGGCACTAGGCCAGTTCGCGGCCTAGCCATCGCGCCCGCCGGTTGGCATCGCCACGCTTGGCCATATATATTGAGGGTGCATGCGGCAGGTCGCCGCTGCACGGCGAAGCCATGACCATAGACGAGATCATCGAGAATTTTGCGCTGCTGGACGAGTGGGACGACCGCTACCGCTACGTCATCGAGCTTGGCCGATCGCTTGCCCCGCTCAACGAGCAGGATCGCAACGACACCAACAAGGTGCAGGGTTGCGCCAGCCAGGTGTGGCTGTCGACAGCGGTGCAGCCCAATGGCCAAACCGGCCCGGTGCTGTCATTCGTGGGCGACAGCGATGCACATATCGTGCGCGGGCTGATCGCGATCCTGCTCACGATCTACTCTGGCAAACATGCCCGCGACATCCTCGCGACCGATGCGGTCGCGTTATTCGAGCGCCTGGGCCTGAAGGAGCATCTGACGCCGCAACGCTCCAACGGCTTCCGTTCCATGGTGGAGCGCATCAAGTCAGATGCGCGTGGTGCACTAGTGGTCCAATTCTAACATTCGCATCCCTTCTCGGCGGGCTCTCTTGCGAATGTTAGAATCAAGGGACCACTAGCAAATATAGGTTTCTAGTGGAGCTTTGGATTTGACATTCGCTTCGCGAGCCCGCGGCTAGGTGGGTAGCGAATGTCAAATCCGCCCCACTAGCGACCTCGACAGTGCCTTAGAGCATGATCACTGATCCGGCGCGTGGACCCTGCTGAACTATTTCCGCCGCCGGCGCTGCTGACCAAGACCCATCTGCTTGGCGAGTTCCGAGCGCGCAATCGCGTAGTTGGGTGCCACCATCGGATAGTCGGGCGGCAGGCTCCATTTCTCGCGATACTGATCCGGCGTCATGTTGTACTGCGTGCGCAGGTGACGCTTGAGCGACTTGAATTTCTTTCCATCTTCGAGGCACACGATGAAGTCCGCCGTGATCGACTTCTTCACCGATACAGCCGGTTTGAGCGGCTCGCTCGCCACCTCGCCCTGCCCGCTCGACACGCGGGTAAGCGCCGCATGAACTTGATTGATCAACGCCGACAAATCCTGCGCCGGCACAGGATTGTTACTGACATAAGCCGAGACGATGCTCGCCGTCAGCTCGATATAGCTCGCGCCCGACGAATTATCATTCATGGCGGATGAATCCTAACTGCCCAATGGCCCTTACGTTTTCGGCCTGCCGCATCCGCAGGTATTCTTGTGTATAAGGGCCAGTTACAAAGGCCTAAGTCCAAGTTACCAAGCTAAGACCTATCTATACTTGATGATCGACGAACGCAATAAGTGCTGTCCAGTGATGGTCAATATTCCCTATCGATTGTTATGTCTTATTGCTCCACAACGCATCAAATTTACGCGATCTCGTGTAATTTAACCGGTAGATACGGCCTGTCACGTCACTGCGACCAATATCGCCGCGGTTTGTACAGGTATGATTTGAGTATTCACGTTGTTATTCACACTCCTTTCGCCCGGAAGCTGCCTGCAAAAAGCCTAGCACTCACGCGTGGCGAAGCCGCGCGCTTCCGACGTACCAAGGAGACGTGTCAAGACCTGCCAAGAGCTCGCGGAGAGCTAGCGCGCTCGCAGCAACTTCAAGCTCATTGCCCAACACAAGTATGTAATTTTGTCGGAATTGGAATAGGTTGCGCGCTGGTTGTTAGACAGCCATGCGGAGCAGACAATACTGCACAAGATTGTCTTTCACAGTCGTGAACAAAATCTTTATTTCCCACAAAATCCAGCAACATCAGTCCACGCTGCATTCGCGTGTACTTCGGCTCGGTTGCCCACGTCGTCTCGAGTCATGCCGTCTCGAGTTATGTCGTCTACGAGTTATTCAAATTGACGAGCACGCCGCCAAGACGCGAGCGGTTCGAACCGGCAGGCTGATGCAAATGTGCTTGGGAAGTGCAGGCTAGAGCAACCTGCGCTGGATATCCGTCTAAGAATTGTTCTCGATATGCGCACGCAATTCCGCAATTGAGCCGAAGCGCACGGTTCCATGCGGAAGCTGCGCTTCAATGGAGCCATCGGCATAGAGCGTATAGGCCATGCCGTCGACCACGCCGGACTTGAGGATTGCCACTGAGCGAGGTTCCCGCTCGGCACGCGGCGGCTCGCCGGATGGCTGCCGCGCGACCTCGTCCGGCTTCGGCTGGTCACCCGGGCGCCGCTTGGGCCACATAGAATCGAACTGCTCCCCCTGCTGGGGCGGACGCGGTGGCGTCTTCGGCCGAAACAGAAAATCCAGCCGGGGCTCTTTGCCGGTCTCGCCGGGCCCAGCTGGGCGCACTTCCAACTCTGGTCTGGGCTCGGGCCTGGATTCCGGCTTGCGCTCTCCTCCGTGGTGAAGTCCGTTACCATTCGGAGAGAGCGGAACGTCCTCGCCATTGGCGACGACACGATCCGGGCGCACAGTCGATCGCAGGCGCTCGAGCGCCGAGCCCGACACCTCGATCGCAGCAGCCGGGGTCGGCTCGGCCGGCCGGGGCTCAGGCGCGCGCGGCTCGGATTGGCGCGGCTCGGATTGGCGCGGGTCCGGCGGGCGTGGATCAGGCAAACGTGGATCAGGCAGACGCGGTCCAGCGTCCAAGGCTTCAGACCGCCGCTGGCTGTCAGATGGCTGCCTGGCATCCGCCAGACGCGGGATGTGGGCCGAAGGCCTGAGCCTGAGCGACTCCGCGATCGCGCCGAGCTGGCTGATCAGGGACCCGACGCCCATCAACATGGGGCCGCCCACAACGGTGATCGCGCCCGTCATGATTAATGACTGGCCAAGAGCCGAATCACTGACGGTCGAGCCAGACGCAATCGCGACCACCCCCGCACCGGTGATCAGAATACCAAAAACCAGCAGGATCAAGGACATCCTGGCACCCACCCAATCCCCAAATACCCCCGTAGAATCGCCGCAGGCATATGGTTACTGAGATTCTGGCGCCAATCCTATGGTTAAGCAATCGTTAATCTGGCCAATCTGGTAAGGAATCCAATGATATTGGCTCCCGGGCCACATTCGCGCCCCGCGCGCACTCGTGCACCTTTCGCGTCGGGACGGCCGTAAGCCTCATAGCCCTGCATTTTGCTGCGCCACCATGCAGTAGAGCATCGGGATCGAGAACATGGTGTTGATCCGCGATGTCATGCCGGCAAGTCGCGCCGCCGCGGCCTTTTCGTCGGGCGACGCCTCTACGATCCCGAGGACCTTCTTCTGGTTCGGCCAGATAACGAACCAGACATTGAAGGCCATGATCAGCGCCAGCCACATGCCGATACCGATCACGTAGGCCGGCCGTTGAAAGGTCAGGGCCTGAATGAGGTAGTCCTTCGACCAAGCCAGGATCAGTCCGAAAATCACAGTGGCCAGTGCGCTGTAGCGGAACCAGAACAGGACGTTCGGAGCGATGAACTTGGTGATCGCCGCCCGGTGCTCGGCCGGCTCGATCTTGGGCACGGTCGGGGTCTGCACGAAGTTCAGGTACCACAGCAGCCCCACCCACATGACACCTGTCATAATGTGCAGCCAGCGTACAAAGAACCGCCACCATCCGGCGTCAAACCGGATGAACTGTCCGCTGAGCAAGCCGACCAGAATGACGATGACGATCAGGAGAACGACGCCCGCTGCGAGCGTCCTGTGCAGGTCTTGAAAAAAGGCTGCCATGGCATTGCATCCCCCTTGCAAATACCCAGGATACGATAGCATAGCCCCTTGCCGGCTCAACGTTGCCCGCGCGCGAACCTGTTGACGATCGAGGCGGCAGGGTCTCGCGGAACTGACAATGCAGCCCCTGAGTTGGCATCAAACACTCGCGTGTGTCAGGAGATTCCAATGCCGTTCTCGCTTCCCGATCTGCCCTATTCCCACGATGCGCTGGCGCCGTACATGTCGCGCGAGACGCTCGAATACCATCACGACAAACATCACCTTGCCTACGTCAACAACGGCAACAACCTGCTCAAGGGCACCGAATGGGAGAACAAGTCCCTTGAGGACATTGTCAAAGGCTCGTTCGGCAAGAACGCCTGGCCTCTTCAACAATGCCGGCCAGCACTACAATCACAGTCATTTCTGGCAGTGGATGAAGCCGAACGGCGGCGGCGACAAGCTCCCCGGCAACCTTGAGAAGCAGATCAATGCCGACCTTGGCTCGGTCGCCAAGATGAAGGAGGAGTTCGTCCAGGCGGGCGTAGGCCAGTTCGGATCGGGCTGGTGCTGGCTCGCGGTCAAGGGCGGCAAGATCATGGTCACCAAGACCCCCAATGGCGAGAGCCCGCTGGTCCATGGCGCCTCGCCGATCCTCGGCTGTGACGTGTGGGAGCACTCCTATTACATCGACTACCGCAACCGGCGGCCCGACTACATCAAGGCGTTCCTCGACCATCTGGTGAATTGGGACCACGTCGCCAAGATGCACGAGGCCGCCATGAAGGCCGGCGCGTAGCGAGCGGCTGACGACCTCCGGAGGCGAGCCATCCTTCACCGCGCCTCCTTCACCACGACTTGCGTGCGGAATCGCGCCATAATTGCTCGATGGAGCAGAGAACAACACCGCCGGCCTCGGCCGAGGCTGGCGCAGCTGCGGCCACCGTCTGCGATCGGCTCGCGCTCGCGCTGATCGCAGTTGCGGCGTTGGTCGCAGTTGCCACGTTTCGCGACTACGGGCTGGGCTGGGACGACTATACTCACGCCGAGTACGGCGATCTCCTGCTCGCCTTCTACTGCGTCCGGCTTTGCGGACCAGCGCGCGCTCTCCTTCGTCAATCTCTATATGTATGGCGGCGGCTTCGACCTCCTTGCCGCGCTGGCCGCCAAGGTCTTGCCGTTCACGCTGTTCGAGACCCGGCGGCTTCTGGGCGCCGTTGTCGGCCTCATTGGAGCTGATCGTGGTCTGGCGCACGGCGCGCCGCGTCGGCGGCCCGCTCGCCGGGCTCATCGCGCTCGCGCTTCTTGCCACCTGTCCGCTCTTCGTCGGGCACCAGCTTCATCAATGCCAAGGACGGACCGTTCGCGGTCGCGATGGCGGTCCTGCTGCTCGGCCTGGTGCGCGCCTTCGATCAGTATCCCGCCCCTGCGTCGGCACGGTGGCTGCTCACCGGGGCTGGCTTCGGGCTCTCGATCGGCTCGCGCATCATGGGCGGGTTCGGTGTGATCGAGCGTGCTCGGTGCGCTGGCGCTGCTCGTCACGATCGACGCGCGGCAGGATGGCGTACGACCAGCCGCCGCCACGGCTGGGACAATTCGTCCTCCGGATGCTGCCCGGCATTGTCGTGCTGCCTAGGCGGTGATGGCACTGGTCTGGCCCTGGGTCGTCGTCCGACTCCGCTCAATCCGTTTCACGCGATCGACTACTTCTCGCGCTTCTTCGAGGAGCCCTGGCAGGAGCTGTTCGGCGGCGCACTGATCCGGGTCACCGACATGCCGCGCAGCTATGTGCCGACCCTGCTGGCGCTGCAGCTGCCGGAGCTGTTCTTGCTGCTCGGCACTGGCGGCGCCGTCGGTGCGCTCATCGCGGCCATGCGGCAGCGATCTTGCACGCAACCGCCGCGCAGTGCTCGCTGCTGATCGCGCTCGCGGCGCTGCTGCCGGTCGCGGTGACGGTGCTGGCGCGGCCCGCGATGTACAACGGCATCCGGCATTTCGTGTTCGTGCTGCCGCCGCTCGCCGTCCTCGGCGGACTCGCCGGCGCCTGGCTGCTCGAGCGCGCGCAGTCGCACCGCGGCGCATTGCGGCCGGTCGCCGTCGCTCTGTTCGCCATCGGCATCGTGTCGCCGGTCGTCGAGATGGTCCGGCTGCATCCTTACGAGTACACGCACTTCAATCGCATCGCCGGCGGCGTTGCGGGCGCGCGCGACCGCTACATGCTCGACTACTGGGCGCTCTCGTTCAAGCAGGCCTCGCTCGGGCTCAAGGCCAAGCTCGCCGAGCTTGGCCTCGAAAAGCCCGCCGGCCGGCGCTGGAAGCTCGCGATCTGCGGCCCTCACCGCTCGCCGCAGGTCGAGCTCGGACCCGATTTCGAGACCACCTGGGACCCGCAAGGGCGCCGACTTCGCCATGATGCTGGGCGAGTTCTATTGCCGCAGGTTCGACGCGCCGCTCTGGGTCGAGGTCGTGCGCGCCGGCGTCGGTCTATGCGCGCGTCTATGACATCCGCGGCCGCTCCTATGAGACCCTTTTGACGCAGCCCGGGCTGCCGAGCCTTTGACGGCACCGGCGCCGCCGGATTACGATCCCCTACCAAAAAGGGTGAGTATCAAAGAAAGTGCAAGTGGGAGGGGTCGATGCATTATCTGTACGCCATTCTGGCTTTGGTCCTCGTGCCGCTCGTGGCCGCCCAACCTGCACGCGCACAAAACGATCCCACCATCCACATGGTGAGCTACATCGATGTCGCGCCCGCCGCCAAGGATCAGGCAGCCGCGCTGCTGCGACCACTGGCGGAGGCAAGCCGGAAGGACGCCGGCAATCTTCTGTTCCAGATTCTGCAGCGCACCGCGCCGGCCCACCAGTTCGTCATCGTCGCCACCTGGAAGGATCAGCAGGCGCTTGATGCCCACGATTCGGCGGCCCACAGCAAGCAATTCCGCAGCCAGGTTGCGCCTCACCTGATCGCCCCAATCGACGACCGCCTTTGCATCCCGACATTCGTTGCTGCGCAGAAGCCCGGCGACGGCTCGGTCTATGTGGTGACGCATGTGGACGTTCCCGGGAACGTTCGCGACAAGATCCTGCCGGCGCTCGAAGCGCTGTCCGAGCACAGCCGCAAGGAAGCCGGTAATCTGCGTTTCGACGTCTCATATCAGAAGAACCGCACCAACCATTTCACCGTCATGGAAGTCTGGAAGGATCAGGCCGCCAACGACACCCACGAGCTCGCCGCGCATACACGCGCGTTTCGTGGCGCACTGACACCGATTACCGGCGCGCTCTATGACCAGCGCTGGTATAAGGCCATGTGACGCGCGAGCGCACGACCAAGGCCACGCTGACAACAGGTCCATCGGGAACACGCCCATCGGGAGGATAGACATGCGCTTACTCAGCCCCATCATGCTTGCAATGACGATCATGCCGCTTGCCCTGGCGCCACAAGTGTCCGCGCAGGAGGACTCGACTGGCCACATGGTGACCTATGTCGAGGTAGCCCCGGCCGCCAAGGCACAGGCCGCCACCCTGCTCAAGGAGCTTGCCACCGCAAGCAAACAGGACGCAGGCCTGCTGCGCTTCGAGGTTCTCGAGCGCACGGCCCCATCCAACCAGTTCGTGATTATCGAGGCCTGGAAGGACGAGGCGGCGCTCAACGCGCACGCGGCCACCGCGCACGCCAAGCAATTCCGCGACAAGATGCAGCCGCATCTGATTGCGCCGATCGACGACCGCCTGTCGATCGTAACGACCGTGAGCCCGATCGCGCCGGCAGCCAACGCCGGGCTCTATGTGGTGACCCACGTCGACGTCGGGCCGCCCAACCGCGACAAGATCATCGTTGCGCTCAAAGCGCTCTCGGAGCCGACGCGCAAGGATAAGGGCAACGTCCGCTACGACGTGCTGCAGCAGAAGGCCCGCACCAACCACTTCACCGTCGTGGAGGCGTGGACCGACCAGGCCGCCAACGATGCCCATGAGATCGCCGCGCACACCAAGGAATTCCGCGGCGCGCTCGGCCCGCTCACCGGCGCACTCTACGATCAGCGCTGGTACAAGCCGCTCTAGGAACACTGCCTTACAAGACACTACGCCCCGCGGACCTGAGCAGGTCCGCGGGGCGTTCAGTTCAATTCCGTTCAGTTCATCAACGGGTCTTCCAGCGTGCTCTGGCTTCCGCAGCGGACTGGTTGAGGTGGGCTTTCATTTCCACATGAACGACCCAGCCGAGCGGAATGTAATGATAATCGCCGCCGGTCTCGTCCTTTGCCAATCTCACTTCACCGTTGCTTTCCAAATGATCGACAATGCCGACGTGCTCGCCGTCAGAGCCAAGAACTTCCAGATTTTCCCGAATGAGTGTAGGCGAAATCATGAGTCCTCCCATGGCAGCAAGAGGGACACTCGATGTATTTTGACGCTATCTGAAATCGTAGGTCGCCACAACTGGAGACGCCGCTAACGTCAGAGCCACTGTCCTATTCAGCGTCAGAAGCGTTGACCTATTCGCGTGGTGGCTCAGTATTGGACGGTCACGATTTGACCCGAACACATGGAATCAAACATATGATCGAACACACCTGGATCGAACACACCTAGATCGAACGGACGTGGGCCTCGCGCCGGAATTACCCGGCGCGAGGCCCATGCTGACGTTCTATTGCTCTAGTTGACTTTCCAGCGCGCCTTCGCCTCGGCACCGGACTGTTTCAGGTGAACCTTCTTTTCAACATGGTCCACCCATGCGAGCGGGATGAGGTGATGCTCACCGCCCGCATCGGGGTCGGATTTCGCCAGCTTGACCATATCCTGGCCTTCCAGGTGATCCACGGTTCCCACGTGCACGCCGTCGGAACCGACGACTTCCATGTGTTCCTTGATCATCATCGGTGCAACCATACGAACCTCCTTGTTGAGGAGATAACGTTAGGCACCAATTGTCGTTCCCGGCGTGTTTCCGGGCGTGGGTTGAGACCGTCCATATAAGAGTTATTCCGCCCTTGTAACGCATAAGATGTCGATCGATCTTCCTCGGCCTGCAGGCCGACTTGAATTGATGGAACGGCGCAGGGTGATCGGCGCGCAGCTCAAGGCGATCAGGCCGCGAGCGGCCTGATCATCACGCCCGGCCGCGCCGCCTCACCCCGCCAGCGCCGCCAGAATCCGCGCCCAGCTGCGCGTGCCCTTGTGGAAGCTGGTGAGGTCGTACTTCTCGTTCGGCGAATGCACGCGGTCGTCGTCGAGCGCGAAGCCGACCATGATGCGTGTCCATGCCGAGCACGCGCTTGAAGTCGCCGACGATCGGGATCGAGCCGCCCTCGCCGACCGTCACCGCCTTGCTGCCCCATTCGTCGGCGAGCGCGGCGCGCGTCTTGACGAGCGCCGGATTGTCGAACGGACAGCTGGATCGGCGGGCGCGAGGCCGAAATTCGCGAACTCGACCTTGGCGTCGGCCGGCAGCCGCTCGCGCACGAAGTCGCGGAAGGCATCGCGGATTTTCTTCGGGTTCTGCGCGCCGACCAGCCGGAACGACACCTTCGCCGTCGCCTGGCCCGGGATCACGGTCTTGGCGCCCTCGCCGGTATAGCCGCCGATGATGCCGTTGATCTCGGCGGTCGGGCGCGTCGAGATCTGCTCGATCAGCATGCGGTCCTTCTCGCCGGCCGGCACCTTGAGGCCGACCTCGCCGAGGAAATCCTTCGGCGTGAGCTTGAGCCGCTTGAGATCGGCCTTGATGTCGGCCGGCAGTTCCTTCACGCCGTCGTAGAAGCCCGGGATGGTGACGCGGCCGTTCTTGTCGTGCATGGCGCGCGAGGATGCGCGCCAGCACGCGGAGCGGATTCTGCGCCGCGCCGCCGAACAGGCCGGAATGCAGGTCGCGGTCCGCGCAGGTGACTTGCACCTCCTCGTAGACGAGGCCGCGCAGCGAGGTGGTGATCGCCGGCGTCTTCGCGTCCCACATGCTGGTGTCGCAGACGAGCGCGAGGTCGCTGCTTGAGCTCGCGCCGCGTTGTCCTTGACGAAATCGAACAGATGGCTCGAGCCGCACTCCTCCTCGCCCTCGATCATCATGGTGATCGGAGCGGCAGCGCGCCGGTCACCGCCTTGAAGGCGCGGCAGCGCCTCGACGAAGGTCATCACCTGGCCTTTGTCGTCGCAGGCGCCGCGCGCGACGATGATCTTGCGGCCGTCGGGGGTCGTCGCGATGCGCGGCTCGAACGGCGGCGTCTCCCACAGATCGAGCGGATCGACCGGCTGCACGTCGTAGTGGCCGTAGAACAGGACGCGCGGGCCGCCATTGCCGCCGTTGCGCCATTGCCGACTCTTGCCGACCACGACCGGATGGCCCTCGGTCGGCCGCACGCTCGCGTCGAAGCCGAGGCTCGGCGAGGTCGTTCGCGACGAACTCGGCCGCGGCGCGGCACTGGTCCTTGTAGGCCGGATCGGTCGAGATCGACTGGATCTTCAGGAAATCGAACAGCCGCTCGAGGCTGTTGTCGAGATCGGCGTCGATCCGGTCGAGAACGGCGGGAAGGGCTTGCGAGGGTGATGTCATGTCGATTGCCTGTTCGTCGTGCCTGGCTCGTCCCGGGATCTACGTCTGAGTGTCGACGTGTGCGCCTCAGTAAGGCGATGCGGTCGACCTGGCATCGCGATCGGCCCACAGGCAGGAATCATCGCTAGCGCCGCAAGATGCCGCCCAGCGTGCCGCGCACGATCGCGCGGCCGACCGTGTTGCCCATCGAGCCGCCGATCGACTTGCCGAGATCGCCGGCGATCTGGCCGGCAACCCGGTTGGTCACCGAGCGCGTGACCTCGCGCGCGACGAACTGGCCGGTCGACAGCCGTTGGCCGCGCGGGCGGCTGGTGCCGAAGATGACCGCCGAGCATTCCGCCGATGCCGCTGATCCAGCCGCCGCCGCCGCCGGACTGCGGGCATCGGCCTGCTGTTGGCGCTGCCGGGCGCGGTGGCTGCCGCTGGTCGAGCCGGTCTGCTGCACGCTGTTGCTGCAGCATCTCGTAGGCCGAATTCGGAGTCGATCGTGCGTGTCGTACTTGCCCTCTGACCGGGCTCTTCTGCGATGACCGCCTTGCGCTCCTCCGGCGTGACCGGCCCGACGCGCGCCGACGGCGGGCGCACCATGCAGCGCTCGACCATCGAGGGCGTGCCGTTGCCTTCCAGGAACGACACCAGCGCCTCGCCCTTGCCGAGTTCGCTGATGACGGTCGCGGTGTCGAGCTTGGGATTGGCGCGGAACGTCTCGGCGGCGGCCCGCACCGCCTTCTGGTCGCGCGGCGTGAAGGCGCGCAGCGCGTGCTGCACGCGGTTGCCGAGCTGCGCCAGCACCTTGTCGGGCACGTCGAGCGGGTTCTGCGTGACGAAATAGACGCCGACGCCCTTCGAGCGGATCAGCCGCACCACCTGCTCGATCTTGTCGAGCAGCGCCTTCGGCGCGTCGTTGAACAGCAGATGCGCCTCGTCGAAGAAGAACACGAGCTTGGGCTTGTCGGGGTCGCCGACTTCGGGCAGCTCCTCGAACAGCTCCGACAGCAGCCACAGCAGGAACGTCGCATAGAGCCGCGGGTTCTCCATCAGCTTGTCGGCGGCCAGGATGTTGATGACGCCGCGGCCGTCGCGGTCGGTGCGCATGAAATCCTTCAGGTCGAGCGCCGGCTCGCCGAAGAACTTCGTCGCCGCCCTGGTTTTCCAGCACCAGCAGCTGGCGCTGGATGGTGCCGATGGTCGCCTTCGAGACGTTGCCGTACTGGGTGGTGAGTTCCGCCGCGTGCTCGGCGATGAAGCCGAGCATCGCGCGCAGGTCCTTCATGTCGAGCAGCAGCAGCCCCTGCTCGTCGGCCACGCGGAACGCGATGTTGAGCACGCCTTCCTGCACGTCGTTGAGGTCCATCAGCCGCGACAAGCAGCAGCGGGCCCATTTCGGAGATGGTGGCGCGGATCGGGATGGCCCTGTTCGCCGAACAGGTCCCAGAACACGACCGGAAATTGGTCCGGCTGGTAGTCGAAGCCCAGACTTCTTGGCGCGGCTGACGAACGCTTCCTTCGCCTCGCCCAGCGCCGCGATGCCGGACAGATCGCCCTTGATGTCGGCGGCAAACACCGAGACGCCGGCGTGGGAAAAGCCTTCCGCCAGCACTTGCAGCGTCACGGTCTTGCCGGTGCCGGTCGCGCCGGTGACCAGACCGTGCCGATTGGCGAGTGCCAGCGTCAGCAATTCCGGCTTATCGCTCCTGCCGACGAAAATGGTTCCGTCGTCGTCACCCATCGCACGCCTCTGAGATCTGGGTCAGCTCAGCGGACATTGTTTGCCCGGATGGCCGAACCGTCAACAGCAACGCCTGCTGTGGTCAACAGCAGGCGCGCCTCGTCGTTTTGATTGTGATTTGTAAGTGGCTATTGCAGCTTAAATTTGCCGCCCCAAGTCTCGTGGTTGAGTGCGTTCATTGCGTCGGCCAGCGGGAGCTTGGGACGGGCCCGCTCGCTCATGTTGTCACGAGATCGCCGCTGCTTCTGCAGGAGCGCGCCCATCCATCGATAGAGCAGGCGCGACGACACGTCGGCGGGAACCGAAGCCACATAACCGGCCCGCCGGGCAGATCTGTTGACGTAGGGAGTGACGACCTGCGCCAGCAACAAGGAGGGGATGCCCACCTCGCGTCCGGGCGCACCCGTTTCCGCCGTCCATTGCGGCACTTCATCCGGCACCGCATCTGGCAGTAGCACAAGGCATGCGTCTGCCCGCTTGGCGGAGCAGAGCTGCCGCGCCTGGTCGGGATTTGCAACCAGACGAACACCCTCAAGTCCCATGCGCGTTAGAGTATGCACAAGCGGACGTCCCGTATCAGAGCCGGCAACAACGACAACTCGTGCATTCGTGAATGAGATCATGGCGCCCTTAACCCATTGGTCACAGCCACAAACCGCTTGTTTATGTCCGCAAGTCCTGGCCGTGAGGTCCCCTTGCCCGACGAGGTCCGCTTGAGTTCTATTGGCCTCGCATCTTTTCTAATTATAGACCTGCTTTCCTAGGTGATGTCGGTAACGGTGTAGGGACGGACTTGCGCGGTTAACTCTTCCTTTTGGTCGATAGACGGCGTTTACGGGTTCACTACTATCGCTAACTATGCCATCCGCGCGCCCTCTTCCAGGCCACAAAAGGCCTTAGAACAAAACGGTTTGCGTCAAGTTTGTGACATTTCACAAATGCACCAAAATTCAATTCGTTGTACCGCTTTCACACTGATGTATTAATGCAACTGGCTGCCACATTCGTAAACGGGCCTCCGGCCCACCGGTTTCCGCCCTCCTTTCCGCCCCATACAATCGCTAATAGGCCTCCGGGGAAAATTGGGCATGGATGAGCTGATTGGACGCTTGGTTGCCAACATCGGCATTGATCAGGCGACTGCCCAAAAGGCTGTGGGTATTATTCTACAGTTCCTGCTAAAGGAAGGACCCGCCGAAAAGGTCCAAGACCTCCTGGCCAAGCTGCCGGGAGCTCTGGAGGCCATTGCGGCGGCCCCGCCCGACGAGGGAACTGGGATGTTTGGCGGAGGGGTATTAGCGGCGGGAACCCGCATGATGTCAGTCGGTCTCAGCATGGGCCAAGTCCAGGCTGTGACCCGTGAGACCATTGCCTTCGCACGCGAGAAAGCCGGTGAAGACACCATCGGCGAGATCGTCGGCGCGATCCCTGGCCTTGGTCAGTTCGTCTGACGCCCGATGGCGCAGGCGGTCGACTGTGGATCAGGCGGATCGACAGGGGATAGTGAGGAGAATTCGATGGCAAGCTACCCAATCACCCACATCGACGGACTCGATGCGGATGAGGTCAAGACCCTCAGAACGCTTGGCATCCGCACGACAGAGCGGCTCCTGGACGAGGCCAAGAGCCCCAAGGCGCGCCGAACGCTGGCTGTGAAGTGCGGCATCGATGAGAAACGCTTGCTGAGATTGGCCAACGCCTGCGACCACATGCGCATCAAGGGCATGGGCAAGGGCTATCTGGGCCTATTGCAGGAGGTGGGGGTCGATACCGTCCGGGAGCTGCGCTATCGCAAGCCCGAGAACCTCGCTCGCGCAATGGCGGAGGCCAACAAGAAGAAGAGGATGGTGCGCTTCCTCCCGCCCGAGAAGCTCGTCGTGCGCTGGATCGAGCACGCCAAGAAGCTTCCGCTCAAGATCAGCTACAAGGATCAGGCCGAAGGTCCTCGCATCGCCCGCCGCAAGGGTATCGACGCGTAATTCCAATCGGGTCCCGTCGGCGCCCCTCAGACCGCCAGGCTTTAACCTCTGGGGCACGCGCCAGCGCTGCGACATGCGCGCGTGCTGGGGCGCCTTGACTTCCACAGGCGGACCGGCGCAAGCCAGCGCCGTGATCAAGACCCGCTCAACACTGTCGTCGCCGGGTCCGACCGGCCCACGGGCGCGGCCAGCCCCCGGTACGTTGGCGCGGCTGACAAGCCTTGGCCGACCGGCCATCATGGGCGTGGTCAACGTCACACCTGACAGCTTCTCCGATGGCGGGCGCTTTCTGGATCCGCAGCGCGCAATCGAGCATGCCCGGCGGCTCGCCGTCGATGGCGCCGACATCCTCGATATCGGTGCCGAAGTCCACCCGCCCCTACGGCGGCATGGTCGCGGTCTCGAGCGAAGAGGAGCTGCGGCGGCTAGCGCCGGTCCTGCCCGAGGTCGTCGCACTCGGCGTGCCGGTCTCGATCGACAGCATGAAGGCGTCCGTTGCGAGCGTAGCGCTCGAAGCCGGCGCCAGCATCGTCAACGACGTCTGGGGCCTGCAGCGCGACCCCGATATGGCGCGCGTCGTCGCCGAGCATGCCGTGCCGGTCATCATCATGCACAATCGCGACACCGCCGATCCGGCGATCGACATCATGGCCGACATCGCGGCATTCTTCCTGCGCTCGCTCGACATCGCGGAACGCGTAGGCATTGCGCGCAGCATGATCGTGCTCGACCCCGGCATCGGCTTCGGCAAGACGCCGCAGCAGAGCATCACCGCGATCGCGCGGCTGGGCGAGCTCGAGCCGTTCGGCCTGCCCCTTCTGATCGGCGCCTCGCGCAAGCGCTTCATTGACTCGATATCGCCTGCGCCACCCGATCAGCGCATCGGCGGCTCGATCGTGAGCCACCTTATGGCGGTCGAGAGCGGTGCGACGATCGTGCGCACTCACGACGTCGCCGAGACCGTGCAGGCGTTGCGCGTCGCGAAAGCCATCCGGGAGGCCCGATGACCGACGCCGTCTTCGTTTCGGCCTCTCACTGCACGCCTATCACGGCGTGATGCAGCACGAGGCCAAAGTTGGGCAGACCTTCAAGCTCGATCTCGTCCTCGACATTGATCTCGCGGCCGCCTCGCATTCCGACAAGCTCGCCGACACGGTCGGCTATGACCAGGTCGTCGAGGTCGCGAGCCGGGCTTTCTGCTCCAAGCGCTATCGGCTGGTCGAGGCCGCGGCTGGCGCGGTCGCCGACGCGATCCTCTCGCGCTTTGCCGAGGTGACGGCGGTGCGGGTGACGGTTCACAAGCCGCATGCACCGATCGCCGCGACATTCGCGGACGTCGGTGTCACCATCGCGCGCGCTCGCCATGGCTGAGGCGCTGCTGGCGCTTGGCGGCAATCTGGGAGATGTCCGGGCAACACTTGCGCGCGCGATCGCAATGCTGTGCGAGCGCAGCGACATCCGCCTGCTTGCCCGTTCCTCTGACTACCTGACCCCGCCCTGGGGCGTCGAAGACCAGCCGCCATTCGTGAACCTGTGCGTCGCGGTCGACACCACGCTCACGCCGCAAACCCTGCTGGCGCGCGCGCAAGCGGTCGAGCGCGCCTTCGGGCGGGACCGCGCCCACGAGCGGCGCTGGGGGCCGCGCACGCTCGACATCGACATCCTGGCCTACGACGACCTTGTCCTCAACGAGCCCGACCTCACGCTGCCGCATCCGCGCCTCAACGAGCGCGCCTTCGTGCTGCTGCCACTCGCTGAGATCGCCCGTGCGCGCATCATTGCCGGCGTTCGCGTAGATGATGCGCTGGCGCGCCTCGACATCACCGGGATTAAAAAACTACCGCCGCCCTGATCGTTATTTGCCCCCTCCCGCCGGGCCGTGTAACGTCGCCGGCATGGGGAATTCGGAGCACCGGTCGCGGGTGGCTTAATGCCGCGCTCCATCGAGTGGACTGAGACACTCAGAGGGACAGAGGGGACAAACTCATGAGCATCGACAGGCGGACAATGGTCACTGGCTTGGTGAGCGCGGGGGCGTTGCTGCAGACGAGCACACATGGTCAGGCCGCAAGCGGCCCCGAGATCAACGCCTCCGTGGGCGCCACGCTCGAGCGCTTCTACTATCAGGTTCCAGGCGCCCAGGGGCTGGCCGCGCGGGCCGCAGGCGTGCTGGTGTTTCCAACCGTGATCAAGGCCGGCTTCGGCGTCGGCGGCGAATATGGCGAGGGCGCCATGGTGGTCGGTGGCCGCACGGTTGCGTTCTACAACGTGCTCTCGGCCTCGATCGGCTTCCAGCTTGGCGCGCAGGCGCGCTCGGTCATCATGATGTTCATGACCCCGCAGGCGCTCGGGAATTTCCAGCGTATCGACGGCTGGCGGGTCGGCGTCGATGGCTCGGTGGTGGTGGTTACGGTCGGCGCCGGCGGCTCGATTGACACCGACAAGATCACCAACCCGGTGGTGGGCTTCATCCTCAACTCCAAGGGGCTGATGTACAACCTCACCCTCGAAGGCTCGAAGATCAGCCGCATTTATCCGTGAGCAGAGCGCGCACGACGCGCTTCCGTTGCAGCAATCTCTTGCATGGCCGGCCGCCAAGACGGCCGGTCATTTGCTATCCGGTCATTTACTTATTGGGTCATGGCGCTGCCGCTCTTCCGCGGCCAGAATGGCCGCGGTTATCCGGAGATAAGCCATGAAATTCGGGATCGGGCAGCCGGTGCCGCGCACCGAGGACCCGCGCTTCCTCAAGGGCAAAGGCCGCTACGTCGCCGACATCATGCCGGCAAACCTCGCGCACGGCCTCGTCCTGCGCTCGCCGCACGCGCACGCCGTCATCACATCAATCGACACATCCGCCGCCAAGGCCGCCCCCGGCGTGCTCGCAGTGCTGACCGGCGCCGATGCCCGCGCCGACAACATCGGCGTCCTTCCCTGCGGTGCGCCACCGATCGCCTTCGGTGGTCCGGCCAAGGCGTTCATGGCGCTGCATCCGGTACTGCCGCATGATCGTGTGCGCTTCGTCGGCGATCCGGTGGCGTTCCTGGTGGCCGAGACGCTCAACGAGGCGCGTGACGCGGCCGAGCTTGTCGCGATCGAGTATGACGTGCTGCCCGCGATCGTCGCGACCGAAGACGCAGCGAAGCCCGGCGCACCGCTGGTCTGGGACAGCGCGCCCAACAACATCTGGTTTGCACTCGAGCGCGGCAACAAGGCCGCGGCCGATGCGGCCTTCGCCAAGGCTGCGCATGTCGTCACGCTGAAGATCGTCAACAATCGGCTGTCCGCCAACTCCATGGAGCCACGCACGGCGTTGGCCGAGCACGACGAGGCAAGCGGACGCACCACTCTCCACACCAGCACGCAGCAGCCGCATCGCCTGCGCGCCAATCTCGCCGCGAGCGTGTTCCACGAGCGCGAGCTGAATTTCCGGGTGGTGTCGCCCGACGTCGGCGGCGGCTTCGGCATGAAGGGCGGCGTGTTCCCGGAGGACGTGCTCGTCGTGTGGGCCGCGCGCAAGACCGGCCGGCCGGTGCAATGGGTCGGCGAACGCATCGAAAGCATCATGAGTGACACCCACGGCCGCGATTGCGTCAGCGAGGCTTCACTCGCGCTCGACGCGCACGGCAAGTTCCTTGGCCTACGCGTGACCACCGACCACAATCAAGGCGCCTATCTCTCCGCCAGCGCTGGCGTGCCGGCCGGCCTCGGCTCGATGGCTTACACGAATGTTTATGATATTCCGGCCGCCCACGTGACGCTGCGCGCCTGCTACACCCATTCCACGCCGACCGGTCCCTACCGCGGCGCCGGCAAGCCCGAAGCGATCTATGTGATGGAGCGGCTGGTCGATGCCGCCGCCGCCGAGCTGAAGGTCGACGCTATCGAGCTGCGCCGGCGCAACCTGATCAAGCCTGCGCAAATACCCTACCAGACCCAGCTCGTGCTGGTGCACGACAGCGCCAACTACGAAGCCGTGATGGACATCGCGGTCGCGATGGCGGACTGGAAGGGCTTCGCCAAGCGCCGCACGGAATCGAAGACAGCGCGGCAGGCTGCGCGGGCGCGGCATCGCCTACTTCATGGAGATCTGCGGGCCGTTCAGCGACCGCATGGAGCTGCGCTTCGACGAAGGCGGCACGGTGACGGTCGTGGCCGGCACCCACAGCCATGGCCAGGGCCATGAGACGGTCTACGCCCAGATGGTCTCCGAGTGGCTCGGCGTGGACTTCGCTTCCGTGCGCATGATCCAGGGCGACACCGATGCGGTGGCTTCGGCCGCGGCACCTACGGCTCGCGCAGCATGACGGTCGGCGGCTCGGCGCTGCGCAATGCCGCAGACAACCTAATCGAGAAGGCGAAGACGATGGCCGCACATGTGCTGGAAGCTTCCGCCGCCGACATCCAGTTCGCCGACGGCAAGTTCACCGTGGTCGGCACCGACAAGTCGATCGCGCTCGTCGACCTCGCCAGGCGCAGCTTCGCGCCCATCGGCTGGCCGTCCGAGCTGGGCGTCGGGCTCGAGGCGGTCGGCACCTTCACGCCCGCGCGCTCGAATTTCGCCAACGGCTGTCACATCTGCGAGGTCGAGGTCGATCCCGAGACCGGCCAGGTGGAGATCGTCAAATACATGGGCGTCGATGATTCCGGAATCATCATCAATCCGCTGCTGTTCGAAGGCCAAATTCATGGCGGGCTCGCCATGGGCCTTGGCCAGGCGCTGCATGAGCATGTCGTATTCGACAAGACCTCGGGCCAGATCCTGTCAGGCTCGTTCCTCGACTATTGCATGCCACGCGCCGACGACCTGCCGTCGTTCCACATGCACGACCTGCCCGACCGCTGCCGTAGCAACCCGATCGGCGTGAAGGGCGGGGGCGAATCCGGAACCGTCGGCGCGCCGCCGACCGTCATCAACGCCATCGTCGATGCGCTGCGCGAGCACGGCGTGCGGGACGTGCCGATGCCGGCAACGCCAACGCGGGTGTGGCAGGCGTTGCAGGGTGGAGGCCGGGCGGTTTGATGGGTGGTTGTCCGCTGCCTCCCCTCATCATCTCCATTCGCCTGGACGCGAATTTGAGATAGACTTGCCATCAAAATACGGCGCCGGCGTTAGCGGAGAGCGACGACCCGGCAAAATATTAACGTTCAACAGGGAGGCTATCATGATCGCGCGTCGCGAATTCGTATTCGGTGCAGCCGCCGCAGGCGTCCTGATGCAACCGCGCTTCGGCCATGCCAAAGCATCGCAGCCGGCGGCCAAGGTCAACTTCGACGTCCCAGCAGGCGCGTGCGATTGCCATACGCATATCCATGGCGATCCGGCCAAGTTTCCATGGTTTGCGGGACGCACCTATACGCCCGAGATGGCGCTGCCGGAGGAAATGACTGCGCTCCACACTGCGCTCAAGATGCAGCGCGTGGTGATCGTGACGCCGAGCGTCTACGGCCCTGACAATTCCGCGACGATCTATGGCATGGCAGCGCGCGGCAAGGACGCCCGCGGCGTTGCAGTCATCGACGACAAGACTACCGACGCCGAATTGGATCGGCTCGCGTCGCTTGGCTTCAAGGGCATCCGCCTCAATCTCTCGACCGCCGGCATCAGTGATCCCAAGGTCGCGACAGAGCGTTTCCTCGCCGCCGCTGCGCGGGTGAAGAGCCGCAACTGGCATATCCAGCTCAACACCACACTGCCGGTGATCGCCGCCATGAAGGACACGCTCGCCTCATCGCCGGTACCGCTGGTATTCGATCACTATGGCAATGCGAATGAGGAGCTTGGTGTGGGCCAGCCCGGCTTCTCCGATCTCGTGAATCTCGTGAAATCCGGCAAGGCCTATGTCAAGATTTCGGTCACCGCTGGGCCGCGCCAGAACTACGGCTATTTCACGCCGCTCGCCCAGATGCTGATCAGCGCCAATGTCGACCGCATTCTGTGGGGCACCAACTGGCCGCACCCGAATTCGGTCGATGGCAGCACCTCGAAAGTGACGCCGCTGTGGCCGGTCGACGATGGGCTGGTGCTCAACCTCCTGCCGACGTGGGCGCCGGATGCCGCCGTGCGCAAGAAAATCCTCGTCGACAATCCGGCGCGGCTGTACGAGTTTTCATAACAGCGTCGAGCCAATCATCCGGGCACGGGGCTTGAAGCACGTAAGGGCCATCCTCTACGACCTGCCATAAACCTGTGCTGCCCGCTGCGAACTTTTGGAGCAGCCAAGGGACTTCCTGGCTCGCCTTCGCGCGGGTTAATTTGGCTTGGCCGTCGTGAAGCATACGCATGAAGCATGCGATTGCATTTCGTGCAGCGCTGATCAATGGCGGTCCGCAAAGGAGAGAAGCGATGCCGGTTCACAATGTCGGTCACGATGACGTCAGGCTCGCGGCGAAGCCCGTGCCGCGCCAGAGCAGATGGTGCCATTACGGCATCTGGACCGCCGTCTTCCTCGCTGCACCAATTCACACCACTCAATTCGCCATGGCACAGGACTGGCCAACTCGGCCCGTCACCATGGTGGTGCCGTTCGCGGCCGGCAGCGCCTCAGATACTTTGGCGCGTATTCTCGCCGCGCGCCTCTCCGAGGTCTTGGGTCAGCAGGTCATCATCGAGAATATCGGCGGCGCCGGCGGCATGACCGGCGTCGCTCGGGTGGCGAAGGCGACGCCCGACGGCTACCAATTCGTGCTGGGCGGAATCGACACCTTTGCTCAGAACCAAACGCTCTACAAAAAGCCGCTCTACAATTCCGTGACCGATTTCGAGCCGGTCGCGCTTAGTGGTCGAGCAGGCGATCATATTGGTTACGCGCAACGAATTGCCCGTCAAAGACCTGAAAGAGTTCGCGGCTTACACGAAGGCGAACCAGGCGAAGATGCAGTATGGCTCGGCTGGCGCCGGGTCGGGATCACATCTGGCTTGCGCACAGCTCAATGCTGCGCTCGGCGTCGAGGTTACGCACGTTCCCTATCGCGGCTCGCCGCCCGCCATGCAGGATCTGATCGCCGGCCGGATCGACTATTTCTGTGCGCTGGCCGCGGCCGCGATGCCGCAGATCAACAGTAACAGCATGCGCGCAGTCGCCATCCTGACTCGCAATCGCTCGCCGCTCTTGCCCAACCTTGCCAGCGCGCACGAGCAGGGCCTGACCGATTTCAACTCCTATTTCTGGAGCGGCTTTTTCCTCCCCAAGGGCATGCCCGCAGCAATCGTGCAGAAACTCCACGCCGCCGCCGTGGCGACCTTGGACACGCCATCGACGCAGGAACGGCTGAAAGAGGTCGGCGTCACCGTTGTTGGTCGCCGACCGCCGCTCACCGGACTATCTCAAACGCTTCCTCAATGGCGAGATCGAGAAATGGGCGGTGACGATCAAGGCAAGCGGCGTGAGCCTGGACTGAGTCGTCAGCCCGATTACTTCGGGCCTTCGCCTGGAATGATCCCGGATGGCAGCGTGTAGCAATAATCCGCCACGGCGCCCGGCGTGGTCCACCAGACCCGATCGCGCTTGGAATGTTCAACGCAATGTTTCAACGCCTTGCGCAATGGCGGCAGCCGAAACGGCTGCCCCATGACGAATGGATGCAGCGACAGCGTCATCACCAGCGGCTGCGCCCGGCATTGCTCGATCATTTCATCGAAGCCATCGACGATCATGTCGGCAAAGTCCCGCGCCGTGCCCTCACGATGGATGATCGCTGCCGAATCGTTGAGCTCCGCTGGATAAGGAACCGACAGGATCGGACCCGAGCGCGTCTTCAGCCAGAACGGCTGATCATCAGCCGGCCAGTCCATCACATATTTGTATCCGGCTTCCTTCAACAGGTCGGGCGTGGCGTTGCTTTCGGACGCGGCCGGTCCCATCCAACCCTTCGGCGGACGGCCCTCACGCCGGGTGATCTCCTGGGTGACGTCATCAATCAAGCGGCGCTCGTCGATCTCCCACAGATCGCCCTGCCGCTCGGCATTGGTGCGGCCGTGACCGACGACCTCGTCCCCGCGCTTGCGAATGTGATCGCAGATTTGCGGATGATATTCGTACAGCAATGAATTGATGTTGTGCGCGGCGGGCAGATTTGAGCTGCTCGAACAGATCGAACATGCGCCAGATGCCGACGCGGTTGCCGTAGTCGCGCCAGGCATAGTTACGCTGCTGCTGCGGTTCGCCCTTCTTGGCCGGATCCCAGCCGGTTCCCTTGCGATAGGCATAGACCTCGATGTTCGTCGTGACGCAAAAGGCGAGCCGCTTGCCGTCAGGCCAGGAATAGTCCTTGCGCTCATTGATGACCGAATATTCGTAGCGATTGTGCTTGGGCAGGGTCAGCATCAGCATGTCCTCCGTCGGGCAGCAGGGCTAGAGCATGCACAGCCTGCGAGTGCCGACAAGAGTCCAGTGCCGACAAAGTCCTTAGGCCGACGCGCCCAGTACCACCTGCCCTTGGTGACGAAAGTGCTTTCGATCCGATAGAATTGGCAGGGCAAGGTCGCCGTTGGTTTTCGCACCAATAGGGAGCGCCCCGATGTCGAAATCCGCGCGGAATTTCAAGCTCCATGGCTATCCAGACGAGCCGATTATGCGCTGTGCCTTGATCGCAGCTCTTGCGGGCATCGCGGTCTTTGCGGCAGGTGCTTCCGCGCTCGCGCAAGCTCCTTCGCAAGAGCAAGCACTTGCCAAAGGCAAAATTCCTGAATTGGCATCAGCCCAGTTCGCCTGGCTCGCCCTGGGCGTCGATTGGCTCGACCCGCCGCCGGGATTGGGCCGCGGCCCGATCAAGGCAGGACCCCGCCTATCCCTACCATGGCAACCGGGACGGCGCGGCCAGGTGACGCCGCACATCGGCAACGCCAAGGACCCGGTGCTCAAGCCGTGGGCGGCGAAGCAGATGCAGGAGTCCAACGACGAGGTGCTGACCGGCAAGCGCGGACTTCCGTTCTCCGCCCAATCGTCCTGCTATCCGGGCGGCGTTCCCGAGCAATTGCTGACGCCGGCGCAGCCGTTCTATTTCATCCAGACGCCCAACCAGGTGTGGATGATCTGGGAGACCGATCACATGGTGCGCCGCATCTACATGACCGACCAGCATTCCGAGATCGTGAAGCCGTCATGGTTCGGCGAGTCGATCGGTCATTACGAAGACGGCGACACCCTGGTGGTCGACACCATCGGGCTTCAGGCCCACAACAGCTACCTCGATTGGTTCCGCACGCCGCATACCGAGAAGCTGCACGTCGTCGAGCGCTTCAAGCTGTCCGCCGACGGCAAGACGCTGGAAGTCCTGGTCAAGGTCGACGACCCCGACACCTTCAACGAGCCGCTCTACATGGTGCGACGCTGGAGCAAGGTGCCGAACCAACGCCTGGAGATGGTCTGTGCGGAAAACAACGGCGATCATTTCGGCAAGAACCTGTTTCCGATCCCGCAGCGCCGACAAACCGGATTTTTAGTATTCCCCATGGACACGGCCCAGCATGACCGCACGTCGAGCGCGGGCGGCCACGCGATAGTTGAGGACAGGACGGGCGAGGCACCAAAGGCCCGCCCCTCCCCCTTACGGCTCGCCCGGCAGCGCCGGGAACATCGGCGGCGGCACGCGCCGCTTCGAGGCCGCCTGATAGGCCGTGGCCGCCTTCAGCGCCAGATGCTCCATGCCGGGCTCGACCAGGAAGTTGATCGAGAACGGCAGGCCGGGCGCCGGAATCGCCGTCGGCATCGTGCTGGTGACGCTGCGGTAGACCTTGCGGCCGTTGGCGTCGGTCGCGAGCTCGAACGCTCGGATCGTAGGCGGTCCGCACGTAGCCGGCCGGGATCAGAATCTCGGTGATGCCGGCGTTCGGTCCGAACGGATACGAGATCTGGCGATTGTTGACGCACCGGCTCCGGCGCCAGCCCGATCTTGCCGGGCGGCAGCGCCGTGTGCAGCTGGATCAGCACATCGAGCTTGTTCTCGTAGCATCACCTTCATGATGCACGCGCCGCAGCAGCTCGCGGCGCTGGATGTTCTCGGCGATGCCCTTGGGCGGGCTGTGCAGGCTCGTGATCTCCTCCCAGTTCTTGAACGCGGCGCGCTGGTCGTCGCCCCAGAACTTCGAGCGCGCGTTCAGCGACGGCCAGTCGACCAGCGTTTCCGTGAAGCCGCGCTCCGCCCAGTCCTTGGCGCGCCGCGTCAGGTACTGCGGGATGTGGAAGCGGAACGTGCGCGAGCCGGTATCGCCGCCGCCGCCGAGCAGATCGCGCAGCGTCGAGATTGCGGCGGCGTCGGCTCGAGCCCGTCGGCCCAGCGCACCATCCAGTCGGCCGGCGCCATCGTCCCGGTGCCCTTGATCACGCCCGGCGCGAACGGCGTCGGCTTCACCTTGGCGGCGAAGTCCGGATAGACCGGCTCGCTGCGCGGCATTCAGCCGGTAGAGCAGATCCGGATAGAGCACCGGCACGAGCTCCGCGATCGCGCGATCGAAGGTCGTCGTCATGTTCTCGATGTCGGGATCGTCGACCCAGCCGGGCGTCACCGATTCGACCAGCGTGGCGCCGAGATGGCCGCCGAGCATCGCCTTCATCTCGGCCGCGGCCGCGTCGACGATCGGCTCGTCGACCTTGGCGTGCTTGACCATGAACTCGCGGATGATGCCGATGCGCATGCCCTTGAGCGCGCCCGGCGCTGCCGCTCGTGATCGCGCTGCGCATAGGGCTCGCTCGGCAGGCTCGAGCGCGGCACGGTGGTGAAGATGTCGCGCGGGTCGTAGTAGCCGTTGACCGGATCCTTGAGCGCGTCGAGCACCTTCGCCGCGTCGGCGATGGTGCGGCAGTGGATGCCGGCGCGATCGTTGTAGATCTCGGCGCCGATGGCGCCGCCGAGGAACGACAGATGCGCCTTGTGCGGCAGGATCAGCGCCACCGAATTGTGGTTGGCCGGCCCGCGGCACGACTGCGCCGGTCTCCTCGCACAGGCTGCACATCACCAGGTTCGTGCTGACCGAGACGCCGGAGCCCGAGCTCGAGCCGATCGAGGCGGCGCGCGTCGTGTCGTACGAGTTGCACGGATTGCCGGCCCAGGTGCTGCGCTGATAGCCGAGCGTCGACGGCAGGATCTTGGTCGGGTAGTTCTCGCCGCCGGGATTGCCGGGGCCGCGTCCGTTGTATTCGGTGGTGTTGGCCTTGGCGTAGATGATCGCGCCCTTCGTCGCGCAGCTGCGCGACCAGCGTGTGGTCGCGCGCCGGAAAATCGATGTCGTAGCGCGCGTCGGCGCCGCCGGTCGAGCGCATGTCCTTGGTGTCGTACGGATCCTTGAACGAGAACGGGATGCAGTACATCGGCATCGCCGCCAGATCGGGATTGCGGCCGTACTGCGCGTCGAGCTCCGCGGCGCGCTCGAGCGCGTCCGGCTGGCGGCGGAATTCCTCGCAGACCGCCGGCGCGCCGGCCGGCAGCGGCCCCGCCGACGGATGCTTGTCGAACTCGCCCTTGCAGGTGACCGAGCGCTCGCCGCGGATGTTGATCATGCCCGAGCGCGCGCACCTGCCCGGCATTGGGAATGCCGACCGTCATGCCGAACTGCTGCTGCACGCTCGGGTCGGACGCGGTCGGCTCCATGCGGCCGAACTCGATCGGCGGCGTCTTGCGCCGGATCGCCGTCGGGCCGGCTCGCCGTCGCCTCGACCGCGGCCTTGTATTCGCCGTAGTTGGGCAGGAAGCGTCGGCGACGTTCTCCTCGGTGACGAGCTGATTGCAGGTGCCGTTGTAGGCTCTCGCCCGGTTGAGGTACGCCTGCACCAGCCCGCGGCAGGTGATCTGGCCTTCCTGAATGGCCCGATGCACGTCCGGGATCGTCGCCTCCAGGAGATGAAACGGCGCCTGCGCGTATACCTCGCCGGCGCCGAGTGGCGCTAGCGCGATGGCGACGATGAACCCTGTGCTGGCGACTGACATATCCCCTACCCCTTGATCCAGAATTCGTTGGCGAGCGTCCCACCCGTGGCCCTCCGGCGAGCCACGATGACGATGGTTGTATGTCGCCCACGATAGCGGGCGTGATAGAAGGAGCACATGCAATCAGTGTGCCCGATCTTTCCGGCAAAATAAATCGCATGAGCGACGACCTGACCTTTGCCGCCGAGTTTCCTGCCGCAACGCGCGAGCAATGGGTTGCTCTCGCCTCCCGCGTGCTCAAGGGCAGGCCGTTCGAGAGCCTGACCGCGCGGACACCGGATGGTATCGCGGTCGAGCCGCTCTATGCACGCGAGGCCCATGACGCGCGCATCGCCTCACGCGCGGGACGCTGGCAGGTGATGGCGCGTATTGACCACCCCGATCCGACCGCCGCCAACGCGCAGGCGCTGGAGGATCTCGAGGACGGCGCCAACGGACTGCGTGCTGGTCGGCGTCGGTTCGGTCGGCGCCCATGGCTATGGGCTGATGCCGGACACGATCGCACGCGTGCTCGATGGTGTGCTGCTCGATGCCGGCATCGCGATCGAGTTCGATCTGAGCCCGCAGACCAAGGACCTGCCGCTCGCGCTTGTCGCGCTGGTCAAAGAGCGGGGCATCGCACCGGCCTCGCTCGACGTCCGGTTCGGTTTCGATCCGCTCGGCGCCGGCAGCCACAACGGCGGCCTCCCGCTCCCATGGGCGCAATTTGCTCCGCTCGCCGCAAAGCTCGCGGCCGATCTTGCGGCACAAGGCTTCAAGCGCGCGCTTATGGTTGCCGACGGCCGTGTCGTGCACGGCGCGGGTGGCACCGAAGCGCAGGAACTCGCCTACGCGATTGCCGTCGCTGTCGCCTATCTGCGCGCACTTGAAGCCCATGGCATCGCGCTCGATGACGCACGGCGGATGATCTTCTTTCGGCTGGCGGCCGACGCCGATCAGTTCCTCACCATCGCGAAGTTTCGCGCACTGCGAACGCTGTGGGCGCGCATCGAGGAGAGCTGCGGGCTCAGACCGGAGCCCGCCTTCGTCGCGGCCGAGACCGCCTGGCGCATGATGACGCGCAACGATCCGCAGGTGAACATCCTGCGCACGACGATTGCGACGTTCGCGGCCGCGATCGGCGGGGCCGATTCGATCACGGTGCTGCCATTCACCACCGCATGCGGGCTCCCCGACTCGTTCGCGCGCCGTATCGCGCGCAACACGCAACTCGTCCTGATCGAGGAAGCCGGCGTCGCGCGCGTCGCCGACCCTTCCGCCGGCACCGGCTGGAGCGAGCAGCTGACCACCGACCTTTGCGCCGCCGCCTGGGCCCTGTTCCAGGAGATCGAGCGCGCGGGTGGTGCCGCAGGCGCGCTCCAGCAAGGGCTCATTCAGCGCAAGGTCGCAAGCGCACGCGCCGAGCGCGAGCGCGCGATCGCAACGCGCAAGGACGCGCTCGTCGGCGCCAACGAGTTTCCCGATCTCAGCGAGATGCCCGTCGCGGTGCTCAATGTTGCGCGCACGAGCGTTGCGCCGATGCCTGTTGCGATCCCGACGGAACCGCTCGCACAAATGCGGCTTGCGGAGCCCTATGAAGCATTGCGCGACGCTTCCGACCGCCTGCTGGCCACGACCGGCGCACGGCCCAAACTCTTTCTCGCTAATCTCGGCGCTTCTGCCGACTTCACCGAGCGCGCGACGTTTGCCACGAATTTCTTCGCAGCGGGCGGGATCGAGGCGATCAGCAATGACGGCTTTGCCAATCGCGACGCCCTGGTCGCTGCCTTCAAAGCCTCAGGCGCGCGGCTTGCGTGCCTGTGCGGTCCGAATCCGAGTCTACGACCCGGAGGCTACCGACACCGCGCGCGCCTTGAAGGCCGCAGGCGCGCGAAGGCGCTCTATCTTGTCGGCAGACCGGAAGCACATGACGCACCGTGGCGACAGCCGGCATTGACACATTCCTCCACGCCGGCTGCGACGCTCTCGATATTCTGCAATCAAGCTTTGATCATTGAGCGTTGCGGCTCCAGCCCGCCGGCGGCGGCCGTTGCCTCATGCACGCCACCGGCGCCAGCGCACGCAGCTTGCGCGCAAATTGCCGCAGGCACACTTCGGTTGCTCCGAGCGGCCCGGCCTCGTAGCTCGACGACGCCATGCCGGCCTGCACGCGATTGATCAGGTCGGTGTCCTCCTTGTTGACCTGACGGTTGATGCGCCAGTTGAGATAGCGCGCGGCCTTCATCTCGCGGCGCGAGTCGGGATGCACATAGGCGATCTCGCGGATCATCGTCGAGTTGGCCGAGACCGGCACGAACTGCATGAAATCGATCTGATCGGGATAGATGTCGAAGGCAACGTTGGGCCAGAGCTTGAAATAGACCCAGAGCCGTTGCCGATCGTCCGGCAGATGCGCGACCCGCGGCAGATAGCGCTGGTACATTCGCTCCGAGCGGTTGGACGACGGCTCGTCGCGCAACCGCCCCCACATCTTATGCACCCATTCGTGTGCTTCGACGCCATAGCTCTTGCCGAACAGCCGTGTCAGGCCGGGATGGGCGACATTGATGTGCAGCGAGTCCGAATAGTTGTCCGAAATGTTTTTCCAATTGACCGCGCGCGGCCGCAAGGTGACACGGCCGAGCGGCACCATGTCCTCCATGCGATAGGCGGCGATCTCGGCCTCGTAAGGCGACATCATCTCGGCGACCGATGGCCCAGAGCCTTCCGAGCCGGATGAAGATGAAGCCGTGATAGATCTCGTGCTCGATCGGCTTGAGGCCGTGTGCCGCCATATCGAGACCCATGAAGGTCTCGCGGAACGGCACGCCGGCGAGGCGGCCGCGCAGGTCATAGCTCCAGCCGTGGTAGGGGCAGGTGAGCCGAAAGCGGCAATGACCTGCGGGCCCGTCGAGGAGACGCGCCGCGCGATGACGGCAGACATTATGGAACGCGCGGACTGCGCCATCGTCGCCGCGCAGCGCGAGGATCGACTCGCCGAGAAAGTCGAAAGTCACGTAGTCGCCGGTGTTCGGGATGTCGTTGACGTGGCAGACGATCTGCCAGGACGGGCGGAATACGCGCTCGGCTTCGTAGGTGAAGAATACAGGGTCGTGATAGAGCCACCCCGGCAAGCTTGTGAACTCGTCGGGATCGTGTTCCGCCTCGCCTGCGGCGAGGTTTGGCGGCAAGCTATCGTTCATGACCAACGTCACCACACCGTAGGCTCGGCAAGGCAGCGGCGCAACCTGCGTAGATTTGTAGCCCGGATGGAGCGGAAGCGACATCCGGGAAAGCCACGTCATACTCCCCGGATGTCGCTTCGCTCCATCCGGGCTACAGGCTCAAAGCATCACTACTTGTCCACGGCCACCGGGCGATTCACCGCCGCAACCAAAGCATAGCTGATGATCAGCAGCAGGAACCACGAACCGAGCTTGCCGAATGACACCGCCGACCACCCGACCATCTGGTGCGGATAGAGCCAGGTCCGCGTGAAGGTGCCGAGGTTCTCGGCGATCCAGATAAACAGCGAAACCAGACCAAGTCCGATCAGCATCGGCATGCGCCGATGCACGCGCCAGATCTTGTAGTAGATCCATGTGCGCGCGAACAGCAATGCCGCAGCCGCGAACAAGAGATAGCGGATGTCGGCGATGTAGTGGTGCGCAAAGAAATTGATGTAGATCGCGACGGCAAGCGCATGCACCGACCACAGAGGCGGGTGCCGGAGGAATCGAAAATCGAACAGCCGCCAGCAGCGCGCGATATAGCTGCCGACCGCAGCATACATGAAGCCGGAGAACAGCGGCACGCCGGCGATGCGGAAAATGCTCGGCTCAGGATAGATCCAGGAGCCAACGTCGGTCTTGAACACTTCCATGGCGGTACCGACGACGTGATAGATCAGGATGACCTTGGCCTCCTCCCAGGTCTCGAGCTTGAACGCGAGCATCGCGGCCTGAATAGCGAGCGCGGCCACGAACATGACATCGTAGCGACTGAGCGCAGCTCCGCGCGGATACCAGAGATGAGTTCCGACGATCAGCGCTACCATGGCGGCGCCGAACAGGCAGGCCCAGGCCTGCTTAATACCAAAGCGGATGAACTCATAGGCGAAGACAGTCGCCTTACGACATTGCGCCCAATGGCCGATGCGCGCTTCGCCATCGATGAAGCGCGCCAGCGGCGCCCAATTGGCGGCAGCGCTCGTCTTGAGCGGATCGGGCGGAGTTTGGAGCAAGGAAACGGCCGGAGAGGAACGGGGGTTAGCGAATGGGCTTCTCGCTCCTCGGTGCCGTGGAAAAGCGGCGCCGTGGAGGCGGAACAAAGTCGCGGTTGTCGCAGCTGGGAAGCTATGGTGGCGGCTAAATTAGCAATATATCTATAGGACAATTCCATGCAGAGAACGTCGCGCAAGGGATCAAGGCGATGACGCGCGTCCCGGATTTCTCGACCGTTGATGTCGCGGGCGCGACCCCCGCGACGATCCCCGCGCGCGCAGAGCCCTGGCTCACGCCCGAAGGCATCGCGGTGAAGCCCGCCTACGGCCCGGACGACCTCGCCGGCCTCGATTTCCTCGACACCTATCCGGGCCTGCCGCCGTTCCTGCGCGGCCCCTACCCCACCATGTATGTCACGCAGCCGTGGACGATCCGGCAATATGCCGGCTTCTCGACCGCGGAGGATTCCAACGCCTTCTACCGGCGCAATCTCGCGGCCGGCCAGAAGGGCCTCTCGATCGCCTTCGATCTCGCCACCCACCGCGGCTACGACTCCGACCATCCGCGCGTCGCCGGCGACGTCGGCATGGCGGGCGTCGCGATCGATTCGATCTACGACATGCGCACGCTGTTCGACCGCATCCCGCTCGACCAGATGTCGGTGTCGATGACCATGAACGGCGCGGTGCTGCCGGTGCTGGCGCTCTATATCGTCGCCGCCGAGGAACAGGGCGTGCCGCCCGAGAAGCTCACCGGCACGATCCAGAACGACATCCTCAAAGAATTCATGGTGCGCAACACCTACATCTATCCGCCCGCGCCGTCGCTCAAGATCATCTCCGACATCTTCGCGTTCACCGCGGAGCACATGCCGAAGTTCAACTCGATCTCGATCTCCGGCTATCACCTGCAGGAGGCAGGCGCGACCTGCCGATCTCGAGCTCGCCTATACGCTCGCCGACGGCGTCGAATATGTGCGCGCGGGGCTCGCGGCCGGGCTCGCGATCGACACGTTTGCGCCGCGGCTGTCGTTCTTCTGGAA
Organism: uncultured Alphaproteobacteria bacterium; assembly: GCA_963745515.1. GTDB lineage: Bacteria > Pseudomonadota > Alphaproteobacteria > Rhizobiales > Xanthobacteraceae > VAZQ01. The sequence continues at coordinate 578,322 of CAVUXO010000001.1, forward strand.
CGCCGGCATGAACTTCTTCATGGAGGTGGCGAAGCAGCGCGCCGCGCGCATGCTGTGGGCGAAGCTGATGAAGGCGTTCGAGCCCGAAGTCGGAGCGCTCGCTGGCGCTGCGCGCGCACACCCAGACGTCGGGCTGGTCGCTCGCCTCGACCGACGTCGTTCAACAACGTGGTGCGCACCTGCATCGAGGCGATGGCGGCGACGCAGGGCGGCACGCAATCGCTGCACACCAACGCGCTCGACGAGGCGCTGGCGCTGCCGAGCGACGCCTCGGCGCGGATCGCGCGCAACACGCAGATCGTGCTGCAGCGCGAATCCGGCACGACGCGCATCATCGACCCGTGGGGCGGCTCGTTCTATGTCGAGCGCCTCACCGCCGAGCTCGCGCGCCGCGCCTGGGGCCACATCCACGAGGTCGAGGACATGGGCGGCATGGCGAAGGCGATCGAGGCGGGCCTTGCCCAAGCTGCGCATCGAGGAAGCCGCCGCCCGCACGCAGGCGCGCATCGACGCGGGCCTGCAGCCGGTGATCGGCGTCAACGCGTATCGTCCGCACGGCTGAGCCGCCGATCGAGCTGCTCAAGGTCGACAACGCGGCGGTGCGCGAGTTGCAGATCGAGAAGCTTGCGCGGCTCAAGCGCGAGCGCGACCCGAAGGCGGTCGCGGAGGCGCTCGCCGCGCTGACGCGCAACGCCGCCGGCGGCAACGCCAATCTGCTCGCGCTCGCGATCGACGCCGCGCGCGCCAAGGCCACCGTCGGCGAGATCTCGTCGGCGCTCGAGAAGGTGTTCGGCCGCCACCGCGCCGAGATCAAGGCGATCTCGGGCGTCTACAAGCGGGAGGCCGGAATGTCGCAATGCCGTCGCGCGCGTGCAGAAGCTCACCGCCGCGTTCGAGGAGGCCGAAGGCCGCCGCCCGCGCATCCTGGTCGCCAAGATCGGCCAGGACGGTCACGACCGCGGCCAGAAGGTGATCGCTTCGGCGTTCGCCGATCTCGGCTTCGATGTCGACATCGGGCCGCTGTTCGCGACGCCGGCGGAGGCGGCGCGCCAGGCGGTCGAGAACGACGTGCACATTCTCGGCGTTTCGTCGCTCGCCGCCGCGCACTTGACGCTCGTTCCTGAACTTAAGGCAGAGCTTGAGCAGCAGGGCCGGCCCGACATCATGATCGTGGTCGGCGGCGTCGTGCCGCCGCAGGACTACGAGGCGCTCAAGCGCGCCGGCGCCGCGGCGATCTTCCCGCCCGGCACGGTGATCGCCGAGGCGGCGACCGACCTCATCAAGACGCTCGGCGAGCGTCTCGGCCATTAGGCTCTTCAAACCCCATCGCAACAAACTTTAGGGCGGATAAGTGAAGCCCTGATTATGTCCAGATTTGTTCCGAGCATGCGGACACGGTGGGCTCTGCAATTGCGCGAGCAAAATCATGTCTCCTCGAATATCCGTCTTCGCCGCTCTGGCGGCAAGCTTCCTCCTCTCCGGCTGCTTCTTCTCCGAAACGCCCAAATTTCCGGCCGAGAACGCGGTCGCGGCGTTCGGCGACGGCGGGCGTTTCCAGGGCTACGATCGCACGGAAGGCGACAGCTACAAGAAGGCTGACGAAGCGATCATCATAGTGAAGCGCCGCGGCGACGGCGGCTACGATTTCGTCAACGAGAAGGACGAGGTGCAGCCGATCTCGTTCCACCCGATCGCCGGCGGAAACTTCGTCGGGCAGGCGCCCGAAAACGGGAAGTCCCGGTACGCCTATGTGGTCTTCCGCATCGCAGGCAACGAGGCGTTCATCTATGTCCCGGACTGCGACAAGCAGGACAAGGCGCAACTCGAGAAGCTCGGCGTCGCGATCGGGCAATTCGAGTGCAAGATCGATCGCGTGGCCGATCCCGCCGCGTTCTTTGCGTCGCTCACGCTCGGCGAGCCGACCTCGAAACTCGTCCGCGAATAGTCCAATCGATCACGACATTTAGCGCAGCCCTGAGACGTGGATGGCCGGGCTATACAACAAGCCCGGCCAATGACGTTGCTGCAGGTCACAAGACCAAATAACTTCGCCTGCGGCGCTGCTACTACTGCTGCGCCGAGGCTTGCACCGGCTCGCCCTTCTCCACCGCCTTGCGCACATGCTTGACCATGTGGTCGGCGACGATCGCGTGGGCTTCCGCGGTCGGATGGATGGCGCCACTGTGGAGCCCGGCCCAGACCGGCTGCAGGATGTCGAACAGCGAGAGCCCTTCGCGGTGAGTGTTCGCCGCAAGGAACGCGTCGTTCGGCGTGCGGAACAGCCGCCAGTGCCGCGCATAGGGCAGCGTCGCGGCCGGCGAATAGGGCTTCCAGTCGTCGCCTGAGAGCGTCTTGCGCGGCACGCGCATGTCGACGCCGTCCGCGAAGGCGCGCCGGGGATCGCGCGCGCAGATGCCGCGCTTGCTGAACTCGGGGAGATGGTCGGTCACCAGGTTGAAGCCGGTGCCGCCGCCGGTCGCAAGACCGGCCGGGCAGCTCTTGCCCTTGCTGGTTGACGCGATGCAGTCGAGCCGGCCGAGGAAGTCGCGCAGGAAGTCCGCCGTTTCCTGCAGCCGCACCTTGCTGAGCTTGAGGCCGACATGCACGTCCATACCGAGCGTCGGCTGCGAGCCGCAGATGCCGCCGGTCTCGTCATACTGCAGCGGCTCGTAGGACGACTGGAACACGCGGGTCGGCGTCACGCCGAAGCCGTCGTTGAGCGCCTGCTTGAGCGCCTTCATGCGCTCGTCGAGCGACTCGAGGTAGACGCGCGACACCTCCGGCCCGAACCGCAGCGAGCGGCCGATCGCGGCCGCGATCGGCGCGAAGTCGGAGGCGCTCTCGGTCATCGAATAGGAGACCAGGCCGCCAAAGCCCACGTCGTTGCCGCCGATCGACATCAGCACGATGTCGATCTGGCGCTTGCGCTGCGCCGGCGCGCACCAGGTCTTGCTGATCCGCTGCGGCGTGACCGAGGTGTTGCCGGCCGAAAACATCGGCAGCGTGTAGCTGGCCTGCTGGGTGCGGTGGACCACGGCAGATCAGATCGGCGAGCTGGTCGAGCTGCGGACGCACCTTGGCGACAGCGGGATCGCTGTAGCCCTCGCGGGCATCCATTTCGACGAACAGCCCGTAGGCAATCTCGGCGCCCGAGCAGGAGAAACTCGCGAAGGTGACGGCGCGGTGGCGGTTCTCAAGCGCGAGCTGGATGCCGACGCGGAACGGATAGCCGTATTGCGAGCGGTGACAGTCGCGCGAGAGCCATTGCGGCGCCGCCTTGTCGAAGGCGGCGCTGGAAAGGTTCCGAGTTCGAGCTTGTTGTAGCGCTCCGCGAGCTCGTCCTCCATCAGCCGCCGCGGCAGCACTTTCGGATTGACTTGGTCTTCGTTGGAGGCGAGCCCGAAGTTGCCGGGCACGGCCTTCGACACCGGCGCCTCCGGTCCGCTGGCAACCTGGTCGCGCAGGAGCTTGGGATCGTAGACCATCTCGCGCGCGGCCGAGAACTGCACCGGCCGGTCCGGATTGCTTTCGCCGGAGGAGAACGAGTTGCCGAGCGCGACCACGAAAATGTCCTCTACCACGACGTCGCGCTCGCGCAGGTCACGGCCATCAGGTAGCCGCACCGCGACCGAGACGCCGGACTGCGCGCGATCTTGCGAATAAGGAACGCGCGCGATGGTGAGCTTGTCCTTGCACGGAAGCTTCTTCTGCTCGGCTTTGCCGCCAGCCTTGCGCGGCTGCCAAGCCCAGAAGCAGTCGCCGGTCGCATCGGCCAGCTTATCAGGCGGGATCTGGATCACGACGGTGTGGGCGTCGGGCAGAACGTAGTCTTCCTTGGCGCTGCCCCAGGAATAGCGGCGTTCGCAGGTCGCCAGATAGCGCCGCGGCTTGCCGTTCGACGTCGTAGCAGGTGTCGTTGATGGTCTGCGACGCCCAGCCGAGACGGCTCTGCTGGTAGTTGCCGGCCGGCAGTCGCGGCACATTTGTCGGGTGTGGAGGAATCCTTGCAATCGGGATCGTTGAGCTTACGCTCGGTGCGCCACACTATGTCGTTGGGCAGCGCGCCATTGCCACGGACCGAATTGTAAGCGGCCTCGTGCAGCGCGAACGAGCGGGAACTCTTGAAAAACCGGAACGGGTTCTCGACCTGCCAGATCAGGTCTTGCGCTGTCGCCGAGCTTGCATGAAGTGCTGAGAAAAGACTAACCAGACCGACCGTCGTCGCGAGCGCGTAGCGACTCATGACATGCCCTCCGCCGCCCCCACCGAGAGGCTATGATACCCTTAGTCGACCTGCCAAGCGCGAAAGTTCATCGTTCGGTCACCAAAATGCCACACCGGCCCTGGGATTGTGTCATGGCGTTGAAATCATTTAGGAAATTAATCATTTCACGGATTCGCCCTTTACCACTGCTGGCGCCCTTTCTGACGCTTGTCCTCACCGGCTGCATCAGCGCGACCGGACCGATCCTGGGCGACGCGAAGGCGATTCTGGGAGACCGTATCCAGGTACATGCGTTCGCCAGCCCCAAGGACGGCACACGGGATTACTCAACGGGCATCTTTGAGTGGAGCGGCAGCCGCTATGTCCGCCGCTCGGGCGACTTCACCGATTTCACCATCCACCCCTACGAGGGTCGCGACCTGATCATCCAAAGCCGGGCCAGCCGCGGCAGCTCCATCATCGACTTTGGCCTGGCGCGCCGGATTGCCGAGGGCGTCTACCTCATCATCCCGATCCAGGAGGAGGACGCCGACGAGCCCACGCGCGCGCGCTTCTGCACCAAGACGCAGGGCGCCTCCTGCCGGATCTCGACACCCGAGCAGCTGTTCGTGTTCGCGCGCGCGACCGCGGCCCGCGACGAGGACAACGGCGGGGTCGCGGTGGTAGTAGCGGCGCCGCGACGGTAATCCTACGCGGGACGTTTACGCTCAGCGCAGGAACTGACCATCAATTGCGCTTAGTGGGAGGCAACGAATGGCTGGCTATTACGCGCTCGCCGCGCTGGCGTTGACGTTGTTGCATCCCGTCATGGTCGATGAGCTGCCGAATGAGATGCTTTTCCAGTGCGAAGGAAAAATGAATGCCGTGCTCGATGCTCCAAAACCGCAAACGCGTGACAGCACCTTTCGCATCAATCTTCGTTTGCGGGACGGAGTGATCGTCGATACGCAGACAGGTCTCGTTGAGGGCGCTGAGTGCACGCAGGAAAGCGGTGAGATAAAATGCAAGGTGACAAAGCTCTATCCGCTGGCCAACTCGGTCGTAAAGAGATTCAGCACCGTTGTGATCAACAGGAAGACGCGTGAGTTGACGCTGTGGCTCGAGTTCATGGGACTACAATGGGAATGATGCGTCGGGGACGCCGACAGCTCACTTGCGCGTATTGAGAACAGGCATTTGCCGCGACGACTCTCTGTTTTAGAGCGCGCCCCCGAATAAGTGACGACGGACTGAGCAACAATCTCCGCTCGCCCCCACGGAAGCGGGGGCCCAGCCTTGGAGAGATCATTGTGCTTGGCCCCTGGGTCCCCGCTTTCGCGTGGACGAGCGGAGAGCATTGTCCGGCCGCTCACTCCGGCTTGATGTTGGCGGCGCGGATCACCCTGGCCCATTTCTCGGTTTCATCGGCGACGAGCTTGCCGAATTCAGCCGGCGAGCCTGAGAGAGCATTGCCGCCGAGCTCGGCGATGCGCGCCGTGATCTTGGGATCGGCAAGCGCCGCGTTGATCTCTTTGTTCAGCAGCTCGATGGTCTCGCGCGGCGTGTCCCGCGGCACGCCAATTCCCTGCCAGCCGCTCGAACTCGTAGCCGGGGACGAACTCGCCAATCGTGGGAATGTCCGGCAGCGCCTTGTTGCGCGCCGTGGTCGTCACCGCCAGGACGCGCAGATGACCCGACCTGACATATTCGATCGAGCCCGGCAGCGTCGCGAAGGCGACCTGCAACTGGCCGGCGAGCAGATCGGTCAGCGCCAAGGCTTCGCCGCGATACGGGATGTACAAGACGCTCGCCCCGGTCATCATCTTGAACAACTCGCTCGAGAGATGACCGGCACCGCCCGGATTGCCGCCCGTGTTGATCGTGCCCGGATGGGCCTTGGCGTAGGCGATGAACTCGGGAACGCTCCGCACCGGAAAGCCCGGGTGCACCGTCATGACGTTGGCCACAGTCACCAGGCTCGCCACCGGCGCGATATCGCGGATGAAGTTGAAGTTGAGCTTGTCGTAGAGCGTGGCGTTGATCGCTGCCGCCGCCGTGACATGAAGCAGCGTGTAGCCGTCGGGACGCGAGCGGACCACCGCTTCGGTGCCGATATTGTTGCCGGCACCCGGGCGGTTCTCGATGATGAAGGACTGGCCGAGCCGCTCGGAGAGCCACTGGCCGAGCAGACGAGCGTGGATATCGGCGGCCGACCCGGGCGCCGTCGTCACCACGATCCGCACCGGCCGCGCCGGATAAGTCTGAGCCTTCGCAATGCGCGGGGCGATTGGCAACGCCGCGGCGCCCGCGGCGAGCCGCAGAATATGCCGGCGGGAGCGTTGCATCGAAGCCTCCGTGTACGATTGGAGGCGCATGCTAGCCTAGCTTCACGGCAAATGCGAAGAAGCCGAACGCCGCGGGAGGACGGTATGGCCCGATCGACCGCACAGCGGAGCGATTGCCCTACCGACCCCGATGAATTCTCTGTAATGTACCCGCTAAGCCATAATCAATTTCAACGACATGAGCACAACCACGGGAGGACATCGATGAAAGCCATCACCCTCGCACTCCTGCTGACCGCGACGACAAGCGCCGCCGACGCGCGCGTCACGCGCATCGAGATCAGCAAGCGCGAACCATTCGCGGCCGGCCAGGCGTTCGGGACGACCGGCGCCTATGAGAAGATCGTCGGCCGCTATCAGGGCGCGCTCGATCCCTCCCACCCGCTCAACGCGTCGATCGTCGATCTCGACAAGGCGCCGCGCAATGCGCAGGGGCAGGTCGAGTACACGGCCGACTTCTATATCCTCAGGCCCGTCGATCTCGCTAAGGGCAACGGCGCGATCTTCTACGAAGCAAGCAACCGCGGCAACAAGGCGATCCTCGCCCGCTTCAACAACGCCAGCGCCCGCAGCAACGACCCCTCGACCGCCGAGCACGCCGGCGACGGCTTCCTGATGCGGCACGGCTTCACGCTGGTGTGGAACGGCTGGATGCCGGGCCTGCCGAGCGGCAACGACCTCTTGCAGATCGACGGTGCCCTCCGCAAAAGGCCTCGCCCAGACGACCTGGGACGAGCTTCTGTTCAACGACGGCAAGACCACGCGAAGGCCGCCTCACCTATCGGGCAGCATCGACCGACAAGAGCGAGGCCAAGCTGATCGTGCGCGAGCGCAATGGCGATACGCCTGTGACTGTGCCGGCGGACCAATGGGAGTTCGTCGACGCGCGCACGATCCGGCTCCTGCCGGCCGGCACGCCGTTCCGCGTCGGCATGATCTACCAGCTCATCTACAAGGCGGAGAACCCGCCGGTGAACGGCGTCGGCTTTGCGTCGACGCGCGACCTGATCTCGTTCCTGCGCTACGCCAAGGCGGACGATGCCGGCACGCCGAATCCGCTCGCCGCGGAGAGCGGCTATCAGCCGCGTGCTCGGCCACGGCAACTCGCAGACCGGCCGCTATCTGCGCGATTTCATCTATTCGGGCTTCAACGAGGATGAATTCAACCGGATCGTGTTCGACGGCGCGCTGCCGAACGTCGCGGCCGGACGGATCTATCTCAACTATCGCTTCAGCCAGCCCAATCGCATCATTCCGGCCGGCCATGGCTTCATGCTGCTCCCGGGCGCGACCTTCCCCTACGCCTACGAGACGCAGACCGATCCCTTCACCGGCCAGAACGACGGCACGTTCGCGCGCTGCTCTGCGCGCGGCAATTGCCCGAAGCTCATCCACACCGTGAGCAGCACGGAGTACTGGCAGGGCGCGCATTCGCTTGTCACCACCGACCCGCTCGGCAAGCGCGACAGCACGCCGCCCAGCAACGTGCGCATCTATCATTTCGCCGGCACCCAGCATCCCGGCGTCCGAGGGCGGCGGCATGCCGGGCGTGTGCGCCAACCCCTCGAACCGCACTGACTATCGTCCGTTCCTGCGCGCCGCGCTCGTCAACCTCGACCGCTGGGTGAAGGACGGCGTGGCGGCGCCCGCGAGCCGCTATCCGCGCATCGCCGACGGCACGCTGGTGGAATCGTTCGAGATGGCGGCGATCCCCGGTATGACGCCGGTGAAGAGCCCGGCTCAGCGCCCGCGCATCGATTTCGGGCCCGACTTCGAAAAGGGCATCGTCAGCAAGGCGCTGCCGACCGAGCTCACGGACACCTATCACGTGCTGGTGCCGAAGATCGACACCGACGGCAATGAGGTTGCGGGCCTGCGGCTGCCCGAGATCATGGTGCCGACCGGCACCGCAGCGGGCTGGAACGTGCGCGCACCGGAAGCGGGCGCGGCCGGCGAGCTGTGCTATCTCGAAGGCTCGCTCGTTCCGTTCGCCAAGACCAAGGCCGAGCGCGAGGCCAAGAAAGATCCCCGCCCCTCGCTCGAGGAGCGCTACAAGGACCGTACCGACTATGCCGAGCGCATCAAGGCGGCGACCGCCGAGCTGCAGCGCGAAGGCTACCTGCTCGAGGAGGATGCCACGCGCATCAACGCTCGCGCGGCGTCGGTCGCGTGGTGATTGAAAGGAGCTGTCATTCCGGAGCTTGCGTAGCGACACGCGTAGCGGTGTTCCGGAATTCGTAAAGCAATGGCCGCGCGCGCCCACACTTCCGAAGCGGACGTCGCGCGGCTCGCACAGGCACTGTGCGCGGGCGATCGCGCGCAGCTTGCCCGGGCGATCACGCTGATCGAGAGCCGGCGCGCCGATCACCAGCAGACGGCGCGCCAACTGGTGCAAATGCTGTTGCCATCGACCGGCCAGGCCATGCGGGTCGGCATCACCGGCACGCCCGGCGTCGGCAAGTCGACCACCATCGACGCGCTCGGGAGCTTCCTGACGCAACAGGGGCGCAAAGTGGCCGTGCTGGCAGTCGATCCGTCCTCGACCCGCAGCGGCGGCTCGATCCTGGCCGACAAGACCCGCATGCCGCGGCTCGCGGCCGATCCCAACGCGTTCGTGCGCCCCTCGCCTGCGGGCGGCACGCTCGGCGGCGTCGCCGCGAAGACACGCGAGGCGATGCTGTTGTGCGAGGCGGCAGGTTACGACGTGATGCTGGTCGAGACCGTCGGCACCGGCCAGTCGGAGACGGCCGTGGCCGACATGACCGATTTCTTTCTGGTGCTGATGCTGCCGGGCGCGGGCGACGAGCTGCAGGGTATCAAGAAGGGTGTCATCGAATTGGCCGACATGCTCGCGGTCAACAAGGCCGACGGCGACAACGTCAAGCGCGCAACGGCCGCTGCCGCCGAATATCGCGCAGCGCTCCATATCATCAGCGCGGGCTCCGAGCTGTGGACGCCGCCGGTCATCACCTTCTCGGCCTTGACCGGCGACGGCATTGCGGAGCTGTGGACCAAGGTCTCTGAACATCGCGAGCGCACGAGCGCAGCCGGCGCGCTCGCCGCCCGACGGCGCGAGCAGCAGGTCAAGTGGATGTGGTCGATGCTGGAAGAGCGCGTGATGGCGCGGCTCAAGTCCGATCCGGCCTTGCGCGCGCGGCTGCCTAAGCTCGAAGCCGCGGTCGCGGCCGGGCGCACCTCGCCCGCGGTCGCGGTCGACGAGCTCGCCAAGTCGCTGGGACTGTCGTGATGTCGCTGACGATCCTCATCACCGGCTTCGGTCCGTTTCCGGGCGCGCCGTTCAATCCGACCGGCGCGCTGGTCGAGCTGTTGGCGCGGCAATCGCCCGTGCAGGCCGGCACGCGACGCGTCGCGCATGTGTTTGCGACAAGCTACGGCACGGTCGATCGCGAGCTGCCGGCGTTAATCGCGCGCGAGCGGCCGGCCGCGCTCGTGATGTTCGGGCTCGCGCAGCGCACCCGGCATGTGCGGATCGAGACACTGGCGCGCAACACGCTCTCGCGCACTCATGCCGACGTGGCGGGCATTCTGCCAACCGCCAACGCCATCGTCGCGGACGCCCCAGCGGCGCTGGCGCTGCCGGCACCCGCACAGCGCCTGCTTGCCGCCGCGCGCACCGCTGGCGCACGGGCCGCACTCTCGCGCGACGCCGGCAGCTATCTCTGCAACTATCTGTGCTGGCGCGCGAGCGAAAGCGCGACAAGCGCAGGCGGGCCGCAGGTCGTAACCTTCGTGCATGTGCCGCTGGTGCTTCCGCTGACGACAACAACAGCTGGAGCGACGCCGCGCACGCTTGGCGATTTGGTCAAGGCCGGCGAGGCGATTGTCGAGGCCGCGACCATGGCGGCGCGCATACGGCGTTGACCGAGACGGGCTGCAGCAGGGCTATTGCGTCAGTGCTTCCGTCGGCCGCAGGGCGCCAATCATAAAGCCGTTCCAGTTGCGCAACGTTGGCCGCGCCAGATGATCAAGCGCTGCGCGCTCAGCCTCGCTCAGCGCGCCGAACCGTGCGATCAGCGCCGCCATGATCACCTCACCGGCGCGCGCGCCGCCGTCGTCACACTTGACCGCGATGCCCAGGCCGCGCTCCGGCAGCGCGCCGCAGTAGATACCCTCGGCACCGACTTTCACAAACGCACGCGCTCCGAGCCGCTGCATCACCTCGGTGCAGAAACGACCAGTGCCGGCGACGTACCACGGATGTGCCGCACAGGCGGCACGCAGCCGCGCTGCCGCCTTGGCACGCTCGGGCGCAAGCGCATGGCCTGTGCCGAAGCGCGCAAAGCCGAGCGCAAGATGCTTGAGCGGCACCGCCCAGGTCGGCACCGAGCAGCCGTCGATGCCGCGGCGCTCGTCGGGGATCGCGGCTCCTGTGACGCTTTCGATGACTGCTTTGACTTCCCGCTGCACCGGATGATCGGGCTCGATGTAGCCACGCGGATCGGCACCGAGCATGCAGGCCAGGCAGAGAAACCCGGAATGCTTGCCCGAGCAATTGTTGTGCAGCGCGGAGGGCTCCTCGCCGGCGCGATAGAGCGCGCTAACGGACGCTGCGTGCATCGGCGGGTGCGCGCCGCACCGCAAGGCCGAGGCGTCGAGTCCGATACGGGTGAGCATCATCTGCGCGGTGGCGACATGGCCAGGCTCGCCGCCGTGCGACGCACAGGCGAGCGCCAGCTCATGATCGGCGAGCCCATATCGATCGGCGGCGCCGGTCTCGATCAGCCGCAGCGCCTGCAACGCCTTGACGGAAGAACGCGGAAACACCGGGCGATCGACATCGCCGCACACGAATGCAGCAACGCCATCGGCATCCACGACCGCGATCGCGCCGCGATGGCGGCTTTCCACGACGGCGCCGCGCAGTACCTCAACCAGAACCGGATTGGCCATGATTTACCGTAAAACGAACTTCCCCAACATTGCGAATTGTTCATGTGCAACAATGCCGCACAGGATTTGCGAGAGATAGCCCTACGCGCCATATTCCCGTCCCAACAGCTTTCACAATAGCGCACTCATGCGTAACCCCATTCGAAAAGTGCTCATCGCAATCTTCATCCTCTTCCTGCTTCCGCTCGCCGTCCACGCCGCGCTCTATTTCACGCAGGAGCGTGCGGGAAGCTTCCGTGACGCCGACTGGTCGAGCGTTGGCATGCTGCAGCCGGCAAGCGCCGACCAGGAGGCGCGGCTCATGGTGTTCACCGGCCGCACCGGCCGCTGGCGAGGCATTTTCTCGGTTCACAGCTGGATCGTGTTCAAGCCGGCGAATGCCACGAATTGGAGACGCTATGACGTGGTTGGCTGGGGCCAGCCGGTGCGCATGAATGGCTGGGCGCCGGACAGCCGCTGGTTCGGCAACACGCCGCGTATCCTCGTCGACGTGCACGGTCCGCAGGCCACTGCGCTCATTCCCAAAGTGCAGGCGGCGATCGAGGAGTATCGCTACAACACCTTCGGCGACTATCGCCTCTGGCCGGGGCCGAACAGCAACACATTCATAGCAACCGTGCTGCGCGCGGTGCCGGAGCTGGGAATCACGCTGCCGTCCAACGCGGTCGGCAAGGATTTCCGCGCCTATCCGTATGCCGGCCTGTCCGACAGCGGCACCGGCGTCGAGGCGTCGCTCTTTGGGCTGCTCGGCGTCAAGGCCGGATGGGTGGAGGGCGTCGAGCTCAACTTTCTCGGCCTGGTGACCGGGCTTGATCTGCGCCATCCGGGCATCAAGCTTCCTGGCTTCGGCCGGCTTGGCCTGCCCGATGGCAGCGCGGTGGCTGCGCCGGCACACACGCGGGTTCAGTAGAGACGGGTTCAGTAAAGTCGGACCAGCACGAGCCCGCAGACAATCAAGAACGCCGCCGCCATGCGCCCGGCGCGCAACGGCTCTTTGAGCACGATCACCGCGATCAAGGCGCCGAACAGCACGCTGGTCTCGCGCAACGCCGCCACGATCGCGATCGGCGCCAGCGTCATCGCCCAGATCGCGATGCCGTAGGAGCCAAGCTGCAGCGCGCCGCCCGCGAGCCCGGTGAGCCAGAGCCGCCTCGTATCGCCGAGCGCAGAAATGCCGCCACGCGTGAGCGCGTAGAGCGCCATCACCGGACCGATGCCGACGAACAAAGCGGCCGAATAGGCATTGGCGGAGCCGGCGAGCCGTGCGCCAATGCCGTCGACGACCGAATAGGCGCAGATTGTTACCGCGGTGAACAAGGCGAAGCCCACCGCACGGCGGTTGAGCTTCGCAAGGTCGCGGCCACCGCGCAGCGAAAGTAGGAGCACGCCCGCGGCGAGGAGCACGATGCCGAGCCAGCCAACAAGGCCGAGGCTCTCACCGACGAACAAGGTGGTGACGGTCGCGGTCATCAGCGGCGCTGAGCCGCGCGCGATCGGATAGACCTGCCCCATGTCGCCGGTGCGGTAGCTTTCGATCAGCGCCGCGAAATAAACGAGATGGATCGCGATCGAGGCGAGCACCCACGGCCATGCTTCCCGCGCCGGCAGGCCGACGACAGGCAAGGCGAGCAGCGACACCAGCGCGGCGCCAATCGAGATCGCCACCGTGCTGGCAAGCGGATCGAGCCCACGCTTGATGGTGGCGTTCCAGCCGGCATGACAGGCGGCGGCGAACAGCACGGCGGCGAAGACGAAAGCGTCCATGCTATCTCGCCCGCACCGCGCAGCGCTTAGACCATGATCCGATCAAGTTGATCGGGACCATGGTCTAGCTTTTTTGTTTGAGCATGATCTTTTTTCGAAAACCGGTTCCCACCCCGAAACCAGGTCCGCGGCACGCTTTTTCGGGATCATGCTCTAAACTAGAGCATGTTCCTGAAAAGTGGGAACCGGTTTTTCGGAAAAGATCATGCTCCAGTGTGGCGGTTCAGGAGTTGGCTCAACTCTGGGAACGCAGCCCAGCGAGAAGTTCGGCACAGACACCTACCTGAGACGGCAGCGTCGTTCGCTCGGCAAACAGGGGGTCGGGATCGGCATTGGCCTGCCGACATTGGAGCGCGCGGGCGATCAAGCTGACGTCGAGCAGCGAGGGGCGTGTTTTGCCGAGAAAGGTCACGGCTTCGTCGTTCGAGCCTATGCGGCCTGTCATCCAGCTGAAGCAAAATCGGCCAGGATAGAGGAGCGTCCGCAAGTACGCTTTACGATCCTTCGGCGCGAGCGTTTCCGCGGTCGCGAAGCGCTCCACCAAGTCTGTCCAGTTCGCAAATGGCGCACCGCCCAAATAGCGCTGAACCTCTTCCAGCGCGGGTCGCGCCGGCTGCACGCGCTCCCGCTCCATCAGCACGACCGCGTGATCGAGGTAATCGATACGGTCCAGCGGCGGAAATCGGCCAACACTGAAATGCCGGTCAGTCCAAAACACGGAGAGCTTGGGTCCCCATTCCGCCGACAGCGCTGCCGCCTCGTTTCGCACGCGATCGAGTATCTGCGAGGACAGACCCGCCTCCGTGACCAGAGCCATGTCGACGTCGCTATAGCGCCGGCTAAATCCGCCATGGGCCAGGCTGCCGATGAGATAGGCTCCGAGCAGCTCCGACCCGAGCGCCGCCTGGCAAAGTGAAGTAATGCGACCGGCAAAATCGACCGCAGCCGCTTCGCCGGATTCGTCCGTGGTTTGATGCATGGAGAGACAGGATACCTTTCCGATTTCACTCTGGCTGAATGCCAGCTTCGCGAATGATGGCACCGTATTTCTGATGGTCCTTGACGATCAGTTCGCGAAATTGGTTGCTGTCGCGGAAATCGAAATTCAATCCCAGCGTCGACATGCGCTTCTGAACCTCAGGAAGCTCGGTGGCCTCCCGAATGGCCTTGCCGACGCGCGCGACGATTTCCGGTGGCATCCTGGCAGGGCCGGCGACGCCAAACCAGTTCGCGGTGTCAAACCCAAGCACGCCGCTTTCGGAGACTGACGGCACCTGTGGCAGCAACCGGTCTCGTTGCTGCGTCGAAACTGCCAAGCGCCTTCACTTTGCCTTGCTCGACGAATGGCATGACCGCAACAGGCGAAGCCCAGATGAGCGGAATCTGTCCGCCCAGCAGGTCATTGAGCGCCGGCGCCGCACCGCGATAGGGCACGTGTGTAATGTCAATCTTCGCCGCCGTGTTCAACCATGCAGCCGCGAGGTGGTGTGGCGTTCCGACGTCCAGGCGTCCCTACTGATAGCGTCCGGGGATTGGCCTTGCTATGTGCGATCAACTCCTCTGACATCGTGAAAGGCGACAGAAGGGTGCGCGAACAGCACCAGCGGGGAATTTGCGACCATCGCAATCGGCGAGAAATCACTGGTCACGTCGAAGGGTACGGTCTTGTTCAGCCATCTCGCGAGAACAGCGCCAGGCTCCATGAGCAGCAGAGTGTATCCATCTGGAGCTGCCTTCGCGACGAAGTTGGTACCGATGACGGAGCCGGCGCCGGGTCGATTTTCCGCCACGACCGCCTGCTGCAGCTTTTCCTGCAGCTTCTCGGCGATGATGCGCGCGGCGGTGTCTACGGCGCCACCGGCCGCAATCGGCACCACGAGGGTAATTGGCCGCGCTGAGATAGGTTTGTGCCGTTGCGAACTGGGAGACAACTGGGAGAGCGGCCGCACCAGCTGCCAGATGCAGGAATTGGCGACGTGGAAGTTTCATGGCATTCCTCCCTGCTGGGTCGGACTCATGCAAAACAACCAGGGTCAGCCTAGCTCAGCTACTCACAACCAGATAATATCATTGTCGAATGGTACCATAGCGATTTCGAATGACAGCAACCGCGCAATGGAACGACCGGGTTCGCCGCCGCCTCAAATTGCGAGACGTGGATATTCTCCTGGCCGTCATACAAACGGGCAGCATGGGGAAGGCCGCGGGCGCCCTCAACATGTCGCAGCCCGCCATTTCCAAGGCGATTGCCTACCTGGAACACACCCTCGGCGTGCGCCTGCTCGACCGGAGCCGACAAGGCGTGGAGCCGACGCCGTATGGCCGCGCGCTCGTCAAGCGAGGCGTCGCAATGTTCGACGAATTGCGGCAGGGCGTTCAGGACATTGCGTCCCTTACTGATCCGGCGGCGGGAGAGATACGCATGGGAGGGAGCGAACACACGATATCCGCGATCTATTCGCCCGTCATTCATCAGTTCTCGAGACAATATCCGCGGATGTCCTTTCACATCATCGTCGGGGACCTGCGCATGACGTCCCGGGAATTGGACGCGCGCCACGTCGACTTTGTCGTGAGCCGAATGTACAGCCCTCCCTCCGAGGAGCATTCAGTTGAGGTACTTTTTGAGGATCCCTTGGTGATCGTCACGGGACCGAACAATCCGCTGGCTCGCCGTCGCAAGCTCGAACTCGCGGAACTGTTGGATGAACCATGGACATTGCAGCCGCGTGAGAACAATTTTGGCGCGTTCGCCATGGATGCCCTACACGCTGCCGGCGTAGCTGCTCCGCGTATCACGGTTGCTACGACGTCCAGCAGTTTGCGCGGAGAAATGCTGGCGACCGGGCGGTATCTCACAATGGTCCCTCGATATTGGGTTTTGTTGCCGCGCAAGCATCCGTCGCTCAGGGTTCTACCGGTGGAGTTTCCCAATACGAGGCTCAAGGTCGCGATCATTACGCTGAAGAACCGATCTCTCAGTCGGGCGACAGAGCTTTTCATCGACAGCGTGCGTGCCCTCACGAAGCCATTGGCGAAGGAAAAATAGGCCAGCTAATCCCGATACGCAGCGCCCGGCCACATCTTCGGAGCGGCGCGCTGATATTGCTTGGGCCGCGCAACCTCGGCGCCGAGCGCCAAAGCAGCGTGCCAGCCCCAATGCGGATCATCGAGGAAGGCACGCCCGAGCGCGACCATATCGGCCTTGCCGTCAGCCACGATCGTCTCGGCCTGCTTCGGGGTTGCGATCAGACCAACAGTGCGGGTCGCAATGCCGGTCTCACGTTTCACCTGCTCGGCAAACGGAACATTAAAGCCCGGCGTCGGTGCGCGCTGCGCCTCCGCGGTGATCGCGCCGGAGGAAACGTCGACGTAGTCGAGGCCCTCGGCCTTGAGCGCGCCGGCGAACACGACGGCGTCGTCGCCAGTGAGACCGCCCTCGACCCAATCGGTGCCGGTGATGCGCGCACCCACGGGCATGTCCTTCGGCACCGACGCGCGCACCGCGCGCGCCACTTCGAGCGGAAAGCGCATGCGGCCTTCGAGCGTGCCGCCATACTCATCGTTGCGCCGATTGGAGAGCGGCGAGACGAAGCTGTGCAGCAAATAGCCGTGCGCCATATGCATCTCGATGGCATCGAAGCCCGCGCGAACCGCGCGCCGCGCCGCCGCCCCAAACGCCTCGCGCACCCGCTCGATATCCTCGAGCGTCATCGCGCGTGGCGTCGCCCAGTCGGCGCCGAATGGAATGGCCGATGGCGCCATCGTCTGCCAGGGATCGGGCGCGGCGGTGCCGAGCTCCCTGCCCTCCCAAGGCGTGCGGGCGGAACCCTTGCGGCCGGCATGCGCGAGTTGCACGGCGATCTTGGCGGTACCGATGCGATGGCAATGCGCGACCACGCGCTCGAGCGCTGCCTCGCAGTCGTCGGAGTAGAGCCCGAGACAGCCGTGGCTGATGCGGCCATGCCGCTCGACATCGGTCATCTCCGCCACCACGAGGCCTGCGCCGGAATTGGCGAGCATGCCGACGTGGGTCAGATGCCAGTCGGAGGCCACGCCGTCATTGGCGCTGTACTGGCACATGGGTGACACGACGATGCGGTTGGCAAGCGTCAGGTCAGCGAGCCTGATCGGTGAGAAGAGTATGCTCATGATTGCTTGGCGATCTGCTTGTTGGCGATTGCTCGGCGATTTGTTTGGCGATGGCGCACCTGTGCGTCGGGCACGCGATCATAGGGATCGCCGCCATCGCCAGACAAGCCGGAGATGCAGTCAGACTGCGCGTCGGCGCGGCAGTGCGCCCAAACGCATGGACAATGTCGGTGAGGAAGTGGGTTCGGGCATAGGTGAAGGTAAAGACCTTGGCGGGGACTTGGGTGCTGAATTCGGCGGCGGGGCTGACTTCGGCCCCAATGGCAGCTCTGTCACTCGAGCCTTCAGCACAGGCTCCCACAGCTCTACCAGCTCGGCGGCCTTGCCCAAGCGCTGATAGAACAGGGCCTCAGTATAATAGTACTTCCAGCGCCCGCTTTGATGCAGCTCTTCGAAGTACAGGCGCCGCTTCTCGGCGAGATCGCGCCACTTCTCGGCAGTCTTGTTGAATTGGCGCAGAGCATGCTCGTCAGTCATGAAGGCGCGCGGAGCCGACCGGGGTCGGCTTCCCCTCTTGTTGTCCGCGGCCGTGACAGCAACCGCAGCGTGTTCACAGACTCTTGCTGCACACGCTACTGGAGGGCGAAAAATGGGCCCTGACTTGTGCGAATCAGTATTCAGAAGTTACCCAATTTGCGCCGGAAATAAAGCGAAACCCGCCCGGTGGGGTGGCCGGGCGGGTCGCTTGGATCGGCGCGGGGGATCGGGGGGCGGGAGCGCCGATCGGGGGCCGTGAAACTTGGAGGTTTTGCTAGCCCATTCGCTCATTAGTCGGTGCACAAGTCCAAACGGTTCAAAGATTCTTAAGGAATTTTTCAAGCCTTCTTGCCGGCAGCCTGATCCTTATTTAACCTATTGATATATCGATATAATTAGTTCTTCTCCGTCACCGAAGACTTGGCCGGCGCAGAGGTTCCAGCCATCGTTGGCGCGATCGACAGCACCGCCCGATAGGCGTCGACCAGGCCAGCACCAAAATGCGGGTCGACGCCGGGCGGGCCAAGATCGCGCGCCGTCGACATGAGAATGCGCCGTGCGTCGTCGTGGGTGAGGCCCGGGTTGCGCTCGATCAGAAGCGCAATTGTCCCGCTCACCTCAGCGGCCGCGAACGATGTCCCCGAGATCTCCTGATAGGTACCATTGAGGCCCGGCAGGAACAGCTCGACGCCGGGGGCAGCGACCGCAATGTGCTTTCCGCGGTTGGCCGCCTGGAACACCTTGTCGTTCTGGTCGGTCGCGGTCACGGCGATCACGTCCGGGTTGGCGGCCGGGAAGAGCGGCACCGAAAGCGGGCCCTTGTTGCCGGCGGCCGCCACCAGGATGACGCCCTTCTGACGGGCATACCGCAGGCTCAGCTCGATGCTGGGATCGCGGCCGCCGGCGAAGCTCATGTTGATGATGCGCGCGCCGCGGTCGGTCGCCCAGTAGATCGCCTTGGCGACCACATAGCCGTTCCCCTCCGTCTGATCCTGTCCGCGATCGAAGGCCTGCGCCGCCAGGATGCGGGCTGCGGGCGCGCTGCCTTTCAGCCGCGCGTGCGCCGCGATCGCACCGGCCACCGCGGTTCCATGCGGATGACCCTTGTTGCCTGCACGCGCCGCATCGAAGGTATCTTCAATCACGCCCTGCAGCTCCGGGTGCGACGCATCAACGCTACCGTCCACGATCGCAATGAGAACATCACCGCCCCGCGCCAGCACATGCGCCTGCGGCAGCTGCATCTTGGCGAGCGCATACTGTTCGAGCGGCGGCGCGCTCGCGGCAACAGGTGGCTCGCCATAGAGGCGCATGATGTAGTTCAACGAAACGGAGACGGTGCTGCGGTCGGCCTCGATCGCGCGAACCACGGCAGGAGCAGCTCGGCGACCCAAGATGCGCGATCGATAAAGTCTGGTGCCTGCGCCAGGAACATCGAACGAGTTGAGTTGCGTGAGGCGGAAGCGCTGCGCCAGCAATCGGGCGGCCTGATCGGCTCCATTGGCGGCGAGCTCGATCACCACTTCATCGGGCAGATAGTCGCGATCGTTGACGGACGGCAGGCCACCGATGCCAGGACGGCGGAGAGGCGAGGTTGCAGCGCCTGCTCCCGAGATCGGCGGGCCACCAGCACTCGGCGTGCCTCCAAGGACGACAGGCGGCTGCGTGACAATAACCGGCGGCACCGGATAACGTCTGACGATGATTGGTGGCTTGCGCGGGCCCCTGCCGCCACCGACCGAGCCCTTGGGTGGCGGTGTGACGCGCGAGCCGGCGGAGCTGCTGGAAGGAGAAGGATGACGCTTCAGAACGGGCCGGGGCGCGTTGAAGGTCCTGCCCTTGCTGGAGACGCCGACCGGCGAGACTTGTGCGGCAAAAGCGTCAACCGCCAGCGAGGCCGAAACAAACGTAGCTGCGATAGCGAGCGCGGATGACGCGATCAGGCGCGCGCCGATGCGACGTGCGGGCTTGTTGAGCATCGTTCAACGTCTCCCTGAAGCCTCTTGCAGGCCTTCAGAACGCGGACGCGCCCCCACGCTTTTCGCGAACTTCACATGAGAACTTCATTTCGCTGATGGCCGGGAACCCCAACACTCAGTCTATTTGGTGGCGATGAATTCAACGACCTTGCTTTCAGATTGCATGCGCTGCACGTTCTCTGACGACCTCGCCCGCGGACGTCTCGGCAGAGAAGCGGATGTTGAACGAGCCGTTTCGACCCGGGCCCTCGACAACTTCGGCGCCGTGCGCATTGAGGAAGCTAGTAATCTCGGACGACGTTGCCAGCGGCGCGAAGCGGATCACGGCGTGCGCATTGGACGGCGTGTTGGCGGAGGCCAGCTGCGGGGTCGTCGTATCCGAATGATCCTTCATCAGAGCGGCCGTCAGCATGGCGCTCTGCAGAAAAAACGCGACGGTCGCGGCGGCGGCCGCATACGCGATCGTGCGCGGCGCGAAGCCGGACAGGAACTCGGAAATGCGTCCGACAAGGTCGAAGGATCCGGCGCGACCGGCGCTGGCGCGCCTTCGGCCTCGATCGCGGCAAACAGCTTCTCCATCGGCGCGCGCCGATGGCGCGCCGAGCGACTCGTTGAGGTGGATGGTCTCGCTGCAGCTCCTCGCGGACCAGCGTCGAAGCGCCGGGCGAGTTCGCGGTCGCTGGCAAGCGCCCGCTCGACGCGCTCGCGGTCGCGGCGGCTCAACGTGCCGGCTGCATGCCACGGCAGCAGGGCCTCGATCTCCTGGCGCTCGGGCGCTTCTCTGTTCAACCGCATTCATGGCCAACCTCTTTCGATTCCCGCCGCCTTCAGCAGCTCTGCCAGTCTCTTGCGCGCGTAGAACATGCGCGTCTTCACGGTGTTCTCCGGGATTCCGACGATCTCTGCGACCTCTTCGACCGACTTCTCGTGGTAGTAGACGAGATCGATGATTTCCCGGTGTTCCGCCGAAAGTCCCTCAAGGCACTTCCGGATCACTGCACTCTTGTCCTTCTTCGCCAGGACGACCTCTGGATCGTCCGACTGATCCTCGATCGCCTCCGCCGTCTCTTCGTCCAGCTCCTCGTCCGGCTTGCGCCGCAACGCCGACAGCGCCTTGAAGCGGGCGATTGCCAACAACCAGGTGGAAACCGCGGACCGCCCCTCGAACCGACCAGCCTGACGCCACACGTCAAGAAACACTTCGCTGATCAGGTCCTCTGCCACCGACTCGTCCCGAACCAGACGCAGGACGAACCGGTACACCCGAACGTGGTGCCGTGCGAACAGCACCTGCATTGCGAGCCGGTCGCCGGACGCGATCCGTCCGATCAGTACTTCGTCCGATGTCGCTTGCATCGCCCGACGATCAACTCGCTAGGTTAGTCGCCGGGGAATGCGACGAGGTTCAATGGGGTCTGACGTGAGGAACGAGTTCATCCGCGACCCCCCTTCCCCCGGTGTCGCGGATGCCAGCCGAACGGCCATACCCCTGAATTATAGCCGAAATTCGCCGCAATCTCGCCTTGCGCAAACGCCGCATGGGTCCATCGGAGCGGCAGCCAATTCCCACATTCTTCTCATACCTTTGTCTATCCGTTAACCATGCCGGCCAGAAAAGTCACTCCCCGCCTCAGGTACCGACACGTAGTGGGGCATGAAGCTTGCGCAGGGCTGCCAGAACCGACAGTGCGGTGATCCGGCCAGTCTTGGGGTTCTCGGAGGGAATGTTCTCAATGGCCAGGGTGAAACGGGCGGAATCCGAGTTCGACTTCGATCTGGTGGCAGTTGCGCTCAACTGACGGGTCGGCCCAGATCTCGATCAGTGGTCCGCTCGGGCCCAATTCCGGCCAGCGCCAAGGCCGCCGCCACATTGACATTGGCTGGGAACCCGGCCGCCGCCTCCCGCGCTGTACCACGGAACACCTGCTTGGGCGCATTGAGGCCATCGACCGAAATCCCGTGCGCCACCAGGTAAGGCGCACCCGCCAGACCGCGCGGCGGCTTGCGGGTCGTCATGCGCACCGCGGTGATCTGCCCCTCGGCGGCCGCCGTCACTGCGTCAAGCCCCAGCAAGCGCGCCGGTCGGAACGATGATCTGGCCGCCCCGCTCTCTGGCGAGATCGACCAACGCGGGTCGGTCCAGCAAGGCACCGCAGCTGAGCACCATCACAGCCTTGCCGGCTTCCAGCATGGGGCGGCAGATGCGCTCGATGATGGCGGCCGGTGCGCATTCGATCGCGAGGTCGGCATGCTGGGGCAATTCGTCGAGCTCGACCAGCGGACACGCGGATCCCCTGCGCCGTCGAGCCAGGCCTGCGCCTTGGCCCGGTCCTGAGCAGCCGCACAGGCTAGCGTCAGACCCGGAATGCCGTCATGGAGCCGGCGCGCAAGCACGCGGCCGATGGTCCCAAGACCGGCGATAGCGACGCGGGTGGCGCGGATGGCGCTGGTCATGGAGGCAGGCTCCGAAAACAGACTGTTCTGCCTCATACGCGTCCCCCAACATGGCCACAAGGGCGGGCCGATGCCGCACCAACATGGCCTTGACCCCCCCTGCAACACGCGCAACTGTCCGCACAACCTTGGAGGAGACCGCCGCCATGCGTATGAGGGCTTTCGCGATCGGCTTTAGCGCGTTCTTTGCAACCACGTTGCTGGCATCGGCGCAGACGTATCCGACCCGCCCCATCACGGTGATTGTGCCATTCGCGGCGGGCGGACCGGCCGACGTGTTTGCCCGTATCGTCACCCCGCGCATGAGCGAGATCCTGGGCCAGCAAATCGTCATTGAGAACGTCGGCGGCGCAGGCGGCATGACCGGCTCCAAGCGGGTCGCCGACGCGGCGCCCGACGGCTACACCTTCGTGGTCGGCACCGTCGGCACGCACGCTCAGAGCCAGACCATGTACAAGAAGCCGCTCTACAACTCGGCGACTGACTTCACGCCAGTCGGGCCTCTTGGCGGACGTGCCGCTGGTCCTGATCGCGCGCAAGGACCTGCCAGCGACGAATTTCAAGGAGTTCGTCACCTACTCCAAGGCGAACCACGCGAAGATGCAGTTCGGCTCGGCGGGCGCCGGCGCCGCTACCCATCTCGGCTGCGTCGTGCTGAACACCTTCATGGGCACCGATATCACCCATGTGCCCTATCGTGGCACCGGACCCGCCATGCAGGACTTGGTGGCGAGCCGCATCGACTTCCTGTGCGAGGCGGTCTCGACCGCCAAGCCGCATATCGATGGCGGCACCGTCAAGGCGCTGGCGATGATGACCAAGGAACGCTCGCCGGTCCTGCCGAATGTGCCCACGACGCTTGAGCAGGGCGCCGACCTGCAAGCCTACACGTGGTACGGCATTTTCCTGCCCAAGGGGACGCCGGACGCCGTGGTGGCGAAGCTCAATGCGGCTGCCAAGGAAGCGATGAAGACACCGGCGCTGCGAACACGGCTCGACGAGCTTGGCGTGCAGGTCGTCACCGACGATCGCATGAGCCCGCAATATCTTGGCCAGTTCGTCAGGGCCGAGATCGAGAAATGGGCGGCTCCGATCAAGGCGAGCGGCGTGGTCGTCGACTGATCGCGGCGGACTATTCCAGCTCGAGCGTGCCTTTGACCTCGTGCGTGAGTTCCCAGCGCGGCAATCGTAATTGTCGCGCTGGCCGGCAGCTTTTCGTTGCCCTTAAGACGCCCGTCGGCGAGCGCCTGGCGCACCGCCTTTTCGATTTCCCGCTGGGCGCCGACACCCAGGGTCTTCAGAAACTTGCGCAAGCTTCCGTTGAAGGTCTCTTCGTTCATGGCTCACTCCGCGTGTGCGGCCCTCAGGGGCCTGGGTCAGCCCATATTGTACAAGCCGGAACGCCCTGATAACGCACCGGTCTGGGTTGGAACCCATCATACGCGCGAGGTGGCTACGTGGCTCGACTGACGTTTGCCTGCGGCTTTTACGACCGGACTGAGGCGCTGCGGACCGGAGATGTCAAAATCAAGGATGTCGATCTCGACTTCATCGCGATCGACTCGCCGCGCGACCTCTTCGATCGCATGGGTGGCAAGCAGGAGTTCGACGCCTCGGAATTCTCCAGTTCCGAATACATCAGCCGGTTTGCGCGCGGCGATCACACCTTCGTGGCACTGCCGGTGTTCCCGTCGCGGGTGTTCCGGCATGGCTATATCTACGTCAACCGCAAGGCCGGCATTCGCTCGCCCAAGGACATCGCCGGCAAGCGCGTCGGCGTTCCGCTCTACACCATGACGGCGGCGGTCTGGATCCGCGGCATTCTCACGCATCACTACGATGTCGACTTCTCCGCCGTGCGGTGGACCGAGGGCGCCATCAATCATCCTGGCCGGCACGGCGAGCCGAGCGCGCCGCCGCTGCTCAAGCCGGTCGAGATCGCGCATGATCCTAAGGCCCGCTCACTGAGCGAGCTCCTCGCCAATCACGAGATCGACGTGATCATGGGAACGCAGCATCCCGACCCGCACCCCGACATCACGCCCCTGTTCTCGAATGCGAGGGCGGTCGAGCGCACATTCTACGAACAGACCCGCATCTTTCCGATCATGCATCTCGTGGTGATCCGCCGCGACGTCTACGAGCGCGATCGCTCGATCGCCGACAAGCTCTATAGCGGCTTCGTGGAGGCCAAGGCGCTGGCGCTCAAGCGCATGCACAAGGGACACCCATTCATGCTGCCGTGGGTGCACAACGACATTCACGAGATCGACGCGGTGTTCGGTGGTGATCCTTATGCGTACGGGATCGAGCCCAACCGGCCGACGCTGGAAGGGCTGGTCAAATACATGACTGAGCAGCACTTCATTCCCAAGGCCATGCCGCTCGAAGAGCTGTTCGCGCCGGTGGACAAGGCTTTGCGCTAAACTTTGATTCCCACGTTCGCATCCCATTTCGGCGGGCGCGTCATGGGCGTACCGCCAAGTGGGTCGCGAACAAGTGGGTCGCGAACAAGCGGGTCGCGAATGCCCACTCCACTAATGTAAAACCAACTTCCACCAAACCGGCGTGGGCATCGCTGCCGGTCAGGCGCCAACAGCGGAGCCCTCACTTTACGCAGCGACGCGCCGTGATACATTGTCCGATCATTCAACCGATGGACATTCAACGGGGGCGCGCGCCAGCGCCACGTTGCTCTCGCCACTCGAGAAACTGAAGGAACAGGGCTTCTTTCTCCTCGTTGCTGGTGCGCCGCGCGCCTGTGCTGGTCAGGAACGCTTGGAAGTCCTGGCGAGCAGATGCCTGGCCGCCGACAAGCTTTGCCAACTGCTCTTCGGCAGCCGGAAGCCGACTCCAACCCGGGACCGTCGCGGCGAGATTGATGTCACGCCACTTGGGCGCGAACGGCGGCTGCCGCAGCTTTTCCCAATTCTCGAACAGCTTGACGACGAAGCGCTCGACCTTGCGGTACCGATCGCTGTCCTTCGGCCAATTGTACGCAGCTAGCACGAACGGCACGGCAAGCGTATCAACACGCCCTCCCTGTGGAACCAAGTTCGGGTAGTCCTCGTGCGTGAACTCCCCTATGGCGTACAAGTCGGCGAACACTTTATTGAACGGGATCGGCACGAGATGCAGACCCGAATTGGGTGGAATTTGCGCTACGTGAGACAATGGCTTTTGCGACACACGCACCGCCGCGTCAGCTTCACCTTTGGCGATCCTCTGGTAGGCCGCCGGGGTGAACGGGTTGGGCAGCTTGACCTCTTGGACATTGATGCCGAGACGCTGGAAGATAAGTGGCGTCGTCAGGGTTGTTGACGTTCCAGGCGGGCCAAAATCGACCCTCTTTCCGCGCAGATCTTCCAAGCTTCGAATGTCGGGGCGCGCTATCACCTGCACCTCTGCGATGGGAAAGCGCAGAATGTAATTCACCCTCTTGTTGAGATTGTTGATCTTGCGTTGCGTCCGGAAGTACTCGAACGCATCCGATTGAGCGACGGCGATATCGACCCCGCGCAGGTAGAGCAGATCGTCGAGGTTCGCGGGAACGCCACGGGTTATGATCGGCAGCACGCGCATGTTGTCGCCGTCGTCAAGAACCCTGCGCATCTCTTCAACAAATGTGAAGGCAGTGCCTGAGCCATTTCCGGCGGCGATACCAACCGTCCAGGAGTTGATGCGGTCCTTCATCAACTGTTCGGAATTCTCGCCTTGAAGAGTCTTCGGTATCTCTTGCACCCATGCGGGCCACGTCCCGAAAGCGAGCGTCGACACGACGGCAAGCGTCGCAACCGTGATGCGGCACATATGTGCTACCTCCCCCTTCGCGGCATTCGACTGCACGAACGCGATCAACCTTGCTGGTAGTTAAGTCTTACGCGCGCTTATGTCCGATAAATGAATTCACTAACGAATGAATTCACTTGCGCGTGTTTTCGACCTTCAAAATCATTTGTGTCATTTGATGGGCATTTTTTTGCGACATCTAACATTCGAGCCACGCGCGGCTCGTTGGTGCCTTGATTGCAAACGACTGATGTAAGTCCGCAACAAATCAGCATCAAAGATATGTATGAAAATTCGCTCTTCGATTGCACGAAACGATCATCGTTGTTGGTGAGCGAATCCAGAAGCCCGGGGAGGACAGTTTGATCCTGACATCCGAGTTGATGCGTAGTCTGCCGATCGCTGCGGTGACGTTTGCGCTCGGTACCGTGATAACGCCGGGAGCGGCGCAGTCGCCTGCGGAGTTCTACAAGGGCAAGACCATCACGATCCTGCTCGGGCATCCGCCCGGAGGCTCGTATGATCTGTACGCACGGCTTGCCGCCGATCACATGAAGCGGTTCATCCCGGGCAATCCCAACATCATCGTCCAGCATCGTCCGGGCGGCGGCGGCGTGGCCGCCGTGCTGACGTTCCACGCGCAGGGCGCGCGCGACGGCACCATGATGGGCCTGTTCACCGAGACTATTGGCCACACGCAGATCCTGCAGCCCGAGATCGGCAGGTGGAAGGTCGAGGAGATGTCCTATGTCGGCTCGTTCGTGCCGAGCAACGCCGCGCTGGTCGTGCGCAAGGGTGCGCCAGCCAAGACGCCGACAGCGCTGCGGACGACGCAGATCAATGTCGGCTGCACCGGCGTCAATTCGCAAAGCTACCAGTATCCCGCCTCGCTCAAATCGCTCGACGGCTTCCGCTTCAACCTGGTGTGCGGCTATCCGGGCTCGGCCGAGGTGATCCTCGCGATGCACCGCGGCGAGGTCGACATGTTCTCGGGCTCCTGGCACGTATGGCGCGCCACGCAGAAGGGCTCCTTCGACGACGGCAGCGTGATTCCGGTGATCCAAGGAGGGCTCAAGCGGACCGCCGACCTTCCGAACGTGCCGTTGATGCAAGAGCTGGTCGACGATGAAAAGACCAAGAAGATCATCGAGTTCATTTCGGCGGGCTCGGCAATCGGACGGGCGCTGATCACGCCGCCGGCGGTGCCGGCCGACCGGCTGGCGGCGCTGCGCGAGGCCTTCGACAAGCTCGTGAAGGATCCGGAATTCATTGCGGATGCGGCAAAGCGCTCCGCGGATCTCGAGCCGACGCCGGGTGCCACGGTGCAGACCTACAGCGACGGCATCGCAAGCGCGCCCAAGGACGTGATCGAGGCCGCGACTCGCGCGATCGCGGCGGAGAAGGACAAGAAGTAGGCTCCGCTTCGTTCATGCCCGACCTGCAGCACCAGGTCGGGCTCACTCGCTCGGCAGCCTCGGCCGACGCGAGTGTTAGCCGGACCAGGTGCTTCACTGCAGCGCAGCGAGTACTTGTAAGTAAGACGGTGAGACACTTCGAAAACAGGCAGTGCAATTAGCTGCCATTGAAGGTGATAAAGATCGAAGCGACGGAAATGCGCTCAAGCCATTACCCTGGTAAAGCCAACGCTAAGGCTTTCTCTTGTTAAACATTCGTATCGTCGCTATCAATTTGCTGCCGGCGAGAGCGGGGCTGGCGGCTTTCCATGTTTCCGTCGCTCGACTGCTTGGCCGCGTCGGCGTCCAGGCTGCTGTTTTACGGCCGGTTTAAAGAGGGAAACCAACATGCGTATCATTTTGAGTGCGGCGGCCGTTGTCCTGCTGGCCGGGTTGAACAGTCAGGCCTCGGCACAGACTCCGGAACAGTTCTACGCGGGCAAGAACATCGATTTCGTCATTGGGTATCCAACCGGTGGCGCCAATGACGTCTGGGCGCGGGTCATCGCCCGCCATATCGGGAAGCATATTCCCGGCAAGCCGAACGTCATCCCCAAGAACCAGCCTGGCGCCGGCAGCTTCCTGGCGGTCAACACCGTCTACAGCGTCTCGCCCAAGGACGGCACGGTGCTTGCCATCGGCGCGCCGACCATTGCGCTCGACGAGAAGCTTGGAACGCAGGGCGTTCGCTTCAAGACCGCCGAGCTCGGCTGGGTCGGCCGCTCCGATGCCCTCATCAACATCGTGTTCACGTGGCAAACCTCGAAGGTCAAGACCGTCGCGGACGCGCAGAAATATGAATCGACGCTGTCGGGAACGGGCGCCGGCTCGACCGTCTCGATCTATCCGACCGTCATGAACAACGTGTTCGGCACCAAGTTCAAGATCATCATGGGCTACAAGGGTTCGGCCGAAGCGCAGCTCGCGGTCGAGCGCGGTGAGGTCGAAGGGCACTCGACCGCTTGGACGGCAGTGAAGGTCGCCCATCCGGATTGGCGGCCAAGCAAGAAGATATCGATCCTGGCGCAGTTCGCGCTGAACCCGCATCCCGACCTCACCGACGTTCCCACCGCCGTCAGCCTCGCGCGCAACGACGAGGAGCGCCAGATCGTGAGCGCGATCGTGGCCGCGGCCGATATCGGCTTGGCATTCTTCACGACACCCGGCGTGCCGCCCGACCGCCTCGCTACGCTGCGCCGCGCCTTTGACGCCACGATGAAGGACAAGGACTTCCTCGATGAGGTCGAGAAGCTGAAGCTCACCGCTTCGCCGATGAAGGGCGAAGACCTGCAGCAGCTCATCGGCAAGGTCACCTCCCTGTCGCCCACCATGCTGGAGAAGGTCCGCACCGCCTATACCGCCAACCAGGCAAAGGAATAGCGCCTGAAACCGTGCCTCTCCAGGATCAGCGAGGGCATGAGATAAGCCGGCTGAAGCTGGTGACGAGCAGGACCGGAGCTGCCGCACGTGCCGACAGCGCGACAGCTACCGGTTGCGACGCTTCGTCGCCGAATGGAGCGATGCTGAATTCGAGCGCCGGAGTGCGCTCGAGGCCAAATTGAAGCCTATGCTATTGAGGCGGCTCGCGGCGGGGGCGATCCCCGCTCGTGCTCGCGAGGCACTTGTGTCTTGCGAACGCCTCGGCGTTCATGCCGCAGAGGCTCTTGCCCGAAATCGTGCACCGGCTCGGCCGGAGATCTGAGAGCGCGCCTTGGACGAGGCGCTGCGCCAGATAAACTGCACAGGTTGTAGCGACTCCATACCTTCCAGACATGCTAGTGTAACGCCAAGCATTTCTTAAGCGAGGCAAGGACACCCATGGGGCTGGACCAGGTCGCGAGCAAGACAGCCGCTCGCGTCGACTACGACACCTACCGGTTGCGCAACTTTGTCGAAGAGCTCGCTGAAAGCGAGCTCGAGCGCCGATCGGGCACCACCAAGCTCGCCGCGATTGCCGGTGCGCTCGAAGCCAATCCGAAAGCCGTGCTGTTCGAGGCGGCCGGCCCAGGCGGCTATCCGCTGGTCGGCAACGCGCTCGCGAGCCGCTCGCGCTTCGCCAAAGCCTTCGGCACGACGCCGCAGAAGCTCCTGCCCGAGATCCTGCGGCGACTGCGCGGCAAGCCGGAGATCGTCGAGGTCAGCCGCGAGGAAGCACCGGTGCAGGCCGTGGTGATGACCGGCGCCGACATCGACCTCACCAAGCTTCCAGTGCATCTCCAGCACGGCAAGGACGGCGGCCTCTACATCTCCGCCGGCATGGACTTCGCGCGCGATCCGGCGACCGGCCAATATAATGTCGGGCTGCGCCGCTTCATGCTGCATGGCCGCGCCTCGACCGGCATCGACCTCGTGGCGCCGAGCGATCTGCGCAACATCTATCTCGCGTCGATCGCGCGCGGCGAGCGATTGCCGCTGAGCGTCGTGGTCGGCGGCCATCCGGTCGACTATTTCGCCGCCACCATGCGCATGCCGGGCGACGAGCTCTCCCTGCTCGCCTCGCTGCGCGCCGCGCCGATGCCGGTCGTCAAGTGCGTGAGCAACGATCTGACGAGTGCCGGCCGATGCCGAATGGGTGCTCGAAGGCTATCTCGGCGAGGAAGGCTATCAGGAGCCGGAAGGGCCTTACGGCGAGTTCCTCGGCTACTACGGCGGCGTCAAGACCAATCCAATTTTTCATGTGACCGCCGTGACACGGCGCCGCGACGCGCTCATGCAGACGCTCACCATCGGCGGCGCCAGCATGAGCCGCACCGACACCGCGCAGCTCACCACGCTGCGCACCGAGGTGCTGGTCTGGCGCGCGCTCGAGACTGCGATCCGCGAGCCGATCGCGGTCTACGCGCCGCCCGCAGACCGGCGGCATCTACAATGTGCGCATCGCCATGCGCCAGCGCGTGCCGGGCGAAGCGCGCAACGCGATCGCGGCGGCGTTCGGCTCGCTCGCCAACGTCAAGAACGTGTTCGTGGTCGATCCCGACATCGACATCTTCTCCGACGAGCAGATGGAATGGGCGCTCGCCACCCGCTTCCAGCCCGATCGCGACTACGTGGTCGCAAGTGGCTTCCGGACCATTCCGCTCGATCCCTCGCTCGCGAGCCACGCGAGCCTCGGCGCCAAGGCGGGTTACGACCTGACCATGCCGATCGGCACGCAGAAGAAGCTCGAGACCCAAATCCCCGAGCCACCGCATTTCGAAGGCGCTCGCTTTGCATCGGTCGAGGACGCGCTGCGCAACGGGCCGAAGTTCTTCGAGCAGTTGATGACGGCGGTCGGCAGCGAGGATGGCCGCGAGATCGTGCTCGAGCTCGAGGACCTGCGCCGCGCGGGCCGACTCGAGCGTGACCCGAGCGACGGCCGCTATCGGCTGACGAAGTAGGCCAATCCGCAATGGCAACAAGAGTAGTTATGAGCCGCGTGGATTCAGGGCACGGCCAAGCCGCGGTTGCGGCCGGCTCTCTCTCCCGAAGGGAGAGGGGTGGGGTGAGGGGTTACAAACTATCGATAGGTCCGAGCCCCCTCACCCCAACCCTCTCCCCTGCGGGGAGAGTGAGTCCCGCCGTGCCGCGGTCAAACTCCGTGCTCATCAACAAAGTCTGTGGGAAGAGGAACCAAGCCTCCTTCACTATCAGTCGAATCCTTTCATTTGTCTTCGTCCTCGCGCTGCTCGGCGTACCTTCGCCTGTCGCGGCCTACCCGGAACGCCCCGTCACCATCGTGGTGCCGTTCGCGCCTGGCGGCGCCAACGATGTCGTGGTGCGGGCGATCCAGCAGCCATTGGCCGAAGCGCTGGGGCAGCCGATCGTGATTGAGAACCGCGGCGGTGCCGGCGGCAGCGTCGGCGCCGGCTACGTGGCGCGCGCGCGTCCTGACGGCTACACGCTGCTGATGGCGGCGACCGGCTTCGTGGTCAATCCAAGTCTCTATGACAAGGTGCAGTACGATCCGCTTGCCGACTTCGAGCCAGTCGCGGAGATCGCCACCTTTCCGGTGATCTACACCGTGCGCCCCGACATGGGCGTCAACACGCTGCAGGAGTTCATCGCCTATGCCAAGGCTCGGCCGGGCATGCTCAACTATTCGACGCCGGGCGCCGGCACGCTGCCGCATCTCGCAACCGAGCTGCTCAAGCTCAACACCGGCGTCGAGATGGTGCACATCCCCTACCCCGGCGCGGCGCCTGCCGCCCAGGCCTTGCTCAGCAAGACCGTCGAGGTGGCCTCGACCTCGATCACGGTCGCCAAGCCGCAGATCGGCGTCGGCGCCATGAAGGGCTTGGCAGTGACCGGCAGCGAGCGCTGGCCCGAGCTTCCCGACGTGCCGACGGTCGGTGAGGCCGGCGTACCCGCTGCGCTCGCCGATACCTGGCAGGGCATCCTGGTTCCGACCGGCACCCCGAAGGAAGCTATCGAGCGTCTCGCTACGGCCCTGATCGCAGTCATGCGCCGCCAAGATGTGCGCGAGCGCCTCTTGAACGCGGGTTTCTACGTCGACCGGGCGCGGCCCCGCAGAGTTCCATCGACGCATCGTCGAAGAAATCCCGAAGTGGAAGACCGTTATTCAGAAAGCCCGCATCACCGCCCAGTAAAACAAGAGCATCCCGTGACAACACCCGTTCTGTTCGAAACCAAGGCCGATTGCCTTGACGTCATCCTCAACCGCCCCGAGGAAGGCAACCTCATCACCAACGAGATGGGCCAGGAGATCGCGCGCGTGCTGCGCGAGATCGGGCCCGAGACCAAGCTCGTGCGGCTGCGTGGCAAGGGCGCGAACTTCTGCAAGGGACGGCAGGCGCCGCAGATCGATCGCGCCACCATGACGCCGCTGCAGGTGCGCCATCCAGTGGCCGAGGTGCCGCTCGCACTTTATGCGGCAGTAAAGGAGGCGCGCGCGCCGACCCTCGCGATCGTCCAGGGCGAGGCGCTCGGCGTGGGGTGCGCGCTCGCGGCAGTCTGCGACCTCACCATCGCGGCTGAAAATGCCGTCTTTCAGGTGCCCGAGCTCAATCACAACATTGCGCCCACGCTGGTGATGTGGGCCATGCTCGACCGTGTGCCGTACAAAACCGTCGCGCATCTCGTCTATACGCGCGAGCGCATCAGCGCGGCGCGCGCCGAAGCGCTTGGCCTCGTCACCCAGCTGGTGGCACCCGCAGCGCTGGAGACGGAAGCCGAGACGCTTACCCAAAGCATCCTGAGCCGGCCCGCGAACCCGCTGCAGGGAATCAAGGAGTTCCTCAAGTTCGCAAGCCGCATGGATCCCGCGAGCGCGTCCGCGTTCTCGTCCGTGCTCAACGCCGCGGTCACCAGCTCGGCGCCGCGTGAGCCGCACAAATAGCGGGCGACATTCCTGCCTATTTCATGGGCGTGTGCGTGCATAGCGTGCAGTGTCCTGCGCGGCTCGTAGCCATTCCTCAGGCAAAGTCTTGAAAATCAGCCAACTTCCGCTTATTCGCGGGTTTGGCACAGCGCTTGAACCATTGTGCCTGCCGATGGATGCATCCCTGAACATCGTCATTGTCGACGACAGCCCGGTTCGCGCCGCGATCCTGGAAGAAGGCTTGCGCGAGGCCGGCTATGTGAACGTTGTGCGCATCGAAGGCACCACCAAGCTTCTGGCTCGCATCTACGCCCTCGATCCCGATGTCATTCTCATCGACCTCGAAAACCCGAGCCGTGACGTGCTCGAACAGATGTTCCAGGTGAGCCGGATCGTGAAGCGGCCGGTCGCGATGTTTGTCGATCAGGCGGACTCGGCCTCGATCCAAGCATCCGTCGACGCCGGCGTATCCGCCTACATCGTCGACGGGCTCAAGAAAGAGCGCATCAAATCCATACTCGACCTTTGCATCTCGCGCTTTAACGCGTTCGACCGGCTGCAGACTGAGCTCGAGCAGACCAAGAGCGCGCTCGAGGAGCGCAAGGTGATCGACCGCGCCAAGGGCATCCTGATGAAGGCCAAGAACCTCTCCGAGGAGCAGGCCTACGCGCTCTTGCGCAAGACCGCCATGAACGAGAACCGCAAGATCGCCGAGGTCGCCCAGTCCGTCGTCACCGCCGCGGAGCTGTTCAAATGACCGAGACACGGCTGCGGATCGGGTTCATTCCGCTGTGCGACGCGGCCGCACTGCTGGTCGCGGTCGACAAGGGTTTCGCGGCCGCGGAAGGCCTCGACATCGAGCTCATCCGCGAGGTCTCGTGGTCGAACGTGCGCGACAAGCTCAATATCGGGCTGTTCGATGCGGCGCATCTGCTGGCACCGGTCGCGATCGCGTCGAGCCTGGGGCTTGGGCATGTCAAGGTGCCGATCGTGGCGCCCTTCGGGCTCGGCGTGAACGGCAATGCCATCACGGTCTCACCTGCAGCTCCATGCCGAGATCATCGAGGCCGCGGACGGCAACGTTCTCGACCCGCTGGTGTCGGCGCGCGCGCTGGCGCGCATTGTCGCCGAGCGCAAGCGCGCTGGCGCAGAGCCGCTCACCTTTGGCATGACCTTTCCGTTCTCGACCCACAATTATCAGCTGCGGTTCTGGATGGCGGCCGGCGGCATCGATCCCGACGAGGATGTGCGCCTTGTGGTGCTGCCGCCGCCCTACATGGTGGAGAGCCTCACCAGCAGGCAGGTCGACGCCTTCTGCGTCGGCGCACCCTGGAACTCGGTCGCGGTCGATCTCGGGGTGGGCTGCATTCTGCATTTCTCGTGCGAGATCCTCGCCCACGCCGCCGAGAAAGTGCTGGCGGTGCGCACGCGCTGGGCGGAGGAGAATCCCGACGTACTGGCACGGCTCGTGCGCGCCCACCAACGCGCCGCTGATTTTATCGAGGACGTCAGCAATCGCGCCGAGGTCACTGCCATATTGGCCGCGCCGAATCGAATCGGCGTTGATGCCGAAGTGATCAGCCGTACGCTCGAAGGACGTCTGAAAGTTGCCCCCGACGGCAGCGTACGCAGCGACGATCGCTACCTTCTCATCGGACGTAACGGCGCTGCGCGTCCCGATCCAGTGCAGGCAGCCTGGCTTTATGCCCAAATGGTGCGCTGGCGGCAGGCTCCGCTGTCCGACGAGTTGCTCGCTGCCGCAAAGGGCGTTTTCCGGCCCGATCTGTTTGATGCCGCCGCCCACGGCAAAGACGCGAACGTCACTGTTCCCACCGATGGCATCGGCGCCTTCGCGGGACCCGCGTTCGATGCTGAAGATATCACCAGCCATCTGAATTCTTGGGCAATGAAACAGCGCTGACTGCACAGCGAACAGCATCGACTGCACAGTTTTTGCACTGCACAAATTTAGCGCACACATTGCAATCAGTCTCATCAAAACGATCGCCGTTAACGGTTCGTTAGGAAACGTGGCGATCAGCATAGTGCATTGATTTTAGACAACTATTTCTCTCAAATCCGATCTGGCACGAAGCTTGAATTAGGAATTGGCGAGACGGCAATCGCAACGCTGCGATGCCGAGATGGTCCAACGATGGGCCGACAGCAACGCCGCTGCCTCAGGGGACACGTCAAGCCCCCTTGGGCTTGCGGCTTTTTTTGTCGGCTCAAAGGGAAACGTACCGGGCGGTTTTTCAGCGATTGAGACCAACACACCAAAGGATGACGACATGACGAGCAGCGATGCCACTTCAAAAGCCCGACGTGCCCTCACCCGCCGTCGCTTCCTCAAGACCACAGCCGGCACCGCGGCGCTGCTCGGTGCACTGAAGACTCAATTTCCATTCGGGGCCCATGTGGCGCAGGCCGCGGGGCCGGAAGTGAAGAAGGCAATCCTCGGCTACATCGCGCTGATGGATGCCTCCCCGCTCGTGATCGCGAAGGAGAAAGGCCTGTTCGCGAAATACGGCCTGCCCGACGTCGAGGTGTCGAAGCAGGCATCGTGGGGCGCGACGCGCGACAACATCGTGCTCGGCTCGGAAAAGAACGGCATCGACGGCGCCCATATTCTCACGCCGATGCCCTACCTGATCTCAGCCGGCAAGGTGACGCAAAACAACGTGCCGACCCCGATGTACATCCTGGCGCGGCTCAATCTCGACGCGCCAGGCGATCTCGGTCTCGAACGAATACAAGGACCTCAAGGTCGGCGTGGACGCGTCGGCGCTCAAGGCTGCCTTCGAGAAGAAGAAAGCCGCCGGCAAGGACGTGAAAGTCGCGATGACCTTCCCGGGCGGCACCCACGATCTGTGGATCCGCTATTGGCTCGCCGCCGGCGGCATCGATCCCGACAAGGACATTGCCACCATCGTGGTGCCGCCGCCGCAGATGGTGGCCAACATGAAGGTCGGCAACATGGACGCGTTCTGCGTCGGCGAGCCTTGGAACGAGCAGCTCGTCAACCAGGACATCGGTTTCACGGCCTGCGCGACCGGCGAGATCTGGTTCAAGCACCCCGAGAAGGCGCTCGGAATGCGCGCCGAGTGGGTCGACAAATATCCGAACGCCGCGCGCGCGCTCACGATGGCGGTGCTGGAAGCGCAGATGTGGTGCGACAAGATGGAAAACAAGGAAGAGATGTCCGCCATCGTCGGCAAGCGCCAGTGGTTCAACGTGCCGGTCGCCGACATCGTCGGGCGCGGCAAAGGGCGACATCAACTACGGCCGCGGCCGCGTCGAGAAGGGCACCAAGCAATTGATGAAATTCTGGAGCGATCATGCCTCCTATCCGTTCAAGAGCCATGACCTCTGGTTCGTCACCGAGGATGTGCGCTGGGGCAAGTTCGAGCCGACCACCGACACCAAGGCCCTGGTCGAGAAGGTAAACCGCGAGGATCTCTGGCGCACGGCCGCGAAGGAGCTGTCGGTGCCGGCATCCGACATCCCGGCTTCGACCTCGCGCGGCAAGGAGACCTTCTTCGACGGCAAGGTCTTCGATCCGGCGAACCCGAGCGCCTACCTCAAGAGCCTGTCGATCAAGCGTGTCGAGGTCTGAGTACACGACGGGCCGCCCGCGGCGGCGGCCCGCTCCCATGACCGACGGAGACTCTGAATGAACATGCCAATCCGCAAGAGCGAAACCATCAGCGTCGCAGGCCCCGCGATCGCGGAGGTCCTGCGCCTCAAGGTAGCGAAGCCAAGTTACATCCAGGCCAAGCTATTGCCTGCGCTCACCGCAATCGCGGCGCGCGTCGTTCCTCCATTGGTCATGCTCGCGTTGATCCTCACGGTCTGGCAGATCCTGTGCATGAAGCCCGGCGCCACGCTGCCGGCGCCGTCGAAGATCTGGACCGAGGCCTACGACCTCATCGTCGATCCGTTCTTCGTCGCCGGACCGCAGGACATCGGGCTCGGCTGGCGCGTGCTCGATATCGCTGCAGCGGGTCGCCATCGGCTACGGGCTTGCCGGCCTCATCGGGATCGCGCTCGGCACTATCATCGGCCAGTCGGTCTGGGCCATGCGCGGGCTCGATCCGATCTTCCAGGTCCTGCGCACGATCTCGCCGCTCGCGTGGCTGCCGATCTCGCTGGCGGCGTTCCGCGACAGCCAGCCGTCCGCGATCTTCGTGATCTTCATCACCTCGGTGTGGCCGATCATCATCAATACCGCGGTCGGCATCCGCAACATCCCGCAGGACTATCGCAACGTCGCGGCAGTGCTGCGGCTCAATCATCTGGAGTTCTTCTGGAAGATCATGATCCCGTCGGCCGCGCCCTACATCTTCACCGGCCTGCGCATCGGCATTGGCCTGTCCTGGCTCGCCATCGTGGCAGCCGAGATGCTCACCGGCGGCGTCGGCGTCGGCTTCTTCATCTGGGACGCCTGGAACTCCTCGCGCCTGTCCGACATCGTGGTCGCGCTCGTCTACATCGGCGTGGTCGGGTTCATTCTCGACCGCATCGTGGCCGGCATTGCCGTGATCGTGACGCGCGGCACCGCCGCCAACTGAAGGATCAGACGCCATGACGTCCTATCTCAAGATCGATCACGTCGACAAGTCCTTCCACCGCGGCTCGCGCGAGACCGAGGTGCTCAAGGATGTCTCGCTCAGCATCGAGAGCGGCGAGTACGTCTCCATCATCGGCCATTCCGGCTGCGGCAAGAGCACGCTGCTCAACATCGTGGCGGGCCTGCTGCCCGTGACCCGCGGCGCCGTGCTGCTGGAGAATCAGGAGGTGAACGAGCCCGGCCCCGACCGTGCCGTCGTGTTCCAGAACCATTCGCTGCTGCCGTGGCTCACCGTCTATCAGAACGTCAAGCTCGCAGTGGACAAGGTGTTCTCGTCGACGCGCTCGCGCGACGAGCGGCATGACTGGACCATGCACAATCTCGAGCTGGTGCAGATGGCGCATGCCAAGGACAAGCGGCCGGCCGAGATCTCCGGTGGCATGAAGCAGCGCGTCGGGCTCGCCCGCGCGCTCGCCATGGAGCCGAAGGTGCTGCTGCTCGACGAGCCATTCGGCGCGCTCGATGCGCTCACACGAGCGCATCTGCAGGATTCGGTGATGGCGATCCATCAGAAGCTCGGCAACACCGTGCTGATGATCACGCACGACGTCGACGAGGCTGTGCTCCTTTCCGACCGGATCGTGATGATGACGAACGGCCCGGCGGCACGCATCGGCGAGGTGCTCGAGGTGCCGCTGGCGCGTCCGCGGCGCCGGCTCGAGCTTGCCGCCAACGCGACCTACCTCAAGTGCCGCCAGCGGGTACTCGAGTTCCTGTATGAGCGGCACAGCTTCGTCGAGGCGGCCTGACGGGGAGGCGCTGCATGACACCTGATCAAGTTACGCTGGTGCAGGAAAGCTTCAAGAAGGTCGTGCCCATCGCCGACAAGGCCGCTGATCTGTTCTATGAGCGGCTGTTCACGATCGCGCCCGAAGTGCGGTCTCTGTTTCCGACCGACCTGTCGGAGCAAAAGAAAAAACTGATGCAGGTGCTCGCGACCGCGGTGACCAACCTGCATCAGGTCGAGAAAATCCTGCCGGCGGTCGAGGAGCTGGGACGCAGGCACGTCGCCTATGGCGTGACCGAAAAGCACTTCGAGCCGGTCGGCGCCGCGCTTCTATGGACGCTTGAGCAAGGCCTCGGCCCCGACTTCAGCCCGCCCGTCAAGGCGGCGTGGACGGAGACCTACATAACCGTTGCAGGCGTCATGACCAAAGCCGCCGCCACCGTGACGGCGCCGGCGGGGTGACACCATGGCCGGCGATTTCACGCCCGAGCAGAAGCGCTACCTGGAGGGCTTCACCTCCGGCCTCCAGGTCGCGCGCGCGGCGCGAAACGGCGAGTCCTCCCCCGCCACAGCCGAGCCGGTCGGCCCCGACGCGATCCACTTCAAAGCGCAGGACCGCACCGTCAAGGCCGGCGGCAAGCTTTCCGACCAGGAGAAATTCAAGCGCGAGGAGCATCCGTTCGACGCCTATGAGCGGCTGAAGGAGCAGGCCGCTAAGAACGAAGCCCCGAAGGCGCCCGACAATTTCCGCTGGCGCTACTACGGCCTGTTCTACTGCGCACCGGCGCAGAGCGCCTACATGTGCCGGCTGCGCATCGCGAACGGCATTCTCACCCATTGGCAGCTCCAAGGCCTCGCCGACTCTCGCCGACCGCTACGCCCACGGCTACGCCCACGTCACCACGCGCGCCAACATCCAGATGCGCGAGATCGAGCCGAAGGACGCGGTCGCGATGGTCGAGGGAATCCAGGACCTCGGGCTGTGCTCGCGCGGCTCCGGCGCCGACAACATCCGCAACGTCACCGGCTCGCCGACGGCGGGCATCGACCGCCAGGAGCTGATCGACACCCGGCCCTATGCGCGCGAGTGGCACTTCCACATCCTCAATGAGCGCGCGCTCTATGGCCTGCCGCGCAAGTTCAACGTCGCCTTCGATGGCGGCGGCATCATCCCGGTGCTGGAAGACACGAATGATATCGGCTTCCAGGCGGTGGAGCTGAGGGACGGCTTCGGCGCCGCGCCCGGCATCTGGTTCCGTCTGATGCTCGGCGGCATCACCGGTCACCACGACTTTGCGCGCGAGACTGGCGTGATCGTGACCCCGGATGAGGCCACTAAAGTGTCGGACGCCCTCGTGCGCGTGTTCATCGAGCACGGCGACCGCACCAACCGCAACAAGGCACGCCTCAAATACGTCATCGACACGCTCGGCCTCGACAAGGTCGTGTCGCTCGCCGAGGAGAAGCTCGGCCGCAAGCTCACCCGCGTGCCTGCTGAAGCGCTCGCGCCGCGCCCGGCCTTCGATCGCTCAGCCCATATCGGCGTGCATCCGCAGGCGCAGGAGGGGCTGCACTGGATCGGTGTGGTGCTGCCAGTGGCTCGGCTCACCGCCGAGCAGATGCGCGGGCTCGCCGGCATTGCCCGCGCCTTCGGCGACGGCGATATCCGCCTCACCGTCTGGCAGAACCTGCTCATCTCCGGCGTGCCAACCGACAGGATCAAGGACGCGGTCAGCGGCATCGAAGCGCTTGGGCTCTCGACCAGCGCGAGCTCGATCCGCGCCGGCCTCATCGCCTGCACCGGCAATGTCGGCTGCCGCTTCGCAGCCTCCGACACCAAGCGCCATGCGGAAGATATTGCGCGCTGGTGCGAGGCGCGTGTCGAGCTCGACAGCCCGGTGAACATCCATCTCACCGGCTGCCATCATTCCTGCGCCCAGCACTATATCGGCGACATCGGGCTCATTGCCTGCAAGGTCGCGACCTCGGACGATGGCGACACCGTCGAAGGCTATCACCTGCATGTCGGCGGCGGCTTTGGCCCGCAGGCGGGCCTCGCGCGCGAGGTGATCCGCGACGTGAAGGCGGAGGATGCGCCCGCGCACGTCGAGCGGCTGCTCAAATGCTATCTCGCCCACCGTGCAAGCGCGGAGGAGACGTTCCTCGATTTCGCGCGCCGGCATGACACTGCCGCGCTCAAGACCATGGCAGAGACGACCGCATGAGCATCGCCCCGCGCCCCCCAATCCCCGAGCTCATTCCCGAAAGCGCGCCGTTCACGATCGAGCAGCGCACTTGGCTCAACGGCTTCTTCGCGGGCCTCCTTTCGCTCGATGGCGCCGGCATCAAGCCGCTATCGCAGGCGGAGTCGGCGGCACTGATGCCGAGCTTGCCGGGGATGGTGGCGCCCACCGGCGATGGCGATGACGGCGAGGCGCCCTGGCACGACCAGACGCTGCCGCTCGCCGAACGTATGAAGCTCGCGCAAGGTCGTCCGCTGCGCCGGCGGATGATGGCTGCGATGGCGCAACAGGACTGTGGACAATGCGGATACAATTGTCAGGACTATTCCGAGGCGCTCTTTTCAAAAAAGGAAGCGCGGCAGAATCTCTGCGTGCCCGGCGGGAAAGAAACCGCCCGCATGCTCAAGACGCTCTCCCAGGAGCTGGACAGCGCCGCGCCCGCTGCGACGATGTCCGCGACGACGGTTGCCGATGCTACGGCTGCACCGGCGGCCGCGCCGGGATGCTCCCGCGATAACCCGGCCGAGGCGACGTTCCTCTCGCGCACGCGCCTCAACAAGGAAGGCTCCGCCAAGGAGACCTGGCACATCGAGTTCGATCTGGGCGACAAGATCGACTACACGGTCGGTGACGCCTTCGGCCTCTTCCCCACCAACGAACCGGCGCTGGCGGATGCCGTCATCGCGGCCCTCAACGCGCCGCCGGATTTCCCGATCGGCGGCCGCACGCTGCGCAATGTGCTGATCGACGGCGTATCGCTCGGGCCGGCGCCCGACATGCTGTTCCAGCTCTTCTCCTACATCGCCGGTGGAGAACGGCGGCAGAAGGCAAAGGCGCTGGCAGCCGGCGAGGACCCGGATGGCGACGCCGCGACGCTCGACGTGCTCGCCGCGATCCAGAAATTCTCGGGCGTGCGCCCTGATCCAGAGGCCTTCATCGAGGCGCTCGATCCCTTGCAGCCGCGCCTCTATTCGATCGCGTCCTCGCCGAAGGTCGATCGAAAGCGCCTCGCGCTCACGGTCGATACCGTGCGCTACAAGATCGACAACCGCGCGCGGCTCGGCGTCGCATCGACCTTCCTGGCCGACCGCATCAAGTCCGGCGACACGCTCAAGGTCTATGTGCAGAAGGCGCACGCCTTCGCGCTGCCCGCCGATCCCGCCGTGCCGATCATCATGATCGGGCCGGGCACCGGCGTCGCGCCGTTCCGTGCCTTCCTGCACGAGCGCATGGCCACCAAGGCGCCCGGCCGCAACTGGCTGTTCTTCGGCCACCAGCGCAGCAACTACGACTTCTTCTACGAGGACGAGCTTGCCGGCATGAAGGCCGCGCGCGTGCTCACCCGCCTCACACTCGCCTGGTCGCGCGACGGCGATCAGAAGATCTACGTACAGGACCGCATGCGCGAGGTCGGCCGTGACCTGTGGGCCTGGATCGCCGAAGGCGCGCACGTCTATGTCTGCGGCGACGCCAAGCACATGGCCAAGGACGTCGAGCGTGCGCTGATCGACGTGGTCGCGAGCTATGGCGTGCGCTCGGTCAACGACGCAGTGACGTTCGTCGCCGACCTGAAGAAGAGCGGCCGCTATCAGCAGGACGTGTATTGAGGCACACATGAGTTGGCCACTCAACGTGCAGCAGACTCGGCGTGCTCCCTCTCCCCGCAGGGGAGAGGGTTGGGGTGAGGGGGTTACGGTCTATCGAGAAGTCCCAAACCCCCTCACCCGACCGCCTTCGGCGGTCGACCTCTCCCCTGCGGGGAGAGGTGGAGCAAGCGGCAAACGCGATCAACCAATGCACGCGCTTTGCGTGCTGCTCGCCCGCTGAGGGCGCTCGTCGATGAACGCGCCCGCACAGCCAGAACCGCCCATCCGCACGACCTGCGCCTATTGCGGGGTCGGCTGCGGGCTTCTGATCACGCCGGACGGGCGCGGCGGCGCAGCGGTCGAGGGCGATCCCGAGCATCCGGCGAATTTCGGCCGCACCTGCTCGAAGGGCTCGG
Source organism: uncultured Alphaproteobacteria bacterium (assembly GCA_963745515.1). GTDB lineage: Bacteria > Pseudomonadota > Alphaproteobacteria > Rhizobiales > Xanthobacteraceae > VAZQ01. The sequence goes on from CAVUXO010000001.1 coordinate 620,770, forward strand.
CGCTCGGCGAGACGCTCGGGCTCGGCGGCCGGCTGCTCCATCCAATGCTGCGGCAGAACGACGGCACGCTCGCGCGCGTGTCATGGGACAGCGCGCTTGACCGCGTCGCCGACGGCTTCAGGGACATCGTCGAACGTCACGGACCCAACGCGGTCGCGTTCTATCTCTCCGGCCAGCTGTTGACCGAGGACTACTACGTCGCCAACAAGCTGATGAAGGGCTTCATCGGCTCGGCCAATGTCGACACCAATTCGCGCCTGTGCATGGCATCGTCCGTTGCCGGCCATCGCCGCGCCTTCGGCGCCGACACCGTGCCCGGCACCTACAGCGATCTCGACGAGGCCGACCTGATCGTGCTCGTCGGCTCGAACGCCGCCTGGTGTCATCCGGTGTTGTTCCAGCGCATGCTGCGCAACAAGGCCGAGCGCGGGGCACGTATCGTGGTCATCGATCCGCGCCGCACGGTGACCGCCGAAGAAGCCGACCTGTTCCTGCCGATCGCGCCCGGCGCCGATACGGCGCTGTTCTGCGGCCTCCTTGTCGATCTGATCCGGCGCGGCGCGGTCGACCAGAACTATGTGAGCGAGCACACGACTCGGCTTTGCGGAGGCCTATGCGCCGCGCGCACGAGATCGCGCCCGATCTTGCATCAACCGCGCGCGCGACCGGGCTGACGCAGGGGAGCGTCGCAGTATTTCTTCGATCTGTTCTATGCCGGCGCGCGCGTCGTCACCTGCTATTCGCAAGGCGTCAACCAGTCGGCGCAGGGCACCGACAAGGTCAACGCCATCATCAACTGCCATCTCGCCACCGGCCGCATCGGCCGGCCCGGCACGGGACCGTTCTCGCTCACCGGCCAGCCCAATGCCATGGGCGGGCGTGAGGTCGGCGGGCTCGCCAATCAGCTCGCCGCCCACATGGGCTTCACGCCACTTGAAATCGACCGCGTGCGGCGGTTCTGGAACGCGCCGCGCATGGCCGAGCGCGAAGGTCTGAAGGCGGTCGCGATGTTCGACGCGATCGCACGCGGCGAGATCAAGGCGCTGTGGGTGATGGCCACCAATCCGACGGTGTCGCTGCCGCGCGCCGGCGCCGTGCGCGAGGCGCTCAAGCAGCTTGATCTGTTCGTCGTATCCGAGAACGTGCTCTCGAACGATACCGTGAATGCGGGCGCGCATGTGCTGCTGCCGGCCGCCGCCTGGGGCGAGAAGGACGGCACGGTCACCAATTCCGAGCGCCGCATCTCGCGACAGCGCGCGTTCCTGCCGCTGCCGGGCGAAGCACGGCCCGACTGGCGGATCGTCTCGGACGTGGCGCGGCGCATGGGCTTCGCCGAGGCGTTCGCGTACACCTCGCCCGCCGACGTCTTCCGCGAGCACGCCGCGCTCTCGGCGTTCGAGAACGACGGCACGCGCGATTTCGATATCGGCGGCCTCGCCGCGATCTCGGATGAGGACTACGACGCGCTCGCGCCCGTGCAATGGCCGCTGCGCAATTGCGACAGGCCCGGTGACAGGGCGTCCGAACAGCGCTTCTTCGCCGATGGCGGCTTCTTCACGCCCGATCGCAAGGCTCGCTTCATCGCACCGGAACCGCCAGCCCTGAAGGAAGCAACGTCGGAAGCCTATCCGCTGCGCCTCAACACCGGCCGCATCCGCGACCAGTGGCACACGATGACGCGCATCGGCCTGAGCCCGCGGCTCGCCGCCCATCTGCCGGAGCCGTTCGTCGAAGTGAACCCCGCTGACGCCGAGGCCTTCGGCCTGAGCGACGGCGGCTTCGCGCGGGTCGCGACCGCGCACGGGAGCTGCATCCTCAAGGTCATGGTGAGCGAGAACCAGCGCCGCGGATCATTGTTCGTGCCGATCCACTGGAGCGACGAGACCGCCTCCTGCGCCCGCGTCGGCGAGCTGGTGTCGGCGCAGACCGATCCCTATTCGGGCCAGCCGGAAGCCAAGGCCACGCCAGCCGCGATCGCGCCGGTGTCGTTCTCGCTGCGTGGCTTTGCGCGAGACGCAGGCGCCACTCACGCTACCGGAAGAAACCTGGTGGGCGCGTGTCACGTCGGCGGCCGGCATCGAATATCGGCTGGCGACCAATCGCGGGCCGATGCTGTGGCACGATTTCGCCCATCAATCGCTCGGCCATGACGCGCGGCTGGCGGAACGCCTCGAGGGCCAGAGCTACCACGCTGCGTCTTTCGTTGAAGGCGAGTTCAGTGGCCGCATCTGCCTCGCGCCCGCCAATGCGGCCGTGCCCGCCTTGACCGCAACCGACGCCGAGGACGGCACTCCAATCACGATCGCCGCCCAGGCGATGGTCGAAAGCGAGCCCATCGTCTGCGCCTGCTTCGGCGTCGGCGTCGAGGCGGTGCGCAGCGCGGTGCAATCGGGCACGGTGCGAACCATCGACCGATATCGGCAAGACGCTACGGGCCGGCAGCAATTGCGGCTCGTGCCTGCCGGAGCTCAAACGGATGCTGATCCATGCCCGCGTTCAACAATAAGCCACACAGCAACGCCGGCGGCTCGGTCACGCTGGTCGGTGCCGGCCCGGGCGATCCCGAGCTTCTTACGCTGCGGGCCGTGCGCGCGCTGCAAGAAGCCGACGTGATCCTGATCGACAATCTGGTCGCGCCCGCGATCCTCGATTTCGCCCGTCGCGAGGCCAAGAAGATGATGGTCGGCAAGACCGGCTACGGCCCGTCGTGCCGGCAGGACGAGATCAACGTCATGATGATCTCGCTCGCCAAGTCCGGTAAGCGCGTGGTGCGGCTCAAGGGCGGCGATCCCATGATCTTTGGCCGCGCTGGCGAGGAGATCGCCGCCTGTCGGGCCGCCGGCATTCCGGTCGAGGTCGTGCCCGGTATCACGACTGCGCAAGCCGCCGCGAGCCGGCTCGGCGTCTCGCTCACGCAGCGCGAGCTGGCGCGGCGCGTGCAGTACATCACGGCGCATGGCGCGAACGGCCGCCTGCCTTCCGACATTGACTGGCGGAGCGTCGCCGATCCGTCGACCACCACCGTGGTCTACATGCCCAAGCGCACGCTGGCGGAGCTTGCAGCCACCGCCCTGGCGCACGGGATCGCTCCCGACACGCCGGCGATCGCGGTCGCGTCCGCGACCCGCCCGGATGAGCAGGTGGTCAACGCGACGATTGCGACCATCGCGGCGAAGCTTGCTGACGCGGCGCCCAGCGGCCCCGTGCTGGTCATGATCGGCCACGCCCTTGGCGTCGCACTTGAAGCAGCGAGCAAAGATGACGGCGCAGCCGCCGAAACGCAGCCGGTATCCGAGCGCCCGATCGCAAAGCACAATTTGGCATCGTAGTTCATGCTGCGGTGGCGGCTGTACGCGGGCCACACGTTCCGAGGCAGGTGTTCCGAAGCATTGGAACAATGACCTGACTTCAGGCATTCTGGCCTCACCCAACCGCAGGAGTGCCAGCGATGTCCTCGATCGAAACCGGACCGGAGCAACCGGGCGATCTTTTGCTCAGATCGATCCGCCGGCACTGGGTGCTGTTCCTTGTTGAAGGTCTCATGCTCATCGCATTCGGCGCGATTGCCATCATCGTGCCGGGAGCCGCAGCACTCGCGGTCACCGTTCTGCTCGGCTGGCTGTTTCTACTGAGCGGAATTCTCGGGCTCGCGACCACCATCTGGATGCGGCAGCTGCCCGGCTTCTGGTGGTCCCTACTGTCGGCACTGTTGGCGATTGCCACCGGCGCGGCGCTGTTATGGTGGCCGTTCGGCGGCGTGCTGTCGCTGACGCTTGGGCTTGCGATCTTCTTCCTGATCGAGGGCGCGGTCTCGATCATGTACGCGCTCGATCACCGGCGCGAGTTCAGCGGGCGCTGGGGCTGGATGCTGGCGAGCGGTGCTGTCGATATCGTCCTCGCGATACTCATTCTCGCCGGGTTTCCGGGCACGGCCGCCTGGGCGATCGGATTGCTGGTGGGGATCAACATGCTGATGGGCGGCATTGCGCTCGTGGCGATGGCGTTGCACGCGCGCGCGGCCTGATCACAAGCCCTCTGCCCGGCTGCCATTCACTTCTGACCTGACGCACTGCGACCGACGGGCGCTTGCAGGCGCGCCCGCTTGCGCCCTATGACATGGTCCGGGAGAGGAAACACCAATGACCATAACAATCAGGCCTCATGGCATGCCCAAGGCGTGGACGACGACAGCCGCGCTTGTCGCGCTCTTGTCTATGCCCGTAAGCGCACCCGCCGCCGCGCAGTCGATCAACCTGGTGGTCGGCTTTTCGCCGGGTGCCGCCTACGACATCTATATGCGCACGCTTGCCCGCCATATCGGCAAGCATCTGCCCGGCAATCCGACGGTGGTGCCCCAGAACATGGCGGGCGCCGGCAGCATGCGGGTGGCGAACTTTCTCTACAACGCCGCACCCAAGGATGGCTTCACCATCGGCATGTTCGCGCGCGGGCTCGCAATGCAGCCGCTGCTCGACGACCAGGGCGTGCAGTACGACGCGCGCAAGTTCAACTGGATCGGCAGCCTCGGCACCGACGTGAGCATGGTGCTGTCCTGGCACACCACGCCATTCAAGAATCTCGACGACGTGCGCGCACGCGAGATGGTGGTGGGCGCCACCGGCTCGGGCGCCGACAGCGTCATCTTCCCCTATATCCTCAACGGCGTGCTCGGCACGAAGTTCAAGGTCGTCACCGGCTATCCGGGCGCCACCGACTTTCTCCTGGCGATGGAGCGCGGCGAGACGGACGGAACGGCCGGCGTGTCCTGGGGCACCGTGGGCGCCGGCAAGCCGGACTGGATTCGCGAGCACAAGATCAACATCCTGGTCCAGCTCGGCACCAGGAAACATCCCGACCTCGGCGCGGCGCCGCTGGTGCTGGACTTTGCCAAGACCGAAACGGACAGAGGCGTGCTGGAGCTGATCTTCTCGCGCCAGGAGATGGCCTATCCGGTCGTGGCGCCGCCGGGCGTTCCAGCCGAGCGCGTGCGGGCGCTGCGGCAGGCGCTCGCGGCGACCGTGAAGGACCCGGAGTATCTTGCCGATGCAAAACGCCAGACGCTCGAGACCGACGCGGTCAGCGGAACCAACATCGCCGCGCTGATCGAGCGCCTCTATCAAAGCCCGCCGGAGGTCGTCGCGCGCGCCAAGGCGGCGCTCGAGGACGGCAAGAAGATCACCGTCAGCAAGTAGCACGGGGAAAGGTGCGACCGTGAACGAGATTGCGGCAGCGGTGTCCTACGACATCCGGCGCACCGAAGTGCGCACGTTCAAGGAACCTCGATCTGCCGCCAGACGGCGGGCTTCTGCGCGTCGAGCTCTGCGGCGTGTGCGGCAGCGACTGGCCCTATTATCTGAAATATCCGAAGGCACGCGGCGCGCTGATCCTCGGGCACGAGGCGGTCGGACATGTGGCCAGGCTTGGCGCCGCGGCCGCTGCCCGTTTCGGCATCAAGGAGGGCGACCGCGTCGCGCTGGAGGAATATCTGCCGTGCGGCCATTGCCGCTATTGCCGCAGCGGCGACTTCCGGCTCTGCGACGAGACCGACACGCTCAACCGGCCGCCGGACGATCCGACCATCCGCTACGGCTCGACGCCGATCGCGGTCGCGCCGTCGCTCTGGGGCGGCTACAGCCAGTATCAGTATCTGCACCCCAACGCCGTCTTCCACCGCGTGCCCGACCATGTGCCGGCCAAGCTCGCCTCGCTCGCGCTGCCGCTCGGCAACGGCGTCGAATGGACCTATCTGCAGGGCGGCGTGAAGCTCGGCGAGGTGGTGGTGATCCAGGGGCCGGGCCAGCAGGGCCTCGCCTGCACGGTCGCCGCCAAGGAGGCCGGCGCCGGCGCGATCATCGTCAGCGGATTGGGTATGGACGCGCCGCGGCTCGCGCTCGCCAAACAGCTCGGCGCAACCCACACCGTGAATGTCGAGGAGCAGGACCTGCGCGACGCCGTGCGCGACATCACCGGCGGCGACATGGCCGATCTGGTGATCGATTGCGCATCAGGCGGGCCCGCGACCGTGGTGAGCGCGATTTACGCTGGCCCGCAAGAGCGGCCGCATCATCCTGGGCGGACGCAAGTTCAAGACCGTGCCGGAGTTCAACAGCGATCTGCTGATCACGCGCTTCCTCACCGTCAAAGGCATGCGCGGCCACAGCTATGAGAGCGTCGAGCTGGCGCTCGGGATCATCGCCGGCGGCAAGTACCCGCTCGAGGGCATGTGCACGCATGTGTTTCCGCTCGCCGAGACCGACCGCGCGCTGCACACGGTCGGCGGCGAAGGCGAGCCGGGCGCGATCCATGTCGCGGTCGATCCGTGGAGGTGAGCAGCGGGCGTGTCCACCGACGTTCTATAGAGGATTGGCACTGCATTGCCCCGTCATGCCCGGCCTTGTGCCGGGCATCCACGTCTTAGACTTCCGCTCATCAAGAAGTCGTGGATGGCCGGGACAAGCCCGGCCATGGCGATGGGGGACAGTCCGGTGACAGACAGCTCAGATCGAGGGATCGCATGACCGCGCAGGACAGCGCGATCCGCAGCAAAGCCAAGTCGAGCGCGCCCGAAACCGAGCTGATCGACATCGGCGAGCAGGCGCGGCTGTCGGCACGCCGGCGCGAGCGCATCATGAGCTTCGCCTCCCCGCTCGGGCTTCTGCTGATCTGGGAGATCGCCGGCCGGCTGGGCTTCGATCGACGTGCGCTTCTTCCCGGTGCCGTCGAGCATCATCGGCGTCATGGCCGGAATGATCATGAGCGGTGAGCTGATCGAGCACGTCCTGATCAGCCTGCAGCGCATCCTGCTCGGATTCCTCCTCGGCGGCATTCCGGCCATCCTCATCGGCATCACCATGGGCATCTCGCGGCCGGTGCGCGCGCTGATCGACCCGCTGATCGTCGCCACCTACCCGATCCCCAAGAGCGCGATCCTGCCGTTCATTCTGCTGATCTTCGGGCTCGGCGAAATGTCGAAGGTCGTGATGGTGGCGATCGGCGTGTTCTTTCCGATCGCGATCAACGCGACCGCGGGGGTGCTGCAGATCCCGCCGATCTATCTCGACGTCGGCAGGAGCTTCAAGGCGAGCCGCTGGGACACCTTCCGCACCATCGCGCTCCCCGGCGCGCTGCCGTTCATCATGACCGGCATCAAGCTCGGCGCCGGCCTCGCACTCATTTTGATTGCGGTCGCCGAGATGGTCGGCGCCAAGAGCGGGCTCGGCTACATGATCTGGAGCGCCTGGGAGACCTTCGCGGTCGCCAAGATGTATGTCGGCCTGTTCACCATCGCGCTCATCGGCTTCGGCATCAGCATTCTGCTGCGCGAGGTCGAGCGCTTGGTCATCCGATGGAAAGCGGACACATGAGCGTGGCCGCCCATCCGGCGCCGCGGCGCCCGGTCAAGATCCGCATCAACCATCTCATCAAACGGTTCCGCAATCTGGTGGCGATCGACGACGTGTCGATCGACATCGAGGAAGGCACGTTCTTCGCCATCGTCGGCCCCTCCGGCTGCGGCAAGACCACGCTGCTGCGCATTCTCGGCGGGCTCGAGACCGTGACCAGCGGCGAAGCGACAATCGCCGATCCCGCGCCGGGGCGGCCGCAATATTCCATCATCTTCCAGGGCGACTCGATCTTTCCCTGGATGACGGTGTGGGACAACGCGGCCTACGGACTGCGCATGCGCAAGGCGCCGAAGGCCGAGATCGAGGCCGCGGTGGCACACTGGCTCGAGCGCACCGGACTCACACGCTATGCCAAGCTCTATCCGCATCAGCTCTCGGGCGGCATGCGCCAGCGCGTCTCGATTGCGCGCGCCTTCGCCAACGACCCTGAGGTGCTGCTGATGGACGAGCCGTTCTCCGCGCTCGACGAGCAGAACCGGACCATCCTGCAGCAGGAGCTGTTGCGGATCTGGGAAACGGACAAGAAGACCGTGGTGTTCATCACCCACAGTGTCGATGAGGCCGTGACGCTCGCCGACAAGATCATGGTGATGACCGCGAGCCCGGGCCGCGCCAAGACCGTGATCGATGTCTCGCTCGAGCGCCCGCGCAACGTGCTCGAGCTGCGCAACGACCCGCGCTACGGGCAAATCGTCTACGGCATCTGGGGGCACCTCAAGGACGAGGTCGAGCGGGCGAGGCTATAGAGCTTGATCCGAAAGGGGCATCGATTTCGGAAAAGATCATGCTCGAACAAAACGTTAGACCCGTCCGATCCATCGGATCAAAGTCGAGCACCCGCCCCTCGCACTCCGCAGCAGACCTGCTCACTCGAAAATGCCGGCCCTGGGCAATTTACAATCATCTCTGTGAATGGCTTATTTATTGGGCTTAACTCTCGTCGCCGGGGCCGAGAGGACCTGTTATCTTTGGTTGACTCGTCGCGGCCAAGGACTGGCTGCGCGCTGTCCCCCGTCGGCGAACATAGCCGGCGGCGCCGACGTGGAGGAGCATTCATGCGCAACGTTGGTTGGCTGAATTTGCGTCCAGTCCCCGGATTACTCAAGTCGCTGCTCGCGGCTGTGTTCGCCGCTTCGCTCTTGAGCATCCCCGCCCCAGCCGAAACCGCGTCGCTCGAGGATCTGATCTCGGCGGTGGTCAAGATTAAGACCCACATCAATCCCGAGGGTCGCACGGTGCAGGGACTCGGGCGCGATCGCGAGGGCACCGGTATCCTGATCGACTCCGACGGGCTCGTCCTGACAATCGGCTATCTCATGGTCGAGGCCTATGCGGCCGAGGTCATCACCAACGACGGGCGCACCATTCCGGCGAGCGTCGTCGGCTATGATCACGAGACCGGTTTCGGCCTGCTGCGCACGATCGAGCCGCTCAAGATCAAGCCGTTCACGTTCGGCAAGATCGCTGACGTCAAAGAGAAAGACGTCGTAGTGGTCGCAAGCGGCGGCGGCGCCAGCATGGTTGTTCCGACGCTCGTGGTCAGCAAGCGTGAGTTCGTCGGCAACTGGGAGTACCTGCTCGACGAGGCGATCTACACCTCGCCGCCACATCCGTCCTGGAGCGGCGCCGCATTGATCAACCGCGAGGGCAAGCTCATCGGCGTCGGCTCGCTGATCGTAGGCGACGCCGCCGGCAACAAGGAAAACAACCCCGGCAATGTGTTCGTGCCGATCGACCGGCTGACGCCGATCCTCGGCGACCTCCTGACCGAGGGACGGCCTTCGGGGCCGGGACGGCCGTGGCTTGGCATGAACGCCGACGAGACGCATGGGCGGCTGATGGTTGGACGGGTGACGCCCGGCGGACCGGCCGATAAGGCTGGTATCAAGCGCGGCGACGTGATCATCAGCGTCAACGGCGAGGCCACCACGACCCTTCCCGATTTTTATCGCAAGGTCTGGTCGAAAGGCGACGCTGGCGCCGTGATTGGGCTCGACGTCCGCAATAACAACACGATGCAGCACGTCGACATCAAGTCGATCAACCGCCTCGACCATCTCAAGCTCAAGTCGACGTTCTGAGGCATGATATTCTGAAGCCAAGCGTTCTGAAGCAGGTGTTCTAAAGCCTCGCGTGTGTATCCTCATGTAAAGTGATGGAGTGTCCGATGACTCGCAGCGTACTCCTCGCGAGCGTGTTTGTCGTTGCCTGCCTTGGCGAAACCAGTCCTGCCGGCGCGGCCAATGTGGCAGTGCTGATGCCCGGATCAAGCGGCATTACTCCGGGCGATTTCCTGGTCCGCAACGAAGGCCGATTTCGGGGCGCAGGCATCCGCACCATCATGACAACGTCGCCCTCAAGCGCGGCCGAGGCTGTGGCGGCGGAAATCGCGCAAGGCCGCAAGATCGTCATGGTCGGGATGAGCAAGGGCACCGTGGATGTAGCCTCGGCGCTCGCGTCAGGCGCGCGGCCAAGCGGCGTGGTCTTCGTCTCCGGCATCCATTCTCGCGTCATGGCCGCGTTGGGCTCGCCGGGCGCGCTGCCAGCAACTCTGGTTGTCCATCACAGTCAGGATGCTTGCCGGTTCACGTCGCCAGCTGACGCGTCGCGCTTCGTCGCCTGGACCGGCGGCAAGGCCCGGATCCAATGGATCAACACCACCGGCCAGCCGAGCAACAACCCCTGCAACGCACAGGGGGCCCATGGCTTCTTCAAGCAGGACGGGCCTGCCGTCTCCGCCATCATCTCCTTCGTCAAGTCGCACTGACGCCCGCGCGTCGTTAACGCAACTCGACTTTTCCGGTCGCTGATCCGCCGCACACTTCGGGGGCTTGCCGCGCCTGCCCGGGCGCGCAAAACTTGTTGCCTGTCACGAAAACCCCCGGAAGGCGAGACACAATGGCACGACAGAGCTTGAACCGCAGACGCTTCATGGGCCTCTCGGGCGCCGGTATTGCCGGTCTCATGTCCGGAAGCCAGGCGCTGGCGCAGATCAGCTCACAAGAGCCCGATCTCATCCTGATCAACGGCAAGGTCTATACGGTCGATCCGTTGGAGCCGCGGGCGGAGGCATTCGCGGTCAAGGGCGGGCGGTTCGTGGCCATCGGCAAGACCGAGGACATCAAGTCGCTGGCCGGCCGGCGCACCCAGGTCCTCGACGCCAGGCAGATGACGGTCGTGCCGGGGTGCATCGACGCCCACAATCATGCGCCCGGCGCGATCCTGTTGTACGACGTCATTGTCGGCAATCCGTACCAGGTCGAGTTCGTGACGATTGCGAGCATCGTCGACAAGCTCAAGGAACGCGCGCGCACGACGCCGCCGGGCTTCTGGGTGGAAGGCTTCTTCTTCGACGACACCAAGGTGCAGGACAAGCGCGCGCTTTCGGTTCACGACCTCGATCAGGTGTCGCGCGAGCATCCGGTCTCCGTCCGTCACCGCGGCGGCCACACCACTTATTACAACAGCAAGGCGTTCGAGCTCGCGGGCGTGACCAAGAGCACGCCTAACTCCGCCGCCGGCACCTTCGATCGCGACCCCAATGGCGAGCTCAACGGCCGCGTAACCGACCGCGCCCGCAATGTGTTCCTCAATGTCGGCAAACGGGCGACCTTCAGCCCGGAGCAGACGCTCATTCGTAACCGCGATGCGCTCGCGTTCATCTCCAAGCAGTTCGTCCGCTACGGCCTCACCAGCGTGCATCATCAGGGCGGCGACCTGTTCGCGCTGCAGCAGGTCCGCGCACGCGGCGATCTTCTGCATCGTGTGAGCTACGAGGCTTATGACGACATGCTGGATGTGATGGTCGCCAAGGGTATCGCGACCGGTTTCGGCGATGAGTGGATCAAGTTCGGCGCCACCGCCGAGCACACCTGCGACGGATCGTTCTCCGAGCGCACCATGGCGCTCAGCGTGCCCTACCCCGGCGTCGAGCCGCCCTATCAGGGCAACGTCACCACCACGCAGGACGATCTCAACGCCTGGGTCGAGCGCATGCACCGTGCCGGCATTCAGGTCAACTGTCACGCCAATGGCGACGTCACCATCGACATGGTGCTGACCGCGTTCGAGCGTGCGCAGCGGCTCTACCCGCGCCCGAACTTCCGCCCCAAGATCACGCACTGTACCCTGATCAACGAGGACCTGCTGCGACGGATCAAGGCCATCGGCGCCGTGCCGGCGCCGTTCACCTCCTACGGCTACTACAACTCGGACAAGTTCCGTTTCTACGGCGAAGCGCTGATGCAGCGCTGCATGGCCTATCGCTCGTTCGCCGACGCGGGCATTCCGGCGGCGGCCGGCTCGGACTTCAGCCCCGGCCCGTTCGCGCCGATGATGGGCATGCAGGGCATGGTGACGCGCAAGGGCTGGAACGGCGAGACCTGGGGCGCCAACCAGCGCATCAGCGTGGACGAGGCGCTGCGCGTGCTCACCATCAACGGCGCCTACGCCTCGCACGAGGAGGCGATCAAGGGCTCGATCTCGCCCGGCAAGCTCGCCGACTTCGTGGTGCTCGCCGACGATCCGCACACGGTCGATCCGGACAAGATCAAGGACATCGAGATCGTGCGTACGGTGACAGGCGGCAACAGCGTGTATCAGGCGTAACGGCGAGCGGGGCTTGCCGTCGCGAAGGCGACTGGGCTAGGGACGGCCCAGCTCACAACGCCTTCATATTCAACGCCTGGAGAATGCAAGCATGCCGCTCAGCGAGGACATCCGCCGCGTCGTCACGACGGTCGACAAGGACGGCAAGGCCGTGGTGCTGTTCGACGGCGCCAATCCGCACAAGGTCGTGCGGCCGAACCGCAGCGTGACCTCGCGCCTCGTCTGGGTCACCGATCAGACGCCGGCCGACATCTCCGGCACCGCCGACCGCGCGGCGACCAATATCGGCATCGCGCCGCCGCACAACGGCTCGGTGTTCCGCATCATCGACATCCCGCCGACCCCGCCCGAGGTCGAGCAGCTCGAGCAGGACTACCTGCACAAGCAGATCGGCGACCACGCGCCCAGGAAGGGCCTGCCGCCGCGCCACCCGCTGATGCACCGCACGCTCACCATCGACTACGCCATCATCATGCAGGGCGAGATCGACATGCTGCTCGACGACAGCGAGGTCCACCTCAAGGCCGGCGACGTGCTGATCCAGCAGGGCACCAACCACGCCTGGGTCAACCGCGGAACCGAGCCCTGCCGGATCGCATTCGTGCTGATCGACGTCCAAGGAGCCGTGAAGCGGCGGACTTGACGCCGTCCGCCGGGCGCGCTTGCAAGGCCAGCCGCGAAGTCCTTAGGTTCGCGACAATCCGTCACATCCGACAGGGAGTCCCGATGACGAGCCGGATCGGCACGCACAAGCCTTTGCAATTGCTAGCTTTTCTATCCGTCCTGGCGATCACTGGCCCGGCCGCCTATGGGCAGGCCGACATCGCCACCTACCAGGGCGCCGACCGCACCCAGAAGCTGCTCGAGGGCGCCAAGAAGGAAGGCACGCTCGACGATCTACACGTCGGCCACCGTCGACGACATGACGGCGCTGACCACGGCCTTCCAGAAGAAATACGGCGTCAAGACCCAGGTCTGGCGCGCCAGCTCCGAGAACATCATCCAGCGCGCCGCCACCGAGGCGCGCGGCAACCGCTTCGACGTCGACGTGTTCGAGACCGACGGCGTCGCCATGGAGGCGATGCACCGGGAGAAGCTGCTGCAGGAGGTGCAGCTCGCCGCTGCTCGCCGACCTGATGCCGCAGGCGATCCGCCCGCACAGGGAATGGATCGGCGACCGCGTCCAGATCTTCACCGCCGCCTACAACACCCGCGCGATCAAGAAGGACGACCTGCCGAAGACCTACGACGATCTCACCAATCCGAAGTGGAAGGGCAAGCTCGGCATCGAGGCCGACGACCACGACTGGTTCTCCGCCGTCGTCGGCGACGCTCGGCGAGGAGAAGGGCGTCAAGCTCTTCCGCGAGATCGTGACCAAGAACGGCCTCTCGGTGCGCAAGGGCCACACGCTGCTCGCCAACCTGGTGGTCTCCGGCGAGGTGCCGCTCGCGCTCACGACCTATCTCTACAAGGTGCTGCAGCTCAAGAACGACGGCGCGCCGATCGACTGGCGTCGGCTGCCGCCCGAGGTCGCGCGGCCGCAGGGCATCGGCATGGCGCGCAAGGCGCCGCATCCGAACGCCGCGGTGCTGTTCATCGATTTCCTGCTGTCGGACGGACAGGAGATCCTGCCAAGCGCGATTTCATTCCGACCAACGGGAAGGTCAAGCCGCTGCCGGAGAACATGCCGCTCAAGTTCGTCGATCCGGCGCTGCTGCTCGACGAGAACGACAAGTGGGAAAAGCTCTACAAGGACGTCATCAGCGCGCGCTAAGCTGCGGCGCATATCGAACAAGGCATACGAAAAGGAGACACCATGGGTGACAAGCAGCACGATCCGGACGGACCGCGTCTTCGTGCGCGCGCTCGAGGGCAAGTACAGCCTCAAGGACGAGCTCGGCGCGGCTGCGCGCGATGCCGCGCGTGATCAAGGGCAAGGACCTCAAGCTCGACGACGGCCCGCAGCACTTCAGCCGCCACTACGTCGAGCCGGAGGACGGCCTCACGCAGACGCTGCACATCCACCTCGAGGAATACGCGCCCGGCGGCACCACGCAGAAGCACGGCCACGTCAACGAGGCCGCCTTCTACATCCTCGACGGCGACGGCTACGAGATCCACGACGGCGTGCGCTACGACTGGAAGGCCGGCGACGTCGCGATCGTGCACAACAACTGCGTGCACCAGCACTTCAACGCCAGCGCCAAGGAGCCGGCGCGCGCGCTCGTGATCAAGACCAAGCCGATGTACCTGTTCATGAACATGCTGTTCCAGCACACCGTCGAGAAGCGGCCGAAGACGCCATCGGCCACGCAAGGCAACTTCGTCCCGCGGCAGGAGGAAGAGAACTACAACCACCCGACCGACGAGAAGGCCGACGCCTGAGCAAGGCGCGCCGCGACTGGAACGCAGAGGAAAGGTTTGACGATGGCGTGGGATGAATCAAAGACTTGGCTCTCGGGCAGCGTACCAGGGCAAGCTCTATCAAAGCCTGCTCGACGGAAGCGACCGACATGCCGCGCGCGCAACGCGAAGCGCAGGAAGGTCGTGCACCCTGACGAAATGCCCTGGGAGATGTCGCGGCAGGGCCTGCTCAAGCATCTGCTCAACGCGCGGCATGAACACGCGCATGGAGACGGTCGACGCCTATATGCAGATCATTCCGCCCGGCAGCCGCTCCGGCAAGCACCGCCACCTCGCGGAGGAATGCCTCTACGTGGTCGAAGGCCACGGCTACGACCTGCACCAGGACTGCGACGTCGAGATCACCGACACCTATCACGTGGAAGCCGCAGGACGAGATCAAGCGCTTCGAGTGGGAAGCCGGCGACGTGATCTACATTCCGCCCTGCACCATCCACCAGCACTTCAACGCCGACCCGGCGCGCCCGGCGCGGCTGATCTCCTGCATCAACCGCATCTACAAGAATTCCGGCCTCAACGATCTCGAGCAGATCGAGGACGCGCCCGGAATACGATCCCAAGGTCGTGCTGACGGCTGATCTGGTGGCGCAGTACATCGCCAAGGCCGTGAAGAAGGTGGCGTAGTCCATCTTCCGAAAGCACTTACGACGTCGCGGACCTCTCGGCCGTTGTCCCTATGCACCGCCTCTCAGTTGTCGTCCCCGCGAAGGCGGGGACCCATATCCACCAAGCGCTGTTGTTCATCACCGGCCGTGCCCGATCGCTTAGCTGCGTCGTAGGGGTCCCCGCCTTCGCGGGGGCGACAACAACAAAAGTCGTGCCCCGCTCAAGATGATTTGGGCGTTCCCCCGAACAGCCGCACGATCGCCTCCCACAACACCTTGGCCATCAAGGCAAAGCCCGAGATCGGCTTGGCGGCGGGCGGTGGCGCTGAGGCAGCGGGCGCTGAGGCCGCTGGCGCCACAGCACCAGGCGCAGCAACCGGCGCGGCTGTGAGCTGCGCTTTCAGGTTATTCGCGAACTGATTGATGATCTGCGCGGCGGTCGCCTGGATCATACCGACGCCGCGGCCATATTGCGCGACCGATCCCGACAGCGCGAGATCGGTGTGCACCAACACTTTCGAGCCACTTGCCACCGGTTCAAGCCGGAACGAGGCGGTGGCATTGGCGCCGCCACGGCCCTTGGCGTCGGTGCCCTGCGCCTTCACGCGGGCGCTGTGGTTGGCGTTGTCGATCTCCTCGAACGCCACCGTGCCCGCAAATGTGAGCGCGACCGGGCCGAGCCGCACGCCGATCTTGCCCTTGTAGGTCTTGTCGTCCACCACCTCGGTCAGCTCGGCGCCCGGCATGCAGGGCGCGATGCGCTTGATGTCCATCAGCACCGGCCAGGCCTCGGCCGGCGGCAACGGCACCTCGAAGGAATTGTCGAACTCCACGGAAACGGGCTCCTGTCATCGGGCAGCGTGACAACAGCATATCTCACGACTGTGGCCGCCTTGTCCAAAGCGTTGACAAGGGCGCCAATTCTGCCCAGGTTCTGCGTGAATCCATCAGAGGACGCGATGGCCAAGGACGAACCCGCCGCCCCCGCCGAGCCCGGCCCCGGCCACAATAATCCGTTCGCCGACGTGGTGTGGGAGCGCAAGACGCGGCATCGCATCTTCGTGCGCGCGCTCGAAGGCACCTACGGCAACCTGGTGCACGAGCTCTACAGCCAGCCGCGCGTCTACCGCACCCGCGACCTCAAGTGGAAGGGCGGGCCAGGAAGCTACGGCAAGAAGATCATCAACCCGCAGGCTGTGAAGGTCGCGCAGTCGATCGAGACCCACATGGAGGTCTACGCGCCGCACGGCAAGACCAGCAAGCACGGCCACATGAACAGCGCGGTGTTCTTCGTGCTCAAGGGCAAGGGCCACGACGTGCACGACGGCCGCCGCTACGACTGGGAAGCCGGCGACGCCATGATCGTGGAGAACGCCTGCGTGCACCAGCATTTCTCCGACGAGGAGAACGACGAGTGCATCCTGCTCGTCATGAAGGCGAAGCCGTTGTTCCTCTTCATGCACATGCTGTTCCAGAAGGTCGTCGGAATGGCCGCCCAAGGTGCCGACCGAGAAGCAGCTCACCTTCGTGCCGCCCGGGGATTTGTAGGGCGCACACTCCCACCTCTCCGTCGTCATGGCCGGGCATAGCGCGTCGAAGACGCGCGTGAACGTGCTATCGTCCCGGCCATCCACGTCTTTGAAGCGACAAGAAAGGCGTGGATGCCCGGCATAAAGCCGGGCATGACGGTCGATAGACTGTGCGCAACATCAATGATGATGGTCGTGCGCCGGCACGTCGCCATGATGGTGGTCGTGGTCATGGCCACGCGCGTGGTCCAACGCCTCGGCCTCGCCATAGCCCATCATCATCGCCTCGATCACCTTGCGCAGCGGGTCTTCCGAGAGCGTCAGGTGGCCAGCCAGGAAGCCCGCCAGCCGCGCGAACACCAAAGGCTGCATCCCAAGCCGCTCATAGCGTTGCGCGGGATCGCCCTGCTCGCCGTCGCGCAGGATCCGGCTCAACGCATCCGAAAACAGCTTGTCGAGATATTGGTTGAGATCGGCCGGCTCCTGTGGCGCCGGCTGACTGAGCAGAGTCTGCGCATGCGCCCGGAAGCGCGCATAGAGCCGCTCCTCAAGCTCGCTCTCGTCGTCGTCCATATCGCCGCACATGTCGTGCTCCATCCGCTGTCAGTCCGGGCACGCCAACAGGCGGGAGCCCGGGATCCATCATCACAGATAGTAGGGTTCCCGGCCGGAGGGAAGGCTCAGGCTCCAGGTTCCCGTTGCGGAACAATAACGGAGAAGTCAGTATCCTTCCGCGTTCTCGAGCTGGTCGAACCAGTCGAAGCCGATCTGTTTGATGACCCGGCTGTTGATCACGATGATACGCGCCTCGTTCGCCGGATCGGCGTTGAAGTGCTTGTGGATGCAATAGGGCGGGATGTAGATGAAATCGCCCTGCTCCCAGTCGTAGCGCTTGGGCTCTGCGTCCCACTCGAATTCCATGGTTTCGTGGACGTCGAACTTCACGTCCCAGTGCAGATCATAGCCCTTGCCCTCGACCACGTAGATCACCTCTTCGGAGAGATGCCGGTGCTTGCCTGACGCCTTTCCGGGCGGCAGGAACTGCATGTAGATGTCGAGGCAGCACTCCTTGGTGTCCATCTTCTCGTTGATGATGTGCTTGATCAGGCCGTCGGGCGAGCGCTCGAACGGCATGTCCTTGGCCTTCACCAGGTTGAGCCGGCCCGCATAGTCCTTGCGAAACTGCTCGGAGGCCTTCACCGCCTCGGCGAAGAAATTGACCTCTTTGGTCTGCGCATGGGCGCGTGCACGTTCGCGCGGGTCGATGATGCCACTCATCAATGCTCTCCTATTCCGCCGCCACGCTCTGCGCCGGCTTCGGCGGCAGGTCGGCAGCTCGGCTTGATAGGCGTCCTCCATGCGCGGCTGCATGCCGTGCTTGGCAAGCGCCTGCGCGAACATGCTGCGGATCTCCGGCCGCTCGTCGGCATAGTCGATCTGGTCGCCGCCGACGCGCCGGCTGATCCAGGCGGTCGGCACGCCTTGCGCGTTGCGGATCAGCGCGACCTCGTGCTTGAAGGCGAGATAGCGCGCCGGCGTCGGCCCGGTGTTGAAGTGCTGGTGGAACCATTTGTTGGGCGGCACGATCAGCGTGCCGACCTGCCAGTCGTAGCGCTGCGGCTCCTCGCCCTCCTGCCACATCAGCGAATAGCCCTCGCCGGTGAGGATGATCACATGCGCGCTCGGCCCGTGGCAGTGCGCCTTCTTGTAGGTGCCGACCGGGAACTGCGAGATGTGGCTCGACATCGAGCCCTTCGCCATGTTGAAGCGGATATGGCCGCCGCCGGCGCCGCGCTCCTTGGCGCTGATCAGCGGCAGGTTGACCGCATCGGGCACGAAATTGGTCACCAGCAGGAAGCCGTTCTTCTCCGCCTTGGGCGTGAAATAGTCGGGCTCGCCGGCGAAGCGGTTCTTGAAATCGTAAGCCGTGTTGAAGACGAAATTGATGTCGTCATACATGTTCATGACCGCCGGCGCGTTGGTGACGCCGACGTAGCGCGCCGCCTCCTGGCCCGAGCCGTTGAAATGCTGATGCCAGCAGTTGAGCGGGATTGCGAACATGGCGCCCGCCTTCCACTCGAAAGTGATGCGCTTGCCGGCGTCGTTCCACACGCTGGTCGAGCCGCGGCCGTCGAGGATCAGGATCATCTCCTCGAACAGCTGGCGCTGCGGCGCAAGCTTCTGGCCGGGCGGGATCTCGCAGACATAGCAATCGTTGGAGGTGCGCGACGCGTCGTGGTTGATGATAGACGCCGGCGCCGCCGCGCCGCGGCCAGGGCTTGAGCTCGACCGTGCGCAGGTTCGCCACGTATTGCGCGCTGATGACCTCGAGCCCCTCGTCGCGCACCCAGCGCAGATAGGGCGTGTCCTTCTCGGTCGCGAATTTCTTGGCGAATTCGTCGGATACGGTCGGGCTCTTGGGCATTCAGCTCCCTCCGGGCAGAATTTGAGGCTACATTAGCCGGCAAAGCCCCTGCGTCAACAACGGCGGCCCGCGCGCAACCATAGGAGGAGGCAGACATGCAAAGAGACATGCTGTTCGGTCTCTATGCGCCATCTCCACACGTCACAGTGGGTTCCAAAGAGATCACGCGGTCGGTCAAGGGTGCGCTCAGTCCGCTGCCGGACGGCGAGATCGACCCGGCGTTTACGCTCGCCCGGGACGTGCTGTGCGCAGCGGACGCGGCGGGCTTCGACCTCTGCCTCTACGCGGAGCGCCATCTCGGCGCCGATTTCGAGGCCTGGATGCTGGCGGCCGCCATCAGCTCCTGGACCCGCAACATCCGCGCCATGCCGGCGGTGCATCCCGGCCTCTGGCATCCGACGCTGATCGCCAAGATGGCGTCCTGCCTCGACCGGCTGACCACCGGGCGCATGGCGATCAACGTGGTGACCGGCTGGAACGAGGTCGAGGCGCGGATGTATGGCGGCGACATCCTGCTGCACGAGCGACGACCGCTACATCCGCGCCGAGGAATTCATCCGCGTGCTGCGCGGCATGTGGAGCGAGACGCCGTTCTCGTTCGACGGGCAATTCTTTCAAGTGAAGGCATCGCAGCTCCTGCTCAAGCCTGCGACCTCGTCGCTCCCCGAGATCTTCACCGCCAGCCGGAGCGAGCGCGGGCTCGAGATGGTGGCGAAATATGCGGACTGGTGGTTCCTCGACTATGACAAGAACGCCGCCGACGTTGCCGGCGTCGAGGAGAGCCTGCGGTCCGCCATCGACGGCATGACCGAGCGCGCCGCGAAATATGGGCGCAAGGTCCGCTACGCCTTCAATCCGTTCGTCGCCTTCGGGGCGAGCCATGAGGCCGCGGTCGAGCG
This sequence comes from uncultured Alphaproteobacteria bacterium, assembly GCA_963745515.1. Lineage (GTDB taxonomy): Bacteria > Pseudomonadota > Alphaproteobacteria > Rhizobiales > Xanthobacteraceae > VAZQ01. The sequence goes on from CAVUXO010000001.1 coordinate 640,667, forward strand.
GGCGAAGCGCCTGCTCACGCCGGATGAGCCGGACGCCGATGTGCGCAAGATGATGTCGCGGGTGGGCCCGGCGATGAAATCTGGCTGCATCGGACGGCCTGATCAGGTGCGCGAGCAGCTCACGCGATACGCCGACATGGGCATCGAGCTGTTCCTGCTGAAGTTCGTGCCGACAGTCGACGAGGTCCACGCCATTCGGGACGAGATCATCACGCCGCTGCGCGCGAACGCGCCGCTGCAAAAAGCAACTGCGGCCGAGTGAGGAGCGCCTGTTGCCTCTGGCCGTGCCCTATCAGCATCGTCATGGCCGAGCTTGTCCCGGCCATCCACGCCTTTCTTACGCGGGCAAAACAAGACGTGGATGCACGCGACAAGCGCGGGCATGACCGTCGAGAGGATAACGCAAATGTCCAAGAGATCGCCCGCATCCATGGTCCTTGCCCTCGTCATGATTGCAGGCGCCCCATCGGCACACGCCCTGACGCCGGAAGAAATCGTCAGCTACCGCGGCGCGGATCGTCAGCAGGTGCTCATCGACGGCGCCAGGAAAGAAGGCCAAGTCGTTCTCTACTCGGCGCTGATCGTCAACCAGATGCTGCGCCCGCTCGCTGCGGGCTTCATGAAGAAATATCCGTTCATCAAGATGACCTACTACCGCGCCGACTCCGAGGAGCTGCTCGCCAAGCTCTCCGCCGAGACGCGCGCCAACAACGTGGTCGCCGACCTGTTCGAAGGCTCAGGCGGCGGCGAGATCGCGGTCGAGGCCGGCTTCACGCAAGCCGTTCTATTCGCCGGAGCTCGACGAGCTATCCCAAGATCTATCTCGATCCCAAGGGCCACCTCGCGCCCACGCGGCTCTCTTATTTCAGCATCGCCTACAACACCAAACAGGTGCCGGCCGACAAGGTGCCGAAGACATACGAGGACCTCACTCGATCCGCAGTGGCAGGGCAAGATGGCGTGGCCCTATGCCAATACGGGCCGTTATCTCTTCATGATCAACCTGCGGCTCGCCTGGGGCGAGGAACGCGCGATGGCTTATTTCCGCAAGCTTTCCGCGCAGAAGATCATCAACTTCGCCTCCGGCAGCGCGCGCACGCTGGTCGATCGCGTCATTGCCGGCGAATATCCGATCGCGATCAACATCTACGCCCACCACCCGCTGATCAGCGCCGGCAAGGGCGCGCCGGTGAATGCGCAGCTCATGGACCCGGTGCCGAGCGCGTCGGGCTCGCTCACCGTGCTCAAGGGCGCCAAGCATCCGCACGCTGCCATGCTGCTCTCCGATTTCATCCTGAGCCGCGAAGGCCAGGAGATCATGGCCAAGGCCGAGTATTTCCCCGCCCATCCCGATGTCGAGGTCGGCGCCGCAGCTTGCGAGCATCGTGCCCAAGCGCGCCGGCTACAAGGAGAACTTCGTCAGCCCGCAGAAACTCAAGGAACAGCTGGAGAGCACCGACAAGATCATCCAGCAGTTGTTTCGGTGAGCGTCAGTCACTGAGGAAAACATGATCATCACATCCGTCGACTTCGAGCCGTGCGTGATGCCGCTCGAGGACAAGAACTGGACCTTTGCGCTCGGCACCGCGTCGACCTCGCGCGGCTATATCGTGCGGCTCACCTCCGACAGCGGCCACGTCGGCTACGGCTATTCCAATTCCTCCCCGCACATGGGCTCGACCTTCGAGTCGCTCCCGGCGGAGCTCGAGCGCTTCAAGCCGCATGTGCTTGGCAAGGACCCGTTCGCAATCGAGGCGATCCGCATGGCGCTCGACCGCTCGCTCGTCGGCGCCAGCCAGGCCAAGGCCGGCATCGACTGCGCGCTGCACGATCTCTGCGCGCGCTCGCTCGGCGTGCCGCTCTACAATCTCCTCGGCGGCAAGGTGCGCGACAAGCGTGCCGGTGCTGCGCATCGTGGCGATCAAGACGCCGGCCGAGATGGCGGCGCAACGCCGAGAAGCTCCTCGACGCAGGGCTACCGCTATTTCAAGATCAAGGTGCATGGCGATGTCGACGAGGACGTCGCGCGCGTCAAGGCGATCCGCGAGCGCGTCGGCGACGGACGCCCATCTCACCATCGACGCCAATCAGTCCTATTCGCCCAAGGACGCGATCACCGCCATCAACCGCATGGCGCAATATCGTCTCGACCTGGTCGAGCAGCCGGTGTCGCGCGACGACCTCAAGGGGCTCGCGCTCGTCACCCGCTCGGTGCCGGTCACGGTCGAGGCCGACGAAGGCGCGGGCACCATCGACGAGATCATGACGCTGGTCTCGAACCGCATCGTCGACGCGGTCAGCCTCAAGATCCAGAAGCTCGGCGGCCTGCGCAATGCGCTCGCGGCCGCGCGCATCTGCGAGGCCGGCAAGGTGAAGTATCGCCTCGGCGCGCATGTCGGCACCCGGCTCGGCAATGCGCATGCGATCCATCTCGCCGCCGCGCTGCCGGGCGTCGACTATGCCTGCGAGCTCGGCGAGTTCAGCCGCATGTTCAACGATCCGTTCGCGGGCATCGAGGTCGTCGATGGCGAGCTTGCGGTGCCGAACGGGCCGGGCTGCGGCGTCGAGCCGGTTGCGACCGCGCAATCAGAGAAGCGCGCGGGCGCGGCTTAGATATCTGTCTCCATTCTCGCCCCATTCTCTGCGTCGTCCCCGCGCAGGCGGGTACCCATACGCCATGTGCTTGCGATCTTGGCAAGGCCTACGACAACAGCAAGGTTAGTGGTTATGGGTCCCCGCCTTCGCGGGGACGACAGAGATAGATGCTGTGCCACAACAGAAAGCTTCACAGCTTCAACGCTTCGCGTCGCTTGACGCCCTCGCCTGCTCGGCCAGAAAGCGCCGCAGCCGCTCGCGCACCTCGTTGGCCTGCTCCGGCGTCCAGGTGCGAAAGCCTTCGCCGGTCTTCATGCCGAGCTTGCCGGCCTTGACCTTCTCGCTGCAGGAACGGATGCGGGCCGGAGCTGCGGTCGAGGTCGGCGACCAGCACGTCGCTGATGTCGAGCGTGAGGTCGAGCCCGACGAGATCGGACTGCTCCAGCGGGCCGAGCACCGCCATGCGGGCGCCGAAGCCGCTCTTCACCACGGTGTCGATGGTCTCGGCATCGCAGACACCCGACGGCAAGCAAGCGCGATCGCCTCGCGCTTCAAGCGCGTGCTGCAGCCGGTTGCCGATGAAGCCCGGAATGTCGCGGCGCACGTGGACGGGCTTGCGGCCGGCGGCTGCGCAGGAGTTCGATGGTGCGGCGGACGACGTCGTCCGCGGTCCATTCGGTCTGGATCACCTCGACCAGCGGCACGAGATGCGGCGGGTTCCAGAAGTGCGTGCCGACCACGCGCTCGCGATGCTTCAGGTTGCGGCCGATCTCGGTCGACGGGATCGCCGAGCTGTTGCTGGCGAGGATGGTCGTCGGACGCGGTCGAGCGTCTCGAGCTCGGCGAAGATGCGCTGCTTGAGCTCGAGCTTCTCAGGCGCCGCCTCGAACACGAACGCCGCCGTACCGCACCGCGTCGGCGAGCTGGTCATGCGCCGTGATGCGATCGAGCGATCGCGGTGTCGTCGCCGAGGAGATCGACGATCGAGCGCAGCCGCTGCGGCAGCGAGGCCCGCACCTCGGCGGACGGCTCAAAGACGCCCACCGTGTGGCCCGCCGCCGCGAGCAGATAGGCGATGCCGTGGCCCATCAGGCCGCCGCCAACCACGCCGATATTCAAGTTGCTCATGCGATCAACTCAATGGCTGTGTCCCGGACGCGGTGCAACGTGAAGCGAAGCGGAACGGTGCACCGCTGATCCGGGACCTTTCCAGATTCTGAGCTTGTAACGATCCCGGGTCTGCAGCGCACCACGTCGTGCTGCGCTGCGCCCGGGACACGCATCATCCCGCCGTGTACCCGCCGTCGACATACATGATCTGCCCGGTGCAGAAGTCGGACGCCGGCGTGAGCAGATAGACCGCCATGCCGATCAGGTCCTCGACCTCGCCGAGCCGGCCGAGCGGAATGCGCGACAGCGAGCGCGCCCGCGTCTGCTGGCCAAGCTCGTCGTCGCCGTACATCCAGGCGGTGAGCTTGGAGCGGAAGACCGTCGGCGCGATCGCGTTGACGGTGATGCCGTGCTTCGCCCATTCGGTCGCGAGCACGCGGGTGAGCCAGTCGGTCGCGCCCTTGGAGGCGCAATAGCCGGTGTAGCCCGAGATAGTTGCCGTGACGGCCGCGCACCGACGACATCACGCAGCACCTTGCCGCGCTGCTTGTTGTCGATCCAGTGCGTGCCGACGGCCTTGGCCATGAACCAGATGCCGCGCACGTTGGCGTCCATCACCGCCTGCCAGTCTTCGTAGTCGAGGTCGTGGATGAAGCCCGGGCTTGTTCATGCCGGAGGCGACCACGAGCTGGTCGACGCGGCCGAAGCGCTTGAGCGCGGCGTCGAGCATCGCATTGGCGTCCTCGAGCGAGTCCGGTCGACGCACGATGGTTTCGACCTCGCCGCCGACCTCGCGCACTTCGGCCGCGACCTCGTCGAGCTCGCCCTTGCGTGCCCGACGCAAGCACGAGCTTGCCGCCGAGCGCGCCAAGCGCGAGTCGCGCAGCCGCGCCCGAAGGCGCCGGACGCGCCGGTGACGATCGCGACCTTGCCCTTGTTGTCGAACAGCGACAGCGGATGGCGCAGTTGTTCGGAGATCATGGTTTGCTTCCACCATTCATAGCCGCACTCTCCGGCGTCGTCCCCGAGCCGGCGGGGACCCATAGCCACCAGCGATCGAGATCTCGCACGCATTGCTCCATCGCACGTTCACGGGGTATGGGTCCCCGCCTGCGCGGGGACGACAGCCGTGAGGCCCACGACAAACATCTATCATCGTCCCGTCTCGAATCGAAAACTCTGCTTCGGGTCGAGCACGGCGACGACCCGCAGCGCGCAGCCTTCGCCGTCCGGCCAGCGCCACGGGAACGCGAAGAAGCGTGCAGCGCTTGCCGGTGATCTTGTCGATGTCGCCGCCGATGTTCTCGATGCCCGGAATGCCGTTCGTCATCATGATCTTGTGCGCCGGCTCCCAGTGCGGGAAGTCGTCGATGATGTGACGGCCGGTCTCGGCGAAGTACTCGTCGTCGAGATGCGGCTGCGCCGGCCCCGGCCCGTGCGGCCCGAGGAACGTGCCGAGCGGATGATCGAGCGCCTGCACGTCGATGCCGACGAGCTTGACGCCGCGCTCGACGATCCATTCGGCGGCCTCCTTGTAGAGGCCGGGCGAATAGGCGTAAGTAGTCGGGATTGTCGCCGTAGTTGAGATGGCTGCCGGTGTTGATCATCAGGATGTCGTTCCGGCGGATCTTCGGCTCGGCGTTCTCCAGATCCTTCGGCGTGATCACGCCCCACTTGCCCTTCGGGATCGACACCACGACGCCGGTGCCGAAGAAGCGCCAGAGCGGATAGCCGGTCAGCGTCGGCTGGTTCTCCTGCACATGGATCGGCGCGTCCATGTGCGTGCCGCGATGCATGATGCCTTCGAACTGCTGCACCAGCAGGCCGTCCTTGGCGTGGAATTCGACCACGCGCACGTTGAGGTTCGCGCGCGACGGCCATTGCGGCATGCCGTGGCCCCAGCGATGGGTGAGATCGTAGAACTCCAGGTCTTCGTGCGTGCTCGATGCGCTCAGCTCCCCCGCGCCCGACTTCGAGCCGATAATTGCCGGACGGATCGAAGATCGCGACCAGCCGGATCACGCAGGCGTCGCCCTCGTGCCATTTCCAGGGGAAGCCCTGGAACGTGCAGCGCTTGCCGGAGACCTCGTCGAGATCGGCGCCGACGTTCTCGATGGTCGGAATGCCGGCGGCGAGCAGCGTCTTGTGCGCCGGATTCCACTCGGGAAAATCCTCGATCGCCTCGCGCCCGGTCGCCTTCTTGTATTCGGGCAGCAGATACTTGATCTGCGGGCCGTTGCGATGCGGACCGATCGACGTGGCGAGCGGATGATCGACGGTCGCGGTGTCGACACCGACGAGTCTTCACGCCCTTCTTGACCAGCCACTCCGCCGCGCGCTTGCGAGAGGCCGGGCGCGTGGCCGAAATATTCCTGGCTGTCGGAATAGCGCCGGTGCCAGCCGGTATTGATGAGCACGATGTCGTCGGCCGCGGATCGCGGGCTTGGCCTTTTCGAGGTCGGCCGGCTCGATCTGCTCCCATTTGCCCTTCGGGATCGACAGCACCACGCCGGTGCCGAAGAAGCGATCGAGCGCGAGATCGCCGACCGCCTGCTTCTCCGGCAACAGATGGATCGGCGCGTTCACATGCGTCGAGGTGTGGAAGATCGTGCTGATCTTGTGCGTCATCACGCCGTGCTTGGCGTGATAGGTCAGGCGCTCGAGCTTGATCTCCTCGTAGCCCGGAAAGATCGGCGTATACATGCCCCACGGATGGCTCAGCTCGTAGAATTCGAGCCCCGACTCCGGGTCTTTCACCGCTGCCATCTTACGCCCCCTCCTTCTTCAAACGACCATTCGCCATTCTCGCCGCGCGTCACCTCGCCCTGTTCGCGCATCTCGTCGAGCGCCAGCACGATCTCGCGTCCGTCCTTGCTGCCGAGCGACGCCATCAGCTCGGTAAAATGCATCGGCCGCGCGCCGAGCGCCTGCTCGACCGTCTGGATAGCGCGGCGCCGGCATCGATCCGCGGCGCGCGCACCACCCTCGCCTCGACGCCGCTCGCGCGAGCGGCCCGGTCAGGTCGAAACCGGCCTTGGTGGTGAGCCGGTCGGCTCCCGCCGTCACGTCCATCGGGAATGCCATCTGGCCCGGCACCACGCACGAGGTCGCGGTCGGCGCGGAAGCGGTTGGCCATCGCCCATTCGACGTCGTCGTCGGAGAACACGTCGACGTCCTCGTCGAGCGACATAGACATGCTTGAGGAACGGGATCGCAAGCAGCGCCGCGATCGCGGCGCGCGCCTGCCCTGCGCGGCTCGCGCGCCAGCGACACGCGCGCATGCAGGAGCCCGCTCGCGCTCGGCACCGCATAGACCGCGGCCGGCGCGATGCCGGCCTCGCTCAAGGATCTGCATGATGCGCGCCTCGGTGAGGATCGCGCATTGGTGCGAATGCTCCGTGCGCGCGATATGACGCGTGCCATGCAGCACGGTCTGATGCAGCGCGTCCTTGCGCATCGTGATCGCGGTGACGTGGAACACCGGATCGACATGCGCCGGCGCCGTAATAGCCGAGGAACTCGCCGTAGGGCCCTTCGATCTCGGTGTAGCCGGCCTTGTCGAAATAGCCCTCGACGACGATCTCGGCGTCGGCCGGCACCAAGCAGGCCGTTCGACACCGCGCGCACCATCGGCAGCGGCGCGCCGCGCACCGTGCCGACGAGGTCGAACTCGTCGATCGACGGACACGCGCACGCAGGCGGCGAGGAAATCGAGCGGATGCGACCCGATCGCGAAGTTGACCGGCAGATGCTCGCCGCGCTCGACCGCTTCCAGGAACATGCGCTTGAGGTCGGACATCTGCGTGAGGTTCGAGCGCATGGTGGTGCGCGAGCGCAGCATCAGCCGCCGGCAGCCGACGTTGCGCTTGCCGGTCACCGGATCGACCGAGTAGTCGATCGCGGACGAGATATAGGGCGCGCCGTCATACTGGTGCTGCACGTGGAACGGGAGCCGCGTGAGGTCGATGGCATCGCCGGTGAGGACGACCTGCTGCACCGGCGCGTCGCCTTGCGGAATCTCGAACGCCTTCTGCGGATTCTGCATCCGGCGCGCATATTCGGCGCCAGCGCGCGCTCGTCGGCGAGGCCAAAGGCCGCCGCATAGCGGCGGCGGCTGCCGCCGACCGCGCCGACGATCTCGAAATGCTCCGGTCCGGCATTCTTGAACAGGGTCGCCTTCGGCGAGGCCTCGATGATGGCGCTGATGTCGGCCAAGGCGACCGGCTCGGCATGGATCTCGACCTCGCCGAGGTCCGATGCAACTGATCGACGAAACGCCGGAGCCGAAATCGATCCAGGTCGACGCGCGGAACCGCATGTCATCGATGATCCTTAGTTCGCCCTGCGCCTTGCGCTTTGCCCCTCGGCGCGGCTATTCGCCTCACCCATACCAGACAAGCAATATCGGTGACAAACGAGTTTGCAATCCCCGGCAATCTCCCCTAGCATCGCGTGTTTTCAGGTGGCCACAGCAGACGACTGCGGGCAACCGAAAGATCGCACAGAACATCGGAGGACGCGCTCCATGATCGCTCGACCCGCATCGATCGATCGCTCCTGCTGCGCTCGCGATCTGGCGTCGCGCATTGCCCGCGCAAGCCGATCCGGTCGCCGATTTCTACCGCGGCAAGACGATCAACCTCGTGGTCGGCACCTCGGCCGGCAACGACTACGACTTCCGCGGGCGGCTGATCGCGCGCCATATCGGCCGCCACATCCCGGGCGAGCCGACCATCGTGCCGCAGAACATGCCGGGCGCCGGCGGCATCAAGGCGGCGAACTACCTCGCCACGATCGCGCCCCACGGACGGCACCACGCGTGCACATGATCATGACCAACATGATGGCGGCGCAGGCGATCGGCACCTGCACGGCGTGCGAGTTCGACACGCGCCAGTTCCGCTGGATCGGCAACACCACCAGCTACGCCCAACGTGACCAATTCCTGGTACACGTCGCGGCATCACCAAGATCGAGCAGGTCAAGACCAAGCGAGCTGATCGTCGGCGCGCCCGCCGGCACCGCGGGCGTGATCTACGCCACGGTCATGAACACGCTCGCCGGCACCAAGTTCAAGATCGTCACCGGCTATCCGGGCGGCAACGAGGTCAACATCGCGATGGAGCGCGGCGAGGTCGCACGGCCGCGGCTCGAACTCCTGGGCCTCGTGGAAGTCGACCAAGCCGGAGTGGATCGCGCGAGAAGAAGATCATCATCCTGGTGCAGGTCGGCCTCAAGCGCGATCCCGAGCTTGCCGGACGTGCCGCTGCTGCTCGAGCTCGCCAGCAACGAGCGTCGACCGCAAGCTGATGACATTCGTGTCGGCCGAGACCGCGATCTCGCGCGCGCTCGTCACCACGCCGGACGTGCCGCCCGAGCGGGTCGAGGCCCTGCGCCGCGCCTTCGACGCCACCATGAAGGACCCGCAGTTCCTGGCCGAAGCCGACAAGGCCAAGATGGATATCAGCCCGATGACCGGCGAGGAGTCGCAGGTGATCGCCGACTCGATCGTCAACACGCCGCCCGATGTCATCGCCACGCGCAAGGACGTGCTGGGCGATCTGCTGCGGTAGCGCACGTCGCGATCTGCGAGGTGAAGAGCAATGCGCCGCTGCGACTTTGATCGGAGCCGTCCTCGCGACGGCCGCCCTCGCCGGCACTCCAGCCGCTGCGCACGACCGCAGCCAAGGTCGAAGAAGGCGTCATGGCGGTGCCGGTCGTGGGGCTCGCCTTCAGCCTTGGCTATCTCGCCGACGATCTCAACCTGTGGGAGAAGCACGGCGTCCAGCATCAAGACCGTGCAGATCTCCGGCATCGGCGCCATGAATGCGGTGATCTCGGGCAGCGACCGACTTCACCCAGTCGTCCGGCAGTGCGGTGACGCGGGCGGCGGCGCGCGGACAGCGGCTCGCTCGGCATCGTCGAGCACCATCAACCGGCCGAGCGTGCAGATCGTTCTGCGCAAGGATGCTGGCGGCGGGCTTCGATCCCAAGGCACCCGTCGAGCAGCGCGTCACAGGCGCTGCGCGGCACGCACCATCGCGGTCGACGCGGTCAATTCCGTGATCCACGCCTATGTGCGCTATCCTCGCCAAGCGCGCAGGCTTCGACCCGGAAGAGATCCGCATCGCGGTGCTGCAGCCGCCCAACATGCTGGCCGCGCTGCAAACCAAGCAGATCGACGGCTTCGCCATGGCGCCGCCCTGGGTGCAGAAGCCGGTGCTCGACGGCGAGGCCGTGATGGTCGCGAGCGGCCCGGACGGCGATCCGGCCGACCTGGCGCCGTTCGCCAACACGCTGGTCGCGACCAAGCCCGACACCTGCGCGAAGCGCAAGGCGCTGTGCGAGGGCGTCGGCGCGACCTTCCGCGAGGCGGTCGTCCATCATGCTCGACCGCCCGAACGAGGCGCTGGCGCTGCTCAAGAAGCGGTTTCGCGCAATTCGACGATCGCCAGCTCGCGGCTGCGTTCGAGGATATCCGCAAGATCACGCCGCGCGTCGCTGCGGCGTGACCAAGGCGGAGCTTCGAGAACGCGGAGCGCTTCAACGTCGAGGCAGGGCTGCTCAAGCCAGACGAGACGCTAAAGTCCTACGACGGCTTCTTCACCGACCAGTTCGTGAAGTGAGGTCGCTGCCCAAACCGTCGCTTCCGCGCAAGAGCTTGCGAAACTCACATAACTTTCGTTGCCACGGAACCATCCGCTGTCGTCCCCGCGAAGGCGGGGACCCATAACCGCTGAACTTTCGATCTCTCGCTGGCCACACCACATCGCAACGACGCGGCGATGGGTCCCCGCTTCGCGGGGACGACAACGGGAGTGCACTGCTTCAAGCTGGCCCTATCGTTCCCCGGCATTCCCCAAACCCGATCGAGACAAAGCCTTCGCGCGCGCAGGATGCGCGCATGATCACCTCGTCGCCGTCTTCGAGGAAGCGCCGCGTCTCGCCGGAAGCCAGCGTCACCGGCTCGCGGCCGCCGCTGGCTCAGCTCCAGCAGGCTGCCCAAGCCATCCGCGGTCGGGGCCGAGATGGTGCCGGTGCCGATGAGATCGCCAGGCTCGAGATTGCAGCCGCCGCAGGCGTGGTGCGTGATCATCTGGCCGACGGTCCAGTAGAGATGCCGCGCATTGCTGCGCGCCAGCCGCTGCGGCGGCATTGCCTTGCGCTTTCAGCCCGGCGGTCTGGATCAGCACCTCGAGCGTGATGTCGAAGGCGCCGTCCGGCTGGTCGTCGCGTCGCAGAGATAATCGAGCGGACGCGGATCGTCGGCCGGCACGCTGCGACTTGCGCGATCCGAAATGGCGCCAGCGCTTCCGGCGTCACCACGCAGGGCGAGATCGTGGTGGCGAAGCTCTTGGCCAGGAACGGCCCGAGCGGCTGATACTCCCAGGCCTGGATGTCGCGCGCCGACCAGTCGTTGAGCAGGCAGAAGCCGGCGATGTGCTCGTCGGCCTCGCCGATCGGGATCGGCGCGCCGCGCGCATTGCCCGGCCCGATCGAAGACGCCGAGCTCGAGCTCGTAGTCGAGATAGCGCGACGGCCCGAAGCTCGGCATCGGTCTCCGAGCCGGCTTGCGCTGGCCGCTCGGCCGCTGAACGGGCGCGCCCGAAGGCACGATCGAGGAGGCGCGGCCGTGATAGCCGATCGGCATGTACTTGTAGTTCGGCAGCAGCGGATTGTCGGGCCGCAGCATCCGGCCCGTGTTGGTGGCATGATGGATGCCGGCGAAGAAATCGGTGTAGTCGCCGATGCGCGCCGGCAGATGCAGCCGGCAGTCGGCCAGCTTGTGCAGTAGCACCGGCGCGCATGGGCTCGCACGCGGACGCGTGCGCCACCATCGGCCGCGAGCAGGTCCGACAAGGCCGCGCGCAACGCCTGGCGCGGCTCGCCCCCAGCGCAAACAGGGGATTGAGCAGCGGGCCGCAGGCCGCCTCGGCCGCCTCCGCCGCAGCGCCGGACAACAGCCCGGCGGCACAAGCCTGTCGCGAGATCGACGATCTCCTCACCGATCGCGACGCCGCCGCGCGGCTTTCCGCCGCGCGCGCTGAAGATGACAAACGGCAGGTTCTGGATCGGAAAGTCGGGATGGCCGTTGGCGCTTTCGACCCAGCTTTGGCGGCGCGGGTCATGGGTTGCATCGATCATGCGATACCTTGTCACGCTGGCGGGACGGATGTGAGCGCGAGGTGCAGGATTCAACTGCGGCGAGACTCGATTTGTCCATCGGGCCCGCTAGAATTACGCGCGATGACGATTGGAGAACGACCATGCGACGGCGCGACTTTCTGACGGGCGGATCGGCGGCGCTCGCCGGCGCTCTTGTCACCGCTCGCGGGCCGCGCTCAGTCCGGCTATCCCGACGAAGCAGATCCACCTCGTGGTGCCGACCTCGGCCGGCGGCGTGCACGACGTGATCGCGCCGCATCTGGGCCGACCGGGTCAAGTCTGCGCTCGGCACCATCATCGTCGAGAACCGCGCCGGCGGCGGCTCCTCGATCGCGCTCAACTACGTGGCGCAGCAGCCGGCCGACGGCCACCTGCTGCTCGTCGGCAGCACCAGCACGCTGGTGCTGCGCGAGGGCGGCAACAACCGCGCCTACGACGCGCTCAAGGACATCGCGCTCGGCCTCGATCGTCGCCACCACCTCGACCTCGATCGCGGTGCATCCGTCGCTGCCGGTCACAGTCGGTCAAGGAGCTGATCGCCTATGCCAAGGCCAATCCGGGCAAGCTCTCCTACGGCTCGGGCGGCGTCGGCGCCATCACCCACATCACGCCGGAGCTGTTCAAGCAGCGGGCCGGCGGGCTCGACATCCTGCATGTGCCCTATCGCGGCATCGCGCCGGCGATGAACGATCTCCTCGGCGGCAATATCGCGGTCATCTTCCCCAACATCACCGCGCAGGTGGTCGCGCTGCATCGCTCCGGCAAGCTGCGCATCCTCGCCGTCAACGCGCCCGCGCGGCTCGATGCCGCGCCCGACATCCCGACCGCCGAGCGAAGCAGGGCTGCCGGATTTCGTGTCGCAGATCTTCTTCGGCATCTTCGCGGCGATCGGCACCCCGAAGCCGATCCTCGAGCAGATCAACGAGGTGACGCAGAAGGAATGGGCCGACAAGGCATTCCAGAAGAAGCTGTTCGAATCGGGCTTCGAGCCGATGCTCGGCTACGGACCGGACCGCTCGGACCAGTATCTCAGGACGAGTTCGCCAAGTGGGGCCCGGTCGTGCAGAAGGTTCAGGGGCCGTGAGCGCGTGAAGGACGTTCGCACGGCGCAACCGCAAGCGACGCCACGGCACGGACCTTCGATGGGCCGCGCCGTCCCGCGCCTCGAGGACGCACACGCTCCTGCGCGGCGCGGCCGCTTCGTCGACGACATCGAGCTGCCCGGGCTGCTGCATGCGTGCTTCGTGCGCAGCCCGGTCGCGCATGCGCGCCTCACGGCATCGACGCGACGACGGCGCGCGCCCTGCCCGGCGTGCGCGCGGTGCTCACCTATCGCGACCTGCGCCCGCATCTCACCTGCGACCGCATGCCGCTGGCGCTGCCGGTCGCCGCGATCCGCTTTCATGTCGATCCGCGCTATCTCGCCGAGGACGAGCTTTGCTACGTGGGCGAGCCGGTCGCGCTGGTCGTGGCTGAGAGCCGCGCCATCGCCGAGGATGCGGCAAGCCTGGTCGCGCTCGACTATGAGCCGCTGCCGGCCGTCGTCGACCCGCGCGACGGGCTCAAGCCATGCCGCCCCCAAGGCACGGCTCGATTGTCCCGACAATCTCGTGGCCCACTGGGTCGTCGAACTACGGCGACGTCGAGGCCGCGTTCGCGCGCGCGGCGCATCGCGTATCGCAGACATTTCCGCATGCACAAGGGCGGCGGCCATTCGATCGAGGCGCGCGGCGTGGTGGCGCGCTTCGACCGGCCGAGGACCTGCTCACGGTCTGGGATTCGACCCAGATGCCGCACAAGGCGAAGCGCGTGCTGGTCGATGCGCTCGGCCTGACCGAGCAGCGAGGTGCGCGTGATCGCGCCCGACGTCGGCGGCGGCTTCGGACCGAAGAATCCGTTCTATCCGGAGGAGCTCGCGATCCCGGCCGCGGCGATCCTGCTCGAGCGCCCGGTCAAATGGATCGAGGATCGCCGCGAGAGCTTCACCGCCACCAACCACGAGCGCGTGCAGGACTGGGAGGTCGAGGCCGCCGCCGAGCGCGGAGGGCAAGCTGCTCGCGATCCGCGGCCACTTCCGTCACGACCACGGCGCCTTCACGCCTTCGGGCCTGTCGCTGCCGCAGAACGCCACCACCAACCTGCTCGGCCCCTACGTGCTGCCGGCGCTGCAACTCGAAGTCTCGGCCTGCCTCACCAACATGGTGGCCGCGACCTCGACGCGCGGCGCCGGCCGCCCGCAGGGCACGTTCGTGATGGAGCGCCTGCTCGACCGCATCGCCGATGAGCTCGGCATCGCGCGCGACGAGGTGCGCCGCCGCAATCTCGTGCGGCCCGAGCAGATGCCCTACGTGACGCAGGTGAAGACCCGCGACGGCCTGCCGATGACCTACGACAGCGGCGACTATCTCGAATGCCAGCGCCGCGCGCTCGCGGCGGCAGGCTGGGCCGACTTTCCCGCGCGGCGCGAGGCCGCGCGGCGCGAGGGCCGCTTCATCGGCATCGGGCTCTCGAACTATGTCGAGGGCACCGGCCGCGGCCCGTTCGAGAGCGCGACGGTGCGCATCGGCCCCTCCGGCCGGATCGTGGTCTCGACCGGCGCGGCGGCGCAGGGCCAGGGCACGCACACGATGCTGGCGCAGCTCGCCGCCGACGCGTTCGGCGTGCGTCCCGAGGACATGCACGTCGTCGCCGGCGACACCGCCGCGAGCCCGCTCGGCCACGGCGCCTATGCGAGCCGGCAGGCGGTGGTCGCCGGCAATGCCGTGCACCTCGCCGCGCGCATGGTCGCCGACAAGGCCACGCCAGGCGGCCTCCGCGATGCTCGAGGTTTCGCCTGACGATCTCGAGCTGGTCGACGGCACGGTGCGCGTGAAGGGCGCCGACCTCAAGCGCACGCTCGGGCAGATCGCGCATGCGCTCAGCGGCGTCGCGGGCTTTTCGTTGCCGGCCGACATCACGCCGGGACTTGCCGCCGCGGTCGACTATCAGCCGCCGGCGATCACCTACACCAACGGCAGCCACGTCGTCGAGGTCGAGGTCGACATCGAGACCGGCAGCGTGCGGCTCACGCGCTACGTCGTGGTGCACGACTGCGGCCGCATGATCAATCCGATGATGGTCGAGGGCCAGGTGCATGGCGGCGTCGCGCACGGCATCGGCATGACGCTCTACGAATGGATGCGCTACGACGAGACCGGCCAGCCGCTCACGGTCACCTTCGCGGACTATCTGCTGCCGACGTCGGATTGCGTGCCGCCGATCGAAATCCATCACATGGAGTCGCCGACACCGCTCAATCCGCTCGGCGTCAAGGGCGCGGCCGAGAGCGGCACGATCGGCGCGCCGCCTGCGATCGTGTCGGCGATCGAGGATGCGCTGCGGCCGCTCAAGGTGCGCATCACGGATCTGCCGGTGACACCGGATCGGCTGCGCGCCGTGATCAGCGCAGCACAGCGCCGCTAATAACGAGTCGATAATGTTAATATTGCGCTTCGGCTGGCAGCGCCGACCGCTGGTGGTTACTGACGCTCGAACATCAAGAAAAAAAAGGGGCCGCCGGGGGAGCCGTCGCGGCCCCTGAGTCTTGATGACATAAGAGCAACCAGTCACTAACCACGTACACACGAGGTCGTACGCGACGGCCGACTCGCTTTGCTCGTACGGGCGAGCGCAGCGACTCAACCGCTCAACTTAACGACTGCTTCGGAGGCACGTTGACGCCACCCCAGCCCCAGCATTTGCCTCGTCAAACGTTGGTGTCGGCTTGATACTTGAGTCGCGTCGGATACGTCGTCACTGTGCTACCGCTCCCAACTTTGTGAGGTGTTATCCACCGACGATGCGCGTTGCTGAATCTTCTCTCACAACCTGCGAGCGCGAACGTCATTCGTAAGATGGCGACAACGTTCGAATGATCGCTCTGGTTCCACGCGTCGAACGAGATGCGACCAATTGACTCATGCAGATTTCGATTTGCGCCGACGGATGTCATCAAAGTTGCAGACCTCGCACTCACGTCCTCGCGCGAGTCGATGACAAAATCGTTCACTGCGATATCGCGCACGCCACACACAGGCAGCGCCGTGCATCAACGCCTCGCGCGTTGCACCGACACGAAGTCATTCCAGAGCCATCACCCCAATTTCGCGCGAGGTTTGACGGTCGCGCGGCGCTGTCCCGGCGCGCCGGACCAGACGGATCAAGGCATCGGCCCCTTCCCGGAATTGAGGCCGCGCACGGCTTGGCGAAAGGCGGCCCTCGGCGTAAGAAAGCGGAGCAATTCCACAAGGGGAAACAGAAGCCATGACCGACCGGCAGCAACGTCGCCGCCGCACATCGCCTATGACGACCTGCGCGAATGGCTCGCGCTCGCCGAGCGGCTCGGCGAGGTGCAGCACCGTGCGCGGCGCAAGCTGGCAGGAGGATATCGGGCTCGCCGCCGAGGCGATCCTGCGCGCCGAGAACGGCCCCTGCGTCGTGTTCGACGACGTGCCCGGCTGCCCGAAGGGCTTCCGCCTGCTGCTCAACATGTTCGCCGGCACAGCGGCGCAACATGACGTTCGGCTTTCCCGATCACCTCACCAAATGGGAGCTCAGCGACGCCTATCGCGAGGCCTATCTCAAGGAGCCAGAAGATCATCCCGCACGAGATCGTCGACGACGGCCCGGTGTTCGAGAACGTCATGATGGGCGACGACGTCGACGTGACCAAATTTCCCTCGCCGATCTGGCATGAGAAGGACGGCGGCCGCTACATCGGCACCGGCACCTACAGCATCACGCGCGATCCCGGAGGAGAACTGGCTCAACGCCGGCGCCTATCGCGCGCAGGTGCACGACAAGAAGACGGTCGGCCTCGTCATGGCCAAGGGCCATCACGGCTGGATCCATCGCGAGAAATATTTCAAGCGCGGCGAGCCGATGCCGGTCGCGATGGTGCTCGGCGGCGATCCGATCGCGTTCTTCTACGGCGGCGTCGAAGCGCCCTACGGCACGTTCGAGCTCGACATCGTCGGCGGCATGCGCGGGCGGCCGACCAAGATGGTGCGCGGCAAGGTGACCGGCCTGCCGTTCCCGGCCAACGCCGAGATCGTGCTCGAAGGCTATGTCACGCCCGACAAGAAGCACCCGGAAGGCCCGTTCGGCGAATGGACCGGCCACTATGCGGGCGGCGTGCGCCAGATGCCGGTGCTCGACATCAAGGCGATCTATCATCGCAACGATCCGATCCTGCTCGGCGTGCCGCCGATGGGCGCCGGACCCGACGAGATGGCGCGCTATCGCGCCGTGATGCGCTCGGCCATCATCAAGCAGAACATGGTCAATGCCGGCGTGCCGGGCGTCAATCAGGTCTGGTGCCACGAGGTCGGCGCGCGCGCGCATGCTGCACGCCGTCTCGATCACGCAGCGCTATCCCGGCCACGCGGTGCAGGCCGCCCACATCGCCGCGCAATGCGGCGCCTCGGCCTATGCGTCGAAATATATCGTGGTGTGCGACGACGACGTCGACGTGACCAATCTCGACCACATGCTGTGGGCGATGATCACGCGCACCGATCCCAGCCGAGTCGATCCAGTTCATCAAAGGCTCATGGGATTCCAACGCCGACCCGGCGATCCCGCCGGAGCGGCGCAAGGTCGGCGACATCACGCATTCGGTCGCGCTGATCAATGCCTGCAAGCCCTGGCACTGGCGCGACGAGTTCCCGCCCTCCAACACGCCGAGCCCCGAGGTCGCGCGCAAGGCGCGCGAGAAATTCGGCTGGCTGCTGGACGGCAAAGGTCAGGGCGTGATGCGGCCATCCGTGCGACAGCCAGGCCGTTGCACCAGCGGCCGGAATAGCGCACCCTTCCCTCACTAGGCCCGGTCACACCTAGGGTGTGATCGCGGCTTGAGAACGAGACCGGTCGAAGGCGTTCGTCCGGTCGTCATAGCCTCGAGGGAGGAGCTGATGACCACCAAGGAGAGACGATCCATATCGCATGGGCCGGATGTTGCCGGCAATGGTCTGCTGGACCGCCGCGCGCTGCTCGGGCGCGGCATCATGTTCGCGGGCGCCACCGCTGCGGGGGCCGGCGCCTCGCTCACGAGCGCTGCTGCTGAGCCGCTCAAGGACGATCCCTGGAGCCTGACGATGGGCGCGATCACGCCCCCACGCCAGGAGCCGTCGCGCTTCGAGAAAAACGTGGTGCGCACGCTCAGCAATCCGAATCACGAGTCCGCAACTCGCACGCGCGCACGCCGCATCACCTGCTGCAAGGCACGGTGACGCCGGCGGCGCTTCACTTCTCGATCAATCACTCAGGCCTTCCGGACATCGATCCCGAGAAGCATCGCCTGGTGATTCACGGCCTGGTGCGCCAGCCAAAGATCTTCTCGCTCGAAGACCTGTCGCGCTATCCGATGGTCACGCGCATGGGCTTCGTCGAGTGCGGCGGCAACAGCGCGCCGATGTTCTCCAACGAGCCGTTCCAGGCGCACGGCTGCAGGCCCTGCACGGGCTCGTGTCCAACTCGGAGTGGACCGGCGTTCTGCTCTCGACTCTGCTTGAAGAGGTCGGCTCGACCCGAAAGCGAACTGGTTCCTCGCCGAAGGTGCCGACTCGCTCGCGCTTCACCGCAGCGTCCCGGTCAAGAAGGGCTTGGACGATGCCATGATCGCGCTCTACCAGAACGGCGAGCGGCTGATGCCCGGCAACGGCTATCCGATGCGCCTCCTGCTGCCCGGCTACCAGGGCAACATGAACATCAAGTTCGTGCGCCGCATCAAGCTGCTCGATCAGCCGTCGATGAGCTTCTACGAGGCCAAGACCTACTCCCAGATCATCCCTGGCGACACGCTACTGGAAGTTCCACTTCCTGCAGGAGGTCAAGTCGTTCATCACCCATCCGTCGGCCGGGCATTCGCTCAAAGGCCCGGGCTTCTACGAGATCTCCGGCGTCGCCTATTCGGGCACTGGACGCATCACCAAGGTGATGGTGTCAGCCGACGGCGGCAAGAGCTGGGGTCAGGCGGCGCTGCAAGGCCCGGTCTATCCGCAAGCCTTCGTCCGCTTCCGCATGCCCTGGCGCTGGGATGGCCAGCCGGTCGTGCTGCAGAGCCGCGCCTGGGACGAGGCCGGCAACGTGCAGCCGACCCGCGCCGAGTTCGTGGCCGCGCGCGGCCAGACCGAACGGCCGGTCACGAGCCCGCTCGCGTTCCCAAACCAGCACTACAACAGCATCACCAGCTGGGGCATCGACGGCAAAGGGGAGATCAAGCATGTCTACGCGTAAGCCTTCTGCTCTCTCTGGCGCTCACGGCCGTGCTCGGTGCGGGCGCAGCGCTCGCCGAAACGCCGGGCCTCGGCAAGACCGATCACGGAAGCCGACATCAAGCCGTGGAATCTCGACGTGCTGCCGGACGGCACCAACCTGCCGGCCGGCAGCGGCACGCCCGCGCAAGGCGCGCCGATCTATGCGCAGAAGTGCGCCGCATGCCATGGCGAGAAAGGCGAGAAGCCCGCGCCCGGCTATGGGGCGCTGGTCAGCCCGCCGAAGTTCGACAAGATCGATGCGTTCAAGTCGGTGAGCTATTATGAGTTTGCGACGACCCTGTTCGATGTCATCCGCCGCTCTATGCCGTATGTGGCGCCGCGGACGCTCACCGATAACGAGGTCTACGCTCTGAGCGCCTATCTCCTGTCGCTCAACAAGATCATCGGCGAGAACGACGTGATGGATGCCCAGAGCCTGCCAAAGGTGAAGATGCCCAACGCAGGCAAGTTCATCGTGCGGTTCCCGGACCGGATCTGATCACGTCCAAAAAAAGCATCCACGGGGCTGGCGATCCGCCGGCCCCGTTTTGTTTGGTGAACGCACCAAAGCCTGTCACTCCTCGCATGTCACCCCAGATGCCCGCGCTCTGGACAGCTGTTAGTGAGCAGCGCAGGATCATTTCTACTGGTTCGCCTAGGAGATAAGCATGAACGACAGCAAGCGCCGCACAAGCGGCCTCGACTCTCTACCCCTCGTCGCAGGCAACGGCCTGCTCGACCGTCGCGCGCTGCTCGGCCGCGGCATCGCGATTCGCCGGTGCAGCCGCCGCCGGCGCATCCGCTCACCGGCGCCGCCGCCGAGCCGCTCAAGGACGATCCCTGGAGCTGGCGATCAGGGCGCCAATCACGCCGGAGTTCGCAGACGCCGCTCGCGCTACGAGGACAAGGTCGTGCGCATCCTGAGCAATCCGAACGGCGAGCCGCGCACCCAGCATGCGCGCACGCCGCATCATCTGCTCAACGGCACGATCACGCCGAATCCGCTGCACTTCACCATCATCCACACCGGCATTCCGGACATCGATCCCGACAAGCACCGGCTCGTGATCCACGGCCTGGTGCAAGCAGCCGATGGTGTTCACGCTCGACAAGCTGTGCGCTACCCGATGGTCACGCGCACCGCCTTCGTCGAATGCGGCGGCAACAGCGCGCCGATGTTCTCCAACGAGCCGGTGCAGGCGACGCTGCAGGCATCTGCATGGTCTGGTCTCGAACGCCGAATGGACCGGCGTGCTGCTTTCCACCCTGCTCGACGAGACCGGCATCGACCCGAAGGCCAAATGGTTCGTCGCCGAGGGCGCCGACTCGCGCGCGCTCGACGCGCAGCATTCCCGCTGCAAGAAGGCGCTCGACGACGCCATGATCGCGCTCTACCAGAACGGCGAGCGCCTCATGCCCGGCAACGGCTATCCGATGCGGCTGCTGCTGCCCGGCTACGAAGGCAACATGAACGTCAAGTTCCTGCGCCGCATCAAGCTCGTCGATCAGCCGGCGATGACCTACTACGAGGCGCGCAACTATTCGCCGATCGCTGCCGGACGGCAAGGCCTACAAGTTCTACTTCCTCAACGAGGTGAAATCCTTCATCACCCGTCCCTCGTTCGGCATGACGCTGAAGGAGCCCGGCTACTACGAGATTTCCGGCATCGCCTATTCGGGCACCGGGCGCGATCGACAAGGTGATGGTCTCGGCCGACGGCGGCAAGAGCTGGGCCGAGGCCGCGCTGCAGGGTCCGGTCAAGCCGAAGGCGTTCACGCGCTTCCGCATGCCGTGGCGCTGGAACGGCGCAGCCGGCGGTGCTGAAGAGCCGCGCCTGGGACGATTCCGGCAACCGCGCAGCCGCTGCGCGCCGAGTTCGTCGCCGCGCGCGGCGAGACCTAAGACGCCGGTCACCAACACGCTCGCCTTCCCCAACCAGCACTACAACAGCCTCACCAGCTGGGGCATCGACGCCAAGGGGGAGATCAAGCATGTCTACGCGTAAGACACTGTCTCTCGCCGCCGTCGCGGTGCTGGCGCTCACCTCGGCTGGCGCTCGCGGCCGACAAGACGGCCTCGGCGAGTCGCCCGGCCTCGGCAAGCCGATCACCGAGGCCGACATCAAGGCCTGGGACATCACCGTCCTGCCGGATGGCACCAACCTGCCGCCCGGCAGCGGCACCGCCGCCCAAGGCGCGAAGCTCTATCGCCGAGAAGGGCTGCGTCGCCTGTCACGGCGAAAGCGGCAAGGGCGGCAGCGAGCGCAGCGCTCGTCTCCGACCTCAAGCTCGAAGGCGCCGGCATCGAGGCGGCCAAGACCATCAGCAACTTCTGGGCCAATTCCGACGACGCTGTTCGACTACATCCGCCGCGCCATGCCGTGGCCGACGCCCGCGCACGCTCAGCGACAACGAGGTCTATGCGCTCACCGCCTATATCCTTGCGTCCAACAAGCTCATCGGCGAGAACGACACGATGAATGCGCAGACGCTGCCGCAAGGTGAAGATGCCGAACCGGGACAATTTCATCATCAAGTTCCCGGACAAGATCTGACGCGAAAGCGCGACGATCTGAACTTGGCCGGCGGAGCGATCCGCCGGCTTTTGCATTTTCCGGGGCGGCTAGACGACGCGTAGCGCGCTGGACAAACCTTCTTTGAGGCCGCGCTCTCGTAGAGGCCTCGTTGCCCTGGACAATGGACAGGCCGCGGGCGCAGAATATCTGCCTTCTGGAATTCTCTTCCACGGGGCGCGCAAGATGCCCTTCGCCAGGGAGGCAAAGCATGAGCAATTCCAAACGATCCGATCTCGATTCGCTTGAGGTGGTGGCAGGCAACGGCCTCATCAATCGCCGCGCGCTGCTCGGGCGCGGCATCGCGTTGGCGGGCGCCACCACGACCGCGGGCGCAGGCGCAACCTTCACCAGCGCGAGCGCCGAGCCCCTGCCCGTTGACCCGTGGAGCCTCACGATCGGCTCGACGATTCCGGCCTACGAGACGCCAGCGAAATATGAAAAGCACGTAGTGCGCACGCTGACGAATCCCAACCACGAGCCGCGCACCAGCCAGGCGCGCACGCCGCACCATCTGCTCAACGGCACGATCACGCCCAACGGCCTGCATTTCGTGGTGTCGCGCACCGGCTTTCCCGACATCGATCCGGCCAAGCACCGATTGGCCATCCATGGCCTGGTGAAGCAACCGCAGGTGTTCACGCTCGAGGCGCTCGCGCGCTATCCGATGGAGTCACGCATCTGCTTTGTCGAATGCGGCGGCAACAGCGCGCCGCTGTACAGCAAGGACCCCGTCCAGGCCGACGTGCAGGCGATCCATGGCCTCGTCTCCTGCTCGGAATGGACCGGCGTGCGGCTCTCGACCCTGCTGGAAGAGACCGGCATCGACCCGAAGGCAACCTGGTTCCTCGCGGAAGGCGCCGACGGGCCCAGCATGAATCGCAGCATTCCGATCGCCAAGGCGCTTGATGACGCGATGATCGCGCTCTACCAGAACGGCGAGCGCATCAATCCATCGCAGGGCTATCCGATGCGGCTCCTGGTGCCCGGCTATGAAGGCAACATGAACGTCAAATGGCTGCACCGGATCAAGCTGATCGAAGCGCCGGTGATGGCCATCAACGAGACCATGCAATACACCATGCGCATCGAAGGGCAGAAATCCTGGCAGTTCTACTTCCCGCAGGAGGTGAAGTCGTTCATCACCCAACCGTCGCCGGGGCACTGCGCTGCAAGGGTCCTGGCTTCTACGAGATCTCAGGCCTCGCCTATTCCGGCAACGGCCGCATCTCACGCGTGATGGTCTCGGCCGATGGCGGCAAGAGCTGGGCGCAGGCGGCGCTGCAGGAACCGGTGCTGAGCAAGGCGCTCACCCGCTTCCGCATGCCCTGGCGCTGGGACGGCCAGCCGGTCGTGCTGCAGAGCCGCGCCTGGGATGAGGCTGGCAATACGCAGCCGACGCGTTCGCAGATCGCTGCCGAGCGCGGCGAGCCGAGAGTCAATGTCCGGTGACGGCTTTCCCGATGGGGCACATGAATGTCATCACCAGCTGGGGGATCGACAGCAAGGGCGAGGTGAAACATGTCTATGCGTAGCAGCCTTCTTTTTGCCGCCGCCGCGCTCGCATTCGCCTCGGGCGCGGCCGCCGAAACCCCGAACCTCGGCCAATCGATCACCGAGGCGGACCTTGCGCTCTGGGACATCAGCGTCGGGCCCGATGGCGTCGGCCTGCCGCACGGCAGTGGCACGCCCGCTCAGGGCAAGGCCGTCTACGAGCAGAAGTGCGAGCTCTGCCACGGCAAGGAGGCTTCGGGCGGCAAGAACGCCGCGCTCGTGAGCACGAAGGATCGGACCGTGACGAACTACGTGCCACACGCCACCACGGTCTTCGACTTCACGCGACGGGCTATGCCCTGGCCGCAGCCGAAGTCGCTGACGGCGGACGAGACCTATGCGGTGACGGCTTATATGCTCGCGCTCGCCAAGATCATCGGCGAGAACGACGTCATGAACGCCGAGACACTGCCGAAGGTGCGCATGCCGAACCGGGATGGCTTCGTCAGCAAATATCCCGAGAAGCGCTGATCACGCTGAAACTCTTATAGTGCCGGAGCCGGTGGAGCGATCCGCCGGCTCCGTTGCTTCTGAGGTCGCTCCGCCGCCGTTCATCGCGCCTCCAATTGCCAAAGCTCCAACAAGGTCCCACCAAGCTGCCGATCAGCCGCGCGCCCGGCGACCTCCATGGCGATGTCCCTGCCGCGTGCCCCGCTCGCCGCCCGCGGCCGCCAACCTCACCGGCTTTGTCTTGTTCGCCTTGCGGGCAACGTCACGCTCGCTGCGTCGGTGACGCGCCGACTGCACCTCGGCGACACGAACCCGCTTCCCGTGTGCAGCGAGCCGGATCGACTTGTCGCTCCTCTCAATGGTCGCGGGACCGCCTCCGAACGAGGCAAAGAGCTTCGCCACGCTTTCGATCAGCTCCTTTCCGGCCTCGAACATGTTGAGCGGGTTGATCGGGCCCTGCGCAGCAATCGTCTTCACCAGCGGACTGTCCGAGCGGACCATCTTGATCCGCGTCGGCTGGCAATGATTCCACTCCGCCGGATTGTTCACCCCATACGGGCAGGCCACGCCATGCTCGGCGGCGATCCGAGTCCACAATCGCGCTTGCGCGCTACCGGGCGCGCCGATGCCATGCATGTCGACGGCGAGACCATAAGCGTGCAGCGAATTGAACTTGTTCTTGAACCCGCCAACCCCGTATGCCGGAGGACGATAGGCTGAGAAAATTCCTACATCCGACAGCCCGGAACTCCTGGCCTCGCGGATGGCCGCGGCAAGCCGCATGACAAACTCGGGATGCAGGCGGCCGATCGCAACGTCCGAACCTTGCCGCACCATGGTTCCGCCGGGCGTTGCGGTCTTGATCAGGTAGGCCTGATCACTCACAACGTCCGGCTTTGCAGGACACGGCTGATCCGCCACGCATTGATCATTGTTGCCCGCCCCATTCTCATTCGGCTCGGTCACTGTGGCGTCCGCAGGCGCTGCTTCCACCTGCTTTGCCGAGTTCGGTTCCGGTGCGGCAGCGGCGGCCGTCAAAGGCGGCATAAGCATAAGACCAACGGCTGCAGCAGGTACGCAGTTCAAGAAGAAAGTTGCGGCGAAAGACTGTCGCATTGATGATGACCCCAGGTGTTGTGATAGTGGAAATCGTTAACGCGCTAAAAAATGCGTCCACAATATGATGCCGATGAAAGAACAATTCTCTTCTTTGCATGCAATATGCATGAAGTTCCATCGTCGCGTTTCAAGCTCTTCGATGCCGCGGGATCGCCATAACTCAGGCGGGCTCGTGCCAGCTCGATGAAAGAATTTTCAGAGTGGAACCGATTATCTCGTCCACGGACGAAAACGATTGATTTGATGCGCCAAAGTGGAACTTGGCTTCCTGTGAACCCAAAGCTGCGACATGACGTCGCCGATTGGCGTCCACGGATGGAATAATCGCAAGTCGCTGTGGACTCCCGAGGCTTACATCACGTCGTGACTGGCGGCCTTGGACGCCTTGCCGTCCTGGATCGCGCGCCAGATCCGCTCGGACGTCGCCGGCATGTCCATGTGGGTGACGCCGAATTCGCGCAGCGCATCGACCACCGCATTGATCACGGCGGCCAGCGCCGGCGTCGTGCCACCCTCGCCGCCGGCGCGCACGCCAAGCGGATTGGAAGGCGACGGGACCTCCATCAGATCGGTCGTGAACGATCGGCAGCGTGTCGGCGCGCGGCATGGCGTAGTCCATGAACGAGCCGGTCATCACCTGCCCGCTGTCGGGATCGACGACGCACTGCTCCCACAGCGCCTGCCCGACGCCCTGCGCGATGCCGCCGTGGGTCTGGCCGTGCAGGATCATCGGATTGATGGCGCGACCGACGTCGTCGATCGCGCTATAGCGCACGATCTCGAGCGCGCCGGTCTCCGGATCGATCTCGACCTCGCACACCGCGCAGCCATAGGGATAGCCGCCGTCCGTGAACGACACGTCGCTCTCGGCCGCGAGCGGACCGCGCAGCGCGTCGTCGAGATCGTTGAGCTCCTGCGCGGCGCGCGCCACCTCGAAGAGGCCGACGACGCGGCCCGATCCGCGCGCCTTGAACGACCGCCCTTGGAGAACTCCACGTCCTTCGGCTCGACCTTGAGCATGTGCGCGGCGATCTGGCGGCTGCGCTCGATCACGCCATTGGCGGCGTTGCCCATGCACACGCCGGCCATGCGCATCGAGCGGCCGGAATGCGAGCCGCCGCCGACTGGAACGATGTCGGTGTCGCCCTGTACGAGGCGGACGGACTCGAACGGCACGCCGAGCCATTCGCTCACGCATTGCGCAAAGCTCGTCTCGTGCCCCTGCCCGCTCGACAGCGTGCCGACCGCAACCTCGACCTCGCCGTCCGGCAGCACCTTCACCTGCGACCATTCGCGCGGATAGCCCATGGTCAGCTCGATGTAGTTCGCGAGCCCGATCCCGCGCAGCTTGCCGTTCTTTTTCGATTCGGCGCGGCGCTTGCGGAAGCCGTCCCAATCCGACAGCGCGATGCTGCGGTCCATCGACCTCTTCGTAGTTGCCGTTGTCGTAGGTGACGCCGAACGGCGTGCGGTAGGGCAATTCGTCGGGCGCGATCAGATTGCGCCGCCTGATCTCGATGCGGTCGATGCCGGTCTGGAGCGCGGCGAGATCGCACAGCCGCTCCATGATGAACATCGCCTCCGGGCCGCCCGGCGCTGCGATAGGGAATCGTCGGCATGGTGTTGCTGAGCACCGCGTAGGCCTTGTAGTGCGCGACCGGCACGCGTAGACGCCCGAGAAGATGCTCACGCCCTTGCGCAGCGGCACGATCGAGGAGGCAGTAGCCGCCGATGTTGCTCAGATGCGAGCCGCGCATGGCGAGGAAGTGGCCGCGCTTGTCGAGCGCAAGCTCGACCTTGGCGACCAAGATCGCGCCCCTGGTAGTCGCTGAGGAACGCTTCGCTGCGCTCGCAGGCCCATTTCACCGGCCGACCGACGCGCTTCGACGCCCACAGCACCAGCGGAAACTCGGGGAAGATCGAGTTCTTGGTGCCGAAATTGCCGCCGATGTCGTAGCGCGACCACGCGCACGTCCTCGGGCTTCACGCCCAGTATGCTGGCAAGCTCGCCCTTCTGGCGCACGACACCGCCGCTGCCGGCGTGGAGAAGATAGCGCCCGCTCGGCTTGTCGTAATTGCCGACCGCGGTGCGCGCTTCCATCGGCACGCCGGTGACGCGCTGGATCCAGGTCTCGAGCTTCACCACATGCGCGGCGTCCGCAAACGCCTGGTCGGTCGCGGCCGCGTCGCCGACCTCCGCAGTCGACGAAGATGTTCGAGCGTGCTTCGTCCCACAGCAGCGGCGCGCCCCGCCTCGGCCGCCTGCGCGGTGTCGATCACCGGCGGCAAGCGCGCTCGTAGTCGATCTCGACAAGCTCGGCGGCGTCCTTGGCGATCGCCAGCGTCTCCGCGACCACCAGCACCACCGCCTTCGCCGACGTAGCGGACCTTGTCGACCGCGAGCGGATAATAGGGCGTCTGCATCAGCGGGCCGTCGCGGTTGAACCAGCACGACATCCGGCAGCCGCCGCTGCGCCTCGATCGGCACGGTGATCGAGGCATCCGGCGGGATCGGCTTGCACGCCGTCGGCCTTGAGGTCGGCGCCGGTGAGCACGGCGAGCACGCCCTTGAGCGCCTTGGCGCGTTCGGTCGTCGATGCTCTTGATGCGCGCATGGGCGTGACAGGAGCGAAGAACGAAGGCCCGCGTCTGGCGCGGCAGATCGACGTCGTCGCTGAAGCGGCCGGCGCCCACAACCAGGCGCGCGTCCTCCTTGCGGCGAACGGGTTGTCCAATTCCAGTCTTCATTGCTGTTTGCTCTCACGCCCCACCAATCGCTTTGTGTATCTACCATGCCCCTTTAGGATCACAACCGCCCCCCAATCGCCCGCTGCGGAGCTCCCGCGGGCAAACATTTATGCCTGAGACACTACATTCGAACGCCGTAATTCGCTACAAAACGGGCTGATAAGCCGCATCGCAAACCCAATGGGGGGAACGCCATGACCATGACCGAGACGCGACCCAGCGCCGCCCCCAGCCCCGACGCCAAGAGCGACCTCACGATCGCGTCGGTCGAGGCGATCAGGCTCAAGTTGCCCTACAAGAAAGCCATAAGCTTCGCGTCCCAGACCGAGAGCACCAGCCAATACGTGATCCTGCGGATCGCGCTCGTCGGACGGCACCGAGGGCATCGCCGAGTCGGTCTGCCGTCCCGGCCACACCGGCGAGGACGCGGTCGCGGTCGCCTATCAGCTCGAGACCTTCTTCAAGCCGCTCCTCATCGGCGCCGATCCGCTCGGCCATCTCGCGCTGCTTGCCAAGATCGACAAGGTGCAGAGACTGCCGCGCCGCCAAGATGCTGATCGACGTCGCGCTGTGGGACCTGCGCGGCAAGGTGTTCGGCCAGCCGGTCTGGCGGCTCCTCGGCGGCACCGATCCCAAGCCCGTGCCGCTGACCTGGATCGCGCATGGCAATACGCGCGAGGCGATGGTCGACGGAGGCCAGGCGCATGACGGAGGAGCGCGGCTATCGCGGCATGAAGCTCAAGACCTGGAAGCGCTCGATGGAAGACATCGAGATGGTCGCCGAGGTGCGCAAGCTGCTGCCCAAGGCGGTGATCTATGTCGACGGCAACGGCATCTACACCGAGAGCGAGACGCGCACGATCCTGGTCCACGTCAAGGACTACAACGTCGTCGTTCATGGAGGAGCCCTGCAAGTTCACCGACATCAGCCGGCAGGCCGCGATGGCGGCGTTCCTGCCGGTCGCGCTGCTCGGCGACCAGTGCTGCGAATCGCTCGACGCAGGTGCATGCGCATATCCGCGCGAGCTCGGTCGGCGCGGTCAGCGTGAAGCTGCGCCGCACCGGCATCACCGAATCGCTCAAGATCATCGCGCTGTGCGAGGCCGCCGGCCTGCCGGTCGTGATCGGCACCGATTCGGAAAGCCGCATCGGCTCGCTGGTGCGCATGCATCTGCGCTCGGCGATCCCGAGCCTCGCGCCCTGGCCGACCGAGACGCATTTCTTCGACAAGCTCGGCGACGACACGTTCGCGGGCGACTTCAACTTCGAGGACGGCACCATCACGCCGACCGACGCGCCCGGCTTCGGCGCGGCGCTCGACCGCCGCGAAGCTCGAGACGTTCTATGCGTTCTGAGTCCATTCGCCGAAATGCCACTGCGGACTGGATCCGATGCGATGCCATGACCTACGCCTCCGAAGCCGGAAATTTCAGCATCGCGCTCGCCGGCGATTGCATGCTCACGCGCCGCTTGCGCGTGTTCGACGAGCCTGCGTTCCTCGCGCTCGCCAAGATCTTCCGCGACTGCGACGCCGGCACCGCCAATCTCGAATCGGTCGTGCGGCGCTGGGATGAAGGCACGCCTGGCATCACGCAGGGCACCTTCATGACCACGCCGCCGGAGCTGCTCGACGACATCAAGTGGTTCGGCATCAACATGGTGGCCTGCGCCAACAACCACGCCTTCGACTATGGCGAGGGCGGCCTCATGGCCACCATCCGGCATCTCGATGCCGCCGGCATCGCGCATGCGGGCAGCGGCGCGAACCTCGCCGAGGCGCGCATGCCGGGCTATCTCGACACCCGCGGCGGACGGGTCGCGATCCTCGCCACCACCGCGACCTTCCGGCCGTGGAATCGCGCCGGCGCGCAGCGCCCCGATCTGCGCGGGCGGCCGGGCATCAATCCGTTCGGCTTCAAGAACACCTATACGGTCGACGGCGAAGCCTTCGAGCAGCTCAAGCGTATGAGCCGCGAGCTCGGCTTCGAGCAGAAGCGCACGCGCCAGCGCCAGCATTTCTTCAGCGATCAGCGAGGTCGGCGCCGAGCGCGAGGAGGAGGTCTCGCTGTTGAACGAGACGCTTCGTGCGCGGCAACGGCTTCAAGGTCGACGAGCGAAGGCGACAAGGCCGACATCGAAGACAACCTGCGCGGGATCAGGGAAGCGCGCCGGCAGGCCGACTGGGTCGTGGTCCACTTCCACAGCCATGAATACGGCCACGCGAGCCTGCGTCGCAGCCAAGACCCAGAGCGAGCTCTCCGAGCCCTCCGACTTCGCCCGCGCCTTTGCGCGCGCCGCGATCGACGCCGGCGCCGACATCTTCGTCGGCCACGGCTCGCATACGCCGCTCGGGATCGAGTTCTACAAGGGCAAGCCGATCTTCTATTCGGTCGGCAACCTGATCATGCAGAACGAGACGCTGCCGTTCTTTCCCGCCGATCGCCTACGAGCGCTTCGGGCTCGGCAACGACGCGACACCGGCCGACTTCCTCGATGCCCGCACCGGCAACGGCAAGAAGGGCCACGTCGCGCACGCCGACTTCTGGCAGAATTTCGCGGCCACCTGCCACTATCGCGGCGGCAAGCTCGCCGAGATCCGCATCCACCCGGTCGACCAGGGCTTCGGCCGCCCACGCGGCCAGCGCGGCCGCCCGGTGCTGGCGACGGGGGAGCTGGCCGCCACCATCATCGAGCGGGTCGAACGGCTGTCGCGGCCCTATGGCGTGAGCGTGCAGAACCGCGATGGCGTCGGGATCGTGACGCCGCCTTGAGGCCGCCCTGAAGCGCCGCCGTGGGCCTCGAAGCAGCGCATTGATTGGCCGCCCCCGCGCCGCTATGGTCCGGCCGCCGAATGGCCAATTCCGGCATTGGGGCGTAGCCAAGTGGTAAGGCAGCGGATTTTGATTCCGCCATTCCCAGGTTCGAGTCCTGGCGCCCCAGCCAACCAGTCCCGTCTCAGTGGGCGGTCTCCGCCTTTACTTTCACGGTGGAATCACGAGCTAGAACCCCGTCCATAGTGTGTACTGGCCGATAGCACCGTGGGCGTTGAGCGCGAGTGCCCGACTTGGTGCGAACTCCGTCAGCTGCACTTGCAGGATCTGAACCCCATAGCCGTTGAGCGCCTCCGCGGCGCGTGCCGTAAGAGTTTTCCTGAAGCCCACGCGATCACCCTGAATCTCCTCCAAAGTGTGTCTGCTGATTTCATCGTAGATCGCCCCTTGCGTGCGTTCCATCACATCGGAAGCAAGATCAGCGATGTGCGCGAGCGCCGCGACGACATCGTTGATGTAGTACGTGACGAGGGCCCCGGCGAGGACCGTCTTCATATCCTTCGTCATGACGACCTTGGACTGGATGAGCTGAGTCTGCCGTACGACAGCGATCGTCTTATAGGTCGTGGCTATCGGCCAGTACCAATGCAAGCCCGCCTTCCACTCCTTGACATGATGTCCCCGTACGAACGCGACCCCGCCGTGCGTCGCCGGCACGATGACCAGCCACGGAAGGAGTCTGATAAGCGTTTGAAAGATCTCTCCGACCCAGCCCAAGGCCTTGTCCACACTCGCTCTCCCTTAGCTCGCCAATCACGTCCCAGCGGCCCTCGCGTCCCAACCGCCGACATTCGATCCACTTGTCCGGTCAGCTCAATCCACCACGGTTTCCGCGCTGTCGTCGGTGACCACCGCCAGGCCGTAGCCCTCAATCCGAACACTTCCCCGGCAGCGCTCTCGAACGACCCTTCCTCCAGTCCCGGAGTCGAGCCGCAACGCATCGCTGCATCCGCCAAGTTCCCCGCCCCACCGAGACACGTCCAACGACTGGGTTCGGGGTAGCGTGTTCACGAGGACAGCGCTCAGGCGACCGGCATCGTTGCGCGCGATGATGGCGTCGATACCTGGATGCGCAGTCTCGATGTCGGGGAATTGGATCCAGTCGCCGTAGCGCACGTGCTGGGCAAATAACTGCTTTGCGAGGCACGCGGCCGTCGGCTCGCCGTGTACCGACATGAGACCGTAAGCGTCGTCGACGGCATTCCAGCGCTTCGACGTGGCGGTCCAGCGCATTTCCAGATGCGCGCCACCGCGGATCAGGTTCACGAGCGCGGAAGCGTAGTATGCAGCCCCGAAAACATTACGGTTTAGACCCTGGGTGAACGAATCGTCGTGATGAGCAATGGTGTTGAGCTCCCCGCAGACGTTCAGAATGTCGCGTCCCGCAAGCAGGCGCCCGACCCCACGTGCGCGCGCCTCGTACTGCGCAGTCTGGGCCATCGCCAGGGCCTCGAAGACCCTGCCGTTGGGGGCGTCGGGTTCGTTCACCAGCTTTACTCTGGTGGTGTCGTGCGGCACAGCGGGCCGCCAATCCGCATACATGTGCCAGTTCACGAAACCCAGCATCCGCTCGTCGACGTCCGAAACGAATTGCGCGATCCAGTCCATCCAATAAGCGCGCTGCGTACCGTCGATCGATGGGCCGCCGAGCTTGACCTTGGTGCCCACGGCGTGCGGCTCAAGCAGTTCGATGACCGGTGCAGCCAGCTCCTGGTAGATTCTCAGATAGTCCTTGTAGCGCAGATCACCGCCGACATCCGGATTGTTGGGCTCGTTCCAGACGCACCAGAACCAATCCTTGACCTCTTCGCCGCCCCAATGCTCGAGGCAGCTCCAGACGATTTCCGTCGAGCGCGCGACAAATTTGCGGATGTTCGAGGCATTGTCGTGCGGCGGCTTAAACTTCGCGAACGTCACCATCGGCTTCGCGCCGCAATCGAGAACGCCCTGTACGAGCGCGGCGAACCATGGCCATTCCTTGAAGGGATCGGGAACGGGCTTGTCGAAAACGAAGATGCGGATGACCTTCGTGTCCATGAGACGGAGCCGCCGGTAGATTTCTTCGCGATCCTCGCCCATGGAGAACGCCGGCCAGCCATCGATTTCGTTGAAGCCGTAGCGCAGCCGCATCCTTTGCATGCCGCGCTCACCAGCGGCATAGGACAAACCGCTTTCCGCGACAGGAGCGTCGGCGCCAGGCTGCACGGTCTACTCCTCGACGAAGCCGATGAGCTCGCGCAGGCGTGCGTCGGGACTGTGACGCTCCCGGAATTCCTTGCGGATATCCATCACGATCTCGGCGTAGTAGTCGGGCCTCTCGAGCACATCGACGATCTTGTCTTGCCCGTCGTTTCCATCGATCATCAGCTCGACAGCGCGCTCGCCGAAGATGTCCGCGACGTAGTCGCGATTGAGCAGGAACAGCGGGATAGTCCCAGCCGCCGGCGTCTCGAACGTCCGGCAGGTCACGAACCCGAGTTGCTCGAACACCGGCCGGTAGACGACGGGATTGAAGACCCCCTTGTTGATGGTGGCGGCGACCTCCTGGAACGGCACAGGCGGCAGAGCCTCCACGCAAATCTTCTTCAGGTACGACCTGTCGACGTAGTAGTTCGCCTTGTGCTCGTCCCATTCCATCCAGTCGACCGGCTCGCCCCAGCCTTCGCCTACGAGGGCGACTCGGCCGACCCTGTCCCGCACCTTTTCAATGGCCCTGAGCACCTTGACCATGCCGTGCCAGCGAAACTTCGTATGGCCGACGTAGATCATGCTGAATTCCTTGTCGGCGAAATTCAACGGCGATTCCCATGCCGGGTCGTAGATGTGGAACAAGAAAGATCGCACGTTCTTTCTTCGCGGACGGTAGGTGGGCTGGAAGATCTTGTCCGCAAGGCTGTCGCAGAAACCTATCCACTCGGCACTCGATTGTATGGTGCGATGGTTGTAGTCGCCGCCGTACGAGATCGGCTCGTTGTAGTGCCCGTCGCAATCGATGATCACGCGGCGGTCACGCGGCACTGCCCTCAACAGCCTCGCCCAATCGAGCTGATCTCCGAACTGCAAGGCAGTCGTCCATTCGAAGACGAAAATGACCGCGTCCGCGTCAGACACGTCTTTCGAGTAATTAAGCCCAAAGGCGGACTTCGGCGGACCGTAGATGCTGACCTGGTGCCCCATGCGCTCAGCGGCGAGTGAATAGCCGCGCAGATCCAGCATGCTGCCCGCGTTGCCGTAACCCCAATAAACGAAAACCAGCTTCATGATCGCACTCTGGGCGTCTGCTCATGCATTCTCAACTCCGGAATGCTGCAAACAGCTCACGCGCACGCTGATCGTACGAGTGGTGCGCGACGAGATGCGAACGAACATCCTCGACAATCGATCGGTACCTGTCGGGATTTCGCAGGGCATCGAGGATCTTCTCGGCAGCACGGCCGGGCAAGGTCAGCTCGCGGCCGGCCGGTCCATAGACGAGCTCAGCATGATCCTCGTCGAGCATCAGAAGCGGGATTGTGTCGGCGCAGAAGACCTCGAAATACTTCAGGGTCAAATGCTTCAGGTGGCGCAGGAGCGGTCGCTGAGTGAGGATGTTTATGCGCGCCGTGCTCATCGTCTTTATGACGTCGTTGTACATCACGGCCCCAGGCGTCTTGATCCGCAACCTCTTGAATGCGTAAGGGTCCGAATGGAAGGCCTGGGATGGACCGGCGGCAGCCCCTTCGGCGGGCGGCTCGTTCCACCACAAGCCGAGAAAGCCGATTTCGCCCACCTGATCGCGGATCTTGTCGAACGCAGGCAGAAGCTCTTTGGCGACTTCCCTCCATCGCCACCAATTGTGCCCGACATGGAGGACGTCATAGACCTTCGGCGGCACGGTGGCGGGATCGATCCGGAGGGCGGGGTCATAGCCGAAGAATGACATCGCGCTCACCTTCGGATGCGCCGGTTTAGTTGTCAGTGTCTGGACGACCCTGTCACCGAGCGCATCCATGTAAGCGATCCACTGCGCACGATCCGCCTCGGTGGAGTGATTGAAATCGTAACCATCAACGGTCACGAGCTCATTGTACATACCGTCCGTGTCGATAATCAGCCGATCCTGCCTCGGAAATCTCGCGAGCATGATCGCTTGGTGCAAAGGCTCGATCCGGAAAAGCTCCGTTTCGAACAGGTAGATCACTCGATCAAATTCTGCGATGTCCGTCGAGAATTTTAGCTCCGGGACGTACCAGATGGGCGTCCCGAAGATCGCAACCGAATGGCCATGCTCCGGCGCCAGCCGCATGTAGTTGGCGACCGCATGCGTGCTGCCCGCGTTGCCGCGGTGCTTCATCACAAACAGGATATTCATGGCGCCGCGCCGCACGCTTCGCGATTCGCCACGAGCCCTTCGAGCTGCCGGAAGCGGTTGCGATAGCTATGATTCTCCGCAAGGTGCTGCCGCGTCTTAAGCAGGGCGTCCCAATAAGGCTCGGGGTCGTCCATGACCGCGCTCAGATGTGCGGCGAGATGCTCGCTTGGCACGAGCTTCAAGGCAGCGCGCCCGTAGATAGAATTCGACGAAGTCTTGCGGCAGCATCAGGACGGGAATGCAGTCCGCGTAGAAGGTCTCGAAGGAGCGGTTCGTCACGAGACCCAGCTCACGGAAGAGTGGCCGGTGCAGGATCGGCGCGAAACGACCCTGACCGATGAGATCGACGACTTGGTCGAAGCGGATGCCCTGCCGGATCTCAACGCCCAGGTCGGCAAGCAACTCGGGGTCGGTGTCGACTCCCTTCAGCCCCATCTCAACAGCCCACGCCGGCCGCTGGCTCCAGTCCCAACCGGCAAGGCAGAACTGCCCGACCCTGTCGCGTACGTCGCGATAATCTTCAAGGACCCTTCGGACCTGGGTCCAGCGCTGCCAGTTGCTGCCGACGTAGACGAGGCCGTAGGGCTTCTCGGCTCTGCCGGCTTTCAGCCAGGCGGCAGCGGCATCCCGGGCCGACGCGTGATTGCTGGCGATCGCACCCGGATCGAATCCGTGGAAAAGAAACGAGCGCACGTCATCACGGCGTGGTGCTAGCGCCGGCTGAAGGACCGTGTCCGAGAGTGCATCGATCGCATCGATCCATTCCCAGGCCGGGTGGTTGTCGAACTTTTCCAGATGATTGAAATCATGATCGAGGCGGACGGTTTCATTATACCGACCCCAAAGGTCGACGACCACGCGCTTCTCTCGCGGCAGTTGGTCCATAATCCGGGCAAGGCCAGGCATCGCGGGAAAGTCGGACGGGACCTGGACGAGGAAGATGGCGACATCGACGCCATCAACGTCGGTCGTGAACGGGAGGCGGGGCAGCTCGGGATTGCTGTAACCGTAGATGGAGACGTCATGGCCGAGTATGCGGCCCCACTCGACATACTTGTGGATGGTCGCGACGCTGCGCGTCCACGGGTCGACCGCGCCGACAAGGAGTATTCTCATTGCGCTTCCCAGCCCGGACCGGCGCACGCCGAACAGTGCGCCTCCTCGTCGTTGTTCGCCCAACGCATCGTCGCCAACAGACCTTCCTCGAAAGAGGTTCTCGGCTCCCAGCCGAGGACTTCACGAGCGTAGCGGATGTCCGCCTGTACGCGGCGCTGTTCACCCGGCCGGGTTAGAGCGTAGTTCACTCCGTGACCACTCGGCGGCAATCCGTGCGCGGCGATGGCGCGTTTGGCGAGTTGGTTGATCGAAAGAGGGTTGCCGCTGCCCAGATTGAACACACGGCCAGCCGCTTCGGGGACCTCCAGCGCGCGAATCCAGCCCTCGATGACGTCACCCACATAGACGAAGTCGCGCGTCTGCTCTCCGTCCCCGAAGATCGTGATCGGCTCGCCTCTCTGCAATTTGCCAAGAAAGATTCCAAGAACACCTTGATAGGGATTGTCCCAAGCTTGACCTGGCCCGAACACGCTGAACATGCGCAGCGAGGTCGCGCTGAAAGGGAACTCGAGATCCGGCCGCTCCGCCGTCGCATGGACGTAGCGCTCCGCGGCATATTTGGTAATGCCGTAGTAGGAGTCGGGCCGGCAGGGCTCGGTCTCGGGGGTCGGTACCAGGCTCGCGTCGCCGTAGGCCGTCATCGAACTCGCATAGACCAGTCTGGGAACACGATAGCGGAGGCACATTTGTACCACCTGCAACGTACCCTCGACGTTGGTCCGCAGATCCCCGACCGGATTGTCGAAGGCACGAATGATTGAGACCTGTCCGGCCAGATGACACACTGCGTCGCAGCCGGCCTTAAACACGGGCTCCAGCTCTTCCGGTCGTGTGACATCTCCGAAATGGAACTCAGCGCCCTGCGGCACGTTGGTGCGAGTGCCATTGAACTCGTTGTCTATGACGGTGACGGAATGACCATCGGCCAGAAGCCGGCGGCATAGATGGGTACCGATAAAACCGGCGCCACCGGTGACGATAATCTTCACGAACTTACGCCCCCAACTTCACCCGCTGCCGCGCTATCGCGCTCGCAGCACGCAACCAGTCCCCGGCCCAACGATATCCATAGTTGCTTCGCATCTCTCATGATGTGTGTTGTAGCGGAGAACCCAGTCGTTTCAATAGCCGTAATTTATCACCATGGTGTGGCACGACGGCAACCTGCGACGAAATTGATCGAGGCTGATGATCTCTTGTGCTTGGCGACGCGAACGATTTAGTGTCCGCTGATGTTAGTGAGGCGGGCAGCTTGCAGGACAGCACCAAACAGCGGCTTCGGCCATGGGCGGTTCCTGGGGCCAGGACAGGATGGTGGGATGCGGACGAAGAATGTGTTGATCACGGGGGGAGCAGGATTTATCGGATGTAACGCCACCCATTATTTCAGCTCCAGGAATTGGAACGTCACGGTCCTCGACAATCTGTCACGCGATGGCACGGACCGTAATTTGCAATGGCTGCGGAACGGGACAGCGTTTGATTTTGAGGAGGCTGATGTCTGCGACCGGTCGGCGGTCGAGCGCGTCGTTTCGGATGGTCGCTACGATGCGGTGATTCATCTCGCTGCGCAGGTTGCCGTTACGACGTCCGTAGCCAATCCGCGAATGGATTTCATGGTCAACGCACTCGGCACGTTCAACGTCCTCGATGCTGTTCGCGTTCACTGTCCGGAAGCCGTCGTCATCTTCGCTTCGACCAACAAGGTCTACGGTAAGATCGACAGGGCCGCGACAGGGCGCGTCGGCCGTCGACACGTCTACAAGGATCGGCCGTACGGGATCAGCGAGAGCGAGTCGCTTGACTTCCTCTCACCCTACGGCTGCTCGAAGGGTGCGGCCGACCAGTACACCCTCGACTTCGCCAGGATCTACGGGATCCCGGCCACGTCTTTCAGGCAATCGTGCATCTACGGCACGCGTCAGTTCGGCGTCGAGGACCAGGGATGGCTCGCGTGGTTTGCGATCGCGTCCCTGCTCGGACGCGACATCACAATCTACGGAGACGGGAATCAGGTGCGGGACGTCCTACACGTCGCCGATCTTCTGCGCGCTTATGAAGCGGCCATCCAGGCCCCAGACAAGATCGCCGGGCAGGCTTTCAACGTCGGTGGCGGGCCGGACCACATCGTTTCGCTTCTCGACCTCGTCGAGATTCTCGAGCGGCGGCTTGAAAGAAGGATTCCGCTTAAATGGCAGGACTGGCGGCCGGGCGACCAGCGGGTTTACGTCAGCGACATCCGCAAGCTCGAAACGGTGTTGGGCTGGAGGCCCGAGATTGGCGTCGAGACGGGAGTGGCGGAGCTCGTCGACTGGGTCGAGCAGAGTCACTTGGTCTTCGATGCAGCCATCTGACCCGCCAACATCTGCTGTTGAGGGCTATCAGCGGCGGGTTTGACGCAAGCCCTTGATCCAGAAGCCGCCGTACTCGTCGATCCGCACGATCGGATCGGCGATCTCAAACCTCGTGCGGTATTCGTCCACGGCCTGCCGGTGGGCCTCGAACAGGAAATAGTCGTCGACAATCAGCGAACCGCCCGGCGAGAGCTTTTCATAAAGATTCGAGAGGCCGTCCATTGTGCTCTCGTACATGTCGCCGTCGAGCCGCAGAACGGCGAGCTGTTGAACCGGCGCTGTCGGCAGCGTGTCTTTGAAAAGCCCTTCGAGAAAGACCACCTGCGAATCGAGCAGCCCGTAACGATAGAATGCCGATTTGACCTCATCCAGTGAGACCGAGAATTCCGAGAAGTCATGCAGGTTTGAGCCGATGTCAGCCACCACACCTTCAGATGGCGGCGGTAGACCCTTGAAGGAATCGGCCGCGATGACGCGTCGGCCAGCAATCCCGTGAGCCTTGAGAACTGCGCGCATCATAATGCAGGCGCCGCCGCGCCAGACCCCGGTCTCCATGAAGTCGCCCGGAACGCTTTCCTTGATCACCCGCTCGCATTCGTTGCGCAGATTCCGCATTCGCTTGGCACCGATCATGGAAGGGGCGCCGGACGGCCAGTCCCATCCATTCTCCCGATGCGTGTCGTCGTAGGATTGTCCGGCCTTTCCAATCGGAGCATCCCGGTTCAAGCGGCCGACCAGGCTTTCTCCAATCAGATCGAGATAGGTTGAGCGAAGGCAATCCAGCTCGGTCTCGCAATCTCGCTTTAAACGCTGGTCCATGCGGCCTTTTTTCGAATATCACTCGCGCCACGGGCTTCGACTTTCGCACCACTCGAATCCGTTGCGATCTGGCCTTGGCCCCGGCACCTATAGCGAACAGAGATAGGGCGTGTACTCATAAATCGGAAGAATGTCCTCGTGGTCTGATGCCCGCTTCGCTCCCATAGCGGAGCGAGAGCGGACATGTTGGGAGGTCCAGGTTGGGCCACGGCAGACCTCGCGCACAGATGATTGCGAAAGTTACCTCTCTCAGGGTGCTGAGGTCTCCTCTTGCAGGCGCAGCTCGGGCTCTGGATTGCCAATTGCAATTATAACCGGGGCAAGACCTGAAATGCCGAGCAACCGCGCCGCTGCCGGAGCGAGGTCAATGATCCGGCCCCGCACGAAGGGACCGCGGTCTGTGATTGTCACAATAACTGATTTTCCACTCTTGCTGTGTGTGACCCGCACTTTGGTTCCGAACGGCAGGGTGCGGTGTGCGGCGGTCAAGGCATGGTCTATCATCCTCATCCCGCTCGCCGTTTTTGTGCTGTGTTTGGTTGAATACACTGATGCAATGCCGCTTTGGGCCGCTGTCGAAACCGATGGCAATAGCACGTCGCCCAGCACGACAATCAAAATGCAAAGCGGGGTTTTCAAAATGATTCTCCGGTGATTTAGCGAAGGTGCTCCAGATACTCGGCACATATCTAACGCAAATACCAACAAGCCGTTCCCTGGAGCAGGCAAATCTTGGCACATACAAACAAGTCGCCGGAATGCGCGTCTTTTCAGGTGGACGAGCACTTTTACTTCATGGTTGCATCGATGATGCCGGGCTGCGAGTAGCGCCCAGGATCAGGCTTGTGAGACACCGAATCGACCGCTAAAGCGACCGGCTTCCTCAGTCCGGTGATCGCAGCCGGTAGCCGATCCCCGTTTCCGTCAGGATATATTGCGGACGCTCAGGATCGGCCTCGATCTTCTGCCGCAGCTGCCGCACATAGACGCGCAAATATTGAGCATCGGTCAGATCGTCCCATAGCTCCCCGAGCAGAAATTTGTGGGTGAGCACCTTGCCGGCGTGCTGCACCAGAACCCGAAGGAGATCGTACTCCTTGGGCGAAAGCTTCACGTCCTTGTCGCCCATCCTGACGATGCGCCGGACGAGATCAACGGCGAGATCACCTACTCGGAAGATCGGGCGTTCGCCGTGCGTCTGCAGCTGATGCCGGAGGGCCGCGCGCATGCGAGCGAGAAGCTCATCCATGCCAAACGGCTTGGTGACGTAGTCATCTGCGCCCAGGTCGAGCGCCTGGACCTTTCCGGCCTCGTCACCGCGGCTGGACAGCACCACGATCGGCACGCTCTCGTTCCGCGATCGAATCATCCTCAGCAAGTCGAGCCCCTGTATGTCGGGAAGTCCGAGGTCAAGAATGACCAGATCCGGCTTCTCCTGCTCCAACTGCTCAAGCGCTATCCGCCCGCTCGGCGCTTCGAGGATCTCATAGCCGTGCGCGCTCAAACCCATCCGAAGCAACTTCCGAATCGGCGGCTCATCGTCAATCACAAGCACTTTGGGCGGCGAGGCGCTCATCCGACCGTGTCCAATTGCTTGACGTTCGTCGGGATCGGAAGCGTGATTGTAAACACTGCGCCACCCCGATCGGTTCGATTCGCCGCAGTGATGGTCCCGTGCATGGCCTCCATGAATCCTCTCGAGATTGCCAGGCCAAGACCGGTACCGGCACGGACGTGATCAGCCTTCTGCACCCGGTAGAATTTATCGAAGATCCGTTCGAGGTCGGTCGGCGGAATGCCTTCTCCCTCGTCCAGCACTTGGAGGCCGACCGTATCCCGATCGCGCCAACTCTGAATGCGGATAGTCGTGCCAGCCGGAGCGTACTTGGCTGCATTGTCCAGTAGATTGAACAGGAGCTGCTCAAAGAGGACGGGGTCGACCTCGACCATCGGCAGATCACGGGCGAGCCCCAACTCGACGCGATGTTGAGCCAGGATCTTGCTCGCCCGTTCGAGAGCGCTACCGATGATTTCGCCGAGGTCGTGCAGGGCTGCATTCGGAACAACCGCTCCTGATTCCAACTTGGTCATGTCGAGCAGGTTTGCGATGAACCTGTTGAGTCGCTCGGCTTCACCGATGACCGTGGCGATGAGGTCGGCCCTCTCCTGCTTGTTCAACACATCCGACAATGTCCCCAGCGTTTCCGCCGCCCCAAGGACCCCCGCCAGTGGCGTCTTGAGATCATGCGAGATCGAGGTCAGCAGCGCGTTGCGCAATCGATCTGCCTCAGCCGTTCGTTTGGCGCGGTCAAGGTCTTCCACCAGGCGGACTCGCTCAATGGCGAGTGCGGCCTGGTCCATCAATGCATCGAGCAATCGTCGCTGATCGGGCGTCAGCAGCGGCCCTGGCTTGTCGCTGTCGATCCCCAGAATTCCAATCGCGCCGCGGCCGGTGTGCATCGGCAGAAACAGACGCTTTGCACCGGGGAGCGTATCCGAGCCTCGACCTGCGGGGCGATCGCTCTCCCATGTCCACGTCGCGGCCGCCAAGTCCGCTGGCTCGAGCGTATCCTCCGGCGGGTAGCCCGCCTTCACGGCAATCGAGCCGTTCTCGGGGAGCAACACGACGACACGCACCTTGAGCATCAAGGCAGTTTGGTAAGCCGTGGCCCAGAGCACGTCGTCGAGCGTAGCCGTGCTCGCAAGCTTCCGGCTGAACGCATAGAGCGACTTGGTCGTGCGCGCGCGCGTCATGGCCACGACAGCTTGTGTGCGCACGCGCGCGGCAACATTGGAGACGACAACCGCCATGGCAATGAAGAAGAAGAATGCCGCCACATTCGTCGGATCAGTAATCGTGAGCGTGTAGACCGGCGGCAGGAAAAAGAAATTATAGCACAGCGATGCGAGCACGCTGGCGAAGAGCGATGGCCATAATCCGTAGCGCACCGCAATGCCGACGACGGCGGTCAGGAAGACGAGATCGACATTCTCGATACCAGACCAGGGGTATGCCAGTTTGCCGACACCAAGCGCGACAACAACCGCAAGCAGCGCGACCAGATAAGGACGAGGATCGTGACCCTCGGCGTCACTGGCACTACGCACAGTCTTCTTTGGAATAGGCTCCCCGCCGATGGCATCACCGGCGATCACATGGACGCTGATATTGCCTGATCGGCGCACGAGATCATGCACGACCGATCCATGCAGGATCTCAAACCATCGCGATCGCGTTGATTTGCCGATAATGATTTGGGTGACGTTGTAGGACTGCGCATAGCCAATGACGTCGTCGGCAATGTGCCCGCTGGCACTCGGTATCGTGACAGCATCTCCCCCAAGCGACTCCGCCAGACGTAGCGTATCGGCAACGCGGTCGCGCTCCTCGTCGCGAAGCTGGAGGCTGCGGCTGCTCTCGACGTAGAGCGCGGTCCATGGCCCATGAAGTCGGTCTGCCAATCGCTTGGAATAGCGGACCAGGCCTGCGGAGCGCGGGTCTTCGCTAATGCAGACGAGAATCCGTTCGCCCGCCGCCCATGGTCCGGGAATGGCCTGAGCTTGCATCTGCGTGAGCAGCTGCTCATCAACACGGTCCGCCGTGCGACGTAATGCGAGCTCGCGCAGTGCGGTCAGGTTGGCGGGAGAGAAAAAGTTCGCAAGTGCCCGCTCCGCCTGCTTCGGGACATAGACCTTTCCCTCCTTGAGACGCTGGATCAGGTCGTCAGGTGTGAGATCGACCAGCTCGACGGCATCGGCGCGATCGAACACGGCATCTGGCACGGTCTCGCGCACGCGAACGTGGGTAATCTGGGCCACGACGTCGTTGAGGCTTTCGATGTGTTGAATGTTGACCGTCGTATAGACGTCGATGCCGCGGCCCAGTATCTCCTCGACGTCGAGATAACGCTTCGGATGGCGGCTGCCGGACGCGTTGGTGTGGGCAAGCTCGTCGACAAGCACAATCTGGGGTCGGCGTTCAAGAATGGCGTCGAGGTCCATTTCCTCAAGCCACTGGCCCCTATATTCGATTCGCCGACGCGGGATGACTTCGAGGCCCTCCAGCAGCGCTTCGGTTTCCTTGCGCCCGTGCGTCTCCACGATGCCGGCGACGACGTCGTATCCGTCCTTCCTCCTGGCGCGGGCGGTCTGCAGCATCTCGTAGGTCTTGCCCACGCCTGGCGCCGCACCCACAAATATATGCAGCTTGCCGACGCGACCTTCCTCTCGCCGGGCCGCTTCAAGCAGCGCCTCCGGCGAAGGCCGTTGATCCCCGTCACGTCGCTGATCTGCCATCACGTCCGGTCGTTTGGCCCCGGATTGGCCTGCGCCAACCTCACTCAGCGTGCCGGGGCGCGGTCCAATGCCAAGTTCAGCGCCAGCACGTTCACCCGCGGCTCGCCAAGAATTCCAAGAAAGCGGCCCTCGACATACTCGTTGACCAGCTGGCGGACGCGATCTTCGGGCATGTTGCGCGCCTTTGCAACACGCGGCACCTGGAACAGAGCTGCTTCCGGCGAGATGTGTGGATCAAGGCCGCTGCCGGACGTCGTCACCAGATCGATTGGCACGGTAGCGGAAGAGTTCTCCTCCTTGAGCTTCTCAAGGTCGCCCTTGACGCGATCGATCAGAGCCTGATTGGTCGGCCCAAGATTCGAGCCCATCGAGTTTGCGGCATTATAGGGCGCATCCACGGTCTTGGTCGTATCCTGCGGGTCAGGCATATTGGTCGCAGACGGCCGGCCGTGGAAGTATTCGTCCTTGGTGAAAGCCTGCCCAATCAGCTCGGAGCCGACCACCTTGCCATCTCGCTCGATCAGGCTGCCTTGCGATCGGCCCGGAAAGATCACCCCCGCGATTCCGGTCATCGCGAGCGGGTAGAGCAGCCCTGTGATCAGCGTAAGGGCGACGACAAACACGATCGCCGGACGGATTTCCTTCAACATGGGTGTTCTCCTTAGGCAAGGTGCAAGGCCGTGACGACGAGGTCGATCGCCTTGATGCCGATGAACGGAATGACGACGCCACCAACCCCGTAGATCCAGAGATTGCGCCGCAGCAGCGCCCCGGCGCCGATCGGACGATACTTCACGCCCTTCAGCGCGAGCGGAATGAGCGCGATGATGACCAGCGCATTGAAGATGATGGCCGAGAGGATCGCGCTCTGCGGGCTCGACAGGTTCATGATGTTCAGCGTCTGCAACTGCGGATAGAAGGCAACGAACATCGCGGGAATGATCGCGAAATACTTCGCCACGTCGTTCGCGATCGAGAACGTGGTCAGCGAGCCGCGTGTCATCAGGAGCTGCTTGCCGATCTCGACGATCTCGATCAGCTTGGTCGGGTTGGAATCGAGATCGACCATGTTGCCGGCCTCGCGCGCGGCCTGTGTGCCGGTGTTCATCGCAACGCCGACGTCGGCTTGCGCCAGCGCCGGCGCGTCGTTGGTGCCGTCACCGCACATCGCCACCAGCTTGCCCTTGGCCTGCTCCTCGCGAATGAGCTTGAGCTTGTCCTCAGGCGTCGCCTGGGCGAGGAAATCATCCACCCCGGCCTCGGCCGCGATGGCGGCTGCCGTCATCGGGTTGTCGCCGGTGATCATGATGGTGCGGATGCCCATGCGGCGCAGCTCGGCAAAGCGCTCACGGATACCACCCTTGATGATGTCCTTGAGGTGGACCACTCCAAGCAGCCTGCCGTCCTTGGCGACTGCGAGCGGCGTGCCGCCGGATTTCGCAATC
Organism: uncultured Alphaproteobacteria bacterium; assembly: GCA_963745515.1. GTDB lineage: Bacteria > Pseudomonadota > Alphaproteobacteria > Rhizobiales > Xanthobacteraceae > VAZQ01. The sequence continues at coordinate 685,489 of CAVUXO010000001.1, forward strand.
GTATCGGCGATTGCAGTGATCTCTCGCACCGCGTCGAGGCTTATTGTCGTCTGGAGCGCAAGCGCAGTCGCTCCAGGGTTGGCTGCGCCGACCGGTGCGCTCAGGTGCTTCAGAATGGAGTCGACGGCGCCCTTGCGGACCCATGAGGATCCCACTTCCATGCCGCTCATGCGGCTCTGGGCCGTGAACGGGATAAACTTGCCGCGAAGCTCCGCCAGATCGCGTCCGCGGATGCCGTACTTCTCCTTGGCGAGCACGACGATCGATCGGCCCTCAGGAGTCTCGTCGGCGAGCGAAGCGAGTTGCGCGGCATCGGCGAGCTCTGCCTCGGTCACGCCGCGAATCGGCTTGAACTCAGTCGCCTGACGGTTGCCAAGCGTGATTGTCCCGGTCTTGTCGAGCAGGAGTGTGTCGACGTCACCGGAAGCCTCGACGGCGCGGCCGGACATCGCCAGCACGTTGAAGCGCACCAGGCGGTCCATGCCGGCAATGCCGATGGCCGAGAGCAGCGCGCCGATGGTGGTGGGAATCAAGGTGACAAACAATGCCACCAGAATGATGACCGATACCGTCCCGCCGGCATAGGCCACGTAGCTCGGGATGGTGACCGTGGCGAACACAAAGATGATCGTCAGCCCCACCAGCAGGATGTCGAGCGCGATTTCGTTTGGCGTCTTCTGCCGCTCGGCGCCCTCAACCAGCCGGATCATACGATCGAGGAAGGTCGAGCCAGGCGCCGCCGTGATGCGCACCTTGATCCAGTCCGACAAAACCTGGGTGCCGCCGGTCACCGCCGAACGGTCGCCGCCGGACTCGCGGATGACCGGGGCCGACTCACCGGTGATCGCGGCCTCGTTAACCGAGGCAATGCCCTCGATCACCTCGCCATCCGACGGGATCATGTCTCCCGCCTCAACCAGGACGACGTCGCCGACTTTGAGGCTGGTGCTCGGAACGGGCTTGAAATTTCTGCCCGTTGAAACGCTCAGGAGCTTGGCCTGCATCTGCGTGCGTTGCCGCCGCAGCGCATCGGCCTGCGCCTTGCCGCGACCTTCGGCGACAGCCTCCGCGAAATTGGCAAACAGCACCGTGAACCACAGCCAGACTACGACCTGGAATTCGAATAGCAAAGTCTGCCCGCCGGTCACCAGGTCACGCGCAAGGATGATTGTCGCCAATGCCGTGACGATCTCGAGCACGAACATCACGGGATTCTTTATCAGCGTACGGGGGTCGAGCTTCACGAAGGCCGAGCCGATGGCCGGCATCACGATCTTGGGATCGAACAATGCCGAAACCGGCATGCTCTTGCGGATCATTCTGGTGGTTTCCATCGACATGGATGCAACTCCGGATCAATTCGATGCTGCCGAGAAGGTGGTGCCGGCGGCCGTCGCGAGCTGCTCGACGATCGGGCCGAGCGCAAGCGCCGGGAAGAAGGTGAGACCACCGACGATGAGAATGACGCCAACGACCAAGCCGACGAACAGGGTCCCGGTGGTCGGGAAGGTGCCGGCTGACGCCGGAACGGATTTCTTGGCCACCAGCGAGCCGGCGATCGCCATCGCCGGGACGATCATCATGAAACGGCCGACGAACATCGCGACAGCGCCGGTGATATTGTAGAACAACGTGTTGGCTGTGATGCCGCCGAATGCCGACCCATTGTTGCCGGTGCTCGACGTATAGAGATAGAGCATCTCCGAGAACCCGTGCGGGCCGGGGTTGCCGAGCTGCGACACACCATCCGGGTTGACCGCCGCCACCGCGGTCCAGCCGAGATACATCAGCGGCAGGATCAGAATGGCCAGCATCGCCATCTTGACCTCCTTGGCTTCAATCTTCTTGCCGACATATTCCGGCGTACGGCCAACCATCAGGCCGGCGACGAACACCGCAAGGATGACGAACAGCAGCATGCCGTACATGCCGGCGCCGACGCCGCCGACGATGACCTCGCCGAGCTGGATGTTGATCAGCGGGATCATGCCGCCGAGCGCGGTAAAGGAGTCATGCAGGGCGTTGACCGCGCCGCAGGATGCGGCGGTCGTGATGACAGCAAAGAGGGCAGAGGCGACAATGCCGAAGCGCACCTCCTTGCCTTCCATGTTGCCGCCGGGGAGGCCCATGGCGTTCAGAATGTCGTTGCCGTGGGCCTCGGCCCAGTAGCAGACGATCACGCCAGCGATGAACAGCACGCCCATCACCGCCAGGATCGCCCAGCCCTGGCGCTGGTCGCCGACCATGCGGCCGAACACGTTGGTGAGCGCGGCGCCGATCGCAAAGATCGAGATGATCTGCACGAAGTTCGACAAGGCGGTCGGGTTCTCGAACGGATGGGCAGCATTGGCATTGAAGAAGCCGCCACCGTTGGTGCCGAGCATCTTGATCGCGACTTGCGAGGCGACCGGCCCGACCGCGATTGTCTGCTTGGCGCCTTCCAGCGTTGTGGCCTCGACATAGGGACCAAGCGTCTGGGGCATGCCTTGCCAGACCAGGAAGAGCGCGAACACGACGCAGATCGGCATGAGGATGTAGAGCGTGCAGCGCGTGATATCGACCCAGAAGTTGCCGATGGTGTTCATCGACGCACGTGCAAAGCCGCGGATCAGCGCAACCGCAAGCACGATGCCGGTGGCCGCCGAAAGGAAGTTCTGATGCGTGAGGCCGAGCATCTGCACGAGATAGGACATCGTGCTTTCGCCGCCGTAGTTCTGCCAGTTGGTGTTGGTGATGAAGCTGATCGCGGTGTTGAACGCGAGATCGGGCGCCACCGCCGACTGATCGGCAGGATTGAACGGCAGTCGATCCTGAAAGCGCATTAGTGCATAGAGGATTGCGAAACCGCCGACGTGGAACAGCAGCATGCCGACGGTATACATCAGCCAATGCTGCTCATGCCTCTCGTTGACGCCGCCGATCGCGTACAGCGCCCTTTCGACGGGCCGCAACACGGGCGACAGGATTGTGCGTTCGCCGTTGAACACGCGCGTCATGTAGCCGCCGAGAAGCGGCACGATCGCGACGATGATTGCGCAATAAAGAATGATTTGAATCCAGCCGATGACAGACATGGTCGTGGACCTCTTAGAGCTTCTCTGGCTGTAGCAGAGCGTAAACGAGGTAGATCATGAGCCCCACAGCGACGAGGCCCGCGAGCGAATAGTCGAAGATCATGAATGCCTCCTCAGAGCCGGTCGCAGGCGTAGGCATAGCCAATCGAAAGCACGAAGAAGATGAGCCCAAGGGCCAACACGATGACATCCAACATCGGAGTGCTCCTTTCCCACATCTGCCCGTGGAACAGGGCATATCGCGCGGGACTGGACCTTGAGGTCGCTCAACGGCTCCGCGCCACGCTTAAGCTCTGATGAGGTGGCAGATCTCGCATATGTTTTCGAGATAGGCCGCGGATCGACTTTATAGGAATGTCATATAGACGCGGCCCAGGCCGGAGCAATGGCCATTAAGGTCTCGCGCCGCAGGCCGAGTGGCGGCCGTTGTCAAGCCAATGAGTCTCCTTCGACCCTACGTAATTGGGCGCACTTCATATCTATGAAATTCCTATACGCCGGCGGTCGAGGCCTTCTTGTTTTCCTATGGACGACCAATCCAAGGGCCAGCGGCACAAGGATCCTGTTCTGGGAAAGCACGTGGAGCGGATCGACTACTCCCGCTTAAGCCCGCCGCGTCCGACATTTATAGGTAGTGCCGCAAATCACTATGAAATCCCTATAACGTGCAGGTCCCATCCGTCTCGCTTCTATATGGCATTCCGACCATCTTTGCTGTGCTGGCCGCACGTTTGAGGCCGGCAATACACGATGCGAGGCGTGTCATGTTGTTCGTCCCGAAACACGATCTGAACGGGCTCGAGGCGAGCCTGCGCGGCGCCGAGGCGATCACTCCGGAGCTGATATCCGATGTGACGCACGCTTGCGCCCGCTTCGCCGCGGTGAGCCGCACCGCGCAAGCCAAAGTCACTCGGCTGATCGAATCCGGCGCCTGGACCGATGCGGCCTTGGCGTTGTTGGAGCTGGAGCTTCCGCAGTGGAAGGCTCGGCGGCTTGTCCTCGAGGATGGTGAATGGCTGTGCACGCTTTCCAAGCAGCCGCAGCTGCCACTCGGTCTCGATGAGGTCATCGAGGCCACTCACGAGTCGTTGCCGCTGGCGATCCTGATCGCACTGCTGCAGGCGAGACGCACCGCGTCCGCCAGCCCCGAGGATTTCACGGTCGTGCCGCGAGTTCGCCAGTCCACTGGCTATGCAGCCAACTGCGATAGTTTTGCCTGATCAATGACGTGGAACCGGCGCTCTCTTTCTCGGGAAAACGGCGATGGTCAAAGTCCGTATTCGAAGTTACCTCCTCTGCTTTCCACATGGTGAGGGACGGAGAGGGGCGCGCGGTGATCGGCTTAATGAAGTCGTCCGATGAACGAGCGCGCCCCTCACGCCCACAAAGGAGCAAAGCCATGGTCGCGACCTTCTCGGTTACGCTCGCCAAGAGCAAAGCGCTGCTCTCTGACTGGCTTCAGCGCTTTCTGCGGGCGCGCAAGCGCAGGACCGAACAGGAGAGAGAATTCTACCGCGATCTCGGCGCCTATTGCCGCGCCAACAATCTCTCGCCCATCTGCGAGGACGATTGGAAATCAGCGGCATACTTCAGGAATGACGGCCGCATTATCAATGCAAAAGGAGATGTGCTATGGACAAGGGCGAACCTCCCTCGTTGAGTACCTCGACAACCTCTCTTTTTCTTGTCGGAAGAGACAGAGACGGCCATTGGATCGCCCGCGATCAGGGCGGACTGCGCGGTGGCCTCTTTGTCGATCGTGCGGAAGCAGTGAAATTTGCGATGTTCGAGAACGGGAACCGGCCGCAGGCCGTGGTAACCGTGCCCGGGGTTCTCGAATTGGACATGAAAGCGAAACCCGGCCTCGCCCAACACTCCGCGGTCATTGCGCGGACCCCATTACGCCAGGTCGCCTAGACGCGGCGCGCTTTGGTGCGACGCAGGTTGCTGACCAACTATGGGACAAATGACCATGAGCAACGAACCCACTTTTCCGAGCGAGCGCATCATCGAGACGATGATCGGGCTTGCTCGATGCTCAAGATCTCATCGAATCCTCGTGTCAGGATCCGATCGTGCCAACCGGATGTTCGACTTGAACCGGCGCGGGTTCAGTCGCGTTGCGACGACCGCAACCTGTGGCCTGCCCCGCGGCCAATACGACGTCGCTTGGGTGGAATGGCACCTGCACTCGATCAGAGCGCTTGAAACGACGCTAAACTGGCTTGTGCACTTTCTTGCCCCGAAGAGTGCTCTGGTCATTTGGATCGACTCCGACGCCGTGACTGACAAGGCAAGGCTCGAATTGACCGTCGAACGGCTGGGCTTCGACGTCGAGGCCGTGACCCGCAGTGCGTACGGATTTGCCGTCTCCGCGCGACGGGTAGACGTCAATCAACAGGCCATAGCGGCTTGAGGGCGTGTCATGCTGTTCGTAGGACGCCATGTTTCGAAACTGTCCGGCTATGCGCCGGCAGTCCCGACGCCATTTCAAGACAATGGAGCAGTCGATGACGCTGCGCTTGAAAGGTTCTGCGACCTGCAAGTTCGCGAAGGAGCTACCGCGTTGGTTGTCTGTGGCACGACCGGCGAAGCACCGACGCTCAGCCGCACCGAGCACGATCGCATCGTCCGCATTGCCGTGAATGTTGCAAGTCGGCGCGTGCCGGTGATTGCCGGCGCTGGGTCGAACGCGACAAGCCACGCGATAGAATTGGCCAAAGATGCCGAGTCCGCCGGCGCGGATGCCATCTTGGCTGTTGTTCCCTACTACAACAAGCCGACCCAAGTGGGCATGCGCGCCCATTTCTGTGAGATCGCCGGATCGATCGATCTGCCGATCATTCTCTATGATGTTCCGTCCCGCACGGGCTGCGCACTAGCAGACGAGACCGTCGCTCGGTTGGCAGAGAACCCGCAATTTCTTGGGCTCAAGGACGCAACGGCCGATATGGCGCGTCCGCTGCGCCTGCGAGCCCTGGTAGGCAGCGAGTTTCGTTTGATGTCTGGAGACGACCATACGGCCATGGCCTTCATGGCCGTAGGAGGAAACGGCTGCATTTCAGTGACATCGAATGTCGCACCAAGTCTATGCCGCCGGATGTACTTGGCGCTGAGGCATGGCCAAATCAGGGAGGCCCAACACTTTGCAACCGTCATCATGACATTGACTGCTGCGCTGTTCAGCGAAACCAATCCGACGCCAGTCAAATATGCGCTGAGTTTGCTCAACGTCATGTCAGCGCGGGTTCGCTTGCCTCTCACTGAACTTGGCGACCACAGCAAAGCAGAGATCGCGTCGATATTGACCTATTTGCGCGAACGCTATGCAGATGACGTGCTGGCAAGCGATAGGGACGCGGAACCGATTGTCACCAGGCAACTCTTTCCTTCTGCTCAGCGAGTTTCTGCTCGCTGGACACAATAGATCGCGTGGCACCACTTGAAATTTGGTGCGCGATTCCCGCCGCGAGACGCACCGCCTCCGGAAGGTGCGCGGTCCCAGCTCGCCCGGCTCGCCTTGCGGGCCGGTAGGAAAAGCGCGACACTCCAACGCCAGATCGAGATTTAAGAGAATTTTCGAGCCCACCAAAGGGTGCGCACGATCTGGCGAGGGAGGAACGGCGATGAAACTGCCTTGCCGTATGGTGATTGCACTGGCCGCTGCGCTGATCGCCAGCGGCGCGACTGCACAGCCGAACTATCCGGACAAGCCGATCCGCATGCTCGCCGGGTTTCCGGCCGGTGGCCCATCGGACATCGTCGCTCGCCTGATCGGCGACAAGCTCACCGAGGCTCTGGGCAAGCCGGTCGTGGTCGAGGTCCTGACCGGGGCTGGTGGCACCATCGCGACCGACCGGGTCGCAAAAGCGGCGCCCGACGGCTACACGTTGCTGACCGCCACGTCCGGCATGATCGTCGTCAATCCCAGTCTCTACCCGCGGCTGCCGTTTGATCCGCTCAAGGATCTCGGTTCCGATCATCGAGATCAGCGTCCAGCCGAATTTTCTGGTCGTGAACAACAAGGTGCCGGCCAACAACGTGCAGGAGCTGGTCGCGCTCGCCCGCGCTCAACCCGGCAAGCTGTCCTTTGCCTCAGGCGGCGTCGGCACCAGCAATCATCTCTCCGGCGAGCTGTTCAAGTCGATGGCGAAGATCGACATCCAGCACGTGCCGTATCGCGGCGTATCGGTGGCGGTGCCGGACCTGCTGGCCGGGCGCATCGATCTCGCTTTTCTGGTTGCGCCGGCGGCCTTGCCGCAGGTGCGCGAGGGACGGGTGCGGGCACTCGCGGTGAGCGCACTGCAACGCTCGCCCGCCGCACCGGAGCTTCCGACCATGGCGGAGTCCGGTTTTCCCGGCTTCGATGCGACCACCTGGTACGCCCTGATGGCGCCAGCCGGAACACCGCCTGCGATCATCGAGCGATTGCAGCGCGAGCTCGCGCGCAGTCTCGCGCAGCCGGAATTCCGCAAGAAGTTCGACGACGTCGGCATGGAGCCGATCACCCGCACGTTCGCGGAATTTGTCGCCTCGCTGCCGGGCGAAACGCAACAGTGGGCCAAGGTCATCAAGGAGTCCGGCATCAAGCCGACGGACTAGTGGTTGGCCCAGAGCGCGCCGCGTCAGCCTCGCCTGAGAACCTCCGGGTTGACCACATTGATCGGCATCCCGGCCGCGTAGGCACGGATCTGCTCGAAGATCTGCGTGAACTGGCGCTCATACGCCTCCCGGCTGACATAGCCGATGTGCGGTGTAGCGACCACGTTGTCCATCTGCAGCAGCGGATGCGCAGGATCGCGCACGGGCTCCTCATCGAACACATCGACCGCAGCCTTGCCCGGCCGCCCGGCCCGCAAAGCGGCGACCAGCGCACCCGGCTCCATGAGCGCCGCACGAGCCGTGTTCACCAGAATGGCGCCAGGTTTCATTAGCGCAAGATGCGACGCTTTGACGATGTGCCTGCGTCGCATCGACAAGCCGCATGTGCAGGCTGACGACATCGCATTGCGCATAGAAAGCCTCCTGCGAGTCGGCCGTCCTCCATCCGTCCGCGCGCGCCCGCTCCCGCGTGGCCTCCCGCGCGAAGATCACCACGTCCATCCCGAACGCCCTGGCGTATTGCGCAACCTCCCTGCCAATGCGGCCATAGCCGTGAACGCCGTAGACCTTGTCGCGCAGCGTGATCCCGACGCCGCATTGCCAGGTGCCGGCCTTCAAAGAATTGACCTGCCGTGGGATGTCGCGCGCGGCCGCCAGCACCAGCCCCCACGTCAATTCCGCAGCCGCGTAGCTCGGCGTGTCCGCGCTCTGGTTCGAGGACAGGATGACGCCATTGCGCGTGCACGCGACGACGTCGATATGGGGGTAGATGCTGCGCTGGCTGATCAGCCGAAGCTTCGTCAGCCGGTCCAGGAGCGGCGCCTCGATCTTCGTTCGCTCGCGGATGAGAACCAGAACCTCGGTGTCCATGAGCCGCGCGGTCAGACCATCGGTGTCCTGCAGATGCTCATTCCAGGTTATGACCTCATGCCCGTCGAGCATCGCGAAGCAATCGAGCCCGCGCACCGTATCGAAGTAGTCGTCCAGGATCGTGATTTTCATCGCGTCATGTTCGTTCCTGCCTGGAGGCAACGTCTACTTTGGCGGCTCCATCGCCATTCTGGCGCGCTCCGCGATCGCGGGCGGCATGGAATAGAGGGTCTGAAGCAGCGCCTGGATCTGCTGCCCCGTCATGCCGTCAGCCAGGAGGCCGCTCTTGGCGGTCGCGGCCAGGTACTCTGGATCCTGAAGCGTCGCCTGGAAGGCCTTGCGGATCGCCTCGAGCCGATCGGCGGGAACGTCGGGCGGAGCCGCGTACGGATAGCCGATCGACTGACGCGCAAACACCATCTCGAGCACGCGCCGGTCATCCTCCGATTGCGCGAAATCGAGGATGACCGGAACGCCGCCGAGCTCCGGGTTCGCCTTCAGCGCATGCTGTGCAAGAAGATTGATCTTCTTGTTCTCGAGCCAGTCCGCCTGAGCGGTCTTGATGGCTGCGTATGACACGCTGGTTGCGCCGTCCACTTCCTTGCGCTCGATCGCCAGCATCAACTCCGCGGAGCCTTGATAGCCCGTCACGGTCTTGATCTTGGTGCCGAGAATGGAGTTCAGGACACGGCCATAGATGCTGCCGTCCGAGCCCGGGCCCGAGGTGGCGGCCGTCATGCCGCGGGTCCGCAGATCCTCGAACGTGTTGATTCCGCTGTCATGCCACGCAATGGCGAGGCTGACCTCGCTGCTCGGGCTGCCGATCCAGTTGAACTTCAAGGTGTCGTATCGCACGCCGGTGCTGTCGATGATCGGCAGCATGGTGATGCCGCGCGAGAACGTGCCGATGATGGACCCGTCCCGGCGGGCGACATTGTAGAGATGATTGGCCGCCGAAAGGCTTCCCGCACCTGGCATGTTCTGCACCACGACAGTCGGCGTGCCCGGCAGATAGTGCCCGAGACGGCGCGCAATCAGCCGCGCATACATGTCGTAGGCTGCGCCGGGCGGATAACCGACCACGATGGTGAAGGGTCGCGACTTGAAGAACTCCTCGAGCGTCTGCGCATAAACGCCACCGGCCATCTGCGCGGCGATCAGAATGCTCGCAGCCACGATCATCTTGAACAGTGCTGCCATGCCGGACTTATCCTCGCCATTTTACCGACGAGACCATACCCAAAGGCCATGAGCAAGTCGCCAGCCGGTTGCAACGGCAAGCCTATCCTCAAAGACCAGCTGCAGGAACACGACGCGTTCCAATTCTCTTTGTTAGTTACCACTTCCCGGCCGCAACAATTCCTTGATGATCAGGCGGCCCGCATCGCTCAGCTGCTGCGGCAGCTCACGCAGGCGGAACGAGGGCTCGCTGAAGCGGAGGCGGTCGAGCTGCACCAGCTTGGCCTCGTCGATCTCGAGCGCAATGCGAGCCCAGAGGGCATCAAGGTTGTAAGGCTTGAGGCCGGGAGGCATGGCGACCGGCACGATCGTCTCGACCGGCACGTCGAGCGTGCGCGCGACCGAATCGATGGCGGCCCGGATCGCCTGCGCCTTCGGACGGTGCGGCGTCGCAATGTCATAGGGCGGCGACCATTCGGCGGCTGGACGCAGCTGATCCACATGCGTCAGCGCCAGCAGGATTGGCGCCGGCCGCCGCATCAGCTGAGCCGCGCCCCACGCGCGCAGCGCATCAAGGGCGCTGCGGTCATTCGCGCGCGCAGGCTGGGTCGCAGACGCGACCCACAGCACCAGATCGGCGCGCTCGGCCTGCCGCAGCAGTTCCTCATTCACTGCGGCAGAGCCATCGACACCCGGCATGTCGGTCAGCACCACCGATGGCCGACCATCCTGATCCAGCAGGAATTCCGATGAACTGGCAGTCGTCGGCACCGGCCCGACGGCGCCGCGCATCTCCTGCGCCAACGCGTTCAGGAGACTCGATTTGCCGGCGCTGACCTGGCCGGCCAGCAGGATGCGCACCGGCATCACCGGGTCGGCGCTTGCGGCCGCCATGTCGCGCTCCTGCGCGCCACGAACTTCCTCGTCCGACAGCGTGAGACGGCCGGAGTAGAGCTCGATGGCGGCGCGTCCGACCTCCAGCACCAGGAGGCGTGTCGCATAGGATCGCACGCGTAGCGAGAGCACGCCGGCGGTCTGATCGAGCACCATGCCGCTGACCTCCTGCCCGACCGCCTGCAGGGGATTGATCGCGGCGCGCACGACGCGCCAGAGGCCGTAACCCAATTTCCAGCCCGGTCTGCGCGACCGGGCCATAGCGCTCCGTCTGCGACTGCACCCACAGCATGTGGCTGAGCTTCACGCTCCTGATGCCCGGAATGTGCCGCAGCGCCTCGCGCCGAATATCCCGACATCAGCCGCTCGCCCAGCAGCATGGCCTCCGGCAGGCTGAAGCGCGCCCAGGCATCCTCGGCATCCGGATGGAAGCGGTCGCGCCACCGCCTCGATCGTGTTCTGGGCAAGGCGAGAACAGGATCGAGCTCGAGAAAATGAGCGGCGCGGTTTCATCCGCGATCGAAAGGACGAGCGTCCATGCGTCCCGCTCGACGGCATTCCAGCCGCGCGATGGCTCCGCCAGATCGCCCAGCGCGATGCGCGCTTCCTGCTTGGCGCGGCGCTTGACCGAATACGCACGAGCGGCCAGGCGAGCAGGCCGATCAGAGCCGGCCGCCAGCGCCCAGATCCAGACGTATCCGCCCTGCCACAGCCACACGATGCCGAGCACCAGCAGCGACAGCCACGGCAAGGGTGACGAGCAGACCAGCAGCGTTTCCGGCCAGTGGCGGCATAGCGCCATGACTGCGCTCATGCGCGGCCTCCCGGGCGCGCGCCTGGCTCTTCGCCTGCCGCAGCCCTGCCGCCAGTCCGTTCGCAAAGGCGCGACGCACCTCGTCGGTCGGCGCGGTCAAGGCCGCGCCGGCGATAGCTCAGCCAGACGCAAGCCGCCTCGCCGAGCCCGATCGTCACCGCGAACGCCGCCGCCGCATTGAGCGCTCCCGCCGCCGTGGTGCCGACCACCGGAATGAGCTTGAGCATTTCGCGCAGCGCCATAGCGCAAGGCCCACCAGAGGAGCGCACCGCCACCGACCGCGCCGCTGAATTGCGCAAAGGTGCTGCGCGTCCAGGTGACGCGGTAGCGCGGCCGCGAGCGTGCGCAGCATCATCGCGAGCACACCGGCGAGGCCGCCGACACCGACCAGCGGGATCGGAACGGCGCCCGCGCCGGCCGCGGCGGCGCCATAGCCGTAGATCAGCGGGCGGCGCGCTCGCGCGTATCCGGTCGCTCTCGGCGTCGGTGCGCGCCCGATGCAGCGCCTCGAAGGCGCATGGGACCTGGCGCCTCGAGGACGCTGCCACAACGGCTCGAGCCCAAAGTCGTGCGGCGGAAACCGTCTTCCGGCAACGGTGAAATCGATCGGCACGAAGCGGGCCGCGGCCCGCGCAGTCCGTCGAAGCAGTTGACGCTGATACGCCAGCGCCTGCCGTCAGCGCATGCGGCAGCGTCGGATTGCGTCATGTCCTCCGGTCCGCCGGTGAAGGGATAAGGATCAGCGGATGCCCGGCGCCGGCCGGATAGAGGCGATGCAGGCCGGTCTGCGCGACCACCATCGGCCAGTCGGGATGGCGGCGGCGCGCCCGCGCACGACCCGCAGCACGCGCTCTTGCGACGGATCCGGCGACCTGCATCACGACCAGCAAGCAGGTGCGACTGCTCCTCGCACCAGGCGATGTCGTTGGCGGGATCGTAATCCGCCTCGCCGAGCCCGCGCGTGTCGAGAAACCGGAGCAGCGGCACCTCGGCGGCACGTCGTAGAAGCGGCCGTCGCGTGCAGGGCTCGAAGCCCGCGCCGACCACGGCGCGCGGATCGCCCGTCAGCGCGGCGACGATCGCGGTCTTGCCCGCCCCGGTCTTGCCAAGGAGCCAGACCACCGGCGCAGTCGCCTGGGCACGCTGGCGTGCGCCCTCCTCGCTGACGCCCGGAGGACCAAAATCGCCGAACAGGCCTTCGCTGATGGCGCCCCATAGTCGGTCAAGAATTTTCACGCGTCGGCACCTGCCCTTACCAACCCGGAAATGGCCCCATGGAAACGTAGTGGCGGAACATTCCGAGACAAGACGCCTAAACGGCCGAATTCAACCCGCCGCAATACGGCCGCATGGACGTTGCGCCCATGGAAGGCTACCTTTTCGGGAACGACAATGGCCCTCCAGCTGTTCCAGCCGCTATGTTCCAATTTCAGGTGTTCCACATGGATATGATCGCGCGTTTCGGCCAGCTTCCCAGGTTAGCATTCGCCGCCGCGGCCGTGCTCGGCGGCGCCGTCGCAGCGTGGGCGCAAGACCAGCCGGCGGCTCCGCTCTACGCAGCAGCACAAGCGGAACGCGGGCAGGCCGCCTACAGCCAAAACTGCCAGGAATGCCATGGCTCGACGCTCGACAATGGCGAGTTCGGCGGCCCGCCGCTCAAGGGCGGCTATTTCCGCAACCACTGGGGGCAAGGCAGCGTCGCGGATTTGACCGGTTACGCCAAGGCTTGGCCATGCCGCCGGATCGTCCGGGCCGGCTCGTCCGCAGACCTATACCGATCTCGTCGCCTTCCTGCTGAGCAACAACGGCTATGCCCCCGGCCGACGGAATTGCCTTCCGATCCGCGCGCAGCAAAAGATGAGCTTGAAGATAGAGCGAGCCGAAAAGTGGAGGCGGTGTTCGGAAGAGATCATGCTCGAACGGAACAGTTAGACTTTGATCCGACAACCTGATCGGATCAACGTCTAGGGTCACTGCCGCGTTTCGCGGTTGCCGAATGGCGGTGCCGGCTTGACCGATTATACGCTGCAGCAACTCGTGCTGCGTCTCCTCGCCATGGTGTTCATCGCCGCCGTGCACGGCTGCCGTGTGGCGGCCACGGCCTGTGCGCTGGGAGACCCCGGGCCGCGCTATGACGGACGTCTGACGCCCAATCCGCTCGCGCATCTCGATCTCCTGGGCTTTGCATCGGGCGTGCTGTTCTCGGTCGGCTGGATCAAGCCGATCGCCATCGATCCAGGCGCTGCGCATCGGGCGTCGGCCTCTCGTCATCGTCGTGACCGCCGCCATCGCGGTTCTGGCCGTTGCGGTCGCGTTGCAGCTGCTGCGTCCGCTGCTGCTGCCGTTTCTCGCGGATACTCCGTCCACGCTGACGTTCGCCCTGATCGAGACGATCGGGCAGCTCGGCATCTGGTTCGCGCTGGTCAACGTGTTGCCGCTGCCGCCGCTGACGGGGAGCCACCTGCTGACGGCGTATCCCGGCAGCGGGCGAGTTCATGCGCCGATCTCACATCTACTTTGCCCTGGTGCTCACGGTCCTTGCCGCCACGGGGATCATCACGCGCCTGCTCGGGCCCGTGTATCGCATGGTGCGCCGAGATCATTTTGCGGAGCTAAAGCTCAGCCCTTGCGGCTGCCGGCTCGCTCGCCGAGATAGCGCGCCATGATCTTCGCGATGTCGCCGCTCGCTCTCGAGCCTGGTCCAGGCCGTCGACGATCGCGCGCTTGAGGGTGAGGTCGCCCTTCCACAGACCGAGCACGAGCGGGATAGCGCGGCAGCTCGCGGCGGCGCCCATTCGACGCTCCAAGCCCTCGCGCGCCGCGATCTGGCCGGCGAGCAGCATCTCGGTCACGCCGAAATCGAAGCGGCCCTCGCGCAGACCCTTCACCAGTTCGGCGGCGTTCGGCAGCGATCGTCACCTCGACCTTCTTGCTCGCGCAGAAAGCGCGACAGCGCCAGGCGGTCGAGGCCGGAAATGCCGGTGAGCACGCCGGCGCGGCGGCCCTGCAGTGTCGGCCGATCGGCTTCGGCAGAATGAAGCGCCCAGCCGGTCTCCGCATAGGAGGGGCTCGTCTCCAGGAACGACCGCGTCATCGGCGAGGCGACCACGCCACCGGCCAGCACCTCGCATTGCGCCCGCGTGACGTGCCAGTTGCGCGGGTTGAAGTCCTGCCCCATGGCCGGGTTGGGCGTGATGGCGAGCCGCAAGTCCGAGCTTCTTCGCGAGCGCGCGCAGCAGTTCGACATCGATGCCCGGGCGCATCGGCGTCGCCGGTGACGAGCGGCGGATAGAGCGGCGGCATGCAGGCGCGCAGCACGCCGGCCGTGCGCACCTCGCTCAGCGAGGTATCGGGCGGCAACAGATAGACGCCGGCGAGCAGCCCGAAGATGAGGCAGGTAGGACAGCGGCGTGCGCCACCTTGGCCGGGAGGAGCGCCATGCGGCCCGTCAGACCTTCTGGAAGTCGCGCAGCGCGATCAGGAAGAACACGACCGCCATGACGACCAGCACGATCGGCCCGAGCCGCGGATCGAACTGGTGGAAATGGATGAAGGCGCCGCGCAGCGCATCGACCGCATAGGTGAGCGGATTGATCTGGACGAGCATCACCAGCCATTCGGGATAGACCACCTTGGTCTGCGCGCTGGTGAGCGACGGATCGAGCGGAAAGATCGAGCTCGAGGTGAAATAGAGCGGCAGGATCACGGCGTTGGAGAACACGCCGAAGCCCTCGAAGCTGCGCACGCGGTTGGCGATCACGACGCCGAGCGAGGTCAGCCCGAACGCCAGCAGGAACATGAGCGCCAAGCCCATGCAGGATATCGGCCGGCGTCGAGCGTGACGTCGGCGAAGCGCGCGAGCGCCAGCACCAGCGAGCCGTGGAACATCGCGACGGTCGTGCCGCCCAGGATCTTGCCGAGCAGGATGGTGACGCGCGGCAACGGCGAGACCAGGATCTCGCGCAGGAAGCCGAATTCGCGGTCCCAGATCGTCGACACCGCCGACTGCACCGAGGTGTACATGATGTTGAGCACGATCACGGCCGGGAAGATGAACTGCAGATAGGTGTAGGGCACGACGAAGCGCACCTCGCCGTAGATCTCGCCGCGGAAATACGGGATTGAGGCCGATCCCCATGATCAGCACCCACAGCAGCGGCCGGCTGACGCCGCCGATGAGCTGGCCGCGGTCGCGGATGGCGCGCTTCACCTCGCGCAGCCAGATCGCGTAGAGCGCCGCCGAGCTGCAGTGCGATCAGCGACGTGCGGCTGTCTCGGATGATCGCGATGGCGGCGTCGTCATTTCGTGTGCTCGCCTCCGCGTTTGCCGAACTCATAGGTGCAGCTCGCGCGCGCCGGCCGCCTGGTCGCGCAGTTCGCGGCCGGTGAGCGACAGGAACACGCTCTCGAGGCTCGGCTCCTCGACGACGAGCCGGCGGATGCGGCTGCCGATAGCGCGCCAGAAACGCTTCCGCGAACGCATCGCCGCTCGATTTGAGGACGATCTCGGCGTCGTTGCGCATCGCGAGCTCGGGATAGGCGGCGACGATCTCGGCCGCGGTCGGTCTCGTCGCGCGCGACCACGCGAATGAGTTCCTGGCCGTGGGCGGTCTTGAGCGCCGCCGGCGTGTCGTGCGCCAGGATGCGGCCGTGATCGATGATGCAGACGCGGTCGCAGCCCTCGACCTCTTCGATGTAGTGGGTGGTGACGATGACGGTGAGCTCGCGCTCGTTGCGCAGCCGGTGCACATACTGCCAGAGCCGCTCGCGCGACTGCGCGTCGAGGCCGACGGTCGGCTCGTCGAGGAACAGGATGCGCGAATCGTGGACGAGCGCGCGCGCGATCTCGAGCCGGCGCTTCATGCCGGACGACAGCGTGCGCACCAGGCGCTCGCGCCAATCGGTAAGCTCGACCAGCGCCAGCATCTCGTCGATGCGCTCTGCGCCGCAGCGCCGCCGGCACGCCATAGACGAGGCCGTGGAAATTCGAGGTTCTCGTAGAGCGTCAGGCGATCGTCGAGGCTCGGCTCCTGGAACACGACGCCGAGATTGCGCCGCGCCTTCGAGCGGATGCTTGACGACGTCGACGCCGTCGATCACGCGCGGTGCCGCTGTCGGGCCGCAGGATGGTGCAGAGGATGTGCAGCAGCGTGGTCTTGCCGGCGCCGTTGGGGCCGAGCAGCGCGAACAGCTCGTTCGGCGCGCACCTCGAAGCTGACATCGTCGAGCGCCAGCGTGCGGCCGTAGCGCTTGGTCACGCCGTCGATCTCGACCGCCGGCACGGAACTTTCGTCAACATGGCCCGCTTCCGATGCTCGCCGCCAGCACGCTCGCGCCACCGTGATCGCATGGCGCGCGATCATTTGCACGGACCGTCGCGGGAAACTTGCTGCTCTTCAGGATCGCCTCGATCGTGCCGTCCGCGGTCAGGGAGGCGATCGCCTGTCGACGCTGCTGCGCAGGAACGTCTCGTTCGCGAGCAGCGCCGCGCCGACGTCGGCGCTCGATCTCCGGCAGCGGCGTGGGCGCGATCAGCCGCAGCTTGGCGAAGGCCGGATCGGCCTTCTGCAGCGCCCAGAACGACGGCGCCCACACCAGCGCGGCGCCGACGTGCCGCGCAGCACCGCGCGCAGCGCGGCTTCGTCGGACGCCATCGGAAAGCGGCTCCAGCGCTCGGCTCGCCGGGAAGCGACTGCAGATATTGGATCAGCCGGAGGTCGGCGCTGGTGCCGATGGTCGCGCCGATCGCCTGCGACTTCGGCAGGTCGGCGAGCGATTTCCAGTCCGGGTCGGTCACCGCCAACACGTAGGAGGCGCGATAATAGGGCCGCGTCACCGTGAGCCAGTCCGGATAGGCGTCCGGAATCAGCTTGAAGCCGAGGTAGCACGTCGCAGGTTTCGAGAAACACCCGGTAGAGATTGTCGAGGTCCTCGCCGACCACGTTCTCGCCGATCACGTGCTCCTTGGGCTGCAGCAGCAGCGCCAGCGCGATCGCCTCGCCGATCTTGCGCGCGACCGGAAGGTCCGGATCGCGCTCATCGACGCAGTAATGGAGCGTGTTGCGCCGTCCTGGCGGCTTGCCGAACTTCCATTCGTCCGGAACGAAGGGCGTCTGCGCCAGGGCCGAGGCGGCGACGATCGAGAGCCAGCTGGCGAGGACGAATGACCGACAACGCTAACCAAATGCCGCGCCGGCCGCGGTCGCAGGTCACCGGACCCTGGTCCTTGGCATCGCGATTCCGAAACCGAGCCACCAGCTATGTCCTCGCATTCGTCAGCGCAGCCGTTGACCGATGCTCCCGGCCGCTCGCGGTCTCCATGCAAGCCGGCCCGCCGGGCCGGCCTACATGGAGTGCTCGCCATTTCGCCGCGCAGGTCCCCGCCTCGCGGCGCGCTGCGCAAGCAATGTCGATTCAGCTCAGCCGCGCTTCTAACGTCCGGCAGCGCGAACACCCACAGCATCGAGCCGCCATCCGGATTCTTGATCTCGGTCGCAAGCTGCGCCATCGAGCGCAGTGTAGCCCGAGCCGCCGCCGGTCGCGACCGCGACATATTGCTTGCCGTTGACGCTGTAGCTGATCGGGAACGAGTTGACCGCGTTGTTGGTGCGCATCTGCCACAGCACCTTGCCGGTCGTGTCGTCGAACGCCCGGAAGTAGCGCGCGATGTCGCCGGCGAAGACGAGGCCGCCGCCGGTCGGCAGCACCGCGCTGGTCGACGGCGCGCGCTGCCGGTGCGACCACGCCGTCGAGCGGTCGGCCAGCTTGATCGCGTCGACGCGCCCGAAATTGCCGTCGCTGTTGGGCACCGCGCAGAACTTGAAGCGTCGCGCGGCCGCCGCCCGAATAGGCCTGGCCGGGATCGAGCGGCTGCGGCGTGATGTTGGCGCAGATACTCGTTGAGCGGCATGTAGAGCATGCCGGTCTGCGGACTGTAGGCGGTCGCCGGCCAGCCGCGGGCGCCCGGATTGGCCGGGCAGGTCGTGGCCGGCTGACCGATGCGCGGGATGAGCGCCGACGTTGATGGTCTTCTCGCCGGTCTTGGGATCGATCGCGGTGACCACGTTCTGCGGCACCATCTCCTTGTGCCAGAGCCACTCGCCGTTGGTGCGGTCGATCGCCTCGAGGATGCCGAGCTTGCCCGAGGTCACCAGCGCCTTGCGGGTCTCGCCGTTGACCGGCAGGTCGATCAGCATGCCGCTCATAGACGTAGTCGAGGTCCCAGGTGTCGTCCGGCAGGTGCTGGCGGTACCACTTGCAGCTTGCCGGTGTTGGGATCGATGGCGAGCGTCGAGTCGGAATAGAGCGCGTTGTTCTCGTAGCCTCGCTTCTTCGGCAGCGTGCCGCGCATTTCGGCGATCCACGGATAAGGCTGGCCGGTGCCGTAGAACACGACGTTCTGCTCCGGATCGTAGCTGCCGGAGATCCAGGCGGTCGCGCCGAAGCGGCTTTCGAGCGGCAGGCCGTTCCAGGTGTTGTCGTTCGGATCGCCCGGATGCGCGATGGTCTGGACGCGCCACTTCTCCTCGCCGGTCTTGGGGTCGTGGCCGGTGATGAAGCAGCCGCCGGGCTGGGCGTTGCCGCAGCCCTGCATGCCCTGCACGATCATGCCGTTGGCGACGAACGGCCCGCTGGTGTAGCGCCAGCCCTTGGTCCAGTCGGCGGTGGTGTGGTCCCAGACCACCTTGCCGGTCTTGGCGTCGAGCGCAACGATATGCGCGTCGGAGGTCGCGGCGATCAGCTTGTCCTCGATAGATCGCCATGTTGCGCGAGGACAGATTGCCGCCGCCGGTCACGATCTTCGCCGGCAGGTCGCGCTTGTATTCCCAGATCAGGTCGCCGGTCGCGGCGTTGAGCGCCTGGATCTTGTTGGCGTAGTTGAAGATGATAGAGCACGCCGTCATGCACGATCGGCGTCGTCTCGGTGGCGCCGTTGGTCATCGACCAGGTCCAGGCCACCTGCAGATTCTTGACGTTGTCCTTGTTGATCTGATCGAGCGGGCTGTAGCCCCAGCCGTCGTAGGTGCGCCGCCACATCAGCCAGTCCGCCGGCCGGCGGATTGCGCAGCATCTCGTCGGTGACGGGCGTGATGTTGCGGATCGGATCGGCGGCCCTGCTGCGCCTGCGCCGCAACGCCTAGCGAGCAAGCAGCGAACGGCAGTCCCAGAACGGTCGACTTCCAAATCGATTTACCGGCATCGTGACCCTCCCTTGGTCGTTTTGTATTGTACTCGTGTTGTTGATCGAGTTCGATCACTTGATGCCGCGGTCCTCGGCCTCATGGTGACGTCGTTAGACCTATCGATGACCGTCTGCGTCTCGAACATGACGCCCCATCCTCGAGACGGGCGTCGAGAGATGCCTCAGCGTTGTGCTTGCGCCCTCCTCAGGATGAGTCGGGCAGACGCCTGGATCTCTCCGACAATTAACAGCCAGCAGACGGCCGCCGCTTGCGTCAACGCGGCCGCATGAAGTTCAGACTTATCAGTCCGGCAGCGCGAACACCCAGAGCGCCGAGCCGCCGTCCGGGTTCTGCAGCTCGGGCGTCAGCGTCGCGAGCGAGCGCGCCTGGCTCGAGCCGTTGCCGACCGAGACCGCGACATACTGCTTGCCGTTCACCGTATAGGTGACCGGGAACGAGTTGACGGCGTTGTTGAGCCGTGATCTGCCACAGCACCTCGCCGGTGGTGTCGTCGAAGGCCCGGAAGTAGCGATCCCAGGCGCCGCTGAACACGAGCCCGCCGCCGGTCGGCAGCACCGCGCCGGTCTGCGGCGCGCGCGTGCGATAGGACCATGCCGTCGACTGGTCGGCGAGCTTGACCGCCTCGACACGGCCGATCTTGCCGTCGCTGTTCGGGATCGGCACGCGCGCATAGACCGCGCGGCCACCGCCCGTATAGGCCTGACCCGGATCGAGCGGCGGTCGGCGTCGTGTTCGAGCAATACTCGTTGAGCGGCAGATAGAGCATGCCGGTCTTCGGGCTGTAGGCGGTCGCGGGCCAGCCACGGCTGCCCGGGTCGGCCGGGCAGTTGACGGTGGTCTGCCCGATGTGCGGGAACCGACGCCTGGTTGATGGTCTTGGCGCCGGTCTTCGGATCGATCGCCGACACCACGTTCTGTGGCACCGTCTCCTTGTGCCAGAGCCATTGCGCCGTTGGTGCGGTCGATCGCCTCGATGATGCCGAGCTTGCCGGTGGTCACCAGCGCCTTGCGGGTCTCGCCATTGACCGTGAGATCGATGAGCATGCGCTCATAGGACATAGTCGAGGTCCCAGGTGTCGGTCTCGAGGTGCTGGCGGTACCATTTGAGATTGCCGGTCGACACGTCGATCGCGAGCGTGGAGTCGGAGTAGAGCGCGTTGTTCTGCTGACCCTCCTTCTTCGGCAGCAGGCCGTTCATCTCGGCAATCCACGGATAGGGCTGGCCGGTGCCGTAGAAGACAAGATTCTGGTCCGGGTCGTAGCTGCCGGAGATCCAGGCCGAAGCGCCGAAGCGCGCCTCCACCGGCAGGCCGTTCCAGGTGTTGAAGTTGGCATCGCCAGGCTGCGCGATGGTGTTGCACGCGCCACTTCTCGGCGCCGGTCTTGGGATCATGGCCGGTGACGAAGCAGCCGCCCGGTTGCGCATTGCCGCAACCGGTCATGCCCTGCACGATCGTGCCATTGGCCACGAACGGGCCGCCGGTGTAGCGCCAGCCCTTGTTCCAGTCGGCGGTGGTGTGGTCCCACGCGACCTTGCCGGTCTTGACATCGAGCGCGACGATATGCGCGTCCGAGGTCGCGACGAGCAGCTTGTCCTCGTAGATCGCCATGTTGCGCTTGGCGAGCGG
The DNA here is from genome assembly GCA_963745515.1 of uncultured Alphaproteobacteria bacterium. GTDB lineage: Bacteria > Pseudomonadota > Alphaproteobacteria > Rhizobiales > Xanthobacteraceae > VAZQ01. The sequence goes on from CAVUXO010000001.1 coordinate 706,754, forward strand.
GTTGCCGCCTTCGGCGACGAGCTTCGCCGGCAGGTCGCGCTTGTACTCCCAGATGAGATCGCCGCTGGCGGCATCGAGCGCCTGCACCTTGTCGGCGTAGTTGAAGATGAAGAGGACGCCGTCGTGCACGATCGGCGTCGTCTCGGTCGCGCCATTGGTCAACGACCAGGTCCAGACCAGCTTGAGATTCTTGACGTTGGCCTTGTTGATCTGCTCGAGCGGGCTGTAGCCCCATGCGTTGTAGGTTCGCCGCCACATCAGCCAGTCGCCGGGGGGCGGATTGCGCAGCATGTTGTCGGTGACCGGCGTAATATTGCGGGTCGCTTGCCCCCCTTGCTGGGTCAGGCCCGCCGTCACCGACAGGGCGAGAAGCGGCAATCCCAGCGCGGATGCCTTCAAAAGACGCTTAAGCATAGGCGTAGTCCTCCCTTACTCTGGCTACTCACTCGGCACGAGGCCTATCGATCGGAAGATTATGGAAGATATTCAGTCCATGCTAGTCGAGGGCGCCCGCGCGTCAACCGTGTCCGCGCGGTTTTGGCTGCGTCACCTGACCGTCTTTTGTGGGAAGGCGTTGGCACTCCTCCGCTCGTTCGCACCCGCCGTGCACTGTCCATGTACAGGCAGACTGCTCGCACAGACTCGTTTGGTCGGCATGGCACGCGACAGCCTGCGTCGTTGAAAAAGCGATGCCAGCACCTTTGCTCAAGACAGAAATCAGTTACGCCATTGCATTATATCCCGATGGATACGACGCAAGATAGCAAAATGGTGTCGGCCGGAACGCGCCACCGGGCACGGGATTTCAACACGCACACGATTTTCACTTTAGAGTAATTCCCGAAGACCCTCACGTTATCGTGACGAGGGAAGTCAGCCCGGATCGCGCTCGACATTCGCCGTCAGCCAATCGCGGAAGGCGACGAGAGCCGCATCGTCCTGCCGAAACGGGCGGTAAACGAGATACCAAGCCTGCCCTTTGGGCACCGCAAGCTTGAAGGGCGCAACCAGGCGGCCTGATGCGAGATCGTCAACGACATAAGGCCGCAGACCGATCGCCACCCCGACACCATCGACGGCCGCCTGCAGCGCCATGGCGTAGCTGTCGAAGCGCGGCCCCGGCGCTTGGGCGCGCGGCTTCACGCGCGCGGCGGCGAGCCACAACGGCCATTCCTCGAGTGAATGCTGGACCTCCAGCAGGCATTCCCTGGCAAGGTCCGACGGCTTCTTCAGCCGCTGCGCGATCGAGCGCGTGCAGACCGGAAACAGATCAGCCGAGAACATCGGCTCGGTCTGATGCCCGGGCCAGTCGCCGTTGCCCAACAGGATCCCGCAGGTCCAGTCGTCGTTGAATGGATTGATGGCGCCGCCGGTCGCCAGCCGCACCTCGATGTCGGGATGCTGGCGATAGAAGCTCGCGAGCCGCGGGATCAGCCAGCGCACCGCAAAGGAGGGCCCGACGCCGAGCGTGAGCACGGGCGTGCTGCGCATCGCCGCGACCTGCTGGGTAATTCCAGCAATCGCATCGAATGCGGCGGTGAGGCCGGGCTGGAGCGCCCGGCCCTGCGGCGTGAGCGCAAGGCCATTCGGCATGCGCTCGAACAGCCGGAAGCCGAGGCGGTCCTCGAGCAGCCGCACCAGGCGGCTCACCGCTGCCTGCGTCACATTGAGCTCCTCGCCGGCGGCAACGAAGCTGCCCAGACGGGCGGCGGCCTCGAATGCACGCAAGCCATTGAGCGAGGGCAGCCGGCGCATTGCCTACCTCAAGCTTGGCACCACAAATAGTTTGGTACCCCAACTTTTCCTTAGCCTATCCCCGAGTTAAACGCGTTTGCGAATGGGCTGTCAAACGCTCAATGAGAAGGCGTTCTTGACGAAGAGGCGCCCATGCTCACTCTCCCATTCGCCACCGCGCTGGCCGGCGCCATTCTGTCGACCTCGTTCCTGTCCGGTATTTTCGGTACGGCCGGCGGGATGATCCTGATGGGAATCCTGCTTCTGATGATGCCCTTCAGCGCCGCCATGGTGCTGCACGGCGCGACCCAACTGACGTCGAACGTGTGGCGCGCCTGGCTCTGGCGCAGCCACATCCAGTGGCGCATCACAGGCTATTTCGCCATGGGGGCGGTCAATGCCGCGCTCGGCTTCGCCCTCATTGCGGCGATGCCAGCCAAGTCGGTAGCCCTAATAATGCTAGGCCTCATGCCCTTCGTGGGGCTGCTGCTGCCCCGCAACGTGACACCCGATATCACCCGCCCCGGACACGGCTTCGGCTGCGGCATCCTATGCACCTCGCTGCAGCTCATGGCCGGCGTTTCGGGCCCAGTGTTCGACGTCTACTTCATTCGCTCGAACCTCGATCGCAAGCAGATGGTCGCCACCAAGGCCACGATCCAGTCGCTTGGCCACTTTCTCAAGGTCGCCTATTTCGGCCAGATCCTGGCCAGCGGCACCGACACGGTCGCGCCCACCACGATTGCCTTGGCGATCGCGCTTGCGCTCATTGGAACGCAGTTGTCGCGGTACGTGCTCGACGCCATCAGCGACGCGCAGTTTCGAATCTGGACGCGCCGCCTGATCACCGTGATCGCGGCCATCTATCTGATCCAGGGCCTGTTCCTTCTGATGCTCGACCTTCAGCATACCGCCGAAGCAGCCGCGGCCGTTTCCAATTCCGCAGTCAACTAACCGCAAGCGAGCACGCCATGACGACGACCACTGCAAATCCTCTACGCGGCCCGATCGACACTGCTGCCGCCGTACGCAAGAATTTCCGCCATCTTCTCGACTTCGGCCACGTCATCCCATTTGCTATCCGGCGCGAAGATGTACCGGGTCAGAAAATATCCGACGTTCAGGCAGTGGATGATGCGCGCCAAGGTCTCCACGTCGACCTCCTTGCGAATGACGCCGTCCTTTTGCCATTGCCGGAGCCGGTCGACCATCGGCTGCCAGATATGCTGTCGCCAAAGCCCGGTGACCGAACCCCTGAGCTCATCGTTCTGCGCCAGCTCGACCAGAAGCGTACGTGCGATCGCCGGGTCCTTCCCGATCGTGGCGAAGCGCTGCGTGGAGAATATGGTGTACCAGCGCTTCAGGTCCGGCTCGTTCATGGTCAGCAGGGCTTCAAGCTTCCCCCACTCCCGGCTGAGCGCCGCGTTCAGGAGCGGCGGAAACAACACGCGCCGGACCAGATCCTTCTTCGAGGGAAAATAGCGAAACAGCGTTCGCTCAGTGACGCCTGCGCGCTTGGCGATCTCGGCGGTGGTTGCACCATCGACGCCGCGCTCGCCCAGGAGAGCGGTCGCCGCCCTGATGATCGCCAGCTCCTTCTCGCTCGTCGGCGAGATGAACTTGTCCGCCTCCACCTCCAGGTCGCGCAGAGAGAGAGTTTGTTTTTTCCGCATCGTTGCCGGCTTCCTCATGGGTATCGTCGATACTTTACTCGTTTGCCTAGTGAATATAGTGCTTACTATACAAGAAGTCGATACCGCAGCGCAAGCACAGATATTCAGGGTGCGGGAATGCACCGCTGCGAAGGCTCGCCAACACAGCGCCTAGTCCCCAAAAAGTACATCGTGCCGTCCGTTTCAACGGCTCGGCGGCCCGCCGCATGCCATCGCGGGATGCCCGCCCGACACGCATAGCCCAGTTGCAAAAATGAGTATAGTGCACACTGTACTCGTTTGTTTCATTAGTATAGTATCCACTATATCACAGCCTCAATGAACCTGTTCGCAGCGGAGGTGCCCATGCAGACGGCAAGCCCAACAATCCGGTCAAACGTCGTGACGTTTCCCACCCGATCATTCCCTGCCCTGCCGGCCCGGCGCTTCGGCCGGCCGCGTCAAAGCAGCGTCTATCGGCTCGGGGTTTGGCTGTTCAACCGAACGATCACGATCAAACCACGGGTAACCTCGGCGCTCGAAGCCATCGAGGCGCGCCACGTGAATTGGCGGCTTCGGCGCTCCAGCAAGGCCGTCCTGCACGCCTTCGACGATCTGATCATTCTCAACGCGCGAGCCTACCCAAAACAGCTCGACGAACTGGTGCAGGAGATCGCGGCGCGCAAGCAGCACTGGCAGCTGACAACCACTCACATCCTCAACCATCGACGCCAGGGCGACGCAGGACCCAGCGTAGCGCCGGCGAACTAGGGAGATGACAATGACGCTCAGGACAAAACTCATGCTGCTCGGGCTCCCGCTCATCTTGGGAGCTTGCAGCGAGGTGGCCTCGAAGGAGCCGGAGGTTAGGACCGTCCGCACCGTCGTGGCCAATCCGACGCCGGTCGCCGACGATCGCCGCGCCGTCGGCGAGGTGCGGCCACGCTATGAGAGCGAGCTCGGCTTTCGCGTCTCCGGCAAGATCGTCACGCGGCTGGTCGATGTCGGCGCCTCGGTCAAGAAGGGCGACCTGCTCGCGCGGCTCGACGAGCAGGACTACCGCAACAAGCTGAAATCGGCGGAAGCCGACATCGTCGCGGCGCAGGCGGTGCTGGTCGAGGCGCAGGCGGCCGAGGAGCGGCTAGCGCCAGCTGCTCGGCGAGCGGCACCACCACGCGCGCCAACTACGACACCGCGCTCAAGAACCTGCGCTCGGCCGAGGCGAAGCTCGAGTTCGGCCAAGGCCGCCTCGACCTGGCCAGGGACCAGCTGCGCTATGCGGAGCTGCACGCCGAGTTCGACGGCGTCATCACGGCGGTCGGCGCCGAGCCGGGCCAGGTCGTCAACATCGGCCAGATGATCGTGCGCCTGGCGCAGCCGGACGACAAGGATGCCGTCTTCTCCATCGCCGAGTCCGCGTTCGGCAGACGGCAAGCTCGGGCAACGAGCGGCCCGAGATCTCGGTGACGCTGCTGAGCAATCCCAGCATCTCAGCCGAGGGCGTCGGTGCGCGAGATCTCGCCGGTCGCCGATCCCGCCACGCGCACCTACCAGGTCAAGGTGACGCTGAAGAATCCGCCCGAGCAGATGCGCTTCGGCGGCAGCGTCGTCGGCCGGCTCAAGACCGCGACCGACGCCGGTCGTCGTGCTGCCGGGCAGCGCGCTGTTCGACAAGGCCGGCCAGCCCGCCGTGTGGGTGGTCGATCCCGCGCAGCGGCGCAGCTTGGGCTCAAGCCCGTGACTGTCGCCCGCTACGAGACCGATCGCGTCATCGTCAGCGATGGCCTCGCCAAAGGCGACATCGTCGTCACCGCCGGCGTCAACCGGCTGCGCGAGAACCAGAAGGTGCGGCTGGCCGAAGGGGCATGCACAATGACCAGCTTCAATCTTTCCGACTGGGCGCTGCGCCACAAGAGCTTCGTCGTCTACCTGATGCTGGCGGCGGCGATCGCCGGCGCTGTGGGCCTACGGCAAGCTCGGCCGCGAGGAAGACCCGCCGTTCACCATCAAGACCATGGTGGTGAAGACGCTGTGGCCGGGCGCCACCGACCACCGACACGCTGCAGCAGGTCACCGATCGCATCGAGAAGAAGCTCGAGGAGCTGCCCTACCTCGACTTCGTGCGCAGCTACACCAAGCCCGGCGAGTCGGTGGTGTTCGTCAACCTGAAGGACACGCGTGCAGCGCGGCGAGCCGTGCCAGCCGCTCTGGTACCAGGTGCGCAAGAAGATCGACGACATCCGCCACACGCTGCCGTCCGGCATCCACGGGCCGTTCTTCAACGACGAGTTCGGCGACACCTATTCGCTGATCTATGCGCTTGACCTCCGACGGCTTCACGCACCGCGAGCTGCGCGATCAGGCCGAGCGCCTGCGCGCCGAGCTGCTGCGCGTGCGCGACGTCGCCAAGGTCGACCTCGTCGGCGTGCAGGACGAGAAGATCTATCTCGAGTTCTCGACCCAGCAGATGGCGGCGCTCGGCCTCGACGTCAACGCGCTGATGCAGACGCTGCAGGCCCAGAACGCGCTGGTGCCGAGCGGCACCGTCGATGCCGGCCCCGAGCGCATCGCCATCCGCGTCTCGGGCGAGTTCACCTCCGAGGCGAGCCTGAAGGCGATCAACTTCCGCTCCAACGACCGCTTCTTCCGGCTGAGCGACATCGCCACGGTCAAGCGCGCCTACGTCGATCCGCCGCAGCCGATGTTCCGCTACAACGGCGAGCCGGCGATCGGCCTCGCCGTCTCCATGACCAGCCGGCGGCGACGTGCTGGCGCTCGGCCAGAACGTCAAGGAGCGGGTGGCGCGAGCTGGCGCGCGACCTGCCGGTCGGCGTCGACCTGCATCTGGTCGCCGACCAGCCGCATGTCGTGCACGAGGCGGTCGGCGAGTTCACCAAGAGCCTGATGGAAGCGATCGCCATCGTGCTGGCGGTGAGCTTCCTGGCGCTCGGCTGGCGGCCCGGCATCGTGGTCGCGGTCGCCATTCCGCTGGTGCTCGCCATCACGTTCGTGGTGATGAAGTTCGCCGGCATCTCGCTGCAGCGCATCTCGCTCGGCGCGCTGATCATCGCGCTCGGCCTGCTGGTCGACGACGCCATGATCGCGGTCGAGATGATGATCACCAAGATGGAGGAAGGCTACGACAAGATCAAGGCCGCGACCTTCGCCTACACCTCGACGGCGTTCCCGATGCTGACCGGCACGCTGGTGACGATCGCCGGCTTCGTGCCGGTCGGCTTTGCCCAGAGCGGCGCCGGCGAATACTGCTTCTCGCTGTTCGCCGTGGTCGGCATCGCGCTCATCGTCTCGTGGGTCGTGGCGGTGCTGTTCACGCCGCTCACCGGCGTGTTCATCCTGCCCGACAAGCTCAAGGTCGCACGGCAAGCACGGCACCTCGCGCTTCTCGCGCTGGTTCCACGACACGCTCGATCTGGCGCTGCGCCGCAAGCTGGCTCGTGCTCGGCGGCCACGCGCCGGGCTGTTCGTGCTGTCGCTCGTCGGCATGCGCTTCGTGCAGCAGCAGTTCTTCCCGAAGTCCGACCGGCCCGAGCTGCTGGTCGACCTGACGCTGCCGCAGAGCGCCTCGCTCAAGGCGACGCAGGAGGCGGTCGACGCGGGTCGAGAAGCTGCTGAAGGCCGACCCCGACGTCGAGCACTGGAGCTTCTATGTCGGCCAGGGCGCCATCCGCTTCTACCTGCCGCTCGACGCGCAGCTCGCCAACGACTTCTTCGCCCAGGCCGTGGTCGTCACCAAGGGCCACAAGGCGCGCGAGCAACGTGCATCGCGCGGCTGGAGAAGGCCTTTGCCACCGACTTCGACGCGCTGATGGCGCGCGTGACCCCGCTCGAGCTCGGCCCGCCGGTCGGCTGGCCGTTCAAGTTCCGCGTCAGCGGCCCCGATCCGGTCAAGACGCGCGAGCTCGCCCAGGCGTTCGCGCAGGTGCTCGGCCAGAACGCCAACACGCGCAACATCAACTACGACTGGAACGAGCCGGCCAAGGTCATCAAGGTCGAGGTCGACCAGGACCGCGCGCGGGCGCTCGGCATCAGCTCGCAGCAGCTCGTCCAACAACATCAACGCCGTGCTGTCCGGCACGCAGGATCACGCAGCTGCGCGACAGCACCTATCTGATCGACATCGTCGCGCGCGCGGTGCCGGAGGAGCGCGCCAAGCTCGACACGCTGCGCAACCTGATGCTTGGACGCTGCCGGCGGACGCAACGTGCCGCTCGCGCAGATGGCCACGCTCTCCTACACGCTCGAGCCGCCGCTGATCTGGCGCCGCCAGCGGCTGCCGACCGTGACGGTGCAGGCCGACGTGGTGCCGGGCGTCGAGGCCACGACCGTGGTCAAGCAGCTCGACGGCGACATCGCGGACTTCCGCGCCAAGCTGCCGGCGGGCTACAACGTCGTGCTCGGCGGCGTGATCGAGGACAGCGCCAAGGCCCAGGCCGAGCATCTTCGTCGTCTTCCCGCTTGATGCTGTTCCTGATGACGACCATCCTGATGGTGCAGCTCATGAGCTTCCAGCGGCTGTTCCTGGTGCTGCTGACGGCGCCGCTGGCCATCATCGGCGTGGCTGGGGCGCTGCTGCTCTCGCGCGCGCCGATGGGCTTCGTCGCGATCCTCGGCGTCATCTCGCTGATCGGCATGGTGATCCGCAACTCGGTGATCCTGATCGCGCAGATCGACGAGCACATCGCTGCCGGCGAGCATCCGTGGTCGGCCGTGATCAGCGCCACCGAGCATCGGCTGCGGCCGATCCTGCTGACGGCGGCCGCCGCCATCCTCGGCATGATCCCGATCGCGCCGACGGTGTTCTGGGGCCCGATGGCCTACGCGGTGATGGGCGGGCTCGTGGTCGCCACGCTGCTGACGCTGGTGTTCCTGCCGGCGCTCTACGTCGACCTGGTTCAGGATCAAGCCGGAGCACCTAGATAAAGAGGTGGTGTCGGCCGAAACCGCTGCGCTTGCGCCCGCGTGAGTTCCAATGACGGCAAACAATCATTGAGGAGACATGACAATGGATACAGACGTTCTCATCGTCGGCGCCGGCCCGACCGGCCTGATGCTCGCCAACCAGCTCGCCCGGCGCGGCGTGAAGCCGCGCATCATCGACCGCCATTCCGGCCCGGCGCAGCAGTCGCGCGCGATGGCGGTGCAGGCGCGCACGCATGGAAATCTATTCCAAGATGGGCATCATCGATAAGGCACTTTCGCTCGGTGAGCGTGCCACCGGTGCCAACATGTGGGCGAACGGCCGCTGGACCGCGCGCATCCCGGTTGGTGACATCGGCCAGAGCATGAGCCCATTCCCCTTCGTCCTGATGCTTGGCCAGGACGACAACGAGCTGATCATGGGCGAGAAGCTGCGCGACTATGGCGTCGCGGTGCGAATGGAACACCGAGCTCACCGCAATCGAGCAGCACCCGGACCATGTCGATGTCACGCTCAAGCTGCCCGACGGAAGCACCAGCAATATCAAGGCCACTTGGGTCGCAGGTTGCGACGGCTCACGCAGCCCGGTACGCGAGCTGAGCGGAATCAAATTCCCGGGCGCGCCCTATGAGCAAACGTTCTTCGTCGCCGACACCGAGGCGACCGGGTCGATGAAGCCCGGCGAGCTCAACGTCTATCTCTGGAAGGACGGCTTCCATTTGTTCTTCCCGATGCGCGGCAAGGACGGCTGGCGCGTGATCGGCATCCTCCCAAAGCACCTTCGGCAGCGCGACGACCTGACGTTCGAGGAAGTCGTTCCCGCGATCCAGCAGGAGGCCGGAACCAATCTGAGCTTCAAGGCATGCCACTGGTTCTCCACCTACCGCATCTATCACCGCGCCGCCGAGCGCTTCCGCGACCGCCGCTGTTTCCTCCTTGGCGACGCCGCCCACATTCACAGCCCCGCCGGCGCGCAGGGCATGAATACCGGCCTGCAGGATGCCTACAACCTCGCCTGGAAGCTTGCACTGGTGGTGCAAGGCCGCGCCGATGCTGCGTTGCTCGACACCTACGAGCAGGAGCGCATCCCGGTGGCGAAGCGGCTCCTGGAAACCACCGATCGTGCCTTCCAGCTCATCGTCTCGGATGGATGGCTCGGCGGCCTGTTCCGCACCCGCATCCTCGCCAATGTTGCGGCGCGCGCGATGAAGTTCGAGCGGGTGCGCAAGCTTGCTTTCCGCACCATCGCGCAGATCGGCATCAGTTATCCCACAAGCTCGATGTCGCAAGCGCTCCCCGGCCTCCCCAACGACGCTCCAGCGGCGGGCGACCGCTTTCCCTGGATGCGGCTCAAGTTTGCGGCGAATGACACAGCCGAGGATCTGTTCGAGCGCCTCGACGACAGAAAGTTCAACCTGCTCGTGATCGGACAATCGCCGATCGCTCCGCAGACGCTGGACGACTTTGGAGACCTCTTGCGCATCCACACCGCGGCCGACCCTGCCAACACGGACGAGCTCGCCCGCGCCAAGGTTCCTCAACGTTCGTTGTATCTCCTGCGGCCTGACGGCCACGTGGGCCTTTGCGGAACGAGCTTCGATGCGGCGACGATCAAGCGCTACCTCGCCGAGCAAGTGCAGCTCAAAGCACGAGGCCCCGAGACGGACCGTTTCGTCATTCAAGACAAAGCGACGGCAATCGATCCTCGCAAATCGGCGGGCCATCTCCGGCTTGCGAGCTGAGGACGTCCGAACTGGGCGTTCGTCGTGCTGCAGCTCTCCGCCGCAGCATCGGTCCCGATGAGCGTGGCGAAGCCAGCGTAACTACAGCGCCATCACCACGGCCTTGACCTCGGTATAGAGGTCAAGGACCTCCCGCCCCTTCTCGCGGCCCCAGCCGGACTGCTTGTAGCCGCCGAATGGGATCGCAGCGTCGACCGTGCCGTGCATGTTGACACCGATCGAGCCCGCCCGCAGCCGGCGGGCCATCTTGTGGGCGGTGCTGACATTGCGGGTCCACACGCTCGCCGCCAGGCCATAGGTGGTGCGGTTCGCTTCCTCGGCAATCCGGTCGAGGTCGTCGTCGTTGAACGTCATCGCGCACAGGACCGGCCCGAAGATTTCCTCGCGCACGACCGACATTTCCGGCTTGGTGTCGGTCAGAATCGTCGGCGCGATGAAATAGCCCTCGTTGCCGACGCGGCTGCCGCCAGTCACCACCTTGGCGCCATCCGAGCGGCCCTGCGAGACATAGCGGGAGACGCGATCGAGCTGCTCCTGTGAAACGAGCGGGCCCATCTGGGTGTCGGGATTGAGGCCGGGGCCGATCTTGAGCTTGCCCGCCTCCTGCGCGACGCCCTCGACCAGCCGATCGAATACGCTCTCGTGCGCATAGAGCCGCGAGCCCGCCGCACAGACCTGGCCGGAATTGTTGAAGATCGCGCGCGCGGCGCCCGGCACCGCGATGTTGAGATCGGCATCCGGAAATACGATCACCGGCGACTTGCCGCCAAGCTCGAGCGACACCTTCTTCAGATTGCCGGCGGCCGCCTGCAGGATCAGCCGGCCGACTTCGGCCGAGCCCGTGAAGGCGATCTTGTCGACACCGGAATGGGCAGCAAGCGCCGCGCCCGCGGTCTCGCCGAAACCGGTCACGATGTTGACCACACCGTCCGGAATGCCGGCCTCCTGGATGAGCCGAGCGAGCCGCAGCGCGGTCAGCGGCGTCTGCTCCGCGGGCTTGAGCACGACTGTGCAGCCGGTCGCCAGCGCTGGCGCGAGCTTCCAGGCCGCCATCATCAGCGGTGAGTTCCAGGGAATGATCTGACCGACCACGCCGATCGGCTCGCGCAGCGTATAGGCGTGGAAGTTGCCGGGCTGCGCGAGGCTTATGGTCTCGCCGTTGAGCTTGGTGGCCCAGCCGGCGGTGTAGCGCAGCACCTCGCAGCTGTTCGGAGTGTCCGAGTTCCGAATATTGACGATCGGCTTACCGTTGTTGAGCGACTCGAGCTCGGCCAACTCATCTCTGTTCGCCTCGATCAACTCGGCAAGCTTCCACATCAGCTTCGCGCGCTCGCTCCCGGTCATGCGGCTCCAGGGACCTTGCTCGAATGCCGTGCCGCGCAGCCGTCACCGCCGCGTCAATGTCGGCAGCCTCACCCGCGGCGACTTTCGCGATCACGCGGCCGCTCGAGGGATCGTAGGTGTCGAAGGTCTTGCCGGCCTTGGCATCGACGAAGCGCCCACCGATGAACAGCTGATGCGGACCGCTCAGGAATTGCAGGGCCGCGGGCCCGAGGTGCGGATGGCTGAAGGGTGCGTTCATCGTTTCTCTCCCTGAATGCGCGCTGGCTTGTTCTACTCCGCCGCTTCCTTGCTCGCCAGCGGCGGCAGCGTCTCGAGTTCCTTGCGGTAGGCCTCCTCCATGCGCGATGTGAGGCCGTGCTTCGCCAGCGCCTCCGCGAACATCGCGCGCACGCGCGGGCTTTCGTCGGCGTAGTCGAGCTGATCGCCGCCGAGCCGCTTGCTGATCCAGCAGGTCATGACACCTTGCGCATTGCGCTGCGAGCCGAGCTTGAAGGCGAGATAGCGCGCCGGCGTCGGGCCGGTGTTGAAATGCTGATGCAGCCACATGTTGGGCGGCACGATCAACGTGCCCGGCTGCCATTCGTAGCGGCGCGGCGCATCGCCATCCGGCCACATCAGCGAATAGCCCTCGCCGGTCAGGATGACGACGTGAGCGCCGGGCGCGTGCGCGTGCGCCTTCTTATAGGTGCCAACCGGGAACTGCGAGATGTGGCCCGGGATGTTCCCCTTCGCCAGATTGAAGCGCACCATGCGGCTGCCGGCGCCGCGCTCGGCCGTGTCGGCGACCGGCACATTGACGCCGTCGGGAATGAAGTTGGTCTCAAGCCGCAGGCCGTCGGCCTGCGCCTTGGCGGCGAAATAGTCGGGCTCGCCGTTGAAGCGCTGCTTGAAGTCGAACGTCGTGTTGAACACGAAGTCGATGTCCTCGTAGAGATTGATGACCGGCGGCGCGTTGGTGACAGCGACATAGCGCGCCGGTGCCTGGCCCGAGCCGTTGAAGTGCCGATGCCAGCAGTTCATCGGAATGCCGAACAGCGCGCCCGCCTTCCATTCGAACGTCACCCGCTGCCCGGCGTCGTTCCACACCGTGGTGGAGCCGCGGCCATCGAGGATGAAGATCATCTCCTCGAACAGGTGTCGCGCCGGCGCAAGGCTCTTGCCGGGCGGGATCTCGAGGACATAGCAGTCATTCGAGGTGCGCGAGGCTTCGTGGTTGATGAACACGGCATTGCCGCCGCGCCGCGCCCAGGGCTTGAGCTCGACCGTGCGCAGGCTCGGCACATAGTGCGCGCTGATGATGTCGAGCCCTTCGCCGCGCACGAAGCGCAGATAGGGCGTCTCCTTCTCGGTCGCGAATTTCTGCGCGAGCTCGTCGGAAACGATTGCGTCCTTGGCCATCCGTTTCTCCTGCCGCGCAATCTACACTCCTCCGTTCGTCCCCGCGCAAGCGGGGACCCAGGGATACAAATTCAGTCAGCGCAAGTCGCCCTGGGTTCCCGCTTGCGCGGGAACGAACGGAGAGTGGATCGGCTCCAGCGAAACATGCCCTACCCCTGCGGGAAAGCGAACGTGTCGCCGTACTTCTTCAGGATCGCCTCGCGCTGGTCCTTGTCGATGCGGTTGACCGGCGGGAACTTGTCCTTCCAGGCCCACGGCCGCACCGCATAGATAGATCGCGCGCGAATTGGTGTACGGGCCCGTTGGCGGTCTGCTCCGGCGGCATGCGCGGATCGAGCGGCGTCGCCCAGCAGTCCTCGACGATCTCGATGTCGGTCGCGGGATCGACGCGCGTCGTCATCGCCCAGATCACCTCCTTCATGTTGGACGGATCGATGTCCTCGTCGACGATCACCACGAAGCGGCCGTTGCGCGCGCGACGCCGCGCAGCCGAGCACCGCCATGCCGGCCTGCTTGGCGTGGCCGGCATATTGCTGCTTGATCGCGACCACGACCAGGAACGGATTGTGCACATAGGTGCCGACGATGCCCGGCACGCCGACCGCTTCGAGCTGCTCCCACAGGATGCCGCCCTCGAAGCGCACCGAATGATGCGGCGCGCCCGGCCACTGCGGCGCCATGTTCAGCAGGATCGGATCGTTGCGATAGTAGATCGCCTTGACGCGGATCACCGGCTGCTCGTCGGCGGTGCCCTTGGTGCCGACCGTGTAGTAGCCCGGCCATTCGCCGAACGGACCTTCGAGGTGCGACTCGACGCTCGGGCGGCGGCATCTCGCCTTCGATCACGACCTCGGCATGCGCCGGGATCGGCAGGCCGGTGAGCGGCCCCTTGATCACCTCGACCGGGCGGCCGAGCATGCCGCCGGCGCGGTCGAGCTCGGAAATGCCGAACGGAAATTTCGTGTAGGAGAGAAAGAACAGCAGCGGATCGCCGCCGAAGGTCGCGACCACCGGGCAGGCCTTGCCCTGCTTCCAGTAGCGCTCCGCGATCAGGCGGCCCTGCTGGCCCGGGCTCTGCCAGATGCCGAGCAGATTGCGCTCGTGCACCTGCATCCGGTAGGTGCCCATGTTGACGTAGCCGGTCTCCGGATCGCGGTTGATGAAGCAGTCGCCGGTGCCGATGTAGCGGCCGCCGTCGCCGCGGTGCGACTGCAGCACCGGAAACTTGCAGCAGGTCGACCTCGTTGTCGCGCATGACGTTCTGCATCACCGGGCCGGTCGCGACCTCCTTGCGGCGGGATCGGCGGCGCGTGCTTGATGCGCTGCGCCGCGTGCCGCACGATCTCCATCTTGGGCGTGTCGGGCGGCAGCCCGAGCGCGATCGCCATCCGCACGCGCGAGGCGGTCGGGATGCTCGAGCACGCGGAAGCCCTTCGGATAGCCCTTGATCTCGTCGAACATCAGCGCCGGCGGCTCGTCGATCAGCTCCGACACGGTCTCGGTCAGCGCGCCGATCTCGAGGTCCCAGTCGGCGTCCTTGATCACCTTGACCTCGCCGAGCGTCTCGCACTCCGCGAGAAACGAGCGCAGGCCGTCATAGTCTTTTTGCATCGCGTTCCACCTTGCTGAGTCACGCTATTGCGGCTCGATGCCCGCATCCTTGACGATGCGCTCCCATTTCGCGACGTCCGATCTGCACGCGCGCCGCAAACTCGTCCGCGATCAGTCGGCATGGCGTCGTAGAAGCTCTCGTCGAATTTCTTCTTGATGCGCCGGATCAAGGACCATCGCGCGGATATGCGCCGTTGAGCTCGTCCACGATCGGCTTGGGCGTGCCGCGCGGCGCAAACAGCCCATACCAGGTTTCCACCTCCCAGCGCGGCAGCCCGATCTCGGCCGCCGATCGGCACGTCCGGGCAGATAGGGCAAGCGCTGCGGCGCCGCGACCGCAAGGCTGCGCAGCGTGCCCTGCTCGACAAACGGCGCCACCGTGCCATTGCCGATGGCGATCGCCTGGATGTTGCCGGCGACGAGATCGGTCACCGCCGGCGCGATGCCGCGATAGGGAACGTGCACCATGTCGATGCCGGCAAGCTGCGCGAACAGCGCGAGCGCAAGATGCGGCGTCGTGCCGGGACCGGCCGAGCCGTAGTTGATCGCGCCCGGCCGCGCCTTGGCGAGCGCGATGAAGTCCTGCGCGGTGCGCGCCGGCACTTTGCTGCTGATCGTCGAGGACCTGCGGAACCTCGGCCAGCGCCGCGACCGGCACCACGTCGGTGAGGGTGTCGACCGGATCTTGCTTGAACATCGCGCGATTGATGGTGATGGCACCGTTGGTCGCGACCAGCAGCGTGTGGCCATCGGGCTCGCCCTTGGCGACCTGCTCGAGCGCGACGTTGCCGCCGGCGCCGGTGCGGTTCTCGACCACGATGGTGAGCCCGGTCCGCTTGCCGAGCCAGTCGCCGGCGATGCGCGCCAGGATGTCGGTCGCGGCGCCCGGCCGAGACCGGCACCACGATCCGGATCGGCTTCGACGACAGCGTCTGCGCCGATGCCGGAGCGCCCAGGAGCAGCGCCGCAGCGCCAAGCAGAATGTGTCCAAGCCTTAGGGGCATTTCTCCTCCCGGTCGCACTCTATCGAACTCTATCGCACGGGCGCTATAGTGCCGACCGTTGAGAGGTGAAAATGGCGACTGACCGCAAATCGAAACTCGCTGAAGTTAACCACTGGGAGGAGCTGCTCAAGCTGCGCGACCGCCAGCGCGAGCAGACCCGCAACGGCATCCAGGTCATCAAGGAAGGTGAGCTGCCGCAGGAAGTGAGCCGGCATGGGCTGCTGCGCTGGTACCTGCACCCTGAGATCAAGGACACCTGCCTGTCGGTGCTGCTGTTCTATCAGCAGGAGATCCCGCCCGGCAGCCGCTCGGGCCGGCTCAAGTTCCAGGGCGGCCAGGTGATGATGATCACCGAGGGCCGCGGCTACACGACCATTGATGGCGTCAAGCATCCCTGGAAGGCCGGCGACGTGCTCAACCTGCCGCTGCGCGCCGATGGCATCATCGTGCAACACTTCAACGCCGATCCCAACAACCCCGCCAAGTTCGTCGCGGTCGAGCCGAACTGGCTCGAAGGCGTGTCGGTCGATCGCGGCTGCGGCTTCGAGCAGCTCGAGGACGCGCCCGAATATCGGCCGGGCGCGCCGGCGAGATAACAAGACGACAACAACGACACGATAACAAGAAGGAGCAACACAAATGGCTGAAATCGAACGCGTGCGCGAGCGCGAGCGGCCGCCGCTCAAGGACAATCCCTATGAGCGCGTGATGGCGCAGCGCAAGGCGCTCGCCGAGCGCAATCTCACCGGCCCGGTGGTCATCGACTGCACCAAGCAGCAATGGTTCCAGGCGCGCCAGGGCAAGCTCAAGTTCTTTCTCGATCCGGTCTCGTTCAAGGAGACACCGCTGCAGCAGTGGCGCGTGTTCATCCACGACATCAAGACGCGCTCGGGCAAGCATCGCCACCAGGGCGGTCTCGTCATCTACGTGCTCGAGGGCAAGGGCTATTCGATCGTGGAAGGCGAGCGCAAGGACTGGGAGAAAGGCGATCTCGTGCTGCTGCCGATGAAGCCCGGCGGCGTCGAGCACCAGCACTTCAATTCCGATCCCTCGACGCCGGCGATCTGGGCGGCCTTCATCAACATTCCGATCCAGGAATATCTCGCCTCCGATCTCAAGCAGGAAGAAGTGTCGCCGGACTTCAAGGAGTAGCGAGCCCCAATGGACCTTGGACTGAAGGGAAAAGTCGCGCTCGTGACCGGCTCGAGCCGCGGCATCGGGCGCTCGATCGCCGAGACGCTCGCGGATGAGGGCTGCGATCTCCTGCTCACCGGGCGCGACCAGGCCCTGCTCGACGAGACGGCGGCCGCGATCCGCTGCAAGGGCCGCAAGGCCGTGATCGTCAACATCGACCTGCGCGAGGAGCGCGCGCCCGCAACGCTCATCGAGGCGGTGCAGCGCGAGCTCGGCCGCCTCGACGTGCTTGTCAACAATGCCGGCACCACCAAGCGCGGCGATTTCTTCGAGCTCACCGATGCCGACTGGCAGGACGGCTACGCACTCAAATTCTTCGCCCATGTGCGGCTCACGCGCGCGGCCTGGCCGCTGTTGAAGGCGCGACGCGGCTCGCTCATCACCATCGGCGGGACGCAGCGGACGCAAGCCGGAGGCCGCCTTCACCATCGGCAGCTCGGTCAATGCCGCCTGCGCGGCCTTCAGCAAGGCGATGGCGCATCGCGGCAAGGACGACGGCGTGCAGGTCAACTGCATCCATCCGAGCTTTGTCGAGACCGAGCGCCAGTGGCGCCGCATCAGGGCCGAGGTGGAGCGCAGCGGCGACAGCGAGGACAAGGTGCGCGCGCGGTTCGTCCGCGAAGCCGGCATCATCCGCTACGGCAAGGTCGAGGACGTGGCCGACCTCGTCGCGTTCCTGGTGTCGGCGCGCGCGACCTGGATGCACGGCGCCACCATCGATCTCGACGGCGGGGAGATCGCGGTGTTGTGAAGTCTCATGAGCGTCCTTCTCACCCCCGCGCGCATCGGAACGGTCGAGATCAAGAACCGCATCGTCATGCCGTCGATGACGACGCGCACGGCCGATCCCGAGGGCCTCGTCACGGATGCCTCGCTCGCCTATTACATGGCGCGCGCGCGCGGCGGCACCGGCCTGATCACGGTCGAGATGGCGTCGCCGGAGACGCGCCGGCCGGCATCGCCGCCGCGAGCTCGGCATCTACGATGATCGCTTCCTGCCCGGCCTGACGCGCCTCACCGCCGAGATCCATCGCCACGGCGCCAAGGCGTCGATCCAGCTCGGACACGGCGGCGGCCACACGCGCGTCGATATCTGCGGCGAGACGCCGATCGCGCCGTCGGCCATTCCGCATCCGGTCTACGAGGTCACGTTCGAGACCATCGTGCCGCAGGAGATGTCGCATGCGCGCATTGCCGAGACGATCGCGGCATTCGCGGCGGCAGCCTGGCGCGCGCAAGCGTGCCGGCTTCGATTGCGTCGAGATCCACGCCGCGCACGGCTATCTGATCTCGCAGTTCCACGCGCCGTTCGAGAACCGGCGCATCGACCAATACGGCGGCAGCCTCGAGAACCGCGCCCGCTTCGGGCTCGAGCGTGCTGCGCGCCGTCAAGGCCGCGGTCGGCGACATGCCGGTGATCTATCGGCTGTCGGTCGAGGACTATTTCGCGGGCGGCCTGCCATGGAACGAGGGCAAGCAGATCGCGATCTGGGCGGCGACGCGGGCGCCGACGCCTTGCATATCAGCGCCGGCCACTATCGCTCGCTGCCGACCGCGCATGTGATGATCCCGCCGATGGCCATGCCGGATGCGCCGTTTCTCGACTTCGCCGCCGAGGTGAAGAAGGCGGTGCGCGTGCCGGTGATCGCGGTCGGGCGGCTCGGCGATCCGGCGATCGCCACCGCCGCGGTCGGAGACGGCAAGGCCGATTTCGTGGCGCTCGGACGCACGCTGATCGCCGAGCCGCAATGGGTCGAGAAGCTCGCCCGCGGCGAGCCGGTCGCGGCGCTGCCTCGCCTGCAACACCTGCGTCGACGAGATGCGCGGCGGCGCCGGCATCGGCTGCGTGGTCAACGGCGCCGCGGGCGCGAGCTGCTGTTCGCCGATGCCAAGCCCCCGCAGGACGAGCGCATCGCGGTGATCGGCGCCGGTCCCGCCGGCCTCACCTACGCCTCGCTGGTGGCCGACCGCAACAGCGTCACCGTGTTCGAGAAAGACCGTCAGGCCGGCGGCGCTTCCGCCTCGCCGGCAAGGCGCCGCTGTTCCAGGGCGTCGAGGCCGACGAGACAAGCCTTGCGCAGTATATCGACGAGCCTCGTCGCCGCCTGCCTGCACAAGGGCGTTAACGTTCAAGTTCGGACACCGATGTCACGGCCAGCCCGCAGCTGCTGGCGCCATTCGACCGCATCGTGATCGCGACCGGCGCCGCTATCGCTTCGGGCTCGGCCCCATCGTGCGCGGCGCGCTCGACCTGGGGCATCGGCCGCTGGCCCGGGCTCGCGAGCCTTTCTGTGCGCGCCAACGATCCGCGACTGGTTCTATCACAGGGCGCGCCGCCGACCGCCGAGCACTTCCGGGCTCGCCCGGCCCGGCCAGCATCGTCGTCGCGATCGGCGACGCGGCGCAGCCCGGCAAGAGCAAGCCCGCGATCGCCAGCTGCCTTCGAGGCCTGCCCTGCTTGACCGCCATGCGGGCCGTGACGCTTGACCGCGCCAGCCCAGCAGCCTCCAATGAAGGACAGCAAGGCTAACGGCCCTGGCGTTCCTGTAACCAACGAGTGCGACCGTGGAGATCGATCTTCCCGACGAGCTGAGCATGCTGCGCGACATGGTGCGGCGCTTCGTCGATGACGAACTGATCCCGCTCGAAGGCAAGTCGCTCGACGGGCCAGAAGCTCAAGCCCGAGATCGAGGCGCGGCTGACCGCGCGCTGCAAGGAGCTCGGCCTCTGGCAGATCGACGTGCCGGAGGAGTTCGGCGGCCAGGGCCTTGGCGCTGCTCGGCCGCGCCGATCGTGTGGTCGGAGCTCGGCCGCACCGTCGCGCTGCCGACGCGCATCGTGCGCATTCTCGGCCCCGACATCCGCGCGCCGCTCTACGCGCTCGAAGGCGAGATGCGCGAGCGCTATCTCATGCCGACCATCCGCGGCGAGCGCGAGAGCTGCTTCGCGCAGACCGAGCCCGATGCCGGCTCCGATCCCGGCGCGATGCGCACCACCGCGGTGCGCGACGGCGACCATTACGTGATCAACGGCACCAAGCGCTTCATCACCGGCGCCGACGAGGCCGATTTCGTCATCCTGATGGCGGCGACCGACCGCGCCAAAGGCTCGCGCGGCGGCATCTCCTGCTTCGTGTTCGACATGGATACGCCGGGCGTCAAGCTCACGACCTGCTATCAGACGCTCACCGGCGAGACGCCGTGGGAGATCGTGTTCGACAACGTGCGCATCCACAAGAGCCATCTCGTCGGCAAGGAAGGCGGCGGCTTCAGCCTCGGGCAGAAATGGCTCGGCGCCGGCCGCATCAAGCAGGGCGCGCGCGCGCTCGGCGCCACGCGGCGCTGCCTCGAGCTTGCGTCGTCCTACGCCAAGCAGCGCAAGACCTTCGGCCAGCCGCTCGCAAACCGGCAGGCGATCCAGTGGCGGCTCGTCGACACCTACGTGGCGCTCGAAGCCGCGACGCTGCTGGTGCATCGCGCGGCCGCGCGCTGCGATCGCGGCGAGGACGACCGCAACGAAGCCTATCTGGTCAAGCTCTACTGCACCGAGATGGCGTGGGAGGCCGCCGACATGTGCCTGCAGGTGCATGGCGGCATCGGGCTCACCACCGACCTGCCGGTCGAGCGGCTCTGGCGCGACCAGCGCAGCCACATGATCACGGAAGGCACGCCCGAGATCATGCGCATGGCGCTCGCGCGCCATGTGCTCAATACATTCGGATGACCACACAAGGAGAGATCGAAATGAGCTGACAAGGAATACAAGAACATTCTGATCGAGCGCGAGGGCGGCATCACGTTCCTGTGGCTCAACCGGCCGGACAAGCGCAACGCCATGAGCCCGGACCTGCATTTCGACATGGACGACGCGCTCGACTGGCTCGCCACCGACAAGGAGACGCAAGGTGCTCGTGCTCGGCGGCAAGGGCGAAGCCTGGTGCGCCGGCCAGGACCTGCGGCTCTATTTCCGCGGCACCGCAGGACAATCCCGGAGATGCGCTACAAGGCCAACAACGCCAGCCACAACTGGCGCTGGGAGCGGCTCTCGCAGTTCCCGAAGCCGACCATCGCCATGGTGCACGGCTTCGCCTTCGGCGGCGCCTTCACGCAGCTCTGCGCCTGCGATTTCGCGATCGTCGGCGGAGGACGCGACGTTCGGCCTCTCGGAGGTGAACTGGGGCATCATCCCGGGCGGCCTCGTGAGCTGGAACCTCACCGACATGCTGCTGCCGCGCCACGCGCTCTATTACGCGGTGACCGGCGACACGTTCGACGGCAAGCGCGCGGTCGAGATCGGGCTCGCCAACTTCGCGGTGCCGAAGGCGAAGCTGCGCGAGGAGACGGTCAAGCTCGCGCAGAAGCTGATGAAGCTCAATCCGAACGTCGTGCGCTACACCAAGGAAGCGATCCGCGCGGTGCGCGACATGACCGACAAGCAGGCGCGCGATTATCTGCAAGTCGAAGCAGGACTCGCTCGTCGCGCAACGACAAGGAAATCCGCGAGCAGCACGGCATGAAGCAGTTCCTGGACGACAAGTCGTATCGCCCGGGGCTCGGCCCGTTCACGCAAGGCGTCGAGAAGCGACGCTGACGTGCGCGCGCTCGATCGTGCGGACGCGCGACTCCGCCTCCCGCCACACGCGGATGGGCACGCCGTGCATGCGACGCATGAGCGCGGCGACGCAAGACGCCGACGCGCGATCGAGCGCCTGTTCCACCCGCGCAATGTCGTGCTGGTCGGGGCGTCGGACCGCCCCGACCACTGGTCGCGGCGCGTGTGGGACAATCTCAAGCGCTTCGGCTTTGCCGGCCGCGTGTTTCCGGTCAATCCGAACCGCAGCGAGATCTGGGGCACGCCCTGCTTCCCGACGCTCGCAGCCTTGCCGGAGCCGCCGGACCATCTCGCCATCTTCACGCCCGCCGAGACCGTCGCTGCGACGTGCTGCGCGACGGCGCCGCCGCGGGCGCGCGCAGCGCCACGCTCTATGCGGCGGGCTTCGGCGAAGGCGGCGACGCCGCAGGGCCTGGCGCTCGCCGCGCAGCTGCGCGCCGTGCTCGCCGAGACCGGGCCTCACCATCGTCGGACCGAACTGCATGGGCGTTGCCTGCGGCAAATCCGGCTTCTGCACCATCCCCGACGAGACCCTGCAGGAGCTCGCGCCAAGCCCGGTCGCGGTGGTGGCGCAGAGCGGCGCGATCTGCGCGTCGATCAACCGCGCGATCAACGAGCTCGGCCTCAAGGTCGGCTATTTCGCCTCCTGCGGCGGCCAGATCGGCTGCACGGTCGGCGACTTCATCGACTACTTTGCCGATCAGCCGGAGCTGAAGCGTCATCCTCTGCTACATCGAGGCGCGTCCCCGACGCCGCGCACTTCCTCGACGCCGCGCGCCGCGCGCGCGCCAACGGCAAGACCGTCGTCGCGGTGAAGATCGGCGGCTCCGAAGCCGCGCGCGCCGTTCGCGCTCGCGCATACCGGCTCGCTCGCCGGCAGCGCGGAGGTGTTCGAGGCCTTCGCGGCGGCCGCGGGCATCGTGCGGCTCGCTATCGCTCGAGGACGCGATCGAGGCGGTCGAGTTCCTCGCGCGCTGCGCCGCTGCCGCGCGGCGCGCAACATCGCGGTGATGACCAATTCCGGCGCGCTGCGCAACCTGATCGCCGAAGCCGCCGACCGCACCGGCGCGACGCTCGCGGCGCTGTCCGACGCGACGCGCGCCGCGCTGCGCACAGGCGCTCGAGCAGTCCGACATCACCAATCCGCTCGACACCAAGCGCACGATTCCGACCGCGCAATACGCCGCCTGCCTCGACGCGCTGGTCGACGCGCCCGAGGTCGACATCGTGCTCGCCGCCGAGGAACTGCCGCGCGACGAGGGCGCCGAGCGCCGCGTCGCCAATCTGCGCGCGCTCGAAGCCTGCGGCGCGTGCGCGCGGCACGCCGGCAAGACGGTCGCGGTGTTCACGCCGTTCCTCACCAGCACGACCGACTACGGCCGCGCCGTGCGCGCGCAGATGCCGCACGTGCCGGTGCTGCGCGACACCGAGCGCACGCTGCGCGTCATGCGCGCGCTGGCGGATGCAGGCGCCGGCCGCTTCACGCCGGCGCGTTCTTCGCGCCGCCTGCCGAGACGCGACGTCGCCCGCGCGCTGGCGCGCGCGCGCGGCGACGCTCGAGCGGCCGACCGCGCTCAACGAGGTCGAATCGAAAGCGCTGCTGCGCGCCTATGGCATCCCGCTGCCGCAGGAACGTCTCGTGCAGACCGCCGGCCGAGGCCGATCGACGCGCGCGCAGACATCGGCTTTCCGGTCGTGCTGAAGGCGGTCTCGGCCGCGATCCCGCACAAGAGCGACGCCGGTCTGGTGCTCCTCAACGTCCGCGACGCCGACGGCGGTGGCAGCCGCGTCGCCGACGCTGATGGCGCAGCGCGCCGCAAGCTCGGCGCTCCGCTCGACGGCATCCTGGTTGCCCAGCAGATCACCGGCGGCATCGAGATCCGTGCTCGGCGTCAGCCGCGACGTCGGAGATGGGACCGGTCGTCATGTTCGGCCTCGGCGGCGTCTGGGTCGAGCTGTTCAAGGACGTGAGCTTCGCGCCCGCGACCTCGATCGCGACGCAGGCGCTCGCCATGGTCAAGGCGACGCGCGCCGGCCGCCTGCTCGACGGCTTTCGCGGCGGCAAGCCCGGCGATCGTCGACGCGCTGCTCGACGCGCTGGTCAATCTCGGCCGGCTCGCCCGCGATCTCGGCGACGTCATCGAGGCGATCGACATCAACCCGTTCATGGTCTGCGAGCGCGGCGCGCTTCGCGCTCGACGGTCTCGTCGTGCTGCGGCCGCCGGATCACTGCGACGCCCGGCGAGGCCGGCGGCGATTGACGCATGCGTCGCCGCCGTGAACACTGGTATGCGAGTATCGACGCGAGGTCTCGCCGGATGCACGTCATTGCGCATCGCTTGCCGTGCTTGCTGTTGGCAATCGCTGCGTGCTGCGCTGTCGACGCCTCCCGGCCGCGCGCCAGATCCGGTCGCCGATTTCTATCGCGGCAAGACCATCACCTGCTTACATCGGCTACGGCGTCGGCGGCGGCTATGACCTGTTCGCGCGCACCATCAGCCGGCACATGGCGCGGCACATCCCCGGCAATCCCGACGATCATGCCGGTCAACATGCCGGGCGCGAGCAGCCTGGTGCTCGGCAATCATCCTCGCCAAGCGCGCGCCGCGGACGGCACCGCGTTCGGCGCGGTGAATTCGGCGCTGCTGTTCGAGCCGCTGTTCGCCGGCGCCGAGCTCGAAGGCGCAGTTCAACGGCCCCGAGATGACCATGATCGGCAATGCGGTGAGCTCGGCCGGCGTGCTGATCGCCTGGCACACGACCGGCATCAAGACGCTCGACGATCTGCGCACCAAGCCGCTGATCATCGGCGCGCCGTCGCGCACCGGCGACACCTATCTCCTGCCGCTGTCGATCAAGAACGTGCTCGGCCTCGACAATCTCAAGATCATCACCGGCTATCCGGGCACGCGCGAGATCGCGATCGCGCTCGAGCGCGGCGAGCTGACCGGCCGGGTCTGGGACATGGAGGGCATCAAGGCCGCGCGGCCGCAATGGCTCAAGGACGGCAGCATCAACATCGTGGCGCAGCTCGCGCCGAAGAAGATGCCGGAGGTGCCGGCCGAGCGTGCCGCTGGTCAAGGACTTCGTGCCGAACGAGGACGACAAGAAGGCGCTCGACGTGATCTTCATCGAGCACGATCCTGGCGCGGCCCTACATCGCGCCGCCCGGCATTCCGGCCGACCGGGTCAAGGCGCTGCGCGACGCCTTCATGGCGACCATGAAGGACCCGGAATTCCTGGCCGAGACGGCAAAGCTGCAGCTCAACATCGATCCGACCTCCGGCGAGGAGATGGAGCGCATCGTTGCGCGACGCCTACGCGCTGCCCGACGCCATCGTGCAGAAGGTGCGCAAGGCGCTGGCGGATTAGGTCGTAACTCATTAATTGGTCCACAGCGTGCGCCTCGCGCAAAGTCCGCTTTGGCCTCAATAGCAGCCGAAAAGCGAACATTCCGAAATCAGCGTAACCGATCGACCTAAAGAGGGAGAACCGATGCTTAGGTTTAGGTCGGATCGCGCCGATGCACCATCCAAATGCCCGATTTTCGGAACTCACTACGGGGCTTGATAAAGTATCTGTTGGCCCACGTGCGCGATCTAGGCGGTCACGATGCGGCGACGGGAGTTCATCACATTTCTTGCCGTCACGGCGTCGGCGTGGCCACTCGCTGCTCGCGCGCGTGCGCCGAATGGCATGGCGCGGATCGGTTTCCTAGGTTTTGAACGTCGTCTTGAAAAATTTCGGCAAGGAATGCGCGACCTGGGCTATGTCGAAGGACGCGATATTGTTATCGAGTATCGACCGAGCGATCCAGCGGATCGGCTGCCCGGCTTCGCTGCCGAGCTCGTCGCGCTAAATGTCGATGTAATTGTTGCAGGGGGTTCGCTGGCGGTTCTTGCGGCGCAACAGGCAACCCGAGAGATTCCAATCGTGATGACCGGTACCAGCGATCCAGTTGGTACCGGATTTGTAGCAAGCTTGGCGCGCCCGGGCGGCAACATCACAGGGATTAGCCTGCTGTCTCCGGAACTGAGCGGGAAGCGGCTGGAATTGATCAAGCAGATCACGATAGACCTTTCACGTTTGGGAATTCTCTTGAACCCGGATGATCCCGCTGTCGTGTTCTCATGGCGGCAAACCGAGAAAGCAGCTCGGGCCTCGGGTATGGAAATTAGTCTGGTGGAGGCACGCAAGGGCGAAGATCTCGACAGTGCATTCGCGTTGATCGCCAAAATGCGGCCCGAGGCCCTCGTTATATTGCCCGCATCTTTGATCACCAGGTATGCCGCGCGGATTGCCCAGCTTGCTCTTAATTCCAGGACGCCGACGATCTCCTATTTTAGAGATTTTCCGGAGGTTGGCGGCCTGATGTCCTATGGACCGAGCTTAGACCACTCGGCCCGGCATGCCGCCCTTTATGTCGATCGGATACTCAAGGGCGCTAAGCCTTCAGACTTGCCGGTTCAACAGCCAACGAACTTCGAGCTTGTCATTAACCTCAAGACTGCGAAGGCACTCAGCCTCACAGTACCGAGGAGGTTGAGCGCAATTGCCGACGAATTGATCGAGTAGCAGTGAAACCGCCGAGGAAGCATTCGCGATGAGGTCAGCTTGGGGTCACAACCCGTAAGGCTCAGACCGAGCACATGACGTCCGCAATTTCCACCGTGAGCGGACCAGACAGCTCACCCCGCCATCAGAAACCCGCCGTTCACGTGCAGGGTCTGGCCGGTGACGTAGCCGAAGCCGTCGCCCGCGAGCGCCGTCACCACGTCGGCGATGTTGCCGGGCGCGCCCGGATGGCCGAGCGGGATGCGATCGATGGCATAGTGCTGCCGGCGCTCGGCGGTGCGCTTCGGATCGTCCTCGCTCGCCTCGATATAGCCGGGCGAGACCATGTTCACCGTCACCTGCTGAGGCGCAAGATCAGCGGCGAGCGCTCGCGTCAGACCCTGCAGGCCAGCTTTGGCGGCGATCACATGCGCATGGTCAGTCGCGCCCGTGAAGGCGCTGTCGCCGCCGATATTGATGATGCGCCCGACCCCGCCGCGCACGAGATGCGGCGCCGCCGCCTGGGCGCAGAAGAACGCGCCATCAAGCGTGATGCCGAGCACCTCGCGCCATTCCGCGAGCGTGACGTCGGCGAGTGCGCGGCGGCGGCGGACCGAAGCGTTGTTCACCAGGATGTCGAGGCGGCCGTGCGCCGCGACCACAGCCTCGATCATCTGCCGCACCTCCTCCTGCTGCGACACATCGCA
This sequence comes from uncultured Alphaproteobacteria bacterium, assembly GCA_963745515.1. GTDB lineage: Bacteria > Pseudomonadota > Alphaproteobacteria > Rhizobiales > Xanthobacteraceae > VAZQ01. Next base: position 733,244 of record CAVUXO010000001.1, read on the forward strand.
CAGCGCGACCGTGGCCTTGACGCCGAGCGCCTCGGCCTCGCGACGCACCGCCTCGGCGGCGTCGCGATTGCTGCGGCCATGCACGACCACGTTCGCGCCGGCGCGCGCCAGCGTCAGCACGATCTCGCGGCCGATCCGGCGCGACGAGCCGGTCACCAGCGCGACGCGGCCGGCCAGTTGGCGTTCACTCATCGCGCGATGTCCTTATGCCGTCTCACGTCCTCATCTCCTTCGCTCCACGTGCCGCTCGATCCAGGTGATGAGCATGTCAGCAATCCGGTCGCTGTTGCTGTTCCACATCATGATGTGATCGTTGCCCCAGATGCCCGCTTGCGGGATGCGATCATAGAGCGCCGTGCGTCGGCAATTTCGGCAGCGACTGGTAGGTCGCATCGCCGCCCGCCTTCTTGATCTTGTCATAGGTTTCAAGACAAGGGCCGGTCTGCGGCCGGCCGACCTGGTTGATGCCGTGGATGCTCAAGGTCGGCACCTTGGCGAGGCCTTTCACCTCGATCTCCGGCGGCAGATTGCAATCGCCCTGCGGCTCGATGCCGATCAGCGCCTTGAACAGCTGCGGCTTCTCGTTGGCGATGCGCCCGCCCATGGTGCCGGCCGCCGAATGCGCGACCACGATCGCGGGCCCGATCTTCTCCAGCGCCGCGATGATGCCGGGCTCGACGCCGCCCGCCACCGGCCCCTCCGGCATCAGTGACGGCAAGCCAGTGCTTGTAGCCCTCCTCGTCGAGCGCCGGCATGAGATTGCCGTTGCAGTAGACCGGCGGATTGTTGGGGTCGCGCGCATCGTTGCCGATGCAGCTCGGATCGTTCGGGCCGTGCTTGGGCGTCGGCGCCGGCAGCGGGCCGGTGTTCCACTCGAGCCAGGCCGAGCTGTCCCACATCCGCAGCTCCGGCTTGCGTGTTCGGCGCGGCCGCGCCCGCGCGCACGTCGTTGAAGCGGTCGGGCACGAAGCCCGCACGGCCGCGGCCCGGCACGTCGATGATGTAGACCGGATATCCGCGCCGGATGAAGTGATGCGCCCAGCCTTCGCGGCCGTCCGGCGTGGTGAGGAAATGCACACCCGTGAGCCCGCCACCGGGGATCATCACGACCGGAAGCGTACGACGGCCGTAACGCAGCCGCTGCGGAATGAAGTATTCCACATAGGCCTGGCCCGCGAGCACCTGCTGCTGATTGTAGGGGATGTCCTTGAGATCGCCCGCGCCCTCGGTGCCGGTCTGTGTGCGATTGACAACGCGACCGCCAGCCCAGAAGATTCCATGGCTCCTGAGCACAAGCGGCAGGCGCTTCTGGTCAGCCGGCGGATAAGGGCCGGCCTGCGCCGGTACGGGCAGCAGGGCCGCTGCAAGGGCCGTCACAAGCGCCGCCACGATGATGCTGCAGGAGCGCATGGTTCCCCCTCCCTTTGACTGCTAAGCTTTGCGCATATTGAGATCGACACTCACGATAGACACTAACGACAAGGATGACGAGGGAGGAGACCACGATGACCGAAACCACGATCGTGACACCCGACCAGATCGAAATGCGCCCTGGCACGCGTGGCAACATCAAGGGTCTCACGGTCATGCACGTCAACGAGGGCGCGCCCTATATCACCTTCCTTGAGTCGGCCCCTCACCACTACGCGCAGGTGCATTCGCACAGCGAGGACGAGGTGATGGTGGTGGTGAAGGGCCGCATGCTGTTCAACGGCCGCTGGTGCGACGTTGGCAGTCTGATTTTCGTCCCCGCCCATGAGGAATATTGGTATTCGACCGGCGAAGAGGGCTGCCGCGTCGCGTTGATCCGGCCGAAGGGCCGCGGCACCTTCGAGAATGGCCGCGAGGACACCGCCGGCGACCCCGCCAAGCCTAATAGTGCGCAGCCCGATAGCGTCAACGGGAGCGCCAACGATGCCGCCCGATAGGCCGTTCCGGGCGCAGCTCGCAGCGGGCGACACCGTAGTGTGGTGCGCCTGCGGTCGCAGCGAACGGCAGCCTTATTGCGACGGCTCGCATCGCGGCACATCGTTAAGGCCAATGCGCTACACCGTCCCGCAGAATCTCACGGTTGCACTCTGCGGCTGCAAGCAGACCAAACAACCGCCATTCTGCGACGGCAGCCATTTGGCCTATCGCGTCGCGCAGGGCGAACAGAAGCAGCAGGGGTAACGACATGACCAACCGACCGCGCCGGCCGGGCGATCCACGTGAAGCCGCCGAGGCCGCCTTCAAGGCGGCGACGACCAAGCCGGCCGAGCTGCCCAAAGCCAAGCCATCGATCCCGCTCGCCAAGGAGCAGGTGACGCTGCGGATTGACAGCGACGTGCTGGACCATTTCCAGAAGGACGGCCCGGGCTGGCAGGACCGGATCAACGCTGCGCTGCGGAAAGCCGCCGGCAAATAGGCATCAATAGGTATTACAAGGCGACCGCCAACTGTGCGGTAACCATGGCGGACTAGTGCCCCGTTTTCGAAGTTCGTGATACGTCTCAGCATGCTCTGACACGAACTTCGGAAACAAAGGGGCACTAGCAACTCTATGATTCCAGTGCCGCTTATCGATTTGAAGTTCCTAGCCGGGTTGCTGCAGGTGGTGTAGGAACTTCAAATCGGCGGCACTGGCTGTGGCGCAACCTCCCATTGTCGGCCCGAACGTTCGCAGATAGAGTTGCGTATCGCTGTCAGTGCCATGGAGCGCCCGGACAAGAGGCGCCCCTCAAGGGAGAAGAAATCTCATGCCCCATAACACCCGCGCTCTGGTCCGACTGTCCTGCGCCATCCTGGCCGGCGTCTCGCTTGCGACGCTCTCAACGTCGCAGCCGCAGGCGCAGTACAAGCTGACGGTCAACCGCGAGCGTCTGCTCAACGCCCAGAACGAGCCGCAGAACTGGCTCATGATGAACGGCGACTACAGCTCGCAGCGCTATTCGAAGCTCACCCAGATCAACCGCGAGAACGTCAAGAACCTGCGTATGGTTTGGGCGCTCGCGCTCGGCGGCATGCAGGATGTCGGGCAGAATGGTCCCGAGGCCGAGGTCAATCCGCTGATCGACAACGGCTTCATGTATACGAGCGACGGCTGGGGCACGATCTACAAGATCGACGCCCGCAACCCGAACAAGGGCGAGTATGTCTGGACCAGCGACTCCGGCGTGCGCCACGAAGGCAATCGCTCGCAGAGCCGCGGCATCGCGCTGTGGGAAGACAAGGTCATCGCCAACCTGCCGGACGGCCGAGTGATCGCGCTCAACCGCGACACCGGCGAGATCGTCTGGGACAAGAAGGTCGCGCAGCCGAACGAGTTCGGCAACAAGGAGCGCTTCCATGCCGCTCCGCTGATTGCCGAGGGCAAGGTGATCGTGGCGAATGGCGCCGGCGACGCCGGCACGCGCGGCTGGGTCGCGGCGCTCGACGCCAACACCGGCAACGAGCTGTGGCGCTGGTACGCCGTGCCGAAGCCGGGTGAGCCGGGCAGCGAGACCTGGAAGGACAAGACCAACGCCTGGAAGACCGGCGGCGGCGGGCTGTGGCAGACCGGCTCCTATGATCCGGACACCAAGCTCACGATCTGGGGTACTGGCAATCCCTATCCGCTCTACGATCCAGAAGCGCGGCCGGGCGACAACCTCTACACCAACTCGGCAGTCGCGCTCGACATCAACACCGGCAAGCTCGCCTGGCACTTCCAGTACACGCCGAACAACTCGTGGGACTATGACGAGATCGGCATCCACATGCTGTACGACGAGGTGATCAACGGCGAGAAGCGCAAGGTCGTGGCGCATTTCGGGCGCAACGGGTTCTACTACTCGCTCGATCGCGGCAACGGCAGCTTCATCAAGAGCGGCCAGTATGTGAACGAGCTGAACTGGACCAAGGGGCTCGATCCGAAGACCGGCAAGCCGGTCGAGTACGATCCCAAGCTCGACCTCCAGCGCTACATTCCGGAGACGCGGGCACTGCGTGCCGACCGCGGCGTCATGAAGCGGGCCTGCCCGACCTGGCATGGCGGCGTCGCGCACCAGCCGACCGCCTACAACCCGGTCAAGCACATCGCCTACGGCGTCGGCACCGAAGGCTGCTTCTCGCAGGAAGGCGCAGAGGTTGCCTACAAGGGCCCCGATGGCGGCATCGACACCCCCAAGAGCCAGCAACGCAAATATACGAGCGATCTCTATTACGGCGCGATGACGGCCTACGACACCACCACTCACAAGGTCGTCGCCAAAGCCGTAACCGACATCGAGAACCGCTCAGGCGCGCTGGTCACCGCCGGCGGCGTCGTGTTCACCGCACTGCAGGATGGCTGGCTCGTGGCCTATGACGACGAGAAGCTCGAGGAGCTGTGGCGGTTCAATCTCGGCACGCCGCTCAAGGGCGCGCCGGTGACCTACTCGATCGGGCCCAAGCAGTATCTCGCGGTGCAGACCAGCGGCCGCCATCTGCATCCGGTCAAGTTCGATAAGCTCGAGAGCTCGAGCTACATGTTCGTCTTCGCGCTGAACTGAGCTTACAGGCGCGCCCGACCCGATCCCAGGCGTGCCCGGGATCGGGACTTGAATGGCAGGTCGCGTGCAGCCGGCAAACGCCCGAAGAGGCCAGCCGGTCGCAGGCGGAGTTACGACCGGTTTTGTTTGTTGAACCGACACGTCGAAAAGAACGCCATCAGGGAGAGGAAACATGCAATATCGCAGCCGTAGAATTGCGGCCATTGCGGCCGCTGTGCTGACCGGCGTCTCGCTTCTCGCGTTGACCAGCCCGCAACTGCAGGCGCAATACAAGCTCACCGTCAACCGCGAGCGCCTGCTCAACGCTCAGAACGAGCCGCAGAACTGGCTGATGATGAACGGCGACTACGGGTCGCAGCGCTATTCCAAACTCACCCAGATCACCCGCGAAAACGTGAAAGACCTGCGGATGGTGTGGACGCTGTCGCTGCGCGGCATGCAGGATGTCGGGCAGAACGGCCCAGAAAACGAGGTCAATCCGCTCGTCGATAACGGGTTCATGTATACCAGCGACGGCTGGGGCACGATCTATAAGATCGATGCGCGCAATCCCTTCAAGGGCGAGTTCGTCTGGATCCAGGATTCCGGCGTCCGCCACGAAGGCAATCGGCCGCAGACGCGCGGCATCGCGCTCTGGGAAGACCTGGTGATCGGCAACCTGCCGGACGGCCGCGTGGTCGCGCTCAACCGTGACACGGGCGAGATCGTCTGGGACAAGAAGGTCGCCCAGCCCAACGAGTTCGGCTACAAGGAGCGGCTTGCCGCCGCCCCAATGACGGTCGAGGGAAAAGTGATCGTCGCCAACGGCGCCGGCGACGGCGGCACCCGCGGTTGGGTGGCGGCGCTCGATGCCCGCACCGGCAACGAGCTCTGGCGCTGGTATGCGATCCCGAAGCCGGGCGAGCCCGGCAGCGAGACCTGGAAGGACAAGAACAACGCCTGGAAGACCGGTGGCGGCGGGCTGTGGCAGACCGGCTCCTATGATCCGGCGACCAGGCTCACAATCTGGGGAACGGGAAATCCAGTGCCGCAATACGATCCCGAGTCCCGCCCCGGCGACAATCTCTACACCAACGCGGCCGTGGCGCTCGACATCGACACCGGCAAGCTGGTTTGGCACTTCCAATACACGCCGAACAACTCGTGGGACTACGACGAGATCGGCATTCACATGCTCTATGACGAGACGATCAATGGCGAGAAGCGCAAGGTCGTCAGCCATTTCGCCCGCAACGGCTTCTTCTACTCGATCGATCGCGGCAATGGCAGCTTCATCAAGGGCACTCAATACACGAACGAGCTGAACTGGACCAAGGGTCTCGATCCCAAGACCGGCATGCCGGCCGAGTACGATCCGAAGCTCGATGTGCAGAAATATCTGCCGGCGGCGCGCCAGCTGCGTGCCGACGCCAACGTGATGAAGCGGACCTGCCCGACCTGGCATGGCGGCGTCGCACACCAGCCAACGGCGTACAATCCGGTCAAGCACATCGCCTACGGAGTTGGCGCAGAAGGCTGTTTCACCCAGAACGGCTCGACGGCGGCGTTCAAGGGGCCCGATGGCGGTCTCGACCGCGAGAAGTTCAGCAAGCGCACCTACACGAGCGACCTCTATTACGGCTCGATGACGGCCTACGACACGGTCAGCCACAAGATCGTCGCCAAGGCCGTGACCGACATCGAGAACCGCTCAGGCGCGCTCGTGACTGCCGGCGGGGTCGTCTTCACCGCACTGCAGGACGGCTGGATCGTCGCCTACGACGACGAGAAGCTCGAAGAGCTGTGGCGCTTCAACGTCGGCACCCCGCTCAAAGGCGCGCCGGTGACTTATTCCATCGGCCCCAAGCAGTACCTCGCGGTGCAGAGCAGCGGCCGCCACCTGCATCCAGTCAAGTACGACAGGCTCCAGCACTCGAGCTACCTGTTCGTGTTCGCGCTGAACTAAAGCGATCCGCCTTAAAGCGGCAGCGGCCTGCGTCTCGCCGGGGACGCAGGCCGCAATTCTTTTCACCACGTCGAACACGCGCTTCTTTTGGCCAACAGCCTTTCCACGTCATGGCCGGCTTGTCCCGGCCATCCACGACTTGCATCATGAAAGAAAGACGTGGATGCCCGGCACAAAGCCGGGCATGACGAGCTGAGAGGCTGTGCGCTCCCTCTATTTCTTCAACTCCTTGCACGCCTCAACATCGGAGCCCCAGAAGTCGACGCACGACGCATGATTGATCGGCCCCTTGCCGACCACCTTGGCGAACAGGAAGTCGGCAAGCAGCTCGACCTCGTTGGCTGCCAGCGTCGATGGCGGATCGGGCATCTCGAGACCGCGCGCGCGCAGGTCGGACAGCTTGAGGCCGAAGCAGCGTCCGTCACTGTAGGCCAGGCGATCGAAGGCCGGCATGCCGGTGCCAGGTCGGCCGCATTTGACGGTCTTGATCAGGACCTCGCGGTCGAGCGGGATCTCCCGCAGGTTCGCCCCGTCCGGCATCTGGCTGTCCATCTTGCGGCCGTCGGCCGCCCAGCCATGACAGGCCTGGCAGTTGCCCTTCTGCAGGAAGAGCTGGCGGCCGGCGGCGATGTCTTCTGCGGACTGCGCGAAAGCGACCGAGCTGACGGCAAGCGCTGCGACCACGGCCAGCGTGGCGAGCCGTCCCCCCAAGATCCCTGCCCTCACGATACCTTGGCTGTTTCCCGATCTCGCCATCTGTGCTCCTCCACCCTTAAGGCTTATTATTCGGGTGCTTGTTATCAGGCGGGAAGCCAAGGAGGAAGCGGTGCCGGGTCTATGCTCCCATGCAGGACGCTCAGTGCGGGCACTCCTGTGCGCCGCCACTCTCCTCTCCGTCCTGGTTCCAGCCACGGCGCAGCAGCTGCGGCGTGCCACGATCTGGAACCTCAAGCTCGGCGAGCCGATCGCCGCCCAGCCTTCGACGAATGAGTTCCGCGGCTTCGCCTGCGGATCGAATGGCGGCGCGCCGCGCCAGCCACTCACCGGCTGGCGCGACTTCGCGCGCTGCCGCGCCGAGCCCGACGGACTGCACGAGGTCTATTTCGAATACGACGACGAGCTTGAATATATCGCGCGGGCACGCGACGCTGATCGCGAGATCACACGCTGGGCGGGGACCACCGAGGTCGGCTTTCCGGTCGTGGTGTCGGCACTGTTCGACTCAGCCGGCGTGCTGCGCGGCATCCGCATGGTGACCGACGCGCGGCCCGAGCATCGCAACGACATCACGGAAGCGAACCTGCGCAAGCGCGCCGACGCCTATATGCTGGGCGGCATCATGGCGGCGCGCTTCGACATCGAGACCGCACGCGATTGCACGAGCTCGCCGCCAGCTGAAGGCGAAAGCACGGTCGGCGCGCTGTTCATCAAGCAAAGCTGCGAGATGAATGACGCCCCCAACGCACGCAAGATCATTCTGCGCGTCAGCTTCTATCGCAAGCCAGGCCAGAGCGGCACCAATCCGCAATTGCCGACGCAGCTCACCGAGGGTCAGTTCGAAAGCTCGGCCCGGCTTGAGATTAGGCAGGTCAAATAGGCGTCGCCACTCACGCCAGAGTGCGGAGTGGCCGATGCACTATCCTCGTCATGGCCGGGCATAGCGCGTCGAAGACGCGCGTGAACGCACTTATGTCCCGGCCATCCACGACTTACCTTCATGAAAGAAAGACGTGGATGCCCGGCACAAGGCCGGGCATGACGAATTCAAACATTGGGCGTATCAGCATTGGGCTCGCTACGGCACAGTCGTGCCATCAGGCATCATGGTGCGATCGAAGATCGCATCGTCGAGCTTGGTCTCATGCAGGGTGGCGCGGCGGAAATTGGCGCGCGTGAGCTTGGCGCGCGAGAGATCAGAACCGCGAAAGATTGCGCCCTGCGCATCCGCCTCGGTGAGATCGGCGCCCTTCATACTGACGTCGGTCAGCTCGGCGCCAAGGAGCCGCGCCTCGACCAGCGACGCGCCATCGAGCTGCGCGCCGCGCAACATCGCAAAGTCGAGCGCGATGCCAGACATATCGGCGCCGACGAGGTTGGTCTCCGCCAGCCGTCCTTTGCGCAGGTCGACATTGCGCAAGATGGCACGGCCGAGATCGGTGCGCGTCATCCGCGCGGTTCCCATCATGGCGTCCGTCAGGTCGGCACCCGCCATCGTGGCGCCGTCGAGATTGGCGCCGTAGAGCATGGCCTCGTGCAGCTTGCCTTCGCGCAGATCGGCCCGGCTGAGATTGGCCTTGTTGAGGTTGGCACCGCTCAGATCGGCACCGGCGAGTCGTGCATTGGTGAGGCGCGCATCGTGAAAGTTCGCGTCCTTCAGGTTGGCGCCGGTGAGATCGGCATTGGCAAGATCGCGCCGCTTGAAGTTCTGGCCGGAGAGATCGCAGCGCTGGCAACTGCGGGTCTTGCCCGACAGAAAGTCGTCCCGCTGGTCGGCGCGGGCGTCGCCTGCCGCGAACATCATGGCAAGCAGGATCGCGATCAGACGCGCGGGCGTGTTCCTCACCATTGCGGCACTCTCTATACGCGAGCCTAAGAATGAGCGATCGAGCCGGCCCATGCAAGCAGGCCCGCGTTGGCCTCCGCTCTTGCAGCACAGGGCGAAAGACCTACACTGCAGCCATAGCACGACGCAGCCGCCGGCAAGCGGCGCGTGAAAGGGAGGAGCGATGCGCGCGATGGGGCTCACCATATGTTCCGGGACCGCAATGGCGGCCGCGCTTTCCGCAATGCTGGCGCTCCCGGATGCCGCGACAGCCCAGCAATCGCTCGAACAGCGCAAGGCACTCTACGCGCCCTGGTCGCCCGACCAGATGGCGCAGCGCCGCAAGGAGTTCGGGCTGATCGGCCCCGGCACGACCAGGCCGGTGCCGCCGCCCGCATTCCCGTCCTATCTCAAGAAGCCGGACTCGATCGATGCGCTCATGCCGCAGGCGCGCGCCGCCGTGCGCCAGACCGGCGGCCGCACGCCATTCGGACTCGCCGATCCCGGCAAGCATGTGCTGATCGTGGTCGGCGAGATCCGCAACTCCAAGCCCGACATGATGGTGCAGGCGGCGATCAAGCGCGCCTACGAGGAGCGCGGCATCAAGTGCACCATTCTCACGGTCTGGGACATCCTGGGGCTGAGCGAGCGCGAGTATCTCGAGTTCCGCGAGGGCGTTCGCACCTATGTGATCGGAGACGGCCAGCGCGAGCTTGAGAGCTTCTTCACCACCACGGGCTTCATGCCGAACGCGCAGAAAGGCCGCGACTGGGTCGCCAGCAAAGACCCTGAGCTTGCGCGCGCGACCTGGCCGACCGCGAAGTTCGAGAACGAGCGCTTCATCAAGCTCGCCAACGAGCTGTTCGAGGCCTCTCCGAATGCACTGGTCGCCTGGCTCGACAAGCATCCCGAGATCGACTGGATCGTGTGGCGCAGCGGCAACCGGCCGAACACCCGCAAGATGCTGCGGCACCACGGCGAGAAGTTTCTCGGCAACTACACCTACATCAATCTCTACGACCTGATGAGCCAGGTGCCGTCCTTCCCGTCCGACGTCTGGCGGCTGGTCGAAACCAAGACCATGGAGCCGCTCGCGTTCGTCGATCGCGCCGAGGTCACCGATCCCGAAGGCACGGCCTTCGGCTACGACGTCGACGAGGAGATGGCCAAGAACTGGGACGCCGGCGTCTACAACCAGGGCCATCTCTACATGTATCCGGCGCAGGCGACCGGCCGCTTCCCCTACTCGATCATCGAGTACCCGATCATGGGCGGCTCCTATCTGCCGCCGGTGCAGCCGGAGACGACCGGCGTGATCGCATCGACCACCAGCCACGCCGCCACCCATCCGCGCATGGAGATCTTCATCGAGAAAGGGCGCGTCAAGGAGATCAAGGGTGGCGGCCTCTATGGCGAGGGCGTTCGCCTGTTGCTGAACTATCCGGGCTCGAACGAGTCGCTGTGGCCGTTCCAGAAGAAGCCCGGCTACTGGTGGCTCTACGAAGCCGGCCTCGGCACCAATCCGAAATATTTCAAGCATCCGGCCGAAGTCGCCGAAGGCAACAATCTGTCGGAGCGCAACGTCGCCGGCGTGGTGCACTGGGCGCTCGGCTCGGAAGTCTCGATGGGTCCCGCCAAGGTCGGCGAATGGGCGCGCCGAAAGCGAAGCGTTCACAACGCAGCGCGACATCCCGCTGCCGAAAGGCCACTCGCTGCACCAGCACAATCTGATGCCGACCATGCAGGTGCGGATTCGCGACCTCGACCAGTGGGTGACGCTGATCGAGCACGGCGGGCTCGACGGCGCTTGCAGGACACCTACGTGCGCGCGCTCGCCTCGCGCTACGGCAACCCGAACGACATCCTGCGGCGCGATTACGTTACGGCAATGCCGGGCATCAACATGCCGGGCACCTACGACCAATACGCGCGCAATCCCGGAGCCTACTGGATCAAATGGGCGGAGAGCATCGAGTCCGGCAAGTACGAGTATCTTCAAGCCGTGATCGTGCGGATCGAGGACGAACGCAGTAGAATGGACAGGAGCAGATGATGTGGTCTTTCGCGCGCAGCTCTTGCTCCGCTGTCGTCCCCGCGCAAGCGGGGACCCAGTATCCCAGAGGCGGATGTTGCAAAGCTGAAGCGTCAGTCGCACGGCCCGCGTTTACTGGGTCCCCGCGTGCGCGGGGACGACGGGCAGCGACGCTTCTATCCGCTCTCGTGGGCGCGATCGCACTCCTGCCTCACACGCATTCGCCGACAAGAGCCAGCCGCTCGAGCAGCGCAAGGCACTCTACGCGCCCTGGTCGCCGGACCAGATGGCGCAGCGCCGCAAGGACTACGGCCTGATCGGGCCGGGCACCAGCAAGCCGGTGCCGCCGCCCGCGTTTCCCGTCCTATCTCAAGAAGCCCGACTCGATCGAGCAACTGATGCCGCAGGCGCGCGCGGCCGTGCGCCAGACCGGCGGCCGCTCGGCGCTCGGGCTGATCGAGCCCGGCAAGACCGCGCTGATCGTGGTCGGCGAGCTGCGCGACTCCCGGCCCAACATGATGGTGCAGGACGGCGATCAAGCGCGCCATGGAGGAGCGCGGCGTCAAGACCATCATCCTCACGGTGTGGGAGCTCCTCGGCCTGACCGAAGCGGAATACGACGAGCTGCGCGCCGGCGTGCGCACCTACACGATTGGCGACGGCCAGCGCGAGCTCGAATATTTCTTCACCGTCACCGGCCTGATGCCGAGCCCGCAGAAGGGCCGCGACTGGGTGCGCCAGCAGGACCCGATCTCTACGACGCGACCTGGCCGCGCCGAAGATCCGCCAATCCAGCGTTACGCCGAGATCGCGCGCAATCATCTCGAACTGGTGCCGAAGGCACTGGTCGCCTGGCTCGACAAGCATCCGGAACGTCGACTGGGTCATGTGGCGCAGCGGCGGGCGCGGCAACACCCGTAAGCTGCTCGAGCATCACGGGCCGAAGTTTCTCGGCAACTACACCTATCTCAATCTCTACGACCTGATGAGCCAGGTGCCGTCCTTCCCGTCCGACGTCTGGCGGCTGGTCGAGACCAAGACCATGGAGCCGCTCGCCTTCGTCGATCGCGTCGAGGTGACCGACCCGGAAGGCACGCGCCTTCGGCTACGACGTCGATGAAGGCGAGCGCCAAGGACTGGGCCGCCGGCGTCTATCAGCAGGGTCACCTGTACATGTTCCCGGCGCAGGCGACCGGTCGCTTCCCCTATTCGGTGATCGACTATCCGGCGATGGGCGGCTCCTATATTCCGCCGGTCGCAGCCGGAGGTGACTGGCGTCATCGCCTCGACGCTCGAGCCACGCCGCCAGCCATCCGCGCATGGAGATCAAGGTGACGAAGGGCGTCGTCTCCGAGATCAAGGGCGGCGGCCTCTACGGCGAGGGCATGCGGCTGCTGCAGAACTATCCCGGCACCAAGGACTTGACCTGGCCGTTCCTGAAGAAACCCGGCTACTGGTGGCTCTATGAAGCCGGCATCGGCACCAACCCGAAATATTTCAAGCATCCGGCCGAGGTGCTCGAGGGCAACAATCTGTCCGAGCGCAACGTCGCCGGCACCATTCACTGGGCGTTCGGCACCGAAGTCGCCATGGGCCCGGACAAGGTCAACGAATGGGCGCCGGAGACCGAGGAGTTCGCCCGCAAGAACCAGCTGCCGCGCGGGCACTCGATGCACAATCACAATCTGTTGCCGACGTTCCAGGTGCGCATCCGCGATCTCGACCAGTGGGTGACGATCATCGAGCACGGCGGGCTCACCGCGCTCGACGACACCTACGTGCGCGCACTCGCGTCGCGCTACGGCAATCCGAGCGCGATCCTGCGCCGCGACTACATCCCGGCGCTGCCCGGCATCAACGCGCCCGGAACCTATGACAGACTACGCGCGCAATCCGGGCGCCTACTGGACAGACTTGGACCGAGCAGCGTCGAGGCGGGGACGTATGAGTATTTCAAACCGTGATCGCACGCGTAGACCGAGAGCAGCACACATGACATTGGAAGACAGCGCCAAGCCGGCTCCAATTGAGCCGTTGCGCGGCTTGAGCAAGTCTCGAAGGTCTACGAGACCGCGGCCGCGCGCGTCACCGCGCTCGAGAAGATGTCGTGGGAGGTCGGGCGCGGCGAGGCGGTGGCGCTGATGGGCCCGTCGGGCTGCGGCAAGACCACGATCCTCAATCTGCTCGGCGGCATGGATCGGCCGACCAGCGGCGCCATCATGGTCGACGGCGAGAACGTCGCCGCCATGAGCGAGCGCCAGCTCGAGCACTATCGGCTGCGCAAGATCGGCTTCGTGTTCCAGTTCTTCAACCTGATCCCGAGCCTCTCCGCGATCGAGAACCTCGAGCTGCCGATGCTGATCGCCGGCACGCCCGAGGACGAGCGCCGCGACCGCGCCGAGACGCTGCTCGAAACTGTCGGCCTCAAACAGAAGGGCTTCAAGCGGCCGGAGGAGCTCTCCGGCGGCGAGCAGCAGCGGGTCGCGGTCTGCCTCGCGCTGGTCAACAACCCCTCGATCATTCTCGCCGACGAGCCGACCGGCAATCTCGACAGCGCCAACGGCAAGATCATCGCCGACCTGCTGATCAATCTCGCCAAGCACGAAGGCAAGACCGTGATCGTGGCGTCGCACGATCCGAAGGTGGTCGAGGCCTTCCCGCGCGTGTACTCACATGCGCGACGGCGTCATCCAGCGCGCCGCGTGAGCAGGCATCACGTGGGGGAATCAGAGGCGTGACGCACTCAACTTCGACTCGATCTGGGGCGTGCTGTTCAAGGTGCTCGGCCGCCGGCCGTTCCTCGTCTTCGGGCTGGTCACCGGCCTCGTGGTGTTCCTGCTCGCCGCCGTGACGGTCACCTCGCGCTACGCGATGCAGCGCTACGTCGCCGACCAGGTCGAGCGCGTGCCCTGGGACCTCTCGATCTATCAGACCGCCGAAGTCCCGCTCGCCGACAAGCTGCACGACGCGATCGCCAAGGTCGACGGCGTCGCACGGCCGAGCGGCTGGTGTTCCTGCGCACCATCCCGCCCTATACGATGCGGCCGACTATCGACGGGCAGCCGCTGCGCTCGCCCTGGATCTCGGTGCTGACCGCGACCGACCCGTCGCTGCTCCCGCCCGATATCCGCCCGACCGGCGACGGCGCGGTGCTGGTGCTGGTCGGCTCCAAGACCCAGATGGGCGACGCCTATCTGCGGCTGCAGAACCGCAAGCAAGTTCGAGCTCGTCGTCGTCACGAGGCGAGGACGACGAGCAGGACGCTGCACGGGCATGTGCGGGACGATGACGCCAGGACATGCCTGCCACCAACCAGCCACGCGAGGTCATCACGCTGTCGACGCCGATCGAGCGCGTGATCCGCATCGACGCGACCGAGATCAATCGCTGGTTCCTGGAGCAGACGAGCTCGCCGACGCTCGTCCCCGAGCTCGGCCTCATCCTGGTGACGCCGTACGACGCCAAGACGCTCGACGACCTTCGACCAGGTCTCGCGCGGCTTCATCCACTCCACGAGGACGGCGACTTCCACGGCGATCCCGGCAAGTATTTCCCCGAGATCATCCATCTCGTGCGCGTCGATCGCGCCGTCGCTCGTTTCGGGCTGGGACATCGACGGCTCGCTGCGCCGCATCACCCGCGTCGGCAGCTATCTCACCGACGAGGTGCAGGAGATCACGTCAGGCGCCGCGCGTCGATCACAATCTCGGCGCCATGTTCGTGCGCATCAACGAGATCGCCCGCAAGATCGCACTGATCAGCCTGCTGGTGTCGCTGCCGCTGCTGCTGATCGCGGGCGTGCTGCTCGGCAATCTGTCCAATCTGCTGCTGCTCAACGAGCGCCGGAAGCTCGGCCTCCTGCGGCTGCGCGGCGTACCCGGCCGCGCCATCGGCGCCACGCTGCTGCTGGCGATCGGGCTCGGCGGGCTCGTCGGCGGACTGGCTCGGCGCGGTGCTCGGCACGATCGTGCCGCTCACGCTCTATTTCGGCGGCGTCCCGCCACTCGAGCTCATCCCGAAGATTCAGGAGCCGCTCTATCTCGTGATCTTCCTCGCCGTCGGCATCGTCATTGCGCTTGCCACCGGACGGCGCCTCGTGCGCGAGGCCTCGCGCGTCTCGCCGCTCGAAGCCTCACGCCGCGTCAGCCGCAGCGAAGGCGAATCCGTGCGCGTGCGCTTCGGCCTGCTGCAGTTCCTCGCACTCGCGATCGGCGGCGCCAAGTTCGCCGGCTGGATCGCCGACTGGTCGCTGACCAATCTGTCGCCGAGCAGCCCTGGGTCGCGGACGCTCGACCGCGCGCTCGATTTCGTCAGCTTCCCGCTGTTCATCTACGGCCTGGTGACGCTGATCGCGTCGCGGCAGAAGCTGATGTCGGCGCTGATCGCGCCGCTCACCTGACATGATGGCAGGCCCGTTGCGCAGCGCATCGCTGCGCCACATGGAGGTGCGCCGCCATCGCGCCGCGAGCTTCCTGCTGATCGTGGCGCTGCTCACCAGCATCGCGCTCTACCCGACCGTCATGATCGCGGTGTTCGACAACAAGACCGAGCGCGGCGCGCGCGTGCAGCTCGGCAGCGACATCCAGGTCACGCTCAACGCGCTCGACCTGATGCCGGCGGAGGCGCAATCGCGCGGCGGGCTGCAGCAGCGCGTCGGCGTGCTGTGGCAGACGCTCGATCCGCTCATGAAGAAGGTGCTGGCGCTGCCGCAGGTCGGCGGCGTCGCCGTCATGATCGAGGGGCTGGTCGAAGGGCTCTATATGCCGGACCGCGGCTTCAGCGGCGTGCCGATCTACCTGATCGACGACACCAGGAATTATCTCAAGGCGGTCTATTCCGAGCCCGCGCTCGGCGAGCATGGGCCCTTTGCGCAACTCGTGCGAAGGTCTCGACCGCGGGCAAGGTGATCACCTCAAGCCCGATGGGGCGCTACTACAAGCGCACGCCCGACCAACCGATGCCGGTCGGCCGCATGTCGAGCCAGGCGCTGGCGCGGCTGCCGTTCGGCGGCTCGATCTATTTCCTGCCCGGCGTGCCGCTGCGCACCGTCAACGATCGCGAAGGCTTCATCGGCGCCCGCGTCGACTATCTCAATCACCTGTTCGCCAGCGAGCCCTTATCTGGTCGCGGCCGAGCGGACCCCGGCGCTGGCCAATCTCGACGTGCTGATCCCGCGTGTGGTGATCAGCATCGCGGCGGCCTCCGGCGTATCCTCGGCGGCGCTGCGCGACGCCGTGCTCGCAAACCTCGCCGTCCAGCCGCTCGACGTGCGCGACATCAACACCGAGGTCGCTCGGCTCGGCAGCGA
This sequence comes from uncultured Alphaproteobacteria bacterium, assembly GCA_963745515.1. Taxonomy (GTDB): domain Bacteria; phylum Pseudomonadota; class Alphaproteobacteria; order Rhizobiales; family Xanthobacteraceae; genus VAZQ01. The sequence continues at coordinate 749,582 of CAVUXO010000001.1, forward strand.
CATGTACATCTTCTCGCGCGGCAGAACGTGCAGATCTATCTCTTCGGCGGCCTCCTGCTCGCCGTCATCGGCATCTTCTCGGTGGCCTACGCGAACTATCTCGAGGATCGCCGGACGCTTTGCGCTGCTGCGCATCCGCGGCGCCGGCCCGCGTCGACGTCGTGCGCTTCTTCCTGCCGAATGTGTTCGGCCCTTCGCTGATCGGCCTTATCGTCGGCGCGTTGATCAGCCTCGCGGTCGGCTTCGGCATCACCAAGCTGATCTGGGAGCTGCGCCAGTTGCAGACTGTCATGGGCTATCTGCCGACCCGGCTGGCGGTGTCGGAGCAGACGTTCCTGATTGCCGCGATCCTGATCGCGCTGGTGGTAGGGATCGTCGCTGATCTTCGGCCGCTGGGTGTTTGCTCGCACCGCCCGCCAGAGCCTGCTCGAAGGATGAACCATCGAGCAGACTCTTGCAGATCGACTGTCAATTAATCACGCGCCACTTCCAGGCAGGAAGCATCGGATCATGAGCGCGCCATTGTCGAAGTAGTACCAGACAAGGGCGTAGCCGATGCGATTGGCCTGTTTGATCACAGCCCCATCCGGCACCGTGAACCATTGTCCCGAAATCATCACTCGGTACGCATTCTCGGACATGTCCCATTCGGCCTCGTCAGGCCGAAAGCCGTCTGCGGTGGCGCAGCAGCCCCGCCCCTTGTCATCCGTCAGGCCTTCCACCCAACGTTTGATATCAGGAGAGACTTGCGCGTACTGACCGTTGTCCCGTGCTTGCGTCCCGAAAGATGCGAGCACCAGAGTAATGACAATAAGTGTTCTTGCGAGCATCGCGACCTCCGCTCGATGTCAGCTCATACCCCGGCAGAAGGGCGTCAGTGCCCCTCGTAATTGTGCGGTGCAGAAATCATGCCATTGAGCTGAACGTGCACATCTACGCGGTGCCCTTGGTCTTACGCGCAGTGCCTCCTGACGCGGCAGCACATTGCACAATCTATGGGCGCATGAGGCTGGAACTCTGTCGTCATGAACTTGCGCCGCGAATGCGCATAGGTAATAAATGAGACGCCGGATTCGAATCGCGCGAGCTGAAAGATGCAAGCGGCGAAGCCGGCCATTTCGGGCGCTCAAATCCGCGCGGCACGCGCCTTTCTGCGCTGGTCGGTGCAGGATCTCTCTCAGCTCTGTGGCGTTTCCGAATCAGCCATCGCGCGCGCCGAAAAGTTCGACACCGTTCCCGGCATGCGCGGCCGCAATCTCGATGCGATCCGTGCCGCCTTCGAGATGCACGGCATCGAGTTCATCGACAGCAGCGGCGTGCGAACCCGCAAGCGCTGAAAGGGCAAAATCCCGCATCAGATCGCGCGCTCCCGCCCCGCCCACAACGGGGCGCGCAGCTTGAATTTCTCGATTTTGCCGTTCGGCAGCTTGGGCAACGCCTCGATGAACCGCACCTCACGCGGGCGCTTGTAGGCGGCGATCGCTTGCCGGCAGTGCTCGATGATCGCCTCGCCCGTCACTTCATGGCCGGGTCGCCTGACCACGAACGCCACCACCGCCTCGCCCCAGCGCGGATCGGGCCCGCCCACCACCGCGGCCTCGAGCACACCGGGGTGCCCCATCAACGCGTTCTCGACCTCGCGTGAATAGATGTTCTCGCCGCCGGAGACGATCATCTCCTTGAGCCGGTCGACCACGTAGAGGAATCCCTCGTGATCGATCTCGCCGATATCGCCCGTGTGCAGAAAGCCGCCGCGCAGCGTGGCGCGCGTGGCCTGTTCGTTGTTCCAATAGCCGCTCATCAGGGCGTCGCTGCGGATGACGATCTCGCCCGGCTCACCAATCTCGCATGGCGAGCCGTCGGGGCGGCGCGTCTCCACATCACAGCCGATCATCGGCTGACCCGCCGAGCGCAGCCGCCGCACGACCTCGGGCGCTCCCGCGACCACGTGCTGATGCGCACGCAGCGTGCAGCCGGGGCCGCCCAATTCGGTCATGCCATAGACCTGGGTGAAGATCGGTCCGAATGCGTCGATCGCGCGCCGCAACAAACTCTCCGGCATCGGAGCTGCCGAATACATGATCTTCTGCAGCGATGGCAGCGTCGCCCGGCTGCCGCCTGCATCGAGGAGATCGCTCAGCATGGTCGGCGCGAGCAACGTCGCGGTCGCCGCATGATCGCGCACGCTTGCCATGAATTCGGCCGGACGGAATGCGCGATGCAGGATGATGGGACAGCCGAACACCGAGTTCATCAGCCACAGATTGCGCGCCCCGATGTGATAGAGCGGCATGACCAGCGCGAAGCGATCGGTCGGCCGCACCTCGCCTTCCAGCGCCGAGATGCGCGCCGACTGCATCTGCCCGCCGTGGCTGAGCATCACGCCTTTCGGCCGCCCGGTGGTGCCGCTGGTGTAGATCAGGAACGCCGTCGCATCGGGCCCGACCGGCCTGTGCATGTCATCCGGCACGGCGCGCGCCAGCGCGTGCTTCGTACGACCCGCCTGCCGCCGATGGTCAGGATGTGCTGCAACGCGCCGCGGGCGGCCGCCTCGACCTTCGGCAACAACTCGGCCTCGGCGATCAGCACCTTTGGGCGCGCTGTCGGCGAGGATGTAGCTGATCTCAGGCGCGGCCAGGCGATAGTTCACCGTGACCGTGGTCCAGCCGCCGAGCTCCGCCGCCGCATAGGCCTCCATGTATTCGGGGCAGTTCTGCGCCAGCACTGCGACGCGGTCGCCCGGTCCGACGCCGAGCGCCGACAGCGCGTGGGCGAGACGGAAGGCGCGTTCAGCGAACTGACGATGGGTGAGCGAGCGCCCCTCGAACACAATGGCAGGAGCCTCGGCGCGCAGCCGCAGGTTTCGCCTGGTCAGATCGCCGAGCATCGCGTGTCAGCCTCAATCCCGCGCCGCATTGTTTCCTCCCTACGCTAACCGAATTGTTGCTGCGGCCACACGATCTGGCAAGCGCTCGCGGCAAGTGAGAGAGCTCCTGACGACACGGAATCCGCGCTTGCCTGCCGGCATTGGGGTCAGGCACTCTTCTATCAGAAGACGCTCAGACGGCGAGGAAACCATGCGTATTCGCAGCCCTGCGGCCCGCTCGATCGTGGCAACACTGATCGCTGTCGCGGCACTTGGCATTGCACTGCCAAGAAACGCCCTTGCTCAGCCGGTCGCGGACTTCTATCGCGGCAAGCAGCTCAAGGTGATCATCCGGGCGGCGCCGGGCGGCAATTATGACCTCTATCTGAGGCTGCTCGCCCGCCACATCGTCCGTCATATCCCAGGCAATCCAACCGCTGTTCCCATGAACATGCCAGGCGGCGGTGGCCTCACGTCGCTCAACTATTTCGACAAGGTCGCGCCGCATGACGGCACCGCGCTCACGATGGTGACGCAGACCCAGCCGATGGATCAGGCGCTCGGCCTCGACAAGAGCAACATCGACATGCGCGCGCTCAACTGGATCGGCAACATGAGCGACGAGAACCTGTTCCTGCTGACGCGCCGCTCGTCCGCCACCAGGACGCTCGAGGATGCCAAGCAGCGCGAGACAACGCTCGCCGCAACCGGCGCCGGCGGCAGCGAGGTGATACTCGTCTCGATCCTCAACCAGTTCCTGGGGACGCGCTTCAAGAACATCATCGGCTATCGCAACAGCCCGGAGATGAACCTCGCCATGGAACGCGGCGAGACCGAAGGCCGCATCACCACCAACCTGCGCGCGCTGTTCGCCAGCCAGCCGAGCGGCGCCGCCGGCTTCAACCTCATCCTCCAGACCGGCATGCGGGTGGACAAGGACCAGCCCAACGTTCCGCTGCTGCGCAACCTGGCGCGTTCGCCGAACGACAAGCTCGCGTTCGATTTCATCTCCCGCACCATGGCGCTGGCACGCCCGGTCGCCACCAACGACAACGTGCCGCCCGAGCGGGTCGAGGCGTTGCGCCGCGCCTTCGACGCCACCATGAAGGATGCCGAGTTCCTGGCCGAGGCCAAGCAGCAGGATCTCGACATCAGCCCCTGGACCGGCGAGGAGCTGCAGAAGACAGTGGTCGAGATCGTCAACGCGCAACCCGCGGTGCTGGAGCAGATCAGGAAAGCGATCCAGAGCGGATCGGTCTCCGAGGAACGCAAGGAGCCGGCACGGTAGTTTCTATTCTTGTCGTTCCAGCAATGGCTCTCCGCTGTCATCGTCCGCGAAAGCGGACGATCCAGTAATCCCTGCAACAGATTATATTCTCCGGCGCCTGCGATTACTGGATGCCCGCTTTCGCGGGCATGACAACTGAGAGGCCGGTCTCCTCGGCCTTACTTCCCCTTCACCAATCCTGACTTCGGCCAATACGCGCGGCTGTAGTTGAGCTTGAGGCTCACCAGCATGGCGGCGAGCCTGATCGGCGCGCCGATGCCTTCGACCACAGGCACGCCCAGCTCCTGCATCAGCCAGTCGGGCTTGATGTGCACCGGGCACTGGGTGATGCCCATCGGCAGGATCACGTCGGCGCCGAGCTTGACCAGCTCGCGCGCATTGTCGACGAACGCGGCTCACCACCTTGTCACGGTTGGCGATGATATCTGGCAGCTCGAACCCGCAGGTGCGCCAGCCGACCACCTTGTCGATCATGTGGAAGCGCTCGACCATGCGGTAGCCGAGCGGAATGACGAAGTCGTCATACATGATGATGCCGAAGCGGCGGCCAAGCATCGAGGCGATGTGCAGCATCGACTCGCTCGGACCGACCACCGGGATATCGACCACGCAGCGGCCGGCATCGACGCCGAGATCGAGCGTCCCAAGCGGCACCACCGCATCGTAGCCTTGCCGCTCGGCCTCGCGAAATGCATCGAGGAACGGCGGCACCGCGACGCCCAGAAGGTCGGGGGCGTTGCCGAGAAAATACGGCGACGCCTTCACCGATACGATCCCGACCTCGACCTCGGCGGAGGAATAGGCGAGCGCCGCATCCTCGCGCCGCTTGCGCTCCTCGGGCGGATACTCGCCGACCACGAAGGCGACCCGGATCTTGCGGCCTGCCGCTGCGTCCCACATCTGTCCCTCCCCTGCACTTACGGCTTGATCGTTTCGTGGCTCTGCAGCCCGGGCTTGAACTTGCCTTCGACGAAATCGCGCACGCCGGAATCCTTCCAGCCCACGCGCTGCCGGTTCTGCAGCTCCTCCTCCTTGGCGTTGGTGTAGTTCATGGATGCTTCCCACGTCATCTCGAGCGAGAAGCGATAGCCTTCTTTCGTGGCCCGCAGCGCGGCGGGATCTTTTGCAGCGATGTCGCGCGCGACCGCCATCGTCTCCTCCTTGAGCCGCGCGAGCGGCACCGCAAAGTTGACGAAGCCCATGGCGGCCGCCGTCTTGCCGTCGAAGCGGCGCCCGGTGAGGCCATAGAACAGCGCGTCGCGCGGCCGGAACAGATTGGCGAGCGACTTGCTCACGGACGCCGCCCGGAAAGCCCTTGAAGTTGATCTCCGACAGCCCGAACGTCGCCTCCTCGGCCGCGATCGCGAGATCGCAGCCTTCGACGATCGAGAACGCGCCGCCGAAGCAATAGCCGTTCACCATCGCGATCGTCGGCTTCGGAAAATAGCGCAGCGTGCGCCCGCGCCATTCGGTCGCGAGCCGGATCACCCGGTCGTAGCGCGCCGGCTGGTCCTTGAGCGCGTGGAAGACCTCCTTGAGGTCCATCCCGGCGCAGAAGGCGTCGCCCGCGCCGGTGATCACCAGCACGCGCGCCTCGTCGTCGTAGCGCAGCTCCTCGAGCGCCGCCGTCATGTCCTCGTGCAGCTGAGGGTTCATGGCGTTCTTCTTGTCGGGCCGATTGAAGCTCACCAGCGCGACGCCGCCCGTCTTCTCGATTGCTACGGTTGCATAGGCCATCGTGGCCTCCTGTCGCTGTTACTTCTTGAGCTTCGGCTTGCCGAAGCCCTCGGCGCCGGCCTTGGCGACCGGCTCATCGTCCTTATCGATGCCGGACACGCCGATGCCGCCGACGCATACGTCCTCGAACAACAGCGGATGGCCGCCCTCGACGCCGAGATAGTTGGGGCTCATGAGGAACTCAGGTCGCTCCCGCACCCGCTTGCCGAACGCACCGCTCGGGCGCCCGCGAAACGCGGCAGTGCGGCCCTTCGCCCTCGCCATCTCGACCGTGTTGACGCCATTGACGTCCGGGCGCTCGAGATAGAGCAGGTGCCCGCCCTCGTCGACCACCGCGATTGTCGGCTCCCGCTTGAGCTTGGCAGCATGCTTCTTGGCGGCAGCGACAACGCGCTGAACGTCGTCGGTGGTCAGGCACGGCTTGTTGCGCATTGGCTTCATTCCTCCCGGAGATGTCTATGGCAGATTTGCAAGGCGGGGATGATGCAGGCTGCTATGATGTGCTAAATCCGTCAAGTTCCCGCCCCGATTGAACGCCCTCATGAGTGAAAAATCCCACGACCACGCCGCCTCGGTTGTGCGGCAGCTCGCCGACTGGATCGGCGCGTTCGCCGCGAGCCCGCTGCCGCCAGCGACCGTCGAGCGCGCCCGCGCGCTCCTCCTCGATGCGCTGGCCTGCGCGCTCTATGCCAGCACCGACGACAAGTCGGCGAGCGCGATCCGCACCGTCACGCAGCTCTCCGGGAGCCGGCACCTGCACGATCATCGGGACGCGGCTGCGCACGGGCCTGCCGCTCGCCGCCTTCGCCAACGGCGTGCTGATCCGCACGCTCGACCTCAATGACACCTATACCGGGCCGCGGCAGATCGGGCACCCGAGCGACAATATCGGCGCTGCGCTTGCGGCTGCCGAGATGGCCGACCGCTCGGGGCTCGACCTCCTTCGCACCCTTCGCATGGGCTACGAGATCTACGGCCGGGTGCTCGACCTGAGCGATCCCGACAGCCCGTGGGACCACGTCACGGTCTCAGGCATCGTGACCGCTGCCATGATCGGCTATCTCATACGGCTCTCGCCCGTGCGCCTTGCGCACGCCATTGCGCTTGCGGCCTCCCACAGCGCGACGCTCGGCGAGGTGCGCGTGGGCCATGTGTCGGCGGCGAAGTCGATTGCCAATTCGGTGGTGGTGCAGACCGCTGCGCTGATGACGCTGCTGGCCGCCGAAGGTGTCACCGGCCCGGGCGAGGCGATCGAGGGCGTGCGCGGCTATGCCAAGCTGATCATGGACGGCGCCGACTTCTCACAGTTCTTCACGATCGGGCAGGACACCGACCGGTTGATGGCGGTCGGCCTCAAGCAATATCCCTGCTTCGCGCTCGGCCAGGGGCCGATCTCGGCGGCGATCGAGCTACGCAAGCGCCTGCCCGCGCAGGCCGAGATTGCGAAGCTCAAGATCGCGGTCGCCAACACCGGCGCCGCCCGCCTGCGGCTCTCCGATACGCTCGGACGCGTGCCAAGCTCGCAGGAGGCCGCCGATCACAGCGTCTATTTCCTGGTCGCGGTTGCATTGCTTGACGGCCGCTTCGGGCTTGATCAGCTCACCGGCGGACGCTGGCAGGATGCCGACGTGCGCGCCCTGATCGAGCGCACGGAAGCTACGATCGACCCTGCTCTCAAGCCTCCGACATCGCTGCCCTGCCGGCTCGAGGCCACGCTGACGAACGGCGAGACCATCGTGATCGAGCGAGTAGTCACGCCCGGCATGCCGGCGATGCCGCTGTCGTGGGACGAGGTGACCGAGAAATTCCGCCGCTGCGCCGCGGGCGTCATTGAGCGAGGACGCGCAGAGCAAGGTCATCGATGCGGTTGCGCGGATCGAGGCGCTGCCTTCGGTGCGCCCGTTGCTTGGAGCGCTGGTTCCACGCCGTTGAGACGGCCCGCGCTTACAATAAAGTTCTGTGAATTGAACTAAACGCGCACAACCCGAAACAACTTACTACCACGCAAGGCGGCGCGCCCGCGTCCCCCAAATGGAGTACCAATCAAAGATCGCAATCGTGTAACGATTCGCGCCATACTTCCGCTCCGATGGTGCAGTCCAGGAAGGCCCGCCTTTGTCTTTAACGGCGGTGCCATGTCAGAATCTGAACAACTCTCCGCGCTGATCGGTGAGATCTACGACGCGGCGCTCGACCTGACGCTGTGGCCAAAGGTGCTCGCGGAGTCCGCACGGTTCGTCGATGGCTTCTCGGCGGCGCTCGTCTTCAAAGACGCGACCAAGAAGAGCGGGAACCTTTATTACGACACCGGGGACATCGAGCCACACTACAAGCAGCTCTATTTCGACACTTACGTGAGGCTCGATCCCTCCACGACCAGCCATGTCCTCGCCGAGATTGGCGAACCGATCGCCACCGGGGATATCATGCCCTACGACGAGTTCCTGGAAACCCGCTTCTATAAGGAATGGGCACGGCCGCAGCAGCTGGTCGACTTCGTAACCGCTGTGCTCGAGAAGTCAGCGACGGGCGCCGCCTTGTTCGGCGTTTTTCGGCATGAACGGGATGGACCGGCTGACGACGAGATGCGCCGGCGCATGCGGCTGATCATCCCGCATATTCGTCGCGCGGCATTGATCGGCCGGGTGATCGATCTCAAGACAACCGAAGCCGACAGTCTCGCCGACACCGTCGACGGCATCAGCGCCGGAATGTTCATGGTCGATGCGAGCACACGGATCGTCCACGCCAATGCGAGCGGCCATGCCATGCTGGCCCAAGGTTCGCTCTTGCGTGTCGTGGGCGGCAAGCTTGCCCCCAACGATGCGAGCGCAGAGCAGGGGTTGAACGACGTCTGCGCCATGGCCGACGGCGGCGATGCGGCCGTGGGGGTCAAGGGAATCGCGATACCGTTGACGGCGCGCGACGGCGAGCGCCACGTGGCCCACGTGCTGCCGCTGACGTCAGGTGCGCGCCGCCGGGCTGGCTCCACCTATGCGGCCGCCGCCGCCGTGTTCGTCCATAAGGCGGCGCTGGACTCACCTCCCCCGCAAGCGGTTGTCGCCAAGCTTTACAAGCTGACGCCGACCGAGCTGCGGGTGCTGATCGCCATCGTGCAGGTTGGCGGCGTCCCCGAGGTCGCGGAGGCGCTGGGCATCGCCAAGTCCACCGTGAAGACGCATCTGATGCGGCTGTTCGCAAAGACCGGCACCAAGCGCCAGGCCGACCTCGTCAAGGTGGTGGCCGCCTATGTCAATCCCCTCGTCAGCTGATGTACAGCCCGTTCGTGCGACGCGGGGGGAAATAGGCGTCGGGGCGTAGCGAGCACCTTCTAGTCCGCCGCCAGCAGCCGTCCGTGGCTCTTGATCGGCGTCCAGTCCTCGAGCAGGTGCAAGATGTCCCAGAGCTGCGCCGTCTGATTGCAGAGCGCGGGCTTGCCGAACTCCTCCTCGAGCCGATTGCACACCGGCTCGGACAGCCAGGTGCCGCCGCCGACATAGATCGCGTCGCAATCCGGATTGTCCACAAAGGCGCGGCGGCCGAGCTCATAGGCCATCACCATGTGGTCGCGCGAGTTGATCTTCTGGAACTCCGATGGCGGCAGCTCCTTGGTGGCGGCGCCGCACACCGCAACCCCCTCACGCGCCAGAAACTCGCCCAGCACCTTGTTCATGGCATCCGACCACTTGTTGACCAGCGCAATTTTCTTGATGCCGAGATGGCGCGCGGCGCGACAGACCGCGAGCACGGTCGAGGACGCCTTGACGCCGGTGTGCTTCGCCATGAACTCGATCATGCGGTCGTGCGCCGCAACCCCGATCAGCGTCGGCAGCGGCGTGCCGCTCTGCACCACCAGGCTCACGCCGCGCTCCATCAGCTTGTCGAGGTTGGCCGCGAGCGGCTTGAGCAGCGCGCGATCGACATCGTTGGCTGAGAACTCGGCAAGCCCGATCGGGATCATCACCTGCATCACGCCGGGCGGCGCCAGCCGGTAGAACTCGTAGGCCGCGTTGTCGATGATCGACAGCGGCAGCAGTACGCCCACTTTGTGCTTGGGCAGATAGCGCTCGAACATCGTTCCTCCCGGGCCATTTTCTTTCATGCGGCCCTCCCCTCATAGCGCCATTTTCGCTCCCAGTCTGCGCCGTTTCGGGTGTAAGAATCGGACCCGGACCAGCCATGATCGCGCCCCTGCAGCACATCAGCGCGCCGATGCGCGAGCTCAGCGAATACATCGCGGGCGCGCTCACGCAGGCACTGCCCGACGCGGTGGTCGAGAAAGCGCGCCATCACATCCTCGACACGCTCGCCGCCATGGTGTCGGGCACCGAGCTCAAGCCCGGGCGGCTCGCGATCGGCTATGTGCAGGCACAAGGCGGTCCATCAGAAGCCTCGGTCGTGGGTACGCGCCTTCGCACCTCCGCGGTCAACGCGGCGCTCGCGAACGGCATGCTGGCGCACGCCGACGAGACCGACGATTCACATGCACTCTCGCGCACCCATCCGGGCTGCGCAGTAGTGCCGGCGGCGCTCGCGATCGCCGAGCGCCAGCGCGCCTCCGGCGTAGCAGTTCCTACGTGCCGTTGTGCTCGGCTATGACGTTTGCGCGCGAGTCAATCTGGCGCTCGGGCCGGACGCGCTGGCGGCGGCCTCGCACGCGACCCACAGCATCGGCGGCACCTTCGGGGCGGGCGCCGCGGCGGGCGCCCTGCTGGGATTGGACGCCGCGCAAGTCCGCCATCTGCTCTCCTACTGCGCCCAGCAGGCGTCGGGCGTCGCCTGCAACGTGCGTGACTCCGAGCATATCGAGAAAGCATTCGACTTCGGCGGCATGCCGGCCCGCAACGGTGTCGCGGCTGCCACCATGGTGGCAGCAGGCTTCACCGGCGTCGATGATGTGTTCAGCGGCGAGCGCAATTTCCTCGACGCCTATTCGGCCGGACCCGAGCCGTCGCACCTCGCGGAAGCGCTCGGCGAGCGCTTCGAGATCATGGCGACCAACATCAAGAAATGGTCGGTCGGCTCGCCCGCCCAGGCGGCGCTCGATGCGCTCACGCACGTGATCGAAGGCGCGGCCTTTGCGATCGGCGACATTGCCAGCATCCGCGTCCACCTGCCCACGCGCTCGGCCCGCACCGTCGACGACGCGCCGATGCCTGACGTCAATGTGCAGCATCTCATGGCGCTGCTGCTCACCGACCGCGAGCTGACGTTCGATTCGGTGCACGACCACGCCCGCATGCACGAACCGGCCGTGCTCGCCGTGCGCCGGCTGATCGAGCTCGTGCCCAGCCAGGAGCTCGCCGAGGCCCGCCCGCCGCGACAGGCAATTGTCGAGCTCTCGCTGCGTGATGGTCGCTCGCTCACGCACCGCACGCGCGCCGTGCGCGGCACGGCCGACAACCCGATGACGCGCGCCGAGGTCGAAGCCAAGGCGCTCGATCTCATGCATGGCCCGCTCGGAGCGGAGCGTGGGCGAGGGCTGGTGGAGGCGTGCCGCCGGATCGAGTACAGTCCGGACATCAACGAATTTGCCCGGCATTGGGTGCCGGCCTCGGAGGAAACACAATAACGATGGCGCGCTCGATGCCGGGCTGGCTGCTGACACGCTGCGTGCATGTGGCCGCAGGTCTTGTGCTCGTTTTGGCTCCGGCGCGGGCCGACGACTTCTACAAGGGCAAGAGCATCAGTCTCGTCATCGCGACCGCGACCGGCGGCGGCTACGACACCTACGCCCGCCTTATCGCCCGCCATCTCGGCCGGCATATTCCTGGTCAGCCCAGTATCGTGCCGCAGAACATGCCGGGCGCCGCCGGCATTCGCGCCGCCAACTATCTCTACGCGGCTGCGCCCAAGGACGGCACCGCCATCGGCATGCTCGACCAGGCGACCTACCTCGACCAGGTGCTCGGCACACCGGGCCTCACCGCCGATGCGACGCGCCTCAACTGGATCGGGCGCATCCTGAGCAACAGCGCCGTGCTCTATGCCTGGCATCTCGCCAAGGTGAAGCGGATCGAGGACGCTCTCACCCAGGAGCTGATCGTCTCGACCTCGGGCGCGGCCTCGCGCCTCAACTGGACCGTGCTCAACAATGTTGTGGGCACCCGGCTCAAGATCATCACCGGCTATCAGGGCTCGAGCGACAGCCGGCTGGCGATGATCCGGGGCGAGGTCGATGCGCTGAGCCAGCCCTGGCCGGTGCTCAAGGTCGAGGCCGAGCAGCTCCTGCGCGACCGGCAGATCAATCTGCTGTTGCAGACCGGAGCCGACAAGCACCCGGAGCTCGCGCATGTTCCGAATATGATCGACCTTGCCAAGACGAACGAGGACAGGACGCTGCTCGCGTTGTTCTCATCGCCGTCGACCATCGGGCGATCGATCGCGGCGCCACCGGGCGTGCCGGCCGAGCGCGTGGCGATGCTGCGCGAGGCGTTCAATGCGACGATCAAAGACCCGGCCCTGCTCGAGGAGGCGCAAAGGCTCAAGCTCGAGCTCGACCCGCTCGATGGCGCCACGCTGCAAACCGCGATCACCGGCACCTCGGTTGCGCCCGAGGTGGTCGCCCGCGCGCGCCGCGTGGCGGAGCGATGAGCTAATTCTCCGCCACGGCCGAGTGGCCAGCCAACCGTCCGAACACCGCATTGCGGGTCTGCCCGGTGAACGACGGGTAGTTGTGAAAGAACAGCCCCACGATGTCGCCTGAGGCGAACAGGCCCTTGATCGGCTGGTCAATCGTGCTCATCACCTGCGCGTTGCGATTGACCTCGACCCCGCCGAACGTGAAGGTGATGCCGCACGTCACCGGATAGGCGCGATAGGGCGGCTCATCGATGCGGGTCGCCCAGTTCGACTTCGGCACCGCCAGGCCCTTGGCGGCCTTGCCGTCCGGCCGGCGCGGATCGAACGCGGGCTGATCAGACACCGCGCGGTTGAATTCCTCGACCGTGTGGACCAGCACCTTCGGTTCCAGCCCCGCTTTAGTGGCCAGCTCCGCGATCGTATCGGCTTCGACGAAGGTCGCCGGATGGTGCGGATAGCGGAAGCAGCGGATGCCTTTCTGATCGTAGATCTGGTGCGCGGTCGCGCCCGGCTGCCCCAGCACAGCGCGGCCGGTCTTGGCATAGGTGTAGGAATGCTGCGCCTCGCCTTCGTCGAAGAAGCGCAGCCCCAGCGCGTTCACGGTGATGCCATAGGGATAGTCGTAGCGGCTCTGGGTGTTGCCGCGGCCGTCCTCGTGCTGCGGCGTCTCGAAATCCGGCGCCTTCGCGTCGATCGGCGACATATGGCCGGACTGCCAATGGCCGGCGGGCCGCGCGCCGAGATCGAGCAGCATGCGCAGCACTTCGCCCGTATCGTGCTTGCTGCCGCGCACCTTCATCATGTCGGTGTTGCCGGCGAGATAGCGCGCGCGCATCTCCGGATTGGCCTGAAAGCCGCCCGCGCACGCGATCACCGCCTTGGCCATGAGATCGTAGCGACCGTCAGGACCGCTCACCGCCACGCCTTCGACCCGGCGCAGATCGCCCAGCACGCCGCACACAGGCGACTCGAAGCGGATCTCGATGTCGAGGCGCTCGGCGATCTGCCGCCACTGCGTAAGCTGGCCGGGTCCGCCGCCCGCCACGTGGATCGCGATGCCGCGTTCGAAATAGCGCTTGCCGTCGACTTTGGCATGCTCCTTCAGCGGCTCCCATTTGATGCCGGTCTCGCGCATCCAATGAACCGCCGCGTTCGACTGCTCGACCAGCGTCTGCGCCAGCTCGCGGTTCATCCGGCCTTGGGTCATGCGGTCGAGGTCGGCCATGAAATCGTCGGCGCCGTAGGGCGGGATCGCCATGGTGGCAAAGAGCGTATCGTCAACCTCTGGAATGAAGCGGCGGATTTCCGCGGCACCTGCATGGACGAAGCGAAAGCCGGTCCCGGAATAGCGAGCGTTGCCGCCATATTCGGATTCAGGTGCCTTCTCGAGCATCACGACGCGTTGCGCGCCCGCCTCGCGGGCCGCGACCGCCGCCTCGAAGGCCGAGCTGCCGCCCCCGATCACGATGATGTCGCACGTCTCGACCCGCGCCATGCTCGTCCTCGGCTTATTCCTCGGCCTTGATGCCGGCGAACGCCATGTACTCCTTGACGAGGCGCTCGGGCACCGCGGACAGCTTCTGCGCGATCAACTGCTGCAGCTCGGCGCCACTCACCGCGCGACCGACCGGCAGGCCGCGCCGATCGGCCTCGGCGCGATACTCCGCATCGTCCATCAGGTTCTGGTAGGCTTGGCGCAAGACTTCGAGTCGCTCTGACGGGATGCCAGGCGGGCCCAGCAGCGGCAGACCGATATGGCTTGGCGTAGTGACGAGCCCGAGCAGCGCCCGCGCGTTCGAAATCGAGCACCACGTCGGCAAGGATCGGTACGCCCGCCATGGCGTCGAAGGACTGAACAATCGGTTTGACTACGCCCGATGAGATCAGGTCCGGCCTGGAATTGGCGATGCTGCCCTCATGCGTGAACAGTGCGTCGACCTCGCCGCGATCGAGTGCAATGAGCACTTCGCTGAAGCCCGGATAGCCGGTCACGATCTTGAGCGGCCAGCCTTCGTACGATTCCAGCACGCGCGGCGCGATTGCGTTCTCGGAGCGCGCATTGAGCGACCCGACCACGATCGGGGTGCGCGCGCGCTTGAGATCGGCAACCGAGGTGATGCCGGTGCGCCGGTGGACCCACAATGCGTTGGCGGCGCTGCCGGCGCCGCCAATGTAGGAGAAGCGCGCGAGGTCGTAGTTGATCCCCTTCTGCGGCACCACGTTGCTGAGCAGAAAGCCGCTGCGTCCGGGCATGCCGAGCGTGAGGCCATCGGCGGCCGCCACATTGTAGAGATGGTTGGCGAGGATGATGCCGCCGGCGCCCTGCATATTGCGCGGCACGATGCCGGGCTGGCCTGGAATGTACTTCGCAAGGAAGCGTGCAAGCACCCGCATCTCGCCGTCGACTCCGCCACCGGGCGGAAAGCCGGCAATGATATTGATCGTCTTGCTCGCGAAGACATCATCAGCGGCCTGCGCCGCCTGAGGCGGCGCAAACGCCAAACATAAAGCAACGATGCACAGCGCAACGATACGAGAGAGCATGGACCTCAGACGGTCGCCTTTTCGGCTTTCTTCTTCTCCGCGCGGTCGGCGGCAAACTCGATGTCATCGTAGCCGTGCGCGGAAATGTCGAACAGATTGCCATCCGGGTCCATGGCGCGATACTCGGCGAACGGGCGGGTTGCCGGCCGCTCAGTCATCGGCTCCTCCCATTTCGCGAGCTTCGTCTCGACCTCTCCGAGGTTGTCGACTTGGAAGCCGAAATGATTAATGCCGCTCGGAGTCGCCTCGCCGCGATTACGCAGGAGCGCCAGCGTCAGGTAGCCATCACTCATGTAAACGGCGCCGCTGCGCTCGGTGTGAATGACCTTGAGCCCGAAGACCTCCTCATAGAACTTCGCAAGCCGCGCGGGGTCTTTTGTCTTGATGGCAAGGTGACGGATTTTCGACATTTTTTCCTCCGCGAAGCTGCGTTGATCGACCCTTGGAATGGTACGAAATGCATCCGGTACAGTCAAACCGGCGTAGGATGCCGTTAACGCCGCGCTCTTCTGCAGCTTCGCATTGCCGTTCGGTTGGATAGCACCCATGCTGTCCGAGCTTGACCCACACGCAAGCAAAAGCGCAGGCGATGACGCATCACGATTGTCGTTGCACAAGCCATCCGCTGAAATCGTTTCAGACTCTTTCCAATTTGAAACTCTTTCGCACTCACGTAGCCGCTTCACACAAGACATCTGTTCGTTGACTTAGAGTCGTGCGTGCCAACGCATCGACACACATATTCGAAGCGCGTTATTGCCTTGACTCAAGCAAACTCAAATTCAATTGTTGATGAAGCATTGTCATCGTGCTGTCACGTGCGCAGATGAATGAAGTTTGGCGTCGATGACGTTCGGTTTGCACCATGCGCGCACGCGCTTTTAAGTAGCCACTTGATCTTCGTTCAGCTCGTTCCAGTAAACCTCAAATTGCAAAACTTTGCAGCCAAGTTCATCCGTCCTTTTGTTTGCAATCATTCGCCGAACAACTCTAAATACGCGCCATAGACAATCTTTATTCCTGCTTTGATGCTACTTTGTGCGTTATCGTCACCTTATTCGCCATAACAAATCCACACTTCAACATCATCGAGCAAATAGGTGTCATCTAATTTTGAAATGGTGCACTGGCAGCGGTATCCGCTGGGGGAGTTGTGTCATGCGTATTCTCACGATCATCGCTTCAATGTTAGTTCTGATTTCAACTAATCCATCGGGCGTCATTGCAGAACCTCTGACGCCTTCAAGATCCACTACCCCCGTAGTGGAAGTGGCCCAGGCCAAGCGCGGGGCAACGAACCCAATCCCGCGACGCGACCAGCAAGGTCAGCCGCTTCGCGATGATACGCTGAAGTTCAAGCTCAATTCCTGGACCATCGGCCTTGCCGCCGGTCAACTGGAGGGTGCGCCGCTACGCTTTGCGACCGAGCTTGCCCGTGTGCTCGACGACGGCGACAACATGCGCGTGCTACCGATAGTTACGCGCGGCATCTTCGACAACATCTACGATCTTTTGTATCTGCGCGGCATTGATGCAGCGATCGTCTATGGCGACGTGCTCGAGCATTTCCGGACGAATGCCAAGATCGGCAGCCTCGAGCAGCGCGTGAACTACATCATGCCGCTGTTTCCGTCCGAGGTGCACGTCTTCGTGCGACCCGAGATCAAAAAGCTCGAGGACCTCGCCGGCAAGCGGGTCAATTTCAACACCAAGGGCACGGCGGCGGCTTACACCGGACCGATTATGTTCGAACGCCTTGGCATCAAGGTCGATGCGCAATTCGTGCCGCATCCAATCGCGTTGGCCGAGATGCTCAAGGACGACAAATACGCCGCCATCGTCTTTGTCTCCTCCAAGCCGCTCGACGCCTTCCTGAAGCCCAAGTGGCCGGAAGGGTTCAAGTTTCTGCCGGTGCCTCTGACCCAAAGTCTGGAGGAATACTACGTCCCAGCCCAGCTCGAGACGGGCGACTACCCTGCCCTCATCCCGGAAGGCGGCAAGATCCAGACCATCGCAGTCCCGTCGGTCCTGGCGGTGTTCAACTGGCCAGGGGAGAACGAGCGCGCCAGGCGCATTGGCCAATTCATTGATTATCTGTTCGAGCGCTTCCCCAAGTTGCAGAACGAGCCGGGCTACCATCCAAAATGGAAGGACCTGAACCTGGCTGCCACCGTTCCGGGCTGGAAGCGCTATGCGCCCATGCAGGACAAGCTCGCCAAGCTCGTCAATCCGCGCCGGGGTGCTGACAAGGCCGCCGAGCTGAGCGAGCAGCTCGAGCGCATCCTGCCCGGCGACAAATCCGCGCAGCAGCAGCTGCTGCGCGATCTGCTTTCGCGCCAAAGGTAGGACGTCGGCCCACACGACAACCCTCAGGGGTGCTCCTGTGCTGAACATGTCCACAAAGCAGGACGTCGATTGCCTGCCGCCTCTCACTGAGGGCGGACGCAATCTATGCGCATGTTCGGGTCGAGCGCGCGCCGCGCTCTGGCCGTGCGGCTGCATGCTCGCTCTGTTGCTGTTGAGCGATCCGCTAGGCGCTCAGTCTACTGGCGAAGTGACGGAGAGCACGGCGGGCATATCCGACGATGCCCTGCTCTCTCCTCAGCCGGAGCCAGACTGCGTCTTCAAGACCGGCGACCCCAACGCCACCGAGCGTCAGCAGCTCGATTATGAACGGCAGTGCTATCGGCACGCCGAGATGATCGCACGCAATCGCCTGGAGATGCTGCAGAGCGCAATCAGGCAGCGAGCCGCCGTCACGCCGAGCCGCGCTCCGACGGCTGCCGCGAGCCCGAGCGCGCCAACGAAAGATATCGACGGGGCTCAGCGGCTGGTCGAGCTCGGCGACCGGCATATGAACCAGGGCAATGTCGCCATTGCGCGCGAATACTACGCACGAGCGGCCGACCTCGGGCTCGCCGCCGCGGCGCTGAAGATGGCCGAGACGCAGGACCCCAAGGAGCTCGCGCGCTTCAACGTGCGCGGCGTGAAGCCTGATCTCGCGGAAGCAAAGCGTTGGTACCAACGCGCATTGGAACTCAAGGCATCGGAAGCGGAGGCCAGGCTACGTCGCCTGCAAGAGCAATAGAGCAATGAGGCCTGTTAAAGCGAACCTGCTGTGTTTGCGGTCACCCCGCACACGCGGCCAACAAGAAGAGGCTCTGAAACCTCAGCTTGCGTTGCAACATGTTGGGGAGCTCGCCATTGGGCTTCCGCGTCAACAGGGGACGAGTGATGAAGAAAGTTGATCGACGAAGTGTCGTGGGGGCGCTGGTGACGGCCGGGGCCACCGTCGGCGTCACAGGCGTGGCGGACGCGCTGCCGCCCGAGCTGCGACTGCGCGACCTGCAGCTGAAATCGCAATTCGGCTGCCTCTACCATTGCGATTTCGGCGATCACGCACGTTTTTCCCAGCAGCTCCGCAACATCAACAATCATTTTGCCGCCTACAACTACGACCAGCGCGTGCTCAAGCTGGTCATCGTGGCGCACTCGGCCGGCATCAAGTTCTTTCTCAAGGACCTTGCTGATACGCCGTGGGCGCAGGAGACGATCGATCCCGAGCTGCTCTCGCGCACGATGTCGCTCACCCAGCATGGGCTCGAGGTCTATCTCTGCAAGGTCACGTTTGCGACCCTCAAAATCGACCTCGGGAAGGCTCGCACCGACAGCTACATCAGGCTGGTTCCGTCCGGGATTGCAACGGCATCCGCCCTTCAGGCTAAGGGCTACTCTTATCTCAAGGTCGGCTGATCAGGAGCATCGCTACGGCACAACGATCGGATCAGCAGGCTTGAGGAGCGGAGGCTTGGTCGGCGCTATGCCGGCCGAGCGCATCCGCGGCACGTCGACAGGGATCGAGTCATTTGGCCCCCTTGCTTAGACAATACGCGCTCCCGCCTGAGCTGGAGCGCGAGCCTCGGTCGGAAGACGGCTCGACGGGTCCCGTCGCACGTTCCGGCATCGTGAGCACCTATGCGTCGCTGCAAGCCGCCAATGGCATCGACCTCTATAAGGCACTCGGGATTTCCAGTCAGGCGAGCCCGCTGGAGATCAAAGTGGCGTTCCGCAAGCTCGCCAAGGCGCTGCACCCTGACCGCAATGCCGGAGACAAGCTCGCCGAGCAGCATTTTGCCGCTGTCCACGAGGCCTATACGATCCTGGCCAATGCCGAATGGCGCGCGATCTATGACCGCGAGCTCGAGCTCATTCGTGCCGCAGCCGCGGCGCAGGCGACCCAACAGGAAGCCATCCGGATCGCGGCCCGCCGTCGTCTGATCCTACGCGAAACGCTCAAGACCGCCGCCGCAACCGTCATCCTGACCGCTTGTTTCGTGACCGGTCTGTCGATCTGGCAGCGGAGCTCGAGCGGATTGCAACGCACCCAGACGGTCGAAGCCGACGCCCAGCCGCCCAGGGCCCACATCCCGGCCACCATCACGAGCGCGGAGCTCGCCGACGCACTGTTCGGCAGCCAGGCCAGTCAGTACGGCAATGAGGCTGCTACGCCGAGCAGCGAGGTGAGCGCGACGCACAATAGCCCTGCGGCTCAGCGCGACGCGGTTGCGGCAGGCAGCGAGCCTTCTGTGCCCAGCGAAGCCGTTTCCAGAAGCAGCGAGCCTTCGGCTCCCGGCAACGAAACGATAGTGAACCGCACGCCGTCAGCGCCCGGCGATGAGCCACCGCCGACGACAACCATCGTGGTGGCTGCGGCCGAGTCTGCGCTAGCCCATGCCGAAGTGACAATCGCGACCGCCGCCGATCCTCCGGCAAGGGAAGCGGCGCTTCCCGCCTCGCCGTCAGCCGTAGCCCCTGTGCCAACCAGGACACCCGACCCGGCGGCACGCGCTCAGGCTGAGCGCCTCGTCGGGCAGGGCGACCTCCAATTCGCCAACGGAAACGTCGCGATCGCGCGGCAGTACTATGCCCGTGCGGCCGATCTTGGCTTTGCGCCGGCTGCTATCAAGCTCGCAGACACATTCGACGCGAAAGTGCTTGCCCTCCACGGCGTGCATGGGGTGCGGCCCAATCCGGCCGAAGCCGAAAGGTGGCGCAGGCGCGCTGCCGAGCTTACCCAGTAGGCGTCTTTGCAGCAGCGCAGGCAGAGCCGAGCCGAGCGATAGATCGCGCCTAGCCCCCCTCGCCCTGCAGACGGTACATTGTTGCCTCGCGCCATCTCATTGCAGCAAACGATGGATAACGAGTTCAGCGGCACCGCACCAGCGCAGATGAGAGCAACAATACACACGTCGCGTGTCGCGAGAATGTCGCAACAGCCCTTTGCAGTCTCCGAACATGACGCAGCATGCAGGAATGCAACGGGCCGCACATCGGCATTGAGCATTGACGACGATCTTTATCGCTTCGCATTCGCATACAAACAACCGTGCTTAGACAGTATGTTATGAAACAACTAATCGACGTCATCACATTCGGAGCAACGGACATAATTTTTTCTCAATTCTAAGACGCGATCCAAACTCGAACTCCGGTATTAAAAAACGGAGTATCGATCTCTTGGAGGGCGTATGCGTTTTCATTATTTTTTGCTCGGTGCGATCGCTTTAACCGCTCCCGTCATTGGATACTCGGCTCCTTCAAACGACCGAGTTGACGCCGTACGGCAGATCGCGGCTGCGGTCGGGCGCGTGCTCGGCTCTGCGACAGCCTGCCGCGAGATCTCGCCGCTGCGCATCAAGTCGATGAGCGACACGCTCTCCGATCTGATCACGGTGTCTGCGCCCACCGCCGAGGAGTCCTCCTCGATATGGCAGGCGTACAACCAGAGTAATACGGAAGGCCAGCGTGCCATCGCCAACAGGCGTATCACCTGCGTGGCGGCCGAACGCGCACTTGCGGACCTGGAAAAGACGGTGACGCCATCGCAAGCGCTGACACCGCCCGGCCAGGCGCGCTCACTGCCGACCGTTGCCGCGCCCGCCGCTCCGCAGCCGGCCCGACCGAGCGTCACCGCAACCTCGCCGGCGCTGGCAGCGACCAGCCCGCTGCAGTCGCGATTGGCGGCGGTGAGCCGGGGCGTGACCGAAGCGGAGATCCGGTTCGGCATGTCAGCGCCGTTCTCGGGGTCGGCCAAGGAGCTGGGCCGCCAGATGAAGCTTGGCGTCGAGACCGCGTTCAACGTCATCAACGACACCGGCGGCGTGCATGGGCGACAGGTCAAGCTCGTCGCGGTCGACGACGGCTACGAGCCGACACGCACCGCCGAAACCATGAAGCAGCTCTACGAGAAGGATCAGGTGTTCGGCATCATCGGCAATGTGGGTACCCCTACCGCGGCGGTTGCCCTGCCCTATGCGCTCGAAGCAGCGCATGATGTTCTTCGGCGCCTTCACCGGCGCGAACCTGCTGCGGCGCGACCCGCCGGACCGCTATGTGTTCAATTATCAGGGCGAGCTACGCCGAGGAAACCGACGCGGTCGTGCGCTATCTCGTCAATGTGCGCCGGCTGCGGCCGGAACAGATCGTGGTGTTTGCCCAGCAGGACGCCTTCGGCGATGCCGGTTTCGAAGGCGTCGCGAAAGCCGTGCGCGCGCTGCGGTCGGGCCGCGAGACCGAGGTCCTGCGTCTCAACTACAAGCGCAACACCATCGACGTGGATGAGGCGGTCGCGCAGCTGCGCAAGCTGCGCACTCCGCCGCGGGCGGTGGTGATGGTGGCCACCTATCGCGCCGCCGCCAAGTTCATCGAGAAGACACGACGATATCAACCCGCCGCTGATCTACACCAACGTCTCCTTCGTGGGCAGCACCGCGCTCGCCGAGGAGCTCATGCTGCTGGGTCCCAAATATGCGAACGGCGTGATCGTGACGCAGGTCGTGCCGGCGGTCGACAGCTATTCAAACGTCGTGCTGGAATACAAGACGGCGCTCTCCCACTACTTTCCCGGCGAGGCGCCCGACTACGTGTCGCTCGAGGGCTACATCACCGCCAATGTGCATGATCGAGGGCCTGAAGCGGACCGGACCGATGCTCGACACCGAGCGCCTGGTCGAAGGTCTGGAGAGCTTGCGCGATCTCGATCTCGGGCTTGGCACGCTCGTCAATTTCGGCCGCACCGAGCACCAGGGCCTTCACAAGGTGTGGGGCACCCAGCTCGACGCACAAGGCCGCTACCAGCCGATCGAGCTGCAGTAGACAAGCACAGCCGCTCTGGACTATCGACATGGCACTTGACGTGGGCTGTTAGCACCGCGTCGTGCAGTGGCTCTGTGCTGCTGCGTTTGTCGACCAAGACAAGGATCGGAACCAACGACCATGCCATGGCCTCAGCCGGTGACGCTGCAGAGCCAGCGCGTCAATCTCGAGCCGCTGGACCAGCGCCATTGTGATGACCTGGTCGAGGCCATCAAGGACGGCACGCTTTGGACGTTGTGGTACACGTCCGTCCCGCCGCCCGAAGGCATGCAGGCGGAGATCGAGCGACGCCTGGCCTTGCAGGCGGCGGGCACGATGCTTCCGTTCGCGGTGATCGACAATACGAGTGGACGCGCCGTCGGCATGACGACCTACATGAACGTCGACGCCAAAAACCGCCACGTGGAGATCGGCTCGACCTGGTACCGCAAGAGCGTCCAGCGCACGGCTTTGAATACCCAGTGCAAGCTGATGCTGCTCACGCACGCATTCGAGACGCTCGACTGCATCGCCGTCGAATTCCGGACGCACGCCTTCAATCATCAAAGCCGAAGGGCGATCGAGCGCCTTGGCGCAAAACTCGATGGCGTGTTGCGGAGCCATCAGATCGCCTCGAACGGCACGCTGCGCGACACCTATGTCTACAGCATCATCGCCAGCGAGTGGCCCACCGTGAAGGCTCATCTCGTGTGGCAGACGGGCCGGCCCCACAACGATCAATGAGGATCAGCGCGTGCGGCCGAGCGCGTGCTCGCCGAGCAGCTCGACGATCCGCTGCGGCGTGATCGGCGCCTCGGCGATGTGCACGCCGAACGGCTCGAGCGCATTCTCGACCGCCGAAAGCAGCGCCGCGATCGCCGCGATGGTGCCGCCCTCGCCCGCGCCCTTGAGGCCGAGCGGATTGAGCGGGCACGGCGTCTCCATGTGCAGCACCTCGACGTTCGGGGAATCGGTCGCGAGCGGCAGCAGATATTCGCCGAAATGCGTCGACACCGGCTGCGCCTGATCGTCGTAGATCATGCGCTCGAAGAACGCGTTGCCGACGCCGTGGATGACGCCGCCGACGATCTGGCCCTCGACCACCATCGGATTGATGACGGTGCCGCAGTCGTGCATCACGACGATAGCGCAGTGACCGTCACCTGCCCGGTCTCGATGTCGACCTCGACCTCGGCGATGTGGGTGCCGTTGGAATAGGTCGACTGGTCGGGCGTGAAGTGGCTGGTGGCCTCGAGCCCGGGCGTCGGTCCGCCCGCCATGGAGAAGCCCGGCATGCCGACCGCGACGCGCCGCGACCTCGCGGAAGCTGCGCTTCACGTCGGAGCCCGCGACCTTGGCGTAGCCGTTCTCCAGCACGATGTCCTGCTCGGCGACCTCCATCATCTCGGCGGCGAACTGCTTGATCTTCTGCGCCAGCCTCGCGCGGAGGCGAGATGCACCGAGGAGCCGGCATTGACCGCGGTGCGCGCCGCGAACGAGCCGACGCCGAGCCCGGTCGCCGCGGTGTCGCCGGTCACGATGGTGACGTCGTCGGGCGTGCAGCCGAAATGATCGGCGGCGATCTGCGCCAGCGTGGTCTTGTGCGACTGGCCCTGCGGCGTCGCGCCGGTATAGACCGTGAGCTTGCCGCTGGTCGACACCCGCACGGTCGCGCTCTCGTAGGGGCCGAGCCCCGTCGCCTCGACCGCGTTGCCGATGCCGAGCCCGATGTAGCGGCCCTGCTCGCGCGCCTGCGGCCTGCCGCGCGCGGAAGCCTTCGTAGTCGACCGCGTCGAGCGCCTTCGCGCTGGCAGGTCGGATAGTCGCCGCTGTCGTAGGTGACCGGGCGGCCGTCGCGAAAGATGATGCCGACCTTGTAGGGCATCTGCTCGGGCGTGATGAAGTTGCGCCGCCGCACCTCGGCGCGGTCGAGCTTCAACTCGCGCGCGACGCGGTCCATCAGCCGTTCCATCACCACGGCGGCCTCCGGCCGGCCGGCGCCGCGCACCGGCGAGGTCGGCACCTTGTTGGTGAAGGCGACCGACACGTCGAGATGGAAGTTCGGGATCACATAGGGACCCGGCACCGAGGTCGCGGCGATCCAGGGCAGCACCACGCCCCACGGCATGTAGGCGCCGGCGTCGTGCGTGAGCGTGCCGCGCAGGCCGAGGATGCGCGCATCGGCGTCGACCGCGATCTCGACGTCCCAGTACTGGTCGCGCTCCTGCTGGGTCGAGAGGAAATTCTCGTGCCGGTCCTCGATCCATTTGATCGGGCGGCGCAGCGTCAGCGCCGCGGCGGCGAGCGCGCCATATTCGGCATAGAAGCTGCCCTTCGGGCCGAAGCCGCCGCCCACGTCGGGCGTGACGATGCGCAGCTGATGGTCCGCCCAGTCCATGAGATCGAGCAGCACGCGCTTGTGCCGGTGCGGCCCTTGCGACGACACGTAGATGGTCAGCGCGTCGCTCGCCGGATCCGGCACCGCGATCATGCCGCGGCACTCCATGAAGAACGGCCCGCCGCGATGCTGAAAGATCTGCTCGCGGAACACATGCGCGCGCCTGCGCGAAGGCCGCATCGGTGTTGCCGACATTGATCGGGATGAAGGCGGCGAGATTGTTCGGGCGAGCCGCGATGCGCGAGCGGCGCGCCCGGCTCGAGCCCCTGCGCGCAATCGGAGACCGCCGGCAGCGGCTCGAAATCGATCTCGACCAGCGCGGCGGCATCCTCGGCAAGATAGCGGCTGTCGGCGACCACGATCGCGATCGGCTCGCCGACGAAGCAGACCTCGTCCTTGGCGAGGCAGTAGGGCATGCAGCGCCTGCTTGATCGCCGGGCTCGGCACCAGCAGCGGCACGGTCTGCCGCTGCATCGATTCCGGCAGGTCGGCGTGGGTGAACACCGCATGCACGCCCGGCAGCGCGAGCGCCGCGCGCTTGTCGATGCCGCGGATGCGCGGCGTGCGCGTGCGGGCTGCGCAGCACCACGGCATGCAGCATGCCGGGCAGCTCGATGTCGTCGACATAGCGCCCGCGGCCGGTGAGGAACGCCGGGTCTTCCTTGCGCTTGACGCTCGCGCCGAACCATTGCCCATCAGCCGCTGCCCTCCGTGCGCGCGGCGGCCGCGCGTTCCAGCGCCCGATAGGTAAGAACGCGGGCGAGATGCTTGCGATAGACGGCGGTGACATAGGCATCGCTCATCGCCTCGAGCGACTGCGCCGTGATGGCGGCGGCGCGGAAAGCCTCGTGCGCCGGGCTTCGCGCCGACCAGCAGGTGCTCGGCCTCGACGACCCGCACCGGCGCGGGGCCCATCCCCGACACGCACAGCGCCGCCTCGATCAATTGCGCCATTGCGCTCGAGCGTGAGCAGACAGCCGACCGCCGTGATGGCGAAGTCGCCATGCCGGCGCGCGAACTCCTCGAACGCGTAGCCATGGCCGGCCGGCCAGGCTCTCAGCGTCGACGCCGGTGAGAAGCTCGCCAGGCTCAAGCGCGTTGGTCATGATCCCGCTCGACCCAGTCGGCGATCCTGATCTCGCGGCGGCCGCCGCGGCTTGCGCGCCTCCAGCACGCCGTCATGCAGCGCCGCCATGTTGACGAGCTCGGCGGAGGGTCGAGATGGCAGAGCGAGCCGCCGAAGGTGCCGCGATTGCGGGTCTGGCGATGGCCGACATGCTGCGAGCGCTTTGTGCATGCACCGGGAAGGCGCTTCGCCACGTCGGCTGAGAACTCAAGTCGCGCTGGCGCGTCATGGCGCCGAAGCGGCCGATGCCGTCATCGATATCTGATGATACGAGAGCGCCAGCGATGCGATTGAGATCGATCAGATGATCAGGCGCCACTACGCGGAAATTGAGCATCGGCATCAGCGACTGGCCGCCCGCGAGCGGCATGGCGTTGTCGAGCCGGCCGATGAGATCGACTGGCTTCGTCGATGGTGGTCGGATCGTGATAGGCGAAGGGCGGCGGCTTCATGTTTCACCGAAGTCGAGCCACACACTCCGTTCATTCCCGCGCCAGCGGGAATCCGAGCATCAAGCTTTCTGGGTCCCCGCTTTCGCGGGGACGAACGGAGAGGGCGTAGCGATGCAATGTCATTATTCCTTCACCCTGCGCGCGGGCGTCTCCGGCTTGAGGCCGCGCGCTGGCGCGCGAGCGTCTCGCGTGCCGGTCTCCTCCCAGGTGCCGCTGACCGCGCGCTCCGCCCAGGTGTCCCAGCGCTCGGTCCAGTCGCCGAGCGAATAGCCGTGCCACGGCTGCTTGAGCGCTGATCGGCGGCAGGCCGAGCTTGCGCCCACAGCACCTGCGCGCGCTCCATGAATTCCTTCTTGGGCAGCGCGAGCGGCGCCATCGGACCCTTGATGGTGGCATCGATCAGGAGCTTCGAGCCGAGCCCGCTGTCGCCGTATTGCGCGCCCTGCACGCCGCCGTGATAGGGCGAGATGTGCACGTCCTCGATCGGATTGCAGCGATAGCCGATCGACCACATCACCGCGTCGAGATTGTCCGGATCGATGTCCTCGCTCACCGCGATGAGGATCTTGCCGGCGATGGCGTTGAGGCTCGCCGGCGCCATGCAGCCCGCGCCAGACTTCGGTGCGCGGCGTGCCGGCGGCATATTGCACGAAGATCACCGGCCGCAGATTGGTCAGCGGCTCGTGCATGACGACGCGCTGCACGCCGCGGATCGACAGCGTGTCGCGCAGATGCGCGAGATACAGCGGCTCGTAGGCAACCTTCTTGACCAGGCTCGATTCGCTCGGCGTCACCTGGCTGATGATCGAGGCAAACACCGGATTGCGCCGATGCGTGATCGCGGTCACCTGCATCGGCATGTTGAAGGCTTCGAGCGCCACATAGCCGTTGCTCTCGCCGAACGGCGCCTCGGGCTCGAGCTTCTCGGGATCGATCAGGCCCTCGATCACGATCTCGGCGTCGGCCGGCACGTCGAGGTCGATGGTGACGCACTTGGTCGACCGGCATCGGCGCGGCCCGCGAGCCCGCCCGCGACGCCGAGCTCGTCGAAATCCTCCTCGAGCTTCTGCGCGCCGGTGAACATCACGACCGGCGCCGCGCCGACCACGATCGCGATCGGCATCGGCGTCTTGCGCTTGTTGTGCTTGACCCAGTGCTGATAGCCGCCCGCCCCGCCCGCGCGCGCCACCATGCGCACGACCGCGCGGTCGGTCGCTTTCAGCGCGGCCCGATAGGTGCCGCCGTTCTGGATGCCGGAGTCCGGATCCTTGGTGACGCAGAAGGTCGCGGTGAGATAGGGCGCCGAGTCGAAGCCCGGCGTCGACACCGGCACCGGCAGAAGCTTCAGCCCGCCGTCCGGCTTGCGCAGGTCATCGCCCTTGATGACGACCTCCTGGCAGCGCGGCGCATTGGTCCGCACCGGCGCGATCGGATGCGCGATCGCCTCGATCCAGGCGCTGCCGATCTCCTCGACCGGCCGCCGCATGCCGAGCGAATAGACCTCGGCCGAGGCCGCAATCGACGCCGACCACGACCGGCATGTCGTAGCGCCGTCCGGTGGCGTCGACCACGTTGGTGAACAGAAAGGCGCGCCGCTCCGCCTCCGGGATGCCGCCGATGAACTGCAGCCGCACCAGCGGATGCAGCTCGGTGTCCTTGTTGACCGGATGATCGATGCGCACCAGGAGGCCGTTGGCCTCGAGGTCGGCGATGTGCTCCTGCAGGTCGAGCCGGGGCTCGCTGCCAAAGGCGCCTCCAACAGCGCTTTCCTTCGACGCTGCCGCGATATCGTCCATCAGGCTTCCCCGCCTTGTTGCCGGCGCCAATACAGCATGGATCGCTGTGGTGGGCCACCCTGCCGCAAATGAACGGCTCGAGGCACAGCGGGGCGGCAAACGTGGCCGGCTCCCTCTCCCGAAGGGAGAGGGGTGGGGTGAGGGGTTACAAACTATCGATAGTGCGGTTCCCCCTCACCCCACCCCTCTCCCCGTTGGGGAGAGGGAGCCCCGCCGTGCCGTCATCAAAGCCCGTGCCTACAATCTCCGCCGCACAAACAAACTAGTTCAATGGGTAGAGCCCCCTCACCTTCTCGAGGATCGCGGGCGGCACGTTGGCAACTTCCTCGATCAGCTTCTGCAGCTCCTCGCCGCTGAGCGGGCCGAGGTCGAGCTTCTGCGCGTCGAGATCGGCGATGAACTCGGGGTCCTTGACCATGGCGTCGAAGGCCCGCCGCAATGCCTGAATGCGATCCGCCGGCGTGTCGGGGGTCGAGAGGATGAAGCGCCCGACGTCGCTCGCATTGGCGAAGAAACGCAACGCCAGCACCTCATCGTTGTTGCGGCCCAGCTCGACTGCGGTCGGGATGTCGGGCAGCTCGGGGTGCCGCTGGAGACCGTATTGCACCAGGATGTTGATGGTCTTGTCGCGAAGCTGTTTGGCGGCGCGCGACTTCACGCCCTCCCAGGTGGTCGAATGCCCTTCCACCTCGCCGCGTTCCATGGCGAGCATCGCTTCCGCCGATCCGGCGTAGCCCATGACAAGCTTGAACTTCGTGCCGACGAGATGATTGAGCATGGTCGGATAGACCGCGACCGTGGAGCTGCGGCCGGTCGCGCCCAGCACGGCCTCGCGCTCCATCGCGTCCTTGATGGTCTTCACGGGGGACGAGGCGTTCATGAAGGTGACGTTCGGCGTCGCTGCCAGCCGGCCGATCCAGTTGAACTGTGCCGCCTTGAAGCGAACGTTGGCGGCTCCGAGCTTCTCCTCGATCGGCGCAGTCGGCACGATCAGGCCGAGCGTGGTGCCGTCCTTCGGCGCGACGTTGAAGATGTGGTTGGCAGCCACGAGGCTGCCGCCGCCCGGCATGTTGCGCGGAATGACCGTTGGGTTGCCAGGAATATGCTTGCCGATGTGGCGAGCGACCGCGCGGGCATAGAAGTCATTGGCGCCGGCCGGCGGATAGCCGATGACCACGTTGACGGTCTTGCCGCGGTAGAAGTTTTCGACCGATTGGGCGCTGGCGAGTGTCGGGATGCATACGAAGACAAGCAGGCCGACAAATGCGCTGGCGCTTCGCCTCAACCGTTCGTCCCCGCGAAAGCGGGGACCCAGACCAACAAACATATCGACCTCACACAGTTAACAGTCTGGATTCCCGCTTGCGCGGGAATGAACGGAATTTACAGCTCGACCAAAGCAAAACATCACTAGCACAGTTCGGATTCAGTTCAGCGGATAGATCGCCTTGACCTTCTCGATGATGTCCGGCGAGACGGCGCCGACCTCGGCGACGAGCTTCTGCAGCTCCTCACCGCTCATGGGCGCGAGCTCGACGCGCTGTGCTTTCAGCTCGGCCACGAAGGCCGGATCCTGCATGGTCGCATCGAAGGCGCGGCGCAGCGCAGTGATGCGCTCGGCCGGCGTATCGGGCGTCGAGAGAATCATCTTGCCGACCTCGGTCGCATTGGCGACGATCCGCAGGATCTGCTTCTCCTCGTCGTTGCGGCCAAGCTCCCATGACATCGGAATGTCCGGCAGCTCCGGATGGCGCTTGAGCGCGTATTGCACGAGCACGGTCACCTTCTTCTCGCTGAGCCACTCGGGATGAACGGCGCGAACGACCTCGAGGCTGGTCGAATGGCCCTCGACCTCGCCGCGCTCCATCGCCAGCATCGCGGTGCTCGAGCTCTGATAGCCCATGACCAGCTTGAACTTGGTGCCGATCACGTTGCTCAGCACCGCCGGATAGATCGCGACGGTGGAGCTGCGGCCGCTCGCACCCAGCAGCACCTCGCGCGAGAAGGTGTCCTGGATGGTCTTCACCGGCACGCTGTTCATGACGAAGGTCATGTTCACGCCTGCCGCTACCCGGCCGATCCAGTTGAAGCCGGCCGACTTGAACATGACATTGGGAGCGCCGAGCCGCTCCTCGAGCGGAATGGTCGCCGCGATCAACGCAAGCGTGGTGCCGTCCTTGGGCGCCACGTTGAACACATGATTGGCCGCAACCAGGCTTCCGCCGCCTGGCATGTTGCGCGGCACCACGGTCGGATTGCCGGGAATATGCTTGCCGATGTGGCGCGCGACGGAGCGGGCATAGATGTCGTTGCTGCCGCCGGTCGGATAGCCGATGACCATGCTCAACGTCTTGCCGCGATAGAAGCTCTCGACTGATTGGGCCTGTGCGCCTGCCGGCAGCAACAGGAATGCGAGGCTCCAACCGAGGACGTGACAAACTCTTTCCGGCAAACGCAGCATGAGGCGATATCCTTGCGAGACACCTCTTATCGCAAATAGAGCAGTCGCAATAAAGCCGCACCACTGCCGCACCACGACTGCCACACCCGATGGCGCCTGGCCCAGGTAGGAATGTTGTAAGCAGAGTTCCCGGCCGTTATCATGCCGTCCATGCGGGCCCATATCGGCCGCAACGATCAACCGCAAAGGGACACTACCCGATGAGATGGACGCTGGCCGCAGCGGCACTGGCCTGCGCCGTCATGCCGACGCTGTCCGCGCGGCCGCTGGTCGCACAGGACCTGCGCGTGTCCCAGGTCGATATCGTCTATCGGGAGCCGAAGGAGCCCGCGCTGCAGCCGATCTATGAGCGGCTGAAGAAGCGCCAGGTGCTGGAGGACCTGCAGCAGTTCCTGTCGCCCTTGAAGCTGCCCCGCAAGCTGATCGTGCGGCTCGACGAATGCGGCGCCGCCACCGTCCATTTCCAGCCTGGCGGGCCCGTCACCGTCTGCTACGAGTACATCGAGGAGGTCGAGCGCATCGCCTACGGACCCTTGCGGCCCGACATGATCGCCGGCGCATTCGTGCAGGAGCTGCTGCACGAGGTGGCGCGCGGCGTGTTCGATGTGCTCAATGTGCCGATCTGGGGCCGCGTCTCGGATGCCGCCGACAACTTCGCCGCCTACGTCATGCTGCAGTTCGGCAAGGATGTGGCGCTGCGAACGGTGCGCGGCACGCACCTGTTCTTCGGCGCCATCGCCATCTTCGGCTCCGATGCCTCGCCGGCCGATGTGCGCAGCAGCGCCGCGCAGCGCAACTTCAACACCATCTGCATCGCCTACGGCGGCGACCCGACGACCTTCAAGGACATCGTCGATGTCGACGATCGGTTCACCCCGCTGCCGCAGGCGCGCCGGGGAGTTTGCCGGCAGGAATATGAAGCTGTCCGCAAGTCCTTCGACCGCTACATCAGGCGCCATATCGATGAGGCCAAGCTCGCCAAGGTGCGGTCGATGGACTGGCTGCGCCCGGACGATGGACGCTGAGCATGGCGATCTTGGCTCGAAGCATCGCGATCGTGATCCTTGCTCTCGTCGTCATGCCGGCAACGCCGGCGAGAGCGCAGCCGCAGCTCATCGGCAGCATTGAATTCGAATATGGCGCGGCCACGGAATCTCGAAAACGCCGACATGCGCGAGCGGCTGATGAGCCGCCGCACGCTCGAGGAGCTGGTGCAGTTCCTGTCACCGCTCAAGCTGCCGCAGAAGCTGCGGATCGTCACCGAAGAGTGCCCCGCGCGCAGCGCCGAGAACGCATTCTATTCGACGACAACGTCGACGATCACCATCTGCTACCAATACGTCAGCCTGTTCGCGCGCTACGCGGCGGATCCCGACATGCTGCCGGGCTTCACGCGCGAGGAGATTTTCGTCGGCTCGTTCCTGAGCACGGTGCTGCATGAGCTCGGCCATGCCGTGTTTCATCTGCTCGACATCGCGGTGTTCGGACACGAGGAGGACGCCGCCGACCAGATCGCCACGTTTGTGATGCTGCAGTTCGGCCCCGACGTCGCCCGCACCACTATCAAGGGGGCGGCCTACAAGTGGTTCAAGGCGGCGATCAGCCGCCCGGCGACTTATTACGACACGCACGGCACGCCCGCACAGCGCTATTACAACACGCTCTGCATTGCCTATGGCGGCCAACCCAATACATTTCGCGATCTCGCGGGCGGCGGGCTTCTCCCGCGCTCACGCATCGAGGCGTGCGCGCTCGAATACGCCCAGGTCCGGCGCGCCTTCGAAGAGACCGTGCTCCCCCATGTCGACCGGGAATTGCTCAACCAGGTCCTAGCGCGGCGTTGGCTGCGCGCCGGCGACGGGGCCCGATAGCGTATGTTCTTTGTCGGAACCGACGTGGGCGGCACCTTCACGGATCTGTGGGTGGCCGACGGAAGCGGCGAGGCGCGCGTGTTCAAGGCACCGACCACGGCCGATGTCATGGGCGGTGTCATTGCGGCCCTTGAACTGGCGGCACGGTCCTACGGGCTCGACTTCGGCGACTTCTGCACGCGGATCAAGCGCTTCGGCCATGGCACGACCGTGTCGCTCAACGCGCTGCTCACCGGGCGCGCCGCCCGAACCGCGATCGTGACCACGCTTGGCTTTGGCGACACGCTCGAGATCGGGCGCATGCGACGGCAGACCGCCGGCCTGAGCGACACCGAGGTCACCGACTATTTCCTGCACAACCGGCATCTGCCGATCGTGCCGCGCGAGCGCATCGTCGAGGTGCGCGAGCGCATCGACGCCAACGGCACCATCATCGCTCCGCTCGACGAGGCGCAGGCGCGCGAGGCGCTGCGCACCCTGAAGGACGACGGGATCGAGGCGATCGCGATCTGCACGCTGTGGTCGACCGCCAATCCGGTGCACGAGCTGCGGCTGAAGGAGCTGGTCGAGGCGGAGCTGCCCGAGCGTCTTTCTCACGCTGTCGCACGAGATTTCCTCGGTCGTCGGCGAGTATGGCCGCATGTCGACGACCGCCGCCAACGCAGCGCTCGGCCCGATCGCCGGCCGCTATCTGGCGCGGCTCGAGCAGACCTTGCGCGAGGCCGGCATGCAGGTGCCGATCCTGATGATGACCAATGCGGGCGGCGTGCTGCCGACCGACGTGCTCAACGACCGGCCGGCCTTCGCGCTGTTCTCCGGCCCGGCCGCGGGCGTCATCGGCTCGCTGGCGATCGGCACGCGCATTGGCGCCGAGCAACATCCTGACCACCGATATCGGCGGCACCAGCTTCGATGTCGGCGTCGTGGTCGAGGGCCGGCCGCTGATGCGGCGCGAGATCACGGTCGCGGGCGCCGACATCCGCGTGCCGTCGATCGACGTCGCCTCGATCGGCGCCGGCGGCGGCTCGATCGCGGCGGTGCGCTTCGGCAATCTCACGGTCGGGCCGCAGAGCGCCGGCGCCAATCCGGGCCCGGCCTGCTACGGCCGCGGCGGCACGCGAGCCGACCGCGACCGACGCCGATCTCGTGCTCGGCGTGCTCGATCCCGACAATTTCCTCGGCGGCAGCATGGCGCTCGACATCGAGGCGGCGCGCCGCGCCATCACCGACAAGGTGGCGAAGCCGCTCGGCATGAGCCTGATCGAAGCGGCGTGGGGCATTCGCGAGGTGCTCGACGCCCGCATGGCGGACCTGCTGCGGCGCTCGACGATCGAGCGCGGCCACGACCCGCGCGAGTTCACGCTGCTTCGCCAACGGCGGCGCCGGCCCCTCGCATGCCTGGGCGCTGGTGCGCGAGCTCGGGCTCGACGGCTTCGTCGTGCCGGCGGCCGCGACCGCGCAGTCGGCCTTCGGCTGCGCCAATTCGAGCCTCGGCTTGACGCGCGAGCGGCCGGTCTATCTGCGCGTTGCCTCCGATGCGGCGCCACAGGCCGCAGCGCTGAAAGCGGTACACGACACACTCGTCGCCCTCGAGGCCGACGTGCGCGAGGGCCTCAAAGCCGCCGGCGCAAGCGGCACCGATCAGCGTCGAGCGCGTGCTCGCTATCCGCTATCGCGGCCAGACCAATGCGCTCGACATCGCGATCGCCAATGGCGCTTTCAACGAGCGGCGCCTACGAGGGCGCGGTCACGCGCTTCGAACGCCAGTACGAAGTCGCTGTTCGGCCGCGGCGCGACCTATACCCGCGCGGGCTTCGAGATCCTGAGCGTGCGCGCGATCGGCGCAGGGCTCGCTGCCGCCGCCCGCGGGCAAGGCCAAGGGCGAGCCGCTGAAAAAGTCGGGCAGCCGCCGCGTGGTATTCGACGATCCGGCGCAGCCGCTCGACACCGCGATCTATCGCACCATCTTCCCGCCGCCCGGCACCACGCGTGCGCGGACCGGCGCATCATCGAGTTTCCCGGCCAGAGCGTGGTCGTGCCGCCGCGCGGCGTCGCGCGACGCTGACGTGTTCGGCAACCTGCATGTGAGCATCGCGCGATGACATCGTCTCGGAAAAAACCAAAATCCCGCGTGCAGAAGGCGAATGCCATCAACCCGGTCACCTACGAGGTCGATCCGCTCGCGGCTGCTCGCGATCACCGAGGAAATGCGCATCGCACTGCAGAGCGTCTCGGGCTCGCCGACCGTGACCGAGGCGTCCGACTTCTTCACCGGCCTGTTCCTGCCCGATGGTTCGTTCGCCTCGATGGGGTTGCAGGTCTCGTTCCAGGCCTCGGTCGTGGGCCATCTCATCCGCGCCATCGCGGCAAGCGGCCGCATCTCAGCGTGCGCGACGGCGACATGTTCTGCGGCAACGATCCGTTCGTCGGCGCACTGCATCAGAACGACGTGCAGCTCACCGGGCCGATCTTCGCCGACGGCGAGATCGTCGCCTGGGCCGGCGTCGAATGCCACGTCACCGACATCGGCGGCATGGACTTCGCGAGCTGGTCGCCGAAGGCGCGCGATGCGCGCCAGGAGGGCCTGCGCATTCCGTGCGTGAAGCTGGTCGAGCAAGGCGAGCTGCGCGAGGACATTCTGGAGATGATCCTCACCGCGACGCGGCTGCCGGCGCAGCTCGGCCTCGACTTCCGCGCCTTCATCGCCACCATCAACGTCGCGCGCCAGCGCCTGGGCGAGTTGATGAAGCGCTATGGCGCCGCGACCGTGGTCGAGGTGATGCATCGCATGATCGCGACGTCCGAGCAGCGCATGCGCGCGCGGCTCATCGAGCTGCCGGATGGCGAGTTCCACGCCACCGATTTCCTCGAGCACGACGGCCACAGCAATGCGCTCTACAAGCTCGACCTGCATCTGACCAAACGCGGCGAGCGGCTGACGTTTGATTTCTCGGCCTCGAGCAAACAGGCGCCCGGCTTCATCAACTGCACGCGCTCGGGCCTCGTCGGCGCCGTCACCGGCTCGCTGCTGCCGATGCTCGCTTACGACATTCCGTGGAACGAGGGCATCCTGCGCACCATCGAGATCGTGGCGCCGGACGGCCTGATCTGCACCGCCAAGTATCCGGCGCCGGTCGGCGCCGCCACCGTCGAGGCGATCTGGGTGGTGTCGAACGCGGTATCGCTCGCGCTCAACCGGCTGCTCGTCGTGCTCGCGAGCGCTATCGCCATCGCGTACAGGCGGTGAGCGACGGCACCATGGCGACCTTCAATCTCGGCGGCATCAATCAGTATGGCGAGCCGTTCGGGCTGCATCTCATGGACCCGCTCGCCGGCGGCTACGCGGCCTTCGCCAGCAAGGACGGCTATGACGGCGGCGGACCGAACAATTGCCCGGTGCCCTGCATCGCCGACGTCGAGCGCAACGAGCAGGCGGTGCCGCTGTTCTATTTCTATCGCCGGCTCGCGCGCGACACCGGCGGCGCCGGCACCTATCGCGGCGGCCTCTCGGCCGAGGTCGCGCTCACGCTCGGCGGCATCGAGGCGGCCGACGCGCTGATCATGACCCACGGCGCCGAGGTGCCGAATACGGCCGGCCTGTTCGGCGGCTATCCGGGTGCGACCGTGGTCCAGCGCTGGGGCGAGCAGGCCGCGAATGGACGGCGTGCTCGCAGAAGATGTCGACGTGGGAGACCTTCGGGCCCAAGCCTGGCCTCATTCGCATGAAGCGCGGCGACGTGTTCGCGGTGAGCTGGCAGGGCGGCGGCGGCTTTGGCGATCCGCTCGAGCGCGACGCCGGATGCGGTCCTCACCGATGTGCGGCGCGGCCTGGTGTCGGAAGACCGCTGCGTCCGAGGTCTACGGCGTCGTGTTGAGCCACAAAGGCGTCGATGCCGCCGCTACTGAGGAGCGCCGCGGCGCCCTCAGGCTGTTCACGCGTCGGAACGCTCTGCAACGACCCCAATCGCTTTTCAAACGCCGGGCGGATCGCATCGCTCGGCGACCGGCTGTTCATCGTGCGCGACAAGCGCGGTCTGCACGTCGTTTCAGAAGCGGGCTTCGTTCTCGCAAGCGGCTCGACCCGCTGGCGGGCGGGCGCGGTTGCGGTGCCGATGCAGCCATCGGCCGCGCTGCCGATCCGCCTGCACGAGCAGCTTGCGATGACCGCCTATTGCTGTCCGGCGACCGGCACGCTGCTGTCGGTCGATGTCCACGAGAAAGGCTGCACGCCGGCGGACGACATTGTGCTCGATCTCGATGCGCTGGTTGAAGGCACAGCCAAGCCACAGGCACGGCTGGACTCCCTCTCCCCGCAGGGGAGAGGGGTGGGGTGAGGGGGTTCATGATTTTTCGATAGTTTGTAACCCCTCACCCCACCCCTCTCCCTTCGGGAGAGGGAGCCTGCCCTGCCGTGCGGGCAATTCCGTGCTTACCAACGAGCTCCCAATGACAACGAAATTAGATCCTGCATTGGATGCCCTGCAGCTCGCGGACCGGCCGCCGCCGGACTACGACCGGCCTGCGACCTATCACGCGATGATCAGCGAGAAGGACGTCGCGGTGCCGATGCGCGACGGCGTCAAGCTCTCGGTCGACATCTACCGGCCCGACTCGCGTGAAAAGTTTCCAGCACTCCTGGCGTTCGCGATCTACAACAAGGATTTCCAGGGCCCCGAGATGGCGGACGCGATCCCGCCGCAGCCGGCCTGGTCGCCGCTGTGGACCGGCCCGATGGAGACCGGCGACACGCGCTTCTTCGTTTCGCGCGGCTACGTGCACGTCGTCGGCATGCCGCGCGGCGTCGGCAAGTCGGAAGGCGGCGGCTCGCGCGTCTTCGACAGCTACGACCTGATCGAATGGATCGCGGCGCAGCCCTGGTGCGACGGCAATGTCGGCATGGTCGGCATCTCGGGCTTCGGCGCCGAGCAGTTGCACGTCGCCAAGCAGCAGCCCCCTCACCTCAAGGCGATCTTCCCGTTCGATCCGCGCGGCGCCTATGGGGTGCTCGGCGGCTTCCGCGAGGAATATCCGGGCGGCGTCATCCATCTGTTCCGCTATCTCGTCGGCCACTTCTCGGCCATGCACCAGGTGAAGGGCCAGCCTGGAACGCTGCCGCCCGAGCGCGAGGCGCTCTGGCGCGCCGCGATGAGTAATCCCGACTACCGGATGTATCCGCACGTCTACAATCTGCTGGCACAGAAGGGCCAGCACATGCCGCCCTATTTCGATCTGCTGATCGATCCCTACGACAGCGAAGCTGGCGGTCGAGAAGAGCGAGGCCGAGTTCGCGCAGATCAATGTGCCGACCTACACCGGCTCGGGCTGGTACGGCTACACATACAAGACCCATCTCAACGGCGCGCAGAGCTACTTCGCCAACATCTCGGCGCCGAAGAAGCTGATGTTCACCGGACCCGCGCACCTCGAGCGGCCGTTCCATTCGTTCCACCACGAGATCCTGCGCTGGCACGACCATTGGCTCAAAGGCATCGACACCGGCATCATGCGCGAGCCGCGCGTGAAGTTCTGGGTCATGGGCGAGAACGCCTGGCGCACCGCCGACGACTGGCCGTTGCCGGACACGCAATGGACCAAGCTCTATCTCAACTCCTGGGAGCGGCTGTCGGGCGCCCCCTTCACCGCCTCAAGCGTGGACGACAGCGCGCCGCCTGACGTGTTCGTGCAGATGCCACCCACCCAGACCAACCGGATCGAGCGGCTGCGCTATCTCAGCGAGCCGCTGGCGCAGGACCTGCTGGTCGCAGGCCCGATCGTGCTCAATCTCTTTGCCGCCATCGACCAGGACGACACCAACTGGATCGTCATCCTCAAGGACATCGGCCCCGACGTGTCGGTGCGCACGGTGCGTGCGGGCGAGCGCGAGCTGTCCAGGGACCTGCCTGAGCGCGAGCTCACCCGCGGCTGGCTCAAGGCCTCGCATCGCGCGCTCGATGGAAAGCGCTCGAAGCCCTGGAAGCCGTGGCATCCGCTCACCCGCGCGGCCCAGAAGCCGGTCGTGCCGGGCGAGGTCAACGAATATGCAATCGAGATTCTCTCGACCGCCAACCTGTTCAAGAAGGACCACCGCATTGCGCTCGAGATCACGAGCCTCGACCTGCCGACGGGCGTGGCGGGCGCGACCGATGCGGAATATGTGCCCTATCACATCTGCAGCAGCCGGACGACCGTGCACCGGATCTTCCACGACGCCAAGCGGCCGTCGCACCTGCTCCTGCCGGTCATCCCGACGGCCTGAGCTCAGCAGCGGGCATTCGTGATACGGGCGGTGAGAGCGCGATCTGCCAACCCGGTCGCGTCGTATGAAGCAACATCAGCACCACAATCGCGGCAAAAAACAGATAAGACTGCGCCACATTGAAGACCGTGTCGGCCAGCAGATTGGTGACGGGAATGAAGGTGCTGATCAGGACATAGCTCACCGTCAGCAGCAACAGCCGCCGCCGATCGCCGATTACACTTGCGAGCAGCACCGCAAAAATCGGGAAGATCGTGCCGTAGTGATGCTCCCAGGCGATCGGCGAGGCGATCGTGATGCTCAGCGCCATCGTGCAGAAATCGAACGTGCGATCCGGATCGCCTTTGGTGCCGCGCCGGAACAGCGCAGCCGAGAGCAACGCGATCGAGGTCACAAGCGTGCCGCCATAGACCAGCAGACTGAACGGCGGGAACGAGTTGTCGGTGAACTGAAGACTGCTCCACGCGCTCGGATCAACCAGGACCATCACGCGGTTGAGCAAGCCCGTTGACGGACTGGTTCGGGTAGAACGTCTCGCCGCGTTCCGCCAGAAACTCCAGCACCCGCAGATAGTCGAGATGATTGGCGAAGCCGTAGGCCATGATCGATCCGGCCAAGCCCACGACGCCGGTCGCCACAAGGGCAGCCGCGAAACCCCATTCGCGGCGAAGGAGCCCCCACAGCACGAACGCGCCGTATTGCGGCTTCACCAGCGCCATGAGGCCGATCAGCACACCGCTTGGCACCTTCCTGTCGGTCACCCAGCACAACAGCGCCAGAGCAAAAAGCCCGTTCAGCCAGTTCTGAATCTGGCCAAGAGTATAGGCCTTCACCAGAGGATAGAACGTCAGCGCAAGCGCGAGCACGATCACGAACCGCGCGGCCATCATGCCGCCGGAGGCTGGCGGGCCTTGCTGCCGTCGCAGCCCCATTTCCAGCAGCGCCGCGGCGCAGACGGCCGACATCAATATGAAGAGCCAGCCCAGGACGTCATTGATCGTCGGCAGGTCGTAGACCTTGCACTCCTCGGTCCGGATTCCGTCCTGACCGACCAGCCATACCAGCCCTGCGACGGCGAACAACGATGACGGCGGATATTGGAACTTGAGATTGCGCTCGAAGAAGATATCCGAATAGAGCCGCTTGTCGGGGTGCTCCCGCACATATTTGAGAGAGACCGACATGACGCCCCAGGAATCGTCGCAGCCGCGGCCGCGCAGCACGTCCCAGGTGTGGTCCAGCACCGTCTCCTTGTACGGCTCCGGCGACGTGAGCCACAGCACGCCATTGAACACAAAGGCGTTGAGCAGCAGAAAAACCGCCAGGTAGCGCGTCAGCGCAGCTGCGAGAGTCTTGGTCATATCCGAGATCATCATGAGGCGGCCCGCACGGTTTGCGGAGGAGCGACCGACCCTGCCCGCCAGAGGCCGCGCGCGAGCGCCGCGAATGAGAGGCAGCCGCCGACCAGCCAGACCGAAACGATCGTGCGCGACAGAATCGCCGCATACCAGCTCGGCTCCATCGGCGACCACACGATGACGGGCACAGAAGTCAGGATCATGCCGGCGCCCATGAGGCCGCGCGTGGTCGCATCATCCGGCAACGGCAACGCATCACCGAGATAGAGCGCCCATAGAATGAGGAGCCACACATAGTAATGCGTCCATGAGATCGGACTGGTGATCAGCGCGAGATTGATGATCAGCATGAATTCCAGCAGGTCGCGCGGGCTCGGCCCGCTCTCGTCGGTCGCCATCGGGGCGCGCCGGTTGGCGCGCCAGATCAAAAAGAACGATCCCCCAAACAGCGCCAGCAGGATGCACGAGCGAGCGATGCGGTGGAACAACGTCGGCACGAGTGGCGGATCCCAGTGGATCAGAAATTCCTCGCCCATCGAAAGCCGAATCAGAAAGCCGTCAACCGATTGGACGTTATAGGCCGGGATATAGCCACCGAGAAACGGCACCACCCATTCCTGGTACCAGCTGATATTGCCGTCGATGCCAAACAGCGCAAGCGACAGCAGTGCCGCAACGCCGATCGTGGTGGCGCCGCCGGCAACGATCGTCCAACGCCGCCGCAACAGGAAATAGATGCCAAGCAGCAGCAGCGGCAGCTTGAACAAGGCGCTTGCGCCGAACGCGAGGCCGGCCGCGTAGTTACGATTGCTGCGCCAGAGCACGATCCCGATGATCAGGAACAGAAGAATAAAATGTGAGCTTTGGCCCTCGCGCAGACTGTTGACGATCGGGCCATTGACCAGGAAAAGGAACAACAGCAGAGCCGCGGGCGGCGCATCAAGCCGGACCGTTCGTACCAACAGCGCCCAGGCACCGAACAGAACGGCGACGCCGAGCGCAGACCAGACCCACCCTGCCCACTCTTCGCCAACAAGAACAAACGGAACAAACAACCAGCCCAGCACCGGCAGGTTGGAGAAGCCGCCCTTCTCGGTCAGCGGCCAGGTGGCATTGAGGCCGTCCTCATAGAGCGTCTCGGCCACCGCGTAGTTGGCCTTGTAGAAATCAGAGAACAGAGCGGAGGGCTCGGAGAATTGCCAGACGATCATATGGATCGTGATCCCGAGGAACACGGTCACAAGCCACAGCGCCGCAGGGTTGTTGGTCAGCCGGTCGAGCGTGGCCGCAATGCCGTTATTCGTCATCGATATGCCGCCGCAGCCGCGCCCTTCTGCCTTCTTTGCACGGCCTCGCCCGTCCGTGTGGGGGCCGAAACCTAACCGCGATCCCCCGCGACGGCAACCTTGCCCTCAGGGACGCTCGAAGGACCCGCCCGCGATCTCCTCGGGGCGGCGCGCCGTCGCACCCGTGAGAGTGGATGGCCGCGTCAGCACGCACCAAAGTGTCGCCCCGACATAGAGCACCAGCGAGGCCCACTCCTTCGAATTCTCGAACGGCTCGACCCACCAGATTGACAAAGAGAAAGCAGCCAGCACCGTTACACCGATCACAAACCGTGCCAGCCACCAGCGCGGAACCAGCGCGGCCAAAAGGACCGTCCACAACAGGTACCACGGCCACAGGTGGGCGATCCCCACGAACGAAATCGCGCTCATGATGGCGAGCGCGGCCTTGGTGGCATTGTCGAGCGTAGGCGAGCGCAGCAGCACATAAACACTGTAGAGGGCAATCACGGCAAAACCCGCCGTGGTCATCCGATCCAGCATCAGGAGGTCAAGTCCGGTCGCGAGCTCGATCGCCTCGATGCCATGGCGAGGCTGCAGGAACTCCCACTCGCTGATCACTCGCGTACCGTCGAAGAATTCCGGGTGAGCGGTAGAAAATCCCAAATACCGCAATCCCAAGGAGGCCGGGCCCAACATAACGCACGAAGAGTTGCCGCCAGGCGAGCCCATGCAGACGCCAGGCCACGATCACGTCGATGAGGAACAATGGAGCCGTCACATATTTGCCGAGCACTGATCCCATCAGCGCGATCGGCGCCAGCCAGCGGCCTTGCCCCAGGAGCGCAAGCCACATGAGTGCCAGCCAAACCATGAAGATGTCGTTGTGGCCTTCCGCAACAGTCTGCAAGACGCCAAGCGGCATCCAGCCCGCAACCACAATGGCAAGGCAGCGATCGAGCGCCGGCTTCGCCGCGGTCATGGCTCTGATCAGGGCAAGCGAGGCGAGCCATGCCGCAAGCAGCACAGCCTTGAACAGGATCGTGCTGGCGAGCAGGCTCTTGCCGGTCAGCGCCATCACCACCGCGGAGAGAACGGCCCAGCCCGGCCCGTAGGACATCACCATGGGAAAATGGTCGAGCGGCAGACCGGTGAGCGTCTCGTCGGTGAACAGGTTGTGGTAGGGGTTCGTTCCCTCGGCTGCCATCCGGCCCCACGCCATCGACAGCCAGAAGTCCT
Organism: uncultured Alphaproteobacteria bacterium; assembly: GCA_963745515.1. Taxonomy (GTDB): domain Bacteria; phylum Pseudomonadota; class Alphaproteobacteria; order Rhizobiales; family Xanthobacteraceae; genus VAZQ01. Next base: position 791,976 of record CAVUXO010000001.1, read on the forward strand.
GGGTGAACAGCGGGAACGCCAGCACGCACACTACTGCGAACGCCACCGACCAACGCATCAGCAGGGCGTCGAGATTCGCATCCAGCGTGTGCTCGCGGCGATAAAGGATCGCGACGAGCGCGATCCAGGCAATCGTGATAATCCCGACTGGGATGCAATAGCTGATGACGATGGCCGCGTTGGTCTCGAACAGGCGGGAGAGCCCGACCAGCGGGAACTTTGTGGCCAGATCATCGAAGAACGCCACCGCGTGGGGCGTCGACCCGTGGTTTCGCCACAAGACCGGGACCTGCACATAGGACAGGACTGTGAGGACCGCATAGGCCGCCAGCGCCACGGCCCCGAGAAGATTGACGCCAACGCGAAGGAATGAAGTCTGCAACGCCAACGTCCTCTTCGAGCCGAATGCCGCCATGGCCCTGCGGCGCTTACGACGACCGGCCTGAACCGATGGTGAACAGCGGCTTTTCGCGGCGCACAGTTGTGCCTGCTTGGCGCAATTTCTGCAACGCCCTACCTGGCTTGGTGCGCTGGCGTGGCGGCGGCCACCCCTCTAACATCAAACCCATGAACGCCTCTGATTCCGCCAGATGCATCCGTCCTTGCAGCGCGTCCTGACGATCGAAGCGCCGCGGCGGGCCCGGCTCGTGGACCGGCCGCTCGCTCGCCCCGGGCCCGGCGACGTGGTCGTCCGTTCGGTCTATTCCACCTTCAAGCACGGTACCGAGATGATGGCCTATCTCGGCCGTACGCCGTTTGCGTCACGGGTGTTCAACTCAACGCTGCGCCTGTTCGAGACCGCGCCGGCGGATGCGCCGTTCTATCCCCGCCCGATGGGCAGCATGGTGGTCGGCGTGGTGGACTGGGCGGGTGAGAACGCCGGCGATGTGAGGCCGGGTGAGCAAGTTTTTGCCTATGCCCCAATCGCCGACGTTCATATGCTGCCGGCTGCGAGCGTCAAACGCCTCGGTAACCTCACGCCCGAGCAGGCGCTCTGCATCGACCCGGCAAGCTTTGCGCTTGGCGGCGTGCTGGACGGAGCAATTGCCCAGGGAGAGACCGTGCTGGTCACCGGCCTTGGCGCCATTGGCCTCTTCGCCATCCAGTATTGCGCGGCGCGGGGCGCCGAGGTGGTGGCGGCCTCAAGCTTCGAGGAGCGCCGGCATTTGGCGAAATCCTTCGGCGCCAGCGAGGTCTACGATACGCGCTCGGAGAGCGATGTCGCGCGCACGATCAAGCAGCGCATTGGCGGCGTCGATGCCGCGATCGAGTGCTCCGGCGGCCTGGAGACGCTGACCATGGCCATGCGCGCCGCGCGCCAGTGCGGCCGCATCGTTTGCGTCGGCTTCTACGGGGCGGGCACCCTCAACCTTGGCGAGGAGTTCTTCCACAACCGGCTCACGCTTCTGGCTTCGCTGCCGGCTCTCTCATGGAACAATCCGGTGCGCGCAACGCCTCCACTGTACGCCAAGGATCTGCAGGAGATGGTGGCGCACGACTTTGCCGCCGGCACGATCACGCCGCGCGGCATCCTCAACCCTACGCTTTCGTTTCGTGACGCCGAGCAGGCCGTCACGTTGATTGCGGACGAGCCGCAGCGCGTGATCAAAGTCCTGCTGCGACACGACTGAGCACCAAACGTCATGAGCCAAGCGGCCCGCATCCATGTCACCTTTCCGGTCCTCAACGAGGAGGCCATGCTCGAGAGCTCGATCGAGCGCACCATCGCATATTGTGAGCAGCACAAGCTCGAGATCGACGAGCTCTGCATCGCCGACAACGGCTCGACCGACCGCACCGCGGAGATCGGCCAGACGCTGGCCGCGCGCCACCGCAATGTCCGCTATCTCCGCGTCGGCAAGCGCGGCTTCGGCCTCGCCCTGAAGACAGCCTGGGGCGCGACGCAAGCGGATTTCGTCGGCTACATGGACATCGATCTCGCCACCGACCTGCGCCACCTCAAGGAGGTTTGCGACCACATCGCGCGCGGCGACGGCTACGAGCTCTACCTCGGCTCGCGCCTCAAGCACGGCGCCTCGGTCAGGAACCGCACGCTGCTGCGCGAGTTCACCTCCCGCATGTTCAATGGGCTGCTGCGTCTGCGGCTTGGCGTGTCGTTCTCGGACGCCATGTGCGGCTTCAAGTTCATCGATCGCAATCTCTACCAGCGGCTGACCGCTCAATTCGCATTCACCGACGACTGGTTCTTCGCCACCCAGCTCGCGGTGCGCGCCGAATGGCTGGGCGCGAAGATCCTCGACATGCCGGTCGACTGGACCGACCAGCCCGAACTCGAAGTCTTCCGCGCGCCTGGTCAACCTGTCGCTCCTCTATCTCGCCGGCATCGCCGCGCTGAGGGAGGAAAAGCGACGGCTCAAGGTCTCGCCTGCCAACACGCTGAAGGCTCGATGAGGATGATGGATATCGACTATCCGCACATCATCATCGGCGGCGGGAGCTATGGCTGCTTCGCGGCACTCCGGCTGGCGGAGTTGCATGGCGGCCGCACCGTGGTGATCATCGAGCAGGATCCCGACATCATGCTGCGCGCCTCCTACAACAACCAGGCGCGCGTTCACAACGGCTATCACTATCCACGTAGCCTACTCACTGCGCTGCGCTCGCGCATCAATGCGCCACGTTTTATCGCGGAGTTCAAGGAGGCCATCTACACCACTACGCAGCAATATTACGCGGTCAGTCGCCGCCAGTCGAACGTGACGGCTGGCCAGTTCGTGCAGTTCTGCCGCCGCATCGGAGCCGATCTCAAGCCTGCGCCCGCGCCGATCCAGAAGCTGTTCAACGAGGATTTCATCGAGGCGGTGTTCAGCGTCACCGAGCATGCCTTCGACGCCGACAAGCTCAAGGAAAGCCTGCGTGAGCGGATCAAGGCTTCGGACATCACGCTCCTCACGGGCACCGAAGCCCTCCGGGTCCGCGCGGGAGCAACGCTTGCGGTCGAGATCAAGGACCTGCGCACGGGCGAGCAGCGCACGTTGCGCGGTCGCCATCTCTACAACTGCACTTATTCGCGGCTGAACCGGATCCTGTCGCAGAGCGGGCTGCAGACGATCCGCCTGCAGCACGAGGCCACCGAAATGGCGCTGGTCGAGCCGCCAGCGAGCCTGCGCGACGCCAGCATCACGGTCATGTGCGGGCCGTTCTTCTCGCTCATGCCGTTCCCCCCGCTCGGGCTTTCGACTCTGAGCCATGTCAGCTATACGCCGCACTACGAATGGACCGACGACCCCGCGGCCGGCGGCTACACCCCCCATTCGCCTGCGTTCCCGTTGCTCACGCATTTCGATAGAATGCGCCGGGACGCGGCGCGGTACGTGCCCGCCCTGCGGGAGTTGAGCTACGTGCGATCGCTATGGGAGATCAAGACGATCCTGCCGCAAAGCGGCGTCAACGACAGCCGGCCGATCTTGTTCAAGCGCGATCCGTCGGCGCCGAATGTCATTTCCATTTTGGGCAGCAAGATCGACAACATCTACGACCTCGATGAGGCGCTGCCCTCGCCGCACGACGACCTCGCGCTTGTGCCATGACGGAGGGACGGATGAGGCGCGACATCTTCGTCTCCGTGGTGGTTCCGCTGGAGAACGATCTCGATATCCTGCCTGCGGTGGTCCGCGAGCTCGACACCGTCATGCGCGGCCATTTCGGCGACTACGAGCTCATCTTCATTGATGACGGTTCCAGCGACGGAACGCGCTCGTTTTTCGAGCGCGCCAAGTCGGAAATTCCCTGTTTCCGCTACTCGCGGCTGACGCGGCCGTTCGGCCTCGAGGTCGCGATCGCCTGCGGGCTCGAGCAGGCGATCGGCGACGTCATCGTGGTGCTCAATCCGGCAGTCGATCCGCCCGAGCGAATTCCGGAATTCGCCGCGAAGGCCAACGACACCGACGGCATCGTGATCGGCATCGCGACCGACAAGTTCAGGCGCTCACTGTTCTACCGGCTCGCCTACCAGGCCTATTACGCCCTGTGCCGCATCTTCCTGCCCCGCTCCCAGGTTTATGGCGCCACGCATTTCATGGCGCTCACCCGCACGGCGCTCAATGCGCTCCTCACCATCAAGGACAGCTTCCGCTACATCCGCGTGCTGGCGATGTATGCCGGCTTCGAGGTGACGAAGGTGCCCTATGACTTCGTCATGCGACGCGATCCGCCGCGCCATCGCCGCGCGCTCACGCTGCTCGAAAACGCGGGTCACATGATCGTCTCGAACTCGGACCGGCCTTTACGTTTTGCCGCGCTCGGTTCCGCGCTGATGGCCTTCACCGACTTCGCGTTCCTGATCTACATCGTGGTGATGCGGCTCCTCTACCGGGACATTGCGCCGGGCTGGGCCTCGACCAATTTCTTCAACGCCATCATGTTCGGACTGATCTTTTTGGTTCTGGCCGTGCTCTGCGAGTATCTCGCCGAGATGCGCAGCGAGGTGAAGCGGCGGCCGCTCTATGTGGTGCAGGGCGAGCTGCAGAGCAACGTCATGCTGGCGAATGCGGAGACGCGCAACGTGGTTTCGCACGAGGAAAAGGTCGAAACGGTCGCACCGCCCGAACGCGCGAACCCGTAATGGGGGCAGTACAGCGTGTCTCGCTGGAAATGAATCTGGATGATACGCATTGGCTGTTATCCGCCTCATCCTGAGGAGGCCGCGCCCGGCTTCGGGGGCGGCCGTCTCGAAGGATGGGGCGGCCCCATGGTTCGAGACGCCGCGCAAGAGGTTGCGAAAGTCGGTTGGGTCCAAGATCGCGGCTCCTCACCATGAGGCCGGGAGGGGCTGCGAGTGCATCAAATTAATCGGAACCGCCCTACCGCGTCGCTTCCTTCGCGATCCGCGCCAGCTCGTCCTGCACCCAGCGGAACAGCTCCTGCCGCTCCTGCGCTGACATCACCATCTGCTTGGGCATGCGAACCGCCGGATCGGTGGCCGACAGCCGCTCGGACATGCGGGCCAGCGTCTCATGCGGCGCGATCTGCTTGCGATCGCCGTTGAGGTGCGGAAAGGTGCGCGACTTGCCGTCGGGCGCTGTCACCCATGACGTCAGGTCGAGGCCGGCATTGCCGTCCGGTCCCGAGTGGCACTGGGAGCAATTCTTCTGCAGGATGAAGGCGACGCGGCACGGCGGCGCATTCTCCACCTTGGCGCCGGCCGCGTGGTCGTAGCAGGCGCGCGGATCAGGGTTGCTCTGCCGGTAGGTGTTGCTCAGTACGATGCGCACGATCGCGTTCTTCATCGCCGCCGACGAATCCTGGGCCGCCTCCTGCTCGAACGATCGGGTCAGCTCGTCCAGATAGCCGCCGTCGATGGTCTGCTCCTCGGCCACCAGATATTCAAACAGCCGCTTCATCAGGCAGCGCTTGGCCTCGGGCGCCTTGTGAATGATCCGGGTGAGGTCTTCGATCGTCGTGCCGTAATCGTTATGGTCCTCATAGCGCGGCGAGCGCACGTAGCCCGTGCTCCACTCCCGCGCCGAGCCCTTGGGGGCGCGCCATGCGGTGCCGTATTTCGCACGGTCGATCTCGGCGCCATCGTCGAATGTCAGCGCTTGACCGGGCGCGTAGTCGAAGAAATAGGTGCCGCGATCGCGGAAGAAGCCGGCCATCGGATCGAGCTTGAAGTGACAGCCATAGCAGGGAGTGTCGGAGCCATGCGCGCCGCCGACGTGCTGCTGCGGAAGGTCGAAGCCGACCGGAGTCAGATCGTCGCAGAAAAAGTGCTTGAGCATGTAGGCGCCGCGTCGGCGATTGTAATTGGTGGAGGAGTTCTTCAGCGCCGTGCTCTGCTCGAAGCCGAACGCCAGCCACTTGTCCATGTTGAAGACGCTGAGGTCGAACGGCTTCATGTCCAGCACCGTCCGCGGCTTGTAGCGTGAAGGCTCGAATTTGAGGATCTCGCCAAAGGCGCGATAGTAGCGATCCAGCGCAGCCCAGGCGGCGGCGGTCAGATTCTTGACGCTCGCCTGCGCCTTGGGCTGATCGAGGCATTCCCGCTGAAGGGCGCGCGTGATGATGTCGAGCGGTTCGACCAGCACGCGCCCGCGCGTCATGACGGTGAATATTTCGAAGTCGTTGAAAGCCCGATAGAGCTTGTCGTAGATCGCCGTGGAGTCGTCGACGATCAACTCAAACTTGTCGCAATAGTCTGCTGCGGCCGGCGGTTTGGGTCTGTTGCCGAGCTCGTGCAGCCCGATAAAGATCGCCTCGACCTCGTCGATGGCCTTGAGCCGGAGCTCTTCCAGCTTCAGTCCCGCGTCCTCGCCCGCCGGCGGATCGTCGGGCACGGTCGGCAGCGGCGGCATGAAGAACGGACCTTCGAGGTCGAACAGCTTGAGATAATCGCCGCCGGTCAGCAACGCCTGGGCAGCCGCCACCGCATTGGAGAAGTCGAACGCAGGTCGTCTATAGACGCCGTCATCCTTCAGATCGTCGATCTTGAATCCCAGGAAGTACATGTTGAAATCGAGGATCGTATCGCCGAACCGGACATCCTTCATGAACCGGCGTGCGATCTCCTCCTCGGGCAACGCGAGCAGAGCGTTGATGTCGTCACCCGGGCCGAGCCCATAGCCGCCACGCAGGATGCGCGCCGTTCTTTCGATCCACCAGCGCTTTTGCCAGAGCGCCTCATCCGCCGTCGGCTGCGCGCGTTGGGTCGCGGGCGGCGCGGCAGGCGAACGATTGGGCTGTGCTGCCGGCTTGTCGACCAACATCCAGATGGCGGCAGCGACGCCTAAAAGGATCGCCAGCACAGCGCGCAGGTTGCTCGCGCGGAATGCAGGTCTCCGAGGAATGGTCACTGACGACTCCGTGGTTGACGGGCTGCTGGCGCCGACGTTGTTCGATGTTGCTTGGATGGCCGACGCTGTCAACGTCCACCCCGGCATTCGCGTTCCCGGATTCCCCCGCGCAGCCTGATCTGGCACACAAATTAGGGACTGTTCATGGCTCAGAGATCATGGATCGGGATTGTCAGGGGTGCATAACCAGATCGTAAACACGTGCAGAACCAAGCTCATGCGCGACTCCATGTCGCGCGGGCGCTTCTACCTCTAAGCAACAGCAGCTTCGATGCGTGGGAGCAGCCGGCCAAGCCCACCGATTCGCGGCACGAGGCCAAGCGCCGGCACCCGCTTGAGTGCGGCCCACAGCGTCGCCTGGTTGGAATTGATGGCGGGTTTGCCGGTCTCGCGCTCGATGGCCTCGATGGCTTCGATTTGCGTGGTGTTGGTGCAGCTCAGGAAGAAGCCGTCGGCCGGCACGCGCGCATGCTCACGCGCGAGCTCGATCCAGCGCGCAACCGGCACCCGGATATACTCGTCGCTCGAGCCGACATTGAGCGCGACATCGCGCACGACCTCGATCCCATGCTCGGCCAGAAACTCGCGCTCGTGATCATTGACCGCCTGCGGATAGGGGCTGAGCAGTACCACGCGACGCATGCCCATGTGGTCGAGCGCCTCCACGATCGCCTGCGCGGTCGAGAACGACACCGCCCCACTCTCCTCCGCTACGCGGCGCACCAGCGCCGCCTCGCCTTCCTTGCCCTCGGCCATGGCAGTGCCGGTGCAATGAAAGACAACCGGATTGCAGCGCGCATCCGCGAGCGAGGATGCCGCCCGCCCGATATCGTCCAGAAGCTGCGCAATCGGCTTCTTGTGGCGGCCCGTCATCTGCACGCGCGCGATGTGGACAGCGACACCCGCCGGCGCATAGCGATGAAACTGCGGCTCCGTCATCCGGTTTGACGAGGGAATGATCAGGCCGATGCGCGCCTTGGTCTCGTCCCCATGACAGCGCGAGATCACGGCTTCCTCAAGCGCACTCATGACAGGCCCCTGCTTTTTCCAAGGCGACAATGAAGCGACAATTGCGCATATGCCGCAACAAAAGATGCACCAATTCGTCGATTTCATTGTTCGGCAAAAGATGACAAGAAGCAAGGCTGGCTGCACGCCACTACGGCGGGCGAGAGCGGCACGAATTTCCGGACAAAATCCTGGGCTCGTCTTGGATCTTGTCCTGAGTCTTGGCCTGGGTCTTGGCCTGTCCTCAAATTCGGGACATGATCAGGCCAATGAGGACACACCAAGGACGGGGGTTGAATGACGGATCTCAAGTACGAGGCGCCGGAAACGCTGCAGGCCGCGGTGGCGCTGCTGGCCGGCGCGACCGGGCCGGCGCGCGTCCTGGCCGGCGGCACCGACGTGATCGTGCAGATGGAAACCGACCTGATCGAGCCGGCGCTCCTGGTCGACATCAAGAAGATCCCGGAGACGCGGCAGATCGCGGCCGAGAACGGCGGCTTCCGCGTCGGCGCGGCGGTCCCCGGCATGGAGATCATGAGCCATGCGGCGTTCTGCAAGGCCTGGCCGGGCGTGGTCGACGGCGTCAAGCTGATCGGCTCGATCCAGGTGCAAGGGCCGCGCCTCGATCGGCGGCAATCTCTGCAACGGCTCGCCGGCCGCCGACAGCGTGCCGGCCCTGATCGCGGCCGGCGCGATCGCGCGGATCGTCGGCCCGAACGGCACGCGCGAGGTGCCGGTCGAGGCGATTCCGGTCGGCCCGGGCAAGACCTCGCTCGCCAAGGGCGAGATCATCGTCTCGTTCTTCCTGCCGGCGCGGCCGCCGCATTCGGGCGACGCCTATCAGCGCTTCACGCCGCGCACCGAGATGGACATCGCGGTGGTCGGCGTCGGCATCAATCTCACGCTCGATGCCGGCGGCACCTGCACGGCGGCGCGCGTCGCGCTCGGCGCGGTGGCGCCGACCGTGCTGCTGGTGAAGGAGTGCGCCGACGCGCTGATCGGCACGCAAGCTCGACGACGCCGCGCTCGACAAGCTCGCCGCAGGCCGCGAGCGCCGCCTGCCGGCCGATCGACGACAAGCGCGGCACCAAGGAATACCGGATCAAGGTCGCGGGCGTGCTGGCGAAGCGCACCGCGCTGCAGGCGCTCGAACGGGCGAGGACAGAACTGATGAGCAAGAAGTATCACGTCACCACGACGGTCAACGGCGACGAATACGAGTTCCTGTGCGAGGCGCAGCAGACGCTGCTCGACGTGCTGCGCGACGAGCTGATGCTCACCGGCACCAAGGAAGGCTGCGCCACCGGCGACTGCGGCGCCTGCACCGTGATGGTCGACGGCACCATGGTCTGCTCCTGCCTGGTGCTCGCGGTCGAGACCGAGGGCGCCAAGATCGACACCATCGAGGGCATGGCCAAGGGCGACGACGCTGCATCCGCTGCAGCGCAATTTCCTCGAGCTCAACGGCCTGCAATGCGGCATCTGTACGCCCGGCATTCTGATCGCCGCGCAAGGCGCTGCTCGAGCGCAATCCCGATCCGACCGAAACCGAAATCCGCTACTGGCTCGCCGGCAATCTCTGCCGGTGCACCGGCTATGACAAGATCATCCGCTCCGTGCAGGCGGCGGCCAAGGAAATGAGAGGAGCACTGACCATGGCGACGATTCTGGAGAAGAGCGGCTTCAATCCCGACAAGAAGCTCAAGATCGTCGGCACCTCGCCGGTCAAGCACGACGGCATCGACAAGGTGACGGGGCGCGCCAAGTTCGGCGCCGACCTGTTCCTGCCCGGCATGCTGGTCGGCAAGATCCTGCGCAGCCCGCACGCGCACGCGCATCATCAAGTCGATCGACATCTCGGCGGCCGAGAAGCTTCCCGGCGTCAAGGCGGTGGTCACCCGCGACGACTTTCCCGGAGATCAAGGCCGGCACGCCCGACGGCGACATGACCCGCAACGCCATGGCGCGCGAGAAGGCGCTCTACGACGGCCATCCGGTCGCGGCGGTCGCGGCGACGAGCGAGTCGATCGCCAAAGCGGCGCTCAAGCTGATCAAGGTCGACTACGAGGTGCTGCCGCACGTCATCGACCCGGTCGAGGCGATGAAGCCCGGCGCGCCGATCCTGCACGAGCACGTGCGCACCAAGGGCGTCAAGGGCGCCGACCAGCCCACCAACGTGATCGAGCGGCTCGATCTCGCCATGGGCGACGTCGAGGCGGGCTTCGCGGAAGCCGACGTGATCGTCGAGCGCGAGTACGACACCAAGCCGATGCACCAGGGCTATATCGAGCCGCAGGGCTGCGTCGCGACCTGCGACCGAGGACGGCCAGATCGAGCTGTGGTGCTGCACGCAGGCGCCGTGGGTCTTTCGCGACCGGCTCACCGAACATTCTCAAGATCGAGCCGGCCAAGATCCGCGTCCAGCAGTCGGAGATGGGCGGCGGCTTCGGCGGCAAGACCGGCTTCTACGGCGAGCCGGTCGCGATCCAGCTCTCGCGCAAGGCCAAGCGGCCGGTGAAGATCACGCTCACCCGCAACGAGGTGTTCCGCGCCACCGGACCGGTGTCCGGCACCAAGTCGCGCATCAAGATGGGCGTGCAAGAAGGACGGCACCATCACGGCCGCCGAGGCCGAGCTGGTCTTCCAGACCGGCGCCTTCACGGGCTCGATGTTCATCAATGCGCCGCAGGCGATGTTCACGCGCTACAACCTCAAGAACGTCAAGACGGTGTCCTACGAGGTGGTGTCGAACCGGCCGAAGGTGAACTCGTTCCGCGCGCCCTGCGTGCCGCAGGTGGTGTTCGGCGTCGAAGGCGTGATCGACGAGCTCGCGCGCAAGATCGGCATGGACCCGATCGACTTGCGCCTCAAGAACGCGGCGACCGAAGGCTACAAGACCATCTACGGCGAGACCTTCGGGCCGATCGGCTTCGTCGAGACGCTGCAGGCCGCGAAGAAGTGCGACCACTACAATTCGCCGGTGCCGAACGGCCAGGGCCGCGGCGTCGCCGCCGGCTTCTGGTTCAACCGCGGCGGCGAGACCACCGGCACGCTCAACATCGCGATCGACGGCTCGGTGACGCTCATCCTCGGCACCACCGACGTCGCCGGCTCGCGCATCTCGATCAGCATGATGGCGGCCGAGGAGCTCGGCATCCCGGTCGACAAGGTGCGCGCCGTCATGGCCGACACCCATTCGCTCGGCTTCAACCGCGTCACCGCCGGCAGCCGCACCACCTTCTCGACCGGCATGGTGATCGTCGATTCCGCCCGCAAGGCGATCACCGAGCTGTGCAAGCGCGCCGCCGGCATCTGGGGCGTGCCGGAGGACGCGCGTGACCTTCGAGGACGGCTACTGCCGGCCGGCCAGCTCCAACGTCGGCACCTTCGAGCCGCTGTCGATCGCGCAGATCGCCGCCAAGACCACGGCGACGCATGGCGCCATCGCCGGCCATTCCGAGATGAACGTCACCGGCGCCGGCCCGGGCTTCGGGCTGCACATCGTCGACGTCGAGGTCGACAAGGAAACCGGCCGCGTCGACATCAAGCGCTACACCGTGGTCGAGGACGCCGGCAAGGCGATCCATCCGCTGCAGGTCGAGGGCCAGTACCAGGGCGGCGCCGTGCAGGGCATCGGCTGGGCGCTCAACGAGGAATACTACTACGGCGAGGACGGCCGGCTGCAGAACCCGAGCTTCCTCGACTATCGCATGCCGGTCGCCTCCGACGTGCCGATGATCGGCACCGAGATCGTCGAGGTGCCGAATCCGCGGCATCCCTACGGGCTGCGCGGCGTCGGCGAGGTGCCGGTGGTGCCGACCATGGCGGCGATCGCCAACGCGATCGGCAGCTGCATCGGCGTCCGGCCGCAGTCGCTGCCGATGTCGCCGCCGAAGCTGTTGAAGCTGATCGACGACGCGCGGGCGAAGAACGGCGGGTAACAGCGATCCGATCTCAATCCGTTCGTCCCCGCGCAAGCGGGGACCCAGGGCCACAGGCAAGTCAAGCGCGAGTAGCTCCTGGGTCCCCACTTGCGCGGGGACGAACGGTGCGGAGCTTAGTCAATCGGAATCAGCAGCGAATGGCGGAACTGTCCCAGTCCCCTGGACAGATGGCCTTTGCCGTACAGGTCCTCGACCAGATAGATTTCGCCAGCGCCAATGATCCTTGTCTCGCCATCGCTCGCCGTGACCTGATGGGAAGCATCCAGATTCACCACATATTGCCGCCTGGTTGCCCGGTGCCAATCAAAGAACCAGTCGCCAGGCGTCGTGCGAAAGATGACGCCTTTGGCAGGAAATAGCCTCGACGTCGTCCCATCCGGCCCCGTTTCGACAAGCTCGATCTCTATTTCTCGGAAGTGCGTTTCGCCAGTCTCGTCGGCATAAAGATTTTGGATGCGCATTGACGTGCTTCTCGCTTCCGGCGCCCGTCTCATAAATTATTCCGCTTTGATCCCCGCGGCCTTGAGCATCGGCCACCACTTCTCGATTTCGGCCTTGTGGAATGCAGCAAGCGCTTCCGGCGTCTGTTGCTCGCGCGGATAGATCTCCTGACCAAGATCGATCAGCTTCCGGCGCACCGCTGAGTCGGCAAGCGCATCAACGATCGCGGTGTTGAGCTTGCCGACGACGGTCTTGGGCGTTCCCTTTGGCGCATAGAATGCGTGCCAAGTCGAAACGTATAGTCCGGGAACGCCGGCTTCATCCACGGTCGGGATCTCAGGCGCCGCAGGCAGGCGCTTCGAATCGGTCACTGCAAATGCCTTGATGGTGCCCGCACGAACCTGGGGCAACGAATTGCCAGCGAGATCGATGATCATGTCGATCTGTCCCGCCACCAGGTCTTGCATCGCCGGCCCGAGCCCGCGATACGCCGCGAACTGAAAGCGCGTGCCGGTTTCCTTCTGCAAGTACACGCCGGCAACATGCGATGCTCCCCCGGGACCACCCGTCCCTGCCGTCGCCTTGTCGGGATTGGCTTTGAGCCACGCGATGAATTCCTTCAGATTCTTCGCTGGCATGGACTTCCGGGCCACAATGAGCAGCGGCGTGTTCACGATGAGAGCCACGGGCTCGAAATCATTGAGTACATCGTAGGTCAGCGGAAAGACCGCACCATTGACCACGTGCGTCGTCCAGAGGCCAAGGCTGATGGTGTAGCCGTCGCCCGGCGCGCGCGCCACGCGGCCGGTCCCGGTGCTGCCAGAGGCACCGGCCGCATTTTCGATGATGACAGATTGCCCGAGTGAAACTCGCATGCCCTCGGCCATGATGCGCCCGATCGTATCGGTCGGACCACCCGCCGGGAACGGCACCACCATCGTGACCGGCCGCGACGGGTATGTCTGCGCGATAGCGCTTTCCGCAAATCCCACAACGGCTGAAACAGCAACCGAGATCAGAAGCATTCTGCGCGAACACATGGTGTCCTCCTTGCGCACTGTGAGGCCACCCACTCCTGCGCGTTACAGAGCGATGGCGACCCCTCGGTGATTGCAATAGGCCAATCGGCGCAATAAGTAGAATACCTCAATCATTTCTATCGATATTAGTGACGCTAATGACCAACCCGACGGACTGGAAATCGCGAATCGGCCGGCGGGTCCGGCTACGCGACCTGCATGCGCTGTCGGCCGTCATCCAATCCGGCAGCATGGCCAAAGCGGCAAAGGAGCTTGGTGTCACTCAATCCGCCGTCTCCCAGATGATTGCGGACCTGGAGGCCGCCCTGCGGGTACGCCTGTTGGATCGTAGCCCACGCGGCGTGGTGGCTACGATCTACGGCGATATTCTGCTCAAGCGCAGCCGCGCGGCGCTTGACGAGATCAAGCATGGCATCGAGGAAATCGAATTCCTGACCGATCACGCCACCGGTCAGGTTCGCGTTGGCTGCCCGGAATCGATTTCGTCCGCCGTCCTGCCGTCCATTGCGGACCTGTTCTTGCAACGATTTCCGCGGGCGACCCTCGATGTAGATGACGTGAATTTCGGCGCACTGTCGCCTTTGCTCGAGCGCCACATCGATCTTGTAGTCGCACGCGGCGGACGCGGCTTTTCTGACCAGGTCATTTCTGATGACCTCGAAGTGAAAACTCTCTTCGAGGACGAGCTCGTGATTGCGGCCGGCCCCAAAAGCCGCTGGTTCAATCGTCGAAAGGTCGATCTGGCCGATCTCGTAAATGAGCGCTGGATCCTGACAGCGCCTGGAATTCTGGAATCACATGCTGGTGTCGGAAGCGTTTCGGGCGCGCGGCCTCGACGTTCCGGCTATTCGTATGAGGACGCTGTCGGTCCACCTTCGTACCAATCTGATTGCGACCGGCGACTTCATCACCACGTTGCCGCGGTCGGTCCTGCATCTCTATGCCGCTCGCTTGGGCCTGAAGGCCTTGCCGGTCGACTTCCCGGCCCGCCCATGGCCGGTGTCCATTATCACGCTGAAGAATCGCACCTTGAGCCCGCTCGCGGAAAAATTCATCGAATGCGCGTACGAGATTGCAAAAGCGATTTCCGCGCAACCGGCTCAACGACGAAAACGCGGTGAACCTTGGCGGTGATAGACATGCGAAAGGGACCGGGGAACGTTCCTCGAAAGAGCGTTCCTGACCACCTACCCATCAATGCGCAGTCGAGGTAGCTTGCCAATCGAGCTGCTCGGGGTCGTGCCGAATCCCCCTCATTTTCACGGCAGCGATGTTGCCATCGGCCGGCGCGCTCTTCCAAACGTCAGTCTGAAATTTGTTTGGCCGCAAGCGCAACAGCGCGCGGACTTTGAACGTCCTAGCATTCCTGGGAGGGAACGCCATGAAACGTCCTCGCCGGCAATTTCTGCATCTCGCCGCCGGCGCCGCCGCTCTTCCAGCAGTGTCGCGGATCGCCTGGGCGCAAACCTATCCCGCGCGCCCCGTGCGCGTGATCGTCGCCACGGCCGCCGGGGCGACGACCGACATCATGGCGCGCTTGGTCGCCCGCTGGCTGTCGGAGCGGCTCGGCCAGCAATTCGTCGTTGAGAACCGGCCGGGCGGCGGCAACAACATTGGAACCGAGGCTGCAGTGCGCGCGCCAGCAGACGGCTACACGTTGCTCCTCGTCAATTCGGTCAACGCGATCAACGCGACCTTGTTCGAGAAGCTCAGCTACAATTTCATCAACGACATCGCGCCGGTCGCGGGCTTCCTGCGCATGCCCATGGTCCTGCAAGTCAACCCCTCGGTGCCGGCGAAGACGGCTCCGGAATTCCTCGCCTATGCCAAGGCCAACCCCGGCAAGATCAACATGGCGTCGGCGGGCATCGGGTCCACGCCCCATGTGGCGGGCGAATTGTTCAAGATGATGGCCGGCCTCAACATGTTGCACGTGCCTTATCGCGGCGGGGCGGCCGCGATCACCGACCTCATCAGCGGGCAGGTGCAGGTGATGATCGAGCCCATTGTAGGACCGCTCGAGCACATCCGCGCCGGCAAGCTGCGCGGTCTGGCGGTGACCACGACGACGCGCTCGGAGGCGCTGCCAGACCTGCCGACATTGGACACTTTCGTACCGGGTTACGAGGCGAGCCCGTGGTACGGACTGGGTGCGCCCAAAAACACGCCCACCGAGATCATCGACAAGCTCAACCGCGAGATCAATGCGGCGTTCGCCGATCCCAGGATGGCGCGTCAGATCGCCGAGCTTGGCGGCACGCCGCTTGCCGGCTCGCCCGCCGACTTCGGTCATCTCATCGCCGAAGAAACCGAGAAATGGGGCAAGGTGGTCAAGTTCTCGGGCGCAAGGCCGGAGTGAATTCGATCACCATGACCAACGAGGCATGACAAATGCGGCGGCGGGATTTCATCGCGGGGCTCGCCAGCGTGGCGGGATGGTCGTCAAAGGCTCAAGCTCAGTCAGGCCTTCGGCGCTACCGGGTCGGGATGCTGGATACAAGTCTGCGGAGCCTCAACCCGAATTTCGGCGCGCTTGAGCAGGCTCTGCGCGAGCACGGCTATATCGAAGGTCAAAACCTCGCCTTCGAATATCGATCGCCCGGTGGCCACAACGAGAGCTTCGCTGAGCTGGCACGAGAGTTGGTGCGTCTTGATGTCGATGTGATCGTCACAAGAGGAACGCCGGCGGCGCTCGCCGCCAAGGCGGCAAGCGGCACGGTTCCTGTCGTGATGGCGGCGGCTGGCGATCCGCAGACCATTATCGGCAGCCCGCCGGCCGCCAATCTGACCGGCTTTGGCGCTTCGGCTGCCGGCGCCGAGCGAAAACGGGTCGGCATTCTTAAAGAGCTGCTTCCCAAATGCGAACGCATTGCGGCTCTCATGAACCTGTCCAACCCATCGCGCCGCGCGGAATGGAGCGCGGTGGAGGAAGCCGCCCGCGCCTTGGGGATCGCGACGCAGGTCCTCGACCCGCGCACGGCCGAGGGTCTTGAACGCGCATTCGAGTCCGCCGCACGCTTCGCTGCCGATGCGCTGGTCGTCGGAAGCGATACGCTGGTGCAAACCAACCAAAGCCTTGTCATCAGGCTTGCCGCGATGCACCGCCTGCCTTCGATCTACACGTTCCGGGATTTCGTCGAGGCGGGCGGCCTTCTGTCCTATGGCGTAAGCCTGCCTGATCTGTATCGGCGCGCCGCCGGTTATGTCGACAGCATCCTCAAAGGCGCAAGACCCGGCGACTTGCCGGTGCAGCCGCCCACGGCGTTCGAGACCGTATTGAACCTCAAGACGGCAACAGCGCTTGGCCTGAGCGTGCCGGACACGTTTCTTCAGGGGGCCGCTGAGGTCATCCGGTGAGGACTACCCCAGCTTCAACAGCTGCCTCGCATTGCCGGAGAAAATCTTCTCCTGATCCAGCGGCGTGAGGCCGAGGTCATAGATCATCTGCAACCCCTTGCCCTTGATGGCGGTGAGCGGCGGCGCGTCGGTGCCGAAGATCACGCGGTCGGCGCCGACGGACTCGACGACGCAGCGCGCCGCCGGCAGGTGATAGCAGACCGTGTCGAGGTAGCACATCTTCAGATAGTGCAGCGGCTCGTGCTTGATCAGCATCGGCTCGTATGATGCCGAGGAAGAACGCCTCCTCCTGCATGGTGTAGGCATAGTTCATGCGCCCGATCACCTCGCAGATGCCGCCGCCGAGATGCGTGGCGACCAGCTTGAGCGTTGGGAAACTCCTCGAAGATGCCGCGCACGATCAGGCGCGCGAGCGCGAGGCAATTGTCGGCCGGCCGTCCGACGCTCGACGCCAGCCGATAGTCCTTCATCCGCTCCTCGCCGAAGCCGACCGGCGGCGGATGCATCACCACCGGCACGTCGAGATCGCAGCAGAGCTTGAAGAACGGCTTGGCCTCGTCGTCGTCCGGATAGGCGTGCTGGTGGCTCGCGCGGATCATCACGCCTTTCATGCCGTCCACCTTGACGGCGCGCTCCAGCTCCTTGAGATAGTCGTCGCGCCCGTTCGGGACCGAGCAGGCGAGCGCGTAGATTTTGCCCGGAATGCTTGTGCTGCTGCTCGGCCAGAAATTTGTTGATCTCGCGGTGCTCGGCGAGGATCGGCTCGGGCTCGGAGTGGCGCATATAGGGGGTATGGTTGCTGATGACCGAGATGTCGACGCCGTGGCGCTCCTGCGCGGCGAGCACGTTCTCGATCGTCATCGGGCAGCGCCCTTGCCAGCGCGGTGCCGCTGCCTGCTTGGGCGGATAGACGTGCGTATGAAAATCGATGATCACTTTCGCTTCCCCCGTAACGCTGTCAGAATGCCGCCTCTATGGATTGCGGCTGCGGCTCTGACAAGGTGTCGCAAACAACAAGGGAGGGTTGATGTTCGCGTGGGGGAACACCGTCTTGAGCCTCTGCACGGTCGTGGCGCTCGGCGCGTCGCCGGCGCACGCGCAGGAGCCCTTCTACAAAGGCAAGCGGCTCACCATCCTCGTCAACCACGCCGTCGCCGGTTCCGCCGACGTCGAGGCGCGTGTGTTCGCCAAATACATCAACCGGCACATTCCCGGTCAGCCCGCGTGGTGATCCAGAACATCGAGGCGGCCGGCGGCCTGGTCGGCACCAAGCACATCGGCGAAGTCGCGCCACGCGACGGCACCATGATCGGCTATCTCAACGGTGCCGCCTGGCGCTACGTCAACAACCCGGAGCAGCACCGGGTCGACTTCAAGAGCTACGAGTTCATCGCGCACCAGACCGGCACGAGCGTCTACTATGTCCGCACCGACGTGCCGCCGGGCATGCGCAAGGCGACCGACATCGTCAACGCCAAGGGCCTCGTTGCCGGAGGGCTCGGCCCCGAGAACGCCAAGGACCTGCGCATCCGGCTTACGCTCGATCTCCTCAGCGTGCCCTACAAATACGTCACCGGCTATCGCTCGAGCCCGCCGGCGCGCCTCGCGCTGCAGCGCGGCGAGATCAATTTCTATTCCGAGTTGTCGCCCGGTTATCGCGCGGTCGTCCATCCCGGCATGATCGCTAAGGGCGAAGCGCTCCCGCTCTATTACGATCCGGTCTACAGCAACGGAGTTCTTGGCCGCTCGACCTACATGGATGGGCTGCCGATCGCGACGTTCACCGAGCTCTACCAGGAGCTCAACGGCAAGCAGCCGTCGGGCGAGCTTTGGGACGCCTACGCTACGGTTCTCACTGTCATCGGCGCCATGCAGGTCGTGATCGTGCTGCCACCCGAGGCGCCGAAGGCAGCCGCCGAGGCGCTGCAGACGGCGGTCGCCGCGCTCGCCCACGACCAGGACTATGCCGAAGAGGCCAGGAAGACGTTCGGCTTCCTGCCCGAATGGCACACCGGCCCCGACACCAACGCCCGCATGCGCGAGGCGCTGGCGGTCCGCCCGGAAACGAAAGCGTTCATCACCGATTACATCAAGAAGCCGAACCGGTAAGCCGTTAGGCCCGGTTCCAAATTTCCACGCCAAAAATGTTACCCCCCATTGTCGGCGCGCCGTTCTCCCGTTCGTCCTCGGGTCGGCTAGACTGAACGGCAGTCGCCCAAGCGAGCGGAACTGATGGCCAAGGTCGTCTTCACGCCCAATGTCCAGCGTCACGTCGGTTGCCCGGCGGCGGAAGCCGCCGGGGCGACCGTGCGTGAGGTGCTGGAGAGGGTCTTTGCCGACAACCCGCAGGCGCGCGGCTATGTGCTCGACGACCAGTCGGCGCTGCGCCGGCACATGACCATCTTCGTCGACGGGCGGATGATCCGCGACCGCACGCGCCTGGCCGATGCCGTGACAGACACTAGCACCATCTACGTATTCCAGGCCCTGTCAGGAGGTTGAGGATGAGCGACAAGCTGTTGGTTTCGACGCGCAAAGGTCTGTTCACGGTGATGTGCGACGGCGGACACTGGGACATAACCGGGGTCGACTTCCTGGGCGACAACGTCGACTCTCACGCTCACCGACCCGCGCGACGGCAAGAGCTACGCAGCGCTCGACCACGGCCATTTCGGCGTCAAGATGCACCGCTCGACCGCCAATGGTTGGGAGGAGATCCCGGTCCCGGCCTATCCGCAGAAGCCCGAAGGCTACGAAGAGAAGGACATGTGGGGCCGCGAGCTCAACTGGACCACCAGCAAGATCTGGGCGCTGGCGCCCGGCGGGCCGGACGAGCCCGGAACCATCTGGTGCGGCACGCTGCCGGGTGGGCTGTTCCGCTCGAACGATCATGGCCAGAGCTGGGAGATGATCCGCACGCTGTGGGATCACCCCCTGCGCAAGAAATGGGCGGGCGGCGGCGCCGACCTGCCCGGCATCCATTCGATCTGCGTCGACCCGCGCAATTCAAAGCACGTGTCGATCGGGGTCTCGACCGGCGGCGTCTGGCATACCGAAGATGGCGGCGGCAACTGGACGCTGCGCGGCGAAGGCATGCGCGCCGAGTACATGCCGCCCGAGCAGGCTCATGACCCGATCGCTCAGGACGTGCATTGCCTGGCGCAGTGCCGCACGGCACCGCAGCGCATGTGGGTGCAGCACCACAACGGCATTTTCGTCTCCTCCGACGAAGGCAAGAGCTTCACCGAGATCAAAGGCGTCGAGCCCTCGGTGTTCGGCTTTCCGGTCGCGGTGCATCCGAAGGAGCCGGACACGGCCTGGTTCGTCCCCGAGGTCAAGGACGAGAAGCGCATTCCGCGCGAGGGCAAGCTCGCGGTCACGCGTACACGCGATGGTGGCAAGAGCTTTGAGATTTTGACGCAGGGACTGCCGCAGATGCACGCCTACGATGTCGTCTACCGTCACGCGCTTGCGCTCGATGAGCCCGGCGACAGGCTCGCTATCGGCTCGACCACGGGGGGACTATGGGTGAGCGAGGACCAGGGCGACAACTGGACCTGCGTGACGCACACGCTGCCGCCGATCTATGCGGTCCGGTTTGCTTAAGACGGTTCACGTCGCCGGTACGGTCTCCTGTCGAGTCGTTTGAGGGCACGGCCGAGCCACGATTGCGGCCGGCTCCCTCTCCCCGTTGGGGAGAGGGAGTCCCGCCGTGCCGTGCTCACAGTCAGAATTCTCCAACAAGCTCCGCACCACGGATGGCGGCGACGGTTCTCGCCTTAGCGGTCGCGCTTATAGCCTCCCCCGCCCTCGCCGATCCGATCGAAGACTTCTATAAGGGCAAGACTCTCACCATCGTGTCGAGCGGCGGCGTCGGCGGGCCGATCGACCTCGCCTGCCGGACGGTCGCGAAATTCATCTCCCGCCACATTCCGGGCAATCCCATCATCGTGGTGCGCAACATGCCGGGCGGCGGGCATGTGCTGATGTCGAACTACATGGCCCAGCAGGCGCCGCGCGACGGCACCACCATCGGCGGCGTGGTCAACAGCATTCCGACGCATCAGGTGGTCGACGGCCGCGGCGTGCGCTTCGACGCGCGTCAATTCAACTGGCTGGGCTCGACCGGCTTCGCCAACCTGATGACGCTCGCCTGGCACACGTCCGGCTTCAAGAGCATCAAGGAAGTGTTCGACCGCGAGCTTTTGACGGGCGTGACCGGCGTCGGCTCCGGCACGTTCGTCTACACCAATGCCATGAACATGATCCTCGGCACCAAGTTCAAGATGGTCATGGGCTACAAGGATTTCGCTTCCGTCGATCTCGCGATCGAGCGCGGCGAGGTGCAGGCGCGCGGCGGCTTCACGCTCACCGGCATCAAGCAGGAGCGGCCGCACTGGGTCGCCGAGAACAAGATCACGTTCCTGGTGCAGGTCGGCGCTCAGCCGGAGCCCGAATACCCTGACGTGCCGCTGATGCACGCGCTCGCGCGCACCGACGAGGAGCGGCAAATCCTGGAGCTGATCTCTTCGCCCGCGGCGCTGGGGCGGCCGTTCTTCACGCCGCCTGAAGTGCCGGCCGAGCGGCTCGCGGCGCTGCGCGCAGCCTTCGCCGCCACCATGAAGGACCCCGACTACATCGCCGAAGGCCAGCGCCTGCGGCTCGACATGAATCCGCTCTCGGCCGAGCGCGTCACTGAGCTTGTCAACGCGACCGTCAACGCACCGCCCAATGTGATTGCAAAGGCGCGCGCCGCGCTCGGCTCGGAGAAATAAGGGAACGTGCGGAAGACCTAGACCATGATCCGATCAAGTTGAGTCAGGATCATGGTCTAGCTTTTTGTTTGAGCATGATCTTTTCCGAAAGCCGGTTTCCACTTCGGGATCATGCTCTAGTCGTTGTGCGTCTCATGCACCGCGACGGCGCCGCGACGCCAATAGCCTGCGGCCCGTATCCATTTCGGATTGGCACCATGGTCGGCGATCAGCTGCGCCCGCAGCGCCTTGGCAATGAGTGACTCGCACGCGACCCAGGCGTAGTAGTCCCCCGCCGGCAGCTGCAGCGTTTTGAGCGTGCGCGCCAGCACGTCGCTGGTACCGGCCTCGGCGCCGTTGCGATGCGCCCAGGTGATGGTCACATCGGCCGCGCTTGCGAACTCCACATGATCGGCCGGCCCGTCCACCTCGGCCAGAACCACCACACGCGTGCCCGCCGGCAGCTCGGCCAGTCGGCGCCCGATGGCCGGCAATCCGGTGTCGTCGCCGATCAGCAGATGCCAATCGAAATTGGTCGGGATGATGAAGGAGCCGCGCGGCCCGCCGATGCGAAGTGTTTGTCCAGGCCGCACCTGCTCGGCCCAGCGCGTGGCCGGCCCGGCCTCGTGGATCACAAACTCAATGTCGAGCGTCTTGGCCACGGGATCGTATCGTCGCGGCGTGTAGTCGCGCGATACGAACGGCGGCTCGCCGCCAGCCGGGGCGGCTCCGTCCGGAAAGAACAGCTTGATGTGATCGTCGAACCCGAGGCTGGTAAAGCCGTCAAGATCGCCGCCCAGCGTGACGCGGATCATGTGCGCCGCAATCTTGTCGACGCGCCTGACCTCGAGCTCGCGCCGACGCGGCTCGTGCCGGACGCGGCGCGGCGCGCGAGCTGCGGGATCGGATTCCAAAGTCGCAACGGATGTTGGTGCCGACATGGTGCTCCACCGATTGTTACCTTGTGTCCAGCACGTCATAGATCGCGTTGCAAGCAGGAATCTTCAAGGCATGTCGCCGATTTGGAGAAATTCCAGGAACTCACCTGTCCCGGACTTGAGGCGGAGCGATTACCTCGAACCCGGGGGAATTGCATCGTAAGGGGACGTCATCATGGTGTTGTGAGAGGACGTCATGAGATGAAGCCTGCTTGCAACGCCATTTGATTGTGTGCATGGTCCGCGCCCGCAAGCAAACCATCCATCAAGGCTGAGGAGTTGCTCCATGTCATTCTCGATGTCACAAGCTTCGCTCCCGGCGATCGAGATGAGCCTCAATGCGCTGTCAGCCGTTCTCGACAAGGGCGCGGCTTTTGCGGCTGCCAAGAAGATCGACCCTTCGGTGCTGCTCACCTGGCGGCTTGCGCCCGACATGTTCGCACTCACCCGGCAGGTGCAGGTTGCGACCGACCTGGCGAAGAACGGCGTGGCGCGCCTTGCCGGGGTCGAGCCGCCGCGGTTCGAGGACAACGAGACGACGATCGAGCAGCTCAAGGCGCGGATCGCGAAGGCGATTGCCTTCATCAAGACAGTTGATCCGAAGCAGATCGATGCCGGGGTCGATCGTGAGATCACGTTCCCGCTTGGGCCCACCAACAAAGGCCAGATGAAGGGCGGCGATTACCTCAATCACTTCGTGCTGCCCAACGTCTATTTCCATTGCACGGCGGCCTACGCCATCCTGCGCCACTGCGGTGTGGAGATCGGCAAGGCCGATTTTCTGGGTGCGATTCCGCTCAAGATGATCTGACTCTGAGACCGATCGCGTGTGATTGATCGCGTGCGGGCGGCGCTACCGGCTCAGCCGGACGGCCGCATCGTAGCCCCGGCGCGCCAACGCCTCGACGTGCGCCTGCCGGGCAGACCGCAGCTGGCGCAAGCGCAACCGGTTCAAGCAAGTCTTGCAGCGGCGCTTGAGCGCCCGCTGTTAGAGATCACTCGCCTGCTTCAGGACCTTCAGCACCGGCCGCCTTCTTGGCGACGGCTTTCTTCTTGGGCTTTTTTTCCGCGGCCTTGCTGGCCGCCGCCGCGCTCGCCTCGGCGGCCTCCTTGGCCTCCTTGGCCAAGCGAAGCGCCCTCAATCGTGTGGTCTTTTCGTCGGTCGCACGTGCCGCAGCCTCGTATTGAGACACGGCCTGTTTGGCGTCGTGCGCCTTCTTTATCGTCTGGTGGAATTGTGCTTCGGCCTTGGCTTGGTATTCCTTTGCACTCGCCATTGGTTCTCCTTCGACGGAACTACTTAGAAGGAATTACCGCCTTGACGCAAGGTGGCGGACCGCCGACCCACCGAAGGGTTAACGCCTTAAATGAGGCAAAGCGCGTTTACTCGCCGCGAGGGCAGCGGCGGCCGTTCTAGTGCCCCGTTTCCGAAGGTCGTGATATACCTCAGCACGCTCTGACACGAACTTCGGAAACAAAAGGGGCGCTAGCAACTCTATGGTTCTAGTGCGGCTTTTCGATTTGAAATTCCTAACAGAGTTTGTTGCAGGTGGTGTAGGAACTTCAAATCGGCGGCACTGGCTTCCGTCAAACGTGCTTAGTTCGGCGTGATGCCCGCAGCCTTGATCAGCTTGGCGTTCGATTCGATTTCGGTGCGGATGAAGGCTTCGAACTCGGCGGGCTTCAGCGGCATCGGATTGGCGCCGAGCTTCTTGAGGGTTTGCTTCATCCCGGGATCGTTGAGCACCTTGGAAATCTCGCCATAGAGCCGCTCGACGATCTCGTTTGGCGTGCCGCCGGGCGCGAATACGCCGATCCAGAAGATGTAGTCGGAGTTGGGATAGCCCGCTTCGAGCGTGGTCGGGATCGTGGGCAATGTCTCGTCGCGCGTCAGGCTCGAGACCGCGAGCCCGTCCAGCTCCTTGCCTTCGATCAGCGGCACGACCGAAAGAAGCGGCGAGAAGTAGAAATCGATGCGGCCGCCGAGCACCTCGCGCACCGCCTCCGGCGCGCCCTTGAATGGCACATGCACAGCCTCGAAGCCCGCCGCCAGCCGGAAGCGCTCGGCGTTGAGATGCGTCGCAGCCCCGATGCCGCCCGAGCCATAGGTGATCGAGCCGGGCTTCGCCTTGCCCTTGGCGACCATGTCCTGCACGCTCGTGAAGCGGCCGCGCGGCGTCACCAGCACATTGGGGAACTGGCCGAGCGGAGCCACCGCCACGAACTCACGCAGCGTGTCGAACGGCAGCTTCGCAAAGGTCGTGGGCACGATGGTGTGAATGGAGGAATTGACCAGGAGCGTATAGCCGTCGGCAGGTGCCTTCGCGGCCGCCGCCATGCCGAGCGTGCCGCCGGCGCCAGGGCGGCTCTCGAACACGAAGCTCTGGCCGATCTGCTTGCCGACCTGCTCGAACACCGGCCGCGCGATGGTGTCGAGTGCGCTGCCCGGCGGGAACGGCACGATGAGCTTGATCGGCGCCCGCGTCGGCCAGGCTTGTGCCTGGGCATTCTCGGCGTGACCGGCGATCAACAATGCGGCGGCACAGAGAGCCAGGATGCGCATGGGACGATCCTTACTGTGAGAGGACCAGGCAAACAGTCGTAAGAGGCCCACAAGAGACCAGCAGGCCCTTGGTCCGTCAACGGCCCAAATCGCCTCAAGCGGCGTAGCGAGATCTTTGAATTGAAGCGCCTGTTTGTGACCGCCATCACAGCGCTAACCGCCGCACTCTCCTAGACCCCTCATCGGCCCGGACCCAACCACTCGCAAGCAGGGATACGGGGGCAACAGAGGGAGATACGGCGATGGCTTGGCTGGTTCTGGCCGCGAGCGCACCCACGATCATGTGTGTCTTATGCGCCGCATTTTTAGCGTACCAGCAGCGCCCAGCATGGGGCTGGTTCCTCGGTCTAGCGATCGCTGCCGAGTTTGCCGCCGTGCTGCTCATTGTGAACGTGCGTGCGTTCGCTTGATCTGCGGCGAGTGATGGACCGGATTGCTGGCCGGTGCGTTTCGTCCGCCGGTAAAACCCAACCCTATAGGACTTCTCTCTCGGGAGATTGGGCTTCCTCGATCAATCAACCAGCATCATGATCACTTGCGTCGAATCATTCGTCCGACCACGCGTCCGGCGCCTTGGCCGAGAGATCACAGATGCCCAACGAGGACGAGCGCGAGCAGGCCCTACAGCAGGCGGCCAAGGTTGAAAGGCCTGTCGCTGGTTCGCACCGGCGATGCCTTCGCGCTCGCCATCTATACCGCCGCAACGCTGGACGAGGTCGCGGACTTTCTGGCCACTGACTCGGCTCCTGACGCTGGACATCGCCGCGTCGAGGAAGATCGGCGCGCCGATCCTGTGGGCGATCCTCAAGGCCGAGCGCGCGCTTATTGCCGAATTGGAAGAACAGAAGCGCAAGGCTGCGTTCCGGAGGCACCGATCACGAGACGATCGAGGCCAAGTTGGTGGAGATTCGCCGCAGGATCGCGGAGATCGAGGACACCAACCGAGCACAGGTTGCGATCGTCGGTGCGGGTCGCTCGCGGCCCTAAAGCTCCGGCACGGCGGCGCCGCCGCGATGCCCTGATCTGCACAACGCTCCGGCAGGCAGCTGCGATCAACTGGATTTTACCACTGGCAATAAGATAGATATTACTTTATGGTGAAATTACGATTATGCTGCACGGGAGCGTAAGGAGAAAGATCACTGTTATACGTTTTGGCAAAACGAAACCAAAAGACACACTTTGGCAAAACGAAACCAAAAGCCGCACTCCCATAACTCACGCCACCCGGCCCCACACCTGCGCCACCGTATACATGGTGAACGACACGTCGGGATGGCGCAGATGCTCGCGGCAATCCGCCAGCGCGTCTGTCAGCTCGCGCTCCGACAAGAGCCCCCGCCCGACGATCGTGCCGGCGAGCGACTGCACCGTTGACGGCAGGTAGTCGACCATCGGATCGCCCGCGCGCACGCCGAGCACGAAGGTGCGATACTCGACGTCGCGAAGGCCCGCGCGCCGCGCCACGTAATAAAGACTGCGGGCGAGGTTGATATCGGCGTCAACACTCGCGAATGCGCCCACGAGCGCAGTGCGCAGCTGATCCCAGGCCGGATGCGGCGGATGGCACACGAGCGTCGTCATGTCGGGCTCCTGCATGGCGACCACGCCATCCTGCCGCGTGAGCCGCATCGCTTCCGCAAGCAACGCCTCCGGCCGTCCGGCGGTCGAGGCGAGAAAGCGGGTGTGGACGAGATCGAAGGAGCGCTCCGGCAGCCCGGTGCGATAGGCGTCGCCAGCCACGAACATGACATTGGGGGCGGCGGTGCGCCGGGCGTGCTCCAGAAACGCCTCATCGGCGTCGAACCCGACCACGCGGCCGGTCGGACCGACGCGCTCGCTCAACAGCGACGTGATGCCGCCGGGGCCGCAACCGAGATCGAGGCAGCGCCACCCAGCGTTAACCCCGATGCGATCGAGCATGACGGCGCAGTCGGGCGCCATGGCGGCCGCCTGGACATGAAGGCGCTCGATCTCGCCAGCGCGCCGCTCGATCGGATAGGTCATGGATGCCCTGCCAAAATGTCGGGGTTCTCTGGGTTCCCGGGGCGCTGGCGGCTTTACGGGCCAGCCCGCGCTTCGTAGAATTGCATCATGTTCCAGCCGCGGCGCAACCGCGCCGCAGGAGACACGTATGCGGATCATCGATTCCCACTTCCACTGGTGGCCACGCTCGGTGTCCGAGCGCTTCTGCAAGCGCACGACCTATCCGCGCGCCGAGGTCAAGACCAAGGGCGGCTACACCTATATGCGCCAGAAGCGCGCCGACTACGTGCTATCGAGCTGGGCCGAATGGTTCGATCTCGACAAGCAGCTCGAGCATATGGACGGGCTCGGCCATCAGGTCGACGTGGTGTGCTCGATCGGGCCGTTCTCGGTGTTCTTCTCCGAGCTGCCGCCCGAGGAAGGGCGCGAGGCCGCCATCCACTGGAACGAGGAGATGGCGGGCGCGCAGAAGAAGTATCCCGGCCGCGCTCTGGGCGAGCGCCGCGGTGCCGCTGGTCGACACCCGGATCGCGATCGAGGTGCTCGACGATGCCGTCAACCGGCTCGGTCTGATGGGCGTCAACCTGCCGGGCAGCATCGGCAGCGATCCGCGCATCGACGCCGAACGGCTCGAGCCGTTCTATGCCCGCGTCGAGGAGCTCGGCCTGCCGCTGTTCCTGCATCCGACCGACGCGGTGTTCGTCGACATGCTCGAAGGCTATGACGGCGCGCTGCACTTGAGCCTCGGCCGCGTCGTCGAGGTGAGCGTCGCGGCGATGCGGCTCGTGCTCTCCGGCATGATGGAGCGCCATCCCAAGCTCAAGATCGTGATGTCGCACACCGGCGGCGCGCTGCCCTACCAGTCCGGCCGCATGGACAAGAACACGCCAGAAGGCCAAGCTGCCGAAGCCGGCGAGCACCTACTTGAAGCGCATGTACACCGATACGGTGTCGCCGCACTCGGCCGGCATGAAGTTCGCGATCGAGTATTACGGCATCGACAACGTGATGTACGGCACCGACTATCCGTGCTGGGATCCGGCCACCGCGCTCAAGCTCATCGACGAGCTCAAGCTGTCGCAGGCCGACAAGGAGAAGCTGTTCTACTCAACGCGCGGCGCATCCTGGGCTGCGCGACCCGGCGCCGACACGGCAGGACAAGCGCGAGGCCGTTCCGGCCTGAACCGGCTCGCGTCTCCAAAACTGACAAGCCCGATTATCCCTGCCACCACCGCCCGGGCGCCGGTGGCGGTGCAATTGTTGCGCCCTCTTGCCGCTGCGCATCGAAAGGGGCAACCTAGAAACCAATTTAATCCGGGAAGACCGGGCAAAGGGAGAACGCCATGACGGAGAAGGGATTTGGCCGGCGCGACTTTCTCAAAGGCGCCGTCGTCGGCGGCGCCGCCGCCGCGACCGCAACGCCAGCCATCGTGCCGCAGGAGGCGCAGGCGCAGCAGCCAGCCCCCGCCGCACCGCCGCCTGCCGGCTACGCGTTCCTCAATCTCGACGAGGCCGCCTTCGTCGAGGCGCTGGTCGACCACATGGTGCCGGCCGACGAGCTCACGCCCGAAGGGCACCGACATCGGCATCAACATCTACATCGACCGCGCGCTCGCCGGCGCCTGGGGCAAGGGCGACCGCCTCTACATGCAGGGCCCGTGGAAGACGGGCGCGCCGAGCCAGGGCTACCAGCTGCCGCTGACGCCCGCGCAGCTCTATCGCGCCGGCATCGCCGCGACCAACGCGCATTGCCGCAAGACCTACAGCAAGAAGCGCTTCGACCAGCTCGACCGAGAGCGCAGCGCGAGGAGGTGCTGGTCGGGCTCTCGGCGCGGCCAAGATCAACTTCGACGGCGGGCTGCCGGCGCGCGTGTTCTGGACCACGGTCTATCAGACCGTGATGGAAGGCATGTTCGCCGACCCGATCTACGGCGGCAACCGCAACAAGGCCGGCTGGAAGATGATCGGCTTTCCGGGCGCGATCGCGGTGCATCGCGAGAACATCGAGAAATACAAGGACAAGCCGTTCCCAATCGAATCCGGTCAGCATCGCGGACATGAGCTGAGGGAGGACGACATGGCAACGAAACTCAAGGACGTCGATGTCGTGATCGTCGGGTCTCGGCTGGACCGGCGGCATTCTCGCGAAGGAACTGACGGAAGCCGGATTGAAAGTGGTCGCGCTCGAGCGCGGCGACATGCGCACGCACCGACAAGGACTACGCGGTGCCCAACATCCGCGACGAGCTGCGCTACGTCATTCGTCACGACCTGATGCAGAACACCGCGCGCGACACGCTCACGATGCGCAACAACCCGTCGCAGGAAGCGCTGCCGATGCGCCGCCTCGGCTCGTTCCTGCCCGGCGAGGTGCGTCGGCGGCTCGGGCGTGCACTGGAGCGGCCACACCTGGCGCTGGACCGACATGGAGTTCAAGGTGCGCTCCATGTACGAGGAGCGCTACGGCAAGAACTTCATTCCGGCCGACATGACGATCCAGGACTGGGGCATCACCTACGACGAGCTCGAGCCCTATTACGACAAGTTCGAGCACACGGCCGCGATCTCCGGCAAGGCCGGCAACCTCAAGGGTCAGATCCAGGCCGGCGGCAATCCGTTCGAAGCGCCGCGCGCACGCGAATATCCGCTGCCGCCGCTCACGCCGATCCTGTGCGAGCGAGATGTTCGACAAGGCCGCGCGCGACCTCGGCTATCATCCGTTCCCGCGCCCGACCTCCAACGCCTCGCGCGCCTACACCAATCCGGACGGGTCGAAATTCGGCGCCTGCCAGTATTGCGGCCATTGCCAGCGCTTCGGCTGCGAGGCCAACGCCAAGGGCTCGGCGCACATCACGGTGATCCCGATTGCGATGCGCAATCCGAACTTCGACGCTGCGCACCCATTCATGGGTCACCAAGGTGCTCAAGGACTCCGACGGCAAGAAGGTCACCGGCGTCACCTACACCAACATCCTCACCGGCGAGGAGTTCGAGCAGCCGGCCGGAATGGTTCTGCTGTGCGCCTATGCGATCAACAACGTGCACCTGATGCTGCTCTCCGGCATCGGCGAGCCCTACGATCCGGTCGCCCAGAAAGGCGTTATCGGCAAGAACTACTGCTACCAGACCGGCGTCAATGCGCGGCTGTTCTTCGAGGACAAGTACTTCCATCCGTTCATGGGCGCGGGCGGCTCGAACGTGACCATCGACGACTTCAACATCAACTGGGGCTTCGACCGCGGGCCGCACGGATTCGTCGGCGCCTACAATGTCGGCTCGGGCTTCAACACCGCGCTGCCGATCGGCTACCGCCCGGTGCCGGCCGGAACGCCGCAATGGGGCAAGGCCTGGAAGGCCGCGACCGCCAAGTGGTACCAGAAAGCGATGAACATCAACGCCAGCGGCAGCGTGATGGCTAACCGCAACAACTACTACGACCTCGATCCGACCTATCGGAACGCGTTCGGGCAGCCGCTGATGCGCATGACGTTCGACTACAAGGAGAACGAGCACAAGCTCGGCCGCCACTCCGCGGACCTCGTCAACGCCATCGCACGCTCGATGAACCCGGCCTCTGTCATTCCGGCCAGCGCCCGGGTCGAGCCCTGGACCGTGGTGCCCTATCAGTCGACGCACAATACCGGCGGCACCATCATGGGCACCAACCCGAGGAACAGCGCGCTCAACAAATATCTGCAGAGCTGGGATTGTCACAATCTCTTCGTGGTCGGGGCGAATGTGTT
Source organism: uncultured Alphaproteobacteria bacterium (assembly GCA_963745515.1). GTDB lineage: Bacteria > Pseudomonadota > Alphaproteobacteria > Rhizobiales > Xanthobacteraceae > VAZQ01. The sequence goes on from CAVUXO010000001.1 coordinate 822,562, forward strand.
CCCGCACAATTCGTCCTACAACCCGACCGGACCGGTGGGCGCGCTCGCCTATTGGACCGCGGACGCGATCAAGCGCTACGTCAAGAACCCTGGCCCCATGGTGCAGGCATGATGAACACAGCGCAGCTGATCTGCACCCTTGCGCTCACCTGCTCGGCCAGCCTCGCGCACGCCCACGGCGACGCCGCGCGCGGCGAGAAGAAGTTCGAGGACTGCGCCGTCCTGCCACTCGCTGACCGCCGGAGAGAACGGCGTCGGGCCAAGCCTCGCCGGCGTGATCGGCCGCAAGGCGGCAACGCTCGACGACTATCGCTACTCGCCGGCGCTCAAGCGCAGCAACATCGTCTGGTCGCCGCAGACGCTCGAGACCTTCATCGCCGATCCGCAGAAGGCGGTGCCCGCCAATCGCATGCCCTATGCCGGCATGACGAATGCGGGCGAACGCGCCGACCTGATTGCCTATCTGCAGAAGATGTCGAAATAATCGGACCATCCGATCCCGGAGACTAACCATGCTCGCTCGAAATGCCATCGGCGTCGCGGTGCTGGCGACGGCGCTCTGCCTGCCGCTCAGCGGCGCGCTGTCGCAGGACGCATCGAAACTCCCGAGCAACTGGGAAGGCCAGTGGGGCCGAATGAGCCGGCTCAGCATCTGGGACGATTCCAAGCCGCCGGGGCTCGGCCAGCAGGCGCCGCTGACACCGGAATATCAGAAGGTGCTCGAGGCCAATCTGAAGAAGCAGGAGCAAGGCAAGGACTTCGACCCGAAGGGCAATTGCGTGCCGCCCGGCATGCCGCGCATGATGATGATCTACCAGCCGATGGAAATCATCCTCAAGCCGAACGTCGCCTATTTCCTGGTCGAGTCGACGAGCCCGATCCGTCGCGTCTACACCGACGGCACGCGCCTGGCCCAAGACCTTCCCGCCGGCCTTCGCGGGCTATTCGATCGGCCAGTGGCTCGACGAGGACAAGGACGGCCGCTACGACACGCTCACGATCGAGACGCGCGGCATCAGCGGCCCTCGCCTTGTGGACGCCAACATCCCGCTGCACGAGAACGACTCGACCGTGGTGAAGGAGCGCATCTCGCTCGACAAGAGCAATCCGGATGTCATGGTCAACGAGATCACCACGATCGACGATGCGTTCACGCAAGCCCTGGACCGTGACGCGGAAGTACCGGCGCATGAAGGCCACGGAATATTCCGAGTACAACTGCGAGGACAAGCACAACGTCGTCATCAACGGCGAAACCTACTGGATCGGCATCGACGGCTTCCTGATGCCGATCGCCAAGGACCAGCCGCCGCCGGACCTGCGGCATTTCCAGACGAAACGGTGAACGCCCGGCTTTGGAACACGTACTCGCTATTCTGATCGGAGCCGGAGTCATCTGGCTCCTGCGCGAGGCTTATCAACGCTGGCACCAACAGCGCGCGGCATCGACGGCCGCGCCGCCGGCACCCGGTCCAACGTCGTCATCGCCGACGCCTTCGTCGCCAACGACCCTGTCACCGACACCCCCAACGCCGGCACCGATCGACCTCGCCGCCCCGGCGGGCACCGTCTCGAGCAGGCTGCATGCGCTCGACGGCCAGTTCAGCTCATTCGCCAGCGACTCGGCGCATCCGCGCGAGCTCATCGAGAACGCCCCCTTCAAAGAGGCGGTTGCGCTGCTTGCTGATCGCTCGACGCCGCTCGAGACCGTGATGCAATACGCGCAAGGGCTGAGCTGGACGCTCGCCTGCGCGGCGTTCGCGGCCTTGGCGCAGCGCGACGATCGCTCGCAGGTGGCTCGATCGCGTCATGGCGCAGTTCGACCGCATCCCGCCCTGGCCGATGTATTTCGCGCTCGACTATCTGATGCAGGTCGAGCCCAAGCCGCCGGTCGGGCGCGGTCGTGACCGGCGCCAAGGACTGGTGGCGCGACAGCCCGATCGTGCCGCTCCTGATCCAGGATTATTTCACGCGCCGGGCCGGCGATCCGCCCGAGTTCGGGCCAGGCATCAACGGGTCCTCGGCCTCGCCGCCCGCGCTCATCAAGGGTTTCCTCGAGCGGGTCAATCATCCGATCGCAGCAGCATTGCGGGCACAGCTCGACCGGATCGAGCGCAGCAGCATCAACCGCGCGTTTCTCACCACCTTCGGCCGCTTCTGGGGCGACGAGAACAACGCCGACCTTCTGGTCGAACCGGACGACTGGGGCGCGCATCTTGCGACTGCCGAGGCGACGCTGCGCCAGGAGCCGGCCGCGCTCGCTGCTCGTGAGCGGCGAGCGGCTGGTGGGCAAGACCACGTTCCTGCAGCTCACCGCGCGGCGCCTTGCGGATGACGGCTGGACCGTGTTCGAGGCGAGCGGCGCCGACATCATGGCTGGACAGCAGTGGTTCGGCCAGCTCGAGGGCCGCATCCGCGAGACCGTGGACCAGCTCACGGTCGGCAAGAAAGTGGTCTGGTACATCCCCGATCTGCTGCAGCTTGCGCGCAGCGGCACCCATCAGGGCCAGAGCGCCAGCATCCTCGACCAGATCTTGCCGGCGATCGTGGCGGGCCGGCTGATCGTCTGGACCGAGGCGACGCGCACCAGCGTGGCGCGCCTGATGCAGATCCGCCCGGCGCTGCGCGGCATCTTCGACGTCGTCGAGATCGAGCCGCGCTCGGAGGAGGCAGACGCTGACGCTCGCGCGCGAGGTGGCGCGGCGGCTCTCCGACGAGACGGAATTCACGATCGCGCCGGGCTGCGCCGACGTCGCGGTCACCTCCGCGCGGCAATATCTGAGCGCCGCCAGCCTGCCGGGCTCGGCGATCCAGCTCTTGAAGCTTGCAGCCGTGCGCTCCGAGCGCGAGACCATCGAGCCGCATGACGTGCTGCGCACACTCTCGCAGCTCACAGGGCTTCCGGTGTCGATCCTCGACACCCGCGAGCGCATCGACCTCGGCTCGATCCGTGAGTTCTTCACCCAGCCGCGTGATCGGCCAGGACGAGGCGGTGGCGAGCATCGTCGAGCGCATCGCCATGCTCAAAGCCGGTCTCAACGATCCAAGCCGGCCGATCGGCGTGTTTCTGTTTGCGGGCCCGACCGGCACCGGCAAGACCGAGCTGGCCAAGACCACGGCCGAATATCTGTTCGGCTCGACCGACCGCATGATCCGGCTCGACATGAGCGAATTCCAGACGCCGGAGTCGACCGCCAACATCCTCGGCAGCGGCATGCCGGGCGAGCCCAACTCGCTGATCAGCCGCGTGCGCAAGCAGCCGTTCTCGGTCGTGCTGCTCGATGAGTTCGAGAAGGCGCATCCGCGCATCTGGGACCTGTTTCTGCAGGTGTTCGACGACGCGCGGCTCACCGACACGCTCGGCCAGGTCGCCGACTTCCGCCACTGCCTGATCATCATGACCACCAATCTCGGCGCCACCAGCCACCAGACCATGGGGCTCGGCTTCGCGCCCGCCGCCGACGCCTTCACCAACGAGCAGGTGATGCGCGCGATCAGCCAGACCTACCGGCCCGAGTTCCAGAACCGCATCGACAAGATCATCGTGTTCCAGCCGTTCACCCGCGATCTCATGCGCGTGATCCTGAAGAAGGAGCTCAACGGCGTGCTGGAGCGGCGCGGGCTCAAGGATCGCGACTGGGCGGTGGAATGGGAATCGACCGCGCTCGAGTTCCTGCTGGAGAAAGGCTTCTCGCCCGACATGGGCGCGCGGCCGCTCAAGCGCGCGATCGAGAAATACGTGATCGCGCCGCTCGCCGCCACGATCGTCGAGCGGCGTTTCCCGGAAGGCGACCAGTTCGTGTTCTTCCGCAGCGACGGGCGCGCGATCCAGGCCGAGTTCGTCGATCCCGATGCAGACGATGAAGCCGACGCCGCGCAGGCGCCGGCAGGCGCTGCTGCGCCGGCGCTTCCGGCCATGATCCTGACGCCCGAGGGCACGGCCGCCGAGTTCGAGGCACTCACCGACAAGGCCAATGGCATCGCGCGCTCGCTGGCTGCGCCGGAATGGGAGAGCCTCAAGCACGGCCTCGCGCAGGAGATGAGCTCGGTTGATTTCTGGCAGCGCCAAGACCGCTTTGAGAAGCTCGCCCGACTCGCGCTGATGGACCGCGTCGCGGCTGCGGCCAACACCACCGACTCGCTGCGGATGCGGGCCGCCAAGGGCGCGCGCCAGCCCGGGCAGTATCACCGCGAGCTGATCTCGCGCCTTGCGCTGCAGGTGCATCTGGTCACGGAAGGCATCCGCGACGTGTTCGAGGGCGCAGCCATCGAGGTCGCGCTGATGGTCGAGCAGGCGTTTGATGGCGGCGCCGGCGACGGCCGCGCGACCGGCGCGTGGTGCCGCCAACTGCTCGGCATGTATCGCGACTGGGCCGAGAACCGTCACATGCAGCTCTCCGAGGTCAAGACCGGCAGCGGCGCCGACGACCTTCCGATCCTGCTGGTGAGCGGCTTCGGCGCCGAGCGCGTGCTCAAGCGCGAATGCGGACTGCACGTGCTCGAACTGTCCGGCAGCAACGGCTCGAGCCGCGCCAGCGCGCGGGTGCGGCTTGCAGCTGCTCCGCTCGGGGATGTGCCGGCCGCGCGATTGCCGCGCGTGCTGCGCGAGGCGCTCGACAAGGCATCACGCCCGAGCGCCGTGGTGCGCCGCTATCGCGGCGAGCCCTCCCCGCTCGTGCGCAGCGCCGACGGCAGCTGGCGCACCGGCAAGCTCGATGCCGTGCTGCGCGGCGATTTCGATCTGATGGCGGCGGACGCGTAGCCCGCATTGAGCCATAAGCGCGTTTACGCGCGTCTCGACGCGCTATGGCGAAATGCGGGAACATTCCTCCCGGGTTTCGCTGGCGCTCAACCCGGGCTACGTGGCGGCATCTCCGGTCAATCCCCCGCGATCGCGGCCTTGTAGCGGTCGATCACCGACTTCGGCGCCTGCATGGTGCGCGCCACGATCCTGGTCAGCTCCTCGCCCGTGATCGGATTGAACTCGATCTTGGCGGTCTGCATCTTCTCGATGAAGCCGGAGTCCTTCATGGTCGCGTCGAAGGCGCGGCGCAGCGCCTCGACGATCGGCGCCGGCACGCCGGGCGGTGCCGCGTAGGGCTGGCCCATCTGCGAGCTCGACGACATGAACTCGAGCAGCTCGCGGTCGGCGTCATTCTCCGCGTAGTCGAGCAGCAGCGGCATGTTCGCAAGCTCGGGATGCTGCTGCAGCGCGATCTGCACGACGAGCCGCATGATGCCGCCCTCGCGCACCCATTCGAGATGATAGGTCCGGATGTCGTTCCAGGTGGTGATGGCGGCTTCCAGCTCGCCGGTCTCGAGCGCGAGGTTGCGCTTGCCGGCCGACTGATAGCCGAGCACGATCTTGAACTTCGTGCCGAACATCTTGTTCATGAAGGCCGGCATCAGATAGCTCTCCGACGTGCGGCCGGAGGCGCCCGCGATCACCTCGCGGCCGCGCAATTCGGGCACGGTCTTCGCGTTGAGCTTGGACGACATCAGTAGCGCGCGAGTCGCATCCGAGATGCGGCCGATCCAGTTGAATTTGGTGACATCGTATTTCACCGACTCCTCGCCGACCGCCTGCGCGGTCGCGACCGCGACCAGCGGCGTCACCAGCGTGAGCCCGTCGGGCGCCGCCATGCTATAGGCGTTGTTGACCGCGGTCGAGCCGCCGGCCCCCGGCATGAACACGACCTGCACGTTCGGATTGCCGGGAAGCTCTTGCTGAAGTACGGCGCGAACGTGAGTCGGATAGAGCGCACGGTCGCCACCGGGCGCCGACGGAACCAGGATGCGAATGGTCTTGCCGCGGAAATGATCGGCGATCGACTGCGCCGCCGCAGGCCCCGGCGCAAGCACCAGCGCCGCCATCACGAACGCAGGACCCGATAGCGCAATGTCGCCGCGCCGCGATCCTTCATGTTTCCTCTCCTGTGTTTCTTCTATGATACGCGCTGTCAGGCCTTGCGGCGGAACGGAATTTCCGGCGGCGGTCCTTCCTTCTGCGCGCCGGCGCTCCTCCTCGCGCGGATAGAGGCGGAAGGCGTAGTTCTCCGGCAGCACGTCGAGCCAGTCGGGCAGGCCAAGCGCCTTGGCGGCATGCACCGGCCAATAGGGATTGCACAGCATCTCGCGCGCGATCGCGATGATGTCGGCCTTGCCCTCCTGCAGGATCGCTTCCGCCTGCTCGGGCTCGGTGATCAAGCCGACGACGATGGTCGGGCATGCCGGCTTCGCGGCGCACGTGCTCGGAATAGACGACGTTGTAGCCCGGCAGATAGCGCGGCACCGCCGGCAGGCTCGAAGTCGCCTTCAAGGCCGCCGCACGAGCAGTCGATGAAATCGACGCCGCGCGCCTTCAGCTCCTTGGCGAGCACGACCGTGTCGTCCATGTCCCAGTGGCCGCCCTTGCCGTCGACCACCGAGCAGCGGAAGAACAGCGGCTTGTCGGCGGGCCAGGCCGCGCGCACCGCCTCGACCAGTTCCAGCGCGAAACGCATGCGGCCCTGCAGATCGCCGCCATAGCCGTCGTCGCGGCGGTTGGCGACCGGCGAGAGGAACTGATTGATCAGGTAGCCGTGCGCGCCGTGGATCTCCACGATGTCGAAGCCGGCGTCGGCCGAGCGCGCGGCGGCATCGCGCCAGGCCGCGATCTCGTCCTTGATCTCATCACGGTCGAGCGCGACCGGCGCCGGCCGACCGGGCCCGTGCGGGATCGGCGCTCGACGACACGACGTGGCCAGGGCGCGTGGCCCATGCGCGGCGTCGCGCTCGTCGAGCGGCTCGCGACCCTCCCAGGGCGAGCGCGACCGAGCCGCGGCGGCCGGCATGGCCGAGCTGGATCGCCGGCACCGCGCCCATGTCCTTGAGGAAATCGGTGACGCGCCGATAGCCGCGCACATGCTCGTCCGTGTACATGCCGGCGCAGTGGTGCGTGCGCCGTCCGCGCGCCTCGACCGCGGTCTCCTCGCTGCACACGATGCCGGCGCCGCCGATCGCGAACTGGCCGAGATGGACGAGATGCCAGTCGGTCAGGTTGCCGTCGATCGCCAGGTACTGCGACATCGGCCCGAGCATGATGCGGTTGCGCGCGGTGACGCCGCGCATCGTGATCGGGCGGAACAGCAGCGGGCGCTGATCGACCGGCGTGCGCAGCCCGCCGGGATGATCGGTCACGAACTCGACACCCGCAATCTTCATTTTCGACATTCGATCATTCCTCACTGCGCCGGAGCGCCATTCTATCGCGTCACCGCCGCCTGGTAGCGCTCAATGACTCTTTGGGGCGTCGCCAGCGTGCGGGCATTGAGCGCGGTCAGCGCCGCGCCCGATTCATCGGATTGAGCACGTTGCCGGCCTGCTGCGACAGCTTGAGGTAGTCGGGATCCTTCATGGTCGCATCGAAGGCGCGGCGCAGCGCCTCGACGATCGGTGCTTCGGCACCTCGGGCGGCGCGATGAAGGATTGCCCAAGCTCCGCCGACGAGCTCATGAACTCCATCAATGCGCGGTCGTCGTCGTTCTTGGCCATGTCGAGCGCGAGCGGCACATTCGGGAAGCTCGCGGATTGCGGCTGAGCGAGACCTGGAAGATCACGCGGATCTTCTTGTCGCGCAGCTGGTCCGCATGATTGTTTCTGACGTTGCTCCAGGTCGTCAGCACGCCGTCGGTCTCGCCGCGCTGGACCGCGAGATTGAAGGCCGCCGAGCCGCTGTAGCCCAGGACGACCTGCATCTGCGTGCCGAAGGCATAGTTCATCACATACGGGATGATGGTGCTGGCGCTGGTGGCACCGGACGATCCGATCGTGACCTTGCGTCGCCGCAGGTCGTCGAGCGTATGGGCATCGACGGTGTGCCAGACGTAGAGAACCTGCGTGGAATCGGCGGTGCGCCCGATCCAGTTCATTTTCGACACGTCGTATTTGACCGTCTTCTCGCCGGTCACCTGCGCGACCACGACCGGTGCAAGCGGCGTCGCGATGGTCAGCCCATCGCGCGGCGCAATGCTCTGCAGATAGTTCATGCCGACCGCCCCGCCCGCCCCCGGCATGAAGCTCGGCACCACGTTGGGCTGGCCCGGGATGTGGCGGCCGAAATACTTGATGAAGGGCGCGGCGTTCGCCATCCGGTCGCCGCCGGGCGTGGTCGGAATGATCACGCTCAGGGTCTTGCCGCGGAAATGGTCCTCGAGCGAGCCTTGCGCCCAGACCGGCACGACCGCATGGAGCAGCACGGTCGCTGCTACAACGGCGAGGCGAGCGCTGCGGACGGTCATGCATCGTCTCCTGCGCGGACATCGAGGGCTATTCACGGCAAAGCGTCGGGCGATGTCAATTGACATGACAGGCCCTTTCGCGGATCAAATTGCCGCCAACCAAGGGAGGAAACACCATGAATGGCGCCGCACATCATCGCCGAAATCCTCAAGCGCGAAGGCACGGAGTTCCTCTCCTGCTATCCGCGCAATCCGCTGATCGAGGCCTGCGCCGCGCTCGACATCCGCACCATCCTGTGCCGGCAGGAGCGCGTCGGCGTCGGCATCGCGGACGGCTACATCGCGCATCAAGCGCGGCAAGCGCAACGGCGTGTTCGCCGCGCAGGCCGGGCCCGGCATCGAGAACGCGTTCCCGGGCATCGCCCAGGCCTTCGCCGAGAACGTGCCGATGCTGATCGATCCCGGCGACGCTGCCGCTCTCGCGGCATTACCTGCAGCCGGTGTTTCGCGCCGCCGACGTCTATCGCCCGGTGACCAAATGGTCGGCGGTCGCGCATACGGTGCAGGAGCTGCCCGACCTGATGCGCCGCGCCTATCACGCCATGCGCAGCGGCAAGGGCGGCCCGGTGCTGGTCGAGGTGCCGCCCGAGGTCTGGGAGGCCGAGTACAAGGGCGAGCTCGACTACACGCCGATGCCGGTGCAGCGCATCGGCGCCCGATCCGGACGCGGTGAAGCAGGCGGTGCGGATGCTGCTCGCCGCCAAGAACCCGATGCTGTGGGCCGGCCAGGGCGTGCACTACGCGGAGGCCGGCGACCGGCTGGCGGCGCTCGCCGAGCTCCTGCCCGGCGCCGGTCGTCACCACCAATCCGGGCAAGAGCGCGATCCCCGACAGCCATCCGCTGTCGCTCGGCGCCTCGACCCGCTCGCGCTCGAAGATGTTCACCGACTACATGGCGAAGGCCGATCTCGTGCTCGCGGTCGGCTCGAGCCTCACCCGCACGCCGTTCGGCCCGAGCGTGCCGCCGGGCAAGAAGATCATCCACTCGACCAACGAGGCGAGCGACATCAACAAGGAATATCGCGTCGACCTCGGCACTCATCGGCGACGCCGGCCTGGTGCTCGACGCACTGATCGCGGAGGTCGGCCGCCAGAAGGGCGCCGCGCGCGGCGGCAATGCGCTCACCTCGCTCAAGGAGGAGATCGCCGCCGCCAAGAAGGCGTGGCAGGCCGAATGGGCCAAGCACTTCGATTCCGACGAGGTGCCGATCAACCAGTACCGCGTGATCCGCGACCTGATGCGCACGGTCGACCGCGACAACGTCATCATGACGCACGATTCCGGCAGCCCGCGCGAGCAGATGATGCCGATGTGGGAGACCACCAAGGCGGGCTCCTACATGGGCTGGGGCAAGTCGACGCAGCTCGGCTACGGGCTCGGCATCACCATGGGCGCGAAGCTCGCCGCGCCCGACAAGCTCTGCATCAACGTGATGGGCGACGCCGCGATCGGCATGACCGGCATGGACATCGAGACCGCCGCGCGCAACAAGATCGCGATCCTCACCGTCGTGTTCAACAACGGCGTCATGGGCGCCGAGCGCGAGGAGCTCAAGATCTCGGACAAGAAGTACGGCGCGATGACCGTCAGCGGCAACTACACCAAGGTGGCCGAGGGACTCAACGTCGCGTCGCACGCGCGTCGAGAAGCCGGCCGACATCGTGCCGGCGATCAAGGAGGCGGTCGGCGTGACCGAGAAGGGCTCGCCGTTCCTGCTCGAGTTCGTGGTCAAGGAAGGCCACGACTTCTCGCGCTATAATCTTGCGGGGCTGTAGCGGGATGGCGATTCATTGGGTGTTTAACTCGTCATGCCCGCGCATAGCGCGTCGAAGACGCGCTTGAACGCGCTTATGTCGCGGCCATCGACGTCTTACTTCGTGAGTTCTCATCCAAGACGTGGATGGCCGGGACAAGCCCGGCCATGACGCCTAGAGGATGCGAACATTGCGAAGCAACACCGCCAGCTATCAATGCTGATTGGCTGTGTAGGCTTGTCGGACCTTGTCCGACAGTTGCGGCGGCAGCTCGCTCACCTGTTTGACGAGCTGTTGCAGATCCTCGCCCTTCATCGGTGAAACCGTAAGCCTGGTCCTCTCGACGTCGGCCAGGAACTCCTTGTCCTGCATCGTCGCATCGAAGGCCCGGCGCAGTGCATTGAGCCGATCGGGCGGAACGCCGGGCGTCGTAAAGAAGGCAGAGCCAACCTCCGCCGCGACCATGATGGCGCTGAGGATTTTCCGCTCCTCGTCGCTGCGGGCGAGATCGACTGCGGTGGGTATGTCGGGCAGCTCGGGGTGGCGGTTGAGCGAGAACTGCACCAGGATCGAAATCTGCTTGCTCGGCAACCACTCCGGATGTCCAACCTTCACGGCCACCCATGAGGTCGAATGCCCTTCGACCTCGCCGCGCTGAACCGCGAGCTGAGCGTCAGCCGATCCCTTGTAGCCCATGATCAGCTTGAACTTGGTGCCGAACACGTTGTTCATGACGGTCGGATAGATCGAGACCGTCGACCCCGCACCGGTGCCCGATAGCGTCAACTCGTATTGCTGCGCATCCGCGAATGTCTTCACCTTCGAGGTATTCCACATGAACACGATATTGATGAGTGAATCGACGCGGCCCACCCAATTGAGCTCCGCCGTCTTGAAGCGAACGCCCTGTGTTCCGAGCTTCTCATCAAGCGCGGTCGTGGGCGCCCCGATCGCAAGGACGGTGCCATCCTTCGGCGACGCGCCGTAGACGGTGTTCACCGCCAGGAAGCTCCCCGCCCCCGGGGTGTTCTTGGGCACGACCACCGGCTTGCCCGGGATGTGCTTGCCGATGTGGCGCGCGAGCAGCCGCGCCCAGATGTCGTTGCTGCCTCCGGGCGGATAGCCAATGATGAAGTCGATGGCCTTGCCTGCATAGAACTGCTCCGGCGTCTGCGCGCTGGCATCGGATCCCTGCAGGCCAGCCGCCATGACGGCGGCGGCGGCGAGGAGGCGTCGAAAGGCTGACATGTGGCGTTCCCTGTTGTGGCGATCCTTGTTTATACCCTCGCCAGGATAGCAGGGACGCGCGCCCAGGCTACAGACAAGCGACAGGCGGCCGCCCGGAGCGACAATTCGCACATCGCCGCCGGGCGCGCAGGCGCAGGATTTTTCCAAACCCAGGGCAACTGGTTAGGCCGGCAGCCGGGCTCGCCGGCGCGCCAGCCAGCTAGGCCGCCATGGTTCGCTGCTTGGGCGTCTCCTTGGTCGGCTGCTTAAGCGCCCACGACGCCAGCATTTCCGGAACCTGCTCGACCGGCACCGGCGCGCTGAACAGATAGCCCTGCGCCTCATCGCAGCCCAGCGCCAGGATCGGAGTTTTGCTGATCGCGCGTTTCGACGCCCTCCGCGATCGTCCCCATGCCGAGCGCGCGGGCAAGGCTGACCACGGCCTGCACGATGGCGGCATGCTCGACCCCCTCGACCACGCCCGAGATGAAGGTGCGGTCGACCTTGATCTTGTCGAAGGGGAAGCTGCGCAGGTAGCTGAGCGACGAGTAGCCCGTGCCGAAATCATCCATCGCGATGCGCACGCCAAGGCTCTTGAGCTGGTGCAGGATCGCAAGCGTGCGCTCGCTGTTCTCCATGAAGACCCGCTCGGTGATCTCGAGCTCGAGGCGATCCGGCGCCAGGCCTGAGGCAGAGAGAATGCCCGCGATCGTGTCGTACAGATTGGGGGACGAGAACTGGACCGGCGACAAGTTGACCGCGACACGAAGATGATGAGGCCATTCGCTCGCCTGGCGGCATGCTTCCGCCAGTGCCCACTCACCAAGCTGCAGGATCAGGCCCGTGTCTTCCGCCACCGAGATGAAGACGCCCGGCGGGATCATGCCTCGCACCGGGTGCTTCCACCGCGCAAGCGCTTCAAAGCCCGTGATGACATTGCGCTGCAAGTCGATGATCGGCTGGTAGTGCAGCGACAGCTCGTCGCGCGCAACGGCCTCGCGCAAATCCATCTCGATATGGCGGCGGTCGCTGAGCTCCTCGTTCATCGACTTGTCGTAAAACCGATAGGTCCCGCGGCCGGTGGCCTTGACCGCGTAGAGTGCGAGATCGGCCGCCATAAGTAGATCGTCGACGCTCTCGCCATCGCCGGGCCCGACCGCAATGCCGATGCTGACATTGGTGCAGACCCGATGACCGTCGAGCTCGTAGGGCTCGCTGATAGCCTTCGCGAGCCGCAGCGCCGACGCTTCCAGCGCTGCGCGCGAGACAAACGTCGGCACGATCACCGCGAATTCATCGCCGCCGAGCCGGGCCAGGACACTGTTCGATCCGAGCGACCATTCCAACCGCTTGGCCACCTCTTGCAGCAGCCGATCACCGATGCGATGGCCGAGCGTGTCGTTGACCGCCTTGAAGCGATCGAGATCGAGGAACAACACGGCAAATTCGTCAGTCTGCCGAGAGTCCGACCGCTGGCCGCTGATCTGATCAAGTGCAGCACTGAACACACGCCGGTTGGGCAGGCCGGTGAGGGGGTCTTCGGCCGCAAGCCGGGCGATATGCGCTTCCGCCTCGCGCCGCTTGGTGATATCGGCGAACGTATGCAGGATGCCGCCGTCGGGCAGGCAATCGCTGCACACTTCAATGACTTTGCCGTTCGAAGGCCTGTATTCACTGACCAGCACCTGCCCGGGGCCGGCGATATCGAGCACCGACTGCGAAGACGGGAGCCCTCCCTCCGCCACACCGCTTGCCTCGGCCTGATACCTGGTCAGCTCGTCGAAACGTGGCGGGCTTTCGATCATCTGCGGCGGCAGGTCCAAGAGCTCGACGCATCTGCGATTGATGATGGGAATCTGCTGGTCCGGCGTGACCAGCATGATGCCCTGGTTCATGTGCTCCAGGGTCAGGCGCAGCTGCTCCGCCTTCTGATGCGCTCTCGCTTCGGCACGCAGCATCCGCTCCATGGCGGCAAGGATGATAAACGTCAACAACGTCGCAATGGCATGCAGCTGCAGATCCGCTTCGAGCCCATTGAAGTGCCGGAATGCAATTCCTGCCCAGAGCATGCCAATGATCAGCATGCCGAGAATCGCGGTGCTGCGCCGCTCGGCGATCAATCTGGGCAAGCGCAGGATATTCAGAGCCATTGGACCAAGCGATGCTGAACTGTCATCGCCAATCCTGCGCCGCTTATGATTGCGGGCCGCTTAATCTACTATGGCACCATAATTTTCTTGGCTAAGGCCGACTTAATGCACTGCAACGAAACATGCTTCGAGGTGCGAGCGGCGCAGCGAACGAGCACGCGATTGCTCAAAAGAACGCCAGCGTCCGGATTTCGATGCTCTCTCGCGGCCGCGCGCCCGCTGGCGCAGTCGGATCATCGAACGCGGTGTGCGCCGTAAAGCGCGCCCGGCCGTCCCGCAAGGAATCATAAACCTTAAAGACGAGTGCCTCCTCACGCTGCATCAGCGGGAACCAGTACCACACGATGCTCGGGATTGTAGGTGACCGCATAGGTCTGCCCGATCCGGTTTGGGTAGCGACGCTCCGAAACCACGAGATCTTCCGGGGCAACACTGCGCGCATCACAGATGGCGAGCGGAAAGGTCTCGACCGGATGGCGGATCGGCCGCCACACCTGCACGATCGCAAAGCGGCGCTTGAGCAATTCCTCTGCCTCGTCCGGCAACAGATCGCGCACACGCTGCTGCCCCGACCATTCGGTGTAGTCATTATGCACACGCTGGACGACCTCGCGCAGCTTGCGTGTCTGGCGGTCCTCCTCGTCGGCGGTCCGCAGGGTATGATCGAAAACGACGACACGCTTAGCACCGGTCTCGGCCTTCACCAGCGCTTCCATCTCCGGGTAGTAGACGCGCCGCACCTCGTCCTCGTTGTTGAAGTCGACGACCTTGGTGTCGTGACGAACGAAGCGAAAGCCCTCGCGATCGAGCACGAACCCGCCGGTCTCGAGCCGGCCATTGTGCATCGTCACGCGACGCGGATCGCTAAGGCTTTCCGACCGGACGACGGTGGATCCCGGACCGCCGGTGTACACGGAGGGCATCATGCCAGTGTCGTGGAGATAGTTGACGCGTGCGCCTCGACGGTGACGGGCGCGTCCTGAACGGTCATGGTAACCATGTTGTCCTCACCACAGCTCAAGCCGGAGAGATAGGCCCCGACCCCGGCTCTTACAACTGTCGAGGCTACCGCGGCGGACAGGGGCCAGCGGTATGGCTGGATTGCGATGCTCGCACCGCCGGCATCGGTCCGACAGATGCCGATCTTCTCCGTCGTCGCTCGCGGGGAGAGCGAATAGGAGCGCAGGCTGTAATTGCCGATTTCGTCGAAGTAGTTGCACAACGGCAGAACCGTGACGGTACGGTCGATGAACCAGCCTGTCTCCTCCCGATAGGGCGCACCGTCGACTTGGTTCACGATTTCGTGGCTCGGGACAATCTGCCAGCCCGGCTCGCCAATCGGATCACAGCGGTGGTCGGCCTGCGCCGGGCGCACGCTCAGACCCGAGGCCGCCACAGCCACGATCAAGGCCATGATAAGAATGAGCAAGGCGCGGCCGCCAACCATACCAACCTCGAATTCGGCCAGCCGCCGCCGGCGCGGAAGCTTGTTGAACCTGCGTCCGGATGTTGTCTTGACCCGGCCGTGGGTGATGTCAAGATCGCGCCCAGACAGAACCGGCCATACGGGGAGGACACGATGAGCACGCAGAATCGCAACGACAAGAATGGGGCTCCGCCTGCCCTGAGCCGCCGGTCCTTTCTGTCGAAGGGCGCCGCTGCCGGCGTTGGCGCCGCAGCACTCACCGGCGCGACCGCAACCGACGCCCAAGCGCAGACCCGATGGGATCTGACGGCCGACGTGGTCGTCATCGGCGCCGGCGTCGCGGGGCCTGCCGGCCGCCATCACGGCACGCGATCACGGCGCATCGGTGATCGTCGTCGAGGAAAACTACGACATCGGCGGCCGCGGCATGCTGAGCGGCGGGCGGCTGCATCTCGGCGGCGGCAACGCCATCCAGCAGAAGCCACGGCATCAAGGATACGCGCCGACCAGGTCTATGCCGACTGGGTGCGCTTCGACAGCAATTCCAGCCGTTACAGCGACCGCGATCTGGTGCGCGTCTTCGCCGACGAGAACGTGCCGACCTACGATTTCCTGGTCGAGAACGGAGTCGAGTTCATCGACAAGATGATCGGCCCGGAAGCGGCGTCGACCATTCCGCGCACGTTCGTCACCGTCGAATGGCACGTTCCGAGCGAAATCGTCGCTCCACGTCGCAACCGCAACGGCTCCGGGCTCGTGCGCCGGCTGGAGGCGAGCGCGCGCAAGAAGGGCGCGCAGATCCTGCTGCGCCACAAGATGACAGAGCATCATCCGCGAGCAGCCGAACTCCGGCCGCGTGCTCGGCATCACGGCGATGAACGGGACCAATCCGGTGAACATCAAGGCCAAGCAAGGGCGTCATCATCGCTACCGGCGGCCACACCGGCAACGTGAACTTCCGCCGCATGTTCGATCCGCGGCTGACCGAGGAATATCAGCAGGCGTGCGAGCCGTGGGTGCATCAGGGCGCCGATGGCGAGCTCGCCGCCATGGACATCGGTGCCTCGCTGTGGGCGACCGCCTGCCAGACCCGCGACGGCGGCGCCGCCATCACCAAGACCCGCCACATCGGCTGCCGCTGGGGCTACAGCTCGCTGGTCTACGAGACCGACAGCCCGATGTTCCAGCTGGCGCGCGCAACCGGTCTCACGCGTGGAGGACTGGCAGAACGTCATCTTCGTGAACCAGAACGGCAAGCGGTTCTGGAACGAGGTTGACGGCTCCTACAACTTCTTTGCCGCCTGCATGGCCTGGCACGGCGACAAGTCGAAGCTCAACGGCGGCGGTCCGATCTGGGCGATCTTCGACGCCGACGGCGCGGCGCGCGAGAAATGGAAGACTAAGCCGCCGAACGTCGATCCCGACGGCTATTTCTTCAGCGCCGACACGATCTCCGAGCTCGCCGGCAAGATCAAAAGTCCCTACCAGAAGCAGCCGATCTCGGGCGCGGTGCTGCAGGAGACGGTCGAACCGCTACAATTCGTTCGTCGTTGCCGGCGCGGATGCCGACTTCAAGAAGCCGAAGCCGCTGTACAAGATCGAGAAGCCGCCGTTCTATGCGGCCTGGACGACGCCGATCCTGCACGACACGCTCACGGGTCTGCGGACGAACACCAATTGCGAGGTGATCGACATCCGCGGCGAGGTCATCCAGGGACTCTATGCGGCCGGCGAGTGCCAGGGCGGCTTCGCGCAGCACGGCCTCGCTCGCTGCCTCACCTTCGGACGCGTCGCCGGCCGGCATGCGGCCAGCCGCACCACGTGAGCGTTTGCGTCCAGCCACGATCGAATGAGCCGCGATGACAACAGAGTCTCATTCGACTGCGATCGCGTTGAGTGAACCGGCGCCGGCGGAGATCACCGCCGGCTCCGATGTCACCGTGAAGGTCACGGTGACATGCTCGGCCGGCTGCGATCTTTGCGGGCTGCCATTCACGATCCTGGGACCCGGTGACGACGAGAGCGCGTGCACGCTCGCGACCTGCGATTCCGGCAGCAACGAAAGCGCCGAGATCACGCTCACGGCACCGTGCCAGACCGGACCGCAGACCTGGCGCATCGCATTTGCACCGCACGAGGCGGACGGCATTCGCCATGACGGATGCTCGCTCGCACTCACCATCAACACCATCCCGCATGGAACGAGCCTCGCCGTATGGGACATTCCCTCGCCGGTGCTGGTGGGACAGCCTTTCACTATCAAGGTTGGAGCGAAGTCCGCTGCCAACAGCGATCTCAAGGGTCTCGACATCGCGGTGCATGACGCAAGCGGCGCGATCGCGGCACGCGGGCGCCTGCGGGAGACACCGTTTCCCGGGACGGCCGCGCTCTACTGGGATGAAGTGGAATTGACCGCACCTGCCGAGGAAGGCCTCAACAAATGGTCGGTCCGGTTTGCGGCCGAGGGCCTGGCGCTTCCGCACGACGGCACGGGCGCCGAGTTCAGCGCTATGGTGTCACGGCAGCCGGAGCATCGGTTGACCGTGAAAGTCGTGGAGCAGAAGAGCAAAGAGCCGATCGCGGACGTGCAGGTCCGGCTCGGTCCCTTCCGGGGCACGACCGATCCTGCCGGCATCGCTGAAGTGATGATGCCGAAGGGCACGTATGATCTCCACGTCTGGAAGGCAGCCTACGAGGCGCCGGGCCGTCCGGTCGAAATCAAAGGCGATCTTTCGATCGAGGTTGAAGCGGTGTTCGTGCCGGAAGAAGACCCGGACAACGCCTGGACGATGTAGGCGCGCGCGGAAACCGCACTAAGGCAAGCGCACCTCTGTGAGCATGTACGCGAATGCAGCGTTGCGGTTGAGCAGAGCGGTGCCACAACGTTCCCTCCCCCCTTGTGGGGGAGGGACAGGGAGAGGGGTACAACACGCACTGCCTTTGTTTCTTTTGCAATCAACAAAGCAGGCAGCCATTGCTCTCGAGTCACGAGAGAGACCTCGCGCTCGGTGCTCTATCGCCACCCCTCTCCCTGTCCCTCCCCCACAAGGGGGGAGGGAACCGTGGGGCACGCACCTTCGCAACTCACGGCCAACACAAGTCCAGTCTCTTGCCGCCCCTAGGACCAGTAGAGTCTCTCTGCGTTGTCCACCAATATGCGATGCCGTAGCTCCGCTTCGGGCAGCCACGCGCTTAGCAGATCGACGAGGTCGCCATCGTTCGGCATCGGATTGGTCAGCATCACATGCGGCCAGTCCGAGCCCCAAACGACGCGATCCGGCGCCGCCTCGACCACCGCGCGCACGAACGGGATCACGTCGTCGTAAGGAAGCGCCTTCTGTACCGAGATCCGATAGGGCGCGGTGAGCTTCACCCAGCCATAGCCGTCACGCAGCAGGCTGAGAAAGTCGCGATAGCCGGGATGGTCGAGCCCGGCGCTTATTTTGGTGTAGCCGACGTGGCCCACAATCGCCGGCACCGTGAGGCGGGTCATGATGGTGCGCAACTCGGGCGCGCTCTCGACGTGCACCAGAAATTCCACGTGCCAGCCGAGATCGCGGATGCGCCCTCCCATCTCGATGAGCGCGTCAAGCGAGCGGAACGGCATGCCGCCGCGGTCGACCAGATTGATGCGGATGCCACGCACACCGGCCGCATGCATGCGGGTGAGCTCGGCATCGGTCACCTCCTCGGTGACGGCCGCCACTGCCCGCAGCCTTTGCGGGTGCGCCGAAGCGGCATCCAGCACGGCTGCGTTGTCGATGCCATGCACGCTCGCCTGCACAACAACGCCGCGCGCGATCCCGAGCGTGTCGTGCAGCGCCAGCAGCCGCGTCACCGGATTATCGGGCGGGGTATAGCCGCGATTGGGTTGATACGCGTAGCGCGCACCGTCAAACACGTGGGCGTGGCAGTCGCACGCACCGGCCGGCAACGGCAGCCCCGGACGCTTGGGATTGGGATCGGGCGCGGGGCACGCCACCATGCCCTTCTCATCGGTGCGTCGTTCGTTCACTGCAGGATTCTTTCAATCATGATGAAGCCGCTCACCGGACTTCACGGCGCGACGATACGTGCGGGCGATACATGTAGCGCAAGAATGCGGTGGACGGCTATCGCCCAACGCTCTGGCCGTCGGACGGCCGCAGCTCCATGGCCTTCTTGGCCTTGGCTTTAATTTCGGCAGAAGCGCCTACAATGTCAGAGATCAGCTGCTGCAGATCCTGCCCGTTGACCGGGCTGATCTCGGCTCGCATCCGCTCGGCTTCCGCCAGAAACTCCGGATCAACCACGGCCCGATCGAAGGCCTGGCGCAGCATGGCCACGCGCTCCTTCGGCACACCGGAGCCCACCGCGAACGGGCGACCGACAATCGCGCACTTGGTGATGAATTCCAGGATGGCCTTCTGCTCGGCGTTCTCGGCAAGCTCGACCAGGAGCGGCGCGTCCGGCAGGTCGGGATCCCGTTTCAAGCCGATCTGCACCAGGACGCGGACCTTCTTCTCGGCGATGTAGTGCGGCGTCGTCGCCTTCACGGTCGCCCAAAGTCCCGACGAGCGGCCCTGGGTTTCGCCGCGCTCCATCGCAAGATTGAGATCAGACGCGCCCGGATAGCCATAGATGACCTTGAACTTGCTCCCCAACAGGTTGTTGGCGACGGCACCGAACTTGGTCCCGACCGAGGAGACCGCGGCCGCCCCGATGATCAGCGGCGTCGACTTGGCATCAGCGAACGTTTTGACCGGTGCCGTGTGCCAGGCCACCATCACTTCGTTCGAGCTCGTGATATTGCCGATCCAGTTGAGCCTGCCCATGTCAACCTTCAGGCCGTCGGCCAGATCAAGAGCCTGATCGGCCGGAAGTCCATTGCTCACGATGGTGAACACGGTGCCGTCCTTGGGAGCGACATTCTCGACGAAATTGACAGCCTGGATGCCCGCGGCGCCGGTCATGTAGCGCGTGATGAAGGTCGGATTGCCCGGGATGTATTTCATCATGTGGGTCGCCACGAGCCGGGAGTAGAGGTCGTAGCTTCCACCCGGCGACGACCGCACGATGATCTGCATCTGCTTGTCGCGATAAAAATCGCCAACAGCTGGGGCGTTAGCTTGGGCGTTCGCGTCCTGTGCAGAGCAGGCCAGGACACTGGCGACAACAACCGCAGCGAAGGCTCGGCCGTTCGGACACGGTGTCATCTTTGGTCTCCTCCCTTCAGCGGGCAGTTGCACCTACCCGATGTCGTTGCAGCCACTCGATTTGGCCATCAAACCCGACAGAGGGCAACATGGCTGCAGCCCCTTGCCATGCGGCAACGTGCAGCGGCCGAGCGTCCCGGGTTGCATTTTTTGCGAGGGGCAATACGGTACGCCCCTCTCCGGCCCTCCCCAAGGGCCTGCATAATGCGCCCGCCAAACTCCCGGTGACACAATGGAATCAAGAAAATTGGGCCGACAGGGGCTGCAGGTCTCCGCTGTCGGGATGGGATGCGCCGGCTTCGCGGGCAACTATGGCGCCGCCGATGACGAGGAGTGCGTCCGCACGATCCATGCAGCCATCGACCTCGGTATCAACTTTTTCGACACGTCCGACATCTACGGCAACGGCAAGAGCGAAGAGCTGATTGCGCTCGCCGTCAAAGACCGGCGCGACCGGGCGATCATCGCCACCAAGTTCGGCAACGTGCGCACCGGCAGCCAGCGCGGCCTCACCAACGGGCGTCCGGACTATGTGCCGGTCGCGTGCGACGAGAGCCTCAAGCGGCTCGGCGTCGACGTCATCGATCTCTACTATCAGCACCGCGTCGATCCGGGCGTGCCGATCGAGGACACGGTCGGCGCGATGGCGCGCCTCATCGAGCAAGGCAAGGTGCGTTATCTCGGGCTCTGCGAGGCCGGGCCGGACACCGTCCGGCGCGCGCATCGCGTACATCCTATCTCGGCTCTGCAAACCGAGTACTCGCTGTGGACCCGGGATCTTGAGCAGCAAATGATACCGCTGCTGCGGGAACTCGGGATTGGGCTTGTGCCTTACTGCCCGCTCGGGCGCGGCTTCCTCACCGGCTCGATCCAGGCACCCGACGCTATGGGGGCGAAGGACCGGCGTCACGAACACCCGCGCTTCCAGGGCGACAACTTCACGCACAATCTCGGATTGCTTGGCCCGCTCCGGGAGATTGCGCAGGCCCACAAGGCCAGCATGGCGCAAGTCGCCCTGAGCTGGATTCTCGCGCAGGGAGACGACATCGTCCCCATTCCCGGTAACAAGACGCGCAAGTATCTCAAGGAGAACACGACCCGGATCGCGTTGTCGGAAGCCGACCTGGGCCGGTTGAGCCAGGCCTTCCCACCCAACGCGGCGGCCGGCCTTCGCTATCCGGAATTCCAGCTCAAGGGCATGGGTATTTAAGAGCCTCGGCATCTAGCCGCCGGCGATCCCTTGCCGCGCCATTCCCCGCGCGATACAGCAAACCAAACGAGAAAGCCGGCGGTGCCGGCACCCAGACAAGACAAGGACGGAGATGCCATGAACGCGACCGTGACGACCCGCTCGGTGCCGAGCCAGGAGCATTGGACCCAGTCGAACGGCAAGAAGCTGTTCATGGCCGAGAAGCGCTCGGTCTCAGGACCGCCGAAGGCGACCATCCTGCTGGTCCACGGCTCGTCCATGGGCTCGCAGGGCTTCGACCTGCAGATCCCGGGCGATCCCGATGCGTCGATCCCCGACTGGTTCGCCAGCCGTGGCTTCGACATCTGGCGCATGGACTTCCTCGGCTATGGCCGCTCCGACAAGCCGGCCGACCATCTCGCAACCGTGGCACAAGGCGTGCCCGATCTGCTGGCCGCAACCGACTACATCTTCAAGACGCGCAACACCGGGCCGCTGATGCTGGTCGGCTTCTCCTCGGGCGCGCTGCGCGCGGCGCTGTTCGCTCAGCATCACCCGGACCGCGTGAAGCGGCTGGCGCTCGACGCCATGGTCTATACCGGCAAGGGCAGCCCGACGCTGAAGAAGCGCGCCGAAAAGCTTTCACAGTGGAAGTCGAGCGTGACGCGCCCGATCGATCCCGCCTTCCTGATGAGCACGATGACGCGCGATCATTCCGAGACCGCGATGCAGAGCCGCATGAAGCCCTATGTCGACGCCATCCTGGCCATCGAGACGACGGTGCCGAACGGCACTTATATCGACATGTGCGAGAACCTCCCGGTCTGCGACCCGACCAAGATCACGGTGCCGACCGCGATCCTGCGCGGACAGCATGACGGCATCGCCAGCGACGAGGACCTGCTCGAGTTCTTCCGGCTGCTGCCCAACCCGGACAAGGAATACGTCATGATGCCGGGCATCGCCCACGCGGCCGCGACGTCGAAGAACTACATGCGCTTCTACGACGCGATGTACTCGTTCTTCTCGCGGCCCGAGGTGGTGTTCAAGGGCTGATGCTCTCCGCGCGTGATTGATTTCACGGCGCGCGACTGATTTCTCGGTGTCGTCCCCGCGAAGGCGGGGACCCATAGCCACCAAGCTTTCGGTCTATCGAGGCAGTGCCATATCGCAACGATACGGCGTATGGGTCCCCGCCTTCGCGGGGACGACAAGACGAGAGTCACTGCCGATCCTACTCCGTCTCGACCGGCGGCAGCGCGAGCGCGGCATCGACCAGGGCGGTCGCGCGCTTGAAATCGTAGTTGCGATAGACGTTCTGCTTCACCACGAACGATGCCCCGCCATAGAACTTCTCGTATTGCTGATGGCGGCTGCCGAACTCCGAGCCGATGAAGTCCCAGGCAGCCGCATCAGCGCGACGCGGCTCCGCGCGTCCGATCGAGCGCCGAGCGCATGTAGCGCTCGATGTCGTGCGCGATCTCCGGATTGTCGAAGTCCTTGAGCGACGACGGCAGCGTGATCATCGCGGAGCCCGACCAGCTCGCGGATCATCTCCAGCATCCGCCCGTTCATCTCCGATTGCAGCGCCATCACCGAATAGAGCGTCGTCTTCGACGGCCACAGCACGCCGTTCTCGATCGGCGCGGTCGTCTCGTGCGCCAGCAGCATGATCTCGACGATCGACGACCAGCGCCGCCAGCTCGCCCATCATGATCTGCACGGCCGGATTGGCCTCGTTGCCGGTCATCTCGTTCATGCGCTTGGCGAGCCCGATCATGAAGCGCAGCTTGGTGACGTAGCGCACCTGCGCCTGATGGTTGCCGTAGAGATGCGACGGCGTCTTCCACCACTGGTCGCGCGTGACCTCGAGATTGCGATAGATGAACACGTTCTCCCACGGCACGAACACGTTGTCGAAGATGACGTAGCTGTCGGACTCGTCGAACCGGCTGCGACAGCGGGTAGTCGAAGGAATTCGTGCGCGTGAGTCGCGAACGGCCGGCGCGGATAGAGCTTGAGGCCGGGCGCATTGACCGGCACGGCCACGCAGTTGGCGTAGTTCTCGTCGCCCGGCTGCAGCGGATGGATGCAGCTCAGGTGGATGTAGTCGGAGAGACACGCCGCCGGTCGCGAGCTGCTGCGCGCCCGCGATCACGATGCCGTCGTCGCGCTCCTTGACCACGCCGGCATAGAGCGTGGGATCGCTCTGCTTGTGCGCGGGCTTGCTGCGGTCGATCTGCGGCGGCACGATCGCGTAGCTGAGCATAGAGGTGCTCGTCGCGCATGCTGCTCGTAGAACGCGACCACGTTGTCGGCGAACTGCTGGCCGCCGGCCGCGAACACGCTCGGCACCGCGGCGTAGCCGCAGAAGAAGCCCGCCACATGGTCGGGCGTGCGGCCCATCAGGCCGAAGGTCGCCTCCGCCCAGGTCTCCGAGAACAGCCGCCGGGCGCGCAGGTCGGCATGCGTCCGCGGGATCTGATAGGCGCGCAGCACCGGCGCGCCGGTCTTGGGCGACGTGAACGTCATCCGCTCGCGGTTTTCCGGCGCCGCCGCGATGTCGTAGAGGCGCGCGAGCGAGCGCGCCGCCTCGCGGAAGGCCGGATGCCGGTGACGTCGGCGACCGCCTCGCCGTCGACGAAGACCTGCCGGCCATCTTGCAGCGACCGCAGATACTCCGCACCGGTTCGCAATGACGTGCCGCCTTGCTCGGCCGGTGATCTGCGCAGCGTCCATGCCTCTCCGATCGCTCCGTCTGCTCTTGGATCCGATATCCGTCAATCACGGTGGGGCAAACAAGCACGTTGTCGACTGGGCAGGCGAAACGACGTGACCTATCGGGACCTGCGCGACTTCATCGACGGCGGTTGAGAAGCTCGGCGCGCTGCGGCGCGTCGCCGGGGCGGACCCGCACCACGAGATCGGCGGCATCACCGAGGTCGCGGCCGGGCTGCCCGAATGCCCGGCGCTGCTGTTCGACCGGATCAAGGGCTACGCGCCCGGGCTTTCGGGTCTTCACCAACGCCACCATGAGCCCGCAGCGCGCCGCGCTTGCGCTCGGGCTCGACCCGGCGCTGCGGCCGCTCGACGCGCTCAAGGCCTGGATGGTGAAGCGCCAGACACTCACGCCGATGGCGCCGGTCATGGTGAAGGACGGACCGGTGCTCGAGAACTCCGACCGCGGCGACAAGGTCGATCTTGGCAAGCTTCCGGCGCCCTATCTGGCACGCGAGCGACGGCGGTCGCTACATCGGCACCGGCTCGCTCGTGATCATGCGCGATCCCGACGGCGGCTGGATCAACGCCTCGATCTATCGCGTGCAGGTGCACGGCAAGACCAAGGTGACGATCCAGTTCGATCACCCGGGCCGCCACGGCGCCATCATCGCGAAGAAATACTGGGACCAGGGCAAGCCCTGCCCGGTTGCGGTGGTCAATGGCGAGGACCCGGCGCTGTTCATCGCGGGCTTCGAATATCTGCCGGAAGGCGCCTCGGAGTACGATTTCGCCGGCGCCATCAAGGGCGCGCCGATCGAGGTGTTCGACGGGCGCGGCGACGGGGCTGCCGCTGCCCGCGCACGCCGAGATCATCCTCGAAGGCGAGCTCGTGCCGCCGAGCCAGGAGACGCTGCTGGAAGGACCGTTCGGCGAGTTCACCGGCTACTACGCCGCCGACAAGCGGCCCTGCCCGGTGATGAATGTCACCGCGGTCCATCACCGCAACGATCCGATCCTGCTCGGCTCGCCGCCGATGAAGCCGCCGCGCTTTCATTTCGGGCTGCCGTTCCGCGCCGCCAGCATCTGGAGCAATCTCGAGACCGCCGGCGTCACCGACGTGGTCGGCGTCTGGCAGCACGTCGCCCAGCTCATGACGGTCGTGGCGCTGCGCCAGCGCTACGACGGCCACGCCAAGCGTGCCGCCCTGATCGCCGCCGCCAACAGCTACATGGGGCGCCTCGTGGTCGTGGTCGACGACGACGTCGATCCGTCCAACCTGGCCGACGTGATGTGGGCGGTCACGACGCGCTGCGAGCCGTCGGAGCAGATCGATATCGTGCGCAACGCCTGGAGCTCGGCGCTCGATCCGCGGATTCCGCCCGACGCGAAGGCGCGCGGCGTCACCTCGCATTCGAAGGCGATCATCGAGGCCTGCCGGCCGTTTGCGTGGAAGGACAAGTTTCCGCACGACCTCGGCGCTCTCGCAGGACGAGGCGCGCGCGATCGAGGACAAATGGGGCAAGGTGCTTAAGGGCGGCGAAGTGAGCAGCGAGCGCAGCTCTGCCGATCGGCTGCGTCGCGAATTCTCCGCTCATGCCCGCGCTTATCGCGGGCATCCACGTCTTCGATCTTCAGCATGCTTCAAGACGCGGAGCCGGGTCAGCCCGCTATGACGGTGGAGCGCACGTCGACACCTAAGCGCTCAGACGCGCTCGCAAGCCGCAAACGTTTGCGGACGCTGCAGGCGTGCGCGCAGCGCCGGGATGCGGCGGTCGCCGGCCGGCTGGTAGAACACGCTGTAGCGCGCGACCGCCTCGGCGAAGACCGCCGCGTCGGCGTCCTTCACCACCTCGAATGCGTCGAAGCCGGCGCGCAGCAGGAACAGGAACTGGTCGCGCAGCACATTGCCGGTGGCACGCAATTCGCCGTGAAAGCCAAACTGCTCGCGCAGCACGCGCGCCTGGCTGTAGGCGCGGCCATCCTTGAAGCTCGGGAACTCGAGCGCGACCAGCGCAAGCCGATCCAGATGTGGCGCGAGCTCGGCAATACGCCGGTTGTTCGGCCACAGCACGCCGGTCGGCGCCTCGCGGCGCAAAATCTCCTCGGCGTCCGCGAGAAAGCGCGCCGCCGGCACGATCACCGGCACGCCGTCCGGGATCGGCGCGTCGTCGAGCACGCGTACATACTGATCGGCGACGATCCGCCCTCCTCTAACGAGTCGCATAGACACGCTCCCTGAACGGCTCGACGCCGACGCGCTTGACCGTATCGAGAAAGATCTCGTCCGGCCGCGTGCGCAGCTCGAGATAAGCCTCCACAATGTCCTCGACCACATCCGCCACCTGGGCGTAGGGCACCGCCGGTCCGATCAGCGTGCCGAGCACCGCATTCTCGTCGGCCTGGCCCCCGATGGTCACCTGGAAGAACTCCTCGCCGTTCTTTTCGACACCGAGAAGGCCGATGTGGCCGACGTGATGATGGCCGCAGGCGTTGATGCAGCCCGAGATGTTGATGTGCAGCCGGCCGAGGCTCTGCGCGAGATCGAGATCGCGAAACCGGCGCGTCAATTCCTGCGCCACCGGGATCGAGCGCGTGTTGGCCAGACTGCAATAGTCGAGACCCGGGCACGCGATGATGTCGGAGACGAGCCCGACATTCGGCGTTGCGAGCCCGAGCGCGTCGAGCGCCCGCCACAATGCCGGCAGATCGCGCTGGGCGACATGCGGCAGCACCAGGTTCTGCTCGTGGCCGACGCGGATCTCGCCAAAGGAATAACGATCGGCAAGGTCGGCGATCGCCTCCATCTGCTCGGCGGTGGCGTCACCGGGCGGGCCACCTTCCGGCTTGAGCGAGAGCGTCACGATGGCGTAGCCGGGCGCCTTGTGATTGGTGGCCGAATTGGCAAACCAGGTGGCGAAGCGGCGATCGCTGGCGCGCGCCTTTGCGAGCTCCGGTGGATTGTCGCTGAGCGTCTCGTAGCCCGGGTAACGGAAATGCCCCGCGACCGCGGCGACCACGGCCGGATCGAGCGCCAGCGGGCCATCCTTGATCGGCTGCCATTCAGCGTCGACTTCCTTGGCGAAAGCTTCGGCGCCCAGGTCATGCACCAGGATCTTGATGCGTGCCTTGTAAATGTTGTCGCGCCGTCCGAACTGGTTGTAGGTGCGCAGGATCGCCTCGACGTAGCTCAGGACATCGCGCTTGGGCAGGAATGGCTTGATGGTCTTGCCAATGAACGGCGTGCGGCCGAGCCCGCCGCCGACGACCACCTCGAAGCCCACCTCACCCGCCCCGTTGCGATGCAGCCGCAGCCCGACATCGTGCACCCGGATCGCGGCGCGATCATGCGCGGCGGCGGTGACCGCGATCTTGAACTTGCGCGGCAGGAACGAAAACTCGGGATGCAGCGTCAGGTGCTGGCGCAGAATCTCGGCCCACACGCGCGGGTCCTCGATCTCGTCCGGCGCGACCCCGGCCCACTGGTCGGTCGTGATGTTGCGCACGCAATTGCCGCTGGTCTGCATGCCATGCAGGCCAGCGCGCGCGAGATCGTCCATGGCATCCGGCAGCTCGGCGAGCTTGATCCAGTTGAACTGGATGTTCTGCCGGGTGGTGAAATGGCCGTAGTTGCGGTCATAGCGGCGCGCGACATGCGCCAGCGTGCGCATCTGGTCCGACGACAGGCTCCCGTAGGGGAGCGCGATCCGCAGCATATAGGCGTGCAGCTGCAGATAGATGCCATTCATCAGGCGCAGCGGCTTGAACTCGTCCTCGGTCAGCTCGCCGGACAGCCGGCGTGCCACCTGATCACGAAACTCAGCGGCACGCTCGGTGACGAGCGTGCGATCGAGATCATCGTAAAGATACATTGCCTAGATCACTCCGGGGAGCGCGATGGTCGGACCGGCGTGTCTGATCACCTCGCGCAAGTTGCCGGGCTGCAACGCTCCGTCGGCGTCCTGACGCACCGGCGCCACATAGGCACCGACCGCGTTGATGTCGTCCGCCGTTGCGCCTGCCAGGAGCGTCGTGGCGGCGGCCGCCGTGGTCACGACCTCGGCCTGCTCGAGCCGCGTGCTCCATTGCCCGCCGCCGGCGCGATAGATCACAGCGCCATCGCCGAGCCGGTTGGCGGTGACCACCACCGGCCCCGTGATCCTCAACTTCTGCTGCAACGGCGACGTCATGCGGCAAGCTCCTGAGCCAGATGATTTTCGGCAATGCGCCAGGCATCGGAGCGCGCCACGACCTCACCGATCACGAGCAGCGCCGGCCCGTCGCCGGCCTGTTGCGCGAGCACGGGCAGCTCATCGAGTGTTCCAACGACGCTCTGGGCATCCGGCCGCGTGCCGCGCGCGAGCACTCCCGCAGGCGTCTTGGCATTGCGGCCAGCGTTGATCAGGCCGTCACGAACGGCCGCTGCTGAAGCGAGCCCCATATAGACCACCAGCGTGGTCTGCGGATCGGCGAGCGACGACCAGTCAGTGGCGACGGCGTCCTCGGCGCGATGCGCCGTGATGAAGGTGAGGCGCGTCGCCTCGTTGCGATAGGTGAGCGGCAAGCCGGCCTCCGCCGCACAGCCGAGCGCCGCGGTGATGCCGGGCACTACGACGGTGGCGATGTTCGCCTGGCGCAAAGCCTCGAGCTCCTCACCGCCGCGGCCGAAGATAAACGGGTCACCGCCTTTCAGGCGCACGACAGTGCGACCGCGGCGCGCCACCTCGACCAGGCGCCGGTTGATCTCGTCTTGGCCGATGCCGGGCTGTCCCTTGCGCTTGCCGACAAACACGCGCTCGGCGTCGCGACGCGCCCGGTCAAGCACAGCGTCACTGACCAGGTCGTCATAGAACACGATGTCTGCGCCTTGCAGCGCCTGCAGGGCGCGCAGCGTCAACAGATCGGGATCGCCAGGTCCGGCGCCGACCAGATAGACGATGCCCTCCTCCGCGCGCTTCTGCGGCAGGGCCGATTCATTGATGGCGCGCGTAAGCGCCGCCTCGGCGGCATGCGAGCGTCCCGCCAGCAACGCCTGCCCGATCGGCCCGTCGACGACCCGTTCCCAGAACCGCCGCGGCGACACTGACTTGTGGCGAACGGCGGCAAAGCGCTCGCGATAGCGGCGCATGAGAGAGGCCAGCTCGCCGATACGCGCCGGCAGCACCGCCTCGATCCACTCGCGCACGCGCCGCGCCAGCACCGGCGAGCCGCCGCCGGTGCCGATCGCCACCACGACGTCGCCGCGATCGACGACAGCGGGGAACACAAAGGTCGAGAGGTCAGGCCGGTCGACAACATTCACCGGGACATTTCGCGCACGCGCGCGCTCCGCCACGCCCTCGTCGAGGGCGCCGCCGGCCGCCGACACGACTGCGACGAACTCGGAGAAGTCGGCCTGCAACGGATCCGCGAAGGACAGCTCGAGCCGGCCCGTTGGCGGGCTCGCGAGCAGCACCTCCTCGGCGACGTCTGCGCTCAAGGAATACCAGCGCACATTGGCGCCGGCCGCCCGCAACAGCCGCAGCTTGTTGAGCGCGGCCGGACCGGAGCCTACAAGCGCCACGGTCCCGCTGGCGAGATCAAGAAAGACCGGCAAGAAGCGCATCGGGCCGCTCCATTAAACAAGAATGATTTTCTATATAAGAAGAGAAATAGCCATTCAAATGGAATAATATTCCACTCTTTTGGCATTCTGGTGCAGAGCATTCCAACTCTCTGCCGAACGAAAAGGAGAGAGTTCTTTTCTGCTGACCGCCGGTCGCCTGGGGGAGGCGCGCGCCTTATGCGGCACGCGCCTGCGCAACGGGACTCGAGACGGCCCTGGCCGGGTTGCCGCGCCAGGTGGTGCCGGGGTCGAGGATCTCGCCCTTCATGAGGAACGAGTCCGGCTCGAGCACGACATTGTCGCCCATGCGCACGCCGTAGTGCACGAAGGCGGCGCGTGCCGAGCGTGCAGCCGTTGCCGATCCTGATGTTGTCGGACTTGAAGACGCCCTCCTCGAGCGAGTGGCCCTGGATGGCGCAAGCGTCGTTCAGGGTGGTGTAGTCGCCGATCTCGATCAGGGTCTTGTCGAAGAAACGGCAGCCATCGTCGAACACCTTGCGGCCGACCTTGACGCCCAGGAGGCGCGACATCACGTTCTTGAA
This sequence comes from uncultured Alphaproteobacteria bacterium, assembly GCA_963745515.1. Lineage (GTDB taxonomy): Bacteria > Pseudomonadota > Alphaproteobacteria > Rhizobiales > Xanthobacteraceae > VAZQ01. Next base: position 852,648 of record CAVUXO010000001.1, read on the forward strand.
CGGCGTGCCCTTGAACAGCGAGCTGAGCGGCGAGCCGGAGAACTTCCAGTGCGCTCGTGCTACCAGAAGCGCTGGTCGTACATCGACACGACCTTCGGCCTGAGCGGCTTGAAGCCGAGGCTCGCCTTCTCGAGGAAGCTGAACCACAGGACGCCGGTGATCAGACGTGAACGCTGCGAACGCCAACACCGATACGAAGCCGTGCAGCGGGAAATAGCGCGCGGCGACGAACAGCGAGAACAGCGACAGCGAAGAGATAGAACCAGCGCCGACAGGACAAGTCCGATCATGCGTGACGACGTTGTAGCGCGTCTTGGCGCGGACGTGCTCCTGCAACGTACCGGCATCCATCGCCGCCGATGGTCTTGTCGCGCTCGACCGCACGCGGGATCTCGAAGCAGGGCGAGCCGAGCAGCCCGACGTTCTCGCGCACCGGCCCGTCGATCGGGATCATGACCTTGGTGCCGAGCAGGCAGTTCGCGCCGGTCTTGCCGTCGGCCGGATAGTAGATGTTGTTGCCGAGATAGTTGTGGTCGCCGATCTTCACCTTGCCGAGCCGGAACGACGAGCTCGACATCGGCGCATTGATCATCGACAGGCCGTCCGACACCATCGTGCCGGTGCCGATCTCGCACAGGTACGGAATGTCGTGCCGTTGATCGAGGCCGAAGTTGGAGCCGGTCTGCACGACCTTGTTCAGCTTGTAGCCGATCCACTTCAGGTAGTGGACGATGAGCGAGCTGTCGCCGAACAGCAGGCCGAAGATAGGCCGCGTTGCTCAGGCGCGAGATCGTCCGATAGATGAAGTAGTGCACGCCGTAGAGCACGTAGGTCTTGTCCTCCTGCAGGAACAGGTCGAGGAGCCTCGGCACGATGACGACGATCAGCAGGCCGGTCACGAGCGCAGCCGATCAGCAGCACGAAAGTCACAAGCATGATCTCGCCGGCGAGCCAAAGCATCTCCGCGCCCGGCGCGGCATGATCGATAAGCGTGACGCTGCTGGCGACGATAAGCGATCGGCAGCACGTGATAGAGCGCCAGCACAACAAGCGGGACGAGCCCGGCAAGACCAAACCCGAGCTGCGTGCCGGCATAGACCCAACGCCGCAGCGAGCTGCACGGCATCGCTCGACACGGTGCAATAGTTCGCGTGTCGTCTCCTGCGCGGGCGAGCCGTGATAGCGCTTGCCCTTGGGCACGCGCTGGCCGACCTGCAGCGACGACGCGTGCCCGAGCTGGGTGCCGTCCTCGATCGCGGTGTTGATATCGAGCACGCTCGCCTCGCCGACGAACGACATTGTCGCCGATGGTGACCGGACCGGTGTGGATGTAGTTCGACTGCGCCTTGTAGCCGAGCAACGATGCTGTCGCGCCGGATGATCGTATCGTCGCCGATCGAGATCAGATCCGTGCAGACCGGAATGAGCGTGCGGCTCGATCACGGTGTGGCGGCCGATCCTGGCGCCGAGCAGCCGCAGATACGCGTTGTAGAGCGGGCTGCCGGTCAGCAGCGCCACCGGGCGCGCTGCGAATGAGCGCCTTGACCAGCCAGAACCGGAAGTAGCGCAGGCTCCAGATCGGGATCACCTCCTCCTTCCAGCGGCCGATCAGCAGCCACTTGGCGGCGATCGGAATGGCGCTCAAGAGCACGAAGGAGCCGGCACCGAACGCCACGATGCGCAGGTAGGCCACCGCGACATTGTCGATCGCCGTCGTAGCTCCACTCGAAGCCCGCTGGTCATCAGCCACAGCCAGAAGACGCCGTAGGCGACATAGGACAGGAGCCTGCAGCGCGCCACAGCCGTAGTAGGCGAAGGTTCGACGCGAATGGAGCGGCTCGCGCGTGCGTCTCGACTGTGCTCTCCGGCGGCCGACGACTTCAGATGCTCGGCGAGCTTGGCGATCGTCGGGATTGAGGTAGATGTCGCGCATCGACACGCGACACGTTCATGCGCTTGCGGATCTCGGAGCAGAAGCGCGCCATCAGCAGCGAATGGCGCGCCGAGGTCCTGGAAGAAATGGTCGTCGACGGACACGCGCTCGATCTTCATCACCTCGATGAGCGCACTGCGCCAGCGTCTCCTCGGTCTCCGATCGCGGCGCCACGAAGGTGCCGCTCGCCGACCGCGAGGCGCGGCCCCTTCGGCGCCGGCAGCGTCTTGCGGTCGGCCTTGTGGCTCGATCGTCATCGGGATGACGGCGAGCTTCTCGAGATAGGCCGGCACCATGTAGGGCGGCAGATGCTTGCGCAGCGCGCCGCGATCTCGCCGTGCGGCAGCGTCCGTCGCGCCCTGCTTGAGGTGTAGTACGCGACGAGCTCGACCGCACCCGGCTCGACCTCGTAGGTGTTCACGACCGCCTGCGCGATCTGCGGCAGCTGCATCAGCACCGATTCGATCTCGGTCGAGCTCGATCCGATAGCCGCGGATCTTGACCTGCGTGTCGATGCGGCCGTGGAACTCGACCTCGCCCTGCTCGTTGATGCGGCCGAGGTCGCCGGTGCGATAGATGCGCCCGGACGGGTTGTTCGGGAATCTGGAGAAAGTCGGGAATGAACTTCTTCTGCGTGAGGTCGTCGCGGTTGAGATAGCCGGCCGCAAGCCCGATGCCGGCGATGCCGATCTCGCCGGAACCGCCGTTCGCAATCGCCTCGTCCTTGTCCGGATCGAGAATGACGATGGTGTAGGTCGGCAGCGGCCCGCCGATGGTCACGGGCTTGTCCGGATAGAGCTCGGTCAGCGTCGCGGTGACGGTTGCCTCGGTCGGGCCATAGGCATTGAGGATGGTGCGGCCCGGCCGATGCCAGCGCGTGACGAGGTTTTGCGGGCAGGCCTCGCCCGACACCAGCAGGATGCGCAGCTCGGGCAGATCGCGCTCGATCGTGGCCAGCAGCGTCGGCACGCAGCACATGACCGTGACGTGGTTGCTCGTGCAGATAGTCGGCGAGATCGCTGCCGACGAGGCTCGCGCCGGCCTTGCCCGGCACCAGCGTAGCGCCGGCAATCAGCGGCACCCACAGCTCCTCGACCGAGAAGTCGAAGGCGATGGTCATGCCCTGATAGCAGCGGTCGCCCTGCCGCATGCCGTAGACCTCGGCGGCCACACGCACGAAATTGCAGATGCTGGCGTGCTCGATCGCCACGCCCTTGGGCGTTGCCGGTGGTGCCGGAGGTGTAGATCACGTAGGCGAGTTCATCCTTGGGCGGCATCACCTCATGCGCTGCGAGCCGCGCCGCCGGCTTCTCGGCGATCATGCGCGTCGGCCGCGTCCAGAAAGATCTGCGTTGCCGCAAAGCCCGTGAGCTTCTCGCGGAACGCCGACATGGTGACGATCGCGCTTGACGCCCGCATCCTTCAGGATGAAGCCGATCCGCTCATTGGGAAAGCTGGCATCGAGCGGCACATAGGCGGCGTTGACTTTCAGGACCGCGAGAAGCGCCACGTAGGTGTGGACGCCTTTGTCGAACATGAGCGCAACGCGGTCGCCCGACTTGATACCCTGCTCGATGCAGAAAGCGCGCCACCTGGTTCGCTCGGTTGTCCAGGTCGCGAAAGCTGTATGTCGCTCCTTCGGTGATGACGGCTTCGTGCGGACCGTTGCCGGCATGAATCTCATCACAACGCTGCTCGAACAGATGCTGCAGGCGTTCGCCCGTCCGCCAACGAATAGTGTTGTCATGCCGTGCGTCGACGAGCGTGACATCCTCACAAAGTGTCGATTGATCCATCCGTGATTCGATAACACGGGCAAGCGCAGAAGTCCTGGGCATTGGGTTTCCCCCCAACCACGATGGGTCTTGGTTAATGCGGGTTCAAAGAAGAAGGTTGGCCGCCATTCGCTGGCGGCCAACCGGCTCGTTCAATCAGGCGGCCTTGCGGCAGATCGATCGTGCGGCCGCCGAATTCCTCGGCGATGGCACGCTCGAGAATGTCGAGGCCCTCGTCGAGCTCGCCCACGGTGGTCGTGAGCGGCATCATGCACTTGATCACCTCGTCGTCCGGACCGGCGCGCTCGATGATCAGGCCGTAGCGGTACGCCCGTGCGGTGACGCTGGCGGCACGCTTCGGATCGGCGCAACGCACGCCGATCATCATGCCGCGACCGCGCACATCGACGAGATGGGGCGAGAACTGGTCCACCATCATCTGCAGCCGGCGGCGCAGGTGCTCGCCCTTGGCCCGCACGCTCTCGGCGAAGGCCGGCGTCGACCAGTAGTACTCGAGCGCCGCGGTCGCCGTCACGAAGGCGTGGTTGTTGCCGCGGAATGTGCCGTTGTGCTCGCCCGGCTTCCACACGTCCATCGACTTCTTGATGACGACCATGGCCATCGGCAAGCCGTAGCCGGACAGCGACTTCGACAGCGTGATGATGTCGGGCTTCAGGCCCGCGGGCTCGAAGCTGAAGAAGGTTCCGGTGCGGCCGCAGCCGGCCTGGATGTCGTCCACGATCAGAACGATGCCCTGCTGGTTGCAGAGCGCCTGCAGCCGCTGCAGCCAGCTGATGCTGGCCACGTTGAGGCCGCCCTCGCCCTGCACGGTCTCGAGGATCACGGCCGCCGGCCGCTCGAGGCCGCTCGACGGGTCGCTGAGCATGCGCTCGAAATGCGCCATGGTGTCGACGCCTTCGCCGAAATAGCCATCGAACGGCATCGAGCTCGTGTTCTGCAGCGGAACGCCGGCGGCGGCGCGCAGATAGGCGTTGCCGGTCACCGACAGCGCGCCCATGGACACGCCGTGGAAGCCGTTGGTGAAGTAGACGACACCGGTGCGGCCGGTCACCTTGCGCGCGATCTTCAGCGCCGCCTCGACCGCGTTGGTGCCGGTCGGGCCCGTGAACTGCATGACGTAATCATGCAGGCCGCGCGGCGCGAGCACGATGTCGTGCATCGCCTGCAGGAAGTGCTCCTTGGCGGTGGTGTGCAGATCGAGGCTGTGAGTGATGCCATCCGTTTCGATGTAATCGATCAGAGCCTTCTTGAAGACAGGGTTGTTGTGACCGTAGTTGAGCGAGCCTGCACCGGCCAGGAAGTCGAGATAGCGCTTGCCATGAACGTCGCGCAGCTCGGTGCCGCGTGCATAACTGAAGATGGCGGGGAAGTTTCGCGCATACGACTGCACTTTGGATTCAAGCCGGAGGAAGATCTCGTTGTCGGCCTTCGGGGCGGTGGTCTCTCGGTTCAGCATGGCGTCCTCGGATTTTGTGGGGCGCGGGCAACCAATGCCCGCTGTCTCCGGGACCCTAGGTGCTCATCCAATCAGCCGATGTGATTTCAGACACAAAAAACCGCTTTCCAAGCCGCGCAAACGATTGATCGAAAAGAGGAAAACTGTGCCAGCCATCACACCGGCCAAGGCCCGCTGGTCTTATGGTGCGCCACGATGACGGGCGAAATCAGCTCGCAACAACGAAGATCAGGAGACGTCAATGCCTACCAAAATCGAAAAAACCCCGCTCTTTTTCATTGGCCAGAATCGCCGCGGCAACTGGGTTGCCAAGATGAAGCATGGCCTGATCGGCGGGCTCTTCATTAACCGTGCAGCTGCCCTCAAGTTCGCGTTGTTTGAGAACGGCAACCATCCTGAAGCCGTCGTCGCGGTCCCCGGCGTCCTCGAGCTCGACATGGGCGCCAATGCACTCGCGGCGTGAGCCAGGACGTTAACCAACCTTTGGCGAGTAGCCCCATTCGCGGCGCGCCCTGCATGAAGCAGGCCGCGCCGCGACGGTTTTTAAGACCTGGTGATCGGCGCCTGAAACCGCGCCACTTCATCCGGGCAATCCCAAAATCGCAGCGTGCAGCCCTGCCCTTCAACTGCCAGCGCCGCCTTGTAGCCGTCGGCGACACTGAGCCCGCTGAGCTGCCAGCGCCTCGCCTCGGCGGGGTCCGGCCGTGTCGCGATCAGCCGTGCGGGCTCGCCCGGTCGCAGCGAGACATCGAACTGATCAAGCGGCAATGACAGGCCTTCACCCCGCGCTTTCACATAAGCTTCCTTCAGGGTCCAGCACTCAAAGAACGCCTCGGTCCTCGCACGCCCCGAGAGCGCTTCGAGCTCGCGCTGCTCGTCCGGCGAAAAGAAATGCGCCCCAATCTCTCCGGCGTCGAAGTCGTCGCGGACCTCTTCAACATCGATCCCAACGGCGCGGCCATCGGCGATCGCGATCAGCACGTATTCGCCGGAATGCGCCAGGTTGAACTGCAGCTGGCCTTGACCAGTCGCCAGATGCGGCTTGCCGGCGGCCGTGGTCTCAAAGCGCAGCTCCTGTGGCGCCACATCGAGATAACGGCCAAGCAGAGATCGCAGCAGCCCGCGGCCAACGAGATAGCGCCGGCGGTCCTTCTCGAAGCGAAACCGCTCCATTTTGTCTCGTTCGTCTGCCGCCAGGCATTGCTCGAGGCGATGAGCCGCCGCCTCCGGCCACGTGAGCGTCGCGCGCCAGACATGCACGTCGTCATGCGGCCACGGCAGCTCTTGGGGCGGCTGACACCAGGTTTGGTGAAGGACGGTCATGTCGGAATTCTACGTCTCCACGGCTCTGGCTCAAGGCAATGCGGAGCCCCAATCCTGAGATTCGACGATTGCGTGACGCAAATCACATCTGACTCAAGTGATTGCAACTAGGTTGGGCCATGATCAAGCCGGCGATCCCGGCCCAGCCCATGGAGGAAACCATGATCACGACGATCTTCGAGCCATCCACCCCAAACGTAAAAGTCGCGGCCCGTTTCGCTGCCTTCAGCCTCTCGACGACCGACACTGCCAAGTCGGAACTGTCGGCGAGTGACCGGGAGGAGCGGCGCTGGCAGCTGGAATGGCAGCGGCGCAACGTGGAAGACTAACGTCCAATAAACGTTCCAAGCGAAGTGGGCGTCGCCAAGACGCCGCACGGGCGAGCCATGCCGGCTCGCCCGGTGCACATTCAGGTCCAGGGCTCGGCCACCTGAGAGCCGCAGCAACGAATTGCTGAAAGCGACGAGTAGACGCAGCCCACGGCCAGCTTCAAGAGTTAATCGATTGTTAATGCGCCTCGATTATTTCCGGTAAAGATGCGCTGTCTTGTTATCGAAATGTTGGTCAATAATTCCACATTATCATTGCGTTAGTGCAACGGCTGTACAACTGTTGTTAGGTGCGAATCATGCCCTGACGCCGATGCGCTCGGCGCGGCCACTTCGGTTCGGGCTCAAGGCGCTGAGGTGCGTGTGCCGGTGCCGTGTCTTGCGTCAAAGACCTTGCGTCGCGCGGCTTTCAATTCGTTCAAGCGTCCGAAGTTCGATCAGGGATGGCCGGCGGATAGCAAATAGGCTGCGGAGGTCGTTTCTGTTGCGCATGAATGCTGAAGACGCCGGATGAAAAACGCGACGCTCAACCTCCGCGACCTCGTGATCCTCGTTGCAGATCCGAGCCCCTACATGTGCATGCTCGCCAACAGCATGCTGCGCGGATTCGGGGCGAACAAAGCGATGGATGCCCGCAGCTCGATCGATGCCATCCAGATCCTGACCGAGCAGAAGATTGACATCATGCTCTGCGACAACCTGCTGCCTCCTCACGGCGGGTTGAAGCTGACGCAAGCCATTCGGCGCAATGTCAACAACCCGAACCGAACGGTCCCGATCCTGATCATGACCAGCGACACGCGCGAGAGCACGATCAAGACAGCGCGCGACGTTGGCGCCAACATGGTCGTGGCGAAGCCAATGTCGCCGTCGAGCCTCTACGATCGCCTGAGCTGGATTGCCTTCAATCCACGCAATTTTGTGGACGCCCCAACCTATTTCGGCCCCGATCGGCGATTCAAGATCGAAGGATTTCCGACCGGCGTCGGTCGCCGCCAAGGTGACAAGGCGATCGAAGTCTCCGAGGAGACCGGCCCGACGCTGGCGCAGGATGACATCGATAGTCTCTTCAGCAACTCACGAGTATAAGCCCCATGTCCAGCAGCAACGGAGCCCGCGAGTTTCCGGTTGAGACGGACTTTCAAAGGAAAGCCCGCAGGCCCGGCGGCGTCACCCGCAACCAGGCGGTCGGAGGCGCCCAGGCTCAGATCGAAACGTTGAAGGACGAGTTCACGGACTGGGTGAAAGATGGACTCAAGCGCCTGCAATCCTCAATCCAATTGGCTGAGACCCAGCCCGCCAATGCCACGCTCATCGAGGATGCTTTCCGCAGCAGCTGCGAGCTGCGCGATATCGGCACCACGATGGGCTACGAGCTTGTCACCTTCGTGGCCAACCTCCTCTGTGAGGTCCTCGACAACATCCGCAATGGCACCGACTACGACAAGGTGCTGATCCGCTGTCATCTCGACGCGCTGCAGCTTGCCCGACAAGAACTCCTACAAGAACGTCAGCCCGGATCAGGTACCAGAGCTTTGCGACGGACTGCGCCGGGCCGCGGAGCGTTCCATGAGTATGGCGGGAAGAGTCAACAAATAGGCGGCCGGCGCGCCGCAGACCGCATCGTCAGGCTGCCGAAGGCCCGCCGCTCTCAGACTTAAACTGGAACTTGAGCACGTGTCGGGCGGTCTCTCGCTTGAGGCGCGTGAACAGCGTGAGGTAGTTCTCAAGGTCGTACTTGGACAAGCCCCCCTTCTCCGAGCGCAGCGTCAGAACGGCCTTGACGGTGTTCCATGACAGCCCGATGGCCTTGCAGATGATCAGGACGCTTTCCACGCGATCGTGAACGATCGCGCGCTCAACAGCGTCGGTCGGCAGCTCGCTCAGAATCGCCAGCGCGGCCGCGGTCTCCTCGAACTTGCGCTCCCGCGCAAACGCCTCGATATCGCTTTCGCGCAACCGCCCTTCCGCCTTCATGGCGCCGACCAGGGCATTGGCGGCGGCATAGTTGTGCGAGCCTGCCGCCGCTTGAGCCTGGATCGCGGTCGCGGCCTGGGCCACCGCGCGCTGCACCTCGCCGGCGCTGTGCTGGTTCGCGGCCTCAAGCTTGACGCGGACCGCCTGCGAGGCCTTGGCCAGGATGCGAAGGAAATGATGGCGCGGGACCTCGGCGCGAGAGCCGACCGTTTGGGCAAGCTGGTCGTCGCCCTCGGCGCGCTTGACCAGCCTGATATAGCCGGCCTCCGAGAACTTGGCGCCCGGATTCTGGGCAGCGCTCAGCGCTACCTGCCGGTCGCCGCGCTCCACGAGCACATCGGTGACGGTCTCGGCCAGCGACTTGCGCTTCGATATGGCGAGCAGATGTTGCTGGCTCTTGGTTCTGGCATTCTCGACTAGCGCCGCATTATCGAGCTGAGCTGACCGCTGAAGCACCGGACCCGCCACCTCGATGGCGTCGTCGAACGCCAGCGTGCGAACGGCCTTGGGCGGCGCATTCGCGATCGGCGCCAGTTGATTCGCGAGCATGGTGCGCGCCGACTGCTCGATATGCGCGATCAGATGGGTAAAAACCCCGTCGAACAATGCAATGTGATCCTGCGAAAAATGGCCGGAGCCGAACACAAACAGATCGGTGACGCGGCGCAGTGTCTTGGCGCGCCGCTCGTCGTTGCCATGCGAAATGGCTTCTTCAAGCTCGCTGATAAGGCTGTCTTGGGCACTCATGCTTGGGCACTCATGCTTGGGCGCTCATGCTTGGGCGCCCATGGCTCCTCGGACGGCTCGTGCTTGTGTTAGCGTCGTAATCCCACACCCACGTCACACGGAAGACTTGCAGCAGGCCCACGCGGACTAACGCTTGAAGATGAGCTCGCGATCGACTTAGAGCCTATGACCTTCAAAAGCCAGACGGACACACACCCGCGTTCCTACGCTAAGACCCGAAATTCACAACTAAACTAATACACAACGTCAACATCAACTTGCGTATTGTCTGGATCCATGATCTTCGGCATGTTTGCCAGATCGGGGAGCTGCTCCTTGAGGCGATAGAGAAGACGATCCTTCAGATCTGCAACGGTGATCGCACTGATCACCTCCTGACCCAGCTGGATTCGTTCCTCCCCAGCCGATGGAATTGCGTTGGTGGATTCCGCGTAACGCGTCAACGCATCACCAAGCGCCTCGAACTCCTGTTTCAGGCGGTCGAAGCTTTGCAGAGTAACGACCAGCTCCCGATCCGGCCTCCCGCTGCTCATGATGAGATCGGTCACCCGCCCGACCGTTTCTTCGAGTTGCAGGACGTTGTCCAGTAGGAGCGCCGCAAACACCGCCAAGAACGCGCCCACATTGTCTGCGGATTCATTCGCCGTCACACACGCCCACCTTTGTCCGCGCCACCGGCCAACTCGCGTCGTCCAACTAGGACAACTTTCCAATCACCTGCTCGATCTTCTCGCGCAGGGTCACCTGGGTGAACGGCTTCACAAGGTAGTTGTTCACGCCCGCCTGCGCCGCCTTCACGACGAGCTCGCGGTCGCCGCGCCCGGTCAAAAGGATGAACGGAAGCTTACGCACCGCCGGATGCCCACGCACCGCCCGCAGGAGGGCGAGCCCATCCATTTCAGGCATGTTGTAGTCCGAGATGATCAGGTCGAGCGGCTGGACCGCCGCCTTGTCAAAGGCGTCCTTGCCGTTTTCCGACTCGTAGACGTTGCGGATGCCAAGTTGCTCCAGCGTCATGCGGGTCATCTGCCGAACGCTGAACTGGTCATCGACAATGAGGACTTTGAGAGCTGCTGCTGCCGGCATCTCATTTACTCCTTCATGTTCATCGGCAACTGGAGTGCCGTGTTTTTGCTAAGATTTCGTTGCTAGTGCGCTATCGCTGACGCTACCGCTGGTTGCACGGCGTTCCCTGGCATCATGCTCTCCGCCGACAGCTCCGACAGCTTCTCGACGTCGAGGATGAGCGCGACCTTGCCGTTTCCGAAGATGGTGGCCGCCGCGATCCCAGGCACCTGCCCATAGGAGTCCTCGATGCTCTTGATCACCACCTGCTGGTGGCCACACAGCTCATCGACCACGAGTCCGAACTTCGCGCCGTCGCCAGCCTCGGTAATGATGACGACACTGTCCGAGATCCCGCGCGAGGTCGACTTCACATCGAACAGATCGCTGAGGTAGACGAGCTGCACCAGCTCGCCGCGCAACTTCAGCATCCCGCGCGTGTTCAGGAGATTGTAGGCTTCACTGCTGCCAGGAAGCAGACATTCCACGATCGATGACATCGGCATCACATAGATGTTCTCGCCGACCTTGATGACCATGCCGTCCATCACGGCGAGCGTCAGCGGCAAGGCGAGCTGGATCGTCATGCCTTTGCCGCGCTCCGACTTGAGCGAGACGCGTCCGCCGAGATCCTGGATATTGCGACGAACGACGTCCATGCCGACGCCGCGGCCGGAAATGTCGGAGACGGTGTCGGCAGTCGAGAACCCCGGCAGGAAGATGAGATTGCAGATCTCATCCTCAGTCAGAGTGACATCCTGATCGACCAGATTCTTCTCCTTGGCCTTCCGCAGCACGCGCTCGGTGTTGATGCCGGCGCCATCGTCCTTGATCTCGATGACGATGCGTCCTCCGCGCTGAGCTGCCGCAAGGTGGATGGAGCCCTCTTCCGTCTTGCCGGCGGCGAGGCGGTCCTCCGGCGACTCGAGGCCATGATCGGCTGAATTGCGAATGATATGGGTCAGCGGGTCGGCAAGCCGCTCCACAATGGTGCGGTCGACCTCGGTCGATTCGCCCGTCATCTCCAGCCTGATCTTCTTGCCAGTCTTCATCGACAGCTCGCGCACCAGGCGCGGCATCCGCTGGAACACGGATCCCACCGGCTGCGCGCGCATTGACATGACGCTCTCTTTGAGCTCGCGCGTATGGTGGATGACCTGGTCGAGGACCTGCGACAGGCTCTCGTTGACCTCTTCGGAAAGCCCTTGCACCACCTGACCCAGCATAGCCTGCGCGATGATGAGCTCGCCAACCATGTTGACCACGCGATCGATCTTCTCGAGATCGACGCGGGTTGTGGTCGCCTGCTTCTTGTTCGCAGACGCGCCCTTGCCGCCCTCGGCCGGCTCGGCAGCCGGCTGCGAACGATCCGGCTTCTTGCTTTCGGCAACGGGCGCTGAGGGCGACACGGCGGGCGTCTCCTGGTGCGCTTCGGGCTGGGGCGCGGCTTCTGCAACCGGCGGCGGCTGATCCTCGACAATGGAAAGATCGCAATCGCCGACCACGAACTCGAAAACCGCGTCGATGGCGCTGCGCGGGGCGTCGGTCCGCAGCGTCGCGGTCCAGGCGACATAAGGCTGATCGGGTTGAATGTCGGAGAGTGGCGGCAAGCCGCTCAGATCGGCGACAAGATTGAGCTCGCCGAGGCCGCGCAGCTCACGCAGAATGTAGAGCGGCTCGTTGGCGTTCCGCAGCATCTCCGGCCTTGGCCGGAACGTGATCGTATAGCTCTGCTTGCCGTCGAAGTCGTCGGACTGCACCGGCGTGAAGTCGATCCCTTCGAAGTCGCCGGCATCGTCACCGCCCGCCGGCACCGGCTTGAAATCCAACCCTTCGAAATCGCCTGCGTCCTCCGCGCCATCCGAAGAGCCCGGCTTGCCCTTCCCCAGCAGTTGCTCAAGCGCCTGCTTGCACTCGGCGGCATGGCCGGCCGGAATGGCGTCGCCTGAACGTGACATGCTCACGAGATCGGCGAGCATGTCGCTCGACATCAGAAGAACGGTGAAGACCTCCGGGGTCTGAATGAGCGTGCCGTGCCGCACGGAGTCGAGAACCGTTTCGAATACATGGGCGAAATTAACCAGCCCTTCGAATCCGAAGATGCCGGCACCGCCCTTGATCGAGTGCACCGCGCGGAACACCGCATGCACGGTGTCCTCCGTGCCGCTGCCATCCTGCAGGTCGGTGAGCCCCGTCTCCATCTCCTGGAGCAGCTCGCCACATTCGTCGAAGAATGTGCGCTTCAGCTCGTCCAAACTTGCCATGGCCCGATGATCTCCGGCTGTCGCAGGGAGCGACTAGGGTGAAACCTTGTTGATAACGGCGATCAGACCTTCCGGATCGAAGGGCTTGACCATCCAGCCCGTTGCGCCGGCGCCGCGAGCGATGTTGCGCTTGTCGGCATCGCTTTCCGTGGTGAGCACGAGGATCGGCGTCGTCTTATGACGCGGATTCTGGCGCAACTGACGGATCACTTCATAGCCATCCATCTTCGGCATGTTGATGTCGGTGATGATGACATCCACTTTCTGGTCACCCAGCACGGCGAGGCCATCCTCGCCGTCAACACCCTGGAGCACCTCGAAGCCGGCATCGGTCAGCGTGAGCAGGAGCATGTCACGCATGGTCTTCGAGTCATCGATGGTCAATATGCGCTTGGACATGGCGGGAGCATCCGTTTGCTGTTGCCCGGAGTCATCTGTCTGCGGCGGGACTTTGCCGTGTGTCATCGATTGGTCGGCACTTTCAGTCAGTCCATCCATCTGCGCCGCGGCCTGGCCGTCACCCGCCAAACCTTCAGCACCGCCATCTTCAACCAAGCCTTCAAATTGATCGGCTAGCGGCTGTTGAGGCACTGCGGCCCGTTCCAGATCGCTCGCTGCTACGGGCTCCTGATCGCCTGGCCAGCTCAGGCCAAGATCGACCAAGGCCTTGACGAAGGACTCCGATGGCCGCCGGATCGACAACTGACTATGACTGCCTGCTGCCGATAGAATGATTTGTGCACAGGGAAGCGTGATCACTTCGACGCGCGAGGCATCGAGCTCCAGAGGCAGATCGCCGACCGCCTTGGCCCGGATGGTGGCGAGGAATTCCTCGGCCGCCGCCAGATCCAAGGTGGGCGGCAGGCTCAATGCACTGTCCGATCCGCTATCGCCTGTCATCGTCTGCATCATGTCCGCCAAGCTGCTATGCGCTGTGGGCCGTGGGCCGCTTCGCTGCCGTGGCTGCAGCGACCTCGCCTTTCACGGCCTCGATGATCGCGTCGCCCATTTTGGCCAACGCATACTGACGCATGACGGCACCGCATTCGAACGCCGCCCGCGGCATGCCGTAGACCAGCGATGACGCTTCGTCCTGCCCAAGCGTGATCGCGCCTGCCTGGCGCAGCTCGAGCATACCCTGGGCGCCATCCTTGCCCATGCCGGTGAGAATGACCGAGATGATGTTGCGGGCAGCCATTCGAGCACCCGACCGGAACAGCACATCGACGGACGGCCGATGTCCCGACACCGGCGGCCCATCGATCAGCTTGCAGGCAAAATGGCCGCCGTTGCGATTGAGCTCCAGGTGGTGCGTTCCGCCCGGCGCGATGTAGACATGCCCGGCCTCGAGCCGAACACCATCCACGGCCTCCAACACGGTCATCGGGCATTCGCGATCGAGGCGCTGCGCAAACGCGGCCGTGAATCGCTCCGGCATATGCTGGGTGATGAGCGTGGGCGGGCAGTCCTCCGGCAGCTGCATCAGCAGCGCCTTGAGCGCCTCGACGCCGCCGGTTGAGGCTCCGATCAGGAGGAGCTTGCCGGTGGCCCGACCGATCTTCGGCCGTATGCGTGGCGCAGGGGCTGCGTCGCGGCGCGGGCGGAAGCGCGTGCGTGCCGCCGACTTGATCTTGGCCTGCAGCACCTCGCTCAATTCGCCCATCGCGTTGGCGACGTCGTTCTTCGGTTTGGCGACAAAGTCTACAGCCCCGACCTCGAGGGCCTCGAGCGTCGCCTCCGCACCTTCTTCTGTGAGCGAGGAGAACATCACGACCGGCATCGGCCGCAGCGCCATGATCTTGCGGAGGAAGGTGAGACCGTCCATCTGCGGCATCTCAACGTCGAGCGTAATGACGTCCGGATTGAGCGCCTTGATCTTCTCGCGCGCGTCAAAAGGATCCTGCGCAGTACCGACAACCTCGATTTCCGGATCGCCAGCGAGCAACGTCGACAGAAGCTGCCGCATCAGGGCCGAGTCGTCCACGATCAGGACACGAACAGGTGAAGTCATGGCTAGGTTCCCGTTCAGACAAAGAGTTCGACATCGCCGGCCGGCTTCTTTGCCTGCAGGCGGGCTGCGTAGTCGCGCTCCTCGCGCGTAATGACGTGGGAGTCGCCGGTCCCCAGGAGCCGGCGCACGACCCGGCCGGTGGCCGGACTGTAGTGGATACGGCGAGGATACTGACCGCCGAGATCCTGCACGGCGCAACGAAGCCCTTCTGCCTCGAGGAAATGCAGCACGAACTCGGCGTTCTGAGTGCCAACCGGCCTGTTGCTGATGGTGTCGATGACGTTGCCGCCACCAAAGACCTTGATCTCCATCCGATCGCGCGAGCAACCGCCTTTGATCAGCTCGTTGATGAGCTTCTCCATGGCGAAATTGCCATAGCGGGTCGACTGCGGATCGTTGCCCCAGCCACTGGAATGGCCCTGCGGCAGCATGAAGTGATTCATCCCGCCGAGTCCGGTAACGGGGTCGCGAATGCAGGCCGCAACGCAGGAGCCTAGGATCGTCACAAGCGTCTCATCCGGCCGGGCGGTCACGTGGAATTCGCCGGGGAACACCTTGACCATCCACGACTGGCTGGAGTTGTCGAAAGAATCGCCCGCCCTTGGCAGCGTTGATGCCCTGCTCGCCACCTGCGGATATGAATCGTTGCGGCGTAGCGCTCACGCGTCCCTCCGATAGATGGTTCGACCCATCAACTTGAGACCCGGATGCGACCCAAGCAACGATTCCGAATGTCCGATGTAGAGCCAGCCGCCCGGAATCAGCTTCTTCATGAAGCGCTCGACCAGGGCTGCCTTCGTTGGTCCATCGAAGTAGATCATCACGTTACGGCAGAAGATCGCGTCGAACGGACCTTGAAACGGCCAGCTCTCCAGGAGATTGAGTTGCCGAAAGGAAATGAGCGAGCGTGTCATTTGACTCATTCGGACGATCGGTCCGCGCTCGCCTTTGGCCGACTCAAAATAGCTTCGATAGGCCTTCGGCACGTCCTCATCGACCGAGTTCGCCGGATATTCCCCGCGCGCCGCTTTTCCAAGCACGTCTGTGTCGATATCGGTTGCGAGAATGCGGACGTCGTGACGCGCGACGTCGCTCATCTCCTTCTGTAGGATCACCGCGATCGTGTAAGGCTCCTCGCCGGTGGAACAGCCGGCCGACCAGATCCGCAACCGTCGGCTGTTGCGTCCACGGCCAGTGGCATAAGGAACGACCACGCTACTGCGAAAATTGTCGAAGTGGTGCGACTCGCGGAAGAACTTCGTCAGGTTGGTCGAGATCGAGTTGATGAAGTTCTGCATCTCGGTCGCGCCACCCTCGCCCATCAGATAGGCGCGGTAGTCACGGAACGTCGTCATTCCAAGAGCGCGCAGTCGGCGTGAGAGCCGGCCGTAGATCAAATTGCGCTTGCTCTCGGCAAGAACGATTCCCGCGTGCTCGTACGCGAGCTTCGAGAGGGTTTTGAAGTCCTCGTCGGAGAACGCGAACTCGCGCATCGGATCAGCAACGGCAGTGCCGATCAGATTGACCGCCGCTGCCATGTTTTTCCGGGACGCCGACATGCTGATGCTCGCTCGATCCTAGAACTCTTTCCAATCCGGATCGGCCTGGACTGCGGTCGCAAGCGCGGCCTGCATCTGGCGGGCGGGCCCGCCGTTTGCCGCTGCCCTTCGTGGCGCAGCCACAGCTTTCGGCGCGGACGCTGGTCGCTTCGGCGCAGACGCTGCAGGCGCCTTCACGGCTGTCATCGGACGTGCCACCTGAGCCGACGACCCGGCATCATCGAGGTGGAACACACCGACGCGTTGGTCCATGGCGCCCGCCTGGCTCTCCAGCGTCTTCGCGGTCGCCGCGTTCTCCTCGACCAGCGCCGAGTTCTGCTGGGTGACCTCGTCCATCTGGGTCAAGCGCCTTGTTGACCTGCTCGATACCGGTCGACTGCTCGCATGCTGGCGCTGGCGATATCTGCCACGATATCGGCCACCTTCTTGATCGACGCGACGATCTCCTTGAGCGAGGTGCCGGCGCGGTTGACGAGATCGACGCCTTCCTTGACCTGGCCTGAGCTGTTGGTGATCAGGTCCTTGATGTCCTTGGCGGCCTGCGAGGAGCGCTGCGCCAGGCTGCGCACCTCGGTTGCCACCACCGCGAAGCCGCGACCCGCCTCGCCGGCACGCGCCGCTTCGACCGCCGCGTTGAGCGCGAGCAGGTTGGTCTGCCGGGCGATCTCGTCGATCACGCCGATGATGTCGGAGATCTTGCGCGAGGATTCCTCGATGCGCGCCATGGCGTTGACAGCGTCGCCGACGACCGCTCCACCGCGCTCGGCGACTGTCGCGCGTCTCGCTCGTCACGTGATTGGCTTGCTGAGCATTCTCGGCGTTCTTCTTCACCGTGGCGGAGATTTCCTCCATCGAAGCGGAGGTTTCCTCCAGGCTCGCGGCCTGCTCCTCGGTGCGCTGCGACAGATCGGTCGTGCTGGCCGAGATCTCGGCCGAAGCGTTGGAAACCTCGCGCGACGCTGTCTTGATGTCGGAAATGACCAGTACCATGGTATCAAGCAGATCGTTGATGCCGGAACACAACGTGGCAATCTCGCCGGTCTTGCCCTCGAGCGGAATACGCTGGGTCAGATCATTGTCCTTGGTTGCCCCCAGGACTTCCTGAGTTTGCTGAACCGCCAGCTTCAACGCCTGGTCGGCAAGAACCTGCGCTGTGATGTCGGTTGCATATTTCACGACCTTGAAGGGCTTGCCGCTCGCATCCATGATCGGGTTGTAGCTGGCCTGGATCCAGATCTCACGGCCACCCTTGCCCAGACGCTTGTATTGGCCGGCATCGAATTCGCCGCGTCCGAGCTTTTGCCAGAACGCACGATACTCGGGGCTCTGGCGATAGGTGGCCTCGGCAAACATCGAATGATGCTGGCCCTTGACCTCGTCGAGCGTGTAACCGAGGGCCTTGAGAAAATTGTCGTTGGCGCGAATGATCGTGCCATCGAGCGTGAACTCGATCACTGCCTGCGATTTGCCGATCGCCGAAATCTGCCCTTCGAAATCGGCAGCGATCTTCTTTTGCTCAGTAATATCGCTAGCAAACTTGACAACCTTGCACGGCTTCCCCTTCGCGTCCATGACGGGGTTGTAGCTGGCCTGGATCCAGATCTCGCGGCCGCCCTTGCCGATTTGCTTGTATTGAGCGGCATCGAATTCACCGCGTCCGAGCTTTTGCCAGAAAGCGCGATACTCGGAGCCCTGGCTGTAGCCGGGCTCGACGAACATCGAATGGTGCTTGCCCTTGATCTCGTCGAGCGAGTAGCCCACCGCGTTGAGAAAATTCTCGTTGGCATGAACAATCGTGCCATCGAGAGTAAATTCAATCACGGCCTGCGATCTGTTGATCGCATCGACCTTGCCTTGCAAATCCTGAGTACTTTCCTTGCGCGTTCCCGCGGCGGCGCTGCTAAGCCAAGACATCGGATTCCCCTTCTGGTTGTTGGGAGCGTATTGGGCAGGCTGCGACGAACGATGACGTGCGGCCTGATAGCGCGTGACAGAGAGTTGGGGGGTTGATTTGTCCTTGGGGAGGCTCAGCCATTCAGCGCCAAGCCACCCCCCAAGTTTCAGGCAGCCTCTTCCACGTCGGCGATGGTCAGCAGGTTCGGGAGATCGATGAGCGCAATCATGCCGCTTTCGATCGTCACCAGGCCCGACAGAAAACCGATGCGAGTCCCGTTGGCCACCCTCGGCACCGACTGGATCTGCGCGGTCTCAAACGAAACGATGTCGAGAACCCGGTCGGCGAGCAGACCAACCTGCCGCGACGCAATCTGCACGATGATGACGATGTGCAGCGCCGTGGCCTCGGTCAGTCCCTGACCGAACCGGCAGCGCAGATCGATGATCGGCACAATGACGCCGCGCAAATTGAGTACGCCACGCACGTACTCGGGCTGCTTCGGCAGATGAGTGATTTCCGACCAGCCCTTGATCTCCCGCACCGCCATGATGTCGACGCCATACTGGTCGTCGCCGATGGCGAAGCTGATGACCTGGGTAGGGAGGGATTTGCCGCCAGTCGATTCGCCCACGAGGGGCAGGCCGGCCTCAAGGGCGGACGGTTCGGCCGTGGTTGCTTGCATCTGGGTCATGACTCTGGTGCGTCCCCATTGGGAGCGCTTGTTTCTGTGGCGGCAAACGAAGGCCACCTGCGAGAAAACGCCAAGCGCTCGACATTCCCGACAGCAGATCGCGCGCAGATAGTCCTGCGATCTGCTGTGGTTTCTGCCATGAGGGTAAAGCAGGATCGTTACTGCGGCGTTAAATTACCTCCGTGTAGAGCCGCAACTAATTGGTGTTGCTTGCTTCAAATGGCGGTAGTGCCGTTGCAGAGCTGCGCCTTAGGCAAGATCTTGCTATTCACAACTCTGACTTGTATCAGACCTGGAGGTCAATTCACTAACACAAGCTTAACGGCAAGAAATTTGGAGGGTCTCAAAATGCAGTCAGCGTCTCACGCGGTCAGGTGTTCATCATCTTGAGGAACGGCAGCATCTCGGCCGGCAGATCCTTGCGGCGCAGCACGATCTCAGCCAGTTTCTTGTCGTTTTTTGCCGCGTAGACGAGCTTCACGATGCCAACCTCGGAGAAGTGCACCTCTTCGCTGGACGCAAGCCGGTAGACGAGCGCCGGATCATCACGTTCCAGCAACACATCGCTCACAGCTGCACCCATTTGGGCTCGCTTGAGCACCGCCTTGAGATGAGACGGCCCCTTGTTAGCAATGATCTCCGCCAGGTCCTTGTCCGTCAGCGCATTCGACTGGGTCAGCATCGGACCAGCGATCGCCATGTCGTCGTCACGCGCCAGCCGTCGCGCCACCTTGGAAGGGGCGTTGTCAACGGGCGCGAGCTTGCCGCTCAGCTCGATCAGCGCGTCGCGCCGCGCAATTTCCACCAACACCATCATGACTTCGCCGAAGACCGATATCTGGTCCGCCCGACATGCTGGTGCGAGTGTCAAAAACAGGTCGCAGATCTCGCGCAGCATGCTGTAGCGCTGCTCGTCCGTCCGCTTGGGCAGCGATGCATCCAACTCGGAAATCAACGCTTGAGCACCAGACGCCATACACAAATCCAGCCAGGGCAAGACCCGATGCAACTGTAGCGGATTACTATAGGTCAACTAACAAATAAGGATGGGTTAATGACGATGACCGAAAAGTACAGTGGTTGCAGGTGTTTGCACGCCTGAAGCTGCGCAAACATCGCTTTCTAATAAGAAAAAGCCCCCAGCGCCGGCTCGTTGCAGCGGGGGACATCCTCGGAGCAGCTCCGGCTCAGACCCGCTGCATAGTGAATAGATCGTCAACGACGCAATAGTCCATGTAGCCGAGCCGAGCGACCGGGCGCATACGCCGAACATCGAGCATGCCATCGACGATGACGCCATCGTCGATGTAGATGTTGACGACCTCCCCGATCACGACCGAGTTGTCGGTCGTCTTTCCATCCGAGCCCGCGAGCACCACGGTCTGGCAATATTTGCATTCGAGCGCGACCGGCGAGCGCGCCACGCGCGGCGGCTTCACGACTCGTGATGGCGCCATGGCAAGCCCAGCGGTCTCGGGCTCGCTGATCGTTTCATCGACCTCCGCGCCGGTCTGGTTCATCTGGGCGCGCAACTCGAAGGTCACCAGGTTGAACACGAACTCGCCGGCGGTCTCGGCATTGCGCTGCGTGTGCTTGCGCCCGGCGCTCGAGAACATCACGAAGGGCTGCCTACGTCCGGCCACGAGATTGAAGAAGCTGTAGGGTGCGAGATTGACCACCCCGGATTGGCCGATGGTCGTGATCCAGCCGATCGGACGCGGCACCACCAGCGACGTCACCGGATCATGCGCCAGATTGTGTGGCTCGCTGCGGGGATCGTAGTTCATGCGCTGCCCTCGGTCGACAATCCTATGGAGAGCCTCATGTGCCGGCGCCTCGGCCGGCAAGCCGCTGCCGCATCACCGCCGTAAGACTGCCGGCACGCCAGACCTCGATCATCCGGTCGGAGAACGGCCGCGCATGCAGCGTCGCACCTGTATCTGTCTGACGGACCTCGCCAGTGCCGAGATCGACCTCGAGCTCCTCGCCCTGATCGACAATGCGCGTGACGCCAGGACACACCACGATCGGCAGGCCGACATTGAGCGCCTTGCGAATGAAGACGGAATCGCAGGATTCCACGACCACCACCGCAATGCCGGATTCCTTCATCGCCACGCAGGCATGCGCGTGGCTGTGATGGCCGAAGTTCGCGCCTGCCACCACGACATCGCCAGACTTGACCTGCTCGCGAAAGTCCGGCTGCAGCTCGGCAAAGCACATCGCCTTGAGGGCCGGAATATCGAAAGTCGCGAGATCGGGCACTTTGGAATACTGGATGATGCCGTCGTCGGCGCTGATGTTGTCGCCGAACTTCCACACCCGTCCACGAATTCCCGTGTCACCCATGCACGCGTTGCTCATGCGCCCGCCCCTGCCCGCGTGTCCGCGAGGACCGCGCGCGGATCGGCGATCCGGCCGGCAAGCGCGGAGGCGGCCACAACGTAAGGGCTCGCGAGATAACAGCGCGCCGAGCGGCTGCCATTGCGGCCGTGGTAGTTCATCTGGTGGGTCGAGATGGACACCTCGTTGTCACAGAGCGCACCTTCGTAGCCCCAGCAGGTGGTGCAGCCTGGCGCCAGCACGGTCGCGCCCGCAGCGACGAACACCTCGAGCAAGCCCTCGCGCGAAGCCTGTGCATAGACCTCACGGCTGCCGGGCGTGATGTACATGGTCACCGCGCGATCGATCTTGCGGCCGCGCAGGATCGCGGCGGCGGCGCGCATATCGTCGAGCCGGTTGGCGGCGCAGGACCCGATGGCGGCCTGGTCGATGCGCGTTCCAGCAACCTCGTCGAGCTTTACGGCGCCATGCAATTGAGGCGGGACAGTCACCATCGGCGACAGCGCCGAGAGGTCATAGCTGGTCTTAAGCACATACTCCGCGTCGGCATCCGCCGACATGAGATGATAGGGCCGCCCTTGCGCGCGTTCCTGCACATAGGCGAGCGCCGCCTCGTCGACCGGCATCAGCGCTGTATCAGCGCCGGTGTGATAGGCACAGGCGAGCAGCGACTGCCGCTCATCGAGGCTCAGATGCGCGATCGCGGGGCCGTGAAACTCGATGCAGCATTGCGACAGCGTGTCGCCGGTCGCGAAATCGCGGATCAGTATCTGCGCGAGATCGCGCAGCAGCACGCCGAGAGGCAATCGGCCGGTGAGCTCGATGCGGGCCGACTTCGGCACCAGCATCCAGTTTTCGTCGGTGATCTGGGTCACAATCACTTCGGACGACACCGAGATATTGAGTGCGCCGAGCGCTCCGATGCTGGCGATATTCGGCTCGTCGGAAAAGATCAGCAGCCCCGGCCGCGCGAAACCCTTCTCGGTCAGCACCAGATGACGCAACCCCGATCCGGCCCCGAAGAAATTCTCGACGCCATTGCGGAAGGCGTAATCCTTCATTTCGCGGTGGCTGAGGTAGTAAGGCGAGCCCATCCCGGCCGAGGTCGAGTGGTCGACCACCATGATGACCTTGTCGGGCCGCGCCACCCGATCAACGCCGATCTCCTGCATCATGCGCTTGCGCGTCTGCCACGACAGCTCCTGGCAGCAGGTGTAGTCGGGCGATACGTTCACATAGGAGCCGGCCTCGACCGCCGGGCATCCGGCGGCGCGGGCGATGATCTTTTGCGCGACAGTCTGGCCCATTCCAGCGCCTATACCACGCAGATGGCGCTCATTCCCCCGCCTGAATGTTGGCGCTCTTGATCAGCTTGATCAGCCGGGCGGCATCCTCCTGCAGATAGCTGGAGAAGTCCTTCGGCGGCAGCAGGAAGACCTCCGCGCCTTGCGACATCAGCTTGGCACTCACTTCCGGGGAGGTGAGCACCCTGCTGACGGCCGCCGTCAGCTTGTCCATCACCGGCCTCGGGGTCGCGGCAGGCGCCGTCATGCCGTACCAGGTGCTCACGTCAAATCCGCTCAAGCCGAACTCGTTGAGGGTGGGCACATCGGGTAGCTGCTGCGCCCGTTTCATCGTGGTGACGGCAAGTGCGCGAAGCTTGCCGGACTGGATGTGCGGCAACAGCGGCGGCGCGTTCAAGAAGGCGAGATCAATCTGCTCGCCGAGCAAATCAGTGACGGCTGGAGCCGCGCCTTTGTACGGCACGTGCGTGAAGTCGACGCCGGCCATCTGCTTGAACATCTCGGCGGCCAGATGCGGCTGGCTGCCATTGCCGACCGATCCGTAGTTCAACACGCCCGGCTTCGATTTCGCCAGCGCAACCAGCTCCGGCACCGTCTTCACCGGCAACGACGGACGCACCACCAGCACGTTCGGCACATTGGCGACCATGGCCACCGGCGCGAAATCCTTGACGCCATCATAGGCGACCTTGGTCAGCGCCGGCGTCACGATGTGGGAGGATGCGCCAGCGATCAGCAGCGTATAGCCGTCGGCAGCGGCGCCGGCCACGTAGGCTGCGCCGATCGCGGTTGCGCCGCCGGGCCGGTTGAGAATGACGACCTGCTGGCTGAGCAGATCGCTCATGCCGGTCGCAATGGTGCGCGCCAGGAGATCGGCAGGGCCACCCGCGGCGTAAGGGTTGACCAGCGTGATTGGCCGGGTCGGGAAGTCCTGCGCGCTCGCCGCCGTCGCGATCAAGCCGGTCACAAACAACCCGGACCAAAATCTGATGGCGTCCATGGAGCCCTCCCCGTCGACGTCCTTGCAGAGCTTGCTGGTGTCCTTTATGTCAATAAACTGACTTTTTGCGTTTTGCAAACGAATGGGCCAGAGATATCCGGATGAAGCTGCATTGGTCACCCCGCTCGCCCTTCGTGCGCAAGGTCATGATCACGGCGCACGAGCTCGGCCTCGTCGACCGCCTCAACTGCGTGCGCACCGTGGCTGCCACGACCAAGCCGCACGCGGAGCTGATGAGAGACAACCCGCTATCCAAGATTCCGACGCTCGTGCTCGATGACGGCACCGTCATCTACGACTCTCCGGTAATCTGCGAGTATCTCGACCGCCTGCAGGGCAAGCCGACGCTCTTTCCGACCTCGCTTTCCGAGCGGATGACTGCTTTGCGCCGGCAGGCGCTCGGCGACGGCTTTCTCGATTTTCTGCTGTTGTGGCGAAACGAGCTGGAGCGCGAGCATCCTTCACAGGCTCACCTTGCCAGCTATGCGGAGCGCCGCAGAGTAACGCTTCTGACGTTGGACCAGGAGGCCGAGGCGCTCGCGAGCTCATCATTTTCCATCGGCCACATCGCGATCGGGTGTGCCCTCTCCTATCTCGACTTTCGCTTTGCGACCGATGACTGGCGCGGCGGCCATCCTCGCATTGCTGCCTGGCATGCGACTTTTGCGAAGCGACCTTCGGTGCGCGCGACCGAGCCGATCGACGATCTCTGATGTGCTGTTCAGCGTGCCTCGCTCGCGTTCCGATCGATCGCGAGATCCTGCAAGATCGAGCCGAGCCGGGCGCGCGCGGAGTTCCTGCAATTGGTCGTACAGGCTGTTGCCGTGGCTGTCGATCGCGACCACAAGCGGGCCCAGCTCCTCGACCCGCAGCTTGACCAGGCGATAATGTGCGACCAGGTCCGTCCACGCCACCGCGACAATGTCCTTGATGGCGTCCGAGAGCAGCGGACAGCCGCCGCCGAGGAACGAGAGATAGACGCAGCCGACGTCCTGCATGGTCTGCGTGCAGTGCCGGTCAAGGCCGCCCTTGCCACCGACCGCGCGCAGGCCGAAATGCCGGATGATCTTCGGCATCACCGCGTTGAAGCGCGTGCTGGTGGTCGGATTCATGTAGAGCACCTCAAAGGCGCCGTCGCGATCGCGGCTGTAGCTGCCGAGGTGAAACAACGTGCCGCCTGCGATATCGATCGGCAACGGCTTGCCGGCGTCGACGTATTCGATGATGCGGTCATGCGTGGGCAGGCCGGCGGTGATGACGATCTCGCCGTCGAGCGTCACGAAATCGCCCGCGGACAAACCGCGCACCTTCGCTTCGGTCAGCGGCAGATCGAGCTTGATGACATCGCCCATGGGAACGCACCTCTACTCGAAGTAGACGATGTTGCCGTCGTTGTAGATGCGCGCGCTGGCGCGCCGGTTGATCCAGCAGTTGAAGCAGACCGCGACCGGGGTGAAGCCGTGCCCCGATCCATATTCGATGTGGACCGCGAGCGCGGTGGTGTCGCCGCCGGTGCCCATCGGACCGAAGCCGGTCTTGTTGACCGCTTTGAGCAGGCGCTCCTCCATCTCGGCAAGCGTCGGCTCGGGATTCTTCTGACCGAACGGGCGCAGCGTGGCGTTCTTGGCAAGCTTGGCGCAATGATCGAAGCTGCCGCCGATGCCGACCCCGATCACGACCGGCGGACAATGCTGCGACCCGGCCTTGAGCACGCAATCCATGACGTATTTCTCGATCACCTCGAGCGTCGGAAAGCTGAAGATCTCGAGCGCCGCCCAGCGGCCCGAGCCCAACGCCTTCGGCGAGCAGGTGATCTCGACATAGTCGGCGCCGTCGATGAGATCATAGCTGACGATCGGCATGTCCTTGCCCTTGTAGCCGCGCTCGTTGGTGAGGGGATTGGTGACATGCTTGAGGATCGGCGGGTTGATCGTCTCGACGAGATGGTCGAAGCCGTCGGAGATCGCCTGCTTGATGTTGCCGTCGAGCCGCGCGGCGGTGCCGATCTTCACGAAATAGACCGGAATGCCGGCGTCGGAGCAGACATGGCGATTGGTGGTCTCGGCCGCTTGCGCGCTGCGCAGCATCATGGCGAGGATCTTGCGCGCGCCCTCGTTGGTTTCCGTTTCGTGCGCGCGGCGCAGCGCATCCTTGGTATCTTCCGGGATCTTCTTCAGCGAGCTCTCATAGAGCTTCGCCGACACCGACTTCACGATCTCATAGGTAATGGCCACCGGCGATCTCCAGGCGCTGCAATCTACAAGGCTGCATCCGGGTTGGCTTCCGCTCGCGCCTTCTGCAGCGGTTGAAGGCGCGACAACAGGTGCTTGTTGCAAGAGTGTTTTCAGTTGGAGGACCTGATGACGGATCAGAACAGACCTCGCCTGCTTGCGGTCAGCCAGATCCCGCCGGATCTGCGTGCCGCGCTGACGCAGCGCTACGGGCTTGCCGATCACGCGGGCGGGCCCGCGCCCGGATATGATGTCGCGGTGACCATGAGCGTCTTTGGGGTGAACGCCGCGCTGATGGACACCCTGCCCGATCTCAAGCTGATCGCCTGCAATGGCGCCGGTCTCGAACGGATCGACCTCTCCGAGGCGAAGCGGCGCGGCATCGCTGTCTGCCATACGCCCGACGAGTTGGCCGAGGACGTGGCGGACTGGCGCGATCGCGCTTACCTACGCCATCATGCGCCGCATCGTCGAAGCGGATCGCTTCGTGCGCGCGGGACGCTGGACCAAGGAGCGCATGGCACCGTCGCGCCGCCTCGCGGGCAAGACCGTCGGCATCGTGGGCCTGGGCAAGATCGGGCGCGTCGTTGCGCAGCGCGCTCAGGCGATCGGCATGCATGTGCTCTATTCCGGGCCAAAGGCGAAGCCCGCTATGCCCTATCCCTTCGTCGCGAACATATTGGAGCTTGCCGAGCGATCCGACGTTCTGATCCTCTCCTGCCCGGGTGGCGAGGCCACCCGTCATCTGGTGGGACAAGCCGTCCTGGAGCGGCTCGGTCCGGATGGATACCTGGTCAACGTCGCGCGCGGATCGGTCGTGGACGAGGCCGCATTGATCGCCGCGCTGCAGGAGAGAAAGATCGCCGGCGCCGCCCTCGATGTGTTCGCATCCGAGCCGAACCTCGACCCGCGGTTTCTCGCACTCGACAACGTGGTGCTGCAGCCGCATTCGGCCTCGATCACCCACGAGACCCGCGCCGCCATGCTGGCTCGACTGCTCGGCGACATCGCGGCCTACGCCGAAGGACGCCCGTTGCACAACGCGGCCGCAACCGCGTGACAATCTCGTTATCTGGTGATCGGCGAGAGGCATGATGATCGCGGCCACTGATATCAGCGCCCCTTGAACACAGGCGCGCGCTTTTCCAGCACGGCGCGCGTCGCCTCTCGCGCATCTTCAGTGTGCATGAGCTTGGTGCTGTACTCCTGCTCGAGCGCATAGCCCTCATCGACCGGCATGAACTCCACGCGATTGAGCGCTTCCTTGCCAAGCCGGAGCCCAAGCGGCGCCTTCTTGGCGATCACGCCGGCCAGCTCATTGACCTCCGTCATCAGGCGATCGAGCGGGACGACCCTGTCCACGAAGCCCACGCGATAGGCTTCCTGCGCGCTGATCGGCATGCCGGTGAAGAACATGCGGCGCAGCAGCCCCTGCGGGACGTGACGTGCCATGTGCGCGGTGCCGCCGCAGCGGCCGACATTGATCTCAGGTAGCCCGAAGGTCGCGTTCTCCGACGCGATGCGAATATCGCACACCGAGGCGAGCACGCAGCCCGCGCCCAGCGCCGGTCCGTTCACAGCCGCAATCACCGGGATCGCGCAGTGCCGGACCGAATGGAACATGCGCCGCACGATCACGGCCCGCGCCGGGTCGTCCTCGACCTTGGCGGCTAGGAACTCGCGCAGATCAAGGCCGGCGCAGAACGCCCGCGAGCCGCGCGCCAGCAGCACCGCGCAGTTGACGTCGGTGAATGAGCCGATCTCCTCGAACACTTCGGCGACGCGCTGATAGAGCGCGATGGTCAGCGCATTCACCGGCGGGCGGTCAATGATCACGGACACGACCTTGTCGGCCTTCTCGACAATGATCTCGCTCATGGGACTATCTCTCTCGACTCTGCACATACGGCGGCCGGCTCGAACGGCGGCTCGACCCCTTCGGGCAGCGGAAACTCATGCGCGTTCAGCGTCATCGCCACCATGGTGTAGTAGCCAATCAGGGCCGTGAGCTCGACCACACCGACCACGCCCCAGTAGCCGAGCGCGCGCCGATAGGTCGCTTCCGACACGGTGCGCCGCTCCTGCAGCTCCGCCGCATAGTCATGGATCGCGAGCATCTCCGGATCGGCCGCGCTCGGCCGGCGGCCGGCATAGATTTCGTCGATCACCGCGCGCGGCACGCCCGCCTTCTCCGCGAACCCTTCGTGCAGGTGCCATTCGAGCTGACAGCGTGAGCGCTGCGCCGTGACCAGAATGGCGACCTCGGAGAGCTGCGTCGGCAGCGACGTGCGATAGCGCAGAAGCTCGCCGAGCTGCTGCCACTTCTCCGCCAGCTCGGGCCGATGCAGGGCCGCCAGCAGCGGGCCCTGGACAATGCCGCGCGGGCCGGAGGCGACCGCATCGTAGACCTTGCGCTGCTCCGCCGTCATCGGTGATCCGGCGTGACAAGTGGTATGCGCGGCACTTCATTCTCCTGCTCAGGCGCGTTCGATCAAACATAAGCTCGCAGCGAGATCGCGGCATGGCCTCGCGCTCGCTCGTGAATGCAAGTCTAGATCAACCAGCGCCTTGCGCTTCCTCGATCCCAAGCTCGCGCAGAATGTCCACGGTGTGCTCGCCGAGCAGCGGCGGCGCGCGCTCGAAGGTAAGCGGAGCCTCGGAGAAGCGCATCGGGCTCACCACCTGCGCAACGGTGCCGGCCAGCGGATGCGGGATGTCGACCAGCATGCCGCGGTGGCGCACCTGCGCATCGGCAAACACCTGCGGCACCGTGTTGATCGGCCCACATGGCACGCCGGCCGCTTCCAGCCGCTCGACCCATTCGGCAGTGTTGCGCTCGCGCAGCACGTCGCCGATCAAGGTCGTCAGCTGCGCGCGATTGCGCACGCGGCCAGAATTCCTGGCGAAGCGATCGTCCTTCGCCCATTCCGCATGTCCGAGCACCTCGCAGGCCTTGCCGAATTGACCGTCGTTGCCGACCACCAGCACCATGTGGCCGTCGCGGGTGGCGAAGACGTCCTGCGGCTGGATGTTGGGATGGGCATTGCCGGTGCGCTGTGGCACCTTGCCGGACACCAGATAGTTCATTGCCTGGTTGGCGAGGCAGGCCGTGCCGACATCGAGCATGGCAATGTCGATATAGTCGCCACGGCCGGTCTCGCTACGGCGCGCGAGCGCGGCGAGCACCGCGATGGTCGCATACATGCCCGACATGATGTCGACGATCGGGACCCCGACCTTTTCCGGGCAGCCGCCCGGCTTGTCGTCAGGCTCGCCGGTGACGCTCATGAGGCCGCACATGGCCTGGATCATGAAATCGTAGGCGGCTGCGTCGCGCCGCGGCCCGGTCTGGCCGAAGCCGGTGATGGAGCAGTAGATCAGCCCGGGATTAAGCGCCTTGAGGTCGTCATAGCCGAGCCCGAAGCGCTTGAGCGTACCGACCTTGAAATTCTCCAGCACGATGTCGGAGCGCGCCGCCAGTGCGCGCACGATTTGCTGGCCTTCGGGCTTGTCGAGCTCGATCGTGATCGAGCGTTTGCCGCGATTGACGCAGAGATAATAGCCGGCCTCGCGCGTCTCCGCCCCGGACTTGTCCTTGAGGAACGGCGGCCCCCAGGCACGGGTATCGTCGCCAAGACCGGGCCGTTCCACCTTGACCACGTCGGCGCCGAGATCCGCCAGGATCTGGCCAGACCATGGCCCCGCCATGATGCGGCTGAGGTCGAGAACACGGACATGCGAAAGCGGGCCGGCCATGATCGTCTTGATCCTGTCCCTCCCCGCTCCGCTGCGGACGTCGCGGATGCCGCGGAGGAGCGAGCGTGAACGCTATTTGAGCTTCATGTCGATGCGAACCGCGTCGCCGCGGTAGATGCCTTCCCCGGTGAAGACGAGGCAACCTGTGCTGTCCACCACCGAGCGATGCACGATGGCAATCGGAGCATTGAGCGCCAGGTCGAGCTGCTTGGCGGTTTCGACATCGGCCGTGCCGATGGTGAGCGTCTGGCGCGCATCCTTGATCTGCAGACCGGGAATCTCGGAAATCAGGCGCAGCGCCGTCTTGCTCACGAGATCCTTCTTGGGGATCCGGCGCGCCACGCGCTCATCGACATAGAGATCGGTCAGCAGGAACGGCGCGCCCAGCCGCGAATGCCGTCGGCGCATCCGGCGATAGGAGGGCGCGAGCTCGCCGATCTGATGCGGGACGTAGGCCGGCTGTTGCCCTCGCTCGTCGGAGATGATCTCGATCACCGCATCCTTGCGCGACAGGAGAAGACCGCTCCAATCGGTCGCGACCTCGCACCAGATTTGGTCGCGAGGCCGCTCCAACACAAAGGTGCCCTTGGCGCGGTGGCGCTCGATCAGGTGCTCGTCTTCGAGAATGCCGAGCGCCTGGCGAATGGTGGCGCGGGCAACTCCGCATTCGGCGGCAAGATCGTCCACGGTCGGGATCTGCTGGCCCGGCACCCAAAGCCCGGACTCGATGCGCCGCCGGAACAAGCTCGCCAACTGGATGTAACGGGCAATGCCGGTGCGGCTGAAGTCGACCTTGGCTCCGATCTCGGCGCGCGGCGGCATGGCAAGCTCTTCCTTTCAGGAACGCGTCAGGGGACGCAAGTGAAGGCCAGAGCATGACCAAGACCTAAGGGATAGCTTATTGGCCTTTTTAGCCATTGGTCAAGAGAGCAAGGCCCAGGGCGCGACAGGTTCTTCTGGCTTCGGGCCGCGGAAAGACACCACCAGGAGGTCCTGCCAATCCCGGAAAACTTATGGCCGCTGACGTGATCGCGATTTGTCACACCGGGACCAATGACTCACACTGGCGGACCGGCGGGGGCGGCCGGTTCCGAGGTTGCAGACAGTTGCAGAGATCAGCAACGTTAATTCACGGCGCAGACCACGAGAGGTTGCGCAGATGTTGCACGCGGAGGTTTGATTGCGGTCAGACCCCCAACGGGACTAGATCAACGGCAGTCATCACGTGATGCACCATGCGCCAGGAGTTTCGTCGTTGCAGCCGCTGTCGGCGCCGACCCGGAGAATAGACATGGCAAAATTGGACATGGCAAAGTTCGCTTGGATGCGCGCTGCGACGGTCGCGGCCGCCCTCTTGGTTGGGGTGATTGCAGCCTCGCCCCAGGAGCAATCAAAGCTACCCGATTGGTCAGGCCAGTGGATGCGCGGCCCAGGCATGGGAACGGGCTGGGACGGGACCAAGGAGCAGGGTCTGGGCCAACAGGCACCGCTCTCGGCCGAGTACCGCGCCAAATTCGAGAGGTTCCTGGCTGACAAGGCCGCGGGAGGGATCGGCGGTGATATGACCGCGATCTGCTTTCCGCACGGCATGCCGCGCATGATGATCGCGATCTATCCGATCGAGTTCATCATCACTCCCGCAGTCACCTACATATTGACCGACTACACGACGCATCGCCGCATCTACACCGATGGGCGCGATTGGCCGAAAGAGATATTGCCGGGCTACAACGGCTATTCGATCGGAAAATGGGTCGACCAGGATGGCGACGGCCGCTACGACCTGCTCGAGGTCGAGACTCGCGGATTCAAGGGCCCGCGCACGTACGAAGGCAGCGGGATGCCCTTGCATGAAGACAACGCCACGGTCATCCGCGAGCGGATCGCATTTGACAAGGCCAACGCGAGCCTGCTGCGCATC
This sequence comes from uncultured Alphaproteobacteria bacterium, assembly GCA_963745515.1. GTDB lineage: Bacteria > Pseudomonadota > Alphaproteobacteria > Rhizobiales > Xanthobacteraceae > VAZQ01. The sequence goes on from CAVUXO010000001.1 coordinate 884,251, forward strand.
GACACGACGATCACCGACAGCTCGCTCACTCGCCCGTGGACGGTCAGTCGCGTCTACCGGCGGGAAGCAAAACCGTTTTGGGATTTTGTCGATTGCGCCGAGAACAATCCGCATATATTGGTCGGCAGGGAATATTACATGATCAGTGCCGACGGCTTCCTGATGCCGACGAAGAAGGGCCAGACGGCACCTGATCTGCGCTATTTCAACAACGCTCCGGCGCGATAAGAAATCCGTCCGACCTGAGCGTCCTCAATTAATGGGAGCACGGCGTGGCCGATTCTGCTCTGCGCCTGACTTTTGCGATTGCCGATTATTCACACACGGCGGCGTTGAAAAACGGTGACATTCGCTTCAAGGGCATTGAGCCGCAATTCGTCGACGTGAAGCCGCAGATCGCCGCTTATCGGCGCATGGTGCGGGACGTCGAATTCGACGTGTGTGAGCTCGCACCGACGACCTACATCATCGCGCGCGCCTACGATGCGCCATTCGTGGCGCTGCCGATCTTCGTCATGCGCCGCTTTCATCATGCGGGCCTCCTGGTGCGACCGGATGCGGGGATCACCGGACCGAAGGACCTGGAGGGCAAGAAAGTCGGCGTGCGGGCCTACTCGGTCACGACCGGAGTGTGGACGCGCGCGATCCTCGCCGATGAGTACGGTCTCGACTGCTCCCGTGTCACCTGGGTGGTCGATGACGAGGAGCATGTGCGCGAGCTCCAATTGCCGGGAAATGTCATCCATGCTCCCGCCGGCCGCTCACTCGCCGACATGATGGCGGCAGGCGAATTGCAAGCTGGCTTCGACGCCAATGCCGGCGTCGGTCGCGCTGGGCCGCCGGTGGCGAACTGGGAGAAAACCCCGGTTCCTGCAGCGCACTATCCTGATCTGTTCGCCGATCCGGAGCCGCTCGAAGCGGATTGGTTTCGACGCACGGGAATTTATCCGATGCACGGAACCATTGTGGTCAAGGACGCCGTGCTGAAGGAGCACCCATGGGTTGCCGGCTCGATTGCGACAGCCTTCCAGACCGCCAAGGCGCGATGGCTCGCCAAGCTCAAGGCGGGCGTCGCTGGAACCGCGGCTGATCACAAATACCTGGCGCTCTCGAAGATCGTCGGCAGCGACCCCCTGCCCTTTGGCCTCGCCGCGAACCTGCCCACGATCAACGCGCTCCTCGCGGCCGCTCATGAACAAAAGCTCACCCCGCGACGGATGACGGTCGACGAGCTGTTCGTGGATCCGGCCTAACCGGCTGTCACGCGCTCTTAGCTCGCGTGCCGGAGCTCCACCGCCGCCGCCGGCCTCGACCGCGCGGAGCACAATGCAAGGCCGCGCCTGCGAATGTCGTCGCGCAAACGCTCAAGGAAATCGGCCTGGAAGGGGCTCGGCTTCCAGTCCGACCGCATGGTGAGCCCATCAGCGCTGCGCGAGACCGGAATTGCGAACGGCAGCGCCACGAGCCCGCTCAGCCGAGGCTCGGACGCAAGCTCGAGCGGGGTCAGCAAGGTGACGCGGTCGCTCGACTCCAGGATCGCAAGCTGAGCAGAGACCGTTGTCGCGTCGATGCAGGAGGTGGGACGGCGGGCCTCGTTGCTGAAGAGCTGGTCGAAGGCCCGGCGCCGCTGCGAGCCGGCGCCCGGCAGCACCCAGTCCACCGTCAAGAGATCGCGAACCGTGACGGTCGCCTGCTTCGACAGCGGATGGCCGCGCCGGGCGGCGACGCAATAGGGCTCCTCGAACAGCGCCTCCTCGACAACATCGTCGACCGTCTTCGGCAGCTTGAGCGCCCCGAACATCACGTCGACCCGGCCGCTGCGGAGCTCCTGAAGAAGGAAGCTATACGTGCCCTCGACGATCCTGACCTGGGCGCCCGGGTGTGCGCTGAGCGCACTGTTGATGGCGGTGGCGAGCAGCGAGATCGAGGCGAGCGGCTGGGCGCCGATGAAGATCCGCAAGGAGCTCTTGCGACGCAGCACCGCGATCTCGTCGAGCCCTTCCTGCAGCCTCCGGCAAGCCCGTTGCAGGCTGATCGCAAAGGCGCGCGCGAGCGCATTGGTGGCAAGCCCGTGCGGCGTGCGCTCGTAAAGCTCGCCGCCAAGGATCAGCTCGAGCCCGCGGGCCGTTCGCTGCAAAGCGGTGCGCGACATCCCAAGGTTCACGGCAGCGTCTTCGAACGACGAGCTCCCGGCCACGGCCGCCAGGACCTTGATATGGGAGGATTTCAGCCGGGAGGCCGTCTTGTGCACGGCGGCTTTGGAAACGCCCCGCAGGATGCCGCCAGCCAGCGCTGCTTCGACCTGGGCAAACAGCCAGCGGACACAGGCAACAAAGATGCGGCCTTCGTCAGTCAGAACAGTGCCGGTCTGGTTTCGATAGAAGAACCGGCATCCGGCCCAGGCCTCGATCTTCATCACGGCCTGCGTCACGGCCGGCTGCGACATATGGACCTCGGCGGCAGCCCGGCTGAAATTATTGCACTGCGCCACCGCCTCGAAGACCCTCAGGTGGCGGAAGCTTGGAAGCTCGAGTGGATCCGACATGCTCGATCGCTCGCTTTGCTTGTGTGAGCCGCCTCCAAATCCCGAAAAAACAATGACGGGCCTCGCACTTCTGATTGGTTCTCGCAATCGCCGGTTGCCACAATGATCGGTCGGGGAGGCTAACAAATGTCCTCCTGACCGTCCACTCGAGGGGAGATAGACTTATGAGTGAACAAGAGGAAACAAGCCAGGACAGCTCTGCCGACTGGGGTCATGGTCGAGGCGGAAGACAGCATCAGCTTCTCTCCTGACGATTTGCGCACGCCGGCATGACTGCGATGCCTCCTCGATTTGGTCTATCATCCGGCCGCCAATGGACCTCGCCCTGCCGGCGTAACCGCGGAGCGTCCGATGACTGACCAGAAGCAAGCTGCGGCGGCGCTCGCCACGAAGCCTCATCAGCGCTTCAGTCTCTCGGCCATGAGAGGCGAGTATGTCGGGATCCTCTCGGTCATCTCGGGCCTCATCGTCTGGCAGATCTTCAGCGACTACGTGGTTGCGAATCCGCTTTTTCTGGCTTCCCCGATGCAGGTGCTCTTGGCGCTGGTGTCGCTCGCCAGCAGTGGCGAGCTCTGGCCTCACGTCGGCACCAGCGCGCTTGAGTTCGTGCTCGGCTATGCGATTGCGAGCGTGCTTGGCATCGCGATCGGTCTCCTGATCGCGACCAGCAGCTTCTGGAAGAGCTGGCTGCAGCCCTGGATTTCCGGAACTCTACGCGACGCCGACGATCGCACTCGGCCCGCTGTTCATCCTCTGGCTCGGCATCGGTATCTGGTCGAAGGTGCTGGTCGTCGTTCTGCTCGTGATCTTCGCGGTCATCATCAACACCGAAGCCGGCATCCGAAGCACCAGCGAGCGTTATCTGGAAATGATGCGGAGCTTCGGCGCCACCAGGAGCCAGCTGTTCCTCAAGGTCTCGCTACCGTCGGCAACGCCCTTCATTCTCGCCGGCCTCAAGCTGGGCATCGGTCGTGGTCTCATTGGGGTTGTCGTCGCCGAGCTGTTCGGATCGCGGCTCGGGCTCGGCCGCATGGTCGGCGCGTCGGCCGACAGCTTCAACATGCCCGAGCTGTTCGCGGCGGTGACCATTCTGGCCGTGAGCGGCATCGCCATGACCATGGGCTTTACGAAGCTCGAGGCACGGCTTGTCCCCTGGACTAAGGATTAGGCCGATGCCTTCGCTCAAGTCGCGATCCCTGACCAAGCGCTTCGGCGATCTCGAAGTGCTACGCGATATCTCGGTCACCATCAATGACGGCGAGTTTGTCGCGCTCGTCGGCCCCAGCGGCTGTGGCAAGACCACGTTCTTGCGGATCGTCTCCGGGCTGGAAGCCGCCGAGGGCGGCACCATTTCGGTCGACGATGCGATCGTGAGCGGTCCCGGCCGAGACCGCGGCTTCGTCTTCCAGTCGGACTCGCTGCTGCCCTGGCGCACCGTGCTCGACAACACGATCGTCGGGCTCGAGCTCGCCGGCCGGATTGGTGCGGCCGACCTGGAGCGCACCCGCAAGATGCTCAGCCTGGTTGGCCTTGCCGGCTTCGAAAGTTATTTTCCCCGCCAGCTTTCCGGCGGCATGCGCCAGCGCGTGAATCTGGCGCGGGCGCTCGCCATCGATCCCAAGATCCTGCTGATGGACGAGCCGTTCTCGGCGCTCGACGCGCAGACCCGCGAGATCATGCAGAGCGAGCTGCAGCGCATCTGGGAGGAGGGCCGCAAGACCGTGCTCTTCGTCACGCACCAGATCGATGAGGCTGTCTTTCTCGCCGACCGTGTGCTTGTGTTTGCGCGCCGACCCGGTCGCATCCTCGAGGATGTCCGGATCGAGCTGCCGCGACCGCGCACGTTATCGACCAAGCGCGAGCCCGCCTTCGTCGCCTTGGTCGATCATATCTGGCGGCTGATCGAGAATGATGTGCGCGAAAGTGTCCTCGTTGAACATGGGTGATCGCATGAGCTCCATCGGACGGAAAGTTCACAAGCGAGGCCTGCACAGCGCTGCACGACTGACCTCCCTTGCCGTCGCGCTGACGACGTCCCTTTCCGGCAGCCTCGCCCCCACGGCGGCACGCGCCGCCGACACGGTGGTGACCGGCGTGCTCGGCTCCTACACCTCCGGCGTCTGGCCGTTCCTGATCGGCATGCGCAAGGGATTTTTCGATCGGCACGCCATCAAGCCTGACGTCGTCTTCGCACCGACGGCGCCGGGGCTGGTGCAACAGCTCGCGGCGGGCTCGCTCGATATCATCGCGGTCAACGGCCTCGTGGAGCCCCTGCACGCGGTCGAGAAAGGCGCCCCGGTCGCCATCATGCGGATCATCGGGCAGACGCCGAACTACGTGATGATCGGGCGCAGCAACATTGCAGACCTCAAGGGTCTCAAGGGCAAGAAGATCGCGATCGGCGGGCTCCGCGACATCAACAAGATCTATCTCGATCGCGTGCTGATCCCCAACGGGCTCAAGGACGGCGACTACGACATCATCGTCATCGGCGCGACCGGCGCGCGCTTTGCGGCGCTGAAGTCCGGCGCCATCGACGCCACCATGCTGGTGCCGCCCTTCAATTTCATGGCGCTCAAGTCCGGCTTCAAGTCCTTCGGCCTGGTGCGCGACTACGCCGGCGACCTGCCGCAGACCGGGATGCAGATCTCGAAGCGCTGGGCAGCCAGGAACCCGCAGCAGGCCAAGGCCATCAATCAGGTCCTCGATGAGTCCGTCACCTGGCTCTATGATCCTAAGAACCGCGATGAAGCGATCGACATCCTCACGACGGCGGCGAAGGTCAATCGCGAGGAGATTGCCGAGAGCTACGACTTCCTGGTCGGGATCGACTTCTTCGCACGGACCAGCGAGATCCGGCGCACGCCGCTCAACACGATGATGAAGGAGATGGTCGCCATTAAGGACATGGCCTCCGTCATTCCGATCGAGTTGCTCCTGGTTCCAGGTCTCAACACCGTTGTCGACTGAGAGAGTTGACTGAGAAAAGCATCGGGGTTCATTCACGTGGTCAAGCTCATCATCACAGGCGACGTCAATCTCATGAACGTCGCCGACGCGCAGGCTCCGTTCCGGCGCGTCAAAGACGCCTTCCGCTCAGCCGATCTCGTATTCTCGAATCTAGAGTGTTGCCTGACCTCCAAGGCCAACGAAGGTTCGACCCACGTCGAAGGCTTCTTCGCCGATCCGAGAGTGACGGCGCCGGCGCTGACCGAATGCGGGATCGCTGCCGTCGGCATCGCCAACAACGTCAACTACGGCGAGGCCATCAACGAGTCGATCGCCCATCTCGATCTGATCGGCATCGCGCACACTGGCGCCGGCGCAAACCACACCGCCGCGCGGGCGCCCGCGGTGGTCGAGCGTCAGGGATTGAAGATCGCGTTTCTGCAGCGCAGCTCGGTCTATTGGGCCACCAATCACGAGGCGAGCGCCCAGTCGGCCGGCATCGCGGTGATCCGCGGCCACACCGCCTATCAGGTCCCGATGTACAAGATGAGACGAGAGATCCCGCCGCTCAACCGGCCGGGCATTCCTCCCATCATCGTCACCTGGGCGGATCGTGACTACCTGGCCCGGTTCGAGCAGGACCTGATTGCGGCCCGCGAGAGTGCCGACATCGTGGTGGCCTCCTTTCACTGGGGCCTGCACAAGGACGTGCTGGACTACATGAAGGAGATTGCGCATTGCGCGATCGATGCCGGCGCGGATGTCGTGGTCGGACACGGGCCGCACTATTCGCTCGGCACCGAGGTCTACAAGGGCAAGCCGATCTTCTACGGGCTTGGGGCCTTCTCCTTCCACACCGGGCATGGCGGCCACCGGCACGACGACTGGGTCGGCATGATGGCCAAGCTGTCATTCGACGGCAAACGGCTGGAGCGCGCCGCATTCGAGTTCATCCGCCACAACGACGAGAACGAGACCTACATCTGCCGTCTATCCGACGAGGACGCCGAATTTGCCGACCTCGAGAAGCGCAGCCGCGATCTCGGGGCGCGGCTCGCGCGTGATGGCAACGAGGTCGTGATCAGCGCCGCGTGAGAACGCCGCGCGAGCAGCGCTCAGCGCTGAGCCGAGAGTGTCAACCAGGGGAATTGCATGCGTATCTGCCGCTTCGATAACGACCGCCTGGGCATCATCCTGGACGGGCTCGTTCACGACGTCACTCCCCTCCAGGAGCAGATCAGGGCATCGATGCCCTATGCGATGAAGGGCGATGCGGTCGTCAAGGCGCTGCCCGATTGGCGCGATCGCCTGCTCGCGGAGGCCAAGAAAGCCCCCGGCGTTCCGCTGAGCAGCATCAAGCTCATCGCACCGGTCGCGCGCCCCTCGAAGGCGCTCGCGGCCCCGACAAACTATCACGACCATATCGCCGAGATGGCGGCGGCACGCGTGGCCAGCGGCTCCAAGCATACGGCCAAGATCGGCACCGATGGCATCTTCCTCAAAGCCGCCTCCTCGATCGTCGGGCCATCGGAAGGCATTCCCGTGCGCTTTCTCGAGCGGCGTACCGATCATGAGCTCGAGCTCGTCGTCATCATCGGCAAGCAGGGCACCGACATCAGCCAGGAGGACGCGCTCGATCACATCGCGGGCTACAGCCTCGGCCTTGACATGACCATTCGCGGTCCTGAGGACCGCAGCTTCCGCAAGTCGCCCGACGGCTATGCGGTGCTCGGCCCCTGGATGGTGACTGCGGACGAGATCGCCGACCCCGACAATGTTCCGCTCGTGCTCAAGGTGAACGGTGAGGTCCGCCAACAGACCAACACCAGCCACTTGATCTATGGCATTCGCCGCCTGATCGAGTTCGCCTCCTCGTTCTACACGCTCTATCCCGGCGACGTTTACTACACCGGCACCCCGAGCGGCGTCGGCCCCGTGAAACCGGGCGACGTCATCACGCTCGAAAGCCCGCTGATCGGCGCGATGACAGTGCCGGTTCGGGCGCATGTGCGCGGGCAGTCCTGAGCCTGCAGCGCAAGGATCTCACGACATGCTTCTGCAGACGAATGGCCGCAACAGCTATTTCGACATTGTCGGTCGCGAGGACGCGCCCGTCATCTACTTCGCGCATTCGCTCGCGGCCGACAGCGGCATGTGGTCCGAGCAGGTGCCGGCGTTTCTCGCGGCCGGCTACCGCGTGCTGCGGGTGGATATGCGCGGCCATGGCGGCAGCGATCCGGCGCCCGGCAACTACACGATGGAGCAGCTGGTCGAGGACGCGGTGTCGATCCTCGACTATCTCGCGATCCCCAAGGTTCATTTCTGCGGGCTTTCTATCGGCGGCATGATCGGTCAGGGCCTCGGCATCCTTCACCCTCATCGCGTCACGTCGCTGATCCTGTGCGACACGCAGGCCGAGGCGCCGAAGGACGCCAAGGAACGCTGGGGCGGCCGCGCGCTCATCATTCAGGCCGCGAACTCGATGGCGCCGCTCGCCGAATTGACGATGGGGCGCTGGCTCAGCGCCGGCTTCAAAGCGCGCAATCCGGTTCTCTGGAAGCAGATTCACGACACTGTCGCCGCAACACCGCCACAGGGCTATATCGGCTGCGCCGCCGCGATCCAGACCTTCAAATGGACGCCGCGCCTGCCGGAGATCTCCGCGCCGACGCTGGTGCTGTGCGGATCGGACGATCCGGGCGCCAATCCGGTGGAGAACCGGATGATCGCCGCAACGGTCCAGCGTGGCGAGTTTCTGGCGATTGAAGGCGCACGCCATCTTCCGAATGTCGAGGATGCCGACCGCTTCAATCGGATCGTGCTCGACTGGTGCAGTCGGCACCGCTAGATGCCGATGAGAATTTTGCAATCAAGGCGCTCTCGAACAGTCATCGCAGGCCGGCCTTCCACATGCCCTCCTGGTAGCGCTCGATCAGGCGCGAGGTCTGGTAGGGCACGTTGGCAGTCAGCCAGCTCATCGATAGCTCCGGCTGATCGCGGCGTAGCGAGCCGAGCACCTCCCGCGCTTCGCCAGCGCGGCCTGCAAGCGCCAGGCTCGCGCACAACATCCGGCGCGAGCCCTGAAAGCCCGGACGCAGACGCTGAGCCTCAACGGACCAATGAACCGCCTCGTCGAACCGGCCTGCGGCATGCTTGGCGACCGCGATGCCACCCAGGAACAGCGCCTTCTGCGGATCGAATGGCGCGAGCCTTATGGCCGCCTCGCCGTGCTCGATGGCCTCGCCATGGAGGCCCGCGAAGGCCAGGCCGCGACTGAGATGAGAGCGCGCCGCCGCAGAGTTTGGATTGAGCTCAACCGCCCGGCGGAAAGCCGCAATCGATTCATCCGTGTGGCGCTCCATCATGGCCCAATAACCGAGCGCGATATGTGCCCAGGAAATCTCGATCGTCGAGCGCAAGCGCGCGGATGGCATGCTCGCGGCCAGGCGGCAGGCCCTGGTCGCGCGCAATCCATCCCATGTGCGCCGCATTGACGAGGCACAGTCCGAGCAGGCTTTGCGCAGGTGCATAATCCGGCCGAACGTTCACAAGCTCCTTGAGGAGAGTGATTGCCGTCGTCGTATCCGTCTTTGTGACCCTGGCGAAGAGCGAGCGGGCACGCACGACGAGATCCCAGGGTCGCAACGCCTCAGCTGGCTGTAACAACGCGCCCGCGCCTTCTGCAGTGAATACGTAGCTCTCGAACGCAGCGGCGACGCGGCCGGCGATTTCCTCCTGCACAGCGAGGCGTTCGCGCACGCGACGATCGTAGGCTTCCGACCACAGGCACACGCCGGTCGCGGCTTCGAAGATGTGTACGTTAATTCGTACGCGTTCGCCGGAGTGGCGGACGCTGCCCTGCAGCTGATAGCGAGGCGCGGAGCCCAGCGTGGCGTCGCGGCCGGCAACGGCCAGCCATCGCACGCGACACAACGCTGTAACTAGATCCTCGGCGAGGCCGTCGGCAAATGGGGCGTGCTCTCCGCTCAGATCGGAGAAGCGCGCGATCGCGACCAACGGACGATCTCGCATATGCGGAAGCAGGGCCGATGACGACGCTGGGCGTGACCTGTCGGGCGTGCGCGTCGTCTCATCTTCATCCATCGTCGAGACCAGGCCTGCGAACAGGTAACCAACCCGTGGCACCGTCTTGACAATCCGGCGATGGCGGTCTCGAAGCACGCGCCGGATGTCGCGCACGCACTGCACGAGAGAGTCGTCAGTCACCGAGATGCCGGGCCAGATTGCCTTGAACAGCTCTGCTTTCGACACTGGCCTGCCGGCCTGCCGAGCCAGATGGCACAGCACCTCCATCGCCTGCGGGCGCAGAGTGAGCAGCTCTCCGTCACGCGAAAGAAACCGGCGGGCGGGATCGAGGGTGTGGCCCTCAAACCTAAGAAGGTGGGCGGTCGCGCTGGTCATCGCAGATCCCAGGCCTTTCTGCCCTCGAGGGACAGCTTTCGGAAGTTTTCGTTTTTTTCAACTACTTTGGGTGACGGATCCCAGGCCCCGCACCCATCATAGGGTGCCAGAGGCATTCAGTATATCGGGCAGGAGTCACTTATGAGACAGGCCATGATCGGATTGTCGTCCGCGATTGCCGCTGCGACCGGCGCATTCCTCGTAGCCTCGGTGCCGCCCCCGCCGGTCGCCGCGCAGGATGCTCCCCAGCGGCTGGGCACAGTTCATTTTCCAACCTCATGCAACGAGACTGCGCAGCGCCAATTCGATCGCGGCATGCGCTATCAGCATTCGTTCTGGTACAGCCAATCCAAGGAGATTTTCGAGGATGTCTTGAAGGCCGATCCCAAATGCGTGATCGCCTATTGGGGTATCGGGCAAAGTCTACTCGCTAATCCGTTCAATCCGACGCCTGCGAAGAACCTGAGCGAAGCCCTCGCTGCGCTCACCAAGGCGAAGGAGATTGGCGCCGGAACGTCGCGTGAGGGCGACCTGATCGCTGCGCTCACCGTCTACTATACGGACCATGACAAGCTCGACCAGCGCACGCGCGTACTCGCCTATGTGAAAGCGATGGAGGCTGTTGCCGTCCGCCATAAGGACGATGAAGTGCAGATCTATTACGCACTCGCGCTCGATGTCGCCGCGTCACCGTCTGACAAGACATACGCGAACCAGCTCAAGGCTGCTGCGATCCTGGAGCCGATCTTTCAGCGTCAGCCCCATCATCCCGGCGTTGCGCACTACCTGATCCATACCTACGACTATCCGGCGCTGGCGCAGAAAGGCCTCGACGCCGCCCTGCGCTATGCCGCCATCGCGGAGGCGGCGCCGCATGCGCAGCACATGCCTTCGCACATCTTCACGCGGGTCGGCTCGTGGAAGGAATCGGCGCTGTCGAACGCCGCCGCGGCGAAACTCGCGAAACAGGGCAAGGAGCCCGACGATCAGCTCCATGCATCGGACTATATGGTCTATGCGTATCTGCAGCTCGGGCGTGACCGTGCGGCACGGGCTTTGATCGACGAGATGGCTGGCGTCACCGGCTACAACGCGGAGCGCAACACTGGACCATTCGCACTGGCGGCGAGCTCCGCACGTTATGTGCTGGAGCGCAACGACTGGAATGGTGCGTCGCAGCTGCCGGTCACGGCCTCGAGGTTCGCATACACCGAAGCGATGACGCGCTTCGCTCGAGCGCTCGGTGCGGCGCGGCTCGGCCAACTCGATGCGGCCAAGAGCGAGATCAACAGGCTCGCAGAATTGCGCGACGCGCTGCGTGCTGCGCGCGACTCCTATTGGGCGGAGCAGGTGGACATTCAGCACGCGGCTGCCTCGGCCTGGCTCTTGTTTGCCCAGGGCAATCGCGACGGCGCTCTGGCCATGCTGGCGAGCGCTGCCGATGCGGAGGACAAGACCGAGAAAGCCACCGTAACCCCCGGCCCGCTCATTCCGGCGCGTGAGCTCTATGGAACGATGTTGCTAACAAGCGGCAAGGCGCAGGAGGCGCTGGCCACATTCAAGGCCGTTCTGGAGAAGGAGCCGCGCCGCCTTGGCGCCATGCTGGGCGCCGCGCGAGCAGCTGTCGCCGCTGGCGATGCCGCCACCGCCCGGCAATATTATGAAGCGGCGCTCGCGCAAATTGACACCGCCGACGGAGAGCGGCCCGAGCTTGCGGAAGCGCGAGCTTACGTTGCGAAGCAGTGAGGCATTCAGGCGCACGCCACACTCGTGCAAACTCGCAGGCCCCATGGCCTGATGACGGGGGGCGGCTTTCACGTTAGGGTCCTGACAGGAAAGCGGCAGAGCCTGTTGCCGCAACCTGGGAGGGCCCTTTCATGTCCGTGTTCATGCGCATCCTGTGCCTGCTCGTCCTTGTGGCGTGGTCTGGCACACTCGCGGCTCAGGATTTTCCCAATCGCACCATCAAGCTGATCGTGCCATTCCCGGCGGGCGGCCCATCCGACACCATCGCACGCGTGCTCGTCGACAAGATGTCGACCCTGCTCGGCCAGTCGATGGTGATCGAGAACCGCGCCGGCGCGGGCGGTCTCCTTGGCATCAATGCGGTCGCGAAGTCGGCCCCCGATGGCTACACCATCGGGATTGCGCCATCGAGCAGCCTCGCGATGAACGTGAACCTGCGCGACGACATGCCGTTCAATCCGCTCAAGGACCTGGCGCTCCTCACCCAGGTCGTGTCGGTGCCGGAAATCCTGGTGGTCAGCGAGAAGGTGCCGGCTACAACACTGGCCGAGCTGGTCGCGCTGGCGAAGGCGCAGCCCGGCAAGCTGGTCTTCGCATCGACCGGGCTAGGCAGCATGCCGCACATGGCCATGGAGTTGCTCAAGCTCACGGCTGACATCCAGCTGGTCCACGCGCCCTATTCCGGCGCGGCGCCGGCCGTGAACGACCTCCTTGGCAACCATGTCCAGATGTTGTTTGCGGACGTTCCGGTTCTGCTCGGCAGCATCCAGGCGGGCAAGCTGCGCGCGCTCGCTGTCGGCGGCCGCACGCGCATCTCTCTCCTGCCGTCGGTGGCAACCACCGCCGAGCTCGGCATGCCGCAGGTCGAGGCCGACAACTGGTATGGCCTGGTGGTGCCGGCCGCGACTCCGCAGCCGGTTCTGGCCAAGCTTCAATCGACCGCGATCGAGGCGCTGCACTCGGCCGAGGTCAAGGAGAAGCTCGCCGCCCAGGGCATCATCGCGGTGGGCTCGTCATCGGCGGAATTCACCGAGTACGTGAAGCGCGAGATCGACCGCTGGGGCAAGGTGATCGCCGCAACCGGCATCAAGATCAAGTGAGCGCGCTAGACTTTGAGCATGATCTTTTCCGAAAACCGGTTTCCACTTTTCGGGATCATGCTCCTCACAGCCCGTGCTGCCACGCTTCGGGAATGAGCCGGTAGCCTGAGCCATCCCGCACGAGGTGGGCGAAGCCTGGAAAATGCAGATGCATGCCGGTGATCAGCAGCCGGTCCGTCGCCACCATGTCGAAGACCTTGCGGCGTGAGTCGATCGCAAGCTCCTTGTCGGTGTCGAAGTCCATGCCGACCTCCGGCCGCGCCGTCTGCACCTCGGGCACATGGACGGTGTCGCCCCAGATGAGAAGCTGCTCGTTGCCGGAGCTGATCATGTAGGTGGCGTGGCCGGGCGTGTGGCCAGGGCGGGGAATCGCCGTGACACCGGGGAAAACCTCGCCGGCCTTGAACAGCCGCCAGCGATCCTTGTACGGCGTCACCTGTTCGCGCCCGGCCTGGAAGAAGTCCCGCTTCTCGCGCTCGGTGCCCCTTGCCATGGCGCCGTCGTCGAACCAGTGCATGGGCTCGCGCTCGTGCATGACGAGCTCGGCATTGGGAAAGTAGCGCTGGCCGGTGTTACGATCCGCCAGTCCCGCCGAGTGGTCCGGATGCATGTGGGTGAGGATCACCGTATCGATGCTCGCGGGATCAACGCCAGCCGCCTTGATATTGGCCAGCACCTTGCCGGCCGTCGGCAGCAGGTAGGTGCCCGAGCCGGTATCGACCAGCGCAAGCCGCCCGGCGGAGTAGATCAAAAACGCGTTCACAGAGGTGCGGCGCGCCGGTCGGAACGACGCCGTGAGGATGCCGGTCGCCTCCTCCGGGCTGATGTTGCGCAAGACCTGCATCGAGCCATCGAGGAAGCCATCGCTGATGGCGGTCACAACGATGTCGCCGATGCGGCGGTGGTAGACACCGGGGATCTGCTGCTGCGGGATTTTGATCATGAACCGGCCTCTGGGATGCGATCCGCGACGCGGACCGATCGATTGTAGTCGCTCAAGCATGACGCAGACAAACCACGGTTGATCGCACCAGTCGGCAGCGCTACAAAGCACTCCGCTCGCATTCGCGAGCTTCGGACGGTTCACGCGTATGCCCAAAATTCAGGAATTGCCGCTCAAGACCTATCTCGATCATCTTACCCGCGGCGAGCTTGCCTATCAGTTCAGTCCCGAGGCGAACCGCGCCGTGTTCTATCCGCGCGTGATCTGCCCGTTCACGGGCAGCGACAAGCTCGAATGGCGCATCAGCAAGGGGCTCGGCACCGTCTATGCGACCACGATCGTGCATCCGGCGGAAGGCGAGCCCTTCAACGTGGCGCTGATCGACTGCGACGAAGGCTTCCGCCTGATGAGCCGCGTCGAGGACATCGCGCCCGAAGCGGTGCGAATCGGCAGCGCGTGCGCTTTCGCGTGCACACTCCCAGCGGCGATGAGTCCCTATCCCGGTGTTCACGCCGGCGGAGGGCGCGTGATGGATGGGCTCAAGCGGGGCAGCGCGGCCATCGTCGGCGTCGCGGAATCCGATCTCGGCCAGGTGGCCGACGGCATGATCCGTCGATGGACCTCATGGCGCAGGGCACGCGGCGCGCGCTCGACGACTGCGGCCTGAGCCTGAAGGACGTCGACGGCCTGTTCTGCGCCACGCCGCAAAGCCGCCTGTCGGTGCTGGGGCTTGTCGAATATCTCGGCATCGATCCGAAGTTCATCGGCTCGACCATCGATCGGCGGCTCCTCGTTCGAGTTTCATGTCGCGCATGCGATGGGCGCGATCGCGCCGGCCTCTGCAACGTGGCGGTGATCGCCTACGGCATCGACGCAGCGCAGCGTCGGCCGCAAGCAGGCCTCGGTGCGCGAGATCAACCCCTACGAGACGCCGTTCAAGCCGTTCCTGCCGTCGAGCGCCTACGCGCTGGCGGCCTCGCGCCACATGCACCAGTTCGGCACCACGCGCGAGCAGCTCGCCGCGGTCGCGGTCGCGGCGCGCGAATGGGCGCTGCTCAACCCGGCGGCCTGGGAGAAGAAGCCGCTCACGGTCGCCGACGTGCTCTCGTCGCGCATGGTGAGCTATCCGTTCACGGTGCGCGATTGCTGCCTGGTCACCGATGGCGGCGGCGCGATCGTCGATCACCTCGGCCGAGCGCGCCAAGTCGCTGAAGAAGCCGCCGGCCTATGTGCTCGGCTGCGGCCACGTCGATCACGCACGCCAACATCTCCAGCATGCCGGACCTGACGGTGACCGGCGCGCTCGCCGTCGGGCAAGGCCGCCTACGCGATGGCGAAGCTTGGCGCCGCCGACATCGACGTGGTCGAGCTCTACGACGCCTTCACGATCAACACGATCCTGTTCCTGGAAGACCTCGGCTTCTGCAAGAAGGGCGAAGGCGGCGCATTCTGTCAGCGACGGGCGCATCGCGCCCGGAGGCAGCCTTGCCGGTCAACACCAATGGCGGCGGACTGTCGTACTGCCATCCCGGCATGTACGGGCTGCTGCTGCTGATCGAGGCGGTGCGCCAGCTGCGCGGCGAATGCGGCGCACGTCAGGTGAAGGACTGCGAGGTCGCGATGGCGCACGGCAATGGCGGCGTGCTGTCGTCGCAGGCGAGCGTGATTCTCGGCACGCCATCGACGCTCTGACCGCTTACGCGCCAACCTCGTCGAGAAACGCGCTGACCGTTCGGGCGTAAAGCTCCGGCGTCTGCAAGGCGGCATAGTGCGCGGTTTCGCAGCACCGCATAGTGCGCACCGGGGATCGCGCGCGCCACCGGCTCGACCAGCGGCGGCGGGCGCGTCGCGGTCGAGCTCGCCCGCGATCACCAGCGCCGGACAGGCAATGCGGAGCAGCTCGGCGAAAGGTCCGTGCCGATCAGCATGCGGTAGATGGCCCCGAAGCTCGACCGGATCGTCGCCGAGCCAGCGCGCGCGGAAATTCTGCGAAGCGCTGCGCGTCGCCGCGCAGCTCCACCGGATAGCGTTGACGGTCGAGTCGTATCGATGACTGCATGCAGGCCCTCGCGCTCCATCATCTCGCACGCGGGCGAGCAGCGCCGGGCGGCGCTCGGGCGCGATGCCGACGGCAGGACTGCTGGCGACGATCGCGCCGCAACGCGCTGCGGAAACCGCACCGCCGCGTGCAGCGCGATCGCACCGCCGACCGCCATGCCGGCGAGCGCCACCTTTTCGGATGATGCCGAGCGCGTCCAGCAGCGCGATCAGATCGTCCGATCATGGTGTCGATCGAAAGCGGCGCGCGGATCTTCTGCGACAGCCCAGCGCCGCGCGTGTCGTAGCGCAGCACGCGCCGCTTGCCGGATAAGCAGCGGCACCACGAGGTCCCAGCTCTCCAGCGTGCCGCCCATTTCGTGGATCAGCACGAGCGTGCGGCCCGCCGCCGCACACGTCATAGCGCAGCGCCATGCCGTTGACCTCGATGAAGTTCATGAGGATGCCTCAATCCGGCAGCGCGATCGTCGGCGTCAGCCAGCGGCCTGCAGTCCGGCGCAAAGCGTGAGCGGCGCGCCGGTGCGTGCGCTGCAAGTCCGCCTCGCTGAGACCCGCGACCATCTCGCGCACGACCAATCCAGCGGCGTGACGTCGACCACCGCAAGGTCGGTATAGACGCGCTTGACGCAGCGCACCGCCGTCAGCGGCAGCGTGCATGACTCGAGCAGCCGCGGCGCGCCCTTGCGCGTCACATGCTCCATGATCACCCAGACCTCGCGCGCGCAGGCGGCGAGATCCATGGCGCCGCCGACCAGCGGCCCCTGTTCGGGCACGCCGCATGTCCCAGTTGGCGAGATCGCCGTTCGCCGCCACCTCGAACGCGCCGAGGATCGTCACGTCGATATGACCGCCGCGGATCATGGCGAACGACCAGGAGGAATCGACGATCGACGCGCCAGGCCGCAGGGTGATGCGCCGGCTGCCGGCATCGACCAGGTCGGTGTCGGCGCGTCGGGCGCAGCCAGCGGGCCGACACCGATCACGCCGTTCTCGGACTGGATGAAGACGTCGACCTCGGGGCGCAGATAGTCGGCACTGCACCGGCATGCCGATGCCGAGATTGACCACATGGCCCTCTTGGATGTCCTGCGCGGCGCGCCACGCGATCTGCAGGCGGTTGAGCGGCTGCATGGTCATGCCGCCACCTGACGACACGGTCGACATAAGACGCCCGGCAGCTGCACGTGCTCGTGCGGCATCGGCTCGTCCAGCACGGTGCGCACTTCCGCAACCGCCAGCTTCGCGGCCGTCGCCATCACCGGGCCGAAGTTCATCTGCGCGTAGCGAAACGAGAGATTGCCGTAGCGATCGGCCGTGTCGGCGCGCACCAGCGCGAGGTCGCCGGTGATGGCGCGCTCGAGCACGTAGTCGCGGTCGTCGAAGCGGCGCACCTCCTTGCCCTGTGGTCAGCTCGGTGCCGAAGCCGACCGGCGTGTAGAACGCCGGAATGCCCGCACCGCCGGCGCGGATGCGCTCCGTGAAGGTGCCCTGCGGCACGCATTCGAGCTCGATCTTGCCCTCCATCCAGAGCCGCTCGAACGCCGAGGGCTCCTTGTTGTGGCCGCGCGCAGCGGTGCAGATGACCTTGCGCACCAGCTCGGCCTCGATCAGCTCATGTGTGTAGCGAGTAGCGGTGCGTCGCGGAGTTCACGACCAACGTGAGATTTTTCGGACCGCGATCGCGCAGCGCGCGAATGAGACATGTTGGGAAAGCCGGCGCCGCCAAAGCCCGATATGAAGACCGTCGCCCCGTCGGCGACATCAGCCAGCGCCTCGGCAGCGCTCGCGACACGCTTGTCGATCGGCATTGCGACTCAGTCCTCCCTGCTCCGTCATTCCGCCTTCATGCCGGCGAAGCGGATCACCTTGCCCCACTTCTCGGTCTCCTCGGCAATCAGCTTGCTGAATGCCGCGGGCGAGCGCGCGATCAGCACGCAGCCAAGATCGTCGAACTTTGCTTTCATCGCCGGCTCGGCCAACACCGCGTTGATCTCGCGGTTGAGCTTGTCGACGATGGATGTGGGCGTCTCCCTTGGCGCGCCGACACCGTACCAGGCCGTGGCCTCGAAATTCGGCACGAACTCGCCGATGGTCGGCAGGTCGGGTAGCGCCTCCAGGCGTTCGGAGGTCGTCACCGCAAGCCCGCGCACGCGGCCGGAGCGGATATGCTCGATCGAGACCGGCGTGGTGGAGAAATAAAGCTGTACATGCCCCGCCAGCAGGTCGGTCATCGCGGGCGCCGCCCCGCGATAAGGAACGTGCTGGACATTCACCTCGGACATCATCTTGAACAGCTCGCCCGCCAGATGCGGCGTCGTCCCGATCCCCGGCGTTGCCATGTTGATCTTGCCGGGATTGGCTTTGATATAGGCCAGGAGCTCGGGAACGCTCGTCACCGGGATCGCCGGGTGCACGATCAGCACCATCGGCACGCTCGCAATGGCGGCGACCGGTGCGATGTCACGGATGAAGTTGAAGCTCAGCTTGCTGTAGAGCGAAGCGTTGATGGCGTTCGGCGCGCCGACGAAGAGCAGCGTGTATCCGTCGGGCGCCGCGCGCACGACGGTTTCAGTCGCCAAGTTGGTGCCGGCTCCGGGACGGGGCTCGATCACGAAGGGCTGTCCGAGCCGCTCGGTCAACGGCTGCGTCACCAGGCGGGAGATGATGTCGGTCGTTCCGCCGGTCGTGTATCCAAGGAGCCAGCGCACCGGTCGCGATGGGTAGTCCTGCGCGGCAGCCATTCGCGAGAGCAACGGCAGCGCCGCGCCGCCAGATGCCAGCTCGAGAAATTGCCGTCGCGCGCGGTCCATGATGCCCTCTTTTGAAGACTCCGGTTTCAGGAACGGCCCCGCGCGCTCGCTACGGCAGCCTTTTGATCCATGTCGTGAGCGCGTCGACAACGGCCTTGGGCTGCTCTGGAATGAGCGCGTGGCTGGCGTTGGGGATCACAGCGATGCTGACCCGATCCCCAAACTCCTGTTTCATTTCATTGCGCGCCGATTCCGGCTTGAACGGATCCCGCGCGGCCTGCAGATCAAGCAGCGGCGCCGTTCCGCCGGCCCACCATTCATCCTGGCGGACAGCCGCGGCGGCCGCCCGCTGAGCGTTGCGGATCTCGGGATGCCACCCGGTCAGCCAGACCGTCGGATCGTTGCCTGGCGCAAAGAACCCGAACCGCAGCGCGGCAAGACGCGCTTCCTTTGAAAGCGAAAGATCGCCCGCGTCAGTGACCGCCTTGGTCAGCTCGGGGGCGTATTGCTTAGCAGCCGCAGCCGCGATGACGACGCCGCGCACCAGCCTTGGATGGTCGGTCGCCGTCATGCGGGCGACCCAGTTTCCGTAGGCGTGACCGACGATGACAGCACGCCCGTTCCCGAGCTTCTCAACCGCTTCGGCGATATCGCGCGCGAAATCATGCAAGGAGATGTTGGTCATCGGACCGGCGCTGCGGCCGATCCCGCGCGGCTTTGGCCGCAGCACGCGAAAGCCCGCAGCGGTCAGTCCTTCTGCGACCTCGTCGTAGTCGTCGGAATCGCGCGCCAGCGACGGCAGCAAGACGACGGCCGGCCCCTCGCCTTCGACCACCACCTCGATCTGAACATTGTCGTAGCGGACGAGCTCGCTGCGGCGCTCGGCCGAGACCGCTGTTCCCATCAATCCTGCATATAGGGCTATGACAGATGTGGCCACGACAAGCGACAGCGAGCGCGCGAATGGCGGCACGAACATGCTCCCTTAAAGGCTCGGCTGGCTCGATCCCGCCTATTGAATGGACGCGTAACTCAGTGGCCGCATCGTTGGTCAAACGAAATGATGCACTTGCGCTACGCAGAGTGTCAATGCGCATCGGCCTATAGGTCAGCTTTATGACCGCGGCGAAGCCGCGCAGAGGCGGACACGCGGCGGGCCGCCTCCATGAGGCCGCCTACATGGCAATGCCGGCGGACTTGATGATCGGGCCCCACTTGGCGACCTCGCTGGCAATGAAGGCCTGCAGGTCCTCCGGCGTGCCGCCGGCCGCCTGCATGTCTGCGCTGTCCAGGTGCTGCTTGCCGAGGTCGCTGGCGATGTACTCGTTGACGAGCTTGTTCAGCGTCAGGACGATCTCCCGCGGTGTGCCGGCGGGCGCCACCACGCTGTAGTAGGCGACGGCTTCGAACCCTGGAAAGCCAGACTCGGCAACGGTCGGGATGCTCGGCAGCTGCTTCGAGCGCGTGAGCGTCGTCACCGCAAGACCGCGCAACGAGCCGTCCTGCAGCGAGGCGACCATCCCGGGCGTGAAATTGATGCTCAAGTCGATCTGCCCGGCGATCACGTCGGCGCCGGAGCCTGCCGCCCCGCGATAGGGCACGTAGTTCATTCGGGTGCCACTGCTCTTCTGCAGAAGCTCCATGGTCAGGTGGGCCTGCGAGCCGATGCCGGGCGTGCCGACCGAGAGCTTCCCCGGATTGGCCTTCGCGTACGCAATCAGCTCCGGCAGATTGCCGACCGGCACCTTCGGATGCGCCGCCAGCACCATCGGCGATTTTGCGAGCAGGACGATCGGAGCAAACGCGCGATCCGAATCGAACGGCATGTTCTTGTACATGAAGCGATTGGTCGCCAGGATGCCGGGCGGCGAGAACATCAGCGTGTAGCCATCCGGGCTGGCCTTGGCCACATAGCCGCCGCCGATGTTGCCGTTGGCGCCCGAGCGGTTCTCGACAACGACCTGCTGCCCGAGCTTGGCCGACAGATCGGCCGCAAGGCGACGGGCCGGAATATCGATCGAGCCTCCGGCCGCGAAGGGAACCACCATGGTGATCGGTCGCGAGGGCCAGCTCTGGGCTGCCGCCAAGGACGACGCCAGGCTGAGCAGCGTCGCGGTCAGGACGCAAAGGTTCAGCTTGCTCAGCATTGATCCCCCTTCTCCCACGTCGTTGCGAGCTACACGAGTGGCCCGGGATTCTTCTTGTATCTGTTCACGATTGCATCGGCAGTCATGTAGGCGAGAGCCTGCATGGTCAGCGTGGGATTGAAACCACTGATGGTGGGATGGATCGAGCCGCCTGCAATGAACAGGTTGTGAATGTCCCAGCTCTGGCCATAACGATTGACCACCGAGCTCTTGGGATCGCTGCCCATGCGGGCGCCACCCTGATGGTGCCCTCCTGGCGACCCAGGACGCTCGTTCGCGCGCCACACGTGCGTGGCGCCCATGGCGCGCCCAATCTCTTCGGTCTTGTGCAGCATATACTCGACGCGCGCCCGCTCGCTTGGCCGCCGCCAGTCGTAGGTCAGGCGCGGCGCCGGCAGGCCCCACGCATCGCGCACATCAGGATCAAGGTCGATCATCTGATCGGCGAACGGAAGGTTGTCGGTCTGCGCGTTGAGCGCGGCATGGCGCGCGAAGTATTTCGCGATGAACTTGCGATAAGGTGCGCCCCAATTCGGTATTCCGCGCGGCGGCTGCATGCCGACCGAAGCGGCGATTGGTCCGGCGTCGAAGCCCGGCCCCTGCACCGAGACCTGTGCACCAAGGATGAAGCCCAAGCCGCTATGATCGAAGTTATCGCCGTTCAGGTCGTCGATCGTATGCTTCTGTGCCGTCGGCCCCATGAACATGTTGACGTAGCGATCGTCAAACGCGACGAACACTCGTCCCCCGATATGCGTCATGACGTGCCGGCCGAGATGGCCGCTCGAGTTGGCGAGCCCCTCCGGAAATTTGCTGGTCTTGGAGAGCAGCAACAGGCGCACGACGTCGTAGATGAACGGGGACAGGATGACGATCTCGGCCTCGACCGTGTTGTCGGAGTTGTCGGGGCCGTAATAGGAAACACCGCTGACCCGGCCGCTGTTGTCGCTGTGGATGCGATAGCACATGGCGCCGGTAACAAGCTTGAAGTTGCCGGTGGCTTCGGCCTCCGGAATTTTGGTCACCAGCACCGAGGACTTCGCGCCGACGTGACAGCCATGGGTCGAGCAGAAGCCGCAGTAGGCGCAGCCAGGGCGGCCCTTGTATGGCTCTGAAAGAATTGCACGCGGCGTTGGGAACGGGTGGTAGCCAAGTTTCTTGACGCCCTCTTCGAAGATACGAGCGGAGTTGTCCACGAACAGAGGCGGCATCGGGAACTCGCGCTGGCGAGGAGCCTCGAAGATGTTGCCGCCCTCGATCTTGCGCCCTTGCAGGTTACCCGCCTTGCCGGACACGCCGAGATCGTATTCGGCGCGATCGTAGAAAGGCTCGAGCTCGGCGTAGCTCAGCGGCCAGTCGATTACCGAACAGTCCTCAGGGATCGCAGACGCGCCATAGCGCTCGATGGTCTGCGACCGCACACGGAAGTCGCTCTCGTGGAATCGCCACGAGACTGCGCCATAGTGAACGGTGCCGCCGCCGACCTGGTTGCCGTAGTTCAGTGGCGCCATCGGCACCGCGCGCGCGTTGGCATTGGGCCGCCAGGTGACGGGCTGACGCTTCGGGTTTGGGCGCAGGTCCTGGCGCTGGAAATAACGCAGCTCGTCCTGCCCGGCGAAGTCCGAGGTCTGGTGGCGCGGACCGCGCTCGAGCCCGATGACCTTCATGCCGGCTTTGCTGAGCTCGGCCGCAAGGATGCCACCGGTTCCACCGACGCCAACGATGACAACGTCTGCTTTCTCCGTTGCCATGGCTCAGGACCTCCGGACTTGGGCTTGCAGCCCGAGGATGGGCCCGCGCGTGAAGGCCTCGCGGCTCGCCATGTCCGCCTCCGTGAACACGGGTTGCGCGCCGGGGAATCCGACCAGTCGCCAACCTGCAAAGTCCTTGTTGCCGCCGTAGACCGGGTCCGCGAACATTCCTTCCATCGTGTGCGTGCGTAGCGTGTTGAAGAACGCCTGCGACGTCGGCCAGGTGAAGCTTGGGGCCTTGCCTTCGATCATCGCTGTGATCACCGCGTCTTGCTCTGCCGCGGTGAGCTGGGCGAAGGACTTGCTGTGGGTTTTTCGGCAATGGTCTGCGAGCGCCGCACAGCCGCGCCGATAGAAATCCTGCAGCTCCGCATACGCGCCCGCAAGCGCAAGATCGATGTAATTGAGCACACCAGCGTCGCGTGCGCCCGGCTCGCCGGGGGCGCCGGGCATGAGCCGCTCGGTGAAGGCGTCGATCGCGGCGCTGTCATCCTGGTTCAGGAACGCTCCGAGCTTCCCGCCATTATCGTGCGTGTGATCCGCCGCCGGCTCGGCCTGCGGTGTCGTCTGCGCGAGACCCGCTCCGGTAGCGACGGCTCCGGCGCCCGCCACCGTGCTGACAAGGAATGCACGTCGGGACTCGTTGTGCTTGCTCTTCATGATCGTCTCCCTGCGTTCCCCTGCTCGGCTTCGTTATGGCTGAGCCGCGAGCTTCGGAAGCCAAACATGGAATGGAACGCGGAACAAGACAGCCCGCAATATCAATTCGATAGAGGTGGAACACACCGCAGGGCGGATCCGCTCGAGCCGAGGGGCTTGACATCCAGATATACTAAGATATATCTTACTATATCGTCAACAAACAAGGAAACTTCAGAAATGCGATTTCACGAAAACCATCACGAGCGCTGGTTCGGTCCGCGCAAGCACGGAAAGTTTGGCCATGGTCACCACGGTCACCACCGCCGCTTCGGCAGAAGCTGGATGGAGGACGGGGGAGAATCCCACGGCCGCCGGCGTCTGTTCGACGCAAGCGAGCTGCGGCTTGTCCTGCTCAAGCTTATCTCCGACCAGCCGCGGCACGGCTATGACCTGATCCGGGCGATCGAGGAGCTGAGCGGCGGCGCCTATGTGCCGAGCCCCGGGGTCGTCTACCCTGCCCTGTCGATGCTCCAGGATCAGGACCACATCGAAGCGACCGGAGAGGAGAACGCCCGCAAGGCGTTTGCGATCACGCAATCCGGCAAGGCCGATCTCACCGCCAATGCGGCAACGGTCAAGGCGTTGCTCGCACGCCTCGGCGAGCTCGCGGCGACGCGCGAGCAAACCGACAGCGCGCCCATCCGCCGCGCCATGGAAAACCTGCGCACGGTCCTGCGCCATCGCTTGGGCGGCGAAAAGGTGACGAAGGATACGCTCTATGAGGTTGCCGCCATCCTGGACGAGGCGGCGCAACGGATCGAGCGCCTGTAACGGCGAAGAGCACGCCGAAAAGCACGCCATCGCAGGCGTCACCGCCTGCTGGCGCGCTGTGCCCATAACAAGCCGCTATGCATCAAACCTCGCGACCGATCAGCCGATCGACTGAGTAAGGTCCGCCCCCGCGTATCGCGATGGCCAGGAACAGCAGGCCCCACAGCAGCGGATATTCGTAGCCGCGCGACGTCCAGCCATAACCGTTGGGAAAGTGCTGATAGACAATGACCGCGAACTCGACCACGAGCATGATGGCAATCGGCCGCGTCAGAAACCCAAGCACGATGCAGACGGCGCCAGCGGTCTCCAGAAGCACGAGCGCATACGCTAGAGGCAGCGCAGGCTCGATACCACGGGTCGCCAGTGTGTTGGCCGCCACTGCCTGAAAGCCCATCATCAGCTTGGGCCATCCATGCGTAAATAATATGATCCCCGCGGTTACTCTTATGAGCGGCCAATGCAGCGCGCCCAGCGCCTCGTAAAGCGAGCCGAGCCCGATCATCGACGCGGGCTCGCGGCCCGTATCCTTGTAGCTCACGTCAGCCTCCTATCGCCATTTGGCGCGCGCATACTCCCCTCGCTTGCGCGGAAATCAAGAAAATATTGCGTTTCGCGGGCGATAAGCCGCACCCGCACCGATGAATTTAAATCCTGCACTCATGAATTTGAATCATGTGTGGAGGCGCTGACGTGAAGCGTGGCTACGGCCAGCGCTGAGGGCTGCGATCGCTACGCGCAAATCCAGTCGAGGTTGGCTTCATCCTCGATTTGTTGCAGGCGATTGAACATCGTCGTCATCGCAGCGGCCTCGTAGTCCCGGGTCAGGAGCATCGCCTTGTCGCGCAGTTCGCCCGCGTTCAGGGGATTGTCCGGTGTCCCCTTGAAGTCGGCGACTTCCGCACTGCGCAGGCGTCCATCGCGCATCGTCAGCGTGACACGGCTGGCGATCGGCGTCGGCTGCGGCACATCCCAAGGCACAAGGCGTATGCGCGCGATCAGCGAGCGCAGCTCCTGATCGTTCACGTCGGCGTCGCGGAATGTCCTCGGGTCACGCGCATCCGCCACGATCGCCAGCGCGACGCTGAACGGCACGCTGTATTGCCCGATCATGACATCGCTCGGATCGCGGATGTCGTGCCGCCGCAGCTCTTTCGCTCCAACCTTGATCTCGATCGACTGAACCTCCCGGCTCTCGATCGGCTCGCTCGCCTTCATGTCCACGATCGCCTGCACTGGCGTATGGCAGGCGGTATGGCAGGCGTAGCGCTTCATCGAGATGCGTTGCGTCTGCCAGGTCTCGCCAAGGCCGCGCGTGAGCTCGGCGACATCCCATTCGTTGCAGTAGACTTTCAGAAAGCCGCAATCGCCCTCGAGCACGGTCGCCGGTCCGGTGAAGCCGTCGGCCGCCAGGTTTGCGGCCAGCACGCCACCTTCGGCGGCACGCCCGAAATGAAGGCGCTTGACCATCGCGCCAGTGCCCGAGCGCGCGAACTCGACGAGCCCGCTCGAGAGCGAGCCTGCGATGCCGAGCGCATTGGTCATGCGCTCCGCATCGAAGCCCATCAGATGTCCGCACGCCACGGCAGCGCCGAACGGGCCGGTCGTGCCTGGCGCATGAAACCCGCGCGTCTCGTTGCTGTGCTTGGTGGCCCGGCCGATGCGGATCATCACCTCCGCGCCCGCCACAAAGGCGGTGAGCAGGGCGCGGCCGCTCAACCCACGCTCCTGCGCGGTCGCGAGCGCAGCCGTGAGAATCGTGGCCCCTGGATGCGCGCCGGCGCTGGGTCGTACTGCTCCGTCGAGCTCGAAGGCGTGCGCCAGCGCGCCATTGGCGAGCGCGGCGTAAGGGGCCACGACCGGCCTTTCCCCGTCCCCAAGAATATGACTGTGGCCCCCATCGCCCACGCGGCGCGCATAGGCGACGATCATGGCGCTCCATGGCAGGCTGCGGCCGAACACGATGGTGGCGATCGTATCGACGATCGAGTCCTTGGCGCGCTGGATGAGCAGGCACAGGCAGGTCCTCGAACCGCAGTCGAGAGGCGAATTGCGCCAGGCGGATGGTCTCGCCGCTCATGTGTCTCACTTGCTCATTTCGATGTTGTCGTGCGCGTCAGGGAAGCTCAGTCGCGGATGTCCTGCAGGAACCACTCGGTTGGAATCTCGCGGCCGACACCCTGCGCCTTGGCAAGCTCGTAGATGCGACCAGCGAGCGGCCAGAACTGGTTGCCCTGCAGGTTGCCGCGCTCCGAGAAAGAGATCTGCTCGTCGGAGGTGCGGATGCGACCGTTGCGTTTCACAACATCCGCAAAGGTGATGGTGCGCTCGGGCGGAAACACGGCGCCGTGCCCGCGGCCACCCTTGCTCTTGCGCTTGAAGCCAGTCTCGATGTCGGGGCGCGCCGCATAGGTGAAATACTCGTCGTCGGCCCCGTTGGAGCCCCAGGGCGTGGTCGCGTTGCCAAACCGCAAATAGAGATCGATGCGATCGAGGATCGCTCTGTCCTTGAGGCCGCCGCCCATACCGGGCGCAACCAGATGTGCACCCTTCTCGATGCGCGGGCCGTCGATGACGGAGACCGCGGAGTCGGTGAGCGCCGCGACAATATCGGCATCGCGGTAGATCTGCTCGGGGCTGTCGCAGACCTTTACCTCGATCCCATGCTTATCCGCCACCTTGCGCCCGAAGCGCTCACGATTGTCCTTGGTCGGGCTGTAGACCTGCAGCCGCTTGAGGCCCGGGCGTACATGCATGAAGGCTTCCATGTGGGTCTCCGACATGCCGCCGGAACCCAGCATACCGATCACCTCGGCATTCGTTTTCGCCAGATATCGGACTCCAATGCCGCCGTCGGCGCCGACGCGCGTGAGCTGGGTCAGCCCATCGTTGAGGATCGCGAGCGGCTCACCGCTCTCGGTGTCGGTGAGGAGGATCAGGCCGCAATAGGTGCCGGGCTTGATGCAGTATTTCTCCTGGGTGCGAGCGCCGTTGTATTCCTGCTCGTAGATGATGTCCGACTTCATGCGGATGGCGAAATAGCCGCTGGTCGAGCCGCCTTCGACGCTGCTCCACTGATAGACCTTCCCGGGCTTCTTGGTCGGGATCATGATGTCGGTGCGCGGCTTGCACACGGCGTCGGTGGTGACGAGCTGACGATAGGCCTGATCGAGCGCGTCGATGGCCTCGCCCATGGTGAGCAGCCTGGCCACGTCCGCATTGCTGATGATCAGCATATCCCCTCCACTTGGCGCAGGAAAACACCCGCATACGCCGTCGATTCCAGGTCGATCGAGCCCCAGATGGGAACTCATAGGCGCATTTCCGTTGTCCAAGCAAGAGTCGGGAAGCCTTGCTCGGAGACGACAGCGCATTTGCAAGTTCCGGCGCCAAATCGGGACTTTTCGCTGGCGAGGATTGAAACCCGTTGCCGGCAATCTCTCATCGTTCTATTCAATGACGCTACGATTGGCTAAAATCAAAAGCTGAGTACACACAACGGGAGATGGCGCATGACCATGGCTTTGATATTCGTGGGAGCTGCGCTCCTTGCGTCCGATCCGGCGCCCTCGGTTGATGGAATACGCGAAGCGACCGTGGTGAAGGTCGCTGACTACACCATACCGGCAGTGAAGCGGAAAAAGCGCCTTCACGCTTATCGCCACTACAGCGATGTCCGCATCTATCCTCTTGCCTGCGAGGCCGTGCGCTTTCCGAGAAGTCCGCTTTGCGCCGACAGACCCTATCAACCCAGCTACTATGATTACAATGATCCCTATCACTATTATTATTATGGGTGGTGAGGGGCCGGGCGCGGTTCAAACGAAGCAGCAAGACTGACCGCGACCGCATTGGCAATCTATTGGACTTTGATCCGATAGGATTGAATCGGATCAAGTCCAAAGTCTTGTTTCAGAATGCCCACGAGAGACATCACTTGATCGGCCAGGGCAGGCACTCGGCGAGCCCTCTGCCGAGAATCCACTCCTGGTCGTCCTTCGAATATCCCATCTCCTCGGTGAAGAGCGTGACGGCCTGCCGATAGGTGCAGGTCGACCGGCTCAGCATGACCGAGAGATCGGTGCCCCAGAACGAGCGGCGCGGCGAGAAGGCGTCGATGAGCCGGCGAACCTCGGGCTGAATGTTCTTGTAGGGATATTGGGCGGACGAGCATTCCGAGATCAGGGTCAGCTTGACATGCACGTTCGGGTACTTCGCCAGCGCGATGGTCTTGTCCAGCTTCAACGTGTCGTCCCGCATGCCGCGCAGGCGGCCCATGTGGTCGATGATGATCCGCAGCTTGGGATGGCGCTTCGCCACCTCGCCGACTTCCGGCAGCACGGTGGGCGCATTCATCATGACCGGGATATCGAGCCGCTCCGCCGCCGGCCAGAACCAATCCGCGGTGCCGTTCTTGATCCAGTCCTGGTCCCACGCATGATGGAACGTCAGCCGCACGCCAAGCATGCCGGGCTGGTCCTTCCAGGTCTCGATCATCTCGCGGCCTTCCGGCTTGTTGATCGGAATCCGCCCCATGACGGCAAACTTGCCCGGATATTTCGCCACCGCCTCGAGCGAGAATTCCGAGCTGTCGCCTTCCCATGATGGCGGGATCAGGATCGCGCGATCAACGCCGGCTTCCTGCATCCGCGCTCGTAGATCCTCGTAGCCAATCGGCTCGGGCAGATGCGCGGTGCGACCGGGCATCCAGGGGCGTTCCGGCGTGGGCGCCCGCCAGATGTGCAGTCCGGAGTCGATGATCACCATTACGGAGCTCTCCTTGTTTCCGTGTTTTTCTCAACGACGCGATATTCGCTTATTTCATGGAGTGTCGTCGAGGCCGGTCGGACGCGGCCGGCCTGTGTTTCGGGTCGCCTCGCCGAGCGGGGCTACTTGCTGATGTCGATGGCGCTCTTGATCACGTCGGTAGACGTCGCCAGGATCGTGTCACTGATCGCTTGGGTCTCCAAGCCGGATTTGGGATCAATCTCCACGTCCATCTCGGCGGCCTGCCGCAGGAAATCCGGGTCCTTCACAAGTCGGTCGAAAGCGCTTCGAAGCGCCGCGATGCGCTCGGCCGGCACGCCGGGCGGCGTGATCAGCGCCCGCCCAATCGCCGATCCTGCGCTCATGAATTCCGCGACTTTCTTGCCCGTCGGATCGGAAATCACCTCCTGCATCAACGGCACGTCGGCGAGGTCCTTATGACGGCCGAGCCCCGACTGGATGATGGGCTTGACCTCGCCGCTGGTGACCTCGGCCCGGTTCTTCCAGCCGGTCCATGCGCCGCTGATCATATCGATCTCGCCGCGCGCCAGCGCGATCGGAAGGCTTGCCGTGCCGGGGTAGCCGCAGATGATCTTCAGCGCGAGCCCGCCATACTTTTTCATGATCGCGGGGTTGATGTAGGAAACGCCGATCGGCGTGTTACAGCCGACGTTGATCGACGTCGTCTTGAGCTCCTCGACCGTGGTTGCCGGAGCGCCCTTGCGAACCATCATGACGGCGTTGATGTTGGCGAACGAGCCGATGTAGTTGAGCTCCTGCGTCTTCCATTTGCCGATCTCGGGTTGCGTCAGCTGAACAATTGCAATCGTCTCGGGAAAGATGCCGATCGTCGAGCCATCCTTGGGCGCGGCCTCAGAGAACGACCGCATCACGCCGATGCCGCCCGGCTTGTTCTGAACGATGAAGTTGGGACGGCCTGGAATGTATTTGCCCATGTGAGCCGCAGCCAGCCGGGAATAGATATCGTACGAGCCGCCAGGCGGATACGCGATGGTGATCGAGATCGTCCGTCCGCTGTAGAAAGCCGCAACGCGGTCCTGCGCCTGCGCGGACGTGCATGCCAAAAGCGCAAGGGCCGGTAGCGTGGCTTCTCTTAGCAGGCGTGAGGCCCACCTTTGGGTCCCTTGGCGGATCATCTGACGTATTCCTCCCCGCGTGTTGCCACTTCTTCTTTCTTCGGTCGTGGCCGAAGAGCCGCGCCGCAAAAGCTCCCGCCAGCAAGCCGCAGGGCGAGCAAGCAAGAGCCGGAAGAAGTGTGCACGCAAATCAACAGGCAGTATATGGGCGATCTGCCGCGCTCGCGAGCTGATCGCCCGGATTACTCCGCCCTGGCGAGGGCAGCGGTGCCGTTTGGCGAAGATATCGGGCGTCGCCGCGACGCTGTCGCGTACACCAACAAGCCCACGCGTGAAGGCGCAACGCTCCGCAATGCGTTTCAGCGTGGCGCAGCGCCAACAAGCGCCGGCAGTTCCGAAAGCGAGCGGATCTCGCGATCGGGGAAGCCGGGCAGCCGTTCCGGGCGCTGCGCATAGCGGTTGCACCAGACGACCCGCATGCCGAACGCAGATGCCGCATGGGCGTCCCAGGCGTTGGACGACTGGAATGCCATCGCTGCGGCCGGCACGCCGAGGTGATCGACCGCGAGCTGATAGACCTTTGGATGCGGCTTGTAGACGCCGACCTCTTCCACCGACAGGACAGTGTCGATCAGCGCTGCAAGCTTCGCCTCCTGCACGACGGCATCGAGCATGCGGGGCGAGCCGTTGGAGAGGATTGCAACCTTCAATCCGTCAGCCTTGAGCTCCTGGAGAACACCCGCGACTTCCGGAAACGGATCGAGGGTCAAGTAGAGCGTCATGAGACGGTCGCGCAACGCCGGCTTATCGATGTTCAGCGTCTCCAACGCAACGTCGAGCGCATCGCCGGTGACCTGCCAGAAATCCGCGTGGCGACCCTGCGCGGCCCGCAGCCACGTGTACTGAAGCTGCTTGTCCCGCCACAGCGCCGTCAGTCTGTCGACGTCGTTGCCGAGGACGTCGCGGCACCGCTTGGCCGCCGAGGCAAAATCGAACAGCGTGCCATACGCGTCGAACACGCAGGCTTTGATGCCAGAGAGCGCCGCAGGTGTGCTGGTCACAGGTGTGGTAGTCATGGGCCGAGTATGCCGTGTTGGCGATCAGAATGCATGGGCTACGAGCGCACCCCTCACCTTCCACTTCGCGATAACGCCGGACGCGTGACGAGATAGATGCCGAGCGCGACCGGCACGATGCCGATCAAGTCGGTCGAGCGCGACCTGCTCGCCGAGCAGCAGCCAGCCGAACAGCATGCCAAGCGGCGGCATCATGAAGTGATAGGAGCTCGCCGCGGTCGCGCCCGACACCGTGAGCAGGTGGAACCAGAGCAGATAGGCGAACACCGAGACGAACAGCGCCAGATAGGCAAGCGCCGCAGCGAGACGCCAGCTCGGCACGATGTCGCCGACGCTTTCGAACGCGAAGGCGAACGGCAGCGTCGCAAGCCCGGCCGACGAGACTTTGCACGCCGTTGCCGACCCAGAGCCCGCCCGTGGGCGCGAACTTCTTGAACAGGATGGTGCCGGCGACCAGCGAGACCAGCGCCGCGATCGTGAACGCGATGCCGACGGGATGGTCGACGCCGCCGGCGATACGGCTTTCGACCACGAAGGCGACACCGCCGACGCCGAGCAGCAGGCCCGCATCGCCTTGCGCCACGTCATCCGCTCGTCGAGGAACGCCGCGGCCATCACGGCCGTCAGCACCGGATTGGCGCTGATGACGAGCGCAGCCAGGCCGGACGAGATGCTGCGCATGCCGACATAGCTGAGCCCCAGATAGACCGCCTGGTTGGCGATCCCGAGGAGCGGCGAAGAGCAGGACGATCGCGGCGGCTGAGCTTGAGCGGCACGCCGACAGATCGCCGCGACGCCGAGCATGACGCACGCCGGCGAGCAGGAACCGCGCCGTGAGCAGGAGGAGCGGCGGACAATCCGCAATCGCGAGCTTGGCGACGGAAAAGGCCGACGCCCAGAGCAGGCAGAACGCCGCCACCATGAGCGGTAGCGGGAATGGCAGCGACGGGGTGCGGACGGCGAAACGGCAATATTGGCGGTGCGCATGGGTAAATTCCTTTCTGCGCCCCAGATAGGCTTGCGCGCTTGCCATTTGGAAATTAAATGATAAAATCATTTCCAGTGGAAATATGAATGGTGCACGCCATGCTCGACCTCGACCTTCTCCGCAGCTTCGTTTCGGTCGTCGATACCGGCGGCTTCACCCGCGCGGGCGAGCGCGTCCACCGCACGCAATCGACGGTGAGCCAGCAGATCAGGCGGCTGGAAGAGACGCCTGGGCTATCCGCTGCTGCATCGGAACGGCAAGCAGGCCACGCCGACCGAGCAAGGCGAGCGGCTTGTGTCCTATGCGCGGCGGATTCTCGCGCTCGAGCAGGAGGCGCGCGATGTGGTGGCGCGGCCGGACGAGCGAAGGCGTCGTGCGGCTCGGCATGCCGGAGGATTTCGCGGCCTATCGGCTGACCGAGCTGTTGTCGGACTTCGTCCGCTCACGCCCGGGTCTGCGGCTCGACGTGCGCTGCGGCCTCAGCGTGCAGTCGCGCCGCGCGCTCGAGCGCGGCGAGCTCGACCTTGCGCTGTTCAAGCGCGACGCCGGCGAGAGCGGCGGGATCGCGGCCTGGCCCGAGCGCCTGCACTGGGTCACCAGCCGCAAGCATCCGATCGATTTCCGCCGCGATCCGCTGCCGCTCGTGATGTCCGAGCAGGGCTGCCTCTATCGCAATCGCATGATCCACGCCGCCGAAGCGGCCGGGCGCGCCTGGCACATGGCTTATACGAGCCCCAGTCTCGCCGGCATCCAGGCCGCGGTCTCGGTCGGCCTCGGCGTGAGCATTCTGCCCGAGGTCGCGATCCTGCCCGAGCATCGCGTGCTCAAGACCAAGGACGGATTTCCGTCGATCACCAACACGGAGGTCGCGCTGGTCGCGGCTCCCAATGCGAGCCCCGCGACCCGCCGCCTCGCCGAAGCTCCTGCGCGAGTTCTGCTCGACCACTGATCCGCGCAAGCGGGCATGATCCTGCCGAAAAGGCTAAGCAAAGAATTGCCAAGTGCAGCACATCGAACCGTTTTGAATACCAGGAAACGCAGACCTTGCAGCGTCAACGCGAATATTGGTGGCCGCTCCTCATGCCGAGGTGAATTGTCTGGCACCCACGCGCGAGCATAAAAAAATGTTTATTCATGAATATTTTTTCACGTGACCGGCATGCACAACGAACTTAGCTTCGATGGCGGCGACCCAGGCCAGCTTTAGACTTGCCAACGATCTTGATGTGCATCGCCGCCTCTTCGGCTCAGGGAACATCTCTGCCACTTCTGCTTTGGTTCCGCGGGCAGGATCGCTTTCCCTCTGAGCTCACACGATAGTCGACCCATGAACGATCACGCGCCCCCGCACGTTGAAATTCGGATACCGACCATCCGGCCAGTCCGGGCGCGGCCTTCGCGATTTCGAAAGGTCATGGGAATCGCGCTCGTCCTTGCCATCGCGGCAACGCTGGCGTGGTGGATTCATCTCGGCCAAGGCCAGCGAACGCAGACCGGCAAAGGCAAGGGAGGCGGCATCCCGGCGTCGGTTGCGGCTGCAATAGTGCAGAAGGGCGACGTCGACATCGCGCTCAACGCCCTTGGCACGGTCACGTCGCTTTCGACGGTGACCGTCAAGGCGCAAGTCAGTGGCCAATTGATCAAGGTCGCCTTCCAGGAGGGTCAAACCGTCAAGCAAGGCGACCTGCTGGCGGAGATCGATCCTCGTCCGTTCGAGGCCACTGTCGCGCAGATGCAAGGGCAGTTGGACCGCGATCAGGCTTTGCTCTCCGGTGCGACAGTCGACCTGGCACGTTACCGGAAGCTCGCGACCACGAATGCAATTCCGCAGCAGCAGCTCGACACGCAGGTCGCCCTCGTCAAACAGTATGAAGGCCAGGTGGCCGCCGACCAGGGCCAGCTCAACACCGCCAAGGTGAACCTCAGCTTCACCCGCATTCTCTCGCCATCAAACGGGCGCGCCGGACTTCGGCAGGTAGATCAGGGCAACTACGTAACGGCGAACGACCCCAACGGCATCGTCGTCGTCACCCAGATTCAACCGATTTCCGTGATCTTCACCGTCCCGGAAGACAACGTGCCCGCCATCCTCAAGCGCTTCCATGGCGGCACCGCAGCTGCCCGTCACCGTCTTCGATCGAAGCGGGACCAAGCAGCTTGGCGCGGGCGTGCTGACGACGCTCGACAATCAGATCGACCAGACGACCGGAACCGTGAAGCTGCGCGCGCAGTTTCCCAATACGGACGAGAGTTCTCTTTCCGAATCAATTTGTCAACGTCCGACTGCTGGTTGATATGATCCACGATGCAGTCGTGATGCCTTCGAGCGCCGTCCAGCGTGGCGCGCCGGGCACATTTGTCTATCTCGTAAATCCCAACAATACCGTGTCCGTGCGTCCAGTGGAGCTTGGCCCGGTCGACGGCGAACGCGTGGTCGTGCGCAAGGGTCTCGCGCTGAACGATCGCGTGGTCGTCGATGGCGCCGACAAGCTGCGCGACGGGATACGGATCAATATTCGCGATGGCGGGGTGGCAAAAGCGAGTCCCGACAAATTGGAACAAGGTCAATGACGAGGACGGAACGACCTATGCACTGCTGACTACGCCGGCCTCGTTCGAATTGAGGGAAAGCGGATGAGCCCTTCGCGACCCTTCGTGTTGCGCCCCGTTGCCACATCGCTTCTGATGTTGGCAATCCTGTTGTCAGGCGTCATTGCGTTCCAGTTCCTGCCGCTGTCGGCGCTGCCCGAAGTCGACTATCCGACAATTCAGGTTCAGACCTTCTACCCGGGTGCGAGCCCGGACGTGATGACCTCTTCGGTCACCGCACCGCTCGAGGTCCAGTTCGGCCAGATGCCGAATCTCAACCAGATGAGCTCCGTCAGCTCGGCTGGCGCCTCGGTGATCACGCTTCAGTTCGATCTGAGCATCAACCTTGATATCGCCGAGCAGGAGGTGCAGGCCGCCATCAATGCGGCGGGCAACTTGCTGCCCTCGGACCTCCCCGCTCCGCCGATCTATGCCAAGGTCAATCCGGCCGATGCTCCGATCCTTACGCTCGCGCTGACGTCGAAAACACTTCCGCTGCCGCAGATCGAGGATCTCGCCGACACCCGCCTGGCGCAAAAGATCTCGCAATTGCCTGGGGTCGGATTGGTGAGCATCAGCGGCGGCCAGCGACCCGCCGTTCGGGTCCAAGCCGATACGCGCAAGCTTGCAGCCTACGGCCTTAACATCGACGATCTGCGCATCACACTCAACAACGCCAACGTCAATACGCCCAAGGGCAACTTCGATGGCCCAACGCGCGCCTACACCATCAATGCAAACGATCAACTGCAGAGCGCCAATGCCTACAAGAACCTTGTGATCGCCTACAAGAGCGGCGCGCCGATACGGCTCAGCGACGTTGCCAACATCATCGACGGAACACAGAACACCAAGCTCGGCGCCTGGATGAATACAGTCCCGGCCGTGATCCTCAACATTCAACGCCAGCCCGGGGCGAACGTTATCGCTGTCACCGATCGCATCCGGCAGATGTTGCCGCAATTGGCGAGCGCCATGCCGGCTGCCGTCGATGTCGCCGTGCTCACCGACAGGACGGTGACCATTCGCTCCTCCGTGCACGACGTCGAATTCGAGCTGATGCTCGCCGTGATCCTGGTCGTGCTGGTGATCTTTGTCTTCATCCGCAGCACACGCGCCACCCTCATCCCGAGCTTGTCTGTGCCGCTATCCCTCGTCGGCACCTTTGGGGTGATGTACCTGCTCGGCTTCAGCCTGAATAATCTATCGCTGATGGCACTGACGATCTCGGCAGGCTTCGTCGTGGACGACGCGATCGTGGTGATCGAGAACATCGCACGCTACATCGAAGAGGGAGAATCGCCACTGCAGGCGGCCTTGCACGGCTCCGAGCAGGTTGGCTTCACCATCATCTCCCTGACCATTTCGCTGATAGCCGTGCTGATCCCGCTCCTGTTCATGGCCGACGTTGTCGGCCGGCTTTTTCGCGAGTTCGCGATCACCCTCTCTGTCACCATCCTGATTTCAGCCGTGGTCTCGTTGACCCTGGTGCCGATGGCTTGTGCAAAGCTTCTGCGTCCTGTTGGGGACGTGCACGAGAGCAGGTTTCAACGCCGCAGCCGCGAGTGGTTCGACAAGGTAGTCGAGTCTTATGGTCGCATGCTCAATTGGGTTCTCGACCGGCAGACTCTGACGCTGTGGGTCGCGGTCGCCACCCTGTTCTTGACCGTCGCGCTCTACGTCCTGATTCCGAAGGGCTTCTTCCCGGTGCAGGACACCGGCCTCATCCAGGGCATTTCGGAGGCGCCGCAATCGATCTCGTACGCGGCCATGGCCGAACGCCAGGGCGAGTTGGCAAAGGTCGTCCTCAAGGATCCCGACGTCGAAAGCCTGTCCTCGTTCATCGGTGTCGATGGCACCAATACGACGCTCAACAGCGGCCGTATGCTGATCAATCTCAAGCCGCATGACCAGCGCAGAGCCGATGTCAGCCAGATCATTCGCCGCCTGAGTGCAGCGACCGATCAGGTCCTCGGCATATCGCTCTATATGCAGCCGGTGCAGGATCTCACGATCGACGATACCGTCAGCAAGACTCAGTACCAATTCGTGCTGCAGGACGCCAATCCGACAGAGCTTGCTGAGTGGACGCCGAAGCTCGTGGAGAAGCTCCGCGAGCTGCCGCAGCTTGCCGACGTGGCGAGCGATCTCGCGGCGCAAGGGCTTGTCGCCTACGTCGAGATTGACCGCGACACGGCCGGTCGCTTCGGCATTACGCCGGCCACGATCGACAACGCGCTGTACGATGCCTTCGGCCAGCGCATCGTGTCGACGATCTATACCAACACCAATCAATACCGGGTCATTCTTGAAGCGGATCCCAAGCTGCAGACCTCTCTGCAGTCGCTTAACTCGATTTATCTGCAATCTGCAACGGGTAGCGGCCAGGTTCCACTCTCGGTCATCGCGCACGTTCGCGAGCAGGTGGCGCCGTTGCAGATCGATCATCTCGGCCAGTTTCCGGCCGCCATTGTCTCATTCAACCTCGCACCCGGGTCATCGCTCGGCGAGGCGATCACCGCAATCAAGGACGCGCAGGGCGAGATTGGACTACCTCGGAGCGTGATCACGAGCTTCCTGGGCGCCGCGCTCGCGTTTCAGTCTTCGCTCGGCAATGAGCTGCTGCTGATCCTTGCCGCGATCGTCACCGTCTACATTGTTCTTGGCGTACTATACGAGAGCTTCGTTCATCCACTCACGATCCTCTCGACACTGCCGTCGGCCGGCATCGGCGCACTGCTCGCGCTCATTGCGGCCCGCAATGATCTTACGGTCATCGCTATTATCGGGATCATTCTGCTGATCGGCATCGTCAAGAAGAACGCGATCATGATGATCGACTTCGCACTCGATGCCCAGCGCAACGAAGGCAAGAGCCCGCGTGAAGCCATTTTCCAGGCCTGCCTGCTGCGCTTCCGGCCAATCCTGATGACCACCATGGCGGCCGTGCTCGGCGCGCTGCCATTGATGCTGGGCACCGGGACTGGATCGGAGCTTCGGCATCCGCTCGGCATCGCCATCGTGGGCGGCCTCCTGTTCAGTCAGGTCCTGACGCTGTTCACGACGCCGGTGATCTATCTCTGGTTCGATCGTCTGGCGGCCCGCTTTGCCGGGCGCGCTGACCCCGCACGGGAGAGCGCATGAGCCTCTCGACGCCGTTCATCCGTCGCCCGGTGGCGACGACTTTGCTCACACTCGGCGTCCTGGCCGCCGGCGCCGTCGCCTTCTTCCAATTGCCGGTGTCGCCGCTTCCCAAAGTTGACTACCCGACCATCTCGGTGCGCGCGCAGCTTCCCGGAGCGAGCCCGGACGTGGTGGCGACGAGCGTCGCGACACCCCTCGAGCGCCATCTCGGGCAGATCGCCGACGTCACCGAAATGACCTCATCGAGCACCGTCGGCGCTACGCGGATCACATTGCAGTTCGGGCTCAACCGCGACATCAACGGCGCAGCACGCGACGTGCAGGCCGCGATCAACGCGGCGCGCGCGGACCTCCCCTCGAGCCTGCGATCCAATCCCACCTATCGAAAGGTCAACCCTGCGGATGCCCCTATTCTCATCCTCGCGTTGACCTCCGACACCCTCAGCCGTGGCGATCTCTACGACTCGGCCTCGACTGTCCTGGCGCAAAAGCTGTCTCAGGTCGACGGCATCGGCGAGGTCACGGTCGGCGGCAGCTCGCTGCCGGCGGTACGCGTCGAGATCAATCCACGCTCGCTCGCCAAATACGGGATCGGGCTCGAGGATGTGCGGGCAGCGCTCTCGGCCGCCAATGCGCATAGCCCGAAAGGCGCGATCGATGTCGGCAACAATCGCTATCAGATCTACAGCAACGATCAGGCGACGGTTGCGGCCCAGTACCGATCGCTGGTGATCGCTTATCGCAACGAAGCTGCCGTTCGGCTTTCCGATGTCGCCGAGGTCGTCAACTCGGTCGAGAACCTGCGGAATGCCGGCCTTGCCAACGGCAAGCCTTCTGTTCTCGTCATTCTCTATCGCCAGCCAGGCGCCAATATCATCGAGACCGTCGACCGGATCACGGCGCTGTTGCCCGACCTTCGAGGCCTCGGTCTCGCCGGCAATCGACATCACCGTCGCGGTCGATCGTTCGACCACGATTCGCGCCTCGTTGCAGGAAGTCGAGCGCACGCTTGCTCATCGCCATTGTCCTGGTCATCGTCGTCGTATTCGTTTTTCTGCGCAACCCGCGCGCAGCTTTGGTGCCGGCAGTCGCGGTGCCGGTATCGCTGGTCGGCACGTTCGCTATCATGTACCTTCTTGGCTACAGCCTCGACAATTTGTCCCTCATGGCTCTCACAGTGGCGACCGGCTTCGTGGTCGACGATGCCATCGTCGTGCTGGAAAATATCTCGCGTCGTATCGAAGATGGCATGTCCAGCCTCGAGGCGGCGATCAAAGGCGCCGGCGAGGTCGGATTCACAGTTCTGTCCATGAGCGTCTCACTGGTCGCGGTGTTCATTCCAATCCTGCTCATGGGCGGCATCATCGGCCGCCTATTCCGCGAGTTCGCGGTCACGCTCTCGATCGCCATCCTGCTGTCGCTCGCGGTATCGCTCGCAACCACGCCGATGATGTGCGCATTTGTGCTCAAGCAGCCGCAGCGCGAGGAGCACGGCCGCCTCTATCGGCTGAGCGAGCGCATTTTCTCCAGCATATTGCATGTCTATGAGCGCAGCCTCGCATGGTCGCTGCGTCACCCGCGCACGATCCTGCTGATCCTCCTGGCCACGCTTTGTCTCAATGGCTACCTGTTCTCGATCGTCCAAAAGGGCTTTTTTCCGCAGCAGGACACTGGCCGGCTGACCGGAGGCATTCAGGCCGACCAGAGCATTTCGTTCCAGCTCATGCGCCAGAAGCTCACGCAGTTCGTTTCCATCGTGCAGAAGGATCCGGCGGTGGATCAGGTCGTGGGGTTCACCGGCGGCGGGCAGACCAATGGCGGGTTTGTGTTCGTGTCGCTCAAGCCGCTGGCGGAGCGCAAGGTCAGCGCCGACCAGGTGATCGCCAGATTGAGCCGCCAGCTGACGCAAGTGCCCGGGCGCTTCGCTCTTCCTGCAGGCGGTGCAGGACATTCGTGTCGGCGGCAGGCAGAGCAACGCGCAATATCAATACACTCTTCATGCCGATACGCTGTCCGACCTCAACGAGTGGGCGCCCAAGATCCTCGCCGCGTTGCAGACAGCTGCCGGAGCTGACCCAGGTCAATTCGGACCAGCAGAACAAGGGGCTGGAAACCGATCTGGTGATAGACCGCGACACCGCGGCGCGCCTTGGCATCACGGCAAGCCAGATCGACAACACGCTCTATGATGCTTTCGGCCAGCGCCAGGTTTCGACGATCTACAGTGCGCGCAACCAGTACCATGTGATCATGGAGGTCGCGCCCCAATACTGGCAGAACCCGGAGACGCTCAAGGATGTCTTCGTCAGCACCTCCGGTGGCGCCGTCGGCGGCGTGCAGGGAACCAACGCGGTCGCCGGAACCGTCAAGGGAACAGGCCAGGCGTCAGCCACGGCGACGATCGCGGCTGATGCCGCGCGCAATCAGTCGAGTAACGCGCTCGGCAATACCGGCCGTGGCGCGGTGTCGACCGGATCCGCCGTCAGCGCCAGCGCGGAGAAGATGGTGCCGCTGTCCGCGTTCACCACCTTCGGGCCCGGCAGCACTCCGCTTGCCATCAACCATGACGGCTTGTTCGTGGCGACGACGATGTCCTTCAACCTCACGCCCGGCGCGTCCCTCAGCGACGCCGTGACTGCTGTCGCCAACGCGATGAATCGGATCGGTGTCCCGGCCACGATCCACGGCAACTTTCAAGGCACGGCGCAAGCTTACCAGCAGTCGATCGCCAACGAGCCCTACCTGATCGCGGCCGCTCTCATCGCCGTCTATATCGTGCTTGGCATCCTGTACGAGAGCTACATCCATCCGATCACGATCCTGTCGACACTGCCCTCGGCAGGCGTCGGGGCGGTCCTGGCGTTGCTCGTGTTCCGCACGGAATTCAGCATCATCGCATTGATCGGGGTCATTCTCCTCATCGGCATCGTCAAGAAGAACGCGATCCTGATGATCGACTTTGCGCTCGACGCAGAGCGGCAGCGCGGCCTGTCATCGCGCGAAGCCATCTACCAGGCATGCTTGCTCAGGTTCCGGCCCGATCATGATGACCACGATGGCCGCGTTGCTCGGTGCCATCCCGCTTGCCACGGCCCTCGGCGAAGGCTCGGAGCTGCGCCGTCCGCTCGGCATCGCGATCGTCGGCGGGCTGATCGTCAGCCAGATGCTGACGCTCTATACGACGCCGGTGATCTATCTCTATCTCGATCGTTTCAGCCTAT
This sequence comes from uncultured Alphaproteobacteria bacterium, assembly GCA_963745515.1. GTDB lineage: Bacteria > Pseudomonadota > Alphaproteobacteria > Rhizobiales > Xanthobacteraceae > VAZQ01. The sequence goes on from CAVUXO010000001.1 coordinate 925,017, forward strand.
GGTGCCGGCGCCGCTGGTCTTCGGGCCATCCACCGATCATCGCCTCCAACCACCCCGTTACCGGCGAATGAGGCCGACGCCTTGGTGGCACCCCCCACGCTGCGCAGGCGTGCGGCTCCGCACCTCCGATGCATCCAACGATCCCTCGACAACAGCGTGTTGAACGGGCGAATATGATGCCATGCCGCCACCGCGCGGCAGCTTTATACAACAGGGAGGAATTTCATGTCGAAAATCCATCGTCTTGCCGGCGTATCGCTGGCAGCAGCGCTGGCTTGCGGGCTCGCCACATCGGCGAACGCGCAGTTGCTGCAGCACAAGGATCTCTCGAGCGCCATCGCGACCACGATCGCGCTGACCGCGATCGATGCCTGCAAGGAGCAGGGCTACAACGTCTCGGTGCACGTGGTCGGCCGCAACGGCGAAGTGCTGGTGGGGCTGCGCCATCACGCCGCCGGGGTCAACACATTCGAAAATTCCTGGAAAAAGGCCTACACGTCACGCACGTTCCGCACCGCCTCCGGCAAGTTTGCCGAGAACGTCGGCCAGAACCCGGTGGCGGCACAGCTGTTCCTCGCCAATATCGTGGCGGCACGCGGCGCGCTGCCGATCATGATTGGCGAAGAGACGATCGGCGCGGTCGGCGTCTCCGGCGCCCCGGGCGGCGACAAGGATGAGGTCTGCGCGCAGGCCGGCATCGACAAGGTCAAGGACCAGCTCCGCTAGGCCGCCTTCCCCCACCGCAATCCGATTTCCCGCCAGGCCGCAACGGCCGGCACAAGGAGAGCCATCATGATCAAGATCACAATCGGCACTGCTACACTTGCGTTCGCCTGCAGCCTTGCCATCGGCGCCAATGCTCAGCTCGTCACCATCAAGCAGCTCTCGCTGCCGATCGCCGCCACCATTGCCACGACGGCGATGGAGACATGCAAGGCGCAGGGCTACAACGTGTCAGTGCACATCATCGGCAATATGGGCGAAGTGCTGGTGGCGTTGCGCGGTGACAATACCGGCCCGCACACCATGGAGAACTCGATGCGCAAGGCCTTGACCTCGCGCGGGAACTCGTCTGCCCTCGGGCGAGTTCGCCGAGAACGTCTCCAAGACACCCAATGCCGGCGCTCTGCGGCTGGGCAACATGATCCCGGCACGCGGCGCGCTGCCGATCAAGGCCGGCCAAGACACGATCGGCGCCGTCGGCGTTTCCGGCGCGCCGGGCGGCGACAAGGACGAGGCGTGCGCCAAGGCCGGCATCGACAAGGTCGCCGATCAGCTCAAATAGGCTGATGCTCGGCGAAACAGCGACGCCCCGTTTAAGGGGTTCAGTGAAGGGGACCAGACAGAGCTGGTTCCCTTCCACGGCCTCGTTTTGCGAAGTTTGCGATACGCCTCAGCACACTTTGACACGAATGAATTTCAGGCAGCATTGCCTGCGCGCAAGAGCTCGTCATAACCGCGCGACTTGACGGAGCGCTCGCTGACAGCGTGCCCGGCCCCAATCTCATTTTTACCAGTGGCTTGATACCGGCCCCCGCGGAATAGGCTGCGGGAGCTGCGAATGCCGTTCAGGCCGGGAACAAATCGCCCATCGACGGAGTTGAGGCGCTGGCAACTCGCGGCCCATTCGTCGAATTGAACAAGTCATCGAATTCGAAGGAGAGCCCCCACGTCTCGCGTCGAACCATATTCGCCCGATCCACGCCAAACGCTGGGCGCAACGTTAACGCCAGACAGCTACGCCGATACTCGACGTCGCCTCAAAGCGATTTTCATTGGCTCAGTCGGCAATCTGGTCGAATGGTACGATTTCTACGCCTACGCAGCCTTCGCGCTCTATTTCGCCGGCCAGTTCTTCCCGAATTCCGATCCGGTCGTGCAGCAGCTCAACGCAGCCCTGCTGTTTGCGGCGGGCTTTATCGTGCGCCCGCTCGGCGGCTGGATGTTCGGACACTTGGCGGACCACTACGGGCGGCGCGGGGCGCTGATGCTGTCCGTGTCATTGATGTGCTTCGGCTCGCTGATGATCGCCGTTACGCCGACTTACGAGTCGATCGGAATCGGAGCGCCCGTCCTTCTGGGCCTGGCACGCATCATTCAGGGATTGAGCCTCGGTGGCGAATACGGCACCAGCGCAACCTATCTCACGGAGATGGCCGACCAGCGCAACCGTGGCTTCTACTCGAGCTTTCAGTATGTGACACTGATTGGTGGCCAGATCTGCGCGCTCCTCGTGTTGCTGCTCCTGCAGCGCGTCTTCTTGACCCCCGAGGAAATCCAGGCCTGGGGCTGGCGCATTCCTTTCTTCATTGGAGCGCTGCTCGCCTTCATTGCGCTGGTGATGCGCCGCAATCTGCATGAAACAGAGGCTTTTGAGGCCGCGAAGAAAGTCGTCACCCGCACCTCGTCACTGCGGACGCTCATGCGCTATCCGCGCGAGGTGCTGCTCGTTGTCGGCCTCACGGCCGGCGGCACGGCAGCCTTTTATACCTACACAACGTATATGCAGAAATTTCTCAGGCTGTCCGTCGGACTCACGGACAATCAGACCACGATGGTCACGCTCAGCGCGCTGATCTTTGGCATTATCTTGCAACCGATCTACGGGGCGATCTCCGATCGCATCGGGCGCAAGTGGCTGCTCATCGGTTTCGGCGTGACGGGCGTTCTGTTCACCATTCCGATCTTGACGAGCTTGCAGGCCGCCACGGGTCCGCTGCAGGCGTTCTTGTTGATCGCGGCAGCGTGGATGATCGTCTCGGGCTACACATCCATCAATGCGGTAGTCAAAGCGGAACTGTTTCCGACCAATATTCGCGCGATCGGCGTTGGGCTTCCCTACGCGCTCACCGTGTCGATCTTCGGCGGCACTGCCAATTCAGTCGCCTTGGCGTTCAAGTCTTGGGGCCATGAAGAATGGTTCTACTACTACCTGACCGGCATGATCGGCATTTCGCTGGTCGTGTACCTGTTCATGCGGGACACCAAAGCCAATTCCGCGATGCATCGGCATGAATGACGGCGGGTTGGTCCCGGCAGCCTGTCACCGCCGGGATCTCCACCCGTTAAGATGTATGCAATCTTGCATACAAGAGGCTTCTGTTGCCTAATTCGTAATCATTTCGGGATGCAGAGTATTCCTTCACTCCGGATAATTCCTAATTCTTTTTCGATAGATAGATCGGTTTTGCCTGCCAAATAGCGCTTGGCATGGCGCTTGCTAACTTTGGTTTCCAGATCGCCGTCCCTCCCCCGCTCGAAAGGCGGCCCGGAGGGCCGAGCGCTTCAGACCGCTGCTTTCAATTTCAACGGAGTGAGGACCATGACGTTCGACGCATTTTCACGTCGGCGCGTTCTGCAAGGAAGCGCCGCATTGGCCGTTGCGGGAGCTTTTTCGACGCGGCCGGCCTTCGCCAAGGACACGATGGTCGGCTTTGTCTATGTCGGCTCGCGTGACGACTACGGCTACAACCAGGCCCATGCGGCGGGCGCCGCGGCGCTCAAGAAGATGGCGGGCGTCAAGGTCGTCGAGGAAGAGAAGGTGCCCGAGACCGACGCGGTCGAGAAGACCATGGAGTCCATGATCAATCTCGACGGGTCCACGCTCATCTTCCCGACCTCGTTTGGCTACTACAGTCCGCATGTGCTCAAGATCGCGGCGAAATATCCGAAGGTTCGTTTCGAGCACGCCGGCGGCCTGTGGACTGACAAGGATCCCAAGAACGCCGGCAGCTATTTCGGCTACATCGACGAGGCGCAACATGTCGCCGGCGTCGTCGCCGGCCTGTCCAGCAAGAGCGGCAAGCTCGGCTTCGTCGCCGCCAAGCCGATCCCGCAGGTGCTGCGCAACATCAATGCCTATCTCCTCGGCGCGCGCGTCGGCAATCCGAAAGCGACGCTGCAGGTGATCTTCACCGGCGACTGGTCAATGCCGGTCAAGGAAGCGGAAGCGACCAACAGCCTGATCGATCAGGGCTGCGATGTGCTCACCTGCCACGTCGACGGACCGAAGACGGTGATGGAGAACGCCGCCCGCCGCGGCGCCATGGTCTCCGGCTATCATGTCAGCGCGGCGACGCTAGTGCCAAAGGCCTATCTCACCGGCGCCGAGTGGAACTGGGAAGCGGTCTATCCGAAGTTCGTGAAGATGTTTGCCGACGGCGAGACGATCCCGAACTTCTATCGGGGCGGCCTCAAGGAAGGCGTGGTGAAAGTGTCGCCCTACGGCACCATGGTGTCGGAGGAAGCGCGCAAGGCGGCGGACGACGTGAAGTCCAAGCTCATCGCCGGCACCTATGTGATCTTCAAGGGTCCGCTTAAGGACAACAAGGGCAACGTGGTGATTGCCGGCGGCGTCTCGCGCGGCCAGACCGACGCCGAGCTCGAGAAGATGAACTATCTGGTCGAGGGTGTGATCGGCGCGACGTCGTAATCCGTGATGTCCGGAAGCGCGCGGATGGCGCTCGGCAGAAGCATCGGCGGCGCGGCGGAATATGTCGTCATCCCCGCGCTTGCCCTGGTCGCAGCCCTCATCGCGTTCGGGATCTTTGTCGCCTGCTTCGGCAAGAATCCCGCCGACCTCTATTTCTATATGTACCAGGGCGCCTTCGGCACCTGGTTCTCCTGGCAGAATACGCTCACGCGCGCGGCGCCGCTGATCCTGACGGCGCTGTGCACGGCCCTGCCAGCGCAGCTCGGCATGGTGATCATCGGCGGCGAAGGCGCGCTGCTGATCGGAGCGCTGGGCGCCACAGCGGCGGCGCTGCTGATGCCGGGCGCGCCGCCGCTGGTGGTCGGTGTCGCGATGGCGGCGGCCGGCATGCTGTCGGGCGGCCTCTGGATCGCGCTCGCCGGCGGCCTGCGTCACTATCGCGGCGTCAACGAGACCATTTCCAGCCTGCTCCTGGTCTACATCGCGCTCGCCGTTCTCAATCATCTGGTCGAAGGTCCAATGCGCGACCCGACCAGCCTCAACAAGCCGTCGACGCGCGAGATCGGCGCCGCCAACATGATCGGCTCGATCCCCGGCACCGACGTGCATTGGGGTTTCGTGTTCGGCGTGGTCGCGGCCGTGCTCGCCTATGTGTTGATCTTCCACACCGTGTTTGGCTTTTCGGCGCGCATCGCCGGCGGCAACGTACGCGCCGCCAAGATCGTGGGGCTCAGCGTCGGCAAACTGATCCTCATCACCTGCATGCTCGCCGGCGCCGCCGCGGGTCTCGCCGGCATGGTCGAGGTCGCGGCCGTGCAAGGACGCGCCAACGCCAATATCGCGGTCGGCTACGGCTTCACCGGCATCCTGGTGTCGTTCCTGGCGCGGCATAATCCGCTCGCCATCATCCCGGTCGCGATTCTGCTTGGCGGCATCAACGCCAGCGGCGGGTTGCTGCAGCGCCGCCTCGGACTGCCGGATGCTTCCGTGCTGGTGCTGCAAGGAATGCTCTTCGTGTCGGTGCTGATGAGCGAGACGCTCTACGGCCGTTTCCGCATCTTCAGACGTGGGGAGGCCTGAGCCATGGCGGCGGCCGATGCCATTGGGCTGTGGAGCGTGCCGATCGCGGTGCTCGGCGGCGCCGTGCGCGTCAGCACGCCGTTCCTGTTCGTCAGCCTCGGCGAATGCATCACCGAGCGCTCCGGCCGCATCAATCTCGGGCTCGAAGGCACGCTGGTGATGGGCGCCATGTGCGCCTACGCCACCTCCTATCTCACCGGCTCACCCTGGCTCGGCGTGCTCGCGGCGGGCTTCTCGGGCGCGATCATGGGGGCGCTACACGCCTCGATCTGCGCCCTGCCCCGCGTCAACGACATCGCGGTCGGGATCGCGCTGATGCTGTTCGGGACCGGCCTCGCGTTCTTTCTCGGCAAGCCGCTGATCGAGCCGAGCGCCGCCACGCTGCCGGCGATCGAGCTCGGCAACTGGAGCGACGATCCCGCAGCTGCGCGACGCGCTCAAGGTCAACGTGCTGTTCCTGATCGGCATCATGCTCGCGCCGGTGCTGATGTGGGCGCTGCGATCGACACGCTGGGGCCTGATCGTGCGCACCGCCGGCGAAAGCGCCGATGCGGCGCGCGCCATGGGCTATTCGGTCAACCTGATCCGGCTTGCGCGCCACCATGGCGGGCGGCTTCCTCGCCGGCATCGGCGGCTCGTTCCTGTCGCTCTACTATCCGGGCAGCTGGAACGAAGGCCTGTCCAGCGGCCAGGGCATCACGGCGGTCGCGCTCGTGATCTTCGCGCGCTGGAATCCGATGCTGTGCTTTGCGGCCTCGCTGTTGTTCGGCGGCGCCGCCGCGCTCGGCCCGGCGCTGCAGTCGATCGGCTTCAGCCAAGGCTATCAGCTCTTCAACGCGGCGCCCTACATCCTGACGCTGGTCATCATGATCATCACCTGCTCGCCCAAGCGCACGCTGATCGGCGCGCCGGCCGAGCTGACCATCACCAAGTAGCGGAGGGCATCGATGCCAGAGACCTATGTCGCCGCCGCGCCCTATCCCTGGCCCTACAACGGCGATCTGCGCCCGCAGAATACGGTGCTGATCATCATCGACATGCAGACCGATTTCTGCGGCGTCGGCGGCTATGTCGACAAGATGGGCTATGACCTCTCGCTCACGCGCGCGCCGATCGAGCCGATCAAGACCGTGCTCGCGGCCATGCGCGCCAAAGGCTTCCATATCTTCCACACCCGCGAGGGCCACCGGCCCGATCTCGCCGATCTGCCCGACAACAAGCGCTGGCGCTCGCGCCGCATCGGCGCCGGCATCGGCGATCCGGGCCCGTGCGGCCGCATTCTGGTGCGCGGCGAGCCGGGCTGGGACATCATCGATGAGCTCAAGCCGCTGCCGGAGGAGCCGATCATCGACAAGCCCGGCAAGGGCTCGTTCTGCGCCACCGATCTCGAGCTGATGCTGCGGCTGCGCGGCATCACCAACATCGTGCTCACCGGCATCACCACGGATGTCTGCGTGCACACGACCATGCGCGAAGCCAACGACCGCGGTTTCGAATGCGTGCTGCTCGAGGACTGCTGTGGCGCGACCGACAAGGGCAACCACGACCACGCCATCAAGATGATCAAGATGCAGGGCGGCGTGTTCGGCGCGGTGTCGAATTCCGCCGATTTCGTGAAGGCGATCGCATGAGCGATCTCGGCCCGGCGCCCGGTCTCGAAGCGGTCGGCATGACCAAGCGCTTCGGCGAGTTCACCGCGCTCGACGCCGTGTCGCTGAAGGTCACGCCCGGCACCTTCCACGCTCTCCTGGGCGAGAACGGCGCCGGCAAATCAACGCTCGTCAAATGCATCATGGGCTACTATCGGCAGGACGAGGGCCAGGTGCTGGTTGGGGACAAGGAGTACCCGATCGACAATCCGCGCGCCGCGCATGCGCTTGGCCTCGGCATGGTCTACCAGCACTTCACGCTGGTGCCGGCGATGACCGTCACCGAGAACCTCGTGCTCTCGCGCAGCGAGTTGCCCGCGGTCATCGACTGGCGCAAGGAGCGCAAGACTCTCGACGACTTTCTCACGCGCATGCCGTTCCGCGTGCCGCTCGACGCCAAGGTGTCGGCGATCTCCGCCGGCGAGCGGCAGAAATGCGAGATCCTGAAGCAGCTCTATCTCAAGCACCGCATCCTGATTCTCGACGAGCCGACCTCGGTGCTCACGCCGAACGAGGCCGACGAGGTGCTCGGCATGCTCAGCACCATGGTGAAGCGCGGCGAGCTGACCATCCTGATGATCACCCACAAATTCCGCGAGGTGATGGCCTTCGCCGACGAGGTGACGATCCTGCGCCGCGGCAAGCGCGTCGGCGGCGGCCTCGTCAGCGAGCTCACGCCTGACGCCATGGCGCGCACCATGATCGGCGCCGAGGAGCTGACGGTGAAGCCCGCGCGGGCCGGCGAGTTCGGGGTGCCACGCCTGCACATCAGCAAGCTCAACGCGCTCGACGATGCCGGCCAGCCGGCCTTGCGCGACATTTCGCTGAGCATCCGCGGCGGCGAGATCGTCGGGGTTGCGGGCGTCTCGGGCAACGGCCAGCGGCAGCTGGTCGAGGTGCTCGCCGGCCAGCGCACGGCCGAGAGCGGCGAGATCATCGTCGAGGGCGAGCTCTACCACGCCACGCGCGAGGAGATGCGGGAGCGCAAGGTGTCGTGTTTGCCGGAGGAGCCGCTGAAGAACGCCTGCGTGGCCTCGATGACGGTCGCGGAAAATCTAGCCTTTCGCGATTTCGATCGCGAGCCCTTTGCGGCGGGCGGCTGGTGGCTCAAGGGAAGCGCCTTCCGTGCGCAGGCGAACCACAAGATCGGCCAATACAAGATCAAGACCCGCGGGCCGGATACGCTCATCGGTGACCTTTCCGGCGGCAATGTGCAGCGCGCCGTGCTCGCGCGCGAGCTGGGTGGCGAGGTCGATATCATGATCGCGGCCAATCCGTGTTTCGGTCTCGACTTCGCCGCGGTGGCGCAGATCCATGCCGAGATCATCGCAGTGCGCAATCGCGGCGCTGCGGTGCTGCTGGTGAGCGAGGACCTCGACGAGCTTCTTGAGCTCGCCGACCGTGTGGTTGTCATATTCAACGGCAAGTTCGTCTACGAGGCACCGGCAGCCACCGCCGATCTGACCGAGATCGGCCGCCACATGGCGGGACATTGAGACGATGACCCGCAAACCTGATGCATGGTGCGATTGCGCGGAGAGGCCGCGTTTGGCATGACTGGACCATGACTCGGTTACTTACCTTCGAGGCACGGGCGAGCCGCGAGCACGGCCTGCTCCCTCTCCCCGCAGGGGAGAGGGGTGGGGTGAGGGGGTTACGAACTATCGATAGCGCGGTTCCCCCTCACCCCCACCCTCTCCCCGTTGGGGAGAGGGAGTCCCGCCGTGCCTACAGTTGGAGTCAGTGCTCATCACGAAGACCTGAGTCGGCATGACTGGACCATGACCTCCGAATCCAACACGCAAAACCTGAGGCCGCTTACTGCCCCGGCGCCGGTCGGGGTTCCGTCGGCTGTTGACCGCCCGGTCAGCGGGGCCCGCAAGACGCTTGCGGGCGAGCTTCGCCAGCAGCTCGCCGACGAGATCGTGCGCGGCGTGTTGCCGCCTGGCGCCGCACTGGACGAGACCGAGATTGCCCGCCGCTTCCAGGTGTCGCGCACGCCCGTGCGCGAGGCGATCCGTCAACTGGCAGTAAGCGGACTCATTGAGTCGCGCGCCCATCGCGGCTCGATCGTGGCACGCCCGAGCAACGAGCAACTGATGGGTATGTTCGAGGCCATGGCGGAACTCGAGGCGCTCTGCGCAAAGATCGCCGCCGAGCGCATGACGACCGCCGAGCGCTCGGCGCTCGAAGCCGTGCACGAGGAGCTGCGGCTTCTGGTCCGCTATGGCAATCCGCAGCGCTACCACGAGATCAACGAGGCGTTTCACTCCACCATCTATTTCGGCGCCCACAACGATTATCTCGCCCAGCTTACACAGGCGACGCGAGTTCGCGTCCAGCCGTTCCGGCGGGCGCAATTCCGCAATCTCGGCCGGCTCGCCAAATCGTATGCCGAGCATGACCTCATCGTGGCCGCGGTCCTGCGCGGTGATCGCGAGGGCGCCGGATGCGCCATGCGCGACCACATCATGACCGTGCGCGAGGAATACGAAGCCTACGCGCATTCGATTTGACCGCGCGGGTTGCTACGCCAGCGAGGCAAACAATCATCTTTGGATCACCACATCGACCGGCCGGCGCGGCGACATCGGCAAGGCTGGTCCATATCCGAAGCGCATGACGATGTCCGGGCGCCGGCCCGGCATGCCGACAAGAGCGGCCAGCTCAGGACGCACATTGGCGACCTCGGCAGGCTGATTGACGAAGGCGTGCTTCAAGCCGAGCGCCGTGGCCTGCAATGCGAACCGCTGACAGGCTCGCCCGACCTTCACCCAATGCGCAGGGTCAGCCTGCTCCGCAACGAACACGGCGACGCCTGCGGACGAATTGAGGTGGCGGGCGTACTTCTCGTTCTCCGCCTTGGCCCGAAAGGCGATGTCAAACATGCTCTGGCCGAGCCACTCCGGCAGCGCCGGATTGCCGCCTACTGCGCTATATATTCCATCGCCCGTGGCAAGCGCCGCGCGCGGGCTGAAACGCATCCAGCTTTTGAGCTCGGCCACGAAAGCGCGATCCGCCATTTGTGCAGCATTGCCGTCGATGATCAGATCGCGCACCCGCCCAAGCATCGCCCGCTCGGTGATCAGAACCATGTCGACACCGGGCGGTCGGGCAACGCTTTCGAGCTGGACGAGGTCGTCCACGGGCGCCGCGCGACCGTCATAGTCCGCGCGCGTCGACTGCCGCAACGGGATGGCATCGAAAAGCGTCGAGCGCGTTTGGGCGCCCGCTCCAAGATTGAAGACTACCGAGCCTTCGTCCTCCGAATCGAAATGCGGCTCGCCGGGACGACCACGCGCGTGCGCAGCGAGCATGAGGTTTTCCGTCGCGCATCCCAGGCTCACATAGAGGTGATGATCATCGGGATCGACGGCCGGCGTTCGCCGCGAAAAGTCCGGCCGTATCCTTATCGCGCGCTCCGAGAGATCAAAACGCCAGGGTTGCACATTGTGATTATTCGCAGCAAGTGTCGCGTATCTGACGATTTCCGTCAGGCCGTCGCCGAGCGGGGCACGCAGCGACGACATGGCGTGCTCATAATCGGCGGACGATCCCATGCGTGCGAAGCTCGTCACGACAAGACCTCCGCCAGCCGCCATTGCAGCGGCGCTGCCGATGAGAACGGCCCTCCGGTTCATGCTTTCCTCCTCCGGAGAACGACGCAAACCATTGATGGCGCATCGGGGACATGGGAGCAGCGGCGCAACGCCTTTCAAGCGTCGCCTGATGCGCGACAGCGTCAAAGGGTAGAGGGGCCAATTGTAATGCAGGGTGGATGAGCGTCAACGACGCCAGAGTTAGAGCGCCATTCTCGACGCGAGCTCCAAGGTGCGGGCTGCGATCGATGACGCCCCGCGACGGCGCCAGGGCGCGCCCCCTCGCCGCTCGGCCGATCTTGTCCGAGCGAAGATTTATGAACCGATAAACTTCTTCCAGTGGAGAACAGCCTCTTCTTCTGCTAAAGATTGAACACAAAGCCAAGGTCGATTGAAGGGACGGAAATTATGCACCCGGAATCCGGGTCACGTCAGCCGTCAATAGGCGCCACGATGCGCTCACGAAACAAGATCAGCGAGGGAACGCGATGGCCATAGACCTGACAGTGAACGGGGTTCGGCATTCAGTCGACGTTGCGCCTGAAACGCCGCTGCTCTGGGTGATCCGCGATCAGCTTGGGCTCACCGGCACCAAATTCAGCTGCGGCATTGCCCAGTGCGGCGCCTGCACGCTGCACATCGACGGTCAACCGGTTCGCTCGTGCAGCTTTCCGGTCTCGGCCGCGGCCGGCAAGGCAGTCACCACCATCGAAGGCTTGTCGCCCGATGGGACGCATCCGGTGCAGCTCGCCTGGATCGAGCTCGACGTCCCGCAATGCGGCTACTGCCAGTCCGGCATGATCATGAGCGTTGCGGCGCTGCTGAGCAAACGCCGAAATCCGACCGATGCGGAGATCGACGCCGAGATCACCAATGCGTGCCGCTGCAGCACCTACCATCGCATCCGCAAGGCGATCCGGCTGGCAGCCTCGAGGATATCGTCGTGAGGGGAGGCTCTGATGCGCAACAACGATGCCAACAAAGCCGGCCTGTCTCGCCGTGATCTTCTGTCCAACGCCGCTGCCGCCACTGGCGCACTCGTTGTCGGCTTCTGGATGCCGCAGCGCGCTGCGGGCCAAATCATAAATCCGGAAGGCGCCACTTGGGCCAACGAGCCCGCAAGTCAAGGAGATCAATGCCTGGGTCGTCGTCGCGCCCGACGAGACCGTGACGATCCGCATCGCCCAGACCGAGCTCGGCCAGGGTGTGTGGACCTCCAATGCCATGATGGTCTGCCGAGGAGCTGCAATGCGACTGGAGCAAGGTCCGGCCGCAATATGCTTCTGCCAACCGCGACGGCCGGGAAATGGCGCCGGAATGGACGCTCGAGGTCATGGGCAAGGGCGCCACCGATCCCTTTGGCGGCGGCGAGCCCGAGTTCGGCCAGCGCGGCCGGACCGGCATCGAGGGAATTCCGAACAGCCTCTATCGGCGCATGCGGACCAACGCCGCCGCCTCCGTGAAGGACGGCCGCTATTATCTTCAGCTCGCCGGCGCGGAAGCGCGCGAGCGGCTGCTGCTGGCGGCCGCCAAGTCCTGGGGCGTGCCGGTCGCGGAGGTGAGTTCGGCCAACAGCGTCATCACCCACCGTCCGACGGGCCGCACCACCACCTATGGCCAGGTGGCCACGCTGGCTGCGCAGACGCCGCATCCCAATCCCGAGCGGATCCGCATCAAGCCGCCGTCGGAATGGACCCTGATGGGCACCGAGCAGAAGAATCTCGATGTCCCGCTGAAAGTCACCGGCAAGACCATCTACGGCATCGACGTCAAACTGCCCGGCATGAAATGGGCGGCGGTCAAGACCTGCCCGGTCTATGGCGGCAAGGTGAAGAGCTATGATTTCGAGCGAGATCCGCAACGAGCCCGGCGTCATCTCGGCGGTCGAGATCCCGATCCCCGATCCGTCCTTGATCCGGGACCGCATTTTCAGCGGCGGCGTCGCCATCATCGCCGAGAGCTGGTACCAGGCCAAGACGGCGCTCGATAAGATGCCGATCGAATGGGATGTGCCGCCCGAAAACGCTGCACGCAATACGGCCAACATGCGCGCGACGCTGATGGCGGCGCTGGACAAGCCCGGCAAGGTCCGCGTCAATCTCGGCGACTGCGACAGCGTCTTTCAGCGCAGCAGCGGCGCAGGATCGTCGAAGCGACCTACTTCGACGCCCTATCTCCCGCGCGCCCGGATGGAGCCCGGCAACGCGACCGTGCTTGTCACCGACAATCGGGTCGATATCTGGATCGGCGACCAGAGCCCGCAGGAGACGCGCTACTCGGCGTCGCGGATCACCGGCATTCCGGAAAAGAATGTCTATCTCCACATGTGCCATCTCGGCGGCGGCTTCGGCCGCAACGGCAACGGCCCGCAAGCCGAGCAGGCGATCTACATCGCCAACCAGAACCGCGGCACGCCCATCCATCTGTTGTGGACGCGCGAGGAAGACTTCGTCGGCACGACCTATCGCTCCATGGGCGTCGCGCGCCTGCGCGCGGCGCTCGATGCCGACGGCTGGCCGATCGCGATCGAAGTGCAGGACCGCCATGGACGAGAAAGCCCCTGGCGCCATCGCGGCCTTCGACAAGGCCTCGCGCTACTACGCGCCCAATTATCGCTTCTCGACCCACAGCGCGGCGCTTCCACATTCCGGTGGGCACGCGGCGCGGCGTCGGCGCAGCCGGCGCACGATTTCTATCGCGAGAGCTTCATGGACGAGCTCGCCCACGCCGCCGGCAAGGACCCGTATCTCTATCGCCGCGAGCTGATCTCGCGCACCAACCTTCCCTACAAGGCCGACATGATCAAGGCGCTCGACACGGCCGCGGAGATGTCGGGCTGGGGCACGCCGCTGCCGCAAGGCACGGCGCGCGCGATCGCGCTCGAGGAACGCGGCGCCGAGGGCGGCGGCCACGCCACCATCAGCGCGCAGGTCCATACCGTCTCGATCAGCAAGCAGGGCGAGGTGCGCCTGCTGCGCGTCGACGTTGCGCATGAAGAAGGCTTCGGTCTGGTCAATCCGCTATCGGTGCAGGAAGCAGATCGAAGGCCAGATCACCTGGTTCTACAACGACACGATGCATCAAGAGTGCAACGTCGCCGACGGGCGCATCGCGGAGAACAATTTCGACCGATTCCCGCTGTCGCGCATCAAGGAGAATCCGCCGGAGATCAACATCACCTTCTTCAAGACCGGGCATTGGCTGCGCGGCATGGGTCACGACCGCGGCACCTCGCTGCAATCCGCCATTGCCGATGCCGTCTTCCAGATCACCGGGAAGCGCTATCGGGACCTGCCCCTGCGCAACCACGATCTGACCTGGGGTTGAGCCACTTCGGACGGAGTAATTTCGCGCCCGTGGTTGCTGCCCGTCCGGCGGCGGCAGCGACCACGGCGTTGCGCGACTGAGCGTTGTCGGTTGCCTACGCCGAATGGCGCTCCAGGCCCCGCCTCAATTTCGGTTTGCCCCCAAGACCAACAAAAAATTGCTGTGCGATATGGAACTTCCTTCGCCCGATAACGTTGCCGTGAAATGACTTGTGGGCGTTGAAACATGTCACAGGCGGGTGGGGACAGGCTATTTCTGGGGCACAGCGAACTTGCGCAGTTAATGGCGAAATTCGACTGGGAGGCGACTCCCATCGGTCGTCCCGAACGATGGCCGAACAGCCTTAGAACTGCCGTGCGGATCATGCTGACGTCGCAGCAGCCGGTGTGGATCGGCTGGGGCAAGGACCTCACCTATCTCTACAACGATCCCTACAAATCAATCATCGGCGGAAAGCATCCTTGGGCGCTTGGGCGCCCCACCTCGGAAGTCTGGCGCGAGATCTGGGGCGACATTGCCCCATTGCTCGACAAGGCCATGACCGAGGAGGAAGGAACCTATGTGGAAGAGCAGCTCCTCATCATGGAGCGCCATGGCTACCCGGAGGAAACCCACTATACGTTTTCCTACAGCCCCATCATCGAGGACGACGGAACGACCGGCGGCATCTTCTGCGCCAATACTGATGACACTCAACGGGTGATTGGAGAGCGCCAACTCGCGCTCCTGCGCGAGCTTGCTGCCGGCACCGCCCATACACGAACATGGCAACAAGCCTGCGAAAACGGCGCCTATGCGCTTTCAACTAACCCGCACGATCTACCCTTCGCGCTGTTGTACGTTCTGGAGCCTGGAAGCGACACCGCGATGCGCGCGGGGGCCACCGGCATTGATCTCGATCATCCCTCCGCTCCCGAGACGATTTCAATCAATTCACTAACTGCCTGGCCGCTGACAGAGGCGCTGCGCGACGGTGATGGCCGCCTCGTCACCAATCTGTCTCAGCACTTCGGCACGCCCTTCCCTCGATCGGTCTGGAAGAGTCCGCCGCACCAGGCCATCGTTCTGCCGATCCCGGCGACGGGTGAAATGGGACGGACCGGATTCCTGATCGCGGGGCTCAATCCGTTTCGCCTGCCCGACGACAACTACAAAGGCTTTCTCGGCCTGGTGGCGGGTCAGCTTGGCGCCGCGATCGGCAACGCCGAGGCCTACCAGTATCAACAGCGGCGCGTCGAAGCCCTGGCGCAGATCGACCGCGCCAAGACCGCGTTCTTTTCCAATATCAGCCACGAATTTCGCACGCCTCTGACGCTGATGCTGGGCCCGCTGGAGGAGACGCTCGCCCAGCCGTCTCTGCCACCGAAACAATTGCAGGACTTGTCGCTCGTCCATCGGAATGGGCTGCGCCTGCTCAAGCTCGTCAATACGCTCCTTGATTTCTCGCGTATCGAAGCCGGCCGCATGCAGGCCAACTTTGAAAGAGTCGATTTGGCTGCATTGACCGCCGACATCGCATCTAATTTCAGCTCTGTGACCGAGCGCGTCGGGCTGAGACTGATCGTCGACTGTCCTGCGCTTCCGGATTCGGTGTACGTCGACCGCGACATGTGGGAAAAGATCGTCCTCAACCTCATGTCGAATGCCTTCAAGTTTACGCATGAAGGGCAAATTACGGTTCGCATGCAAGCCTTGAGCGATGGCTCGGCGGCTCAGTTCTCCGTCACCGACACCGGCATTGGAATTTCTCCAGAGGAATTCCCGCACCTGTTCGAACGCTTTCGCCGCATCGAAGGCGCGCGAGGGCGATCGTTCGAGGGCAGCGGCATTGGGCTTGCCCTTGTCCAGGAGCTCGTCAAGCTACTCGGTGGGGACATCTCAGTTGAGAGTCAATCCGGCGTCGGCAGCACGTTCACGGTTACCGTACCGTTTGGAACGGCACATCTGCCGGACCATGCAGGGCAATCGATCTCCAAAGCTGCAGAAACCGAACCGGCCGTCACTTCAACGAATGTTCGTCCGCAGACCTATATCAACGAAGCAGTCGGCTGGTCACGCCGCGGCGCGACCGACTGGTCAGAGGCATCGCCCGAGGCCGCGGACAACGTCGAACGCGCCCGGATAACATCCGACGGTCAACGCCATCGCGTGGTGCTGGCCGATGACAACGCTGACATGCGTGACTATGCCGGACGCCTCCTTCGCGATGCCGGTTTCGATGTCGATGTCGCTCCTGATGGCGAGAGTGCGTTTGAGATCGTGCGGCACGTGAGGCCGGACCTCGTGCTCTCAGATGTGATGATGCCGAAGCTGGATGGCTTTGGCTTGCTGTCCCGCATGCGCGCCGATCCTGAATTGAGCCATATTCCGGTTCTCCTCCTTTCGGCCCGCGCCGGCGAAGAAGCAAAAGTCGAGGGTCTCGGATCGGGCGCAGACGATTATTTGATCAAGCCTTTCTCGGCACGCGAATTGATCGCCCGCGTCGAGGGCAATCTGCGTCTCGCACGCGCTCGCCGGGAGAAAACCCAGGCGCTCGTCGAGGAGGCAAAGGCGCTCGAGGCACTGAACAAGATCGGAAACGCCATCGCGGCCGAGGTTGATCTGGCGCGCGTCGTGCAGGTGGTGACTGACGCCGCGACCGAGCTCTCGGGAGCCGCCTTCGGCTCGTTCTTTTACAATGTGCTCGATGAACGAGGCGAATCCTATACGCTCTACACATTGTCTGGCGTTCCGCGCGAAGCATTCTCCAAGTTTCCCCAGCCTCGAAATACCGAGGTCTTCGCACCGACCTTCCGGGGCGAGGGTATGGTGCGATCGCCTGACATTACTCAAGATCCCCGCTTCGGAAAAAATGAGCCCTATCGTGGCATGCCTCCTGGTCACCTGCCCGTCCGAAGCTACCTCGCGGCGCCGGTCAAATCGCAAAGCGGAGAAGTGCTGGGAGGGCTGTTTTTCGGGCATCCTGAGGTCGGAGTATTTGACGAGCGGTCAGAGCGGCTGATTGCCGGCGTTGCCGTACAGGCCGGCATCGCCATGGACAAGGCGCGTCTCTATCACGCGGCCCAACACGAGATCGATCGAAGAAAGCAGACCGAGGTCGCGCTCCGGGAAAGCGAACAATCACTCGAATCCAAAGTGAGGCAGCGCACGCTCGAGCTGACCGCGGCCAATGACCAGCTCCTCAAAGCCGCTGCAGAACGAGAACGCGTCGAGTCGCAACTCCGGCAAGCCCAGAAGATGGAGGCAATGGGGCAACTGACCGGTGGCGTCGCTCATGACTTCAACAATCTTCTGACCATCGTCATCGGCAATATCGAGTCCATGCAGCGCAATCTTCCAGCCGATGCCTCATCGAGGCAACGTCGCTGGATCGAGAATGCGATGCATGGCGCGAAGCGGGCAGCGACGCTGACCCAGCATTTGCTCGCTTTCTCGCGCAAGCAGCCGCTCAATCCGAAGCCTGTCGACCTCAATCAGCTCGTATCAGATATTTCCCAGATTCTGTCGCGGACGTTGGGCGAGCAGATCAAGATACAGACCGTCCTGGGCCAGAGCCTCTGGAAGGTAGAGATCGATGTCACCCAGATGGAAACCACGCTATTGAATCTTGCCGTCAATGCGCGCGACGCGATGCCGGGCGGGGGCGAGCTGACGCTTGAAACCGCCAATGCCAACCTCGACGAAGGCTACGGGCTTCATTCACCCGACGATGAATTGGGCCAGTTCGTGGTCCTGGCCGTCACTGATACTGGCGTGGGAATGTCAGATGACGTGCTCCAGCACGCCTTCGAGCCATTCTACACAACCAAGCCGATCGGCCGGGGAACAGGTCTTGGCTTGTCGCAGGTGTACGGCTTTGTGAAACAATCCGGAGGTCATGTCAGGCTCTATAGCAAGCGTGGCGAGGGCACGAGCGTGCGCATCTACTTGCCTCGGTTCCTCGGCGCAGATTCTTTCGACAACGAAGGCATCTCAGTGGTCCCGGATGCCAAACAGATGGCAACAGTGTTGGTCGTTGAAGACGAGCCCAGCGTGCGGGAGCACAGCGCCGAACTGCTGCGAGAGCTCGGATATAATGTCATTGAAGCGGAGGATGCGCAGGACGCGCTGCGCAAACTCGAGCGCATCGCTTCAATCGACCTCTTGTTTACGGATATCGGCCTGCCTGGCATGAATGGACGCCAGCTTGTTGAGGAGGCACTCAGACGGCGTCCGCAACTGAAGGTGCTTTATACGACCGGGTATGCGCGCAATGCCATCGTTCATCACGGCCGCCTCGACCCGGGCGTTCAATTGATCACCAAGCCATTCACCTATGCCAACTTGGCCGCGCGCGTGCGAGATGTTCTCGACACGTGACACCTTAAGGCTTTGGAATTCGCCTTTCGCGCCTACCGAATCGGGCGGCCTGCACTCTCATCCAGCGAGCCATTTCTGAAGGACAATAAAGGTCGCTCGCGCACCGGCGACGATGTCGTTGGCGTCTTGATGTTGGGCTTGAAATCTCGAGCCATCGCCTGAACGAACGCCACATTTCGCCGGTGCGGGATCCGTAGGGGTTGAAATAGGAAAGTCCTTCCGCGGGAAGCCAATGTGCGCTCGACAGATGCCGCGTAATCAACTGTCCACCGAGCGTGGACCCTTCGAGGACATAGAATGATCCAAGGGCACGCGCCACGTTCGCCGTGAGACTATGAGCGTCATTGCAAAGCGGCATGCATCTGATCTCGGCATCGGTAACGCCGAGGGTCCTCAAATCATGTCGAAGATGCCGAAGCCGAGATCGCATCTCCAACTCGCGGGCGAGTGCCGGAAACGCCTTGATATCCTCCTCCCAAACCAAATGGAATCCTAAGGACCGCGACAAGAGATGGGCGAAATAGTCGCTGGATGCCGGCCGGTCGAGCAGACCGAGTTGCGCTTCGAGCGCGCCGTGCGCGTCTTGTGTCCGCGACCGAAGCAGCGCGACGATTGAGGGAGCGACAGTCTCTACAGATTGCACAGACACGCAAACCATCTCCGTCATGCGCAGCTCGGAAACATGCTAGCTCAATGAGATTGAACTTGCGTCGGAGCGTTGGGTTCCACTTTGACTCGCGCCGCGACTGGCAACTCGATGACAATCCGCACGCGACGAAACCACTGATGCCTAGACCTGTGGTGGCATCGCCGCGCTTTCTCAATCGAATGCCTTTCTCAGCGTGACGAGGCCTGCCTCAGTGCGGGACGACTCGAGCACCTCAGAATGTGGCACATGGCGTGTTGGTTAAATTTACATCCCTGCGGATATATCATTGAAAACATTGGTGCGATCACGGCCGGGAATTGCTTCCCGGCCTTAACATACCACCAGGCTATTAACCTGTTTGGCTTTTTAGGGGGCTTGTCGCTTGTACAGCCTCATTTGCAGCCCATTACCGCCCCATTGGGAGATGACAAGAATCCTTCTAGAGATCAAGGACATCACTCATGGCGTGCATAACTTTTCCGGCTCGCCCACGATCGCGATGAGATCCTCAATGTCAAAAAGGCGCGCAGCCGTCGTCGTAACGAGCTGCCTCCTCGCTGGCCTGCTCACCATTTCGAGCGGAGCCATTGCTGAGGCAGCTGAATGTCTCTCCGGCCCCAACGCCCAATCGGGTGCCGGTACTCATTGGCGATATCGGATCAATCACTCCACCGGACAGCGATGCTGGTACCTCAAGAGAGTGGGAGAATCCGCGCGACCCCGTCGGTCATCGGAAAGCTTGGCCACTCCCGGCACGCCGCGCAGCAGCGGCACGGAGCCGGCAGCACCAGCGGAAGCTTCAACCGAAAAATCTTCCATCAGGTCCTGGTTCTCCTCGACGTTTTCGGCTTTCACCAGTCTGGGGAGATCCGCAACGAATACCGAAGCGAACGAGGCGCCCGCGAACGATAATTCTGCCGCAAGCAAGCAGCCCAACAGCGAGCGCGCGGAGCAAAAGAAGTCTCAGCAGAGCAAGCTGGAACAACAATCCAAATCAGGCCAGAGCAAGCCGGAGAAGGAAAAATCCGACACTGCTCGCTCGTCAAGCCGGACCGCATCGCTGCAAGTGATCCTGGAGGCCGCTGGCGACAAGGATGTTCCCGACGCCACGACCAACCTGAGCGCGGAAGAGCAAAAGACGGCGATCGAGGCGGTGGGCGATAAGGACGTCTTCGCGCCGCAGACTGAGCTCGCTCAAGATTGGCAGAAGGAATTGTATGAGCAATTCCTGGAGTGGCGGGTCAAACAGCTCATGTTCATGTGAGCGACAATGAGACTTCGGTCTCATGCGACGATATCGGATCGAGCGTATCTCACCCCCTTCCCGCTGACGACCTGAGAGTTGGCTGCCAAGGGCCTTGCGGCTCCGCGCGCACAGGGCGAGACGCGCGTTGTGATTTTGGCGTAGAATGCGTCCCCATAAGCAATTCATGTGGAGGGGGCGCCATGTTAGCTGCACGCCGACAGTTCCTGCAGTTCTTCGCGAACGTCATCGCTGCCACCGCGTATGCATCCTTCGCGCACGCGCAGGCCTACCCATCCAGACCGATCACCCTGATCGTGCCATTCCCACCGGGCGGATCGACCGACGTGGTCGGTCGCATTGTGGCGGAGCGCATGCGGCCGCTGCTCGGACAGCCGCTGGTGATTGAAAACGTGGGCGGCGCCGGAGGCAGCATCGCGCTCGGCCGGGTCGCGCGTGCCAATCCGGACGGCTACACGATCGATATCGGCCAATGGGACACGCATGTTGGCGGCATCATCTATAGCCCCAACTATAACCTGCAGACCGACTTCGCGCCGATCGGGCTGATGACGATCAACCCGCAATTGATGGTCGCGCGGAAGACCATGCCGGCCGACGACCTCAAAGGGCTTGTCGCCTTCATGAAGGCGAACCCTGGCAAGGCGCTGCTCGCAAACCAGACAGCCGCCGCCCAAACGAGCGGCATCCAGCTCCAGCAATTGACCGGCACAACGCTACAATTCATT
Source organism: uncultured Alphaproteobacteria bacterium (assembly GCA_963745515.1). Taxonomy (GTDB): domain Bacteria; phylum Pseudomonadota; class Alphaproteobacteria; order Rhizobiales; family Xanthobacteraceae; genus VAZQ01. The sequence continues at coordinate 946,104 of CAVUXO010000001.1, forward strand.
CCATATCGAGGCGCCGGTCCGGCGCTCACTGACCTGCTTGGCGGCAATGTCGACCTGATGGTTTCTCAGGCCGCCGCCGTACTGCCGCATGTGCGCGGCGGGGCGCTGAAAGCCATCGCCAATCTGTCGCCGCAGCGCTCACGGGTGATGCCGGAAATTCCGACGGCGGACGAGTCCGGCGTGCAAGGGCTCTATACGTCGGGCTGGTTTGGATTGTTCGCGCCGAAGGGCACTCCCAACGAGGTGATCAGCAAACTCAATAGTGCGATGGTCGAAACGCTGGCCGATCCGGCGATACGCGCCCGCCTGGCTGAGCTTGGGCTCGACGTTGCGGCCCGCGAGCAGCAGACGCCGCAAGGCCTGGCAGAATTCTTCAAGGCCGAGGTCGACAAGTGGTGGCCGATCCTGAAGGCCGCCAACATCAAGGCCGAATAGACCGGCCGCGTTCGGCTAGTCGCTACTGCGCGTGATCGCGGACCCATTTGATGACGACCGTGGGCAGCAGATCGAGATATGGCCCCATAAAGAAGGTCTCGCCTGCCCCATTGCCGAAATAGCGGTCGTAGTTGTCGATCATCGCATGCACCGGCTCGAGACATGCCGGCATCGAATCAACGATCAGATCGCCGATGTCGTGCGAACGAAAGCGCGGGTCGGCGGCAACGGTCCGCGCGATGCAGTCTGTCGCAGTGCGCACGAACTGCTGAATGGCAACATTCTTTTGCTGCACGGACAATTGGGTCGAACCTGCGGGCGCGACATTCGGTCCGGTGGCGACGCTGAGCACCAGCGCCGCGCCGGTCAGCGGCGCGAGAATCATTTTGCTGTCCCCTACCCAAATACGAGCCGAACTTAAGCAGAATCAAATCGGCCGCAAACGAGAAATCGCGTCATTCCCGCGGCGCGTGGAACCTTTCCACCGGGAATGTGCTCTCCAGCCCACAGACTGAAGGGAACCGTGGATAACGCGGGTTGAGCAAAGCGAATTTCGCAGTCGAGTTGCTTGCACGAGAACAATCAACTGCCCTGCTTGCCGCGGCGAAGCTTTTCAATTGGAACTTCCATCGATCAATGTGTTTATCGAAGGGTTGTTCTGAGCTGATTGCCGTAAGGGGTTGGGGGACCATGTGCACCTTCCTGGCAATTCTGCGGCTCGTGGCATTGATACCGGCATCAGCCCTGGCGGCGCCGAGCCGCGCATGTCTCACACAGAATGAGGCCGCCAAAGAATATCGCGGCAAATTACTAAAATACCGGCAAGTGGGTTCGATCTGATGCTGGTTTGCCGGCGCCACTCCGCCAAAGTCGGAATTCAAGATCGCCCGGCCGGCACCCGCCCCAAAGGATGCTCAAGCATCCAGAGCACAGCAAGCGCGCAGCGCGCCGACTGCGACTGACGATCTGGTCGGCCTCGCCGGCACCTTGTGTGATGGTCCTTGCGAAGATCTGCGGACAGTCGATCAGCAAGTGCTGGCAGCCCGACTTGAAGCGGCACATGCCGCGTTCATCGAATACTGGTTGAGTTTCTATGATCGGTGGGCGCTGCGGTAACTGACACCAGCGTCTTTGGGTGAACGGCGTTGTTGCCTTGCTCTGCACCGGCCTCAACTCGTTACTTGCATTCCAATAAGGTGCCTTGCGTCGAGGCGTACCGGAACAAAAGTGTCTCCAGAACGTCATACTATGACGCTAAGTTTATAAGGGGCGAGATCGCTGACCACTGCGTTTGACGCAATCGCTGGATTGGCCGGCCACCCTCCATGACATTCCCCCTCACCCGCTCCAGTGTCAGCGCTGGTGCCCGCACACGTCGCTTCACCGTTGACTTCGAGATTCTCGCGGTTGGGTCGCTGCTTGCTCTGGCCGCACTCGTTGCGCTTTGGACGGTCGGCGACTATGCAATTACCGTTGATGAGTTCAACGCCGATGACTACGGCCAAAAGTCGTTGGCCTGGTACACGAGCCTCTTCACCGACCGCTCCAATTTCGATTCGGTTGAAGACACGCTTTGGTTCTACGGACCCTGGTTCCACATCCTTACGGCGCTGGTGCAGCCGCTCGATCTCGCCGAGCACTGGACGACGCGTCATCTGCTGACTTTCCTGCTCGGGCTCGCAGCACTGGCGGCCCTCCTTCCGACGGCGCGCCTTGCCGGAGGTCGTTGGGCCGGTCTGGTTGCTGTCGGCCTCTGCCTGACGACCGGCTACCTCTACGGCAGCATGTTCTTCACGCCCATCGACATTCCGTTCATGTTTGCGATGACCTGGGCCACGCTCGCGATCATGCTGATGGCGGTGCCGATCATCCCAATGTGGCCCGCAACAGTTGCGACCGGATTGCTCACTGGCCTCGCGATCGCGACCCGCTCCTCTGGCCTGATCACTCACGTCTATCTCATTGGTGCAATGAGCCTGTGCGCGGTGGAAGCGGTCCTGCGCAGTGGCCGCTCAGCGGGCCGGGATATCGTGCGGATCGGCGTGCGCACGCTGTCGGCGATCGTGATTGCCTGGCTGACGGCGATCACGTTGTGGCCGTGGCTGCAGGTTGGCAACCCGATCACGCAGTTCGCTGAAGCGTTCCTCTATTTTGCCAATCATCCAAGCTCGTGGGAGTTTCCGCATTGGGGAGAGTTGGTCCGCACCACCGCACTGCCCTGGTCCTATGTTCCGGCACAGCTTCTCGTGAGATTGCCAGAAGGATTTCTCCTGCTGCTCGGCGTCGCGGTGTTGTCCGGTATAGCCAGCGTGGTTACGGTCCTGCGATTTGGCTTGGTGCCGACCTCACAGCCGCGACTGCCGCGGCTGAGGGAGGCCGTCTTGGTGACGGCGCGGGCGCGGCTACCTCTGATCGTGTGGGCCGCCGCCCTCCTGCCGATCGCCGCGATCATTCTGCAGCATTCGACCCTCTACGACGGAATTCGCCATGTGCTCTTCCTGATTCCAATGCTTGCAGTGGTGGCAAGCTTCGGATTTCTGCGGCTCAGTTCGCTGCTACGCCGCTTCCCGATGACTACGGCAGCGGTTGCGGGCGCATATGTCGGTCATGCGGTTCTGGCCTTTGTCCTGCTCCATCCGCTCCAGTACGCTACATTCAATGTGTTTGCCGGTGGAGTGATCGGCGCCTACGGCCGCTTCGAGCAGGACTATTGGTCGCTCGCAGTGTTGCCGGCGCTGCGGCGTCTGGAAGATCGGATTGATCGCGACGATCCGGACCGCTTTGCGACAAACCCACCCAGCATCAAGCTCTGCGTCGGCTTCCACGAGGAATTGGTTGCACCGATGTTTCGGCGCCCCTGGCAGCTCGAGCTCGAGCCTTCAAAGGCCGATTTCATCATCGAATCGGAACGCTGGCGGTGCGGCAAGCATCTGCCCGTGATCGTCGTCGATGAACTCAAGCGCTTTGGTCTGCCGTTTGCCCGGATCTTGGCCCGTCAGCCAGCCGATATCGCGGCTGCGACGTCTGCGCTTCGGTGAGGGAGGACATCCGCTGCGGGCTCGAAGAGCTCGCATCTTCCGGCAAGGTCGCGTTCGCGAGCGCTATCGAGCGCGCCAGCTGGGTGAGCAGCTCGTGCTGCGTGCGCAGCTTCAAATGCAGATTCAACAATATGACAAAGCTGATGCAGGCCCACACGTAGAGAACAAGATCGGCGCCACGGCCAATTCCAACGAACTCCGCCACGCGCGTGGCATGCGACGGAAGCCAGACGAAGTAAAAGCCCATGAGGCTCGCGACGCACGACAGAACCGTCACGATCGGTGATCGTCGATATTGCGCCCACGCATAGAGGAGGACGACGCCGAGCAGGAGCGAAAGCACGATTTGTGCAATCATCGATAGAGCTTCCCGGCCAGCAGATCCAGAAGGATCATGACAAAATCTCCGGTGCGCTGCCCTTTCGCCAGCGAATAGGTCGTGTAATCGATCGTGACCGGAACCTCCACATATCGCAGGCGACTGCGCGCAATCTCGGCCAGCAACTCCGAGGCATGGGCCATACGATTCTGGCGTAGACGCAGCGGTTAGGGCGCCGCGGCGCGTCATAGCACGCAGACCGTTGTGTGTGTCGGTGAGGCGCAAGCCGGTCGTCGCAACCGTAAAGAGCGTGGCGCCCCACAAGAGGATACGCCGCATGCGCGGCATGTTGAGCGGCTCGGTGAGGAAGCGGCTGCCGAGCGCGAAGTCCGCCTGGTTGCTCACGAGCGCATCCAACAGCCGAGGAATGTCGGAAGCACGATGCTGCCCGTCCGTGTCAAACGTCACGATGACGTCGGCACCCTGCTCTAACGCGAAGTCGATGCCGGTCTTGAGCGCGGCGCCCTGGCCCAGATTGATCGGGTGGCTGACCACGGCCGTCGCCGATGCGGTCGCAAGCTGCCGGGTCTCGTCAGCCGAGCCATCGTCGACAACGACGACGTCATAACCAGCCTGCCGCAGTCTCGTGATGACCGAGACGATTGCGGTCAATTCATTGTAGGCCGGGCAAACGACCCAGATCGAAGAGAAGGAGTGATTCGGCATTTGGTCGGCTACCACTGAGTGTCAGTCACAAAGTGCCTGCGATCTTCAGCGGGCCGCCCACGCCCCCTCGGGCCGCCGTCTGTCGTGACGCAATGCATGCGCCGCTTGCATTCTGCTCAACGAGTGCAAAACTATTGTGACGGTTTTCCGTTCCATAAACATGTGACTTTTCGCGCCATCAACCGGCGACGAAGAAAAGACCGCACAAAATCAACAACATGCCGATCATGAGGCGTAATGACACGGCCTCGCCGAAGAGCCACGCTCCGAGTGCGGGTGTCACCGCGAAGGCAAGCGCTACAAACGGGTAAGCCCGCGACAGCGGCGTAAAGGTCAATATCCACACCCAAAAAACCGAAAGCGCTCCGTAGAGCACAAGCGCACCGAGGAAATAGAGGTTGTGCGCGAGGGCCAGCATACGCTCTCCGGCTGTGCCATTGAGTTGCACCGCAGCAAGCTTGAACAGAATCTGCCCGCCGGACATTCCGATGGCGTAAGCAGTCAACAACGCAATCTGGGTGAGGCTCAGGCGATCATTGCTCATATTTGCTCGCTCATATTGTTCCCTTGCGCAGCACCACCCGCATGGCATCGAAGAGATTGACCGGCACACCAATACGGCTCGCCGCCGAGAGCTGGGAGCCGCGCATCCCAATCATCCGTTTGAGCTGAAAAACGATCAGCGACAGCGGCACGATTTTTCCGGGATGATCGAAATGCTCCATCGACAGCCCAAGCGGCGGCGCCATGCGACGCAGACTTTCCCCCGTGAAAAACCAGAGGTGCTGCGGTGGCGTCATCAGCCGCCATTTTGCACCGGCTAAGCGTGCCGTCAGCGCCGCAAAATCGCCGGTCGTCAGCACGATGATCCCGCCCGGTTTCAGATAGCGGCAGCACAGCGCCAAGGTATCTCGCGGCTGCGGAAGGTGCTCGATGACATCGAACAGGGTGATCACGTCGACCTCGCCGACGCGTGCCATCGTGGCCTCGTCGGCAACGCCTGAATAGACCTGCAAACCGGCCTGCCGGCAGGCCTCCGCGGCATCTTCAGCAAGCTCGATCCCCGTGACATCGAAATGGCGCTGCGCTTCCTTCAGAAAAAAGCCGTAGGCACAGCCCAGGTCCAGCAAGCGCCCAGAGGGGCGAAAGCGGCGGATAAAATCGACGCTGTGCGCGAATTCGCGCCGCAGCACCGCCTCGCTGCCCTGATAGTCCAGATATCCGTCGCTGCACTCACCCGAGAAGTAGCTGCCGGTGTAGTAGGCAGCGGGGTCGAAGCCGCTGGTTTCGGCATGGCCCAGGCCACAGGGCTCGCATTGCCAGATTTCACATCCACTGACCTTAAAACGAAATGCGTGAGGGGTGGTTTCGCCACAGGCGGGGCAGGCTCGGCTGGTCATTGTGGCTCCGGCTGCAATCACGTGTCTCGATCCCCGAGGCTCAGTGCGGGTGGTATTGGATTCGAACAACCGGCTTTGCCCGCACCCTCGGCTCAAGCCCACAGATTTGAAGATGGGGTTTAAAAGGAATGTGTCAATCGACCAGCGCAGTTCGCCTTAACCTCATGCGCCCCGTACAATCGCCCTTCGAAGGCCTGGCCTGCCACCCCCGTCGCCCGAGATGTCCGAGACGACCCCGGCGCGGGACTTACGATCTTGCCGCGTCATTTCCAGATGGGATGGATCAGATTGATGGTCGAGTATACGATCCCACAGGCGATCAAGAACAATATTGCCCATACCAGAAAATCAATCTGTCTCCTCAATTCGGCAGTGGCCTGCTTCATCACCTGAGACCGCCCGAAGAACACGGATTTCAGAAACAGGATGATCGGGATTACCGCAACGAGGATCGTGATGAGCTTATACATATCATCTGCGTTTGCTGAAGGATGCGCCCCAGTTCCTCGTCACCGCAAGGGATGCGTCTGCTTGAATGGCTGGCGATGCTGTCCAGTGTCCAGGGCTCTCAAATCCGAGATTATTTTGGATGCCAAGCTGATCTGAGCGTCGACTGTTGATTGCCGGATCACCACGCCTCTTTGCCCTGACGTTCGCTGCCGACGACTACCATAGCACATTCGCGACCATGCCGACCGAGCCGATGATCGCGGGACCGACAAGGACAAAAATCTTCGCAGTCTCATCCCCGACACCTGCGCGCATGGTGATCAGTGTTGTCAGCCATTCGGCAAAATCCGGATTGAGGTTGGGCGCGGAAAGAACCATCACCGAGCAGAGGAAGACGACAACTCCCACCTGGCTGAGAATTTGCTTGAGCGACTTTTTCATGGCCCTCTCCTTTCGCTCTCCTTTCGCAGATTGGCGGAACTAACTGGCCCGCCCTGACTTTGCTTGGGTGGCGTAGCGCACCCGCTGCGCAGGTTCGGCCTCGGGCGGCATATTAGCGCAGGTTCGTACCGGCTCGTAAGGTCCGCATTACCAATCTCCAGCAAGCCCGCCCTGAGTTTGGGCCAGCTTCAGCGGGGTTGTATTGCCTAGGTTCCGCTCGCTAACCCACCCAGGCCGCGGTGGACTAGCTCAACAGGGGTGGATCGGCCTGAGAATACAATCTATTTTGCTCCACGAAGCGGGTCGATCGTGCTGGCAACGTGACGACGTCCTCCATAGTAAGAGACTCGCGTCGGAAGAATGAAAACGGGTGGGAAATTGGATGCGCTCAACGTCTTTCTCTTTGCCTCGCCTGCGTCTCGCGGCCGTCGCAATGCTCGCTGCGGGAGGGCTCTTCGCGGCGTTCCCGGCTCAGGCGCAATATCCCGCAGAAGCCGATCCGCGTTTTCCTTCCATTCGCCGCAGGAGGGATTGGCGACATCACCTTTCGTCTTGTGACGGGCAAAATTTCCGAGCGCACTGGCATGCAGTTCGCGATCGAGAACCGCCCGGGCGCCGGTGGAATTGCGTCGGCGATGGCCGGCAAGACGGCCGCGCCCGACGGCTATACGCTACTGCAAGTCGGCAACAGCTATACGGTCAGCGCGTCGCTATTCGCATCGCTCCCTTATGACCTCGTCAAGGACTTCACGCCCATATCCACGTTGGCTCAGTTCGACATATTGCTCGCAACGAAGTCCTCGGGAGAGATCGGAACGATCGCGCGCCTCTTCGAAATTGATCGCGCCAATCCGGGCAAGCTCAATTTCGGCGCAATTTCCGCAGGAAGCACACAGAACCTTGCGGCGGAAATATTCAAGGCCATCATCGGCAGCCAAGCCTCGGTCGTGCCATACAAGAGCTCGCCCGAGCTGATCACCGCGATCCAGCGGGGGGATATCGACGTTGGCTTCGACTACCTCGCTGCCTTTGCCCCAGCTATCGCCGGAAATCAGGTCAAGATCATCGCATCGGGCGGCGAAAAACGAAGCCCGCTGACACCTGATACGCCGACGGTGGTTGAAAGCGGATGGCCCGGTTATGTGGTGACATCCTGGAACGGCATCGCCGCCCCCGCGGGAACGCCCCGAGAGATCATTGACAAGCTCAACCGCGAAATCGCCGCGGTCTTGAACCTGCCTGAAATGCAGGACCGGTTTCGGCAGTTGGGCATGGAGGCCGCCGGCAGCACTCCGGAGGGGATGACCGAGCGACTCAAGACGGACATCGAGCCGTTGGCGAGACGTGATTGGCAAGCTTGGTTTGCGTCAATAGTCCGGTTGCCCAATCCCACGCCCGGGCGCTGCGCGATAACAACGTAGTGGCGGTTCCATAAGCCTCCATTGCTCGAGGCACCGTACGTACTCGGGTGCGCGCGCGTGCGCATTGCGCACATCGCTTGAGGCGGCCTCAATGGTTGCAAGCACCAGTGGACGCCGCAAAAAGATGAAGTTAGACATCTGGTGATCCAACAATCCGTCATCGGGCACTTGTCGGACGCAGAGCGGGCTGGAACTCAATATGGAAACGCGCACTCCTGGCAAAAAGCCGCCCAAACGCCAGATGAAGCTCTCCCTGTTTCTCACGGGCGACGGCAATTACCACATGGCCGGTTGGCGCCTTCCGGGCTCCACCAACGATGGCGGCCAGAACATTCAGCGCTGGTTCGAGGCGGCGCAGACGATCGAACGCGGCAAGCTTCACATGCTGTTCATCGCCGACGCCGCGAGCCCGCCCGGCACGGACGATCTCGAGACGCTGAGCCTGACCGCGCGGATCGATCGCATGGATCCCATTCCCATTCTCTCGGCCGTCTCAGTGGTTACGAAAAAGCTTGGTCTGGCGGCCACCATGTCGACGACCTACCTGGAGCCCTACAACCTGGCGCGCACCATGGCCTCGCTCGATCATATTTCCGGAGGCCGCGCCGCCTGGAACATCGTGACTGGCAGCAACAAGGACGACGCGCTCCAATTCAACCGCGAAGCTCACGCGCCGCACGGCGAGCGCTACGATCGCGCCGAGGAATTCGTCGATGTCGTGCGCGGAATCTGGGACAGCTACGACGATGACGCCTTCCCGCGCGACAAGGAATCAGGCGTCTACATGCGTCCCGACAAGGTGCATCTCCTCAATCACAAGGGCAAGCACTTCCAGGTTCGCGGCCCCTCGGCCGTTCCGCGCTCGCCGCAGGGACATCCCGTGATGATTCAGGCCGGTTCATCGGAACCCGGCATGAATATTTCGGCGCGCGTCGCCGACATCGTGTTCACGTCGCAATCCAGTCTCAAGAGCGCGCAGAGCTTTTTATGACAACGTCAAGAGCCGTTGCGATCGCTATGGTCGTTCGCCGGACGACATGCTCGTCTTGCCCGGCGCCCTGCTGTTCATGGGCGAAACCGAGAGCGAGGCGCAGGAAAAATTCGATATGCTGAATTCGCTGATCCCGCTGCGCGTCGCGATGCAGCGGCTTTCGGCCAATCTTGGCGGCGTCGATCTGTCCAAATTCGATCTCGACGCGCCGGTGCCCGACATACCCGTCAACGACGCACGCGTGAGCGCGGTTCAAAGCTACATCGCCATTGCACGGCGGGAGGGACTGACCCTGCGTCAGATGGCGATGCGCTCGGCCGCAGCCAAGCATCACTGGACTCTTATCGGCTCCGTGAAGCAGGTCGCGGACGAGCTTGAAATCCTGGTTCCTCGACGGCGCGCGCCGATGGCTTCAACGTGCTTGCCAAGCGACGTGCCTGGTGCCGTCAACACGCTTGTCGATAAACTCGTGCCTGAGCTCCAGCGCCGCGGCCTTTTCCACACGGAATACGAAGGCACGACGCTGCGCGAAAATCTTGGCCTGGGCAGACCGGCGGATCTATCTAAACGCGGGCACGTGCATTCATCGAGCCTTGCGTAAGGATCGTCGGGTCAACCGGGTGAGCGGCTTGGCGCGACCGCCGCATGAGGTGATGCCTGAACACCAATCGCAATGCCATTCGCTTGCTTAGAGCGATGACATCAAACGCTACTCGGTTGGGATTTTCGTGTTTATGATTGGCGTGACTACGCCATCCACATGATATTTGTGGCACAGCAGACAGTCTTGGCGCGCCATGCTGCTGGTGTGACAGCTTTGGCAGAGATCCTTTTTCACCGCGCCAAAATTGGACACGAAATTTTGCGGACTGCCCTGCTCGTAGCTCTTCAGGTAGGGGCGGCCTTTTTCGAGGTTATGGCAGGTCAGACAACCGCAATTCTCTAGGATGCCGAAATGCGGCCCGTGGACGAAATTCGTGAAGCGTCCCTGTTTGTTCGCGACCGAAGGCGGAGAGAAATTAACAAAGCGCCCCTTGCCCCGGATATCATCGACGCTGTGACATTTCGTGCATGAGCCCTGCGTGTCCTTGTCGATGAGGAGATCGAAGACGGCCGCCGCCGGACTTTTATCGCCTTTCGGCGCCTGGGGGCCGGTCAGGACGAGCCAAGAAAAAATGAATTTGTCCTTGTGGCCTATGGGGCGGTAGAAAATCGCGTAATCCTGCCGATACCAGCCGCCATATTCAGCCCAGTTCTCCGAATCCACATCGCTTTCGATGCTGGGCATGGTCGCAGCCCTCACTTGAGGCCTGGCCACCTCGGCATCTGATGCCGCCGGGGCGTCGGCCGGCGCATTTGCATCCGCCTTGGAGACGGCATCCGCCGATACAGCGCTATCGGGCCTCGCATTTGCGGTATCGGCTTTTCGGGCCGCTCGTTCAGGCTGCGCTGCTCGTTCAGGCTGGGCTGGCCTGGCCGCTCGTTCAGGCTGGGCTGCTTTAGGGGCGCCCTTGCTAGGAGCTGCGATCCCGCGAAGCTCTTCCTCCGTGGGGTTGAGCAGATCGTCGGTTTGGTCCGCCGCCTTCGCCCGAGGCTGTTCGTCGGCGGTGAGCGTTCTATTGGCTGGCTTGGCGCTTGCGGTATCGTCTTTTCGGGCCGCTCGCTCAGGCTGCGCTGCTCGTTCAGGTGGGGCTGCTCGTTCTGGCTGAGCCGCTCGTTCTGGCTGAGCCGCTCGTTCAGGCGGAGCTGTTTTCGGGGCGCCCTTGCTCGGAGCCGCGGTCCCGCGAAGCTCTTCCTCCGTGGGGTTGAGCAGATCGTCGGTTTGGTCCCCCGCCTTCGCCCGAGGCTGTTCGTCGGTTTTTCGGGGCGTTGGTTCAGGCTGGGCCGCTGCAGGCTGGGCTGCTGCAGACTTGGCTGCGACTGCACCGGGCGCGCTCCTGGTCGGTGCACTCTTGGTTAGAGTTTGCTGATTTTCCCCCGCAAGCTGGTAGGTATTGGCTCTGCTGGCCGTCTTGCTCTCGCCGGCCAATCTCGATTCCATTTCCGTGCCGAGATTGGGTAGCCACTGCTGCTGCGCACTGATGACCACATCGCGCGGGATGCTCGCGGTCAGATCGGCAATGAGATTCGCACTCAGCTTCTCCTTGCCGCCAATATTGAGGTCGGCCAGCACGTCTGACGCTTTTTCCTTGATCAGCGCATAGAACAGCCGCTTGATCTCCCAGACCAGATTTGTGACCGCCCTGATCTGGTTGTTGTTTGCACGACTCAGATCCTGGAGGTCCAGGCTGTCCACGGTTTTGATCAGAGCACGGCCCCGCTCATTCCGGCTGATCATGACCTTCATGAACGGTGTAAGCCCGGCTTCGGACGCGTCCGGCCATTCGCCGATCGAGGCCTTCTTCTTGTTCAACGTTTGCAGGTCGAGGCCAGGCAGGGTCAGGAAGGCAATGCCTTTCGGGCCGCTGACCCGCTCCTTGCCGATGATCTGGTCGAGGTGGCAGGCGGTGCAGGTCTGCTCGAACGGCGCCACGGCCATGACTCGCTTGTCTTCGCGGCTGCTATGACAGGTCGAGCAGGTAGCGGGAATGCGCCTTGCCGGATCCTTCTTTGCCACTTCCGGGAAGTGCTTACCGAAATGGCCGGCATGGTCGTAGATGATCCGCGTGCGCCGCTTGAACGGATAGTCCTCGAATTCCGGGTGGTGGCCGTCGAAGCTGTCGAACTTCACCACGTGGCAGGAGCGGCATTGCTCGTTGGAGATCTTGTTCAGTTTGAAATTGACCCCCTGATGCTCCTGATGACAGGTCGCGCAGTAGAGACCGCGTGCGACCTTGTCGTCGGTCGGGAAGGCGATGCTCTGCGCGCGCGCCGATTGCGGCACGGGCGTCTCCGCAGCGACTTTGGTCAGCCGCCTGGTGCTCTGCTCCAGCACCTCGGCTGAAACGCTGTGCGCATTGAAGGCCGTGTTCGGCATCTTGTGGCAGGTGAGACAGGCCTTGCTGTCGGCGAGCGGATCGCCGGCGACGAGGCCGTGAGTCCAGCTCAATTTGCCGCTGCCGCTCTTGGTGTGGCAGGCGCTGCAATTCTCAATCGTCCCGTGAGCACTCGCCAGCGGACCCGGCATCAGGAACTGCAGGAACTGCGAATCCTTGGAGAGAAAGAAGACCAAGTCTAGGCAGACGAAGGTCACGATCGCCACCAGCACCGCCAGACGGTCCCGCCGCAAGCCGGGGGGCGGCTGATTCTCGGCCTTTGGCCGCCGAGCCGATCTTGTCCGCACCGGTCGCCGCATCACCAGGGCCCCGATGAAAAGGCGTAGACGACAAGGACATGCAGCACCGCCAGGACGATCAGCGCATAGGTGACGGGCACATGCACGAACAGCCAGCCCTTGGTGAGCCCGAGATAGACACGCGCGAAATCGAGCCCGTCCTTCTCGACCACCAGGTCCTTGATGGCGGAGAGTTTATGCTGGCTCGGCTTGTCGACATAGGGTGACAGGTTGTCGATCTCATCCGTCAGCCGCTTCAGCGGGCGCCGCGAGCCGATGAGATGGGCGGCGAAATTGTGCTGCCCCTCGAAGAAATCCCGCAGGTGGTTGGTGTAGAGATCCATGATCCAGGCGTCATAGGGCGTCGCCGGTAAGGGGATCGCAGCAGCGCCCAGATCGATCTTGGCGACGACGTAGACATCCCGCGCCAGCTCGGCGCGGCGAGTGGGGATGCGATCATAGGCGATGCGCTCGTCGATCGCGTGCTTGGCCTTCAGCGACCAGGCGAGATAGGTGCCAAAAATGCCGCTCAGCGTTACCACCACGAAGCCCGACCAGAGCGCCCATTCGAAGCCGGTGTCCGGCAGAGAGAAATCCGAATGCGAGATAAAGGCGGCAATCAGCAGATAGCCGACAAAAATATGGAACTTCCGCCAGCGCACGGCGGATTTCGGCGACAGGCTCGCCGTTTTGATGGCGATGTGGAAAAAGACCTGCAAGCTCATGCCGCCGGCCAGCACCCAGCCGTCGAGATAGCGCGGATCGCGGAGCCCGTTGCCATAAATCCAGACGAGCCAGAACAGACCGCCGGAAATCGCCGCGATCAGAAGGCCCCTGACTGACTGGCCGGTGAGATATCTCGCCGAGCCCAAAACGCGTCCGCCGATCGAGGCGTCAAACGTGCGCCGCCCCGCCGATATCACGGCCGCTCCCCAAGATCACCCATCGCGGTACTTCTTTCCCCATCAAGCCCCATTCAGGCTGTTGTCATTGTCAGTCGGCCGGGATCAATTGACCGAGCCAGCTTCCCTCGCCTTGCCCTTGAACTTGTCCGGTCCAGGAATCAGGCTGTCGAGCCCAGCCATCGTGCTGCCGTCATACTTCTCGGTGATGCTCACGATCAGCTTGGAGACGCCGTCGGCGGCAGCCGTCAGGAAGGATTCATTGTTCAGCTTCAGCCCCGCTGAATAGGCATACTCTACCATCTTTGCGATTTCCGGCACATTCGGCGCCGCTTTCGCTGCGGCGGCGAGCTGCTTGCGCGCACGGTCGACACGCTTAGCCATTTCGAAGGCGTAACGACTTCTCGCCGTCGCACGGCTGACCGAGCGGATCCCCGTCTCGAGTTCGACGCCGAGGCCGACGAGATAAAGCATTCGCTTCTGCGCCGCGTTGGCGAGCACATTTTCCTTACCCTTGGAGTGCCAGGTATTGTGCCGCACCTCGCCCTGCGACCACGACACCAGCTCGAAGGCGCTGCCGGCAGTGTGACCGCCTTTATTCACAAGATCCTCTTGCGGCACGACATGGCAGCTAAGGCAGTTCTTCGCCAGCTGATAGAGCGAGGACGGTCTGATCATCCCCTTGGAATCGGCGAGCTTCCAGCGCGCCTCCTTCTCGGCCTTGCTCTCGGTCTTCTCGGTCTTGCCGCTGAACCCGCTGTGGACCTTGATCCAATCCTCACCGGCGCTGTGGCAGGACTCGCAGGAGATGCCAGCAATCGGCTGCTTTTTCTTTTCCTTCTCCTGCACTGTGTAATGGCAGGTCAGGCACAAACTCTCCGATCTGATGCGCTGAACGCCCATTTTTTCCGCGATTTCGTTCCCTTCCTTCTTACGCGGCATCTCGCGAAAGGTCTTGAAATGATGCGAACTCCTTCCAGGCCTCGACCTCCTGCTTGTGACATTCGGCACAGGCATTCGGACCGACGACCTTGGCCGGATCGGACGCAACTGTGCCGACCGCGGCAACGCCGAAGATCATCAGCAAGCCGCAGAAACGAAGCACGGAAGACTGGAGAAAGGCCATAGGGCCGAACCCGATCGACCGACGGCTATGGGCTCTAATACTAATAATGACTTCTCACCCTTACTTCAGCCATCCTATGCGCCGGTGCGTCAGCCCTCCCATACGCCTGTGCTTCAGCTCTCCTATTCGCCTGTGCTTCAGCCCTCTTACGCGCCTGTGCCTCAGCCATCCTATTCGCCTGTGCTTCAGCCCTCTTATGCGCCGCTGCCTCAGCCCTCTTATGCGCTTGTGCTTCAGCCATCCTATGCGCCGCTGCTTCAGCCCTCTTATGCGCCTGTGCTTCAGCCGTCCTATGCGCCGCTGCTTCAGCCCTCTTATGCGCCTGTGCTTCAGCCATCCTATGCGCCGCTGCTTCAGCCCTCTTACGCGCCTGTGCTTCAGCCATCCTATGCGCCGCCGCTTCAGCCCTCCTATAGGCCTGCAGCGGAGGTTCCCGCCGATTGCGAGGGCGATCGAGAGCGAGCTGGTCCATCTGCCGCTTCGTGGGCACACCAAGCTGCCGCTTGGCAGGCACAACGAGCCATCCCATGGCGCGGCTCAGAACGCTTTCCTCGACCGGGTCGTCGGTGGTCGGCAGGAACGGATCCGCATAGCAGACCGCGCCGGCTTGCGCCGCGATCGATTTGATCGAATCGACCATCCCCGGCACGCCGCAAGCGTAGAGCACATCGGTCGGCTCCAGACGCGGCAGATATTCGGTCGGCCGGCCCGGCCTCACCGCTTTGCTCAAGGTCTGCGGCGTGCTGCAGACAGGCACGACAAGAACATTGGGGAAGCGGGCCAGCTGCACGAGAGCCGGGATCATATAGAGCGACTCGATGCCGCGGCCGCCAGCGATGATCATCATCATGCGCTCCGGGTTCTCGCGCAGCGCAGCGACGGCGATCGAATAGATCGGCGCAAAGCCGGTGTTGGTGGCGACGAGAATCAGCCGGTTGCTGCCCAGATTGGGACGAAAATGCGCCGAGCCATGGGGCCCGGTCAGTTCCACCCGATGGCCCGGCTTGATGCGCTTGCCGAGCGATGAGGAGACACGCCCATGCTTCACGCGCCGAACATGGAACCAGACCGAGCGGCTGTTCGGATTGCCACGCAAGGGATGCGTGATGCTGAAGGGACGGCTCGGATAGCCGCTGAAGCACACCTGCGCATATTGCCCCGCATGATAGGGCAGCGCGCGGTTCGTCTTGATGCCGACTTCCATCACGTCGGGCGACAAGGGGCGCAATGAGCTCACCACGCCTTCGACGGTGCGAACACCCGACGACTGGTCCTTCTCGAGCACCGCATCGCCGACAATCCGGCACTGACAGGCATGAACGACGCCCGGCTCGGAGCCTTCGCCGCCCCGCACTTCGCCCGATACCAGCCGCACGCAGCAGGTACCGCAGTGGCCGGCGCGGCAGTCATAGGGCAGGTCGATGCCGTTATTAAGAGCAGCGTCCAGCAGCAACTCGCCGCGGTGCGCCACAAAACTTTGGCCGTTGATGGTGATTTCGTGACTTCTTGCCATTATCCAATCCGTCCCATTCCGGAAGGCCTCCGGTTCCCCATTTGCGGCTGGTGCGGGTGACCGACTTCGCTGCGCTTCCTGGGATGCTCAGCAAACTCAGCACATCAAGCGTTCTGGACCTGAACACCCACCCTCAAAGTTCGGCAGTAGCCGAATAGCCGCGCGCTTTGAGCTCGTGCGAACTCAAGATTGAGAAGATTATGGGGCAACCACCGAGTCCCCGCGGTGTCCCCCAATCGCCTCCCCGTCATTCGTCAAGTCATCATACGAATGGGGGACAAAGTTTGACGATTGCAGGGAATCTTTCTAGCGACAATGTTCGTTCTGAGCCTAATTCACGCGATCCCGCAACGTCTGAATGCACCAGGATCGCTCGATTCTTCGTGCACATTGTGCCGCTTTCATTGTGTGCTTCGACCCTCGGCCAACAGAACAGCCCTGGCTGGCGTTCGAGACGAGCAGCGCCTCGCCGGTTCAGGATTCATCAACACCCAACAACCACAAACGCGCCTCGAGCTGACTCGTGCGACACGAAGACGCCGTGCTCCTCCGTTTTCCGATTCGTTTTCCATTTCGTTTTCCGTTCGTCTCGTATTTCATCCTCTGTTTCGTCCTCCATCGACGCATTGACGGTAAGCGCGCCTCTCTTCAACTCATGCATGTCGCGCTTCGCGCATGATCTGATCAAACTCATGACCCATTCTGATGAAAACTAAGAGGACGGCGTGCGTTGGGGTTCCGCGCCGAGGGGGTGATGTATGCGTGGGTGTGTTGCGCGGCGAGCAGCCGCTATTGGTTCTTCGATACTTCCTGTCGTCCCAGCTGAAGCACGTCATCCCGGAGGCGGCGGGAATATAGGAAGCGGCGGACCGATCAAAATCATCTCGCCCGAAGGCAAGATCGCTGCAGCGGTTTGCTACGAGTTCATCCGATTAGGCCAGCTTGACGACGCCGCCCTTGCCGCTGAGCAGGGCAGGCATTCGATCCGTTCAATCGAGAGCGTCTCGCTCTCGGCGGCCTACGGCATCACCAATGACTTCATGGTCGCGATCCGCATCCCCCACATGCGGCGCTCCGACCTTCGTGAGGCGGCGGAAGAGCAACGCGGCCGGCCACGTCCTAACGATGATGTCGTGGTCAGCGATGCGCGCCCTGCCAACGGATCCCGCACGGCGGTCGCGCGCCGTTTCACGTGACCGACACACAACGCTGCCCTGAAAACAATGTGGGGAGAAAATACAATGCGTAATGCGATGCTTCTCTGCGCTTTCGCAGGCGCCCTTCTGAGTCACACAGCACTAGTGAGCCAGAGCGCCGTCGCCGCGTCCAGCGAGGCTGGGCAGACCAAGAACGAAGAAGCACAGCCCAGATTGAGAGTGGCCCAGAATACAAAAGCGGCCAAGAAGACCGATACCGATGCGAAGGTGTCCGAGGGGGCAGAAGCGGCCGCCAAAGGGGAGATATCTATACTCTCAGCAGCAGCAAGGGCCGAGAAGGGCAAACAAGCTCCCATCCCCGCGGTCGACGAGGAGACTCTCTCCCTCTATCCCACCGCTGCGCAATGTGGCGAATGCCACAAGCAAATCTACGAGGAATGGTCTTCGTCGCAGCATGCCTATGCGTCGATCTCGCCGATGTTCCACGCGTTCGAGCAGAAGTTCCAGCACCTGACCCAAGGTACGGTCGGCACCTTCTGCGTGCGCTGCCACCAGCAGGTCGGCACCCAGCTCGGCGAGAGTCGCGAAACGCCGCTTTGGGCGATGAGTCAGATCTCGCGCGAGGGCGTCAGCTGCATCACCTGCCACCGGGTTCAGGAACAATACGGCAAGGTCAACGGCGAGCGCCGGGTCGAACCGGGCAAGATCTACGATCCGGTCTTCGGCAGTGGCGAAAAGAGCGTCATCAAAGACATCCTCGCCAACAAGGACACCTACTCCGTCAAGACCAGCAAAGACGGGCGGGGCACGGACATGCACAACGGCATGATGACGAACCCCCAGATCACCAAGTCGGAGTTCTGCGTCAGCTGCCACCAGGTTGCCGTCAACCTGGGCATCAAGCTGGAGATCGTGTGGGATCAGTATCGCGACAGCCCCGCAATGAAAGCCGGCGTCACCTGCCAGGACTGCCACATGGGCAAGGTCCCCGGAAAACCCGACGGCTATTCGACCGCACCCTCCGCCGTGGTCGGCGGCAAGGAAATCAACCCGGGACGCAAGCACGCCAATCACCGCTTCATCGGCCCGGGCTATTCGATCGCCCACCCCGGCGTCTTCCCTCACAACCAGAAGGCCCAGGCCTTCACCATGAAGGAATGGCTGGAGTTCGACTGGCGCGCCGGCTGGGGCACCAACGACTTCGAAGACAAGGTCGCTCGCGGCAAGGTCAAGGTCGACTTTCCCAAGCGCTGGGCCGATGGGCTCGACCGTGAAGATGCCCGGCAGATCCTCGAGGAGAATTTCAAGAAGCTCGACGAGCGGTACGAGCTCAGGAAACAGGTCATGGAGAACGGCACCAAGGTGGACGGTCCCTTCTTCGAGGGCGACCCGAGGGTCGGCAGGACTCTGGCATTCTCCTACAAGATCAAGAACCTCAATACGGGGCACAACCTGCCGTCCGGCTCCTTGGGTGCGCAGCCGCAGCTTTGGGTGAACGTCGCCCTCATCGATCCCGACGGCAAGAACATCTGGGAGTCGGGCTACGTCGACAGCAACGGCGACATGGCCGACCTGCACAGCCTGGATGTCGCGGCCGGCACGATCAAGACGGACCAACAGCTGGTGAATCTGCAGACCAAGTTCCTGACCACCAACGTCAAGGGCACGGACCGCGAGATGTACCTGCCGGTGAACTTCGACGTCGACCCGCTGCCGTTTCTGCGTCCGCCGCAGATCCCGACCACCGTTCTCAACCATCCGCCGTTCGTGCGCTTGGAGAACCACTCGCTGACGCCACTGGGTGAGAAGCAGGCCAAGTACGAAGTGCCGGCTAACCTGATCAAGAAGCCCGGCAAGTACCGCCTCGCCTTCCGCATGCGGAACCGTGCCGAGCCGATCTACTTCATGCGCTTCGTCGGTGCCACAAGCGAAATGGAACGGCGTATGAACGAGCGGATGTTGAGCTTCCATGTCCGCACGGTCGACCTCGAGGTGAAGCCCTAGAACGGGGAAGCCAAGGGTTTCGGATTAGGGAGGCGCTGGGGATTCAAGGAAGCGCCCCCCTACACCGCAGGTCTAAGCTACGATGGGGGATCGTACACGTGACTTATCGATACACTTATAATGCAAAGGGCAACCTTCGGTACCGTGCCAGGACAACGACCGCCACTATCGCACTGTTAGCCGGCGGTTACCTTGTGATGTCCGGCACGGCTGCAGAATCTAAGGACCTCGTGAGGTCCGGCACGACCGCAGAACCTGCAGCAAGCAGCAGCGACGCCGGCAAGGGATTCTGGTTGACCGACTTGTGGGCTTCAGTGTGGCCCAGCGCCGACGACACCGCAGACCCACGCACACGCAGCAACGCGGAGCGCAAAGGAGGCAACAACGCAGACCGCAAGGAAAGCGGCAAGGTGGACCGCAAGCGCAAGGAGGATCTTTTCCAACCCGGTCCAGACTATGACAAGAAATACGATGCCAAGGGAAACGTCGACATTTACGGCGCGAAGGTCGCGGTCGAGGCGCCGCGCGCGATCGAGATAGGACGCGAGCAATACACCTCCGGTATATACGACAAGGGCAATGCCCTCCTGGGTGACTTGAACCTGCTGGCGCCAGGCCTCTCCATCTACGGTGATTGGCGGACGGCGGTCGCCTACAACAGCAATGCCGGCAAGGATATCGCCCAGATCGCGACCCGGCTGAACATCGACGTCGACTACAAGTTCACCGCCACCGAACGACTCCACGCCTTCTTCACGCCGCTTCAGAAGAACAATGCATTCACCCGCTTCGAGTTCGGCGGCGGCGACGGCAATAAGAAGTTCAACGATGAGTTCGACCTCAAGCCGCAGACGCTGTTCTTCGAGGGTGACCTCGGCTCGATCCTTTCGGGCGCCACCGGTAAACCATCCAGTTTCGATCTGCCCTTCACGGTTGGTCTTTTCCCACTGTTCCTGCAGAACGGAATCTGGGCGAACGACGCAATTCTGGGCGGCGCGGTGAGCCTCACCGCGAAGAACTCGCGGAAGCTGGGCCTTTCCAACTACGACGTCACCCTCTTCGCCGGGTTCGACAATGTCGACAACGCAGGCATCCTCGGAAAGGACAATCGCAACGCCAACGTCTATGGCGTCACCACCTTCATTGACGCCTTCGGCGGCTATATCGAAGCGGGCTACGGCCTATTACAGGGCGTCGACCAGCGGGCGGTCAGGCTGTTCCCCGATGTCCCGGGCGTCCAGAACCTGACGGCCGGCCAGCTGACGAACTTCTTCGCCGCCGCCTATACCCGGCGCTATTTCAACACCGTGTCGAACACGACCCGTGTGTTCGCAAACACCGGGAACGGCAAGAACGACGACGGCCTTGTCGTCATTTCGGAGAACAGCCTGATCTCGGGCTTGCCGAGCACGCTGATCCCCTACGCCAACTTCTTCGTCGGCTTCGGCAACCCTCAGCCACTGGTCGACGGCAATAACGCGGGCATCCTGAAGAATGTCGGCATCAACTTCGAGACCGACGCGCTGACCGGCTTTCCGAAACTCAACGACAGCGGGTCCAACGCCTGGGGCGGCGCGGTCGGCATACAGTATCTATTCAATCTGGATCAGCAGCTCGTTTTCGAGGCGGCCATGGTGCAGCCCTTCGGTACTCCGATCGCCGGCATCGGCGCCGCGAAACCGCAGTACGGCTTCGGTACTCGCTACCAGATCCCGATCAATGCGGCTTGGCTGTTCCGCGCCGACGCGACCTACCAGATCCTCGAGGGCGGCAAAGACAACTTCGGCCTCCGCACTGAGATCCGGAGGAAGTTTTGATCGATCGCGGATGACGGTTCCGGTCTGGGACGGGAAACTATGCGAGGCAATCTCATGAATAATCGGAATTTGTTCGTATCTATTCTGATGGCTTGCTTGTTGGCGGTCGGCTTCCTCAGCATTGCGCAAGTGGCTAATGCCGCCGACTCGGGCGAGCGATCCTATCTGAAGTCCGGCAAGAGCGGCAGGGGTCATGTGATTACGGTCAAACCCCGTCGTTACGGCCCCCGAATTTATCTGCCGATAGGTCCGGCCTCTGTCTACTGTGACTATCCCTACTATTACAGCCGCGGTCACTATCCGACGCATATAGGGGGCTATGTCTACTATCCCTACAACTACCGCAGTTACTGTTGAGGCTTAACCGAGGTCCTGGATCACCCTGCCGCCAGGGGCGTAGGAACTGATGGCCGTGAGGTCGCATCTAAGTTTCGGAGCTTGCAGATGTCTTGGACTCTCCTGGGCGGGCTTCTTCCCTCCTTAATCGCGATATCAGCGCTGCTCATCTTTGCGCTGCGATCGGACGCCGCGAGACTTGCTCTCCTCTCGCGGCTGCGATCATCGAGCTGGTTCGGCCAAGACCTTCGAGGCACCGCAGGGATGTCGATTGTGGCTGCCGCGGGCTTTCTCCTCGTTGCAGGCATTGGCGCAGCTACTTCTTATTTCGGGGATCCTCCCGAAGTAGCCGGCTCAGAGGCGCGTTCTGGATCGGATGGCGACACGCTTGCGCGCCTCAAGGACTACACGCGTTCTATTGGGACCAAAGAGCCGGCGTCTGTGGCGGCAGCTGCCAAACCGTTGCCTGATGTGAACACCATGATCGAACGGCTAGCGGCTCGGCTCGAGACCACGCCAGACGACATCAAAGGCTGGCAGATGCTCGGTTGGTCCTACCTCAGCACGGCGCACTACGAACAGGCAGCCACAGCCTATGCGAAAGCGTTAGCGCTTGATCCGAATTCCGCCGAGCTCAAGCTCTCGTACGAGGAGGCCAAGGCGAAGGCCGCCGAAAGCAACAATTTGGAGACCGCCTCGTCTTTACAAACCGAGACCGCTGGCAAGGGTGGTGATGGACTAAGCGTTGAGAAAAATGCCAAGTCCGAAGCGATGCCTCCGCACGAGAATGACGCCGTCGTTCGATCGATGGTCGATCGCCTGGCCGATCGGCTAGAGGGTTCTCCGCGAGACGTCGATGGCTGGACTCTGCTTATGCGCTCTCGCGTTGTGCGTGGTGAGAGAGACATCGCCGCAACAGCGTTCCGAAAGGCGCTTGAGGTCTTCAAGGACAACTCGGCAGCATCGAGCACGATTACGGCCACGGCGATTGAGCTCGGCCTGAAGGCCCGATGACTGCTCTGCATCTTGCCGGAACGCATGCGATGATGGCTGACCTCACGAGGGATTTTCAGGCCTGCGTTTTGATCGCACGGCGCTCGCCGGACCGCTCGCGAGGTGACTATCAAAACGACCATCATCGAAGAAGTATAAAGAACAAAAAGAAGCTCATCTTCGACGAAAGAGACAATGTAAAAGCTCCAGAGAGCAGGTTCACCCTGACCGAGCTCGGCGCGGTCGCCGAATTTGAGCGAGCACGTCTTTTAAAAGCCAAGTTGCCGTCCCGCGGCCGTCGTTTTTCTGTTCGATTGTCTCAGCTTCAAATTGGGATAATTCCAGCTCTGCGAGAAGCTTCCCAAATGGAAAACATTAGTTCCGCCAAAAATGGGGAACGGCATGTTTCTTGATCTCCGCGGGCGATGCGGCAGGACAGATCGCCGTTTCTTCAATTATCGAGCAACCGTGCTCATACCTATGGTTCTCCTAACGACGGTGAGCTGCTCAACCCTCCCCATTGATATTCTTGCATTTGACGAATGCGATTTGTCTTCAGGCATAGTGACCGAGGAGCAGGTGCTTCAAGTAGCACCCTCGAAGGTTCGACGAGAGCAAGTATCTCCGAAGGTTCGACGCGAGCAGCCCAGCACCTCCGCGACGCCCAAGGTTGTGCCGGTGCGTGCGACGAATGCGACTAGCCGATCTGGTTCGGGCGACGCTTCGAAAAAAGCAAACACGCCACCACGGTTAGATGTTCGAAATGAGCAGCAGCTCTTCAACGAATTTCTGGAATGGCGGAATCGCCAAATAAGCCCGTTGTGACGCTGACGCCGGTAACAGGCTCGCTAGGCTCGTGTTGCCCTTTAATGTCCGCAGTTTGGACCGTGCCCTTCCTGACCGTACCACTCGGCATGGCCGGCATTCCGGCATCCTGCCTAGCGGTCGCTGCGCTCGGCGGCCGGCTGTTGTAGCGCCTGCGCCGAGCAAGCGACATTCCGGTCGATCCCTCCGCCATCACGAAGCAACAGGGACTGTCGAAAACATCGCCAAGCACGGGAGGTGCAGCGTACTTGTGCCGGGTCTGAGACCGAGCGCTGTACAAATTGCCCCGCCAATCCAGGCTACTCACGCCTCTTCGGGAAATGGCTTGCCTGAGCCGTTATCCGCTTCGGCGCTAGCGAGCTCGCAGCCGCCGGTGCGTAAAGATATCGGCGATGGCAAGATTGTCCTGCGCCCGCTCCAGGCGGTACCAGTGGCCGAGCTCCCTCTCCTCCTGCTGAACCTGGAGCAAGCTCGCGATCACGCGTTCGCCCGGGTCGATGTTGCCGCGATAGACGATGTCGCGCCGGCGTGTCGTCGGGAACGGGGCGTCCGGACGGAAGAATGCCCATTCGGCACGGTCGACAAAGGCCTGAAAGCTCGCGAAATACAGAAAGTCGGCGCCGTTGAAATCCTGTGCAGGACAGGGATCGATGACAAAACGGTCGAACGACCGCCGCCTTGCTTCGCTCGAAGCCGAGATGCGTACACCATTGTTGGAACGCAACGCGGCGGCCTCAGCCGCAAACGCAATGGCGTGCGGCGCCGGCTCCGGCGGCGCCAAACAGGGGACTTCGACCCGGGCGATCGAATGGTTCCGTCCCCTTCTGTGCACGCTTGACGAAGGTTGAGGTCATGACGACCTCGCCGAGCGGGCGGCTGCGAACAGCGAGCCGGTGAACGCTCGTGAATTGCGTGCGCGAGATGCGCGCCAGCCGCGAGGCAGAAGACGAGCTCGTCGTGCTCGCGTACGACATCGAAGCGCGGCATCGCGAACCGAGACCGCGAGGAAGGCCGCGTAGATTGGCTCGCCGTCCTCGTCACGGAAGTCCGGCACGAGCAAGACCGGCGGCGGCGCCAGCAGGAACCAGTGGCGGTGACCGCATTCCTTGAGCAGCCAGGTCTCCGACAACCCGCCTAGGCACAGATGCGGCATTCCGAGCACGATGACGTCCGGCAGCGCCGACAGCGTCGCCCCCGGCGGAGAGATGCGTCATCTCGATCGGTCGGATGAGACTGTTCATGCGGCGCCTACGATCCGATCGCAGCTTCGTTGACGACAGCTGCGGCTCTGCTCCCGGCGCCAGGTCGACGCGCGCCTTGATGTGCTCCGCCAAGATATTCGGCGTCGCGCGCCACGCCGGAAAACCGACCCGAGCCCCAGGTGTAGAGCCAGGGCAGTCCGAGAAAGTAGACGCCCGGAACCGGCGTCACGCCGCGCACGTGGGCAGGCTGGCCGCGCCCGTTGAAGACGGGCAGGTCGATCCAGCTGTAGTCGGTGCGAAAGCCGATGCACCAGACAATGGAGGTGATGCCGGCCGCACGATAGTCGAGCTCGTCCGCTCCTGCGGTGGGGCCCAGACCGGGCGATAGCGCGGCTCCTCCGGCGCCGAGATGCCCTGCTTGCGCGATGAAGCCGTCGATGCTGGTCTTGATGCTTTCCGAGACCTGATCGGCCTGGTCGAGGCACTGCGTGAGATCGTCGTCGAGCCCAGCTTGTTGCCCGCTCACGTCAAGCAGGCGGCCATAGAGCTCCATGCCTTCGAGCGCGCGCTGGCGCAGATCGATGTCGCGGCCGCCGTCGCGGCCGGTGACGTAATGATTGGTCTTGTCGCGCACGCCCTCGCGCAGCGGATGCTCGTGCACCGGAATGTCGTAGTAGCCCATCAGGTGCAGCCATTCGACCACGTCCTTGCCGCGATACCGCCGCGCCACCCGCGGCGCATCGCCGACGCACAGATGGACCTTGCGGCCGGCGAGATGCAGATCCTCCGCGATCTGGCAGCCGGATTGTCCGCTGCCCACCACCAGCACCGCGCCGGCGGGAAGCATGTCAGGGTTGCGGTAGGCCGAGGATTGAATCTGCACGATATCGGACCGGGAGCCGTTCGGCGCAGCGCGGGATGATGGGGATTTGATAGCCGCCGGCCGCGATCACCACCTGATCCGCAACGTGAACACCATCCGTCGCGTCGAGCGTGAAGCCGTGCAGCGCATCGCTGCGCAGCACTCGCACCGTGACGCCTTCTCGCAGCGGCGGATCGAACGAGGCGACGAAGTCGTCGAGTAAGTCGACGATCTCGTCTCGCAGCATGAAGCCGTGCGGGTCCGGCGCCGCTGATAGGGAAAGCCCGGCAGCTGGCATTGCCAGTTCGGCGTCACCAGGCAGAACGTGTCCCAGCGCTCGGCTCGCCACGCGTGGCCGGCACGCTCTTTCTCGAGCACCACATGATCGATGCCGCTGCTCGCGAGATACCAGCTGATCGATAGACCGGCCTGGCCGCCGCCGATCACGGCGACGGAATGGCGCGCGACGGGAGTTGGTTGTGCCATGGTTGCGGCTCCTCGTCCTATTCTTCGAAGGCGTCGACGGTCACACGCGCATCGGCGGCATCGCCAAATGCCATCGCGGCGGTCTCGATCCGGGCAAGCTGGGTGATGGCCTGCGAGCAGGCGAAGCCGTACTTCGCCCGCACTCGTTCATTCGCGATGTTGAGCGCGGTGCGGCTGCGCGCGAGAAAGTCCGCAAGCGGATAGCTCTCTGCCGACCGACGAAGTAGTCCTTGATCACCAGCGACGGCGAGTAGCAGGCTCTCTGCTGTGCCGTCCGGCCAGCGAATGAGGAAGCGCATCTCAGGCATGGGCCGCCTCCCTCAGCCTGTCATAGACCGCAAGATGGGCTTGCGCGGTTGTCCGCCAGTCGTGCCGTGCCGCACCGTGAAGCCCGCGAGCGACGAGACGTTCGCGCGCATCGAGCATCGAGCGAGGTGGACATGGCCTCGGCGATCGAGCCGTCGGATTGAACGGATCGCACCACATCACGTCGTCATCGCCGAGATATTCGGTGAAGGGCGCGATCCGCGATGTCACCACCGGCACGCCACTCGCCATCGCTTCGAGCACCACGAGGCCGAAGCCCTCCTTCGTCGAGGGAAACACCAGGCGTCGTGGCGGCGCGGTAGAGCGCGGGCATCAGCTCCTGCGGCCAGGGACCGGTGCGGATCACGGCCTCGTCCGGCAGCCCGCTCTGTGCAAGCACGGCGGAAAAGCGCTCCTGATAGGCGTCATGGTCGAGCAGCGAGGCGCCGCCCGCGATCACCAGGCGGCACGCAGGATGCCGCGCATGGACGATGCGAAAGGCTTCAAGCAGCCGGATCGTGTTCTTGCGTTCTTCGACGCCGCCGACCGCGAGAAACACCGGCGTCCCGGCGACAGGCCGAGCCGAGCGCGCAGCGCCGCATCCGTTGCGTCGGGCATTGGCGAAAAGCGCTCGATATCCACGCCATTGCCGACGATGATGCGCATCGCGACCGAGCTCGCGCGCAAGCCATTGCCGCCACACGCCGGCTGACCACGAAGAGGCGGTCGGCCGCCGTGATCGAGCGCAACTGCAGGGCCGAGAGACGCTCGTCGTCGAACGTGTCGACATGGTGCACGGTGCGGGCAAAGCCCTGGATCAGGCCGCGCTCCTTGAGCGTCGCCAGGGCATTCCCCGAAATCCCGTCCTGGGCATGCCAGATGTCGAATTGCCGGTTCCGGGCATATTCGAAATGGCGGAGATAGTCGGCGATGCGGGTCTCGACCATCGCGACGACGTCTCGTCCGGCGGGTGACGGCAGCAACGCACGCGGTCCTGCAGGACGCGTCGCGGAAAAAGCCCGCGCCGGTCGCATCCGGCGCGTGCACCGTCGGCTCATGACCGAGGCGGCCAAGCGCGTCGCCGAGCTCGAGCGCATGCACGACGCCGCCGCGCGGGTTGGTCGAGTGCGTCAGAATCGCGATGCGCAGCGGCTCCTCATGCGAACGCCCCGACCTGCGTGGCAGCCGATCAGCGGCTCGCGGGCAAAATCCCAGATCGTCTCCGTCGCGATGCCATCGGTGATGGCGCACGCGGCGATCCGCGCGTGACTTGCCCGATATCGGCCGCCGCAATGCCGCGCGCCGCGAAGCGCGCCAGCACGGCCGGCACATTCGCGGGCGGAACCGCCAGGAGGTAACCGTAGCTCGGAAACGTCTGCAGCCAGCGCTCAAGCGGCGACGCCCTCGGGTCTCGGCACGCGCGTCACGTCGATCGTCGCGCCGACGCCGGAACATTCGGCCAGCATCATCGCCGTGCCGACGATGCCGCCTTGCGAGATATCCTTGGCAGCCTCCGCCAGGCCGGATTCGGCGATCGCCGGCAGCACTTCGAGGTCGGCGCGCAGCCGCGCCGGCGGAGCCTCGGTTGCGGCCTCCCAGTTCGAGAACGGCTCGCGATAGCGGCCGCGCAGGTCGATCGCGGCAACCAGGCGATCGGCGGGACGCGCGTCGAACGAGGTCAGCAGGCGCTTGCGCGCGGCCGAGGATCGCGACCGACAATTGCCCGCGATCGGTGCGCGTATTGGTGTGTCCGCCGACGACGGGAACGCCGAAGGCCTCCGACGCCGCGCGCATGCCGGCCAGCACCGGCGCTGCATCGGCGTCGCTCGCAGCCCAGACCGCGTCGACCACCGCGATCGGCCGCCCGCCCATCGCCGCAACGTCGGACACGTTCACCATCACGCCGCACCAGCCGGCGAACCAGGGATCGCCGGCGACGAACTCGTTCATGAAGCCTTCGATTGCGAGCAGCAGGAAGCCGTCGCCATCCGGGATCGCGGCGCAGTCGTCGCCGACCGGAACGACGGACGACATCGACACACCGAGCCTCGCGGCCACCGCCGCGATGTCGCGCTTCGCCGCAACGCCACGGCTCGCGCGCAGCGTCGCAGCAAGCTCAGCAAGCGCGATGGAGCCGAGCATCAGGCGGCCTTTTTCGGCAGCGACAGAATTCCGGTCTCGGCGTCGGCGATCGGCGGATAATGGGCAAGATCGGCCTGCATGAAATGATGCGGCCGGCCGTGAATCTCGAGCTCGTCGATGGTGTCCCAGTGCAAGCGGCGGAACAGCGATCGCGTTCTGGCTCTGCACATGCGCGAAGAAGCGCTGGCAACCCACGCATGCGCCGACGACACGGCAAGGCGGATCAGGGCGGAGCCGAGCGCGCCGATCCTGCGATAGTCCGAAGCCACCGCGAGCCGCGATCCCCACCAGACTGCCCGGCTCGGCCTGATGGATGCGAACCGTGCCGACGACCTCCTGCGAGACGACGCCGAACGACGAGATTGCAACGATCGGAATCGCCACGTCATCGATCGACGTCGCGGTCGTCGTCTGCAAAGATGCCTTGCTCATCGCAGAACACCTGGCGACGCAGTGCGGCGGCCTCACGCCGCTCCCAGGCGTCGGTCGCGAACTTGACGCGATACTCCGACGGCAGGAACACGGGGAATGGATCGAAGATCATATGATGGCCTCCCGCTCATAGGTCGATAGCGCCGAGCAGGCACCGCACTTGCCGCAACCCGCCTTGATGTCGCTCGCTTTCAGACCGCCCGCGCGCAGCATCGACGCCAGCGGAGCCAGGATTGCGTGCATGAATGACGGCGATGGACCCGGATGACTTTCAAGCGGCGTGCCCGAGATCGGCACGAACGGAACGACAAACGGGTAGACGCCGAGCGCGATCAGCTTCTCACAGGTTGCAAGGATCGCCTCCTTGCTGTCCCCGAGACCGGCCAAGATGTAGGTCGACACCTGGCCGCGACCGAACACCGGCACGGCCGCCGCGAAGGCTTCGAAGTAGCGATCGAGCGACACCTGCGCCTTGCCCGGCATGATCCGCGCCCGCACGTCCGGTGTCACCGCTTCGAGATGCATGCCGAGCGCATCGACGCCGGCATCCTTCATGCGCGCGAACCAGTCGTCCTCGTCCGGCGGCTCACACTGCCCCTGGATCGGCAGATCGACGGCTGCCTTCACGGCAGCCGCACTCTCGGCGAGGATGGCTGCGCCGCGGTCGCGACCGGGCGGCGTCCCGGTCGTCATGACCATGTGCTTCACGCCATCGAGCTCGACGGCAGCCTTCGCGACCTCGGCGAGTTGCGCAGGCGTCTTGCGCTCGATTGTGCGGCCGGCCGCGAGCGACTGCCCGATGGCGCAGAACTGGCACGTCTTGGCTCGGCTCTGATAGCGGATGCAGCTCTGCAGCACAGTGGTCGCGAGCACGTCGCGACTGTGCAGGAGCGCGATCTTCCAATAGGGAACGCCGTCTGCCGTCATCCGATCGTAGAAACGCGGTCGCGTCGGAAAGCTCACATCCCCGAGCGAGACGCCGTCGCGGCTGATTCGGCTGCGACCCAAGGCATCAGGCTGCTCGACCACGTATGGGCTCTCGAAGGCCGGTGCCGTGTGCACCGGCACCATGACGGTCATGCCGTCGATGGTCATCGCCTTGTGGTCTGACGGCCCTGCGCCGCCGCGCCGGCTTTCGTGGCCGGCCCTCGGATCAACCAGCCTGACCCCATGCGACTGCAACTCGTTGATCAATTGCTCGGTCGGCATGGCCTTCGGCATCGTCGGCTTCATGTGACCCACTCCCATTCAATGGCGCATGAAACGGGTTCGGTTGCGATACCGTCTCGGTCTCCATCGGGCGCGCCGGACGGTTGTCGAGGACGAGCTTGAGAAGTTCGGGGCGGGCATAGTGGCCGACCGAATCCATCATTCGCTTACGCTTGACGATCAGCCCCATGTCGAGATCGGCGATGAGAATTCCCTCGCCCTGGGTCAGCGGCGGCACCACGTGGGCACCTTCCGGTGACACGATGGCTGTCATGCAGCCGCCGCGTAGCGCCTTGCGGAGCTTCTCGTCAGGCGAAATCTTCGCGATCTGCTCCTCGGTGAGCCATCCGGTTGCGTTCACGACGAAGCAACCGCTTTCGAGCGCGTGGTGACGGATCGTCACCTCGATCTGGTCGGCGAAGATCGGACCGACCATCGAGCCTGGAAACTGCGCGACATGAATTTCCTCGTGCTGCGCCATGAGGGCATAGCGGGCAAGCGGGTTGTAATGTTCCCAGCAGGCGAGCGCTCCAATGCGCCCGACGGCGGTGTTCACAACTGTGAGACCCGAGCCGTCGCCCTGTCCCCAGATCATCCGCTCATGAAACGTCGGAGTGATCTTGCGACGCTTGAGGGCCAGCCTGCCGTCCGCGTCGAAGACGAGTTGCGTATTGTAGAGCGATCCGTGGTCGCGTTCGTTGACGCCGAGCACGACCACGATGTTGCGTCGTTTTGCGACGGCTGCGACGGCCTCGGTCACCGGTCCGGGAACGACCACCGCGTTCTCATAGAGGCGGATGTGCTCGGCGCCGGTGACGACCGGCGGAAGGACAAAGGAAAAATAGGGGTACCAAGGAATGAAGGTCTCCGGAAAGACAACGAGCCGGGCACCTTTGTCCGCAGCCTCGCGAAAGCACGGCGAGAACCTTCGACACTGTTCCGCCGGGTGTATCGAGATCGGGCGCAATCTGCACTGCCGCGACCCGAACCAATGCTTTCTCGGTCATGTCGTTCTCCTCCGCGGCAAGCTGTGCCGACGAACGACGTCACACCGTCCAGGTGTGAATCATGAAGGCATCGTCGCGCCGATGCAGGAGAATGAGATCGAGCACGTCGAGCGGGCTGATCGGGCGAATGCCGGGGATCAGCGACGGCTCGCCGTGGCCGTAAAGCATCTGCAGC
This sequence comes from uncultured Alphaproteobacteria bacterium, assembly GCA_963745515.1. Classification (GTDB taxonomy): domain Bacteria; phylum Pseudomonadota; class Alphaproteobacteria; order Rhizobiales; family Xanthobacteraceae; genus VAZQ01. Next base: position 977,093 of record CAVUXO010000001.1, read on the forward strand.
GCGAAGCGACAGGCATAGACCTCACCGCCCTCGGTCATGAACTTCTCGAGCTGATTGTTGAAGTTCTGCGCGCCTGGGAACGGCTCGTCTCCCAGCTTCGGAAATCCGCGCTGAACGCCGAGCGTCACGCCCGGCCCATAAAGCAGAACCGTGGTCTTGAAGCCTTTGCGCTGCAGCCGCAACGCCTGAAGAATGTTCACGAGGCCGATGGAGCCTTCGAAGGCAACGGTGTGAAACGTCACCAGTGCCTTCTCTCCCGGCTTTGCCTTGACGTCCTCGAACACCTTCTCCTCATAATCGACCAGATAGTCGCCCTTCTTGTGGGCAGGCATTGTCACGGCAGGCATGGTGTACTCCTTGCTAACGGTTGCCGGTGCCCGTACGGGTCGGCGACGTAACTGTGTGGTGCAAGGCATGTGCCACACGCTTTATGCACATCCATTCATCAACTCCAGTCAATTCCACGCAAGTTTGCATTCAATTCGTGCCCGTGCGTGATGCAGTCGATCTTTCGCGCCCAACCGGACAGTCAAAATTAGGCAGCACGCTGCTGAATTGGCGTGCAGGCTCACGCCTTGGTGGCTTCGCGCCCAATTCTTGCATGGAGGAGAGAAGGACAACGGCTGCGTCTTGTTGCATGGCCATGCAGCACGATGCAGTCAATTTGCGGTATGCCGATCGGCCTCGATTGGGGATCGGTTTTGGAGTTTGCTCGACTATGAGCGACTGGACCCCAGACCTTTCAAGACTCAACAAGCCTCGCTATCTCGCGATCGCGGACGCCATCGCGGACGACATCCAAAGCGGTCGCCTCTCCCCGTCCGATCGATTGCCGCCGCAGCGCAAGCTCGCCCGCCGCCTCGAGATCGACTTCACGACGGTCGCACGCGGCTATCTGGAGGCACAGAAGCGCGGCCTGATCGAGTCACGCGTCGGACAAGGGACGTTCGTGCGCGCGTCCGCCAAGCGACGGCACGGTCCGATGGCCCGCCATCCGGAGATCGTCGATCTCTCGATGAATCTGCCGCCCGAACCGGACGATCCGGAGCTCCTCGATCGCATGCAGGATGGGCTGGAGGCGGTCGGGCGGGATCTTGTCTCGCTCTTGCGTTATCAGGGCTTTGGTGGCGTGCAGGCCGACAAGGATGCGGCCGCGATCTGGCTCAGCCGCCGCGCCCTGGTTCCGCTACAGGATCGGCTGTTCATTGCGCCCGGTGCGCATCCCGCGCTGCTCGGCATCCTGGGAATTCTGGCGAAGGCCGGCGATGTCGTCCTCTCCGAAGAGCTCACCTATCCGGGCACCCGCTCGATCACAGCGCAACTTGGCTTGCGGCTCGTCGGCTTGCCGATGGACGACGAAGGCGTGGATGCGGATGCCTTCGCCGACGCCTGCAAGCGGTTGACCCCGCGCGCGCTTTATCTCAATCCAACCCTGCTCAATCCCACGACCCACACGATCTCCGAGCCGCGGCGGATCGCCATTGTTGCGATCGCGCGCCGGTTCGGCGTTCCGATCATCGAGGACGACCCTTACGGCTTTCTGCCGACCAGCGGGCCTCCGCCGTTTGCCGCGCTCGCGCCCGACATCACCTGGCATGTGGCAGGTCTCGCCAAGTGCCTCGGCGCCGGATTGCGCATCGCTTACGTCGTGGCACCTGACATTCGCTCAGGCTGGCTATTCGCCTCGTCGGTGCGAACCGCAACCGTGATGGCGTCTCCGATCACGATCGCGCTTGCGACCCGTTGGATTATGGACGGTACGGCCGACGCCCTACTGGCTGCCGTCCGTCGGGAATCGATTGAGCGTCAGCGGCTGGCGACCGCGACCTTGCCGGCGGGCAGTTACCGTTCGGATCCCGTCGGCTTCCACCTTTGGGTGTCGCTGCCGGACTCCTGGACCCGCTCCGCCTTTGTTGGTCACATGCGTTCGACCGGCGTCGGCGTCGTCGCGAGCGATGCCTTCGCGACCGAAGGAACGCCGCCGGAAGCGGTGCGGGTCTGTCTGGGTGGCCCCGCCACCCGGTTCGCCGTACATGGGGCGCTCGAATTCATGGCGCATGCCTTGACCGAATCCTCGACCATGGCATCCACGTTCCTTTGATGAGATGTATCATGCGTCGTCGGTCCTCCGACCGATGAGGCAGTTTGCAGGAGCTTGTGCATGAGTCGACCGCCGCTTCCCCCGTTCACCACCGAGACTGCTGCGCAAAAAGCGCGCATGGCCGAGGATGCCTGGAACACCCGCGAGCCGGCACGCGTCGCGCTCGCATATACGGTCGACAGTCGCTGGCGCAATCGCGCCGAATTTCTGCAAGGCCGCGAGGCCATCGAAGCGTTCCTGACGCGCAAGTGGAATCGCGAGCTCGACTATCGTCTGATCAAAGAGGTCTGGGCCTTTCGCGAAAACCGCATTGCGGTGCGATTTGCCTATGAATGGCGCGACGACAGCGGGCACTGGTTCCGCAGCTATGGAAACGAAAACTGGGAGTTCGACGAGCACGGATTGATGCGGTTGCGGATTGCAAGCATCAACGATCTTCCGATCAAGGAGAGCGAGCGCAAATATCACTGGCCGCTCGGCCGCCGCCCCGACGATCATCCTTCATTGAGCGATCTCGGCCTATGAGAAGGGCGGCCTGGACACCGGCCGAGTCTTCGCGACGAGACGAGCGCCGCCATGCCCGAGATTGACCGTGTCGTCAGAGAAATTGTCGAGGAGATGCGGCGGAGGCCCGATCGGGGCGAGGTCGCGACCTACATCCCTGAGCTGGCGCGGGTCGATGCCAAGGCGTTCGGCCTGGTGGTGATCGACGTTGATGGTCGCGTCGCCGCGGCGGGCGACAGCGAAATGCCGTTTTCGATCCAGAGCATCTCGAAGGTGTTCACCCTTACCCTCGCCCTGGGCAAGGTCGGCGACAGGCTATGGCGGCGTGTCGGCCGCGAGCCGTCCGGCAGCCCCTTCAACTCCATCGTCCAGCTCGAATTCGAGCGCGGCATCCCGCGCAACCCTTTCATCAATGCTGGTGCGATTGCAGTCACCGACGTCATCGTATCCGGGCATCAGCCGCGCGAGGCGCTTGGAGAGATTCTCAGGTTCATGCAGTTTGTCGCCGACGACCCGTCGATTACGATCGACAAGGCAGTCGCAGCCTCGGAGCAGAAAACCGGCTTTCGCAACATTGCGCTCGCCAACTACATGAAATCCTTTAGCGTGCTCGATAATCCCGTCGACTTCACGCTCGGCGTCTATTTCCACCATTGCGCTATCGCAATGTCGTGCAGACAGCTCGCTATGGCGGGACGCTTTCTTGCGCATCTCGGGCGCCATCCATCGACCGGCCGCTCGGTCGTACCGCCGGAGCGCGCGCGACGTATCAACGCGCTCATGCTCACCTGCGGTCACTACGACGGCTCGGGCGAATTTGCCTATCGGGTTGGCTTGCCCGGAAAGAGCGGAGTTGGCGGCGGCATCCTGGCGATCGCACCCGGCAAAGCGTCGATCGCCGTCTGGTCACCGGGGCTCGACGCCTCGGGGAATTCTCATCTCGGCCGCATCGCGCTTGAGGAGCTGACCAGGAGGCTCGGCTGGTCGATCTTCGGTGTGTGATGCCGATCGGTCTAGCCTTTGCGCTCCCGCTCGGCGACCTGGATCGCCTCGTCGTGATACCAACCGCTGCCGGCAACGATTTTGACGTCGCGCGGTAACGCAGCAGCCGCGGCGGGCTCGGTCGCTTCGCGTTGGCCACTTGCAGCGAACCGGCCCCTCGCGGGGAACTGATAGATTCTGGCGGACCCAGTCGTCATAATTCGGCTCCTCCTGATCCCATGTCGCACGTCAACGCGCGAGTCATTGTCGTCGTTCAATATAAACCTTTTGCTTCTCGTTTGCTCATCATGCCTCCCATAAAACGGTCACATGACTACAATATGTGCATTTTGTTTTGTGCTTCTTTCGGCGGCAGTTGACACCAGACGAATTGCTTCGGTCTTTCCGCATCCGCCGCGTATGAGCGCGATCGCTCTGCCACTGGCATGTTTAGTGCTTTGAAATCTCCAGGAGCTGGTGGCCGGATGGGCCATTGGCGGCCGACCAACCCATCTAGATCCACCAACCTCCAAGTTATCAGCTGATGAGAGACCGCCATGACAAAGTACAAGCTTGAGTACATTTGGCTCGATGGTTACACGCCAGTGCCGAACCTGCGTGGCAAGACGCAGATCAAGGAACTCGAGAGCTTTCCTACGCTCGATCAGCTTCCGCTCTGGGGCTTCGATGGAAGCTCGACCATGCAGGCGGAAGGACGAAGCTCGGACTGCGTTCTCAAGCCTGTTCGGGTCTTTCCAGATGGAGCTCGCACGAACGGCGTGTTGGTGATGTGCGAGGTCATGATGCCCGATGGCAAGACCCCGCACGCCTCCAACAAGCGCGCGACGATCCTCGACGACGAGGGCGCATGGTTCGGTTTCGAGCAGGAATACTTCTTCTACAAGGATGGCCGCCCGTTAGGTTTCCCCGAGTCCGGCTATCCGGCCCCGCAGGGCCCTTACTACACAGGGGTCGGCTACAAGAATGTCGGCTCGGTCGCCCGTCAGATCGTCGAGGAGCACCTCGACCTGTGTCTCGCCGCCGGCATCAACCATGAAGGCATCAACGCCGAAGTGGCGAAAGGCCAGTGGGAATTTCAGATCTTCGGCAAAGGCTCCAAGAAGGCCGCGGACGAGATGTGGATGGCTCGTTATTTGATGCAGCGGCTCACCGAGAAGTACGGCATCGATATCGAATACCACTGCAAGCCGTTAGGCGACACCGACTGGAACGGCTCCGGCATGCATGCCAATTTCTCGACCACGTACCTGCGCGAGAAAGGCGGGAAGGAATATTTCGAGCAGTTGATGAAGGCCTTCGAGGACGCGCGCGACGCGCACATAGCCGTTTACGGGCCAGACAATCACTTGCGCCTGACCGGTAAGCACGAGACCCAGTCGATCCATCAATTCAGCTACGGCGTGGCAGACCGCGGCGCATCGATCCGAGTGCCGCATAGCTTCGTGAACAACGGCTACAAGGGCTATCTCGAGGACCGCCGGCCCAACTCGCAAGGCGACCCCTACCAGATCGCGTCTCAGATCCTGAAGACGATTGCGTCCGTCCCGACCGACGCCAAGGTCAGCGCTGCGGCCTAGAGCGGGATGAATTTAGGTCCACACCGCCATTGAACCAATCTCCGCTCATTCCCGCGAAAGCGGGAATCCAGTGGCCGAGAAACTCGGACAAAGAACCGGGTCCCCGCTTCCGCGGGGACGAGCGGAACTAGGAGGCGATTCAAACTCAGATCATCTCGCTCTAGGCGCGATATTGGTCTCAGCGTTGGAGGCCGCGTCATGCCATTGGGCGTCGATCCTCGTGCAAGCTCATTGAGGTCGAATGCCGCGGGGGAGGTATTGGTCGTCCCTCCCCCGATCCTTTATTCAAGTGCGAATTGTAGAGTTAGGCACGGATATGTCTGTCCCGGTGGACAGTTGGCGGATCACGGCCCAAGGCCGTCGCTTCTTTCCGCCGCGCCGCGCAATGATCGGGGGAAAGAGATGCTCCGAAGCGCCTAAACGCTTGTGGTCCGCTCGATCATCGTTTTGGTCGCAGCGACTTCGTCGTAGATGCGCGCGGGCGTAGCCTCCACACTTAACCCCGGACTCGTGCAGTGCGATAGACGTCGGCCTGGCCCCTTACTACCAACGGCTCACACCAATCTCGGTGTTGCCCACCTGAATTGTAACTTCGTTGCTACCAGATTTGAGCCATGTCTCACAAATTTCTTGAGGCTGAAACGGAAGTATGGTGCGGCACAGTCGTGGGCCATCGAGCTTCCATGTGCCCTTAAGATCGATCGGGGCCTTGCCAGGAAATGTAACGGCACCTGACAGGGTGCCGTTGGTGGCGTAGGTCATGTGTGCGGTATAATGCTTGCCGCCCAGCATGTCGGTGGATGAGACCGTCAAGCCGTTGGCAAGGAGTGCATCGAGTTCCGGCCCGCTGAGTGGAACCTTCTCAGCCGGGAACGCTCTGTCCGCAGTGGCCACGGCGAGCAGAATAACGGCGCCACGGAAGAACTTATCGCTCGCTTTTTTGGGATCAATGTCTGAAAGCCGGGCGAGAAATGCTCTAAGTGAGATCATGACACCCCCCTCTTGTCAGAATCATTCAAGAAGGGTGCCAGAAACCTTGCGGCTTCGGAATGCTCCAGCGGCTCTGCCCACAGCGTTTAGCTCAAGGTGTGGCCATTTGAACTCATCCTTGATGCAGTACAGCAAAACGAAATGCGGCTAAGCGGCGGCGAGCCTCACTCCTATTTTACTAGCGCTCAATCCGGGCTACGGATTGAGACGTTGCAACTCGCCGGGAGCCGATCATGTCGGTCAGCACGATCCTTCTTCCCATCTTCGCGCATGTGGCGTTCGTGTTCGCGCTCATATTCTGGGGCTGGCGTTCTGCAACGTCTGCAAACGAAAGCGCGGGGTTTTGGCGCGACGAGGTTGCGCTTGCGGTCTTATTTTACGTGCTCACGATCTGCGCCTGGCAGACGCGGCTCGCAGACATACTGTTCCTCGTGCTGGCCTCGATCTTCGTCGCGTTGCGCATCATCGGCGGGATCGGGTACGGCATGATGAACAGGACGTCACAACGCAACGGGCTCCTGCTTGCGAGCGTGATCCTGCTGGCGGTCATGTGGGCGATCTATGCGGTAAGGCTTCTGCTCGCACTAGGCTAGGCACGTGCAGATTGCTGAGCAAGGGACGATTTTCTTCTAGATTTTACCAATCCCACGGAGAGCTTTTCGTTCCAAGCAGCGCGGCCAGAAGCGCGGGAAAGCTGGTGCGCGAGCCCCACTGCAAGGGTCATAGCAGTCAATACTCCCGCGTAAGCAAGCTGCGCGAAGGAGCCCTCCTGCCTGATCCTGTTCCCGTAGTCTGGAACTCGCTGTCGTTGAGCCGGTTGAAGGAGCAGAGCGCAATTCAGCTCCCAACGACGAAGGTTCCCTAGGAGAGCATCTCCGTGCGCCCCTCTCAGTCGCTTCCTGTGTGTCGACCATTCACCCAACCTTACGATCGCGCCGAGCTGTTAGCTGATGGTCTCATGCATATTGCGGGGATCAGCTTGGCTGTTGCCGGATTGATCCTGCTGACGTCAATAACGAGCACACTTCCTGAATTTCAAAGCACGTCGGTCTGGATATACGCCATCGGCCTGGTGGTCATGTTCGGCATATCAGGCGCATACAACCTTTGGCCAGTATGTTCGACCAAGTTGGTATTGCGACGCCTCGATCACTCCATGATTTATCTGTTTATCGCCGCCACCTACACCCCGTTTATCGCCCAGGCCGAGCCAAGTACTTTTACCAAAACCATGCTCGCCGCAGTCTGGGTCGTTGCTGGAGCAGGAGTGATCCTGAAATTGGTGTTTCCAGGAAGGTTGGAACGCCTGGGCCTCCTACTATGCGTAGCACTCGGATGGAGCGGACTATTGGCATACGATGCCGTCTTCAGCCCACTTCCAGCCACCACGGTTGGTTTGATCGTCGGTGGTGGAATGCTATATTCGGGTGGCATAATATTTCATCTTTGGGACAGGTTGAGATTTCAAAACGCCGTCTGGCATGCCTTCGTTATCAGCGCTGCTGTTTTCCAATTTATTGCGGTCTTCAATTCGGTGAGTGTAGCGGCTTCTACGGGTGGGTAAGGCCCATGGGCGACGTACTCGCAGCACACTTCGCGACAGTTCCGGCAAATCGAGACAATTAAGCAGCCCATCCTCGAGACCCCCCTTTGCGTACAATCTCCGCGCCCCAATGGTGATCAAATCGCTCAGTCTGTGATTTGTAAGCAGGAAGGATTCGAGGTCGGCATTCTTGATTTAAGCTGCGCCACCTCCGAATTTGAGATGTCCGAGCGGGGAGCTTGCGTCGGCGCGGCCATGACTGCCTTCCAGGCGCAATGAAATCGGCGTACTCTCAACGCATCACCCGGGTTCTCAAGCGAACCCGCTGAAGACCCGATCAAAAGCTTATCATCGTCGCACATCGCGACCTTTGCCAAGGAGGCAATTCATGCAACGCATGTTTCTTGCGTCCGTTACGATCGCGCTTGCAGCAGTCAGCGCTCCAGTTGCGGTCCATGCGCAGGGCCAGCAACCGACGTTCGCCACCACGAAGGTCACCGACAATGTCTACTACTTCCGTTATCAGGGCCATCAGTCGATGTTCATCGTGACGCCCGCTGGCGTCATCGCCACCGACCCGATCAGCGAAAACCGCCCGGCAGCGGAAGCCTATCTCGCCGAAATCCGAAAAATCACCCAGGCGCCGATCCGCTACGTGGTGTACAGCCACCACGACCCCGATCACATTGCCGGCGGCAAGCCGTTCAAGGATGCCGGCGCGACCTTCGTGGCGCATCGCTTCGCCAAGGGGAACATCGCGCAGATGAAGCGTGCCGACATCGTGCCGGTCGATGAGATCGTCGAGGACCAGCGCACGCTCAGCGTCGGCGGCACCGATCTGGAATTGACTTATCTCGGCAGGAATCACACCGAAGACATGCTGCTGATGCGGCTGCCGCGCGAGCGGCTCATCTTCACGGTCGACTGGATTCCGGTCGAGGGTGTTCTCTTCCAGAACATGCCGGGATTCTACCTGCCGGACCTCGAAGAGGGGCTCAAAAAGGTGCTCGCGCTCGACTGGGATCGGAATATCCCCGCGCACGGCAGCCGTCTCGGTACCAAGGCGGACCTCCAGAATCTCATCAACTACTTGGCGGATCTTTCCGCCGAGGTGAAGAAGGCGGCAGACGCCGGCAAGTGCCCGGATGCGGCAAAGAACGAGATCAAGCTGCCGAAATACGCATCCTGGACGAATTACGATCGCTACCTGCCGGGCAATATCGAGCGCTATTGCACCTACTGGACAACCGGGAAGTAGCATCGCAGGTCACATCGGCGCGGCCACAGGCGCCGAACCGCTGCGGGATGGGAGCTTGCCCACTTCGCATTGAGTGACGCGTTGGCCCTGCAGAAGCCTTCAAGGCAACACCGGCCTGATGGGCATCAGTCTCAACAACACTAAGGCTGACAGTACGCAACGCATGGCTTAGATTGTGAACCGCCGGGAAGGCAAAAGCCAGCGGGTTACCGTTCCCGCCGGCAGCCGCCGCGGCCAGCGCCCTTTTAAAGAAACGGGCTTGTTCGGGAGGATTCCATGTCGATTCGTATCGTGCCCGCCATCCTGGCGGCGGCTGTGTCCGTGGCCCTCGGTTTCCCGCCGGCCAACGCCCAACAGAAGCCGCAGCCCCCGCAATCGCTGCGTCTCTATGTTCTCGACTGCGGCATCATTACGCCTCCCAACGTCGACAACTACGGCTTGAAGGCGAACGAAGTGGCCGACACAAGAATGGTCACGCCCTGCTTCCTGATCGTTCACCCGCGCGGAAGCCTGATGTGGGATACCGGCGAAATTCCCGACAGCGCCTTCAAGGATGGCGTCTCGCCCCAGAAGCTGAATAACTACACGGTCGATCGCCCGCTGCTCCCGCAACTCGCCGCGATCGGCTACACCCCGGCCAACATCACCTATCTGGCGCTCTCCCACTACCATGGCGATCACGTCGCCAACGCCAGCCTGTTCGCCGGTTCCACCTGGATCGTGCAGAAGGGCGACCGGGACCCGATCCTCGCCCCGCGGCCGGCCGGGCAACGAGCCGCGTGCCGGACCCGAAATTTTTCGAGGGCCTCGCCAACAGCAAAACGATTCTGCTGAACGGCGAGGATCATGATGTGTTTGGCGATGGCACCGTGGTCATCAAGTCCACGCCGGGTCATACGCCCGGGCACCAGTCCCTGTTTCTCAAGCTCGCCAAGACCGGGAACGTCCTGTTGTCGGGCGATCTCTATCACTATCCGGAAGAGATCACGTACAAGAAAATTCCGTCCTTCGACACCAACAGGGAGCAGACCGCGAAGAGCCGCGAGATGATCGAAGAATTCGTGAAACAGAACCACGCGCAGCTGTGGATCCAGCACGATTACACCAGCCGGGATTAAGCGGAAGATCGCTCCCGAGTTTTACGACTGAGCGAGTCTTGCTGGAATGGGACCTAATGGGGCCGCCATTCTGGCTGCGGCACTCGCCGCGCTGGCTTGGGCGCTGGGCAGTGCGGGCCGCCACGCGACGCCGGCAATAGCAATACCTGGGGTGATGATCCCCGGGTGGGCTCGGCGTCGCTGACGTTTTTGCACGGCAGCAAGCACTCCCTGTGCTTTTTGAGCGTGCAGGACCTTGCAGCGACACTATGAATCCGGTGCAATCAACAACATATGAGACCTAGGAGCTGTCCACCCGCTGATCACAGGAAGAGCCTATGAAAAGCTGCAAGCACATTGCTGGCATTCGTGACGTGACGCCGAGTGCACTTGGTTGTGAAGAGTGCCTGAAAACGGGTTCGGCCTGGGTTCACCTTCGGCTGTGCCGCACCTGTGGCCATGTGGGATGTTGCGACAGCTCACCGAACCGCCACGCCACTAAGCATTTCAGTAGCACCGGCCATCCGGTCATCGAAGGGTACGATCCTCCGGAAGGATGGGGATGGTGTTACGTCGATCAGGTCGCCGTCGACCTGAGTGGACGGACCACTCCACAAAGGGGTCCGATACCACGCTACGTCTGAATTTTGGTCAGCTTCGGATCAAACTGAGAAGAGCAGTCTGCGCAAATGTTTTCCACAATAACCGGGAATCAAACACCTCCTGGTAGGGCGTCATTGGCCCTTTCGCTCATGCGCGGGCGGATGTAGTCTAATTTGAGCTGCTGGCGGGACATGCCGAAATCCCCCTTACTCTAGCGGCAGCACGGGTGCCATCGGCTGGCGAGCATTGCAAAATTCGATTGTGAATCGGTTCGCGGTGGACATAACCGCTGGCGTTTCGATCGTCGGGCAGCATTCCCTGGGAGGGAGCGCGCCATGAAAGTACCTGCCGCAGGCAATTTCTGTATCTGGCCGCGGGCGCCGGCGGGGGTGGCGGCAAAGGCAAGCGGAGTAAACAATGATCGTTGAGGGCGCCTGGATCCTTGTCATCGCCGTCGTGACGTTTGCGGCGATCGTCACCGTTGTGCTTCTCGGCTCGGCTAAGCTCTACGATCCGGACAGATCGCACGAGTGAAGCAGGGGCAAGCTCCGCCCTTCAGTCTTACGTGCTGCTGTCGCGGACCGCGAGTGGCGGGTCGACTGCCTTCATCTCGCAGAGCGTTGAGGAGCGCGCAATTCGCGGCGACTATGTCCCGGGCGCCATCAATATTCCTTACGACAGGAAGACCAGCTCGGGTTCTGCCGATTCCACCGGGCGGCCAACACACCGGGCGGCCAACACACCGGGCGGCCAACACCAAGCGCGCAGGATCGGCTCGCGGCTGTAGGTGTGGAACTAAAGGCGCGGCGCATGTTACGCAGCAAGGTGATCGGATGCCATAGCCTTCTCGCAGAGCCTGTAAGGATCGCACTCACCAGCCTTTGCAGCGGCGACGATTTTGAACGCAAGAGCTTCGCGAGATTCCGCATCGCGAGCGGCAAGCTTTGCGACGGCCATTTCGAAGGCGATGCCCATCGCCTCAACAGATTCGGGTTCAAATACGGACGACATGTGTGACCTCCAACGCGGAGATTAACAGAGTTGATCGCCCCGAGGAACTTAAGTTCCTTGCCGCCTCATCACTCCGACTTATTAGTGGCGCGGCTCATCAATTTTGCGAGACCGTCCGGCGTTTCATTGCGGCGACCTGCTGTTCAAGAGCATCGACCTGACGTTGCATGGCCACAAGCTTTTTCAAAACCTGCAACTCGGCGCTACACTTCAACTCGACCAGGCTATTGATCTCTGGGAGATCGACGACGACGACGTTCGCGGTGAGCCCATTAAGGTGCGCAAGGATGCACTCAAACAGCTCATACGAAGCGTCTGACTGGGCTTCCGATGAGCCAGCCGATCGACGCCCCAGGTGATCTCGCGGACAATTGTGTATAGTCCCCCGACCATTCTGGGCTTTGATCAGTCAACCCATCGATGCTCCGGCTGACGTGGCCTTCCGTGACCCGAAATCCTGGATGACGCGAGGCGTGGGGTGCGCTCGGTTGTTCCGGTTGGACTTTCTAGTGGAGTGGATTTGACATTCGCGACCCACCCGGCAGCAAGGACGCGACGCGAATGTCAAATCCAAACTCCACTAGCAGCTTATACTTGCTGGTCGTCCTTAGATTCTAACATTCGCAAAATCGCCCCCGGAAATGGGATGCGAATGTTATAATCGGACCGCTAGTCGTTTGGAGAAGATTTGAGCAGCAGCACAAACCCAACTCCGGCGAATGGCAGCGCAAGCTCCCCGTGGAGCCCGTTTCGTCACGCCAGCTTTTCCGTCGTATGGGGAGCGACCGTCATCTCCAATATCGGCGGTTGGATGTACAGTGCGGCGTCCGGCTGGCTCATGACGGGCCTCAATCCCGATCCATTCATTGTCTCAATGGTCCAGGCCGCGACAACCTTACCGATTTTTCTATTCGCGCTGCCGGCGGGTGCACTCGCGGACATCGTCGACCGACGGAAATTTCTGATCGTGGTGGAAGTGCTTTACACCACGGTTGCTGCGATATTTGCGGCTATCGTCTGGACCGGTGCTGCGACGCCCAGCAATCTCTTGCTGTTCACATTTCTCATGGGTGTGGGCGCCGCGCTGACGGCTCCGGTCTGGCAGTCCATCGTCCCGCAACTCGTCCCCCGGCAAGATCTCAGCTCCGCGGTGGCTGCAAACAGTGTCGGCGTCAATGTCAGCCGGGCCGTCGGTCCGGCACTGGGCGGCATGATGGTCGCCGGGATCGGAATTGCGGCACCGTTCTGGTTCAATGCGGTCAGCAATCTTGCAGTCCTCGGTGCACTTCTTTGGTGGCGTTCGCCGAAAAAGGGAGCGCGACTGCCGGTCGAGCGGTTCGGCGGTGCGATTCGGATCGGGTTTCGCCACGCGCAGAACAATCCGCATTTACGGGCAACCTTGGTTCGAGCTGCTGCTTTCTTTTTGTTCGCAAGCGCCTATTGGGCACTCCTTCCACTCGTCGCGCGCACTCAGATTGCCGGTGGCCCCGATTTGTATGGGTATCTCCTCGGGACCATCGGTGCCGCCGCGGTGGGCGCCGCCCTGGCATTGCCCTGGCTGAAAGCGAAATTCGGACCCGACCAACTTGTGGCAGCTGGAACGGTCGGCACAGCCTTGGCGATGGTCCTGTTCGCGTTTGCCCGCAATGCGCCAATGGCGTTAGCCGGAAGCGTTGTTGCGGGAGCATCGTGGATAGCAGTCTTGGCAAGCCTCAACGTGTCCGCCCAGGTCGCGCTACCAGATTGGGTTCGCGGCCGTGGACTTGCGATCTTTGTCACCGCGTTCTTCGGCTGCCTGACCTTGGGCAGTGCGATCTGGGGCCAGGTGGCCGGAATGATTGGCCTGCCCGCAGCGCAGGTTATCGCGGCGATCGGAGCACTCGTGGCAATTCCTTTGACCTGGCGCTGGAAGCTACAGACCGGTGCCGGGCTCGACCTCACGCCGTCGATGCACTGGCCCGCTCCGATCGTTGCTTCCGACATCGAGCATGAGCGCGGACCGGTACTGGTGACGATCGAGTACCGGATCGATCCGAAAGATCGTGAGCCGTTCCTGGCGGCGCTAGAAAAGCTTGCCCGTGAGCGCCGGCGTGACGGTGCTTACTCCTGGGGTGTATTCGAGGATGCCGCCGACCAAGGCCGGATGGTCGAGACTTTTCTGGTGGAATCCTGGCTCGAACATTTGCGCCAGCACGAACGGGTCACCAATGCTGATCGCGTTCTGCAGGAAACAATTCAACAATTCCAGACGCAGGACGCACCGAAAATTACGCACCTGATTGCCGCCGAACGCCGCCCTGCGGAACGAAATTCAGACTGACGAGCAGGGCTTCAACCTCTGACGCCATCTATGGCCTTCGGCACCACCGGAAAGGCATAGAACCTATGTTTCATGCGGCTCACGCGCCAATGAAGCTGTTGTATACTTGGTCAGCTGGTCAGAGCCGCGACCTCGCTTTGGCTGGTCTGCTCTTCAGCCAACGAGCTGTCGCCTAAAGTACCAGGCAGGAGTTGAACCGGTGGCTGTGAGAGGTGATCAATGTCGGACGAAAGGGACCCTCCAGCATCCGTGCACCGGGCGAGATGCGGCGCCTGACAGCTGTGCTGTGACCGCATCGTCAACCGCGCACGGCGGACCGCAGGATGCCCATCAGACCACCCAACACTCAAGACGCCCAACTGCCTGTTGAAAGCCTGCGTGCGCTGGATTGGCTGAACTTCTTTCTCGCGGCTCTGCTCGTGGGCTTTGGACCGTTTGTTGCGAGTAGTCTCTCGGATCGTGGGTGGAGCCCCGCAAACATCGGACTTGTCCTGACCGTCAGCGGGCTTGCCGGCTTATTGACCCAGGTTCCAGCTGGCGAGCTCATCGACATGGCCAAGTCGAAGCGGACGCTAGTCGGAACAGGAACTGCTGCGGTCATCTTGGCCCTATTGATCTTCGGACTGCGGCCTGACCTCCCGTCCGTCTTCGCTGCGGCTGTCATTCAGGGCACGACTGGAAGCATCATTGGCCCGGCAGTCGCCGCCATCAGTCTGGGACTTGTTGGGAACGAGGCGCTCGCTCAACGGCTCGGCCGCAATCAGCGCTTCGCCTCTATCGGCGGCCTCACGGCGGCTGGCTTCGTGGGCATTATCGGCTATCTCACGTCTCTCCGTGACATCTTTCTTGTGACAGCCGCATTGGGATTCCCAGTGCTCCTGGCGCTCGCCAGGATACGCGCTGCCGACATTCACTTCGCCCAATCCTGTGGCGCTGCCGATGATCATCCTACCCACCCGCAGAGGGTCAGCCGCGCCGTTCTCTTCAAGGATCGACGCCTTCTTACATTTGCTACTTGCCTGTTTCTATTCCAAGTCGCCAACGCCTCTATGCTGCCGCTGATCGGGGAAAGGTTGGTGCACTCCCAAGGGCGCTGGTCCTCGCTCGTCATCTCGGCGTTAGTCGTGGCCCCCCAGATCATCGTTGCTCTGCTGGCGCCATGGGTAGGACGGACGGCCGACACCTGGGGACGTCGGCCACTTCTGCTCATCGGGCTTGGCGTCGTTCCGATTCGCTCCGGGCTCTTTGCGCTGACCACGGATCCCGCGCTGCTTGTCGTCATCCAGCTGCTGGATGGCCTAACCGGAGCTATTCTTGGCGTCTTGACGGCGCTGGTCATCGCGGACATCACGAAAGGGACCGGCCGGTTCAATCTGGCTCAAGGTCTCGTCGGTACTCTTTCCGGGGTGGGGGCGGCGCTTAGCACTTCAATATCGGGGGTCATCGTGGAAAGACTCGGCCAGATGGCCGGCTTCTTGGGCGTGACCACGGTGGGACTGATTGCTATCGCAATCTTCTGGGTGTTCATGCCAGAGACGAGATCTTTAGCTCATCAACAGAGACTTGGTATTCGTTGAGTTGACCGCGGTCATTCTTGACGGACATCCACTTGGATGCCCGACCGCAGCGGAACGTCATCCCCAGAACCTTGCGGGCTCTGCTATGCCGGCTCGGCAAACTCGAGCTGGGCACCAAAGCTCCTGCGCTCGACCGCTTTGGGGTCGCCCCGCAACACCTCGAATTGCGTCTGTCCGCCGTCGCGCCAGAAGCGGATGTCGAATCGTTGTCCGCCGATTCGTAGATCAAACATGGTGAGGTCGGGCAGCCACTCTGGCAGTAGCGGATCGACGTACAGCTTTCCACGCGGCGCATCCGGCATGAAGCCCAGCATCGCCTGCATCAATGCAAAGACCGAGCCCGCCGCCCAGGCCTGCGGGATGTTGGCCCCAAGATATTGGACCGGGAAGCTCGTTTCACTGTCGATCGAAAGCCGTATAGAGCTCAGGCAGCTGGTTGAATAAGAAATGGCTTGCCGCGCCGCTGATATTGCGAGCGATCCTTGCCGCTTCCGCGCCGAAGCCATAGCGTTTGAACCCGAGTGCAATGGCGGCATTGTCGTGCGGCCAGATCGATCCGGTCTGGTAGTTGTATGGATTGAACGCCGGGTGCATGGCCGAGAGCGTGCGGATCCCCCAGCCGCTCCACATATCCGGTGCCATCAGACGCCTTACGACCTTCCCGGCCCGCTCCGGCGGCACGATGCCGGACCACAGGCAATGCCCGGGGTTGGAGGCTACCGTCAGCACCTTCTTCTTCTCGCCGTCGAGTGCAAAGGCGTAGAAGCCCAGCTCATCGTCCCAGAACGCTTCGTTGAACCGCTTGAACAGCGTCGCCGCCTTCGTCCGCAACTCGCAGCGCGGGCGGGCTTGCCAAGCTCATCGAATACTTCGGACATGCGCAGCCAGGCGTCATACACATAGCCCTGCAATTCGCAGAGGGCTTTCGGTCCTTTGACCAGCGAACCGTCCGGATAGACCACACTGTCTCCGGAATCCTTCCAGCCCATGTTCTCATATCCGACCGGAGAGCGGGTCTGGTACTCCTGGAATCCGTCACCGTCGCGGTCGCCGTACTCGTCTATCCAGGACAGGCATCGCTCCGGCGGTCTCGAGATGGCGCTCCAACAAGCGTCTTGTCGCCAGTCGCACGCCAGGCGGCATGAAGCGTGATCAGATAGAGCGGTGTGGCATCGGCTGTTCCGTAGTAGGGCGTGTGCGGGATCAGCTTGAAATGAGGCGAGCTCGCCGTAGCGGATCTCGTGCAATATCTTGCCGGGCTCTGCGTCACGATAGTCGTCCTCCTCCTCGTGCCTGGAGCGAGCCCAAGATGTCGAGCGTGCCGCGAGCGAAATCCGGATAGATCAGCAGGTTCTGTAGAGAAACCATCGAGGCTGTCGCGGCCGAACGGCGCCACGAACCAGGGCAAGCCGGCGGCCGGCAGGAACACCATGTGATCCGTACCGGTGATCGGCAGCCGGAGCGCCGCCATGTCCTCGAGCGCCTGGTGATAAAGACGGTAGAACTCCTCGTTACTGGTGCGGATCTTCAAAACCGACCGCAGCCAGTCCGACAGCGCTTCGGCATGGTGCGTTGTTTGGAACTGATCGGCGCAGTCCTGCAGGGGGGCGAAAAGTCGCTTGCCGTCTTCCAACGTGTAGAGCAAGCAGCAATGCCAGGCTTCACCAGCATCGAGGTCGACTTCGAAACTGACCCGGCCATTGGCATACACCGCCTTGGCCGGTTGTTCCTTAGGAGCAACCGTTACGGCGCGGCGGAAATTGCCGTTACGATAGACTGTCCGAAGTTGCTGCTTCGGCTGCGACCACTTGGTGGTTATCCGCCCGCGGCGCACGATGCTGCCGGACTTCACCTCGAAGATGTCGGCGAAGTCGCAACGCAGCGCGATCTCGAGCTGAAAGCGTACACGCTTCATGCTGTTGTTGGTGATGTCGAGATCCTCATGCATGCCGCCGCTGATCGAGCGGCTGATGACAAGCCCAAGCGTGCGCTCCGGGATGACGCCGTCGATGGTCGGAATCCTTCGGATTTGTGAGGTGAATTCGCGATGCATAGTGCGTGACCGCACCCCCGTTGAGGAGATTCCAGGGTTCACCATTGGCGTAAATGACCCAGCTGCTGATGACGCGTGTGTCAAGAAAATAGAGTCCCTTCTCGCTTGGCCACCTGACCTGTCCGTCTGGTTCAGTGACCAGAATTGTCTGACCCTGGTGGATCGAGACCTGGTGTGGACCGACCTGAACCTTGAACGGCATGACATGTCCCTTGTTTGTCGTCGCAGCGGGGCTGCGTGAAACCCCTCGATGCGTCTACGCACGCATCACAGTCGGGTCGACCACCGCGGACGCGCCGAGTATCCGGATGATCTCATCGGCAACCTGACCCGCGGGAGCTCCCACATCGACGGTCAGAGGATCCTCGTCCGGCTGCGGTTCCTCAAGGGTATCGATCTGGCTTTGTAGCAGGCTTGCGGGCATGAAATGGCCGTCGCGCCCTGCCAAGCGCTGGGCGATGAGGTCTCGACCACCGCGAAGGTAGACCAGCCGTACTTCCGGCCGAGCGCCGATGACGATCCGGCGATAGGATCGCTTGAGCGCAGAGCACGTGATGACGCCCGGCTGCTTCTTGGCGCGCTGGCCGTCGATCCAGGCAGCCACACGCTCGAGCCAAGGCTGACGGTCCGCATCGGTCAGCGGAATTCCGGCATGCATCTTGGCGACGTTCGCCGCAGGATGAAGCGCATCGCCCTCCTCGACCGACCAGCCGAGGCGTGCAGCCAATTCTCGCGCGACCGTTGACTTCCCTGCTCCCGACACGCCCATGAGGACAAGGATCGGCGGACGACCGCGATGGGCGCGCGGGCTTTCGAGGCGATGCACGCCGGCGGTATCAGCGACGAAGACCAAATCGGCACGGCTGATGAAAAGGCCGCTTTCGATCACCCCGACGACGCGCTCAATGCGCTTCTCCAGGCGCGCCGGATCAGCGATGGGACCGAAACTGCAGTCGAGAATGCGGTTGCCGCCGTCAGTAACGAAGGGATCGCCTCCCGGCGACAGACGCAGCCGGATGCTGGCGCCGAGTCCTTCGAGGGCTGCCCAGGTCGCCTTCAACCCGAAGGCGACAACCTCGACAGGAACCGGTGCGCCTACCCCCAGCCGATCGACTAGCTTCGACCCGTCGATGATGATGGCGAGGCGCCGGCTCGCGGCAGCAACAATCTTCTCGCGCAACAATGCTCCGCCCAATCCCTTGATCAGATTGAGCGTGCCGCATTCCACCTCGTCGGCGCCGTCGATGGTGAGATCGATCCATTGATGCTCCGCGAAGGAGGTGATCGGAATGCCCAGAGCCTTCGCCTGCTCTGCCGTTCGTTCCGATGTGGGAATTCCGAGAAAGCGCAGACCCTGGCGATGGCGCCGAGCAAGAGCATCGACCGCGAAAGCCGCCGTCGAGCCCGTGCCCAGCCCGACGACCATCCCATCCTGGACAAGCTCGACCGCCGCCTCCGCCGCCGCGCGCTTGAGGACGCTCCGGTCGACCTCGCCTGAGAATGCGGCCGCGCTCATGGCTGAGCCGCGCCTGCGACGGCGCTGCCCCGGATCGCCGCAATGGCCGCCTTGTAATCCTTGGCCCCGAAGATCGCCGAACCGGCCACGATCGCGTTGGCGCCGGCCGCTGCCGCTTGTGCCGCTGTCGTCCTGTTCTCACCCCCATCGACCTCGATCACTGGATCGAGGCCCCGCTCCGCGCACATCGCGCGGATGCGTCGGATCTTGGGGAGCATCTCGGGCAAGAAGGCCTGCCCTCCGAATCCGGGATCGACTGTCATCACCAGGATGATGTCGCAGAGATGCAGGACATATTCGACAAGCTGCGGGGGGCTCGCCGGGTCGAGCACAACGCCCGCCTTCTTGCCGAGCGCGTGGATTTGGGTGAGCACCCGATGCAGATGGATCGTGGACCCAGGCTCGGCCTGGACCAGCAGATGGTCAGCACCCGCCTCGGCAAAGGTCGTGAGGTAACGCTCGGGTTCGACGATCATCAGGTGAACATTGAGCGGCTTGGGGGTCGAGCGGCGGATGGCTTGCAGCACGGCCGGGCCGATGGTGATGTTGGGCACGAAGCGGCCGTCCATCACATCGACATGGATCCAATCGGCCCCGGCAGCGTCAACGGCGCGCACCTCCTCGCCCAATCGGGTGAAATCGGCAGCCAGTATCGATGGTGCCACGAGAATAGGCTGCATGGTTGCCACCGCGATCAGCGCTCCCCAGTGGCTGCCATATCGACAAACCAGATGAGTTCGCCGACCGGCTTGACGCGGGCAGCCGGCGCCCGACTGGCACCTGCACGGATCGCGCTGAAGATCGCCGCCTTCTCCTTGCCCGTCACCAGAAACGCGACCTTCCGGCTACTCTCGATCACCGGATAGGTCATGGTGAGGCGGATCTCTGGCCGGCCGTGCGACACAACGGCGACCCAGCGCTTCCGCTCTTGCAGCACCGGATCGTTCGGCAGCAGCGAGGCCGTATGGCCGTCGGTGCCAAGGCCAAGCAAAGTAATGTCGAACAAGGGCCGCGCTTGATCCAAGGCGGCTGCACCATAGGCTGCCTGCAGAGTCCGCTCGTAGCGCAAGGCGGCCTCCTCAGGAGTGCCGTCGGCCGGCACGGGATGGATGTTCTCTGGCGGGACGGGCGCCTTGCTCAGCATGGCCTCGCGTGTCATCCGGTAATTGCTCTCCGGGCGATCGTGAGGAACGAAGCGCTCATCGCCCCAGTACCAGGAGACTCGCTTCCAGGGAAAACGCCTGCTGAACTCATCGGAAGCAAGGAGCATGTAGAGAGCCTTCGGGGTCGAGCCGCCGGAAAGCGATACTCGAAAGGCCCCCGTCGCTGCGAGCGCTGCCGATGTCATCCATTCGGCCGCGTGGCGCGCGAGCGCCGCCGGATCCGGAAATGTTTCGATGCGCCCGTTCATCTGGCTCATGCCACCGCCTCGAGCGAGCCCAGAATGAAGCGCTCCATCGCCTTGGCAAATCCTTCGTCGTTGTAGGAATCCGTCGTGACGCTGGCTTGCTCCTTGACCTGCTCGGAGGCATTGCCCATCGCAATGCTGAAGCACGATCGCTTGAACATGAGCACGTCGTTCGGCTGGTCGCCGATGGTGGCGATCTCCGCAGCGGCACCTCCAGGTGTTGCGACAGAAATTCCACCACCGCGCCCTTGTTGGCATCCTTGTGGGTGATATCGAGATAGTAGGGCTGCGAACGATTTGCCGTCGCACGCTGTCCGAACGCAGCCTGAGCGTCGGCCTCGCAACGCTGCACCTTGTCATGGTCGTCGCTGACGCCGACGATCTTCGCGATTTGTCCGAGCTTCTCGCCGACATCCGCCACGACCGTTGGCTTGAACTGCACGGTCCAGGCTTCGCGCGCGACATGGGGTGCGTCGGCTTTGGTGATCAGCCAGTCATTGCCGCGATAGACCCAGGTATCGAGGCCGCAAGCGCGGATCAGCTCGATCGCCTTGGCGGCGATATCGTCTGGCAGTGTCTTCTGCTCGATGATCGGCGAGCCGCGGCGTGACGAAAAGGCCGCCGTTGAAGCCAGCGATCGGCGTATCGAGTTTCAGGTCATCGAGCAGCATAGCCATGCCCCGCGGTGGCCGGCCGCTGGTGATGGCGAAGCGAATTCCGGCCTCACGCAGATGCTGCACGGCAGCCTGGGCACGTTTGGTGAGCACTTTCTGCTCGTTGACGAGCGTGCCGTCGACATCCGCCAGGACCAGCGAAATTTTTCGCTTGTCTGCCATAAGGCCCTCGTGATCATCGCTCAGTCCAGCGGCCGCCAAGCGCGACCGTCGCGCACCAGCAGCTCGTCGGCTGCGGCGGGACCGTTGCTACCAGCGACATAGTTCGGAAAATCCTGCGAAGGATTGTTGGCCCAGGCGTCGAGGATCGGTTGTACCGCGCACCACCCCGCCTCGATGTTGTCGGCCCGCTGGAACAGTGTTGCATCGCCGATCATGCAGTCATAGAGCAACGTTTCGTATCCGGTGTTGCACGCGATCTTGAAATAGGTCTTGTAGGCGAAGTCCATGCTGACGGTGCTCAGCTTCACGGTCGGACCGGGACGCTTGGCGGCGAAATCGAGAGCGATGCCTTCATCGGGCTGGATGCGAAGGATCATCCAGTTGGGGTTCATCCGCTCCACATGAGTGCCACGGAAAAGCGTGTACGGCGCTTGGTGGAAGCGGATGGCGATCTCTGTCCACCGGCGCTTCAGATATTTGCCCGTACGCAGGTAGAACGGAACGCCAGCCCAACGCCAGTTGTCTATCTGCAGTTTGCAGGCGAAGAAAGTCTCGGTGTTCGAATCGGGGGCGACGTTGGGCTCCTGGCGATATCCTTGCACCGGCCGGCTAAGAACGGTGCCGGCGGCGTACTGGCCACGCACGATGTCCTTCAGTACCCGCGCGGGCCCGAACGGACGTATGGCCTCAATAACCTCGGCCTTCTTGGCGCGCACCGCATTCGCTTCGAACGAGATAGGCGGCTCCATGGCCGTCATCGCGAGCAGCTGGAACATATGATTGGGCACCATGTCGCGCAGCGCTCCGGTATTTTCATAGAACTTGCCCCGGCGCTCGACGCCAACTGTCTCCGCCGCCGTGATCTGGATGTGATCGATATGTTGACGGTTCCACAACGGCTCGAACATGCCGTTTGCGAAGCGCAGCGCCATGATGTTCTGGACCGTTTCCTTGCCGAGAAAATGATCGATCCGATAGATCTGATCCTCCTTAAGTACTTTTAGTATCTTGGCGTTGAGCGCTTTAGCCGAGGGCAAATCATGGCCGAACGGCTTCTCGATCACCACCCGGCGCCAGCGATCATCTCCCTCCGCCACCAGACCCGCCATCGCGAGGCCATCGACCACGGGGCCGAAGAAGCGATCGGAGACGGCGAGATAGAAAAGATAATTGCCTGCTGTGCCGGCGGTGCTGTCCAGCTGCGCCAAGTGCTCACGCAGGCGACTGTACGCTCTCGGATCGGTGAAGTCGCCCTGCAGATACGTCATGCGGTCGGCGAGCCATTGCCAGGCGGCCTGGTTGATGTGGTCCACCTGGAACTCGCCGCCACGACAGGCGAATTCCTTCATCGTATCGGCAAGCTCATCGCGCCACTGTTCGACCGTCCTCGCATTGTGGTCGACTGCGACGAGTTGGAACCCGTTGGACAGCCGCTTGGCGTTCACGAGGTTGTAAAGTGCCGGCACGATCAGACGTTTCGTCAGATCGCCGGCAGCGCCGAAGATCACCATGGCGCAGGGCGGCGCGGCCACGGCGGTCTCGACGTGTGCCACACTCTTGGGTTTTGTGAGCTGATCGTACTCATCTACCATCGTGGTCATCTGTTCCGACCTTTCACCATGCTGCCGAGCGCGAGCCTGGCCGACCCCACCGGCCTGCATTGTCACTTGCGCCCGAGCAACTCCGTAGCGGCCTCGACGATATGCTCGGGTTCAAAGCCGAACTTATGCTGAAGCTCCTTCAGCGGCGCTGAGGCGCCGAAAGTCTTCATTCCGATGACACAACCGTCGGCGCCAACATATCGATCCCAGCCCAGCACCGATCCCTGCTCAACGGCGATGCGCACCTTCACCTTCGCCGGCAGCACCTCTTCCCGGTACGACTGCGGCTGGTGCTCGAAGATGTCCCAGGACGGCATGGAGACAACGCGAGACCGAATCCCTCGGGACGCCAATACTTCATGCGCCTCGACGACCAGAGCGACCTCGCTCCCCGTGCCGATGAGGATGATCTCGGGCGAGCCCCCCGGAGCGTCCGCCATCACGTAGGCGCCCCGGGCTACTCCGACGGCCGGGGCATATTTGCTGCGATCGAACGTCGGCAACGGCTGGCGCGAAAGCGCAATCACCGCCGGCTGGTGGCGAAGCTGCAAGACGTAACGATAGGCTTCGACGACCTCATTGGCATCTCCCGGTCTGAGCACGACGAGGCCGGGAATGGCGCGGAGCGAGACCAGCTGCTCCACTGGCTGATGCGTCGGTCCATCCTCGCCATCCCCCATGGCATCATGGGTCAGAACGAAAATGGTTGGGAGCTCCATCATTGCGGAGAGCCGGATGGCCGGCCGCGCATAGTCGCTGAAGATGACGAAGGTCGCCCCGTAAGCCCGCAGCTTCGAGAGCGACAGACCGTTGACGACCGCCGCCATCGCGTGCTCCCGGATTCCGAAATGGAAATTCCGGCCTCCCGGGCTTTCGGCCTCGAAGTCTCCCGCGTTGGCAAATTTGAGTGCGGTCTTGTTTGAGGTCCCGAGATCCGCCGAGCCGCCCAGGAACCAGGGAATGTTCTGCGCAAGCACATTCAGCACCTGACCCGAGGCATCGCGTCCAGCGATGCCTTTTGGATCCGGTGGAAAGGTCGGCAGGTTGCGATCCCATCCCGATGGCAGCTCGCGCCGCTGCATCTGCTCGATCTCGGTGGCGAACTCCGGGAACTGCCTATGATAGTTGGCGAAAAGCACCTGCCAACGGCGCCTCGCCTCGGCGCCGCGCGCGCCAATGCCGGCATCAAACTGCTCTATGACCCCGTCGGGTACGAGGAACTTGGCATTCTCCGGCCAACCATAAGTACGCTTCGTGAGCCGGACCTCCTCCTCGCCCAGCGGTTCGCCGTGGGCAGCAGCGGTATCAACCTTATGGGGAGAGCCGTAGCCTATGTGGCTCTCGAGAATGATCAGAGTTCGGCCGGCCCTCGGTACTCCGGAAAATCGCGAGCGCATCCTCGATGCGTCCAAGATCATTTGCATCGCCAATCCGGAGCACGTTCCATCGATAGGCAAGGAAACGGGCCGCGACATCCTCGGTAAACGTGATGTGCGTGTTACCCTCGATGGTGATGTGATTGTTGTCGTAAATCCAGCACAGGTCGTCGAGGCCGAGATGGCCGGCCAGCGAGGCCGCCTCCGAGCTGACCCCTTCCATCAAGTCACCGTCGCCGCAAACCGCATAGATGTCATAGTCGAAGACGTCGAAGCCCGGCCGGTTGTAGCGGTTGGCGAGCCACTTCCGCGCGATCGCCATGCCGACACTGTTTGCGAGTCCCTGCCCCAGCGGTCCGGTCGTCGCCTCGACGCCAGACACCCAGTGATACTCCGGGTGTCCCGGCGCCTTGCTGCCGAGTTGGCGGAAATGACGGATGTCGTCGAGCGTAACCGACGGCTTGCCGAGACGTTCATACTCCGCGTTCACCGCGCGAGTACCAGTCAAGTATAGGACGGACCACAGCAGCATCGAGGCGTGGCCGTTTGACAAAACGAAGCGGTCGCGATTGGGCCAGATCGGGTCCTTCGGGTCAAAGAGCATGATCCGGTTCCAGATCGTATAGACCAGCGGTGCCAGCGCCATCGGTGTGCCCGGATGGCCTGACTTTGCCTGCTGGACCGCGTCGATGGACAGCGTGCGGATCGTGTTGATCGCCAGTTGATCGAGCTCTCCCGCATTCGTGCCGCTTGGGTTCCGTTCCTGCATCCGCGCCTCGCTCAGCTATGACCCAGGCCGCTTCTCGAGATGTCCGCCAAACTCGTAGCGCATCGCCGACAGCAGCTTGTCTGCGAAATCCCCTTCGCCGCGCGAGCTGAACCTTTCATAGAGAGCGGAGGACAGCACATGGGCCGGAACGCCCTCGTCGATGGCAGCCTTGATCGTCCAGCGGCCTTCGCCCGAGTCGGACACGCGTCCAGCGAAGTTTGACAGTTCAGGGTCCTTGATCAGCGCCCCGGCAGTGAGGTCGAGCAGCCAGGACGCGATCACGCTGCCGCGGCGCCAGACTTCTGCGATCTCGGCCAAGTCAAAGTCATATCGATAGTGCTCAGGGTCACGCAGGGGCGTAGTTTCCGCATCGACCACGCCGGCTCTCTTGCCGACGTTGGCCGCCTTGAGAACCGCGAACCCTTCGGCATAGGCGGCCATCAGGCCGTACTCGATTCCGTTGTGAATCATTTTGACGAAATGGCCGGCGCCGTTGGGCCCGCAATGCAGATAGCCCTGCTCGGATGTCCCGCATGGAGCTTGTCGCGTCCCGGCGTTCGACGGGATATCGCCGCGGCCTGGTGCGAGAGTGGCGAAGATCGGGTCGAGATGCCTCACCGCATCGCTCTCGCCGCCAATCATCATGCAATAGCCGCGCTCGAGACCCCAGACGCCACCGCTGGTGCCGACGTCGACATAGTGGATGCCCTTGGGCGTCAGCTCTGTGGCTCGACGGATGTCGTCGACGTAATAGGAGTTGCCACCGTCGATCACGATATCGCCGCGCTCGAGATGGGGCAGCAGATCGGCAATGGTTGCGTCCACCGCGCCGACCGGCACCATGAGCCAGACTGCGCGCGGCTTCGTCAGGCTCTTGGCGAACTCCGCCAGCGAGGCGGCGCCGACCGCCTTTTCCTTCACCAGATCTGCAACCGCCTTTGGGGACCTGTCGAGCACCACACATTCATGGCCGCCCTTCAAGAGGCGGCGCACCATATTCGATCCCATGCGGCCGAGGCCGATCATTCCCAGTTGCACGGGCTAACCCTCCCTCGGACAGCGATGCTCGATCGCATCAGCCGGCTCCCTTGATCTTGCGATAGCGCCGGATCAGTGCATTGGTCGAACTGTCGTGCTCGAGCTTGGGTTCCGTCGCGCTCTCGAGTTGCGGAATGATCCGCTGGGCGAGAGCCTTGCCCAACTCCACGCCCCATTGATCGAAGGAATCGATCTGCCAGATCGTGCCCTGGGTGAAGACGCTATGCTCGTAGAGCGCGACGAGCTTGCCCAATGCGGCTGGCGTCAAGGCGTCCAGCAGCAGGGTGTTCGAGGGACGATTACCCTCGAACAGCCGGTGCGGCACGAGCCAGTCGGGCGTGCCTTCCGCCTCGACTTGCTCGGCGGTCTTGCCGAAGGCCAGCGCCTCCGTCTGGGCGAAGACATTGGCAAGCAGCATGTCCTGATGTCTGCCCACAGGGTTCAGGCTCTGCGCGAACGCGATGAAATCGCAGGGGATCAGCCGGGTGCCCTGGTGGATCAGCTGATAGAAGGAATGCTGGCCGTTGGTGCCTGGCTCGCCCCAGTAAATCGGACCCGGTGTCGTAGTCCACCGCGACGCCGTCCCAGGTCACGTGCTTGCCGTTGCTCTCCATGGTGAGCTGCTGGAGATAGGCAGGGAAGCGCTTCAGATACTGCTCATACGGCAGCACAGCGACGGTCTGGGCGCCAAAGAAATTGTTGTACCAGACGGCGAGCAGACCCATCAGGACCGGCAGGTTGCGCTCGAACGGCGCGGTGCGGAAATGTTCGTCGACCTGGTGGAAGCCATCCAGCATGGCGCGGAAATTGTCCGGACCGATGGCGAGCATGGTCGAGAG
This sequence comes from uncultured Alphaproteobacteria bacterium, assembly GCA_963745515.1. Taxonomy (GTDB): domain Bacteria; phylum Pseudomonadota; class Alphaproteobacteria; order Rhizobiales; family Xanthobacteraceae; genus VAZQ01. The sequence goes on from CAVUXO010000001.1 coordinate 1,004,112, forward strand.
GCCGATGGCCGAATCCATCGAGTAACGTCCGCCGACCCAATCCCAGAAGCCGAACATGTTGGCGGTGTCGATGCCGAACTTTGCCACTTCCTGGGCATTGGTCGAGACGGCGACGAAATGTCTGGCAATGGCCTCGTCAGCCTTCAGGCCGGCCAGCAGCCAGTCGCGCGCAGTATGCGCGTTGGTCATGGTCTCCAGCGTGGTGAAGGTCTTGGAGGAGATGATGAACAAGCGTCTCTGCGGGATCGAGATCGCGCACCGCCTCGACGAAATCCGTGCCGTCGACATTGGAGACGAAGCGGAAGGTCATGGTCCGCTCGCTGTAGTGCTTGAGCGCTTCGTAGGCCATGACCGGCCCAAGATCCGATCCGCCGATGCCGATATTGATCACATTGCGAATGCGCTTGCCCGTATGGCCCTTCCAGGCACCGCTGCGCACCCGACGAGCAAAATCTGCCATCCTGTCCAGAACGGCATGGACCTCGGGCACCACATTCTGGCCGTCGTGCATGATGGAAGCGCCCCGCGGCGCACGCAGGGCGACGTGAAGCACCGCGCGGTTCTCCGAGACGTTGATCTTGTCGCCCCGGAACATGGCGTCGATGCGCTCCCGCAACCCCGACTTCGTCGGCAAGCTGAAGCAGGAGCCTCAGGGTTTCGTCGGTGATCCGGTTCTTGGAATAGTCGAGATAGATCCCGGCGGCCTCGACCGCCAGCCTCTCGCCCACGCTCGCGATCGTCGGCGAAGAGCTGTCTGAGATGAACGCCCTTTATCTTGTGGTAGTGCTTCTCCAGCGCCGCCCAGGCGGGGCGCATGCGCAAAGCCGGCGATGCTCATCGATTGTTCCCTCGCCGACTTTGGTGCACTGCGTGACTCGACTGTCATCTGAGTCAGCTCGCCTTGCGGAGCACGGCGCTCTTGGAATCGATGCAGACCATCAGGTCGTTCCAGGACTTGACGAAGGACGCGGCACCCTCCGTCCTGGAGCCGGACCGCGAGCGCGTCGATATCGATACCCGCCTTGGCGAAGCTGGCCAGAACCGCCTCGCAGTCGCCTCCGTCCGGTGCGAGGGTCTCGCCGACCTCGCCGTGATCCCCGAACGCCTTGAGAGTGCTCTCCGGCATGGTGTTGACCGTGAAGGGCGCGGCGAGCGCCTTCACATAGAGCGTGTCGGAGGCAGTTGGGTCCTTGGTGCCGGTGCTGGCCCAGAGCAGGCGCTGGGCCCGGGCACCGGCATTGGCGGCGCGCTGGAAGCGCGCTGAAGCAAGCAGTTCCTGATACGCCTTATAGGTGCGCTGGGCGACCGCGATGCCGAGCCGATTGGTCAGCTCGCCCGGGACCTTGCCGCTGACCGCGACGTCCCAACGGCTGACAAAGAGCGATGCGACCGAGGCGACCGCCGGGTTCAGCCCCGCCTCGATGCGCCGCTCGACGCCGCGCAGGTAGGCTTCGGCTGCCGCGATGTATTGCTCCCGAGAGAAGAGCAATGTGACATTGACCGGAACGCCGGCGAAGATCGCCGCTTCGATGGCGGGCAGTCCTTCCGGGGTGCCGGGAATCTTGATGAAGAGGTTGGGCTTGCCGGCGCGCCGATGCAGATTGCGCGCGGCCGCGAGGGTGCCGTTGGTGTCATGGGCCAGAAGGGGTGAGACCTCGAGTGACACCCAGCCGTCCACCCCGTCGGTGCGGGCGAAGACGGGCTGGAACAGCTCGGCGGCCCGGGTCAGATCCGCCAGTGCCAGTTCGAAGAACAGGTCCTCTCGCGGCTTCTGCCGAAGGACGCCTTGCGGGCAATGTCCCCGTCATAGGTCGTGCTGCTCTTGATCGCATGATCGAAAATCGTGGGGTTCGACGTGAGCCCCGTCACCGAGAAGCTCGTCGATGTAGCGTTGCAGCGTACCGCTGTTCAGCAGCTCGCGAGTGACATTGTCGAGCCATAGGCTCTGGCCGAGTTCGTGGAGCGCCCTGGTTGGTTTCATTGCAGCACCTTTAGGCTGGACACAGGGAAGCGATGTTGTCCCGGGCGGGAAGGCGCTGACCACTTTCGTGGTCGTGAGCATAGGTTTCCGGTCGCAGGAACACGCTCGTTACGCGCTGCCCAGAACTGTTTGACCGCTATCAAGACGCGCAGCACGTCGTCCACTAGAACGTACTGCTTAGCCGGATAGCGACGCTCGACGTTATCAAACGCCTTTTCTTATCTAATGTAGATCAGCACTCGTCCGTCTACGGCATCTGACAGACCTGCGTGCTCAACTTTGCATGGCTGGAAGACGACATCGCCATCCGACAGAATCACCGTCGGTCCAGGCTTGCGCGCGCAGTTCTGCCGAGTTTGATTTTTTTGATACCCTGCCGTTACGCCACAGCGAGCCATTTTGATTTTTTGGTCCGGCCCTCGAGGAGGAAAGAGAGCTCCACAGCTGATCGCGGGGGGAGGCTATGATAGCGCTTTCGCAGGTTTCGTGCAGTTCATGGTGAGACAAGCCTTATAATAGCTTTCTCCGCTCATTGCGGCATCGGCATCATGTTACTGTCTAGGTTGGCAATGATCCAGACAGAGCCGGCGATGACGAGAAAGACGATCAGCACGCCAAAGGCGAGAGCCAGAATATTGTTTGTGCTGTCGGGCCCGCTGCCCAGATGCAAAAAGAAGACGAGATGGACGCCGATCTGCGCCAAGGCGAGTACGATCAACCCGACCGGGATGCCCGGGGGCCACAGCAGATTGGTCTGCGCCACGATGAAAGAAGCGATCGTCGCAATGATAGCGAGCCCCAGACCCGCCGAGTACGACAGATAGCTGGCCGTGGGCTCATGCTCTTCGACACCCGGCGTCCGATCGTCGAACACGCGCTCGGGATTGTCCATCAATGGCCTCCCATCAGATAGACCAGGGTGAAAACGCCGACCCAGACGATATCCAGCGCGTGCCAAAACAGGCTCCAGCACAACAGGCGCCGCAGCACAGCGGGCTGGAGGCCATGAACGCGCGCCTGGGCCACCAGGTAGACGAGCGCGACCAAACCGCAGGCGACGTGGACGCCGTGGGTCCCCACTAAAGTGAAGAAGCTGGATAGAAAGGCGCTGCGCCAGGGCCCGGCGCCCTTCGCCACCATGCCGGCAAATTCAGTAGCCTCGATGATCAGAAAGGCCGCACCGAGCGCGAATGTGAAGATTGCGAAGACCAGGAAGTGCGTTGGCTGCCTCCGTTCGGCGGCCAGCACGCCGATCCCGCATGTATAGCTCGACAACAGCAGACACATCGTCGAGATGAAGACGTTGCGGAGATTGAACAACTCGGGCCCGGTCGGTCCGCCGGCGTTATTGCCCGACAAGACCGCATAGGCCGCGAACAGCGCCGAGAACATGACCATGTCGCTGAGGATGAAAATCCAGAAATCCATAAGCGACGACGATTCGCTTGGGAGCCGGCCCGCCGCCGCCGCGGCCGTGCGCGAGCTCAGTTGGAACCGCGGTTTGAGTTCTGTCTAATGTCGTTACGATTGTCATGCAGGTCGTCTCATCTCACCGGGCCCGTTCCATTCGCGCAACTTCGGCAGCCGAGATTTCCTCTTCACGCTTGATGCTCCAACCGGCTATCAGGACCACGATGACGGCGGCGAGAAAATTGAGAATTGCCAGCCACCAGATGTGCCAGATGAGCGAAAAACCCATGACGGTCGCAAAGAAGGCGGTAATGAAACCGGCAGGGCTGTTGCGCGGCATTTCGATCGCTTCATAAGCCGGTGCCACCGGGGCTCGCCCAGTGCGCTTCATCTGCCAGAACGCGTCGATCGTCTCGACCCTGGGCAGCACCGCAAAATTGTAGGCGGGCGGCGGCGAAGAGGTCGACCACTCCAGGGTTCGACCGTTCCATGGGTCGCCGGTCCGGTCGCGGCGCTGCTCACGCGTGCGGATGCTGACATAGAGCTGCGCGACCTGGCAGAGGATTCCGCAGAAAATCACGATCGCGCCGGCCGCCGCGACCAGCAGCAACGGCTGCCAGCTAGGATCGGGAATGTGTCCAAGGCGCCGGGTCATCCCCATCAGCCCCAACGCGTAGAGAGGCATGAAGGCGAGATAAAAGCCGATGAGCCAGCACCAGAAACTGGCGTGGCCGAAGCGTTCGTCGAGGGTGAACCCGAACGCCTTCGGGAACCAGTAGTTGATACCCGCCAGCGCGCCGAACACGACGCCGCCAATAATGACATTGTGAAAATGGGCGACCAGGAACGCGCTGTTGTGTAGCACGAAATCGACCGGCGGCACCGCCAGCAAGACGCCAGTCAGGCCGCCGATAACAAACGTGACGATGAAGCCGACTGCAAACAGCATCGGCGTTTGAAACACGATCCGACCGCGGAACATCGTGAACAGCCAGTTGAAGACTTTGACGCCGGTCGGCACCGCGATAATCGACGACATGATCCCGAAGAACGCGTTGACGTCAGCGCCCGCGCCCATCGTGAAAAAATGATGCAGCCAGACCATGAAAGAGAGGATACAAATCGCGAGTGTCGCCCAAACCATCGAACGGTAGCTGAACAGTCCCTTGCCGGAAAAAGTCGCGACCACTTCAGAAAAGACGCCGAAGGCAGGCAGGATCAGGATGTAGACCTCAGGATGCCCCCATGCCCAGAACAAATTGACATACATCATCTGGTTGCCGCCGGCATCATTGGTAAAGAAATGCATGCCGACGTGACGGTCGAGCAGCAGCATCATGAAGGTCGCGGTCAGAATCGGGAACGCGGCAACGATCAACAGATTTGCGGCCAGTGCGGTCCAGCAGAACACCGGCATGCGGAAATAGGTCATGCCTGGCGCGCGCAGTTTTAGAATCGTTGTCACGAAATTGATGCCGGTCAGCAAGGTGCCGATGCCCGAGATCTGCAATGACCAGAGGTAGTAATCGACGCCGACGTCGGGCGAAAAGGCGAGCTCGGAAAGCGGCGGATAGGCCATCCAGCCGGTGCGGGCGAAATTACCGATGACGAGCGACAGATTGATCAGCAGAGCGCCCGTTGCGGTGAGCCAGAGGCTGACTGAATTGAGTACGGGAAAGGCGACATCGCGCACCCCGAGTTGCAACGGCACGGCAAAGTTCATCAGCCCGATGACGAGCGGCATCGCCACGAAAAAGATCATGATCGTACCGTGCGCCGACAAGACCTGGTCGTAGTGCTGTGGGGGCAAGTATCCCTGCGCACTGCCGATCGCGATCGCCTGCTGTGTGCGCATCATGATCGCATCGGAAAACCCGCGCAGCAGCATGACCAGGCCCAGCGCCAGGTACATGACGCCAATGCGCTTGTGATCGACGCTGGTCAGCCATTCGCGCCACAGATATGGCCACCAGCCTTTTACGGTGACGGTCACGAGGATCGCCAAAATGACGACGCCGACCACTGCCCCGCTGAGCAGCGGCAGCGGCTCGTCGAACGGAATTGCCGACCAGGTCAGCCTCCCCAGCATGTCAACCTCCGGCCTTACGCATTGGCGGATGTGCGGTTCCTGGGCTCGCCGTCGTCTGGTCGAGGACGCGCTCGAACAGCTTCGGCTCCACCAAGCGATAGCTTGTGGGCGGCACGTTTTGGCTCGGCTTTGCCAGTTCGGCGTAGCTGGCAGCGTCGAGGCCGGATCCGGTGCCGCGCGTCTGCTCGAGCCAAGCATTGAAATCGCCAGCGGACACCGACTTGACGACGAACCGCATCCAGGAAAAACCGTCCCCGCTGAAATTTGCCGAAAAGCCGGGATACTCGCCCGACCCGTCCGCGAGAAGGTTGAGATGAGTGATCATGCCGCCCATTGTGTAGATCTGGCTCCCAAGCTGCGGCACGAAGAACGAATTCATCACCGTCGCCGAGGTGAGCCGAAATTTTACGGGCGTTCCCGCTGGAATGACCAGTTGATTGACGGCTGCGACACCAAGATCGGGGTAGATGAACAGCCATTTCCAATCGAGCGACACGACGTCTACGCGCAGCGGGTCGGATTTCGCGGCGATCGGTGCTCGCGGATCGAGTTGATGGGACCCGATCCAAATAACACCGCCAAGCAAAATTACCGTCAATGTCGGGATCGACCACACGACGAACTCGACGCGCCCTTCATCAGGACTCGTCCGAACTCCGGGTGGCGTGCGTGTTGGAGGACCGGTACCACCAGGCGAACGCCAAGGTAGCCACGATTACGGGAACCACGACGACCAGCATGATCGCCGTCGAATTGATGAGGAGAAGTCGCTGCGCCGAAGCGATCGGCCCTTGGGGATCCAATACGCCGGCAGGCTTACAGGAAGCGAGAAGAATGGCGGCGCATAACACGGACCAGCGGAGCCGGCGCGAACGACCAAAGCGGCTTGGCGGGCGGGCGGCTCTGCTCATCGCAATTGCACACCGGCGCTCTGCGCTGGAACACCACATGCGCTTCGCCTCCGTGGTGGTCCGCAGGATATGTTTCTACCCAAGCCTAGTCGATCTCGACGATCGGCCGGCAAACCACGAGCCTTGAATTTAGGCTGAAGTCCAAAGATCAAACGCTGTCAATTCGTATGTTCCAGTAAACCTTTGACCATATTGATCAGGATCTCTTTCGTGAACTCCGCCGCTCAAAGTCTTGCGCGTCACTCTGCGTGCCCCCGTGACCGTCTCTCCACAATCTTCGATGAGTGATAACTTTTGTCATCGGAGCAACCTTCCCGGCCCCACGACATATTTGAATGACACAGCCAGACTAAGCTGTTCCGGTTTGGTGAAGCTTTCTGCGTTTGAACAACACGCTGGTCCGTTCGCGCATGCTCTGGAAGGTGACGTAAAGCATCGGGATCACGAAGATCCCAATGGAGCTCGCAGCGATCATGCCGGCGAAAACTGGTGTACCGACGTCGTGCCGACTAATCTCCGCGGCGCCCTGAGCAACCACCAAAGGATAAACGCCGAAAATGAACGCGAGCGAGGTCATCATCACCGCGCGAAAACGCATTCTTGCCCCCATTACTGCCGCTTCCCTTATGTCCTTGCCCTGCTCGCGCTGGTCCTTGGCGAATTCGACGATCAGGATGCCGTTCTTGGCGGACAACGCGATCAGCACCACCAGGCCGATTTGTGCGTAGAGATCGAGCGAGAGGCGAAAGAGCAGAATGCCGACGAGCGCGCCCAACACGCCGATAGGCACCGACAACAGCACCGGAAAGGGGATGATCCAACTCTCGTAGAGCCCGACGAGAAACAGGAACGCGAACAGCACGGCGAGACCAATTAGCGCACCTGTCTGCCCCGCGGCTGAAACCTCCTGATAGGCCGTCCCCGTCCACTCGAAGCTGTAGCCGGGCGGCAACGTCCGCGCTGATATCTCCGTCATAGCGGCCAGCGCTGTGCCGGAGGACGTACCCGGCGCCGGCCCACCTGGATCGGGATCGCGCGATAGTTGTTGTAGCGCGTGATCACCTGCGGGCCGACGACGATGCGCGCGTCCGCAATCGAGCGCAAAGGAACCGCGTTCCCAAATTTGTTGCGCACGTAGATCTGCCACAGCGCCGAGACGTCGCGACGGTCGGCCGCCTCGCCCTCGATGTTGACCTGCCAGATGCGTCCGAACAAATTGAAATTGTTGATGAAGATGCCGCCCAACGTGGCCTGGAGAGCGTTGAACACCTCGACCACGCTGAGCCCCAGCGCCTGCGCCTTTTCGCGATCAATATCGAGGAAGATCGAGGGCTTGCTGGCTGTATAGCTCGAAAATACGCGGACAAGCCGAGGGTCGCGATTGGCATTGGCCACCAACCCTTGCATGACGCTGTTCATCTGGGCAGGTTCCTGTCCCTCCAGAGCTTCGAGGTCGTATTCAAAACCGCCGGTCGTCGACAATCCGATGATCGGAGGCAGATTGAAGGGAATGACCGTCGCGGTGCGAATTTCTTGTCCTGCACCGAAAATGCGCGCGATCAGTGCTTGCGCGGAGTTGGCCGCGCCAGCTCGGTCCGCGAACGGCTTGAGGATCGGAACAACCAGGGCCGCGTTGGATTCGTTGGCGCCGTCGATGATCGAAAAGCCGACGACCGTGAACACCTGCTGGACCTGCGGCATGGATTTCAGCAATGCCTCGACCCGTGAAGCCGCCTCTCCGGTGCGCGAAACAGACGCGTCGTCCGGCAATTGCACGGAGACGAAGAAGGCGCCTTGATCCTCCTCCGGCAAGAAGCCGGTCGGGGTCCGCAGCGAGACCAAATAAGCACCGGCGGCACAAGCGAGAACGATGACCACACTCAAACTCGACATCCGTACCAGACGCCTCACGACTGATGCATACCCGTCACGGACATTGTCGATCCGGCGCAGCACCCAAGCCATCGGACCACGCCGTCTGCCCTGGCGTCGGAGAAAGACGGCGCATAGGGCGGGGGACAGGGTCAGCGCAATGACCGCCGAAATCAGCATCGAAACGCTGATCGTCACTGCGAATTGCCGGAACAGCGTTCCCGAAACGCCGGGGATGAATGCGACCGGCACGAACACCGAGAGCAGCACGAGGGTAATAGCAATGATCGGTGCGGTGATTTCAGTCATCGCCTTTTTCGTAGCTGCAGCGGGGGAGAGTTCCGGCTCCTCTTCTATCACGCGCTCAACGTTCTCGACGACCACAATGGCATCATCGACCAGAATGCCGATAGCGAGCACCATCGCGAGAAGCGAGATCGTGTTGGCGGAGTAGCCCAACAACAGCAGAATTGCGAAGCTACCGATCACGCTGACCGGCACCGCGACCGCGGGAATAAGCGTAGCGCGCAGACTGCCAAGAAAGAAAAATACGACGATGATCACGAGAGCGAAGGCGATCCCGAGGGTGATCAACACATCGTGGATGGTATCCGAAACGAAGGTCGTCGAGTCGTAGTTCACAATGTACTTGAGGCCCGGCGGAAACTGTCTGCTCAAGCGGTCCATAGCGGCCCGTACCAAGGCGGCGGTCTGGACCGCGTTGGCGCCTGGGGCCAGATTGATGCGCAATCCAACCGCGGGCCGACCGTCGATACGGCTCTCCACGTCCTGATTCTGGGCGCCGAGCTCCACCCGGGCGACGTCGCGGACGCGCAGCAAAGAGCCATCGGGATTGGCGCGCAACACAATGCTCGCGAACTGTTCGGGCGTGGTGAGTCGGCCCTGCGTCTGCAGGTTGATTTGAAATTGCTGATCGTTTCCGATCGGGCGAGCGCCGATCCGGCCGATGGGCGCCTGGATGTTCTGCGCTTGTATCGCGGCGATCACGTCTGCCGGCGTAAGGGCGAGGCTGTCGAGCCGCTTGGTGTCGAACCAGATGCGCATTGAATAATTGAGCGTGCCGAACAGCCCCGCTTGTCCCACGCCGGGGATGCGCGACAACACGTCGAGCACGTTGATGACGGCGTAGTTCGAGATAAACAGTGGATCCTGCTCGCCGTTTTCGCTGTAGAGGGCAAGAAATTGCAGGATAGCTGACGATTTCTTCTGAATCGTCAGGCCCTGCAGCTGCACCTCGGGCGGAAGCTTGGTAAGCGCCGTCTGCACACGGTTGTTGACGTTGACGGTATCGATGTCGGGATCGCTGTCGAGCAGAAAGCTGACCGTCAAGGTATAGGTACCATCGTCGCCGCTCGCCGATTTCATGTAGATCATTTTGTCCACGCCGACCACCTGCGCCTCGATCGGCTGGGCGACACTCGATTCGACGACCGCGGCGGACGCTCCCGGATAGGTGGCGGAGACGACCACCTGCGGCGGAACGATGTCGGGAAATTGCGCGACCGGAATGCGGGTCAAGGCCAGCAGCCCCGCGATCGTGATGACCACGGCAATGACGACCGCGAGCCTTGGACGATCGACGAAGATGGACGAAATCATTTCTTGGCTCCCGAGTTCGCGCCGGTTCCTTTCCCGGTCTGGCTGGGCGAATTGACGCGGGACGCTCCGCCCTGACCCACCGACGAGGGCGGGATTGCCGGCGTCGGACTGGCAGGGCCGGCAGACACCTCCTGCGCGGGACGCACACGCTGCAGGCCTTCGCTGATGACGAGCTCGCCTTCCGATAGTCCGTTCGTGATGACCGCAGTGGACGGGGTCGACTGTCCCAATTGAATTCGCCGAACCTGGGCTCTGTTCTGCGCATCGACCACATACACGTAATCGCCCTGCTGGTCGGACAGGACGGCTGCGCGAGGGATTGCCAGGACGGTGATTGGCTGCACGCCCTCGACGAGGACGGTGACGAATTCGCCATCCGTGAGTTCACGAACGGTGGGCTGTCCTGGCTGCGCCGAGACCAATACCGGGTTGGGAAAGATGCCGCGTAGTGTGATCGTATCGGTGTTCTCGCTCACGGTGGGCGATACGTAGTCAGCCCGGCCATCCTGCTGGTAGATCCTGCCGTCCGGCAGCCGCAGCTTCAGCACCACTGCATTGAAACCACCCTTGCCAGCATATCTGTTGCGTAGATCGAGCACGGCGCGCTGCGAAACCGGAAAAATCACGTACATCGGATCCTGGCTGACGAGCATCGCCAATGTCCCGGTGGTCGGCGATACCACATTGCCTTCTGTAACGCCGCTGCTGCTGATCTTGCCGTCGATGGGGGCGCGGATTTCGGTGTAGCCGAGATTGATCTCAGCGGTCTTGAGCTGCGCCTTGGCGCCATCGATCTGCGCCGCCAAAGCGCGCTCGGTGGCGAGCGCGGCATCGACAGTCGCTTGCGGTCCGGCGCTTTTCTCCAGCAAGTCCCGAGCGCGCGTGAGTGAGATCTGGGCGTTTCGATGCTGCGCATCCAGCTGATCGATGCTGGCCTTCGCAGCGTCAACCTGAGCCTGAAACGGTGGCTGTTCGAGCTGATAAAGGAGATCGCCTTTTTTGACTTCCGAGCCTTCAACAAACGGCCTCTTCTCGAGAAACGCTGTAACTCGCGCAACGATGGTGACGCGGCCCACTGCCTGGACCCTACCAACGAATTCATCGGTCTGAGTTATCTGCTGTCGCTCGGCCCGGACCACACCTACAGCGGCCGGACCTGCCGGTTGTTGTGCGGCGGCACTACCTGCAAGCCAGCCGCCAAACGCCATCAAGGCAAGAACCGCCGAAAGTCTGTAAGCCATGCGCTGCTCCGGTTGCGGGAGAATAGCAGCCTCTGCAGCTGAACTGCGCAACACGGGAAGAAGTTCTGGCCGCTATGCGATATCTCGCGTGACGCTACATCAATTGGGCGCCGGCACGGCTCTTCGCCATCATGCCCCAATCCTCGTGTTCGAAGATATGGCAGTGATAGACGAATTCACCCAACTGGGAGAACGGAATGTCAATCACGGTGGGTGGCGAGGAACATTGCCCGCTTCGCCAATGATCAAGCGTGCAGGTGCCGTTTTGCTTTTCCATGACATTTGAATGTGTGGAATTGCCACCCCTAGGGGATGTTGTCCTGCGATTCCACGCCATCGGCCAACAGGCCTGATTTTGGCTCAATCGATCTAACCGAACGTATAATCGCAGATGCAGACCACGGTGATAGTCGTGATATCTTTGATGAATTGCGGGGAAACGAAACGTCGGGGAGCGTCTCTGCTTATGCACCTCTGAGACTTCTGGCATACGCCTCGATCGCACTTTCGCCCGTCCCCGCCGGGCGTTTCTCCGGCCGACCTGATTTTGATACTTCACTACCAGGACCTATGCATACTCTACTACTGTCGGTTCCAAAGGCGAGAAGTCCCTTATTATCAAGGCTCTTGCTTCTCCAAGCGACGTTTGACGCCCCTGTGGTGGTATCCGGTCGCGGGACCTCCAGATGATTCACGTCACGACCCTGCGGGCTCTAAATGCACGCGCACACCGGATGAGGTGTGACCGACCAACCCGCAGGAGATACGCCATGTTCGCCAAAACCGCACTCGCCATCACCATCGCCATCGCCACTGCATCCAGCGCACTTGCCGCGCCCAAGAAGTACGGCACGAACCCCGCGAACGACGTGTTCGTTAACGGCAAGTACGTCGGCTCTGACCCGGATCCGACTATCCGTTCAACGCTCGCGCGTGACCCTGAAGCGGGCCGGTGATAGCGACCCATTGCAGCGGCGGCCGGTCGGCCGCCAGCTGCGCACCGTAGTTGATTGTGCCATGTATTTTCTGTTGCCGAGGAGGATGAGATGCGTTGGATATTCCGCCCGACATCATGGATGCTCGCAACGGTCATTGTTAGCGCGATGACGCATGCTGCGGCTGCGGGCTCGTTCACACGCGGATGCGCGGCGCGCGACCTGCAGCTGCTCACTGTCATCGAGGAGCGGGAGAACGCCGGATCGATCCCCACCGAAAAAATCAGCGAAGCGTTGCTCGAGATGATGCATGCACGCATTGTCTGCTACCAGGGTCAGGTGCTTGATGCGCTGGCGATCTACGACGCCGTTGCGGAGAGCGTTCGGCCAATCCGGTCCGGGCGTGCGGAAATCAAGTGAGCTGCGCCGCCCGGGTTCCGTACTTCCTCGGATCGTCTGGGCAATGAAAACGATTGGAACCGTCAAGGTGGTGGCCTTCGCCGCGAGTGCAGCAGTTGATGCCACCACGAGGATCGCGCAGGCACGTGTCGTCGGTGGCGAACATACTCGTCCGCACGCAGAAGCTCGTCAGAACTCGCCCGGCACGTGACCCATTTAGGCGGAGATTGCTGTGCTGGGCGACCAGCGGACAAGAATTGCTCACTGAGAGCCTTTTGCTTTCGCTACTCTGCCCTTGAGGCACTGATAGATAAACCACCTCTCGCCCCTATTACTTTGCTCGCTCACGCCTCGTGCCTGGGAGAGTTCGAAGCACGCATTGTAGGCTGCCTGGGTTGCGCGTACGCACCCCCGGCCTGGAATACACACTTGGTTCTGTGCCTGTGCGGGAATGCTCGCGAAAGCGGTCATCGTACCGACGGCCAACATTGTTATCCTGATGACTTGCTTCATCTTGTCCTCCGTTAATTTGCGGGGCTGCGTGTCCGTCGCACCAAACGTGCTCACCCTTTGATGCGGGTTGAGCGCCAGCCCAGTCGCACGGTCCAGCGGGCGCGGAGGAGACGCTATTGCCTGGATTACCTGTGAAAGAAAATTACTCGTTCGTTTAGTTGATCTGACCCAGGGTATAGTGCCGAACGGACCGGTGAATATCGGCTTGGGTCAAAATGCGAAGAACTCACATTGAGCAAAACGAGTCCGCTGCCGGCAAAGCGGACCTATCGTGGCGCCTGCTCGTGTTCCAATGCCCACGCCGCAACGTCGCGGCGGCGGGCGAACCAGACGCCGTCGTGCTGCTTGGCGTACTCGAAGCACTGGCGAATCACAGGCTGCAAGGTCGGCCGTCCGCCGATGTGACAGTGCAGCGTGATTTCCATCCACTTCGGGGCGCCCGCTTCCCCTTCCGAATAGAGCTGATCGAACGTGTTCTTGAATCCCTCCCAGATGATGCTGGGGGGGTTGCGCGGTGCAAGCCACATGGCGAGATCATTGTGAGGAATGTTCGTGCGCGGCATGATCACCATCGGACCTTGGTCGGTCGCGCGCAGGAACGGCAGGTCGTCGCTCGCGTCGTCGCCGTTCCACAGATAGCCGAGCTCTTTCAGGATCGAGAGCGTGTGCTGCGAGCCGGCGCTGCCCGGACCCGTCCAGCCGACTGGCGGCGCGCCTGCGACCTGCGTCAGCACGGCGGTGCACCGGCGTATATCCGCCTCCTCTTCCTCGTTGTCGTGGGGATGGACGTCGTTGACCCATCCGTGACCGTTGATCTCGTGCCCGGCCTTGATCACCGCGGCGATGACGTTGGGATGCTGCTCGGCGGCTTGTGCGCTGACCGACATGTTGGCGCGCAGGCCGTAGCGATCGAGGGTTTCCATCAGGCGCCACACGCCGGCCTTCCATCCGTATTCGGCGTATGACAGCGACAGCGGGCTCGGATTGTTGCCGGCGCGCGCAGCGCCTCCCAGCGTATTGAACTGGCTGCGATAGGTGAACGCCTCGAACGCGAGCCCGATCGACATCGCGATCTTCTGGCCCTGCGGCCAGCGCCACTTGCGTGGATAAGACAATTGCGGTATCCGACATTGCGATCCCGCTGTCCATCAGCCAAACGCGGCTGGCAGACCACAATCGCCAAGCAGGGGCTGGAGTCGCGAGCATTGCTGGGCGGAGGCGGATTGGCGAGCGAGGATTAATTGGGCTTCCATCACGACTGCGATCCAGGGCAGCATAGGTCCTGGCGAGGGAGATTCCAATTCATGCTGCGCATCGTCGTCATCGCGGCCGCGGCCGCAGCCACGCCGGCGACCGCCCAAGACTGGCCGACCCGGCCGGTCACCATGGTTGTCACGTTTGCCGCCGGTACCGCCGGCGACGTGGTCGGACGCATTCTCTCGGGCCCTCTGGGCGAGGCGCTGGGCCGGACGGTCATCGTCGACAATGTCCCGGGCGGCGGCGGAATCACCGGTTCCAACCGCGTCGCGAAGGCCGCGCCCGACGGCTATCAGTTCCTGGTCGGAACGGTCGGCACCCATGCTATCGCGCCGACGCTGTACAAGAACCCGCCCTACAACGCCGTAGCCGACTTCGCTCCGGTCGGGCTGCTGCTTGAGCAGCCGATCGTGCTGCTCGCGCGCAAGGACCTGCCGGCCACCACGCTGCAGGAGTTCGCGTCCTATACGAAGGTCCATCAGAAGACCATGCAATACGGCTCCGGCGGCACCGGGACGGCCAATCATCTCGCTTGCGCGCGTCTCAACATGGCGCTGGGCGTCAACGTCGTGCATGTCCCTTACCGCAGCACGTCGGCCATGCAGGACCTGATAGCCGGACGCATCGACTACACGTGCAACTTCCTTTCCACGTCGATGGCGCAGATCGAAAGCAAGCAGATCACGGCGATCGGTATCCTGACCAGGACGCGATCGCCGATCTCTCCGTCGATCGTTCCGTTGCATGAGCAGGGGCTGACGGATTTCGACGCCGCGACCTGGAGCGGATTGTATCTTCCAAACAACACGCCCGCGGCAATCGTGCAGAAGCTCAACAGCGCGGCTTCGACCGTGGTCGACACGCCGGCGGTGCAGGCACGGCTTCGGGAGATCGGAGCGACCGTGGTCGCGCCGGAGCGCCGCTCGCCCGCCTACATGCAGACCTTCATCGAGAGCGAGATCAAGAAGTGGGCGGAGCCGATCAAGGCCGCCAACCTGACCGTGAACTGAAGTTGGCGCAGTGGCGGAAGGACGTTCCTACGTGGTGGGCGCGTGGTGGATCGCGGTATTCCCCGGGCTCGGGATTTTCATTACCGTGCTCGGGCTGAACCTGCTCGGCGATTGGCTGCGCGATCTGCTTGATCCCAAGGGCGACACTCAACCTGCGCTAAGAGCTAGAAGAGGGCAAGCTCATGTTTCTGCAGGAGTACGGAGAGAAGTGGGTCGATGTCGACGGCATCCGCACGCGTTATTTCGAGGCCGGCAGCGGCCGACGAGTGGTGCTGGTGCACGGCGGCACCAAGGGCGACTCGTCCGGCGGCGCCAATGCCGAAGACTTCCACCTCAACTTCGCGGAGCTCGCCAAGAAGTTCCACGTGATCTCGGTCGATCGGCTCGGCCAGGGCTACACCGACAATCCCAAGCGCGACGAGGACTGGACAATGGCGGCGTCAGTCCGCCACTTCGTGGGCTTCCTCAAGGCGCTGGATAAGGGCCCTTACAATGTCGTCGGCCACAGCCGCGGCGGCTACGTGGTCGCGCGCACGACGCTCGACTATCCGCGCCTGATCGAGAGCTGCGTGCTGATCGACAGCAACACAGCCTCACCCGGTCCGGGCCGCAACGAGATCGTGTTCGCGATCAAACCCTTACAAGGCCGGCACGCTCGAAGCGTCGCGCTGGACCTACGAGAAATATTCCTGCACGACCCAGCACGTGACCAACGCCTGGATCGAGATGAAGCAGAAGATCACGGAGCTGCCGAAGAACAAGGTCGCGATCGCGAAGATGAAGGATGAGGGCTTCCTGCACACGCGATTCCTGCCGGAGCTCGTCGAGGACAAGGATGAGTTCTTCTCCAAGCTCGAACACGATCGGGATGCAGCGCCCGATCATGCTGTTCTGGGGCTACAACGACCCGACCGCACCGCTCGATCTCGGCATGGAGCTCTACGACCTGATCGCCAAGAAGCAGCCGCGCACGAGCCTGCACATCGTCAATCAGGCCGGCCATCACAGCTTCCGCGAGCGCGCCGCCGAGTTCAATCGTGTCGTCACTGAGTTCATCGAGGGGGTCGCCCATGGCAACTGACACACTGGCAAAGGCCTGCCGCGGCCGCCCGCAACTACGTACCCGCCAACGCCGACATGGGCGAGGAGAAGTGGCTCGACGTCGACGGCATCCGCACGCGCTATTTCGATCAGGGCGAAGGCGAACGCGTCGTCATGATCCACGGCGCGCAGTTCGGCGCCAGCGACGGCGCGAGCTCGGCCAAGACCTGGGCGCTCAACTTCCCGGTGCTCAAGGCCTGGCACAACGTCATCGCCTTCGACAAGCTCGGCCAGGGCTACACCGACAATCCGAAGTCCGACGCCGACTACACGATGCACGCCATCGTGCAGCACGCCATCGCGCTTTCTCGATAAGCTCGGCAAGAAGCCCTACCATCTGGTCGGCCATTCGCGCGGCGGCTATGTCGTCACCCGCATCTCGCTGGAGCGGCCCGACCTGGTGAAGACCTGCGTCTGCGTGTCTTCGGGAAGCCTCTCGCCCGGACAGTCGCGCACGCATCTCGTGTTCAAGGATCCGCCGCAGCCGCAGCTCACCCGCGAATCGATCCGCTGGTATTGCGAGCGCTATTCCTACAATCCGAAGATCGTCACCGAAGACTGGCTCGACGGCAGCGTCGCAATTGCCGAAACCGAGCGCAACAAGATCGCCGTCGCCAAGATGAACAAGGACGGCCTGTCGCAAAAGCAGTTCCTGCCGCAGATGGCCAAGCAGAAGGCGGAGACGCATCGCTGGCTGCTCGAGCGCGGCATGCCCTGCCCGACGCTGGTGGTCTGGGGCTACAACGATCCGGCCGCCACCCTCGACAACGGCATGCAGCTGGTCGAGCTGTTCATGGAGAAGCAGCGCGACACCGAGGTCCGCATCTTCAACAGGTCCGGCCACTTCGTGATGCGCGAGCATCCGGCGGCGTTCAACCGGCTCATCGACACCTATGTCAGCGCGCACCGCTGACGGCTTTGCATCCTCTCCCACCGCTGGTCCCCGCGAAGGTGGGGACCCAGGGCACGGCACCAAGCGAATACTGCATGACGCCGATCTAGGCGAGCGTCACGCCCTTGAGTGCTGAACCCTTAGGAGCCTATTGCCCGCTAACGTCCCTCCCGGGGCCGTAGATCACTTTGCCGGGACGGGCGCCCGTGTGATTGCCGCCGTCGATCACGACCGCGCCGTTGACGAACACGAACGGCACGCCTTTGGCGTATTGTTGGGGGTTCTGGTAGGTGGCCGGATCCGACACCGTATCGGGATCGAACACCACGACATCGGCCCAGTAGCCTTCCTTGAGCATGCCGCGATCCTTGAGCCGCAGGATCTGCCCCGGCAGTGACGTCATTTTCCGGACGGCGTCTTCGAGCGTAAGCACCTTGTCGGTGCGCACGTATTTGCCCAGAACCCGCACGTTGGTGCCGAAGCTGCGAGGATGCGGCTTGCCTGGCACCGTCAGATTGAGCGCGCTGCCATCGGATGCGATCGACACCCACGGCACCTGCATCACGAACCTTACATCGTCTTCCGACATCGTGTGATGCACACCCGGAACGAAGGCGCCCTCCTCGACCACGAGGTCGAAACAGGTTTCGGCTGGATCCGAATCGCCGCGCAACTTGGAGATTTCGAGGATCGTCTTTCCTTCGTACTCCTTGTTCTTCGGAACATTGAAAACGGTCCCGACGATGCCCTCCCAGCCGCCGTGCTCGTTTACGTACTCGCCGAACTCCTCGTCGGCCTTGATCTTCTCACGGAACGCCCGTTCCTTAAGCTTTGCAATAGCATCTCTCCGCGGCATCGCCTGCACCCAGCTCGGGAACAGCCGCGCCCATGGATGCTCCATCGCAGTGTAGGGATATTGGTTTGCGGTGACATCCAGTCCGCGCGCCCGCGCGGCGTCGATCTTTTTGATGATGTCTTTGACTCTTCCGAAATTATTCTTGCCGCGCACTTTGATGTGATAGATGTGCACCGCGAATGCCAGTCTCCTCGGCGATCTTTAGCGCCTTGTCGAGCTCCTCGTCGATCTGCGCGCCTTCGCCGCCGATATGGGTGCCGTAGTAGCCGCCATAGCGTGCGACTACTTTGGCCATCGCGATCATCTCGTCCTCATACTTGTAGCCACCGCCGGTGAATGCGGTCGACAGATTGACCGCGCCCTCCTCCATCGCCTGCGTGACGAGCTGCGTCATCTGCTCTATCTCCGCCTTCGTCGCAGGCCGATCGTCGAATCCGACAACAACCTTGCGCACCTGCTGCGGCGATACGCTCGAAGCGATGTTGACCGAGGTACCGCTCTTGCCGAGGCGTCGGAAATAGCCGTCGAGCGTGGTCCAGTCGACGTCGACGCCGGCGCGGCGCTTGGCTTCATCTTTGTACTCTTCGAGCACGCCGCCTTTGAGCGGGGCCACCGTCTGACTTTCCCCGATCACATCAAGCGTCACGCCCTGGCGCACCTTGCTTTCGGCATTTCCATCGGCCAGGACGGACACGTCAGTGTGCGTGTGCAGATCGATGAAACCCGGCGAAACCACCATCCCCTTCGCATCGATCACGCGCTTGCCGAGCGTGGGATCGAATTTGCCGATCCTGGCGATGCGACCATTCTCCATCGCCACGTTGCCGTAGAACCAGGGATTGCCGCTACCGTCGACGATCTTGCCGTTTGCAATGACGACATCATAAATGGGGTCGGCAGCGCGCGACCCCGCTGGACACGACAGCAGCGCGAACAGCGAAAAGACCGTCGTGAGGCTTAGGTCGCGGATGCGCATGCGTCTCCTCCTGTATTCCTGTTGAGGATAGTTTGCTTCTGTGGCCCTTCCTAGACCTGCGCCCGGCGCACCTATCCTGCAACAAGTGGCGCGGGCCGGTTAGTCGAACTGAGTTTGCTGGTTGGCTCCAGACAAAAGCTTGAATTAGCTGCGCCGCGTGCAAGCCGCGATTTCAAATTCGGCTCGCGAGGTTAGGGGCTAGCGGCCACGGCAGGCATTCCGCCAGTCCGCGGCCCATCACAAACTCCAAATCCTCTTTGGAGAGGAAATCCATCTCCTCGGTGAACATCGTAACGGCCTGCCGATAGGTGCACTTCGTACGGCTGAGCATCGCTGACAAGTCCGTTCCCCAGAAACACCGGCGCGGGCCGAACGCCTCGATCAGCCGCTTCAGATGGGGATGGATGTTCCGGTACGGATAGTCCTCGGAGCTGCAGGACGGCGTCGACGTCAGCTTCACAAAGACGTTGGGATACTTGGCAAGCTCGATCGTCGGGGCGAGGCCGAGACCCAGCTTGTCGTCCTTCATCCCCTTTTGCCGGCCCATATGGTCGATGATCAGGCGCAGGTTGGGATGACGCTCCGCGACCTCGCCTACATCCTTGTGAATCGAAGGCGCATTCATCATCACCGGGATGTTCATCTTCTCGGCGACCGGCCAGAACCAGTCCGCCGTGCCGTCCCTGATCCAGCTCTCGTCGTATTCGTGATGGAAGGTCAGCCGCACGCCTAGCATGCCCGGCTGACCCATGAGATTCTCAAGAACTTGGCGGCCTTCCGGCTTGTTCAGCGGGATAGACCCCATCACAGCAAACTGCTCGGGATACTTGGCGGCAGCCTCAAGCGAATATTCGGGATAGGCACCAGCAAACGAAGGCGGGACAAGAATTGCGCGATCCACACCCGCCTCTTTCATTCTGACCCGAAGGTCCTCATAGCTCATCGGATCCTTGAGGTGGGCCTTGGCGAGGTTCCAGGGCCTTTCCGGCGTCGGAGCCTGCCAAATGTGCAGTCCCGAATCTGTAATGATCATCGTCCCTATCCTCTGGGCTTGCTATGTACCACTGCGCTCGATGCTTAACGATCGCGGTCTCTATGCAGGCCGATCGATCATGATGCGATTGACGATTTCGATCAGCTCGTCTGGCGCCTCGAACGCGATATCATGACGAGAATCGATCGTTTCAACGCGAATTTCCGGGAAGTCGCGCGCGATCCGAGCATAGTGCTCGGGCTTGTTCCGATCGGATCTTTCCCCCGGATGAAGGTGACCGGACAGGTGATCTCGCCGAGCGCATCCCACGAATCGACATTCGTATACTTGGGCAGCGACGCGCCTGGGGCTTGAGACTGGGTATTTTTCTGATCGGGATCCCGCGTCAGGACGAACCCACCATCCACCTTCCTCATGGCAAGCTCGGCGCGCTTCCGATCGAGCGAAAAGCGTGGCGGGTTTTCCTTCTTGGCGAGATGAGCCATCGCCTGCTCGACTGTCTTGAAAACCTTTGGAGCGTTTCCAACCGAGACGTTGTGGTTTCCGGGATTGCCTTTGCCCATTGCCGTATCGACGACGATGAGTTGGGACAGATGCTCCGGAAAATAGGCCGCGAAGAAAATTCCGAGGCGGCCTGACATGGAATGCCCCATGATCGCGGGCCGCTTGAAGCCAAAATGGGCGGATACGTTTATGATGTCGGAAAAAAGCGCATCCAGCGAATAGTCCTTATATTCGCTCCACCCCGAGAGCCCAAAGCCACGGTGATCAAAAACGACGACCTGGCGGTCCTGAGCCAGTCCGGAGGCAACCCCGATCCAGTCGTAGGAATCGAAGTAGTTGCTTCCATGCAGGATGATGATGGGCGTTTTGCCGCTCGAGCTGCTCTCCGGCCCAAAGGCACGGTAAAATAGCGCAACATCTCCCGATTGAATTTTTCCTGTTCGATGCAACGGCTCATCCATGGCAAGTGCCCCTTTTGTAGTTCAGCAACGCGGTGGATCTTAAATTTGATCTCTGTGGCAGCACGGTATCTCTCGGATCATGCACAACCTCAGGCCTAAGAATAGCATATGACTGCGGTGCGGTGTCCTGTTGCGACACCGCCGCGGCGGATAATCCTAAGTTATGCGCCGTTCAGGCAATCGGGCTCTGCAGTGGGGGATGGCGAAATGTGTCTTTCGAGATCCATGACAGTTGCGGATTATTCTGCGTCGCCGCTCACGCGGAAGAAGCGATTATCCGGGCGTGGCAAGCCGAGATTGTCGCGCAGCGTTTTGCCCTCATAGTCGCGCCGGAACAGACCGCGCCGCTGCAATTCCGGCACCACCTGC
Source organism: uncultured Alphaproteobacteria bacterium (assembly GCA_963745515.1). Classification (GTDB taxonomy): domain Bacteria; phylum Pseudomonadota; class Alphaproteobacteria; order Rhizobiales; family Xanthobacteraceae; genus VAZQ01. The sequence goes on from CAVUXO010000001.1 coordinate 1,025,503, forward strand.
GCGCAGAAGTCATCGAGGCCGCCGGGCAGATAGGGGAACTGCACGGTGAAGCCGTCGGAGGCTTCGGTCATAAGCCATTCCTCCATCTCATCGGCGATGGTCTTCGCGGTGCCGATCATGGCGAGGCCACCATGGCCGCCGAGCCGCTGGGCGAGCTGGCGCACGGTGAGATTCTCGCGCCGGGCGAGATCGATCGCTCGCTGCCGCCCGCTCTTGGAGGCATTGCTTTCGGGAATGTCCGGCAACGGACCGTCGGGATCGAACTTCGATGCGTCGTGGCCGAGCGCGATCGAAAGCGAGCCGATGGCGTTAGCATAGTGCACGAGGCTGTCGAGCTTGGCGCGCTTCGCGCGCGCCTCCTCGACCGTGTCGCCGACCACGACGAAGCATCCCGGCAGGATCTTGAGATGGTCCCGTGACCGTCCGGCCTTCTCGGCCCGGCCTTTCACGTCGGCATAAAACGCCCGCCCCACCGCGATACTCGACTGCGCGGTGAACACCGCCTCCGCGGTCTCGGCCGCGAGTTGGCGTCCGGCCTCCGAGGCGCCAGCCTGCACGATCACCGGCCAGCCTTGCACCGGCCGAGCGATATTGAGCGGGCCGCGCACCGAGAGGTATTCGCCCTTGTGGCCGAGCACGTGCAGCTTACTGGGATCGAAATAGATACCGTTCTCGGTGTCGCGGATGAAGGCGTCGTCCGCCCAGCTGTCCCACAGCCCCGTCACCACGTCGTAAAACTCGCGCGCGCGCCGATAGCGCTCGCTGTGCTCCATGTGCTCGTCGAGCCCGAAATTGAGCGCCGCGTCCGGGTTCGAGGTGGTGACGATGTTCCAGCCGGCGCGACCACCGCTGATGTGGTCAAGCGAGGCGAAGCGGCGCGCAATGTGAAAGGGCGCGTCGAAGGTGGTCGAGCCGGTGGCGACGAGGCCGATATGTTCGGTGACCTGAGAAAGCGCCGAGAGCAGCGTGAACGGCTCGAACGATGTCACCGTGTGGCTGCGCTTGAGCGCATCGAGCGGCATGTTGAGCACGGCCATGTGGTCGGCCATGAAGAAGGCGTCGAACTTAGCCCGCTCGAGCGCCTGGATGCAGCGCTTCATATGCGCGAAGTTGAAATTCATGTCCGGCCAAGCGCCCGGATAGCGCCAGGCGCCGGTGTGAATGCTCGCCGGCCGCATGAAAGCGCCAAGGTGCAATTGACGTGCCGAACTCATCTCGACGTCCTATTTTGGCGTTGAATGTGCAGGGCTCGCGATCGTTGGGCTGAATATTTTTCGAAGACTATTGGATCAACCCCTCCACCTTCATCGCTTCCTGCACCTTGGGACGCGCAGCCACAAGGTCTACGGTGGCCGTTGTCGTGGACCCAAAGACGTCAGCCGGCGCCATCCTGGCGGTAACCTAACACGATCTCTCCCTTGTCCCGACCTGCAAACGCGTATTTTGCGGCATTTGTCACGAGGTCGTTCAGGCTCAAATTGGGCAATCTGCACGGCGGCTGGACCTTGCGCCAAGTCCGCGGACGCGAGGTCATGCTGCAAAGGAATGACGAGATCATCTTTCTCGCGTTGCCGCCGCCCGGGACCGGGCCCGCCGTCTCCGGCACCCAGGTCGCCGACGAGCCGGAGCAGCGGCGCATCAGCCGGTGAATGTGCTGGCGAGCGCTGACGGAGTGTTCGACCCCATCGTCATCGCGCGCCGTCATCCGCTGGGCATCGAGCTCGAGTTCCTGGACACGCGCGCGCCCTTTGATCCGACCGTGAAGCCGGCAAGATTACGACACGAAACTATTGACTCAGCAGATGCCCGAGGTCGCGGACTTACTCTTATTCATTCTTATGCCGACAAGCTCACATACTCGCATGACGGCACCTACAACAGGATTGGGCTGATCATCAAGTCGGCTTGGGTTTTTCAGATCATCGCCTGCGTCTTGAGCAACGCCTTGCTGCAAGATTGGATAATATTTCCGCGTGGGCACAAGAAAAGAGCGCCCGGCCGGCTACTCGGGGCATTACCGACCGGGCAACTCATGGCAGATCTGCCGATGAGACAGATCACAGTTGGACGCTGGGACTGAAGGTGGGAGCGTCCGGGACTACGGTAGATCTCTACTGTAATCGAGCGATGACAGACTCAAGACGCAGCCAGTTCCCTGATCGTCCCTATTTTGAAAGTTGGATGACGATCGTGTGATAAATTGTTGCGGCGGCGCAACGTCACAAATCATTCCAGCGGTACTGCCGGATATCCACTCAAATTGTCATGTAGCCGCTACGGCATCGCCCTTAGCGTGCGATCAGCGACGATGATCATCGTCGCTCCGTTCGGAATGTCATCTCGCGCGTTTCTGTCTTGTCGATGCGTGATGCTGACTGGGGGCGGATGGACAGCCGCGGGGGGCTCCGCATTGAGCGTCACCCTGCAAAGTAGTTGGGAGACGTGTATGACAGCGATGAAAAGCCTGCTGCTCAGCTCCGCCAGCGTGCTGGTGGCGCTTGGTGCGCAAGCGGCCGACCTGCCGGTCAAAGCAAAGCCAGTTGAATACGTGAAGATCTGCTCTCTCTATGGCGAGGGCTTCTACTACGTTCCGGGCACTGACATCTGTTTGAAGGTTGGCGGTTACGTCCGGGCCGACTACCGCTGGAATGCCACCGGCGGCGGGCAGCCGCACTATACTGGAGGTGGCGGCGCGCAAGATCGGTCCGTGAGCCCGTATTCGATGCGGCACCGCGCGCATTTCAACTTCGACAGCCGCACCCAGACCGCCTATGGCACGCTGCGCACCTATGTGGCGGTCAATGTTGACAACCAGGATCAAGGCACGGTGTCCGTCACCCCGACCCGCGCCTTCATCCAGTGGGCGGGCTTCACGTTCGGCCACACCAAGTCGTTCACCGACGTGCCCGGCACCGGCGAGGACACTTTCAAATCGCTGTTCCAGACCCAAAACGTCAGCGAAACGGCTCCCAACGGCACCAACCAGATCGCCTATACCTGGGAGCTCGGCAATGGCATGACGCTCAACGTCGGTGCCGACGAGCGCCGCACCAAGGCGATTGCCAACCTGTCGAACAACGTGACCACGGTCGGCGCCAACCCGGCGACTGCGTTCGGGCCCACTCAGCATCCGACGCCGTGGATCAACTTCGCGGTCAACCAGGCCTGGGGCCGGTTTGGTGTGTCGGCGATCTTCAACAAGGTCAACGCGACCTACTACAACGATGCGGCCGCCATCCCGGCGACCTTGGATACCGGTAGCACGCAAGGCACCAACGCGGTCGCGGCCGTTCTGGGCACCGGCTGCAATGGTGCGCAACCCGGCACCTCGGCTTGTGGCCATCCGGATGACAAGTGGGGCTGGGCGGTGCTGTCGGGCATCGACATCAAGGCGCCCTGGGCTGGCCCCGGCGATCACTTCGGCGGCTACTTCAACTATGGCGTCGGCGCGGCCGCTTACGCGGGCGGCGCCAGCATGGGCAGCCCTGGCCTGTTCGGCAGCGGCAATGTGGTTGCGCTGGGCGTGATCACTGATGGCGTGTTCGTCAACGGCGGTCAGCTCGAGCTGACGACGACCTGGACGGTGGGCGCGGGTTATGAGCACTACTGGCTGGCCAACGTCTCGACTGGGGTGTACGGGAACTACACGCAGGTCCGATACAACGACAACGTCATCAACAGTCGCTTGTTCTGCGGTAACGCCGGTGCGAGCGCCGCGAACCAGAACATCCGGGTCGGGAGCGGCGTCGAATGCGACCCTGGCTTCAACTTCTGGCAAGTGGGCATGGTCAACAACTGGTATCCAGTGGCCGGCTTCCGGCTCGCGGTTGATGTGCAGTACACACGCATCGAGACCGCGTTCGAGGGGCAGGCAGTCACGCTCAGCAAGACGCAGGGCTTGCGTCCGACCGGCGTCTACACCGCCAAGGACCAGGGCATCCTGGCCGTCACTTTCCGCGCCCAACGCAGCTTCGTAACCGAATAACGCCAGCGCAGAGCGGACCTCCACTTCACCATAAGCCCCGGCGGATGTGTCCGCCGGGGCTTTGCTAGGTGTGTCGATCAATTTGGGCGCCAATGGGATCAGGCGGGTTAGTGAGAAATGCCAGCTCGACGCCAGAGAATCTTGCCTCGGTGAAGCCGCCACTGATGTAGGTCAACGTTCAATGCCAGAATGGAACGAGCGACTCGATTAAAGCCCCTGCCTGTTAAGGTGCACGAAGCGCAAAAGACGGTCGATGAGTTGAGCAAGCAAGGGCAGAAGGAGGCTGAGCGACGCTTCCTGGCACGCCCGCCGACCGGGACCTTCGCCATCATGCGCCCCATCCTTCCTTACAAGTCGACTTCAGTTCTCACAAAGAGCTTTTTCGTATTTTGCCCTTGAGGCACTGATAGATAAACCACCTCTCGCCCCTATTCGATTGCTCGCTCACGCCTCGTGCCTGGGAGAGCTCGAAGCACGCATTGTAGGCTGCCTGTGTTGCGCGCGCGCACCCGCGGCCCGGAATACACACTTGTGCCGCCTGTGCGGGAAGGCTCGCGAAAGCGGTCATCGTACCAACGGCCAACATTGCTATCTTGATGACTTGCTTCATCTTGACCTCCGTTACTTGTCGGGCTGTGTGTCCGTCGCACCAAACGCGCCCACCCTTTGATGCGAACTCCTTCGATGCGGCAACGCCGCGCGGCTCAGTTGTTGCTATAATGCAATGCCACTTGCGGCCGCTTTGGCACTCTTGCCGTGGTTGTTACAATCTTGCGCCAAATCGGAAGTGGCGAACTGCACGCCCGGCGACCAAGTTCCATGATCTTGCGGACAACCTTGTCCACGGCGCCTTCGCGGCTGTCGGAGCCACTGACGCCGGTTGTCATGTCGCGAAAGAGCAAGCCGATGGCAATCGCAGCAAGATCAAGACAGACTCGGCAATAGCGCGACAGCGCGCGCAGAGGCCTGCGATTATTTTTAGCACGAGACTAACCGAGCCTGTGCCTGAGACTGGTGCCCTGCAGATTCCCGCAAGGCTAGTACCATGAATAGTCTATTCAACCAGGTCATCGGCCGCCGCGGGATCCTTCGTGGGTTGACAGTCGGGACTGTCGCGGCGGCCGCAAGTGCCGCACCGCGCGGGCCTGCTGCGGCCGACACCGAGACCAACACCGAAAAGCGCAAGGCACGCTACCAGGCGAACTCACCGGAGGTGCAAACTTTCTATCGCGTCAACCGCTACCCGGCCAAGTGAGGGAGGCGCTCTCGTGCTGATCAAGAGAACGGGGCGGGAGCCTCGCCGCGGCGGACTCGCTGCAGTGCTCCCGCCGCAATCCAGCGGTGCTCTTGACCGCCGCAGCTTCCTGCGCCGCTCGGGCCTGGCCGCAGGCGCGCTTGCAGCTCTCGGCACGCTTCCGCTCACCAGCATCCGCAAGGTCGGGGCGGGCCCACCGCCTCCACCGGGTGCCACCGTCACGACCCGCAAGAACATCTGTACCCATTGCTCGGTCGGATGCACCGTCATGGGCGAGGTCGCCAATGACGTGTGGATCGGCCAAGAGCCAGGATGGGACTTGCCGATCAATCGCGGCTCGCATTGCTGCAAGGGTGCGGCCGTCCGCGACGACGTCCTAAGCGAGCGCCGTCTGCGTTATCCGATGAAGCTCGTGAACGGAATGTGGAACAGGATCTCTTGGGATCGGGCAATCGACGAGATTGGTGACAAGCTGATGGACATTCGCCGGAAATCGGGACCGGAGTTGGTCTATTGGCTCGGCTCGGCCAAGTTCACGAACGAAGCTGCCTACCTCAATCGCAAGCTCGCAGCCTTCTGGGGAACCAACAATTCCGATCACCAAGCGCGCATCTGTCACTCTACAACTGTCGCCGGCGTGGCCAATACGTGGGGCTACGGCGCGATGACCAATTCCTACAACGACATTCGCAACGCCAAGACCATCATGATCATGGGCGGGAATCCCGCCGAAGCGCATCCTGTATCGCTGCAACACATTCTGGAAGGTAAGGAGCTCAACCGCGCCAATATGATCGTGATCGATCCGCGGATGACGCGCACCGCAGCGCACGCGACCGAGTATGTTCGCGTTCGTCCGGGAACCCACATCCCGACCATCTACGGGATGCTTTGGCACATTTTCCAGAATGGCTGGGAGGACAAGGAGTTCATCCGGCAGCGCGTCTACGGAATGGATGAAGTCAGGAAAGAAGTTGGCAAATGGCCGCCCGACGAAGTCGTGCGCGTCACCGGTCTGCCGGAAGCGCAGGTCAGGCGCATCGCCGAGATATTCGCCAAGCAGCGGCCATCAACATTGATCTGGGCAATGGGGCAGACCCAATACACGTTTGGAACGGCGAATGTTCGGGCAAGCTGCATTCTGGTCCTCGCGACCGGCAACGTCGGGAGCTTCGGCAGCGGCGCCAACATCTTTCGCGGCCATGACAACGTGCAGGGCGCAACCGACCTCGGCCTCGATGTGACGACCTTGCCACTCTACTACGGGCTTGACCAGAACGCCTGGAGACATTGGTGCCGGGTCTGGGAGATCGACTACGACTGGATGCTGTCGCGCTTCGTCAACAAGACCTTCATGGAAACGGCCGGTATACCCAGCACACGCTGGTTCGATGCCGCGCTGCTGCCCAAGGATCAGGTGTCGCAGCCCGACAACTTAAGCGCCATGGTCGTCATGGGACACGGCGGAAACACGATTACGCGGATGCCGGAGGCGGCGAAAGGCATCGAGCAGCTCGATCTCCTGGTTGTATGCGATCCCTATCCGACCACCTGGGCCGTCCTCTCCGAACGTAAGAATGGCACCTATCTGCTGCCGGCCTGCACGAGCTTCGAGATGAACGGGTCGCGCACCGCATCCAATCGATCGCTGCAATGGGGCGAGCGCATTGTCGAGCCTGTCTTCGAATGCAAAAACGATTACGACATCATGTACTTGCTGGCCCGCAAGCTCGGATTTGCCGAGCAGATGTTCAAGAATATCAAGGTCGAAAACGGTGCCGTATCGGCGGAGGACATCCTGCGCGAGATCAACCGTGGCGGCTGGTCGACCGGTTATTGCGGCCAATCGCCCGAGCGACTCAAAGCGCATATGAGAAATCAGGCCAAATTCGATTTGGTCACGCTGCGCGCGCAAAGGGATGATCCGGAGGTCGGCGGCGAGATTTACGGCCTGCCGTGGCCGTGCTGGGGCACGCCGGAGTTCAAGCATCCCGGCACCCCCGTCCTCTACAACATCAGTCTTCCGGTGAAGGAAGGCGGTGGAACGTTTCGCGCGCGCTTCGGTGTCGAACGAGACGGCGTCAGTCTTCTGGCGGACGGCTCCTATTCGCAGGACTCGGAGCTCAAGGACGGCTATCCGGAGTTTACGCTCGGCGTTCTCAAGAAGCTCGGCTGGGACAAGGACCTCAGCGCTCAGGAAATGGCGGTCATCCGGAGCGTGAATTCTGCCAATCCCGACGCGGTATCGTGGCAGATCGATCTCTCGGGCGGCATTCAGCGGGTGGCGATCGAGCACGGCTGCAGTCCGTTCGGCAACGCCAAGGCACGCGTGGTCGCCTGGAACCTGCCCGACCCGATTCCCGTGCACCGGGAGGTGATCTTTACGTCGCGCCCTGATCTCGTCGGCAAGTACCCGACGCTGCCGGACGCCCGGCAGTTTCGCGTTCCCAATATCGGCTTCACGATTCAAAAGACCGCGGTCGAGCGAGGCGTCGTCAAACAGTTTCCGCTGATCCTGACCTCCGGACGCGTGGTCGAATATGAAGGCGGTGGCGAGGAGACGCGCTCCAACAAGTGGCTCGCCGAGCTAAAGCAATACATGTTCGTCGAGATCAATCCCGGCGACGCGGCCGAGCGCGGTATCAAGGACGGCGGCTGGGTCTGGGTCTCCGGTCCCCAAATGGCGGCAGGCAAGGCCTGTCGGATGAAGGCAATGGTCACCGAGCGCATGGGCAAAGGCGTGGCGTGGATGCCCTATCATTTTGCCGGCTGGTTCCAGGGCGTCGATCAGCGCAGCAAATATCCGAAGGGTGCGGACCCAATCGTGCTCGGCGAAAGCGTGAATACGATCACCACCTATGGGTACGACCCGTTCACGGGAATGCAGGAGCCCAAAGCCACGCTTTGTCAGATCAGGGCGGCGTGAGGAGCCTTAGACCATGGCTCGGATGAAATTTCTTTGCGACGCTGAGCGCTGCATCGATTGCAACGCCTGCGTCACCGCTTGCAAGAACGAAAACGAGGTGCCGTGGGGAATCAACCGTCGGCGTGTCGTCACCATCAATGACGGCAAGCCAGGCGAGCGCTCTGTGTCGATGGCCTGCATGCACTGCACCGACGCGCCGTGCGCGGCGGTGTGTCCGGTCAACTGCTTCTACACGACCGCCGATGCCGTGGTCCTGCACTCCAAGGACCTCTGCATCGGCTGCGGTTATTGCTTCTACGCCTGCCCGTTCGGCGCGCCGCAATATCCCAAGGTCGGCAACTTCGGCTCGCGCGGCAAGATGGACAAGTGCACCTATTGCGCCGGCGGTCCCGAAACGGACGGGACCGAGGCTGAATTCGCGAAATACGGTGCAAACCGCCTCGCTGCAGGTAAGTTGCCGCTGTGCGCCGAGATGTGTTCGACCAAGTCGTTGCTCGCCGGCGACGGTGAGATCATCGCCGAGATATACAAGGAACGCGTCATCAAGCGCGGTTACGGCAGCGGTGCGTGGGGTTGGCTGACTGCATATCGCGAGGGGATCACGATATGAGCCGGCACGTCCCCGATTGATGCTCTGTTTCGCTGAACCTCCCCTCCGACTGGAGCCCAAACCATGATGAGAGTCCCGTCAGGAGCCCGCTTCATTCTTGGCACGCTTGCGATCCTTGTCTTGCTTGCGTGCGTTGCACCGCTGCATGCCCAGCAACAAACCCAGCCCGTCGATCCGGATGCCAGTGCGAAAAGCGAGCAAATGCTCTTGGAACAATCCCGTCGGATCGAGGGGTGGATCGCTATTCCAAACGAGACAGCGGCCGTGCTGATCCAACCGGCCGGACGAACTTGGCGCTATTTCCACGAAGTAGTGCTGCAGTGGATCGGCGTGATCGCGATCCTCGGCATGATTGCGTTATTGGGGATCTTCTACCTGATCATCGGGCCACTGCGCATATCGGCGGGGCGCTCCGGCATTAAAGTGTTTCGGTACACGCCGTTCGAGCGCTTTTGCCATTGGCTCAACGCTACGTCATTTGTCGTGCTCGCACTGACCGGGCTCAACATCACATTCGGCAAGCATCTGCTGTTGCCGGTGATGGGTCCCGATGCCTTCACGACAGTCTCGGAAGCCACCAAGTACGTCCACAATTTTACCGGTTTCTCGTTCGTGGTCGGATTCGTTCTCGTCATGACGATTTGGATGAAGGACAACATTCCGAACAAGGTTGACCTCACCTGGTTGAAAGAGGGGGGTGGCTTCATTCCCTCGAAACACCCCACTGCGGGCCGCTTCAACGCCGGCGAGAAGCTGGTCTTCTGGCTGGCGCTTGCAGCCGGCATTCTCGTATCGATATCGGGATTTCTTCTGCTGTTTCCGTTCTACGTTACGAATATCGCGGGCATGCAGATTGCGCAGGTCGTGCACAGCATTATTGCGGTCCTGTTCATCGCGCTCATCATTGGCCACATCTATATCGGCACGCTCGGAATGGAGGGAGCGTTCGAGGCGATGGGCACCGGAGACGTCGATCTCAACTGGGCCAAGGAGCATCACGGGCTCTGGCTCGAGGAGGAGGCCGCCAAGGGTCACGTACCCAACGTGCCCGCTTCGGTGAGCCTCGCGGAGTGAGACGGGGCGAGTTGCCTTGTTTGCAACACTCTCACCGCCGCCCGCTCTCGCCGGCGCGCGCGCGCAATTCGTCCCGCAGGTTCCCATCAGAAAAATCGAATTCCTGCGCCGCTGCCGTCTCCCACGCAACGGCCGGTCATCAATGGACGCTTGTCACAACGAGCGTGCCGCCCGCTGTTGATCCGCCGCGCAACCCCTGCGACCCGTCAGAGATCGATAACGACGTCGCCGTGAGGCTGAGAGCAGCAGATCAGTACATTGCCGGCCGACGGCGGATCGATTGGGTCGGGTCGGTAGCCGACCGTCCCGGCCACAAGCCCGGTTTCACAAGTGTGACAGACACCCGTGCGGCACGACCACCGCGTGGGGATGTCGCACGCTTCGGCAAGCTCAAGGAGGCTCTGAAACGCTGAACCCCAATGGACATTCAAGCCGCTTCGGGCGAACGAAACCAGTGGTCCCGCACCCGAAGTCTCAGCAGGCAGGTGCGGCGGCCGGCGCGAAGAGGTCGCGATGCCTGGGGTATTGGATGGACCTGCGCCGAAAAGCTCAGTGTGGATACGACCGGTAGCGACGCCCCAGGCTGCAAGGCCCGCGGTCAGATCACTCATGAAGGCCGATGGCCCGCAGATAAAGAAGTCGGCATTGCGCGGTACTCCAAGTTCCCGGAGCACCCCAATGTCCAAACGTCCATAAGCATCGAAATCGACACCTAGCCTATCCTCGGGATCGGGCGAGCTGTAGCGTATGTGACTGTGGCCGTGAGCCAAGGCTTTGAGGAGGGTACGGGCTTCTTGGGCAAAAGGATGCTCGCGGCCGCGACGGGCCCGTATAGCCACCAGACTTCCCTCGGCGACGCTTCGGCCGCCAATGCGTGGAGCATCGCGATGACGGGAGTCGCCCCGACCCCTGCACTCAGGAAGACGACGGGAGCATCGCCCGGCCGAAGCGTGAAGTTGCCTCGTGGCGCGCTCACGTCCAGCACGTCGCCAATCTGGACTTTCTCGTCGATGTAGGCGCCCGCCACGCCGTGCGGTTCCCGCTTAACGCTGATGCGATAGCAGCGGGCACTGGGTTCACCCGACAACGAATAGCTGCGCATGAGCGCCGGCGTATCGGGCGCCAGCCTTAGGCGCAGCACGACAAACTGGCCGGGAAGCGCCGCGGTCAAGGGGAAGTCCATCCATAGGCTCAAGCACTAGCGACATCACGCTGCTGCTCTCGCGAATCTTGTGCGACACCCGCAGCGGGCGGAATCCTGCCCATGCCGGAGGCGGTCCGGACACCGGAGCGAGCCCGGCATTTCCCGTCGTTGCGCCGCCGCTCTGCTCTTGCGCGAGCAGCGCCTGGAAGGAGGCGCGCCAGCCTGCGCTCAGCGCCGGGATGCGCAGCGCGCGCTCGAGCTGGCTGCGAGGGTGACCGGGCATGTATAGCAGCGCGTTGATCTCGAAGACGGTCATGCGCTCGGGGCCCGCCGCGACCTGCACGATCTCGTCGCCCGCCTCGACCTCGCCTTCCTCCACGACGCGGAAATAGAAGCCGGGTCTGCCGTGCGCGACCAGCAGCGCGGCCATCCGCGGCTCGTTCATACGAATGCCCACGCGGTAACAGGTGACGCGCGGCTGCGTGACCTCGAACAGAGCCTGGCCGATCCGGTAGCGATCGCCAATGCACACCTCTTGGTCCGACAGGCCATCGATGGTGAAGTTCTCTCCGAACTGCCCGTAGGCGAAGTCGTCTCGACCGAGCTCGCGTTGCCAATAGTGATAGGAGTCGATTTGATAGACGAAGACGGCCCGGTGTTCGCCGCCATGCCCGGCCAAGTCGCCTTGCCCGTCGCCATCGATATTGAGCCGCCGAACCATCCGCGGGCCATGGATCGGGTGCTTTCCACACAGCGGTGAAGACCGTCCTGCCTTGCCAGGCCAAATTCTGCGGCATGCCGACATTCACCGATAGCAGTGATGGCATCTGGCTTCCTCTGCACTAATGGCCTGTAGAGGTGATGGCCTGTAGAGGTGATGTCAGGTCGCGTATGGAGATCTCCCGGACGCGTATCACAAAGACGGCGCGTCAACCTTGCTCCCGCGTGTAAGGGAGATATGCCTCCCGATCCAAAAGCACGTCGAATTCGAAAGGCTCGGTGATTTTGATTTTGAAGATCCAGCCGGCACCCTCAGCGTCTTGATTGACGAGTTCGGGCTTGCCGTTCAGCGCCTCATTTACCGCAAGGATTTCACCGCTATCCTCTCGGTAGCAGGGTCTGTCCGGCATCATCCCCGCTTAGTAGAACCTCTCCTGAAGTGGATGCGCAGCCGCCGCGACCGCCGATCGCGAACGCATTGGGGCTTATCCGAAACTCCGATGATAACCAGTTGGCGTGAAGCCCGTCGCCTTCCGAAATGCCGCGGTAAACGAGCTTGTCTCGTTGAAGCCTACCGTTAGCCCGATATCAGTCACTGAAGGGGCAGGCTCTGCCAAGAGGGCCTTGGCGCGTTCGATGCGGCGGTGGGTGTGATAGCGATGTGGCGGAATGCCGAAGGATTGTTTGAAGGCTCGGCAAAAATAATACGGACTTAACCGAACAAGCTGGGCGAGCGTAGCGACCGATATCTGCTCGGCAAGATGCTCCTCGATATGGGCGGTGACGGCCCGTTGCTGCCAAGCCGCAAGCCCACCCCGAACCGGCACCTGGACGTGGAGCGTTCCAGGACTGACTCGCGCCAGCTCATGCATCAACACGACACCGAGCGCTTCCATATAGGGTCTGTTATTGGTTTCCGCGCTTTCGATCAACGCCGTGAGCTTCAGCGTTGTGTCCCACAACGCCGCATCTTCGAAATGCAGCCGCGGGACAAAAGCCGTGAAAGTCGTCTCGGGATGGACGGGTATTATGGCCGGGTCGAAATAAAAATACGTGAAGCGGCCTAGGATCCGCGGCTCCTGCCACTCGTGATAATCATGGCCCGCCGGCACAAACGTGAACTTTTTCCTGAGATCATGCAATGACGACCGGGGCAAGCCCTCGACAAACGACTCCCCATCGTGGCGAACACCCTGCTCGTAGACAGCGAGGAGATGGAGAGGCGCCTGGAAGCGATACTCAATTCGCTCGCGTCTGGTGGCTTGCACGATCTCAGCCGTCATGCCGCGCCAAGCGGCAGTGCGCCGCTTCACAATATTGGCTGGAGAAATCTCAACCATAGGGTTGAGTGCGTCTGCGACAAATCGATTTTGACACTCGGGAGCCTCGCGATCACGCGCCTCATGCTGCTTACCGCCGAAGCGCGTCTGCCAGTCCAGCGTCAGCGATGGATCTGCTTGCGATGCTCGCCGAAAATTCATAGTGAAAGGCGTAACATTCGTGGGCCATGGGTTAGTCAACATGGTTTCCACCTTTGAAATTCGGATCACTTGGCGTGCGCCGCGTTTGTTGCCTCACTGACCGTGACAAAGCCTGGTCCGACCAACCCTGCCATCGCAAGTGGGTTATCCCAATACGACATTGGTTTGGGAACTCATACTTGTTGGGGGCGCCCCAATGTTCGTCGTGCGTAGCGCATCGACCAGTGCGGTGTTCGACCAGTAAATTGGCGCAAGATCGGGCCACTCATGGCAATCCGGGCAAAGTCACTTCGACGTGAACGCGTAGTCCTATACGAGTGCCGAGTAACAGAATTGCACTCCCGGTTTTCATTGCCCCTTGAACGGGGGTTCACTGCGGCAGGTCCCCGGCCAGACGGGGGTCTGCTTGACATTGTGTTTAGACCAGTCCGGTCACACATCGTGACGGCGGGAAGTCTGCACAGACTGCAAAGTGAGATCAGGGAGGGAGAAATTCCCCGTTGTGCCGGTTTAAGTCCCTACTCCCGGCCAAGGATGACCTGCTCACCTTCGTGAAAAGTTTGAGCTGACATTGCGGGGCGGTCCAAGTCACTCGCACGAACAACGGAGATGGCTTTTTCAGGAGGCTCGTTTACGAAGGCATCTGATCAGGCACGTCATGCAGATTCACTGTCACTTTGAACTCGGAGGCTGACATGAAGGCCGTTCATTCAACCGACGTCACGCACCACCGGACCGGAACGATCGACGGCATCAATATCTTTTATCGCGAAGCGGGGCCAGACGAGGCTCCGGTCGTGCTGTTGCTGCATGGCTTCCCGACTTCGTCACACATGTTTCGCAATCTGATCCCAGAGCTCGCCGACCGCTATCACGTGATCGCCCCCGACTACCCGGGCTACGGGCAGAGCGACACGCCCGACCGCGCGACATTTTCCTACACCTTCGACCGCTTCGGAGAGCTTGTCGATGGCCTGCTCGATCAACTCGGCATCAAACGCTACGCAATGTACGTCATGGACTATGGCGCGCCTGTAGGCTGGCGTCTTGCCCTCAAGCATCCCGAGCGAATCTCCGCCCTCATCGTGCAGAACGGCAACGCCTACGACGAAGGCCTCAAGGAGTTCTGGGATCCGATCAAGGCCTATTGGTCCGACCACTCGGAAGAGCACCGCAAGGCGCTTTACGTGCTGGTCGCGCCGGAGACAACGAAGTTCCAGTACACCGACGGCGTCAGCGATGTGAGCCGCGTCGCACCGGACAACTGGGTCCATGATCAAGCGCTGCTCGATCGCCCCGGCAACGCCGAGATCCAGATGGATATCTTCTACGACTATCGCACCAACCTGCCGCTTTATCCGGCCGTGCAGACCTATTTCCGCAAATACCAACCGCCGACGCTGATCGTCTGGGGCAAAAACGACAAGATTTTCCCGGCCGACGGCGCTTATCCCTACAAGCGCGACCTTCCCAATGTCGAGTTTCACCTGATCGACACCGGCCATTTCGCGCTCGAGGACAAGGGCGATGAGATGGTGCCACTGATCCGCGATTTTCTCAATCGCCAGATCACGTCGTGAAGCAATCCTGCGCTACCGAGCGCCCGTGGTCGAGACGGAGCTTTGCTGCAGCTGTACGGGGCGGCCAGGCTTCTCATTCTCAGTGGTCATCACAGCCAGATATCTGCGTGCGTCTGGGGCGCGTGTCGCGGGATCGACGATCTGGCGGATCGGCCCCACCGCATTGACGACCTGTGCGCCAGCGGGATTCGTCATGAACTGCGCAAGCGGCTCGATCTGTCCCGTTCCATCAGCGTTCGAAGCCAAGACGAGCACGTAGGGCTTGGTCGGTTCGAGACCAGCGACGGCAGCTTGCAGTACTTGCGTGAGCCCTTGGTCGAACAATGAAACGGTCGTGGAAATGGAACTGCCGGGTGCAGCAAGCGTGAGGTGCGCTGCAGCGCCTGCGAGGCCGAGCGGCTGCAGGCTCTCGACGCCAGCTGCTTCGGTTGGTGCTGCCCCCGGAACGTAGACCAGCGCCTGTGCCGCCTGCCCATTCGGTATCGTCGCAATGACCCGGTTTGTTGCGGTATCGATTGCGGTCACCGCATCGCCATTCTCGATCCCGACGTAGACGCGCGAGCCGTCTCCGGAAGGCCAAATCCCATGGGGTAATGCGCCGACCGCGATGGCGGCGACTTGCTCGAAATCGGTGGTCCGAAAGGTCTTCACCTGGTTCAGCCCGCCAACCGTGACGTAGGCGAACTGCCCGCGCGGCGTGTGAACGAAATTGACGTGATTGGTGATCGGTCCGGTGTCGAGCACGCGAAGCACCTGGAACGGCGGCTTGGCGGCGAAGACCATTACCTTCCCGACGTCCTTCAGGGTCAGCCAGACCTGCTCGCCGTCGGGAGTTGCGGCGATATTGGGGCAGAACGGCGAGACCTGCGCTACACGGCCGACGATCTCGTGAGTTGACGTGCTGACGACGATGGTTTCCGGGGTGAAGCTCGAGCAGACATAGCCGTAGCGGCCATCGGGGGCAAAGATCGTCATGCCCGGCCCGTTCGGAACCGTGATGCGCGTCTTCTCGGCATAGGTCGCGCCGTCGAGGACGGCGATGTAATCCTCGCCGCGGACCGTTACCCAGACTTCGCTGCCGTCCTGGGTGAAAAACGCCTCATGCGGTGAGCGTCCGACATACGTTGTGTGCTTCACCCGATTGGTTGCGGTGTCGACGAACGTCACCGAATTCGAGGCGATCGCGACGATTGCGAGCGTCTTGCGGTCGGGCGAGAAACCGAGACCATGGACGAGGACCTGTCCCTTGTAGAGAGGAGACAAGTTCATGGGCTGAGGATCGCCGAGTCGGATGACGCCGAGAATTCGTGTTGGTCGACGGATCGATCACCGAGACGGTGTTCGAAAATTGTTCGGCAGCATAGACGCGGTCCTTGCCGCTTAGCGGAAAGTTCGGCGCGTCGGCCGCAAAGGGTGCTTGTCCAGCGTAAGCCGTAACGCTTGTGAGCAGAAGGACGGTCGTCAGGATCAAGCTGCGAGTGTTCATCATTTGCTCCTTATTGGTCGGCGATGCGAGGGATAGATTCATTGGACGGCGCGTCGAGAAGGGTGCGCATATATGAGATCTCTTGTCCTTGCTCGACGATGATCGACTGTGCGAGGCGTTTGAGGCGCTCGTCCTGCCCGTATTTGAGCAGCACGCGAGCCATATCGATGGCACCCTGATGGTGCGGGATCATCATCCGTACAAAATCACGGTCGATGTTGCCGCTGCGCGCAATCTCCATGCCATCATGCATGCGGGCGTTGACGTTCGCCATTTCCACATAGAAGGCCGGATCCGATATGCCCACTCTGCCGGCGTCGGTTCCGGCAAGGATCGTACCCGTTTCATGACGATGCTCCGCTATCGGTTTGATCGTCAGCGCCAACGCGGAAAGGAGCAGAGCTGTGAGGGCTGTAACACCCAACGCAGCAAGGGTCTTGATATGCGTTCTCATGGTGCTGACCTGCTTGCGTTTGCTTTTTGGCACCTCAAGAGTTTTTGCGGCCGAACGGCAACGTCGTGGCCGACGGGACCGGCCACGACGCACATTGCAAGGCAACGCTATTCCCGAACATTTTCCGGGACCGAATTCTACTCCCTGGGTGGAATCTCGCCGCAACTGATCGCGCAAGCGGAGATCCGGATCAGAGCCAACGTAGCGGCCTCGAATGTCGTACACGCTGTATGGGCACGTGACCGATAGAAGCCGTAGGAGCGATACGGGGTATGCGGCAGGACCTAGGCGCAGTAGTAGCCCCGCCAAACGCCGTATTTAGCGTGAGCAGACGAACTCAGCAGCGCCAACCATGCAACTGTTGCAATCAATTTTTTCATGAAAAACTCCTCCATACGCCGAAGCCTATTACTCGGCGCAGGTCGAATTGAAAGAAAGTTTAACTCGTGGGAGCGGCAGATTTCTATTGTACATGAGCAAGGAGCGTATAAGCCAAACGTATTGAATGACCTATCTTTTGTTTAGTTCTATCACTTTCGAGCGGGAAAGTTCGCCAAGTTCCAGCAAGTTCCATTCTGCGCGCTTTCTTCTCGATCATTGCAATGGCATGAGGTCACCCATCATGACTGGAATAAACTCCGACACAGTCGGATGAATGTGCATCGCGCGTTGCATCACCGTGTAGGGGGCCTTCGCATACATGAGATCCAGGATGGAGTGGATGACCTCATCACCAGCCAGACCCAGAAGTGAGGCGCCCAGGATCTGCTTGCTGTCTCGATCCACCAGGATTTTCACAAAGCCCTTTGTCTCTCCCTTCTCATATGCGCGACTGACGTCTTCCATGGCCATGATTGAGATCAGCGCGGGCTTTCCGGTCTTGCGGACTTCCGCCTCAGTCATACCGGCGCGGCCGAGCGGCGGATCTGTGTAGAGCGCATAGGCGGTTATCCGATCGCTCACGCGCCTTTTGTCGTTATCGAGGAGATTAGCTGCCACGATCTCGAAATCGTTCCAAGACGTATGCGTGAACGCGCCCCTGCCATTACAATCTCCCATCGCCCAGATGCCAGGGACATTGGTGCGGAGCTGATCGTCGACCTGGATATAGCCGCGCTCATCGATGGCAATGCCGGCCTTTTCGAGGCCGAGATCGTCCGTGTTCGGCCGTCGGCCGATCGCGACCAGCACGTGTGTTCCAACGACGTGCGAACTCATTCCCGCGGACTCGACTTTGGCGGCGATGGAGTTTCCGTCTTTCTCGACGTTGACTACTCTGCTGTCGACTCGCACGTTGACCCCTTCCTCCTTGAGGAAAGTGGCGAGAGCTTGCGAGACATCCTTGTCCTCGCGTGAGATCAGGTGCGGCGCGAGCTCAATCACGGTCACCTCGCTTCCAAAGCGGCGATACATCTGGGCGAACTCAAGACCGATGTAGCTGCCTCCGAGGATGATGAGATGCTCGGGGAGGAAATCAATGTCCATCATCGAGCTGTTGGTGAAGTATGGAACTCGGTCGAGGCCGGGTATCCGTGGAATCGCGGCACGTGCGCCTACATTGATGAAAATGTGATTGGCAACGAGCTCAAAGCCATTCACTGCCACTTTCCTTTCAGCAATAAAGTGGCCATGGCCCTGGTAAACCGTGCATCTTTTTAGCGTCTTTAGCGATCGCTCGACGCCATCGCGCGACCGAGCCACAACGGCGTCTTTGCGCGCCTTGACCGCCTTCATGTCGACGCTGACCGCGTCCCTAATTGTCACGCCGTAATCCGCGGCGCGGCGCGCAACATGCGCCGCGTATGCGCTCGCTACTAGCGTTTTCGTCGGGGTACAGCCGGTGTTCACGCATGTGCCGCCGAAAAGCTTGCGTTCGATGACCGCGACTTTCCAGCCTGCACCCACCAATCGCCGCGCCAAGGCTGGGCCGGCTTGTCCCGTTCCAATGATGATCGCGTCGTAGTCCGGCATGCGGACCTCCAATTTTAACGGTGTTCGCGCTTGTTTATGGTGCGATGCATATTCGGCGGCTGGCTAGTCGCCCGGTTTTGGGAGAACAGCAGAAGTCATTTGACAACGATCACCAGCTGCCGCGACGCGAATGACCCATTGCAGAAGTCACGTGCGTCACTGCCCAGGCTTGTTACGGATATCGCGAAAGCGATGTTCATGACTCATTGCCGACATCGTTTACCGCTTCGTCGAACGAGAATTGTGGAACAATTTTATTCGACGCGAGTTCCGTGAACTTTCAGATGATTTTGCGCCAATTGTGTATTGCCTATTCTCTGACCGTCGGAAGGAGCGCGAGCTTCCTCGCAGTAGCCAGCTCTGGAATCGCAAGGGCATAGTTCTATGGCAGAGACCCCGATTTCTCGTGGCTTCAAGTCGAGGCGGGCGGAGCAGACTCCGAAAGAACAGCTGCCGCCCGGACAGTACGTGACGACCGACTTTCCGGTTCTTTCGGCGGGGCCTACGCCCCAAATCAAGGTGGAAAGCTGGAACTCTCAGCCCTGCAGCTGGGGGAGTTGGGCGGAGTTCGAGGCGCTGCCCCAAGCCACGGTCAAGACGAACATTCACTGCGTCACCAAATGGCCGAAGCTAGATACTACCTGGCGGACAGTCTCGACCAGATCCGAGGCCTGAGTGACTTTAAGCCTCCGGCGGCAGCCGCCGAACACTGGCCGGATTTCGAAGCCACAATGGGCATGCTGCGGAGAAATGCGATCAGCTGGCCGGCGGAGCTTGATCTCGTCTGTCGTTCGTATGCGCCGCATCTGGAGCGCCTTCACGAGGATGCAGCCCTGCGTCAAGCCGACTTGCCGCAGCTATTCGCGAGTTTCCGGGAAATCTCCGGCAGTTCGAGGCTGCCTGATGGTCCCGAGAGGACCCGAACTACGTGTCAGCCACGCAGTCATATCGAACTGGTCTCTGAAAAAGCGAGAACTGCTAAGCTCGTAGGACTCGAACCAGTCTCCGGCTCGACCACTTGAAAGCCGCCAAGCCCCTGCTGAGCAGCGTGACGCGCTTGGCATTGACCTACTGGAAAGGTCAGAAATTGGCGGAGCAATCTAAGACCACCATCTTTTTTTATGTGGCTTACTGGCGCACACTTGAACTTCCACCATAACGACCGCATAACGGGGCATGGCCAAAGCACGCGTTAACTTCAAGATGCAGCGGATTGCCGAGGACGATTGGCAGATTATCGCTCAGTATCCCGACGCCGACGATCGCGTTATCAAAGGGCTGAAGAGCAAGGCAGATGTTGATGATTGGCTGAATGGAACCCGACGTGTCGATTGGCTTCGGTCACAAGGTTACGCGAAGTAGCTCATTTGAACGCCAGCTTGCCGTCATGCAGCAGGCGCCAGGGTCATCTGCATTTCTATTGCTTCAGGCTTGGCCCCGTCCCTCTATTATGCGCTTTTGGTGTAATCTTAACAATCTAAACCCACTGGGTAAAATGTCAGGAAAGGCTATCGGTGATTCCCTGGTCTCTGCTCGATATGGCACAGGTGCCCGGCGGAAACGGTGAACTACGTCTCATGCAGCGTGGCACCGAATTCTCGATCAGGTTGGGCCACAACGAACTGATGAACAGCCGTCACAGCGGCTCCGAAGAGGCGCTCGCGACAATTGCTTGCGAGCGAATTAAGGCCCGCAATCGGCCTCGGATATTGATCGGCGGGTTGGGTATGGGCTTCACGCTTCGCGCCGCGCTTGCCGTGCTCGGACCAGAGGCCCGAATTGTCGTCGCCGAACTGGTCCCGGCCGTTTTGGCATGGGCCCGGGGTTCGATGGTGGAGGTCTTCGGTACAAGCCTGACGGATCCGCGCGTAAGGATCCGCGAGTCAGATGTCGGCCACTTGATCCGGTCTAGCCGGTCAACATTCGACGCGATCTTGCTCGATGTCGATAACGGTCCCGAGGGACTGACCCGAAAAGGCAATGACGCGCTGTATAACATGGAGGGATTGCGCGCCGCTGGCACGGCGTTGTGTTCCGGTGGCATACTCGCGGTGTGGTCATCGGGACCAGACTTGGATTTCACTCGGCGACTTCGCAAGACTGGTTTTGACGTGGATGAGGTTAGGGTGCGCGCCAATGGATCGCGCCGCGGCGCGCGGCATGTTATTTGGATCGCGACCCGTGCCGATCATGGGCATCAGGCGATCCACGTTTGATGATTCGTCTGCCCACTTCCGCCGACAGAATGTACAAGTCGACGGACCAGCAGTATCAAGATGAACTCGCCGTGCCGCAGGATGCGTGCGACGGCGTTTGCGGGGCGAACTGCCGTATTGCGCTCCTCCGAAAGCTGCCTTATTTGACTTGGTCTGCGGAGAGAACGAGACACTCCGTTTCTGTTGCGATTCTGGTGGACATCGAATGGGCCGTTACAAAGACTACCACCGCGAGCCCAAGGGCGGCGGCGGTTATAATGACCATCAAAATTCTGACGACCGTACATCCGGAGTTCGGTCAAATTTTCCGCGTCCGAGCGCCCCGGCGGCGCGCCGCCCTGCCACTGCTTCGCAGGTCGTTGGCACTACCAGCGAAAGTATTGGTACCGTTAAGATGTACAAGGCCGACAAGGGATTCGGTTTTGTCGGTCAGGATAACGGGGGCAAGGATGTCTTCGTCCACGCGTCGGCACTGACACGTGCCGGGCTGAGCGGGCTGACTAAAGGTCAGCGTGTTCGGATGCAAGTCGGCCAGGGTCAAAAAGGCCTAGAGGCCCGCTCGATCGAACTCCTGGACTGAACGGCGGATATCAGTCGTCGCTCTTCCACGGCAACTCGTCCTCCGTCGCTCAGCCCTCTCCGGGGGCACGCATCTTCCTCAACATCGCGTCGGGCGGCGGGCTTGAGAGCTTGTCCATAGGGGATGCTAAATGGCCCCATGGGTACCGAGCCAGGGTGCTACCGTGACAGTACAGACGCGAAGTCCAGGCGCGCGCTGCAAAGGTTGCAGCCTTGATCAAAACGGCAGGAAGTGCCACATCCACTCGCCATGAACATATCGATTTGCGCCCCAGAGGGCACCCCAACTCGGTCGCCCGTTGCGGCCCAGGTTGAGCGGCGACGCACCTTTGCGATTATTTCGCATCCCGACGCCGGCAAGACCACGCTGACGGAGAAGCTCCTATTTTTCGGTGGAGCCATCCAACTTGCAGGACAGGTCAAGGCCAAGCGCGCCCAGCGCACTACCCGTTCAGACTGGATGGCCATCGAACGCGAGCGCGGAATTTCGGTTGTTACGTCGGTGATGACCTTCGAACACGACGGTCGTGTTTTCAATCTGCTCGATACCCCCGGCCACGAGGACTTCTCGGAAGACACCTATCGCACGCTCACGGCGGTCAACTCGGCCGTGATGGTGATCGATGCAGCCAAGGGTATCGAACCAAGAACGCGAAAGCTCTTCGAGGTTTGCCGGCTGCGCGATATTCCGATCATTACCTTTATCAACAAGATGGATCGCGAGAGCCGCGACCCGCTCGACCTCATCGATGAGATCGAGAAGACGCTGGCGCTCGACGCTGCCCCGATCACCTGGCCGATCGGGCGCGGAGGCGATTTCATCGGCACAATCCACGTAGAAAGCAGCGGCGTCCGCCTCCTCGACGGCGATGCAGGTTCCGGCGGCAAATTGCGCCAAATGGCGCTCGCCGAAATCGTCGCTCTCAGTCCTAAATTTGATCTCGCAACATTCACTGGAGAGCTCGATCTGGTGCGCCACGCCTGCAAGCGGTTTGATCCCCGGGCTTTTGGCGAGGGCCACATGACCCCGGTTTTCTTCGGTAGTGCGCTCAAGGATTTTGGCGTCGGTGACTTGCTCAAAGCACTCGCAGAAATGGCCCCGCCACCGCGAGCACGGGACGCCGACATGCGGGTCGTGGCTGCTGCCGAGCTCGGCATGGCGGCATTCGTTTTCAAGATACAAGCGAACCTGGATCCCAATCATCGTGACCGGATCGCTTTCGTACGCCTTTGCTCCGGTAAGCTCACACGCGGAATGAAAGTCAAACAGGTACGCACAGGCAAGATCATTACCCTGCGTGCGCCGCAATTCTTTTTCGCCCAGGACCGTGCACTCGCGGATGAAGCCTACGCCGGAGATGTGGTTGGAATTCCCAATCACGGAACGCTGCGAATTGGCGACACTCTGACCGAAGGAGAGGAGCTCAACTTTGCAGGTGTGCCGAACTTCGCTCCGGAGATTCTACGCCGAGTTCGTCTACCCGATGCCATGAAGGCCAAGAAACTGAAGCAGGCACTGCTGCAACTGGCAGAGGAGGGAGTAGCTCAGGTTCTCCGACCAATCGATGGATCCCCCGCGGTGGTCGGCGTCGTGGGTCCGTTGCAACTTGACGTTCTAAGGGCCAGGCTGGCCAACGAATACGAAGTAGAAATCAATTGGGACACAACGGAGTATCAGCTTGCGCGATGGATCGCGGCAGATGACCGCAAGGTTCTTGACCTATTCGTGACAGCACACCGCTCAGCCATCGCCGAGGATTTCGATGGTGGGCTTGTCTTCCTGGCACGAAGCACCTTCGACCTCGACTACACTGGTAAACAGAATACTGCCATTACTTTCGCAGACGTGAAGGATGTCCACCGACGCAATTGGTCTAAGACGTAATAGGCGCGCCACAGTTTCTTGGCCCGTTGCCATGTACACGCACCTTTTGATGCTAACGCCGATGCTCGAAATGTGGTCGGAGTGCATTGCCGATCCAAAAGCCGTCTGCTTCTCGAACATCCACTCCCGTCAGCTTAGCACGCCAATGCCCGGCTCGCTGAACGCGGCGACGACGGGATCCAGTTCCTTGAAGTACGGAACCGCGCTCCCTCTCAATTCTCATAGAGCTTACACCCTCCCCTGGAGCAGTTGCACAGCCCGATGAATTGTAGTTGTAGGTTTTCCTTCATATTCGGCGCGTCAGTGCAACGTGCCCTCTTTCAGGCTGGCCATGCGTAATTCGATTGCAATGTACTTTTCGGCAATTGAGAACTCTCGCGCCAGCGCTCCGATCATCGAACTGGCCACTTCAACGGTCTCCGCTATCTCCTCACCCCAGGCGACTTGGGATTGGTTGCGGTGATTTAGCAATCTGACTGTGACCGTAAACGCGCCCTCTTCCTGACAGACTGTCGCGTACAATCGAGTAAATCAGGCTGGCGCTCGGTTCTTCTTTCTCATCCAACATAGTTGGTCATCTCACATGCGATCTAACGTGCCGTCCTCGAACTCGCGCGCCTTCATAAAGCAAAACTCGTCTTGGTCGAAGACAAGGCGTCAGGGACGCAATTGATCCAAGAATTGCGTGCGGGACATTTTTCAATCGTCAAAGAGACGCCAGCCATGGAAGGTGACAAAATCATGCGATTGCATTCGCAAACAGCAAAAATAGAGGGTGGGTTTGTTCTCTTCCCAAAGGAAGCACACTGGCTTGATACCTATTTAGCCGAGCTGATATCTTTTCCAAACTCGAAGTATGACGACCAAGTCAATTCCACTGTCTTTGCGCTGGCTTGGAGCACCTCATCAGGACGATCTCGATATACCCCCTTCCAAGAGTGGTAAGCCAGCGCATCAGGCCGCGTAAGGCGCCCGGCCTGATGCTGCTGCTTCACCGCAGGGGGTGTTAGCCAGTCGGCAAGTCATTCGCTCCGCCGTCGGCCCCGAGATGGCAGCACCGATTGGTTGCGGGGGAACCGCGCCGAAATCGCAGGGCCCGTGGTCGCATACGCATCTTTGTGGGCCCATAGGCCGCAACGGCTATCGCCGAGCAGCGCACGAGTCCACATGAAATCCGGTACGGTCATTCGGGACGCATCCTGACTTATGCTCGCTGTCAGTTGACTTCAGCTGTGGCTAAAAGGCGCTCAATTGACATGGCGATGCGGAGCAGACGCCAATCAGCCCCGTTGCGCACAGCGAGCATCAGGCCCACCGGATCGCGCGGTAGCGGCAACGAGATCGCGCAGAGGTCAAAGAAGTTTACCAGCGACGCGTTGCGCAGGAGGATCATGTTCTTGGGCGCGAAAGCTTCTGGCGTTGCGACCTCCGAGATTCTCGGCGCTACGATCGGAGCGACCGAAATAGATAGGGTAACCACGCTCGCCTTCGCATCGGCACTGGCCACGGTTTAAGCTAAGATGTACCAACGAGCCCAAGCAACTACGCTCGCGTTCATATCACGCAGCGAAAGCTGACGAAGACAGTCAGCACACTGGAGGAAACAGATGCGCCACCATGCATGGTTGTTCTCCTTTCTCATCAGCGTCACGTCCTCGATTGGATTGTCCGCTGGTTTATCAGCCGCGGAAAACAGTTTCAGACTCGAGGAGACGACGATTGCGGAAATTCAAGAGGCAGTGGCTGCCGGAGCGTTGTCTTCTGAAAAGCTCGTCGAACTCTATCTTGCGAGGATTGCCGCTTACGATAGGGCTGGTCCTCGGCTCAACTCGATCATCTACATAAATCCGAACGCGAAGGCGGAAGCAGCCGCCCTCGACAAGGAGCGTGCTGATAAGGGACCGCGCGGCCCGCTGCACGGCATTCCCGTTCTGCTCAAGGATAATATTGACGTCGCCAACATGCCGACCACGAATGGATCTGCGGTCATGAAGGACGCCATTCCGCCCGAGGACGGCTCTATCACCAAGGCCCTCCGGGCGGCCGGCGCGGTGATCCTGGGGAAGGCTGCAATGGGCGAATTCGCCGGAGGCAGCTACAACTCGGTACGCGGTCAGACGCTCAATCCCTACAACGTCAAGCGCGCCACCGGCGGATCGAGCAGCGGTTCGGGTGCGGCGATCTCAGCCAACTTCGGCGTTCTGGCGGTTGGAACCGACACCAGTACGTCAGTTCGTGGTCCCGCTTCCTATACGGGCATCGTCGGCATGCGCCCGACGACGGGGCTCATATCGCGCGCGGGCATTGCGCCGAAAAATCTGAATTTTGACAGCGCAGGCCCGATGGCCCGTACCGTGACGGACCTCGCGCTCATGATGAACGTTCTCGCCTTCCCGGACCCAAAGGATCCGAAGAGCGTGGAGGTGTGGGGCGAGGTCGAAAAGCTCGATCCCACCGCGAAAAACGGTGTGGATTTCACCAAGGCGCTCGACAAGGACGCCCTCAAGGGCAGGAAGCTTGGCGTGCTCCGTGATCTGTTCGAGGGCGATCCGGAGATCAATGCGCTTGCCGAGAAGGCCATCGCGACCATGAAGGATCTCGGCGCGACGATTGTCGACATCAGGCTCGATCCTGCCTTCATCGAAGCGCATCTGAAGTCCGGCATTCGAAAGACGCGAGACTTGTCCGACTATCGCTTCCGGCAGGACTGGGAACAGTATCTTGCGACTTTCAAAAGCCCGAAAGTGCCGAAGACAGTCGCAGAATTCGTCAAGGTCTATGAGACCGAGATCGCACCGTCGCCGTTGCCGGTCGAAGACAGCGTGATGAATCTTCTGAAGACATCGCTCAAGACTTCGACCGACGCGCCGGAATACAAGAATTTCATTGAGAATCAGATGCCGCGGGCAACGGCCGAGAAGCTCGCCGTGTTCGAAAATCATGGCGTCGATGCGCTTGTCTTTCCGTACGTGCCTACGTTCGCTCAGCCCATCAAAAATCCTGTCTACACGATTGACGATCCGACCTTCGTGAAGTCGGACGCGCCGGTCCCGGCAACAATGTCGGGCTACAGTTCAGTCGGCTTTCCGTCCATCGTCGTTCCGATGGGCTTCGGATCCCAGGGCTTGCCGATGACCATCACGTTCTTTGGCAAACCATACGAGGAAAAGAAGATCATCGGCTTCGCCTATGCGTATGAGCAGGCGAGCAAGATGCGCAAGCCCTCCACACTTGTGCCGCCACTCAAGGGCGAAACCATCAACTACGCCACGAAATGATGATCAGGCGCTCGGGTCGCCAGCAGGAGGCACAGTACTCGCCCGAACATCGACCGAGGGTGTAGTTTTTACCACAAGGTGCAAGCGGAGCATCCCGAAGCCTCGCGGAGCAAGCAGCCATCGCGCTGTCCGGCGCCGAGGAACCAGCTAAAGCCAGTCACGCAACGGAAGGGGAGGCAACAATGAAAAGGCGCGAGTTCATTGCTTTTCTCGGCGGCGCAGCGGCTGCCTTGCCGCTCACCGCATCGGCGCAGCAGTCGGCACCGCGAAGCCCGGTGCGCCAGGATTGGTTGGACCGGCACAAGGAGCCCGCGCTCGAACCCGAACTGCCGATCGTAGACCCCCATCACCACCTCTGGGTCCGGCCCGGATATCGCTACATGCTGGACGATTTCCTGGCTGATGCGAACACCGGCCACAATATCGTCGCGACCGTATTTGTGCAGGCGAACTCGATGTACCGGGACTCTGGTCCGGTCGAGATGCGCCCGGTCGGCGAAACCGAATTCGTGAACGGGATGGCGGCGATATGCGCCAGTGGATACTGCGGCAAGACCAAGGTCGCCGCCGGTATTGTCGGCTACGCCGATCTGAGGTTGGGCAGTCGCGTCGAGCCGGTGCTTGCCGCGCTTCTGCGTGCCGGCGGCGACCGATTCCGCGGAATTCGCAATGGCACGGCTTGGGATGCCGATACTTCGCTCCTCAATCCGAACAATCGGGTACCGCCCGGGCTGCTCGGCGACAAGACGTTTCGGGAGGGATTTGCGGTCCTCGGCCGTCTCGGACTCTCGTTCGATGCTTTGGTCCTTCACCCGCAACTTAACGACGTCGCGAACCTTGCAGGTGCGTTCCCGGACACGAAAATCGTGCTCAACCACGTCGGCAGGCTGGTCGGAATCGGCGCGTATGCCGGCAAGTTAAGCGAGCAATTTCCGCGCTGGGCGGCGTCGATCAAGGCACTGGCTGCGCACGAAAATGTCTACGTCAAGGTCGGCGGGCTCGGCCAGGCCATCAACGGTCTCGGATTTGAGAAGCAGGCCGAGCCGCCGTCGTCCGAGATGGTGGCGAATGCGATGCGCCCCTATGTCGAGACCTGTATCGAAGCCTTCGGGACGCGACGTTGCATGTTTGAAAGCAACTTCCCGCCTGACAAGGAAGGCTTCAGCTATCCGGTCTACTGGAACGCCTGCAAGCTGCTTACGAGAGGCGCGAGCGGGACGGAAAGGGCTGATCTCTTCGCCGGAACTGCCACACGCTTTTATCGGCTCAACGGGATTGGCTGACGGCCGCTGTTGGTGGCTGGTTGGGTGCGCCACTGCGTACGCCTCGAAGCCGCGCGTTGGCGGTTGCGCCGATGCGCTGAAAACCGTCGACGTGACCGATCTGGGAGGAAGCATGTTCTTGCGCCTGCCTGGAAACACCATCGGAGGAGAAACACCATGAAGGCGAGGAAAGGTCCGCTTCTCGCTCTGACGTCGGCGCTCATGGCGGCGACGTCTGCATCGAGCGCATCGGCATGGGAGAACCCGCTGGAGAACCCTTATCTGGACGAGCCGCTGGAAGTCTGCGACCAGGGCTCATTCTTCGTCGGCGGCGTACCCAAGGTCACGAAATACGCTGCAGGTCCGACCGCCGGTGATCCCCAGCAGATCACGATCGGGCAAGCCTACGTGCAGTTCCAGGTCCCGAAGACGCGCCGCCAATGGCCGATCATCTTCGTTCACGGCTCGACGCACACGGGCGCGGCGCTGGATTCGACGCCGGATGGCAAGGAGGGCTGGCATTCCTATGCCGTGCGCCACAATCTGGCGTCGTTCGTCATGGACCAGCCGGGGCGTGGGCGTTCGGGCTTCGACCAGTCCGTGCTCCACGAGGCCAAGGCGACCGGCAATTGGGACATGGTTCCCACCTTCGGACGCGTCACCGACAACGGGGCGTGGACCGCGTGGTTCGGCCATATCATAAGCGGCTCGACCATCATGGACGGCAAGATGATCCGCCACGGCGATCCTGGCGATCCCGATCCAGCTGAAAATTCTCAACCATCCCCGGCGCACGGCAATTACTCGCCGAAATTCCCCATCCCACCGGGCCCCGACTCAGCTGATCCAAAGCTTGTCGCACGCAAGGGGGCCATAGGACCGGCGCCCAATGCCGCCAACAACGAGTACCTTGGCCTTGAGTACTACAAGCAGCTGGTGCCGAATGCTGAGGTGACGCTGCCTGGCTCGATCTGCGAGGCGTGCACGCCGCGCGAGGTCGCGCCAAACAACACGTGGCTTCCAATCGCGCTTGCCGACCTTCTCGAGGGCATTGGCGGCGGCATCGTCGCGCCCCACTCGCAGTCCGCACCGTCATCACTGCACCTCGTGCGCGTGTTGAAGGAGCGCGGCAAGCTGCACCTGCTTAAAGGCATCATCACGCCGGAAGGTGGAACCGATCTCGCTGCGGCGGGCCTGGTCGGCTCCGATTTCGATACGATCCCCTTCTTGATGATGAACGGCGACTATCGACCGATGGCTTTCCGCGAAGGAAACTACGCCGCCGTCGCTGCCATGAACGCCAGTCCGACCCGTAAGGTGGGCCCCGCGCTCGTGGTTAGTGCCGAAGACCCGCGCTTCGAGGGCAAATTCAACGGCCACACGCATATGGGCATGCTGGGGTCAACGGCCTTGGCGCAGTTCGACGTCTTCCTCGACTGGGCGGAAAAGAACATTCCCAATCCCATCGTGAAGACTTCATGCACCAAGCGCCCCGCCCGTGGGCCTTGATCCTCATGGCTCGGCAATACTGCCGGCTGCACGATGGCGCCGGCACGCGTAGTCTTCTCGAGGATTGGCGCGACCGAGAAGGCCACCCAAGCTCCAACCAATGGATCGGCGGCCGCAGGTCCGGTTCAGTCAAGAACGACAAAACTCAAAGTGAGCACAACGAGTTGGGTCATCCCCCAATAGCCGACATTCGAGCGCCCCTCGATTTCCGCCCCTGTGGGCCACAAGCCGACATCGCGCCGACAGGGTCAGTCTGCCTTGATGCCTGAAGTTCTACGTGACCGATCGATGCGCAGCGGGATAGACGACCGTCCCGCCGGGTTGAATGAGAGCGCCCGCAGTAAGGTGGGCAGGCTCCAAGCGACCGTGCCCCATAATGTGGAAAACAGTCTCCCCACTGGCGACAATATAATCGGCGACGATGCGGCGGTGACATCGCCACCATACGGCCTCCGAACACATTATCGTGCAGCGCCGTTTGCGTCCCTCGTCGAGTAAGTGCTCGAGGCCCGCTTGAAACTGTGCGGTAAGCGCATAATCAGCATAGTTGTGAAAGCTCTCGTTCGTCCAGAAGCCGTTGACATCTTGAGACAAGATTCGCGCTTTTCCGCGAAGGCCGCCGAGTGCAGCCATGTGTTCATAGGAAATGTCGAAGGGCGCCAGAGCGTCAGGAAGCGTGTCCTTGTTGAACTGCGGATTGGCTCGCGACCTCGGAACCGTTCTGATATCCGCGACAAGATGAATTTGGACTTCACTCAACAGCTCGACGAACTCCTCGAGGCTTCGGTTCGAATGGCCGATCGTGAAGAACGGAATCTTCACACGTGCCTTAGGTAGGTGTGTGTTCAAGCGCGCTACCCTTATGGGCCGCGATGTGATCGGTCTTGTCGCTTTTGATTTCGTACTGGGGATCGTCTTCCGATGCGTGATGCACGTGGCCCTTATAGTCGAAGTCTCTGGTGTGAATAGCGATAATGGTCCCGGACACCCGACCCGCTTCGGAATTCCAACTTACGTGATCGCCAATCTTAAACGTTTTTACCATCTAGCCATCCTCTGACATTCAACTGATTCACCTCGCTTTGAGTTCCGGAACATGTTGTTCGGCTGAATTCACCAACCAGGAATCGCGCCTCCGGCGAGGTTGGCCGCGCAGGACGAATGCACCCAGCGTTTACTGTTGCCCAGGCGGGAGCACCACGGCCGCCTCGGCTGTCAGCAGCCGGAAAACGATCGCTCATGACATCACCGCGCGTCGCTTTGTGACGGCCGAATTAGGAAGACGGAATGTCCATACGAGAGCATCCCGGTAGACTCAGCACAAAATCCGCACCGAATGCCTGGGACGGAGTCACCAAGCCCACTGGAGTCGGGAGCGAACTGATTCTGGAGGAGATTTCCAAGGCGCTATTCGCCGCGAAGTCGTAGGCATCTGGCGTGGACAAACTGGCCTTGAAGGACCTCCCCGAACAGTCAATCGCGACCGCCCAAATCGTGCCCCGGTGGCCGTTTCTTTCGGATTGGCTGGGCCCTTCGGGAAGGCTGCGAACGATTGCCGCTAATCCTCTTTGTCCGATTCGGCTTCGAAGCAATGGGCCGAACAGTTTCCCGAGAATATCCGCTGATCGGAGAAGTTT
Organism: uncultured Alphaproteobacteria bacterium; assembly: GCA_963745515.1. GTDB lineage: Bacteria > Pseudomonadota > Alphaproteobacteria > Rhizobiales > Xanthobacteraceae > VAZQ01. Next base: position 1,056,555 of record CAVUXO010000001.1, read on the forward strand.
CGTACGGCGGAAATAGACAGTGATGTTGCCGACGCCCGTGCTATGAAATGCCGTGGCAACGTCGCCCCATGAAACAGGAACACATGGTTCATCTCCGGAGCCGAAATCTATCCAGCGAGGTGACCGATCGTCGAGGGCGACGATTGCTCCCGCCCGCCGGCACAATACAGGTTTCGAAACTTGGCGAATGGCCGTGCGTAGCGTACCTTGAGATGCGCTTTCCAGCCCACGCAGCGCGATGATCAGCGAAACCGGCCGCTCCAATTTACCGGCGACGTACCCTGCGAGGCAGTCGCTCGGAACTACATCAAAGCCGGCTCCCGGCACGACGGTAATGCCGGCCCGCTTGATCTCGTCTTCTCGCGACCACATCGCCTCGAAGACTTCAATTTCGCCAGTTATATCGATGTAGTTCGTCTGCGTAGCCAAGCATGCATTCAGCATCGGAGGGGAAGTAGTTGCGAATGGGCCCGCCATGTGCACCACGCACGTGATGTCCTTCAGGACTTCCGACAATCGCTTGGGATCGTCTAACCCGACCACGCGTGTTGGCAAACCCAGTCGGTCGCCCAATGCTGCCAGCGCGTCCCTGTTGCGGCCGGCGAGAACAACGTCGAGTTTTTTTGCTGCCGCGAACTCGGCGGCCAGGCGACCCGTGTAGCCATACGCGCCATACAATAATGCGCGGCTATTGCTTCCATCTCTACGCATCGCCTATCCATTTCCTGGTGATTGCGTTCATGACCGGCGGTGGGCTTCAAGACGTCATCGCCATTTCGTCATGACATGCTACAGCTACTTGCGCAGACGCCATAAGGTTCTGATGGAGCCGATCACGACAGCTTCAATTCCCATTACTTCAAATGTTCGAAAAACTTGCCCCGCACGGAATAGCTTGTGTCGGTGACTTTTCCCGTTTCCATGACCTGCTTCAGCCTATGCAGATTTGCTGTTACTTCCTCGGCTGAGAATTTTCCTATCAAGGCAAGCGCCACGCGACCGAGTCTCCCGAGAGGTGCTTTCATCAGTTCGCGAACCACCGTCTTACCAGCCTCGGACCCGGGGGCGAAATGGATTTCCCAGTAGGTTCTCAGCCCAGGTAAAGTGACCGTTTCGTAGCGGATCAACTCGTTCGCGCACTCCTCGGTCACTCTTATCGTCCAGTGCGCTTGGACGCCCAGGGGACCTTGTATCGTCCATCGAGAAGTTGCCGGACCGATCTGCTCCATGACCATGACGTCCCCCAAAAAGCGAGGCAGATTCCTAAAATCCCGATATAACCTGAAGACCTCCTCTACTGGGCAATGGATTGTTACACTTGCTTCGATCGTATTTTCGTCCGACGGCGGCAATGAAGTCCTTTGCATAAGCTGTCTCCGATCATTTCGTCTGACCTTGGCCCTACCGCGCCGATGAATGTCGTCGATCTCGCACCGGCTAGCCAATATGGAACCGCCCACTAAGGTTTGCCGTGAGCAATCATCTTCATCGCGAGAACTGATGCATAGCGTAATCTGCAAGGCGTTCAAATTCGGCGGCAGAGAGGAGTTCCACAATCAATCGCTGGGACAACAGCCAGGCCGGCGTGCCTCGAACGCCATATTTGCGGCCAATCATCTCGGGCCTCCTCTGAATGGAGCGGTGGCCTAGGTAGCCTGGATGGCACGTGGTATCCTGACCATCGGCGGCCAGCTTGAAGCCGCAGCCGGGGCGCAGCATGTGGCTGCGGACCAGAAAGCACCGGGCGGCCTAGAACGTCCGGAAGCAGCTAAAACCGTCCAATTTTCAGCGGCGCATTAAAGCAATTAGAAGGGACCAAAGAGCTGCCAGTCCGGCGATTACGAGCGACCAAAGAGCTGATAACCCGGCGATTATGAGCAACCACAGAGCTATCAGTCCGGCGATTGCGAAAATCAAAGCGGCTAAGGCGAATATTGGCAGCCTTTTCTTTCTCACCGCATCGATCTTTTTGTCCTCGTCGCGAGCGACCATCATGGCATCCTACGCGATTGAACCACCATCTCAGTAAGGCGCCGAGTTCAGAAACAAACCATAGGAGCAACGCAATAGCCGCAGCGGATGCTCCTACAAACCAAAACATCATATAGAAATAAACGATGACTTTGGGAGAGCTTCCCCAGAAATGGTCGGGTCGCGGAACATTGCATACGTCATGCTCGGCTTGTTCCGAGCGCTCTCGCAGCTCCGCGCGGTACATTGGTTGCAGAATGCATATGCCATCGCGAAGCAACGCGCTCAGAGGTGCTGCCTTGACCCTCCAACCATGGGCGAGTTTGTACCGGGCTAGGTTTTGGCCTCGGTGCGCCCAACACACCCGCCGAGATCGTCGACAAGCTCAACAAGGAAATTCCAAGATCAAGGCGAGGCTTACCGACATGGGCGGCGCCGGCTCGCCCGCCGACTTTGGAGCATCGAACCAAAGTATATTGCCCGATACGTTTCGCCAATGGAGGCGCGCAACTCGTCGTCATTAGCTCGCATAATCATTCGGAACGGGACATGGCGCCACTTCGCGTTCGGGCCATTAGCTGATTCGTCAACACTACCAGCCAAGGAGCATCACATGCCCGAGACCACATCGGCGGGAGATGCCGCGCCTCCCGAGACCGAAGACCAAGCGATCCGACAACGGGTTAAAGGGCTGACGAGCCAGGTTCTGCAGCAGGGCCGGGTCGACCCCGAGGCCGTCAGAGACGTTGTCCGTGCCGTGATCGGTCGAACGCCCGGCAACGCGGCCGTTGGCGGTGCCGAGGCCCGAGAGCTGTTCGCCAATGCAGTGCTGGGACTTGACGAGGCGCTTGTGAAGTCCGCTAGCGCAACGCACGTAGCTCTCCAGCAGCTCGCGTCGCGGGGGAAGGACTTCACTGACAATGACCTGAAGGAAGCGCTGGTCAGTCTGAGGAAGTTGGAAGAGGACTACATGGCTGCAGCGAATCGCCTCGCCGAGGCGATGGGTGGCAACCTGCGCCGCGAAATGACGGAGCTTGCGGTTCACGCCCAAAATGTCGGCGTGGAGACAAGCGCCCGTGTCGCAACCATGATGGGGGAGTTTGCCAGCGGCATGAGTGCCACTCCGGGGCTGGCGACGATGCGCGGTGCAAGCGTCCGCATGGCGTTGCTTGCCAGTGGCGTGCTGGCCGGCGTCGCGGATGCACTACGCGACCAAATCGAGGCGAAGAACGGCAAATAGGTCAACCCATGGTCTCCGGGTTGCTCAGTACGGCCCGCGAGCTGCCCCGCTTGCGTGAGATCAGCTCGGTCCTCGTGCGGCATGGGCTCGGCGACCTCGTACGTCGCACCGGCATCGCTACGCTGCTCGAGCGCGCCGGACAAGTACTGCAATGGGGGGAAGCGAGTGAGGTCGCTCATCTCGAACCGCAGCAGCGCGCGAAGCTCGCGTTCGAGCATCTCGGGCCGACCTTCGTAAAACTCGGCCAGATGCTCTCGACAAGAGAGGACCTGCTGCCGCCGGCGTGGACCACTGAACTCGCCCGGCTGCACAGCGACGTGGCGCCGGTACCCTTCGACGATCTCTTGCCGCAGGTCGAACAGGCACTCGGCCGTTCGCCATTTGAGGTGTTTGGCAACCTTGAGCGCGAACCCTACGCCGCCGCCTCAATCGCGCAGGTGCACCGGGCCAAACTCGCCAGCGGCACGCCGGTGATCCTAAAGATTCGCCGCCCCGGAATCGAGGCAAAGGTCGACGCTGATCTCAGAATCCTGGAGCACCTTGCCCACCTCGTCGAGCACGAAATACCCGAAGTGCGTCGCTACCAGCCAGTGCAGGTCGTAGGCCAACTGCGCGCCTCGCTCGAGCGCGAGCTCGATCTCGCGGTGGAGGCACGCAACACGGAGCGCTTCGCGCGCAACTTTGCCGACGATCTCGATATCCTCGTCCCCCGCGTCTACTGGGAGTGGACGAGCAGCGCGATGAATGTGCAGGAGCACATCGAGGGCATCCGCGGCAACGACTTGGCAGCCATCGACAAGGCGGGCCTCGATCGAAAGGTGCTGGCCGCGCGCGGCGCGGATGCCGTGCTCAAGATGATCCTGGTGGACGGCTTCTTCCATGCCGATCCGCACCCGGGCAACGTGATTTATCTGCCCGGCAACCGTATCGCGCTGATTGATTTCGGCATGGTGGGTAGGCTCTCGCCGGAGCGTCGCAGACAGATCGTCGATCTGCTGGCGGGGATAGCGCGGCACGACGAGGAGACGATGCTGGAGGTGCTGCTCGACTGGCGCGGCGATGACGTTGTGGACGAGGCCCGGCTCGCCACCGATCTCAGCGATCTCGCGTTCGACTACGTCGACTTGCAGTTGAAGGATCTAAAGATCGGGGTGCTGCTGCGCAGAGTATCGGCGATCCTGCGCGAGCACTCGATCGTGCTGCCGGTCAACCTCACTCTCCTGTTCAAGGCACTCATCAGCCTCGAGGGGCTCGGCCGCCAGTACGACCCGGAGTTCCGTTTGATCGAACGCGTTAAGCCGTTTCTCGACCGCGCCATGCGTGATCGCTACCAGCCGGCGGAGGTGGCGCGGCGCGCCCAAGTGACGCTCAGCGACTTCTTTGGCCTGGTCACGTCAATGCCGCGTGACCTCGCGCGGTTGGTCAAAGACGCGCGGCACGGCCGCATGCGGGTCGATCTCGACCTCAAGCGCCTCGACAGCTTCGGCGATCGCCTCCACAGTGCGATCAATCGGGCGACCATCGGCCTCATGACGGCATCGCTCGTGATCGGCTCCTCCATCGTGATGACAGTGGCGGAAGGGCCGACCCTGTTCGGCGTGCCGCTGCTCACCTTTTTCGGGTTGTTCGGTTACCTGATCGCTTTCGTGAACAGCCTCTGGATCATCCTTTCGATCTGGCGCTCCGGTCGTCAGTGAGAGAAGCAGGTCGCGCAAGGGCCCCAAGTCGCCGGTCAGCACGTTGGTGAGATTCGGTGCTATTGGTCAGAGCCGCCGTAGGGCGATCGGTGCGGCCGTCTCCCAACGTATAGAATTCATGTGCTGCCACTGCTGATAGGCGCCCAAAGGTCGCGGTAGGGACGAGGATTACTCCTCGCCCCCCGCACAGATCCCGGCGTGCGCTGCTAACGCACCGGGCTCCTCCCTCAGGTCGAACGTCGGCTAGCAAGCGGTGTGGACCCGCCCGCAACTCCGCGTACAGCCGCCAATCGGATCGACGTGGCAACTCGGCGCAGAGTCCGAACCACGGCCGCCTGTCGGCTGTTCCCCTTGGGTGAGGCCCTTCCCTCCACGACCTCCGCTGGATGTCGCCATCCTTTGTTCGGTCGCTTCCTCGGTAGTATGGCCTCATCCGACTTCTCATCCACGTGCATGCTCGGCGTGCGGCTGATGCCTTCCCGAGCCGGCCCGGCACACAGCTCCGGGCATGGATGAGACCTCCCAGGTTCCGCGCAAAGAACTTCTCCACGTGCACAAGGTCTCCGACTGCGCGAGGTTCTTCCCATGCAAGCCATTCGCCATGGGATGATGTTGCCTTCTCTTCAGCAGAATGAGATCGGCACCTCGGAATTAGACCCGTTTCGCAGCTCAATACTTGGCCCGTGGCCTCCCCTGTGAACGCTTCACGGCTGCCCTCGCGAGCAGATCCTCGTGCATCACTCGGGGTCGGGGCGGTTGGCTAACCTTCCCCGTGGGGGACTTCCACCTCCTATTCTTTGCCAGCTTCCTGGCGCACTCCACTCAGGGTCATGTGTGGACGGCGCCCACGGGTCAAGGGACTTTTTTGGCTTTCTGCTTGCGGTCGGGTGCAAGTCATGTGTCCGGCCTGTTTGTGCGGCGCTCCTTGCCGCTGGCCCTGATGTAATCCGCAGATCGGGTCCCTATCATTCACTCGCGCTCAAGAGCGCTTGACCCAGTAGCGGGTTCTCCCGATCCCCGGTCCAACCGGTTCGCATCAAGCCATCATCACCCTCGACGTTCTTGTACGCCCTCGACGTAGCTTCAGATTCCCAATGCCTAGCCTTTCAGGCGGCTGCTGCGACGGCGGCGCTGCTTGAGCGTGTCGGTGCCCGATAGGTCTCGCCCTTGGCCAGCACTGCCCAGGCGATCCGTGCCATCTTGTTGGCCAGCGCCACCGCGACCACCTTGGCCGGCCGACGACCCAGCAGTTCGATCACCCAGGGATACTTGTCCGGCCGCATCCGAGCGGTTCTGACGATGGAGATTGCACCGACGACGAGTAGTCGTCGCAGATAGCGATCGCCCTGCTTGGAAATCGAGCCGAGGCGTTCCTTTCCGCCTGTAGAATTCTGCCGCGGCACCAATCCGATCCAGGCTGCGAACTCGCGTCCGGTCTTGAACGCCTTTGGATCGGTCATCGTCGCTACGACAGCCGTGGACAGGATCACGCCGAAGCCTGGAATGGCATCGAGTCGTTTGCTGTCCGCGTTGGCGCGATGGGCTTGAGTGATGCGCTTGTCGAGCCCGTTGATCTGGGTCTGCACCGCGTGCAGTTGCGCGACGATCGCGTGGCAGGCAAAGCGTGCGTTACTCGGCAGCCGCTCATCGCTGCTCTCCGTCACGGCCGTAACCAGCTGCTGCAGTCCTTCACGCCCCTTCGCTGCCACCAGCCCGAGCTCGGCCAGGTGGGCACGAAGTGCGTTGATCAGTTGAGTCCGCTGGCGGATCAGCAGATCCCGCGTCCGGTGCAGCATCAGCGCGCTCTGCTGCTCGACGCTCTTGATCGGCACAAAACGCATCGATGGCCGTGTGACGGCCTCGCAGATCGCTGCCGCATCGGCCGCATCGTTCTTGCCGCGCTTGACGTAGGCTTTGACATAGGTCGGCGGCATGAGCCGAGTGTCATGCCCAAGCTTCTTGAGCTCGCGTGCCCACTGGTGGGCCGTTGCGCACGCTTCCATGCCAACAAGGCAAGGTGGCAGTTCGGCAAAGAATTCGAGAACCTTCGCTCGACCAACACGCCTGCGGATCACCACCGCGCCATCCGCATCAACGCCGTGAACCTGAAACACCGACTTCGCAATATCGACACCGATCGTGCTAACCTCGCCCATGGACGGCTCCCCTCAACGTGGTTTGTTTCGACGCAACCACCCTATGGCATTCCGATGCCGCAGAGTGGGCGCCGTCCACCACATCATTCACGTCGTTTCCGCGACGTCCGCGTTGCGCCCGCTCATACTCCGAAAGCGGCGCAATAGCGGACATGCCAACACTTCGCGTTCGGGCCATGAGCGGTCATGCCCACCAGTTCGAAGTCCTAATCGGCAAGCCCCCGGCAAAGTGAGCATTATTGCTCAGACAGCGCCGAGCGAGCGCGCCTAAGCTGTCTAAGACTACGCACTATCGTTACCCCAGTCGTGCCGTCAGCATCCCTGTTCTACATGGTCGCACGCACTTGAGCGCGCATCCCGGCCCCTCTGGCTATCAAGAGGAGAGCACAATGAAGCGACGTTACATTCTCAGCTTTTCGGTGGTCACGGTACTGGGGCTTGTACCGGTTGCTACTTGGGCGCGGCCCGACCTGATTTCTGACTACGTGGTCCTGGCGGCGTCGGCAGGCCTTCCTGGCGTCGACATCCAAAAAACCTGCCGGGAATCCGAACGGGCGATCACTGCTATATTTGGCAATTCAAACGCGGCTACTTTCGAAAACTGCATGAGGCAAGAGCAGACTGACCAGGCCCAAATCGTAAAGGACTGGGAAAGCTATCCGGCCGCCGATAAGACACATTGCGTGCAGCCGAAGGTATATATGCCGAGTTACGTCGAATGGCTCACATGCCTGGAGATAGCAAGGGATGTGAGAAGGATGCGGGCAGAAAATACCCCTACTGGGGCCGCCCCCCGACGCTCCCGCGACAGCTCACGTTAGGGATCTCGCTCTCGCATTCCCTGTTCATGCAGCGCGAGCGCTCGCCGGGAGCCAACCACGTCTGCGCGACAATAGCTCGCAGCCGTGCACGGCGGGAAGAAACAACCGCTAGCTCTGTCACAAACTTGCCCGGGCATTTCCATGAGAATCCTGTCCGACCCTCATTTTGAAGCTTCTCCCCGGTCAGACCGACGCGGTTGGGTCGCTTTGGTTACTTGGGGACACGCTCTCAGACATGAGATCGACGGTGCAATATTCAATTGCGAGAATGAGGCGCTGCAGTGGATTGCTGAGAACTCGCCCCAATGGCTTGCCCGGCAGAACGTGGCCGAGTCACGCGCGGCGGCTCCCAAAGCAACAGTGAGCCGAAAAGTAAAAGTTCCGACAAGGTGCGCTCGGCCGGCTTCGGACCAAAGCCCCCCGCGTCCACTCATCGCTGCGGGCGCGACCACGCGCAGAGCTCGTGCGGCCAGTGCCGGAAGGACCGCAGCCGCAGCTGCTCGGTGATGCGGGCAGCTCGCGGTGCCGTCGATGCTTCGCCGTCCTGCTCAGACCCCGTACAACGACTTCGTCACGCACTGACTGCGGCGGCCGACTTCCGCTCTTGATGAAAGCGGAAGTGGCCGCCCCACTCGCCTTGAGGACAATGTCGATGCCCAGCACCTATTTGTCGCGGCCAAGCACGCGTGCAACGCTTTTCTTACATGCACAAGGGCGGCGTTCTCCACGGCACTCGGGCCATCGGAAAGCTATTTGGCCTGGTTTCGGGGGAATGCGTTCGAGCCATTCGAGCTTCGCGCCCGATGTGAGCCCACCGCAGCATCTCGCGCGTGGCCACGCGTCGTGGCATAATCAGGCGCTTCTAGAACGGGGGAATTGCAATGCCACTGCAGCGAGGTGAAGTGCTGGGCTACGACTTCAATCGGATGGTCGTTGATTTCACGATGTCTAATCAGGGCAACATGGTGCGTTGTGCGATCAGCACCGCGGCAATGGATGTTCTTGAAGGCAATCATGATGTGAAGGCAAATCAGCGAGTAGATCAGTTTGTGCGATTGCGCGACGCGATTGAGGAGCGAGCCTCGCTGAAGTTCTTCGAAGGGCCGGCCGAGGCTAAAGGACCGGTGGTGTTGCGATCTAACGATTTCCTTAAGGAGCTGCCTCACCGTCCTCTGACTTGACCCAATCCGACGGCAAATAGTCCGCCGATGTCTGCTTTGGGCTTTGGATCATTCTCGACAGGCGCGATCGAGGACTCCGCACTTGTGCTTCCGCAGTTACTCCAAAAGCCACCGTTGGCCAGCGCTTTGATCGGCGTCGCGAAGGGCCAATTCCGAACTCATGCAACAACAGAAAATAGAATTAATGTTTGAGCATTCTTTAGCGTGGGCAAGCAGGGCTGATCATCAAATCGAAGTTTGTTGGACGCTGCACAGGATGGCTTGAGAGCTTTTCCCCTTTAGCTGCGATCGGCTACATTGGCTTATTTCGTCGCCTGATCGCTCATCTCGTCCAAGAGTTTTGCGAAGGGCGCAGTCGCCGGAGGAACTGTCGCACCGTGCCGCGGGTAGATCGTGTTGTAGAGATAGTCGGAAGAATTATACGATAACCAGACCTTGCCTTGATCGTCCTCCCAAACCAGCGCCTTGGGCGGCACGTCGATCGCCAATAGTGGTGTATTGACCATGGCGGGCGTTCCGAGCTTCGGGTTGCCGAACACGATGACCGTGCGCGGCCGCATGTCGAGGCCGAATTTCTTGGCGGCGGCGGCATGATCGATTTCGGTGAAGACCGTGAAGCCGGCCGCCTCCTTGTCTTTGACCGCGGCTTCGAATCGCGTGACGGTCTCTTTCACCGAATACTTGCTCGGCTTTGTTATCAGACCGTTGTCGGCTGCATGTGCGGTAGCCACACTCACGCATATCGCGAGCGAAAGCAACAAGCTCGCCAGACCGCGTTTCTTGAAGCTCATAGTATTCCCCACCTGTTGTTGGTTTTGCCGGATCGGACGCAACGGTCCGCACCGTGTCGAAGCCGCGTAGCGTATCAACGGGCGACGCTGTTCCGTGCTTGGGCACGGTCGCAGAGACAGTGTCGTTGGCGCCGACGCGTCTATGTCAACGTCGATCCGGATTCGCCCAACCAACCACCTTTATGCAACCGCTCGAGGATGCCGACGACCTGGGCAAAGGGCCCCGGCTCCAGTGGAGGGCCAGGATCGTGTGCCTTCCGGTCCTTCACGGCCCGCTCGTGAGCCGCGATCAACTCATCTTTGCTGATTCCAGTTCCGATGATCTCTGCCACTGCGGCGTCACCAATTGGGCCAACGATCGCAACAACATCATCGTTTGAAACTTCGCTCATGTAGAATTCCTCGCGGTCGCCGCCCCGAAGTAGGATTGAGCATTATGCGCTCGGGAGTCCTGCCTGTATATCCCAGACGGGCCGTTCGCTTATAGTCGAACGTGCCTTCGCCGGTTCCTCGCCGGAGCCGCGTGTTGATCCAAGCACCCCTGCGCCGGGGTATATGACTATTGTTGTGCACCCGGCCCCGACCGCGGATGGCCGCGAGAGAGGCAACCATGAACGATGAGCACATCGACAGCCTGCGCCAGGCGCGAGCGCTACTGATTGAGCAACGGCGCGCATTTGTCCGCGTGCTCGCCGGCCCCTACGACCGCGGCAAGACCGAACAGGCCCGCGAGGGATTTACTGAGACACAGGCCGCGATCGAGGCCATGGACCGGGCCATTGAAGACGAAGAGGGGACGCGACGCGCAGTCTACGATCGAAGCTGAGCCAAACACACGACTGCTTGTTGCACACGTGCGGCGAATTCGATTCCCGCTCAATGCGCGCGCGTACCGCGCCTGGCCACGGTATTCAGTGAGGCCAGACTGGGCTCCGATCGCCAAACCAGCGTTGACCGCTTATTGGTTGTATCCCCGATCGATAAGGCAATCTTGGATGAAATTGCGACGCTGGATTTTGCGCTCACCGAACTTTTGAGCGTCGGCAAGCCGTACGCACTCGGCTCGTACACTCTTGCGCGCTGACGTCGTAGCGGCATTCGCCGGGATAACCAGTGCAAAACTGACGACCAGGGCAAAAGCCAGTTGAATTAGTTGCATGACGTTCTTCCTTTTAAATCAGTGGATCAGATTTATAGGTTATGTAGTGAGTTACACCTTAGAATGCTATGCACACGACGAAATAGCCCTGCGGGAGTCTCTCGCCGCATCGTCAGGAGTGTCACTCAAACTCTCGGCAGCCGTCAGGGCCAAGGTCGAGCCCATCAGTGTGTAGTCAGTTCCGAGTGAGAACGCGCGACCTCCAGTCGCGGCCAGCACCGCATCTACTCTGGCCAAGTCGCCTTTCGAGACGTCTGCTACTTGGCCGCTTGCCGGGGCAAAGCGTCGAATCGTGACATGATTTGATCTCTTTCACGAGAATACGAAGCCGCGATGTCCGGTAAGGGGCATCGCGGATCTCCTGTGGTCTGTGCTTGTTCTTCCCCTGGCATCAGAGGCCGGCAAGCGGCCTTAGCGGCGTCCCTGCCATTCGACGCCCTCGTTGCGACCATTGTGATCGCCGCGGCGCCTGCGATCGTCGACGCGGCCTTGAGCGTTATGTCCGTCGCGACGACCGTGCCAGCCCTGGCCGTGTCGGTGGCGATAGCCGCAATCATACAAGCCCGGCCCGTTCCAGCCATCGACGTAGAAACAAATCGCAACATTCTCGACCGGGTCCATGGTGTCGATCACGAGGCGCAGGCCCGTCGCTCCACTCAGCGGCGTCGCCGAAGCGCTGTTCGGCACCAGCACGCCTGCCGTGAGAACGGCAGTCGCCGCGCTGAGAGAAAGAAGAAAACGATGCATGGTCAGAACTCCTTGAATGAAAACAGCGCTTTGATCGCGCCCTATCATCACAACTCATGAGTGCTGATTTTGTTCCGCTAGCGCCAAAGTCAAATTGGTACTTGCAGACGTTTAAAGTCGCTGAGGAGACTGCACGCCCCCGAATGCGCCTGGAGGCGAGTCCAAACAGACACGCAGCGTCATCTATCCGTCGTCTACGACTTCTGTGGCTGCATCAGATCCTTGGCCTTGAAGTATTTCCTGGCGTAGGCGACGAGTTGCCCGTCGCTTGGATGGTCGACGGTTTCCACTCCGACGATGGCGCTCATCAGCTTGGGATGGTGGTGGTGAATGTGCTTGATCAGTTCGGTCTTTGCGTTGGCTGGTCCTGTAATGAGAACCGCACCGGCGTCCGCAATTGATTCAGCGGCTGCATCAAGATAGTCGTGATCCTCTGCTTCGTGCCCGCTCCCGATTGAGTTTGCTTTATGGTGGATGTGCCTGGTCGGATGATCCGGGTGCAACACGAGTTGTTCGACATCCGTCAGGCTGAAATGGAATACGCGCGCCTCATGGTGGTCGATCCAAATGACCGCATGATAGTGATGCTTGCTCATGACGCAGGTCCTGTGCTTGCGGACTTTGGGATCAGCCGGTTCAAGCGCCCCGGATCTTCATGCCAGCTTCGTCGTCTTTGTGCTTGTGCAGGAAGCGGGCCATTTGCTGCTTGAATGCGCCTGTTTCCAGGAGCTCTCCGACCACACTGGCATTGTCGAACAGCTCCCTCTGCAGTTTGGTGGGGAGAGTGTTCCACTGCATGATAACCGAAGCACCAAGGCACCTGAGAATGCGCCCTTCTTCTTCGGTCAAAGTGCGGGCAGGTCCTTCTTCCTCGGTCGGGGCGACGGTACTCGTCGCGTCCTCGCTATGGACCGTCTTGTTCAGATTGTTTGCCATCCAATCCTCGTTTTCGGCAAGCTCGTTGAAACTGTGTTCCAGTCTTTGAAACTCCCGAATTTCATTGGGCTTGTCCGTACCTTTGATCAATTCTGAGTATTTGTCTGCGTGTGCTCGGTATTGGCTGGGTGTAGTCATCTGCTGACTCCATTTCGCTGGCAGGGAAATCAATGGGGGGCTGTCTATGTATACATGGGTCTGGTGCGTCGAAATATCGAGGTAGCACCATGCGTATTCTGGGTTTCAGGAAGCGCTTTTCGTCTCTTCGTCTTCGCGACCGGGCCACAACACGATGGACAAACTGTTCAAAGCCACTCAGGGTGCTGGGATTAAATCTTGCGAAAACGAGCGCTTAGCGCGGCGGGGCCGCATCTCCAAGTGTGAGCAATATTATACAGTTTTTTCTTGCCGGTGAGCGCAGGCTAGCGATTGAAGGCGCTGCAGCAAGGCGACCTCGTTTCAAGCGAACCGCTGACAGGACCTTGTGAGCAGGGCCAGGCCGTCTTGTTGCGAGCCTTGCGGCTCCCAGCCTGGCCGGGATTCGTCGCCGCTTTGTCGAATGGAGATAGGAACATGCACATGTCAAGTGAAAGCCTCCTGATCATATTGGCGGTCGGCCTCATTGCCGGATGGCTGGCCGGTCAAATCGCGCGAGGCACCGGGTTTGGGATCGTCGGCGATCTCATCATTGGAATTGCCGGTGCCTTCATCGGCAGCTGGCTGCTTCCCCAACTCGATATCCACCTTGGCGCGGGCCTTCTTGCGGCGATCATCAACGCCACCATCGGCGCGCTGATACTCCTGTTGATCATCAGCCTTGTTCGCGGCGGAGGTGGATGGGGATGGGGTTGGGGGAGACGTGGATAGGCCAATTTGAGTGAGTGTGTGGGGAGTTAGATATGACAACGTTGAGCTGGCTGGCGCGATCATTACCGGCGACATTGGCCAGGGGTAATGGTCAGGCATTTGTCGACCTCGATGAGGGGAGCACGCTCGCTCAGGCGATCGTGGATACGATTCGCGAGCCCCTGCTGGTCCTCGATAAAGACCTGCGTGTCGTCACCGCGAACCGCTCCTTCTGTTCAACGTTCAACATGAAATGTCAGGATGTCCTGGGTCGTTCGTTCTATGCGCTGGGCGATGGCCAGTGGAACATCCCAGAGCTTCGGCTTCTGCTTGAAAGCATCGCGTCACACGATGCGGTGATGGATGCTTACGAGGTCGAACAAGACTTTCCCGGTCTTGGGCGACGCACGATGCTCCTGAATGCCCGAAAAGTGTTCTACGAAAACCGTTCTGAACGTACGATATTGCTGAGCATCGAGGATATTAGCGAGCGGCGCGCAAAGGAACGTGAGTTGAGGGATCTCTTGCAGCAAAGGGAAGTGTTGCTGCAGGAAATGCAGCATCGTGTCGCAAACAACCTGCAGATCATTGCGAGTATTCTCTTAATCAAGGCTCGGACCGTAAGCTCGGTAGAGACGCGACAGCATCTTCAGGACGCCCATCAGCGGATTTTGTCGGTTGCCGCCATACAGCAGCAACTTCAGACTTCGGATTCCGGCGCGATGATAGAGATCGCTCCCTATCTATCACGACTGTGTCAGACCCTGACGGCCTCGATGATCGGCGACGCTCGACCGATCACCTTGAAAGTCGATGTCCAAGGCGGCACCGCCTCATCGAGTCAGGCTGTCGGCATCGGCATCATCGTAACGGAACTCGTAATCAATGCGATCAAGCATGCGTTCCCGGGTGACCGGACGGATGGCTTTGTGGTTGTTGCCTATGAACCGGCCGCACCGAACTGGAGACTTTCGGTTTCCGACAACGGAATTGGCAAACCGGAAGGCGAGTTGGATCGGACAATTCCCGGGCTGGGTACGACCATCATCGAAGCGCTGGCAAAGCAACTTGATGCCCGAACAGAAATCGTGACGAACGCGCACGGCAGGACGGTGTCGATCATCCACGGGGCCGCGGACGCGGCTACTGGGTGATTGTTCGGGTTCTCCCGAATGCGGGGCCACCGCGCACTAAAGTAGACGTAGGCGCGAACGGCAGAACAGGCGAACAGCGCGCTAATTCGCAGCGTCCAACTTTTAGACATTGCGAAAGTGGGAACGTATTTCGCCGCGCCGCGTTGCCATATACCTTCCCCAATCAAAAATAGATGGATCCAATCAAAATGACCCTTGTCGAACGGTCTACAATCCCGTCGTCGTCATCATACGCCTCCTCAGGGAGAACGCAGGCTGCCGACGTTCAGAAAGATGATCTCGCTACTAAAGGCGCGGCAGCCATCAGCGAGGCCAAGACAAACATCGAGGGCGTCATATCCGATGTCAGCGAAAAAGGACAGGAAGCTCTCAACTACGCTGGACAAAAAGGTCAAGAAGCCATGGACAGCGTGCGCAGAGTTGGCGACACGATCGCTACTGCAGTGGAGAAATCGGTCCAGGCGCGGCCCTACACAACCGCCCTGGCGCTGGCTTTGGCCACAGGGTTCCTCGTTGGTGCGGCTTGGCGCCGTTAAGGAGGAATTGTGTGTTTGTCGAACCGGTATCCGTTCAAGCACGAACGCCCACGCTGCGGCATGGCCGCAGTGTGGGGCCTTTAGGCTAGTCCGAACTGAACTCCGGAGTTTGGCTGACCCTACGTGAGCGAAAACCGGAGAGCGCCTCGCGAACAACGCGCAGGCATAGCAACTCATTTCCCTATCAGCAGCACAGCCACACACCAGTGTCAAAGTGAGCAATTTTGCTCAGACACCTCCGAGTGAGCATCCTAGGCTCTTAGGTACATCGTTGATCATTGCGCCCGGTGGGTGCCGCCGGCACCCGCATTCCGCACGTCCGCGCTTTCGGCAGGGCCGCAGGACACGAAAGGCATTCCAATGGCATCGCAGAACAATAATGGCGGCCAGGGCGGCCCCTGGGGTAGCGGGGGCAGACGCGACTCCGATCTTGAGAATCTAGTCCGGCAGGGGCAGGAGCGGCTCAAACAAGTCATGCCGGCTGGTGGCCCTCGCAGCGCTATCGTCCTTGCCATCTTTGCTTTGGTCGGCCTGGCCGCATGGACCGCTTATTACACCGTGCCGAGCGACTCGGTCGCTGTCGTGCAGCGGTTCGGCAAGTATCTCAAGGACGTTCCGCCGGGACTGCATTTCAAGCTGCCGCTGGGCATTGATGTCGCCACCATCGTTCCCGTCAAACGCCAGTTGAAGCAGGAATTCGGGTTCGCGACCCCAGGCGCGGCCGATCCGTATCAGGCGTCGCGCGACGGAAAGCGGGAAACCCAGATGGTGACGGGCGACCTGAACGCCGTATTGGTGGAATGGGTGGTTCAATATCGCATCCTGGATCCGGTCAAATTCCTTTTCGATGTTCGCGAACCGAGGGGAACCCTCCGTGATGTTTCCGAATCCGTCATGCGGGAGGTCGTCGGCGATCGCACCGTGGACGAGGTGATTACCATCGGCCGACAGGAGATCGAAACCGAAGCGCTGACCAAGATGCAGGCGCTCTCGACCAAATACGCCATGGGGATCAGCATCGATCAGGTGCAACTGAAGAACATCAATCCGCCCGAGCCGGTGCAGGTGTCGTTCAACGAGGTCAATCAGGCTCAGCAGGAGAAAGAGAAACTGATCAACGAAGCCCGGCGCGAGTACAACAAGGTGATCCCGCTGGCCGACGGCGAAAAGGATCAGCGGGTTCGCGAAGCCGACGGCTACCGCCTCAAAAGGATCAACGAAGCGGAAGGCGACGCGGCCCGCTTCAACGCCTTGCTGTCGGAATACATCAAGGCCCCGGCGGTGACCAGCCGCCGCATTTATATCGAGACCCTGCAGGACGTCATGCCGGGCATACGCTCCAAGATCATCGTCGATGAGCAGACGCGCGGCATTCTGCCATTGCTGAACCTCGACACCCCGAAGGGAAAACAGCCATGAGCAAGTTCAGGCTTGTCGCTGTCTTGGTGGCTTTTGGCGTCGCGTTGTACATTCTGATGAGCTCGATTTATACGGTGAGCGAGGTCGAGCAGGCGATTGTCACCCAATTTGGCATGCCGGTTGACGAGCCCGTGACCTCCGCCGGTCTGAAATTCAAGTTGCCCTTCATCCAGGAGGTGAACCTGATCGACAAGCGTGTGCTCGAGTGGGACGGCAGTCCGTCCGATATGCCAACCAAGGACAAGCTCTACGTCTCGGTCGACCTCTTCGCCCGCTGGCGGATCGTAGAACCCCTTCAGTACTTTCTGCGGCTGCACGACGAGCGCAGTGCCCAGTCCCGCCTCGACGACGTTCTGGGCAGCGAGACCCGCAACGCCGTCGCCAAGCATGAGCTGATCGAGATCATCCGCACCACGAAGGACCGTGTGCCACTGCGCGATGTCCTCGCGAACGACGCGGGACGTGCGCTGGACGTGGGGTCGCTGGTGCCGATCCAGAAGGGACGCAAGCTGGTCGAACAGGAGATCTTCGCCGAGGCTGCCGAAAAGGTTCGCGTGTTTGGTATTGAATTGCTCGATATTCGGTTCAAGCGGATCAACTACAATGAGAGCGTGCGCCCGAAGATTTACGATCGCATGATCAGTGAACGGCGGCAGATCGCGGAACGCTTCCTGTCGGAAGGCAACGGCGAGGCCGCCAGAATTCGCGGCAATCGTGTGCGCGACCTCAACAAGATCCAGTCTGAAGCCTACCGTCAGGTTGAGGAGATCCGCGGCGTTGCGGATGCGAAAGCCACTGAAATCTACGCCAGGGCATATAACCAGAGCCCTGAGGCGGCGGCGTTCTATGAGTTCACACGGACCATGCAGGCCTACAAGTCCATCATCGCCGAAAACACGACCCTTGTCCTTTCCACGGACAGTGACCTCTTCAAATTCCTAAAGGGTATAACTCCCAAGGGCGACGTCGTTCCGGCCAGCGTTCCGAAGGCAACCGATGCCAATGCGGCCGCGACAGGCCGGTGATCTCCTGCGGCCCGCCCGCCCAACAATAGCGACCGGATAGCCGACGTGATGGCCTTTCCGGTTCGGCCCAGGAGCGGTCATCCTCACCAGTTCACTTCCTATTCGGCATTGTTGCCACCGCCGGTTCAGAGTGAGCAGTTTTGCTCAGACGCCGGACGGACAAAGGCATAGGCAAATAATAATCGATACGCCATCGCAAAGCGTTCGGTCTTCAATTCAACTTCCTGAACCGGAACCCATCTGGGTGTCCGTGGGCTTGCTCCGAAGCGTCGGGCGAAAGGAAAATATCATGCAAGTTCCTGAGATGTTTTCTGGCGAATCACTTCGGCGCCTCGTCCATGGCGCCATTGCTGGAATATTCCTTACGTTGGCTGTCGGCTTTAGCTGGTTCGGCTACGGTCTCGGCTGGAAGTTAGGAAGCAGCGTCGAAAGCGAGGCCACGGCACGCGCAGAGGCGGCGGTCGTCGCTGCGTACGCGCCGGTCTGCTCGCGAGATTTCGTGCGGGACGCGACCGAAGCAAACTGGGCCGGGTTCAAGACTGAGTTGTCCTGGAATCGGGACAGCTACCTGATGAATACTGGCTACGCCACTCTCCCTGGCACGAAAGAGCCTCACCGGCAGATCGCAGGTGCTTGTGCCGAGGCTTTGGCCAAGGTACTCGAATCGCGTGTCAGCAAGTAATGGACCGTTGTGCGCCGACTGCCCGTGTGATCGCGCGGCTGCTGCGCCGGCAGTGGCGCTCTTTCAGCAACCGAACGGCGCAAGAGGGGCGGCGCTCACCCGGTGCTGATCGATCCCTCGCTCGACGATCCATGCACGGCACTTTGCGCCATCGATCATGCGGCTAAGCGGCGCGCCACGGATGGAAAGTTATCCGAAGTTTCATAATGAAGCTGGGGTGCCGATCGTGCGCATCGGCTGCCGCGAGTTCAAGTGCATCGGGGAAAACCCACCGCAAGATCATCCACACATCTACCTCAATATGGGCGAGGCCAGTGAGATCGTCTGCCCTTATTGCTCTACGCTATTCCGTTTCGATCCGCGCTTGGGTGCAGACGAGGCCGATCCGGCAGATTGTGCCTACGTTGACATTGATTGAGTTGGAAAGAAGCAGCGCGCTTGCTTCGTCAGGGCGGCACTGCCGGCCATGCACTGCCGTTCCGCAGTTTTCGGGGCAGTTCACGCCCACGATACGCGCAGCGAGCAATCAGTCGGCACAATCCAAATTGGGGAGCAACTCATCACCGATCCGGTGTGGAAGGAGACGCGAAGGCACAACCGCCGCGCCACGTCACTTCCGATGTGATCGATCACGAGGCACCACGACTCACGCGTGACAATCCTTGAGCGCGCCCACATATCCGCGCACGTAATCGACGCCGTGCTGTCTCAATAGACGCTCAATCCGTTCGTCAAATGCTCGCCCGGCCTCGTCAGTGGGGAGGGTCTTTCGATAGCCTTCAAACTCGGCTTTAAGTGATCGATCGAGCATCGGGTGTCCTCATCGGCATCAGCGACTTTTTGAACTCAGTCAAAGGATCCGGCCGGACGAGCGGAGTTTCGTTCTTGGAATCGGTCCACTCGGCGATGGGCCAGCAATGCATCGGATCAGCGCGCTACTAGCGAGCTACCTGGGGCGGCGTCTGAGCAATACAGTCCCTTCAGCCCTCACCGCCGTCTACGCTGTACGTTCGACTATGACCGCACTCGGCGCACACGTAGGTGCGAAGGTCCAACGCTCCGTCGCTTGGGTCCGTCTCCACAAGCTTGATGACCATCGCTCCTTCGCACACGGCACAATGCGAGGCCGCCATCGCCGCCAACCGTTCTTTCGTGGCCACGTCACTCCCCTTTCGAGGGCGGATCCTTCAAGAACATGCGAGATACGCTGCTCGCGCGGCAATCAAAGCGATCAGAAACGCGGGGACAACGATCGGCGGGACGAACCGGCTCATAACTTTGTCGCGCTCCGGCCGGCTCGGGGCACCGCCTTCATTCTCCCACCTGGCGATTGCCGCCGATGGAGCAGCCTTAACGTCCGAAATGTTTGTCATACACGTATATGGGTACGACAATGACGAATAGCTACTGAATTTCATCGGTATGACAGCTTTTTGTCTCCGCGCGTCGCTCCATTGACGGGCACGCATTCCATTGTCATTGGGGCACAATGACTGGTCGCCATGACGGGGACCTTCCGCGCCAAATGCGGTCGAGCATTGTCTTCCGATTTAAGCGGCCTGCCTCTTTGGTTCGGTTATCCACACCGCCAGGATCCACGATACCCAGAGAGTGAGAAAGTAGAGTGTGAGAAATACAATCAAGCTGGCGTTTGAGCCCCACTCATACTCGACGAACCGCCCAATAAGATAGGCCAGCACGTCGCCCGCAAGCACGAAGCCCACGTACCAAAAAAGTAGTGTCATAGGATACCCTTTGATCGTTGCGCTCAATCTCGACCTCCTCACATGAGGAGTTTGTGCAAGATTGCTCACACCTCGCGAATACTTATTTCGCATTCGCGCTTGCGCTTTGGCCCCAAGGCGCCATGTTAAAGAGATACTGGCAATGTTCTGCCAGTTCCAAGGCTGCCTCCAAAACGGCGACGTTCCGAAGTCCCCGCTCTCCCTCAATTGGCAGCGCTTATACCATCGGTGAGCATACCCACTGCGCGGGCCGTTTGTGCCCGCGTCCTGCACATTCGCGCGCTGCTTGCAGCGGGCACCCTGAACCTTTCAAACAAATGATGGAGAACACAATGAATCGTCGTCACATATTCAGCCTTTCGGTGATTTCTGCGTTGGCACTCATGCTGCCAGGCGCCGCCACGGCCCAGCAACAAACGCTCAAGGAGCAGCTTGCCGGAACCTGGACGGCTGTCTCCTGGGAGCAGGTGGGCAAGGATGGCAGCAAGTTCGAACGATTTGGTGCTAATCCGAAGGGCGTCAACGTCTTCGACGCGAACGGCCGATTCGTCGTCATCTTCGCGCGTTCCGACCTTCCGAAGCTTGCGGCGCAAGATCCGATGAAGTCGACGCCGGCGGAAAACAAAGCGATCATGGAAGGATCGATCGCCTACTTTGGCACGTACACGGTCGATGAGGCAGCCAAGACCATCAGCATGCGTGTCGAGACCAGCACGTTTCCGAATCAGGTCGGAATGGAGCAAAAACGAACGATCTCGGTATCGGCCAACGAGTTGAAGCTCACCAACACGACTCCGTTGACCGGCAACACTATCAATTATGTGCTGAAGCGATCTACTTCACTCGCCAGCAGGTAACACGACTACGCTCGTTCTCGACAGGCCTCGCTCGGCTTTGGCCGGGCGGGGTCACTTGAGCTGTACGATCGGTTCCGACGAGGCCCCAGGTGCTTGCCGCTGCCTGTGAGGGCGTTGCTTAGTACCAACGTCCCCGGCCATACCAGCCGCCGCCCAGCACAAGAATGATAAGAACTACAATCAAAAGCGTGGTTGTATCCATGTGGAGTTTCCTTTGAGTGCTCTCGGCCATCTCCACCGCTCCCGCCCTGAGCGTGTCGTGTTTCCCTGTCTCGGATGGCACTCCAATTCAATTAACGTTCCGCTCCGCGTTCACAGTGCGTGGATGATCCGCCAGAAGTACACTCAATAACGAATTGTGGACTTCCAAATGCCCGTTATATTCAATGAACCCTAATTGACGGAACTTATTCATGAAGTGGCTCACACGCGACCGAGTTGCTCCGATCATCTCGGCGAGTGTCTCCTGACTGATCTTTGCGAGGATGGGCTGCGGTCGGCCTTCCTTTCCGAAATTGGCCAATAGCAATAGCAGGCGCGCAAGCCGTTTTTCGGTTGAGTTGAAAAGCTGATCGACCAAGTCTTCTTCGACCCGGGCGCTCCTCGCCAAAATATGCGAGACAAACATTTGCGAAAATGTGGGCTCGTCATCAAGGACCCGCTGGATTTCCGTCTTTTCCACTCGCATCGTCTCGCATTCCGACATCGCAGATGCTGTGGCCAAGCGCTTCGGCTGTCCGATCAAGCATCCTTCGCCAACAAATTCGTCCGGCCCTAGGAGCGCGATGACGGCTTCCTTGCCCTGCTTGGATACGATGGCGACTTTGACCTTGCCCTTCCTGATATAGAAAACTGAATCCGCATCGTCGCCCTGGGCAAAAATGACATCTTTATTCGAATGCGTGGAAATGACTCGGCCAATAGCCGTCGTTTCTAAGAATACCGCAGGATCAAAGAGCACTTTTCTCGCTGCTTTGCGGTTTGTGCCTCGCTTGGCGGGCCTTGATCTAGGTGCATGAGACATTACGGCTTTCCCTCCATTCAGGCGGGAGCTCAATTGTCTCTCAGCCACCAACGCCTGGCACAGGGCCGCTGTCGGTGATGCGGAAGTGTACGCTTTCGGACACCAAAGAGTTCTAAGCAAATCCGCAGGACTGTCGATCAATACGGATTGGTTCACGATCGCGTGAAAGCCTACCAGCAGGCGAAATTGCCGCAGTCACAAGCGAAACGGTCTGAGCCCGTCATTTCCACGTCGACGCTCAAGGTAGTGAAACGCAAGCCTAGCGCTGAATTTCTGCGGGCAGCGGATCGCGTCGCCGTCGCTCCTGACTCCGTTGAACCGTTCGCTGTCCAGCGAACCATGGTTCGCCCGCGTCGACCAACACGGCCGCAGCGCGCGAAAGAGCCCCGTAATACGGGGCTCCTCTCTTACGCATACGCATACATCACTAGTTCAGAAATAGACTCCGGCCGGGGTCCTCGGGCGCTTAACGGGGGGGCGGAAAGCACCCGGCAGCCGTAAGGTTCAACGATGAGTCGCCCCACGTCTGTATAGAATTGCTCACTCAAGCGAGTCATCCACAAGGGGAGCGCCGTTGCGGAAAATCCGCTCGAGCAGGTTGCAACAGGCCATCCCTGGCAGACAGTCGAGGTCCTTCGACGACGACTTTTCATTTCAACGATCGCACCGCCGTACGGCTCCGTACATAGACGAAGGTTCCCCGAATAACGTTAGGTTGTTCGAGCCGACGAGCCTATATTCAGTACACCGCCTGCAGCGACCCTATTGGGCGCGGGTGTTTAGGAGACAGTGCTGTGCTCTTGCCCCTTTCAAGGGAAAAGAGCCATGCCCGCAAAGTCCCCATCCCGGCCTCGCAATCGATTGCTCACGGTGCTTTCGCAGGCCGATTTCGGCTTGTTGCAGCCTCACTTGGAGGCAATGCCGCTCGACGTCAGGAAGAGCCTGGAAGTGCCCAACCTGCGCATCGATGATGTGTACTTCCCGAATGTGGGGATCGCATCGGTGGTCGCGATCCAGGAAGAGGACACGCGGGTCGAGGTCGGACTGGTTGGGAGCGAGGGCATGACTGGTACGTCTGTGGTGCTCGGCAGCGACCGCTCGCCAAATGAGACCTATATGCAGGTCGCCGGAGAGGGGCAGCGGATCACTGTCTTCCATCTTCGCGCGGCGATGAAGGCGAGCGAGGCCATGCACGACCTCTTCCTCAAATATGTGCAGGTGTTCTTGGTGCAGACGGCTCAAACCGCCATGGCAAATGCGCGGGCCAAGATCGATGCGCGTCTGGCCCGCTGGCTCCTGATGGCGCACGACCGGGTCCGAGCCAACACGCTGCCGCTGAACTCATGAATTTCTATCGCTGATGCTGGGCGTCAGACGAGCCGGCGTGACCGATGCGTTGAGCGACCTCGAACGCAAGAAGCTCATTCGCACCGCTAGAGGCGAGATCGTTGTGCTTGATCGAAAGGGAATTGAGCGGACCGCCGGGGGAACCTATGGCACGCCGGAAGCGGAGTTCCGTCGGTTGATTGGATAGAAACCGGACATTTTCGTACTTTTTTTTGCGGTTCCCTGAGTCTATTCGGCATGCAATTTTTGAACGCCGAAACAGGTCAAATTGAACGCCAATTGACGAATTGGGATCCCTCGGCGCTGGTTTGACTTGCAATGTACCGTATCGTACCGTGTGTTCGATAACGTACAGTTGTTACGTCCGAGTTCAGACTCTCAGCTTGCTCACGCCAAAGAGATACCCACTGACGCCAATGCGTTGAGTGGAGTTGGCGACTTTTTCGATGACGATCTTCGGAAAGTGACTGCTCGATTCTCCGAGCGTCAGCGTTGTTGAAACGACAGCGGTGGGGGTGTCATGACGTCGAACAAAATGGATTTGAAGCAGGTTGGGCGGCGGTATGGAGATCGACCGCCAGATCGAGAGTCGGACTAGTCAGGAGGCCGTGAGCATCATCGAGCTCGGCGGCGTCATCAAATCGTTCGACGTCTCTATAGGCTTTGGCATCATCGTTCTCGACAATGGGATACCCGACATTCTTCTGTCCGTTGCGTGCCTGCGGCGCGGTGGTTTCGAGGTCGCCTATGAGGGCGCGCGCGTCGTAGTCGAGGTGCTGCAGTGCTCGCGGGGCCTGCAAGTGTTCCGGGTTTTCTCCATGGTTGAATCGACGGCGCTTCCAACACAGCTGATGCCGCCGGACACCCACGTTTCCGTAACGGCGGCCCGCGAACTAGGGCCGGCGCAGGTGAAATGGTTCAGTCGGCCGCGCGGGTTGGGCTTTTTCGCCAGCGGCGGAAACGCGCCCGACGTTTTCGTGCATATCGAGACTTTGCGCCGGTTCGGGCTGACCGAGCTGTTGCCGAGCCGGTTCAAGGGACTGATGGCGCCCGAGGTGCTGCCGGAGGTTGTCCCGCTCCAACCGGCGTCTTCCTGAGCTATCGCCGAGAACCACTCACTCAAGCCGAGCCAGCGGTCTCGAACATGACTGCTTCGAGCGCCTCGCGCGCGCCCTCGCCGGACCAGGCCACAAACTGGAACGCCGAGTAGTACCGTTCGCATGCGTCGAGGGCTGCCGATAACAGCACCTCGCACTGCCGATCCGACGCCTCGACGCCTCCGGAAAGCAAGTGTGTGTAACGAAACATGACTAGTCCATCCGTAAGCCAGAGATCGAAATGTCCTACCCACATCTGCGTGTTGATCATCGGAACCAGATGCTGGACCTCGGCTTTGCTGCGTTCTGGTACTTTGAGTTCGAAGGCGCAAGCAAGATGCAGTGCCTCCATATCACGCATCCAGGTGAATGAGACCTGATAGTCGGCCCCCTTCCCCCGCACGACAATCGTAACCTCGTCCTCGCAGACACGCTCGAACGACCATCGGTGAGTGGTCGCCATCCGCTCGACCACTTCGAGCGGATTTCCACGCTGTACTTTGGACACATCGATAAGAGTCATGCCTTCACCGCCAATCTACGCATGCACAGAACCCGATGTCGGTCGGCATTGCGGCACGCTACCGGCGATCACTTGGGTAGCAGCCAAGACTGGATGATCGAAAGTAAGATACTTGAACGGCCGCGAGCCGTTCCATCGCTTGTTGTTCTCGTCCCTCCTACCAAGCACCGAGGACTAATACTGCTAAAACGCCGATGCAACTGCATTGACGAGCCCATATCCTAGAAGCGCCGTCCATGCCAAGGTGACAACTAGTCCAATGATTAGGACTGCTGGAGCCCAAATGCCGTCAAACAGCGTAGCGGAGCTGGGAACCGATGCCGCGACTGGCACGATAACGACCTCCGGTTTGGTCAGCATTGTCTTTTTTATCCTTCTGCGCACACCCATACATCACGCTAGAAGGAAACTCGGGAAACCGGGTTCCGGTCGCGCTAGCAGTCGGGGGAATGGGAAGCGTTCGGCCTTGGCGAAACTGAGCCGATCGGTCGTCCGAGTCTGTATAGAATTGCTCACCGGCGAGTCTGATCAAAGTTTGCGGGGTTCTCTGGAATTCAGAGGTACGTCCTTGCCGGGCTGAATACCGTGCAGAATTGCTCACATTAAGTCTGAGAAGGAAAAAGATAAATAAATCTAACTACTTGTATCATCCTCGATCGTGACCAAATAGAAGGCGTGGGAAGCGATTCAGAACGGTTCTTCGCGAAGCGAGAACTTCAGGACTGTTCGCCCGGCCTTCGGCCGCTCGCTCTCCAGGAGAATCCTCATGTTCGGATTTCAAGGCGGCGAGAGCGCCGGCACGGTCGCGCGCAAGCGGGGCTACATGCAGGACGCGCAGCAGCGATGGGTCTTTATGACCAACTTCGACCTGTCGACGATCAAGAACGAGGCTCAGCTCGGCACCATGGTCAAGGAGCGCTCCGGTATCTCGGAGACGCAGGCCAAGAGCGACGTGCAGGCCTGGATGCGAGGTAAGGAGTTCTGACACTTGGTTTGTTGGAGGCTGGTCATGACGTCTACTCCGGCTTTCATGAAGTGGCAACCGAGGCATTCCATTGTTCCCCGATAGCGACCGTCTTCGTTTCAATGTTGTTGTTGATCGCTCTTTTTCCCTGACGCTGCCCACCGAAAAGTTGACTGCGCAAGTCCGCAAGCACGGTCCGGACCCATGAATGACGGCCTCCGCCAGAGAAAATATTTGGCCGATTTCCATATGAAGGAGAGATACATGAAATTCCGTCCGCTTCACGATCGTATCGTAATCAAAAGTATCGAAGCCGAGGCAAAGAGTGCCGGAGGCATCATCATTCCCGACACCGCCAAGGAAAAGCCTCAGGAAGGCGAAGTTGTTGCCGTTGGCCCCGGTGGGCGTGATGACACCGGCAAGCTCGTTCCGATCGATATCAAAGTCGGCGACCGAGTGTTGTTCGGCAAGTGGTCCGGCACTGAGGTGAAGATCGATGACGATGAGTACCTGATCATGAAGGAAGGCGACGTCATGGGGGTTTTGGTCGAGACCGAAGCACGTCAAGAAGGCTGCGTGACAACGTTTCCCCATCTTTAGGCCGACGAATCGTATCGTTGAAGAATGCACACAAATGCCTTTCTTTTGAGGAGTTACTGAAATGTCTGCCAAGGAAGTTAAGTTCTCAGTCGACGCACGCGACAGAATGCTGCGCGGTATCGACACTCTTGCCCACGCGGTCCGAGTAACGCTCGGTCCCAAGGGCCGTAATGTCGTTCTCGACAAGTCCTACGGCGCGCCTCGCATCACCAAGGACGGGGTTACGGTCGCCAAGGAGATCGAGCTGGAGGACAAGTTCGAGAACATGGGCGCACAGATGGTGCGCGAAGTCGCGTCCAAGACATCCGACATCGCGGGTGATGGCACGACGACCGCCACGGTCCTCGCTCACGCGATCGTCAGGGAGGGCGCAAAGGCCGTTGCAGCCGGGATGAACCCGATGGACCTCAAGCGCGGCGTCGATCTTGCCGTTGAGGCGGTCGTCGCGGACCTGCAGAAGAACTCCAAGAAGGTCACCTCCAACGAGGAGATCGCGCAAGTCGGCACCATTTCTGCGAATGGCGATGCCGAGATCGGCCGCTTCCTGGCCGATGCCATGA
Source organism: uncultured Alphaproteobacteria bacterium (assembly GCA_963745515.1). Lineage (GTDB taxonomy): Bacteria > Pseudomonadota > Alphaproteobacteria > Rhizobiales > Xanthobacteraceae > VAZQ01. The sequence goes on from CAVUXO010000001.1 coordinate 1,083,633, forward strand.
AGAAGGTCGGCAATGAGGGCGTGATCACGATTGAGGAGGGGAAATCTTTTGAGACCGAATTGGAGGTGGTCGAAGGCATGCAGTTCGACCGTGGCTACGTGTCCCCCTATTTTGTCACCAACGCGGACAAAATGCGGGTCGAGATGGATGATCCCTACGTCCTGATCTACGAAAAGAAGCTCTCTGGATTGCACGAGATGTTGCCTCTCCTTGAGGCCGTGGCGCAGTCCGCGAAGCCTTTGGTCATTATTGCCGAAGAGATCGAGGGGGAGGCGCTTGCGACGCTTGTGGTCAACAAGCTGCGTGGCGGCCTCAAGGTCGCGGCCGTTAAGGCTCCCGGCTTCGGCGACCGCCGCAAGGCTATGCTTCAGGACATCGCGGTCCTGACCGGCGGCCAGGCTATCTCGGAAGATCTCGGCATCAAGCTCGAAAACGTCACGCTCGCCATGCTCGGGCGCGCTAAGAAGGTCACAATCGAGAAGGAAAATACCACGATCGTCAGCGGCGCCGGCAAGAAAGCTGACATCGAGGCGCGAATCCATCAGATCAAGGCGCAAATCGAGGAGACCACCTCCGACTACGATCGCGAGAAGCTCCAGGAGCGGCTCGCCAAGCTCGCTGGCGGGGTCGCAGTGATCCGCGTCGGCGGTGCTACTGAGGTCGAGGTCAGGGAGCGCAAGGATCGGGTCGACGATGCGATGCACGCGACCCGCGCGGCTGTCGAGGAAGGCATCCTGCCGGGTGGCGGCGTGGCGCTACTGCGCGCCAGCGAGGTGCTGAAAAAGTTGCGCCCACATAACGACGACCAGAAGACCGGCGTCGAGATCGTCCGCAAGGCACTCTCGTGGCCGGCGCGCCAGATTGCACTCAATGCGGGCGAGGACGGCTCGGTCGTGATCGGCAAGATCCTTGAGAAGGATACCTACGCCTTCGGCTTCGACGCGCAGTCGGGCGAGTACACCAATATGATGTCGAAGGGCATCATTGATCCGACGAAGGTGGTGCGTGCGGCGCTACAGGGCGCAGCATCGGTCGCTGGTCTGCTCATCACCACCGAAGCGATGGTGGCTGAACTCCCGAACAAGAATGGTTCGCCTGCCGGCGTGTCTTCCGGCGGAGGCATGGGCTTCTAGTGGGGCGGGCACCCACTAGAGCCTCGTACGTGGCTCGCGCTTTCTGAACCCCGCTGACACAGCATACACTGTCAGCGGGATCGGTGCCGCTTTCTAAGCGGACCTGGTGCGGCGTGATTGTTCGCGCGAGGCTCTCGATGGCGCCGAGAACAACAATTCTTCCGCAGCACCTCCAAAACCGGACATGACTCTTGCTGCCTGCGCGAAATGACCCATCCCACCGAAATCGGAACGACCACCTTCCGTTTCGAAACATCGCCCCATGGACGACTGAGGCTCCACGAATGGTCAGCACCAGCGCACGGTCTTGGTTCCCTCCTTTGTGGGAATGCGAAGGATCGTGACTTGAGGCGTGTGCAATATGCAGGGCGAGTGCGGCGGTCGAGGCAGGGAACGACGGTCCGGTCCATCTGGTCGGTATGGGTTTCAGATCTGCACGGCCCCGGCGCCATTGCGACGGCGGCGAAGTCGAAGAGTCTACTCAGCAGACATCTTAACCTTCTTGCCCACCTTCCTGTCGGCAAGCCATTGCTTCCATGCAGGCGTTTGGTAAGGCCATTTCTCCATCTCGACGCACCAAGCTGGCGGTTCGGGATCGAGGAAGAATGTTGTCCGCTGCGCGACGCTTAGGGAGCGCGGCGCTACGGATTTCGCGTGTGCCACAAATTCCTCACTGTTGAGGAAGATTTCCCATATTCGCGCCGTTCTGTCCCAGGATGAGGTCACGATGCGCCCGCCGCGACGGTAACAACGTCACCACGAGCGGGCGCGTGACATTCGTCATCGCAAAACGCGGGCCGGACGGGCAAAATAGTGCAGTCTCATCGTTCGCCCGTGCCCAACTGACGAGATTATGTACTGGTGCGATAGCGAGCTGGCACCACAGCAGTTCATTCGGTTTCATCTACTCGATTGCCCTAGGATGGCGCCAATGATACTTTCCCGCAGAACTTTTCTGCATGTCACCGCGGGCGTGGCTTCAGGTCGGCCACGTCGCGGTCGTCTAGCCAAGCTTACCCGTCTCGGCCAGTTCGAACATGCGACTAAGAGATGAGGCTGCGAGACATCCCAGCACGTGGTTCGTAATGACGGGGTCACAGGTTCGAATCCTGTTTGCGGCACCGATACTTAGCTCATTTTTGAGAATCGATATGGCACCGGGATGGCACCTGGGTCAAAAGTGTCACAAGGAGACGCTGCGATGGGAATCTTCGACGAAGAAGAAAAGAAGATGGCCGAAGAAGCTAGTGCTGTCACTCGCGCTGAGGCGCAGACAAAGGCCGAGCATAGTCAAGTCGCCGGCAAGGTTGCGGAAGACCTGACAAGCTACATGAGCAGTCACCCCCGGGATCAGAGCATTGATATTGATGCGCACGAGAACCGGGTGTCGCTGCGCAAAAAGACAACAAGCAACACTTTTGAGATCACGTGTATCGGGCGTGATGCCTTCAAAATGGCAGTCGATGGGGATGCGCGTGGTTCGGGCAACAAGAGTACTATGGCTCGTACGGTGATCCGTTGGCTGGGACAGTGAAAGTAAACAGGCGGCTCGAATGCCGCCCGTCTCATTTTGGTGCCAATCAAAAAGAAACCCGTCGCGCTTAGCGACGGGAATTACTAGCGTTTGATCGCCGAAAATGCCGGTGAAATACGCAGAGCCGCATCAAATATTGATTTCTGACACGCAGCTAACTGCGGCAGCCCCGATACAATGGGACAAACGTATCCGGCTGGACTCAATATGAAGCGGCGTCAGTGCTCGGAATAGATCGTCGGACATTCAAACGCCATCTCCAAGAGCTAGTGGTTTTCGAAGTGTGGGAGAAAGGGCAGGCGGTCGGTGCAATTGCCTTGCGTCAGCTGCAATGGAAGCACGAAACGTCCAGATGTGCTCAGAGTCAGCTTTGGGTCAAACTGAGAAAAACTCATTGTGAGCACATGTTTTCCGGTTTGCCCCTCAAAACGGACTCCGACGCATCCGTGCTTATGTCGCAAACGTGCCATTTTCGGAAATCGAAGCTATGAACAAGATTGGGAGAGACTTAAGGAATATAGCTACGCGAGGTTGGCGACGAGTACATCTTCATTCCATTCAATGCCAACACCAGGGACATCGGGAATTTGTAGTACCCCACCCTTCATCTGATATGGACTTTGGAGGACAGGATCGGCCCAGTCCTGCCACTCGAGCCAGTGAGCCGTCTCGGTAACGCGCATGACGTGAGCAGCGACTTCGGGATAGAGGTGCGTAGACATAGGCACGCCCGCGGCACCGGCAATAGCCGCCGCCCTCATCCAGCCGGTCACGCCGCCGATGCGCATGAAATCGGGCATAACAAGGTCGCACGCCTTTTTCTGAAGCGCCCTGTGCATCTCGCGTGGACCGTAGAAATTCTCGCCGATTTGGATTGGGGTCTTCAATTCGCGGGCGAGTTGGGCACAGCCATCGAGGTTGTCATACACGACAGGCTCCTCGATCCAGGCAAGGCCGTACTCATCGATCATGTGACAGCGCTGAAGGGCTTCTGCCAAATTAAGTCCTTGGTTGAAGTCGACCATCAGGTGCATCTCATCGCCAACTGCCTTGCGTACGGTATCGACTGTCGCAAGATCATCGGATACTCGCTCGCGACCCAGCCTCAGCTTGAGGCCGGTGAAGCCGCCCTCGTCGCGCAACTCAAGTGCCTCAGCTGCGACAGCTTCCGGCTCCTTCAGCCAAAGCCCATTGCTGTTATAGGATTTCACAGGGCCGACTGAACCGCCAAGCAACACACAGAGAGGTTGGTCCGCAGCCTTCGCAAGCGCATCCCAAGCGGCCATGTCGAGCCCCGAGGCCACGATCATGGACAAGCCTTCGTAGCCGACGAAATGGAGAGACTTACGTGCCGCGTCAAATAATTCGATCGGAGCGATACGTCGGCCCTTGAGCATCGTGCCGAGATCCTCCGAGCGCCGGCACGAGGTAGCGCATGGCCTTCACGACATAAGGCTCCAAATAGCTGCGCCCGATAATCCCCTCTTCAGTCAGGAGATCGATGAGGACAAGGGGCCAGTCTGTGATGGTCGCGATGCGCGCGACAACTGGCCGCTTCAACTTTAGAACAACTGGACGTGCTGTGATGCTTCTGAAGGTCAATGCCGGATGCGGCATGGTGTGCGCCTGCGTTTTCATTGCCTGAGCAGAACTTTTCACGCTTGAGTGGTGCAGAAGTAAATTCACTAATGAGTATACTTTTGCGCGGCGATGCAATGGCCCGATCTGCGGAACTCACGCGCAAGCGCATCCTTGAAGCCGCATACGACTTTTTCGCAGACATGGCTTCAGCCGGGTCAGCATGGACGAAATCGCTGAGGCCGCGAAGCTCACGAAACGAACGCTGTACCATCATTTTAAGAGTAAGGATGAGCTGCTAGCCGATGTCCTTAGCGCTCAAGACGTTCTGGCCTTGCAAGCATTTCGAACGTTTGGAGACCGGCTGTCAGGCTCGCCCGAAGCAGTTGTGAAGGGCTTGTTTCGCGAATTGGCGGTCTGGGCAGACAGGCCGCGGTGGGTGGGCTCCGGGTTCACGCGGCTAGTCATCGAGCTTGCCGATCTCCCCGGTCATCCGGCACGATTGATCGCCCGTCGGCATAAGGAGCGGCTGGAATGCTGCCTAGCTGAGCTGCTTGCGGAATCCGGCGTGGAGCGATCCGAAGGAACTCGCCCGCGCGATTTGGTTATTGTCGGAAGGCGCGATCTCGTTGATCCTGGTTCACGGCGATCGCGGGTATTCGACCGCCGCTTCAGAGGCCGCTATGACACTCGTTCACCATCACATGAAGCAATTGCCGGATGAACAGCTTCGTACACGCAAGAGCTGCCCGGGGAATGTCTGAGTTGGGTCATTCGCGTCGTATCGTGTACGCGATGTGGACTTCCGCTTTACCCTCGACTCCGGAAGTTTTTCGGCGTCGCAGCGATCACTGGAGGCCGCTCGAACAACCCGGTATCCGTGCGCGGAAGGGCTCCACATCCAGTATGAAAGTGGGCGTGGCGAGCGGCGAGGCAGACCTTGCCTGCCGCATCACCCACATGCCCAAGGCTCTGTTCGCATGACCGCGCTCTGGTGGCAGACGGGCGTGATCTACCAGATCTACCCGCGCTCCTTTCAGGACACGAACGGCGACGGCATAGGCGACCTCAAGGGGATCGAGCGGCGGCTCGACTATCTGGCCAGCCTCGGCGTCGACGCGATCTGGATCTCGCCCATCTACCCCTCGCCGATGGCCGATTTCGGCTATGACGTCGCCGATTATTGCGGCGTCGATCCGCGCTTCGGCACGCTCGCCGATTTCGACGATCTGCTTGCGCAAGCCCATGCGCGCGGGCTCAAGGTCCTGCTCGACTTCGTGCCCAACCACACGTCCGACCAGCATCCCTGGTTCGTCGAGAGCCGCTCCTCGCGCGACAATCCGAAACGGGACTGGTACATCTGGCGCGATCCCGCCCCCGATGGCGGGCCGCCCAACAACTGGATCAGCGATTTCGGCGGCTCGGCTTGGGAGTGGGACGAGGCCACCGGCCAATATTACTACCACGCCTTCCTGAAGGAGCAGGCGGACCTCAACTGGCGCAATCCGGCCGTGCAGGCGGCGATGTACGACGTGATGCGCTTCTGGTTCGACCGCGGCGTGGACGGCTTCCGCATCGACGTGCTGTGGCACATGATCAAGGCGGCGGACTTCCCGGACAATCCGCCCAACCCCGCCTATCAGCCAGCGATGGGCGATATGCACCGCGTGCTCCAGCTCCATTCGACCGACCAGCCCGAGGTGCACGGGATCGCCGCCGACATGCGCGCCATCGCCGATAGTTATGGCGCCAAGGGACGGGGCGAACGCGTGCTGATCGGCGAGATCTACCTGCCGGTCGATCGGCTGATGCACTATTACGGCCGGGAACGGGCAGAGGTGCATCTGCCCTTCAACTTCCAGCTCGTCGATGCGCCGTGGGAGGCGCGCGCCCTCGCGACGCTGATCGCCGACTATGAGGCGGCGCTTCCGCCGGGCGGCTGGCCGAACTGGGTGCTCGGCAACCATGACCGGCCACGCGTCGCCGCCAAGCGCGGGCAGGCCCAGGCCCGCGTCGCGGCGATGCTGCTGCTGACGCTCCGCGGCACGCCCACCCTCTACTACGGCGACGAGCTGGGCTTGAGCGACGTCGCGATCCCGCCTGCCCAGGTCCAGGACCCGCGCGAGCTGCGCGAGCCCGGGCTCGGCTTGGGCCGCGATCCGGTCCGCACGCCGATGCCGTGGGACGGGAGCGAGAATGCCGGCTTCACCACGGCCAAGCCGTGGCTGCCGCTCAATGCCGACTGGCCGACGCGCAACGTCGCGCGGATGACGGAGGAGCCTCATTCAATCCTGACGCTCTATCGTCGGTTGCTGGCTGCCAGGCGCGCGCATCCGGCGCTGTCGATCGGCGACTTCGCGCTGCTGGACGCGGAGGGCGACGTGCTCGCCTATGAGCGCCGGCACGGCGCGGAGCGACTGATCGTGGCGCTCAATCTCGGGGGACGGCCGCATCGCCTGGCAGTTGCCGGACTGGGCGAGCGATTGCCGGCCGCTCTTGTCCACCGTCGCCGACGCGGCGCTGGCCGGAGACGGCGCCCTGCTGCTACGGCCGGACGAGGGCGTGATCCTTACGGTCGATTGACGAAAAGCAAGGAAGGACAATCGCTTGCGTATCGCCATGCTGGCGCCGATCTCCTGGCGCACGCCGCCGCGCCATTATGGTCCATGGGAGCTGGTGACGAGCCTGTTGACCGAGGCGCTGGTGGCGCGCGGCGTCGACGTCACCCTGTTCGCCACGCAAGGATAGCCAGACGGCGGGCAAGCTGGCCGGCGTCTGCCCGGCGCCCTATTCCGAGGACCCCACCATCGACGCCAAGGTGTGGGAGATGCTCCACGTCGCCCATGTCTTCGAGCGCGCGGGCGAGTTCGACCTCATTCACAACCAGGCCGATTTCGTGCCGCTCGCCTTCTCGCGGCTGGTGGAGACGCCGGTGGTGACGACGATCCACGGCTTCTCCTCGGAACGCATCCTGCCCGCCTTCAAGGCGTACGAGGATCGCGTCCACTATGTCGCGATCAGCGACGCCGATCGCCATTCGGACCTGCGCTATGCGGCGACGATCCACCACGGTATCCGGCTGGAGGACTTTCCCTTCGACCCGCACGGCAGCGAAGACCTGCTCTTCTTCGGCCGCATCCACCCGGACAAGGGGGCGGCCGAGGCGATCGCGGCGGCACGTCGAGCGGGTCGGCGGCTGGTCATGGCCGGCATCGTCCAGGATCAGGACTATCATAACGAGCAAGTCGCGCCCGCGCTCGACGACCGTTCCGTGGTCTATCGCGGCCCGGTGGGCGGGGCGGCCCGCACGAAAGCCCTGGGTTCCGCGCGCGCGCTGCTCCACCTCATCAACTTCGACGAGCCGTTCGGACTATCGGTCGTGGAGGCGCTCGCCTGCGGCACGCCGGTCATCGCCTCCAACCGCGGATCGATGCCCGAGCTGATCGACCATGGCGTGACCGGCTTCCTGGTCGACAGCGTCGATGAAGCCGTGGATGCGATCGGCCGTATCGGCGAAATCGATCGCGCCGCCTGCCGGGCGGCGGTGTCCGCGCGCTTCACGGTAGACCGCATGGCCGATCGATATCTGGACCTGTACCGATCGCTCCTTGGCTGAGGACCTTCTCGGCTTTCATTGGTTGAGACGCGCGGTCGGATCGATGGCCACGCTGCCGTTAACCGCACCCACATCCATGGCAGACAAGATGTATACTCATGACGAGCCTTTCAGCTTTTTGACCGATGCTGTCGAAAAGCGATTTTTCTCATCCGAGCACGCAAGACTGATTCGAGACGGGTACCAATCTTGATTAAACAACTAGTTCGCCTCGATTCGATTGTTGCGTATTCTTGTTCTACAGATAGTCCGCGACGACTTTTTCGACAGTATCGGCATTGTGGATGTTGTACCTGCTCGGCGCGACGCGGATAGCAAAGCGACAGCCCAACTGAGATGGGAATCGAAATAGGAGCAGCGCAGTGAAAAGCCTGCCGAAATCGGGGAAAGCGGCGCCTAGAGCCCAAGCGCCGAATTCAGCCCAGCGCAGAACGAGATCGCCGTTGAGGAATTCGAGCACGGCTAGTTCCTGTGCGCTCGCTCGATCGCCCTCAACGACGGCTATGGCGACGATTGCGTCACAACGATCGTTGAAGGCGAGCGAAAGCAGCGATTTCGCCGACGGGACGCGACCCCCAACGGCGTAGCTGCGGCTGCGACCTTTCATCCAGTGCACTGTAATCGGCCGTCCCGGGCCGAGTGCCGCGCTTTGGCTGCCGACAAGATCGACGTCGCTGACACGTTCAAACCGTATTCGCATTCTCCGAGGGTTGCGAGGCTAGCATGATCAAATACCCGGCGGCCGCGCCTGCAAAACCCAGCACGACAACAATGGTCAACGCCAGCGGCTTTCTCATCGCATGACTCCACCGCTCTCCGCAGGCTCCAGGGCCTATTTCTTGGCCACGAACGCTCGCGCCTCCGCGATCTGCGGCCTGACCGGATCGGCATTTTCGGTGAGCGTGACAGCTGCCATGTAGTACTGCCGTGCCTTGGCGGTGTCGCCGACTTTCTCCGCCGCCTTCGCGGCGCCAAGCGTGGCGCCGAGGCGGTAGGGCTGCTTCTTCAGCGTCGCCTCGAAGGCGACGAGCGCCTCCCTGGCCATGCCGCGCTCGAGCAGCATGGTGCCGTAGAGTTCGCGCGCCGGCGTCGGGAGCTCCCGGCGTCACGGGGTGTTTCTCGGTCTTGTCCTCTGCATCGGTAGCCGCGCTCATGGTCTTCAACGCGTCATCGTATTTGCCCTCGGCATTGAGCGCCCACGCACTCGCGACCTGCCACTGAATATCGACCTGCTCCGTCCAATAGGCGTCCTTTGCCTCGCGCAACTTGTCCCGCAACTCAGCCAATTTGGCGATGTCGGCCCTGCCCTTTTCCGCATTGCCAGAACGGGCTGCCCCCAAAGCGCGGGCAAAATGGGTTATCGCCTGGACATGGGCGAGCGGACTTCCCCGGACTTGCAGCTCCGCCGCCCCCTTCCAGTCGCCGCGTTCGATGGCGTATCGCGCAGGCGATGCGGCCAACGCATATGGGCCTACGATGACTGTCTCGGCAAATCCAGTGACCGCATTCATCTCATCGATGACGGCGCGCGCCTTGGCATCCTGCCCCAGCTGCAGATCGGCATAGACGAGGTAATCCATGGCGTGGAGCTGCTCATGGAAATCCTTGTTCGCCTTCGCCGAGCGCGAAGCGGCGATGTTGGAGCCGATCGCGTCTTTCCAGTGGCCGACGCGCGTGAAGATGTGGGATGGCATGTGTTGCGCGTGAGGCGCCGCAGGAGCGATCTCGGAGTATCGCTTGGCAGCATCGATCCCTTTCTCTGCAAGGGCCGGAGTGTCGTAGAGGTGGATTAGATAGTGGGCGACGCCAGGATGGCGTGGCTGGCGCTTGAAGATCGTCTCCAGGATTGCCGCACCTTTCAGCTGATTTGAATAGGTCTTGTCGTTGGGCGAGGCTGCAACGTTAAGCGTGATGGCGTAGAACAACTGCGCTTCGTCGTCCTGGGGGTAGCGTTGTGCCACCCCCTCCATGGCCTTGAGATAAGCCTGCACCCGCGCGCCGTGGGCGATCTTGTCGTAATCGGTATAGAATACTAGGAGCGCATCGATGAAATCGCGCTCTCGCTGGGTCTTGGCGCCGACTACCTTCCCCTGCTGGATCGCGGCAAGGCCAAGCGGGAGGTTGGGCTCGGGCGGCGGGTTATGAGGATTGTGGAGCAAACTCAGTGCAATGCCCCAGTAGGCAATTCCACATTCAGGGTCGGCCTTGAGCACTTCCTCGAATATCTCTTTGGACGACTGATACCAGAACGAATGCTGATAGCGCATGCCGCGGTCGAACCGCCGCTGCGCCGTCTCGTTACACGAGGTGGCGAAATGAACAGCACCCAATCGTTGCTCGGTTTCTTCCTGGCCGAAAGCCGGCGGTGCAGCTGACAGCCCGGCCGCGAACATTGCGCCAATGGCGACTGCAAATGATGATCTGATCATGCTTGCCTCCTTGTTGTTGTACCGACAGCGCGCACGCGTGCAGAATACGGATGCCGACCGTACCGACCGGGCGCAACCCAGGGTTGGACAGTCTAGGCGCGCTCACTCGGCGGTTCTGAGCAAAAGTGCTCAGTCTGAGCCAGCGGCGACTATGTGCTGCAGTCTAGGAATCGAGCTGGCAGGCTAATGGCATTATCAGCTGCGTTTGATCTTGAGTATTTTTGTAGAACCGCACTTCTGACATGCGAGCGTGAGTTCCTCGAATTCACTGACGAACAAGATTGGTGTGATAGAGATAATGACCATTTCTGTTCCGCAATCAGGACATGCTGACGAATCTTCTGCTGCGGGTGGCGTTTCTTGACCGGCCACGTGACTCCCTTTCGCCGAAGCGAGGGCAACGGACAAACCTGAAGGGTCCCTATTCTGAGGGACATGAAGAGACCGGGGCGTTGCGGTGGTACCTCGGCTTTCCACGCCGCAGAGCTGCTCTGAAGGGCAGGGCGACAGGCTCGGTCGTCCTCAAGCTAAGGCATGACGCTGACGCACCTCACGGAAGGAGATGAGTCGCCGCTGACCTTCGTCCCACAACACCAGCCGCACACACCTGAAACTCTGGACTAACGTAAGTCGGCCGATGCCGCTGAGTTCCGGGTAATCACGCAACACGAGTGGCAGCCGGTAGCAGGGAATACGGCTGCACAAATGATGAATGTGGTGCGCGCCGATATTGGCGGTGAACCATCGCAAGACGTGCGGCAAGTCATAGTAGGAGCTGCCGTGAAGCGCCGCCTCGTGCAGGTTCCAGGCTCGGTCATGAGCCCAAACCGTGTCCTCGAACTGGTGCTGGACATAGAACAGCCAAACCCCGATCGAGCCCGCGAGAAGCATGATCGGTAGATGCACGAGCAGGAATGCCCCAAAGCTGGTCAGCCATATCATCGTGGCGACGAGAGCCGCGATTGCGACGTTGGTCGCCATGGTGCTGAGCCACGGCTGCCAACCGCCGCGCATGAGGCCGACTGGCAGTCGATGCCGCAGGATGAAAAGATAGACCGGGCCGATGCCGAACATGATGATCGGATGGCGGTAGACGCGGTAGCGCAACCGACCCCATCGGGATCGAGCGAGGTACTCATCCACGGTTAGTGTGTCGACGTCACCAATTCCACGACGATCGAGGTTGCCGGAAGTCGAGTGATGAATCGCATGAGTGCGTCGCCAGAAGTCGTAGGGCGTGAGCGTCAGCACGCCGATCAAACGGCCGACCCAGTCGTTCGCAAGGCGATGGCGGAAGAAAGCGCCATGACCACAATCGTGCTGGATCATAAACAGCCGCACAAGAAAGCCGGCTGCTGGCACCGCGAGCAGCAGACAGAGCCAGTAGCCAAGATCAAGGGTTGCCCACATCAGGACCCAAAGCAGAACAAACGGACCTGCCGTGATTGCGAGCTCGACTATGCTGCGCACGGGGCTGGATACGCGATAGCGGGCGAGAATCTGCGTCCAACCGCGGGAACTCGGACGGAGAGGGAACTAAGATTGCGTTTTGGTCCTCAGCATCACCTTTGCACCAGGCTAGTCGGCGAATGATGACGCATTTCGGCGGCCATCTAGACAACAATTGAAATTGCTTCGGCATCACCTCCGAATCACTTTACTCGCACGAGTTCTCGGGAGCTGATCAGAATTGACCACTTTCGCTGATTTTACTAGGCCCCTAGCATCGGTTGGTTGCGGAAAGCAGCGGTTCAAACAGCAGTTTCACCTTGCTCCCTTACACTTGATTGGGAGTGCAATTTCGCTAACCGGGTGGGATAGCCTGCGGCACCGCGTTGGCAGCAACTTATAGCGGCGATCAGGTCGCTATGTTTGCATCGCTGGCTTGACCTTCGATGCCGGAAATTCGGCATCTTCACGGGCATCGACGTGTGTGTCGGAGACGCCGCACGCAAGAATTTCATGGTCTTGGCTTACAATTTCCCAATACCAGTTGCTGCCGTTTGGCATCGTACGAATTTGAAGAGCCTGTGCCACGTCAACCTCCCTGGTTGACCAGGCGGGAGGAGCCTGACGAGTTTCTCAGCCACGACGCTTGGCACAGGGATGCCGTCGACGATCGTCCAGTCTACGCGAGTGCATAACCTGCATTGGAGCGACCTCATCGATTCTATCCCACCTTCGGCCTGACAGCGGCGGCAAAATTTTCGAAGAAATCGTCGGCGGTCTTCTTTGCCACGCTATTGATGAGGCGTTGTCCGAGCTGGGCGAGCTTGCCGCCGATCTGCGCTTCGACGTTGTAGGACAACAATGTACCGCCATCCTTGTTGGCGAGAGAGACCTCGGCGCCGCCCTTGGCAAATCCGGCGACCCCACCGTCCCCCTCACCGGAGATGCGGTAGCTGTTGGGGGGATCGAGGTTTGAGAACCTCACTTTCCCTTTCCAGCGCGCCTTGACGGGGCCGATCTTGATCGTGGCGACCGCCCGGAATTCGTTGTCAGAAGTCCTTGTCAAGCGACTCGCAACCCGGAATACAGCTTTTCAGCACGGCGGGTTCGTTGAGCATCACCCATACCGTTTCACGGCTTGCTGGGAGCTGGACCTCGCCGATCATATTCATCGCCATCGAGCCGATCCTTGTGGTTCGGTGTCAGGCGACCTGCGGTGTCGGTCCCTGAACAGCGCTGAGCCTCATTAACGCTCGGTCTCATCGACCGAGGTCTCCAGCAAATTCCGAAACCGTTTTTTGGCAGCCTCCCTAGTAGCGAATCGACCTATCCCCCCTCACTCAGATAGAGCGAAAGGCGGTGCCAATTCTGCTCAAAATTGATCACTTGGAGCGCGATGCCGCTGTCACTGAGACGGAGACCACGGCGAGGCACAGGCAGTTTTTGCGAGGTCATACGGGCCGCACACTATGGCCAGATTGGATTTCGCCATTTGGCCCTGACCGACGATTCACGTTCGTCTGTTTTTGCGCCGCTGTTGGGGGGATAAGCGGACTCGTTATGGTCGCTCAGAGTTTCGTCGAGTCCGACCCACAGGGCGATCCTCGCTCACAGAAAGGTGCGCCGCGTCCGTCTAGAAGCAGATGCAATAGCGGCGACAGCCCCTATCAATGTCCTTGAGCTGTCCCTAGATACAGATGCGCAGGCCATGAGGCTGCGTGATACGGAAGGTCAGGCCCTGAGGGCGGACCATTCGCATGTCGCTCAACAAGGAGGTCATGCTATGCGTACATTCGATTTTGCTCCCTTCTACCGTTCAACCGTCGGCTTCGACCGAGTTTTCTCTACGCTCGATCAGCTCATCGGTGTGGACGGCTCGGTGCCGAGCTATCCGCCCTACAATATCGAGCGGAGCGGCGAGAACGCCTATCGCATCTCGGTTGCAGTCGCCGGCTTCACTGGCAATGACCTCTCGATTGAGGCGAAGGAGAATACGCTGACGATCCACGGCGAGAAGCAAACCAACGACGAAGAGAAGGTCGGCGAGGTGCTCTACCAGGGTATCGCCGCGCGGACCTTCGAGCGTAGTTTCCAACTCGCTGACTATGTTCAGGTCAAAGGCGCGAGCCTGGAGAACGGGCTCCTGCACGTCGACCTCGTGCGCGAAATTCCAGAGGCGATGAAGCCTCGGGCGATCCCGATCGCAAGCTCCAGTAAGGTTCTGGAGGTCAAGCCGACCAAGGTCGCTGCCTAAGACTTTGCCGGTTTATTTTTGGGAGCGCCCCGATTTTCGGGGCGCTTTCCTTTTGATTGATGCCTGCAGGCGATCGCCATAGACAATCTCTCCGTTGTCGTAACGCTGGCATCACGCGCTTATCATCACGTGGTCGAAATGAAAAAAATGGGCCTGCCACAGCGGATCGCTAGGAGCGAGCTGTGGGGATAGTTCGGCTCAATTCGCTGGCAACGAGGATGAGGCCCACTATGCGATCAGTAGTATCATCTTCTCCATGGGCCGCCTCCTCCACAAGCGCTCTAATTTAGGCAGCTTACCGATGAGGTTTTGCCTGTCCCGTGATGAATGACACTACGACAAGGCACATTACAGCAGCCAAAGCGATCGTCAACAACGGGTACAACATTTGGACATAAGACCACATCTCACGATCCTCCTCGAGTTAGCCCCCAATCTTCACGAAGTCGGCGACGCGAAAGTTGGCTTACACAGCAGCGAAACGAGACAGTTCGTTCATGGCCGGACTCTGCACCTTGCAGGAAACGCGTGAGCGAGGCTCGCTGCAGGGAAGGAGGTTCTATGACTTTCGCCTTTCGATGAGGAGGAACGCCGCGATGCAAGCACCACGCGCACGTAAGGGTGCACGCGGCACCGCGCCGAACGCAGCTCAATTTGGAGTTTTGATGTGCCCGCCGATGGCACCGGAGCTGCTGCTTAGAGAGAACGGAGACTTCGGTAGATCCCCGATTTATGGGCAGCTCTCACACACGCACTAGTACGTGGGGGCAGTGGACGTAAAGCACAATAGGAGTCGAGAAATTAGGCGCTGAGCACATTCTTGCTGTCCGGTCGCGCCCGGCCAGTGGCGGGCTCGCTCAGTGGGAGATGCTACTCTGGCGGGCTCACAGTGCGTGGCTGATCGGCCAAAAGCACACTCACCAAAGAATTATGGACTTCCAGATGTCCGTTGTAATCGATGAAACCCAGTTGACGGAACTTGTTCATGAAGTGGCTCACGCGCGACCGGGTTGTGCCGATCATCTCAGCGAGCGTCTCCTGACTGATTTTCGCGAGAATGGGTTCCGCTCGGCCTTCCTTTCCAAAATTGGCCAACAGCAGCAACAGCCGCGCAAGCCGTTTTTCGGTTGAGTTGAACAGCTGATCGGCCAAGTCTTCTTCGACCCGGGCGTTCCTCGCCAGATATGCGAGACAAACATTTGCGAAAATGCGGGCTCGTTATCAATAACCCGCTGGATTTCCGTCTTTTCCACTCGCATCGTCTCGCATTCCGACATTGCAGATGCTGTCGCCAAGCGCTTCGGCTGTCCGATCAAGCATCCTTCGCCCACAAATTCGTCTGGCCCCAGGAGCGCGATGACGGCTTCCTTGCCCTCTTTGGATACGATGGCGACTTTGACCTTGCCCTTCCTGATATAGAAAACCGCATCTGCATCGTCGCCCTGGGCAAAGATGAGGTCTTTCTTTGAATGCGTGGAAATGACTCGACCATTGGCCGTCGTCTCTAAAAATACCGCGGGATCAAAGAGCGCTTCACTCGCTGCTTTGCGGTTTGTGCGTCGCTTGGCGGGCCTTGATTTAAGTGCCTGAGACATCACGGCTTCCCTCCATTCAGGCGGGAGCTCGATTGTCTCTCAGCCACCGACGCCTGGCACAGGGCCGCTGTAGGTGATGCGCAAGTGTACGCTTTCGCACATGGAGGAGCAAATTCGCAGACCGTCGATCGACAAGAGCAAGCAAAATTGCTGCAGTTACAACGTGATACCCAAAAAACGAAATATTCCTTCTTTGATGACAAGGCGGTCTGCGCAATGGCGGCCGCATTTGATCAGGCTTGTCATTCGTTTCGGAACTTCGCGCATCTCGACAGAGTGCGGAGCTCATCGCAAAGCGAATCATTGAAGGTGCCAAAAAAAGGCGAGCGCGATCCGATCCGCCTCCTATGGCAAGCAGTAATGGGGTTTAGCTTCGATGACGTGTCGATCCCTGTTGACTCCGGTCCTTCACGGCGCGCTCGTGGGCCGCGACCAACTCATTTTTGCTGATTCCAGTTCCGATGATCTCCGCCACTGCGGCCTCACCAATTGGGCCAACGATCGCAACAAGATCATCACTTGAAAGTTCGCTCATGTAGAACTCCTCGCGGTCGCCGCCCCGAAGTAGGCGTGCATTAGGCGCTCGCGAAGTCCTGCCTGTATATCCCAGACGGCCCGTTCGCTATAGTTGAACATGCCTTCGCCAGTTCCTCGCCGGAGCTGCGTGTTGATCCAAACCTCCTTCGCCGGGGGATAGGGTTATTGTTGTGCATCCGGCCCGACTGGGATGGCCGCGAGAGAGGCAATCATGAGCGATGAGCACCTCGACAACCTGCGCCAGGCGCGAGCGCAGCTGATTGAGCAACGGCGCGTATTTGTCCGCGTGCTCGCCGGCCCCTACGACCGCGGCAAGACCGAACAGGCCCGTGAGGGGTTCATGGAGACACAGGCCGCGATCGAGGCCATGGACCGAGCCATTGCAGACGAAGAGGGGACGCGACGCGCAGTCTATGATCGAAGCTGAGGCAACACACGATTTCGCTTTATTGGCCGTGACAGTCAAATTATAGGGCCAAAGCCAAGTGGTAATCCCCGTGTGCGGACATCGTCGAACGGCTGTTTTGCGACGGCGCCTCCCCAGTGATTAGCTCGCTTGAGTGAGCAGCTTTCTACAGACGCGGGGCAACTCAACAGTTGAAACTTCAGCACTGCCGGCGATTCCCGTCCCCGATAAGCGCCCGAGGACCCGGCCGGGGTCTATTTTCTAGACTGGTGATGTATGCGTATGCGTAAGAGAGGGCCCCGCATTACGGGCTCTTTCGCGCCTGCGTTGGCGATTGTACTCAGCGTTTATTTCTCGACCCCCTTGCGCTTTACGTACGGCGCCCCACGTACAGAATACAGAGTGCATGTCTGAGAGCTGCCCATAAATCGGGGACCTACTGAAGTTTCCGTTCTCTCAAAGCGGCAGCTTCGGTGCGATCAGCGGGCACATCAAAACTCCAAATTGAGCCGGGTTCGGCGCTGGTGCCATGAGCACCCCGCTTGGTTAGGTGGGTGCGCGCTGCTTGCGGCGCGTCCGTTGTGATGGATTGGGGGCCAAAACTAGAGAAATGTCAGATGTGGTTCGATATCCAGACGTGGCTCCCCTTAGGGACTGTCACCTTGGCTGCTGCGATCTGCTTGAGCGTGGCGTCGTTCATTATGGGAAGCACGAAGCTACCCCCTGTCGGGGTGTAACGATTGAAATGTTTATGTTGCGAGCGTTGTCGCGAAACTTCCGAAAGTGGAAGCCCTAGCCTCCCGACCCTAGCTGGGGCTTCTTCTGGGCCGCCTCAAAATTGGCGGGACCTGGGGCGTTGTGAGACAAGCATGACCCGAGAATGCGATGAGCGGATGTGGAACTTGGCCTATCGGTTAGCTCAGTCGGGTGACCATCAAAACTATCAGGCGATCGAATGGGAATTGGGGGCGTCTGGTTTTCCTCGAGCGCGCCAGCTCATAGACCATGAGCGGGTCCGTGAAAAGCTGGATGGCATGTGCGCCGAAGCGCGAGCGATTCGTGAGCACCTGGTCGTTCCCCCGACCAAGGGTGGAGGCGAGCCACAACAGTCGCCAGCAGATAACGATCACGCTCTCTAGATCGGCCTCGTTCGGCTGTCGCCGAACGAGGCCATTTTCATATCCATAGGCTGAGTCCATCGGGGCCGCTGAACACTGGAACGAATATCATGACAAACGTGACTGCAAGACACGTCAATGAAACGGAATCCGATCGGCGCGGCATCAAGGATGGCTGGTATGTAATAAGCCAGATGGGCAAGGTGTGTAGCGGCCGATTTTCGAATCGAGAGGATTGCCAAGCGCACATCAAGCGGGAGCGAGTCGATATTGATGCAAACCGCCATGGGGCGACACCTTGGTTTGCAGAACCAGTCAGTAGCGTCGGTGACTGACAGACTCGTCTCCTAATCGGCAACACAAGCCACGACCGGTTCAAAGTGAGCATTTTTGCTCAGACACAGCCGAGTGAGCGCGCCCAGACTGTCCAACACTAGGGGTTATCGTTGCGCCCAGTGGGCGCCATCAGCGCTCGCATTCTGCCGGCACATTTTGCAACGCGCGGCAGGCGCCACTTGCAGACATGCGTCCTGCGCTCTTTTAGACAACCGAAGGAGGAAGCTATGAAACGTGTTACAGTACCTGCCGTCCTTTTGGGCGGACTTTGCATCTTCCTGATCCCTCCGGCACAGGCGGCGGACGGGCACACGTTTGTTATTCCTTCTGATCTTATATGGACTGACGTGCCGGCGTTTCCACCCGGCGCAAAGATTGCTGTCATTGAGGGACCGATGAATGAGGCAATGCCTTTCACTGTCCGACTCAAGCTCCCGGCGGACTTCAAAGTTCCGGCGCACTGGCATCCCGCCATCGAGCACGTCACTGTGATCTCCGGCACCTTCAACGTCGGCATGGGAGACAAGCTCGATCCTGCCAAGACCCAGGCTATACCGGCCGGCGGCGTCGCGATTATGCAAGCCAAGATGAACCACTTCGCCTGGACCAAGGAAGAGACCATCCTTCAGGTCCATGGTGTTGGGCCGTGGGCGGTCAATTACGTCAACCCGGCTGACGATCCACGCAAAAAGTAGAAGCGCAGATGGCGCGGGCTTACGCCAGCGAGCCAAGTAGTCGCCACGTGCGACAATAAAAACTGTAACTACCCTCGCCCGACTTCGACCGGGGTGAGGTCTGTCGCCGCTGACATTTCAGCGAGACACCTCATGAAACTTCCCCACCGAAGACAATTTTTGCATCGAGCAGCGGGTGCTGCCACGCTCCCGGCCATCTCGCGCTTCTCTTGGGCGCAGGCCTATCAGGGAGGAAGGCTTGTTAGTCGAGGCTATGAGGGAAACCATGCAGGATTCCTGCTTAGGGGTATGGCAACTACTATATCCGAGGTCGGCGAGCCACGATCAAGAAATGTACTCCGAGATTGGCCTTCCAACCTATTGGCTTGGCGACCGCTCCAACTTGGCAGCTCATGCTGACTGTCCCAGCTGCTATTCAGGGTTGCCGAGATGTCAATCGGGCAGCATCCATCCAACGTGACCATGGCGCCCACCGATACGGCGGGAACGAATATCCAGAGCCTCGAATACTCGCCGCAGGGTCTTGGGTCTGATCCCTAGTCGATGTGCTTGACTGGCTGTGCCCCTCGCGAAGGGCCAGAGCGATCAGAAGTCATGCGGGGGTTCTTGCCGCCTCACCCTGTTCGATCCCCGCTGTCACACGCGCTGAAGCGCCCATATCGAAAATTTGCACGCTGCGCGCACATGGTCGCAAGCGCCGCCGACTCTATCGTAGCTGTGCCTACTCGCGCTCAGTCGTAGCGAGCGCACAAAGGGGCGCATGAAATCTCTGGCGGCAGCCTGAGACCTCGGGTCGGCGAAAGTGTTCTTTTTTGCTCAGACGCACCGCGCCCGACCCGGCTACCGTTCATCGCGATCCACAGTCCACGACAGCATACGCCTACGGCAACGTTCTCACCGCACCCAATGTAGGCGTGATTCGGAGACAGCATGAACCAAGCGATAGCAATGACCCAAGCAATGGAAAAAAAGGTCGCCACCCCCGTCGACAAACACGTAGGCAGCCAAGTTCGGATGCGTCGGAAGATGCTCGGAATGACCCAAGAGACGCTCGCCGACGCACTCGGGCTCACGTTCCAGCAAGTGCAGAAATATGAGAAGGGAGTGAACCGCATCGGCGCGGGCCGCTTGCAGCACATGTCACACATCCTCCAAGTCCCGGTGCCGTACTTCTTCGAAGGCGCGCCGCAAATCCCGGGCCAGTCCAACGGAATTGGAAAGTTGCCCTCGCCCGCCTATTTGTCCGACTTCCTCGCGTCGGCGGATGGGCTCGCGCTCACCAAGGCGTTCATGCAGATAAAAGAGCCACTGCTGCGCCGCCGCATCGTCAAACTGGTCGACCAGATCGCGGGGACGACTTGAGATGAACCGAAAGGAGGCGCGACGCGCCCCGCGGGCGGGGGGCTCAGAACTTCCACCGGCGGAGCTCGTTGGCCGAACAGAACGACAACCGGAATGCTGTCGTTGGCTGCGGAAGCAGCATCACACCGCGAGGGGTATAGGGGTGCATGTCTTCCCCGCGGCCGGCAGCTCGGTCTTGGGAGGGCTCCGATGAAAACGCTGATAGTCGCGCTACTGGCATTATTCGCGTTGACATCGGTGGCGGCGGCGGCGCCGAGCCGCGACTGTCTATCGCAGGCTCAGGCGGCCAAGGTGTCCCCGGGCAAGTACCTCAAGTACCGGGAGATTGGTCCGGTGCGCTGTTGGTTTGCGGGCCGTACGCCGGACAAGTCTGAGTTCAAGATTGCCCGTGGTAGTGCAGAGCCGCGTGCTACTCGCGCGAAGCCATCAGGAGCCCAGCGAGTGCAGGCCGCGCCGGTGGAGCGGCGCCGTCCCGACGTCGAGGCACTGGGGCAGTACGTGCCCGCCGCCGGCACCGCCAAGCTCGAGGAAAAGCAGACCCGGCTTATCCAAGCCGTGCTGGAACGCGCGGCCGCCGCGGATGATCTAACCGGCCTTGAAGGCACCTTGTGCGCTGGTCCATGTGAAGACCTGCGCACGATCGACCCGAAGGAGTTGCGAGCCCGCCTTGAGGCGGCGTATGCGGCATTCATGGAATATTGGCTGAGTTTCTCAGATCGATGGGCGCTGCGATGACTGGGCAATTCTTTGGAGGGGCGCCCGTTGAAACGCGGGCTAGGGGGCGGCGACCCTGCCTAGATGGACCACCCTGTACTGGCTTCCCCTAAGTTCGCGGCGAGGATAACCAGGCCCCTCCGCCTGGTTTACTACGGCCTTCACACAGGCGTCGCATATTGATGGGCTCGCCGCCATTGCAGTAAAGCAACGCTGTGCGCCAACTGTTGGTGAGCCCTCATTTCGTTGACTGCGATATTAGCAACACCCCCACGTCCTGGTGCGGTTAGGGGCCGGTTTTGAAATTCCGAGTGGCCGAGTTGATCTCGGCACTAGCAAAAGTCGAAAGGCATACACATTTCAACTAAGTAACGGAAGCTCTGCCCAGATCACAGGAGATTTCATGACTGGTGCTCGTGAGTCAAGATTTCATTCGTGCTGATCTCTGGTCGCATTCGGCAGTCGTAAGGAATTTCATAATGCTGGCTGCTCACACCGCAAGCTTTCTAAAACTCATTAATACCGCGCTAGAGGATATATCTCATGGGGTAGCCAGTCCTCATCACCTTCACAACGTGCGTTGTGGAATAGAGAATATTTTGTCTCTCCTCGAATACAACAATGAGGTTGTTGAAAAAGCGGATCAGCTCTCACGTCGAGCCCGCGACTACGTCACATACCACGACCTGGCCACATCGGAAATTTGTGATGGGACGATGGGCGAGGACGTTGACCGCCTGCGCGTTGTTCGCGAGGCGCTTGCCGGTTTTAGCTCCGCGGTAGAGCGCAGCCAGCCAAACTCCAGGGTCCGCACGCTCGGACTAGCTTAAAATCACTTAAAGTCGGTTTCGAAAGTCATGAAGCCGCGCAATCCGGCACACGAGGGTCATGGGGAAGGCATCACTGCATGGCTCGCAATTTAGAATTGTGCCGAATCGTCGAACTCAAGCGTGTTAAGTGGATCGTGGGCCCGGAAGGTAAAACAAGCATCAGAATGGCGAGCGTCCATCGGGTGCTGCAACGGTGAGTCAGATTAGGATCAGCCATGAACGAGAAAAAACCGACTTATCGTGTCGAGATCAAAAATACCGGGATGCCGCCCAATGAAACCTACGGGTGGACAATCTACAGGAACTCGGATGTACTACCCATCCTGCGATCACAGCAACTCTTTGTCTCGCGCATGGCGGGATTAGCTGACGCTAATCAATCAAGGCTGCAACTAGTTGATACCGACTCGCAAAATTGGGAAACGAAAGAACAGTGATTCTATCGGGACAGTGGCGTTTGCGGCCCTAATACCGTTTTTTGTGCGGACCGGATCAACAAATCGGTCCCCACAATCAAACTGAGACACTACCTTTTCGTTCGCATCCATGACACGTTGCGGACCACGCCTGCTATGGCCGCTAACTGACCAAGACACTTTGGGAAATGAATATTTTGGCGGCGGCTGCCGATGCGATTGTGGCTACGCAGCGCCGAAACTTGGTGCGCAATTTTGGTAGCTGCATCAACGGGCGCTGGCTGGTGATCTCCCATATCCAAAGATCACGCCCGGGCTGGCCGACCCGGCGCTCACGACGGACGTTATCGGCGCTCCCCTCCGCCCGAAAGAAGGCAATCTACAAAGGTGTGTGGAATGGCCGCTGACGAGACGCCCTGCCCTTGCGAGATCGACCATTTGATCCCCCTTGGGACTAGGACCGATTGGAAAGAAAACTCCACGCAGAAGTGTGCGTCGGGAGCATCGAGCTTGAGGCCGCCCAGCATGAAATCGCGACCGACTGGATAGCGGCATACGTCGCGAGGTTCGGGCCTCGCCGCGCGCCCTAATCAAATGAGCCCACCACCGGACTCTGACAGCGAGAATGTGCTCAGCACTTAGTTTCTCAACCCCCATTGTGCTTCACGCCCAGCGCCCCCACGTACAGACGCACATAGTGCGTGTCTGAGAGCTGCCCATAAATCGGGGACCTACCGAAGTCTCCGTTCGCTCAAAGCAGCAGTTCCGGTGCCATCGGCGGGCACATCAAAACTCCAAATTGAGCTGCGTTCGGCGCGGGTGCCATGAGTACCCGCTTCCTTACGTACACGCGCTGCTCGCGCCATGGACACATTTAGGAATGCGAAAGCCGCCACCGAGGAAACAAACAATCTCTTCCAACACACCTATACGGCCGCCACCAACGGCGCCAAAGAACTTAGGGAGATACCGATGAAATTCCGTCCACTCCACGATCGTGTTGTTGTCAGACGCATCGATGCCGACGAGAAGT
This sequence comes from uncultured Alphaproteobacteria bacterium, assembly GCA_963745515.1. Lineage (GTDB taxonomy): Bacteria > Pseudomonadota > Alphaproteobacteria > Rhizobiales > Xanthobacteraceae > VAZQ01. The sequence goes on from CAVUXO010000001.1 coordinate 1,106,668, forward strand.
CAGCCGGCGGCATCATCATCCCCGACACCGCAAAGGAAAAGCCTTCGCAGGGCGAAATTACTGCAGTGGGTCCGGGTGGCCGTGACGAGGCGGGGAAACTTATCGCCATCGACCTAAAGGTTGGCGACCGGGTCCTGTTCGGCAAGTGGTCGGGCAACGAGGTCAAGATCGAAGGCGTCGAGTTCTTGATCATGAAGGAGAGCGACATCATGGGTGTGCTCGATGAGCAGCCCGTGGCCAAGAAGAAGGCCGCCTAACCAACGCACATCCGCGTCCTGGGAAGCCGCATAGCGGCCGTCTCGAAGGATGAAGATCAAGGGCTGAAAGGACATCAAAATGGCTGCCAAGGAAGTCAAATTTTCGGTCGACGCTCGCGACAGCATGCTGCGCGGTATCGATACTCTCGCCCACGCGGTGCGCGTGACGCTCGGCCCCAAGGGCCGCAACGTCCTGCTCGACAAGGCGTTTGGTGCTCCCCGCATCACCAAGGACGGCGTCACGGTCGCCAAGGAGATCGAGCTCGATGACAAGTTCGAGAACATGGGCGCGCAAATGGTGCGCGAGGTAGCCTCGAAGACGTCGGACGAGGCCGGTGACGGCACGACCACGGCGACCGTGCTCGCTCATGCGATCGTCAGGGAAGGTGCCAAGGCTGTTGCCGCCGGCATGAACCCGATGGACCTCAAGCGCGGCGTCGATCTCGCGGTCGAAGCCATTGTTGCGGACCTCCAGAAAAACTCCAAGAACGTCACCTCGAACGAGGAGATCGCCCAGGTCGGCACGATCTCGGCCAACGGTGACGCGGAGATTGGTCGTTTCATTGCCGATGCGATGAAGAGGGTCGGCAACGAGGGCGTGATCACGGTCGAGGAAGCAAAGTCGCTCGACACCGAGCTTGAAGTGGTCGAAGGCATGCAGTTCGACCGTGGCTACATCTCTCCCTACTTCGTCACCAACGCGGACAAGATGCGGGTCGATATGGAGGATGCGTATGTCCTGATCTACGAAAAGAAGTTGTCGGGGCTACAGGAGCTGCTTCCCCTGTTGGAAGCGGTGGTACAGACCAGCAAGCCGTTGGTGATCATTGCCGAGGACATCGAGGGTGAGGCGCTCGCCACCCTCGTGGTCAACAAGCTGCGCGGCGGGCTCAAGGTCGCGGCCGTGAAGGCCCCCGGTTTCGGCGATCGCCGAAAGGCAATGCTTGAGGACATTGCGATCCTCTCGGGCGGCACCATGGTCTCCGCCGACCTCGGCATCAAGCTCGAGAACGTGACAGTCAATATGCTCGGGCGCGCCAAGAAAGTGACGATCGACAAGGAGACCACGACGATCGTCAGCGGCGCCGGCAAGAAGGCCGATATCGAGGCGCGCATCAGCCAGATCAAGGCGCAGATCGAGGAAACAACCTCGGACTACGACCGTGAGAAGCTGCAGGAGCGGTTGGCCAAGCTCGCCGGCGGAGTCGCCGTGCTCCGCGTCGGCGGCGCGACCGAGATCGAAGTGAAGGAGCGCAAGGACCGCGTCGATGACGCGGTGCATGCAACCCGCGCCGCGGTCGAGGAAGGCATCCTGCCGGGTGGCGGAGTTGCGCTGCTCCGCGCCGTCAAGGCTCTGGAAAAGCTCAAAGGCCAAAACAATGATCAGCGAACCGGCATTGAAATCGTCAAGAAGGCGATCTCCTGGCCGGCGCGTCAGATCGCGATCAACGCGGGAGAAGACGGCTCGATTATCATCGGCAAGATCCTGGAAAAGGACACCTACTCATATGGCTACGACGCCCAGTCGGGCGAGTACGTCAACATGATGTCGAAGGGCATCATCGACCCGACCAAGGTGGTGCGCGCAGCACTGCAGGGTGCGGCCTCGGTCGCTGGCCTGCTCATCACCACCGAGGCGATGGTCGCGGAAGTGCCGCAAGAAGCAGAGCACGGCTATGCCGGGCGGCGGCATGGGCGGCATGGATTTCTGACCTATCAAGACCGATGAAGGCCCGGGCACGTCCCGGCCTTTTTTGAAAGCTGACACCCATCAATCGGTCGATTGAAGAGGAACGACGCGTGCAGGTTCTCGTTCGTGACAATAATGTCGACCAGGCTCTCAAGGTGCTGAAGAAGAGGATGCAGCGTGAGGGCATCTTCCGCGAGATGAAGCTTCGCCGCCATTACGAGAAACCCTCTGAAAGGAAAACGCGGGAGAAGGCGGAAGCCATTCGCCGCGCCCGCAAGCTCGCGCGCAAGAAGATGCAGCGCGAGGGCCTGCTGCCGATGAAGCCCCGGGTGGCCCCAGGGGCCCCGGGAAGAGGCGGCCCCGCGCGCGGTCCCCGCCTCTAGCTGTGAGCTTTCAGTAGGGTCGTCCATTCGGTTCTAACCGAGGAAGCTGAGGTTGCTGAAGCTTCAGATTCCAAGGGAGAACCGGATGAACGTGCATACACCGCGCGAGCTCATCGAGTCTTGGTCCCCGCAGCCAACCAGCGCCAACCGCCATCGTCCCGCAGTCTCGTGGCGGTTCACGATCGCCACGAACGATCCGAATTCGGCAGGATGCAAGCGTCACGACGGCCGAACCGGCGATAGGGGTTTACGCGCGACCAAGTCATAGATCGGGTTGCAGATCACCCGTGCGATCAAATGAATGACCCATGTCCACTGCCAGCGCGGAAGCTCGCGCGCAATGCGCAGCACGGCTTCGAATTTTACATAGCCTTGACCGTTCGCCAAGAATGCAAAGGAATCCGGGCGATCAGGATTGATGCTGAGTTGCTCAGCGAGCGGCAGCGCCCAGCGTCAAGTACAAGGCGGCGCTCAGCATCGCCTACACAGTAGCCGGTCTTACCGGCGCTCGCTGGATTTCGCGCATATCCCCATGGTGTACTCTGGCCACCGGACCATTGTCCCAAGCGATCGTGGCTGCATCCCAGCTTATTTCGGTGATTCTGCCGCCATCAGCGGCATCGCCGCGCCAATAAACGCGGCTACCCTTCTTGAGACCTTTGGATTCGGCGGCAGTCATCGACCTCTCCCCTTATGCCTTGTCATCGTCGGGCAGTGTTTCAACCGTTGCTGTGCGTTCGGCTCTGCGTTGCGCCGCCTTTTCGTCCTTCTTCCTCTGTTTTTCCTCACTCCGCGCCAGTGCCGCACGGCTGCGATCAGCGCGTTGCAGACGGTAATTCGGCTTGAAAGCCATGGCGTTTCCCTTCTGTGCTCCTGAGATCATAGGGGCTCGCCGCTTAAGCTCAAGTGCGAACGTCTCGGAGCAAGAGTTTTTCTTCCTTCCGGTAACCTAACAAAGCCGTCATAAGCTGACGTGGCCCTGCCCGCCCCGTCAATTATCGAGGAAGCTCCTGAGCACCCTTGACCGGGTCGGATGCTTGAGCTTCCGCAGCGCCTTTGCCTCGATCTGGCGGATGCGCTCGCGCGTCACCGAGAACTGCTGGCCGACTTCCTCCAGCGTGTGGTCGGTGTTCATGCCGATGCCGAAGCGCATGCGCAGCACGCGCTCCTCTCGCGGCGTGAGCGAGGCCAGCACGCGCGTCGTGGTCTCGCGCAGGTTCGACTGGATCGCCGCGTCGAGCGGCAGGATCGCGTTCTTGTCCTCGATGAAGTCGCCGAGGTGGGAGTCCGCCTCGTCGCCGATCGGCGTCTCCAAGGACAACGGCTCCTTGGCGATCCTCAGCGCTTTACGCACCCTTTCGAGCGGAATGTGAAGTTTCTCGGCGACCTCCTCGGGTGTTGGTTCGCGGCCGATCTCGTTGAGCAGTTTCCGGCTCGTGCGCACGATCTTGTTGATGGCCTCGGTCATGTGCACCGGCACACGGATGGTGCGCGACTGATCGGCGAGCGAGCGGCTGACCGCCTGGCGGATCCACCAGGTCGCGTAGGTCGCGAACTTGTAGCCGCGGCGGTACTCGAACTTGTCGACCGCTTTCATCAGGCCGATGTTGCCTTCCTGGATCAGGTCGAGGAACTGAAGGCCGCGGTTGGTGTATTTCTTGGCGATCGAGATCACGAGGCGCAGGTTCGCCTCGACCATCTCCTTCTTGGCCTGGCGCGCCTCGCGCTCGCCCTTCTGCACCATCTGCACGATCTTGCGGAACTCGCCGATCTCGAGACCGGTCTCGCCCGCAAGCGTATGGATCTGGTGGCGGTGCTCTTTGATCTTGTCCTTGTCCTTGGCGACGAGCGCCTTCCAGCCCTTGGCGGAGAGCTTGGAGACGCGGTTGAGCCAGCGCGGGTCGAGCTCGGAGCCCTGGTACTGCCGCAGGAAATCCTCGCGCGTGACGCCGTGGCTTTCGGAAAGCCGCATTAGGCGACCTTCGTAGCCCACGAGGCGCTTGTTGATGTCATAGAGTTGCTCGATCAGCAAATCGATGCGCGCCTGGTTGAGCCGCAGCGACTTCACCTCGGCGATGATCTCGTCCTTGAGCTTCTTGTACTTGCGCTCCTGCGCGGGCGAGAGCGAGGCGCTCTTGAGCTTGAACTGGATGTCCTGGTCCTGCAGCCGGCGCAGCCGCTTGTATTCGTTGGCGATGGTGTCGAAGGTTTCGAGCACCTTGGGCTTGAGCTCGGCCTCGATGGCGGCGAGCGAGAGCGAGCCCTCCATGTCGTCGTCGTCGAAGTCGCCTTCGGCGGCGCCCTCTGGCTTCTCCTGCTCGCCGTCGTAGCGGGCCGGCTTGAACGGAGTGGCGCTTGCGGGCACGGGCGCCGGCGTCTGCGGCGGCTGGCCCGGGACGACGCTCGGAACCACGATCGGCTGGCCGTCCGGACCGACCGGCGCCGGCATGGCCTTGGCGTCGGGGCCGGCAAACGTCGCTTCGAGATCGATGATGTCGCGCAGGAAGACCTTGCCCTCGTTGACCTCGTCGCGCCAGATAATGATGGCCTGGAACGTGAGCGGGCTCTCGCACAGGCCCGCGATCATCGCCTCGCGGCCGGCCTCGATGCGCTTGGCGATCGCGATCTCGCCCTCGCGCGAGAGCAGCTCGACGGAACCCATCTCGCGCAGGTACATTCGTACCGGATCGTTGGTGCGCTCGGCCGGCTCCTTGGCCTCGGTCTTGGCCGGAACCTTGTGCTGGACCTCGGCGATCTCGCCGCCCTCGCTCTCGGCCTCTTCCTCCGGCTCCTCGCGGGGAGCCGCCTCTTCCTCGGGCTCGGTGTCCTCGGTCTCGACCACGTTGACGCCCATCTCGCTGAGCATGGCGAGGACGTCCTCGATCTGCTCGGACTTGACCTCCTCCGAGGACAGCAACGCGTTGATCTGGTCGTGGGTGACGTAGCCGCGCTTCTTGGCGCTGCGGATCAGCTTCTTGACAGCGGCGTTCGACTGGTCGAGCAGCGGGCTGTCGGGCGGGGTCTCCGGACCCTCCTTATTCGGCACCTCTTTCTTCCGAGGCGTCGCATTGGTCTTGCTTACCATGAAGCTCACGGCTTACCGATACGAGGCAACAACCACCGCATTACCTGCCGGTACGGATCACCACTGGACGGGATTCGCTCCATCGCCTTCTTAGCGAACGGCTTGGCTTGCTCTTCGGTCTGTCGCTTGTCCTTCGGAAGCGACATCCATTCGCGGATGAGTTTTCGCCGCGTCTCGTGTTCCGGCTTCATGCTCAAGATCCTTTGCGTTAGACGGTGTCAGCGGGCAAGCGACCGCTGTGCCGCGGAGAAGGGTGATGAAATTGCTTGGCTCATGCAATTAACTCGCGCGCTGATCCTGGTAGGGAAAGAAATCACTCCCCCATTCAATATGAGAACCATATCACGCCTCAAACCCGAGGTCTGTGCCCTGCTTCACTCTCAGAAAACGACCGAACGGCCAGCGCAAATCTTCGTAAGTCGCGAGACCGCGACCTACGCAACGGGTCAACAGCGTCGGATCGACGATGTCCGCTAAGTCCGGTTCACCTGCGATAGATGAAGCAGATCGACGGCATTGCCCGCTACCTCTCACAGCTCGACAGCGCCGATCGCCAGGGCCCCACGGTGCCGGAGGCTTCGCTCTACGAAGCGCTCGCGCCGGCGGATTTCGGATGTCTCGCTCAGGAAAAGACGGTGTCTTGCCGCATTGTCGACGAGAGTTCACTTTCGGGGACAACTCGCTCATGCTTTTCTGCAACGCTCTTAACGCGGTAACGCGGACTTTCTAAGTCGATGTCCGACGCCGGCATGAGCTGACGAATTTCATATTTGCCGACAGCCGCGGCCTGAAGCCGCATAGGCACGAGGTCGACGATTTGACCAATCTTAAATTTGTGGATCACACAGTTATCCTTTCCTAGACGGTTGCTTGCCAGGCTTGCATTGCGCGCTATGCAGCTACGCGCTCGGCACCCCCTGGTGGGACCAGAAGCAAGGGAAGTCGTATTCTGACGATCGTTCCAGTTGGTTCCTGCTTCGACGGGACGATCGTGCCGCCAAGCTGACGCACGAAGATAGCCACGTAGTCGGAACCGCGTTTCTCCGGAACTCTTCGCAGAGCCCTTGTCCTTCATACCCACACCGTCATCGGCGACAATCAGCTCGATTTGATCGCCGACCTGTTCCACGCTCAGCATGATATGTCCTGTCCCGTGCGGAAAGGCATGCTTGATGGCGTTCGTCGCCAGCTCATTGACCAGAAGGCCGAAGGGTACGGCACGATCGGGGTCGATTTCCAACGGCTCGGCCTTGACCTCTATTTCGATGCCCGACGTGTTTCCAAGCAGGCTCGCCGACATCGTCTTGGCGATTTCCCGCAGATACGCGTCCACGGCGACAGTCCGGCCGCGGCTGGATTGAGATATCAGGTCGTAAAGCTGGGCAATGGCTCCGATGCGTGCCTGCATGGCTTTATAGCCTTGAACGCACGGCGCTGCCGTCCATTTGGCTTCGTAGGCGATCAAGCCGACGATGACCTGCAAGTTATTCTTGATCCGGTGAGAGATTTCGTTCGTCAAGCTCAGGGCGTCGCGCTCGCGCTGCTTGCGGTCGGTGATGTCCTCGAAGACGAGAAGCATCCGATGGGCGTGGTTCCCCGGTTGAGAAATTTTCCGGGCATTCAAGTTGAAGACACGGCGGCCGAGACCCGGAAAATCATCCTCGATCTCGAAACTTTCGATCGGCTTGTTTTCCGGGAGCACCTTCTCCATCAAATGGCGAAGCGCCGGCACGTCCCATTGGTGCTGGCCTAGTTCGGAAACGCGCCGCCCATGCGTCTCCGCCTCGGTGATCCCGAATATCGTCAAGAACGCCTTGCTCGCAGTCACGATCGTCATGTCGTTTTCGAGCACGACCAGGGGATCGCGGATCGTGTCGACGATACTTTGAGTCAGTTGCCAGTTGCGCTTGCTCTCGTCCCGGGCCGCGCGTTCCTCGCTGACATCCTCGATGGCGAGCAGAATGGAACCGTCATGGTCGCCGGGACGAAAAATCTTCCGGGCATTGACCAGCATCGTGCGCCGGCCAATGGTCGGAAAATCATGCTCAACCTCGAACCCTTCGACCGATGCACGATGGGGGATCACGCTCTCAAGCAGGGTGCGCAGCGCGGGGATGTCCCACTGCCGGTTTCCGAGGTCGTAAATAAGACATCCCTCGGTCTCGTCGGCGCTGGTGCGAAACGTCTGGTAGAACGCGCGATTGGCAGATGTGATGTTTAGATTTCTGTCGAGAATGATGAGTGCGCTGGGCACGGTCTCGACAATGTCGCTCGCAGCAATATCGGATACCGCCATTTTTCCTCATCGATTCCGCGACTTCGACATTACGCCGCGAGCAGAGCTTCAAAACAGCTCTTGGAGCTGATTTTGCGTGTACGGCTTACGAAGGAATTGCGTGCCTTCAACAAACAAAGCTTTCATTTTGTCGGTAACAGAATTGCCTGTCGTGTAGAGCACGCGCAATTTCGGCCGAAGCTTGATTGCCTGGCGCGCAAGATCACATCCGCCAAGGACCGAAGTGTTTCAGATAGATATCGGTAAAGAGTGCGTCGATGTGTTGAGGCGGAACGCAGGAATGAAAGCGCCTCGTCTACGTCGCTGGCCGAAAGTGTGTGATGACCCCAGTCTTGAATCATCATTTCCGCGATTTCGCGGATAAACACCTCATCTTCGACGATCAGTATCACGGCCATCAGAACTCTTCCTGCCGTGACAACCAGCATCGCGGCAGTCAAAGCCCAAGTCGGCCTGCCAAAATCTGCCGCCTGATGAGTGCCACCGCAAAAACGTATTTTCACCGACATCCTCACAACGTATCAGGTCCCAAAGCCGAGCTGTCTTCCCCTGAAGGCTGATAACCGCCTTTCCCTATCATTGAAGGACACGCGTTCTCTACGGTGGGGAAAGTTAATCCAGCAGCTTCACCATCCTCCGCCGCATGCAAAATCTGGTCATAATGGTCAGTGACCCATTGCTCATTGTCCGCGAGCTCGGTGAAGCTCTGTTCGAGCTTTTGAAATTCACAGGCCTCTTTGGCGGTGTTCGCTTTCTTCACCAATTCGATAAATTCGGCCGCTTTGGCGCGGTATTGCTCGGAGGTGAACATGGCGAGCCTTTCTGTGAGAAACGTCAACATATCCTCAAGTCTCGTGCGCATACTGTGCAAAGTTGCTCACTTCAGGGAGGTTAAAGAGGAACCGCTCCTGTTCCCACAATCCGAACCGTCACCATCGATCCCGGTCGACAGCGATCCGGTATTTATCGTGACGTGAATGCAAAACGACGAGGCCCGCCACCGCAAGATCGAGCTTGCCGATCTGATCAATGAGCCTTGGTGCCTGCCCTCGCTCGAAAGTTTTCGATGGTATCTCGTTGCCGACACCTTTCGGGCGCGCGGGTCGAACCCTCCACCATATCCGGTCGGGATCACCACTACGGACGAGAATTCGAAGCGACAGGATGGCTATGTTCGACTGGCGGTTAGGCCTTGCGCAGCTTGGTGTTCATGCAAGGCAAGGTGGCAGTTCGGCAAAGAATTCGAGAACCTTCGCTCGACCAACACGCCTACGGATCACCACCGCGCCATCCGCATCAACGCCGTGAACCTGAAAGGGATCCGCTTTTCGGCTGGCGCGATTAAGTTCTGAGTGCCCTGCATGATCCGTACTCCTCTGTTATGAGGAGGGGGAGCATGCGCTACGAGCCACAACGTCACCTCTCGGAGCCGGAGCGGACCAGCCGCAAAAAGTGGGGAGAGGAGTGGTACTGGCCCATCGCGTCGGCTCGCAGCCATGCCGTAGTACGTCCGGAGTCGGAGGCAAGCCGGACTCGTCGCGGACGTCTCGGAAACGACGTGAATGATGTGGTGGACGGCGCCCACTCTGCGGCATCGGAGTGCCATAGGGTGGTTGCGTCGAAACAAACCACGTTGAGGGGAGCCGTCCATGGGCGAGGTTAGCACGATCGGTGTCGATATTGCATTCTGCGTGGTCGGGCGTTCTCGAAAAGGTCTGTTGCCGCGAGGCTTGTTGTGCTCCTGACGAAGGAAGGAAGCAGATCCCGCGTCCGGTGCAGCATCAGCGCCATCATCACCCTCGACGTTCTTGTACGCCCTCGACGTAGCTTCAGATTCCCAATGCCTAGCCTTTCAGGCGGCTGCTGCGACGGCGGCGCTGTTGAGCGTGTCGGGTACCCACTCATTGCGACGAACCAAGGCAACGCTAATTTACCGGCGCACCGGAAATTTGCGTGCCGTCCAGCTGCTGCTCGGCGCCATACCAAGATTGAGAGCACGGTGAGATACCTCGGGATTGAAGTGGACGATGCTTTGGCGATATCGGAGCAGGTTGACATTTAAGTTACTAGGGCAGAGCGGAAATTGTCGCCGCAGTACCAGCTATTTTCTGTTCGCTTCCTGGCCCGAAGCGACGCAAAATGATGTCCGCTCGCACGTCAGCTTTCAGGGGTAAAGCTGACTCGTTGTGCTCGCTTTGAGTTTTGTCGGTCATGACCCAAGGCAGACCAAACCGCGGTCTGCATAAGTTCCGCGCTTGACCACTGCCGCAGGCGCCGCAATGATAGCTGCGTCGAAAAAGAGCGCGCCGGTACGGTAAGCCCGGCTAGTCCTCATAGGACAACTCTGCGCCCCTGTTTAGGGGACCCACGACAAGCAAGTCGGGAAGCCGACGGGCTTGTTGGGGAATGCGAGAGTACAGCTCTCCGACTGATCTCCGACAAGCCACTTAAGGGCAACAAAGGAGATCGCAATGAAATTGAACCATATTGACCTACCGGTCATCGATCCCGCAAGCGTACGGAGGTTTTTCGAGAAGCATTTCCATATGAAATGCATCTACTCGAGAGCGGATGGCTTGACCGTCCTGCTGGATGAGGCTGGCTCTGCGCTAACTCTCAGTCCCTTGCCGTCAGGCGAACCGCTGAAGTACCCGACAGGGTTCCATATCGGCTTCAACCTCGACAACGAGGACGAACTATTCCAACTCCATGGCCGCATCGTCGCTGCCGGTGTCCCAGTCGTTCGACCTCTCGGCGACTTAGCTGGAGCGATGACGTTTCATTGCGAAGCTCCAGGGCCAATCCTGATCGAGGTGGCTTGGCGCCCTCGCGATTGACACCACACGACGGCGCAAGCCGCGAAAGCAATTCATCGTATTTGCGGCTTCCGCCACGTCGAAGTGTCGTCTGTCCGTTCCTGGCCCGGCTCGGACCTTCCGCGAAGTCCGCTTTTCCGCGCTATTGAGGGAATAGCGAACTCTGCGCGGGCCCAATCAAGTAAGCCGACTGGCTAGCACATTTTTTTGACCTCGAACGAGTCAAGCCGGGTCGGCAATTTCAGAGGTACGCGACCGTATTTCCGAGTTTTTCGAGTGCCTCTTCATAATCCTAAGTTATGCGCCGCTCAGGCAATCGTGCTCTGCAGCGGGGGATGGCGAAATGTGTCTTTCGAGATCCATGACAGTTGCGGATTATTCTGCGTCGCCGCTCACGCGGAAGAAGCGATTATCCGGGTGTGGCAAACCGAGATTGTCGCGCAGCGTCTTGCGCACGTTGATGGTCTCGTTGACGCCTTTTCAAGTGAGCGCAAACCCGACTTGTATTTTAAGTTGTGCACACTCACCAGGACACCGCTTAGCCGTCGACAGCGGTGTTTGACTGAGCGTAGGCGCTCGTCGATTCGCCTTTTGCGTTTTTGGCTGCGGGCTCGTCGCTTCGCACTGAGTGCGGTGAGCAGTTCTTATGTGGCTTTCCGCTCAGCATTGAAACCGGATCGGTTGTAGGTGCGAAAGGCCTTCGTGTTGAACTGCGGAGTTGAGTCCCAGCGTATTGCTCTGCTGACGCGTTCGATGCGGGCAAACGGAGAACAACAGTTAGGAATGCAAGAAACTTGGCAACAATGGCCACCAGTGGGAGGAGCGCGTTGTAAGAAGCGCGGAGGGCGACAACATGCGGTCATTGAAGTCAGGGCGAACTGCGCCCGCTCATTCTCGTCGACAGAGCCAACTCGTCAAAAGGGTCATCGTTGCTGGTTGGATCGGAGCTAGCGTGGGAGCGGTCGGAACGGCCACGCAATCCCACGCACAAAGCTCCTACTCGCAACTTCTGCCGCCCTCGCGCGAGGAAATTGCAGATGACGAGCGCCTAGGTTGGACGCTGAAGAAATTTCCGTCCCAGCCTTACATGAGCGAGTTCTATTGGCGCGAGCCCAACGATACGCCAGCCTTCTTTCGTGAATCCCTGCTGCAGTTCGTTGCCCGCACATATTATCTGACACGCGACAACTTTGACGGCACGAAGTCGCAGGCTTGGGCAGGCGGGGGCTGGATCGCGTGGCGGTCGGGCCTGATCGACAACGTGTTTGGGGTGCATGCAGCCTACTATACATCCCAGCCGATTTTCGCTCCAGCCGACGAAGGCGGCACCAGGCTGCTTACCCCGAACCAAAATTCGCTCGGCATGCTTGGCCAGATCTATGGGCGTATCCAGATCGTCGATCAGGAAATTCGCGGCGGTCGCCAGCTGGTCGACACCCCTCTCATCAATCCACAAGACAATCGCATGGTGCCCAACACTTTCGAGGGCACCACGCTGGTCACGCTCCCGGACAAGGATCGAAACTATGACTATGCATTCGGCTATCTCTGGAACATCAAGCAGCGGGATTCGAACGACTTCATTTCGATGTCGGATGCGATCGTGGGCGGAGATACCGTCAACCGCGGCACTCCGTTCGGGATGATCAAAATTCGGCCATTCGCCGGCTTTTCCACCATATTCATGGACTACTACCTGAGCGACTTCGTCAATACGGGGTTCTCGCAAGCAGAGTATGTCTTTCAGCTGCCGAAGGACGCTCCGAAGTGGAGCATGGGTGCGAACATCATCACCCAACGAAGCGTGGGCAACGAGCTGCTCACCGAAAATTCTTTCAACACCTATCAGGCATCTGCAAAAGTACAGGTGACATATGCCGGGTGGACCTTGTTCGTCGCAGGCTCGATCACCGGCGATGAGTCCAAGATCTTCTCGCCGTTCGGCACCAAGCCGAACTATACCGACATGCAGCAGATATCGTTCGACAACGCCGGCGAAAAGGCCTTTGGCGGCAGCGTGGCCTATGATTTCGGCTATGCCTTCAAGGACTTTGGTCTTTCCGGGCTGAGTGCGGGCGCCTGGTACACGCAGGGCTGGGGCGCGCTCGACCCCGTCACCAATTTTGCAATACCCGACCGCAGTGAGTTGGACCTCTGGATCCAATATCGTCCCTCGGAAGGACCTCTGAAAGGCCTCCGCGTGAAGACGCAATTTGGCAATGTCTGGCAGGACGGCAATGTGCGCTCGACGCAGCCGGAGTTTCGTTTCATCGTCGACTACACCGTTCTGTTCCGGCCCCCGATAGAGAAAACGGCGGAAAAATAGCAATTGGTCGGAGGGCGGCCGGTTGCCTGATCAATGCCGCGCTCAGGGCCGTTCATCGAGTTCAACCGACAAACGTCAGACCCACAATGATCGGTCCAAGCACCGTCAACACGACGTTGGCGATCGCATAGGGCACAGCAACGCCAAGAACCGGCGTCTGACTCTCCGCGACATCGCACGTGCCGGCCACGGCGGCGTCGACAGTCATTGCACCAGCAAGGGCACCGCAAACGATGACCGGGTTCATGCGCAATACGCGATGCGCAAACAGCGTGCCGACAATCAGGGGCGTCAAAGTGACGATCACGCCCACACCCAGCAACATCAGCCCATGTGCTTGCACCGCGGCCAAGGCGGCCGGTCCACTGGCGAGTCCAATGGAGGCGATAAATCCTCCAAGTCCGAGATCGCTCAGCGTCTGCTGTGCCTGCGGCGGGAACGCTCCCATCGTCGGTCGGCGCGAGCGCAACCAGCCGCAGACCAGCCCGGCGATGAGTGCGCCGCCACCCCCGCCGAGGGTCAGCGGAATCGAGCCAATCGTCACGCCGAGCAGTCCGACCAGCAATCCTATCGCCAGGCCGGAAGCGAGAAATGCAATATCGGTTCGGTCGCTGGACCGGATCGCCTGCCCGACTCTCGGCACGACCCGCTTGAGCGCCTCGTTGAGAGCGACCAGCGTCATGACGTCACCGACATAGATCCGCGTTCCCGGCGTCACCGGCACCTCCTGACCCCGGCGTGTCAAGGCACGCAGGAAAACGCCACGGGCGGTGTCGCCGACCCGATCGACAATGTCGCTCAATGTCCGGCCGTGCAGGTCGCGGGCGGTTACAAACACGTCGACGACCTCGCCCGGGACCGACCGCATGACGTGCTCACCTTCGATCTCCGGCCCGATCAGCGGCCCAGCCGCAACGATCACTGCCGACGGCCCGGCGAGCAGGATCTCATCGCCTGCTTGTAGCTTTGCATCGGGACGCAGCTCTACATCTTCGCCGTGGCGGAGAATGCGCTCGATGACCGCGCGCCGGCCGATTTGGCACTCGATCTCGCTCGCCGTGCGGCCGGCCGCGTTGGACACCTGATACGCCCGTGACCTGAAATTTTCTATAGAGCAGATTGCTGGACTTGGATGGTTCGCCGCCCGACAGCGCAACCTCGAGCTTTGCCGCCTCCTCTTTGAGGTTGACGCCCATCAGCAGCGGCGCGACGAACGGGACAAAGAGCAGGACCAGGATATATCCGCAGGATATAAGTGACCGCGTAGCCTGCTGCGATGTTGGCCTGCTGCTGCTTCAGCACGTCGGCCGACAGCCCGAGCTGCTCCAATGCGCTCGACGCGGTGCCCATCATCGATGTTTGCGTCAGACTGCCGGCGCCGACGCCGGCGGCGGTGCCTGTATCGAGATGCAGCGCATAGGCAAAGATGAGAATGATGATGAGCCCACATGCCCCCATCACGAGCGCCAGCGCGACCTGCGAGAGCGTCTGGAGGCTCAGCGAGGCAAAGAACTCAGGGCCGGAACGATACCCGATGGTGAATACGAACAGGCCGAAGAGGATCGACTTGAGCAGCGATGGGATGACGATTGTGCCAAACTGTCCGAGTATGACGGCAACGATCAAAATGCAGGCGGGAACGCCGAGAGAAAATCCGCGGATGCGAACGCGCCCGAGCACCGTGCCGATGGCCACCGCCAGGAAGATGAAGATCTCGGGCGCAGTCGCCGCAACATGACCAATCCAGCTCATGGCCCGTCAAGCTCCGCATAACCTATTCGGCCGCTTCCTTGACATGCCCAGTCTTGGACGCCTCGTAGGCGTCCCGGTAGCCGCGCGCAACGGTCCGAACGCCGCGTCCGATGTCCTCGTAGGCTTCGTCGGGCAGATTCGCCAAGGACACGCGCAGCGACCAGTTGGGGGCCTCGAAGCCACCACCGTTGAGCAGCACGATCCCGTGATCCTCGGCCAATCGGAATGCGAGATCGAGCGGGTGAATATTCTTCTTCAGGTAGTCGACCGCTTCGTCGCCGATGTTCTTGCGCGCCCAGAACTCGAAGTCGATCAGGCCGTAATAGGCGTCGTAGTTGGGATTAGGGGTAAGCTGAAGGCCCATGCTCTCGATCATCGACCAGGCGCGCTTATGAACGATCTCCTTGCAGGCCTTTTGATAGTCCTTCTTAACGTCCATCAACTCGCAGAGCGAGAACATGCTCATCATCACCTGCTGCGGAAGCGATAGCCCGGCCGTATGGTTGAGACCCATGTCCCGACTGTCGGCGACGATGCGATCGATGAACTTCATCTTGCGCGGCTCAAGCGTCAGCGGGCTGTAACGCTTGTCCAGGGCTTTCACATGATTATCCGGCAGCTTGGCAATCATCTTGTCGAAGATGTTGTTCTCATGGATGGCAATGACGCCAAGCCGCCAGCCGGTGGCGCCGAAGTATTTGGAATAGGAGTAGACCCCGATCGTGTTCTGCGGAAGCTCGCCGAGCAAAGATCGGAAATCGTCGACAAACGTTCCGTACACGTCGTCGGTCAGCAGCATCAGATCCGGACGTTTTTTCTTGACCAAATTCGTTAGTTTGCTGATCGTTTCCTTGCTCAGCGCCATGCCGGTCGGATTGCCCGGATTGACAATGAAGAAGGCCTTGATCTTGGGGTCCTCAAGCTTCTTGATTTCGGCATCGGTGAACTGGAACTTGTTTTCTTGTGGCGCCGCGATGTTCACGACCTTGAGATCGTAATCTTCAAGGTGCGTCATCTCGAGATAAGGTGTGAAAATCGGCGTGCCGAGTGCGATCGTATCGCCGGGGAACAGGAGCCGATTGGCCTTCAGCGATTTGAAGATGTAGCACATAGCAGCAGTGCCGCCCTCGACCGCATAAAGGTCGAATTTGCCAGGCGGACGCGGATTGCCGCACATCGCCCACAACAGGTATTCCTGCGCAATTCGCTCGTTGTGCACCAGCATCCGATCAGGAACGGGATAATTGTCGCCGATGATCGAATCGACGAGCTCGTGCACGAACGCGTCACGGTCGAATCCGAAGGTCTTGGTCGCGAACTTCACCATTGACGAAAGGAAGTCCGCGCCGGGCATTTCCGACTGCTTCGCAAGCCAACCATCGAGGCGATCGGCGATGCCTTTTGCCTGCGGCATGCCGCCGATCCCGGCGGGATGCTCCATCACCCGTGTGCACTCGGTGACGGCGAACTGGCCGAGCAGGAAGTAGGCTTCGCGTGGCTTGGTCGCAACCCAATTGGGATTGCCGCGGCCGGCATTGAGGAACGCGGATTGCGAGGTCCGCGAAGTCGACCTGGCCAGCTTGATCAGCTCGTCCTTGATCTCGAAGGGGCTCAAAGTCTCGAATTTACGCAGCGTAAGGATGTCAGCCATGGGAGCTCCTTTGGGTACACGGTGGGGCGATGGAGTAAGCGACGGCGATCACCTGACTTTCGCGTTCATATCAGCAGCATGACGATGACCATTCCCCAGATCGTCAGCAGAGTGTTTCCAACCGCGTATGTGACGGTGTAGCCGAGGCCCGGGATCTGACTCTTGGCAATGTCATTGATCATGCCGAGCGACGCCGTCGTGGTGCGCGCGCCGGAGCAACACCCGAGCAGGATGGCGTCATCGAAGCGGAACAGATATTTTCCGACATACATCGCCAGGATCAGCGGGACGGTCGTCACCGCAACGCCCCAGAGGAACAGGCTGAAGCCGAGTTGTTGCAGGCCGGCGACAAAGCCCGGCCCGGAGGAAATGCCGACCACGGCGATGAACACATTCAGGCCGACCGAGTTCATGAACCAGACGGTGGAGGACGGGATCCGTCCGAAACGTCGGTCGAACCGACCGCAGCCAGCCGAAGAAGAGCCCGGCAATCAGCACGCCGCCCGAGGTGGACAGCGTGAGCGGCACACTGCCGACCTTGTAGACAATCGCGCCGAGCAATGCACCGATGGCGATGGCCGCGCCGATAAATGCGACATCTGCGACGTCGGTCGCGCGATCGGGATAGCCTATGAGCTTGGTCGCGGCTGCTACATCCTGGGTCCGGCCGACCAGGGTGACGATATCGCCACGCTGCAGCTGTGTGTCCGCCAGAATCGGGATGTCGGTCGCGGTGGCTCCCCGCGTGATCTTTCGCAGGAACACGCCGCGCACGGCTGACGATTTGGCCAACTCTTCCAGCGTTTTCCCGTCGACGTCTTTGCTGGTGACGTAGACGTCGACGCCTTCCACCGGCATTGCCAGCAGCTCGCGATCGTCAACCTCGACGGCCGCGCTACCGACCACATTCACCAGCACCTCACGCCGGCCAGCCACGACCACGACGTCTCCCGCCTGGATCACGGTGTCGGCCGTGGCGTCGATGATCTTGCCATCGCGTCGAATGCGCTGGATGAATACCCGCTGCTCGGGCAGCAGTGCTTCTACCTCTTGCGCTGTCTTGCCTACAACTGGGCCCCCGACCCGAACCTGATACGCACGCGCCGCGAATTGGTACCAGGCTGTCCCCGGACCGCCCACTGCCTTCTTGCCCCCATGCTTCTCCTCGTAGAGCTTGCACGCTTCTTCGAGATTGATTCGAAGCAGAGCCGGACCGATCAGGGCTAGGACAATCGCGGAGCCGACCGTGCCGAAAATGTAGGTCACGGCATAAGCAACCGGCATCGCATCCAGGAGCTTCTTGGTTTCTTCGGGCGGCAGACCCTCGCGATTGATCGCGTCGGTCGCAAGTCCCATCGACGCCGAGATCGTCTGCGAGCCGGCATAGAGGCCCGCAGCGGAACCAACGTCATAACCAGCCAGCTTGGCGCCGATCACGGCAGCCGCCAGACAGAACACGCACACGACCACGGCGAACAGCGCTTGTGGAAGTCCATCCTGCGCGATGCCGCGCACGAATTGCGGTCCCACTCCATAGCCGATGGCAAACAGGAACATCAGGAAGAAGAATGGTTTCAACGGACCGGAGATCGTGATGCCAAGTTGGCCGATGATGACCGCGGCAATGAGCGTGGCGGTCACCGCGCCCAGGCCAAGACCTTTATATGTGAAGGAGCCGAAGTAATAGCCGAGGGCCAAGGACAGGAAGACCGCTATTTCTGGATAGCTGCGGAGCGTTTGGACAAACCAATCGACCATGATACTCACCCGTTCACTCATGCAACACGACGGCGTGCCTCGCCGATGGCCATTTTCGTCGCCGAGAGGTTTACGCGGCGCGCTTTACGGGCGCGTCGGAGGGCTTCGCCAGCGCGTCAGCACGCACGAGCTTCAGCCCCTCGGCCGCGTCGTAACCGTGGATTTCCTTCACATCGAGCTTGCGCATGAAGTCGATCGTTTCCTGTGTGATCACTTGGCCGGGCACCATGATCGGGAAGCCCGGCGGATACGGTATGACGAAGTTGGCGGAGACCAGTTCAGGCCCCTCTTTCAATCGACGATCGATTTCGGGATCGGCAAGCCGGATATGGTCGCAATGTGCAGCATCGTAGGCTGCGTAGAACCCCGCACGGATATCGCCTTCGTTGGTCCGCTTGCCGGCGTCCTTTCGGAATATCTCGTGGAAATGCGAGAAGTTCGGCAAGTCCGGCACATCGGTCATCAGGCTCTTCACCCGTGCATCGAATGCCTGCCTGACATTTGAGCCGCCTTGAGCCAGACGCCGCTCGATTTCGCTGCTGATTTCCACCAGAACGCGGATCAAGTGGGCGACGTCGCTGCGGGTGTTGTTGATGTTCGATTGCAGAAGGACGGAGTTTCGCGACGTCTTGTTGAGCTGGATGTTGTAGCGGCTTGCCAGCAGTCCTTTGAATTGCGTGCCATCGAAGCCAGCGGTCCCGCAAACGAGCGTCATGCGCGTCGGGTCGAGGCAGAACTCGTCGTCTTGCATGCTGCGCCTCGCCAGCGCCCAATTTGTCTTGGGGGCGAGGTAATCAATGAAACCGCTCTCGCGATATTGCGCTGGCACCATCTTGTCGGCGCCAAGAACGTGGAAATACTTGGAGATCAACGGGTGCGCAGCGACAGCCTGCCGTATGGCCAATGCCACCTCGATGGCATTGTGCACGAGGCCGTATCCCTCCAGTTCCATCTGCCGGCGCGCTACGTCGAGGCTCGCAATCAGCTGCTGGTTTGGACTGGTAGAAGCGTGAGTGAACACAGCCTCATGGAATTGTGCTTCCACGTTGTGGAACTCGACATCCTTCACGAACAGCATCGAGCCTTGCCGCAACGCGGACATCGACTTGTGCGTGGAGTTCGTCTGGTAGACCCGCAGCTTGACCTTCCGCGGATCCGGGATCAGCCGCGTGTTCAGCAGCACATCGTCTGCAGGGTTCTCCCCGAGCTCGGCCTGCTGCTTTTCATACTCGGTGACCGACTTTGGATCCTGCAGCCAGGCTTCGATGTCATTGGCAGCCCCCATCGCGGTACGAGGCCGCAGGAATGGTGAGAATCGAGCAAATCCGAACCAGGCCTCGTCCCACAGGAAGATCAGGTCCGGCTTGATCGCCAGACATTCTTCCATCACCCGCCGCGTGTTGTAGATGTGACCGTCGAACGTGCAATTCGTCAGGTCCACCATCTTGGCGCGGTTGAGCCTGCCATCCGCTTTCAGGTCCAGCAGCGCCTGCTTGATGGTGCGAAGTGGCACTGCCCCATACATCGAGTACTCGGTCATGGGGAATGCTTCGACGTAGAGCGGCTGGGCCCCCGCCAGCACCATTCCATAGTGGTGGGACTTGTGGCAGTTGCGATCCACGATCGCGATGTCTCCGGGCGCCAGCAGTGCCTGTACGGCCATCTTGTTCGAGGTCGAGGTACCGTTGGTGACGAAGAAAACGTGATCCGCCCCAAAGGCGCGCGCCGCCATGTCTTGTGCTTTCTTGATGTTGCCCGTTGGCTCCAGCAGGCTGTCCAGACCGCCAGTGGTCGCGCTGCTCTCGGCCAGAAAAAGTGTAGGACCGTAGAACTCGCCCATGTCGCGGATCCAATCGGACCTGAAGATCGATTTGCCGCGCGCAATCGGCAACGCGTGGAAGGTGCCGATCGGACGTTGCGCATATTTCTTTAAATTGTCGAAGAAGGGCGTCTCATATCGCGCTTGCACGCCTTCGAGGATCGCAAGGTGCAATTCCAGCAGCTCCTCGACGGCATAGAAGACGCGGCGTGCGGCAATTGCACTCGGACTGCCCGCAATATCCTCGACTCGACCGTTGACCACGAGATAGAGATCGAGTTCCGGCCGTACGCGCTTGAGGACTTGCGCCAAATGCAATGCCGACGCTGAGGAGCCTTGATGCTGGTCAAGGTCGGCGGTGATCGTCCGCAGGATCGGTGCATCGTGCCGTGATTGGAAAGCGAAGCCTTCATGAACAACAACGGCGGCGAGGTCCGGGTTGAGGATCGTGGCGCAGAACGCGTCTTCGAAACTGCCCACAAAGACGGGCTCGTAGATGAACTGGTCCAGCGGTCGGCGGAGGCGCCTCCACTCCGCAGCAAGAGCCGGCCAGCGTGCGGCAGGCGTCCCAGTGACAATCAGAACCTCGAAATAAGGTCGACGGGCATCGGAGCGACCCAAAGTGGGCGGCAGCACATCCGCCGGCGCCGCCTCGTCGCCTTCGTGTGTCTCCCAATCACCGGGGTTCTGGCGGAAGGAGCGGGTCAGCAAGGCACGGGTTATTCGGCGAGCCAGCGACGCCGTCGCATGTGCGTCGCCTGCAGCGACGTGGTCGCGCAGTGCACCGAGGAGTTGAAGTCCGGGATAGGCGTGGAACTCTTCCGTGGCTGTCATCTCGGCAATCGTGGCCTCAACCTTGGTCCGGTCGCCTGAACGCTTGGACCACGCTTCGGCTAGCTCGACGAGGTCCCGCCACTGATCGCCCCGTGCGCCAGGCCCGGCAAAGAATTGATCGATCTGAATCCGATGACGGTTGGCTCCGCTGGGCATATGAAAATCCTCCTCGCCTGAAGGGTGTCCTTCCGGACTGTTTATTGTTTCTGTTTATTGTTTCTATCAGACGAGCGCGGAACTTCGGATTTATACAAAAGGAAACAAACTCTATACACAGGGTCAAACGTCGATACTTTGGTTCAGACGCGATTAAACATCTGTTGTGGTGTATTGCCACTGTTGACCGATAGTCTCAGTTGCTTGTCTGTTGCGACCATGCGCCGCCAGATGGAGTTTTCCGAACGATTCAGATGACGTCGCCGTTTGAAGTTGGAGGATCCCATGTGTCGTTGGATCGCGTATGCCGGCGGCCCGGTTTATCTGGAGGAGCTGCTCTTCAAACCTAAGCACTCATTGATCGACCAGAGCTTGGCGGCTTGTGCCGGCGAAACGACAACCAATGGCGATGGCTTCGGCGTTGGATGGTACGGCAATGGCCAAGCACCCGGGCTCTACAAGGGCATACAGCCCGCCTGGAGCGACGAGAACCTCCTGGACCTTGCCTCCCAGATCAAATCGCCGATGTTCATGGCACATGTGCGCTCGACGACTGGAACGGCGATCCAGCGTACCAATTGTCATCCTTTCCGCCATGGACGCTGGCTGTTTCAGCACAATGGCGCCATCGCTGATTTTCCTGAGCTCAAGCGCGATCTCGTGCTCGCGATATCGCCCCGTCTGTTTCCCGAGGTCTCCGGGAGCACAGACTCGGAGATCATGTTCTTTCTTGCGCTGACATTTGGATTGGAGGACGACCCTATCGCCAGCGTCGAAAGAATGATTGGTTTCATCGAGAGCGTGGGTCGCAAGCACGGCGTGAGCCGCCCACTGCAGATGACTCTGGCGGTCTTGGACGGAGAGACACTCTATGCCTTCCGATACTCGAGCGAAGGTAGGTCACGAACCCTCTTTTACAGCGCGAGCATCGCGGCTATGCGGCAGCATTTTCCGGACGTGCATGCGTTTTCCGACGATGCACGCGCCGTGGTCTCAGAACCGCTTGGAGGAATTGAAAACGTCAGCCAGTTTTGGATAGAGGTTCCCGAATCGAGCGCCGTGGTGATCGCAGCAGGAAACGTCAACGTTGCCCCGTTAAAGCCGCGCGCACCAAGCTGATGGCTCGGTCACTGGCACTCGAAGCCCTGCTGCAAGTGCTGGCCGAGACGCGTGCAGCGTGATCCTATTCGCGTCCATCTCATAATAGACAACGGAAAACTCGTAACGCACGTCCACATTTGAAGGTGCATCCAATGTCCGCCGCTAGCACATACCTATCGACATGAAACTGAACCTTTGTATCCTTGAAGTACGGCAATCGTAAATCGGAGGGTTGGAATAACGCGCGAAAGATCCGCGTGGGGTATGCGCAAAAAGGCTTGAGTTCCTAGACGAGAGTCCGCGTCAGGAGGGACGGAATGACCGAGCCGCTTCACCCCGGCGCCTCCCGCAATTTACCGTCTTTCATCACCGCGCCTAGTGAAACAGACGTTCTCATGGTCGTCATGGGAGCCGTCCTGGCGCTTGCCGTACTGATGTTCGGCATTTTGTTCTTGCGGCTGCACTCCTTGCCCGAGCGAATGAGGTTCGCTCATCTGAAGAGCCACCATGACTTTGAGCGCATGCGGCTCAGGGGGCTTTCCGGTGCGCGAGACGAGTTTCATCTCGCCGTCATCGTCCAGAATCTCAAGACGCTTGCGCTTCGAATCCTCGCACCGCGACCGGAACGGACTCAGCATTCGTTGCGTAGGCGTCCGCAGTGGCGTTCACCTCAAGGCCGACGAACGCTATTGGCATCGATCAAGGCCGCATCGAGCGACACGACCATCGAACCGAAGCCGTTTTCGACAGCATCGGTCAAAAAGCGAACTGGAAAGAACCCGGACGTCGCGTCCGCTTCATCAGGGCTATCAGCACTGACAGTCTTCAATATCCGACGCAGCACATGGTGGCGACCGGCTTCGGGACAAGATCAGCAATGTCGAGCATCCCGACAGGCGACATTGCGCACATTCCATTACCTGCCAATCCGTTCGCTGTGACCCGGCAAATCATCAGCCTATATGAGACGGATGACGATTGGGTTACTTTCGCATGTCACGGACATCGCATTCGAGCCTCCAGCCATTCAGGCTGCCATCGCCCCGCCATTTGAGCGCGCCAATGACGTACACCTTTCGCGTCCGATACAACGAGGCAATGCTGAGAGCCACCGTGCGCGCCTTCGTTCTCCATCGGTTGGGGGGCAAGACGCTTCTGCTGACGCTCTCGGCGGCAGGTGTCCTCTACTGCGGCTATCTCATCGGCTTCGGGAAAGATCGCCTGTTCGCAGCATTTGTGACGGTGACATTCATCTGCCTGCCGTTGTGGGTGGCTTTCCTCTGGCGGGCGCACCTGGGGAACACGCTCGGCAAGTTCAGGCTCATGACAACGCCGGAATCGACATTCACCTTGACCGGCGACAGCCTATCGGTACTGATAAATAATGGCGCTGCGGCGACGCTGCCCTGGTCATACTTCCAGGAGATCTGGGACTGCAAGGACTGCTGGCTGCTGCTGTTGGCACCTAATGATTTCATAACGCTGCCGACGCGCGGCGTGCCGGATGAGGCGCTCAACTTTATCCGGTCCAAAATACCAAAGTATAGTTCTATCGCTGGCTCGAGCAGCAGCTCAACGGTGCGGCGTTGGCTTCTCGTCGCCGCCGCCTTACTGTCAGTCAGCGCGCTGCTTGAAGGCGTGGGTCTCTACAGGCGCTGGAAGGACCAATCGATTTACGAAAGGGCAGCCTCGTCCGACGACGACGGACAGCGACAACCGGACGAACGTCATCTCAAAGCAATCCGCAAGCTGCGCTTTATCTGGGACCCGCTGGTCGAAGGTGGTGGCCCGATCGTCGACCCTTATCGGCCCTATGGGAGCGCGGCCCTTGCCGACGATCTTGCGCCGATCTTGGGCACACGCGATGAGGTTGCCGTCGCCGCATTCCATGTCGAGGTCGCGGCGGCCTTGTCGTGGGCTCTCAAGCATGGCGAGTTGGAGGTCGGCCGTTATCCGCTCGCACATCTGACCAATGCCGAGATCGAGCGTGCGCTCGGACGGGAATTGCGCGGCCTGCCGCCCGAGCGGATCGCGGCGATCGTGAAGGAGCGGCCTCGGCTTGATCCAGATGGTACCTTCCTGTTCACCCGCGAGCACCTGCTTCTCATTCGACATCTCAGGTTTGGATGGCCAGACAGGAACATGTTGGCCCTATTTGATAATCGGTATTGGATCCCGGTGCCCATCGTCAACTACAAGCGCCCGTTCGGCGACATGACCGCGTTCGAGATTGACATGGCCGAAATTCTTGGTCTGCCGCGCCCTCCCCTCAACGACACGCCTCTCGATCAGCAGCTTTCAAACTTGTATTGGGAGATGTGGCCTGCGTTGCAGGTCTTTGTCGAGCACGCCAGCATCGCGACGCGCCGCTCGTAGGGCGGACTTAAGACCTGTCCGTGGTCCACTTCCTCGGGGCCGTACCGCAAGAAGGGAATGGCATGATGAATAGAGCGAGCCTCAACTATGGCTTCTTTCTCCTTGGCATCGCGCTCATGGCGTTTTCTGTACGACTTCTGCAACGAAATCGGCCATGAACGGACTCATGCGCCGCAGCAAAGTCCTGTCCTTTCCGAAGATCATATATGGACATGTTTGTGTGCGGTCCGGATAGGATCGGGATTGCGACGATGTTGCCGGACCGTTTGGACCACTCGACACGCGGGTGCATCCTTGTCTAAGGCCAAAGTACCACCCGCTGACACTACCCAACGCAAAGAGACAATTCTAGAATCGGAAGTCAGTGGTTCAACAGCTGCTCGTAATTGCCACCCATGACGGTACCGATCGGCCGACCAGCGCGAATTTGCTTGGCCATCTCTTCCTCCTTCGCCGCGATGCGTTCCGCGGCAGCCAGCACGCAGCCGATTTCGGCCTGTGAGATAATGATGACAGCGCTGCGATCCGCGATCACATAGTCGCCCGGCGATACGATCAACTCCCCGATCTTCACGGGTACGTTCGTTGCCTGCTCGGAAATTCGGCCGCGCGCCGTCAGGGCGGTCAACGAGCGGGCAAAAACCGGAAACGCCAGCTCAATCGACTGATCGATGTCCCGCGCCGGACCTTCGACGATGGCTCCAGCGATCCCGCGCGCCTTCGCGCCAAGCGACAGCAGTCCGCCCCAACCGCCGGCTTCCAGGCCCGTTCGTTGCTCCACGACAATGACGTTGTCGGAGCCTCCGGTCTCGATGGCAGTCGTGCAGAGGTGCCTGGGCGGGCCGGCGGGAGGGACGCCGACCCCGAGCTTGACCGTAATCACCTGCCCGGCGATGCGGTCCTCGCCGGATCGCTGAGGCAAGCCGGAGACCACGCCTTTAAGGTTGAGACTGTCAAGCGCATCCGACACGGCGCAACAATCTACTTTGCGCAGTCGCGTGACAAACTCGGCTACCGAGCTCATTGGCTTTTCATGTCCCACCAGTAGAACCCATTGGCCGTACCGGTACCGGCCGGCGAACGATAACACGGCACATAGTCGATCTCGTGCATCTCGGCGCTCATGTCCTCGAGCAGGCCCGCGAGCGAAATCCACGACTTCAGCTCTGACGTGCCGGACTGAAGGTCCTTCAGCGGAATCGACGTGAGATAGTCCTTGTCCCGGCTCTTGAGCGCGGCAACGAACTTCCGGTCGAACTCCTCATCGATCACGAAATGGCTCATGCCGCCGGACGCGAACACGGCCACTCGCTTGTCCGACGGCCACGATTCGATCGCCTCCTTGATGACCTGACCGAACTGATAGGACCGTTTCGCGGTCGGCTGGTTCGGCGGGAAGAACGTATTTTGGTACACCGGCACATTCGGCACGACTTTGTCGCGCATCACCTGGCGATAGATGTGGCCGAATGCGTGCGACGCACCGTTGCGGGCATGCTTGGGCCAGACCTTGGAGGCCGCCACGTCGAATTCCCGCTCCGTGAGCGTCTTGATGATGTGCGAGCCCAGCTCCGGAATGCCGCGATATTCCGTGTATACGTTCGTTGCATGGCCATGCTCGGCCTCGGCAACGCCCGGAGGCAAATTCCTCTTGTCTTCCTCCGACTGCGGATAGTTCGGGATCGTGTCGCCGAAGAACACCATGAACGGGGGGTTCAGCTGGTCGGTTTCGTAGATCTCGTTCTGATCGTTCCCGAGGATGACGGCAATATCGGCACCGATTTGATCCCACTTGTCAGCTAACTTCTCCATCGCGACATGGCAGCGTGAATGGTAGCTCCGCTGAGCTTCCATCGACGATTTGCCGTCGAGCCCTTCCGGGCCGCGCATCGCGACCAACTCGTCAAAACTGTACACTCCACTGCGGAAGGGATGCGTGCGCGCCTGGTCAGCCTTGACGCGAAGCTGCCATTGCTCGACCGTCGTATGCAGCTGGGGCCCATGAGTCGTGGCCATTGCCAGCACGATCTTTGCCATTCTCGCTCTCCTGAAGCACTTGCGTTTTCTAGCGCCCGCCGACGTGCTCGGGCCGCCACCGCTGGAAATGGCGTCGCACGCGCTCGCCCGCGCTGGTGAGCAGCATGCCCGCTGCCGCGACCACAGTCACGCCGACCAGCAGCGTATCGGTCTGGAACATCTGGCCGGCATACGAGATCATGTAGCCGATACCCTCGCTGCCCGCGAACAGCTCGCCGATGATGGCGCCGATCAGGCCATGAGCGACCCCCTGGCGCACGCCGGTCAGTATGAAGGGTACCGAGTACGGTATCGCTACCGTAACGAAAATCTGCCGGTCCTGGGCGCAGAACGCGCGTGCGGCCTTCAGGAGGTCCGGGTCGATGTTTCGTACCCCCGCGATCGTGTTGACCAGGATCGGCAACACAGCCGACAGGAAGACGATGAAAATTTTCGAGCCGCTGCCGATTCCGAACCAGATGATGATGAGTGGATAGAGCGCAATGCGCGGCATGGCATAGAGCGCATTGATGACCGGATCGAAGAACAGGTTCAGGCGCCGATACCACCCGAGTGCCACGCCCAGCGGCACGGCAACGAAAAATGCCAGGAAGAAGCCGATGAAGAAGTTCTTTCCGGTATAGAAAGCATCCTTACCCAGCGACCCATTGACGGCGAGATCGACGAATTTTGCGGCGATGTCCGTCGGGCCGCTGAAGAAGAGCGGCGAGATAAACCCGAGCTGCCAGCAGATCTCCCACGCGATGAGCAGGCTGAGGACGGAGACCGTGCCGTAAGCGAGCGGCTCATGACGGGCAAGAGCCCCGCGGCGGCGTAGCGCGGTCCGCGGTGCGGGCGAGGCGAGCGCCGCATTTGCCGGCATTGCTGGTTCGCTCATGTGACGTGTCCCTTCTTCGCGGCTTCGGCTAGGCGCGAACCACGTTGATTCTCTCTGCTTCTTCTTCGATCAATCGCCAGATGCCGTCACATGCCGAGAGGAAGCGCGGATCGCGCTTGAGCGACAGCGCGCGCGGACGCTCGAACGGGATGTGAAACTCCTGCTTGATCCGACCCGGACGCGTTCCCATCACCAAGACGCGATCGGCGAGAAATGCGGCCTCGTCGATCTGATGCGTGATGAACAGCACCATCTTCCGGGCCTTGCTCCAGATCTTCAGCAGCTCGGCCTGCATGAATTCGCGCGTCTGCGCGTCGAGCGCCGCGAACGGCTCGTCCATCAGGAGCACTTCCGGATCGGTCGCCAACGCGCGCGCGAGGTTGACGCGCTGCTGCATGCCGCCGGAGAGCTCGGAGGGATAGCGCTCCTCGAAGCCGGACAGCCCGACCAAGCGGATCATCTCGTGTGCGCGCGCGTCCATCCGCGCGCCGTCGAACCGGCGTTGCATTTCCATGCCATAGCGGACGTTCCCGAGCACCGTTCGCCACGGCAGCAGGCTCGCATTCTGGAACACCATCGCGCGATTGGTGCCGGGTCCTTCCACCGCCTCGCCGCCGATCGTGAGCGTGCCTTCGTCATAGGGCAGCAGCCCGGCGACGACGTTCAGCAGCGTGGTCTTGCCGCATCCGCTCGGCCCGACGATCGCAACGAACTCACCGTCCGCCATCGACAAGGAGACGTCGGAGAACGCCAGGAATTCCGTTTCCTCGCGCTCGAGATAGTAGCGATACGACATGTGCTCGATCACGAGCTTGACGTTGCCCCCGCACGCCGCCGGCATCGATGCCACCGCCGGGATGCTCACGCGAACGCCGCCTTCAGTTTCTTGTCCTGCTCGGCCTTGATGCCGGGTCCGTAGAGCTTCTCGAAAAAGCCCTCGTCGATCAGTTTTCGGACGGGACGGTTGTCGATCAGCCGATTGAAATCGAAGGTCTTTAATACGGGAATATCCGCGCCGATACGATCGATGACAGCCGCGACGGCGCTCGTCTGGATCAGCGGGATTCGATCTAGAAGTCCAACCCGCACCACATTGTCGTAGACCCGCGCGGCGTCCACCTCGCTGATGCTTTGATCGTACTTGCGGTAGGCCGAAATTGCCGCGGGCTTGTCGCTGTATAGGCGATGAACCGCTTCACCCTGCGCTCGCAATATGCGCTCGGGGACGTCCGGGTGTCTCGCAAGCCAGCTCTTCTTGTATGTGTTCCCGACGGTGACCACCATGCTCTCATGATCTTCGAGCAGCGTCAGGGGCTTGAGACCTTGCTGCTCGAGCCTGTACCACGCGGGCGAGGTGATCAGCGCAGCCTCGATCTGTCCGGAGATCAGCATCGTGACGCGCGCCGATGCATCGGCGCCGGTCGGCACCCACTGCACGTCGCTCGCCTTCATGCCGTAATCTTTGAACAGTCCGACCGTGTAGTGATAGGGCGGATCGCCGACACGGCCCACACCGAACCGCTTGCCTTTCAGCTCTTGCACGCTTTTGAGCTCGGCGCGTGCCATCAATGCAAAGCTGCCCCGATGCAGGATGCTTCCGACGACCATCAGCACGGGATCGCGAACCGAGGCTGCCGCGCTGTCATCGAGCGAGTAGTTCGTGTACTGGATCTCCTCGCTCATCAACCCAGCGATACCGACCGGATGGACGCCGAACGTGGGCGTTACTTCGAGCCCGTACTTGGCGAAGTAACCGGCCTCGATGGCCAGCCACATCGGCCAGCTCGAGACAGAGCGGGTCGGATTGATCGCCTTGAGCTTTACCGCCGCTTGCGAGCTGGCGGTGACGGTGCCACTCGCCGCCATTGCGGAAGCACCGCAGGACGCCAGAAATGTACGACGGTCCAGGACAGCACGTGCAGCGGTCATCGCATTTCCTCCGCTCGTTTATGTCTTCGCTTGCGATCAGACGTTCAGTCTGAACACCTTGCGCGCGTTGCCGGCGAAGATTTTTTCGCGGTCTGCTGCCGACAGCCATTCGAACTTCTCGATATGCGGACGGATGTGATCCATCGTGTGCCCCGTATCCGGATCGACCGTGGAGCCTACACCAGGGCATTCCGACCCGAACAGGCAGCGATCCGGACCGACCGTCTTGATCAGCAGCTCGAGCGCCGGCGCCGTGTAGAGGACCGTATCGAAATAGAGCAGCTTGAGTCGGTCACGGAACCGCGTGGCCCCGCGTCCACGCAGCGATGGCGCATCGAACCGCCCGAGCTGATACGGGATAGCGCCGCCGCCGTGCGACACGACAATTTTGAGGCTCGGAAAGTCGTTGAACACATCGGAGTTGAGCAGCCCCAGGATCGCGATCGTGCCCTCGTTGATGAGATGCACGGAGTAGTTGGCGCGCTCGGAACGGGAGCTTGCGGTGTGGATGTGGGCGGGGATGTCGAGCTCGCACAGCTTCTCGTAGAGCGGGTACCAGTAGCGGTCACCGAGCGCGGGCGGCTCGGTGCCCGAGTTCTCGTATGGATCGGGATTGAGCAGGCATCCGACGAACCCGAGCTGCTTCACGCAGCGCTCGAGCTCGGGTAACGCGCGCTCGATCGGATCGCTCGCGACCTGCGGAAGGCTTCCGACGCCGAAGAATTTGTTCGGATACATCTGCGTCTGGCGATGAATGATGTTGTGGCATTCCTCGGCGAACCAGTGCACGAGCTTCGCCGGCTTCTCGCTGTGCATGAGCTGAAACGGCCGCGGCGAGACGAGCTGGACGTCGGTGCCGTGGTCATGCAGCGCAGCGAGATGGCCCTTCGGCCCGATTTCGCTGGCGTCGAGCGCTGCCCGCATCTCGTCGTCCGATACCTTGACGCCGCCGCGCCCATGCGAGCCGCGCGACGCGAGCAGCCCGGCCTTGTACGCCCATAGCTGCGCCGGCGCGCTGACATGGCCGTGACAGTCGATGATCACCTGGCATCCCTCCCCTGACGAAGCCGCTTCGATGGCGGCTATTGCTGTTTCGGTTCATTCGCGCCGTTCGCGCGAAGCGCCTATTTCTCCACGGTTTTCATTATCTGGTGCGCACGGATGACCTGCAACCGCTGCCGCATCAGCGCACATGCCCGCTCGGCGTCGCCGGCCGCTATGCTGTCCAGAACCGCTTTGTGCGAGGCGACAACCCGTTTGGCGATCGCATCGGTCGTACGCCGTGCGTAGATCGGCTCGAGCACCAAGCGCAATGCTTTGAACTGCGCGCCCAAGGCACGGTTGTGAGCGGCGTCCACGAGCGTTTCGTGAAAGCGCATGGACACTTCGGTGAAATGCAAGGCAGCCATTCGGCTCAACGGCTTCAGCGACATGGCTTGCAACTCTCCCAGAAGATCACGCAGCTTCCGCAAATCCGCATCGGTCGCGCGCTTCGCGGCAAGCTCCGTCGCCATCACCTCGATGGCAATCTGGGAATCGAACATCTCCTCGACGCTGATGCCGACCAGCTTGAATTGAACGGCCAGGGCGTCGGCGAAACGGCCGGGATTGCCGGCGGCAATCCACGCTCCTCCTTTGGCTCCGAGCTTGACGTCAATGATGCCCAAAGCCTGCAGCGTCTTGAATGCGTCGCGAACAGGAACACGGCTGACGCCGAGCTTCTGTGCCAGATCATTCTCGGAACCGAGAAAGTCGCCGGATTTCAGCTCGCCGCGGAACAAGGCGCCCCGAACCTGATCCACGATCCCGCTCGACACCGATTGCGCACGCGCCGGCTGCCAACGCAACCAGTGGTCCGATCTCTCCTTGGGCTTCGAGGCCACGTTTCCTTCCCGTTGAGGTTCAGGACTGACGGGCAATCCCGAGCTTTGTTGACATCTGTATAATTGTAATACAGATTGAACGCAAGAGCGGACGCAACGACATAGCGACGTACGCCGCCGATTTGCTCGCAAGGGAGGAAGGTCGAAGATGCCGCCGCAAGGCCAAGCTGCCGCTCGAAGCGAATCCGACCACAAGACGCCGCCGGGAGTCATGGATGGCCGGCGTTACGTCGAGAGCCTGCGCGACGGCCGAGAGGTCTGGCTGCACGGGGAGAAAGTCACTGATGTGACGCGACACCCGGCTTTCGCGAACGTCGTGCGGACCTTTGCGGATCTCTACGACCAGCAACATCGCACGCCGACACAGGAGCTCATGACTTATGTCGATGAGGACGGCGTGCGCGGTTCGATATCCTATCTGCCGCCGACCTCTCCCGAGGAGCTGATCCGTCGACGCCGAAATACCGAGGTGTGGACCGAGCAGAGCTTCGGCATGCTCGGACGGTTGCCGGACTTCTGCGGCGCGATGATCGTCGGCCTCTACGACACGCGGGCTGAGCTCAATGCTCTTAAAGCTGGCTTTGGTGATAACGCAGCGCGCTATCTCAAGCTCGCTCGGCAGAACGACCTCGCGCTCTCCCACGGGCTGCATGATCCGCACATGGACAAGACGTTGCGGCCCAAGCAGGACCCGGATCGCTGCCTGCGCATCCTCCGTGAGCGCGATGATGGCGTGGTCGTGCGAGGCGCACGTTTCGTCACTCTGGGGCCATTGACCAACGAGGTCGTGATCGCTCCGACCTACGTGCTGGCGGATGACGAAGAGGATTTTGCGATCTGGTTCGCTTGTCCCGTGAACTTGCCCGGCATTCGCCAGATCTGCCGCGATCCGTTCTCCGTCCGCCCGCAGACCGCGGATCATCCGCTCTCGACGAAATTCGACGAGCAGGACGTTCTGATGATCTTCGACGACGTCCTGATTCCTTGGGAGCGCATTTTTCTGATGCGCAAGCCGAGGGAGGCGAATGCGCTGTTCCGCACGCGGATCATGTCCTGGGCGGGTTATGCCAGCGCGCTTCAGCTGATTGCGCGGCTGGAACTGATCATCGGCACTGCTCACCTGATCGCAGAGATCGGCGGGATCTCAAATCGCCCGTTTGTCGGCCTCGAAATGGGCGAGCTCGTCTCCTATGCGGGGATGTTCAAAGCGCTGCTGCGCGCGGCCGAGGTCGATTGCGCGCGTACGCCCGGCGGCCACTACGCGCTTGGCAACACCGGTCATCTGCGGCCGCTGATCACGCTGACGTCCGAGCGCATCATCAACATCTTCGAGCATATTGCCACCAGCGCACCCGTCTTCACGCCGACGGCGGAAGATTTCGATGTGCCGCAATTGCGTCCGTTGCTCGACGTTTACGGCCGCGGCAAGGGCGTTGACGCCGTTTATCGCCACAAGCTCTGCCGGCTGGCCTGGGAGCTGACCTCCGACTCGTTCGGCGGCCGGCAGCAGCTTTACGAGCGGCTGCACTCGGGCTCCCCCGAGGTCATCATAACTGGCGCGTATCAGCGTTACGATAAAAGCAAGGGGACTGCGATGGTCAACAAATTAATCGGTGGATGACGTCACGGACATACAATACACCATAGGAACAAAGTTCACGCGGAAACGCCGTCCAGCGTGGT
The DNA here is from genome assembly GCA_963745515.1 of uncultured Alphaproteobacteria bacterium. Taxonomy (GTDB): domain Bacteria; phylum Pseudomonadota; class Alphaproteobacteria; order Rhizobiales; family Xanthobacteraceae; genus VAZQ01. Next base: position 1,139,377 of record CAVUXO010000001.1, read on the forward strand.
GATCGGGGAGGCTAGAGGCCTACATCGGGGGGGCCCGTTGGCGGTCGTCAATCGACCGGGTCAGCGTTAGCATTGTCGGGACCATGCTAGGAATCCGATCCGCGCGACTTTGCCCGCCTGCTGTTCGCGCGGCGAGAGGCGACGTGGCAGCCGCGCCGCCAGGAAGGATAATGAGATCGCGACGCCTCATGGCCCTCTCCTCAGGCTGGGGCTGCAAATCGTGAGGCCGAGCACCTAGGCAGTCTTGAAATTGTTGACCAGATTGAATTTTGTCGACCGCTGGACCGGGAGATCGGCCCGTTTTTCACTCTTGAGAATCCAACCAGGCGATACGCATCGCTGAGATTACGGGCGTAGCTCATCAGACCGCCGGCGATGGCGTATTCGCGTTGAGGGTAGATCGCCGGAATCGCGTGACGCTCCGACTGCGACAACTTCATGCGACGCGCTACGACAAACTCGCGGCCAATTACGTTGCCTTCATCCAGCTCGCGTCAATCAGGCCATGGCTGCGAGTGAGTGAGTCCACGCCCTAACCAAGTCGATGCTTTTGCCGCTTTACCTACTCCCGCCCGGTGCCGGGCGGCCGCCTGCGCAATGATTTCGCGGCTCGATCCGGTCGGCGGTTAATCGATTTTCACGCCCGACAGGCGGATGATCTCAGACCATTTCTTTGATTCCGAAGCGATGAAGCTCGCGAAGTCCTGCGGCCTGCCGCCGACCGGCTCGGAGCTAAACTTGGCAAACGTGTCCCTGACGTCCGCGGACTTCAGGGCATCATTGATGGCAGCATTGAGCCTAGCCACGATCACGTCCGGCGTGCCGGCCGGCGCAACGAGCCCGTTCCAGGTGATCACCCGCAGATCGGGATATCCGCTCTCCGCCATCGTCGGCACGTTGGGCAACTCGGCCATGCGTTTCGCTCCCATCGTGACCAGCGCCCTGATCCTGCCCTCGCGCAGCAGATGCGCCAGTGCGGCAGGCGAATCAAAAATGATGTCCATCTGGCCGGCCAGCATGTCGGTGAAAGCCTGGTTCATCGTGCGGTAGGGCACTGGCACGATGTCGATCCCGGTCGCGCGCTTGAAGATCTCACCCGCGAGATGCGGTGGGCCGCCGGTTGGCGCGGCAAAATTCAATTTTCCCGGATGGGCCTTGGCGTAGACGACGAACTCGTCGATGGTCTTTGCCTGCACCGACGGGCCGACCGTGAGGTACATGGGCGAGCTCGAAATCGCCGCGATCGGCGTAAAGCTCCTGACCGGATCGTAGCCGGCATTGGAGCTCAGCGCCGGCGCGATCGCGAGCGAGGACGAGGAGCCGAAGAAGAGGGTGTGGCCGTCGGGCTCGGCCGCGGCTGCGGCTCTTGCTCCGATCGTGGTGTTGCCGCCGGGGCGGTTGTCGATCACGGTCGCGCCGACCGTCATCGCAAGATGTTGCGCGAATAACCGCGCGACCGTGTCGGGTTGCCCGCCGGCTGCAAACGGTACGACGATCTTGATGACGCGGCTGGGATAATTCTGCGCGACAGCAACGTGGGCGGCTGTCGCGAAGGCGATGGCGATCGCCGCCGCGGCGCAATATCGCAAACGCATGAAACTCGGCATGACCCGGCATCCCCGCGTGAGCTGCGAAGGAACCGCAACGGTAGGCGGTTTCCTGACATTCTGGAAGACCCACGCACGGTCCGCTTCGATCAATTCGGCGGCCGTCGCAATCCCATTCCATTCGTCGTAACATTGACGGGGTGGGACTGAAGCGTCGAAAGCCACAACTGAAGGCGCTTTGAGCCAGGGGGACCAGCGTGATCATCGACTGTCACGGCCATGTCAGCGCGCCGGCGCAACTTTGGCCCGGGTACGTTTTCATGGATGAAGGTCAAGTCGGCGTGACGAGGATTTATCAGGAAACCTCAGTGGCCGATCTTTTTCCGTGTGGCCTGTAGCCCGCTTGGTACCTTCGCATTCATGGTGTTTTGCCCTGTCGGCGCCAAGGGCCATGTCGGTTCGGGTCACGAGCGGAAGAACTCAAAGTGAGCACAACGAGTCCGCTATACCCCGACAAGCAGACATTGGCGCGCGCGGCCGGCATGTCGCATTAGGGTCATGATCGACAAAACTCATGGTGAGCAAAACGAGTCCGCTTAGCACCCCCATAGCCGACATTGGAGCGGACATCGTTTTCCGTCGCTTCGGGCCAAATAGCGACATCAATCGCTTTGCTTGACTTGAATGAACCTACGCGGTGTACCGGACCAAATGATCTCTAAGGTATTCGAACTGCGGACCAGACGGGCCGCTCAAGAATCCTGTTCGATACCAAATGCGCCCTTTGGCTATTCCCGAACGAAAATATGGGACTTAACCTTCCATTCGCCGTTGGACTGGTGTTCATAGAGCTTAACGGTACTTCCGGACAGCATGGTCGTTTCCTCGCCTCTCACCAATGAGGCTTTGAAGCGAGAAGTCACGTAAGCGTAGTCTCCCATCTGCAAAATCTCTACAAGCTCAAGCTTGTGATTTCTGACACTCGTCCCTCTTTTGGCAAAGAAGTCGCGTATCGCAGTAGAGCCAAAGACGGGCGCTGCGCCGGGCGGCATTAGACTGGCATCGGCGGCATACATTGGCAGCAAGGCGTCAAAATTCGGATCGTTGATCGCGGCGTCCCATTGCGCATTGAGTTTCGTCATGTCCTCAGTGAGTGGGTCCGCCCGCGCATGGCCGATAGTGACCAACAACAGCACTAGCATCAGCGACAAGGTTTTGCTCATGACTTTGTCCTCTTTGATCTGATTGTGTCCGCCAGTCGGGTGCCCAAGCGACGCGCGCGCTGGTGATCTGTAAACAGCTAGTACTACAGGAGCACGCCATGGAGAACTCATCTGTACAAAATTGACCACTCTCGAAAGGCATAGTGGTCAGCGTGCTATGATGCACCCTCCACGTCCGAGTTGGGTCATAACCGACAAAACTCACAGTGAGCATAACAAGTCCGCTTAAATCCCATCAGCCGACATTGGAGCGGACATCGTTTTCCGCCGCTTCGGGCCGATTTTGTTGCAAAAGTCGCCAACTGAAGTCTGTGGAATTGGAATTTGAAATAATCGAATCCGGCTGCACGCGCTTTTGAATCTATGTTGCGCTTTGGAGCGCGATCTTTGAATTAATCTTGCGCGTCGGGGTGCTCAAAATAGTTTTGCAACAAAATCGGCCAATTCCGGACTCCTCTTACACAACCGCCGCGACGGCCTGGAATTGGCGTTCTTCCATCCTCATTCACCGACCTGACAGCATTTTACGGCTTTCGTTCGCCAAGCACGGAGGTCGCCAAGCGCAGTGCGTCCTCATAGCTCTTCAGTTGTTGTTCCGCGAAGCGCTGCGCGGTCAGAAGCTGTTCCGGCGTCTTATCCGTCAGACCGACGAAACGCGCTGAGGCGAAGACGTCGTCCTCCGGTATGGCCTCGTCGTCCCGCATCGCAAGCCGGCGTTGGATGCAATCAATGTCCACCCGGTTGCGCTCGATGCCTTTCCGACAGCGTTCGGCATAATGGGCGAGCTCCAGTGTAGACATCCCGCGAGCGCTCTCGTCGTTGCCTTGCATGAGACGCACGAGGGGTTCATCTGCGATATCGGTGCACAGATCGACGCATTCGTCGCAAATGAAGACGTCGGGCCCGGCAATCAGCTTTCGCACGTCGTGTTGGCTTTTTGCGCAGAACGAACAATAGAGAGTCTTCGCCATCGCCGCCTCCTGCCCTGCGGTGGGCGAAGCCTCAGCGTCGATTGCGCGGGGTCGCGCCGCTTCGATCTTGGCGGACAGAATATTCCAATTGTCATAGCCGAACGCCTTCGCGATCAGCTCCAACGATTCACTGTGGCTGGTTCGCATGCCGTTGCCCTTCAAGGCCTCGCGCAGGGCATGGGCCATGGCCTTCGCGTCGCGAAAATCGCGCATGAGAGCACCTCTTCATCGGCGAACGGAAAGATCGGGGCCTGCCTTGCCGACCCGTTCGCCAATGGCGAGGGTGCGGAGAGTAGCTGATACGTTCACCATCCCCGAAGGGCGCAGGCGGCGGGTGTATCAACCCTACCCGAAATTTGAGTACGGCCCGGGGCTATTGTCAACCCGAGGCTCGCGCGACTGAGGTCCGCAAAGGGTCATGAGCGGAAGAACTCAAAGTGAGCACAACGAGTCCGCGGTACCCCGAGAAGCAGACATTGGCGCCGCGCGGCCGGCATGTCGCATTGGGGCCACTTGCACATCGACTCTAACGCGAATAATCGCGAACCTCTCAGAAAATCTGATCGACCGGCAACCCAAGCGCGACCGCGCCAGCAAATTCCGCTTGTGGGCCAAATTGCAGCGAATGATAGCGCGCTGCCTGGATATCGCGGAACCGGCGTTCCAGGCCGGCCGCCCGATAGAATCCGGCGCCTCCGGCGAGCTCCATGGCCAGCTCCGTCGCCGATATCGCATGTCGTGTTACAAGTTGTTTGCCGATCATCACTTGATTGACAGTGGCGGCAGACGGCGCATTGCTCCGAACGGCTGCCAGCATCGATTCGTGCGCGAGACGAGCGGCGGTCAGCTCCGTCTCCATGCGGCCAGCAAGTTCGAGAGTATGGCGACTCCCCTGCTTTCGTTTTGCCAGCAACAGCGCGATATCGCGCGCGCTCTCCGCTACACCGAGATAGACTGAGTAAACAAGCGGCATCGAAATTGTTGCGATCACCTCGAATAGCGGGCTCCATTCGCCTGCCTTGCGCCGCGCCGTGACATTGGCGTCAGGAACTACCTGCCCGTCGATAAGGAGGTCATGCGGAGCCTGTTCCGCGCATGCCCAGCGTATGCCAGGTGTCGAGCATACTCACATGCGGAGAATTCATCGGAATTCCGAAATGGAGAACCGTCGGCGGTTCGCAATCGCCTTCCAGGATAGCACTCGTCATGAAAATGTCGGCGGCCGGCGCCCCTGACGCAAATGTCTTGCGTGCGGTGATGCGATAGCCACCGTCGACCCTTTCAGCTTTGCCAGAGCCTGCGATCCAATCCGATCCGCCGCTCGTCACCAGTACAATGCGCTCTTTTGCAATCCGCCTGAGCAACGGCTCAACGATGGTGACCTTTTGATGCCTCCACCGCCAAGCCGCGATGGCGACCTGATGGGTATGCATGGAAAACGCCAATGCAGTCGAACCGCAGTGGCGGGCCAACGCCCGCAGTATCGCGGCCAGCTCATCGATAAGAGCGCCACCGCCACCCAGTTCGACCGGAACACCAGCCTCCACCAGGCCAGCCGATTTCAACAGAGCGAAATTATCGGCAACAAAATGGTCTTCGTCGGTCGCTTCGTCGGCACGTCGCGCAACGATTGGCCCGAGCTCGCTCATCACGCCTGGCCAGTCGATGACCCGTTCGGAAACAACGTCAGGCATCTGATTGGACCTGAGAGCCATCGCCCCCTCCTCGCGCTCTAAGCTTCTACTCCGATCCCGCAATTCCGGCCTGCTCGGCGACCTTGCCCCAGCGGGCGATCTCGGAATGGATGAAGCGTTGCAATTCCTCGGGTGAAGGGCTGCTGACAAGGATCATGCCGAGCCGCTCCACCTGTTGCTGAATTTCTGGCGATTGGGTGACGTGCCTGATCTCGTCATGGAGCTTGGCCGTGATAGCCCTCGGCGTCCCGGCCGGCGCCATGATCATGATCCAGCTCGCAGCATCAAATCCGGCAACTCCGGTTTCGGCAATCGGCGGGATATCAGGTGCTATCGGCATCCGGGCGAGCGTGGTCACACCGAGCGCCCGCAACTTTCCTTCCTTGACGAGCGGCAGCGACGCGACCGGATCAGAAAAATGAATCGGAACGTGTCCCGCGACGACATCGATGACCGCTGGGCCGCTGCCCTTATAGGGAACGTGGGTCAGCTCGATGCCGGTCACGCTCTTGAAATACTCGGCATAGAGATGGTGGGGAGAGCCAGGACCGCCAGACGCATACGAGAGCAGCCCCGGATTTGCTTTCGCAAGCGCGATCAAGTTTGCAGCCGAATGGACCGGCAGCGATGGATGAACAACGAGTACGAACGGAACCTGGGCGACGAGCGCAACCGGGGCAAAATCCTTGATCGGGTCATAGGGCAGCTTCCGGTAGACCGTAGCGTTGATGGCAAAGGCGGCGCCGGCCTGAACCAGAGTATGTCCATCAGCGGTCGCCCGCGCTGCCACGGCCATCCCGATCACGGAGGCTGCTCCCGGCCGGTCCTCGACGACCACCGCTTTCCCAAGTCGTTCCGCCAATCGCGGTCCGAGCATGCGCCCAAGCGCGTCCTGGGCCCCGCCAGCTGGCCACGGAACGATCAGCGTGATTGGCCGGGTTGGATACTGCTGCGTTTGGGCAATCAGTGACTGCGGAATTGACCCAATGAGGCCTGCCAGGGCCAGCAGAAAGCAACGCGCGGGCTTCATAGCGGCTTTCTCCTTCAGCTTGTCTCGAAAATCGATGACCTTACGGCACTCACGCCGAGCCGCCCAGCCGTCCTGTCGATTTCCTGTCTTTCTCGCCTTGGTCGCGCGGCGATGGCAGAAGCGGGTTTGCGAGGCTATTCATGTTGATCGGGCTGTAGAGGAACCACGCGCCCAGGCGGTCGCGAAGCTGCCGCGGCCCGATGACCTCGATCCGCTCTGAATTGATCGCCTTGCCAAGGGCGAGCTTGCCGACCCAGACGTGAACCATCGTCCGGATATCTGTCGTGATATAAATATCAATCGGGAAACCAGGATCAGTGGGACAGAGATCCACGGCGCCTCGATCGTTGACGATCCACCAGCGACGCTTCGCTTTCGGCACATCAGTGAAATCGAATTGAACTGTCACGCGCCGCGCTCCGAAAGCCTTCGGATCGACACGGCGCCGGATATTCCACGTCAGGATGGTGACGTCGAGGTCGCCGTCCTGGAGAGGGTCCTGCGCATAGCAGAGGCCCCACTCGCCCAGGTGCTGAATGACCGGCGCCAAGGCGCGGCCGGCCTTCGTGAGATGCCATTCGGGGCGCCGAGGGTTGGCGCCACGCCGCTCGACCACCCCAACGCGCTCTAATTCCTTGAGCCGCTTGGACAAGAGCGTCTGCGACATCAGCGGAACGCCGCGCCGGATATCGCTGAAATGCATGCTGCCGGCGAGCATCTCGGCCACCACGAGCGGCGTCCACCGCTCGGCAACGATCTCGGCGGCCTTGGCGATTGGGCAGAATTGGCCATAGCGCATGGAGAGAGCATACCCCAAACCGGGATCCGGCGTTGCTCCAGTTTATGCACTAACGCGTACATCTGCCTCCGTCATATTGCCCCGCATTGGCGGGCATGCCGCGCGTCAATCGTGAACCAAATGCAGAGGAGGATGCGATGCTCAGCAGAACGCTTTTCGACAGAACAATTTGGTTGGTGATGGTTTGGTCGTGCTTCGCGACGACCCCGGTCTTTGCCGATGTGATCAGTGCATGGAATGAAAAGACCGTCGCCTTTCTCACGGTCCGGAACGTGCCGCCACCGCAGGCCGAGCGGGTGATGGCGATGGTCCACTTGGCAATGTTTGATGCCGTGAACTCGATCGTCAATCGCTATCGTCCAGGTAATCACGCAGGTATCCGCCCCGGCGACGGCCTCGAAGGACGCCGCCGCCGCAGCAGCCGCCGGCACGGTTCTGGTCGGTCTTTATCCCAAGTCTGCCAGATTGAAAGATGCCATGGCCGTATATCTCGCTGCTATGCCCGACGGTGATGCCAAGTCCGCAGGCATTCGCCTCGGCGAAACCGTTGCGGCGCAAGTTCTCGACGCGCGGGCGAACGACGGATCGCAAGCTGCGGATGCATATCGTCCCAAGACGAAAGCCGGCGCTTACGTCCCCACCGCGCTCACGGTCGGATCGACGTGGCCCGAGCTGAGGCCATTTGTTCTGACGAGTGGCTCGCAGTTCCGGCCGCAACCTCCGCTCCCGCTCCGCAGCACGCAATGGGCCGCCGATTACAACGAGATCAAGCTTTTGGGCGGACGCAATAGCAGCAAGCGCTCCATCCGGCAGACCGAGGATGCCCGCTTCTGGCTCGCCCCGGGCCCGGTTATCTATTATCCCGTGGTGCGCCAACTGGCAGTGACAAAGCAGCTCGATCTCGTCGACAGCGCGCGGTTCATGGCCCTTGTGGCTGCCGCCAGAAGCGATGCTTTTGTGGCGGTGTTCGACGCCAAGTATCACTACGAGTTCTGGCGTCCGGTCACCGCGATCAGGAATGGCGACATCGACGATAACCCGAACACCGAGCGTGACGCGACCTGGCAGCCGATAGATAATACACCGATGCATCCGGAGTATCCGTGCGCGCACTGCATCATGGCGGGGACAATCGCGTCGGTGGTTGAGGCATTGTTTGGCACAGCCGACGTGCCAGAGATCACTTTGACGAGCCCAACGGCGCCTGGTGTTACGCATAGTTGGAGCAACATGTGGGCGCTGGCCGACGAGGTGTCGCAGGCGCGCATCTGGGCGGGATTCCACTATCGGTTCTCAACCAAGGTGGGTGAGGACATGGGCCGCAAGATCGGCCAATACGCGGTCAAGAACACGATGCAGCCTGAAAACGCTTTGAGCGCACGCTGAGCCATCGCATAGCTGGGCCCTACGTTGCGGGCCCGGCTATCGCTAACATCCGGAATGCCCAACCCCAATGGCCTGGGTCATCGGCAATGGAAATTGAAAGGTCCACGCGAAGCGACGTCCGCTTTGGGTCATGACCGACAAAACTCAGAGTGAGCACCCGCGTCCGCTTACCCCCCAATAGATGGGGTAATCGGCCGGCAGCTTGTGGATAGCTGAAGATTTTGGGTGCTGCGCTTCAGGCTGATGGTGAAACGAGGTCCGTGGTCACGGCCTCAAGCATCAGAAGGAGAAGCGCAGCATGGACCATTTTGCTGGACTGGACGTTTCGGTCAAGGAGACGAGCGTCTGCATTGTGGATGACACGGGCAAGATCGTTCGGGAAGTGAAGGTGGCGAGCGAACCTGAGGCTCTGCTTGGCGGTGCTGAAGAACCCCGCCTACCACTTCAAGCGAATTGGATTGGAAGCTGGACCACTGTCGCAATGGCTGTTCAGCGCTCTCGCCGAAGCAGAGTTACCGGTGGTCTGTGTTGAAACGCGGCACATGCAGGCGGTGCTGAAGGCGCAGATCAACAAGACGGACCGCAACGATGCGCGCGGCATCGCGCAGATGATGCGGGTGGGGCTTTACCGTCCGGTGCATGTGAAGACGTTACGCAGTCAGAAGCTGCGGATGCTGCTGACCCATCGCAAGCTGCTGCAGTCGAAGGCGATCGCAATCGAGAACGATCTGCGCGCCACCTTGCGCAACTTCGGCCTCAAGGTCGGCATGGTCGGGAAGGTGAAGTTCGAGGCACGCATCAAGGAGCTTGTCGAGAACCTCCCCGACTTGGCGGCACTGGTCGAACCGCTGCTCATTGTCCGGCGGGTGCTACGCGAACAGATCGTCATCCTGCATCGCCGCTTGCTGGCCATCGTCCGGGACGATGAGGTGTGCCGGCGCTTGATGACGACCCCTGGTGTCGGCCCCGTGGTGGCGCTGACCTATCGCGCCACCGTCGACGTGCCCGCTCGCTTCCGCAAATCCAAGGCAGTCGGGGCGGTGTTTGGGCTGACGTGCTCCAAGTATCAATCGGGCGAGATCGATCGGAGCGGCAGAATATCGCGCTGCGGAGATGAGATGATGCGGGTCATGCTCTACGAAGCAGCTCAGAGCATGCTGCGTTCGAAGAAATGGTCGTGGCTCAAGGCCTGGGCGATGCAGATCGCCAGGCGCCGCGGGATGAAAAAGGCGATCGTGGCGCTGGCACGTCGGTTGGCCGTGATCATGCACCGCATCTGGGTTGACGGCACTGAGTTCCGCTGGACCCGGGAACAGGCCACGGCAGCAGCATGAAAACCGTGCAGGATCAAATCCGATAGGAGGAAACTCGAGCTCCACCGAGCGGTGGAATGATGTCCCTCGCGGGACGATGGATGAGGTGAGTTCGCATGTCCGCTTGGACCTGCCGTCAGTCTGACGGCAAGGCCGCCCAAAAGATTGTTCCACCTCGTCTTCGAATCCCATGATGGAAGGGCCTTGGTGCCGATTCCGAAGAGAAGCACGAGCCCGTGAGCGACATCGACACTGTGGTGGTGGATAGTCTGAAAGCGCTTGACCCCAAACGGCCGATTAGAGAAGCGGACATTGGAGCGGACATTGTTTTCCGCCGCTTCGGGCCAACACCGGAAGTTGCCGCAGCCTCAGCTTCGGCTCATCGGAATGGCGACGGGATGACCAGGCGCGGTCGATTGCATCAGGCCCGGGACAAATAACCATTGGGAACGAAGAGCTGTTGGCCCGCGATCTTGTAACCCGCGGTCGCGTTCTTGCCCTCTCGCGAAATCAGCCAATCGATGAAGGCTTGGCCCAAGTCCACCTTCACATGCGGGTGCTTGGCGGGGTTCATCAGTATCACGTCATACTGGTTGAACAGCCGCTTGTCACCCTGAACGACGATATCAAGTTCGCCGCGGTTCTTACACGATATCCGGGTGCCGCGATCGGAAAGCACATAAGCATTGGAAGCGGAGGCGGCGTGGAGCGTGGCCATCATGCCTCGGTGAGAATTCAAAAAGTGGAGTTCGGAAAATCGAACGCTGACCGCGGAAAAAAGCCGGCGGACTGCTCCGCCGGCGAAGTGGGGGGAAAATCTTTCGCTCCGTCTGGAGCCGTTACTCGCCGCCTGTTGCGAAGGACCGTACAGCACGGAAGCCGACGGAGATGATGCCCTGATCCTTGGCGAGATAGGTGCCCGTCGGACGCAAGCCCTGAGTCTTACTGAGCGACACCGTCTGCCCGTCGAATGCGGTTTCGATGCGGGTATAGAGCACCTCAACCGCCAGCCGGAAGCCAGGCACGGGGTACCAGTCGGTGTGGGTGCCGAGGAGCCAGAAGTTGAAGCCAGGGTCGCATTCGACGCCGCTCCCGACCCGGATGTTCTGGTTCACAGCGCTCGCACTGGCGTTACCGCAGAACAAGCGACTGTTGATTACATTGTCGTTGTACCGGACCTGCGTGTAGGTCCCGTACACCGTGGTCGAGACATTGGGCAGCCAGAAGTGCTCGTAACCCGCGCCCGCCGTCCAGGTAGTGGTCAGCTGGAACTGACCGCCGTTGACGAAGACGCCATCCGAGATCACGCCGAGCGCGACCGTGTTGCCACCACCGAACAGGCCAGGGCTGCCCAGGTTGCTGCCGCCGGAGTAAGCGGCCGCACCAACGCCGTAGTTGAAGAAGCCGCCGAAGTGGTCGCCTGGGCCAAGCGCGGGCGCCTTGATGTCGATGCCCGACAGCACCGCCCAGCCCCACTTGTCATCCGGATAGCCACAAGCCGAGGTGCCGGGTTGCGCACCATTGCAGCCGGTGCCCGGAACGGCCGCGACCGCGTTGGTGCCTTGCGTGCTACCGACATCCAAGGTCGCCGGGATGGCGGCCGCATCGTTGTAGTAGGTTGCGTTGACCTTGTTGAAGATCGCCGACGCGCCAAACCGGCCCCAGGCCTGGTTGACTGCGAAGTTCAGCCACGGGGTCGGATGCTGATACGGGCCGAAGGCGGTGGTCGGCTGGGAGCCGACCGTGGTCACGTTGTTCGACAGGTTGCCGATCCCCTTGGTGCGCCGCTCGTCGGCACCGACGCTGAGCGTCATGCCACTGCCGAGTTCCCAGGTATAAGCGATCTGGTTGGTGCCGTTGGCGCCGGTATCGCTGATGTTCTGGTTCTGGAACAGCGACCTGAAGCTGTCTGCACCCGGCGTGCCGGGCACATCGGTGTACGACTTCGTGTGACCGAAGGTGAAGCCCGCCCATTGAATGAAGGCGCGGGCCGGGCTGACCGTGACCGAGTTCTGATCCCGGTTCTCGATGTGCACTGTTACAAAGGTGCGCAGGGTGCCGTAGGCAGTCTGCGTGCGGCTGTCGAAGTTGAAGTGCGCACGATGCCGCGACGAGTACGGGCTCACTGAGCGGTCCTGTGCGCCAGGAGCACCCGTGTAAGCCTGCTGCCCGCTGCCGGCGCGGTTCCAGCCGTAGTCGGCTTGGACATAGCCGCCGATCTTGAGGCAAATCTCGCTGCCAGGGATGTAGTAGAAGCCCTCCCCATAGAGGCTGCAGATTTTTACGTATTGGACCGGCTTGGCTTTAACCGGAAGATCAGCTGCCTGTGTTCCCGAAACCGCGACAAGTCCTGCCGTGGAGCCGAGAAGAAGACTTCTTCGCTATTTTCATTTCGCACCTCCAATTTGAATTGGAGGGTCCGCATCCGCCCGGAGCGGGTATTACCCAACTGGATCGTTCCCCCGTTCAGGATCTGATGTGGGTTCGGTTGCAGGCTCGTATTTTTGAACGTAAATTTTATATAACTGAATATTCAGACCGAGATGTCCACATCGCTTTAAAAGCTTATTCCTTCGACTTAGGCGAGCAAGAAGAAATGTGGCCTTTACGATGGTGTTTATTAGATTTTTATAACCATGTTGCCAATGTACAACAATCACGATCATATTGCATAGATATGCGCTGTATTTCAAATAGCTGAAGGAAGGTAAAACAGTAAAACGAAATTCCGGCGATGAGGCGCACTAGCGCTTGGGCGCGCGGAATTGCCGGCGGTAAACGCCGGGCTCGCTGGTGACGGCGGCGGCCGTGTCCTGCAGCCGGGCGACCGCGTCCGCCCGTGATGGTGCCGAACACTGCGCTCCAGAATTCGCGTTTCACCGGGATGCACTGCGCGATCGGCGTTCCCTTCGGCAGCACGCCTCGAAACGACAGGTCGCGCCAGCGCGCCGGAAAGTTGATGAAGTTGTCCTTGTAGAGATCGGTGTCGATCAGCCCGGTCACCGTCATGAACGGCAGATCGTGGCGATTGATGGGATGAGTGATCAAGAGCGAATAGCCGGGCGGCGTTTCGATCGTCCAGAAATTGTTGAACTTGATCACGAATGTGTCGTCTCTGAAGAACGGCGTGCCGGCAACCTGCGCGCTGTCATGAAAGTCGAGCGGCGAGCGCGCATAGCTCGCGATCGCGCCGGCGGGCAACTCGAAGTCCCAGGCGAACGCGCCATCTTCGACCTTGATGTCGGTCACGAGCGGAATCAGAAAGCCGTAGGTCATTGCATCGATGAACGGCGGGCATTTCTTGACGGTGAGCACCTCCTGTTGCAGCACGCGGCCGAACACCGAGGCGGGCAGCGCCTTGAACCAGTCCGGAAGACCGAGCAGCGCCAGCGATGGCCGCGGCAGGATCGGCTCGAGCTCCGGCGGGCACCGGAAGGTGATGTTCATCCCCGACGCGACTTCCGTCATCGAGGTCTCCGTGATCGGCCTGCTCATTCGTCGAGCCGAAGAACATCGATGGCCTGCAGGAACGACGCCGCCACACTGGGGCGCAGCCAGAGCCGACCGCGCCGCGAGGACGCCAGCATCTTCAGGGCATTGCCGTAGCACCGTGGCGCGGCGCGCACGATCGTCCGCAATTCCGCGACGCCCGCCTCGAACCGCCCGAGTTCGAGCAGACAGTGGGCGAGATCGAGCCGGGCACGAAGATGGTCCGGGCGGTGCGCCAGCACGCGCCGGAACTGCTCGACGGCGCGTTCGTACTCGCCTTCGAGCAGGAGCGCGGTGCCGAAGCCGTGCAGCGCGCGCATATAGCCGGGCGCGAGCGCCAATGCGCGCGCGAACGCGACCTTGGCGTTTGCCGGATCGCCTCTGCAGATATAGACACCGCCGAGCTCGACCGAGAGATCCGACACTGATGGCGCCAGCTCGATCCCTTGCTTGAGGACAGCTTCGGCTTCGTCGTAGCGGCGCAGGCCGCAAAGGATGAGGCCAAGCTCGTGGAAGGCCGGCGCGAATACGGGCCGGCGGCTGATCGCGCGCTCAAGCCACGTGATCGCCTCGTCCTTGCGCCCAACATCGCGCAGCGCGAGCGCATAGTGGGTCTCGAGCAGCGGATCGGTGCTGTCGCGCGCAGCCTCCGTTAGCGGCCCGACCGCCTCGCGTGGACGCTTCTGAATCAGGAGCGCGAGCCCGAGGAGATGCATCGCGCCCAGATGCTGCGGATGCCCGCTCAGCACTGCGCGCGCAACGCGCTCCGCCTCATCCGGACGCTGCGCGTCGACGGCCGCCCAACCGACGCGCAAAGCGCTGTCGTCTGATGCAGCCGCAGTTCGGATATTGTCGCTACTCGCCCCCACCCGTACGTTTTTCATTATCGGCCGTGAAAACAAGCTGGCCGTGGCCCCCACCTACTCGTACTATTGGCGATAGCGCACGTCAAGAATCAGTAACATAACGGCGTCGCGATAGAATTTGCGACGATTTGTGCATCGATTTGCCAAACGCGACGAGGGCTTTAAGATATCTATACTCAAGGAAGGCGCCGCTCATCAGTTTTATGCGATGGCGCGACCGCAGCTCCATCGAGCCAACGCGCAATACTCCGCGGTCCTTCGCAAGCTCAAATGTGCCCGCCATGATCTCGGGGTCAGTCACTAGGCCGCGCTGCCCGCGTGAGATTGAAGCCCTATCTCCGGCGCTTCAATCTCGCGGGGCCGATTTCGACCCGGCCCATGTCGCCTTCGGGTCACGAACGGAAGAACTCAAAGTGAGCACAACGAGTCCGCTGTACCCGGAGAAGCAGACATTGGCGCGCGCGGCCTGCATGTCGCATTAGGGCCAGAAGGCGACATCCCGAGGAAGGTCGTCGGGTAGAACCCACCGGAGCGCGGGCGTCACCTGATGCGTCGGCAAAGCGCCCCACGGGACTGTGCCCAATCTGGTGGCGGAGCGGCTTTGAGTATTGTTCTTTGGGTAAGTGATATTGTCCCTAGGTTTAGGGGCGATAGCCTTCGTACGAATTGATTAAAGCGACTTCCAAGCAAAGCATTGCATTGGCGTTCGGCGTTCGGTCGTACGCGATGCCTCCAGCTCAGATTTCACGTACTTGGCAAGGAGGTCACCTCCGAACGCATCCGGGACAAGATCGCGGCCTCCAAGCGCAAGGGGCTGTGGGTCGGCGGCATGGCGCCGCTCGGCTACGACACCAGGGATCGCAAGATCACTATCAACGAGATCGAGGCGCAGCGGGTCCGAACCATCTTCGGAGACCTATCTGCGGCTTGGAAGCCTCACTCTGCTGATGGCCGATCTGCGCAAGCGTGGCATCGTCACCAAGGCGCGGACGCTCAAGACCGCCGAGACGGTTGGAGGCATCCCATTCACCCGTGGATCGCTCGGCCATCTGCTTCGCAACCGCTTCTATTGGGAAGTAACCTTCAAGGGCGAGGTGCACGGCGAGCAGCCGCCATTGTCGATCGGGCCCTGTTCGATGCCGTCCAGGCCAGGCTGACCGAAAAGGTGAACAGCCACAACGCCGCGCGGATGAAAGTCCGAAGCGCAGCTAATCGGCCGCATCTTCGACGACCGGGGCAACCGCATGAGCCCAAGCCACGTTCGCAAGGGCGGCGTCAAGTATCGGTACTATCTATCATCTGCCCTGCTGCAGGGCCGGCCCGCGAACGCCGGATCGGTCCGCCGGGTGTCGGCATCCGACATCGAAGCGTTGGTCGTGAGGGTCGTTAGGGAACACGTCAAACCGGCCTCGCCGATTGATGACCGCAGGCTCATTGAGACGCCCACGTCGTGCGCGTCGAGGTCCACTCGGAGCAACTGGTCATCCGCCTTACGCAATCGCACCGAGAACCCAATCGTCGAAGTCAACCGAGTAAGGAGCACCTTGAGATGTCCAGTGGCGCAAGACACCTTCGACGCGGCGTCGGAGATTTTCTGCCCTGCTGGGCTGCGGGCGCAGCACGCTCGTCCGATACGTTCGGAGTCTCGCGCGACTTCTGGTCGCATCCATCGCGCGAGGCCGCCGCTGGCTCGCTGAACTTCTCGCCGACGCAAACGCCAATGCCGAGAGCATTGCCAAGCGCGAGCGGTGCAGTGTCCGCAAGGTCAACATGACGATCTCGCTTGCGTTCATAGCGCCCGATCTAGTCCAGGCGGCCATCGAAGGTCGGCTGCCCCATGGCATTGGCGTCGTCCGTCTTCGCGATATGCCGGCCGAATGGTCTCGACAGCACCAGATGCTCGGACTTGCCGCCAGATCGACCGCATTCGAACCGGTCTCTGCATTCGCCGATCTCCGTTTCCGGGAAACGGGTTTTTGAGGCCAGAGACACACGCGTCGAAATGGCCCTCCAGCGAGCGATTGCCCGTCTCAGAGACCGAAGCGCCGCACGAAAACCCCGCCAATTCGGCGGCCTATTCGCACGTCTTCAGGAAATCTCCGGAAGCGCAGGACTGCCTGGTGGGCCCGGGAGGATTCGAACCTCCAACCAGACCGTTATGAGCGGCCGGCTCTAACCATTGAGCTACGGGCCCGAACCGCGACGGCGGACGCCAGCGGGCGCATTTTCATACAATGCCGGGGCTTCGGGGACAATTGCGGGGCGCGACTCGCCCGGCGTGCGGCCCTGCCCCCCCCCGCACGCTCCGCGTGGCGATCGAACTCTTGATCCCTTGTTCCGAACGATTCAGATTGGGCGCGGGCGGCGAATCACGGCAGGCCATACCGTGCCGCCGCGGATGGATGCGGAATGCCCGATCTTCGCTTCGCCATCGGCGCAGTGCTGGCTTGCGCGCTGCTGATCGTGGCGGTTTTTGGCTTGGCTGCGACCGTCCAAATGGCGCACCACCGGAGCGCCACGGCGGACGATCCCTGGCGCACGCTGGCCTTTCCCGACCCCACGGACTGGGGCCTCCTCGCCAACCGATCGCGCCCCGCAACGGTGGCAAAGGCCGAAGTGCCCGAAGCGCCGCAGGCGAGCGTTGCGATCACCGCACCTGCCCCCGAGGCGACCGAGGCCGTCACGCCGAGCCAGCGCGAGATGCCCCAAAACGAGGTGACCCGGGAGCCAGAGGCTGCGGAGGCCACTGAGCAGCCGGCGCTCGATACGCCGCCCGCGACGATAGCTGCAACGTCATTACCCGCACCCGCCGAGTCCCCAGTGGTCGCGCCTCAACAGGAGCCGGAGCCCGTCGACGTGGTGGCCGCGATCCCCGAGACCAAGGCCGCCCCTATTCAGCCGGCCGACGATGAGGAGCCGCTCGAGCCGAGCGAGCGGGTCGGAGCACTGCCGGGATTTCCGACCGCCGGACACGGCTTCGTTCCACCCGAGCATCCGATCGCACTGCCGGTCCCCCTGCCCCCCAGCAAGCCGGCCGTCAAGAAGCCACAGAAAAGGAAGGTGGCGAGGAGCCGGCCGCGCTGGCTCTCTGCTCCGCCGCAGTTTGCGAATACCGGCTACCCACTGTTAGGCTTTCACAAGCTCGGCCCTAACAGCAAGACTGACAAGACCACCGGCTACGACAAAATGTGGACTGCCGAGTGAGCGGCAGTCCGTGAGCGACAGCCCGTAAGCCACGGCGGGTGCGCCTCACATGCGCAGGAGCCGCTTGGCGTTGCCACTGAGGATCTTGATCTTGTCCTCGTCGCACAGCGGAATCGTGTCCACCCACTTGGTGCCAAGTGGATTCGCCACGAACGGCCAGTCGACCGCGAACATGATCCGGTCGATGCCGAGTTCCTGGACGCAGCACAAGAGTGCCGGATTGGAGAAGTTTCCGCTGGTCGTCAGATAGACAGTGGCTTGAGAAGACGTCGCGGAACGACAACGGCTTGGCCCCCGGCCGCGACAGCGCCTGGTCGATGCGCCACAACAGGAATGGCAGCGTTTCGCCGAGATGTCCGATGATGATCTTGAGGTTCGGATACTTGTCGAACACGCCGGACAGAACCATCCGGATCGCCTGCGTGGCGGTCTCGACCGTGAAGCCCCAGGCGGCGCGAATCACCATCGGGAAATCCTGGATGTAGTCCTTGTAGTAGGCCTCCGTCACTGCCGGATGCGGTATCGACGGATGCAGATAGATCGGCACGTCGAGCTTTTCGGCGCGCTCGAAGATCGGCCAGAACTGCTTGTCGTCGAGGAACAGGCCGCCCGTGAGCCCATGGATCATGGCGCCCTTGAAGCCGTGCTTGGTCACGGTGCGCTCAAGCTCGTTGGCGGAGGCAACCGGATCGCAGGTCGGCAGCGCCGCAAACGCAGCGAAGCGGTCCGGCCTGGCCTTCACGACCGCGGCGAGGCGGTCATTGACCCGCGCCGCGATCGCGGGGGCTTCGGGACCGGTCAGCTTCTGCGCAGATGGCGCTCCGTGAGAGATCACCTGAATGTCGATCCCGGCCTCATCCATCTCCTTGAGGCGTAACTCGCCCATGTCGAACAGGCGCTTGGTGATGTTCGCATTGCGCTCCACACCCTGCGCATGACCAGCAAGCTCCTCATCCCAATAGTGCTCCTCCAGTGCAATCACTGGACATTTCGGCTTCTGCAGCATTTACGCTTCTTCTCCATCTCGGCGCCGCACGCCTTCCTTATCAATCGCCCGACGCGCTGTCGCGGGGGCTAGCTTCGCCTGTTACCGATCAGTGGCGTAACGGCCACATAACCGGACCGCGAGAGCCCCGCATGTCGCGCAACCCTGCCTTGTCAGATCCCCCTTGGCCAAAGGGAGTTATGGGACTTAGGTCAGTGTTGGGGATGCGACTATGCGGACAGGACGAGAGCTATGGCGCACTTCATGGAGAAGGAGACACTTCTACGCGCCAACTCCGCGCTTCTGCTGGCCCTTGTGGGTGGTGGACTCGCGGCTTGCGCAGTAGGTGCCGTCATCTACGATATCGGCCGAATGGTCGGCGCGTGGTAACCATGGGCCGCCGGTCGCGCATATGTGATACGCGCGGAGTTGCTGCGCGCGCATAGCTCCTCAAGCCTCACAACAAAAAGTTTACGCCGGCTGTGCGGGCGCCACTACGCTTGGGAGCGACGAGGCGGCTTGTGCTGCTCGCGCTGGCGATAAAAGCGGATGAGCTCGCGTGCAGTCGCGGTCTTGAGCCGCTCGAAGCTCGCCATCAGCTCCTCGATCGACTGGTTCGACCCGCCGCCGCCATTGCGAACGCGCAAGCCAAGCACCGCCTTTGCGGTCTGCCAAGACAGCGCTAGCCCTTTGATGATGACAACGATCATCTCGGCACGTTCCTGCCGTATCGCCTGTTCGACGAACGAGAGCGACAGGTCGCTCATGACCGCCAGCGCCGCCACGGTTTCAGCGTAGCGCCCCGACTGCGCAAAGCTTCGCAGCCGCTCGTCGTCGAGCTGGCCCACCCGGTGCAGCGCCTCGGTGAACGCCATCGCTGCCGCATGGTCACGAATCTTGTCGAGGACGTCGCTCTCGATGCGGCCGGCCGCCTCGCTCACGGCCTCGCGAACCTGGTGCTTGGCCTGCGGATAGACCGCCTCGAGCTTGGCGCGCACTGTTTCGGACGCCTTGTCAAGCAGCCGCAGGAAATGGTGCAGCGGAATCTCCGGCCGCGAGCCCACACTCAGCGTGAGCCGTTCATCGCCCTCCGCGCGGCGGACCAGTGTCGAGTACCCGGTTTCCGAGAACCTCGCGCCACGGTTCTCGGCCGTGCTGAGAACGACCATCTGGTCGCCACGCACGATCAGCACCTCGGCGACGGCTTCACTCAATGTTGGCCGCTGCGAGATTGCCAGCAGATGCTCAGGCCCCTTGATGTTTGCCACCTCGATCAGGGTCGGGTCATCCAGCCGCCCGGATTGCTTGAGCACCGGACCCGCCACCTCGATTGCATCGTCAAGCGCCAGCGCCCGTATGGTGATCGGCGGCGCGTTCGGAATCGGAGCCAGACGGGTCGCCAGCAGCGCCCGCGCCGCAGTCTCGATCTCGGCGGCAAGCCGCGTGAACACGCTGTCGAAGACCGCGACGTCCTCTTCGGTACATTGCGGCGAGCCGACCACGAACAGATCGGTCACGTGGCGGAGCATCTCGGCCTGCCGGCCGAGCGATCCGCTCGCAATGGCATCATCAACTCGGCTGAGCAGGTTCATGGCGGCGTTCATCGGCAGCCGAGCGCTCGCGTCGGCGTTCGTGTCGCCCACGAGCGATCGAACCGATAGCTGTTCACAGATGCGTTGATCATAGTCCCCGGTCCCAAGCAGCATTATGGTAGGGGCTCGTAAAGGTCAGGTTGACGAACGGTTACGAAATCGTTGACGAGCTAAGCGGCGCGCTATTCCGGCTTGATGCCTGCCGCCTTGATGATTGCGCCATAGCTCGAGAGGCCATCGACGATCAGGGCGCGAAAATCCTCCGGCGAGCCGCCGATCACAGACAGGCCGTTCTCATCAAGCTTGGCCTTCACGTCGGCTGCAGCCAGCGTCTTGTTGATCTCGCCGTTGAGCCTCGCCACCATCGGGGCCGGCAGGCCGGCCGGCCCGAACACGCCGAACCAGGACGAGGGCGCGCGAAACGCCGGAACGGCTTCCGACATCGATGGGATGTCCGGCCGGCGCGCGAAGCGCTGAGGCTGCAGCACCGCGAGGATTCTGATGCCCGCGTTGTCGCCGAGGGCCAGCGCGTTCGAGATCGAGAGAAAGGCCATCGGGATGTGGCCGGCGACGACGTCCTGCAGGGCGGGCGCGACACCGCGATAGGGAACGTGATTGATGCTCACGCCCGCCGTCTGGTTGAACAGCTCTCCCACCAGATGAAACACCGAGCCGACGCCGGAAGAGCCGTAGCTGAGCATGCCCGGGCGCGCCTTGGCGTAGGCCACGAGCTCGGCGACCGAGTTGACCGGCAGCGCGCTGTTGACGATGAGGCAGGTCACCGGCTCGACCGCCGCGACGATTGGCGTGAAATCCTTCACCGGGTCGTAAGGCAGGCTCTTCATCAGGTGCACGGCCGTCACATGGGTGGACGCCGTGGTGAAGAGGAGCGTATGGCCGTCGGGCGCCGCACGCGCCACCGCGCTGGAGCCGAGCGTGCCGTTGGCTCCCGTGCGGTTCTCGACCACGACCGGCTGCCCCAGTGCTTCGGCAAGCCTTGTGCCCGTCAGCCGCGCCACGAGATCGAGCGAAGGCCCAGGCGGGAATGGCACCACGATCGTGATCGGCTTGCCCGAGGGCGCCGTCTGCGCAGACGCCGGCGCCGGGAGAGCAAAGACGAGCGCGAGCAAGGCAGCGAGCATGGACCCATCCTCTGTTCCAGTATGATCTCACATCACGATCGTTGAAAAAACGCACCTTGGGTGCGTTCTGCCAACGTCATCAAGCGATGAAATTGCTGGCAAGGCAAGGCGCCGGCGCCTGCCCTACCGAACAGGCCCGGGCGTCAACAGCCCAAAAGGCTTTCGCCCCGAAGCTTTTTGCCCCGAGGCTCAACGCCTTTAGAAAGCAGACCGCTACTGCTGGACCAAACCTTCGATCCAGTGATCCGCGTCGATCGGATAACAATCCACACTGAAGCCGTCCGGCCATTCGCTGAAGCCCGGCAGCACGCGCAGCCGCTCAATCGCCAATTTGGCCTTGGCCTCGCTCGAGTAGATCCCGATGAGCTTGATCTCGTCCGTATCGTCGTCGCGCTGATATTCGTGATGAACCACAAAGACTGCAGTAAGCCCCTTGCTCAATCCGCCTCTCCCCGTTCGCCCCAAGACCGGTGTCCGCCCTTCGCGACATGCCCAAAAGGACAGCGATGAACGAGCTGAATACGCCATGGCGACGAAGGTGCTGGACGCTGATTCTATGTCTTAGCTCCTGGGCAAAATGGTGAGCATGGATGGCTCCGAGTGACGCGCGGTATCCAAAGACCGCACACCAGAAGCGCAAATGATTCCCGAGCCATCGTTCGCTCTGCCGAACGGCCCGCACATGGGACAATGATCCGCTACAACCACAACGATCCGTTCGTATCCACAGAAAAGCCGCCATCGGCCACCGCTCCGGAAGGAGTTGACCCGAGCGCGCCTGGAAAGATTGCGGTGGCCTATCGATGATGCCCGGCACGATACGGAGGCCCGAACAAAACGTGTGAGGTCGGCGGAGCGATACAAAGGCCGGCCGCTGCACCCGTGATCCCGCCGAACAGAGCGGCGCCGATCCTCGACCAGCGACTTGCCGCGGTCAGGAATTTGGCGTCCACTCTCGCGATGTGCTCCGGTCGCTCTTAAGCGTGGGGGCATCAAAGTGCCCACAAGTTTGGGGAAAGGGGCAATGGCGGTGAAGACGTCGACGGCCCTGATGCTTGGCCTTGCGCTGGCCTTTGCGTCGCAGGCGGCCGCGCAGGACGATACGTGGCCGACACGGACCGTGCGACTGGTCGCACCCGCAGGACCGGGCGGCAATCCCGACGTGATGGCCCGCTTGCTTGCCGACAAATTCACCGCGGCCTTCGGCAAACCGTTCATCGTCGAGAACGTGCCAGGAGCGGGCGGCGTAGTGGCGGCTAACGCCGTCGCGAAGGCCCCACCCGATGGCCACGTGCTGATGTTTGGCGACTTAGGCGCGCTCGCCATCAACCCGGCGCTCACCCCGGGCCTCGGTTACGACCCGATCAAGGATTTCACCCCGGTCACGGCGCTCGTGACCCTGCCGACCATCCTGGTGACCCATCCTGATGTCCAGGCGAAGACACTTGCTGAATTCATCGCGCTTGCAAAGAAACAGCCAGGGCAAATGAGTTTCGGTTCCGCTGGCGCGGGCTCGATCCACCAGCTGACATTCGCGATCTTCGCCGAACAGACCGGCATCGATCTGCTGCACGTGCCGTATCGCGGCGGGTCGGCCATGGTGAACGGGCTGCTGACCGGCGAGATTCAGGCCGGTTGGTCCGGCATCCCCAATGTCATTGAGTTGATCGCGGCCGGGAAGCTGCGCGGGCTGTGCATCAGCACCGCGCAGCGCTCGCCATCGACCCCGTCAATCGCGACCTGCGACGAGGCCGGCGTGAAGGGCTTCAACGTAGCGACCATGATGGGATTGCAGGCGCCGGCCGGCACCTCGCCAAGAATTGTCGCACGGCTCCAAGCCGAGGCCGCAAAGTCGTTGCGCGAGCCGGCGATGGCCGCGCGCATGACGCAGCTCGGCATGGTGATGGAAGAGAACGGCACTGCGAACTACACGGCATTCGTGCGAAGCGACATGGCGCGTTTCGACCAGGTGGTGCGCAAGCTGAACCTGCAGCAGGCGAAATAGATGGGCCGGGTGGCTCAATCGCTGGCCGCAATGCGGATGAAGCTCTAGACTAGCCAAGAAGAATTACGACAGGCTATTCACGCTGCTCGCGCCCGTGCCACACACGAAGAATGATGACCTCATCGGTTTCGGTCAGAAGAGCGTACCGAACGATATAGGCTGAGCGCCCGAACGGTACGACCAATTCACGTGCATTGGTGACAGCAGATTGACGTCCACGTTCGGGGTACATACCGAGCGAGCGGATCGCATTGGAGATAGCCGCAGCGGCGCGTTGGGCGGCGCCCGGATTTCGATCCATCAGGAATTCTCGCAGCCGCACGAGATCGGCTGCCGCTTCCTTGGAGACGATCAATCTCACAGTTTTCGCGGGCTGGGCGCGGGACGCTCCTGCGGTGTGCCCCAGGTCTTCATCCAGGCCTCGACCTCATCCCATGGCACGCCTTCACGGCTATGTTTGAAGGCGGCAAGGCGGCGAGCGTCTTCGGCCAGCACGTCGGGCGCCCAGGGACCAGCGCCGGCGTTTCGCATGGCTTCGAGCGCCGGCGGCAGCGCCTCATCAGCCGCTGCAAGATCGGCCAGCAACTGCGCCACACTCAACCCACGCGCCGCCGCACGGGCTTCCAGCAATTCAGCGGTCTTGGCATCGACCTGAAGATTACGAACCTTGACAGTCATGCCAAAATCCTAAGCGATGCATGAAGGCAATGTCGAGGCCGAATGCGGCTCGAGAGCGCACTTGCGCTCTGGAGCCCAGCAAACGAGCAAACCCTTCACCCCTACTTTCTCTCTGCCACCTGCGCTCGCAGGCGCGCTTCCCGCTCGCGGATTTCTGGCGTCGCCGCATCGCCGAAGTCCTCGACCTCGAACACTGGTCGGATCTCGAGCTCGCATTCCTCTTCGTGTGGATTGGGGCAGCGCTTGACCCAGTCCAATGCCTCCTGCAGCGATGACACTTTCCACAGCCAAAAGCCGGCGATGAGCTCCTTGGTCTCGGCGAAGGGCCCGTCGATGACGGCGCGGCCCTTGCCCGAGAAGCGCACCCGCGCCCCCTTGCTCGACGGGTGCAGGCCCTCGCCTGCGAGCATGATGCCGGCCTTCACCAGTTCCTCGTTGAACTTGCCCATGTCGGACAACAGCTGCTCGCTCGGCATCTGACCGGCTTCCGACGCCCTCGTGGCCTTGACTATCACCATGACTTTCATGACTGAACCTCTTGCATGTTTGCGTGCGGCCGCCGGGTGGCACTGGTTCGAGTGGCGGCCCCAGCCTAAAGACGCCGGGGCACGCTGCGTTCCGACATTTGCATGCAAAGATTATGGCGCGGAGCGCGCCGGGTCTGAATGCCGCGCCTATTCCGGCCGGTGCGTCATCAGCCTGAAGGCGTTGCGCAGGTTGTCGAGCGCGAAGGGGGCGAAGCGGAACACGATCCTGTGCCGGCCGGCCGGCACTTCGACGCCGCGGAACAGCACGTCGGCGCGCAGGATCGGCGCACGCGCACCGTCGATCTCGGCGATCCAGCCCGGATAGTAGATGTCGTGCAGCGCCAGCATGCCGCCGAGATCGCTGTCGGTCTCGATCTCGACCCGGTCAGGACGCCAGGACACGATGCGGGCGCGACCGGCGCTTGCTTCCGCCGGATAGATGCCGGACGGCGGCGTGTCGTCGTCGATCAGCACGCGATCGGGCGAGGGACTCGCGAGCAGCTGGCCAGTCGTGCGTGGTGGCGTCGGCGTCGGCGACCTGGATGCGGCGCAAGAACTTGAGCCGCGGCGCGGGATCGCGCAGCCGATAGATCCACACGTCGGGGCCGGCCTGCAGCACGTCCGCGACCGGCCGGCGCGCGAGATGCGGCACCTGCTCGATCGGGCGGTCGAGCACCACGAATTCGAGCCCGAGCGCGCGCGCGAGCGCGCAATCGTAGTTGTCGAAGGAGGCCGGGAAGTCGCGCAGATCGAGCCGCCAGTTGCCTTCGCCCGGCGAGACCAGCCGGTCGTAGAAGCCGATGCGCAGCGGATTGTAGCCGTTGGTCGCTTCGAGCCCGCGCACCATCGCGAGGTTCTGCCACGGCCCGCCCATGCCGACGACCTCGATGCGCGGACGCTCGCCCAGGGCTTGGCGCTCGCGCACCAGCCGCTCGATCAAATCGAGCACCTTCGCATCGGCGGGCCTGGGCTCTTCCAGCACCGCATAGGCCGAGTGCCGCTCGGCATTGAGACGGAACGCGACGTTCCACCACAACAGATCGCCGACCGCGATCAGCGTCACCACAGACGCCGCGACGACGCGCGCGCGCGGCGTGCGCGCGAACGCGAGCGACGGCGATCACGCCGAGCGCGATCGGCGCGGTCTTGAGCACCGCGACGAGCGCCTCCATGCCGTGGCCCGGCTGCGCCGAGAACATGACCGCCCAGGCGAGCAGCGCCGAGCGACGCCGGCGACGACCGCGATGCTCGGCGACGATGCGCCGACGCGGCAGCCCGTCACGCACGTAGTCGGCGAGCAGATGCCCGCAGAGCAGCGCGAGCGCCACGACCAGCACGAAATTGGCGTCGACCGGGCGGCGGAACTTGTCGACGCCCGGCACCCATTCGAACGCCAGCGCGAACAGCGGCGTGTAGCGGCCCGAGCGCATAGAGGAGCGCCGCAGCCGCAATGGCCGTGATCAGCACGCCGGCCGCGCCGGAACGCGCCGCCGCCGACGAATGCCGAACCAGAGCAGCAGCACGATCGGCACGAAGCCGACGAACATGTAGTTGAACGAGTCGTCGGTATAGGCCGATCTCCGGCACGGTCGCCGGGCCCGGTCCCCAGAAATAGTCCTGCACGCCAAAGATGTCGGCCACCATCAGCTGCGCCAGGTGCGCCGGATAGAGCGAGCCCTTGAGCGCGATGTCGAGCGTGAGGCTCGGACGGTTCGACAGCGCCGCGAACTGCATGGTGAGCAGCAACGGCACCGCGCATCAGCGCAAATCCGACGATCGCCATCGTGGCCAGCACGGCGGCGCGTTCGCGCAGATAGCGCAGCGGACGCGCCGCGGTCGCGATCTCGCGCGACCGCCACGGCGGCGAGCACGAAACACAGCAGCATCGCGACCTGGTTGCGCCCGAGCGCGAGCGCCGACGCAACGACGCGCAAAGCCCAGCCGCGATCGCGAGCGAGCGGCGCTCGAGCGCGAGCTGCAGCAGCAGCAACGCCGGCGGAAACAGGCCGTAGCTGATGATCATGCCGGTGTGCTGCAGCCGGCCCGCGGCGGCGCCGCCGAACATGAACAGCGCCGCCGCCAGCACGCAGGCCGCCACCGGCCAGCGCGCCCGCCAGCCGATCGCGCCGATCGCCAGCCCGCCGATCAGCAGATGCGCAAACACGATGAGATCGAACGCGCGCAGCGACGGCGCCGGATCGAACAGCGCCCACAGCACGAACAGCGGCGCAAAGATCAGCGATTGCGGATCGGCGACGCTCGGATGGCCGCCGTAGTGATAGGGATTCCAGAACGGCGACACGCCGGCATGGATCGATGACGCGAGGAAGCGGAAGAAGGCGTAGAACTGGTTCTTGGAGTCCCAGGGCACGACGGTGTCGGTGAGGATCCAGCGGCTCGCGGCCAGAAGCCATAGGCCACAGACGACGCCAAAGGTGGCCATGAGCCGCGCAACGCCTTTCGACGGCGCGCACGCAGTAACACGTCGTCGGATCGCCTTCGGCGTCCGCAACATCAGTCCCGGCCATGTCCTACCCGGCTTATAAACAACGCGGCCTGGCGAGGCATGCTCGCGACACGGACCGGCCGATGGGCATGATGCCGGCCAAGCTGGCGCAAGGCACGGTGCGCAACGATCGTAGACGAAGCAGAGGTGAAGCCGCACAAGGTGCGTAACCAGGAACAACGCGACCCGAATTAGCCGAAAAGATAGCCGCAAGTCGTGCGTTTAGCGCAAGGTGAAGATCCGAAGAAGGCCGCGGCGCGGCGACGAAGAACAGGAAGCCGAGCGAAGCGGTGGCGAACATCTCCTATGACGAGACGCCCGGCAGTCAGGCGATCGCAACGACGCGCCCCGGACCTGCCGCCGGAGCCCGGCGTGCATGCGATCTTCGCGCGCGATCATGAATACAAGCGTCACGGCACAGTCAGCTTGCTGGCCGGCATCGATCTCGTCATCGGCCAGGTGCAGCACTGGTCAAGGACCGCATGAAGCCGCGAGTTCGTCGAGTTCATCAAGCTTCGCGATGGCGCCTATCCGGTCGCACACCGCGATGCAGCTGATTCGCGACAATCATTCCGCGCACATCTCCAAGGAGACGAAAGCCTGGCTCGCCGACGCCGCGGGCCGCTCGAGATCACCTAAACACCCAGAGCATGGCACGTGACTAAATACCGTGTCGAGGACTCTTTCAAGCAATATTTTGGAACATTCATGATATTTATGGTGCGTCGCACACGGCTAATCATTGAAAACACTTAGGTTTCGGCCGCCTGGGTTTCAGCCGCGTGCACTTGCGAACCATTCAAGCGGAATGGTGCGCGTGGTTCCTTCGGCCGCGAGCTTGCGGTGAACGATGGCACCGCACGCCGCAAACTGCATCGCGAGCCCGGTGTTGTTCTTGTAGTAGACGATCGCGCCCGGATCGCGGCGCAGCTTGGCCTTGCCGGCGACGAGATCGCCGAGCGTGTGCACGTCTCGCGCTTGACCAGCCCCTTCTCGATCGGCTCCAGCAATTCGACCTGGCGGTTGGCGGTGACGCTCTCCCAGTCGTTGATGATGATCGCGCTCGCACGCGCGAAGGTCGTCTCGTCGACCTCGCGCCGCGTATTGAGCACATCGGAATTGGCGATGGTGATGACCATCTGGCCGGGCTCGAGCCAGTCGCCGCGAAGCACCGGCGTCTTTGAATTGGTCGCACAGCAGACGACGTGCGCGCCGCGCACGACCTCGCGCGGATCGTCGACCGCAACGACCTCGACGTTCTCTCCCGCCATGCGCTTCACGAACGCCTGCCGGTGCGCCGGATTCGGACTGAAGACCTGCACGCGCTTGATCGGCCGCACCGCGCAGATCGCCCGGCAACCCGGCAAGCGCCTGCTGCCCGGTGCCGAAGAGGCCGAGCACCGAGGCATCCGGGCGCGGCGACCTCGGAGACCGCCAGCGCGCTGGTCGCGCCCACGCGCAAGCCCGAGAGATACGACTCGTGCATGAAGGCGAGCGGCTCGCCAGTCGTTGAGATCGTAGAGCACGATGATGGTCCAGTTCGGCGCGTCGGGATCGGCGAGCGCCTTGCGCTGCGGATCGTTGGTCGCGACCGTGAAGTTGGAGCCTGCGCGCACGCAGGCGACCGAATAGCTCTGCGACTGCGCCGGCGTGGATGTTGGCGGTGTAGCGCCGGCCGCGATCGGGCGTCTCGATGCCATAACGCAAGCGCGGCGGATTGACCGCCCTCCCCTCGGCGAGGTCGCGGAACGCCACCCGCATCGCCTCGATCGCCTCCGGAATCGAAAGGAGGCGCGCCGCGTCGGCGTCGGTGATCACGATCGGCATGCGTTCAGCCATCCCCCATTTGGTGGACCCCAGCCGGTGGAGCCCCGCCCCGTGACGACCAGAAAAAGACAGATTCTACTTCTTCTTACCTTTGGCCGATCCGCAGGGTTGCTATCGTTGCTCGATTTTAACCATTAACCTGAGCGGGAGGGCGCGGGCAATCGAGGCAGCATGCTTTCGCCCAGCTGTGCGAGAGCCGTTCGAGAGTCGTTAACGTGAGGCGATGTCGTGACCACAGTCGGACAGATCGCGATTGGCGATCTCTTTAGCGGCTATTGCGAGCAGATCGAGCGATTGATTGGGGAAGCCAATTATCGCGACGCGTTTGCGAATCTGCAGGATTTCATTCGGGATTTCTCCCCAGCCAAGAAGCGCAACGTGCTGGCGCTGTGCTCACGCTACCATCGCTGGCGGGAGGCGCAGAGCCTTGGGCTGCCCGAGCCCGACAACATCAATGTCATTGTCCACGCCTGTCTTGATCTGGTGGACGATGTTCGGCGCGACTTCCCCGCCAATGGCGCGACCGCAGCCCACGAGCCGGATCGGCCTGTCGGCCTCATGACGACGGCAACTGGCGCGAGCAATCACGAGGTGATCGACACCGCTACGCTGATTGACGTGACGCCCAATCGTCCGGCGACGGCAGTGCCGGCGATCCCTGCCGCCAGTGGAGAGCCGCGGGAACAGCCTCACCCTCGAGAAGAGCCGCCAGAACTATTTCAGCAATTGGCGCAAGGCGCAGCAAACCGACAATTTCGTCGTCTTCCAATGCCGGGACCTGGCTCGCAAGTACGAGCACGGCAGCTTTCGCCTTGGCCCCATCTCGCTTGAGCTCCGCGCCGGCGAGATCACGGCGATCGTAGGCCGTAACGCCAGCGGCAAGACGACGTTCCTGCGCCTCGTCAACGGCGAGCTGCAACCTGATTCAGGCCACCTGACCTATCCGATGCTGCAGTCGGTCGGTGATGACTGGCTCACAGTCAAATCGAAAGTGGCTTTCGTGCCGCAACTCCCCGAGCGCTGGTACGGCCGCCTGCGCAACAACCTCAACTTTGTGGCCGCGACCTATGGGGCGCGCGGGGTCGCCAACCAGGAGCTGGTCGACTGGCAGCTCGCCCGCTACGGCCTGCAGGACTACGAGAACGCCCAATGGGACGAGATCTCGGGCGGTTACAAGATCCGGTTCGAGCTCGCGCGGGCGCTGGTGGCGCAGCCAAAGCTGCTCCTGCTCGATGAGCCGCTCGCCTATCTCGACGTCATCACACGCCAGCGCTTCCTGATCGACCTCAGGGCGATCGCCTCCTCGCTGGAAAATCCCGATTCCGATCGTGGTCACGTCGCAGCATCTCTACGAGATCGAAGCCATCGCCGACCAGCTCGTCATCCTGGACGACGGCAAATGCGCGTTCGCCGGCCGGCTCGAGGATATTGCCAAGAACGCCACGCGCGTCGTCATCGAGATCTCGCTGCGAGCCGCAAAATCCGACGTCGTCGAATGCATGCAGGACTTTGCACTGCAGGGGATCGAGGAGACGATCGAGGGCTTCATCCTGGTGCTGCCGGACGGAACGTCGCACGAAGCGCTGTTCACGGCGCTGCGCCGGCGCTTCGGCAATGAGCTTTATTCCTACCGGGACATCAGCCGCTCGACGCGCAGCCTGATGTGCGAGACCCCGGCGCTCGCGGGCGTCCTCGCAAGCACTCCAGAGGCAGAGGCCAACAATGCTGCAGTCCGCGTTTAGGCCGATCAGCAATCATTTGACGACGAACTGGCCGGTTCTCTGGGCGGCGCGCCTCGACGTCGCGCTCGGCTGCGGGCTTTTGTTGCTCGTCTTCGGCGCTCCGTTTTTCTGGCTGGGGCGAGGCCCATTGCAGCAAAAGTGGGGAACCACCGACCTTGGCAGCATCTTGGCAGTCATTGCTACGCTCATGGCCACGGGCGCTCTCATTCTCTGGGTGATATCCGTCGATCGTGTCTACATTCGCGGCATGTCGCCACAGATGTCCCAGTACCCGCGATTCATCGATATTCTCCTGGGCACGGTCATGATTGTCACTCCGACCATGGCCCTGAGTTTCTTCGCCGCGTCGAACGTGCAGAACATCGGCTTCAATCTTTGGTTCGTGACCGGAATGGTCGGCACTTCTGTCGCCTTGTCGACCATGCTTGCGTTCATACTGATGACCATCCTGAGATCATCGATGAGAGTGGCACTTCTGTCATTCTTTGGTATCTTCTTGTCGACAAGCATCCTTCAATCCGCCATCACGTCCGTGATCACCCGCTGGTTTCCATCCCCTCCCGAAAAAACCGCGACCGTGACAACAACAGGAACGATCGAGCTCTTGATAGCACTCGCTGTCATCGCATGTCTCATCTGGATATTGAGTGGGACAACTCATGTCCGCGTGCGAGAACGGCTGATAACGATCGGATTCCCGGCGCTGTTCACGTTCGCCTGGTCGATCAATGATGTTGTCCTTCAACTGCTCGGCGTTGCCGTACCCGCCGAACAAGGCAATGGCATCAACTATCTTATCACCTACGCCAATCCCCAGGTCGCGTTCGTGTACGCTCCACTCGCTCTCGCCATCACCATCATCCTTGGCGAAGTGCTGTCCAGGCGGTGGGCGCGACTGACCCTGATGCCCAAATAGCTCCGAGACACGTCCAGTGCACGACGCGCGAATAGTCTGCGAAGCTTGGCGGTCGGGGACGGCATCTGGTCATCTCAGCGACGTGCTCAACGATATGCTGCGTCGGCTCGACGTCGGCACCCGGAGCGGTCATTCAGCATTGGCGCGGTGGCGGCGCGAGGCATTGATGCACAAGAGCAGCATCGCCCACCTCGATCAGCGCCGGCGCGAGGGCATGAGTACAACAGCTGACGACCAACAGCGGCAGCGCGTGGTCGCCGCGGTCCTCGAGCTCATCGACACGCTCGAGCAGCGCGCCAAGGACGCGCCCGTCTGGTCTGAGGCTCCGCTGCTCGTGGCCGCCCCTCCTGACAACGCATTGTCGCCCGCAGGGGAAGTTCCGAGCCAGGCATCGCTCGATACTCCTGACGAAGCCATCTTCGTGAGCTACAAGCGCGAGGATCGCCGCCAGATCGAGCCGCTGATCGACATCATTGCGGCAAAAGGCTGGACCGTGTTCTGGGATCCGAAGATCGTTCCCGGCTCACCAAATTGGGACATGCTGCTCGAGCGCAAGCTCATGGCGGCGAAGTGCGTCCTGGTCGCCTGGAGCGCGGCCGCGGCAACGTCCCACTATGTGCGCACGGAGGCGCATCATGGCCGCAGCCGCAACACGCTCGTTGCGGTGACATTCGACGGCACGGTGCCGGCGACGTTCGCGCTCGCGCAAACCGTCGATCTCACCGGCTGGTCCGGCCGCGCCGACGACCCGCGCATCACCGGCTTGCTCGACGGCATTGGCCGCATGCTGGACCGCTGATCACTCGCGCCTTCCGCGGTCACAATCTCGCGATCTTCGGCATCACCTCGGTGCGCATCAGCTCGAGCGAGCGCATCGCCTGCTCGAGCGTCAGCGTGCCGAAGAACAGATAGGTGAGCAGATAGTTGATGCCGAGCTTGTCGGTCTGCCGCTCGATCTCGGCCACGCACGGTCGCGGGCGAGCCGGCGATCGCCATGCCGTCCTTCTCCCATTCCTCGAAGGTGACGCCGCGCGGCACGAGGCCGCGCACCTGCGCCTCGTTCTTGGCGTGCTTCTTGCGCAGCCAGTTGAGGCTGTCGACGTGATAGTCGACGTTGGGCTTGGCGATCTTGCGCGCCTCCTCGTCGGTCTCCGCGATCACGATGTGGCGCAGCGCGCCGATCGCGGCGCCGCCGCGGAATTCCGGCTTCGACCACCGCCGGGCCGCCGCGCTTGGCGAGCGCCTCCGATAGGCGTCGATGTTGACCTTGGCGTAGTCGGTCGGGCCGTTGGCGACGAAGTGCATGCCGTGCTCGCCCGACCAGGCGGCGCCGGTGGTGTTGGAGGAGCCGTACCAGAACGGCGGCATCGGCTGCTGCAGCGGCCGCAGCGCCATCGGCACGTCCTTGTAGGTGTAGTGCTTGCCGGTGTAGCTGAACGTGTCGCTGCGTGAGCGCCGTCGGTCATGCAGTTGAACGCGTCGATGAAGATCTCGCGCGAATCCGCGTGCGCGACCTTGTGATAGCCGAGCTCGAACGGCGAGACGCCGCGGCCGACGCCGATCTCGAGCCGGCCGTTGCTGAGGTGGTCGAGGATGCAGATCTCCTCGGCCAGCCGCAGCGGCGAATAGAGCGGCAGCAGATAGACGAGCGGCCCGAGCCGCATGCGCTTGGTCGCGCGCGCGACCGCGCCGAGATAGATGCCCGGCACCGGCACGAGATTGAGCGGCGTCGCGTGATGCTCGGCGACGTGCAGGCAATAGATGCCGGCCTCGTCGGCGGCGGCGGCGAATTTCAGGCGCTCGTCGAGCGTGGTGGCGATCGGACGGTCCGCGCGCTCGACGTGATCGAAGATTCCGACTTTCATTGTTGCCTACGTTTCTTCAAACCATTGACCTACAGCTTCAGCAGCCGCTTGGCGTTGCCGCTTGCGATCTTGGCCTTGTCCTCGTCGCAGAGCGGAATGTTGGCGAGCCAGCGCGGCGCCGGCGGCTGCGCCTCGAACGGATAGTCGACCGAGAACATGATGCGGTCGACGCCGAGCTCCATCACGCTGCACAGAAGCGCGGTGTCGGAGAAGAAGCCGCGAGGTGGTGACATAGAAGTGCTTGCGGAAGATGTCGGGGAACGGAACCGAATCCTTCTCCGAGCGCATGAACGCATTGTTGATGCGCCAATAGCAGGAACGGCACGCCCTCGCCGAGATGGCCGAGGATGATCTTGAGGTTCGGATGCGCGTCGAACACGCCGGAGAGCACGAGCCGCACCGCCTGCGTCGCGGTCTCGAGCGTGTAGCCCCAGGCGGCGCGCAGGAAGATCGGATAAACGGGCGGCGTACTCCTTATAGTAGGAGTCGATCACCGGCTGCTGCGGCATCGACGGATGCAGATAGATCGGCACGTCGAGCTTTTCGGCGCGCGCGAAGATCGGCCACATGCGCTTGTCGTCGAGCCATATCCCGTTGGCGAGGCCGTGGATCATGGCGCCCTTGAAGCCGAGCGCGGTGACGCAGCGATCGAGCTCGTCGGCGGCGGCATCCGGAGGCTGGTCGGCAGCGCCGCGAAGCCCGCGAAGCGGGTCGGGATGCGCCTTGATCAGCTGCGGCGAGCCGGTCGTTGACCCGGCGCGAGAAGTCGACCGCCACGTCGGCGGGAAGCTTCTGGGTCGAGGGCGCAGTGTGCGAGAGCACCTGCATGTCGATGCCGTCGGCGTCCATCGCCTTCAGGCGCTCCTCGCCGACATCGCGCAGCCGGGTCACGATCGCCGGCACCGGATTGACGTCGAGCCCCGTGTAGGTCGCGACCAGCTCGTCGTCGGCGTAGTGCTCCTCGAGCGCGATGATCGGGCATTTCGGCTTCTGCAGCATGAACTCACATTCCCCCTAGGTCCGTTGGCGGCGGCACCATGCCCGATCGGGCGGCGGCAGGGAAGGCACCTGTTCGAGGCGCTGGCCGTGCTTTATGAGATGGAACGCACGGAGGTTAAGCCATGCAGGTGTTCGATCTACGCAAGGAGCAGGCTTGGGACCCGAAGAAGCACGTCGAGAAGATCCTCGGCGAGGTCGAAGAAGGCGACGTCACGGTCGCGTGCTGGGAGCCGGGCCAGATCAGCCCCTATCACTGCCATCCGGACGCGACCGAGATTTACTTCTGCTTCGAGGGCGGCGGCACCATGCGCACGCCGCACGAGACCATCGCCATCGTGCCGGGCTCGTTCGTAGTGCATCCGCCGGGCGAGCTGCATGAATACGAGAACGGCCCCAATCGCACGCTCCTGTTCCGGGTGCGCTACGGCGCCGACATGGCGAGCCGCCATATCGACTGGCGCGGCAACGGCGAGTGGCGGCAGTCGGCGGAGGACGCCGCCTACTTCAAGGCTCACCCGCCGGGGTGACGGACGCCCGGCATTGCTTTAAGGATGCGGCGCCCGTTAGGGGCTCGAACAGGTGACGGAGCAGACAATGGCGAAGGCGTACTGGGTGTCGTCGTATCGATCGATCTCGAATCCGGAGGCGGTGGCGGCCTATGCCAAGCTCGCCGGGCCGGCACTGGCGGCGGCGGGCGGCAAGTTCCTGGCGCGCGGCGTCGCCGCGCAGGCCTACGAGGCCGGCATCAAGGAGCGCATTGTGGTGATCGAGTTTCCGAGCGTGGCGGCCGCGATCGCTGCGCACGACAGCCCCGGCTATCAGGCCGCGCTGAAAGTGTTCAACAACGCTGGCGAGCGCGACTTCCGCATCGTCGAGGGCGTGGAGTAGCGGCGCAGCATTCCCGCTTTCGCGCCAAGCCATGCACACATCGCCAGGTTCGCAGGCCGTGAGATGCGAAGGTGCGTGCCACACGGTTCCCTCCCCCCTTGCGGGGGAGGGACAGGGAGGGGGGGTGGCAATGAAGCTCGGCATGCGAACTCTCTGCCACCGCAAGCTTAGGCATCGAGAGAAACGAAACGAGTTGGGGGCAACCGCTGAGTTTGTAGCTCACCCCTCTCCCTGTCCCTCCCCCGCAAGGGGGGAGGGAACGATGTGGCACTGTTCTTCACTTCTACACCGCCACATTCGCGTGACGCCCGCCACGATGTGTGCATGCCGCACCGCGCGCGGTGAGATCAACCCGGCGGCGGTGCCGTGGCCGACGCCGTCCACGCCTTGTAGTCCTCCGGCGTGACCGAGGGCCACTTCTTCACGAAGGCGACGATCTTCCAGATCTCGTCATCGCCCACGCCGCTCGTTGCGAAGCCCGGCATGCCGGTCATCTTGATGCCGTTCTTGATCACCCAGAACAGCTCACCCGGCTTGCGCTCGCCCGAGACTTCTTTGAGGTCGGCGGGGTCGGGCCGCAGCCCTTCCGACCACTTCGCCCAGTCGGCGCCCGGGGCGCCATGGCAATTGACGCAGCCGCGCGTCGCATAGGCGCGCGCGCCCGCCTCTACCGCGCTGGCATCCTCGGCCGGCATCGGAACAGCAGAATGGCGCGCGATCGATGCCTGGCGCACCTGGATGAGCATGCGATCGACGAGCGCAGGATCGGCGTCGGTCGCCGCCACGCTGTAGAAACCACCAAAGAAAAACACCGCTGCGGCGACCGCGACACCGATCGCAACAACGCCGATGAACGCCAAGAATTTCACCATGGTGACAACCTCCTCCCGGAAAACAGGCCAACGTAGCGCAAAGGCATGACAGGGGAAACAATCGCCGCTACCTCAGAGTTCCGATTGACTGGTACGATTGTGCGCGGCACGAACGGGCTGATTTCACCGCGATTTCCGGGCCGCGACAGCGCGCGTCGATTCAGCGCGTAACAGGTGCTCCATTTCGACCGTAGAACATCGTAGAATGCGCTGGCCGCCTCCACCCCGCGGCCGCCGGAGGATGACCCATGCGCTTGTCCAATGCCCTCGGCCTGTCGATCCTGCTCCTGCCCGTGCTTGCGTTGCTGCCGCTGATCACGGCGCGCTCGGAATCCATTGCGGTGCGCATCGATCCGCCGGCGCTCGACGAGCCCATAAGCGCTGGGAACGAGAGCGATGGGCTTGAAACCGCGGTGCTCGCGGGCGGCTGCTTCTGGGGTGTCCAGGCGGTCTACCAGCACACCAAGGGCGTGCGCAACGCGGTGTCGGGCTATGCCGGCGGCGACGCCAAGGACGCGAATTATCAGGCCGTGAGCTATGGGCGCACCGGCCACGCCGAGGCGGTGCGCGTCACCTTCGATCCGCGTGTGACCTCCTACGGCAAGATCCTGCAGATCTTCTTCTCGGTCGCGCACGACCCGACCCAGCTCAACCGCCAAGGGCCGGACTTCGGCACGCAATATCGCTCCGAAATCTTTGCGCAGAGCGAGGCGCAGCGCCGCGTCGCCAAGGCCTATATCGCGCAGCTCGACGCAACGCGCGTGTTCGGGAAGCCGATCGTGACCAAGACCGATACCGACAAGGCGGCGTTCTATCCGGCCGAGGACTATCACCAGGACTTCGCCACCAAGAATCCCAACCACCCCTATATCGCCATCAACGACCGGCCCAAGGTCGAGCAGCTCAAGGCGCTGTTCCCGGATGTCTACAGCGTAACACCGATGACGGTCGCGAACGCGAAGACGGCGGGGCATTGAGGCGAAGCTCGGCGCCGCTATGGCTTCCAATTGGTAAAGGCTTCCAATCGGTAAAGATCTGCGCCGCAAATCGGCATTGCCACGAGCCGGGTCCTTTAAGCTGCGCGCCGTAGGCTGCCCGTATCGATCACGGGCGTGCACAACTGGCGTGTCATGGGTCTTGTTATCAAGGCAGTGCTGGCTTTCTGCATCGGCGGCGCCGCCATGTTCGGGCTGCAGAAGGTGTGGCTGTCGTCGATCAAGCAACAGCTTGCCACTCAGCGGGTCGCGATCCCACAGGTGCAGATGAAGCCGATCCCGGCCGTTGATCCAAAGCAATTCCGCGCCGCGCTCTATCCCAAGATCGATCCGAAGATCGGCCAGGACGCCTGGCGCGGCACCCTGAACCGGCAGATCAACCAGAGCATCAATGCCAGCCGCATGGTGCCGCTGCCGCCGCGGCACTACGGCATCCCGCGGTAACACCTCTTCACGGCGCGCGCCGGAACGAGCCATCCTTGAAGAACATTCGGAACGGTGTCGTGCCTGTCGCGCTTCCATCCATCGCGCGCCACTTGCCGTTGGCGCAGAGCGTGCCGCCTTGCACTTGCGTCGCCTCGAACTCGATGACGTTGAAGTAGACGTTAACGTCGGGCGCGGGCGTCACCGCCATGAACGTGGTCACGCATTTGTCGCGCAGGATGACCGGGTCGTAGCCCTTGATCATGATGTCGTTGCCGCCGGTCGATTTCGAACGTGCTCTGCAGCGGCGGCCAGCTGGCGTAGTTCTCTTGTTTTTCTTGCGCCTGAGCGCCCGGCAGCGCGAGCACCATAAAGGTCGCCGCGGCGACCGCGATCCGACGACGGATATTCATTGACACCTCCCGTGCATCAACGCCGCGGGGAGCGGCGTTGGCACAGATACGGAGATGAAGGTGGGAAGGATGCAGGACGCGAGCGGACTAGGAGGCAGCCTTAGCGCCCCCCGCAACGTTCGGCTCGTCAACGCGCGTGAACGCGTTGACGTCGCGGGCATCCACGTCTCAAAGTCGCGAGCAATACTTCAAAGACGTGGATGGCCGGGACGAGCCCGGCCATGACGTGGAGAGGATATGCCCCATGAACTCTATTAGTTATCCAAAAAGCTCCGCAGCTTCCTGCTCCGGCTCGGATGCTTCAGCTTCCGCAGCGCCTTCGCCTCGATCTGCCTGATGCGCTCGCGCGTCACCGAGAACTGCTGGCCGACTTCTTCCAGCGTGTGGTCGGTGTTCATGCCGATGCCGAAGCGCATGCGCAGCACGCGCTCCTCGCGTGGCGTAAGCGAGGCGAGCACGCGGGTCGTGGTCTCGCGCAGGTTCGACTGGATCGCCGCATCGATCGGCAGGATCGCGTTCTTGTCCTCGATGAAATCGCCGAGGTGCGAAGTCCTCCTCATCACCAATGGGCGTCTCCAAGGACAGCGGCTCCTTGGCGATCTTGAGCACCTTGCGCACCTTCTCGAGCGGCATGCCGAGCTTCTCGGCAAGCTCCTCCGGCGTCGGCTCGCGGCCGATCTCGTTGAGCATCTGCCGTGAGGTGCGCACGATCTTGTTGATCGTCTCAATCATGTGCACCGGAATGCGGATGGTGCGCGCCTGGTCGGCGATCGAGCGGGTGATCGCCTGCCGGATCCACCACGTCGCGTAGGTCGAGAACTTGTAGCCGCGGCGATACTCGAACTTGTCGACCGCCTTCATCAGGCCGATGTTGCCTTCCTGAATCAGGTCGAGGAACTGCAGGCCGCGGTTGGTATACTTCTTGGCGATCGAGATGACGAGGCGCAGGTTGGCCTCCACCATCTCCTTCTTGGCCTGGCGTGCCTCGCGCTCGCCCTTCTGCACCATCTGCACGATCTTGCGGAACTCGCCGATCTCGAGACCGGTCTCGCCCGCGAGCGTGTGGATCTGCGTGCGGTGCTCCTTGATCTTCTCCTTGTCGCGCGCGACGAAGCTCTTCCAGCCCTTGGCGGAGAGCTTGGAGACGCGGTTGAGCCAGCGCGGATCGAGCTCGGAGCCCTGATACTGCCGCAGGAAGTCCTCGCGCGTGACGGCATGGCTCTCGGCGAGCCGCATCAGCCGGCCCTCGTAGCCGACGAGGCGCTTGTTGATGTCGTAGAGCTGCTCGACCAGTGAATTGATGCGCGCCTGGTTCAGCCGCAGCGACTTCACCTCGGCGATGATCTCTTCCTTGAGCTTC
The DNA here is from genome assembly GCA_963745515.1 of uncultured Alphaproteobacteria bacterium. Classification (GTDB taxonomy): domain Bacteria; phylum Pseudomonadota; class Alphaproteobacteria; order Rhizobiales; family Xanthobacteraceae; genus VAZQ01. The sequence goes on from CAVUXO010000001.1 coordinate 1,178,634, forward strand.
TTGTATTTGCGCTCCTGCGCGGGGGTCAGCGCGTCGCTCTTGAGCCGCAACGCGATGTCCTGGTCTTGCAGCCGGCGCAGGCGCTTGTACTCGCTCGCGACCTTGTCGAAGGTCTCGAGCACCTTTGGCTTGAGCTCGGCCTCGATCGCGGCCAGCGACAGCGAGCCCTCCATATCGTCATCGTCGAAGTCAGATTCCGGCGCGCCCTCGGGCTTTTCCTCGCCATCCTCGTGAGCGGAGCCCGGACGCGGCGGAACCTTGAACGGGGTCGCGCCCACCGGCGCGGTCGCGGGCGCCGCCATCTGCGGCGGCTGACCGTTGCCGTTCGGTACGGGACCGCCAGGGACCACGATCGGCTGGCCGTCGGGGCCGACCGGCGCCGGCATCCCCTTGGCGTCGGGACCCGCGTAGGTCGCCTCGAGATCGATGATGTCGCGCAGGAAGACCTTGCCCTCATTGAGCTCGTCGCGCCAGATGATGATGGCCTGGAAGGTGAGCGGACTCTCGCACAGGCCAGCGATCATGGCCTCGCGGCCGGCCTCGATGCGCTTGGCGATCGCGATTTCGCCCTCGCGCGACAGAAGCTCCACCGAGCCCATCTCGCGCAGGTACATCCTTACCGGATCGTCGGTGCGCTCCGCCGGTTCCTTGGCCTCGGCCTTGACCGGCAATGCGCGCTGAACCTCGACGACCTCGCCGCCCTCGGGCTCCTCATCCGGCTCCTCACGCGCCTCGTCCTCGGGCTCGGCGTCCTCGTTCTCGACCACGTTGACGCCCATCTCGCTGAACATGGCGAGGACGTCCTCGATCTGCTCGGAATTGACCTCCTCGGAGGGCAGGACCGCGTTGATCTGGTCGACTGTGACGTAGCCGCGCTTCTTGGCGCCGCGAATGAGCTTCTTGACGGCTGCATCCGACAGATCGAGCAACGGCAGCGGCGTATCCGGTGTATCCGGGGCATCCTTTTCAGGGGTCTCCGTCTTCACCTCTTCCTTCTCCTTCAGAACCGCCGTCTTTGCTTTGCTCGCCATCAATTTCTCCTCAGCCCCCTGCCCCAGGGAAACGCGCACGCCAATCTGCAGGTCCCCTACCCTATGCAGAGAGTCCATGTTTCATGCGCCAAGCCATTTTCATGCGCCACGTCATGAGACCGACTCACCTGCCGCCCGAAAGCTCCCAGGGAACCTACTTAACTACCTCCACGCCCACTGCCACCCCCGGCCTGCCCCCCATCCACACATGTCACGACCTGCAGTGGTCACGATCTAGTGGTCACGGGCTAGGCATGTCACAATAGGCAGTGCCCGCCCCCGGCCACCACCCCCGAACCGCTTTCCAATCGAATCGCATTCCCAGTGTCGCGGAGCAGCCCTAAGCTCCGATTAACCTTTGTTCCTGCACGCTCCACGGTTAACCCGCCTCACGCCAGCAACTTCCCCCGCCTCCCGGCCTTGAGCGCCCAGCCCGAGCGCCCAATCCAAACGCCGATATCAAAAACCTGCTGCCCCTCGGCCCGACGAGGCGCCAAACCCCTCAACCAGGGCTTCGGTCCCCTCGATCTCCGATAGGCGTGCCTTGACGTCCTGCAACCAGGTGTAGTTGGCCTCGGTCGTATCGCGGCCCAAGGCCTGCTCGGCATCCTTGAGCTCCTTAATTAGGGAATGCCACTGCCGATGCAAGGCAAAAAGCTGATTCCAAGTCATCACCACATCGGCCGGCGCCGCATCTGGGCGCGCGCCCCAGACCGATGGAACGGTGATCGCGCGCTCGATGCGCTCGACCAGCTCGGCGACCCCGCGGCGGAGAAGCTCAGCGCGCACGGCCTCGCCGTCGGCGGCACCGCCCGAAGCACCGTGATGGGCCGCGATGTCGATCAGCGCGGCCTTCACCTTCTCGGCGTCGGGGTGACGGAACTCGGTGCCTTCCAGCGTCTCCAGATGCTCGTCGAGCAGCCAGGGGTGGTTGATCGCAGCTTGCAGGATCAGCGCTTCCCGAAGTGGCATGGCGGCACGATGGCCACGCATGATCGGGCTCGCGGCAAGCTGCGGGCTCGCGACCACGTAGGGGCCGTCGCCCGGGCGCGTGGTGAAGGACGAATAGCGATCAGCCGGCTTGCGTTGCGGCCGCGGCTTTCGATCCTTGTTCGCGCCACGCCATTCGTTGTTCGGCCGCCGCCCCGGCGATTGTCCCTGCCGTTGTCCCTGCCGCGGCCGCTCGTCGGCTCCAAAGAACAGTCGCCGCAGCCGCTCGCCGAAATCGCGCCGATAATACTTGCGCACGGTCTCGTCGCCGATCGCGGCGGTGATCTCGCCAATACGCGCTTCGAGCGCGGCGCGCCGCTCGGGGGTCGTCGAAGCCGGCGGCTTCGGTCTCGCGCATCCACAGCAGGTCGGCGAGCGGACGCGCGGCCGAGAGCACCGCGTCGATCGCCTCGCGGCCGCCGGAGCGCCACAGGTCGTCCGGATCCTGGCCTTCCGGCAGGGTCGCGAACCGCAGGCTCTTGCCGGGTCGCACCAGCGGCAACGCGATGTCGACGGCCCGATAGGCCGCGCGGCGTCCGGCGCCGTCGCCGTCGAAGCAGAGGATCGGCTCGTCCGCCATCTTCCAGATCAGCGCGAGCTGGTCGTCGGTGAGCGCGGTGCCGAGCGGCGCCACTGCAGCCTCGTAGCCGGCATTCACCATCGCGATCACGTCGACATAACCCTCGACCGCGACCACCGGCGCGCCCTTGTGCGTCGCCGCCGCGCGCCATCGCGATGTTGTAGAGCGTTCCGCCTTTGTGGAAGAGCGGCGTCTCTGGCGAGTTCAGGTATTTCGCCTGCGCATCCTTCTCCAGCGCGCGGCCGCCGAAGGCGATCACCCGCCCGCGCAGGTCGGTGATCGGAAACATCACCCGATCGCGGAAGCGATCGTAAGGCACCGGGATGTCTTCGCCCGAAACGAGGAGGCCGGCCGCCACCATGTCGTCGACCGAGACGCCCTGATTGCCGAGATGCTCCTTGAGCGCGAAGCGCTCGGCCGGCGCATAGCCGAGGCGGAACTTCACCTGCGTGGCCGGATCGAGGCCGCGGTCGGCGAGATAGCCGCGCGCCTTGGCGCCGGTGCGGCCCGCGAGCGTCGCCTCGAAGAACTTCGCCGCCAGCTCCATGACGTCGAGCAAGGCTGCGGCGCTTCTCCTCGCGCGCCTCTTCCTCGTGCGACACCTTGGGCAGCGGCATGCCGGCTTCGGCGGCGAGCCGCTCGACCGCCTCCGGGAACGAGAGCCCTTCGGTGATCATCACGAAGTCGAAGATCGAGCCGTTCTTGCCGGAGGAGAAGTCGAACCACGCCTTCTTCTGGTCGTTCACGAAGAACGACGGCGTCTTCTCCTTGTTGAACGGCGATAGGCCCTTCCATTCCCGCCCGGCCTTGCGCAGCTTCACGCGCCGCCCAACGACCTCCGACACCGGAAGCCGGGCGCGCAGCTCTTCAAGGAACTGGGGCGAGAAACGCATGGTGATTCCGCGAATCACTTACTGATTCGTTAGCGTAGCCGGTAATCTGAGGCAGAATAGGGTCGGCAGTCAGGTAAATGGGATCGCCCAGGGTTTTCCCAGTTATCCACAGGGCCGGTCACCATCATGGCCATACCAATGCCCAAAAGTGCGCGGCGCCACACTGTCTTGCGACGCCCTTCTCAGCCGCCTGCAGTCCCAGTATCCTTTGGACCATGAACGTTGTCCGCCGCACATTTGAGCTCGATCCTGAGACAGACGCCCGCCTTCAGGCCATTGCCGCAGCGCGTGGCCAAGGCGTGGCCACGGTAGTTGCTGACGCTGTCGCGCTTCTCGACGCGGTAGTACCAAGTGAAGGTCCGGATATCGAAGAAGACATCCGCCGGCTTCGCGAATTCGAGCGCACCGGCCAGGCGGTCCCACTAGACGAGGTCAAAACTTGGGTTGAAAGCTGGGGTACCGCAAACGAGTTGCCACAGCCCAAGCCTCGGAAGATAACGTGATCTGCTATCGTCCGAGGCAGTCTCGGACGTGGAGCGCGTGCGATCCTTCCTCGAACGGCTCAACCCGGACGCTGCCAAACGTGCGCTGAAACGAATCTGGGATGCGCTCGAGATGGTCGAGAAATTGCCCAGTCTCGGGCGCCCTACCGAACATCCCGAAATCCGGCAGATCGTTGTGCTATTCGGTGCATCGGGCTACATCGTTCGCTACAAATTCCTTCACGAACACAGCACTCTGCTGGTCACGCGCATCTGGCACAGTCGAGAGGCGCGGCGATAGGTTTGGCTGAAATGCCCATAGCAGGAGCGTGCATGATGATCAAAAGCGCGCCTGGCGTTGCCGTTGTCCTCATCCTCCTCGCCTCCTCGGCGCAAGCTGAGCCGGACTTCACTGGCAAGACCATCACCATTGTGTCGAGCTTCGGGGCGGGCGGCGGCTACACGACGTATGCTGACATCCTGGCGCGGCACCTCGGCGCGCACCTGCCGGGCAAGCCCAATGTGATCGTGCGCATCATGCCGGGCGCCGGCGGGCTCAACGGCACGCAGCATCTCTTCAACGTGGCGATGCGCGACGGCAGCGTGCTCGGCGTCGTACCGCAGACGGTCGCGATCGCGCAGGCGCTCGGCGAGAGCGCGCTGCGCTATGATGCGCCGGCCTTCAACTGGATCGGGCGGGTCAATTCCAACGTCGAGGTGCAGCAGGTCTGGCACACCGCCGCGGTCAAGACGATCGACGATGCGCGCAGCAAGGAGGCGATCCTCGGCGGGACCGGACCGGAGTCGTCGTCGGTGGTTTTCCCGCGCATCCTCAACGCCATGTTCGGCATGAAGTTCAAGGTCGTCGCCGGCTATGAAGGCGTCAACATGGTGAGCATCGCGGTCGAGCGCGGCGAGGTCGAAGGCATGGTGCGGCCGTGGTCGATCACCAAGACGGTGCGGCCGGAATGGCTGCGCGAGGGCAAGATCAATCTCCTGGTGCAATACGCGCTCGCGCGTCATCCGGAATTGCCGCAACGTGCCCGCGGTCGTCGACCTGGCGCAGACCGCGGAGCAGCGCCAGGTGCTCGGGCTCTACGCCAGCGGCAGCGACATCGGCCGCTCGATCGTGGCACCGCCGGGCGTACCGGCCGACACGGTCGCGGTGCTGCGGCGAGCCTTCATGGCGGCGATGCGCGACCCTTCGTTGCTCGCCGACGTTGCCAAGAGCGGTACCGACATCGATCCGCTGCCAGGCGAGCGGCTGCAGGAGATCGTGCGTCAGGCCGTCGCGGTGCCGCCGCGGGCGGTCGAGCAGGCTAAGCGATTTTCGGCCAGCCGCTGACAATCGTCAGGTGAGAAAGCGCGGTTCACCGAACAGCCTGACGCCGTCTGCAAGCGACCGCCTCAGTGCCCAGATAGGCTGGTGTCGATGACCGAGCGCGGCCAGCCCAACCGACCGACGAGATAGTCGCGCGACGCGGCCGCCTGCCGGCGCACGCTCGCCAGATCGACGTCAACCAGCTTGCCGGCGCGCTTGACCGCCTTGCCGGCGACGAAAACCGTATCGACGTTGCTGGTGTCCATCGCGGTGACGATCGCACCGTAGGCGTTGTTGAACGGCAGCGTGTTGGAACAGGTCGGTGCGCAGCAGCACGATGTCGGCCTCCTTGCCGGGCGTGAGCGTGCCGACCTTCGCGTCGAGCCCGTCGGTGCGCGCGCCTTGCAGCGTGGCGAACTCGATGACGTCGCGCGACTGGAGCAGCGGCGGCAGGTTCTTCTCGCCCTTGATCGAGCGCTCATTGAGGAGCGCGCGCTGCAGCGTGAACACCGAGCGCATCTGCGAGAACATGTCGGCCGCCATGGTGGTCTCGACGTCGCTCGACAGGCTCGGCCGAATGCCGGCGTCGAGCGCCTGCTGAATGGGCGGCGTGCCGTGCCGCATCGCCATCTCGATCGGACAGGCGATGGAGAGCGAACCTCCCGTGTCCTTGATCCGGCGCATCTGTGCGTCGCTCGCATTGGTGAAGTGGATATAGACGTTGTCCGGACCCATGAGCCCCTCATCGCCGAGCTTCATCACCTCGTCAGGCCCGACACCGGGGTTGCCGCCAACCACGTGCGTGAAGATGCGCAGGCCATGCCGGCGCGCCAGCAGCCATTGCTCCTTGTTCACGGCGGTGCCGAGCGCGAGCGTCACGAGTTGATCCGACGAGGCGAAGTGCTGCTTTTGGATGCGCTCGACGTCGCCCGGAAAGCGCGCACCGGACCCGGAGCCGCGCGAATAGGCATAGAGCGCGCGAATGCCGGAATCCTTGAGACCCATGATCAGGGCGTCGCTATGCTCGGGCGTGTTGGAGACCTGCGAGAGATCGGTGATCGTGGTGATGCCCGCGTCGAGCGCGCGTAGCGCGCCGATCAGGTTACCGATATAGGCATCCTCGGGCCGGTAGTGATTGGTGGCGGCGCCGGAAATGTCGCGGAAATAATCCGAGAGCAGCCCGTTCGCCAGAACATTGCGCAAGGCGCTCTGATAGCAATGATGGTGAGTGTCGATGAACCCCGGCAGCACGATCATGTCGGTGGCGTCGATCACGGTCGCCTGCGCGCTGATGTCGGGCCGTACCGCGACGATCCTGCTGCCTTCGATCAGCACATCGGCCTTATCGAAATCACCGACGCCGCGGTCGAAGCTCAAGACCACACCGCCCTTGATGAGCGTGCGTGACGGCCCCTGCGCGAAGGCCGGCATTCGGCCGGCAGCACCGGCAGCGAGCGTCGCCGCGGCGGATGCCATGAAACGGCGGCGGCTGGTTTGCGCCTGCGTTCGAGATGCGCGCGCGTCATCCTGCATGGTGACGTCCTCCCAAGGCGTATTGTTGATCGGCCGAGCATGCCGAAATATCGCCGCCTCGGCCAGGGGGAGGATATGCTACTGCGACGACAGCCCCGCCGCCTTCACGATCTTCTCGGCGCGCACGCGATCGTCGATCAGGAACTGGCGGAACTCCTCCGGCGTATTCAGCACCGGCTCGAGCGCACGCTCGACCATGTGACGGTTGCGGAATGACGGCTCGTTCGCGATGCGTACGATCTCGCCGCGCAGCCTGTCGACCAGCGCGCCGCGGCATGCCGGCGGGCGCGAGCAGCCCGAAGAACGCGCGCGTGTGGTCGCGCGCGAAACCGATCTCGCCGAGCGTCGGTGACATCCGGAATCAGCGGTGAGCGCTTCTCGCCGTCGGTCAGGATGGGCGTGATGGTGCCGGCGCGCACATGCGAGATCATGTTGCCGAGCCCGAGGAAGCCGACCGGCGTGACGCCGGAGAGAATGCCGTTGATGGTGTCGCCGCCGCCCTTGAACGGCACCCGCACGAGGTCGGCGCCGGTCTCCTGCTTCCACTTCTCCATGAACACGATCAGCGACGACGACGGCGCCGAATAGGAGAGCGTGCCGGCATGCGCCTTGGAATAGGCGGCAAGCTCGGCGAGGCTTTTCACGTTGAGCTTCGCGCTGACGCCGAGCGTCTGCGTCAGGAAGAAGAAGTTGGTGATCGGCTGGAAGCTCTTGTCCGGATCGTAGGGAATGTTCTTGAACTGGAACTGGTTGTAGGTGAGCGGCTCGCCCGGCATGACGCAGAGCGTGTAGCCGTCGGGCGCCGCCTCCGCGCAGGCGCGCGCGCCGATGATCATGTTGCCGCCGGCGCGGTTCTCGACCACGAGCGGCTGGCCGAGGCGCTGGTGCAGCGGCCTCGCCGAGCGCGCGCAGGAACACGTCGCTGATGCCGCCGGGGCTGGTGGTCACGATCACGCGGATCGGCCGGTTCGGATAGTCCTGCGCCAGCACGGGCGTTGCGATGTTGAGAACGGCTACGCACGACGCGAACGACAAGCGCTCATCGCAACGTCTCCGCATGTTTCGCGAGTAGATCAGGGGCAGCGCTTGGGCAACACGATGCGATACTCGGTCGCGCCGCTTGCGCAGGCGGTCCTCTCCCCAGCCGAGTCGGATGCGACTGGCCAACGTTTGATGCCGAACTCGGGTACCGAGTTCGGCTGGAAGGCTGGGTGAGGGGGAAACGATCTCTCGATAGACTGTAACCCCTCACCCCACCCCTCTCCCTCGGGAGAGGGAGCCCGCCGAGTTCGCGGCCGAGCTCCGTCATCCTCAGCGTCAAACGAAGCGGAAGTCGAAGTGTACAATGAAAATCGAACAGGACATCAAGGTCACCATGCGCGACGGCGTGCGCATCTCGCTCTGCGTCTACCGGCCGCCGGGCGACGGACCCGTGCCGGCGCTGTTCGCGGCCTCGCCCTATCAGCACGAGTTCGACACCGTGCCGGCCTTCCCGCTGTTCCTGTGGCGCGAGACCGGGCCGGTCGAGTGGTACGTCAGCCAGGGCTACGCCTATGTGCATGCCGACGTGCGCGGCTCCGGCCGCTCGGAAGGCGAGTTCGGCTTCATGGACCGCGACCGAGCAGCAGGACTATGTCGAGCTGATCGCCTGGATCGTCCAGCAGCCGTGGTGCAACGGCCGCGTCGGCGGCATCGGGCAGTCCTATTACGCGATGGCGCAATGGCTGATGGCGACGTTGAATCCGCCCGGCCTCGCCTGCATCGCGCCCTATGACGGGCTCGTCGACCAGTATCGCTGCTCGAACTATCACGGCGGCATCTTCTGCAACTACCGCTCGCACTGGTACACCAACCTGCGCGCCGACAACCAGCACCGCCCGGCCGGCGCAGCGGCCGCGCGCCGATGCGCTTCGATCTCGTCGGCGCCATCACCGAGCACACGCTCGACGACGACTTCTGGCGCGAGCGCTCGCCCTACTGGCGGCTCGGCGACATCAAGGTGCCGGTGCTCTCGATCGGGCACTGGGGCAAGATGGGGCTGCACCTGCGCGGCAATATCCTCGGCTACGAGGAGGTGCAGCGCGCCGAAGAAGCTCGTCGTCACCGGCGCCAAGACCGTGCACGAGGCGCACCACCAGTACGACCAGGTCGAATTCCACGAGAAGGAATTGCTGCCGTTCTACGATCTGCATCTCAAGGGCAGGAACAACGGCTTCATGGACGGGCGCGCCGGCGCGGCTCTACGTGCGCGGCGCCAACGTCTGGCGCGAGGAGGACGAATGGCCGCTGCCGCGCGCGACGTATGTTCCCTACTATCTGCGCAAGGGACCGTCGGGCAGCGTGACGTCGCTCAACGACGGCGGGCTCGTCGACCGAGCCGCCGGCCGCGGACGAAGGCGCGACGAGCTACACCTATCCGGATTGGGAGTGGACCAACGGCGTGGTGGCGATCGGCCCGGACGGACGGCCCGATCCGGTGCGCCGCGTGCTCACCTTCACGTCGGCGCCGCTCGCCGAGGATCTCGAGGTCACCGGGCCGATCGTGCTCAGGCTCTTTGCCTCGTCCGACCAGATCGACACCCGCTTCATCGTCAAGCTCGCCGACCAGCATCCGCAGGACGAGGCGGCGCGCGCGAAGGGCGTGCAACCGGCCTTCACCAATGTGTCGAAGGGCTGGCTCAAGGCCTCGCACCGCGAGAAGGACGAGGCGCGCTCGACGCCGCTGCGGCCGTTCTACACCCACACCAATCCGCAGCCGCTCAAGCCCGGCGAGATCTACCAGTTCGATATCGAGGTGCTGCCCTGCGCCTATGTGTTCAAGAAAGGCCACCGCATCCGGCTCGAGATCGCCAACGGCGATTCCGCGCTCACCGACGCGGTGTTCACGCATCCCTATCATCCGACGCTGATCGGCACGCGACACGATCCACCACGACGCCGCGCATGCGTCGTGCATCATGCTGCCGGTGGTGCCGACGACTTAGCAGCGTAATTTGGTGTCGTCCCGCGCGAAGGCGAGGGTACTCCGGTAACCGACTCAGACTCTCGATCAGTCCTGCGGCGTACTGGGTCCCCGCCTTCGCGGCGGGACGACATCGGAGAGATGCTTCGGACAAGAAAAGAAGGCCGCTATTCCGGCTGCACGCCGGATTCCTTGACGATGCGCGCGCGCCGTCGCGCGGTCCTCGCTGGATGAAGCGCGCGAACGCCTCCGGCGTGTCGACCGCGCGCTCGACGGCGCGGTCGATGTAGATCTTCTGCATGGAACGCCGGCTCGGCGGTGATGCGCCGCGACCTCGGCGTTGAGCTTGTCGATGATCGGCTTCGGCGTGCCGGCCGGCGCGAACAGCCCGAACCAGGACTGCGGATAGCTCGTCGCCGGTCGCCTCCTGCATCGTCGGGACGTCGGGAAACAGCGGCGAGCGCGTATTGGCATTGACCGCAAGCGCCGTGATCGTGCCCGCTCTGCAACTGCGGGACCATGTTGGCCAGGCCGAGCAGCGTGATCGGCGTCGCGCCCGACAGGAGCGCCGTCATCACCTCGTTGCCGCTGCGGTAGGGCACGCGCACGATGTCGACGCCGTGCTGCTTCTTGAGCTTCGTCCATGAAGTGCGCGAGCGGAAACGAGAACGTGCTGTAGCTGAGCTTGCCGGGCTCGTCTTGGCGAGCGCGATCAGCTCCGGGAACGGTCTTGACCTTCAGCGAAGGGTTGACCGCGAACGCCAGCGTGTTGAAGAACAGGTTGGTGATCGGCTCGAAATCCTTCTCCGGATTGAACGGCAGGCTCTTGAACAGGAACTGGCTGTAGACGATCGGCTCGCTCGAGAGGACGCAGATGGTGTAGCCGTCGGGCGCCGCTTCCGCGCAGGCGCGCGTGCCGATATTGAGGCCGCCGCCGGTGCGGTTCTCGACGACGAAGGTCTGGCCGAGCCGCTTCTGCAGCTCGTCGGTGAGCGCGCGGGTGAAGATGTCGCCGCCGCCGCCCGCGCCGAGCGGAATGATCACCCGCACGGTCTTCGTCCGGATAGTCCTGCGCCTGAGCCGCAGCTGGCGCCGGCATGAGCATGCGCACGGCGGCGCACAAGCGGCATTGCAAGAATGCGCGGCATGACGTTTCCCCCGGGAGCGTTTCCTGCTCTAACATAGCGGCGCCCGCTTCGGCCGCAATCCGCCGCCGCGCGGCGGAACGCTCGCCGCCACGACGCGTTCCTGATGCAACCTTAATGCAAGCACGCCGCCCCGCCCGTCTCCCTGCTCGCGCTCTACAAGCTGTTCTTCGTGGTCGGCCTGTTCAGCTTCGGCGGCGGGCTCACCGCCTGGTTTCACCGCGAGGTGGTGCTGGTGCGCGGCTGGATGACCGACGACGAGTTCTTCTCCGGCTATTCGCTGGCGCAGCTGCTGCCGGGCGTGAACTCGACCAACATGGCGGTCTATATCGGCCAGCACGTGCGCGGCGCCGATCGGCTCCGACCGTCGCGCTCGCGGGCCTGCTCACCGGACCGTTCTTCATCGTGATCGCGGCCGCGATCGCCTACAATCGCCTGGTCGAGCTGCCGGGCTTCACGGCCGCCATGGCCGGCATCGCGACCGCCGCGGTCGGCATGATCTTCCGGCTCGGCATGGCGTCGGTGCAAGGACGCCGTGCGCCACATTGCCGTCGGTGCTGGTGCTGGTCGCGACCTTCGTGGCGGTCGGCCTGCTGCAGTGGCCGCTGCTGCCGGTCGCTGCTCGTCGCTTGCGCCGCTCAGCATCGCGGCCGCCTGGACGGCGCGGCGCCGAGCGCACGCCAAGGCTGCCGGCATGAGTGACAATCCGCTCATCGCGCTGATCATCGTCGTCGCGCCGCTCTCGCTGCTCGCGATCGGCGGCGCCTCGCGCGATCTACGCGCCGCTGCAGCACCAGGTCGTCGACGTCTATCACTGGTTCACGGGCCGCGAATATCTGGAGCTGTTCGCGATCGCGCGGGTGACGCCGGGGCCGGGCTCGATGCTCACCACGACTCATCGGCTGGCGGGTCGCCGGGCTCGCGGGCGCGCTCGTTGCGACGCTCGCGCTCTACGTGCCCTGCTCGGCGCTCTGCTTCGTGGTCGCCCGCGTCTGGAACCGCTATCGCGGCTCGCGCTGGCATGCCGCGATCGAGAACGGGCTGCGCCCGATCGGCGCGGGCCTGATGATCGCGGGCGGCGTGATGATCCTGCGGGTCGAGGAATCGGGCCCGCTCGCCTGGGCGATGGCGCTCGCCGCCTGCGCGCTGCTCACCTGGCAGCCGCTGCTGCATCCGATGATGCTGATGGCGGCGGGCGCGGTCGTGTTCGTGGCGCTGCGCGCGCTGATCGGCTGACGTTACCCGCTGACGATCCGCAGTGCCTGTCCTCGCGAACGTCGGGGCATTCCCGATCAGGGCGGGCCGTGTCCTTGCGATGCCGGACGATGGCGGCGCGCCATGGAGAATCGAGCGGTTCCGGTCCCCGCCTGCGCGGGACGACAGCAATGAGCGCGGCGAAATCGGCATGACGTTCGAAGACTGCACCGATCGTTCGGGACGTCCTTCACGCTACTCCCGATCCCACAGTCTCTCGGCGTAAGCGGGAATCGATTGCGCCGCAAAGACGGCGCGACGCGTCTTCGATTGAACGCCCAGACTTCAGCCGGTCATCAAGGTGATCCCCGGCATCGCTTGCCGACGACACGCACCGCTTCCAACAGCGCGTTCCCGACACCTTGCTTGCGGAATTCGGGCCGAACGCTGATGGATGGCAGATGAACCATGCATGGCGCATAGTGGAATGGCGTCTCCGCCCGATGAACGTATCTCGGCGTAGGCATAGCCCGCAGGCTCGCCGGACGAGCTCAGCAATGAAGCACGACATGACCCGGCTTTGCGAGCAAGGCCTCCGCGCCGCTGGCGGATACGTGTCGGGCCGGCGGCTTGAACCGCCACGGCAACGCGGCAGCGTGCAAGGCCTGCACAGTCGGCATTGAGCGACGAGACCAGCTCCGCGTCAGCCGTCGTTGCGCGTCGAATGACGATGGACATAGACAATTCGCCCGTAGCCCGGATTGAGCGAGAGCGAAATCCGGCGACTCGGCGCTGACGACGTCCTGGATGTCGCTTCGCTCCATCCAGGCTACAAGAGTCACCCGCCCGAGAGCAGCCCCTTCACCAGCCCGCTCGCCTTGCCGAAGTCCATCTTGCCGGCATGGCGCTCCTTGAGCGCGGCCATCACCTTGCCCATGTCCTTCATGCCGGCAGCGCCGGTGTCCTTGATCACGTCGGCGATCGCGGCCTTGGCCTCGGCTTCCGACATCTGCTGCGGCAGGAAGCCCTTGATGACCTCGATCTCGCCGCGCTCCTGGTCGGCCAGTTCCTTGCGGCCGCCCTTGTCGTAGATCTCGACCAATTCCTGGCGCTGCTTGATCATCTTCTGCAGGAGGCCGAGGAGGTCGTCCTCGGCCAGCGACTTGCCGGCCCGCTCGGCCTCGATGTCGGCGTTCTTGAATCGCCGCATTGATCAGCCGCAGCGTCGACAGCGCGGCTTGTCCTGCGCCTTCATGGCGGCTTTCACAGATTCATTGATGTTGTTGCGGAGCACGTGAACCTCGCGGACGTTAAAGCGACGGCTGGCGAACCATCCGTTCGCGTTAAATCGGTGGACAGGGCGCGGTCCCGTACGAGCAAAACACGCAGCAATCGCCCGCCCGCGGAATTAAGCGTTCCCCGCATCCTTTGCAATCATACGCGATCCGACACGCGTCGTCCGGCATCTGCTCGACCGAGCGGTGTCCGCAATGGGGGCACGTCACAACCGATTCCGTGACGGTCATTCCGTCATCTCCGACCGGCTAGCCGACCAACGTCAGGATGTTGCCATCGGGATCGCGCGGAAAGGCGAGCGTGCCACCCCAAGCCTGCTTCTCCGGCGGTTCGGGAAACGACACACCTTTCGCCGTCAGATCGCGATAGGCCGCATCGATGTCGTCGACTGCGAACGACACGGCGAGCAGCCGGCCGACCAGGTCGTGCTCCGGATCGTCCGGCGGGACCTTCTCGATGATCAGACTCTTGCCGTCAATGTCGAACACCGCCCATTCGGGCGCAGTGGCGGTTTCGCGCAGCTCCAGAACATCGCCATAGAAGCGGCGGGCACGATCAAGGTCATTGACGAAGATGCGGACCGCGCTCAGGGAACGAAGAACTCCGCTCATGGTCTCAAGCCTCCGAATGCCTAGCCTGCCGTCCGCTTCCGCCACCGTTGTAGAGCGATCAGCGCCCAGATCGCCTCGACCACACCGAACGGCCACGCTCCCTGCAGAAATCCGTAAACCGAAGCCGCCACGCAGGCCGCCGCAAACGCCAGCACGAACGTCGGACTGCGGTCCTCCAGCGCGTAGAAAATCAGCATCGCCGAGACGGACCCGAGGCCAAAGATTGTCAGCCCGTCCACAATTAGCCTCTTTGACGGCGGCGCAACGTGCGACTATGTAGTCCGCTGATGACCGCCAAACAAGACATGAACGGCTGGACCGAGCCCCAGGCGACCGCCCTGCTGGTGCTCGCCGACGGTACTGTGCTGGAAGGCATGGGCCTCGGCGCCGATCGGCCACGCGGTCGGCGAGGTCTGCTTCAACACCGCCATGACCGGCTACGAGGAGATCCTGACCGACCCGTCCTACGCCGGTCAGATCATCACCTTCACGTTCCCGCATATCGGCAATGTCGGCACCAACGAGGACGACATCGAGACCGTCAACATGGCGGCGACGCCGGGCGCGCGCGGCGTCGTGCTGCACACCGCCATCACCGATCCGTCGAACTATCGCGCCACGCGCCACCTCGACCAATGGCTGAAGGCGCGCGGCGTGATCGGGCTGGCCGGCATCGACACCCGCGCGCTCACGAGCCTCATCCGCGAGAAGGGCATGCCGAACGCCGTGATCGCGCACGCGCCCGATGGCCGCTTCGATCTCGACGCGCTCAAGACGGAGGCGCGCGAATGGCCGGGCCTCGTCGGCATGGACCTCGTCCCGATGGTGACGAGCGGGCAGCGCTTCACCTGGGACGAGACGCCGTGGGAATGGGGCAAGGGCTATGGCCGCCAGGAACGCGCCGCAGTTCCACGTCGTCGCCATCGACTATGGCATCAAGCGCAACATCCTGCGGCTGCTCGCGGCGAACGGCTGCAAGGTGACGGTGGTGCCGGCGACGACCTCGGCCGACGACATCATGGCGCTCAAGCCCGACGGCGTGTTTCTCTCCAACGGCCCGGGCGATCCGGCCGCGACCGGCGAATATGCGGTGCCGGTGATCCGGCAGATCATCGACAGCGGCATGCCGACATTCGGCATCTGCCTCGGCCACCAGATGCTCGGCATCGCGGTCGGCGCCACGCACCATCAAGATGCACCAGGGCCACCATGGCGCGAACCATCCGGTGAAGGACCTCACCACCGGCAAGGTCGAGATCACCTCCATGAACCACGGCTTCGCGGTCGACCGCGCGACGCTTGCCGGCGAACGCGGTCGAGACCCATGTGTCGCTGTTCGACGGCTCGAACTGCGGCATCGCGCTCAAGGACAAGCCGGTGTTCTCGGTGCAGTACCATCCCGAGGCCTCGCCCGGCCCGCGCGACAGCCGCTATTTGTTCGAGCGGTTCGTGGGGTTGATGCGGGAGCGGCGGCAAAGCTGACCCGTCCAAGGACCCGAAACTAGCCCGGAACCGTAGCCTCATCCGACAGTTGCCTCGGTAAGAAGCCATTTACAGTGGCGTGCGATAAAGGCCGACGGCCCTGGACCAGGATGCCCATGCCCACCGCGACCGAGCTAGTCGAGCCCCTGGCGCTGATGTTCGAGGACGACGGGTCCATACCCAACAATCCGCGCCTGCCGCTGCTTGTTTATCGCAACGCCATCGACATCTCCGGCACGCCCGACCGGGAAAGCGTGATCGAGGCGGTGTTCGCGGAGCACGGCTGGGGCGAGATGTGGCGCAACGGCATCCATCCTTATGCCCACTATCATTCCTCCATTCACGAGGCGCTCGGGATTGCGCGCGGCCGCGCCATGGTGCGCTTCGGCGGCGCGCAGGGTCGCGATATCGACCTTGGCCCGGGCGACGTGGCCGTGTTGCCGGCCGGGACCGGCCATCAATGCCTGTGGAAGGGGCCGGACCTGATGGTCATTGGCGCCTATCCGCCGGATGGCCGCTACGACCTCTGCCGCGGCAGCAAGGCAGAGCACGCCAAGGCGCTCACTCTCATTCCACAGGTCCCGGTCCCGAAGACCGACCCGGTCTACGGCGCCCGCGGACCGCTGCGCCGCCTCTGGCGCGCCTAAGCTCAGGCTCCGGCACTATCGATGATCTCCCGCAGATAGGCGACGTGCTCAGCGAAAGCGCGGCGGCCGGCCGGACTCATGCGCACGCGCGTCTGCGGCTTGCGCTCCTCGAAGCGCTTCTCGATCATGATGTACCCCGCCTTCTCGAGCGTATCGAGATGCGCACCGAGATTGCCATCGGTCGCTCCGACCAGCGCCTTGAGCCGGGTGAACTCGATCGCCGCCTTCTTCGATGAAATCGCATTGAGCGCGGCCATGATCTTCAACCGCATGGCCTGGTGGATGACCTCGTTGACGCCGCTCATCGCGCCACGCCGCTCCGACCGAGCCAAATGCCGCCGACGATCAAAGTGCCGCTCTGCACGGCGGCCATCCACCATCGCAACCAGGGCTCGGACTGCAGATGGCCGATGGCGATCAGCGCGATGCCGACGAGACCAAGGATCACAAAGAAACGTCCGAGCCACAGGCCGGCGAGGATGATGCCGAGCATGAAGAGCGTCGGCTGAAAGGAATACATCAATGGTCGCGGCACGATCGGCCCAAGCAGGTAGGACCACACGGCGCCGAAGGCGGCAAGCGCCGCCAGCGCCCAGATGAGCCGCCAGTCGCGCACCTCCTGCGGCCGCGCGCGCCTGCGCATCGCAATGATCAAAGCGGTCGCCGCACAGCCCGTAGCCGTAACGGCAGGCCATATGATCATTGCCGACCGCGGAAAGAGCGCGGTGAGACCATAACCGCACGCGACCAGGACACCCCACACGATGAAGATCGTGCTGCTGCCGCCGTAGCACAACGCCTCGTGCGTCCGCCGCTCAATGGTCGCGATATCCTGCAGGGAAGCGGCTGCCTCGTTCGGGTCGATGGTCATCGCGGCAAACTCCACCTAGTGACAGGATTGGCAATTCAGCGGCCTTCGTTCGTCCCAGTTCGCGAGCTTTGCCGCCGCACGTTCCGCGTACACCGAATTCGGGAGCTCGGCGAGGATGCGCCGCAGATAGCCTTCGGCGGATTCCTTGTTGCCGGCGAGCGCCCAGCTTTCGGCAAGGCCGGAGAGATATTCGCCACGGTTGTGCTGACCGAGATTGTGGAACGCGTTTCGACGGAGCGCCAACGCGCTTTCGAAATTGGCGGCCGATTGCCCCGCCAGATCGCGCATCCGCGCCGCATCCCGCTGATTGCGGGCCACCGCCAACAGCACGGCCGCGCGCGGGACCAAGACGCCGATATTGCTCGGCTCCAAAGCAAGCGCGCGGTCCATATCGGCCATCCCGGCGGCCGACAAGTCGCGCGCGCCCGCCGCGTCACCCGCTTCGAGCGCCCGGCCAGCCAGCCAGTTACGGGCAGCCCCTCGCCACACGAGCGCCTCGGCGTGATCGGGATGCTCCTTCAGCTTCGCCTCAATCGTCGCCATCGCGCTTTGCAAGGCTGCTTCGTTGCCGCCAAAGGCACGGAACATCTCTTCGCGAACCTCGTAGTCGAAACGCTCCTGGGCATGGCTGGTAGAGATGCCGACTGCCGCCACGATCGCGATGCCGAGAGACCTGTACCATTTCATCGGAGCCTCCCTCCGGGTTGGCATTACTCATAGGTTCTCATTCAGTTTTTTCAGAGTACTCTGCATCACAGAGTATTGTCAAGGCGCTCGCGAGCTCATCATCGGCAACATCGAGTGCATTCCAGGCAATAGGGCCGCGCGCGTCATTCGAGCGCGCCGCCGCCCCTCTGACATGGAGGGCGATCTGCCCTATAGTCCGCGCCCTTGGCGGAGGCGCGACGGATGGCGGCACTCTCGGATTGGCGGTCGTTCTGGGACGGCGAGCACTCGATCTACGTCAATGCGCGCCACAAGGACGTGCACTACCGCGATATCGCCGAGGGCATCGTGTCGTATGTGCCGGGCCCGCAGGCGCGCGTGCTCGATTTCGGCTGCGGCGAGGCGATCCACGCCGACAAGGTGGCGGCGGTCGCAGCTGAAATGTGGCTATGCGAGGCGGCAGCGACGGTCCGCGCCTCGATGGCGGCACGCTTTGCCGGCAATCCGCGCATCAAGATCTGCTCGCCGGAGGAACTCGAGAAACGCCCGGACGGCAGCCTCGATCTGATCGTGGCGAACTCGGTGGTGCAGTATCTCTCATCGGCCGAGCTCGAGCGCCTGCTCGCGCTGTGGCGGCGTCTGCTCGCGCCCGGCGGGACGCTGATTGCGGCCGACATCATTCCGCCGGACGCAGGCGCGGTCGCCGATGTCGTGTCGTTGCTGCGTTATGCCGCGCGTCATGGCTTTCTGCTCGCCGCGCTCGGTGGGCTGGTGCGCACCGCAGTGTCGCCCTATCGCAAGCTGCGCAGCCAGCTTGGCATTGCACAATACACCGAAGCCGACTTCACGCAGCGCCTGCGCGCCGCCGGCTACACGGTCGAGCGGCTCAAGCACAATCTCGAACACAATCCCGCGCGCATGTCATTTCGCGCGCGGCCGACCTAACGAAGCAACGGCACCTACCAGCCGCCGCCACCGCCTCCTCCGCCACCACCACCGGAGGAGCCGCCGCCGCCACTGCCGCTGCCACCACCATCGCCGCTGTCGCTCGAGCCCGGCGCCGTAGAAGCCGAGGATATCGTCTGGCTGAGATCGCTGCCGAGATGGTTCGCAAAGCCAACCGGGTCGCTCGACCAGTTGCCGCTGCCCGCATACCACGTGCTGGTGGCCACCGCTGTGCCGGCCGCCGCCGTGCTGGCCGCCGCAAGCACGGCGGCAAAACGCTGGGCCCAGGCGTTCTCGACATCGAGCGCGATCGCGTAAGGCAGGAAGCGCTCGAACAGCTCTGGCGTCTTGTCCGGGGGATTGAGCGCATTGAGCCGATCCTCCTCGGCGACACCCAAATATTCGCGGAAGCCCTCGATCTGATCCATGATCTGGCGGCCCTCGACTGAGGGCGCCTGCAGCCATGGAAACGCCACGCCGGTGACCGAGGCCGCAACATAGGTCGCAATCGCAGGAATGAAGTCGACCCAGCCGTAGCCGTTCTGCTTGACCAGGAAGAGGCCGGCGAGCGCCGCGATGCCGGCGAGCAGTGCGCCGACGATGACGCGCCACAGGCTTATCGGGTTGCGCTGCACGCCCTCGTAGATCATGCCGGCGCCGCCGATGATGAACAGGAGCGGCAACAGGACGCCCACCACCAGGCCTCCGGTCGAACGCGAGTTGTGGCTTTCGATCAGGCTGATCAACACGAGCCCGATGAGAATGATGACGATCAACAGGCCCAAACCGGCCAAGCCGAAATTGTTGGTAAACAGCTTGCCCAGATAGGCCTTTTTCAGCCCTTCGCTCAGCGCGCTCTCTGCGCCACTGAGTGTCTGGTGATTGACCTGATCGAGCACCAGTGAAGACTTGGACGCAAACAATTTGCCGACCATGGCGGTCTCAGCCGGCGGCACGGGCTTGCCGCCCTTGCGATGGGCGAGCACGGGCTTGTCGCTGCCGCCGCCGGTGATCTTGAGGTGGCCGTTGACGCCGAGGTCGACGACAGCGGCCGTAAAGCAGCGCTGGTCGAAGCCGAAGTTGTTCACATAGCGCACCGCTGCGGCCGACATGCCTTTCGGCGGACCGAACAGCGGAATGATGGTGCCACGCGGCGGATCGCGGCCGACGCGAAGCCACGCCCAATAGTAGAAGCCCAGCACCCCCAGAAGGCCCAGGACCGCGACCGGCACGGCGACATTGTCGGCGAGCCACCAGCGCGTTTGCTGCGAGCCACTTGGCGGCGCGATGACGCCCTTCTCCCAGGCCGCCGCGACAGTCAGGCCGTTGCGCGGCGGCAGCGGTCGCGTGGTGCGAAACACGATACGGCCGGGGCGCTCCTCGACAATGCTGGCGTCGCGACCGTTGCCGTCCTGCGGGCCGGTATAGAAGGCGCTTTGCCGGAACGGCACGGCCTCGGGCAGCGTGATGCGTGCCTCGGCCCGATCAATGCTGAAATTCCAGCCATTGCCAGTGGCGTTCCAGTAAAGCTCGTCGAAATCCCGGAAGAAGCCGATCTGCCGCGTGGTGAGATACTTGATCACGTATTCGTGGCGGCCGGTGTTGAGAATCCGGTCGGCGCTACCGATCCGCACGCGCACCCCGTTGCTCATGTTCTCGAGCGCATAGTCCTCGGTGTTGCCGTTGCGCGTGACAGAGCGCACCTCGAAGCCCACGATGACCTGGCTGCCGTCGCGCCGGCGATGATAGGTGGTTGGAAAATCGCGGAAGATGCCGCGGCGGATCTCGTTTCCTTCCGCCTGCACGCCGATCGTCTCGGTGACGGTGAGATCGCCGTTGCGCTCAACTGTCACGTCGCTGACAAAATCGAGAATCCGTTCGACCGCGCCGGCAGGCGCAAGCGTCGCCAGAACGACCGCAAGCGCAGCCGCAATCCGCCTCATCATGACTTTCCCCCGAGCGAGACCTGCGGCGCAGTGGCCTGTGAGCGATCGTCAAGCTCGAAGAACGGCTCCTCCCGAAAGCCGAAGGGCCGCGCCAGCAGCACGGCGGGAAACGACTGGATACCAATGTTCAGGTTGCGCACCGCGCCATTGTAGTAGCGCCGCGCCATCTGCAGCTGATCCTCGACCTCGGCGAGCTGCTGCTGCAGATCGAGGAAATTCTTGTTAGCCTTGAGATCCGGATAGGCCTCGGCCACCGCGAACAGTCGCACGAGCGAGCCCTGCAGCGCGTTCTCGGCTGTCGCCTGCCCGCCGACATTATCGGCCGCGATGCTCTGGGCGCGATTCTTGGCGACGTCCTCGAACAGGCCGCGCTCATGCGCCGCATAGCCCTTCACGGTCTCGACCAGATTGGGCACCAGATCGGTCCGCCGCCGCAGCTGCACGTCGATGCCACTCCAGCCTTCACGCACCACGTTGCGCATGCGAACCAGGTTGTTGAAGATCTGGACAACGAAGACCACGATCGCAATCGTGACACCGATGACGACCCATTCCATGCGTATCTTCCCTTCGGCCCCACGGACTCAAAAACCCGGCGCGGCGAGTGTGACTTAGTCACGCAGGGACCACAATCGTTTCAACGAAGGCGCGGGTGAAATCGACATCGCGCAGGCCATACTGGTCCTTGGATAGAGACTTACAGCGTCACTTCTTTGATGCCGTCGGCGGCACCAGCCCGGTCCCCAATCGCATGAGGTCCGCTTGGCGCGTGACCCCGGTCTTGGAGAAGATGTTGTCGAGGTGGGTCTTTGCCGTCGAGGGCGCAATGTCCAACGTCACGGCGGTCTCGGCAAGCGTGCGTCCCGCCAGCAGGCTCGCCAGAACGCGCGTCTCGGCTGGCGTCAAGCCAAATGCCTCGGCTGTTGCGTCGGCCCCATCTTGCTCACCGGGTGGCGTGCTGATGAACACGGCGGCAACCGCTGCAGGCTTCAGCCGCGTGCGCAGATCGCCGCCGGCCAACGGCAGCACGTGAGCGAGCATAGGTGGCGTGTCCGGCCCCGTGAGGTTGATGGCGAGCCCAGTCTTGCCGATGTCGGCCTCGTCGCCCGCCGCAAACGCGATCGCAGCACTCAGCTCCCTGCCCGCCGAAGGGTCTCTGGCCCGCAGGATCCCGCCGCTGTCTTGAACGGGACCGCCATTGCGCAGCATGTGCCCGGCCGCATCATTCGCATGCAGGATAGCGCCGCGCGCATCCGTCAGCAGTACGCCGCATCTGAGCGCGTCGAGGGCGTCCGCCATTCGCGCTTGCCCGATCGTGCGCGCGTCGAGCACGTTGCTGATCGTCACGGCGCGGCGGATATGCGGCAGCAACAAACCGCCAAGCTCGATCTCGTCCTGGGTGAAGATACCCTGCCGCTCGTGCCGACCCATGCCGATAACGCCGAGGCGCGCCGGCGTGTGCAACAGGAAGTAGAGCATGATGTCGATGATGCCGTTCGGCTTCAGACAATTCTGGACGTACGGAGAGGACTCGAGCTCGGCGGGCGGGATGTGACGAGACATAAGGTGCGGCTCGTCAAACGAGGGCCAAGACGCGAGATCCCGCGCAGAGTCTGGCGTTGATTTCAGGCGTATGCTTGGCCTGCTCCTCCAACCCCGCAGGTGGAATTCCCACCGTACGGTTGATCAGTATGCGATCACGACGAAGATCAAGCAGGCCGAGGGCCACGGTTTCGCAACAGAGCGCATCTTTGATGCTGTCAAGCGTCTGCTCCCATCGAGAAGCGTCGAGCACACAGTCGTAGATCGATCCGATGAGGGTCGATAGAGCGCGGGCGTCGACCATCGTGTTGTCCCCTCTCCCACGAGCGTCTCCGGCCCTCGCGTTCGCCGATACATGACCGGCCGCGCCGGACAGAATAGGCACTATCACATTTCTTGGCATCTCTCCCCTAAACAGGGGATGCACGGGCAGTGCGGATATGTGACCCGCAATGCGTTGACTTGCAACGCGTTGCAGCTGATGCCGCGTCGGGCTTTGGCACCGGCAATTAGGCGTCTGGTTTTCATCGCGTTCTGGATTGGATCTCCAGTACTTCAGTCCTGGTTACAACGGATACGACAAACCATGCCCAACACAATCAACAAAACAACTGAAGTCGCAGCGGGTTCTCCGCCCACTGCAATCGATTGCAACACGCTCATCGCTGATCCGTCCGGCTGACTGACCGCGGACGCACCGTCCAATAAATTGAGATGCATATCGCCATCGGAGTTTTGCCATGCATACATTACGCTGCCTTTCGATCGTATTGCCTTGCATTGTTGCTGCCTCACAACTGTCGTTTGCACAACAGAAGTCGGCTCCACCGGCGCTGGCCGCGCGCGTCGTTGCCGTCGGCATCACCGGCGCTGGCGCAGTCTCGCCGGTCGGCACGTTTCATCCCGGCGGGCCAATTCGCGACAAGGCGGAATTCTTCGCCTTCACCCAGCCGGGTCGAATTCTCGACCCGAGGCGCGTGCTGGTCGTCGAGCTCGAACTTCGGCGCGCCGCTCGCGCTCGAGGACGTCGCCGAGGGCTCGATCCTGTCGATCGATCCCGACGGAGCCGACGATCGTCGTTCCGCTCTCTCTTCGGCGAGCACTGGCGGTCAAGCGTAGCGCTTGGACGGACGGGTTCAGCTCTTTACCGCGCAGATCGCTGGCGTTCCTCAACTCGGTCACGACGCCGCAAGCGGCCTCGGCGTCGCAGCCGTCGGTGAGCAATCCTCTCGGCATTTCGATCAACAATGCGTTCGGCCGTATGTGGTTTACCAGCGCTCCGACGGGCGCGCAGGGCAACGGTCTCGATTCGATCATCGATCCAGGCGGCATGCCGCTCGCCGGTGCTCCGAGCAAATTGGCCGGCGGAGTGTTCGTCGGCGACATCACCAACCGGCCCCAGCAGATCGTCGCCGGCGACTTGCGCACCGGCGCCATTGCCAATGCGTTCGTCGGCATGTCGCCGGACGGCAGCAAGCGCGCGGTCTTCGCGGTGCTGACAGCGGATGGAGCCATCGCGCAGGCTCATGCCGAGTTCAAGGTGGACGGCCTCGCGCCCGCCAGCACGATCGCTCCGATTGCGCTGCCCTCTGCGTCCGATGCGCAGCGTGCGCCAATCACGCGCGCCGGCATGATCTTCAATTGGGTGCCGGATCGCATCCTCTTCGTCACCGAGCCCGGTCACAACGCCATCACGGCACTGACGCTCGGAAACGACGACAAGGTTTTCCGGCTGCAAGCACAAGCGAACTTTCTCGGCACCCGAACTCAGCGCGCCGGTCGATCTCACGCCGGCCGTGCCGGAGATCGCCAATCCGGGATTCTCCAGCAATACGACATTGGCGGGCGATTCCGACATGTATGTCGCCAACCGCGGCAATGGCACGATCGTCCGCATGCGGCAGGACGGCATCGTTGTGGCGATGCGACGGATCGAGTTGCCCAACGGCGAGGACCTCGGCGCCGGGCCGGCTCAACGGGATCGCGGTCTCGCCCGATGCCCAGCGGATCTGGATAACGATCAACAGCGCGATACCCGAATCATCCGAATGCGCCGGGGGCCCTGCTTGAAGTGCCGGCATTTGGTCCCGCGCATGCGGGTGCACTCAATCGCCCCTATGCCGAGTGAAGCCACTGCGAGCGATCTCGTCACGCAAGGTGCGAGATTGTTCGTGACCGACTTCACACCCGAACAAGGTTTGGGGCCGCTCTACAATCGCCGCGCCTGCGTGCAGTGTCACCTCAGTCCGACAACCGGCGGAATGGGATGGGACGGTCTTGCACTGGTACAGCGCGTCGGCCGGTTCGACTCGCGGATCGTTCGATCCCCTCTTCGGATCCGGCGGACCGGTTGCGCGCGAAAAATCGATCGCGGAACTCGGGGTGCCTGCGATCTCATGCCGGGACCGCCCGCGAACGCCAACCTGATCTCGGTGCGCAATGCGCCACCGCTCTACGGGCTTGGACTGATCGATCGCGATTCCGGACGAGGTATTCGCGCGCAGCGCTGCGTCAAGCGCCACCAAGGGGCGGCTGCATATTGTGCGCGATCCGCTCGGTGACGAACGGATCGGTCGCTTTGGTTGGAAGGCCGACACCGCGACGCTTGAGCAATTCGTCGGCGAGGCATTCCGCAATGAGCTTGGTATCACCAGTCCGATTGCTCCACTGATCTGGTTCATCCAGCGCCAGGTGCGGCGTTTATTCGGAGCCCAAGGACGACGGCACGATAGTGCGAGCCGTCACTGCCTACATAGCATCGTTGCCTCCGCCGCCCATCGACTGGACCCCAACACCGGGGCGGCCAGCAACTGTTTGCCTCTTTGGGATGCTCGGCATGTCACACTCCAACGCTGTCAGCGAACGGGATCGAAATCGCGCTTTACTCCGACTTGATGCTGCATGACTTGGGCCCCGCGATGGACGACCGCGTCGTACAGGGCGAAGCAATCGGGAAGGAGTGGCGCACGAGCCCGCTGTGGGGTGTCTCATCGCGGGACCGGTTGTTGCATGATGGCCGCGCAAAAGATCTTCACGACGCGATTTTGGCGCATGATGGAGAGGCGGCGTCATCGACCAAGGCTTTTCGGCAATTGACTTGGCTCGACCGGGCTTCGCTGTTCTCTTTCCTGCTGGCAATCTAGCCAGAGCGTGCACACTACTATGATTTACGGCTTTCAAGGCTAGCCCTGAATGTAAGGAGAAAATGCAATGCGGACTTTAACGGCCCTCGGACTTGTGGCAGCGGGCGTTATTCTAGGAATGGCATCGTCTGAAATGATCCATGCGCAAGTGGCCGGATATTCGACCAAGCAAATTCTAAAGGACGACTTGCAAAACATTCCAGGTCAAGAAGTGTTGTTCTTCACTTCAGATTGGCCACCTGGCTACAGGTTGCCATTGCACATGCACGAGGAAGGACACGAGTTCGTCTACGTCATCGAGGGCGAGCAGACCTTCGAAATCGACGGTGTTGGGACAAAGGTCGTGAAAGCAGGTGAAGTGCTCCACACGCCGCCGAACGTTCCGCATTTTGGACGCAACGCCACTGACAAGCTGTCGAAGACCTTGGTCGTCCGAATAAAGAATAAGGACAAGCCGTTACTAACTGAGGTGAAACGATAGGCGAGTGCGAACAGGGATCGAAGAGCGCGTCCAACATTCGCCTAGCGTACTAGAAGTCTGGGAAGGCGCGGTCACTCTTCAATTTGAAATGGCGCCCCCTCGACGCTCGTGGAGCGACCTCTGTTGGGCACCCCCTGAACCTTTCTCGCTATCCGAGCGCCCCAGCTAGACAGGCTGTCCCGCCCCACGGTTTCCCTTTACCGGCGGAAGTGGCAGGGTATCGGCGTCGCGCTTGATTCTGCGCGGCGTCTTTCCTGCCAAGGGAAATACGAGGAAGGCCAGCCCATGAAGAGCACCCTTTCGAGGGACATTCAAACTCGCGGTTTGGTTTTGATCTCGCTCGTCATCTTGCTGCTCATCGGCCTGCCGCTCGTCGTCTGGCTTGACCTGAAGAATCTCACGGAAGCGAACCTGCGGCGCCAGGCTGGCGACTTGAATTCCGTGGTGAGCAGCGTCCGCAACTATTACGCCACCAATGTCGTGGGCCGGATTCTGTCCTCGCCTGGTTCCACCCAGAACGCGCAGAGGGTCGCGCACAACTATGAGTCCATCTCCGGCGCCATCCCAATTCCCGCGACCCTGTCGCTCGAGCTCGGCCAGGTGATCAGCGAGCAGCAACAGAACATCTCCTATCGATTCGTGTCGGACTATCCGTTCGCCAATCGAACGGCGCATGTGCTCGATGATTTTGAAAAGAGCTCGCTCGCCGCGCTGCGGCTCAATCCAAGCCAGCAGTTGGCCGACGTGTCGTGGTCCACCTTCGCGGATCGCGTGCGCCTGATCGTGCCGGTCGTCATGGGCGCCGCTTGCGTGAATTGCCACAATGCCCATCCGGAGAGCCCGAAGCATGACTGGAAGGTCGGCGATGTTCGCGGCATTCAGGAGGTGACCATCACTCAGGCGACCGCCAGCAACATTTTCTCCTTCAAATATCTGTTGACCTATTTCGCGCTCATGGCGGCCTGTGGGACCACCTTCATCGGCTGGCAGCGGCGCCAGGCCGCGACGATCAAGGGCATGAACGGCGAGCTTGAGACCGCAAACGAGTTTCTCGCCTTCGCTGTCGATGAAGATCTCGCGCTATCTGTCGCCGCAGATCTACAAGAGCATCTTCAGCGGCCAGAAGGATGTGACGATCCACACCGAGCGCAAGAAGCTCACGATCTTCTTCTCCGACATCAAGGACTTCACGGCGACCGCCGAGCGCCTGCAGCCGGAGCAGACCACGCAGCTGCTCAACGAATATTTCACCGAGATGTCGGCAATCGCGCTCAAGCACGGCGGCACGGTCGACAAGTTTGTCGGCGACGCCATGCTGATCTTCTTCGGCGATCCCGAGAGCAAGGGGGAAGCGCGAGGATGCCAAGGCGTGCATGCGCATGGCGCTCGACATGCAGCACCGCCTGGCCGAGTTGAACATCCAATGGCGCAACAATGGCATGCAACATCCGTTTGGAGTGCGGATGGGCATCAATACCGGGTTCTGCAATGTCGGGAATTTCGGCAGCGCCGACCGGATGGACTACACGATCATCGGCGCCGAGGCGAACCTGGCCGCGCGCTTGCAGTCAATCGCCGAGCCGGGACAGATCGTGCTCAGCTACGAAAGCTACGTGCTGGTGCGGGACATCGTGGTGGCGCAGGCACAGCCTCCGATCATGATGAAAGGGATCAGCCGGGAGATCGTTCCGTACGCGGTCCGGGGCACGCTCGACGCCGCCGGCGAAAAGATCGAGATCTTTCGTGAGCACATGGCTGGCTTGGATCTCTATCTCAATCCCAGCATGGTCAATACGAATCACGCCGAGCATATCCGTACAGTCTTGCAGGAAGCGCTGAAGGCATTGGAGAGAAATGGCGCCCGAGCAGCCGCGGCATCGGTCGAGGCGCCGCGATGATCCAAGTATGTGCGTGGGCAGTTACTGCGGCTGAATATCGAGCTCGCGCGCGAGCGCGCTGCCAATGCGCCTGCATCTCGCGGATGAATTGCGCGGTGCTTCGCGGCGTGCCCGCGCCTTCGGTCGCGAGGCCGAACGAGATCAGGCGCTGCTGGATCTCCGGGCCCTTGAGGAACTCGCCGATCTCGCGATTGACGCGCGCGACGATCTCGGCCGGCGTGCCGGCCGGCGCGACGACGCCGAACCAGCCGTCGACCACGACGCCGGGCAGCGTCTCGTTGAGCGCCGGCAGGTCGGGCAGGCCCGGGAAGCGCGTCGCCGAGGTGACCGCGAGCGGCGCACCTTGCCGGCCTGCACCACGGCGTTGGCGGCCGCGATCGAGCTCATCAGCACCGGGTTGACGCCGCTCGCGGCGTCCTGCGCCATCTGGGCGGCGGAGCGATACGGCACCTCGATGAGGCCGAGATCGGCGCGCTTGTTGAACAGGCGGGTGGCGAACGCCGGCGGCGCCGGCGGTGACGTCGAACGCGATCGAGAGCTTGCCGCGATTGGCCTTGGCGTAGGCGATCAGCTCCGGCACCGACTTCGCCGGCACGCTCGCGTTGACCGACACCATCTGCGGGCCCTGGCTGCAGACCGACGCGACCGGCGTGAAATCGCGCAGCGGATCGTAGGGCAGCTGCTTGAACGAGATCGGGTTGATAGATCATGCCCGAGGTGTTGGTGAACAGGAACGTGTAGCCGTCGGGCGCCGCGCGCGCGACGGTCTGATGCGCCAGGATGCCGGATGCGCCGGCTGGTTCTCGACCACGACCGGCTGGCCGAGCGCGCGCGAGATGCCGTCGCTCAGGAGCCGCGCCATCACGTCGGTCGCGGCGCCCGGACCGGTCGGCACCACGAGCTTGATCGGGCGGCTCGGCCAGGTCTGCGCATGCGCCTGCGCGGCGGAGCAGCACAGACCGAGCAGCAGCAGGCGCAGCATGAGCAGCGTCGCGACAGGATAGCGTCACGGAGGCTCCCGGCGTTTTCTGCAGCTGCGTACGCAGTGTATTATCCCGCACGAGCAGTCGCAAGCGGATGGAGAGACGTGCATGAGCGGCGAGCTTACTCTTGGTGGGCAGCATCCCGCTCGACACGCCGCAGGAGGTGTTCGAGACCTTCGGCGCGCCGCTCGGAAAATATCTGTTCGCGATGCCGGACGGCGAGGTCGGGCCGCGGCGGCATTGGATCAGCCGCGTGCACTATCAGGTGCTGGCCGCGCATCCCGAGCTCGAGGTCGTGCAGCGGCCGGCGCCGGACGAGAACGGCGTCGAGCGGCAGTTTCCGCGCAACGCCGCCGACGCCTGGTGGTTCAAGGTCAAGGACGGGCGTGAAGCAGGTGCGCTTCGGCGATCCCGGCTGGCGGCTCGGCTTCGCGCGCGACGCCATCAACTCCTATTTCGTGTTCAAGCGTGATGAAGGAGAAGGGCGTGCTGCCGCCGCATCTGCGCTTCCAGGTCTCGATCCCGATGGTCAACAGCGTGCTGCCGCCGCGCATCTTTCCGGACGTGGACGACCTCGACAAGATCCGGCCCGGCTACGAGGCGGCAACGCGCGCCGAGATCGCCAAGATCGTCGAGAAGATTCCCGCGCACGAGCTGGCGATCCAGTGGGACTGCTCGACCGAGATCCAGGACGCCTACGGCGGCATCCCGGGCTTTCCGCTCGACGGCGCGATCGAGCGCAACCTCGGCGCAGGTGCGCAATCTCTCGCCGCACATCCCGACCGAGGTCGCGCTCGGCTATCACTTCTGCTTCGGCACGCTCGGCGGCTGGCCGCGCTTCGCGCCCGACGATCTCGGCCAGGCGGTCAAGCTCGCCAACGCCTTCGTCGCGGCCTCGGGCCGGCGCGTCGACTGGGTCCACATGCCGGTGCTCGACCGCAGCGACGACGCCTTCTTCGCGCCGCTCAAGGAGCTCGAAGCCGCAAGGCGCGCGCGTCTATCTCGGCGCGATCCACAACATGGCGCGGCTTCAAGGAGCGGATCGCGACGGCGCGCAAGTATCTGCCGGACTTCGGGCTCGGCGCCTATTGCGGCTTCGGGCGGCTGCCGGCGGCCGAGCTGCCGAATGTGCTGGCGGATCACCTCAAGGCGGTGGAAATTGCGGCGCCTTGATGGATCAACTCTGAGGCGCTCAGTCGATCTTCAGGCCGAGCGCTTTGGCCACGGGCGTCCAGAGTGCAATGTCAGCTGCAAGTGACTGTCGGAATTCTTCCGGACTTGCATTGACTGTGGGCTCGAACCCTCCCTCGATTAGAGTTCTGGCGGTAAGCGCGGTCTGCCAGCGCTGTACGCGTCGCTTCCGCAATCTGCTCGACGATTGCCATCGGTGTCCCGGCCGGAGCGAGCAGCCCAATGGAGCCCGCCGCGATGAGGCCGGGGAGGCCCGCTTCGGCCACGGTCGGAAGATCAGGCGCACTAACAAGACGCGTAGGACTGGTCACAGCAAGAATTCGCATTTTCCCGGCTCGATGAAATTCGAGCATCTGCGCGCCAATGCCGACGACAACCATCGGAATTTGTCCGCTGATCAGGTCTGCAATCACCGGCCCCGCACCCCGATATGGCACCGGCACGATCTCAGGTGTGTTCGTGAGCGATTTGAACAACTCGCCGGTCAGGTGGTTCAAAGTGCCGACGCCAGAGTGTCCGTACGACAGCTTGCCGGGATTGGCCTTGGCGTAGGCCGCCAACTCCTTCAGGGTCTGAACGGGTACAGACGGATGCACCGCAATGCTAAGATAAGCTGCCACCATACTGGCAATTGGGTCGAGGTCCTTCATCGGCTCGTAGAGCGGACGTGTCTTGAGCAGATCATTGATATGCGTCTGCGTCCCGCCGAGGAGAATGGTGTAGCCATCTGGATGGGCGTGCGCGACCGCGGCAGCACCTAACGACGTGCTGGCGCCACCGATGTTTTCGACCACCACGGTGCCGAGCAGCGGCTTCATCTTGTCCGCCCACGAGCGTCCGATGACGTCGAAGAGACCAGCCGGCGGAAACGGAATCACAAGCCGGATCGGCCGTGTCGGCCAGGCTTGCGCCAGTGCAAAGCGGGACACGGCCGGAAACGCAATCGCGCCTGCGGCCAGATGCAGAAATTGTCGGCGGGGAAATTTCATGGCGATCTTCCCAAGATGTTTGCAGCCACGGCATGATGCAGGCGATGTCTTCATGCAGGCCATGTCTTGATGCAGCGATGTCTTGCTGCCGGGCCCGGCTATGCGAGCCCGGCGGGTCGGCTTTTGTCAGCGCCGCACCGCGATACTCGCGGGCTGCATCACGTTTTTCTCAACGTATTCACCGATCTGAAGCCCCATCTCCGTGCCAACTCGGGTCGAGAAGCGGTAATGGAAGCCGGCCCAGATTCGGGCGTTTGCGACCTCTTCGGTCAAGGCCATCATGTTGGTCCAGCGGTGGGTCACGCCGGGCGCCGTCGGGCTGGTCATCGCGATCTCAGGGATGTCCGCGGTTCCGAGCACCGCCTTGACGACGCCCGCGACGCTGCCGCTTTGGATGCAATGCGCGCACGGATATTCCGGGTGCATCGGCGTATTGGCCATCGGCTGCCAGGTCGCCTCACGCTCCGTGTCAGGATTGCTGTCAATGTCGCCGTTGCGAATGGCCGTGATCGGCCGCCAGAAATTGTAATCGTACTTGGCATCCAGCACCGCGATGATCGCGTCGTTGAGCCCAAGCGCCACAAGCGCCATGAACCGCGCGCTGTCGACGACGCTCATCTGCTTGGCGAGCACGAGCTGGCGAACGAAAGGGTGATAGGCCACCGGTGGACCGACCAGCCAGAACCGGGCGGTCTCGGTCTGCTGGGCCGTGCGCTTCGTGCTATGCTGTCCGCCATAATATTTGAGCTCGTTGTAGTCCGCTGCCCACTCCTTACTCTCCAGCGCGATCGGCGGCTTCGGCCGGAATTGGGATCCTGTGGTCATGACGAACGGCTTCATGTTCGGCCACATGGAGGAAATGGTGATCGCCGTCGGCACATAGACGCCGGGCGCGGTCCGCGGCCGGTAGGCATCCGGCGCATCGGAGCCGTCATTCTTCCGCGCCTCCAAGATCTTTGCGGCAACGGTTTCGCCGAGCGCGACGCCATCGGATTTCGCTGGACCATCGGCAATCGACACAAGGTACACCGCCACGGCGTCTCTCATTTCACGCGCCGTCCTTTCATTGATTGTCGCCAGGACGGCTGCGGCTGCTGCCGCCGCGGCGGCTTCCTTAGACGTGGTCGGCACCGCAGGCAGTTGCACCAGATAGGGCCGGTAACGCCGCTCGATCGAGTTGACCGCGTCGAACATCGCGGCGTGGACCAATCCCATCATACGCTGAGCCAGGTATGGATTGGTGCCGCCAAGGCCGGACATTGGCGTGACCGCCGCGATGGCCTTCTCGTCCCAATCAGTAATGACGTTGGCGCACGCCGACGACGCCGGAGCGCCAAGCGCAATCCAGACTCCAATCATGGCGGCCGGAACCGCACGCCTCATTGTGCAGGCTGTTAAAGGACGCATGTTCTCCTCCACCTCCCGCGCCCATCGGCGAAGCTGCCCGCGATGACGAATTTGAGCATCGCTCACCTTGGGGTTGGATCGGAGCATGCGCCACGCATGCTCTGCCGGCACAGTGCGGCGGGGAAAGGCCGTTGTATTGAGGCCAATGTCCCGGCGCGGTTTTGGGGTTGCGCCGAGCGTCCAGGACAAATGTCCCGTGTCAACGCGGGTAGGCGAGCCTCCGGGGCCCGCCGAGACCCGCGTCACGGGCAAGCACGATCGCCTGATAACGGTGTTCGACGCAAATCTTGTCGAAGACCGGGTAATATGATTTCGGACCGTTTTTTCCGAGAGTTGAAGCGACCCGGCGATCTCCGCGTTGTCGAGGCCCTCGGCAATGCGCTCGAGCACGGCCCGTTCGCGTGGCGTCAACTCGTGAAGTGGCAATCGGTTGGGGGCGGCCACTTCCGTGCCAGCCGGTTCGGCGAGAAAGTCGCGCACCTCGGCGTACAGCCGTGCCCATGCCGGCTCGTCGGCGAGGAGCATGTGGTTTTCGCTGTCGAGCTGGACGAAGCGACAATTGGGAATGAGGCTCGCGAGCAATCGGCCCTCTTCGATCGGTGAAACGACGTCACGTTCCGGGTGCACAATCAGGACGGGGCATTTGATCTTGCGGGCGGCTTCTCGCACGTCGATGTCCCAACCTATCTGAAACAGGCGGACGGCGGTGTCCGCGGAGGTTGCAGCACGCATCTGCTCAGACCAGGAGCGCAAATGCTCCCGCGTGCCGCCCGGCTGAAAGCGCGACGCCCACACCTGCAAGAAGTCGTGGTCCTCCTGTCCCCAGCCAAGCCGCGTGACATCGGTCAATATCCGCGATTTCTCCGTCTCGTTCGGGGAATTCGTCCGCCGCAATCGCCCCCGGGCATAGCTGCCGTAGAGGACGAGATGGCTCACTTGCTCGGGATGCCGGGCCGCGTACTCGATTGCTATGGCGCCGCCCCAGCAGGTGCCCACCATGGCAAACCGCCGGAAATCAGCCGCCTCGATCACGCATTCTAGATCGCGCATCCAGGTCTCGAACGAAAGATCGCCGACGTCGCGGTCCGAGAGCCCGCAGCCGCGGGAATCGTGGCGCAACAGCTTGTGCTCGCTGGTGAAAATGTCGATCCATGGCCGCCAGGCAAGGCTGCGCCACTGATGCTCAAGATGCGTGAGCCAAGTCGCCGACATCACCATCGGCGGGCCTTCTCCACTTAACGCAAAGGCGAGTCGCACGCCATCGGTGGTGGTGCAGAATTGGATGCTCTGGTTCATGGTCCCAGATTCCGGCAAGCCCAATGGAATTGTATCATAGGGCGAAACCGCGGTGAACCCCACTTGCCTACGCCGCCCCTTCCCTGCCCGGCCGGAATGGTCTAAACAGCGCCCGCGCGCCGGTGGCCCCAAGGCGCGAACCCCAGGGGACGCGCAAGAGCGCGCCCTTTTTTTGTGCCTGACGCATGTCTCGGCGGACATCGGCTTCGCCGACAAGGGCAGGCGCTACGTGGAGAGATCGCGAGCCGCAATGCCCAAGCGCACCGACATATCCTCGATCCTGATCATCGGCGCCGGCCCGATCGTCATCGGCCAGGCCTGCGAGTTCGACTATTCCGGCACGCAGGCCTGCAAGGCGCTCAAGCAGGAGGGCTACCGGGTCGTGCTGGTCAATTCCAATCCGGCCACGATCATGACCGATCCGGAGCTTGCGGACGCCACCTATATCGAGCCGATCACGCCCGAGATCGTCGCCAGCATCATCGAGAAGGAGCGCCCCGACGCGCTGCTGCCGACCATGGGCGGGCAGACCGCGCTCAACACCGCGCTGTCGCTGCGCCGCATGGGCGTGCTCGACAAGTTCAACGTCAAGATGATCGGGGCGGACGCCGCCGCCATCGACAAGGCCGAGGATCGCGAGCTGTTTCGCGAGGCGATGCGCAAGATCGGGCTCGAGACGCCGAAGTCCTCGCTCGCCAATGCGTCGGACCTCAAGCAGCAGGATCGCGACAAGCGCGAAGCCGAGATCGCGGCCATCAAGGCGCGCGGCCTCGCGCCCGATGCCGAGCAAGCGGCGCTCGACGACTACCTCGCGCTGTGGAACGCGCGCGAGTACGAGCGCAAGAAGCGTTACATCGAGAAGGGCCTGATCGAGGCGCTCGAGGCGCTCCCCGACATCGGGCTGCCGGCGATCATCCGGCCGTCGTTCACGCTCGCCGGCACCGGCGGCGGCATCGCCTACAACAAGGCCGAGTTCATCGAGATCGTCGAGCGCGGGCTCGACGCCTCGCCGACCACCGAAGTGCTGATCGAGGAGTTGGTGCTCGGCTGGAAGGAATTCGAGATGGAGGTCGTTCGCGACCGCAACGACAACTGCATCATCATCTGCTCGATCGAGAACCTCGACCCGATGGGCATCCACACCGGCGATTCGATCACGATCGCGCCGGCGCTGACGCTCACCGACAAGGAATACCAGATCATGCGCGACGCCTCGATCGCGGTGCTGCGCGAGATCGGGGTCGAGACCGGCGGCTCGAACGTGCAGTTCGCGGTCAACCCGGCGGACGGGCGGCTCGTCATCATCGAGATGAATCCGCGCGTGTCGCGCTCCTCCGCGCTCGCCTCGAAGGCGACCGGCTTCCCGATCGCCAAGGTCGCCGCCAAGCTCGCGGTCGGCTACACCCTCGACGAGATCGCCAACGACATCACCGGCGGCGCCACGCCGGCGTCGTTCGAGCCGACGATCGACTACGTCGTCACCAAGGTGCCGCGCTTCGCGTTCGAGAAATTCCCCGGCGCCGAGCCGATCCTGACCACCTCGATGAAGTCGGTCGGCGAGGCGATGGCGATCGGCCGCACCTTCCAGGAGAGCCTGCAGAAGGCGCTGCGCTCGCTCGAGACCGGGCTCACCGGCCTCGATGAGATCGCGATCGAAGGCCTCGGCAGCGACGAGAGCGAGAATCGCGCCGCCATCCGCGCCGCGCTCGGCTCGCCGACCGCCGACCGGCTGCTCAAGATCGCGCAGGCCATGCGGCACGGGCTCTCCGATGAGCAGATCTTCGAGGCCTGCAAGATCGACCCGTGGTTCCTGGCGCAGGTCCGCGGCATCGTCGACATGGAAGGCGAGATCCGCGCCAAGGGCCTGCCCACGAGCGCGGCCTCCTTCCGGCGCCTCAAGGCGATGGGCTTCTCGGACGCACGGCTTGCCAAGCTCACCGGCCAGACGCCCGACGCGGTCGCGGCCAAGCGTCGCGCGCTCGATGTGCGGCCGGTGTTCAAGCGCATCGACACCTGCGCGGCCGAGTTCGCGTCGCCGACCGCCTACATGTATTCGACCTATGAGGCTCCGTTCGCGGGCCGTGCCGCCTGCGAAGCCGCGCCGTCGGACCGCAAGAAGGTCGTGATCCTCGGCGGCGGACCCAATCGGATCGGCCAGGGCATCGAGTTCGACTACTGCTGCTGCCACGCCTCGTTCGCGCTGAAGGAGGCGGGCTACGAGACCATCATGATCAACTGCAATCCGGAGACGGTCTCGACCGATTACGACACGTCGGATCGGCTCTATTTCGAGCCGCTCACCACCGAGGACGTGATCGAGATCATCGACACCGAGCGACGCCAGGGGACGCTGCATGGCGTGATCGTGCAGTTCGGCGGCCAGACGCCGCTCAAGCTCGCCGAGACGCTGGAAAAGGCGAAGGTGCCGATCCTCGGCACCTCGCCCGACGCCATCGACCTCGCCGAGGATCGCGACCGTTTCAAGCAGCTCCTCGACAAGCTCAAGCTGCGGCAGCCGCAGAGCGGCATCGCCAAGAGCCCGCAGGAGGCGCGCGCGATCGCCGATGCGATCGGCTATCCGATCGTGATCCGGCCGTCCTATGTGCTCGGCGGTCGCGCCATGGAAATCGTGCACGATGCAGCCCAGCTCGATCGCTACATAGCGCGGCTTGCCGGCGATCTCGACCGGCCCTCCGAGTTCATGGTCTCCGACAAACGCCCGCTGCTGATCGACCGCTATCTCTCCGACGCCATCGAGGTCGACGTCGATTGCCTCGCCGACGGCAAGGACACCCGGATCGCCGGCATCATGGAGCACATCGAGGAGGCCGGCATCCATTCCGGCGACTTCGGCCTGCTCGCTGCCGCCGTACTCGCTCGATGCCGCGACCATCGCCGAGCTCGAGCGCCAGACGCGCGAGCTCGCGCTCGCGCTCAACGTCGGCGGGCTGATGAATGTGCAGTACGCGATCAAGAACGGCGACATCTATGTGCTCGAGGTCAATCCGCGCGCCTCGCGCACGGTGCCGTTCGTCGCCAAGGTGATCGGCGTGCCGGTCGCCAAGATCGCGGCACGCGTCATGGCCGGCGAGCCACTCAAGAGCTTCGGCCTCGAGCAGCCGCGCTTCGAGCATATCGGGGTCAAGGAGGCCGTGTTCCCGTTCGCGCGCTTCCCGGGCGTCGATACCGTGCTCGGGCCCGAGATGAAGTCGACCGGCGAGGTCATGGGCATCGACCACTCGTTCGCGGTCGCCTTCGCCAAGAGCCAGATCGGGGGCGGCTCACGGCTGCCGCGGGAAGGAACCGTGTTCGTGTCGGTCAGGGATGCCGACAAGCCCCGGATCCTGGAGGCCATGCGGCTTCTGAGCTCGCTCGGGTTTCAGGTGATCGCCACCGGAGGCACCCAGCGCTACCTGGTAGCGGAGGGGATCAAGGCCGAGAAGGTTAACAAGGTGGCCGAGGGCCGCCCCCATATCGTGGATGCGCATCCGCAATGGCGGGGTCCAGCTGGTCTTCAATACCACCGAGGGCGCCATCGCGCTGGCGGACAGCCGGTCGCTGCGCCGAGCTGCCCTCTTGCATAAAGTCCCCTACTACACCACTCTTTCCGGGGCCGTCGCCGCCGCGCAGGGAATCAAGGCCTATCTCGGGGGCGACCTCGAGGTGCGTGCGCTGCAGAGCTATTTCGGCGGCAGGCGCTGACACCGGGACGCCGGAGCTAGTGCCCCGCTTCCGAAGTTTGTGATACGTTGCAACACCCCCTGACACGAACTTCGGAAGCAAAGGGGCACTAGCAAGTCTCTGTTACTAGTGCCGCTTTTCGATTTGAAGTTCCTAACCGAGGTTGCTGCAGGTGGTATAGGAACTTCAAATCGGCGGCACTGGTCGCCGGACGGTACGTTTGGACAGAGTTCCTAAGATCGCGTTGCCCAACCGAGGTTCGGCCCGCGATCGGAATTTTGTCTGGGAGGCAGGTTTTGGAGGCTTGAAGGACCGATGGACAAGATCCCGATGACGGCAGCGGGCTATTCCGTGCTCGAGGACGAGCTCAAGCACCGTCAGCAGGTTGAGCGGCCGCGCATCATTCAGCAGATCACCGACGCGCGCACGCACGGCGACCTCTCGGAGAACGCCGAGTATCACGCCGCCAAGGAGCAGCAATCGCTCAACGAGGGCCGCATCGCCGAGCTCGAGGACAGGCTCGCGCGCGCCGAGGTGATCGACGTGTCGAAACTCTCCGGCGACACCATCAAGTTCGGCGCGACCGTCACGCTGATCGACGAGGACACCGACGAAGAAGCAGGTGTGGCAGATCGTCGGCGAGCCCGAGGCGGACGCCAAGAAGGGCAAGATCTCGATCACCTCGCCGCTCGCGCGCGCGCTCATCGGCAAGGCCAAGGGCGCGAGCGTCGAGGTCGTCACGCCCGGCGGCGCCAAGGCCTATGAGGTCAAGAAGGTCGAGTGGCGGTGATCCGCGGCAAGTGACGCGTTTGGCGCACGCGAGGTTTTTCCTCGCGCGCCTTCTCTGACCTTCAATCCACCACCAGCTGCTCCATCGGCACCATCGCGGCATCCTTGGAATTGCGCAGCGTGAGCGACGTCTTGACGTTGCGCACGTGCGGCGCCGCGGTGAGCTCGGCGACGAACGCCTGGAAGGTCTTTAGGTTGGGCGCGACGCACTTGAGGATGAAGTCGATCTCGCCTGACAGCATCCAGCATTCGCGCACTAACGGCTCGCCGCGCACAAAATCCTCGAACGCCTTCAGGTCCACCTCCGCCTGGCTCGCCAGGTGCACCATGGCGAACACCGTCACCTCGTAGCCGAGCCGCTTTTCGTCGAGCAGCGCCCGATAGCCCTTGATGTAGCCCGCCTGTTCGAGCGCGCGCACGCGCCGCAGGCAGGGCGGCGGCGAAATGCCGACCCGGCGCGCCAGCTCGACGTTGGTCATGCGGCCGTCGTCCTGCAGCTCCTTGAGGATTTTGCGGTCGATGGCATCAAGTCGGGCGGGCACCGTCGGCCTCCGCTGGTTTTAGGCTCCCTATTACCCCCACTTGGAGCAGCGCGAAACAATCTTGCGCGTTAACGGTATTTTTTGCGCGCCAATCACGAAGGCGTGCCCGCTGCTCTGCGAAACTTGCATAGCTCGGTAGATTCCCTACATTACCGGATCAAATGCCGGCGCCTGCCGGCCTGGCCCGCCCTTAAGCGGCGGATGCGCCAACAACCGACAAACGGGGGCATTCCAGATGGGCAAGACGACCCATGCCAAGGTCGTGATCATCGGCTCGGGACCCGCCGGCTATACGGCGGCGATCTATGCGGCCCGCGCCATGCTCGAGCCCGTCCTGATCCAGGGCATCCAGCCCGGCGGCCAGCTCACCATCACGACCGATGTGGAAAACTATCCGGGCTTTGCCGACGTCATCCAGGGCCCCTGGCTGATGGAGCAGATGCAGAAGCAGGCCGACCATGTCGGCACCCGGATGGTCACCGACCATGTGACCAAGGTCGAGCTGGCACAGCGGCCGTTCCGGCTGACCTGCGATTCCGGCGACGTCTATTTGGCCGAAACCCTCATCCTGGCGACCGGTGCACAGGCGCGCTGGCTCGAGCTTGCCGTCCGAGCAGAAGTTCAAGGGCTATGGCGTCTCGGCCTGCGCCACCTGCGACGGCTTCTTCTATCGCGGCAAGAGAGGTGGTCGTGATCGGCGGTGGCAATACCGCGGTCGAGGAAGCGCTGTTCCTCGCCAACTTCGCCTCCAAGGTCACGATCGTGCATCGGCGCGACAGCTTCCGCGCCGAGAAGATTCTGCAGGACCGGCTCGCCAAGAATCCCAAGATCTCGGTGATCTGGGACTCGGTGCTCGACGAGGTCCATGGCAGCGAGAACCCGCTCAAGGTGAGCGCCATCACGCTGAAAAACATGAAGACCGGCGCTCGCACCAAGACGCCGATCGACGGCGTCTTCATCGCGATCGGGCACACGCCTTCGTCCGAGCTTGTGGTCGGACAGATCGAGATGAAGTCGTCGGGCTACATCAAGACCGCGCCGTTCTCGACCGCGACGTCGGTTGCGGGCGTGTTCGCGGCCGGCGACGTGACGGATGACGTCTATCGTCAGGCGGTCACAGCAGCCGGCCAGGGCTGCATGGCGGCGCTCGAGGCCGGGCATTTTCTGGCTGCACATGGCGAGGCGGAGTCTCGTTTAGCAGCTGAGTAACGGCGCAGCCTGCAGGGCGCGCCGCGAAGGGAAGGACGTGACGTGTCGATGGATTGGGATAAGCTCAAGGTCTTCCACGCCGCCGCCGAGGCCGGCAGCTTCACGCACGCCGGCGAGCAGCTCGGGCTGTCGCAGTCGGCGGTGTCGCGCCAGGTCTCCGCGCTCGAACAGGAGCTGGGGGTTTCGCTGTTCCACCGCCACGCTCGCGGGCTCATTCTGACCGAGCAGGGTGAGCTACTCCACCACACCGCGCATGACGTGTTCATGAAGCTCGAGGCTGCGCGCGCCAAGCTCACCGACAGCCGCGAGCGTCCGAACGGCGAGCTCAAGGTGACGACGACGCCCGGCATCGGAGTGCACTGGCTGACCCCGCGGCTCGGCGAGTTTCTCGACCTCTATCCCGACATCCGCGTGACCTTGCTCACCACCGAGGAGGAGCTCGACCTCGCCATGCGCGAGGCGGATGTGGCGATCAGGCTGCGCCAGCCGGTGCAGCCCGACCTGATCCAGCGCAAGCTGTTCTCGTTGCACTTCCATGCCTGCGCCTCGCCCGAATATCTCAAGCGCTTCGGCACCCCGCGCTCGCAGGAGGAGCTCGATAAGCACCGTATCGTTGTACTCGGCGGCTCGGCGCCGCCCTGGCTGCAGCAGAGTGGAAACTGGCTGCTGAGCTTAGGCCATGATGGCAATGGCGCGCCGCGGGTTCCGTGGCTGACCATCAACAATGTGCTCGGCGTGCTGCGCGCCTGTCAGCGTGGCATCGGCATTGCCATGCTGCCGGACTATCTGGTCGAGGAGAATGGCGGCCTGGTGCAGCTGTTCGGCGACAGCAGCAGCGCGCTCGCCTACGATGCCTACTTCGTCTACCCGGAAGAGCTCAAGTCGGTCGCGCGCGTGCAGGTGTTCCGCGACTTCCTGGTCTCGAAGGCCCAGCGCTGGAATTTCTAGTACCCTAATTTATTCCGTGATTATGGGACAAATTCCTTGACTGCGCTTCTTGCGGGGCCCGCATGGCTGGCATGCGAGCCTCCTGGTTGTTCCGACTCATGTCGGCGGCCATATTCAACTTGTTGCTGCTGGCGATCGGTTGTCTATCCTCCCAGATCGCGATCGAGCCGCTGGCAGTGTTCCCCTCTGGAAGGTGATAGTCGGCTCCCGCGCCGACGAACTTCAACCGGACCCGCGAGGGTCCGGTTTTTCTATGACTTGGCTGCTTTTCTACGACTCTCTGCCGCAGGGGATTTGCACATCGGCGGTAATATTCCCGATTGCGCATCGGGTACCTCCTGTCGGACACTGCCATCGGGCAGGCAGGCAAGCGCGCGGCAGCCCGCTGCCCCGGAGGCTTCCCCATGACGCACCGATTCGCACCGGCTGGCGCGCTTGTGCTGTCCTCAGCGGCGTTCGGATTGGCATTGACCGCCCTTTCGGCGACCGCACAGCAACCGCAGGGTAGTCCACCCGCAACGGACGTCACGAGCCGCGTCCGCGGCGTCGCGCAGCCTCAGGCCCCGACCACCGAAGACAAGCTGCCAACGTCGCAACTCAAAGTACCGCAGGGCTTCAAGGTCGAGACCTACATTCACGGCGTGATGGATGCGCGCTCGCTCCGGCTCGGCGACAAGGGCACGGTCTTCGTCGGCAACCGC
Source organism: uncultured Alphaproteobacteria bacterium (assembly GCA_963745515.1). Taxonomy (GTDB): domain Bacteria; phylum Pseudomonadota; class Alphaproteobacteria; order Rhizobiales; family Xanthobacteraceae; genus VAZQ01. Next base: position 1,220,029 of record CAVUXO010000001.1, read on the forward strand.
ACCCGCGACAAGGTCTATGCCGTCGTCTCGCAAGGCAACAGGCGCGAGGCCAAGGTGATCGGCTCCGGGCTCGACCGGCCGAATGGCCTCGCCTTCAAGGATGGCACGCTCTACATCGCCGAAGGCACCAAGATTTCCAAGCTCGAGAAGATCGAGGACAATCTCGACAACCCGCCCAAGCCCGTCGTGATCTACAGCGACTTCGCGGACCATCGTTCGCATGGCTGGAAGTTTCTGACGATCGGTCCCGACAACAAGCTCTATGTCAGCGTCGGCGCGCCCTGCAATGTTTGCGAGCCGCCTGCCGGCAATGCGCAGATCCGCCGTCTCAACACCGACGGCTCGGGCGCGGAGCCTTATGCGCTCGGCGTGCGCAACTCGGTGGGCTTCGACTTCCACCCCATCAACAAGGAGCTCTACTTCACCGACAACGGCCGCGACTTGCTCTCCGACGACCTGCCCAATGACGAGCTCAATCGGGTCACCAGGATGGGCCAGCACTTCGGCTTTCCATATTGCCACCAGGGCGACGTGCCGGAGACCGAGCTCGGCGCGCCGCCACGCGTGCAGCGAGTTCGTGCCGCCGGTCGCCAAGCTCGGACCACATTCGGCGTCGCTCGGCATGCGCTTCTACACCGGCACGATGTTCCCGCAGAAATATCGCGGCGGCATCTTCGTCGCGCGCCACGGCTCCTGGAACAAGTCGGAGAAGATCGGCGCCGACGTCGTCTACCTCACGCTCAACCGCGACGGCAGCGTGCGCTCAATCGAGCCGTTCCTGACCGGGTTCTTGAAGGACAATAGCTTCATCGGCCGCCCGGTCGACGTGCAGGTCATGAAGGACGGCTCGCTGCTCGTGTCCGACGACTTCGCCGGCGCGATCTACCGGATCAGTTACGGCGCGCCCCGCACCGCAGAGCGATAGGACGCGCTCGTAGACCGCTCCACGGACGATTGCGCTCGACCCGCCCGCTCAATATCAATGGGCTCCCTCGTCCGTGCGGAGTCCCTGATGAACGCCCCCACCATTAACGGCGGCGCGACCGGCGCCCAAGCCGCCGCGCGCAACCCGCAGATCCTCGGCCACCATGGCACTGCCTCGGTGCATCTGACGCTCGCGGTCTGCGACTACGACCACACCCGCGACGTCATGTCCGGCGCGGTGCGCGCGGACGGCATCACGCTCACGCCGCTGGTGTTCGACACCATCGAGGAGATCACCTTCCGCTTCCTCAAGAACCTGGAATGGGATGTGTCCGAGCTGTCGTTCGGGAAATACACCTCGCTCACCTCGCAGGGCGCGGCCCCGATGGTGGCAATCCCGGTGTTTCCCTCGCGCGTGCATCGCCACTCCGCGATCTACGTGCGCGCCGACCGCGGCATCAAGAGCGCCAAGGACCTCAACAAGCGCACCATCGGGATTCCAGAATGGGCGCAGACCGCCGGCGTCTATGTACGCGGCTTCCTGGCGGAGGAGTATGGCGTCGACCTCTCCTCGATCCAGTGGCTGCAGGCGGGCGTCAACCAGCCTGGCCGCGCCGAGAAGGTTGCGCTCAATCTGCCGGGCGGCATGCGCTATGCGGCGCGGCCGGAGGCGAGCCTGTCGTCGATGCTGGACAGCGGCGAGATCGACGCCGCGATCACGGCGCGTGCGCCCGATGCGTTCATCAAAGGCGATGGCAAGGTGGTGCGGCTGTTTCCCGACTACCGCGCCGAGGAGGAGCGCTTCTTCAAGAAGACCGGCATCTTCCCGATCATGCATCTGATCACGCTGCGACGCGCCGCATTCGAGCAGCATCCATGGATCGCGATGAACCTCTACAAGGCCTTCGATGAAGTCCAAGCGGCGGTGCCTCAAGCGGCTGCGCGATTTCACCATTGCGGGCACGGCGCTGCCTTGGATCGCCGCCATCGCCGACGAGATCGTACAGGCGCAGGGCGAGGATCCCTTCCCTTACGGCATCGAGGCGAGCCGCCCAACGCTGGAGGCCTTCTGCCGCTACTGCCACGACCAGGGCGTCACCGCGAAGCGGATGACGCCGGAGGATTTGTTTCCGCAAGAGGTGCAGGCCAGCGCGCGGGTGTAGCCCCGTTCCCCGCATCGCGGTGCAGCGCGAAGCGATGCACCGCAGATGCGGGGTCGTTCTACACCCATGTGTGGATTGTGGCGGTCCCGGGTCTGCAGCGCACCACTCGCGCGTCTGAACTTTGCATCTGTATCAAAGCCCTGCCCCGCGCTCGTGCTGCGCTGCGCCCGGGACAGGCGTCAAAGCGCCAAATCGTCCGTGAGATCGCGCCACTCCGGATTGAGCTTCTCGATCAGGTCGAACTTCCAGGCTCGTCGCCAGCGCTTCAGAACGCGCTCTCGATCCCGCGCTTCGAGGTTAGACGAATATTCTTCGTAGTAGACGAGCATAGTCAGTCCGTATCTGCTCGTGAATCCCGGTACGACCTTGCCTTTGTGCTCAGAGAGGCGACGCACGAGATCGTTCGTTACTCCAACGTAGAGCACGCCGCGTTTGCAATTCGTAAGGATGTAGACGAAAAATCGATTTCCCATACGCCTCGTGTCCCGGGCGCGACGCAGCGCGCCCACTGCGCCGCCGCAATCCGTTACCGACGAATCCGCGCTGCGCTGCAGACCCGGAACCGTTTCATACTCCGAGTTTGGAACGATCCCGGATCTGCAGTGCAGCGCTTTGCGCCGCACTGCGTCTGGGACACGCGCGTTACGGCGCGAGCGATGCCGCGTAGGCCGCGATCGCCAGCATGTCGTCGTTGGTGAGCTTCTCGACCACCGGCTTCATCAGCGCCACCGCGCGCCCGCCGCGGTCGCCGTTCTGCATGTTCCAGAGCTGGCGCACGATGTAGTTCGGATGGCGGCCGGCGAGCGCCGGCCAGTCGCCGAGCCCCTTGAGCGTCGCGCCGTGGCAGATCACGCAGGGCGTGGTCTTGCCGCCGCCGGTCTTCACCAGTGCCTCGCCCTTGGCGATGCTGCCCTTCGGCACGTAGGCGACGAAGCCCGCGATCGGATCGCGATAGACCACCGCCTCCTCGTCGTCCGGCACCTCGATGATGCGGTTGCCGAGCGCCTCGGTGCCGCCGGCGGGATGGATCAGCCGCTTGTTGCCGGGGCCGACGAAGCTCTTCGGCACCGTGTCGGCCTCGACCACCTTGATCCACGGCCGCGGCTTGAGCGCGGCGAAATAGTCGGCCGCCTCCTTGATCTCGGCGTCGGTGATCACCTTGGCCATCGCGATCATGGTGCCGCCGAACTTGCGATCGCCGCTCTTCCAGTCGGCCATCTGCTGCATGAAATAGCGCTGGGTCAGGCCCGCCACGTAGGCGGACTCGTCGTGCCCGGTGCCGGTCGGCAGGTGGCAGGCACCGCAGGCGCGCACCTGCGTGTCCTTGTTGCCGTACTGCACGATCTTGGGCATCGCCGGATACATGTCCGGCCGCCAGTTCGGGATGTTGAAGAAGTCGTCGGCGCCGGCGCGCGTCACCGTCACGTTGCCGACGGTGCGCAGCCTTGTCGCCCGCGAATGCGCGGCGGCGGGCTGCTCCTTCTCGGTGACCGGGAACGCCCAGTCGGGCTTCTCGGCAGCGAGCGCGAGTGTTGGTGCGAAGGCAAGCGCAAGAATGCGCAGCGATGTTTTCATTTCTTCCTCCGCTATCGCCTCACGTTCTGCACGCGGTGCAGCCGAAGCGCTGCACCGCAGATGACGGGCAGCGCACCGAAGCTCCTACTTATCGGCGATCCCGGGTCATGCCAGCGACAAGCGTCGGCCCGCACAGCGCGGGATGCCAGCGCAAGTTGGCCGCGCCGTTGCGGCGCTTCAGGTTCACGTGGATGTTCTTCTCGCGCGTGAAGCGCAGCAGCTCCTCGATGCATTCCTCGCGGCCGATGCCGGACTGCTTGTAGCCGCCGAACGGCGCGCCGAGGAAATGCTTCGACGACCTCGTTGATCCAGACGTAGCCGGCCTCGACCGCCGCGGCGGTGCGGTGCGCGGTGACGAGATCGTTGGTCCAGATCGAGCAGGTGAGCCCGTATTCGACCTGGTTGACCTGCGCCAGCATCTTGTCCTCGTCGCTCCATTTGAACACCGAGAGCACCGGGCCGAAGATTTCCTCCTTGCCGATGCGCATGTCCATGGTCACGTCGGCGAAGATCGTCGGCTCGATGAACAGGCCCTTGGCGAGCGCCGGATCGCTCGGCCGCCCGCCGCCGCAGACGAGCCGCGCGCCGTCCTCCTTGCCGGCCTCGATGTAGCCCATGATGCGGTCGTACTGCACCTGGCTGATGATCGAGCCCATGGTGGTCGCCGGATCGGTCGGGATGCCGGGCTTGTAGCGCTTGATCGAGTCCTTCGACGCGCTCGAGCACCGCGTCGTAGATCTTCTCATGGATGAAGGCGCGGCTGGTCGAGCCGCAGCGACTGGCCGCACCAGGTGAAGTTCATGCCGTCGACGACCGCGGCCGACGACCGCGTCGAGATCGGCGTCCGGGAAGGCGATCAGCGCGTTCTTGCCGCCGAGCTCGAGCAGCACCGGCTTGAGCGTGTCGGAGGCGGCCTTCATCACCGCGCGGCCGGTCGGCACGCTGCCGATCAGCGCGACCATCGCGACGTCCGGATGGCTCGCGAGCACCTGCGCCGACCTCGCGGCCGCCCGGCACGACGTTCCACACGCCCGGCGGCAGGATGCCGTCGATCAGCTCGGCCAGCCGCAGCGCCGACAGCGGCGCCTGCTCCGGCGGCTTGAGCACGACCGTGTTGCCGGCGGCGAGCGGCGCCGCCGACTTGCCGGCCGCGAACATGAACGGATGGTTGAACGGGATGATGCGGCCGACCACGCCGAACGGCTCGCGCACCGAGAAGTTCACCGACGTCCGGGCCCATCGGGATCGAGGCGCCCTTCATCTCGGTGACGAGGCCGGCGTAGAAATCGAGCTGCGCCGCGCCGACGTTGGCATCGCGCATCATCTCGGCATAGGGATTGCCGCAGTCGGCGGCGTCGATCATCGCGAGCTCGTCGCCGTTCTTGCGCAGCACGTCGGCGATCGCGCGCAGCATCTTGGCGCGCTCGAGCGGCGGCACGCGCCGCCATTCCTCGAACGCGGCCTTGGCGGCCGCGATCGCGGCTTCGACGTCGGCGGCGGTGCCGTCGACGACCTTGCCGAGCGACTCGCCCGTGCCCGGATTCGGTCACCTCGACATAGCGGCCGGCTGCGGCTTCTGCCACTTGCCGGCATAGTAGGGATCGCGGTGGGTCGGCAGCCGCAGCGCGGCAGCCGCAGGCTTCATCGTGGTCGCAACGGACATGGTTCACCTCGATCGCGATCGCGAATCGCGATGGCGACAGTCGCTCAGCTTCGATCGCTTGATGTCGTCGAGCCCGCCGAGCCGGCCGATCAGCGCATTGGCGCCGATCGAGATCACGAACAGCACGATCAGCAGCGCATACATCTGCGGCATGTTGAACAGGCTGTAGGCCTGGATCACCAGGAAGCCGATGCCGCGGTTGGAGAGCTTGGTCTCGGCCAGCAGCGTGCCGATCAGCGCGACGCCGAGCCCGAGCCGCACGCCGTTGATGATCGGGTGGCGCATCGCCGGCAGATAGATCTTGGTCACCATCTGCCAGGTGTTGGCGCGGAAGCTCCGGCCGACGCGGATCAGCACCTTGTCGATCTCGCGCATGCCGCCGGCGACGTTGAGCGCGACCGGAAAGAAGCAGGAGATCGCGCCCATCGCGACCTTCGAGCCGGGGCCGACGCCGAACCACATGATCATCACCGGGAAGAAGATGATCTTCGGGCGTCGGCCCGAGATAGTAGAGCAGCGGCTCGTAGGCGCGCCGCAGCAGACGTCGAGCCGCCGAGCACGATGCCGACCGACGAGCCCGCTCAGGCCGCCGATCACCAGCGCGATCGCCGATCTCGTAGAAGGTCGCATAGAGGTGCCAGTAGATCGCCGGGATCTGGTCTGCCGCAGTCGAACGAGAGTCGACCGGCATGTCCGGCACGGTCAGCAGGCTGAACAGCGCCTTGCCGATCGCGGCGAGCGAGGGCACCACATCGCGATAGAGCAGGCCCGACGCCGCCAGCGCCTCCCAGGCGGCCAGCACCGTCGACGATGATGGCGATGCGCAGCGCCGTGACCGGCTGCAGCGACCGGCGCGGCGCAGCGCTGCGGCAATCGTCAGTCGACCGGTCTCAGCCATCGCTCGAGCCTTTCGGTGAGGACGAAGACGCACGATGCTGACCAGGATCACGAAGCAGATCGCCGCGTAGGTGCCGGCGAGATCGTAGCGCTCGGCGAGCTCGTTGATGAGCTGGCCGAGCCCGCCGAAATTGATCAGGAACTCGACGCCGACGATGTTGATCAGCGCGAAGATCAGGCCGAGCCGCATGCCGACGAAGATGGTCGGCAGCGCCGCCGGAAACAGGATCTTCCAGAACTGCTGCGAGCGGCGTGAGGTTGAAGCTGCGCCCGACATTGATCAGCACGCGCCGCGTGCCGGCGAGGCCTTCGAGCGTCTTGAGGATCACCGGCGCAATGCCGGCGGTGAAGCCCATCATCACGATGGTGGTGGCGTTGCGTCCGAAGATCACGAGATAGAGCGGATAGATCAGCACGAGCGGCGCGGCCGCGATCGCCGCCACCCAGGTCTCGGTCGCCGCCCGCAGCAGGCGGAACTGGTAGAGCAGCACGCCGCCGGCGACGCCGAAGATCGTGACCAGGATGCTCGCCGAGAGCGCCTCCGCGCGCCGTGAGCAGGAAGCGCGAGCAGCACGTGCTCCTCGATGATGACGCGCGGGAACGCCGCGAGGATCTCCGACGGCATCGGCACGATGAAGCGATTGATCAGGCCGACGCCGGATGAGCGAGCTCGACGAGCAGGATGCGGCGACGAGCGAGCCGAGCCCGAGCAGCCGAGCGGGAACCAGCGGCGCCTTCGCGATCGCGCCGCGCGCTCATGGCTGCCGCTCCGCTGCAGCTTCGCGGCTTCGTCGTCGCGCAGCCCGCGGCTCGCCTCCTCGCGCAGGTCGCTCCAGATCTGCGCCACGTAGCGGCCGAACGCCTCGCTCGAGACGATCTCGGAGGTGCGCGGGCGCGGCAGATCGATCTTGACCATGCGCTTGAGCTTGCCGGGCCGATAGGTCATCACCAGGATGCGGTCGGAGAGCTGCACCGCTTCGGTGATGTTGTGCGTGATGAGCAGCGTCGTCTGCTTCAGCTGCTGCTGGATCTGCAGCACCTTGTCGCCGAGGAGGAGCCGCGTCTGCTCGTCGAGCGCCGCGAACGGCTCGTCCATCAGCATGATCTTGGGCTCCGCCGCCAGCGTGCGCGCCATCGATACGCGCTGGCGCATGCCGCCGGAGAGCTCCGCCGGATAGCGCCGCTCGAAGCCGTCGAGGCCCGACCAGCGATCACGAAATGCTTCGCCCGCTCGTAGCGCTCGCGCTTGGCCATGCCGGCGATCTCCAGCGGAAAGGCGACGTTGTCGATCACGGTGCGCCAGGGAAAGGTCGACTCCTCCTGGAAGATCATCCCGATCGCAGGGTGCGGGCCGCGCACCAGGTCGCCCGCGACCTTGACGCGTGCCCTCATAGCCGTCGAGCAGGCCGCCGATGATGTTGAACAGCGTCGACTTGCCGCAGCCCGACGGGCCGATGATGCCGACGAACTCGCCGGGCGCGACCGACAGCGACACGTCGTCGACCGCGGTGACGACCCCGTCCGGGGTCTCGAACCGCTTGACGATGTTGTCGACGACGAGGATTGCGTCCGCGGTCGCGGCCGCTGGCCCCGTTGCACTGCTGCTGAAGCACTGTTGCGGCCGCCATGTCGCTCTGCGTCCCCGGTAGACCCCCATCGCGGGTGGGCTCGCAGGCCATATAGCACATCGCGGGACCCTGTCGCACGACGCGCCCTCGGGCAAGAAGCCGCTGCCGCAGCCGCTGAACGACTCAGCCCAAGCTCGGCCTGGAAGGGCCGGCCGGCCCGCCGGCACCAGTTCTCCCAGGCCCGGTTGAGGGTGTAGGGGCCGGTGCGCGAGATCACCTTGTCGACCTCGCCCGGGGTCAGGAACTTGATGTCGCCCATCGCCATCGCCTGCATCTGCAGCTTGGCGTTGACCTCGAGGTAGATCGAGATGAACACCGCGTGGCGGACGTTCGACGCCGCAACCGTGGCGCCATGGCCGCGCATCAGGATGGTCGGGCGCGCCCCGATCGCGCGGGCGAGATCGCGCCCCATGTCCACGCTCTCGACCAGCAGCGCCGTGTCGCCGAACTTGTCGTGCGAGTCCCAGGTCGGCACCTCGTGACCGATATTGGCGCACATGTGCAGGAGCGGCTTGAGCTTGCGCTCGGTGATGCCGAACGGGATCACGCTCGGGCTGTGGTTGTGCACGACCGAGTGCACATCCGGCCGCGCCTCATAGACGCCGCCGTGGATGAAGCGCTCGAGATAGGGCGCCCGCCCGCGCGCATCGACCGGATCGCCCTCGAGCGTGAACTCCATGATGTCGTCCTTCTCGATGCGCTCGGGCGCCCGCGCCCGCGAGAGCAGGAAGTGCTTGGGATTGTCCGGATGGCGCGCGCTCACGTGCCCGAACGAGTCCACGACGCCTTCATGCGCCAGGATGCGGTTGGCGGTGACGATCTCTTCGAGCAGCATGTCGAGACTGGGCATGGACGTTTCCTTTGAATTTCCAGCAACGATTCATATCCACGCGGCACGCAAATGCATATCTGGCGGTGCGAAGAACAGGGCCACATCGTTCCCTCCCCCCTTGCGGGGGAGGGACAGGGAGAGGGGTGACGGCAAATTTCGAGTTCGGAACCACCCCTCTCCCCCTCCCCCGCAAGGGGGGAGGGAGCAGGCCGAGTCTGCGGCACGCTCAGTGCTAAAGCCGCGAGCATGGACGAAAGCCAAGGAAGTTTCACAAGATGAAGCTCACCGAGCCGAGCGAGCCCAATTCATGGGCGTCGATCAACACGCGCCGCTCCTTGATCCGGAACGTGTCGCCTGTGCGCCGCAGGATGTAGCGATATTCGCCGACATATTCGCGCACGCGCTCGTAGCGGCGGAAGCGGTAGCAGACGAAGTTCGCCGTCACCGTGACCAGATCGCCCTCGACGCCGAGGATGCGCACATTCGCGATCATCCGCCGGGTGCGCGACTTCGGAAATTCCGCGTGGCAGTTGGGATCGTTGATGCGGATCACCCGCTGTCGAATGCGCTCGCGGTCGTCGGCGACGAGGAACAGCGTCTTGCGATGACTTCCCTCAGGCTGGTCGTTGGGCGGCACGTAATAGGTGGCGTCATCAGCCAGCAGCGCCTGCCATTCGTCGAGCTTCCATTCGTCGAGCAGCGCGGCCTCGTGGTAGAGGAAATCCTCCACCTCCTGCGCGCGTGACCACGGTGCGGGTCGCGATCGTCATGCCGGCGCTCCCATCAGCTCGTTCCAGCGCCGCCAGAAGATGCGCAGGTGATGCTCGTCGCTGTTGAGCTGCTCGCCTTCCTTGCCCATGCCGCGCGACATTTCCGACCAGCGGTCCTCGTGCCAGTTGGCGAGCCCCTGCTGCACCAGTTCGAGCGCCTCGACATCGTCGGGCGTGGCGAAGCCGCCCGGACCGTAGAACGTGAGAAAGGCATCGAGCCGGCGCGCCCGCGCGCTCTCGCTCTCCTCGACCGGACCGAGCGCCCAGGCCGTGACATGCATCTTGCCGGCGCCTTCCGGATAGAACGTGCGCACCGTCACCGAGGAGCCGTCGTTGATCACGAGGTTCGGGAAGATCACGAGATTGCGGTTGGTGTCGGCAACGCGGCGCGCCCGCTCCTCGCCGAGGCGCGTCACCAGCTCGCGCCGGATCTCGTCCATCTCTGGCCTGGCGGCCTCGCCGTAGAGCGGGATCCACTTCGCGACCGGTCGGCCGCGGAAATTGACGTTGTCGGTGGTGAAGTGACCGTTGCCGAGCTCGATCGCGAGCCCCTTGGTGGGCAGCACCAGGCCGGCTTCCTTCGGCGGCTCGATCTTGACGCCCGAATTGGCCATGAAGTTGAGCCAGGTCGAATGCGTCGACGGCAGGTGATAGTCGTCGACGCTGTTCTCCACCATCAGCTTCCAGTTGGCGGCGACGTCGTATTCCTGCACGCCGGCGATGATCTCCATCTGGCCGGACGGCGACTGGTCGATCACGAGGTCGATGTAGTCCTTGGCGCGGCCCAGATAGTCGGCGAGCGGCTGCGACGTCCGCGTCGAGGCACATGAACCAGAAGCCGCGGTACTGCTCGAAACGCGCCGGCCGCTTGAGGCCGAAGCCGCTCTTGTCGAAGGTCTCCGCATAGGCGTCGTCGCCCGGCACCCGGATCAGGCTGCCGTCGTTGCCGTAGGTCCAGCCATGGTAGATGCACATGAAGCGGCGGGCGGTGCCGTCGCGCTGCGGTGCACACGATGGCGCCGCGATGCCGGCAGGTGTTGAACAGGCAGTGGACCTTGCCGGTCTGGTCGCGCACGAAGATCACCGGGCGGCCGGCGACCTTGCGGGAGCGGAAATCGCCGGGCTTCTTCAGCTCGGAAGCGTGCCCGACATAGATCCAGCAGCGGCCGAAGATGCGCGACATCTCCTGGCGCAGGATGTCGTCGGAGACCAGCACCTCGCGGTCGAGCAGGAACGTCTTCTTCTCGCGGTCGTCGACGATGTAGGAGCGGGCGGACATTTGTTCGCACTCGTTGGATGGGCTTTGGAGCTACGTTATAGGGCGCCCGGAAAGCGGGTCAATCTCGGCCGCGGAAGGCTGCGGCACCCTGTTCGCCCGCTATTCGGGCACTCGCCCTTTCTGGCCCCCTTGCACTTTTTGGCCATGCCGCTAAAGCACGGGTAACCGCCCACAGCGCCCGCGAGAACCCATGCCTGCCGTTCAAGTCTGTGCCGCCGCCGATATCCCTGAGAATGGCGTGATCAGCCGCGAGGTCGGTGACGAGCTCGTCGCGATCTACAATATCAACGGGACCTACTACGCCACCGAGGCGCGCTGCACCCACGGCATGGCCGATCTCGCCGACGGCACGCTCGACGGCGATGAGATCGAGTGCACCTTCCACTTCGGCAAATTCCATGTGCCGAGCGGCAAGGCGACGGAGTCGCCCTGCTTCATCGCGCTCAAGACCTACAAGACCGAGGTCCGCGACGGTCAGGTCTTCGTCGACCTCGACACACCGGCCCCAACCGCGGCGGCGTGACACCAGCGCTCGCGAAGCATGTAGCCCGGATTGAGCGTTAGCGAAATCCGGGAGTGGCGGTGCGGATTGCTCCTTCGCTCCCGCATTTCGCTGCGCTCAATGCGGGCTACAAGGCGTACCAAGACCAAGCGTCGCAGCACATCTTCCAAACGAAAAAGGGCGCAGTCGCCACCGCGGCTGCGCCCTTCAATTATAGCTCCGTCGGACCTCAGTTCGAGTTCGACGGCAGGATCTCGACCAGGCCGATCGTGCTGACGCCGCTCAGCGCCATCGCGATCTTGCCGTCACGCGTCACCAACATGTGACGCACGATGCCGCCGCCGTCGGGCATCTCCCAGGTCTGGAACTTCTCGGTCTTGGGGTCGAAGCGCACGAGCGTGTTCGGCCGCACGTTCGACTTCGCTGTACCAGATGACGTCGTCGATCACGGCCATGCCGTAGGGCTGCGCAAGCTGCCCGCTCGGGCCCTGATATTCCTTGGTGTAGCCGGTCTTCGGGTCGAAGCGCACGAGCTTGCCGTTCGACCAGTCGCCGAACCAGATCATGTCGTCGGAAGTCACGACCATGCGGCGGATCTTGGTCTTGGCATCCGGCAGCACGTATTCCTTCAGCTCCAGCGTGTCGGGATCGATGGTCGCGATCTTGTTCGAGCCGAAATAGCTGAACCAGGGCTGGCGGCCATCGGACAGGAAGCGCAGCGCATAGGGCTGCTGGCCGGGCGCACCGACCGGCGTGAACAGCTTGATGTCGCCGGTCTTGGGATCGAGCCGGCCCATGAAGCCGCCGTTCTGCACGCTGAACCAGAGGATGCCGTTCTTGTCGAACAGCGGCGTGTGCGGATCCTTCGCCTTCGGGTCCGGCATGTTGTACTACTTGAACTCGCCGGTCTTGCGGATCGAGCTTGCCGATGTGGCCGCCCCAGTTGCCGGCGTACCAGATGTTGCCGTCCTTGTCGTTGATCAGCCCGTGCGGGCCCGCCGCGCACCGGGATCGGGAATTCCTTCATCTCGCCGGTCTTGCGGATTGAGCCGGCCGAGCCGGTTGGCGAACTGACCGGACCACCAGATCGATGCCGTCAGGCGTCGCCAGCGGATCGTGCGGACGCGAGCCGGGCGTCGGCGTGTCCCAGGTCTTGAACCGCACATTGGCGGGCCCTGCGACGATGACCGGCTTCGGCCGCTCGAGGCCCCGATAGTTGGCGATGAAATAGTCGGAAATCTGCTTCACCTGCTCGTCCGTGATGAGCGCGCCGGCCGCCTTCATCATGTGGACGGTCTCGCGCCACTCTTCGGCGTCCTTGTTGGCGTTCACGACCCGCCGCAGGTCATGGCAGCCACGCACTTCTCCTGGATCACCGGCTTCGCGGCGCCGTCTTCAGGGGAAAGCCGCCGGGCTGGCTCGGGTCGGGCTGCACGACCTGAGCCTGGGCCGGTAGGACGGTGCAGAGGGACGCAAACGCTATCAATGCGGAAAACGAGAGATTCTTCATTGTATCTCCGTCGGGCTTCGGTGTGCGGCGCTACCCCCGGGTCGCGCCATCCTTGGGGTTTCAAAACAACACGGGGATTCTAGCGACAGGCTCGGCCGTTTGCCATGGCGGCTCAGGCGGCCCCGATGAACTTCTTGACGCTGCGCGATCAGCGCGTCCGGCGCCATGCGCGGCGACGTCGTGCTGGGACTGGACCGGCACCTGCTGGATCTGCGGGTACTCCTTGGTCAGCCGCTCGACCGTCGCGGGCGGATAGCGGTCCGACTGCAGCCCGCGCACCAGCAGGGTCGGCACCTTGACCATGGCGAGTTCCGCCCACATCTCGCGCACCGGCCGGCGCGGCAGCTTGTGCGCCCTCCCCGATCGGCTTGCGGTTGCCGTTGTCGGGATCGCGCTTGAGCATGTAGCCGTTCTCGAGCTTGATCAGCGCCTGCACGGCGCGCTCGCGGTCGAGCCCGAACCGCGGCGGATTGTTGAGCTTGGCGAAGTTCGCCATCGCGGCCTCGATCGAGGGAAACACCAGCGGCGGATTGCCGACCGAGCTGCCGCTGCGGCGCGTCCTCGTCGCGGTTCATCTGGCTGTCGACGAGGACGAGCTTCGACGGTCTGGTCCGGGAAATTGACCGCGAACGAGATCGAGGTCGGACCGCCGCCGGAATGCGCCCATCACGATGACCTTCGTGCCAGCGCATCATGCCGATCACCGCCAGCATGTCGTCGAGCGAACGCGTCGTAGGAATAGTCCTTGCTCGGGCTCCAGGTCGATTCGCCCCAGCCGCGCTTGTCGTGCACGACCACCTCGCGATCGGCGGCGAGCGCGGTCGCGACGCCGATCCAGTCGTAGGAGTCGTAATAGTTCGAGCCGTGCAGGATCAGGATCGGCGTCGCGCCCGGCGAGCCGAACGCGCGATAGAACAGCGATACGTCGCCGGAATTGATCCGGCCGGTGCGTTGTGCAACTGCCATGGTGTCCTCCCTTACTCTCAGGATCAAGTCGTTGCGGTGAACTTGCGCACGTGCGCGATCAGCGCGTCCGGCGCCTGATCGGCCACGTCGTGCTGAGAATCGACGGTGACGATCGCGACCTTGGGTAGTCCGAGGTGAGCCGCGCCAGGATCGCGGGGTTGTCCCAGCGGTCTGAGCGCAGCCCGCGCACCATCATGGTCGGCGCCTTCACGGCCGCAAGATCCTGCCACACGTCGCGTGCGCGGGCGGCGCGGCATCTGTGCGCCCTCGCCGATCGGCCGCGCATTGCCGTTGTCGGGATCACGCTTGAGCATGAAGCCGCCATCGATGCTTGATCAGCGCGTTCTGCGCGCGCTCGCGGTCATGCGCGATACGCGGCGGATTGTTGAGCTTGGCGAAGCTCGCCATCGCGGCCTCGATCGAGGGAAACATCAGCGGCGGGTTGCCCGTCGTCGGACGCTGGCCGCCACCGGCGGCCGGGGCCTCGACCTGCATGAGCGGATCGACGACGATCAGGCCCGCGATCTTGTCGGCGAAATTCGCGGCGAGCGACACGACCACGCGGCCGGAGGCCGAGTGGCCCATCACGATCACCTTGTCCCAGCGCATCGCGGACGCAACCGCGAGCGCGTCGCTCGACATGCGCGTCGAGCGAATAGTCCTTGCTCGGGCTCCAGCTCGACTCGCCCCAGCCGCGCCGGTCGAACGCGATCACTTCGCGATCGGTCGCGAGCGCGCCGGCAACCCCGATCCAGTCGTAGGAATCGAAATAGTTGGCGCCGTGCATCACCAGGATCGGCGTGCGGCCTCGGCTGCCGAAGCGACGATAGAAGATCGATACGTCACCGGAGTGACTCGTCCGGTCTGATGCGGGACGTTTGGCAACGCCATGACTTTGTCCTCCCGATTGCGCGCCGTGAAGCGGCGCTTGTGTTCTATTTTAAACCGCCACGCCAGCGATGTCAGTGCAGCCGCGGCCCTTTCAGGAAGCGATTGCGATCGCCGGACGGCACGCGCAGCTCGATGGTGCGGCCGTCGCGATAGATCGTCATCGGCACCTCGACGCCGGCATTGCCGAGCGACCAGATGCGGCGGAACAGCCCGGCGAGATCGCTTCACCTCCGCGCCGCCGACCGCCAGCACGACGTCGCCGGTGCGCAGATCGGCCTTGCGTGCCGGCCCGCGGCTCGACAGCCCGACCACGACCACGCGGTTGTTGACCTCGGTGGCGTAGAGTCCGAGCCACGGCCGCGGCGGACGGTTGCGGCGGCCAAGCGTGAGCAGGTCGTCGAGGATCGGCTTGAGCAGATCGATCGGCACGATCATGTTGAGATGCTCGGTGCCCTTTTCGCGCGGCTGCTCGAGCTGCAGCGAGCCGATGCCGATGAGATCGCCCTTGCGGCCCGATGACGGCGGTGCCGCCCCAGTTGGGATGCGCCGGCGCGGTGAAGATCGCCTCGTCGAGCACGTATTCCCAGTAGCCGGCGAATTCCTGGCGGGCCGCGATATGCGCCGCGACCGAATGATGCCGGCCGCCGGCGCCGCCGACCACGACCCGCTCGCCGACCGTTGCCGCGCTCGACTGCCCGAGCGACAAAGCCGGCAGATCGATGCGCGCCGAGCGCCTGCACCAGGCCGAAGCCGGTCTCCTGGTCGTAGCCGAGCACATGACCGGGCGCGACGCGGCCGTCGCTGAAGGTCAGCCAGACCTGCTCGGCCTCGGTGATCAGATAGCCGATCGTGAGAACGATGCCGTCGTCGCGGATGAGGACGCCGTTGCCGGCGCGCTCGGTACCGAGCGTCTCGGCTGAGAAAGCGTCAGGAGGCACGATCGGTGTGCACCGCGACCACCGACCGAGAGCGCCCGCTCGAGGTCGTAGGCGTAGTCCTCGCGGCTTCGGTTGGACTGACGAAGGCACTTTCCAGTCGCCGGCTGCGGCATTCCCGAATTCCTTAATCTCGTCGACGTCACGCCAGCTTGCAATCTCGCGCACCAGTTGCACACAGCGCCCGCCGCGCCCGGGGGCGGCCGCAGCAAGCGTAGTCATTTTCAATTCGCGATGCCAGTCCCGCGGGATCATGCCCACGCGATCTTGTGTGGCCTCGGTCGCGCCAATGCCGCACCGCCACACACGTTAAAAAAAGTGGCAACGATCAATGCCGAAGGCAAGGGATCGCGAGGTGCCGCGACAACGCGGCAATCTGATCGGAGAAGGCAGCGCGCCGCGCCGGCGTCAAGTGCCACCCGCAGCACGCCCCTAGAGTTTGTCATTGGCGTCGGACCAGCGGCTCGCTGGTCCACAAGCTTGCCGTCGGTAGGTCGCCGCATAGGCCCGCCAGGTTCAGAGGAAAAACCAACGTCTAATCCGCCGTTCGGCTGTGAGCGCTCACTCCCGCTCACTGGATCCGCCGGGGCGGAGCGACAATGGGGTCACAATGGGGTAATGGGGGAAATGGTACAGCTGGGTGGCTTCGAACCACCGACCTCCGGTTCCACAGACCGGCGCTCTAACCATCTGAGCTACAGCTGCACAGGGCTCGGACGTCGATTGTCACCCTACGCCCGGCGAGCGGCTGGAAACTAGGAGCAAGCCCCGCTCTTGGCAAGGCCGGGCGCAACCACGGCCCTAGTCGATGCCAGATACAAAAGAGCCCAGGCCAAGCGGACCCGGGCTCACATTCCAACCGGACGGCTGACAGGCTCTAGCCGACCTTCTTGAAGGCCTTGGTCATGCTGTCCTTCACCGGCTCGGCGGTCTCGGTCATCACCTTCTGGGCGAGCGCCGCCAAGTCCTTGGTCTGCGCAGTCATGGCCTCGAACTGCTTGCGCGCATGCGAGGTCGAGAGCTCGACCAGCTCGGAATAGGACTTCACCTTCACAAAGTCGGTGTAGAAGTCGAACGTCGCGTTGGTGTTGGCGCGCACCGCGTCGATCACCTTGAGGCCGTAGTCGGACACGCCCTTGGTCGCGGTGGCGTAAGTGCCCTCGAGCACGTCGGTCGCCTCCTCGGCGGCAGACTTCATGCGCTCATAGGTATCCTTCGCTTGCGACACGCTCTTTTCGGCGAATTCACGAAAGGCCGCCGGCACTTCCATGTGCGGCATCTCAAACGAAGGCATTTCGAACTTGGGGAGCTCGAACATCGAAGCGGACGTCGTTGCAGCCTTGGCTTTGGTCTTGGGGGCCTGGGAGACCTCGGACATGACAATTTTCCTATGTTCGGGCGGCATCAATTGGCATTTGCGGACCGCGCCACCCGGCAAGGGCCCGAGCCTGTCCACGAGCCGCCTTGTTGTGCATCACACCATCAAGACCGGCCGAAGTATTGCGCACTGCATATAGCATCGGTCATAGTGCGATGCAATAGAATATATTGCATCGCACAAAAAATTAACTATTTTGGCAAGCTAAATGTTCCCGTGGCGCCTTTCGGCAACTCCCACTGAAAATTCGGATGAAATCCGGAAAGTTCCTGCCCCGACCGTCCGTCACCGTTGTAGGAACTGCGTCGGAGTCGGCCCCGTGGCGGATCCGTTGGGCCGTGACTCCAATTTCCTTGCGTGGCGCATGCTCTTTGTCGGCGAGCTGGTGTCGACTTCGCCAGCGCATACGCTAGACATCGCGCACAGAGATGTGATTCCCGGGCGGGGGCGTGGACGAGCATCTGATGAGCGAGGCCAACTCGGGGCTGTTCTGGCTGCGCGATCCTCGCCTGGCTCCGCTGGCGCTCGGACCGTGGCCAGCCTGGGCCTGGTCGCTCGACGGCACACGGATCCTCTTTGCCAACCCGACCGGCGCGGCGATTTTGGGCGCCGAGACACCCGCAGCGCTCGAGGCGTGTGGCTTCGAGGGCAGCGATGTGGCAGCACAGATCACGAGGCTTGCGACCACCCTCCCCGATGATAATGCGAGCCGCTTCGAGCGCCTGCGCGGATTTGGGGCCGGCCTTGAGCGAACGCTGACCTGCCGCTGCACACGCGCGCAGCTGAGCGATGGCACCGACGCGATCCTGATCGCGGCGACCGAGCAAGCTGGCCCCGAGCTTTCGCTCGCCGAGCGGGTTGCATATCTCCTCGCCGGCACCGAGGCGCCGGTCGCAGCCTTTGCGCCCGACGGCACATTGATCGAGGCAACCGCGGCCGCGCACGCCCACCTCGCAGGCGCCCGAACGCTAGCGGCGCTCGGCGCCGAGGCCCTGGCGGCAGGCGCCGATAGCCATGCCGAGGGCGACACAGTGGCCGGCAGGCTCACGCTCGATCGGGTCGGGACTGTTGTGTTCGTAACCTTCGGGGCGGCGCCCGCGACCACGGGGCGCCGACAGCCGTTGCGGTTCGTCTGGCAGATCGACGCCGACGGACGCTTCACGCTCGAACTCGGAGGAATTCGCGACGCTGACCGGTGCGCACCTGGTGCTCGGGCGAGCCTGGACGGAGCTGTCCGAAACGCTACGGCTAGATCCCGATGGCGAGATCATGCGCGCGCTCGCGACCCGCGACACGTTCAGCGGAATCACGATCGGCTGGCCGGTCGACAGCGATGGCGCGCCGCTCACGGTCGAGCTCTCGGGCCTGCCGGTGTTCGATCGCGAGCGGCGTTTCCGCGGCTATCGCGGCTTCGGCATCTGTCGCGATCTCGCTCGCCTCAATGAGCTGGCGGAGCTCGCCGCCACGCGTCCGCCCGCCGTACCGATGCAAGCCATGCAACCGGCCGCGCCGGAGCCTGCTCCCGCGACGGATTATCCTGACGCGAGCCCGGATTGTCACGACGCGGCCAGCGCCGCGGCGGAAGAGCCCGAGTCAGCGCCGTCCGCCACCGCCAGCGCGATCGGCCCGGTGCTCGATCGTGTTCCGGTCGGCATCCTGATCTATCGGCTCAATGAGCTGGTCTATGCCAACCGCCTGTTCCTGCGCTGGACCGGTTACGCCTCGGTTTCGGAGCTCGCGCGCGCCGGCGGCATCGAGAGCCTGCTGATCGGCTCCGGCTCGGTCGAGCCGGGTGAAGCGCCCTTCACCATTACCAGCAGTCAAGGCGAAAGCGTCCCCGTGGCGGGCCGCCTGTTCTCGGTGCCATGGGAGGGCGACAAGGCCTTCGCCCTGATCACGACGCCAGCCGCGAGCGCACCGGCCGAGCTGCCCGCCGAGAGCACCGCGCTCGCGGATGCGCAATCCGAGATCGCCGAGTTGCGCGCGATTGCAGACATGGTGGATGACGCCATCGTTGTGCTCGACGGTGAGCTGCGCATCACATCGGCAAACCGCCGAGCGGCGGCGTTGTTCGGCCCCGATACGCTCGTTGGAGCGCCCCTTGCCTCGCTGTTTGCGCCGGCAAGCCGCGACAGCGCGCTTGCGCACATTGTCAAGCTCAACGAGGGCGGTGCGGGCGACGTCATCGAGGTCAGCGGACGGGCCCGTAACGGGACGGAGATCGCCTTGGCGATGACGGTCGGCCGGCTCGGCACCGATCGCCTGGGCGTCATCCTGCGTGATCTCTCGCTGTCGCGGAAACATGAGACGGAGCTCGTCGCGGCGCGCCTCAAGGCCGAACGGCAGTCGACCGCCAAATCGGAGTTCCTGGCCAAGGTGAGCCACGAGATCAGGAACCCGCTCAATGCCATCATCGGCTTCTCCGAGCTGATGATGGAGGAGCGCTTCGGCGCCATCGGCAACGACCGCTACCGGCAATATCTCAAGGACATCCACTCTTCCGGCGGGCACATCATGTCGCTCGTCAACGATCTCCTTGACCTTTCCAAGATCGAGTCCGGCCGCCTTGAGCTCGCATTCGCCGGCGTTGCGCTCAACGAGCTGATCGAGCAATGCGTCGCCCTGATGCAGCCGCAGGCGAACCGCGAAGGCATCATCCTGCGCACGTCGCTTTCCCCGCGCCTGCCGGACGTGATGGCGGACGCGCGCTCGCTGCGGCAGATCGTGCTCAATCTGGTCGCCAGCTCGATCAAGCTCACCGGCTCTGGTGGCCAGGTGATCGTTTCGACCGCGCGCGCCGAGGGGGGCGCGCTGATCCTGCGCGTGCGCGACACCGGAGCCGGCCTGAGCGCGCAGGAGCTGGCCCACGCGCTCGAGCCGCTGCAGCAGGTGTCGTCGCGCTCCGGCGGCAGCGGGATGGGCCTGCCGCTCGCGAAGGCACTTGCCGAAGCCAACGGCGCAAGCCTGCGCATCGAGAGCAACCGAGGCTCGGGCACGCTCATCGAGATGACCTTCCCGCGCGAGCGGGTGCAAGGCTGAGGCGGCGCTTACAGCACATGATGTGTGCGGCTGCGCGACCTAAGCATCGGCAAACGCGAGCGCGCCACCATGCGACGGCGAGAACACGTAGAGCCGATCCGGTACGACAAGTGCTGTCGTGTGGGCACCGGCGCCAGTCATGGTCTGCACGCTAGCGCCGGCGTGGGGATCGATGGAGTGGACCAGTCCCGGCTTGCCAATGGCAACATGGACGATGCCGCTAGCAGGATTGAAGAACGTGACATCTGGCGCTCCGGCTAGCGGCCACTCGTTGCTGGTCTTGCCGGAGCTGGTATTCACCTCTACCAGAACCGCGTCGTCACACGCGACGAAAAGCCGACCATGCTTGTGATCGATATCGAGCCCATGGGCACCGCCAGATGAAAGTTTCCAGTGCTCCACCTCCCTCAGGTCAGGCAGCCGAGCGACTAGGACCATGGAAGGCTCGCGGATCGCGAGAAACACTCGCGTGGACGCGGAATCCGTCACGCACCATCTCGGAGCTCCGGGAAGGTCGATGGCGTATTGCTGACGTCCGTCGAGGCCCAGGACGTGCAGCTTGGGCCCTTGGCTCGCATCGCCGATGCTGGCGGCAATCGCCAGGCCCTGCGGCGCCGCAATCGCCACGCCGTTCGGCTTGGGGCCCGTCTTGAAGACGGCCCGCGTTTCAAGGCTGGTCGCATCAACCCAGGCCAGGCTTGCCGCTCCGCGGTTTGTGACGAGGACAATCCCATCGTCGGCGACAACCCCGGCTGCTTCTGGAAATCCTGGCAACGTTGCAAGGTGTCGCTGCGTCTCATGGTCGATCACCTCGACGCTATCGCGCCCCGTATGCGCGACGAAGATGCGGCGGCTCTTCGGATCGAAGGCGCCATGATCAAAGGAGCTGCCCGTGGAATTCGGTATCTCGATTGTGCCAATTGTCTTGAGCGACATGACATCAGCGCCTTTCGCCACGTGGCTTTGCGCCATGTAAGCGACACCACGTGTAGAGCGCGTCATAGATTATCATGCCGTGCTTGAGCATCTCGTGGTCATCGGGATGATTGGCTGACAGACCGTGCGAGATCGCCAGCAAGCCCGCGCATTGCGGCGTGAGATCGGGCCGCGATGTATCGGCGCCCCGAACGATCGCCGCCAGGCGGTCGAGCGCCGGGTCCTTGATCTCGAAGATTCTTATGATCGCGTCGAAGGAGCACTGATCACCAACGTGACCAAATTCCGCGTCCTTGATGTCATAGGCCGTCGCGCCTGCTGCTTTGGCGACGGTGACGACTTCGGTCACTGGAACGTAGAGAAATTCAGCCCGCGGATTGACGAAGCGGCTGATCAGCCACGGGCACGCGATGCGGTCGATCTTCGGATGCTCGCGCGTGACCCATTTGTTTTCGACTGCACCGAGGTTCTTGCGCGTCGGCAGACCGGCCTCCTGCCATCCCGCAATGCCACCTTCGAGATAGGCGGCCTTGATGCCGAGCCGGCGCAAGCTTGCTGCAACGCCCTGGCTCACCTCGTGCCCATGCACACAATAGGCAACAACCGGACGGTCCAACGCCAAGTCTCTGGACCAGTGCTCCACCCCTTCGGGAACGCGATGAAACGCACTGATGATCAGGCCGCCATCTTTGCTGAAGGCCTCATCACGGCGGACGTCCAGCAGCAAGGGAGCCGACGCAGTACCCAGGCGAGCGTATAGCTCGCTCGATGAAACTGAAGGGATATTTCCGTCCATGCGCAATCTCCTCGGCATGCGAGTGTTGCGCAGAGCTTGGACGGTATGGCCGTCTCACGGGGAGCCTGCATTTCCCCGCACGCAAGAACCAACGTCTTTCGTCACACCAAACTTACGTTACCGCGGCGACGAACCTGTTCGCAGCGCGAGCGCATCGATGAGCGTTACTCCTCGCTCAGAGGATGCTCCTTGTATGCAGTGCGCCGCATGTCCAGTGCTTCCTGGAACGCCTCGTAAATTGCGACGATCGTTTCGAAAGTAGGCCAACGCAACAGAACGGGCGTTGGCCCGACGACCAGGGAATGGGCGAACGTGTTTGCGCAAGGCATTTTCTCATCTCCATGGGGAGTGAGACAACGCTTGGCTGACTGGCAGCTGACCGGGCGGCTGTCGAATGCCCGGAATATCTCAGCTCGCGCTGCCGACCGATGATCAAGGTTAGGAAAATGCACATCCCACCAACAGCTCTCGGCCCGGCGAGCGGGCTAAGTGCAGTGCTTGGGCGGGATGCCTTGGATAGCCGGGCGACTGCATTCAAGCCCGACGTCGTTGATGTGATCAGCAAGAGGCGAAATGTCAAGGAACGTGGAGGATTGCCTCGTTCACAAGCAAGTGATACACATGTTTCTCGCTATTGTCACGCCTGATACATGATGCTTCCATGATACTTCCATGAATGTCGGAGCCTCAAGAACGCTGGCCCTGAGCTGGTTGCTCCTGATCCACCAGTTGCCGGCGAAGCCCGCCTATCTCAGGGTCAAGATCTGGCGCCGACTGCAGGGGATTGGCGCGATCGCGGTCAAGAACGCTGTGCATGCGCTGCCCATGAGCGAAGGAACCCAGGAGGATTTCGAGTGGTTGCTGAGCGAGATCGTCGAAGGCGGCGGTGAGGCGTTCCTGTGTGAGACCCGCCTCATCGACGGGCTTTCAGATGAGGACGTCCGCAAGCTGTTCGATCAAGCCCGCGATGCCGACTACGAAGAGATCGCCAAGGACGCACGCGCTGTGACCAAGTCGCTGCGTCCCAAACTGAAACGAGAAGCGGTCAATGAACGTCGTGCGCAGACCGCACGCCTGCGCAAGCGCCTCGCCGAGGTCGCCGAGATCGACTTCTTTGGTGCCATCGGCCGCGAAGCCGCTGAACGTTCGCTCAAAGACCTGGAGGCCCGGCTGACCGAGGATGTGCCCGTGGCGACGAATACAAAGTCCGATCCGAAGACAGAAGCGCTTGCAGCGCTGCGCAGCAGAACCTGGGTCACGCGGCAAGGCGTGCATATCGACCGCATTGCGAGCGCGTGGCTGATCCGCCGCTTCATCGACCCTGACGCGCGCTTCAAATTCGTCTCCGGCAAGGGCTATCGCGCCGCCGACGGCGAATTGCGCTTCGACATGTTCCAGGCCGAGTTCACGCATGAGGGCGACAAGTGCACGTTCGAGGTGCTGCTCGATCGTATCGCGAGGAAAGATCCGGCGCTCCGCGCCATCGCGGAGATCATCCACGACATCGATCTCAAGGACAAGAAATTCGGCCGCGATGAAGCCGTCGGCATCCGGACATTGATCGACGGCATCGCGTTGACGACGCCGGATGACCTGGAGCGCATCGCGCGCGGCACTGAAGTGTTCAACAACCTCTACGAAGTGTTCGGAAAGAAGCGCCAGTAGGCGAGACCAAGCCGGTCAAAGCTGATCGTCTGATAGGAGCGCGGGAGAATGCCATGGACGGAGCCTTGCCTTCCGTTTCTCCGCCTGATCTTGCCGACATCATCGGCACGGCTGCGGCGCCGATCGTGGTCGATGTGCGCTCAGCGGCAGACCTGGCCGCTATTGATCGGCTCATTCCGGGCTCAGTCCATCGCCCGCACGACGATGTCGAACAGCTCGTGGAGAGCGTTACCGGCAAAGCGGCCAGTTGTCGTCTGCGATCTGTCCGGCAGCCAGACAAGCTGGACGGTCGTCGAGGCGCTCTGCCGGTTCGGCGCTGATGCGAGCTATCTGATGGATGGCTTCGCCGGGTGGTACGACCGAGGCTTTCCCACCCGCCGACACGTCGGCTCGCTCTTGGACAAGTGGGTGACCCGCGAGCATCCCAAGATCGATCGCATCGCCTGCCCATGGCTGATCAGCCGCTTCGTCAATCCGCTGGGGGAGTTCATCTATGTCCCGCCAAGCGATGTCCTGGCCGTCGCCAAGCAAACGGGCGCCATTCCCTACGACATCAAGGGCGTGGACTTCGGCCACGTGGGCGATCGCTGCTCGTTCGACGCGATCATTCGCGATTCTCGACATCAAGGATCCCGCGCTCGACCATCTCGCCACCATCGTGCGGGGCGCGGACACCTCGCGACCGGACCTCGCGCCGCAATGCGAAGGGCTGCTCGCCGTCTCCTACGGGCTCTCGGCCAATTTCCCCGACGACCACGAGATGCTCAGGCATGGGATGGTCATCTATGACGCGCTCTACACCTGGTGTCGCAATCGTCGAGGCCTGACCGCCGGAGACACAGGACATGGACATAGAGGAGATCAATGAGTGGCTGAGCTTTCGATCGTTCAAGGCGAGCGAGCCGAGCCAAGACACGGAGTGTCCCTGCACGAGGCGTTCCGCGTCTGGCTGCGCGTCGCACTGCTCAGCTTCGGTGGCCCTGCCGGACAGATCGCGGTGATGCACCGCATCCTGGTCGATGAGAAACGCTGGATTTCCGAGTCGCGCTTTCTGCATGCCCTCAATTATTGCATGCTGTTGCCGGGTCCCGAGGCGCAGCAGCTCGCCACTTATATCGGCTGGCTCATGCATCGCACGCTCGGCGGGATCATGGCCGGCGGCCTCTTCATCGTGCCCGGGCATCATCGCGATCATGGCGCTCAGCTATGTCTATGCCGCCTATGGCAACGTGCCGCTGGTGGTGGCGTTGTTCTTCGGACTGAAGGCAGCGGTGCTGGCGATCGTGCTGGAAGCGGTGGTCCGCGTCGGCAGGCGCGCCCTCAAGAACAACGCGATGCTGGCGCTCGCCGCCGCAGCGTTCGTCGGCATCTTCTTCCTCGGCATCCCGTTTCCGATCATCATTTTCGGTGCGGCACTAATCGGCTTTGTCGGCGCCCGCAGCGGACTGGCAATCTTCCAGATCGGCAGCGGTCACGGCAGCAGCAAGCAAGAAGGGACCGCCGAAAGTCTCCTCGGCGATGAGCTGCCCGCCCACGCCCGACCGACCGTTGCGCGGGCGCTGCGGGCATCCGCCATCTGGCTGGCGCTGTGGCTCATCCCGGTGATCGTGCTGCTTCTCACGCTTGGGACCGCAGACGTGTTCAGCCAGATCGCGATCTTCTTCAGCAAGATGGCCGTGGTGACGTTCGGCGGCGCCTATGCGGTCCTCGCCTATGTGGCGCAGCAGGCGGTCGAGAACTACGCGCTGGCTCAAGCCCGGCGAGATGCTCGATGGCCTCGGCATGGCTGAGACAACGCCAGGCCCGCTGATCATGGTGCTGCAGTTCGTAGGCTTCATGGCGGCCTTTCGCGACCCGGGCACGCTGCCACCCATGCTCGCCGGCACGCTCGGCGGCTTGCTCGCCACCTGGGTGACGTTCATCCCCTCCTTTCTCTGGATCTTCCTCGGAGCTCCGTTCATCGAGGCCCTGCGCGGCAACAAGGCCCTCAACGGGGCGCTGTCGGCGATCACCGCGGCGGTGGTCGGCGTCATCCTGAATCTCGCGGTCTGGTTCGCGATCCACACCGTGTTTCGCGAGGTTGATCCGGTCCATCTGTTCCCTCTGTCGTTCGACGCGCCGAGATTGAGCAGCGTCGACCCGTGGGCGCTCATTCTATCGGTTGCAGCCATCGTTGCGATCTTCCGTTTCAAGGTCGGTATGATCCCAACACTGATCGGATGCTGCAGCGCCGGATTGCTGCTGTACATCGCAGGAGCGCTGTCGTGAGCCGCAGCCTCACCAGATCTATTGCAAGGTTTGCCGCCATCGTCGGCGTGGCCGCGCCGTTGGCGTGGGGCGGTGCCGGACTTGCGGCCGAGGACGCCAAGACAATCGACTTCGCGAAGAGCGCGATCGGTTCGCCGCCCTCCGATTTCGAGTTTCAGCGCACTGGAGAAGGCGATCTTGGACAATGGACGCTGGTGCGTGATCTCACGGCAGCCGGGGGCCTTGCGGTCGAGCACGTCAGCACCGACCAGCATGACGATCGTTTCCCGCTCGCGATCTACCAGCCGATTGCCGCCGAGAACCTCGAGGTGAAGGTCCGACTGAAGATCATGTCGGGGCCATCGTTGACAGCGGGCTTTGCGGTGAGCCTGCGCAATCCCAACAGCTACTACGCGATCAGCGCCAATGCGTTCGAGCAGCGTGTCGATCTGCTCCTCTTCGCAGATGGCAAGCCCTCACGCGTCGAGAGCGCGGAAGCGGATGTCGTGCCGGATCGCTGGCACACATTGGGAGTCACGCTCAATGACGATCACTTCAAGGTCTCTTTCAACGAGAAAGTCCTGTTCACCACCTTCGAGCGCACGCGCAGGAAGGATGGCCATATCGCACTGTGGACGCAGGAAGACACCGTCACGCGATTTGATCGCATCGACGTTCGCGTGCTGCCTCCCACGGAGTGGCGTTGATGAGCAATAGTTTCAGAAGAGTGAAACGAAACATCCGGGACGGAATTGTTTTGTGGGGCTTGGGCCAACCTAAGGAGAAGTGACATGCGTGCTTTCAGACTACTGGCGCTCTGCGCTGCGGTGGCAGGCGCCACGGCAGCAAACGCTCAGGACATCGATTGGCAGAAGGTCGATGCCGCAATGGGGCGCGGTGCAGCCGTCGCCGGCGACGTCCATCGCTACGGCTTCCCGCGCACCGACCTTCAGGTCACCGTCGATGGCGTCACCATCCGGCCCAGCTTGGCACTTGGCGGCTGGGCGGCGTTCAAGCCGGCGCACGGCGGCGTGATGGTGATGGGCGACCTTGTCCTGCTCGACACCGAGATCGCTCCGGTCATGAGCAAGCTGATCGAGAACGGCGTCGAGATCTCCGCGGTCCACAACCACGTTCTGCGCGGCAATCCGGCGACGTACTACATGCACATTGGCGGACACGGCGATCCGGTGAAGATGGCCACCGCCATCCGCACCGCTCTTGCCGAAAGCAAGACGCCGCTCACCACGCCGACGCCTGGAACCCCGCCCGCGATCGACCTCGATACGGCCCAGATCGATCAGATCATCGGCGCGAAGGGAAACAACAACGGCGGCGTCTACGGCATAGGCGTGCCCCGGAAAGATCCGATCAATGACAACGGCATGCAGATCGCGCCTGCCGGTCCGATGGGGGTTGCGACCGCCATCAACTTCCAACCGACCGGCGGCGGCAAGGCTGCAATCACCGGCGATTTTGTTCTCACCGACACGGAGGTCAATCCGGTGATCAAGGCCTTGCGATCGAGCGGCATCGAGGTGACGGCGATCCACAGCCACATGCTGTCGGAGCAGCCGCGCCTGATCTTCATGCACTTCTGGGCCAATGACGACGCCATCAAACTCGCCAAGGGATTGCGCGCCGCGCTCGACAAGACCGCGAGCGCGATGAACTGAAACCTCGATTGCTTAGGTGCCGGGCTGCGACGTGCGGCCCGACACCGGGCACCACGCATGCAACTGTCGGTGACCCCAAGATGAACACGCACTTGGCACTGCTGGCATTCACAGGAACATTGGCGCTGCTCGCCGCGCAAGATCAAGCGACCACGCAAGCTGAAACACCCCTCCTCAAGCTCGAGGCCAAGATCCCGATCGGCAATGTGAATGGGCGGATCGATCACATGGCCGTCGATCTGGCCCGCCAGCGTCTCTTCGTGGCAGAGCTTGGCAATAACACTGTCGGCGTCGTCGACCTCAACAGCCGCAACGTTATTCGCACTCTGGAGGGGCTCGCGGAGCCACAGGGCGTGGCGTACTTGCCGTCCACGGACACACTTTATGTAGCCAATGGCGGAGACGGATCAGTCCGTCTATTCCGCGGCGCGGACTACAAGGCATCGGGTCAGATCAATTTGGGAGACGATGCCGATAACATTCGGCTCGATACTCCCGCCAATCAATTAATCGTTGGATATGGCAGCGGCGGCCTTGCCGTAATCGAGGCGTCAAGTTCCAGGAAGATTGCCGACATTCCGTTGACCGTCCACCCCGAAGGTTTTCAGCTCGATCCTGGCGGCAACCGGATTTTCGTCAATCTTCCAAAAGCTCAGGCTATCGGGGTGGTCGATCGCCAGTCAGGTCAACAGACCACCACCTGGCCGACGAGAATTGCGGGCAACAATTTTCCGATGGCGCTTGAACAAGGCGCGCGACACGTTCTCGTCGCCTTCCGAAGTCCGGCGAAGCTCGGCGCGTTCTCGATGGACGACGGCAGCTTAGTCGCGAGCCCAGACATTTGCGGGGATGCCGATGACTTGTTCGTCGACGCGAATCGGCGTCGCGTCTACATCAGTTGCGGCGAAGGCTTCTTGGACGTGCTGGACTCTACGCAAGGCGCCTATCGTCGCATTGCTCGCATTGCCACAGTTGTCGGCGCGCGCACCTTGCTCTTTGTGCCGGAAATAGATCGTCTGATGCTTGCGGTGCGGGCGTCCGGCCGGGAAGCGGCCGCCATATGGGTGTACCAGCCAGCCCCCTGATCAGGTGTGCGCCATGAGCAGACCCAACTCAATTTCTGTTTCGGCGCTCAAGCACACCGGCGCACGTCCCAGCCTTGTCTGCGTCTGCCTGCTGATGGGCCTTGGACCTGCATCGGCCTACCGGCCATTCGACGGAACGGATGCGGCGGTTGCGGATAAAGACAAGTTTGAAATCGAGCTGCAGCCTGCCGGTCTCCTCAAGGAGGCATCAGGCAAGACGCTCATCGCACCGGCAGCGCGCTTCAACTACGGATACGCGGAAAATTGGGAAGCCGTTCTGGAAGGCCAATTCGAGAACCCGCTCTCGCCTTCGGGGCCTGCGAGCCTCAGAGCCGCCGGCGCATTCCTCAAGGGTGTGTTACGCGAGGGCAGTCTTCAGGACAAGACCGGTCCCAGTGTTGCAACCGAGTTCGGCGTGCTGTTGCCGGACAGCCAAGGAAACTCTCAATTCGGTGCAAGCCTCGCCGGTATCGTATCGCAGCGCTGGGACTGGGGGGCCATCCACCTGAACGGTGTCGCGGAGCTCACCCGTGAGCATCGCGCCGATCTTTTCGCTGGCATGATCATCGAAGGGCCATCGAAGTGGACGGTGCGCCCGGTTGCGGAGGTTTTCTACGAGAAGGAATTTGGCAAGGCGGAAACCGTGTCCGGCCTGGTCGGGCTAATCTGGCAGGTCCGCGAGGACCTGTCTTTCGATGCCGGTGTGCGTCATGCTCTGACGAACGGCCAGCCGGTCAACGAGCTCCGTGCCGGAATGACCGTCGCGTTCTCTGTGGCACCCCTATCACGTTCGAAGGCTCGCTGAGGTGTTATGAAATCGAAGCTCGTGCCAGCGGCTCTAGTTGTATTGCTCCTCGGCTGGACGGCTCCGTCTTGCGGGGAAGAAGGTTGAGCTCAGCGGGAGGGTTCCTCCCTGCCTTTGGAGGGCGCTCTTCAAAGGCAGAGCGCTCGTCGATGATCGCGCGTGCATGATGGCTTGGGGCGCACGCACAAGAAATGGAGAGATACGACCATGCGGAAAGAGATGCTGGCAATTCTTGCGCTTTCAACGGCAGCACTAGTCTGCGGAACAGGTGCACTTCAGGCGCAGGACACAAAATCAACCGCGACTGGCGTCTTTACAGAGGAGCAAGCGAAGAAGGGAGAGGCTGCTTACCAGAGTGTGTGCGCGAGCTGTCATGGGACCGATCTCCATAGCACTGAGGCCGAGGCACCCGATCTTACCGAGGGCTCATTCAAGTTCGGGTGGCAGGGCAAGACCATTGCGGAGAGGTTTGAGATCATTCGGAAGACGATGCCGCCTCAGAAGGGAGGCAGCTTCGACGATCAGACCTATTTGGATATCGTGACGTATATCTTGCGCTTCAACAATGTTCCCTCCGGAAATCAAACGTTGCAGCCTGACATCAACGTGCTCAAGCAGATCGTTATTTCGGTTCCATAGGTGAGTCGGCAGGATCGAACGATGACCAAAGGCAAGCGTGAGCCAAACTGTCGCCCGGGCGGCCGCAGCGTTGGACAGGTGAAAAATATGACAATCGCGAGATTGATCACAGGCGTTGCGCTCGCGCTCGCTGCAGGCACGGCGCTCGCGCAGGACGCTGCTTCCTATTGCGGCGATCTCAAGCGCGTCGCCTCACTCGCGTCGGCGCGCGATCGCTTCGCGTCCCTCGCCGGCAAGCCACGTGAAGGCAACTTCAGTGACACCGTTCTTCCCCTCTCTGGCTGGAAGGATTGCTCGCTCTACGGAGCCGGAATGTACACCTGCAATTCAACCGGGCTGCCGACCAGGAGCGAGGCCGAGAAGGCGCAGGCGCGAGCGACCGATGAGATTCTTTCCTGCTTTGCCGGCAGCTGGCTCGAGATCAAGGATCGCTCTTCGCCCGGCTATGTGGTGTTGCACCCAGCGCGCGGGCCAGCCTCCATCACGCTGAGCATCGACGAGGGCGACAGCAAGGAGTTCATCGTGCGCATGACACTGTTCGTACGCGGGAGCTAGCCGCATGAGCGTGCCGGCCGCCATGGCAGACTTGGTCGTTGAGCGCGCGCCGCCGCTGTTGCGCGTGGCGGGGCTCACCAAGCGCTATGGCGAGCAGCACGCGCTCGCCGCGGTCTCCTTCGATGTCCGTGCCGGCGAGGTGCTTGGGCTCATCGGCCCCAATGGCGCCGGCAAGACCACCTTGCTGGAGGCGCTTGCCGAGCTTGATTCCGGTCGAGGCGGGCGACCTTATCTGGTGCGGCACGCCGACGCCGAGCACAGAACGGCGCGACATGATGTTTTACCTGCCCGACGGCCTGCGGCCCTGGGATGACGAGCTCGTTGTGCGCGTGCTCACATTCTTCGCTGCGGTCCATCGCCGGTCCCAGCACGAGGTCGCCGAGTCGATCGGCTCGGTCGGGCTGGCGCCAGTGCTGCGCAAGCGCGTCAGCGCGCTGTCGAAAGGCTATGCGCGGCGGCTGATGCTGGCGCTCGCGCTGCTCACGCCGCAGCCGCTCCTGCTGATGGATGAGCCGTTCGACGGCTTCGATCTGCGGCAGACGCGCGACGTGATGGGGCTCATTCGCCGCGTCGCGGCGTCCGGCCGTACGCTTGTGCTCGCGATCCATCAGCTCGGCGATGCCGAACGCGTCTGCGATCGTTTCGTGCTGCTTGCGGACGGCGCGGTGCGCGGCGCAGGAACGCTCGACGAGCTGCGCACCCAGACAAAGCTGACATCGGCCAGCCTGGAGGATGTCTTCCTTGCGCTCACCTGATGTCATCGCGGTGCGCCGCACGCCGCTGCGGCCCCTGCTCGCCAAGGAGCTGCGGAGCATCCTCGGCGGGCGCGCGCTCTGGACCATGCTGTTGATCATGTGCCCGATCGTCGGCTTCAGCTTCTTCCAGGCGCTCTCGCTCTATGGCGAGGCGAGCGCCTCCACGAGCGACGCGCCCGTGCTTGCGAGCGGGCTGTCGCCGCTCGACGGGGTCCTCGTCCCGACCTTCGGGGCGTTCTACGTCACTGTCACGCTGCTGTTTCCGTTCGTCGCCATCCGCGCGCTCGGACGCGAGAAGGAGACCGGCACGCTGCGCCTCCTGGTGCAGCTGCCCTACCGCACGCCGACGCTGATCGCCGCCAAGGCCGCCGCTGTCGCGGGCGCCTGGCTGATCGCGCTCATCCCGGCCGCCTCCGCGCTCGTGCTCTGGCGCATGCTCGGCGGCCACCTGCACGCGATCGAAACGCTCAATCTGCTGGTGGGTCACCTGCTCTATGGCCTGCTCATCGGCGCGGTCGCGCTCTTTGCCGCCGCGATCGCGGAGAGCGCGGCGACCGCCGCCATCGTGACGCTCGCAGTCACCATCGGCTCGTGGATGCTCGACTTCGCCTTGGCGGGGCAGCCGGGTCTCGCCGAATGGGTGTCGCGCCTGTCGCTGACCCAGACACTGCGCCCATTCGAGCAGGGGCTGTTCTCGCTCGGTCTTGTACTCGGCAGCCTGGCCGCGATCATGGGTTTCGCGTCGCAAGCTGCGCTGTGGCTGCATCCCGGCGTTCCGCTGGGCGCCAAGCTCGTGCGATCGCTGGGATGCGCCGCCGTCACCGGCGCGCTCGTGCTCCTTGCCGCTCAGGTGCGCACCACGATCGACGTGACGGAAGACCGGCGCAACTCGTTTCCGGCCGCCGACCAGCGCGCGCTGGCGGCACTGCGCGAGCCGCTTGTCATCACGGTTCATCTCGCGCCCGAGGATCCGCGCTACGTGGACTTGCGCCGCAATGTGCTCGTCGAAGCTCGAGCGCGTGCTGCCAAACGTCACCATCAGGCTGGTCGCAAGTCAAAGCTTCATCGGCCGCAGCGGCGACAACTCCTATGGGGAGGTCGAATACGCTTACGCCGGCCGCATCGACAAGAGCCGCTCGACCAGCCATCGCGAGATCCTGCCGCTGCTTTACGGCCTTGCGGGCGTGCCGATCCCGACGCCGGTCGCCGGCGAGGACTATCCGGGCTATCCGCTGATCGCCAATGCGGCGCTCGTTCTGCCGTGGTTCTTCGGCGCACTGCCGCTGTTGATCGTTCTCGCATGGTGGTGGAGCCGCCGCGCGCCACGCATTCCGTTGCCAATCTGCCAAGGAGGTAAGTCATGACCAGGACCATAACCAGCCTGTCGTTTGCCGCAGTTGCCTTGACGGCGTCGGCGCTGTGCGCAACTGCGGCCGAGCCGCTCAAGCTCGACTTCTCGAATGACACCGTCGGTGCCGACGCCAGCTCGTTCGTCAACGTCGTCGGGGTCTGGCGCGTCGAGGCCGAGGGCGACAACAAGGTTCTCGCCGTCGACGGGCGCCAGTGGAAGGAAGGCCAGGCCGCGACCGGGATCGCCGACAAGGCGCGCACGCTCTATGGCGAGCGCTACGCCGAGTTCCTCGATCGCGTGCAGGCGTTCGCCTATTTCCCCTACACCGTCGCCAAGGACGTGGCGGATTTCCGCAACGGCGAGATCGCGCTGCGCTTCAAGGGCATCTCCGGCCGCATCGATCAGGGCGCCGGCATCCTGTTCAACCTGCAGCCCAACGGCGACTATCTCGCCATGCGCGCCAATCCGCTCGAGAACAATCTCGTGCTCTGGAAGTTCGAGAAGGGCAAGCGCTCCTCGGTCAAATGGATCCGCAACACGCCGACGCCCACGCGCACCTGGCACGATCTCAAGCTGCGCGTCGCCGGCAACAAGGTCGAAGGCTATCTCAACGGCGAGCGCTATCTCGAGCACGTGCTGCCCGGCGCCGGTCGTGGGCCGCATCGGCCTGTGGTCGAAGGCCGACAGCTACGTGTATTTCGACGACTATACGGTCACGCCCGCAGGGCCGTAGATGAGGTTAACGGCCGGCGCCGGTCGTACAACCTGAAGTTTTCGGCGGAACCAATTTCGCCGCACTTGGCTTATAGTATGTGCCGATAGCAGGTCGCGGCAGATCACGGGCACAAGTGATCGGCAGTCCTCGATCCTTGCCGACCCTTGTAACAGCGTTTGCACACAGTCGCCCGGCGACCACCGCTTCCCGCCAACAATAGCTTGGAGGAAGCACTATGGCGCATTTTCATTATCTGACTGGCACCGAGGCGGTCACCGCGCCGCCTGTGGTCCGACGCATCAGCTTCACTGACCTCCAGGACGCGCTGGCCAAAGGCATCGACGATTTCAAGGCGATGCCGAGCCATGCGTTGTTTCTGTGCGTCATCTATCCCGTGATCGGGATGGTGCTTGGGCGCCGTCATGTTCGGCTATGGACTGTTACCGCTCGCCTATCCGCTGGTGGCGGGCTTCGCGCTGCTCGGGCCGCTCGCCGCGATCGGACTCTATGATCTCAGCCGGCGGCGCGAGCTTGGCCTGCCCACCGACCTGAGCCGCAGCTTCGAGATCATCCACCTGCCCTCGTTCGGCGCGATCGTGGCGCTCGGGCTCCTGCTGATGGCGATCTTTCTGCTGTGGCTCGCGGTGGCGCACTGGATCTATGTGGCCAATATCGGCTCGGCACCGATGCCGTCGCTGGGCTGCGTTCATTGATCGGATCCTCACCACACCCGAGGGCTTTCGCGTCATCGTTCTGGGCAACGTCATCGGGTTTGTGTTCGCGCTCGTCGTGCTCACCATCAGCGTCGTGTCGTTCCCGCTGCTGCTCGATCGCGACGTCGGCGCGATTGAAGCGGTGCTGACCTCGTATCGGGCGGTGCGGAAGAACCCGATCGTGATGGCGGCATGGGGACTGATCGTCGCCGGCAGCCTGGTGGTCGGCTCGCTGCCGTTCCTGCTCGGCCTCACCGTCGTCATGCCGGTGCTCGGCCACACCACCTGGCATCTCTATCGCAAGGTGGTCGAGGGCGACCCGCGGCCACGACCGGAGCCGCCCGGGCCACCGCAGTCGGATCGGCGACGCTACGCGGCGCAGTTCCCCGCGTCGCTGATCGCGGGCGAGAAGCGACATTAGGCGCGACGCCGCTCGGAAGTGCCGAAGAGCGCCGCAGTCGGCCATCTGCCCAAGTAGAAGGGCCGCCTCGCGGCGGCCCTTCTATCGCTACGAAATGCTGAGCCTCTTACTGAAACGCCGCTCCCCCGCCGCCGAACGGGGAGAACATCAAGGGACTCGTCGGATTGGCCAGCGGGCTCACGATGTCGAGCGTGGCGCCGGCGCGATCGGTCTGCTGCAGCGTCCGGTCGCCCATGTGCAGCTTCAGCCCAAGCAGCACGCGATGGTCGGTGACACTTTGCATGGAAAGAACGCCGCGACGTCGTCATACTTGGTCTCCGAGCCCTGATACTTGGCGAAGACGGAGAACGGCGCGGTCGCAAACCGCCATTCGCCTTTTACGCCCCACGTCCAGGTCTGAAACCCGATAGACGGGTCGCCCAACTTGAATTCGATGTTGCCGTTGGCGTACATCACCGTGCCTTCGATCAGGAAGTTCGGGTTTACGAAGTAACGGCCAGTGCCGCGGATGAACCATGAATTGACGCTGTCATTGAGCTATCGAGCGAGCCGAGTGTGCTGTCATAACCGGCCTGGGCATAGAACGTGAACTGCTGCCAGTACCACTGCGCCTCGGCGCCGATCAGGCCACGGCGCGGCGAAGAACCGAACGACCCGGCACCGCCAGCATCACCGACGCCACCGAACAACCCGAACAGATACTGCTGCGGATTGCGCCAGCTCCAGTGGCCGCCGACCAGATAGCTGTGAGTCGAGAAGTGACCACCACCAGCCGGGACGTCATAGGACGTGCCTTCCGCCTGCGCGTCGACCTGCACGCTCACGTCACGCGCTGATCCAGTAGTTGCCACGACCAGCCCCGCCGAGCGCCCAGCCATTGGAACGGCTCGAGACACCATCCTCGCGTGAGCCGTTGTGCTCCGGCCCAGCCACTGTAGACCTCGACATAACCGGTTGCCTGCTGTTCCGGCTGTGCGGGCGCCTTGAGCACAGGCTGCATATCGGCTGCCTGAGCAAGGATGCCAGCGCGACCGATGGCAGAGCGACCGATGTCAGCGCGACACACGCAGCGGCGCCCGCGAACGAATACCTCAGCCTCATTGTCATCCCTTCTTCACGTTCACGGGAAAGCCCCTCGAATCACTGTCATTGAATAACCGGAGCGATGGAACGCGCGCGTCGTCCGTTTGACTGAGAGGACACAACCAACACGACAGTCCAATGTTGCTTTCCCGACGGTGTGTAGCCGCTTCGCAACAAATTCAACGGGGGAACAATTCGTGTGCGTGCATTGGATCGCAGCGTTACGCGACGCGCTGTGTGAACACGCAACTGCAAAAAGGGCCGCCTTGCAGCGGCCCTTCGATCATCAATAATAAGCGGCAGGCTCCTCACGGCGGCAGACGATAGAGGCCCACCGATGACTCGTCGAAGAACATCAAGACGCTGGTCGGATTGGCCAGCGGGCTGACGATGTCGAGCGTAGCACCAGCGCGGTCGGTCTGCTGCAGCGTCCGGTCGCCCATGTGCAGCTTCAGCCCCAGCAACACGCGATGGTCAGTGACCTTCGCGCCGAGGAGTTCGAAGTTCTCTGAGTTGTCATACTTGGTCTCCGAGCCCTGGTACTTCGCAAACACGGAGAACGGCGCAGTCGCAAACCGCCACTCGCCCTTCACTCCCCATGTCCAGGTCTGGAAACCAACGGACGGGTCACCGAAACTGCTATCGATGTTGCCGTTGGCATACATCACCGTGCCTTCGATCAGGAAGTTCGGATTGACGAAGTAACGGCCAGTGCCGCGGAGGAACCAGGCGTTGATACTGTCAGTTCCAAAGGCTGAGTTGAGCGTCGTGTCATAGCCGACCTGAGCATAGAGCGTGAACTGTTGCCAGTACCACTGCGCTTCGCCGCCGATCAGCCCATGCCGTGCCGAGAAACCAAAAAGACCGCCAGCGTCGCCTACCGCCCCAAACACGCCGAAGAGGTATTGCTGCGGATTGCGCCAGCTCCAGTGACCGCCGACCAGATAGCTGTGAGTCGAGAAGTGACCGCCCTCGCCAGGGAAGTCATAGGACGTGCCTTCGGCCTGCGCGTCGACCTGCACGCTCATATCGCGGCTCACCCAATAATTGCCACGACCGGCGCCGCCGATCGGCCAGCCATCGAAGCGTGTTGGGAATCACCGAAGTTGGTTGCCCTCGTGCTTGCCCAGCCGGTGTAAACCTCGACATACCCGGTCGCCTGCTGGTCGACCGCGGCCGGCGCCTTCAGCACCGGCTGCATGTCAGCGGCTCCCGCAGCCGATGCCAGCGCGACCGACGCCACCACACCAGCGAACGAATACCTCAATCTCATTGTCATCCCCTTCTTCACGTTCACAGGAAAGCCGCTCAAATCAGATGTCACTGAATAACCGGAGCGAAGGAACGCGCGCGTCGTCCGTTTGACTGAGGGGACACACGAACACGACCTCCAATGTTTGTTTCCCGAGCGGGTGTAGCCGCTTCGCAACAAATTCAACGGGACATTGGTGTGCGTGCATTGGATACTGGTTGCAGGAAAAGACAGAAGTGATTCAGCAACCGCCAGGAGCGATGTTGAGGCCTCGGGGCGGCCACCAAAAAAGAAAGGTCGCCTTTCGGCGACCCAAAATCCAAGACCGCGCAATCCCAAGCACGAACGATCCTCACTTGGAGCACAGAGGAGGCTCGCAATGTTGGAACGGTCCGCGACCCGTCATGTCGAACACGCAACGAAAAAGGGCCGCCTCGCGGCGGCCCTTCGATCGTCACGAGCGGCGAGTTCCTTGCCGTGTCACGGCTCAACGGGGCCGGCGGCCCCGGTCATGACCGGGCTGGTCGGATTGGCGGTGGGGCTGATGATATCAAGTGTCGCGCCAGCGCGGTCGGTCTGCTGAAGCGTCCGGTCGCCCATGTGCAGCTTCAGCCCAAGCAGCACGCGATTGTCGGTGACCTTGGCGTCCCGTGAGAAATTACTCACGTTATCATACGTGGTTTCCGAGCCCTGGTACTTGGCAAACACCGAGAACGGCGCTGTTGCGAGACGCCACTCCACTTTCGCCTGCCACGTCCACGTTTCGAAGCCAACCGATGGAAGGCCGAAATTGCGGTCGACGTCGCCGTTCGCGTACATCACCGTGCCTTCGAGCAAGAAGTTCGGGTTGATGAAGTAACGGCCAGTGCCACGGATGAACCAGGCATTGGTGTCCGAGAAACCGTTGTTTGACAGTGTGGTGTCGTAGCCGACCTGTCCATACAACGTGAACTGATGCCAGTACCACTGCGCCTCGGCGCCAATCAGGCCATAGCGCTGGCTAAAGCCACCGCCACCGCCAGCGTCGCCAATCCCGCCAAACACGCCAAACAGATACTGCTGCGGATTGCGCCAGCTCAGGTGGCCGCCAGCAAGGTAGCTGTGGGTCGAGAAATTACCGCTGCTACCAGGGCTGTCATAGGATGTGCCTTCAGCCTGCGCGTCGACCTGCACGCTCATGTCACGGCTTATCCAGTAGTTGCCGCGACCCGCGCCGCCAAACGCCCAGCCATTGAAACGGTCCCGCTGGCCGAAGCTCTCGACCTCCGTGCGCGCCCAGCCGCTGTAGACCTCAACATAGCCGGTCGCCTGCTGATCGACAGCACCTGGCGCCTTGAGCACAGGCTGCAGATCGGCAGCATGAGCAACCGATGCCAGTGCAAAAAAAGCGACAGCGCCGGCGCAAGTCTTCCCCAACTTCATTGACCACTCCCTCTTCAACGACAGGTCCCCACCTGACTGTCCACACTTAAAGGTGCGGTTCCTGTCTGCGCAACAAATGATCATCCGATTGGCTGATTTGCTGGCACGCTGTTGTCGAGAGAGCACATTTTCATCAGCAACCATACGTGCGGTATAAGCAAAAATCATGATGGGTATTTACGTGCGGTCATTTTACTGCACGAAAATACCGCACGCGAACCAGAGATGCAGTGACGCGTACGAGACAAGATGATGGTTGCAGAAGACACAGAAGTGATTCGGCAACCGGAGCGGCCAGCGGGCTCACGAGTTCGAGCGTGGCGCGAGCGCGATCGGTCTGCTGCAGCGTGTTGTCGCCAGCTTCAGCGTGAGCAGCACATCCTGAGCAGCAGACTTGGTCTAGAAGAAAAATTCCACACCGGCCGCAGCGCATGTGGGCCGCCCAAAGGGCAGCCCACATCTCTCGGCACTGACTACTCGCCGTGCGCCAGCTTATGCCAGCTCAATTTGCGACGTTGGTGGCCCCGGTCATCACCGGGCTGGTCGGATTGGCCGTAGGGCTGATGATGTCAAGTGTTGCACCAGCGCGATCGGTCTGCTGCAAGGTCCGGTCGCCCATGTGCAGCTTCAGTCCCAGCAGCACACGGTGATCGGTCACCTTGTCAATAAAGAACCGATCATAGCTCGTCTCCGAGCCCTGGTATTTGGCGTAGACCGAGAACGGGGCGGTCGGGAGACGGTATTCCGCTTTCGCCTGCCACGTCCACGTTTCGAAATCGACCGATCCAGGATTGAAGTCGATGCTGCCGTTCGCGTACATCACCGTGCCTTCGAGCATGAAGTTCGGATTAATGAAGTAACGGCCAGTGCCACGGATGAACCATGCATTGGTGTCCGCTGAGCCGTTGCTTGCCAGTGTGGTGTCGTAGCCGACCTGCCCGTACAACGTGAACTGATTCCAGTACCACTGCGCCTCGGCGCCAATCAGGCCATACCGCTGGGACACGCCAAAGCCACCAGCGTCGCCAATCCCACCAAACACCCCGAACAGATACTGCTGCGGACTGCGCCAGCTCAGGTGACCGCCAGCAAGGTAGCTGTGGGTCGAGAAATTGCCGCTGCTACCAGGGTTATCATAGGATGTGCCTTCCGCCTGCGCGTCCACCTGCACGCTCATGTCACGGCTTATCCAGTAGTTGCCGCGACCGGCGCCGCCCAGCGCCCAGCCATTGAAACGTTCGGAGCCGTCATTGAAGAAATCAAACGTCGTTTTCGCCCAGCCGGTGTACACCTCGACATAACCGGTCGCCTGCTGATCGACAGCACCTGGCGCCTTGAGCACGGGCTGCAGATCGGCAGCATGAGCAACCGATGCCAGTGCAAAAAAAGCGACAGCGCCGACGCAAGTCTTCCCCAACTTCATTGACAGACTCCTGTTCAAGTTCCCCACACTGCCCGCACTTAAAGGTGTGGTTTGCGTCTGCGCAACAAATGATCATCCGATTGACTGATTTGCTGGCACGCTGTTGTCGAGAGAGCACATTTTCATCAGCGATTGCACTCAAGGTATAAGCAATATTCATTGAAGGTATTTACGTAGGGTCGTTTAACTGCAGGAAAATACCATACGGAATTTCCGATGTGGCGAGATCGCACGACGCAGGCTGTTCGCTGCAGAAAAAACACAAAAGCGATTCGGCAACCGAGGACATCCGACTCACGATGTCGAGCGGGGCGCGCAAAAAAAGAGGCCGCCTTTCGGCGGCCCAAGATCTCAGTCTCTCAGACAACTTTGCAAGCTCGACCTAATGGCTCCCGATTTGCCCAAGCATCAGGGAATTGGTCGGATTGGCACCGGGCTGAGCACAGGCTGCAGATCGGCGCCCCCCGACGCCGACGCGAGTGCACCTTCGCCCACGTGCGATTGTCTCACCATCAAAGTCCCCTCGGTCCCCCGACCGCGCGATGCACAGTTAGTGGACTGAAGGCGACGAGCGCAATCGCCATTCGATCAGGCGACTTGTAATGCCATTAACCTGTGGTCAATTCGCAACGTTTCGATCAATGTCGATGCTGAGCCATAAGTGCTCACGGCAAGGAAGAATATTATAGTACCTTCTGGCGCGAATTGGCGCTACAGCGATGCGTACAGACCAACCTCGCAAATCAAGAACGGACCCCCAATTTGACTAACCGTGACATTACATCGCGAGAGTTGCTCCGATCTGGGGCTGCGAGCGCGACCGGAGGCGCCGGGACGGAGCAGATATCAAAGAGTAAGATGCGCCAACACATGAGAGGCAAGATACTGCGCGCAAACCCGGCGAAAGCTCGCGCAGACGACAAGAAGAGATGGGAGGACCACATGCGCATTCACCGTGTCGTCGCCAGCTTCTGC
Organism: uncultured Alphaproteobacteria bacterium; assembly: GCA_963745515.1. Classification (GTDB taxonomy): domain Bacteria; phylum Pseudomonadota; class Alphaproteobacteria; order Rhizobiales; family Xanthobacteraceae; genus VAZQ01. Next base: position 1,260,495 of record CAVUXO010000001.1, read on the forward strand.
CTGGCGCTGATCGCAGCAATGCCCGCCTCTGCGCAGGACTTTCCCACCAGGCCGGTCAAGATCATCACCGACTCGGCGCCCGGCAGCGCCGTCGACGTGGTCCTGCGCGTCATCGCCGACCGGCTCACGCAAATCTGGGGACAGCAGGTGCTCCCGGTCAATCAGCCCGGCGCCGGCGGCTCGATTGCGGTTCGGCTTGCGGGGAGCTCTCCTCCCGATGGTTACACGCTGTTTATTCCCGCGCTCTCGACCTTCGTGGCGCCAGCAGGCGCCGCCGCCAACCTGCCGATCGAGATCCCGCGCGACTTTGCGCCGGTCGGCTTCCTCGGCGGCGCACCGATGTTCATCTCGGCCGCCCCCTGGCTCGGCGTCTCGACGCTTCCCGAGCTGATCGCGCTCGCCAAGCGGCGCCCCGGTGAGCTCATCTACGGCACCAACGGTCGCGGCCGGCTCACTCATCTCACCGGTGAGCTGCTCGCCAGCCGCGCCGGCATCAAGCTCCTCATGATTCCTTACTCGGGCGGCACCGCCCAGGTGCTCAGCGATGTCCTGGGCGGACGCGTGCCGCTGGTGATCGAGGCCTATTCCGGCGTGGCCGGCGCCATCGAAGCCGGCACCATCAAGCCGCTTGCAGTCGCGTCACCCGAGCGCATGCCGGACCATCCCAACCTGCCGACGGTCGCGGAAACCCTGCCTGGCTTCGCGGCGTCGGGCTGGCAGGTCGATGGTCGCGCCCGCCGGCACGCCCGAGCCGCTCGTGCGCAAGATCAGCGACGACCTTGCCAAGGCGCTCACCGATCCCGCCGTGAACCAGCGGCTGGTCGGGCTCGGCCGCTTCAATCGGCCGATGTCGCCCGCCGAGGTCACGTCCTTCATTCATGGCGAGCAGCGGATGTGGAAGCCGATCCTGGAGCAGACCGGCAGCAACTAAACATCCACGCCGTGCGAACCTATATTGCTATTGGACTAGAGCGAGGACCCCCATGGCCACCACCGACACCAAGACCTATCCGGTCACCCGCACCGACGAGGAATGGCGCCGCCTGCTGACGCCCGAGCAATATGCGATCATGCGCCGGCACGGCACCGAGGCGCCCGGCAGTTGCGCGCTCAACTACGAGAAGCGTGCCGGCGCTTTCTCCTGCGCTGGCTGCGAGCAGCCGCTGTTCGTCTCCAAGACCAAGTTCGAGAGCGGCACCGGCTGGCCGAGCTTCAACGATCCGGTTCCGGGCTCGACCGAGACCACGAGCGACCGCAGCTTCGGCATGGCGCGCACGGAAGTGCACTGCAGCCGCTGCGGCAGCCATCTCGGCCACGTGTTCGAGGACGGACCGCCGCCCACGCATCTGCGCTATTGCATCAATGGCGTGGCGCTGAACTTCAAGCCGGAGTAATTGCGGCATAAAAATCGGCGCGGGATCCGTCCGGAACGCATGCCCGATCGGCCAATACCGCGCCGCTTCCGCCCCAATTCGACCTCGGTTCGCGCGGCCCATGTAGGTCGGGCAAACCCATTCGCTTTCCCCCTGGAATCGGCTAGGATTGCCGTCAAATCATGCCGCCGTGTTGGCTTCATGCTCTCCTCGGGAAGGCAGCCATGATCAATTTTATTCGTACAGCCGCCGCGCTGATCGCGCTGACCTTGCTTGCGATCCCGGCAGCGTTCGCCGTCGAGCAGGTCGACCTCCTCCTCGTGCTCTCCTCCGACGTCTCACGCAGCGTCGATCATCCGAAGTTCCTGCTGCAGCGCGAGGGCTATGCCTCGGCGGTCTCGAACTCGCAGGTGCTCGACGCCATCAAGTCGGGACCCAATGGGAAGATCGCGCTCTCCTTTGTCGAGTGGTCGGGTTACGGCGCCCAGAAGCTCGTGATCGACTGGACCGTGGTCGACGGCCCCGCCACCGCCCGCAAGTTCGGCGACCAGCTGGTCGAGTTGCCACGCTCGTTCGCCGACCGCACCTCGATCAGCGGCGGCATCGACTTCTCAGCCGCGCAGCTGGCGCAAGGCGCCGTTCGAGGCGCCGCGCCGAACCATCGACGTGTCGGGCGACGGCACCAACAATGCTGGTCGCGAGGTGCGCCTCGCCCGCGACGAAGCCTTGGCCAAGGGCATCGTGATCAACGGGCTCGTGATCCTGAGCGAGCGCCAGATGCCCTGGAACGCCGAGCACACCAATCCGCCCGGCGGGCTCGAGGCCTACTATCGCGAGAACGTCATCGGTGGTCCCGGTGCCTTCGTCATGGTGGCAGAGGATTTCCAGTCGTTCGGGCGCGCCATCATCAAGAAGATGATCGCGGAGATCGCCTCGCTGCGAACCGGTCCGCGCGTGACCATGCGATGAGCTGACGCACGGCGAGCAGCTCACGCCCAGCAGGTCGTTGACCTGCGCCATACAGTCGCGCGTCACCGACGGCGCGCGCGATCGCAGCCGAAAGCGGCAACGCATTCGTACGTAGATCAATGACCTCGGAAGGACTCTGGAATTCTTCTAAGCATTTGATGCGAAAAGCGAACTCATTGACCACGATTCTCCGGCTGCGTACGTAAACAGATAATCAACATGCCAGCGGCCAACAGCCCGCATGCGTGCCGCTGGGCGATGCTTCATCAGCCAAGTCTTCATCAGCCAAGTCGTGGAGAAGATTCAATGACTGCGTCCTGCCTGCGCGCGCTCTCCCGGACCGCATACGCCGCGACAGCATTGGTTGCGCTCGCGGTCCCAGCGCTTGCCCAATCGGGCGAGGTCAACGTCTATACGTATCGCGAGCGCGGACTGATCCAACCGCTGTTTGATGCCTTCACCAAGGACACCGGCATCAAGGTCAATGTGATCTCCGCGAGCTCCGGGCTCGAGCAGCGCATCAAGACCGAAGGCGCCAACAGCCCGGCCGATCTGCTGCTCACCGTCGACATCGGACGCATCGAGGAAGCGGTGCGCGCCGGGATCAGCCAGCCGATCAAATCGGACGTGCTCGACAAAGCCGTGGCGCCGCAATATCGCGACCCGGAAGGCCACTGGTACGGCATCTCGATGCGCGCGCGCATCGTCTACGCTTCCAAGGAGCGCGTGAAAGAGAACGTGATCACCTACGAAGAGCTGGCCGAGCCGAAGTGGAAGGGCAAGATCTGCATTCGCTCCGGGCAATACATCTATAACAATGCGCTGTTCGCGGCCTACCTCGCCCATCACGGCGAAGCCGCGACCGAGCAATGGCTGCGCGGGCTCAAGGCCAATCTGGCGCAGAAGCCCTCCGGCGGCGATCGCGAAACCGCGCGCGACATCGCGGCCGGCAAGTGCGATCTCGGAATTGCCAACACCTACTACTGGGCGCTGATGCTAAACAAGGAAGCCGACCGCAAGCCCTGGGCGGAGGCAACGCGGGTGGTCCTGTCGACCTTCAAGGACGGTGGCACCCATGTGAACCTGTCGGCGGTGGTGCTCGCCCGCCACGCGCCGAACAAGGCCAACGCGCTCAAGCTCGCCGAATGGCTGGTCGGGGATACGGCGCAGCACATGTACGCCGACGTCAACTACGAGTACCCGGTGCGCCCGGGCATCGCGATCAACCCGACGATCGCAAGCTACGGCACGCTGAAGGCAGATAGCCTGCCGCTCTCCAAGATCGCCGATCACAAGCGCAAGGCCGCCGATCTGGTGGACAAGGTCGGCTTCGATCAGTGATCTGACGCAAGACGCAGGTCGGGCCAGCGTGGCAACCGAACCCGGGATCGAAACGCGCCGGCCAAGACTCATGATCGCTACCAAATTCACGGGCCAGCCACTGCGGTGGCCGGCCCGTTCGCATCTGCGCCCGGCGCGGGCCGCGATCGCAAGCGTCGCGGTCCTCGCTGCTCTGCTGGCGCTGGCGCCGCTCGCAAGCCTGATTGCGCTCGCCTTTGCCGACACCGGCGACCTCTGGAGCCATCTCGCGCGCTATGTGTTGCCGTTCGCCCTGTTGCAGACCGCGCTGCTCCTTGGCGGGGTCGCGGCGGTCACGATCGTGCTCGGAGTCGGCACCGCCTGGGTCGTGACCACGTTCGAGTTCCCCGGCCGCCGCGCCCTCACCTGGCTGTTGCCGCTGCCGCTGGCGATCCCGACCTACATCGTGGCTTACGTCTACGCCGACTTCCTCGGCCCGTTCGGGCCATTGCAGTCGGCGCTGCGCGCAGTCACCGGCTGGCGCTCCGCAGCCGACTACTGGTTCCCCAATGTTCGCTCGCTCGGCGGCGCGATCGTTGTGATCGGGTTCGTGCTCTACCCTTACGTCTATCTTGCCACACGCGCGATGCTGCAAACTCAAGGTGCCCAATACGTCGAGGCGGCACGTATGCTCGGCGCACGGCCGTGGGAGCTCGCGCTGCGCATCACGCTGCCGCTGGCGCGGCCCGCCATCGCGGTCGGTGTCGCTCTCGCGCTGCTTGAGACGCTCAACGATATCGGCGCCAGCGAATATCTCGGGGTGCCGACGCTCACGCTGTCGATCTTCACCACCTGGCTCAACCGCGGCAGCCTTGCGGGCGCCGCCCAGTTGGCCTGCTTCATGCTCGTGATCGTCATCCTCCTGATCGCACTCGAGCGCTACGGGCGGCGCAACCGGCAGTTCGCGGCGCTCACCCACCAGGGCGCACGAGTCAGCGCGCGTATAAGGCTTAGCGGGGCGGCTCGCTGGATCGCACTTGCGCTGTGCTTGATCCCAGTGATCCTGGGCTTCCTGCTGCCGTCGGGCTTTCTGCTGCATGAAGCGATCGGCCGCGCCGTCGACCGCGAGTTGCTGCGCCATGCCCTGACCACGGTCGGGCTCGCGAGTGCCGCCACCGTGATCACGCTGGTGCTGGGGTTCCTGGCAGTGGCGGCGGAGCGCTATTTGCGCGCCAGCATGATTGCCGCAAGCGTGAACATTGCCGGCATTGGCTACGCCGTCCCGGGCACGGTTCTGGCGCTCGGTCTTCTCTCGCCGCTGGTGCTCGTTGACGAGGCCATGAACGCAGTCGCGCGGCTGTTCGGCGGCAGCGGCATCGGCCTGCTGCTGGCGGGCTCGGTGGCAGCCGTCGTCCTCGCCTACGTGATCCGTTTCCTCGCCATTGCGATCGGCTTCGCGCAGGCTGGCTTTACACGCATCGCCCCCGAGTTCGACGACATTGCACGCCTGCTCGGCGCCGGTCCCGGCAAGCTCGCGCTCACGATCCACCTGCCGCTGGCACGCCCGGCGATGTTCGGCGCGGCGCTGCTCGTCTTCGTCGACTGCCTGAAGGAATTGCCGGCGACGCTGCTGCTGCGCCCTCTCAACGTCGAAACGCTGTCGACCTACATCTATCAGTTCGCGACTCGCGGCAGCTTCGAGGATGGCGCACTCGCCGCTCTCATGATCGTGGCGGTCGGGATCCTGCCGGTGATCTACATCACGCGTAGCGCCGAGATCGGAATGGCGCGGGATCGGATTGAGCGCGCTATTCCGCCGTGATCTTGCCGGTTTCGATCACGAGCTTCCAGCGAGCGATCTCGGCCGCCAGGAATTCGGCGAACTGCGCACTCGTATTGCCGACCACGTCGAAGCCAATCTGATCGAAGCGCGCCTTGACGTCCGGCGTCCTCAGCGACGCGATAAACTCGGCTTCAAGCTTGGCCTTGACGTCGGCCGGCAAGCCCTTGGGCGCCGCGACCGCCTGCCAGGAATAGACTTCGAGATCGGGCACGCCGGCTTCCGCAATGGTCGGAACATCCGGCAAGGCCGCCGCACGTCGATCGCCGGTGACCGCCAGCGCCTTGAGCTTTCCGGCTCGCGACCTGCTCTGCGATGGCGCCGAGATTCTGGAACGAGACGCTGGCGTGACCGGCCACGAGATCGTTGATCGCCGGCCCGCCGCCTCGATACGGCACATGAATCCCGGTGGTGCCCGTCTTCTGCCAGAACAGCGCGGCGGTCAGATGGTCGGACGAGCCCGTGCCGGAGGATGCAAACGTGACCTTGTCGGGATTCTTCTTGAGATGCTCGATCAGCTCGCGAACGCTGTTCACCGGAAAGGCCGGGTTCGCCACCAGCACATTGGGCGTGCGCACCGCGACCGTGAGCAGATCGAAATCCTTCTGCGGGTCATATCGCAGATCCTTGAACAGCGCCGGATTGATTGCGAACACGCCGATCGAGCCGACCAGAAGCGTGTAGCCGTCAGGCTTCGCCTGCTTCAGGGCCACCGAGCCAAGCGCGCCGTTGGCACCGGCGCGGTTGTCGATAATGACCGTCTGCCCCACACGCTCGGCGAGCTTCGCGGTGACCACACGCGCGGTCGCGTCCGACGCGCCGCCGGGCGGAAACGGAACGATGACCGTGATGGTGCGCTCCGGATATTCGGCCGCCTGCGCTGGCGCGGCCAGGATGCCCACCAGCGGCACGATCAGTGCCAAAATCTTCATCGGCTGCATCCCACCCTCCTGCGCGGATTGTGATCCTCGGCTTTGGCCAAGCCTATCATTGCAGCGGCCAGCTGTCGCCCGGCGGGCCATGAACCCGCCCTATCGGGGGCCCCGAACGCCACGATTGCGGTGCCCGCATCCGCGCGCTACAGAACCAAATGGGCCGGCCGCCGGGACCGGCGCCTTCCCACGTCCATGACCCTAACGGGCGGAGAACTTTGGTGAAGAAGGTCTATCCCGACGCCAAGTCGGCACTTGCCGGACAGTTGAAGGACGGCATGACCATCATGGCCGGCGGCTTCGGTCTATGTGGCATCCCGGAAACGCTGATCCTGGCTATCCGCGACTCCGGCGTGAAGAACCTCACGTTCGTCTCCAACAATGCGGGCATCGACGGCGCCGGGCTCGGGCTCCTGCTGGAGACCCGCCAGGTCAAGAAGATGATCTCGTCGTATGTGGGCGAGAACAAGCTGTTCGCCGAGCAGTATCTCGCCGGTGTGCTGGAGATCGAGTTCAACCCGCAGGGCACGCTGGCCGAGCGCATCCGCGCCGGTGGCGCCGGCATTCCGGCCTTCTTCACCAAGACCGGCTACGGCACCATGATCGGCGAAGGCAAGGAGGTGCGCGAGTTCGACGGCGAGAACTACATCATGGAGCGCGGGATCGTCGCCGATCTCGCGATCGTGCACGCCTGGAAAGGCGACACCGAGGGCAATCTCGTCTACCGAAAGACCGCGCGCAATTTCAATCCGATGATGGCAACCGCCGGACGCATCACCATCGCGGAGGTCGAGCATCTGGTCGAGCCTGGCCAGATCGAGGCCGACCACATCATCACCCCCGGCATTTATGTGCAGCGCATCGTGCATGTGCCCAACGCTCAGAAGAAGATCGAGCAGCGCACCGTGCGCAAGCGCAGCTAAGGAGATCCGCAATGGCCTGGACCCGCGAGCAGATGGCAGAACGCGCTGCCAAGGAATTGCGCGACGGCTTCTATGTGAACCTCGGCATCGGCATTCCGACGCTGGTGTCGAATTATATTCCCGCCGGCATGAGTGTGCAGCTCCAGAGCGAGAACGGCATGCTCGGCTTCGGGCCGTTTCCCTACGAAGGCGAGGAAGATCCCGACCTGATCAATGCCGGCAAGCAGACCGTGACCGAGCTGCCGACGACGAGCTTCTTCTCATCCGCCGACTCGTTTGCGATGATCCGTGGCGGCCATATCGACCTCTCGATTCTCGGCGCCATGCAGGTATCCGAGAACGGCGACCTCGCCAACTGGATGATCCCCGGCAAGATGGTGAAGGGCATGGGCGGTGCCATGGACCTGGTGGCCGGCGTGAAGAAGGTCGTCGTGGTCATGGAGCATTCAGCCAAGAACGATCCCAAACTGCTGCACAAGTGCACGCTGCCGCTCACGGGCGCCAATGTGGTCGACATGGTGATCACCGATCTCGGTGTGTTCACCATCGACAAGAAGGGTGCGGGCGGGATGACATTGGTCGAGCTTGCGCCCGGCGTCTCGCAGGATGAGATCAAAGCGAAAACGCAGGCGGCCTATCGATCCACAGTCTGAGCATGTGCGTGTTGATGCAACGTCGTTGATGCTATCATCACGTCTTGCCGGATCCTATGTTTGCTCGCTATAGTTGGTAACCTCTCATCGCCACAAGCTGGAAATTCGGTCCCGTGTCCGTCGGCATCAAGCGCCTTGGACTTGCCGTCGCTGTCGTCTTTGCGATGGGCTTTGGCGTACTGTTCGCGCTCTCGCTGGCGATCCCGCCGGACACCGTGCGGGAGCGCGTGAAGGCACAGATCGAGGCGGTCACCGGTCTCGACCCGGTGCTGAGCGGCAAGGTCGCTGTTTCGCTGTTTCCGACCGGCAGCGTGCGTTTCGACGACGTGCGGCTCGGCGATCATCATGCCGGCACCTCCGCGCTCACCACCGAGCAGCTCGTGGTCCGGCTTCGCTTCTTCCGGCTTCTGATCGGGCAGGTCGAAATCGCCGACGTCACCTTGGTGCGCCCTACCATTGCGATCAACTATGGCAGCGACGGCCGCTCGAACTGGTCGGGCCATATCGACACGCTCGCGCGCGCGCTGCAGCCGAGCCCCGAGCGAGCCCGGTCATTTTCCGAGATCCGCATCACGGGCGGGACGGTGCTCCTGCATGATGCCGCCAAAAAAATCGTCGAGACGCTGACCAACGTCGAGTTTGCGCTGGCTTGGCCGTCCATCTCCAAGAGCTTCGCCGCCACCGGACGCCTCGCGTGGCATGATCAGCCGATCGACGCGACGCTGAGCCTCACCGACTTCGTTGCCGCGCTCACCGGCGACCGCTCGGGCCTCAAGCTTCGCCTCTCGGGCGCGCTGCTCAAGCTCGCCTATGATGGCTCGATCAGTTATCGGCCCGCTCTCAAAATGGAGGGAGCGCTCAGCGCCGATACGTCCTCGCTGCGCGATATGCTGCACTGGACCTCGCAGTGGACGATTCCGGCGGGCGGCTTTGGTCGCTTCGCCGTCAAGGCGCAGACCACGATTTCCGGCCGCTCCGTGTCGCTGTCTGCGCTGAACATCGAGCTTGACGGCAATATCGGCGAAGGCGGGCTGACTCTTGGCGGCGAGGGTCGCCAAGTGCTGCAGGGAACGCTCGCGACCGATGCACTCGATCTCACGCCCTACCTGTCGGCGTTTCGCCCGTTCACCAACAATGAGTGGAGCAGAACGCCGATCACGCTCAGCGGCCTGGCGGGCGTCGACCTCGACGTGAGGCTGTCGGCAGGCCGCGTTACGCTTGGCAACGTCAAGCTCGGGCGCACCGCGGTGGCAACCAACCTGCGCCGCGGCAGCTTGACCGTGGCGATCGGCGAGTTGCAGGCGTTTGGTGGCGAGGCCAATGGCACCTTCGGTCTCGCCCAGTCCGACGCCGGCGCAACGGTCAAGGCTCAGATCAAGCTCAGCAACATCGACCTGCAGCAGGGTCTCGGTGACCTCATGGGCCTACGCAAGCTCGAAGGGAAAGGCACGCTCACCGTCGACCTCGACAGCTCCGGCGCCAGCGTCTACGAGCTGGCCCAAGGCCTCAACGGGACCGCGAGCCTCGACAGCCAGAAAGGAGCAGTCACGGGCCTCAATCTCGAGCAATTGCTCAAGCGCATCGAGCGCAGTCCACTTGCGGTCCGCGGCGACTTCCGTAGCGGCAAGACTCCATACGATCAGCTCATGGCCGAGGTCAGGATCATCAAGGGCGCGGCCGGCATCGAGGAGGCACGGCTCGACGCGCCGGCGTTGCGGCTCGCGCTGGTCGGCTCGGCATCCATCCCGACGCGCGACTTCGATCTCAAAGGTGTCGCCAGCCTGGTGGCGACGCATAATCTGGCACCGGCCTTCGAGCTGCCATTCGTCATCACTGGCCCGTGGGACAGTCCGTTGGTCTTGCCGGACACGCAGGCGCTGTTCAATCGCGCGGGCGCTCCTGGGTCGCTGATCGATGCGGTGCGCAGCAGGTTCAAGCGCGGCGGCTCACCGGCCGATCCGCCCATACCGGCGGGTACACAGCCCACAGCATCGCCGCATTAGGGGCACGTACTCATAATTCCGGTTCTGCGAGCTAGCCGGGTTAACGTCGCTTTGCCTCAAAAGGGACTAAAGTCCTCCGTTGCCGCGAACAGCGACGCGTGTCGGCCGTCGCCATGACGGAGCAACGACTTCGAGGGGACGGTGATGAACCGGCCACCGGCTGACAGTTTCGCACGAAGCTCCATCGAGTTGGTCACCAGGGTCTTTTTTCTTCGGTACGAATAGGCTCGGCTTTGCTCCAATCTAACTTCAGGGAATTTGTCGGCGCATCGGTAGGGTTCTCCACCCGCCGCGACGATCCCTCGAACTGCGCATTCGCGTCGATCGACAACACCCGATGAAAAATATCGCCGTCGACCACAGCATTACTCTGCAGGCTGACGCGGGTGGCATGGATACATCCCTTTAGGCGGCCGTCGATAGTCACGCCCTCCGCAATGACGTTGCCATCGAATTGTGCACCATTGCCGATCAAAACATTTGTGGCGCGTAGCTCGCCCTCGATGCGACCGAAGATGTGCAATGTACCCTGGCAGTCAATTTTTCCGACAATCGCCATGCCTGGGCCGAGGGTGGAGATCGCTTCCCCTGTTTCCGGTGTCTGCGGTGGCTGCGGCGCCTGCGGTGGCTGCAGTGTTACCCGCGGCTGCGCGACGCTCGAGTATTGTGGCTGCGCCACCGGTTGCGGCACCGCCCCACCAACCTTGGTCTCGCGCGGTGGTGCCACGCCCAGCTGCTCATCAAGTAATTGACCGTTGGATCCGTTGGATCCGTTAGATTTGCCAAACATGTCTTCCCCCTCAGCACGCATCACACATAACCCATGAGCGACGCTCCTGGATAAAATCCGGGATTTCCCGACGGCTCCCGAACTGCCATGAATATTACACCTTTCCTGCTTGCCTGGAAGCCTGACGCAAGGCACAGATCGCTGATCTGGCGCCCCATGCGCATCGATTCCGTGCTGATGCTTTGCGGCACGCAAATTTCGGATTTCATTGAGTGTGTCGGCGGGCTTGGCAATCTGCTGGTCATGCGTTGACCGGTTTTCAGCCACGCCGACACAGTCGATAGCCTCACCCAATGGCGAAGGAGATCATGCCGCGGCTCAAGGAGCACAGGCAGCCCGAGACGGCGCAAAACGCGGCGGCGCAGGTGAATTTAACTAGCTCTGCGTATCCAAATCAGGCTGGAGCTCTTTGGAGTTTGCAGGCCGCCGGCAATTGCCGTCGAACTCGGCACCCTCCTCTATGGCCAGCGACATGTGGTGGATGTCACCTTCCACGCGTGCCGAGGCTTGCAGCGTCACAGTCATCGCGCGAATGACCCCGGAGGTCCTGCCGCGCACAATCACTCGCTCGGCGGCAACGGTGCCCGTCACCTTGCCCTGCTCACCGATGATGATCTCGGCGCCAGCCACGTCGCCCTCGACCTCTCCGTCCACCTGCAGCGTGCCCCGGCTGATGATCTTGAGTCCCTGGCCGATGATCTTGAGGTCGTTGCTGATGACGGACTTGCCCGCCTCGCCAAACTCCGTGCGGCGGAGTTGAGGTGGACTGCTTGGATCGGCTTTAGCAATCGGCTTGAGAGGATCGAACGGTGCGGGCTCGGAAGAGTTACGCGTGAACATGGACATGGGAATACCCCCCAGGGCACTGCCCCTGGTTTAGGACAGTAAGAAGTGAGGCCAGAAAGTCAAACAGAATCCATTCGGCGAACCCATCATGCTCTGAGTGGTGATGCTTACAGCTGCGCGCCGATCGGCGCGGCGCTCCTTCGCCCGCCCGAGAGCTTGGCCGTGAGCGAGGCCGCCACCAGCCCTACCGCCACCACCGCGATGAGGATCGTGCACACGGCGTTGATCTCCGGCTTCACGCCGAGACGGATCTCCGAGTAGATGCGGATCGGCAGCGTCGTCGCGCCCGGGCCAGTGGTGAAGCTCGCGAGGATCAGATCGTCGAGCGACAGCGTGAAGGCCAGCACGAAGCCCGATGCGATCGCAGGCGCGATCAGAGGTAACGTGATGCTGAAAAAGGTCTTGATCGGCGGGCAGCCGAGATCCATCGCCGCCTCCTCGAGGCTGCGGTCGAAGTCGACAAGCCGCGCCTGCACGATGACGGCGACGAAGCACATGGTCAACGTCGTGTGCGCGATGGTGATGGTCCAGAACCCGCGATCGACATCGATCGCCACAAACAGCAGCAGCAGCGAGAGGCCGGTGATGACTTCCGGCATCACCAGCGGCGCGTAGATGATGCCGCTGAACAGCAGGCGGCCGCGGAAACGGCCAAAGCGCACGAGCGCAAGCGCAGCGAGCGTGCCCAGCACGGTCGCGGCCGCCGCCGAGAGAAGCCCGATGCGCAGCGTCACCAGGGCCGACTCGAGCATCGCTTCATCGTGCCAGAGCTCGACATACCAGCGCGTCGACCAGCCGCCCCAGACCGTGACGAGACGCGAGGCGTTGAACGAATAAAGCACCAGGATCGCGATCGGCAGATAGAGAAACGCCAGCCCGAGCGCGAGCGACGTGATGTTGAACCAGGATGGCCCCTTGCGCATCGCTAGCGCCCCCGCTCGATCGCGCGCGACTGCATGTGCTGGTAGATCATCATCGGCACGACCAGCAGGCACAGGAGCACAACGGCGATCGCGGATGCGACCGGCCAGTCTCTGTCGCCGAAGAACTCCGTCCACAGCGTCTGCCCGATCATCACATTCTCGGAGCCACCGAGCAGATCGGGAATGACGAACTCGCCGACCATTGGGATGAAGCACAGGAGCGCACCCGCGATCACGCCCTTGAGCGAGACCGGTAGCGTCACCAGCCAGAAGGCCTTCCAGGGCGGACAGCCGAGATCGGCAGCCGCTTCGAGCAGCGTTTCGTCCATCTTCTCGAGCGTCGCGTAGATCGGCAGCACCATGAACGGCAGATAGGAATAGACGAGGCCGATGTAGACGGCAGTGTCGGTCGCCAGCCAGGCCGGCGGCGCATCCACGATGCCGAGCGCGAGCAGCGCCTGGTTGAGCAGGCCGTCGCGCTGCAGAATGTTGATCCAGGCATAGATGCGGATCAGGAACGCAGTCCAGAACGGCAGCACGACCGCCATGAACAGAAACGGCTGCAGGGCGCGCGGTGCACGCGCCATGCCGTAGGCAATCGGAAAGCCGATCAGCAGCAGCAGCGCAGTCGCGAAAGTCGCGACCTCGAGACTGCGAATGTAAGACGCGGCGTAGAGCCAATCGGAGGCGATGAGCCCATAGCTGCGAAACGACAATGCCGCGAAGAACGCTTTCAACCCTTCAATGCCGGCGGAGAGATCGAAGACCGGAACATAAGGCGGCTGCGCAATCGCGGTTTCCGACAGGCTGAGCTTGAACACGATTGCGAACGGCAACAGGAAGAAGGCCGTGAGCCAGAGATAGGGCACCAGCACGGCCAGCCGCTGCAGCCAAGTGCCTGCCAGCGGCTTCTTGACCTTCCGACTCTCCATGGCGTCGCTCATCATGGCGTCGTTTGTCATTGCGTCAGCACGATGCCGCCGGCGGCATCCCATGTCAGCCAGACGCGGTCGTCCCAGCTGATCGGTCGCTCGATCACACGCGTGAGATTGGCGGTGGCCGCCTCCATCACAAAGCCGTTGTCGAGCGCGACCTTGTAGATCGACAGATCGCCGAGGTAGGCAATGTCGCGCACCGTGCCGCTGACGCTGTTCTCGGTCGCAGACCGCTGCTCCAGGGAGAGGCGCACCTTCTCGGGCCGCAGCGCGACCCAGACCGTATCGCCGGGTTTTGCACCAGAGGCAGCACCGGCGCGCACGCGCCCGACCAGCGCGCTTTCGATGACAGTTGCATTGGCGCCCGCCTCGACCACACGCCCCTCGATCAGGTTGACGTCGCCGACGAAGTCGGCCACCCAGCGCGAGTTGGGCTGCTCATAGAGCTCGGGCGCGGTTGCAACCTGCATCAGGCGGCCGTGATTCATCACGCCGATGCGGTCGGCGACCGTCATCGCCTCCTCCTGATCGTGGGTTACGATCACGAAAGTGAGCCCAAGCTCCTGCTTGAGATGCATAAGCTCGAATTGCGTCTCGCCGCGCAGCTTCTTGTCGAGAGCGGCGAGCGGCTCGTCGAGCAGGAGCACGCGCGGCCGTTTGGCGAGCGCCCGCGCCAGCGCGACACGCTGGCGCTGGCCACCGGAAAGCTGGTCCGGCTTGCGCGCGCCGAAGCCTTCGAGCTTGACGAGCGCCAGCATGTCCGTCACGCGGCTTGCGATCTCCGCCTTCGGCAGGCCGTCCTGCTTGAGGCCGAAGGCGACATTGCCCTCGACTGTGAGATGCGGAAACAGCGCATAGCTCTGGAACATCATGTTGACCGGCCGCCGGTGCGGCGGCACGCGCGTGACATCGACTCCATCGAGCAGCACGTGGCCTTCCTCGGGCGTCTCGAAGCCCGCGAGCAGCCGCAGCAGCGTGCTCTTGCCGCAGCCGGACGGGCCCAGAAGAGCAAAGAACTCGCCCTGATAGATGTCGAGCGACAGGTGATCGACTGCGGTCACGCCCCCGAAATGTTTGCTGACGTTCTCGAACCGCACCAGGGGCCGTGCGGCGGGATCCGCCCAGGGCGCGAAATTCCGGCGCGCGCGCGTGCGGACGATGGTTGGGCTGCGGGACTCGGCGTGGGCGCTCGCCATGGCGGCACGCTAGCTGTACGCGGCCACTCACTCAACAGGTCTTATGCGCATGACCCGCCGTCGCTGCGCGTGCGCCGCACCGCGTCCTGCCAACCCGCCCATTTGCGCGCGCGCGTCTGTGCATCCATGCGTGGTGTGAAGCGGCGCTCGCATTGCCAACGGGCCGCGAAGCCCGCCAGATCGGGGCAGACGCCCGCCTTGAGCCCCGCCAGGTAGGCAGCGCCGAGCGCGGTCGTCTCCATCACGGTCGGCCGATCGACCGGCGCGTCGAGAACATCGGCCAGGAACTGCATGGTGACGTCGCTTGCGGTCATGCCGCCATCGACGCGCAGGACAGTGTCGCTGGCCGCCGGCCAATCGGCCCGCATCGCCTCGAGGAGATCGCGCGTCTGATAGCCGACGGCTTCAAGCGTGGCCCGCGCGATCTCGGCCACGCCAGCATTGCGGGTGAGCCCGAATATGGCGCCACGCGCCTGCGCATCCCACCAGGGCGCGCCGAGGCCCACGAAGGCGGGAACAAGATACACCTGCTCCTGCGGATCGGCCTTCTCCGCCAGCGCATTCACGTCAGGCGCCGTACCGATGACCTTGAGCGCGTCGCGCAGCCATTGCACCGCCGCACCCGCGATGAAGATCGCGCCCTCGAGCGCGTAGGTGCGGCGTCCGTCAAGCTGATACGCGATGGTGGTCAGCAGGCGATTGCGGGAATGAACCGGCGCCTCGCCCGTGTTGAGCAGTGCGAAGCAGCCGGTTCCATAGGTCGATTTCATCATACCCGGCTTGAAGCAGCCCTGCCCGACAGTCGCCGCCTGCTGGTCGCCGGCAATCCCGAGAATGCTGATCGGTCCACCGAACAGATCGGTCGTGCCGAAATCGCCGGCGCTGTCGCGCACGCTCGGCAGCAAAGCCTGCGGCACGCCGAAGAGATCGCAAAGCTCGCCATTCCATTGCCCGCTCCTGATGTCGAGCAGCAACGTGCGCGCCGCATTGGTGGCATCAGTCGCATGCACCTTGCCGCCGGTGAGCCGCCAGAGGAGGAAGGTGTCGATCGTGCCGAAAGCGAGCCGGCCCGCACGTGCGGCCTCGCGCGCGCCCTCGACGTGGTCGATGAGCCAGGCGATTTTCGTGGCCGAGAAATAGGGATCGAGCAGCAATCCGGTGCGCTCCGCAATCATCAACTCATGGCCGGCCTGGCGCAACGCCGCACACGCATCGGCCGTGCGGCGATCCTGCCACACGATCGCGTTGTGGATCGGCCGGCCGCTCGCACGATCCCACACGACCGTGGTCTCACGCTGATTGGTGATCCCGATCGCGGCGATATCGCGCGCGGCAGCACCGGCCTTCGCCAGCGCGGCGCGCACGGTTGCGACGACGCTCGACCATATCTCCTCCGGATCGTGCTCCACATGGCCCGGCGCCGGATAGATCTGGCGGAATTCCTGCTGTGCGATCGCAACAGGCTTAAGGGCACCATCAAACAGAATGGCACGGCTCGAGGTCGTGCCCTGATCGATCGCGAGGAGGAAGTCCGCCACGAGCTGATGCTCCGATTTCCACGCAATCAATGCGTCGCGGCGGCGCCGATGAGGCCGGCCATGAAGGTCGCGAGCCGCGCCCGTTCTGGTCGCGTGAAGCGCAGGCCGAGCTTGCTCCGCCGCCACAGCACGTCGTCTTCGGTCTGCGCCCATTCGTACTGGACGAGATAGCGCAGCTCCGCGGCGGTGAGATCGGCGCCCATCAGCGGCCCGAGGTCGGCGAAGGTTCGCGCTTCCGCCAGAATGCGACGCGCGCGCGTTCCGTAAGCGCCGACCAGGCGCCGCGCATGCTGCTCGCTCAGAAACGGCGAACCCGCACGTGTCTTGGCGACCAGCGCCTCGACGCCACCGACCGGAAAGTCGCCGCCCGGCAGAGTCGAATTGGCGGTCCATGCCGGCCGCGCGCCAAGGACGGGCGCGAGCGCGTTGAGCACCGCCTCCGCCAGTCGCCGGAAGGTGGTGATCTTGCCGCCGATGACCGTGACCAGCGGCGCGCCCTTGCGATCGACCGCAAGCTCATAGTCGCGCGGCGTGTCCTGCGGCCGGGCCGAGCCGTCGTCGGAGAGCGAGCGCACGCCCGCGAACGACCAGACCACATCGCCAGCCGTGATCGTGGTGCGGAAATGAGCGTTGACGACCTGGCAGAGATAGTCGATCTCCTCCGGCACCGCCGCGACCGTTGCGGGATCGCCGGTGAACACGCTGTCGGTGGTGCCGACCAAGGTGAAATCGCGCTCGAACGGCAGCGCGAACACGACGCGGCCATCGGTGTTCTGGAAGATATAGCCGCGGTCGTGGTCGAACAGCTGCCGCACCACGATGTGGCTGCCCTTGACCAAGCGAAGATTCTGCAACGGCGCCCGCTCCAGCACCGTCGCGCTCGACCACGCCCGCCCACGGACCGGCCGCATTGATCAGCGCCCGCGCGCTTACGCTGTCGCGTCCACCACGCGTCTCGAGCGTCAGCTGCCACGCTTCACCGCGCTCCGCCCGCACGCAGCGGGTGCGCGTGCGGATCACGGCGCCGCGCTCGGCAGCATCGAGCGCATTGAGCACGACCAGACGTGAATCGTCGGCGTGACAGTCGGAATACTCGAAGCCCTTGCGGTAACCTTCCTTAAGCGGGCGGCCGAGCGGGTCGCGCGCGAGATCCAGGCTGCGGGAGGGAGGTAGGATCTTTCGCCCGCCCAGGTGATCGTAGAGAAAGAGCCCGGTCCGCAGCATCCAGGCCGGCCGCATGCCTGCTTCCAGCGGCAGCACGAACCGCATCGGCCGCACTAGATGCGGCGCCATCCGCAGCACCACCTCGCGCTCGGTGAGGGCTTCGCGCACCAGCCGAAACCAATAGTGCTCCAGATACCGCAAGCCGCCATGGATGAGCTTGGTCGAGGCCGACGAGGTGCCGGATGCGAGGTCGTTCTGCTCGACCAGCAGAACACTCAGCCCGCGGCCAGCCGCGTCGCGGGCAATGCCCGCCCCGTTGATACCGCCGCCGATGATAGCGAGATCGAAATCGGCCATGCCGCTGAATTCCCTCTGCCCCAGCATGGCTCGGGGCAACCTTCGGGCTCAAGCAGTTATATGCATGAATGCCCGTTGTTCGCAGCCTGATGGCGGCCGATCCAATCTCCGGGTAATGCTAGGCAAGTCCAGCCTTGCCAACCGCGGTAATGCCATGTCCGATCCAACGGCTTCCGATCCTTCGGTATCCGATCCTGCTGCGTCCGCCCCTCCGGCGTCCGACCCTCCGGCGTCCGATCCTGCCGCGTCTGAACCCGCGGCGGCCGATCCCACTGCGTCAACCGCGATCCGCCAGGCACTCGCCGAGCGTTTCGGCGAGGAACTCAATCTCTCCGAGGAGCTTCCCGGTCTCGAGGCGCTCGCGCGGATCGCGGGCCATCGCTCGCATCGGCGCTTCCTGCCCCGGCCAGTCGAGCCTGATCTGCTGCAGCTCCTGTGCGCCTGCGCGCTATCGGCCCCCTCCAAAAGCGATCTGCAGCAGGCCGACATTGTGATCGTGCGCGAGACCGCGATCCGGCAGACGATCGTCGACACCATCCCGGAGATGCCCTGGATCATGAATGCGCCCGTGTTCCTCGTCTTCGTCGGCAACGGGGCGCGGCTGCCGATGATGTCGAGGCGGCGTGACAAGCCATTCCCGAACGACCACCTCGATGCGTTCTTCAACGCGGCGGTCGATGGTGCGATCGTGATGACGACGTTCATCCAGGCCGCGACCGCCATCGGGCTTGGCACCTGCCCGATCAGCGCGATCAGGGATTATCCCCGGATCGTCGCCGAAGCGCTCAATCTGCCGCCGCGCACCGTGCCGATCGCCGGACTGTGCGTCGGCTGGCCCGAGCAGGCCGGCGAGATCGCGCCGCGGCTGTCGCTCTCGACCACCGTCATCGAGAACCGCTATGGCGAGCGCGACGTCATCGGCGAGATCGAGGCCTATGATCGGCGCCGCGCGGCACTGCGGCCCTATCGGCGCCAGCGCCGTACCGAGCGCTGGGGCGAAGCAAGCTTCTATGGCTGGTCGCAGGACAAGGCGCGCCAATATGCCGAGCCGACCCGCACCGATTTCGGCGCCTTCGTGCGTGAGCAGGGCTTTCGAACTCGATTGATGATCCATCGTGGCGTAACCTCCGCGACATTGGCGACGAATGTCATTTGAAGGAGCAGCACCCATGGACTATCGCGATCGGCACGTGATCGTCACCGGCGGCACCGGCGCGCTGGGAGCCGCGGTGGTTGGTGCACTCGTCGACGCGGGTGCCACTTGCCATGTTCCCTACGTGGTCGCAGCGGAGGCCGAGCGCTTCGCGCTACGCCAGCACGAGCGCGTCAAGCTCGTTGCCATGTCCGATCTCGCCGACGAGGCCGACGTCGCGCGGCTCTTTGGCAGCGTTAATCAGCTCTGGGCATCGATCCATCTGGTCGGCGGCTTCGCGATGGCTGAGGTCGCGCAGACCACCAAGGCCGAGCTGATGAAACAGATCGAGATGAATCTCGTCACTTCTTTCCTGTGCAGCCGCGGCGCCGTGAACGCGATGACCGGCCGCGGCGGCCGCATCGTCAATGTGGCGGCGCGCCCCGCCCTCGAGCCGCGCAGCGGCGCCGGCATGGCTTCCTATACGGCCAGCAAGGCCGCGGTCGTGGCGTTCACAATCGCACTCTCCGAAGAGGTGGCCAAGCTCGGCATCCTGGTCAACGCGGTCGCACCATCGATCATGGACACGCCCGCGAACCGCGCCGTCATGCCGAAAGCCGATCATGCGGCGTGGCCCAAAGTCCAGGAAGTCGCGGCAACGATTTTGTTCCTCGCCTCGCCGCAGAACGCGGTGACCCGCGGCGCGATCGTGCCGGTCTATGGAAAGACCTAGCCTTACATCGCCGCGATATCGACGTCGCCCAGCGGCACCACGTCGCGTGCCGGCGCCTTGTTGAGGCTCGTCACCGCCTTGGAGGCGACGACCGTGCGCTGCTGCGCAAAGGCCTCGTGGTTCTCCTCGATGTCCTCGAGGTCGTAGAGATAATTGACCATGAGACCGCAGGCCTGGGAGATCGCACGCTCCGAGGTGTCGGCCAGCCAATTCAGCCGCTCGAGCCGCGCACCGTTACCGAGGTGAAAGCGCGCGACCGAATCGACCGGGCCGCCATTGCGGGTGCGGGCATGCAGATAGTACCAGGCCGCCGCGCGGATCATCGGCTCCTTCACCGGTTCGCGGGTCGCCTCGGACTGCCACCAGCCCACGGTATCGAGATTGGCAAGCGCGGCACGGTCGCTCGCGGAGAGTATCTGCGACTGCTCGTTGGCGCGCTCGCGCGTGAGCCACTGTGCAAAGTTCGGCGCCGGCGACAGCGTCACGAAGGTCGAGAGCTTGGGCGTCTCGCGGGCGATCTCCTCGGCCACCTGCTTGATCAGGAAATGACCGAACGAGACGCCGCTCAAGCCGCGCTGGCAGTTCGAGATCGAGTAGAACACCGCGGTCGACGCCTTGTCGGGAGTGATCACGTCGCGCTGCACGGTGAGGATCGGCGCGATCGCAGACGGGATCTCGCGCGTGAGCGCCACCTCGACGAAGATCAAGGGGTCATCGATCAGCGCCGGATGAAAGAAGGCGTAGCAGCGGCGGTCGGGCGGATCGATGCGGTGGCGCAGATCGTTCCAGTCGCGGATCTGGTGCACCGCTTCGTAGCGGATGATCTTTTCGAGGACGCTCGCCGGCGTCGACCAGTCGATGCGCCGCAACACCAGGAAGCCGCGGTTGAACCACGACGAGAACATGTGCACGAAGTCGTTGTCGACGACCTTGAGATCGTCGCGACGGTTGAGAGCATCGAGCAGCTGCTCGCGCATGCGCACCAGCGCAGCGGTGCCGCCGGGCGCGAGGTTGAGCCGGCGCAGCAATTCCTGCCGGCGCGGCTCGGCCGCGCGGTGAACCCGCGTCGCGGTGTCATCGGATGGGTTCGCGCGCCACGCCGCGATGGCGGCGTCGAGCTTGCCATGGTCGGGACCGAAGCCACGCGCGAGCGCCTCGAAGAAGGCGATGCGCGGCCCGGAGGTCAGCTCTGCATAGTGCGATGAGAATCTCGCGCGCGAGCGCGACACCGGAGGCTTCGCCGCGCCCGGACAGGAGCTCCTCGCAAAGCTCGACCAGGCTCGCGAACGCTGCTTCCGCGCTCTCGCGGCGCTCACGCGCGCGATCGAGGAGCGCGCGCCCGCGCTCCGTGATGCTCTGCAAAAGCTCGCCAAAAAAGGAGGTGTTCACGGCACGAAATTATCCCTGCTTCGTGACATTAAATGGTTATGGCGGCCGAATTCCACAAATCGTCGTAAACACTTCGGACCGTCGTTAACGGCCTGGTGACCGGCTATGGACAAGGCCGTGCCGGCGCGCCACACAGACGGCGGTTTTGGCGGCGGTTTGACTGCGGTCAGCCGTGGTCTTTCTGGCGCGGCCGTTCGCCGCGCGGTTTCCAAGGAGTTTTCGATGTCGGGTCCCCTTAGCGGTGTGCGTGTCCTCGAGCTTGCCCGCATTCTGGCGGGGCCGTGGGCGGGGCAGATCCTCGCCGACCTCGGCGCCGACGTGATCAAGGTCGAGCGCAAGGGTGCCGGCGACGACACGCGTGCGTGGGGCCCTCCCTTCGTACCGGCAGCCGACGGCGGCCATCTGGGCTCTGCCTATTTCCATGGCACCAATCGCGGCAAGCGCTCGATCGAGCTCGACTTCGAGGCGCCGGAAGGCCAGCGCATCGTCAAGAAGCTCGCGGCGCGCTCCGACGTGTTGCTCGAGAACTTCAAGGTCGGCGGGCTCAAGAAGTTCGGCCTCGACTATGAAAGCCTCACGGCCGACAACCCGCGTCTGATCTATTGCTCGGTCACCGGCTTCGGCCAGACCGGCCCCTATGCGTCGCGCGCCGGCTATGACCTGATGGCGCAGGGCATGGGCGGCTTCATGAGCCTCACCGGCACGGCCGGACGGCGAGCCGACGCGGGCAGGCGTTCCGATCGCCGACATCTTCACCGGCGTCTATGCGGTCGTCGGCGTGCTCGCCGCGCTGGTCGAGCGGCAGAAGACCGGGCGCGGCACGCTGGTCGACGCCGCGCTGGTCGACAGCCAGGTCGGCGTGCTCGCCAACCAGGCGCTCAACTATCTGGTCTCGGGCATCGTTCCCAAGCGCCAGGGCAACACACACCCCAATATCGTACCGTATCAGGTGTTCCCGGTCGCCGACGGCCACATCATCATCGCGACCGGCAACGACAGCCAGTATCAGAAGCTGTGTGGCGTGCTGGGCGAGCCGGAGCTCGCGCAGAAGGCCGAGTACCTCGACAACATCGGACGTCTGGCGCACCGTGACGAGCTGGTCGGCCATCTCTCGACGCTCACGAAGCGCATGAAGAGCGGCGAGCTTCTGGGCAAGCTCGAAGCGGTCGGCGTTCCGGCCGGACCGATCAACGATCTCGATCACGTCTTTGCCGATCCGCAGGTGATCCATCGCGGCATGCGGCTCGAGCTCGCGAGCGCCGACGCCAAGGACGGCAAGATTCCCGGCGTCCGTACCCCGATCATGATCGGCGGCAAGCCGATCGCATCGCCGCGCCCCTCCCCGCGGCTCGGCGAGCATACCGCCGAGATCCTGCGCGAGATCGGCGAGGCGTGAGGCGCCCAACTGTTGGACGTTGGTTTCGTTTTGCCAAAACGTGCGATGGATACTCCGTTCGTTCCCGCGCAAGCGGAACCCAGGGCCAGGCACTCAAACGTCTCCAAGTCTGGGTATCCGCTTCCGCGGGGACGAACGGAGAATGTTGCTCCGTCGATGGACACCTGTTCAGTTGTCAAAGAGCCGCTCGACCATCGATCGGAAAATTAAATGCTTAGGTGAATTTCACTAAGAAGTTAATTTCGGCAGAGAACCCTCACCGACAAGTTATCTAAGCCCCCCGAGCCGATACCGATGTCGGGACCATTGTTCGACCTGAGCTGCCTACCAACAGGCAAAGACACGACCTTTCTTCGTTGCACTGCAAAAACGAAAGACTCCGGGCGTCAATTCAATCCGCAATACGTCAAAAGGTCTGATGGCCGTCTGTCCTCCGATCGGGTATAGGCTCCAAGGGGCGAGCCATAACCAACAACAAGCCCGCACATTGAACGCCAGGACCGCAACCTTGATCGATCGCCCGAGGCAAGCCGGGCCAGAGATGCCGTTGCTTGAGGTGCGCGACCTGCATGTGCAGTTCGAGACCTCGCGCGGCACCGTCCACGCCGTCGATGGCATTTCCTACACGGTCAATCGCGGCGAGATCGTCGCCATCGTCGGCGAATCCGGCTGCGGCAAGTCGGTCTCCTCGCTCGCGATCATGCGCCTGCTCGCCAAGACCGGGCGGGTGACGCCAGGGCAGCATCCTGTTCGAGGGCCGCGACCTGCTCGACGCTCTCCGACGAGGAGATGCGCGAGATCCGCGGCCGCGACATCTCGATGATCTTCCAGGAGCCGATGACCTCGCTCAACCCGGTCCTCTCGATCGGCGAGCAGGTGATGGAGCCGCTGCTCATCCATCTGAAGATGAGCGACGAGCAGGCGCACGCGCCCGCGCGCTCGAGCTGCTGCAGCTCGTCGGCATCACCGACGGCGCGCGCCGGCTCGAGCAGTACCCGCATCAGCTCTCCGGCGGCATGCGCCAGCGCGTGATGATCGCGATCGGGCTTGCCTGCAATCCGAAGCTCATCATCGCCGACGAGCCGACCACCGCGCTCGACGTCACCATCCAGGCGCAGATCCTCGAACTGATGAAGGACCTGTCGCGCCGGCTCGGCATCGCGCTGATCATCATCACGCACAATCTCGGGATCGTGGCGCGCTACGCCGACCGCGTGAACGTGATGTATGCGGCGCGCATCATCGAGCAGGGCACCGCCGACGATGTCTTCCTCGAGCCCGCGCATCCCTACACGATCGGCCTGATGCGCTCGATCCCGCGGCTCGACCTGCCGCGCGGCGTGCAAGCTCGAGACGATCGAGGGCCTGCCGCCCGACCTGCGCAACGCCGCCGGCCGGCTGCCGCTTCGCGCCGCGCTGTCCCTATCGGCATCGACGCCTGCACTCAGCAGCGACGGCGCTCGCGCGACGATCGCGCCGGGCCATGCGTCGGCCTGCATCCGCGCCAACGAGATCGTCGCCGGCACGCTGGTGCCGCCGCACGCGATGCAGGACGCGCGGCGACCGCCGCGCTCGCGCAGACACGCCGCCGAGCCGCTGCTCGTCGTCGATCATCTGAAGAAGTATTTCACCGTGAAGGCCGCCGGCGCCGGCTTCCTCTCGTCGCGAGACCGCGACCGTGAAGGCGGTCGACGACGTCTCGATCCACGTCGCGCCGGGCGAGACGCTCGGGCTCGTCGGCGAGTCCGGCTGCGGCAAGACCACGGTCGGCCGCGCGGTGCTGCAAGCTCGACGAGCCGACCGGCGGCACGATCCGCTTCGGCGGCGCCGACATCACGCACTGCACGGCCACGCCGACATGCGCGGCGTGCGCCGCAAGATCCAGGTGATCTTCCAGGACCCCTATTCGTCGCTCAATCCGCGCATGACGGTCGGCCAGATCATCGGCGAGCCGCTGCGCGTCTACAAGCTCGTCGACGAACCGCAAGGCCGAGCACGAGCGCGTCGCGGAGCTGCTCACCCAGGTCGGCCTGTTCCCCTACATGGCGGAGCGCTATCCGCACGAGCTCTCCGGCGGACAGCGCCAGCGCGTCGGCATCGCGCGCGCGCTCGCGCTCGAGCCGACCTTCATCGTCTGCGACGAGCCGGTGTCGGCGCTCGACGTGTCGATCCAGGGCCAGATCATCAATCTGCTCGAAGACCTGCAGGAGCGGCTCGGCCTCAGCTACCTCTTCATCGCGCACGATCTCGCGGTGGTGCGCCACATCTCCGACCGCGTCGCCGTGATGTATCTCGGCCGCGTCGTGGAGCTCGCCGACCGCGACGAGCTCTACGCCAGCGCCGCAGCACCCCTATACCAAGGCGCTGCTCGACGCGGCGCCGGTTCCCGATCCGAAGGTCGAGCGCGCGCGCGCGCCGCGCGCGCTCCGCGGCGAAATCCCCTCACCCTTGACCCCGCCGTCCGGCTGCGTGTTCCATACCCGCTGTCCGATCGCCGGCGAGGAATGCCGGCGGGAGGTTCCCAGCGTTGCGGACAGATTGGACCTCGGACACATCGGTGGCCTGCCATAAAGTATGAAGCTGCGCGTTTCGCGGGGCGACGCGAAAAGAGCATAGAGGGAGGAGATGAACCCATGACGAACGACGATCGCTCGGATCTTGATCGGGCGCGGCGGCCTTCGCCCTCGCGCGGCGCGTCGCCGATGCGCACGCGCAGCAGCCCAAGACGCGGCGGCACGCTGCAATTCGCGATCAGCGCCGAGACGCCGCACTACGACTGTCACGGCAGCGACACCTACGCGACGCTGCATTTCGCCGCGCCGTTCTATTCGACGCTGCTGCGCTTCAATCTCGACAAGTTCCCCGAGGTCGAGGGCGATCTCGCCGACATCGTGGACGGTCGCGCCCGACCTGATGACCTATACGTTCAAGCTTCATCCGGGCGTGAAATTCCACGACGGCACGCCGCTCACCTCCGCCGACGTGAAGGCGACCTACGACCGCCTGCGCAATCCGCCGGCCGGCGTCGTCTCGACCCGCCAGGCGACCTTCGCCGACATCGGCACGATCGAGACGCCCGATCCGCTCACCGTCATCTTCAAGATGAAGGCGGTGAACGCCTCGATGCTCGAGCACTTCGCGTCGCCCTGGAACGTGCATCTATTCGGCCAAGGACCTCGCCGCCGATCCGAACGGGCCGAAGACCAAGATCAACGGCACCGGGCCGTTCATCTTCGTCGAGCACGTCAAGGGCAGCCACGTCTCCGGCAAGCGCAACGAGAACTATTTCAAGCAAGGGCCTGCCCTATCTCGACGGCTTCAAGGGCGTGTTCACGCTGCAGGCCGCCGCGATGCTCAACGCGCTGCAGGGCGGGCAGGTGCTGGCCGAGTTCCGCGGCATCTCGCCGGCCGAGCGCGACCGCCTGGTGCAGGCGATGGGCGACAAGATCCGCATCGAGGAATCGAGCTGGACGCTCAATCTGCTGGTCTGCTTCAACACCGAGAAGAAGCCGTTCGACGACGTGCGCGTGCGCAAGGCGCTGCTGATGGCGATCGACCGCTGGGGCGGCAGCCAGGGCCTCTCGCGCATCTCGACCTTGCGCTCGGTCGGCGGCGTGATCCGGCCCGGCTCGCCGTTCGCGACGCCGCGAGGCCGAGCTCGTGAAGCTTCCGGGCTTCTCCAAGGACATCAAGGCGTCGCGCGAGGAGGCCAAGAAGCTGCTCGCCGAAGCCGGCGTGCCGAACCTGAAGTTCGTGCTGTGGAATCGCAACCTCGCGATGCCCTACACGCCGGCCGGCATCTTCCTGGTCGACCAGTGGCGCCAGATCGGCGTCGAGGTCGAGCACAAGCAGTCCGACACCGCGCCCTATCTCGCGGCCATGAACAGCGGCAACTACGACGTCGCGATCGACTTCTCCAACCTGTTCATGGACGACTCGAGCCTCGCGCTCGCCAAGTATCCTCTCGCTCGACCGCGCGCCGCAGAACCGCTCGCGCTCCAAGGACCCCGAGCTCGACAAGCTCTACGACGAGCACGTGCGCGAGCGCGATCCGGAGAAGCGCAAGGCGCTGATCCGCGCGTTCGAGAAGCGCGCTGTTCGAGCAGGCCTATCAGGAGCCGCTGCTGTGGTGGCACCGCATCGTGCCGACCCACAAGATCGTGATGGGCTGGAAGATGTCGCCGAGCCACAATCTCGGCGCGCAGCTCGACGAGGTGTGGCTGAATCAGTGAGGCTGTTTCCTCTCCCCGCTCTGCGGGGAGAAGGTGCTGCCGCAGATGCGAGGCCGGATGAGGGCTCGCGACTCTAGCGGCCCCTCACCCGGCTCGCTTCGCTCGCCACCCTCTCCCCGCTTCGCGGGGCGAGGGAAAGAAAGAAAGAGAATGCTCCGCTACACGCTCAACCGCATCCTGCTGATGATCCCGACCCTGATCGGGGTGGCGGTGCTGGTGTTCTTCATGCTGCGCGTCATGCCGGGCGACGTCGTCGAGGTGAAGCTGCGCGGCGACGGCGGCAACGTCACGCCAGGAGACGATCGAGATGGAGCGCCACCGGCTCGGCCTCGACAAGCCGCTGGTCTACCAGTTCAAGGACTGGATGGTCGGCCTCGCGACGCTCGATCTCGGCAAGTCGATGTGGACCGACCGGCCGGTGACCGAGGAGATCGCGATCCGGCTCGAGCTGTCGCTGCAGGTCGCCATCATGGCGAGCATCTTCGCGGTGCTGCTCGCGATCCCGCTTGGGCACGACGGCCGCGCTGATGCGCGGCACCTGGGTCGACTACGCGGTGCGCATCATCACGATCGGCGGGCTGTCGATCCCGTCGTTCTGGTTCGGCATGCTGATCATGATCACGCTGCTGTACCTGTTCAACTGGCTGCCGCCGATCACCTTCACGCCGATCTATGTCGATCCGGTCGCGAACCTGACGCAGCTGATCTGGCCGGCGCTCGCGGTCGGCTACCGCTACTGCGCGGTGGTGGCGCGCATGATCCGCTCCTCGCTGCTCGAGGTGCTGAACGAGGACTACATCCGCACCGCGCGCGCCAAGGGCGTGTTCGAGAAGCTGGTGATCTCGCGCCACGCGCTGCGCAACGCGCTGCTGCCGGCCATCACGGTGATCGGCATCGAGTTCGCGTTCCTGATCGGCGGGCTCGTCGTCACCGAGCAGGTGTTCAATCTCAACGGCATCGGCATGCTGTTCGTGCAGAGCGTGTCGCGCAACGACTTCACGCTGATCCAGGCGCATGGTGATGCTGATCGCCGGCGTTCTACGTGGTCATCAATCTCGTGGTCGACCTGCTCTACGCGGTGTTCGATCCGCGCATCCGGTACACGCTGATGTCGGTCGCAGCCCTCCCCACCGCTCCCGCGCTGCCGCGCCGGCGCAGCGCGGTCCTCGATTTCTGCCGCCAGCAGCCGCTCGGCGCGGTCAGCTTCGTCATCATCTGTCGTGATGATGTTCGCCGGCATCTTCGCCGAGCTGCGTCGCGCCCTATAATCCGCTCGACATCGATTTCGCCGCGCATCCTGGCGCCGCCCTCCTGGGAGCACTGGGGCGGCACCGACGCCTTCGGCCGCGACATCCTCTCGCGCATCATCTACGGCTCGCGCACCGCGCTGGTGATCGGCTTCACCTCGTCGTTCCTCGGCTCGACCATCGGCGCGATCCTCGGCATCGCGTCGGCCTATTTCGGCGGCAAGATCGACGACTGGATCCAGCGCTTCATCGACATCCTGCTGGCCTTCCCGATCATCGTGCTGGCGCTGGTGGTGGTCGCGGCGCTGCGCAAGTCCGTGATCGTGTTCGGCATCGACATGAACCTGATCTATCGCGATCGCGATCCCGATCGTGCCGCGCGTCGCGCGCGTGGTGCGCGCCGCCGCGCTCTCGATCCGCGTGATGCCCTATGTCGATGCGGCGCGCGCGGCCGGCTATTCCAACAGCCGCATCATCTTCCGCCACATGGCGCCGAACGTGGTCGCGCCGTACCTGATCATGTTCACGGCCTTCATCGCGCAGGCGATCCTGCTCGAGGCCTCGCTCTCGTTCCTCGGCCTCGGCGTCACCGAGCCGACGCCGGCCTGGGGCCTGATGCTCTCCGGCAACGCGGCCGACTTCTACCGCGAGGCGCCGTGGATGATCCTGTTCCCCGGCGCCGCGATCAGCCTCGCGGTGTTCGCCTTCAACCTGTTCGGCGACAGCCTGCGCGACTATCTCGATCCGCGCTTCAAGACCTGACCGCATGCTGGAGCAAGACGCAAAGCGCACCGCGCGGAGCGTCGAGCACGCGCCGCTGATCATCCGCCGCGTCGACGCCATCCCGGTCGCGCTGCCGCTCAAGGCGCCGATGACGATGTCGGGCGTCACGATCGCGACCGCCGAGAACGTGCTGGTGCGCATCGAGGCCGAAGACGGCACGGTCGGCTGGGGCGAAGCCGCCTCCGCGCCGACCATGACCGGCGACACGCTCGGCGGCCTCGTCGCGGCCGTGCGCGACCATCTCGCGCCGCTGCTCGTCGGCCAGGATGCGCTCGCACGCGCGGACCTCAAGCGCATCATGGCGCGCGCGCTGGTCGGCAACACCGGCGCCCATTCGGCGGTCGAGATGGCGCTGCTCGATCTCGCCGGCCGCGTGCTCGACCGGCGCGCTGATCGATCTGATCGGCCAGCAGCGGCGCAGCGCCGTGCGGCCGATGTGGCTCCTCGGCAATCCGACGCCGGATCAGGACATCGCGGAAGCGCACGCCAAGCGGGCCGAAGGCTTCCATTTCTTCAAGCTCAAGATCGGCGTGAAGCCGATCGACGAAGGAGATCGCCGCCGCGCTCGCGGTCCGCCAGGCGCTGGGCGCCAAGATGCCGCTCTGCGCCGACGCCAATGGCGGGCTCACGCTCGCGACGCGCAAGCGCTATGTCGAGCGCACGCGCGAGGCCAAGCTGCTCGTTCGTCGAGCAGCCGCTGCCGCCGACGATCTCGCCGGCCTCAAGGCGCTCGCGCGCAGCCGCACGTGCCGATCGGCATCGACGAGGGCATCCACGCGCTCGCCGATATCGAGGCGCATGCGCACGCCGGCGCCGCGCGGCGTCTCGCTCAAGCTGATCAAGCTCGGCGGCATCAGCGCGGCGCTCGACGCCGCCAGGCTGTGCCAGCGGCTGCGGCCTCAAGGTCAACGTCGCGGCCAAGATCGCGGAATTGAGCATCGCCAGCGCGGCCGCCATTCATCTCGCCTGCGCGGTGCCGAACGGTCGACTGGGGCGTGAGCCTGACGCACTTCTATCTCGCCGACGATCTCGTGCGGCGGCCGCTGCCGCTGCGCGACGGCCACGTCGCGCTGCCCGCAGGACCCGGCCTCGGCGTCGAGATCGACGAGGCCGCGGTCGAAAGGTTTCGGGTGCGGTGAGCCCGACGAGCACTGCCGTCGCCCCGCGAAAGCGGGGGCCCAGTAAACACCGGCAGTCTGATTGGCTCTCCGACTTTCCAACATACGTCTCTAGAATACTGGGTCCCCGCTTTCGCGGGGACGACGCCGAAGTAACATGCGATTGTCCCCGTGACCGCGATGGTCCCAATGACCGCAATGAAAGAGCATTTCAGCACATGGCCCGCGTCTCCCTGATCGAACCCGACCAGCATCCCGAGCTCGAGCCGATCATCGCCAAGATCCGCAGCGGACGGCGCGGCACCGTGATCAACGTCTACAAGCTCCTGCTGCATACGCCCGGCGATCGCCGAAGTCTGGCTCGACCTGATCAACGCGGTGCGCTGGAAGGTCGACCTCGACGGCCGGCTGCGCGAGATCGTGATCATCCGGGTCGGCCATCTCAATCGCTGCAGCTATGTGGTCAAGCAGCACGTGCCGCTCCTGGCGTTGCCCGAGGGGCTCACGCAGGCCGAGTGCGACGCACTCGCCGACTGGCGCGCGAGCCCGTTCTTCAGATGCGCGCGAGCGCGCGGCGCTCGCCTTCGCCGACGCCTCGACCCGTGACGTGGACGTGCCCGATGCCGTGTTCGAGGCGCTGCGCAGCCACTTCAACGAGCGACAGATTGTCGAGTTGACCGTGCTGATCGGCACCTACAACATGCATACCCGCATGTGCCAGGCGCTCAAGATCGATCCGCAGACCTGAGCGTTAACCGGTCCGATGAACGAACAAATAAGCAATGAAACAACGAGAGGCCAGACAATGACCCGGCTTATGCTCGCGCTCGCTGCCGTGACGGCAATCATGACCTCAGCGCAGGCGCAGGACGCCTGGCCGACGAAGCCGATCCGGCTGATCGCGCCGTTTCCGCCGGCAAGCACCTCCGACGTGATCGGGCGCGTGTTCGGCCAGAAGCTGTCGCAACGGCTCGGCCAGC
Source organism: uncultured Alphaproteobacteria bacterium (assembly GCA_963745515.1). Taxonomy (GTDB): domain Bacteria; phylum Pseudomonadota; class Alphaproteobacteria; order Rhizobiales; family Xanthobacteraceae; genus VAZQ01. Next base: position 1,291,246 of record CAVUXO010000001.1, read on the forward strand.
CGGTCATAATCGACAACCGCGTCGGCGCGAGCGGCAATATCGGCGCCGACGCAATCGCAAAGGCTGCGCCCGACGGCTACACGATCGGCATTGTGACCTCGAGCACGCACGCAGTCGCTGTCAGCCTCTCGGGCAAGCTCCCCTACGATCCGCTCAAGGACTTCACGCCGATCAGCATGCTCGCCAATTCGCCCTATGTACTGGTGCTCTATCCGGGCGTGCCCGCCAAGGACATCAAGGAGCTGGTCGCGCTCGCCAAGTCCAAGCCCGGCACCCTCAACTATGGCTCGGCCGGCCCGGCGAGCCTCGCGCATCTCGCGGGTGCGCTGTTCGCCACGCTCTCCGACATCCAGCTTACCCACGTGCCCTACAAGAGCAGCGCTCAGTCGGCGGTGGACCTGATCTCGGGCCGGCTGGAAATGCAGTTCGCCACCATCGCGCCGACGCTGGCCAATGTCCGCGCCAACCAGCTGCGCGCGCTCGCGGTCACCGGCCGCAAGCGCTCGGACGCGCTGCCCGACCTTCCCGACGATGGATGAGGCCGGCGTCAAGGGTTACGAGGCGACACTGTGGTTCGCGCTGGTCGGCGCCCGCCGGCCTGCCCGCGGCGATCGCGGCCAAACTCAACCGGGAAACCCTCGACATCCTCAACTCGGCTGAGATGAAGGAAGCATTGGCCCAGCAAGGTCTGGTTCCCGATTCCAGCACACCGGATGCGCTCGCCGCGCAAATTCGCGGCGACATCGTGAAATGGCGGGACGTCATCGCGAAGGCGGGCATCAAGCCAGAATAGAACTATTCTTGCCTGCGGCATCATGCCCGCTGGTGCGCGGAATTGCATGGTGCATTCGTCTCAGCTACGATTGTTTGAGAATAATAAGAAGGCAGAGGGAAGCAACGCACCACGACCGGCAAGCGATCGGGCAGGATTGAGAGCCACCCGCGCCTAGAGATCGGTCACTCCGCCAGAGCCAGGTCGCCATGGCGGTGAAACAAAGGGGAGACGAATGGACCTCATTTCCGTCAACACATTCTGGACAATCTGGCTGCTGGTGCACTTGGTTCTGTCGGTCGGGCTGATCGGCGCGCTGACGCACCAAGCAGTGGCCTCTGTGATGCCCGTGCGCCAAATGGCCGGCCCGCCTGGATTCGTGACACGCTTTCGTGCAGTGCCAGCTGCTGGCTATGCCGCCGCAATCTGCATCCTCTGGGTGCTGACCTTCATTGCGGGCTCCTATATCTACACGAAGTACAGGATCTACATCCGCATTCCGATCGAGCAGGCCCAGTTCTGGAAGACGCAGGGCTTCTTTGATTTCAAGGAGCACGTCGCGTCGATCGGTTTGGTTCTTCTTCCGGCCTACTGGTATTTCTGGAAGAACGCGCAAAACCCGGAATACGACACTCCGCGCAAAGTGGTGACCGTGTATCTCGCTGTCGCCTGCTGGTTCCTCTTCATCGTCGGACACGTTCTCAATAACGTTCGGGGCTTCGGATCATGAGCACGCAGGCAACAGCTACCAGCACTGCCAAGACATCGTCTCTGGCGACATCGGCAAAGTTCAGGACGTTCGCGATCACGTTTGCCGTAGCCGGCACCGTGATCTACTTGCTCTGCCTCCACTTCAACTGGCCGCTGTTCACCTACCACCCGGCGATGAACCGCGTTGAATTGGGATGGGGACCGGGCAGAAGCGGCGAAGGACCGGCCATGTACTGGTACGGCTGGACCGCGACGACCCTCGTCGCAGGGTTTTTCGTCAGCCTGCTTGCCACACTGCTACCTGAAAGCACGGCCAAGAAAATCCCGCTCGTTCTGGTGTGGTTGCTCCCAATCCTGGCGATCCCGTATCTGGTTTGGGACCTGCGGCAATGGTGGTTCCACCCGTAGGATCGGGTGCGTGCGGCCGGACCTGGATCAGACACGTCGAGGGTGGTTTGAGACTCGATCTCGCAGTGTTCGTGGCCGTCATCGCAGGTTCGGTGCTCTGGATCGAGCATGGGCGCCGTTTTGATATCGAAGCGCCGACAGACGCGATACGCCTCGCGTCTGTCGGCGCGGTATGTCCCGAGCACGAGAACACCCCCTACAATGCGGACTGCATCACCTTCATGCAGGGTGATGTCGCGCCGGATGCCCGCTGGCGGGTGACCGTGACTAAGGGCACGCCTGCCACCCAGCGGTCCGGTCCGGCATGCCCCGCCAACAACGAAAATGTGCCCTATAGTATGGATTGCATCCGGTTCCTGTCGGGCTATTTCTGGCAACCGAATTGATCGCCAGCGAGCGAGCAGGATAAGTCCTTGGGAAGGGATGCCGCCATTTTGACGCGCGTCCGACGCCTGCTGACCCCCTTCTAGGGAGTAGAAGTCCCCGGCGCCATTGCGGTAGAGTGTTCTCAGCCAGCGGCGTGCTGCAGCCGCCAGCCACGGGAGGAACCACAAATGAAAGTGCCAAATGGTCGCCGAAGTCGAATCGCGGCCATGGTTGCCGCCATGTGCGTCGTGTCCACCGCCCTGTGGGCCGGCGGCTCAGGCTTCGGCGACGATGACGACGCCGGCGAGGACGAAGGCCCTTCCTATTTCGGCTTTGTGAAGGATGGCTCCGGCGCCACCATTCCAGACACCAAAGTGACCGTGGCCGTGAAGGACCGCGGCGGCGTGGTGACGCGCACCGATGCGCTCGGCGCCTACAAGGTCCCGGGCTTCGGCAAGGAAGTCAGTCCCAACGACGTCGAGATCTCCTGCGAGAAGCCGGGCTACAAGCAGAGCCGTATCCTGCGGCGCAACCTGCCCCCGCCCGATTCCAAGATCCCGGTCGAGACCGACTGCATGATGCAGCGCGGCGCCTGACAGGCGTTTCGGTGATCACGAGAGGCAGCACGCTCGCGTTGGCGACAGCGATAGCGCTGCTGCTGTCGCCTGGCACGAGCATTGCCGCCGACCTGCTCAAGCTCGCCATCGGGCAGCGCGGGCTGTGGGATTCCGCCATCGCCGAGATCGGCGTGGGCGCCGGCATCTTCCAGAAGCATAACCTCGAGCTGCAGACGGTCTACACCTCGGGCGGCGGCGAGACCCAGCAGGCGGTCATCTCCGGCAGCGTCGATATCGGCGTCTCGCCCGGCATGCTGGGCGTGCTCGGCGCCTATGCCAAAGGCGCGCCGGTGCGCGTCATTGCCGGCGAAGCGACCGGGACCGCCGAGTACTATTTCGTGAAGACGAACTCGCCCGTCCAGAAGGACTTCAAGGGCGTCACGCCGAACATGACGCTCGCCTATTCGACCAACGGCTCGGGCACGCACATCACGGCGCTGCGCTTCATGAAGGAGTATGGCTTCCAGGCGAAGCTGGCCGCGACCGGCAACGTGCCCGCGACTTTCACGTCGGTGATGTCGGGCCAGGTCGACATCGGCTTCTCCACTCCGCCATTCGGCCTCGAAGCCGCCGAGCAGGGCCAGATCAGGATCGTGGCGCTCGCCAATGATCTTGCGAGCGTGCGCACCCAGACCGTGCGCGTGACCATCGCCAATGCCAACGATCTCGCCAAGCGCCGCGAGGTCTACGACCGCTTCCTGCGCGCCTATCGCGACGTGATCGACTTCATGTACGCCGACCCGAAAGCTGTCGAGGCATTCGCCAAATACGCCGCAGGTCTCCACCGCCATGGCGCAGACCGTGCGCGACCGCTTCTATCCCAAGGCCATGCTGCAGCTCGACGAGGTCAAAGGCCTCGACGAGCATGATGCAGGACGCGATCGCGTTCAAATACATCACCCAGCCGCTGACGCCGCAGCAGGCGAGCGAGCTGCTGCAGCTTGCCCGGCCGGCAGCGATAGCCGCACTGGTGGGCGTGGATGGGAATGAACAATACGTTGACAACACCGAACGGCTGCCACCACATAACTTGATGGCTTCCCGTCCGCGCCAAAATAGCACGGCCCTCCGTCACAATTCGGTCCGTAGTCATGGGCCAGATAGGGACGTGGCACCCCATCAGGCTAAAATCCAAGGAATCCGAGTGGAACTGCGCGATGCGAAAGCGCGTACACCTAGCTCACAGCTGCTAGAAAGCCTTCTCGATCAAGCACCTGCGGACTCCTTCACGTTTGGATGGCTGATGTCATCGTTGCATCAGCGTTCATTCGGCATCCTTATCTTGCTGCTTGGTCTGCTCGCGACCGCCCCGATCGGCTCAACAGCGCCGGGCCTCGTCCTGGCGGCCATCGCCGTGCAGATGATCGCGGGCCGTGACGCCCCTGCCTTCCCGCGCTTCATCACGACCCGGCGCCTGCCGACCCGTTACCTTCTCCTCCTTGGTGCGCGCTCGATTCCGGTGTTGCGTTATCTTGAGAATGCAGTTCACCCGCGCTGGCCGGCCACGTTCGAGACCGCCAAGCGCTTTGTTGGCATCGTTGTCTTATTGTTGACTGCGATATTGCTGCTCTTCCCAGTGCCTTTGAGCAATATTGCCCCGGCGATCGTGATCGCAATGATCGCTCTCGCCTATATCGAGGAAGACGGGCTGCTCATTTGTTTCGCCTATCTCGCCGCGCTCATCCTGGTCGCTGCTGCGTCAGCGGCCGTGTGGGGAACCGTCGTCAGCGCGATGCTGATCATCCGTTTCTGGTAGCCATACGGCTGCGACGCTACCTGCTTCCCCCGGCCACTTCCCGCATATAGCCGCGCTCGCCATAGTAGCGCGCCGCAGCAGGATGAAGCGGCACACCATCGCCGTTCCACACCGTGTTCGGATCGTAGGAGAACGGCTGGTTCGCCCATTTGATGAGCGAGCGTTTCTCGTCCAGTCCACTGGCAACATCGCGGACGAACTGGTCCGGAAGATCATCGCGTCCGTAGACGAACAGACCGGAGACGCCCACGGTCGGGTGCGGCTCATCGTCGAGGCCGCGCAGGTAGCGGAACGGCAATGTCACGAGCTCGCCCCGGTGCTCCTTGGCAAGCTTCTGGCGCAGGTCTTCCGGAATCTGCAGGAAGACCAGGTCCTTTTTCTGCGACATCTCGTACCACATATTTCCTTCAGGATAGTTCGAGAGAACGCCCGTCCCCAGCATGACGTCGAATCTCGGATTCTTCACGAGCGCATTGCCCGCCAGAAACATTCCTCCCCAATCGCTGACCTCCTTCTCGGTGATGCCGTAATATTCGAGGACGGACAGCAGCATCGCGGCGTTCGGCCCCATCATGATGCGCACCGGCATCTTTTTCTCGCGAATCTGCCGCAGGTCCGTGATGCCCGATGCCTTGTCGACGGCGATCATGAGATAGGCGGGACTTTCGACGCGCGCGATCAGCCGCAGGTTGGTGAAGGGCCCATCTTTCTTGTAGCCATGACTGCCTTCGTAGGCCCAGCGGACATATTCCGACTGCGTGATTCCGAAGTCGACCGGCGCGTCCGGTCGCGTCGAGACGCCCTGCGCGAACAGCCGGTCGCTGACCTCCGCCGACATCAGGCGCTTCGACACATAGCGTGCGCCGTTCTCCCCGGAGCAGCCGTAACAGATGGCGACATCATAAGCAGGCGCCATGATGGTCTTAAGGATATCGCCGAGCGCCCCCCAGGGGCAGTGCTTGCAAGAGGCCTGCAGCACGGGCCGCTTGACGGCCATCCCGTATTCCTTGGGCGAATCCTGCGCCTGAGCAGGGGCCGGGAGCGCCCAAGACGCCAGAACCGTGACCAGTGCCGCAAGCGCGGTGATCGCCGCCCTGCGCTTCGCCGACCCGAGGTGATTTTGCCGACTGGTCATTTTTCCTCCCGATGCTGTTCGTCTGGCGCTTATTGATACATTGTTCGTGACTTGTCAGAACACAGGTGGATGGTAGCAATCTTTCGGATTGGCCTGAAGCCTTGGATACAGCGCTTGCCGCGGCCTCGCCGGGGCTCTCGGCAGAGCGGAACTTCGACCGAAGCGCCAGTGACCGAAGCGCCAGTGCAAGCATGGTAACTCGCGAAGGTTGACCCAGCCCATGTCCAGACCGCGTGTCGCATCCGTCCCCTCCTGGACCTGGATCGCCCCAATCCTCGGCAGCGGCCTTCTGGCGCTGACATTCGCGCAGGTGGTGCCCGCCGCCGCGACGCTCGTCCTCCTGCTTGACGCGATCGCGCTCGGCGCATCGGTGTTCGCGGCCGTCCATCATGCCGAAGTCCTGGCGATCAAGCTGGGCGAACCGTTCGGCTCGATCCTGCTGGCTGTCGCGGTGACCGTGATCGAGGTCGGCCTGATCGTGTCGATCATGTTGTCGGGCGTGCAAGGCAGCGACAGCGTCGCGCGCGACACCATCTACGCCGCCGTCATGATCGTGCTCAACGGCGTCGTCGGCCTGTGCCTGGTGGTCGGCGGCAGCCGCCATTTCGAGCAGACCTTTCAGCTGCAGGGCGCGTCCTCGGCGCTCGCCGTGCTTGGCACGTTGGCGGGGCTGACGCTGATCCTGCCGAGTTACACAGTCACCGCTGCAGGCCCCTACTACTCGGCGGTGCAGCTCGTGCTCGTCGGCATCGCATCGCTGCTGCTGTGGGGCGTCTTCGTATTCGTCCAGACCGTCAAGCACCGCGACTATTTCCTCGATGCGCCGTCCGATGCGGACGCGACGGATGCACCGCATGAGAAGCCCACCGACAGAGTGGCCCTCCTCAGTCTCATCCTCCTTCTGCTCTCGCTGACCGCGGTCGTGCTGCTCGCCAAGATGTTGTCCTATCCGCTCGACATGGGCGTGCAGGCCGCGGGCCTCCCGCCGGCCTTCGTCGGCGTCATCATCGCGGCGATCGTGCTGCTGCCCGAGGGGCTCGCGGCAGCGAAGTCCGCGCTGCTCAATCGATTGCAGAACAGCATCAACCTCTCGGTCGGCTCCGCCATCGCGAGCATCGGCCTCACGATCCCCACGGTGGCGATGTTGTCGCTGATCCTCGACCGGCAGCTCGTGCTCGGCGTCTCGCCGGCGCAAATGACGCTCCTGGTGCTGACCCTGTTCGTGAGCACGCTCACGCTCGGCACCGGACGCACCACGGTGCTGCAGGGGGCGATCCATCTGATCATCTTTGCAGCGTTTCTGCTGATTTCGGCGGTGCCCTGAGGGCGAGCCCTCAAAGTCAGGAGATTGCGGCCAATGTTGCGGCCCTGAGCCGCAACGCTTACGCTGTGCACGTGCACCCGTGCACCAAATGACCGTAACCAATAGGGAGGTGGCCAATGAACAAGCTGATCGTACCGGCGACGATCCTCGCAACAGGCATGGTCGCGGCCGTGGCGTGGTCGCAATCGCCGTCGCAGTTCCGGCCGACGGTTTATTTCCAGATGCCGCTCGAGAAGGACCCGTCGCGGCAGGTGCGGATGCAGAATGTCATCCTTCCGCCCGGCGCCAGCAACCAGTTCCATCGCCATCCGGGCGAGCAATGGTGGACGATCCAGGAGGGCGAGATCACCTATACGATCAAGGGCCAGGCGCCACGCGTGCTCAAGGTCGGCGACTGGGTCTACGTTCCGCGCGGCACCATCCACCGCAACCAGAATCTCACCAATGCGCCGGCACGCGCGGTCGAGATGAACATCACCGACAAGGACGTGCCGCAGACCGAGGTCGTTCCGGAATAATATCGTCCTGCAACGTGTGACCATTGCAACATGACAAGACCGCCGTTGTAACGGCGGTCTTGCGACGATCTCTCACCGCCAGAGGAACGGCGGCGGCACGCGCGCGCCGGTGACCTCCTCGCGCACGACGCTCCAGAACTCGCGCACCTTGGCCTTGACCTGCGCCGTCTCGCGGCCGAGCACCTTGTAGATGAGGCCGGCGTCGTTGGGCAGCCGGCAGGCGCCGAATGCGACGCCCTGCTCGCCAGATCGACTTCGGCGCCACGACGCTCGCTGGATGCGCTCGGCCTCGTCCGTCGGCGTGCACAGGATCACGTTGCCGAACACGTCGAAGCCGTCCATCACGCCGGTCTGCCGCATCGGCGTGACGCGCCGGCTCGATCAGGAGCTTCTCGGTGAACAGCGGCGCGCCGCCGGGACGCGCGGCCGTCGATCGCGAGCGACAGCACGGTCGCGCCGAAGCATTCGTCCGGGATGATGGTGCTTGCGGCCCGGCTGGACGATCTCGGAGTAGAGCAGCGTCGCGCGTCGGCGCGATCGCGATCCGCGTGTCGCTCGCGAATCGCGCGCGCCGATGCGGAATCAGCGGATCGGGCAGGAACTCGAGATAGGCGCCGTCGTCGAGCGCGAACGTCTGCGTCTGCGCCGCGTAGTTGGCGTCCATCGCGTGGATCTTGGTCGCCGACTGGGTGGTGACGTGCGCGCGCGCGCCCGGCCCGAGCGACACGTCGAGCGCCAGCCGGTCGCCCTGCAGCACGCAGCCCGACGTGGTGATCATGAACACCCACGCCATGTCGGGCAGCGCGTCGTCGCAGTGCAGCGCGCGCTGCGCGAGGTACGGCGAGCGCGATGTCGAGATCGGCCAGGATCGTGCGCTCGCCGCGGCGCTCGAAGCCCAGGCGCAGGAAGCCCGACTTGCCGACGGCGCCGCTGCGCATCTGCGGCGGCTCGTCCTGATAGGCCGCGAACTCCGGCGCGGCAGCGGCCGAGCGCCTCGGCGCGCGGCCGCAGGCGCGAGCGTCATGCCCGCTCGACGGCACCCATCACGCGGCTGCGTCGCCGGCAGCTTCAGGTCGAACAGCAGGTCGTCGGCGGATCAGGTCGACCAGCTGCGGGAATGCCCTCGCCGGTCTTGCAGTTGGTGAACAGGAACGGCTTGTCGCCGCGCATCAGCCGCGAGTCGTGCTCCATCACCTCGAGGCTCGCGCCGACGTAGGGCGCGAGGTCGGTCTTGTTGATGACCAGGATGTCCGACTGCGTGATGCCCGGGCCCGTTCTTGCGCGGGATCTTGTCGCCGGCGGCGACGTCGATGACGTAGATGAAGAAGTCGACCAGCGCCGGGCAGAAGGTCAGCGTCAGGTTGTCGCCGCCGCTCTCGATCAGCACGACGTCGCTGTCGGGAAAGCGCGCCTCCATGTCCTCGACCGCGGCGAGGTTCATGCTCGGGTCCTCGCGCACCGCGGTGTGCGGGCAGGCGCCGGTCTCGACGCCGAGGATGCGCTCCTCGAGCAGGATGCCCTTGAGCGTGCGCTGGACGTGCTTGGCGTCCTCGGTCGTCACCACGTCGTTGGTGATGATGAGGACCTTGACGCCCAGGTCGAGCAGCCGCGGCGTGATGGCCTCGACGATCGCGGTCTTGCCCGAGCCGACCGGGCCGCCGATGCCGATGCGCGTGATCTTCTTCATCGCGTTGCGCTCCGCTGGCACGTCAGTTCATGAACAGGCGCACGTGCGCCTTGACGTGGACGGCCGCCAGGATCTCGGCCAGCGGCGCGAAGCCGGCCATGTCGTCGAGGCGCCGCGCGCCGCGACCGTCGCGTAGGCCGCGTCGACGTCGGCGTTGAGCTCGATAGAGGATCGCCTGCGTGTCGAGGTGGCTCGATGCGCATCAGCCGCAGCGCCGCGCCCAGGATCGTCGCCGCCACGCCGTACTGGTGGACGACGAAGGCGTCGCGCTCCGGCGAGCCCTGCGCGGCGAAGTTGACGGCGAGCGCCGACCGGATAGCAGCCCGGCGTCGCGCCGGCGCGCGATGCGCTCGCAGCCAGTCGCTGCAGCGGCGCGGCCGATCACGCTGCGCGCCCATCTCGGCGAACTTCCGGCCCATGCGCACCGACATCGTCCGCGTCTCGCTCGATGAGCTTGCGCGCGAAGACCGCGCGGTCGATCGCGCACGACTTCGTCGAGGTCGCCGGCGCGCGCCGCGCGATGCGCGCGCGAGCGAGCGCGATGCCGTCGCCGCGCGCCGCCTGCTCGACGGCCGTGCGCGCGAACGCGCGCAGCGTGGCCGCGTCGGTGCACGACACCCTGTCTGGATCGCCGACTCGAGCCCGTTGGAGAACGCGAAGCCGCCGATCGGGAACATCGAGTCGCCGAACTGCAGCATGCCGCGCCAGCGTCGGCACGCTGCCGCTCGGCCCGGTTCGCTCGATCGTGCGGTCGACGAGCGTCGCGCGCACCGGCGGCGCCCGTAGGCGCGCCCGGTCTCGGGTCGATGCGACGTAGCGATCGCCGGTGTGCGTATGCACCGGGCCCTCCGCGCCGCCGAACAGCCGGCGCGACTCGTGCGGCGCGAGGTAGGGAACGATCTCGCCGCCCGGCACGAACTCGTAGCGGATGCCCTCGAAGCGATGCGTCTTCATCACCGACGCCATGACCTTGCGGTCGACGGTCAGCGGCACGTAGACACGCGGTCGCCCTTGACCACCGCCGGCCAGTGCTGGTTGCCGAGCGCATGGCCGAGCTCGACGCAGGTGCGCATCGCGATCTCGGGCGCCTGCGCCGCCAGGCCGTCGAGGTGGATGACCATCACGTCGCGCAGGCTGATCCGCGCGACGACCGCGCGGTCGCGCGTCGTCGTCCCAGAGCAGGACGTCGCCGTCGCGCAGGAACGCGCCGCGGTCGAGCGAGACGGCGACCTCGGCGCCGCTCGGCGGTCTTCTTGCGGAAGCGGTTCTTCTGCGCTTCCCACTGGTCGAGCGCCAGCGCGTCGACGGTGCGCCGCGGCCAGCCGCGCCGCCCATTCCGGATCGCCGACTGTTGCCGAGGATCCTTTCGATGAGTGATCACGAGGTCGTGCCGTTCAGCTGAAGAAGTACATCTGGTTGAGCGCGATCGTCTTCGACCGGCGGCACCGTCGCATGCACGCCGTCGACGGTGACGGCGAAGGTCTCCGGGATCGACTTCGATCTTCGGCGTGCCGGAATTGCGCACCATGTCGCGCTTGCCGATCTTGCGCGTGTCGTACACCGGCGATCGACCTGCCGCTGCGAGGCCGAGGCGCTCGCCGATGCCCGCGTCGTGCGCCGCCTGCGACACGAAGGTGACGCACGTGTGCGGCAGCGCCTGGCCGAAGGCGCCGAACATCGGCCGGTAGTAGATCGGCTGCGGCGTCGGCAGCGACGCGTTCGGGTCGCCCATCACCGCCCAGTTGATCGATGCCGCCCTTGATGCACCATCTTCGGCTTGGCGCCGAAGAACGCCGGCTCCCACAGCACGAGGTCGGCCATCTTGCCGACCTCGACCGAGCCCAGCACGTGCGAGATGCCGTGCGCGATCGCCGGGTTGATCGTGATCTTGGCGACGTAGCGCAGCACGCGGAAGTTGTCGTTGCCGGCGCGCATCCTCCGGCAGCTTGCCGCGGCCCGTCTTCATCGCGTCGGCGGTCTGGATCGCGCGCAGCCAGCATCTCGCCGACGCGGCCCATCGCCTGCGAGTCGCTCGAGAACATCGAGATGACGCCCAGGTCGTGCAGCACGTTCTCGGCGGCGATGGTCTCGGCGCGGATGCGGCTCTCGGCGAACGCCACGTCCGACGGGATGTCGGGGTTGAGGTGGTGGCAGACCATGATCATGTCGAAGAGCTCGGCCTGCGAGTTGATGCCGTACGGCAGCGTCGGGTTGGTCGAGCTCGGCAGCACGTTCGGCAGCGCCGGCCACCTTGATGATGTCCGGCGCGTGGCCGCCGCCGGCGCCTTCGGTGTGGAACGAGTGGATGGTGCGGCCCTCGAACGCGGCGATCGTGTCCTCGACGAAGCCCGACTCGTTCAGCGTGTCGGTGTGGATGCACACCTGCACGTCCATCTCGTCGGCGACCGTCAGCGCCGAGCGCAGCACCGCGGGCGTCGTGCCCCAGTCCTCGTGGCACTTGAAGCCGACCGCGCCGGCCTCGATCTGCTCGACCAGCGGCGTCCTTGCCGTGACCGTGGCCCTTGCCGAGGAGGCCGACGTTGACCGGCCAGCCCTCGAACGGCGCGCAGCATCATCTCGATGTTCCACGGGCCCGGCGTGACCGTCGTCGCGTTCGAGCCGTCGGTCGGGCCGGTGCCGCCGCCGATGAGCGTCGTGATGCCGTTGCGACAGCGCCGCGTAGGCCTGCTGCGGCGAGATGAAGTGGATGTGCGTGTCGATGCCGGCGGCGGTCAGGATCAGGTGCTCGCCCGAGATCGCGTCGGTGGCGAGGCCGAGCTCGAGCCCCGGCGTGACGCCGTCCATCGTCTGCGGATTGCCGGCCTTGCCGATGCCGCAGATGCGCCCGTCCTTGATGCCGACGTCGGCCTTCACCACGCCCAGCACCGCGTCGATGATCGTCACGTTGGTGATGACGAGGTCGGGCGCGCCCGCCGCGCGTGGTCAGCCGGTTGTCCATGCCCATGCCTTCGCGCAGGCTCTTGCCGCCGCCGAAGACGATCTCGTCGCCGTACGCGCCGCGCAGGTCGCGCTCGATCTCGACGAACAGGTCGGTGTCGCCCAGGCGGATGCGGTCGCCGACCGTCGGGCCGAACAGGCCCACGTACTCGTTGCGCGAGATGGTTGCCATGGATGCGTCTGATCTCGGATCGGCGTGGCACGATTCGGCGGGATGCGAGCGACTGGCGCGCCCGTGCGTCACGGCCTTCGAGCGGAAGCCGCGCTTCGCGGCGAGCGCGACCGCCTTGGCCTTGCCGGCTCGCCGGCGTCGCCCGACGGTCGGGCCGTCGACCAGGTTGTTGAAGCCGTAGACCGCGCGCTTGCCGCCGTAGGGCACGAGCTTGACCTCGCGCTCGTCACCGGGCTCGAAGCGCAGCGCGGTCGACGCCGGGATGTCGAGATGCAGGCCGAATGCCGCGGCGCGGTCGAACTCGAGCGCGCGATTGACTTCGAAGAAATGGAAGTGCGAGCCGACCTGGATCGGCCGGTCGCCGGTGTTGCGCACCTTGAGCGTCGTCACCTGCATGTCCGCGTGGAAGGCGATCGGCTCCGGGCGGCAGACGTAGCCGCCGACGGCGACCTTCGCCGGTCGCCGGGTCGACATCGGCGGCGATCGCCGGCACCGGCTTTGACTTCGGCCATGGCGCGCTCCTCGGTTGGCGCTCATTGGATCGGCGTGTGCACGGTGACGAGACGGCTGCCGTCGGTGAACACGGCCTCGACCTGCACCATCGGAATCGAGGTCGGCGACGCCGTCCATCACGTCGTCCTTGGTGAGGACCGTGCGCGCCTCCGTCGTGACTTCCTCGATGGTCTTGCCGGCGCGCGCACCGTCGAGCGCGCTGCGCCGAGATGATCGCGACCGCCTCGGGGTGGTTGAGCTTGATGCCCTTCGCTTTCCGCTTCAGCGCGACTTCGGCCATCATGTAGATGAGGAGCTTGTCGAATTCCCGCGGCGTCAGTTGCATTCCCCGTCTCCGCTCGGTTCCGCCGGCAGTTCCATTTGATCGCTGATTTGTTGACGCGTCCAGTGAGGGGTGTGTTGCAACGAAATGACCAGAGCACCGGTGCGAGTAGTTACCAGATAGCGATAAGGTTAAAGCGAGGTCTCACAAATTCGAGTAATATGGTTGTAACTACCTGAAATTGTAGAAATCCGACCCGATTCCTAGGAGGAAAACACGCTCCGGCTGTCAACCTCCCGCCAGGATTGAAGAGTTCTCTCTCATCTCGTTTATCTCACGGGGGGATCTTCGTTATTAACGGTCAGGGTCAATCCCCATTTTGGGGATCAATACAAGCTGGACCGACGCGTGAGACTCCGAGACAACATTGCCGTAAATCTGCTCGCCCATGCGCAATATTTGGTTGGCTCCCGCGGATACTATGGAGTAACGTATCCTTCCGTCGCTAATCTTGCATCCGTAAATCAGTTGTCCATGGGGACTTCCGTTGCTGGGGGAACGAAGGGTTATGATGAGCCGTAAGGGACCTGACTCTGTCGACAGAATCGTGGGCCGCAATATCCGAATCTATCGTCTGCAAAGGGGGCTGACCCAGACCGAGCTTGCCGATCAACTCGAGCTGACGTTCCAGCAAGTCCAGAAATACGAGAAAGGCACCAATCGCGTCGGCAGTGGCCGATTGCTGAAGATCGCCACATTCCTCGGCGTGCCGGTCACGGCCCTGTTCAAAGGCAGCGACGAGATGGAGGACACCGACAAGCAATCGATCTTTGACCAGCTGGCGAAGCCGCATGCCAATCGGCTGCTGCAGGCATTCGCACGCATCGACGACGATGGCTTGCGTCGATCAGTCGTCCAGCTAGTTGAAGAAATCGCCAAGAACCACTGAGCCGTTTATTTTAGGATGCTCGCCAGGCCATCATTCGACTTCATGGCTCATCATGGCGATCCGCTCGGCACCAAAAGCTCAAAGAGCTTTTGATCCGGCGCCACCCTCACAAGGCAAAGATTTCGACCAGCCCTAGCGCGACAGCGGCTGGAAGCCCGGTGATGTGACGTCCGTCCGTTATGAAATCAGCTTTGAAGCGAAGGCTCGGATAATTCCGGGCCGTTAGCCTCCGATCAAGCTCGCGCATATTAGTGAGCTGCTTGAGCGGCAGGCCAATCTCGTCAGGGAGGTTGTTGCGCCAGCCGCCGCCGGGTGTTTCCTCGGCGTCGCCGCCGACCAGCAGCACCTTCGCCGGTAAATCGGCGTTCGAGCTTGCCCAGGCTTCCTCTTCCGCAAAGGCCGACCCCCGGTCCCACCAGAGCGACGGCGACACGATCAGATAGCGGCCAAACGCCTCCGGCTCACTGAATAATGTATAGGTCGCAAATCGACCACTGAGCGAATAGCCGACCAGCACACGCTCACGTGGATCGAGCGGATACTGCCGCTCGAGATGAGGAATGATGTCTTCACATATCGTCGTCAGGTAAGGCGCCGCCCCTCCCGTACCAAATGGCAGCGGCTGGCTCAGGCCCGGCGGCAGCTCAGCCTTGGTGGGGGTGTAGTCGCGAAAGCGCCGCGCGGCGATATCCGGATCGGCGTAGCCAATCGCGACCAGGTAGCAGAGCGGCAATGCGCCACCTGAAAATATATCGAACAGGCGCTTGGTCCCGACAACAATGTCGAGCGTGAGACGAGCATCCAAGAGATATAAGGTTGGGAACAATCTTCCTGCTGAAGCGGCGCCTGGGAAAGGCTCAACTACCGTAATTTCAAGTATATCGCCGATCCTTGGAACATCGATATGGAATACCTGCTCGGCTTGCGGTCTTGGCACCTGCTTCCACATGCTTCACCCAGATTCACTCACAACGCGCGTGTGCGCGGCGCGCACACTACCAGAGGTGCAATGCGCCACAATTCGACTTTGGAGCACCTGGCACACGCCAGCGGCGAAAGAGACGCGCAGCAGCGGCGATGGAGAGCACCTGCACGAAGAGAAAAAAGGCGTGTGAGACACAATGTGGCAATCGCCCGAGAGGCGGTCCTCAGTCCTTGACCGGGCGCGCCGTGAAGAATCCCTGCACGGAATGAAGCTCCGCATCGCGGGGCGCTTGCTTCACGAGGTCGCGGGGATGAATGAACTCGTCACGAAACCACGGGTAGTGGTGCGGGTCGAATATGCTTCTCACCCAGTCGATCACTTGGGCAGTGCGTTTGGATTTCCGGACGTCGGGATGATAGGTCAGCCAGATGTCAAATGAGAGATGAATGCCGATATCGACCGGAATGACGGCCGCGTCCAGGGCGCAGGCGTAGGTCGGAAGAGCGCCGATCCCGGCGCCCCGCTCGACCGCGTAGAATACGGCCGAGCTCGCATTCGACCGCAATCCCACGATGTTCTCGACACTGTCCACCCCCAGCAACCGGGCCCAGGCATCCGCGTTGATCTGAGGCGCTGCCTGCTGGACCAAGCGGTGATGGACCATGTCGGATTTATCGCGAGGCAGCCCATAGCGATCGACATAGCTGCGCGCCGCAAAAGGATAGACATGCAGGCGCCCCAGCTTGGTCACAATCAGCTCAGGCGCCGAGGGGCGGACAAACTGGACCGCGAGATCGGCCTCCATGCGGAGGACGTCCGCGCTTTCCATCGCGCAACGCAGGTCGACGAGCAGGCTCGGGTGCTGCTGGGCAAACCCCACCAGGCGCGGCATCACCCAGTAGATTCCAAGGCCCTCGGTGATCGAAATCCTGACCGTACCGCGATGCTTGGCATCGGGTCCCGGCACCTTGCGCAGCACGTCATAGAACGCGCCTTCCATGCGCTCGGCGCTCTCCAGGATTGCGGCCCCGGCAGGCGTCGGGCTGACCCCCTCGTGCAACCGGTTCAGAAGCGGGAAACCCAGCCGGCTCTCGAATGCCTCGATCCGGCGCATGACGGTGCTTGAATTCAAGCCGAGCTGGTCAGCGGCCTTGCGGAAGCTCCCCAGCTTCACGCAGGCCAGGAAGACTCGGACGTCGTTCCAATCCCAATCGAGCCCTCCCGGCGACAGCTGAGGGTCGTGCTGCATCCTTGCAGCGCCCTGTTGCACTCGTGACGGCATACAGGCCTCACCCCCGCTGGCATTGTTCCAGCCAATTCAGACTTTACGCCTAGATCAATCTAGATCGCCGCGAACGGTCAGCGCAATGCGTTTCAGGCGATTCAGAGTTCAGGCGATCACAGTGTTCGGGGGAGGTCACACTAAAATGAAACGACAGTTCGATGAGCTTCAATGCTTGCCGGTCCGGCGGGTCACGCGGTGGCGGCGCCCTTGGCCGAAATCCCGGACCTGGTGCGGATCGCCGCACAGGAGATTCCAAGCCTGGCGGCGGCCGAGGCCGCCGTCATGCGGGTGCAAGAGAAGCATCCGGAGAGCATCTGGGCCTTTCGCCGTGGGAACCAGACAGTCGGTATCTATGCAATGCTGCTGCTCAACAACCGGGGCCTGGACCGCCTGCTGGCCGGCTCCATCGACTTTGCCAACCCCGCGCTCGAGTACCTGAGCGAGCCTGGAGCGCTGGTCACGGCCATCTACAAATGGGCCGTGGTCGCTCGCGGCACCACGGCCGAGGGCCTTCATCTGATGAGCAAGCACCTGCAGGGCCCGCTTTATGCGGCCGCAAACCTTTATGCCAAAGCGGTCGGCGCAGCTGCACAGCGGCTGGACTACAACCTTGGCTTTACGCCCGTTCGCCCTGACGGGGACCTCCTGGTCTACGTCCGTATGTGCAACCGCGCGCCACTGCGCGCCTTTGCGGCCTGAGGAGCGCTGTCATGACCGAGGACGCTCCCGTCTATGCCACCGCAAAGCCCGGCCTCTCGGCCGCAAATGATCGACCGCGCAAGATCGGCGTGCGGGTCGCGCGCTCGCTCACGGACATGATGCAGGTCGTCGCAATCAGGGCGAGCGTATTCATGAGCGATCAGAGTTGCCCGTACGGGGAGGAGTTCGACGGCAACGACTTCTGCGCAACCCATCTGATTGGTTACATGGGCCACGAGCCAGCGGCTTGCATTCGCGCAAGATTTTTCGCGGATTTCTGCAAGCTTGAGCGACTGGCGGTGAGAGCCGAGTATCGCAAGACCCGGCTCGCTTTTCAAACGGTTCGCGCCGGCATCGAGCTTGCCCGCAAGAAAGGCTTCCGGCGCATTTATGGTCATGCGCAGGATCGGCTGGTGAACTTCTGGGCGCATTTCGGCGCCAAGCCGCTCGGACCCAACCGCAAGCTCGTGTTCTCGGACTTCTCATATACCGAGATGGTGATCGAGCTCGATCCCCATGAAGACCCGATCACGATCGACAGCGATCCGTATGTGATCATCAGGCCCGAAGGTGAATGGCACGACAAGGGTGTTCTCGACGCGTCTTCGTTGCGACCGGTGACGTCACCACTGCGCGACCAGAAAGCCGCTTAGGGAGGCCCGCATGATACACGTCATTCCATTTCCGCATCGTTCTCGCCCCGAGGGAGCGCCGCTCTTGTGCTTCCTCGATCTGCAGCTCGAATACGTCGCGGAAGGACGCGCGCTCGCGCTCGAGCAGCACGCGCCCTGGATGGAGAATTGTCGGAGGCTCTTGGCCTTCGCGCGCGCCGAGCGGATGTCGATTGCACATTTCCGTCAGCTCTGGCGAGGCACGCTGTTGAACCCCGCGACACCGTTCGCGGGCTGGATCGACGAATTCCGCCCGCGCCCATCGGAGATGGTGTTCGAGCGGAGCATGCCGTCCTGCTATGCGGCGGACGGTTTCGCGTCGATCCTCGACAACATCGATTCTCCATCTCTGGTCCTCGCTGGATTGACCGGACATGGCGCTTGCCTGGCGACCGTGCTTGACGGCTTCCACCGGAAGCATCAGGTCACTTTCGTCCACGATGCCTCGTCGACACCGGGACTCGGAAAGTTCAGCGCTGCCGAGTCGCACTCCTACCTGGCCGAGCTCATGACCTGCTACGCCGATGTCGTGTCGACAGATCACATCATAGAACGATTGAGCGGCCCAACCCTGAAGGCCGACGCAATGAGCGGGGGAAGTCGATGACTGAACGTTCCGACGTCGTGGCTCTGGAGCAAATCCTCCAATATGTGGCGCAGGAGGCGCAGCGCCTCCATCTGTCACCGGTCGTGGTCCATTGCCTTCGCATGGCGGCCTTCGAGCTTGCGAAGACAAACCCGGCCGAGGACGCAATCGAATGCCGTGCGCTGGAGGCAGAAGATCCGTCGTTTCATTGAAGCGACAGATCGCCCGCGACGTTCCGCGGGAGCCTACGTGTGAACAGCCGGCCAGCGGCAATCTCGAATTTGCCACGATAGCGGGGCGCATCGCCACCTGTCCTGCAGCGCACAAGCTAAACGTGCCCTGCACCCTCAATTGCGCACAAAAGACCGCCCCACCACACGACCGTCGAGCGTTCCGGTTTGAATTGAAGCACATCAAAATTGATAGGCACCAAAAAATGAACCCAAGGAGGCGACGATGCAGCTAGCGGTCGAGGCCAATCGGCGATTTCTCAGTACGGCCGCGCCACGCGCGGCAGCCGACTGGGATTCACTTCTTGCCTACCAAGTCGACCTCGCCTTTCCACAGGAACTGAAGTTTCTTGTGTCGCTGAAGGCTTGGCGGGATGCCACCTGCGTACTCGACGCCGGCTGTGGCAATGGCTACTACATATCGCGCCTCCACGAATTTTTTCCTGAAAAGCGTTATTCCGGCGTCGACATCTCGCAGGAGCTGGTCGCCATTGCGGCTCGCCGTCACCCTGATATCGCCGTGACTCTGGCCGACTTCACCCAGTACGCCTCTGACCGCCGCTTCGATCTGATCGTCATGCGGTTTCTGGTTCAACACCTCAAGGACTTCGGCGCGGTCCTTCAGGCCGCCGACCGTCTGCTGACCCCGACAGGGCGACTTCTGATCGTCGAGTCGGATCTGGCGGCGAGCGGCCATCATCCCGATCTTCCGGAGTTAACGGAAATGTTACGCACATTTGCTCGGGTGAGCGGCGAGCAGGGAGCCATCAAGCCCCGCCTGTTGACCAACGCCGAAAGGCTTGTGCGCGAGACTGATCCACTCTGGTCGGTCGAGCACCAGGAGAGCATCGCCAACCCGCATGTCGGCCCGTTTGGCGGCAGCAAGCTTCTGGCCGTCTACCAGCTGTGGATCGATCTCTGCGAGCGCTCCAACATGTTCGGGTTCGACTTCGACCGGGTCCGCCACGAGCTGGAGCACTGGGCTCACGATCCCGCCACATTCAGCAACGTGGCGCTGCGAATGATTATCATGAAGCGATGAGGCGTCGGCGCGCTCCGGCTGAAACTCACAATCAGTTTATACTTTCACACCACGCGATGAGATGAGACGCGTTCCGGACGGCACCCAGCCGCCGGCAAGGAAAACAAAACCGGCATAGAATGGGCACAAATTCGGAGCGCTGGACGCCCTAGCCACCCGCAAGGTGGTGCAACGGCAAAAGTTCCCGTTGTGTGGGAAATATTACATTTGCATACCGCGATTTTCTTGACGCGGCGTCTTTCATCAATATAACCACCATTCATAGTCCATCGCGAATTGGCAATCCAAGCGAGCGATGGGTTCTTGTCCGTGGAATGCCGCCACCAGTGCGTAGCTGAGGCGCGGATGTGGTGCGTGCCGAGGCTAGTCGCTCCCGACCGGGGCGACAGGCGGAGCGCGGAACTGAATAATGTATCAGCCTTGACCTTGAGTGTCGGCGTTCATCGCCGACAAATGAATGCGGCCAAGAAGGCAATCCGCCGTCCGGCGCTTTGACCGGAAACGCGATATGTCCCGCACTGCCGGCCACTTCGACCGGCACAATGCAAGGTCGCCAAAAGTATAGGAAGTGTGCGCAATTTTCAGGAGACTCTATGACTGACCCATCTGACGTCACTGCTCTGGAACAGATGCTTCACTACGCGACCGAGGAAGCCCAGCGCCTGAACGTACCCACGGTGGTTGTTCGCTGTCTCCGTATGGCGGTCCACGAGCTCACAACTACCGATCCCAACGCTCCGACCAACTGGCCGACGGACTTCTCTGTGCACTGACCTAAGAGCATCGCAGCACCACGCACCGGCGACAAATTCTGATCGAGAGAAACACCGAAGTGGTCCTCGGTCACGGCTATCGCTTCAGCTGCTCCTGATTGCTCCCCGCTTCTCCACCGCATATTCGAACGACGTTGCAAACGGCATCAGTCTGTCGTCGGCACCGATGCACCGCACGAGTGCACCAACTCGCTGCCCGTGAATACCTGTTCACAGATTTTTCTTGGCGTGGCGCTACACAAGCACCGCAACTCGATGAACGTGACGTTCGCATCGTTGCAAATCCGCTTTGTTGCCACGAACGAGTCCTAGGCCGGCATTTCGATCGCGGGATCGGACATGCCGAACAGCGACTTCATCAGCCACCTCGTCCGCAAGGGCGCACTGCGCAACGCGCAGGAGCTCGACGCCGGCATGGCGGCAAGCCGCCGCAACTCGCTCCGCGACATCGACTGGATCGGCATGACCAAGCTTACACACACCGCCTTCGCGGACGAGCTTGCGGCATTCTATCGTTGCGGGCGCGTCCAGCGCGCCGACCTGGTCGGCGGCCGCTTCGCGGGCGAGCGCCTGTCGCCGCGCTTTCTCAAAGAGGAACGGCTTTTTCCCTATGAGGATTGCTCCGGCGCGCTGACGCTCGCCATCGCACGCCCCATCGAAGACGAAACGATCCGCGCCGCCGAAATCGCGCTGCAGCGCGAGGTCACGATCGCGGTCGCAACGGCAGACGATATCGATGCTGCGCTTGCCACCACGCTTGAAACGATCCCAACAAAAGAGCCAACGGCAACCGACGCGGCCGCCACTGCCATTGACGACAATCTCGACGATCTGCGCGATCTCGCACGCGGAGCGCCTGTCGTGCGCGCGCTTGATGAGCTGCTCAGGCTCGCGGTCGAGCAGCGCGGCACCGACCTGCACATCGAGCCCTTGGACAAACTTTTGCAAGTGCGGCTGCGCATCGACGGCCTGCTCAAGCCGCTGTCGGCGCCGCCCATGAGCATGGCGAAAGGCCTGCTGTCGCGGCTCAAGATCATGGCCGGACTGAACATCACGGAGCGGCGGCTGCCCCAGGATGGCCGTGCGCGCATTGTCATCGGCGGCACCGAGGTCGATCTGCGCATCGCCACCATGCCGACGATGCATGGCGAGAGCGCGGTCATCCGTCTGCTCAGGAAGGGATCGGGCTTCGTCACGCTTGATCAGGTCGGACTTGCCGCCCGTGACGACGCGATCCTGCGCAATGCACTGCAAGCCCCGTTCGGGATGATCATCGTCACCGGACCAACCGGGTCGGGCAAGACGACCACCCTCGCCGCTTCACTTACGGTCATCAACGAGCCGTCACGGAAGATTCTCACAATCGAGGACCCGGTCGAGTATCACATTAAGGGCATCAACCAGACACAGGTTCATCCCGCGATCGGTCTGACTTTCGCCACGGCACTGCGCTCATTCTTGCGACAGGATCCGGATGTGATCATGGTGGGCGAGATGCGCGATCCGGAAACGGCGCATATCGGTGTGCACGCGGCGCTGACAGGGCATCTCGTTCTCACGACGCTCCACACCAATACCGCGGCCGGTGCGATCCCACGGCTCATCGACCTGCAAGTCGAAAGTTTTTTGCTCGCATCGTGTGTCCGCGCCATCGTCGGACAACGGCTCGTCCGCATGTTGTGCGAGCACTGCAAGAAGCCGCACCGACTTTCGAACAGCGATCTCACGCGCGATCAGCGCTACACAGCGCTCGGCTTCAAGGCAGGAGATGCCGTTTACGGCGGCACCGGCTGCGAGTGGTGCAGCTTCACCGGCTTTCACGGACGCCGTGGCGTCTTTGAAGTGATCGAAGTGACGGCGCGACTGCGCCAGGCGATCGGGCCAAAGACCGACGCGGTCGAGCTTGAGAAGGTCGCGCTATCCGAGGGCATGACCACGATGGCCGACGATGGCGTCGCCAAATGCCGTGCCGGCCTGACCACCATCGATGAGGTGTTCCGCGTTACGGCAAGCTTGTAAGGGGGTGGGATGCCGCAATACCGCTATCGCGCGCTGGCGCAAGGCGGAGAGATCGTAGTTGGAGAGGTTGAGGCCCCTTCCGACGATGAGGTCTTGCGGCGTATCGAATATCTCGGACATCTGCCGATCGACACCGAGGTTGTGAAGCCGAGCGTGCTCGGCCGCAGCAGCGGCATCGGCCGCAGGCTGCCGCGAGCGCGCGATGTCACCATCTTCCTGCGCCAGCTCGCACTGCTTATTGGTGCCGGGCTGCCGCTCGAGGCCGCGCTGCAAACGCTCGGGGCCGACACTAGCAAGGCGCTGTCGGCATTCGCGGGCGCCATTCGAGCGGCGATCTCGGCAGGCGACAGCTTTGCCGAGGCGCTGGAGCGGCAGTCGGCTGTGATCGAGCCGATCTATGTCGCCATGGTGCGTGCCGGCGAGGCCTCCGGTCGGCTCGAGCCGGTGCTGCGCGCGATCGTTGAGGACCGCACGCGCCGGGAGCTGCTCGCCGACCGGATCAATTCTGCGGTGCGCTACCCGCTCTTTCTGGTTGGCACCGCGGTCGCGGTGCTCGCCTTCTTTCTCATCTATGTGGTTCCGCAGTTCGAGCCGGTGTTCAAGGATCTGGGCGGCAAGCTCAATGCGGGAGCGGCGTTCGTGCTGGCGGCGTCATCGTGGTTGCGCGGCAATCTCGATCTGGTTCTGGGTGCGAGCATTTTCGGGGTGCTCGGCGTCCTCATGGTCGCCAACAAGCGCGAATGGCGAGGCAAGGTCATCGCCGCCCTGTCATCGCTACCGGGAATCGCCGGAACCGTGCACGATCGACGCACTGCCCGCATCATCGGAACGCTCGGCCTTCTTACCGAAAACGGCGTTGCGTTGCCGGCAACGCTGAAAATCCTGCGCGATGTGGTCACCGGATCGCGCTATGTGGCGGCGGTCGATCGCCTCTTCGAGCAGGTTCGCAACGGACGCCGCTTCGGCGACGCGCTGGCCGAGACCGATCTCCTTCCACCGCTTGCCGTGCGCATGCTCAAGGTCGGCGACGAGACCGGCGACCTGCCGTCGATCGCCCGCCATGCGGCGCAATTCTACGAGCACAGGCTCGAGTCTCGGGCTTGACCGCCTCATGGGCGCGGTCGGCCCCGCCACTATCATCGTTGTCAGCTTCGTCATCGGCGCGTTGATCATATCGATCATGAGCGCGCTGCTCAGCATCACGGAGGCCGCGCTATGACTGCACTCGCGAACAGGCTTTCGCCGCATCGATTGCGCTTCCTCGCTTCGGCGAGTCCCGGCTACACCCTGATCGAGATCCTGGTGGTGCTCACCATCATCAGCCTGCTGCTCGGCCTGGTCGGACCGCGCGTTCTGAGCTATCTCGGCAACTCGAAGGTCAAGACCGCGAAATTGCAGATCGAGAGCTTCAGCTCGGCGCTTGACCTGTTCTATCTCGACGCCGGGCGCTATCCCACGAGCTCCGAGGGGCTCGTTGCGCTGACGCAGCGCCCCTCCAATGTCTCGGTCTGGAACGGCCCCTATCTCAAAGGCGGTCGCGTACCGAATGACCCGTGGGGCAACTCCTATCAGTATCGGTCTTCAGCAGAGCGGACACCGCCTTATGAAATCTCATCCTTCGGCGCCGACGGTCGCGAAGGCGGCGCCGGCACGGCCGCCGACATCTCGAATGTGGAGCAGTGACCGCAAGGCGGGCTTTACGCTGATCGAGGCCGTGGCGGTGATGCTCATCATCGCGCTCATGGCTTCGCTTGCGATCACCATGATGCCGGGCACCGGGCGGGCACGGCTGAAGGCAGTGACGCTTGAGGCGGCTGCACTGCTTCGCCGCGAGCGGCTGGGCGCCATCCTGACCGGGCGCGAGCGCGAAGTGGCGATCGATGGCGAGCGCCGCATCTTGATCGGCGACGGCGGCAGCACCGTCGCGCTTCCGTCCGACGTCATCGTCGATCTGCTCGGAACCAGCATTCCGTCGACAAGCCGAGCGACGGTCGTGCGCTTCCATCCCGACGGCGCCTCGTCGGGCGCAGTGCTCAGGCTCTCACGCGAGAAGGCCGGATATGAGATTCGGATCAATTGGTATACGGGCGGTGTCTCGATCGAGACGCGCTGAGGCGCGCAAAGGGCGCGCGGACCGACGATCGGGCGGCTTCACCCTGATCGAGGCGCTGGTCGCGCTCGCACTGGTGCTCGCCTTCGCGGCGGCGTTGACCCCGCATCTGTTCCAGTCGCGTCGCATCGTGGCCGATGCCGATAGCCGCGTCGCCGCGCACGTGCTGCTGCGCACGCTGCTCGATGCGCCCTTCGATCGCGCCAATCTGGCGCAGGCCACGCGCGAAGGAGACGTCGACGGCCTGCGCTGGCGGATCGTCACCGTCCCCCTGCCCGCAGCGGCAAGCGGATCGGACCGCCCGGCCTGGTCGGCCTATCGGGTGGCCGCAAGCGTGGCCTGGGGGCGCGCCCAGATGATCAGAGCCGAGACTGTGCGACTCGGACAACAAAGGTGATGACGATGCGCCCATCACACGCCATCACTGATCGAGATAAGACCGCCCGCGATATGACCGCCCACGATGGCTTCACCCTGGTGGAGGTGCTCGCCGCCTTTGCAATTGGTGCGGTGATCATCGCGGCCTGCGCTGGGCTCATTCATAACGTGGCGCTCAACTTCGATCGCGGCACCAGAACCGTCGACGTGGCGGAGCGCTTCGTCCTCGCCATCGATCGGCTGTCTGCCGATTTTGCGTCGGCCAGAGCGGTTGCGCGCCGCAGCGAGGCGGGCCCTGCGCTCGCATTCCTCGGCGAGCCGGGAGGCGAACAAACGCCAGGCAAGATCCTCTTCGTCGCGGCTGCACCAGTAACGGGCGCGCCGCCTGGCGACGAGGTCGTGATGCTCACAGTCAAGCAGGACGAGAAAGTCACGCGGCTGGTCCGGCGGCGCGCATCTTGGCCTGGCCCGTCCAGCAGCTTTGACGACGTCGCGCCCGACAATCCGGTCGTGCTGATCGAAGGCAAGTGGAGCATCTCCTTCCTGTTCGGCCGCCTGACGCCCGAGCGGGCGCTGGCGTGGCATTCGAGCTGGATCGGAGAAGCGATGTTGCCGCGCTTCGTGCGCCTGATGGTGCGTGACGCAAACGGCCGCGATGTGCTCGGCGAAGCCGATTTCGTCATCCGCGCCGACGCGCCAGCAACCTGCGGCCACTCCGACGCGTCGGTGTCGTGCCTCACTGCCGCGCCCGGTGGCATCGCCGATGTCGGGAGGCTAACGCGATGACGACCGATCCGACAACGCTTGCCGATCCGCGCCGTGGCGCCGTACTGATGACCGTGCTGTGGACGATCTCGCTGTTGGCAGCGCTCGCCATGGCGGCATCGGTCACCTTCCGCGGCTTCACCGGCGTGATGAGCGTCGATCGCAATCGGGTCGAGCGCGACGCGCTCATCACCGCCGGCCTCGAGGTCGCGGCCGGCATCATTCTTGATCTGGAAAAGACGACACCGCTGCGCGATCTCGAGCGCACGGTTGCGCTCTCGACCGGCTCGGTGAATGCGCGGCTGAGCGACGAAGGCGGCCGCATCGATATCGCCAAGGCGCCGGTCGAGGTTCTTGCCGCCATGCTGCGCTCGGCCGGCGCCCCACCCGCCACAGCGGAGAGCGTGGCCAAGACGATCATCGAGCAGCGTGGCAACGCTCCTCGCACAGCCCGCGGCGCGGCGCCCGCCGGTGCTCGCGACAACACATGAGCAGGCGCTGTCCAGCATCGGACAGATCGCCGGCATGCGCGCGCAATGGCTCGCCGCGATTGCGCCGCTCACGACCATCTATGGCAGCGAAACCGTGAACCCGCTGACGGCGTCGCGCGGCGTCATCGCGGCACTGCCCGGCGTCGATGCGAACCGGCTTGAGGCTTTCCTGGCCGAGCGCCGCGTTGCTCCATCGGATGCCACCCGGCTTGCCCAGATGCTCGGGCCCGCACAGACCTATGTTTCGGCCAAGCCGCAGCGCATCGCGGCGGTGGAGCTGCGGGCAACGCTGAGAGAGGGCCAGATGGCGGGCGCGCGCGCCGTGATCGCAGTCCTGCCGCAGGATAACGAGCCCTATCGCGTTCTGACGTTCACCCCAGTGCGCATTGCCGCACTGCGCTAGAGGCGTAAACGCAATGCAGGCCGATGCCATCATAGCGGTGCTGAAGCGGTGGATCGAAGTGCTCGCCCGGCTGGTGCTCACCTGGCGCGAGCATCGCCGCTCTCAGCGTACGCTGATGATCAGCGAGGAGAACGGCGCGCCGCTCGTGCACCAGTCCGGCGCGAATGTGGCCGGCCGCAAAGCCGAGCCGAAGCCAATGGTCCTCTCCACCGCCACGGCAAAACGGGTTGCACGCTCGGCTCGCGGCCGCTTTGTGATCCTGACACTCTCCGCCGACAAGATCGTCACCCGCCATCTCAACGTGCCGGCGCAGGCACGCGCGTTCCTCGCCGGGATCGTGCGCAACCAGATCGAGCGACTGTCGCCCTGGCCTGCGGGCGAGGTGATGTATGGCTTTGAAGCAAACGCAGAGGTTGGCGGGTCGCTCGATATCGAAGTGTTGATGACCTCGCGCTCCACGATCGATGGTGAGCGCGCCAGGTTGGCCGCGGCCGGCCTCGAGGTCGATCGCATTGTGGCTCGCCGCCCGAACACAGACACAGCGACAATAAGCGAGCCTGTCACATTGTGGTCGCGGACCACAGACGCGCCGCAAGAAGATCTCGCGACCGCGACCCGGCTGATCGGTAGCGGGATCGCGGCCTCGGTGGCATGGGCGGTCATTCTGAGCATCTTCACCCTCACCATGGCGTCCTCGATCCGCCACGAGGACGAGGACCTTGCCGCCCGCGCCAAGACGCTGCAGCGCCAGCTGCAGGCCGGTCGCACGCCCGCCTCCATGGCATCGCTTCCTGCGCCGCAACGCGCCTGGCTGTCGAAAGAGACGGCAGCATCGAGCGTGATCATGCTGGAGGTGCTCTCGCGTGCGCTTCCCGACAGTGCGCATCTTGCCGAGATCAGGCTCGACGGCACGACCTTGCGCATCATCGGCAACGCCGACGATGCGCCCGCCCTGCTCGCTCCGCTCGAGCAAACCGGCCATCTCAGCAACGTTCACTTCTTTGCGCCGACGACGCGCGGTCCGGACGGAAGACAGTTCCGGTTCCATATCGAGGCAAGCGTCGAGCCGCACATCAAGATCGCGGATGATGCCGCGCCATGAGACACTTGATGAGACACAAAAAATGACGCTCGATCGCGAACAGAGGCTTTCGCTCGGGGCGCTCGCGCTCATCCTGGTGCTCTGCGCCTGTCTGGTCCAATACGCGATGCAGACGCGCTCGGAAGCCGCCCAGCAACTCGAGCGAGCGGCGCGAAACCGTGGCACGTCTCGAAGCGAGAGCGCGCGCAGACGGGCCAGGCCGCACCATCACCACAGCGCCTGCGAGCGCGTTTCTCGATGCGTCGACGCAGGGCCTCGCTGGGGCCCAGCTGCAGGCCTATCTGACGCAGACGGCGGGCGCCCAGCAGGCCGCCATCATCTCCTCCGGTCTCGAGCCGACGAAGCGCGAGGACACGCCCGACACCATCCGGCTGCAGGCGACGTTCGAGGTCGGCCTGGTGGCGCTGCAAGCCAATTCTCCATCGGCTCGAGAGCGGAACGCCCTATGTGTTCGTTGAATCGCTGGCGATCCAGCCGGCGGGCGCGGCCGGCGGACGGCCACCCGAAGATCCCTTGTTGCGCGCGACGCTCAGCGTGCGCGCCTTCTGGCGGCGGGGCAGCTCATGAGACATCGCCGCTCCATCGTCATCGCCGTCGTGGTGCTATCGTGCATCGTCAGCCGCGCGACGCGCGCGCGCGCACAGCCATCCGAGCAGACCGTTGGAACTCTGGCTAATCCCTTGGAAGCGCAGCCGCTCGATCGATTGTCAGCGACACGCGAGCGGCCGTTGTTCTCACCGACCCGCCGTCCAACTCCGCCACCGCCGCCACCACCACCCGAGGCGGCGCCGGTCGCAGTCGTACCGCAACCTCCCAATGTGCAGCTGTTCGGGATTGTGGTGGACGAGGAAGGTGCGCGCGCGATTGTTCGCTCAGGGACTGAGAAAGTCGATCGCGTGCAGATCGGCGACGACATCGGCGGATGGACAGTGAGCCAGATCGAAGGGCGCCGTCTTGTCTTATCTCTCGACGGCCGCTTCGCGACATTCACGCTGTTTAGCAACGACAACGGTCAGCAAGCACCGCGTGACGCTGAAGTCCAAACAGGTCATGTTACCAGTCAATCGTCGAGCGCACCGGAAGCGGGCGCTCCGCCAACGAAATCAGATTGAGCCAAGCCCATCGCGCCGCCGGCGACGACAGTAGTGAGCCACCGCGAACCGCTCTCGCGGTAGCATGTGCGTCCTCAATTGCAGAACATTCTCTCTCTTACTCCGAGAACAGCGACATTTTCCCGCTGCGTCCAAAATGGTCGTTGCTTAGCCGCAATGCATCTCCTCATCGCCGCACAATGTCCACCGTCAAAGTCAGAATTCGGCTAGTTCGCAAGTAGCGGTGAACCGTCGATGATGATTCGCGCGCTCTGCATTGATGACGTCAACGCAGATAGCGGAACAAAGCACCGATGACGCGCAGGGGCGCAAGCAACGGACAACACGCATTCGGCGCAACGCAGGCAAGGAGCAATCGAGTGAAAAGCGCGCGGGGGCAATTGGCGCTGACTCTCGTGCAGACCTGCGTGATGGGTACGATGCTCTGTGCGCTGCTCGGATGCGCCATGATGGATGCGTCTCACTCGGACCTGCGAGTATCGGCCACGCAATCGCCCGGTGTCGGTGATCAGGTCCGCGGCCTTGATCTCAGCCCGCGCTTTCCGACTTCGGTCGACGAGACGTCGACAACGACGCGCGATCCGTCGCAGCCGCTTATTTTCCCCGGCGCGGAGAACGATCCTGAGCCGCAACAGGACCAGAATTCATACACGCGCGTCGCCTCGGCGCAGCCAGGCGCTGTTGTCGTCGGCCAGGGCGTCGAAATGAATTTCGACGGCGCCGACATCAAGACCGTCGCCAAGACGCTGCTTGGCGACGTCCTCAAGCTCAACGTCCTGGTCGACCCGCGCGTTCAAGGCAACGTGACGCTCGCGTCGGCTGGCGCGATCCCACGCAAGGACCTACTGTCGGCCTTTGAAAGCGTGTTGCGGATGTCGAATGCCGCGATCGTGCGCGAAGGCAGCTTGGTCAAGATCGTGCCGTTGGCGGAGGCTGGCGGCAACGCCGCGGTCAGCATGGGCGCCGGGCAACAGGGCTTTGGCGTTTCGATCGTGCCGTTGCGCTATGTCTCGGCGAGCACGGTCGCCAAGACGGCGGAGGGGTTCCTGTCACGCCCGGGCGCGCTGCGCGTCATCCCGTCCCGCAACCTGGTGCTGATCCAGGGCACCACCGCCGAGCGCCAGTCGGCGCTCGATCTCATTGCCACCTTCGACGTGGAATGGCTGCGCAACCAGTCGGTCGCTGTCTATCCCCTCAAGTCGACTTCACCGGAAACGATGATCGGCGAGCTCGAGCGCATATTTGAGAGCGTCGACGGCGGGCTCGGCCAAGGCGTGCTCCGCTTCCAGCCGATCTCGCGCATGAACGCCGTGATGGTGGTGACCCGCAATCCCAAGCTCCTCACCGAGATGACGCTGTGGGTGCAGCGGCTCGACCGCTCCGATACGACCGGCACGACCTTGCGGACCTATCGTCTCAAGCATGGCAGCGCCACTCGCGTCGCCAAGATCCTCAACGATATCTTTGCCGGGTCGCGCTCCGGCGCAACCGGCGACACGCCGACGAATCAGCTCGCGCCTGGAACGGAAGCCGCCAAGTCGCGGCTGGATTCGCTCGACCGCGGCAAGAGCACCACAGCGGGCAAATCGGACGGCGTCCAGAGCGCATCAAATCGCGGCAATAACACTCAGATTTCAGCGGCGTTTGATGCCTTTGCCGACCGCAAAGGGCGACGAGGAGGAGACCGCGGGCGCGACGACGGCATCGGCAGGCGGCTCCGGCCGCGGCCTGTTCCAGAACGTCAGGATCACCGCCGACACGGCCAACAATGCGATCGTGGTCTATTCCAACCAGGAGGACTACCGCGTCATCGAGCGCGCGCTGCGCGACGTCGACCGGCCGCGCCTGCAGGTCGCGATCGATGCGACGGTCGCCGAGATCACGCTCACCGACGATCTGCGGTTTGGCGTGCAATATTTTCTCACCAGCAAGGACGTCGGCGCGGGCAGGGACAAGGGATCGGTCGGGCTGCTGAACGCGGCACAGACCACTGCGCAGTCCGCGCTGCTGCAGCGCGTGACGCCCGGCCTCAACTTCCTGATCGGGTCCGAGGCGCTGCCGCGCGTCATCCTCAACGCGCTCTCCAGCGTCACCGACGTCAAGGTACTCTCATCGCCCTCGATCGTTGCCATGGACAACCAGCCGGCACTGCTGCAGGTCGGCGACGAGGTGCCGATCACCACCAGCACGGCGACGCTCCTGACCAACTCCAGCACGCCCGTGGTCAACACCATCGAGATGCGCAACACGGGCGTGATCCTGAAGGTTCTGCCACGGATCAACGCCAATGGCTCGATTCATCTCGAGATCGACCAGGAAATATCGAACGTCGTCAACCCGGACCAGCAGACGCTGACGCCGACGATCGCGCAGCGTCGCGTACATTCGGCGGTCGCGGTGGTCAGCGGGCAGACCGTGCTGCTGGCGGGGCTGATCAGCGAGCGCGAGCAGCAGTCGAAGTCGGGCATTCCCGGTTTGCGCGACATCAAGTTTCTGGGCGATCTGCTCGGCAACACCACCGGGACCAAGCAGCGCTCCGAGATCATCATCTTCATCAGAACCCGTCTGATGCGCAACAGCATCGACGCGAGCTCGGTGACGGAGGAATTCCGCGAGAAGCTTCAGCTGATGCGCAGCGCCCGCGGCATCGTTGAGGGCGCCGCCGTGTCGCCCGCATCGACCCAAGCAGCGCCGCGCAAGAAATAGTGACGCACGGCATGGACGACGCCGCGGAGACTTTGGACTTGCGTCCAACCCCGGCGATCCTTGTCGGTGCCGGCGGGGCGCTGGCTCTTGTTTCGGCGGCATTTCTGCCGTGGCATTTTGCGATTGCATCGACAGTGCTGGGCGCACTGATGATCGCCGGCGCGGATGTTGACGCCAGAACATTTCTGTTGCCCGACACGGTGACGGTCGGCGCGACAGTTGCGGGCATCATGGCGGCGCCGCTGCTCGATCCGACCGATCCGTGGCTCGCTGGCGTCAGCGCGGCTGCGCGAGCGCTTGGCTGCGCCGCCGTGTTGGCGTTGTTGCGATCCTGCTATGCCCGGATCCGGCAGCGGGAAGGCCTGGGCTTCGGCGACGTCAAGCTCACCGCGGCTGTTGGTGCATGGCTGCCGCTCGATGTCATACCATTGTGCTTCACGCTTGCGACAAGCGCGGCGCTCGTCAGCATCACGATCGCATACTGGCGTGGACACACGATCGAGCGCACGACACGATTGCCTTTCGGCGCATTCTTGTGTCCATCGCTGTGGCTGATGTTCTATGCCAGCGCGCTATCAAACTAGTGAGCTCACACTTGCCGAGCAGTTATCCACAACAATAACAGCTCCGCAAATCGAGGCATCGCTCCCGTCGCATCGCGCATTCGGAAAACAATATTCTTCTCACAGCACCGAATGGATTTCGCATCTGTATCTGAGTGCATTGCTGAATGCATCACAGCACCGGCGCGCATGGAAGATCGTATTCATTTCGCGTGCCGCGTCTTTTTACTCTGAGAAACGTCATTATGATTCCAATCTTTCGCGCGCTTGCAGTCCCATATTTGTCGGAAAACTTTGTTGAATACCGTGCGTGGGATGAACTGGGGAAGCTGCTGATTCACAATGGGGGTATTCGCGATGGCAAAGAAGACGTTTGCGTCTGCATGCTCGCTGGCGAGCCTGACCACCATTCTGGTGGCGTCAGTCTCTCTTCCGAGCCTTGCGTCAGCACAGGGGCGCGGGCCAACCGATCCCGGTGTACGCGGCGGCGCGGCCGGAGCCGGCGACCCGAATTCCTGGACTCACTGCCACGGAGGGCGCTTTCTTCGAAGCCGCCAAGGATGTGTTCGCCGAAACCGATGCCGTGCCGGACGGTCTCGGTCCCCGCTTCAATCTCAATTCATGCCTGGGATGCCACTCGCAGCCGGCAAGCGGCGGCTCGGCTCCCGTGGTCAATCCGCAAGTCGCAGTGGCGACCTTGGCGGGCGCCAGGAACACGGTGCCATCTTTCATCACGGCGGATGGCCCGGTGCGTGAAGCGCGTTTCGTGCGCAATCCGGACGGCTCGCCTGACGGCGGCGTGCACGGACTGTTCGTGATCACCGGCCGCTCGGACGCGCCGGGTTGCAACATCGCACAACCCAACTTCGCTGCCGAGCTCGCCCGCAACAACGTTGTGTTCCGGATCCCGACGCCGACGTTCGGCCTGGGCCTGGTGGAGAGCACGCCAGATGCCGCTCTCGAAGCTGCGTTGGCTGCCAATGCGCAGCAGAAGCGCGCCTTGGGAATATCGGGACGCTTCAATCACAACGGCAACGACGGCACTATCGCGCGCTTCGGCTGGAAGGCGCAGAACAAGTCGCTGCTGCTGTTCGCCGGCGAGGCCTACAATGTCGAGATCGGCGTGACCAACGACCTGTTCCCCAGTGAGCGGGAGGGCAACCCGGCCTGCCAATTCAATCATACCCATCCAGAGAGCCCGACGCCGCTCGAGTCAGAAGGAGGCGCGAGCCCGTCCGCCGGCTTCCAGTCGGATATCGCGTTGTTCGCGGCCTTCATGCGGCTGTTGGCACCGCCGACGCCTGCTTCGGCAACACCTGCCGCGGCAGCAGCGGCATCGCCCACGACCCCGAGCAGCACGGTGGTCGCGTCTGCAAGCAGCGTCTTGCCGGCGGCGGCGGGCACGACCTCCACCGCCGCACCGTCGTCGACATCCTCAACGTCGGCAACGGTCGACCGCGGGCGACAGGTGTTCGCGAATGTCGGATGTGCGGCCTGCCACACCCGCACGCAGAAGAGCGGCGGGGCCAATGTGGCTGCGCTTAGCAACGTGACCTTCGAGCCCTACAGCGACTTCGCGGTGCACGACATGGGGGACAGGCTCGCGGACGGTGTTTCCCAGGGCGAAGCCAACGGCCGGGAGTTTCGCACGGCGCCTTTGTGGGGCGTTGGTCAGCGGATCTTCTTCCTGCATGACGGCCGCACCAAAGACCTGAACGAAGTGATTGCGCAGCACGCCAGTCGCGGATCGGAGGCCAACCAGGTGGTCCAGAACTTCAATGCCTTGTCGGTCAACGACCGGCAGGCGGTGCTGAACTTCTTGCGTTCGCTCTAGTCGGTCACGGGCGTCATGCGAAGGCTGTTGCACCTTGGCGCAGTGGCCTCTCTCACGGCGATGCTGGCGAGCGCGCTGGCAGCCGTGCTGGCTTGGCGTTACGGCGAAACGATCCTCCCTTTCGCCGTAACGTCGGCCATGCCCAATCCCCAGGACGGCAGGGTGGCGGGCGACATCTACACCAACGCGTATTTCGGCCTGTCCTATCCATTGCCGAAAGGCTTTGCCGAGGGACTGGCTGGTCCCGATCCGTCGCATTCCGGCTACTACGTGCTCGCAAGCTTCACACCGCAAACCGAAGGCGCCGGAACGATCCTAATCGCAGCGCAAGACAGGTTCTTCGACGAGACACGCCACGATCTGGCGGCGGTCGCCAGCGAGATGCGCGACACCATGGCGCAAATCGACGGCATGAGCATCGATCGCGAGCCTGCGGAAATCGCCATCGGCCGCCGGCCGGCTTCGCGCCCAGCCTGGCGTGTCGATTTCAACGGCGTCGGGCTTTACCGCGCCATGATCATGACGGAGATGCGCTGCCATCTCGTCAGCGTCACATTGACGGCGCGCGATCCGGAGGAACGGGAAATACTGGCGCAAAGCCTCGATGGTGTTTCCCTTACGGCACGACGAGACCCGCCGGTCTGCATTCGCGATTATGCGAGCGGCGACCAGCTCACACGCAGGGTCGCGCCCACGGACATCCCCCCATCGCCAAGGCCAATCCCGGTGCGCATCATCATCGGGAGCGACGGGACTGTGAGGCACGCGCATGTGATCCGTGCGACCAATGCACAGCGCAAAGGCATCGAGCAGGCGTTGCGGCAGTGGACGTTCAGGCCCCACATGATCAACGGCCGCGCCGTCGAGGTCGAGACCGGGCTCGCGCTGCGAAGCGGTGGCGGGAAAGTCACATCGACCGATTGAAGGGGATTGAGCTGGATTTTGCTGGTAGCCCAACCGGTTGGCGCGCCCCCGATCGGGCATGGAGATGATTTGCAAGTTTATTGCAGACGTTACCGCATCTTTTGTGATCATCGTCACACACAGAGACTTCTGGATCGTGGATAAAGCGACACGCGATATCGCCGATGACCGGAATCGGGCGATATGTTGCCTTGGTGCATAGACACCTGGGCTCGGAGATTCACGTCTGTCGGCTGAGCGGTCCGGGCAAGGCTTGCTTCGGCCGAGCGCTGGCGGGCCTGCCAGCGTCAGCTGAATGGCTGACGCGCAGGTGCAGGTCACCACGCTAGGAATGAGTTGCAATAGAGATTTTGTTTCAGTCGCAGGGGAGAGCCACATGATGAATTTGAGGGTCGTCGACATCTATCACGGAGACAAGGTCACCAGCTTTCAGAAGGCCGCCGAGGGAGGCATTTGGGGGGTCATCCACAAAGCCACGACCGGCGGGACCGGACGAGACGACAAGTATGCGTCACGCCGAAAAGCGGCCACCGACGCCGGCTTGCTTTGGGGCGCGTACCATTGGGGCACGAAATCCAACGTTGCGGGGCAGGTCAACAATTTCCTCGAATACGCAAACCCGGATCACTCCACGCTGGTTGCGCTCGACTTCGAGCGGACCGGCGACAACACGATGACGCTCGATCAGGCGCGCGAGTTCTTGAAGCTCGTTGGAGAAAAGCTCGGCCGCAAGGCCATCATCTACAGCGGCGAGCTCATCAAAGCAGGATTGGGCGACAACAAGGATCCTTTCCTTGGCGCGCATCGCCTGTGGCTGGCGCACTACAGTGCGCACCCCAAGGTGCAGAAGAGCTGGGAGAAATACTGGCTCTGGCAATATGCCGATCGCACGTCGGGTCTGCAGCCCAACACGGTGCCAGGCATTCCGGGAGACGACGAAGGGAATCTTGATTGCAATGCCTATGACGGCACCCGCGAAGAGCTCAAGGCTGCGTGGGCTTCGTAGTCGAAGCGTCCACCTCAGCCGTCGTCCTCGCTTACGACGATGTGAAGCATGACTCTCCGCTGTCGTCCCCGCGCAGGCGGGTACCCATACGCCGCAGCAACGCGATGTGGCAGGGCTAGCGATAAACCGAAGTCTTGGTGGTTATGGGCCCCCGCCTGCGCGGGGGCGACAGCTGCGGGTGCAGCTTCTCGTTAGCTTAGCTAATGCCGATCAGAGGCCACCAGAGCGGCACCAGCAGGATCAGGATCACGAATTCGACCACCGTGAGCAGCGCACCCATGCGCAGCAAATCGCGCGCGTCGAAATAGCCGTACGAATAGCCGACGATCAGCACGCCCGACTGATAGGCAAACAGCTTGCCGCCCGCCGCGAACGTCCAGATCAGCCCCAGCTGCAGCGGGTTGAAGCCACTGGTTTTTGCCAGATCCATCACCAGCGGGATCGACGTGCCCAGCATCGAAATCTCGCTTGCCAGCAGGAAGTGATAGAGGAACGCGGTCCAGTACATCACCGTCGTGGTCACGACGATGTTGCCGAGCAGCGGCTGCATCCAGGTCAGCACGTGATGCGTCAGCACCTCGATCCCCTTGGTCGCCTCCATGACCGTACCCATGCTGACGGCGGCAGCGACAAAGAACACCGGCATGTAGTTGAGCCGTCGCATTTCCTGCGGCTCAATAATCTCGATGCGAGGCAGCATCGCAAACAGTCCGACCCCGATCCCGATCACCGCGGGCGAGATGTGATGGATGAAATCCGTCAGCCACAGCGCGATTGCCGCCAGAATGAGCAAGGCGGCGTTGCGCTCCCGCGGAGCAAGCGGCCCCATCTTGCGCAGCTCTTCGCGCAGGAATTCGTAACCGCCCTCAAGGCCCACCTTCTCGGGCGGATAGAGCTTGAGCGTGAACCACCAGGCCGCCACCAACGTGAGGATGCTGCAGGGCAAGAACGCCAGGAACCACTGGCTCCACAGCACTTCAACTCCGCCGTATTTCTCGATCCCCCCGCGTGCCGTGATCGAGCCCGCACCGGCGATGATCATCTTGTCGAAGATGTTGGCCGTGTAGGTCAGGATCAGGAACATGCCGCGCGCCACGTTGCTGCCGCGCGCGGCGCCGAACGCCTCGATGAGCCCGAGCGCGATTGCGGCCATGATCACCACGCGCGCGATCCCGGATGGCACCACGAACGTCAGCAGGAAGTCAGTGATGATGAGGCCAAGCAGAATGCGCGGGTATGTAATGCCGACCCGCAGCATGACGATGTAGGCAAGCCGGCGAGCGACGCCGGAGCGCATCGCGATGGCTCCGATCAACAGCGCGCCGAACAGAAACCAGGCCGTATCGTTGGCAAAGCCGGAGAACGCGACCGGGAAGCGGACGACGCCAAGCGCCCAGAACAGGAAGCACCCGATGAACCCCGCAAGCGCATAGTCCATGGCCTGCGTGATCCAGGCCACGACCATGAAGGCCACGATCGCGAAGGCGTGCTGGGTTTGCGGCTCGAGATTAAGCGGCGCGAACCAGATGACGATCGGCAGCACCACGCAGAGAAGCTGGCCGATGGCGGCTATGGTGGGATTTGCGGGCTGCTCGAGCGTCTCGCCAGGTCCGGAGCTAGGCTGAACGGCAGCATCCATGGAGGCATCCTGGACCGGCGAACGGCGCCCCGTTCCTCATCAAGCTGATCGAGGTAACGGCGTTGCACGCCGTTAGTTCCATTGCGCGCACAATCGCCCACATTTCACAGAGCTAGTCAATTGCCGACTTCATTGACGCTGGGCCAAGTCTCCAACAGACTTGAGCGGGGCGTTACTCGGGAGCCCACCTCTGCGGCGTTGATCCGCAGGCGGCTATGCGTCGTTTATTTCGTCCTCCAGCGCTGCTTTGAGCACCGCTAGTGTTTCCTGGTTGGTTCGTAGCGAGCTAAGTTGGTCGTCGCTGAAGATGGCCTGGTGCCTGTCATTAGCGACGTGTTGGAGTAGATCCCTACGCTGCTCCCTCACGCGCAAGATGAGGTTGTGAATAATGCTGCTGGGGTCCGTTGTCATCTGATCCTCTCGAAGGTTCGCAACGCAGAATGTAGGATGGGTCGAGCTCTTGCGAAACCCACCACTTTTCAGCATGGGTTTCGCTACGCTCAACCCATCCTACGTTCTGAATTCGCTGAACCGCTTATAGCCAATCCGCATGGGCAAGATTCGAGCGTGCTCGCCTCGCTAGCGGCTCGGGGCACTGAGTGAAGTTCAGAAAGATGGTGCCCAGGGGCTGAACTAAATTGGTCGGCTAACCAATGCGCGTTTAGCGCCAAGACTTCCTTGTTTGCTCGCTCATAAGCTACTTGAAATCAGCCTCCTGACCTTTGGCTTGGCCCCCACGCCAGTTTCTGAGCCATTCCTCGGCGGCCGCAAAGCGGGTCCATCCTGGAATGGTAGCAGCCAGGTTTACCGTCTGCCAAAGGGGATGACGCGGCGGTTTGTGGAACTCGCTGAACTTTGAGAAGAATGCATCGACGAATTTTGCAGTCCGCTGGTATCGCACCGTCCCTTTTTGCCAGTTGAATGAAATCAGGACGGTGACTGCGGCAATTGTATCAACCACCCCTTCCTTCTCGATCAGAGCCGGATAATCTTCGTTTCGCATCGAAGCAGGCAGATAGGTCGCCTGGAGCGGTTTATCGTAGGGTACGGTGACGAACCGCAGGCCCCATTCCGCCCTGACATTCACAAATGCTGGAACCGGCACTGGGCATGAGCATATGGTAGCGTCTATCTCGCCGCTCCGGAGTTTCTCCAATGCGTCTCCTTGCGCCATAAAAAGCTCCTGCTGCACATTGACGCCAAGAAGTTCTTGAATATCTGCGGAACAAACTGCGCTGTCGCACTACCCTTGTTATTGAAATTGACCTTTTTCCCACTCAGATCCTTGATGCTTTTCGCACCCGAGCGCGCCAGGATCTGCAGCGGATTTGGAAAGAGCGTTGCGATATATGTCACCTTCTCCTCAAGGTTTGGCCCCAGCTGACGGGTGGCTTTCAGGTGGTTCATTGCCTCCTGGGTGGTCAGCGCGAGGTCAATGCTCCGCAAGAAAATAACGTCCTCCACATTCTGCACTGCCGCGCCGCCAACCACGGGCAGCACGCGCAGATTATTAGGATCGTCCACTACCACCGAAATGTCGTGAGCAAGCTGGCTGAATGTGGCGCCGGGCTGCCCGCCCATCAAAAATAGAACGTTCTCGTTTACTCTTTGTCTCTTCTGCTCAAGGGGGGACAGCTTCTGGGCTACGGCGCTCTCACCTGAGGGCAGGGACAAAGCAAGAGCGAGTAGAGGAAGGGATGCCCACTTCATGACGCCTCCTTATTCGGAATTGTGCGAGATCTCTGTGCGAACGATTAGCACGTACCGCCAAGGTGGATTTCAATCCGGCGCGAACGCTGCGCCCTTGCAGACAGCGGCGTATTAGTGGATCGGGTCCCCCGAGATCGCAAATCGACACCCTCATTCAACCTTAACGGCCCTGGCCAACAGCTCGAGCCGTCTTGGCGCATCGATTGACCCGAACTCCTTGGCTTTTTCGTACCAGGCTCGCGCCATCGCGATGTCCGGCGCAACGCCAATCACTCTACGCGCCCGCAGCAGAATCGGGTCGTAGGTGGTTGCGAGCGCAAACGCCGCGTTGGGATCCCCTGCCTCTGCAGCGCGCCGCAAGGCCAGGCGTGCCGGACCGAGCTCGCCGCCGGCCACGAGTTGTTCGCCGCGCTTGAGAAGATAAGCGATCTCTTCGCGATTCAGCTGGCGAAGCGGCGCGCTTGTCGCTTGGGAGTTTGGCGTTTCGCGAGGCGCGGTGCTGTCCGTCTCAACAGGCGCCGCAACACCTGTCGTCTGCGCCGCAGCGGTCTCAGGCATCCCAACCCACGAACTCGGTTGCTCCTTAGTCCCTTGCGTTCGCCGCTCCACAGCCGCTTGTATCGGTCCGATCAATCGAGGTTCAGTCGAATCTCCCTCGGCGGTACGACTACTTGGACCATTACTTGGACCATGCGGCCACACGGTCGTGAACGTCCAGTAGACAAGAAAAGCGGTGATCGTCGCCGTCGATGTGGCAAGGGCCAACTCGCCAACAAACGTGGCAAATCCGCCGTCTGCTCGCGAAGCGGTTTTAGACCCGGTGCCGAAGTCAACGTTTGGGTCCACAAGGAATGGTAGTCGGGCTCGTTCGGCCTCTGGCCCCGGCGTCGCGGACCGACCAACGTTTTCCTCGGCCAGACCGCGAGTTTGTCGCGCGGGTGCGTCAAGATCGCGGGGCCCTCGCGGTCGCATCAGTCTTCTCATTTTGTCGTGCGTGTTTTGAGGCTTTGCCGTGAATGGGGCGTCAGTGTGACCAACCACCAGGGGTATTCTCCGTCATATGACGGTAAGTCGATCATGATGTTGCGTGCAAAGACCTAACTTTGCTGCTGAATCGGAAGCACGGATTCGGGACACGACCTTCGATGGCCCTTTGGCACGTTGAGCCGATCACCAAATGTTGTTTCAAACTCCGAAAAGCGCGGCTAGGTTTGTCCGGTTGTGGAGTCACCCTGCCCTCAGTCTTACCCGGCGCGTGATTTGGCTGACGGCGGGGCGCTATGATCCACCAATGCAATGATTTATAGCGGTGCCAAATGGATTGGTGGGACCTAGGAGAGTGGTCGGGTTACCCAGGGCACGTACTGGAGACGCACAATATTCCGTGCGCCTTCTGTGGTGCCCTCGGCAACTTTGGCACCGTACAGCATCTCGAACGAAAGAAGCCAAGCAACGAGCGCAAAGTCCTCAATTACGACACTCTGCAATGTGGCAATTGCGGAAACTACATGTTCGCGTTCTGGTCGGCCGCGATGTTCGCGCACGGATCAGGCGCGGCTCACGACTACAAAGTTTTACCTTGGCATCAGAGCACAACGAGACATCCCAATCATTGGCCGTTAGACGTTGGCCATTACTGGGTTGAAGCTCGACGAAGCATAGAAGGCAAGAATTGGACAGCTGCGGCTCTCATGGCCCGGTCGGCGATCCAGCTAGTGGCGCGGGCTCATGGAGCGAAAGGAAAGAAACTAAAGGACGAGATTGACGACCTTGCTGCGAAGAGCCTCATTCTTCCAATCATGAAAGAGTGGATACACGAAGTGTGAGAACTTGGCAACGAAGGTACACACCCCAGGCCAGGCTCGCCGGGTACGGACGAAAAGGACGCGAAGGATGTCGTCGAGTTTTTGAGCTTCCTTATGACAGTGATGTACAACCTGCCGCATCAAATCGCTGAATATCGAAAAAGGAAGCCCTAGACTTTTCTTGATATAAAAAGGTCGACTGACGTGCGCTCATGGGTTTCGCTGCGCTCAACCGATCCCTACGTCCCACGAATCCCGCTGCCGAAGAATTGATGGCAGTGCCTCTCCAAGAGGGGCTCGCTCACCGTGCGGGAGATTGAGTGACGTATAAGAGGATGGTGCCCAGGGGCGGAATCGAATTGTCATATATACCGTTGAATTGGCGCATAATTTTTTGATCGCGGTTTTCCAGTGTACCCGTCAATGTACCCGGCGTCTAAAAGCCGCGGTGCTGGTGCTAGCGATAAAACCCCTCTTGATGAGCGGCGCGCCGGGAAGTGGGCAGTCCGGTTGGCTCACGGTTCGGAGAGCCTCGGGGCGCCGGGCGGGCCGCTTCCCGGGAACGCTGGTAGCGGGGGCGCGCTAGATCTGTCAGAACCCGTTGTTTGACGGGTATTTCGCATTTGGTGCTTAGCCGGCTTTGGAAACCCTCGCCCTCCGAACGCAGAGGTCACAAGTTCAAATCTTGCCGGGCGCGCCAGATTTCAATGACTTAGCAATCGGGCAAACGCCGAGCTGCTCTCGCGGAAGCACCACGGAAGCACGCGACGGCACGTAACAGCGCAGTTTGTCGCGCTCCTATGCATAGTCGGCATGCGTGCAAAAATTAGAGCACTCCCTGCTAAAGAGGAGGTCGTAAGTTCAATGGGCGACCATGAGCTGTTTGGACGCCGATTGGACGCCGGAAATCTCGTTCTGTTCACCATCCAACTCGGTACCGTCGGCGCCGCGGGATTGTCGAACGTTTGATGGACTTGGACCAGTCAATTGCTTGAGGGCGTCCTCCAATCGGAGGGTCGCTGCATGCGTCGCGGATGCATTGCGCAGTAGTGGGCGCGGCTCTCACCCAGCGGGTCTCTCAACGC
Organism: uncultured Alphaproteobacteria bacterium; assembly: GCA_963745515.1. Classification (GTDB taxonomy): domain Bacteria; phylum Pseudomonadota; class Alphaproteobacteria; order Rhizobiales; family Xanthobacteraceae; genus VAZQ01. The sequence goes on from CAVUXO010000001.1 coordinate 1,333,257, forward strand.
GCTGCTCTCAGGCTGCTGGCGCCTGCAAACCTGCTGAGCCGTCTGTTCCTGTTCCTTCGGTAGGTGACGTAGGCTGTCTCGTCTGGGGAAGTGACCGAAGCGCAAATGCGAAAGAATTCCGGCCCGACCTCTTCCTGGTCACCAGTGGGCGCTGTGCTGGTGACACACTCGACGTGCGAGCCGCCCGGGCTGCAGCAACTGGTCTGGCGAAATAGCGGCGAGCTGGCGGCCTTGAGGCCGATGAAGACGACATTGGCGAGGAAGATGAAGTTGCCGATCAGATAGAGCGTCTGCTCGACAAGGTGCAGCGCTGCGCGAACTCGTCGTGGCTGTCGTACATCCAGCCCGCAGATGATCGAGTTGACTGGACTGCTGACGCAGCTCGCTGCCGAAGACCTCTTCCCGATCGCTGCAAAGCCGTCGGACGCCGCAATGATCGCGCATGCACATGAGGTCGGCTTCGATGCATCCGGAGATTATGCGAGAGATCTCATCACGCGCCCGTGCGGACATCTCCGGCCACCAGAACGACCGGTTATCCGCCAAGGCAATCGCAGGCCCTGCGACAGGGAACGACAGACGCGGCCCCATCGCCAAGCTAGCCGGCCTGCGCGGCGTTCTCTGGCAAATCGAAGAGAATGCTTGCCAGGTCATTCATGCCTGATAATGACTTCGATTCGCGTTACACGTCCGCACTAGCTGACAGCGAGATGCTTCACGTCAGTTTCGGTAATATCGTATGGAGACCTTGTCGCATTTGAGATATCGTTCGCGTGTTGCTCCCCAACCGTTCCTGGCTAACCTCGATTGGACGGCAGCTTGCTTTCAGGACATAGTGCAAGTGGCGATGTCTTCGGCGTTGAAGCGCCCGTACGCGCCAAGGGTTGTGGTGCACCATGCGTATTGTTTTGGTGGAAGACCACGGTCGTCTGGCCCAAGCAATCATGAAAGGGCTCGACGAATTCGGCTTTCGCGTCAACTCCTTTGCAACAGCAGAAGACGGCATCAGCGCGACTAGAAGCACCGAATACAACGCACTAATTCTAGATCTCGGATTGCCCGACCGCGACGGTCTCGAGGTCATCGGCGAGCTCAGGCAGCGCAATATCGAGCTCCCGATCCTTATTCTGACCGCACGCGACGGGGTCGATGACCGCGTCGCCGGTCTCGACCGAGGCGCCGATGACTACCTTATGAAACCCTTTGCAATGATAGAATTAGCTGCGCGACTGCGCGCGCTGCTGCGTCGTCCGGGACGCGTGCTTGGAGCCACGCTCCAATCCGGAAATCTGCATTTCAACACAGTGCTGCGCCAAGTGGTGGTCAACGGATGCGTCGTGCCGGTCTCGCATCGCGAAACCGGTGCGCTCGAGCTGCTGATGCGTCGCGCCGGCCAAGTCGTATCGAAGCGAGCACTGGAAGATGCGCTTTACGGCCTGAGCGGCAACGTGAAGTCCAATACCGTCGAGGTGCTGGTCTCGCGCCTGCGCAAACGGCTCGACGAGATCGGCGCTGATTGCTCGATCCACACGCTGCGCGGCATCGGTTATCTGCTCAGGGAGTAGACCTGAATGCACTCCATTTCCTGGCGGATTTTCGTGCGGCTCGCAATCACCACGGTGCTGACGAGCATGTTTGCCTATGGATGGATCTATTGGCAGGCGCAATCGACCGAAATCGCGGTACGGCAGCGCGTGCTTCTCAACCAGGCAAAACACATCGCGAGTTACCTTGTCCTGAATGAACGCGGCGAACCAGTCCTCAATCTGCCAGAACCAATTGCCGACAGCTACAAGGCGACGACTGGCTCCCAACGTTATGCCATTCGCGATCAGGCCGGCACCATTCTGTTCGGGTCTGGCCCAGAGACGGGTCCGCTTTCCTTGTTCCGCCAGCTCACGCAAGCGGCCTACGACTACGATCCCGATGGCCCCGGCCCTCTGCACATGTACGGAGCGGCCGTGAAGAGCACTCTT
>CAVUXO010000002.1:0-168366 GCA_963745515.1 uncultured Alphaproteobacteria bacterium
GGAAACGGTCGCGCTGATGGGTGCGGCCGCGGAGCGACGACCCGGAGGAGGGCGCTACGGGCTGGGGTTCTGGCTGCACGCGACGAGCGGCGTCGTGATGCTCACGGGCTACGACGCCGGCGTGTCGTTCCGCTCGGTGCACGACCCGGCGCGTGCGCGCCGCGACGCACACCGTGGTCTCGAACACGTCGGAGGGCGCGTGGAGCTGACCGCGGCGCTCGACGAGCTGCTGGGCCTCGCGTGAGGGCTCCGCCGCGCAATCGCGGGCCTGGTGAGACGGTGCGGCGATGTCGACCTCGCGACGCGCGACGCCTTCGCCCACCACGCGCGGGCTTTGCTCCGGCTGATCGACGTCTGCCTCGAGCTCCCGCTCGAGCAGCTTCAGACGACCGTTCCCGGCACGTACGGTTCGATCCTCGACACGACGCGTCACCGCTCGGGGCCGACGCGTCGTACCTGTTCGTGGTGCGGCGGGTCGTTCCCCCCGTATCGACGAGGACTCGATGAGCATGCAGGAGCTGCGCGTGCAGATGGAGACCATGCCGCCGCCTGGAACCAGATCCTGGAGGCAGAACCCGGATCCGGCCACCGACGCTGACGCGGCACCGCGGCGGACGGGTCGTCGAGCCGAGGCGACCCGGTCGGCGTCCGGCTCGCGCAGGCGGTCCACCACGGCACGGACCACCGGAGCCAGATCTGCACCGCGCTGACGGGCCTCGGGATCGAGCCGCCGTTCGATCGACGCGTGGGACTTCGGCGAGCAGGCCGGCACAGTTATCGACCACCCGGCGTCGTAGACGCCTTCTACCTCACTTGGGATAACCGCCGCACGCCCTGGCGCGTCCAGGGCCCGATGTGTCCCCCGGTCGGGGGATTCCGCTCCCTTGGCGTTGAAGCGCCGGAGGCCATCGTGCCGATACGGTTCGCGGCGCCGCGTAGCCAAACGTGTCTTGCACGCCGTGCACTGCGTTTCGGCGGATGCAGTCGAAGAGGGGAGTTCCATGTCCACGTCGCTTCGGACCCCCCCTTGGCCACATGCGCGAAGGATGCCCGGCCTGGCTGCGTCGCTCGCCGTGATGCCACCTTCCTCGTCCCGTTCGCGATCGATCCGATGCCCGCGCTCGCGGACACCTCCACGCAGATCGGTTCAGGGGTTGAGTGTGCCAACGACAACTGGCAGGCGGAGACCACCGCCGACAACGCCGGCCACGTGTACGTGTTCTACACCAACTACTGCTCGAGCCACGATTTCCTCTTTCTATCAAGTGTCGAGCGACGGTGGACAGACGTTCGGCCCCGCCCAGACGCTGTGCTCCGCGCTCGGTGTCGCGTGTACCGCGGCGGCGGCGACGCACACGATCGCAGGTGCCGGATATAAGACAGAAGACGATCCGTCGCTCTTCGTGGACACGTCCGACGAGCTGCCCAAGCTGTACGCGACGTGGGACGCGACGACGGACTTCAGCTCGTTCTCGCCCGAGGTCGAGCTCGCTGCCGTGTCGACTCGGAGCCACCTTCACCATGCTCAACAGCGGTTCCAACCTCGGAGGCGGCACATGCGGCGCCGGCGGTTCCCAGCCCGACTGCGCCTCCCCGACGATCACCGCGAAAGGCAGCAACGTTACCGTCGCGATGGGGTCGTACGCGACCGACGGGAGCAAGTCCGACCAACTACGGATCGTCCGTTACTCATCCGACGGCGGGACGACGTTCGGGACCGCGGCCACGAGCGGTACGGGCGCGACGAACGGGAACTACTTCTTCCCGCGGCGAAGCGTGCTCGACAGCGCAGGCAACACTTGGACACTGTGGCTCGACCTCAACGGGGGCGCAAACGGCTCCTACTACTTGTACTCGAGATCTCGGAGACGACCTCCGGCGCGTCGACGACCACGTTCTCCGGCACGATTTATTCAGCGCCCGACGGGCCAACGTATCCCGGCGAGGGGTTGGCGAGCGGTGGGGGCTATCCGGTCGACTGGTGGTCCGGCAACGCCGACCTGGCCATCGACGGCAACAACAACCTCTACATCCTGTTCCAGGATGGGCGCGGACACGATCGACGGGAACCCGTCGGTCCTGAAGATGGGGACGTGCGCGACGGGGTCTGGCGCCTGCACCTCCACCGGTGGCGCGGCCGGAACCTGGACCGCCCCTGGCGCGAACCAGGCGTCGCTGCCGCGCGTCGACGACAAGGACTCCACCCCGTGCCCCGGTACGGAGGGAACCGGGACTGCGAACTGCAGCGTGGCATTCCCTCGGATGACCTGGAACGCGACCTCGGGTCTGACGATCTCGTGGGTCGACGACCGGGTGGCAACCCTCGCGGGTTGTTCACCCAACCCGCGCTTCAGCCACGTCTGCGGTCTGAACATGTGGTACCGGACCTCGACCATGGGGATCACCGGGTTCACGAACCCGAGCATCAAACTCAGCGACCACACGCCGTTCAGCCCCGTATGGGATGCGGGCAACCTCGGCTTCAGGTTCTTCTACGGCGGGAGCAGCGGTCTGACGGAGAACCCTGCCTGCTTGGGCAAGCCGTTCGCGGCGTGGTCTGAGTCCGTCGACTACAACGGAGGCTCGACCAACGGCGGGCGTGTATTCGTCAAGAACACGCAGACCGGGCCGGCTTCGCCCACTTCGTCGACCGCCCTTACGAGCGGTAGCACGATCAACCTGTCGTGGCCACCCTCGACCAGCGGGGGGGTCACCGGCTACAAGGTCTACCGAGGCTCCGGCGCTGCCGGTGACAACCTGACCTTGCTCACGACGCTCGGCAACGTCACCTCGTACGCGAACACCGGTGTGACGGGCGGTCAGACTTTCTCTTATGCGGTCAGCGCGATCGCGGGCTCCGAGGGATGCCAGAGCGTGCGCGCATCGGCGACGGCCGGTGCGACCGGTCGCACGCTGAACCTCGCGACCAGCCCCGGCGCGGCCGGGTGCTCGAACATCACGACGACGCCCGCCCCCACGAGTGGGAACGGCACCTGCACACGCACGACTCGCTCAACGGAACGGTCGTGACGCTGTCGGCTGCCACTCCAGTCGCCATCGATGCGGACTCGCGGTACCTATTCGATTCGTGGTCCGGTGATGCGTCGGGCTCGGGGAGCCCGACGGTGACGATGAGCGCCGACCGCACCGTGACCGCGAATTACGTGAAGCAGTGGGCGGTGACGATCCAGGCCACGGGTCTGACGTGTGACACGCCGCTCAACTTCTACTGTGACACCGGCGCGAACACGGTCGCGACCGTGAACGGCACGACCTATACGGGCGGCGACCTCTCGGTCGCCGCGCAATTCGGGCTTCCCGACGAAAGCGTACGTCGACGACGGCGGTACGCTGACCTACTCGTACGCGTGGCCGCAGAGCGTCCCGGGCAGCACCGACATCCCCCAGACGCTCCCGCCCGATACGAACAAGCAGTACCGGCTCGACACCGTCTCTGGGCCTGGCTCCGGGTACTCCATCGATTCCGGCGGCGGCCACGATCAACGGGACGTACGTGACGCAGCGGAAGGTCACGTTCTCGCAGACCGGCATCGGAGGTGACTCGTCCGGCACGGTGTTCCAGGTGAACGGCACCGGGACCAACCCGGCGAACGCGTCGCTGGTCGCGGCTTCGTTAGGCACGGCCACCTTCTACGACGACGGTTCTTCGTGGGCGTACCAGAGCCCAGTGGCCGCAAGCGCGGGGAAGCGCTACGTCGTCGGCACGACTTCGGGCACGTTGGGGGCCGCCGACGAGGGCACGACGAAGACCGGTGGCGTACAGCATCCAATGGCTGCTGACGCTCGCGACGAACCCGGGCGGGATCGGCATCTCGAACATCACGCCGAACCCGACGAGCCTGGATGGTTACTACAACGACGGATGGTGAGTCTGACCGCCGCCACCTCGGTGTCGAGCGGAGGTTCGCCGTACACGTTCCAGAACTGGACGGGCAACGTCGCGAGCCCGCCCGACAGCACCAACCCGATCAGTGTCACGATGAACCAGCCGCGATCCGTGACCGCGAACTACGCGCCGGACGGCTTCGGTGTCTCCGTGTCCAAGAGCGGGAACGGGAGCGGCACGGTCACGTCGAGCCCTGCGGGTATCAACTGCGAATGCTGCTCCAGCTCGTATACGAACGGGACCGTGGTGACGTTAACCGCGACGCCCGCCACCGGTTCGAACTTCACCGGTTGGTCCGGTGCCGGGTGCTCGGGCACCGGTACGTGTGTCGTAACCGTGGATGCCGCGAAGTCGGTCACCGCGCAGTTCGCGCTGCAGACGTTCGTCAACGTCTCCAAGACCGGCGCGGGCACCGGTTCGGTCTCATCCAGCCCCGTGGGAATCACCTGCGGAGCGACCTGCTCGAACACCTTCGACTACGGCACGTCGGTCACACTGACCGCCACACCCGCGACGGGCTCCACGTTCACGGGTTGGTCCGGCGGTCTTGGATTTCTCGAAGCCGGAGAACACCCGCTTCCAGTACGGCTCCTCGGTCTGCTTGTTGTCGATCGCCGCGCCGATGGCCGGCACGTGCGACGACGCCACTCCTGCGGTGATCCTAGCCACGTTTCGACCTCGCCTTGTGGATGCCTTCGATTTGGATTCGGTCTTGCCGGCCGCAGGGCGCCCCGACTTGCTGCGATTGCCTTCGACCGAGCGGCCGCCATCGAGCATCATCTTGGCGTAGTCCTCTTGCGTGGAGCCGGTCATCACGGCGGCGAGATGGCGGAACGAATGGCCGTCGGTCGCGCCGAGCTTGGCGGTGAAATAGATGTTGCCGCCGAGCTCCAGCATCCGGTTGTAGTCGCGCTTGAGGATGGCGTCGGCCTGCTCCGGCGTCAGCTTGAACTTCTTGAAGATACCGCCTCGTTCGCCTTGAAGGCCTTGCGGTTCTCGTCCTTCATCAGCGACATGCAGAACATGTTGATGCCGTAGCCCTCCCGCGATCGCTCCGCGTCAAACACGAAGGTGCCGGGGATATCGTCATAGTCCTGCGCCTTGCGGGGCATCGGCGTGTCTCCAATGCGGGTGGTTGGTGGGGACATATATAGCGCAACGACCTTGGCAATGTAAGTCGCTGTCGCGGCGCGCCTTACGGTGACGCGCGGATCGAGGCCCACAGAAATAGAACCGTTGTAAGGGCGCCGATCCCGCTGCGACCGGCGTGCAGCCAGCCCCATTTTTCGATCAGCGCCCGGCTGCGCGGGCCGGCGGAGCCCGGGTCGGATTGCCAGCAACTCGTCGTTGGTCGGCCGGATGACCAGGAGCGTATACGGCCAGGCCGACAGGAAAACGATGGCACCGAGGAGCCACATCCAGTCGTGCATTTGCCACCATGCCGTAACGCCCAGCGCGGTACCGATCAGCGCCAGCGGCGCCTGCATGGCGGCGCCGTGTTTGTAGGACGGCTTCCATTCGATGAGGAGAGCCCGGTCATCCAGCCCCAAACGGGCTGGTTGCTCGCAAACGCTCACATAAATAGCCGCGCCGGTGAAAACCGCGGCAGTCGTCAATGCGAGTTGACCGGCCAGCATACGGCCTCCGATTACGCCCCACGGCGGGTTCACGTCCAATAAAGCCGCATCGGATTGTCAATGAGCAGCGCCTTCTGGAGTTCCGCGGTGGGCGCGATCTTCGGAATGTGGTCGACCAGGAGGCCGTCATCGGGGGCCTCTTTCTTCATGTTCGGGTGGGGCCAGTCGGTGCCCCAAATGACCCGGTCGGGAAACTTTTCGACCAGGGAGCGACCGAACGGCACCACGTCGTCATAGGGCGGACCCGCAATGGTCATGCGCTCCGGGCAGGTCACCTTTACCCAGAAATTCTTGTGGTTCTCCATCAGCCGGTGGAAGCGCTGGTTCTCGGCGTGATCGACACCCTTCTTCACGTCCGGCGTACCCATGTGGTCAACCACCACGGTGGTCGGCAGCGTGGTGAAGAAGGATTCCAGTTCCGGCAGGTCGGGCATCTCGAAATAGATCACGATGTGCCAGCCGAGCGGCGCGATGCGCCGCGCGATACGCTCCAGCACCTCGCGCGGCGTGAAGTCGACGAGCCGCTTCACGAAGTTGAAGCGCACGCCTTTGACGCCAGCCTTGTCCATCCATTTGAGCTCGTCGTCGGTGACCTCCTCGCCCACAAAGGCGATGCCCTTGGCCTTGCCGTTCGAGGCATCGAGCGCGTCCACCATCGCGCGGTTGTCCTTGCTGTGGCAGGACGCCTGCACGATCACGTTCTTGTCGAAGCCGAGAAAGTCGCGCAGCGCGAACAGCTTCTCCTTGGGCGCGTCGCAGGGCGTGTACTTGCGCTCGGGCGAGTAGGGAAACGTCGCCTCCGGGCCGAACACGTGGCAATGCGCGTCGACCGCGCCTGCCGGCGGCTTGTATTTCGGCTTCGACGGATTGGGATGAAACGGAATGTAGCCAGCACTCATCGGCACGTGAAGTTCTCCTATTCTCTCCGCCCTCATCCTGAGGGGCCCGAGGGGCCGTCTCGAAGGATGGGGGCGGCCCCATGCTTCGAGACGCGCTCGCACCGCAGCCAAATTTACGCAGCTGCGCCTGGTGAAGCGAGCGCTCCTCAGCATGAGGCCGATTGAGGCTTCAATTCATTAGACGCGTTCGATCGCCAGCGACACGCCCTGCCCGACGCCGACGCACATGGTGGCGAGCGCACGCTTGCCGCCGGTCGCCGTCAGCTGATGCGTCGCCGTCAGCGCCAGCCGCGCGCCCGACATGCCGAGCGGATGGCCGAGCGCGATCGCGCCGCCGTTGGGGTTCACGTGCGCGGCATCGTCCGGCAGGCCGAGCTGGCGCAGGCACGGCCAGCGCCTGCGCGGCGAATGCTTCGTTGAGCTCGATCACAGTCGAAATCGCCGATCTTGAGGCCGAGCCGCTCCAGCAGCTTCCGGGTCGCGGGCACCGGCCCGATGCCCATGACGCGCGGCGGCACGCCGGCCGCGGCGCTGCCGAGGATGCGCGCCTGCGGCGTCAGGCCATGCGCCTTCGCGGCCTGCTTCCGACGCGACGATCAGCGCCGCGGCGCCGTCGTTGATGCCCGACGCATTGCCGGCCGTGACCGTGCCGTCCGTGCGCGCGAACGGCTTGAGCTTGCGCCAGCGCCTCGAGCGTGGTGTCGGGCGCGCGGATGCTCGTCCTCGGTCCACCACGACCGGGCCGGCTCGCCCGCCCGGCACCTCGACCGGCGCGATCTCGGCGCGCGAAGACGGCCGGTCGCCTGTGCCGCGCGCGCATCGCTGCTGGCTGCGCAGCGCGAACGCGTCCTGGTCGCTCGCGCGCGACCTGGCATTCCTCGGCCACGTTCTCGGCCGGTCTCCGCCATCGAATCGACGCCGTAGTGCTGCTCGCATCAGCGGATTGACGAAGCGCCAGCCGAGCGTCGTGTCGTAAATCTCGGACCGCGCGCGAGAAGCGCCTCCGGCCTTGGCCATCACGAACGGCGCCCGCGTCATGCTCTCGACGCCGCCCGCGATCGCCAACGTCGCTCTCGCCCGCGCGGATCGCGCGCGCGGCGACGCCGACCGCGTCCAGACCGGAGCCGCACAGCCGGTTGACCGTGACGCCCGGGATCGCGTCCGGCAGCCCGGCCAGCAGCAGCGCCATGCGCGCGACGTTGCGATTGTCCTCGCCGGCCTGGTTGGCGCAGCCGAAGATAGACCTCGTCGAGCCGCGACCAGTCGACCTTGGATGGCGCGCCATCAGGGCCTTGATCGGGATGGCGGCGAGATCGTCGGCGCGCACCGTGGCGAGCGCGCCGCCATAGCGGCCGATCGGGCGTGCGCAGTCCGTCGCAGATGAAGGCTTCGGCCATGGCTCTATCCGTTTTTCAATCTCGGCATCGTTGCCACAAGATTCGGCGTCGTCCCCGCGAAAGCGGGGACCCAGTAATCACTGACCCAACCGATACGCTCCAGCAGCACAACACGTGCTCTGGGATACTGGGTACCCGCTTTCGCGGGGACGACAGCAACGGAGGCTGTGCTCAGTTTCATACGGCCAATCCTCACACCGCGGTGCCGTGCGCCCGCGCGGTGCGCGCATGCAGGTCGCGCAGCACTGCGAGCTCATTCGCGGTCGGCTTCGGCGGTCTCGGTCAGCGTCGCTGCAAAGCGCACCGGCCAGCCGGTCTGCGCCTTGATCTCGCTCCGCGCGTGACACCCGGATGGATCGAACTCACCGTCATTTCCTTGCGTCACCGGATCGGGCTCGAACACGCAGAGGTCGGTGATCAGCTTGGTCGGCCCCTTGGTCATCAGCCCAAGGCGCGCGCGATGGTCGCCGCCCTCGCCGTGACCCATGGAGGTGACGAAGTCGAGCTTCTTGGCAAACGCGCGCGGCGACTGGCTCATGATGATGAAGATCTCGCCGCAGGCGCTGGCGATCTCGGGCGCGCCGCCGCCGCCGGGAAGCCGCACCTTCGGCTTGTCGTAGTCGCCGACGACGGTGGTGTTGAGATTGGCGAAGCGATCGATCTGCGCGCCGCCGAGGAAGCCGACCGTCATGCGCCCGCCCTGCAGCCAGTAGCGGAACATCTCCACCACCGTGGTGGTGGTGAGCGCGGTCTCGCACAATTCGCCGTCGCCGATCGAGAGCGGCAGCACGTCGGGCTTGGTGCGCGATCGTGCCGGACTCGTAGATCAGCGTGATGTCCGGCGCATGCGTGAGCCGCGCCAGGTTGCGAGGCCGCCGACGGCATGCCGATGCCGACGAAGCAGACATCGTCGTTGCGCAGCGCGCGCGCCGCCGCAATCGTCATCATCTCGTTCGGCTTATAGTCGGCCATGGTCCATGCGGCCCCCTAAGCGGCCTTTGCGCGCTGCACATGCTTTGCGAACACGTCCGGGCCCTGCTCCAGCACGTTCGCCTGCATCCAGGCGAGGAACGTCTCGCGCTCGCGCGCGATCTTGTCCCAGGCGATGTAGAACGCGTTGTCACGCTTGTAGTAGCCTTGCGCGTAGGAGGGATATGCGCCGCCCGGCACCTTGACGATCGCGCCGACCGTCCAGGCCGGCAGGATCACGGCGTTGAAGCTGCGCGGCCCGAAATCCTCGACGATCTCTTCGACCGTGACGATCGAGCGCTTGGAGGCAAGCACGACCTCCTTCTGCACGCCGACGATGCCCTCGAGCAGCACATTGCCGGCGCGGTCGGCCTTGAGCGCATGCATGATGGCGACATCGGGCCGGTGCGCCGGCACGGCGGCGAGCTGCTCGCCGGTGAACGGGCAGGTGATGTGCTTGATGCGCGGATTGACCTTCGGCAGGTCGACCCCGATGTAGCCGCGGAAGATCGGCGCACGGCAGCCCCGCCGCACCCGCCTCGTAGGCGTTGGCCATGGCGGCGTGGGAGTGCTCCTCGATCGCGAGCGGATGCGGCCAGCCGTTCTCGACCGCGTCGCGCAGACGATGCAGCGAGCCGACGCCCGGATTGCCGCCCCAGGAGAACACGAGCTTCTCGGCACAGCCCATGCCGATGAGCTGGTCGTAGAGCAGGTCGGGCGTCATCTTGATGAGGGTCAGGCCGGCGCCGTTGCTGGCGGATGACCTCATGGCCGGCGGCATACGGGATGAGATGGGTGAACCCCTCCATCGCCACGGTATCGCCGTCCCGGACGCAGTCCTCCACGGCTTCGGCCAAGGACAGGAAACGCGGCATCGGGTGATGGTCCGGGTGGTTGGATCGTGGCCGTTATTTACGGGGCGTGTCGGGCGGGGTCAAATGGCGTGAGTTCATCCGTCATGCCCGGCCTTGTGCCGGGCATCCACGTCTTGCTACCTGCATAAAGTCGTAGATGGCCGGGACAAGCCCGGCCATGCAGGAACGGTGGCCATTCCATGTTCATGAACCGCCGGACTGTCCGCATCGAATGGGGCGACTGCGACCCGGCCGGCATCGTGTTCTACCCGCGCTATATGGCGATGTTCGACCATTCGACGGTGGTGCTGCTCGAGGCCGCACTCGGCTGCAACAAGCACCAGCTTTACAAGGCCTACGACTTCGATGGCTATCCGATGGTCGAGACGCGGGCGCGCTTTCTCATACCCACCCGCTATTGCGACGAGGTGGTGATCGAGACGACCGTCAAGGAAGTGCGGCGGACGAGCTTCCACGTGCACCACCGCCTGATGAAGGACGGCGCGCTCGCGGTCGAGGGCTTCGAGTCCCGGGTCTGGATCGTGCGCGACAAGGACCGGCCCGGCCGCTTCAAGCCGCAGCCGATCCCGGCCGAGATCGTCGCGCGGCTGACAAACACTACTACTGCGCCGCTTTGACGCCGAGCTTCTGGGCGATCGCGGCGAGCTTGCTGCGCTGCTCCTCGATCGAGGCGGCGAATTCCGCTGACGTTCCCGGGCTGATCAGCTGAGAGGTCGCGACGAACCGCGACTTCACCACCTCGTCGCCGAGGACGGCCCGCACATCGGCCGCAATGCGGTCGCGTGCCGCCGCCGCCATGTCTTTCGGGCCGAAGAGGCCGATGAGCCCGTCGAAGGTGATATCGGGAAAGCCAGCCTTCGCGACAGTCGGCGTATCCGGATAGTTGGGCGCCCCCTGTGCGTTCGTGATCGCGACTAGCTTCACCCGGCCGGCCTGGACATGCGGCTGCACGATCGCGAGCGCGCCCACATAGGCCTGGATGCGGTTCTCGCCGAGGTCGGTGAGCGGCGCCACCACGTCGCGGTAGGGCACGCGCGTGATCTCGAGGCCCGCGCTTTTGAAGTAACCCTCGTAGATCACGTCGGTCATGCCGGTCGCGGTCGAGTAGTTGAGCTTGCCGGGCTGCGCCTTGATCATCGCCATCAAGTCGGCAACGGACGAGACATTGAGCGATGCCGGCACCACCAGGCCGACGAGCGTGTTGGAGATGCGCGTGACCGGCGAGAGCTCGCGCGGGTCGTAGGGCATCTTGTCGAGCTGATAGGGATGCGCGGTGAACGACGAGGTGGGCGTATAGAGCAGGACGTGGTCGTCCTTGGCCCCGATGAACGCATTAATGGCCACGACCGCGTCGCCACCGGGGCGGTTCTCCACCACGACCGGCTGGTTCCAGCGCGTGGTCAGCCGCTCGGCCAGAAGCCGCGCGCCGATGTCGGCGCCGCTGCCAGGCCCGAGCGATACGAGAAACTTGACCGGGCGCTGAGGCCAGGAAACCGAAGAGGATTGGGCAAACGCCGACGTGAACGCAATGGTAACCATCAGTCCGACGACAAAGACGCCGAGCGTACGGCCGATCCGGTTCATGACATCCTCCGGCAGCGAGAATCGCCCCCGCCTTGGGGCGCGAGGTTTGTCTAGCTTAGCCGTCCCGGGCGGGAAAGGCCTCGGAGCGCCATGTCGCAGGCCGGCCGCGCGGGCGTGGACTCCGGCCAATCGACGGGATAACAACGCCACGATCCATGGCTGCCCGCCCGGGCAGCCCACCCAGCGTCCCCCAAGCCGCCGCCGAGCATGACCGGAGAACTCTGATGCGCATCGACGCCTACACGCATTTCTTCCCGAAGAAGTTCTTCGACAAGATGATGGAGATCGCCGGCGACTATAAGGACATGGGCAAGCGTGTGCGCTCGCTGCCGGCGCTCTACGATCTCGACTTTCGCAAGAAGATCGTCGACGGCCACAAGGACTATCAGCAGATCCTGTCCTACCCGCAGCCGCCGTTCGAAAGCCTTTGCAAGACGCCGCAGCAGCTGGACGAGATGATCCGCCTCTGCAACGACGGCTTCGCCGAGCTGTGCGACAAGGAGAGAGACCACTTTCCGGGCTGGGTCGCGCAGGTGGCACTCGGTGCTCCCGACGCTGGCGCGGCGGAGGCCGAGCGCGCGATCAAGAACGGGGCGCTTGGCGTGCAGATCTACACCAATGTCGGCGGCAAGCCGATCGATCTGCCGGAGTACCGGCCGTTCTGGAAAAAGATGAACGAGCTCGGCAAGCCGATCTGGATTTATCCGGCGCGCGGCGCCGAGACGCCCGACTATCCGCTGGTCGAAAAGAAGTCACTCTACGAGATCTGGTGGACGCTCGGCTGGTCCTACGAGACCGCCTGCGCGATGACGCGCCTCGTCTATTCCAAGATCATGGACGACTACCCGAACCTCAAGATTATCACCCACCACTTCGGTGGCATCGTGCCGATGCTCGAAGGCCGGCTCGGGCCAGGCAACGACGTGATGGGCTCGCGCACCTCGGAAGAGGACTATGTCGGGCTGCGCAAGAGCCTCAAGAAGCGCCCACTCGACTACTTCAAGCAGGACTTCTGGGCCGACACCGCGGTGTTCGGCGGCACGCCGGCGACCAAGTGCGGGCTTGAGTTCTTTCCGCTCGAAAAGATCGTGTTCGCGTCCGACTGCCCGTTCGATCCCGAGGGCGGCACCATGTATCCGCGCATGACGTTGCAGATCCTCAATTCGCTCGAACATCCCCAAGGCAGATCGCGAGAAGATCGACTACAAGAACCTGGAAGCCGTGACCGGCGTGAAGCTGGTCAAGTAGGCGGCGCGGCGCCCACAGCGCCCACCCCACCCCCCTCCAAATGTTGCGCGCGACCGGCTAGGCTGCCTTCAGGCAAGGCCTAGCGGCGCATTAAACATATCGGGGGGGATTCGATGAAGCTCTTGCAGCTATTCGCAGCGATCGCCGTCGCATTGATCACGCTGCCGGCTTCGGCCGCGGACTATCCGGCCCCCAAGGAAGGAAGCTTTGTCGCCCGCGACTTCCGCTTCCACACCGGCGAGGTGATCCCGGAAATACGCCTGCACTACCGAACCGTCGGCGAACCGACTGGGCAGCCCGTGCTGATCCTGCACGGCACCGCCGGCTCCGGCGCCAATATGCTCAACCAGGCGTTCGCGGGCGAATTGTTCGGTGCCGGACAGCCGCTCGACGCGACCAAACATTTCATCATCCTGCCCGATGCGCTCGGCACCGGAAAATCGTCAAAGCCGTCAGACGGACTGCGCACCAAATTCCCCAAATACAATTACGACGACATGGTGCTAGCGCAGTATCGCCTGGCGACCGAGGGCCTCGGCATTCGCCACCTGCGCCTCGTCATCGGCAACTCGATGGGCGGCATGCAGACCTGGCTGTGGGGCACGACCTATCCCACGTTCATGGACGCGCTCGTTCCGATGGCGTCGCAACCGACCGAGATGTCGAGCCGCAACTGGATGATGCGCCGCATGATCATCGATGCGATCAAAAACGATCCCGATTGGAACAACGGCAACTACACGACCCAGCCACGCTCGGTGAAGGCGGCCACTGTCTTCTTCGCGATTGCGACGAGCGGCGGAACGCTGGCCTACCAGAAGCTCGCGCCGACGCGCGAGCGCGCCGACAAATTCCTCGACGAACGTCTGGCAGCACGGGACGCAACCGATGCGAACGACCTGCTCTACCAGTGGGAGTCCTCGCGCGACTACAATCCGGCACCGCAGCTCGACCGCATCGTGGCGCCGCTTTTGGCCGTCAATTCAGCCGACGACGAGCGCAACCCGCCTGAGACCGGGCTCCTGGAACGCGAGATCAAGCGCGTCAAGAATGGCCGCATCTACCTGATCCCGGCGAGCGAGGACACGCGCGGGCATGGCACCACCGGCATGGCGAAATTCTGGAAGGCACCACTGCAGGAGCTGCTGCAAGCGGCGCAACAGGTCCGTTAGCGGCCCGAGCCGGACGAACCCACACCGTCGATCTCTATGACTGTCGCTCGCCATCTCCGCGCAACGCGCTGACGCAAGGATTGCGCGCCGTCGCGTGACCACGGGGGGTTCTGGGCATGGAGGCGCGCCCACAGCAGTCAACGCGACGGCGCCAGCGCATGTTCCGACGGAGTGGGCACCATTCACCGACCAGAACACGCTACTCGAAAGTGCGCCCCCAATGCAGCAACGTCCGACGTCAAGCTCTCGCTCTGTCTCCGATCAGGTGCGAGATCGCAGGTTCTCGTGCAAATGCGAATCACCTGACGGTAATTTTCAATGTCGTCGCTGGTATGATCTTTTTGCGGCAAGCGCCGGAACTGCGTTCTGTTGCACTGGGCTTATGGCACGAAGCCACATCAATCTCGCCCCCCATCAGATGAAATGCGACTATCATGCGCGAATGAGATGAGCTCGCATCGCACGTGCACCGATGCTTTGAATGAAATGTGAAACCGCCGGAGAACAGCAGAACCTTCACCGCCTCCCGTAAATGGCCTCCAAGCAGGCGGATCCGGAAGCCTGTTCTCCGGCGGCGCTCACCCGTATCCTCAGGGGTAGATGATACGGGCAATCTGACATTCGTTCACAACCTCATGGCCATGCCTGTTGGGAATGCTCGTTGGGAAATGCTCGCGACCCCGATCACGCTTCAGCACCTTTTGAAATATCGATAGACGTCGGGAGCACCCATCCAGACAAAATCCTTTTTCAGGCCGCCATGGGCGTCGATCCATGCGCGGATGTCGGCCTGATAAGCACTCCAGAGCATCTGCGTGGCATCCTGCCGGCGCGCGAGATGGAACCCGAACCGGGCGGCGGGCGTGACGCAGATCTTGCTGCGCGGAATATGGCCGAGCAGGATTGTGCATGCCGATTGACAGGGACCGACAATGCGGACGTCGACACCGCGGGCTGCGAGACCAGCCCAGCGCGCATTGTATTGCACGACGCTGCCGCCGTGATTGTCATAGACGTCAATCGTCTCTGCCAGAGCGGGCGCTGCAAGACAGCACATGAATGCAGCGAGAAGAGATCTGAGGATGGATATTCTGAGGACGGATATTCTGTGGATGGACATGGCGCTCCTGAGTCCTGTGGTGTTTGACGCATCTGAAGCTTGAGAGATCAATTCTTGAAACGCCTTATTGATCCTTGAAACGCCTTGATGCCTTAAAGACATGCAACATCACTCGAGCGCCCGTCCAAGCCGCTGGACTCTAGCTTTGCCGCAGGCACGCCGCGTCCCCCGATTGTATGAGGATGCTCGAAGACACGCGCGTTCGGCAGGAGCGGATTGGTGTAGCCGGCTACCAGCTTCACCAGATCGGCTTGGCGATCGGTTCCGGTCTTGGAGAACAGCCTGCGCAGATGTGTCCTGATGGTGCTGCCAGAGCTGCCCATCATGGCGGCGACCTCAGGCACGCCGCCCACTTGGACAATGGCGAACAGAACGCGCAGCTCCATCGGCGTCAGCTTGTAGAGCTTGGCGATCGCCTCCTGCGGCGGCGGCACGTCGAGCAACGCCTTTTGCACGAACACTGCAGCTGCCGCCGCATAGCCTGCGCCGGCACGGCGGCGCATCCCTGACGTGAGGGGCAGCACGTGTGCGACGTAGCGGTCGCCGTGACGCGTCGTCAGCGGAACCGCGACGGTATGCGTTCCCGGAGCAACCTGCCCCGCTCCGACCGCGCCAAGGACGCTGTAAAGCTCCTGCTCGGCGCTCGCATCATGGGAAACGAGCTTGCCGCCATATGCGCGCAGCACCACTCCTCGCGCCAGCAACGCTTGGCCACTGGCATTGGCATGAAGGATCCGCCCGTTCGCATCGACAAGAAAGAGACCGGCAGCAATCCCGTCGAGCGTATCGCCGAACAAGGCTGCTTCCGCCTTGCCGTGATCGACCAGATTGCTGATCAGCACTGCCCGCCGCAGGTGCGGGACAATGAACCGCATGCGGTCCCGTGTCGCGTCGCTTTCATTACCATTCTTGCTGTTACGCCAGAAAATCAGGTGAACGGAGGTCGGCGCGGACTTGTCAAGGCTTGCCTGCCAAGAGTCGACGAAGCCTTGCGGCTTCACCCACTCCGTGTAGAAACGGCTCTCCACATACTCGCTGTACGAGATGATATCGGTTGTGCTAGCCACTTCGCCCACGTCACGCAGCAACAGCGGCTTTGTCGTCGGATCGAGATTTGCGTAATGCTCTTTGTATGTTTCCAGACTGGGGGATTTGATCCCGAATGTATGGATATCATCGATTGATTGGCTGGCGCTCCTCCAAAGCAGCGCCCCGGCTTGCGCGCCGACAAATTGCGCCACATTGCCGAGCACATCGCTCCACACCGACTTATCGAGGATGGCCTCATAGATATCGCCAATGAGCGATGGGAAGCGTTTCAATTCAGACATTCGGATACGATCTCGGCAGATGGGAGCTGCAGGGGTTAATTTTTTATGGTCAAGAAAAACAGCGCGGGCCGTGGGCTGGCCACCGCGGTGGTCGTGGGGATGCCCATGGCGACCGTCGGCTGGGCCATTGAGGCGCTTGGATGCGACGGACATGGCGCCGCTACTCCATGACTCTGCGCCCCCACTGCCCCGGACCAGCGGACCGCACCCGTCGAGCCCAAGTTTGGCCCTAAGGGTTTGCGGTAAGCTTGCCGGACAAGCTTCACGTGGCAGCTCTGCTAGGCGAAATAATCTTCCAAGTCCTGATCGAGTGATGAAGGAATTCTGATTTTTCGGATAAAGATCCTTGATTCAGCGGTAGTTAGCCCCTGGAGTTGTTGAATGTTGGACGTTGCCGCCCCTCGCGTTTTGTATTTCGACAAGTTCTCGCTTGACCTTGCACGCGGGTGCCTGCGAACGGGCGATCAAGACATCGAGCTGCGGCCAAAGACTTTCGAGGTTCTCAAATACCTCGCCATCAATGCGGGCCGCCTGATCGCCAAGCAGGAGCTCTATGACGCCGTCTGGCCCAATGTGATCGTTTCCGACGATTCCATCGCCCAGTGCATTCGGGAGTTGCGTGGCAAACTTGCGGACGACGATCACAGCCTGATCAAGACAGTATCGCGCCGCGGGTATCTGCTCGATGCCACAGTCACCACGAGTGCGCTGCCACAGACGAGCGCGCTGCCACAAATTCCGGTTACGGCAACCGTAAAGGCGCACGAAGGCCGGCAAGCCACACTCGCGCCGCAGGTCGCGTATCCAGGCCCCATCCATGCACCGCGCGTCTGGGCTGTAGTCCTCACCTTTTTCCTCAGCGCCGTTTGGGGCGCCACCTTTCTCCTTGGCGGCACCACGCTGACTAACCCGCGGCACGGCGTTGGTGAGCAGCAAACCGACTTCCAGGATTGCGAGACCTGCCCAGAGATGGTCGTGCTGCCAGCAGGAGATTTCATGATGGGCTCGCCCACGAGCGAGCTCGGCCGCGTTGACGTCGAAGGATTGCCGCGGCGCGTGGTCATCCCAAAGCGAATTGCGATCGGGAAGTTCGAGGTCACGGTCGAGCAGATGTCCATCTTCATGACAGAGACCGGAATGACTATCGGCGGCTCCTGTCGCCGGCTTGTGAACCCGGAGCGCCCCCCTCCCACTTGGAGTGGGCCGGAAGGCTCACTTGAGAATCCCGGATACGAGATCACTGGGTCGCATCCCGCGGTCTGCATCAGCTGGCATGAGGCGCAATCGTATGTGGCATGGCTACAGCGGCGCACCGGCAAACCCTATCGGCTGCCCACCGAAGCTGAATGGGAATATGCCGCACGCGCCGGCGCGGCCACCCGCTACAGTTTCGGCAACAACGAGAACACGCTCTGCGGCTATGCGCGCTTCGCAGACCTCACCTCGCAATTTGGCTGGCACGACGCCTGCCACAGTGAGGTGGCCGCCTACGGAGCCGCACCGGTTGGAAGCTTAAAGCCCAACCCCTGGGGCATTTTCGATATGCACGGCAACGTCTGGGAATGGGTCGAGGATTGCTGGACCCCCAATCCACTGGAGATTCCAGTCGATGGAACTGCGTTCTCGCGTCCCGGAAATTGTGAGATGGGTGTCATGCGCGGAGGCAGCTTCTCTTCAAGCTCGCTCATGGTTCGATCGGCCATCCGGTCGCCGATGCGGACCGCACAGCATTTCTTCAATTTGGGCTTACGCGTGGCGCTCACGCTTGGTGACTGACCATGCGCAGACGCGTGATACCACGAGGTACAGTGAGATCCTGGTGGAGCGACGAGGGACTTCTGAATTTTCGGGTAGAGATCGTGAGGAAGCGGTGATCCTCAGGGAAGGATGCTGAATGCTGGACGTCGCAGTGTCTCGCGTCTTGTATTTCGACAGGTTTTCGCTCGATCTCGCGCGCGGGTGTCTGCGCATTGGAGATCAGGACCTTGAGTTGCGGCCCAAGACCTTCGAGGTCCTCAAATTCCTCGCGGTGAATGCTGGGCGCCTGGTCGCAAAGCAGGAACTCTATGACGCCGTCTGGCCCAATGTGATCGTTTCCGACGACTCCATCGCACAGTGCATTCGCGAGTTGCGCTCAAGGCTTGGCGACGACGATCACAGCCTGATCAAGACGGTTTCGCGCCGCGGCTACCTGCTCGACACTGTCGCGACGACGGAAGTGCCGCAGAGTTCACTCGACACAAGGGCCATAAACATAGCCCCGACCCCGCCCGCAGCTTCCACCGCTCCGCAAGGCAGCATGAGCCCAGCCTACGGGCCCCGCCTGTGGGCTGCGATTGCAACGGTCTTCATCAGCGTGGTGTGGGGAGCAACCTTTCTGCTTGGCAACACGGCATCCTTGACGGGACCGCAACTTGCCAGCCTGCCGGGCTTCAAGGACTGCAGCTTGTGTCCGGACATGATCGTTCTGCCCACCGGGGAGTTCATGATGGGCTCGCCGGCCAGCGAGAATGGTCACACCGACGTGGAAGGTTCGCCGCGGCGAATTAACATGTCCAAGCGGATCGCGATCGGAAAGCTCGAGGTCACGATCGAGCAGATATCCGCCTTCGTGGCGGAGACCGGAATGAATGTGGGCGGATCCTGTCAGCTGATCACTGACCCGAGCCGCAAGGTGGCCACATGGGGGGAGCCGTCGGTCTCCATGTTGTCCCCCGGCTTCAACGTCACCCCATTGCACCCAGCCGTCTGCATCAGCTGGCATGAGGCGCAGTCTTATGTGGCTTGGCTGCATCGCCGGACCGGTAAGCCTTACCGCCTGCCCACGGAGGCGGAGTGGGAATACGCTGCACGCGCCGGCACCGCAACACGCTACAGCTTTGGCAACGACGAGACATCGCTTTGCGGCTATGCGCGCTTTGCCGATCTCGGCTCGCAGTTCGGCTGGAGCGACGGCTGTCGGAGCGACGTAGCCACTTATGGAACCACAACGGTTGGAGCGCTGAAGCCCAATCCGTGGGGGATCTTCGACATGCATGGCAACGCCTGGGAATGGGTCGAGGATTGCTGGACACCCAACCCACAAGCGATGCCCATCGATGGGTCCGCCTTCTCGCAGCCCGGAAGCTGCGAGATCGGCGTCATTCGCGGCGGCAGCTTTGCGGCCGGGTCGCGGCGGGTCCGATCAGCCATCCGTTCTCCGATGCGGACCACAAAGCATTTCTACAACACCGGCCTACGCGTCGCGCTCTCGCTCGGCGGCTGAGCAAGCGTTAAACCAGAACAAGCGAGAGCGTTACACTGCTGACGTGCCAATCGGACGCGATCGCGCGTTTGACGACACAAAATAATTTCGCGGTTCGAGATCGC
The DNA here is from genome assembly GCA_963745515.1 of uncultured Alphaproteobacteria bacterium. Taxonomy (GTDB): domain Bacteria; phylum Pseudomonadota; class Alphaproteobacteria; order Rhizobiales; family Xanthobacteraceae; genus VAZQ01. The sequence continues at coordinate 19,509 of CAVUXO010000002.1, forward strand.
AACCACGGACGCGCCCCAACGTTGGGTTGGGATTGAGCATCATTGAATTGGAATTCAGGCGCCGCTGCCACGCGCGCTGTCATATAACTGTCATAAAATTACCGCAGGAACGAATTGCTTTCGCTTGCAATCGATGTCAGATTTATTACAGATCGATGTAGTTTGAATGACGTTTTGGAAGTGGACCGATCATGAATTCTCGACTGGCTGTCCTGGTCAAATCCAGTGGCGATCTGGTGGATATTCCTGATCGCCGTCAGCGGCGGCAACATCATGCTGTGGCTGATCCTGCATCGCCGCTTGCGCAACAGGGCGATCGCACCGAGCGGCCGCATCCTGGGCCTTGAGCTGATGGTCCTGCTATGCGCCGCCTATGTATTCGGCTGCGCATTCCGATCACTGCTGCCGCGCGCCGATGTGCAGAGGATCTGCCTGTTCGATACCTGGCTCTCGAGTATCATCGTCGGACGCTCGGTCGCCACCATCGCCGAGGTCTGCTTCGCGCTGCAATGGGCGATCGTGCTGCGCCAGCTTGGAAGGTTCACACAATCCGACACGGTGCAGCGCATTGCCCGCCTGGTCGTTCCCTTCATTGTCACGGCGGAGATCTGCTCCTGGTACGCAGTGATCACCACGAGCTTTCTCGGCAACACGATCGAGAACTCGATCTGGGCGATCACTTTCCTGCTGATCGCGATCGCGCTCATCCGACTGATGACGGACTTCCATGGCGCCATGCGCTGGGCGATCGGGGCCACTGTTATCGGCATCGTCGGCTACCTGGCCTTCCTGGTCACGATCGACGTGCCGATGTACTTCGCGCGCTGGCAGATCGACCAGGCGAACGGCAAGCCGCTGTTCGACATCATCTCCGGCCTCCATGACGTGAGCACGCGCTGGATCGTCACGCACGACGTCGCGCACTGGCGGCAGGAATTCGCCTGGATGGCGCTCTATTTCAGCGCCGCCGTATGGTCGAGCCTGGCGCTCTGTGCCTTCGCGCTGATCCAGCATCGGCTGCACCACTATCGCAGGCGCTTGCCCCTGCCGCGCCTGACCGGCAGGCCCGCGACCGTCCAAGTCGGCTCGCGGCGCGCGGCCTAGCGCGCAATCCAGCAGGCTGTAGGATGGGTTGAGCGCAGCGAAACCCATCTCCGCAATCTCGCGATGGGTATCGCTGCGCTCAACCCATCCTACAGATCTACACGTGTGATCGGTCTGCTGTGGCTATCTCCGTTGCCCCCATGAATTGCCCATGAATCCTCCCGCGTCCTCTGCTAGCGTCGCGGCGCCATGGATGTTGCCCGTCCCCTGACACCGCCAGGTTTCGAGTCCGGTCCGCCCGCCGAGAACGCGGGCCGCGCCACGCCGGTGATGGAGCAGTACATCGAGATCAAGGCCGCCAATCCGGATTGCCTGCTGTTCTACCGGATGGGCGACTTCTACGAGCTGTTCTTCGAGGACGCCGAGGTCGCCTCGCGCGCGCTCGGGCATCGTGCTCACCAAGCGCGGCAAGCATCTCGGCCGCGACATCCCGATGTGCGGCGTGCCGGTCCATCGCTCCGACGAGTATCTGCATCGCCTGATCGCGCTCGGCCATCGCGTCGCGGTGTGCGAGCAGCTCGAGGACCCGGCCGAGGCGCAGGAAGCGCGGCGCAAAGAGCGTCGTGCGGCGCGACGTGGTGCGGCTGGTGACGCCCGGCACGCTCACCGAGGACACGCTGCTTGATGCGCGGCGCAACAATTATCTGCTCGCGATCGCGCGCGCGCGCACCTCGACCGGCGAGGACGGCCGCTTCGCGCTCGCCTGGATCGACATTTCGACCGGCGAGTTCCGCATCGCCGGAGTGCGACCGCGCCGGCGCTCGCGGCCGAGATCGCGCGGCTCGAGCCGGGCGAGATCATCGTCTCCGACGCGCTCTATGGCGACGCCGAGCTCGCGCCGACCTGGCGCTCGCTGCCGGCGGTGACGCCGCTCACCCGCGACGTGTTCGACGGCGCGACCGCCGAGCGGCGGCTCGCGGCTTATTTCGCGGTCGCGACCAGCGCCGGCTTCGGCGCGCTTCAGTCGCGGCTCGAGCTCACCGCGGCGGCAGCCTGCGTCACCTATGTGGAGCGCACGCAGCTCGGCAAGCGCCCGCCGCTCTCGCCGCCGATGCGCGAAGGCGAGGGCGCGACGCTCGCGATCGACCAGGCGACGCGCGCCAATCTCGAATTGATGCGCACGCTCGCGGGCGAGCGGCGCGGCTCGCTTCTCTGCCGCCATCGACCGCACCGTGACGGCGGCGGGCTCGCGCACTGCTGGCGCAGCGGCTGTCCGCTCCGCTGACCGATCCGGCCGCGATCGCGCGGCGGCACGATGCGGTCGCGCTGTTCGTCGCGGACGCGCGCTCTGCGCGTGCGAGACGCGCGCAGCGCCTCAATGCGGCACCCGATCTCGCGCGCGCGCTCGCGCGTCTCGTGGTCGGCCGCGGCGGGCCGCGCGATCTCGCGGCGATCCGCGACGGCATCGCGGCGCCGCGAGCCTCGCCAGACGGCTCGCGGCGCTCGGCCAGCTACCCGCCGAGATCGCCGACGCGCGCGCGGCGCTGCGGCAGCCCGATGCGGCGATCGCGGCGGAGCTTGCGTCCGCGCTCGCCGACGAGCTGCCGCACCTCAAGCGCGACGGCGGCTTCGTGCGCGCAGGCTACGACACCGCGCTCGACGAGGCGCGCGCGCTGCGCGACGACACCCGCCGCGTGATCGCGGCGCTGCAGGCACGCTATGCCGACATCACCGGCGTGCGCGCGCTCAAGATCAAGCACAACAACGTGCTCGGCTATTTCGTCGACGTGACCGCGCAGAACGGCGAGAAGCTGTTGAGCGCGCCGCTCAACGCGACCTTCATCCATCGCCAGACGCTCGCCGGCCAGGTGCGCTTCACCACCACCGAACTCGGCGAGCTCGAAGCCAAGATCGCCAGCGCCGCCGACCGCGCGCTCGGCATCGAGCTCGCAACGTTCGAGCGCCTGTCCGCGCTGGTCACCGCGGCGGCCGACGCGATCAAGGCTGCGGCCGAGGCGCTCGCCGCGCTCGATGTGGCATCAGCGCTGGCGCAGCTCGCGGTCGCGCACGACTATGTGCGGCCGGAGGTCGACGGCTCGCTCGCCTTCACGATCGAGGGCGGGCGCCATCCGGTGGTCGAGCAGGCGCTCGCGACCGACGGCGGCCCGTTCGTCGCCAACGATTGCGACCTCTCGCCGCCGCCCGCGCACAAGGCCGGCCGCATCTGGCTCCTCACCGGGCCGAACATGGCGGGCAAGTCGACGTTCCTGCGCCAGAACGCGCTGATCGCGATCCTCGCCCAGATGGGCAGCTTCGTGCCGGCGCGGCGCGCAACCATCGGCGTGGTCGACCGGCTGTTCTCGCGCGTCGGCGCGGCCGACGATCTCGCGCGCGGGCGCTCGACCTTCATGGTCGAGATGGTGGAGACCGCCGCGATCCTCAACCAGGCGGGCGAGCGCTCGCTCGTGATCCTCGACGAGATCGGACGCGGCACCGCGACCTTCGACGGCCTCTCGATCGCCTGGGCGACGATCGAGCACCTGCACGAGAAGAACCGCTGCCGCGCGCTGTTCGCGACGCATTTCCACGAGCTGACCGCGCTCGCGGCCAAGCTGCCGCGGCTGTTCAACGCCACCGTGCGAGTGAAGGAATGGCAGGGCGAGGTCGTGTTCCTGCATGAGGTTACGGCCGGCGCCGCCGATCGCAGCTATGGCATCCAGGTGGCCAAGCTCGCGGGCCTGCCGACGAGCGTGATCGAGCGGGCCAAGGTCGTGCTGGCCAAGCTCGAGGCCGAGGATCGCGCCGCTCCGCGCGGCTTCGAGGATCTGCCGCTTTTTGCCGCGGCGCCGCGTGCCGGCAAGCCACCCGCACGATGCCGCGCTCGAGGCCGTGGTCGCTGCGCTGGCCGCGCTGCATCCTGACGAGATGTCGCCGCGCGAGGCGCTCGAGGCGCTCTACGCGCTCAAGGCCAAAGCTGCGCTCAACAAGGCCGCGGCAAAGGGGCCGTAGCCTCCGAAAAATGCCCTGTGGTAAGCTGAACGCGTGTCACCAGCGGCGCGCCATGCACGCGCCTGCAGAAGAGGAACCCTATGCGAGCACACCACGATGTCATGGAGCGCGCTCTCGCTCGGCAGTCTGCTCGCGACCACGGCTGCGCAGGCACAGACGTATCCCTCGAAGACCGTCACCATCGTGGTGACCGCCGCCGCCGGCGGCGTGAGCGACGTGGTGGCGCGCGCCGTCGGTCAGCGGCTGTCCGGAGGCCTGGGGCCAGCAGGTCGTGATCGAGAACAAGGGCGGCGGCGCCCACATCATCGGCGCGCAGGCGGTCGCCAAGGCGCCGCCCGACGGCCACACGCTGCTGGTCGCCGAGGCCGGCACCTACGTGCTCAATCCCGACGCTCTATCCCAAGGACAAGCTCTCCTACGACACCGAGAAGGACCTCGCGCCGATCACCGGCCTCGTGCGCATCAACCAGGCGCTGATCGCCAACAACGGCTTGCAGGCGCAGAACGCGCGCGAGCTCATCGATCTCGCCAACAAGAAGCCGGGCGAGATCACCTACGGCACCGCCGGCGTCGGCTCCGCGCCGCACATGAACATGATCAAGTTCGAGAACCTGGCGAAGGTGAAGCTGCAGCCGATCCACTATCGCGGCGCCGCGCCCGCGCTCAACGACATCATCGCCGGGCCACATCAATCTGATGTCGGTGAGCCTCAGCCTGGTGGTGCAGCCGGCGAACGAGAAGAAGCTCAAGGTGCTCGGCGTCGGCAGCCCCAAGCGGGTGCCGGAGTTGCCGAATTCGCCGACTGTGTTGGAGACCGTGCCGGGCTACGAGGCCGGCACCTGGTTCGGTCTCGCCACCACCGGCGGCACGCCGCGCGACGTGGTGATGAAGATCAACGCCGAGGTGCGCAAGATCCTGAGCGATCCGGCGTTCCAGGAGAAGTTCATGGCGCCGCAGCTGTTCGAGTCGATGGCGGCATCGCCCGAGGAGTTCAGCAACTACATCAAGGCCGAGACCGCAACCTGGGCCAAGGTCATCCGCGAGCAGAAGCTCGTGTTGGAGTAAGCCACACTCACTGCTGTCGTCCCCGCGAACGCGGAGACCCAGTCGTCCCGGTGTCGCAGACCTGGCGACACATAGCGTTTGGTCCGTGTTTACTGGGTCCCCGCGTTCGCGGGGACGACAGCCGCGGGGGACTCGCGGCAGGTGCTTATTCGCATCCCGGAAGCCAGCATGATCGCATTCTGGTCATCGATCGCAGCCCTGCTCATCGCGATCGTGGGGTGCGGCTATCTGCTCGCCGCAACGGTCCTGGTTGGGCGCTTCGCGCGAGCACAAACGCCGCGCACGCCATCGACCACACCGACCGTGACGATCCTCAAGCCGCTCCATGGCGACGACGCCGGTCTCTACGACAACCTGATGTCGTTTGCGGAGCAGCGCTACGCCGGAGCCGTGCAGATCGTCTGCGGCGTCGCCGACGCTCATGACCCCGCCGTCGCGGTGGTCGAGCGTCTGCGCAGCGCGCTGCCAACGCGCAACATCGAGCTCATCATCGATGCGACGCTCCATGGCGCCAACCGCAAGGTCAGCAACCTGATCAACATGGCGCCGCACATCCGGCATGACGTCGTCATTCTTGCTGACAGCGACATCCGGGTCGATTCTGACTATCTCACACGTGTGATCGCGGTCCTGCAGCAGCCGCGCGTCGGCGCCGTCACCTGCCTCTATCATGGGGTTGCGGCGGGCGGCCCGTGGTCGCAACTCGGCGCACTCTTCATCAATGCGCATTTCCTGCCGAGCGTGGTGCTCGGGCTTGCGTCCGGCCTGGCGCAGCCGTGCTTCGGCTCGACCATCGCACTCAGGCACACAACGCTCGATGCAATGGGCGGCTTTGCGGCGTTCGCGGACCGCCTCGATGACGACTACGCGATCGGAGCGGCGGTGCGCGAGCGCGGCGAGGTCGTCGCAATCCCGCCATTCACGGTCGCGCATCTCTGCAGCGAGCCCTCGCTGCACGAGCTGTGGCGGCACGAGCTGCGCTGGGCGCGCACCATCCGCAACATCGCACCACTCGGCCACGCCGGATCGGTGGTGATGCACCCGCTCGCCTGGGCGGTCGTCGCGCTGGTGCTCAGCCCCTGGTCGGGCCTGCTATTGCCAGCGATAGCCGCCACGGTCGCCGCCGTCCTGTGCCGGATGGTGCTCCTGCGTGGCGTCGCGCGAGGGTTTGGGCTCCCTCCCCAACCCTATGGGCTGATGCCCATGCGCGATCTGCTCTCATCCGCGGTGTTCGTGGCGAGCTTCCTCGGCCGTGGCGTCAGCTGGAAAGGCAATCGTTACCGTCTGCTCTCCGGTAAAATCGCGGGTGTGTCGCGGCAATAACACCTCTGATCTTTCTGCGAAAAGCCGCCAAAATGCTTTTGCCAGGGGGAGTCCGGCGGTGCTAATTGGGATTTATGTGGGGACTTAAGGGGCGCTGGCAGGACCGTCAAACCTGGGGGTGGCGCACGCTGATGGCCGGGTCCATCGCGTCGGCTGCGATTCCCGTGGTCGCGTCCGCGGCCGACATGGAAAGCCGCTTCAAGGCCCCGCCGTCCGCCTATGACTGGACCATCACGGTCGGGGTTGAAGGCAAAGTTGAGCCGATCTTCCAGGGCTCCAAGGACTTCACGGTACGACCCAATCCGCTGTTCGACATCCGCCGTTACGGCACGCCCGAGCGCTTCCGCGCGCCCCGCGATGGTATTGCCTTCGCCCTGTTCGAGGGCAGCAATTTCCAGGTCGGTCCGGTCGGCCAGATCCGGATTGGCCGCCGGGAGAGCGACGACCGCGCGGCGCTTCAAGGCCTTGGCAACGTGCCGTGGGCTGGAGAAATCGGCGCCTTCGCGGAATACTGGTTCGTGCCCTGGCTGCGCGCACGCGCCGAAGTCCGGCAGGGCGTAACCGGTCACCACGGACTGGTCGCCGACCTCACCGCCGACGCCGTCTTTGCGGTCACTCGGCAACTGACCCTTTCAGGTGGTCCACGCGCCACTCTCGTGAGCGCCGCTGCGAACAGCCCCTATTTCAGCATCGACGATATCCAGTCAGCCGCATCAGGCCTGCCGGTCTATTCCGCGGGCGGCGGCCTGCGCTCGGTCGGAGCGGGCGCGCAAGCGCGCTATTTCTGGACCCCGCAATTGGCGACCCATGTGTTCGTGGAGTACGACCGGCTCACTGACGGCGCCGCGGATTCGCCGCTGGTCACCCAGCGCGGCTCCCCCAACCAGCTGACAATCGGTTTCGGGGTGACACGCTCTTTCGACATCAAGCAGCCTTGGTAGCTTGCGGCGCCCAGGACCACCGCGTCGCACACCATTTGAAGATGCTTTACAGGTGCATTGATGCTCCGCGTTCGTCATGGCTGGGCATAGCGCGTCTACAAGGGCGTCTACGCCCGTCTATAGCGCGTCGAAGACGCGCGTAAACGCGCTTCAGGACCGGCTATGGACGCGCGTGAACGCGCTCTTGTCCCGGCCATCTACGTCTTACTTTCAGAACCAAGACGCGGATCCTCGGCACGAGGCCTGGCATGACGGTGGAGAGGCAGGACAGAAACAAACTGGCCAATGCTCCGCGCCAAGCCGCGCCGACGCTGACTTTGGCCCCCAATGACGATCATCAAACATGCCGGCGTCATCGCATGGCTCGCCGGCATCGCGATCGTCATCGGCCTCGTCATCTGGTCCGGTATCGGCTCGATTGCGCAGGCGACGGCGAGCGTCGGCTGGGGAATCTTGCTGGTCCTCGCGGTGCGCCTCGTCACCGTCAGCGTCGCCGGGGCGGGCTGGCTGCTGCTCTTCCCCGCAAAAAATCACCCTTCACTCGGCACCTGCGTACTGGTACGCTTCATTCGCGAGGCGACCAATGCGCTCCTGCCGTTGATGCAGGTCGGCGGCGACCTCATCGGGGCGCGGCTCATCATGTTCCGCGGCATTGCGGGGCCGCTCGCAGCAGCAAGCATCATCGTCGACATCCTAATCCAGGCGGTCACGCAGTTTCTGTTTGCCTGCCTGGGCGTTGCTATTCTGGTCGCGCTCGGGGCAAGCGACGGTCTGGCGCAGACCATCGCGAGCGCGCTTGCGGTTGCCGCGATCCTGCTCGTTGGCTTCTATCTCGCGCAGCGCAAGGCCGGACAGCGCATCCTGCAATGGATCATGAACACGCTCACCGGCGATCGGCAATGGCGGGTGCTCGGCACGATCGATGCGGTCTACGAGCAGCTGGCGACCATCTACGCCGGCCAGCGCCGCCTGTTCCTCAGCAGCTTGGTGCATATGATCGGCTGGCTCGTTGGCGTCGCTGAAGTTTTGATCGTGTTCGCCTGGATGGGACATCCGATCGGGCTTAGCGAGGCGATCGTGATCGAAAGTCTGCTGCACGCGGTGCGCGGTGCAGCCTTTGCGATCCCGGGCGCGCTCGGCGCCCAGGAGGGCGGCCTCGTGCTGTTGTGCGCGCTGTTTGGAATTCCGCCCGAGCAGGCGATTGCGCTCTCGCTGGTCAAGCGCGTGCCTGATGTCGTGCTCGGCGTGCCAAGCCTCCTCGCCTGGCACCTCATGGAATGGCAGCGCCTGCAATCGAACGGCGGGCCCAAGCCGATAAGAGCGATCCCGGAGGGTTGAACGCTGTTGCCCGATCGGTGCACAATCGCCGCAATAACCCGGACGCGCGACAGACGCGCTGGCTCAAGGACCCGGGCTTTTCAAGAATAGGGAGGAGTGCATGTCGATATCAGCGTATACAAAATGGTCTCTGGCGGCGACGGTCCTCGGGATCTCTATGAACGCCGCAATCGCGCAGGATATTCCGCCGGTCAACAGCGGCGCCAATCCCTATCGCGTCATCCGCGACTGGGCGCAGCTGACGCAGGAGAAGCGGCCCTGGGGCGGCTCGAACGGCGTTGCCATCGATCGCGACGGCAAGTCGGTATGGGCCACCGACCGTTGCTCGCCGGGGACCGCGCCCGGCTGTCTCGGCACCAAGGCCAACCCGGTCCATCTGTTCGACGATCAAGGCAAGGAGGTCAGGAGCTTCGGCGGCGGCATGTTCGTGTGGCCGCACGGCATCCATGTCGATCGCGACGGCAACGTCTGGGTGAGCGACGCGCGGGCACCGACGCCCGATGAGCTGCAGAAGTTCCCCGGCGAGGACAAGAAGGGCAGCGTCGTCGTCAAGTTCAGTCCCGACGGCAAGGTGCTGATGACCCTCGGCCAGCCGGGCGTGCGCGGCAATCCGCCGGAGGCGCTGACCGATCCGAACGACGTCGTCACCGATCCGGAGAATGGCGATGTCTACGTCGCCGAGAGTCACACCAATGTCGAGGATCCCAAGCTCGTCGGCCGCATCTCGGTGTTCGATCGCAACGGCAAGTTCCTGCGCACCATCGGCAAGACTGGCACCGGCCCAGGCGAGTTCCGCACGCCGCACTCGGTCAAGTTCGACTCGCAGGGGCGTCTGATCGTCGCCGACCGCCACAATCATCGAGTCCAGATCCTCACCAAGGACGGAAAGTTCGTCGCCGAGTACAAAGAGTTCAGCCGCGTCAGCGGGCTTGCGATCGGCCGTGATGACTTCATCTATGCCGCTGACTCGGAGTCCGAGCCGCGCCGGCATCCGGGCTGGCTCAAGGGCATTCGCGGCGGCAGCCTGAAGGACGGCAAGGTCACGATCTTCGTGCCACCGCACAAGACCGACGCGCCCGAGGGCGCCATGGGCGAAGGCATCGCGATCGACGCGGCCGGCAATATCTTCACCGCGGAAGCGACCGTTCGCGGCGTGTTCAAATACGTGAAGGATTAGGCACGAGCGCTTTCGGAGCCGAGCGACGTTCCCTCGTTGAGAGCTGAGGCGGGATATCATCCCGTTTCAGCTTCACTCGGTCCTGTTCGCCGCTTTGATAATTGGCGTCCAACGCGCGATCTCGCTCTTGACGAGTGCAGCAAGCTGCCCCGGTCCCCGTTGGGCCTTGTCGGGAATGTCACAACCGAGGTCGAGAAGGCGCTTGCGCACGGGCTCGTTGTCGAGCGCCGCATCGAGCGCGTTGGAGAGCTTGTCGAGGATCGGCTTCGGCGTGCCTCTTGGTGCAAACAGGCCGTACCACGCGATCACCTGAAACTCCGGCAAGCCCGCTTCGATCGTGGTCGGTGCGTCGGGTAGAACCGGACTGCGCGTCGGCGCTGCGACCGCATAGACCTTGAGCGTCCCGCCTTGCAGCTGCTGCACGATGTCGGGAGTCGGATCGCAGATATAGTCGACCTGACCGGCGACGAGCGCGTTGATCGCCGGCGCGGAGCCGCTGAACGGCACCAGGGCAGGCTTGATCCCGATCATCGCGTTCAGCATCAGACCGGTGAAATGCGTGATCGAGCCGACGCCGGCATGCGCCATGTTCAGCTTGTCGGGATTTGCTCGCGCATAGGCCATGAACTCCTTGAGATCCTTTGCGGGAAAATCCTTCCTCGCCGCAATCACGATCGGCGGGACGACAATCATCCCGATGGGCTCGAAATCAACATCGGGCCGATAGGCCAGGTTCGGATAGAGCGCAACGGACGCGGCATGCGTTCCAGTCTGCCCTATCTGAATGGTGTAACCGTCGGACGCGGCCCGCATCGCCCGCGTCGAGCCGGTGGTTCCGCCGGCGCCGACGACGTTCTCGACAATGAACTGCTGACCGAGTGTGCGCGACATGTGGTCACCGACGATGCGGGCACACACATCAGTTGGACCGCCCGCCGCGAATGGGACGATGAGGGTGACCGAGCGCGTAGGATAGGCTTGGGCCCGAGCCAGACGCGGCAGCGCCGGGAATGCGGCAATGCCCGCAGCAAGATGCAAGAATCGACGACGGGGAAGGTGCATGGCGCTTCCACTCCCAGGTCACATGGAATGTAAAAAAGGCGCGGACTTCCGGAGATATCTTAGACGCCCGCGGCCCATGATCCAACACGGACGTTGGCCCTGCGGGTGCTCAGGCCCAGTGGCAAGGATCTGCCACTGACAAGAGAAAGGTCTCTGTGCCGAACTTCACGGCACACTGTCGTCGTTCTTTGATAAGTGCGAGATGCGTGGCCAAGAGATTTGGCCAAGAGATACAACCATGGTGTCGAGCGTTGTACCTTTAGCGCTTGCGCGCCGTGCCGGCGGTCCTGGGACTGTAGTCCTGTGACTACGATGTCAGGTGCGGGAGACCGGGACTTGCCGACGCGCAAAGATGGCTACCTTCGCTTGCAATTTTCATATGGAAAAGTTGCCCTGCGGCCACACCGTCATCCAAACGTTACTTGTCAACACGCCAGAAACGAGGAGCCGACGCGAATCATCCTACGCTCCTATGCGGACAATCCTGTCCATTGAAAGGAGGTTCGCGTGAGATACCTGCTCGCTACCGTCCTCCTCTGCCTGTGCTCGAGTGCGTTCGCTCAGGATGGCCATTTCGGTCACGGCCATGACCAGTGGCACGGGGATTTCTACCAGCGCCTGGTGACGCCGGAAACCAAGGTCTCGTGCTGCAATCTTGCCGACTGCCGTCCGACCTCGGGACGCCAGGTGGGCGACCACTACGAGGTCAAGGTAGACGGCACGTGGGTCCCTGTCCTGCCCAGCAAGGTCGTGAAGGTAAGTGCCCCGGATCAGGGCTTCCACGTCTGCGCGCCGCATAACTTCAGCGGCAAACCGGAGCACGTCTACTGTGTCGTGCTGCCGCCGGAAAGCTAGGGAGATCTCGTCCCGTCAGGCAGGTGGCGATTGTTTGCTGGGTGCCACTGCCGACGGGTCGAAAATGATCCAGTCGCACGAGCGAAGGCCGACAATGCCGTCGCTGTAGAGTGCGTCGCCGGGAGGAGCCCTTCGGCCCTCAGAAGTCAGTTGCGCGCCGTGTCTTCAACAGTTTCGTTCTTGCATGCCAAGGGAGCACTGCCGCGGAAGCCTGGCGGCGGTGACGGTATGTATTTGTCGGCGAGGAAATATTCTTTTTGCATTCGCGGCCGCGCGCCACGCCGAAGCTCGCGCCTCGCATCTCAGAAATTCTGACAAGATCCCGTCTATCCGCCATCTGCGCGCCATAGAGACCTCCTTGCCTATACGCTGCGCGTGGCGAGCGCTCTGCAAAGGCGCAGCAGGAGACTCTGATCGGGAGAACGCGACAATGGCTTACGTCGTGACCATCGAAACCGTGCCGGCCCGCATCCTCGCCGCCGTGCGCCGACGCGTCCGTGCAGGGGAAGTTGCGACGGCCTTCCGGCCCGCTCTCGATCAAGTGTGGGCGTTTCTCCGCAGCAATCCGGGTCTGCGCACCGACGGCCACAATGTCTTTCACTACGATCACGCCTCCGGCAATCCGGTGACCGGATTTGATGTCGACTTTGGCGTCGAGGTCACGCGTATCTTTGATCCGCACGGCCAGGTCACCTGCGTGACGACTCCAGCCGGCCGCGCGGCTTTGACGGTGCACCGTGGCCCCTATGGAGGCCTTTCCGCCGCGCACGAGGCCCTCCGCCACTGGTTCAGCCAGAATGGCGAAAAGATCGGCGTCTGGAGCCAGGAAATCTATGGCGATTGGCAAGAGGACGAGAGCAAGCTCGAAACCACAATCGTCTATGCGTTGGCTTGAGGCCAAAAAGGTGTGAGCACGCACTCCAATACCAACTTGGCTTGTGCAGGCATGTCACATATGGTCGTCTTCTGGGGGCGAAACCTGCACGAAAGAACCTGTAGCGCCGCTGTTGTCCTAACGACATGCAGCAATGGGACCCGTGGAGTGCGACCGGCATGATGAAAACGCTTTTCCTGCAGGCGCCGTCGTTTGACGGCTTCGACGGTGGCGCCGGTGCGCGCTACCAGATGAGCCGCGAGGTGCGCTCTTTCTGGTACCCGACCTGGCTCGCGCAGCCGGCCGCACTGGTCGAAGGCTCGAAGCTGATCGACGCGCCGCCGCATCGGCTCAAGTTCGAGGACGTCGCCCCCGAGGCAACGAGCCGCGATCTCGTGGTGATGCATACCTCGACGCCATCATTCTCCTCCGACGTGCGCACCGCCGAGGCGCTCAAGGCGCTTAAGCCCAGCCTCAAGATCGGCCTGATCGGCGCCAAGGTCGCGGTTGAGCCCGAAAAGAGTCTGGAGGCCTCGCAGGCCATCGATTTCGTGGCACGCAACGAGTTCGATTTCGCCATCAAGGAGGTCGCCGAGGGCCGCGATCTCGCCAGCGTCGCGGGCCTGTCGTGGCGCAAGGGCGACGGCACCATCGTGCACAACGACGAGCGCGCCGTCCTCGAGAACATGGACGAGCTTCCGTTCGTCACGCCGGTCTACAAGCGCGACCTGGTGATCGAGAATTATTTCGGCGGCTATCTCAAGCATCCCTACATCTCGTTCTATACCGGGCGCGGCTGCAAATCGCGCTGCACCTTCTGCCTGTGGCCGCAGACCATCGGCGGGCATCGCTATCGCGTGCGCAGCGTCGCCCACGTGATCGAGGAGCTCGACATGGGCGCGCAACGCCTTCCCGCAGGTGAAGGAGTTCTTCTTCGATGACGACACCCTGACCGACAACGTGCCACGCGTCATGGAGCTCGCACGCGCGATCGGCAAGCTCGGCATCGTGTGGTCATGCAACGCCAAGGCCAATGTGCCGCGCGAGGCGCTCGAGGTGATGAAGGACAACGGGCTGCGCCTGCTGCTCGTCGGCTATGAATCCGGCAATCAGAAAATCCTGCACAACATCAAGAAGGGCATGCGCGTCGACGTCGCGAAGCGCTTCACCAAGGATTGCCACGAGCTCGGCATCGTCATCCACGGCACCTTCATTCTCGGCCTGCCCGGCGAGACCAAGGAGACGATCGAGGAAACGATCAAGTTCGCGACCGAGATCAATCCACACACCATCCAGGTGTCGCTTGCCGCGCCCTATCCGGGGACATTCCTCTACAAACAGGCCATGGAAAACCGCTGGCTGGTCGATGAGAACATGGACCTGTTGACCGATCGCGGCACGCAGGTCGCGTCGCTCAATTATCCGCATCTCAGCCATACCGAGATCTTCCAGTCGGTCGACGACTTCTACAAGCGCTTCTATTTCCGCGCGCCCAAGATCGCCTCGATCGTGGGTGAGATGATCATGAGCCCGGACATGATGAAGCGGCGCCTGCGCGAGGGACTGGAGTTCTTCCGCTTTCTGCGCGAGCGCCGGGAGCCGGCGCACTGAGACAGCTCGTCGTCACCGCCGACGATTTCGGGCTCGCGCGCGAGGTCAACGACGCCGTCGAGATTGCGCATCAGCGCGGCATCCTCACCGCCGCAAGCCTCATGGTGGCAGGCCCCGCCGCCGAGGACGCGGTCACGCGCGCGCGGAGGCTGCCGCGGCTGCGCGTCGGCCTGCATGTCGTCCTGGTCGAAGGCTTACCCGCGCTGCCGCCTGAGCGCGTGCCCAATCTGGTCGATGCAAGAGGATTCTTCCGCATCGACATGGCGCGGCTCGGCCTCGACATTGCGCTGCGGCGAAACGTGCGGCGGCAGCTCCGCGCCGAGATCGAAGCGCAGTTCGAAGCGTTTCGCGCGACCGGCCTCACGCTCGATCACGTCAACGCGCACAAGCATTTCCATCTTCATCCGATGATTGCAGCAGAGATCATGGCGGTCGGCGCCCGCTATGGGCTGCGCGGGCTTAGAGTGCCGCGCGAGTCTGCGCGCCGTGCTTTCAGCCAGTCGAGCCGCAAGCGTCGCGCGTTCCCGCCTGGGTCACCGCACCCTGGGCGGCATTGCTTGATTGGCGCGCTCGACGCGCTGGCTTGGAGACGCCAGATGCGGTGTTCGGCCTCGCCTGGTCGGGCGCCATGACGACATCGCGGCTCCTCGGCCTGCTGCGGCATCTGCCTGAGGGGCGCAGCGAAATCTACCTGCATCCGGCGACCACAGATGAGTTTCACGGGGCACGCACCGGGCTATCACTATGCCGAGGAGCTAGCAGCGCTCACTGCCTCTGACGTCATCGTGGCGGCGCGCGAGCTTCATCTCGGCGGGTACGCGGACTTCTGATCAGCGCAAATAGCCGTGCTGCCTGAACCACGCGATCGCATCCGCGATGCCGTCGCGGTAGGGCCGCGCCGAGTAGCCGAGCTCGCGGCGCGCCTTGGCGTCGTTGAAGAACATGAGATGACGCGCCATGCGCAGGCCATCGAGCGTCAGGAACGGCTCGCGCCCGGTGATGAGACCCACACCCTCAGCGACAAGCGCGAGCGGATACAGCGGCGCGATCGGCAGCCGAACGCGCGGCGGCTTGCGGCCGACGACGCTTGCGATCTCGGCCAGCATGTCGCGCAGGTAGACGTTCTCGCCGCCCAGGATGTAGCGCTCGCCGATGGTGCCGCGCGCGAGCGCCGCGAGGTGGCCGGCGGCCACGTCGTCGACATGCACCAGATTGAGCCCGGTATCCACGAACGCCGGCATACGGCCGCTCGCGGCCTCGACGATGATACGGCCGGTCGGCGTCGGCTTCACGTCGCGCGGGCCGATCGGGGTCGAAGGGTTGACGATCACGGCGGGCAGCCGCTGGCGCTGCACCATGTCCTCGACCAGGCGTTCGGCGATCACCTTGCTCTTCTTGTAGGCGCCGATCGCATCATGCTCGGACAGCGGCGAGCTTTCGTCGGCCGGCGTGCCGTCTCGCAACGCAATCGTCGCAACGCTGCTGGTGTAAACGATCCGCTCGACGCCGGCGCGCAGCGCCTCCTCCATCACGCAGCGCGTACCTTCCGCATTGGTCGTGATGATCTCGGAGGGCGTGCGCGACCACAGCCGATAATCGGCGGCCGCATGGATCAGGTAGCGCACGCCGCGCAGCGCATTGGCAAGCGAAGCACGGTCTCGGATGTCGCCAATGACCACGTCATCGCCCGGCTGGATGTTGCCGCGCGGGCTCGAGGCCCGCACCAGGACGCGCACGCGGTAGCCCGCGTGTCGGGCCGCAATCGCAATGGCGGAGCCGACAAAGCCACTGGCGCCGGTGATCAGAACAATGTCGTCGGCATCCGGTTGTGGCATTGCAGTGCTTCCTGGTCTGGCCTTCGCCGCGATGCTATCGGACTGAGCGAAGGCGAAACAAGCAGTCGTCTTGCTGACTACCGCTGAAGGAGGCACGTTTGGCCCGCACCCCAATCCACCCCGGTGAACATCTCGCCGAAGAGCTCAAGGAACTCGGCATCAGCGCAACTGAACTTGCACGCCAGATCGAGGTGCCTGTGAACCGCATTACGGCAATCATCAACGCGCAACGCGGCGTGACCGCGGACACGGCGTTGCGTCTCGGACACTGGTTCGGCACCAGCGCTGAATACTGGCTCAACCTGCAGAAGCTCTACGAGCTGCGCCTTGCGCAACGGGAGGTCGGTGACCAGCTGACCAAGCTGCCGAAGCTAAGCGACCGCAAGCGCCGGAGCGTTCGCGCGCTTGATTAGATTCACCCGCGCTTGAGCGTCACCTCGACCGGCGGCCCGCTCTTGATCGTCTGATAGACCACGCAATAGCGCTCGGTGAGCTTGAGCAGCTGATCGAGCTTCTCCTGCGGCGCGTCGGTGTCGACGTCGAAGCGCAGGCTGATCTGCGCAAAGCCGACCGGCGCGGTCTTGTCGACGCCGAGCGTGCCGCGGAAATCGAGATCGCCCTCGGCCGAGACGTGACCGGACTTGAGCGGGATATCGAGCGCGGTCGCCACCGCCTTGAGTGTGACGCCGGCGCAGGCGACCAGCGCCTCGAGCAGCATGTCGCCCGAGCAGAGCTCCATCCCGGAGCCGCCGGTGGCGGGATGCAGCCCCGCGACCGCGAGCGCGCGCCCGGTCTCGACCTTGCAGGCGATGTTGGTGTCGTCGAGCGAACCCTTGGCCTTGAGCGTGATGAAGGCGGACTTGGGGTCGCTCTTGTAGCGGTCCTTGAGCGGCGCCTGCATGGCGCGCAGCGCGGTGGCGTCCATTCGGACACTCCTGAAATGATGGTCCGGGCCCCGCATATAGCGAGGCAGCCGCCTCACCACCAGAGGCCGCCGCCCTGAGCCGCCTTGACCTCGCCGGCATCGGTAATGACCGCGCGCTCGAGCGAGCGGTCGAGCGCGGCCAGCACGCGGCGCTTGACGAAGTCGAAGGCCGCCGACTGCCGGTCGCGCGGGCGCGGCAGGTCGCAGCCGATCTCCTCGTAGACGCGCCCCGGCCGCGGGCGCATCACCATGATCCGGTCGGCAAGCACGACCGCCTCCTCGACATCATGGGTCACCATGATCAGGGTCGGCTTGAGCTCGGCCCAGAGGTCGAGCAGGTGCACCTGCAGATCGGCGCGCGTGAAGGCATCGAGCGCGGAGAACGGCTCGTCCAGCAGCAGCACTTGCGGGCGCGGCACCAGCGCGCGCGCGATTGCGACGCGCTGCGCCTGCCCGCCGGACAATTCGCGCGGCCATACGTTCGCCTTGTCGGCGAGACCGACGCGCGCGAGCGCACGGTGAACGCGCTCGCGCCGCTCCTCGCGCGGCACCCCATCGAGGCCGAAGCCGACATTGTCGGCGACAGTGAGCCAAGGCAGCAGGCGCGGCTCCTGGAAGATGATGCCGATCTCCTCGCGTGGCGCCGTGATGGCGGCGCCGTCGAGCGAGACAGTGCCTTGCGACGGCGTGTCGAGGCCGGAGATCGCGCGCAGCATGGTCGACTTGCCGCAGCCCGAGCCGCCGATGACGACCAGGATTTCGCCCGGCACGACGGTCAGGGAAATGCCTTCGAGCGCATGCACGCCGTTGGGATAGGTCTTGCCGACGTGGTCGAGCACCAGCATGGAGAATCCTTGCTTGGTCGGATTTTCGGACGGAAAACCGGTGGCCACTTTTCCTGAAAATGCTCCTAGCTCCGCGCGAACCGGTCTTCCCAGCGCAGGAACGGCGCAGCGATTGCCGAAATGAGATAGTCGGTGAACTTGCCGAGGATGGCAAAGGCCACGATCGCAGCTACGATCTGCGCTGGCTTGCCGAGTTGCTGTCCGTCGATGAGGAGAAAGCCCAGGCCGGTCGAGGCGCCGAGGAACTCGGCCGCCACCACGAACATCCAGCCAAGCCCGAGCCCTGCGCGCAGCGAGATCACGTAGGCCGGCATCACCGCCGGCAACAAGATGCGCCACACCATCGCGGGACCGGAGAGGCGGAACACGCGGCCGACCTCGACGATCTTGCGATCGACCGAGATGACCGCGCCCATGACGCCGAGATAGACCGGGAAGAACACGCCGACCGCGATCAGGATGATCTTGGAGGCCTCGAAGATGCCGAACCAGAGGATGAAGAGCGGCACCCAGGCAATCGAGGGGATCGAGCGCAGCGCCTGCAAGGTCGGGTCGACGAGACGGTGGGTCAGCCCCGAATAGCCCGCAATGGCGCCCACCAGGGTGCCGGCCGCGACGCCGCAGACGAAGCCGGCCGCCACGCGCGAGAGGGTCGCGAGCGCATGGCGCTGCAGCTCGCCGGTTGCGGCGAGATCGACAAAGGTATCGAAGATAACCGATGGCGGTGGCAACAGCCGCCCGCTCGAGAGGCCAAGCCCGACCGCAATCTCCCAGCCGGCTGCGAGCGTCACCGGCAGCACCAGCCCGAGGGTCGGCCAAGCCAGGCGTGACAGCAGGCTCTTTTCGGCCTTCTCGGGCGCGGCGCGCTCGGTTCCGGCTTCTCCGGTGGTTGCGGTCATGGACACAAGAGACATAACCCGCTCACAGAATGCAACGGGTGACGCCCTCACCCGGTGTGGCCAGACGTGCCGAAGCCAGCAGCCTGGATGGAGCCATAAACGCGTTTACGCGCGTCTTCGACGCGCTATGGCGACATCCGGGAACGATGATGCAGATGCTCGGTCGTTCCCGCATTTCGCTAACGCTCAATGCGGGCTACAACTTAGGGCAACGCCTCAGTTCGTGACCACGTAACGATCGTCGATCAGGTCGTCGAGCGACTTCTTGACGTCGACGCGCGGGCCGATCACGCCGGCCTTCTGCAGCGCAATGCCAGCCTCCAGGATCGACTCGCGCTGCGCCGGGCCGATCTTGTTGTAGACCAGCCCGGTGCGCTCCTTGAGCTGCTTGTCGACCACGTCGTCGCGCAGCTTGGTCGACGCCGACGAAGATCTTCTTGAGCTCGTCGTAGTTGGCGAGCGAATACTTGCGCGCCTCCTCGTAGGCCGAGATCACGCGCTTGACGAGGTCGGGGTTGTCCTTCGCGAACTCCTCGCGGGTGTTGAGGATGCCCCAGGTGTTGGCGTCGGCATTGCGATAGAACAGCTTGGCGCCATCGATGATCTCATGCTGCGCCATCATCGGGTCGAGGCCCGCCCAGGCGTCGACGTCGCCGCGGATCAGCGCGGTGCCGCCGTCGGCATGCTGCTGCACCAGCACCGGCGTGATGTCCTTGTCGGTGAGGCCGGCGGCGAGCAGCGCTCGCACCGCGAAGATGTGCGGGTCGGTGCCACGCACCATCGCGATCTTCTTGCCCTTGAGGTCTGCGAGCTTGGTGATCTTGGAATCCTTCGCCACCACGAGCGCGGTCCACTCCGGCTTGGAATAGACGTACACCGACTTGATCGGGTTGCCGTTGACCTTGGCGACCAGCGCTGCCGAGCCCGCGGTCGAGCCGAAGTCGATCGAGCCTGCATTGAGGAACTGCAGCGCGTTGCTGGACGAGACCGTCTGCACCCAGCGCACCGCGATGTTGTCCTTGGCGAGCTCGCGCTCGAGGTAGCCCTTCTCCTTGAGCAGCATCGACACCGGATTGTAGGTCGCCCAGTCGATGCGGATCTCCTTGGGTTTTTCGGCGGCATTGACGCCCGCTCCGGTCGCGACGGTCAGCACCGCTGCCAGCAGGATGCGCCGGGAACAGAAACTCATCGGTATCCTCCACACGTAAGACCCACACCGCGGCAAGGCGGGCGGGACGACAGCACTCAGGGGCGGGATTGTTCAGCCCGCCAGCTCACTCAGCTTGGCGCGGGCATCCGCGCTTTAGCTGCATTTATTAAGCGCCCGCAAGCTGCATGCTCAAATCGGCGCTAGATTTATTCTATATACGGTGGGTTGATGGGGGTCAACAGAAACACTTTTCTTCGCATCTGCAATGCAGAGAAATAATATACTATATCGTCAGCTAGCAAGGGTGGTTTGCCGATTGCCCTTTCCCCCGCCGTAAGGCGAAAAGCGCGCGGCTTCTCCGTGACAGCTGGCGCCTGCTCCGCTAATCGAGAACCCATGCTCAACGTGCCCGCGCCGGTCCCCTCCCCTGCTCCGGCAGGCTTCGCCGAGATCTTCGACGCGGCCGCGGTCGCGGCCGAGCTCGAGCAATTGCAGGCGCTGCACAGCGGCAACGAGCGCGAGCTGCGCACCGCCGTCGCTCAGAAGCTCAAGGCTGCCCTCACGCGTGGACGCGCGGTCGTAGAGCGCATGCTGCTGCGTGACCGCCGCGGCCGGCTGTGCGCCGAGCGGCTGTGTTTCATGCAGGATGAGATCATCCGCATTCTGTTCGAATTCGCGCAGAGGCATCTCTATCCGGCCGACAATCCGTCGGAAGCCGAGCGCATGGCGATCGTGGCAACCGGCGGCTATGGCCGTGGCATCCTGGCGCCGGGCTCGGACATCGATCTCCTCTTCCTCCTGCCCTACAAACGAACCGCATGGGGCGAATCCATCGCCGAAGCGATCCTCTATTGCATGTGGGACATGGGTCTCAAGGTCGGGCACGCCACCCGCTCGGTGAACGAGTGCATCCGCCAGTCGAAGGCGGACATGACCATCCGAACCGCGATCCTCGAGGCGCGCTTCCTGCTCGGCGAGCGCAAGCTCTTCGACGAGCTGATGGTCCGTTTCGACAAGGAGGTCGTACAGAACACCGCCGCGGAGTTCGTATCCGCCAAGCTCGCGGAGCGTGAGGAGCGCCATCGCCGCGCCGGCCAGTCACGCTACCTGGTCGAGCCCAACGTCAAGGACGGCAAGGGCGGCCTGCGCGACCTGCACACGCTCTACTGGATCGCCAAGTACGTCTACCGGGTAAGCGAACGCGAGGAGCTGATCAAGTTCGGCGTCTACGATCCGCGCGAGTACCGCCGCTTCCGCCGCTGCGGCGACTTCCTGTGGGCGGTCCGCTGCAACATGCATTTCCTCACCGGGCGCGCCGAGGAGAGGCTTTCCTTCGATATCCAGCGCGAGGTCGCGGTCCGGCTTGGCTACACTTCGCATCCGGGTCAGCGCGACGTCGAGCGCTTCATGAAGCACTACTTCCTGGTCGCCAAGGATGTCGGCGACCTCACCGCCATCCTGTGCGCCGAGCTCGAGGACCGGCAGACCAAGCCGATGCCCGTGCTCAATCGCATGATGGCGCGTCTGCGCCCGCGCCCCCGCCGCACGTTCGTCGAGACCGACGATTTCATCGTCGACTACAATCGCATCACGCTTGCGGATGCCGATGTCTTCACGCGCGATCCGGTCAACCTCATCCGCATCTTCTACCTGGCGCAGAAATACGGCCTCGCCTTCCATCCCGATGCCATGCGCTCGGTCACGCGCTCGCTCAAGCTCATCGACGACAAGCTACGCATCAACGAGGAAGCCAACCGGCTGTTCCTCGAGATCCTCACCTCCAAGAACGATTCCGAGATCGTGTTGCGGCGAATGAACGAGGTCGGCGTGCTTGGCCAGTTCGTGCGCTCGTTTGGCCGCATCGTGGCGATGATGCAGTTCAACATGTATCACCACTATACGGTGGACGAGCATCTCTTGCGCTGCATCGGCATCCTTGCCGACATCGAGGCCGGCCGCTCGCAGGACACCACGTTCGCGACCGAGCTGATGCGCACGCTGCTACCCGCAAGCCGCAGGATCCTGTACGTGGCGCTGTTCCTGCACGACATCGCCAAGGGCCGCATCGAGGACCATTCGATCGCGGGCGCACGCGTAGCGCGCCGCTTCTGCCCGCGCCTCGGCTTCACGCCGGCGGAGACCGACACCGCCGCCTGGCTGGTCGAGCAGCATCTGGTCATGTCGTCGGTCGCGCAGTCGCGCGACCTCTCCGACCGCGTCACCATCCAGACCTTCGCTGAAGTTGTACAGTCGGTCGAGCGGCTCAAGCTGCTCACGCTGCTCACCACCGCCGACATCAAGGGCGTCGGTCCGGGAGTCTGGAACGGTTGGAAGGCGCAGCTCATCCGTACGCTATATTATGAGACCGAGCCGGTGCTCACCGGCGGCTTCTCCGAGGTCAACCGCGCGCAGCGGGTCGCCATCGCACAGGCCGAGCTCAAGCGCGCGCTCACCGACTGGCAAGCCGGCGAGATCGACGCCTACATGGCGCGCCACTATCCGGCCTATTGGCTCAAGGTCGACCTGCCGCAGAAGATCGAGCACGCACGCTTCGTGCGGGATGCGGAGGTTGCCGGCAGATCGCTCGCCACCACCGTGAGCTTCGATACCGCGCGCAGCGTCACCGAGCTGACCGTGTTCGCACCCGACCATCCGTGGCTCCTTTCGATCATCGCGGGCGCCTGCGCGATGGCTGGCGCCAATATCGTGGACGCGCAGATCTTCACCACCACTGACGGGCGCGCACTCGACACCATCGCGCTCACGCGCGAGTTCGAGCACGAGGAGGACGAGCGGCGACGCGCTGCGCGTGTCGCCGACACCATCGAGAAAGCGCTCACTGGCGCCATCAAGATTCCCGACATGATGGCCAACCGGCCGCCACCGAAGGGCCGCATCAAGGCCTTTGCGATCGAGCCAGAGGTGACGATCAACAACAACTGGTCGAACCGCTACACCATGGTGGAGGTGACCGGGCTCGATCGCCCTGGTCTCTTGTTTGAGCTCACCGCCACGCTCTCCAAGCTCAACCTCAACATCGCCTCCGCGCATGTGGCGACCTTCGGCGAGCGCGTGGTCGACGTGTTCTACGTGACCGACCTCCTCGGCGCCAAGATCACCGCGGCGACGCGGCAGGCCGCGATCAAGCGTGCGCTGATGACCTTGTTCGGCGATTCGGAGCAATCGGCGCCAAAGCAGCCGGCCGCGGTGGTGTGAGGCGTGGCTTTCACGCCTGCGTCGGCGGATAGCAAGACCCATAGCCTTGGGGGCGCGGCGGACAGGCGCGCTAGGCCAGTGCTAAATCCGCCGCAAACCGCTTCAGGACGCCGCCAAGACTTTCTGCAGCATGTCCTGGCACTCGATGAGCCGCTCCCGCGCGACGTCGGTGCCCCAACAGCCAGCGATTTCTCGCAGGTCTCGAATCGCGACATCGACGGCCGTACGCAGGTCGATGGCGAGGTCGGCTTCACTCGCGACCTGATGGTCGCTCAGCCTGATAATCTTGGCACTCAACGTGGCACCCCCAAATCGCCGCACAAGAATGCGGGCGCCCGCCTAATCAATCGTTAGGCTCCTGGCGCAGTGCGCCAGAAAAATTTGGCGAGATGAAGGATTACTATGGCACCCGATCGAGATGCTGGCGGTGCCCGCAAGCGCCCATGGGCGGGGCGCTTGCAACCGACGCGACCAGCACTGCTCTTGCGTGCTGCCGTGACCGGTCAATCGACTCGTCCAATGGCCTGTCGATCGACTCGTCCATTGACCTGTCAGTTGACGCGGCGGGTGCGCTTGCGCCAAGCCTCGTCGGCCACCCAGCTCGGCATCACGCCGCTGTCGGATGCCGGGTAGTAGTAGGATCTGGGCCCGAAGCCGGACTGTGCCGAGCCGCGCGGCAGATAGATCCGCTGGCCTTCGGCGTCAGCCAGCCGCTCGAGCAGCGTGCCGCCAACCGGTCGGGCGGTCTCACCATCGACATCGTTTTTGGGAATGCGTTTACTCACGTCGAACATTTGGTCCTTCCTTGCGATTTGTCCCAATGTTCAGCGCAAACCGCTCGCCGCCGGCGCATGCACCTTGCTGCAGTGCAACCGGAATCGGCCGGCGCCGCAGGCGGCGACCGGCGATCTGAGAAACGCATTCTTGCGTTTCAAGCCCCGCGCCAATCATGGACGCGGGCTATTGCGCCAAGCATGCAGATGAATTTTGGCGTGCCGAAATGCCGCAGAAGCGCATCCGGCGCCGCACGAGTGCATAAGCCCAAAAGCTTAAGGAAATTCCTCAAAGCGCCCGATTGACCGCTGCACGGCAGCCCATTGGCAGGCTTTGGGCAGCTGGGAAGTCTCAATTGGTGTTAGGCCGTGATTGTCTTATGAGCCGGCTACGCCGTACCGCGGCGCAGCCGGATGATCCATCGAGTCCTTTTCTCTTTTTTTGGAGTCAGACTAGACGTTAGCAAGCGTCTGGCTGGTCGCCAGGCTCTGGCTGGATGACACCGAGAGCACCTGGGCCTGGAGGCGGATCAACTGCTCCAGCAGGCTCGCGTAATTCGAGTTGCCTGAATTCGTATTGCCCGAATTCGTGCCGCCCGATCCCGGCGATGCCGAATCACCCCCCGAATCACCCGAGCCCGCATTGCTCGAGCCCGGTGGCGTGGTCAGCGCGACCTTCGATCCATCGGCATAGCTGATGGTCGTCGTGCTGGAGCCGTCCGCATTGGACGTGCTGTCGACATTGGCGCCCTGCGTGCCCGACGTCAGCAGCGCGTCAATGGTCTGGCCGATACTCTGGCCTCCGCCGGCATGATGGTGGTGGCCGTGGTGATGAGCGTGGCTCGCTTGCGCCGCCGATGTCAGCTCGTCCAGGCTCACCGAGCCATCGCCGTTGCCATCGAGGGCGTTGAACAGGCCATCAACCTTGGACGTGTCGGCGTTTGAGCCGAACACGTTCTCGAACTCAGACTGGCTGACTTGGCCATCACCGTTGCCGTCCAATTGCGAGAACAGCGACTGGGCGCGTGCCGTCACGAACGGATTGCCGCTCGATGGCTGCTCCTGCGCAGACATCAACGCCGTCATCGTGTCCGGATTGAAGGGCGAGAGCGTCCCGGTGCCGCCTCCCCCGGACGCGTCCGGCGGGCCCGCCCCCGCCTCCGCGGAGCTATTGGGATAGAACGCTTTCAGGAGCTCGGTGACGGGATCGGATGATCCCGTTCGCTTACTATCATCCGGCTGCTGGGGCAGCAGGGACTGCAAATACGAATACGCACTGGTCGAGGCGCCTAAGGATGAAACTGTCATGCGACATCCACCTCCTCAATCCGTTGGCGAAGTGCCCCGAAGGCCCTGGTGCAAGCCGCGCGCCAGACAGCAAGCCGCGAAAATGCTGGAGAAGTGCGCATCGCACCCGGCAAGAAATGCTCGGATCGGGTGCCGGCCGGCAACTTTTGCCTAGCGTCCTTTTATCAATCCAAGGGCAATCCAGGCGATCGACTTACTGAAAAGCAGCAAGCGATTTGGCCAATCCTGCAAACTGACCACTTGCTGTTGGCAAAACAAAACCACGCTCTGAAAACAAGCGCACGGCGGACCATGTCCGCCGTGCGAATGTGAGATGACGCGCTGTCTTCCCGGTCGCAGCGAGCGTGAAGTGCTCACGCAGCCTTGACGGAGCCGGCCTTATCACTTGCCGCCGGAGGCAAGCTGACGGCCGAGGTCGTCAACCGCGCGCCATATTGCCTGGAATGGCGGCTGCACGCCCGCCTCCGCGGGAGCCGCCTTAGGCGCCCTGTGATGGACCCGCTTGTGCTTCTTACCCTTTGACGCCGCGTACACGTCGGTCGTCACGGTCATGGACAGCGGCACAGAGACCATCAAGGCCGCTGCAAGTAGAACTGAAAGCCTTCGCATGATTACCCCCAAGCATTCGCGAACCGGTCTTCTCCCGGCGTGGCGAGATTAAGCGGGAAGGCTCGCTGATGGAAGTCGTTTGGTGTGGGCGGTTCACTCTCCACGCCTTTATTTTCAATTTGTCGCA
Organism: uncultured Alphaproteobacteria bacterium; assembly: GCA_963745515.1. Taxonomy (GTDB): domain Bacteria; phylum Pseudomonadota; class Alphaproteobacteria; order Rhizobiales; family Xanthobacteraceae; genus VAZQ01. The sequence continues at coordinate 45,495 of CAVUXO010000002.1, forward strand.
CGCTTGCGAGACCCTCGCCGGACGGGAATTCTCTCGTTAACCAAGATGGTTACACGGCTGCCCGCCCAGTAACGACACCTTAAAGCGCGCTCTCTACCGTGCCGCCGGGAGCAGTATTCGCCTGGGGCAATTGACATGGCGGGGGTACGTCGGAAGGGGTCAGAGCGCTGCGAATCAGAGCCGAGATTCTGCGCCGCGCCGCAGCGCCAAGGGCCGCCCCTCGCGACTGCGCCGCCTCTTCTATTGGGGCCTGGTGCTCGGCCTGTGGGGCGTGATCGCCGCAGCCGGCATGCTTCGCGTCTGGGTCGCCGTCAACCTGCCGCCGATCCAGTCGCTCGAAATCCCCAAGCGCCCGCCGCAGATCGAGATCGTCGGCCTCGACGGCAAGCCGCTCGCGACCCGCGGCGAGATGCACGGCGCGACCGTCACGCTCAAGGAGCTGCCGCGCCTATCTGCCGCGCGCCTTCATCGCGATCGAGGACCGCCGCTTCTACAGCCACTATCGGCATCGATCCGATCGGGCTCGTGCGCGCGCTGGCCGCCAACGTGATGCGGCGCGGCGTGTCGCAGGGCGGCTCGACCATCACGCAGCAGCTCGCCAAGAACCTGTTCCTGACCCAGGAGCGCACGCTCTGGCGCAAGCTGCAGGAAGTGGTGCTGGCGGTCTGGCTCGAGCGCAAGTTCTCCAAGACCGAGATCCTCGAGCTCTATCTCAACCGCGTCTATTTCGGCGCCGGCGCCTATGGCGTCGACGCCGCGGCGCAGCGCTATTTCGGCAAGCCGCGCCAGCAGGTGAAGATCGCCGAGGCCGCGATGCTCGCCGGCCTCGTCAAGTCGCCGTCGCGGCTCGCGCCGAGCCGCAATCCCGACGGCGCCGAGCGCCGCGCGCAGACCGTGCTGACGGCCATGGCCGACCAGGGCTTCATCACCGAGACGATGGCCAAGACCGCGCTGATGCAGCCCGCGCACGCCGTGAAGCCGATCGGCACCGGCACCGTCAACTACGTCGCCGACTGGATCATGGACGTGCTCGACGATCTGGTCGGCCATGTCGACCAGGATATCGTGGTCGAGACCTCGATCGATCCGGCGCTGCAGGCCGCCGCCGAGAAGGCGCTGGTCGACGAGCTCGCGCAGAAAGGCGCCAAGCTCGACGTCGAGCCAGGGCGCGATCGTGGCGATGACGCCGGACGGCGCGGTGCGCGCGCTGGTCGGCGGCAAGAACTATGCGGAAAGCCAGTACAACCGCGCGGTCGCGGCGCAAGCGCCAGCCGGGCTCGGCCTTCAAGCCGTTCGTCTATCTGACCGCGCTCGAGCACGGGCTGACGCCCGACACGCGTGCGCGAGGACAAGCCGATCGCGATCAAGGGCTGGAAGCCGGAGAACTACGCGCGCGAATATTATGGCCCGGTGACGCTGACGCAGGCGCTCGCGCTGTCGCTCAACACGGTGTCGGTGCGGCTGACGCTGGAGTTCGGGCCCGACCGCGGTCGCCAAGACCGCCTATCGGCTCGGCATCGCCTCCAAGCTCGATCCCAATCCCGTCGCTCGCGCTCGGCACCTCGGAGGTCTCGGTGATCGAGCTGGTCGCCGCCTATGCGCCGTTCGCCAATGGCGGCAGCGCGATCGCGCCGTCACGTGGTCGAGCGCGTCCGCACCGCCGCCGGCAAGACGCTCTATCGCGCACCGCGCAGGACTACGGCCGCATCATCGAGCCACGCTACGTCGCGATGATGAACGCCATGATGCGCGAGACGCTGCGCATCGGCACCGCCCAGAAGGCGCAGCTCGCCGGGCTGGCCGGCCGCCGGCAAGACCGGCACCACCCAGGATTTCCGCGACGCCTGGTTCGTCGGCTACACCGGCCATCTCGTCACCGGCGTCTGGCTCGGCAACGACGATTCCTCGCCGACCAGGAAGGCGACCGGCGGCGGCCTGCCGGTCGAGATCTGGAGCCGCTTCATGAAGGCCGCGCACCAGGGCGTGCCGGTCGCGGCGCTGCCGGGACAGTCGGGGCCTCGATTGCATCGATCATGCCGGGCCTGCGGTCGTCGCCCGGCGAGAGCGTGGCGCCGCCTGGCGGAAACAATCCGATCCCGCCGGCCGCGATCGGCGGCCGCGCACCCTCGCAGCACGCAGCCCGAGCAACAGACGACATCGACGGCTGGCTGCTCGATCGGTTGTTCGGGCGGCGGTGAGCGCAAGCTGCCTCACGCAGCCCGCGCTGAATGTCCGGATGCGCTCTGCGTCGACGGCAGCGACGCGCGCGACGATGCACATCCGCATCTGCGCTGTTTCCTCCAAGCATCGCCGCAAGCGCGCTCGCCAGCGTCTCGTGCCGGAACGCGAATCCGCGTCGCATCGGCCTTGTCGGGAATGACGCGCTGGCCGCCGAGCAGCAGTTCATCGGCAAGATCGCCGGCGAGGCCGCAGCAGCGCAGGCCGGCAGCCGCAGGAACGCCGGGCCGATGCAGCGCGCGCGCCGAGCTCGCGCGCGAACTCCGCGTTGCGTCACCGGCACCGGCGCGGTCGCATTGACGGCGCCGGTGAGCCGCGGCGTCGCGATCGCATGCGCGATCAGCCGCACGAGATCGTCGCGCTCGATCCACGACATCCATTGCCGGCCCGAGCCGATCGGCCCGCCAAGGCCGAACTCGAACGGCAGCAGGAGCCGCGCCAGCATGCCGCCCTCGGTGCCGAGCACGAGCCCGATGCGCAGCCGCACCACGCGCGTGCCGAGCCGCTCGGCGCGCTTCGCGGCACGCTCCCAGGCGTCGCAGACGCGATGGCGAGAAGCAGCGCTTGCCGCCGTCGAATTCGGTGAGCTGCTCGTCGCTGCCACAGGCCGTACCAGCCGATGGCGGAGCCGCTGATCAGCACCGCCGGCCGCCGCTCGAGCCGCGCGATCAGGCGGACGACGCTGCGCGTCATGCGCAGCCGCGAACTGAGGATGCGGCGGCGCTTCCGACGCGTCCACAGTCCGTTCGCGATCGGCTCGCCGGCGAGATTGACGATGGCGTCGATCGCGGTGTCGCTGGCGATCTGGTCGAGGCTCGTCACCAGCGCGGAATGGCGGGCGCAGCGCGCGGCCTTGGCCGGATCGCGCGCCAGCACGATCACCTCGTGGCCCGGCTGCGGTCAGCGCCTCGACCAGACGGCGCCCGATGAAGCCGGTCGCGCCGGTGATCAGCACGCGCTGCCGCGGCGGCAGCGCCGCGACCAGCTCGGCCGCGGCGGCCGGAACGAGCGCGTCCGTGCGCCGCGCCGCGAAGCACGTCGCGCAGCCCGAACACGGCGACGCCGAAGCGCACGCGAACGTCACCAGCACGCTGCCGATATCCGTACCAGACCGGCACGCAGCGCGCCGGCTCGCCCGCCCAGCCGACCAGCACCGGCACGAGCAGCACGAGGATCGCGCCGTAGTTGAGCGCCAGCAGCGTATGGGTGACGCGCTCGGTCGCCGGGCAGCTTGCGGCTCATGTCCTCCTCGACGAAGTCCGATCAGCGTGACGACGACCTCGGCCGCCAGCAATGCCAGGACCAGGCATCGCCCGAACACGCCGTGCAGCTCGAGCAAGCCGAGCACGAGGAACAGCACCGCATAGATCGCAGTTGCGCGACGCCGTGCAGCACCAGCTCGTGCCGCTGCGACGGCCGCCACGCCAGCCGCTCGGTCAGCTCGTGATGATAGAGGATGTCGAACAGCCCCATCGCGAGCTGGATGGCGATCAGGGTCCAGAGCACCGGGGAGGTCATGACGCGACCTCCCGGAACATCGCCATCTGGCGGATCAGCAGGCCGAGCCGCGGATGGATGAGCTGCAGCGTGAAGCTGAAGCTCCCGTCGGGCAGTTCGGCGTGGGTCACGTACATGGCGCCCGGGCGTGAGCCAGCGCGGCAGCACGCCAGCGGCGGCCGAACAGCTCGCACGAAATAGTCCCGGCTGCGGAAGATCAGCGCGCCTTCGCGCGCATCGACCGTGAGCGTCATGCCGACGCCGTAGCCGACATATTCCTCGAGCCCCGTCGGGCCCGGCGAAGCGCTTGCAGGAATGCACGACCTGCGGAAAGCCGCCGCGGCGCGCATAGAGCCTGCGTCCAGATCTGGCCGCGGCTCGCACGGTCCTCGGTCACGGTCACGACGCGCCGGCACATGCGCGTTGCGGGTGAGCGGCAGCGGCCCGCCGATCAGCCGCGCCGCCTGCGCCGAGCAGCCAGCCCAGCGCGGCTCATCGCAGGTCTCGAGCACCTCGCCGGCATAGACGCGCGGTCGCGCCGTTGGCGAGGCGCTTGCTGAAGCGGCGCCGGATCGCGAAGCGGCAGCGACGCCCAGTCGGCTCCGCGCACATCAGCGCGCGGAAGCGCGGATCGCCGACGCATTCATGCCGTCGGCGCGCGGCGACCGGACTTGACGGGGATCTCCAGATCACAGAGGCTTCGATGCGCATGACACGTCCTATTGGCACATCCCTATCTGCTGTTTTCCGAGCGGCAGCAGCGCGACGATGCGGGTGCCGAGCCGGATCAGCGCTCGCGAGCTTCGGCTTCGGCACGGTGAGCATTTGCGCGTACCAGCGATCCATGCTCTCGACGAAGCCGAGCATGTCCTTGAGCCGCTTGCTCGGCGACCGGATGCGAGCGTTCGGATCGCGCTCGGCGTCGGCCACGCAGGCCTTGAGCGCATCGACGGCCGGATCGATCTCGCGCTCCTTGCGGACGGCCGCGATCCGCATGGCGATCTCCCAGAGTCGGTCTCGGCCTCGAAATGCTCGCGCCGGTCGCCCTTCACCGGCACGCGCCGGATCAGGTTCCAGGCGATCAGCTCGCGGATCGAGTTCGACACGTTGGAGCGCGCGAGCCCGAGCGTGTCGGCGATCTCCTCGGCGGTCAGCGGCCGCTCCGAGAGATAGAGCAGCGCATGGATCTGGCTGACCGAGCGGTTGACGCCCCACTGCGAGCCCATGTCGCCCCAGTGCAGGACGAAGCGCTCGACGGCGGCGGGCAAGCTTTGCGGTCTTTTCCGTAATTTCTGTCATGACAGAAATATCGGAAAACAAAGAAGCGATGTCAAGGGGGGGCTGGCCACGCCGGTGGCCAGCAGGCCGATTCAGCCGGTCAGCCCGTGCCGCAACATGCCTTGGTTGGCCGGCTGCCGCGCCTGCGTGTCCAGCCGTTCGCTTACACTCGCCAACGTGGCGTCGAGCAGGCGAACGAGCGTCTCCATCTGCTCTGCTGCCGGCACGCCCGTTTCACGCGCGTGCCGCTCGATCGCCTCGGCTGCCGCGGCGACCTGGCGCGCGCCGATATTGTGGCTCATCGATTTGAGCGCATGGGCGGCGCGTGCGAGCGCTTCCGCCTCGGCGGCCTCGAGGGCGCTGGTCAATTCGGCGCGGATGCGCGGGACGTTGTCGATATAGAGCCCGAACACTCGACGCATGAAGCCAACGCCCGCGGGACCCGCCATCTCCTCGAGCTCGCGCAGCACTCTTGCATCGAGCAGCGCGTCGCTCTTGTGCTCCTCGCCGGTGACCTCCACACCGCCGATGATCGCAGCCGAACCCGGCGCCGACCAGGCCGGAAACAGCCGCTGCAGACAGGCGCCAAGCTGAGAGAGCGTGAACGGCTTGTGCACGATGTCGTCCATGCCGGCGTCGCGCCAGGCATCCGCCGCCTTGCCGATCACATGTGCCGTCAAGGCTACGATCGGCAGCCGCTCTCGCTTGTCGCGCTGTTCCTGCTCGCGAATAGCGCGCGCCGCCGCAAAGCCGTCGATGTCCGGCATGCTGCCGTCCATCAGCACGACATCAAAAACGCGGTCGCGCACCGCCGCGATCGCCTGCGCGCCGTTCTCGACCGTGTGCACGGCAGCGCCAAGCCGCGAGAGCGCGGCAGTCGCGACCTCGCGATTGACTGCGCCGTCGTCCGCGACCAGCACCCTGAGACCGGGGAACTGCAAGGTTTCGGGCTCCCTGGCGGCCGTCTCGGTCCTGGCCAGCAACGGCTCACCCGCGACGATGCGTCCGAGCAGATCCTCCACGTCGGCGCATAACAGGGGCCGCGTGAGAATGGCGTCCGCCAGTCCTTCGGCGATCAACTGATCGACTGACGCATCGCCGAAATCCGCGACCACGATGATGATCGGTCTGCGCTCGCGACCGCGATCGAAGGCGGCTTTCCGCAGCCGCTCGGCGTCGGCGCACACCAGCGCGGCGTCGCCATAGCTTCGCTCGCGAACGTTATCGATCATATAGCCGGAGGCGCCGAAATAGCGTGAGGCAGTCGCAACGGTTGCTTCACCTGCAAGATCGAGCGCACACAAGGGCGGCGCGCTCTCGACGGCAAGCCGCGGCCAGGCGCGATCGTGCGCGGCGGCCTCGGCCACGTTGAACGGCACCGTGACCGTGAACGTCGAGCCCTGCCCGAGGCGTACTGGTGACGCTGATGTCGCCGCCCAAGGCGGCGACCAGCTTCTGGCAGATCGCAAGGCCCAAGCCCGGTGCCGCCATATTGGCGCGTTGTCGACTGATCGGCCTGCGAAAAGGCATCGAAGATGGTCGCAAGCTTATCGGGCGGGATGCCGATGCCGGTGTCTTTCACCGCGAGCTGCCAGACATGCCCGGTCGCTCCGCGACCGGGCCGATCGAAAGCTGCACGGAGCCGCTGCTCGGTGAACTTGAGCGCGTTGTTGACAGGTTGCCGATCGACCTGCGACAGCCGCACCGGGTCGCCCGTGATGCTGCGCGGCGTCGTCGGGATCGACAATGGCGGCAAGATCGATGCCCTTGCTGCGGGCCCGCTCGGCAAACAGGCTGATCGCCGTGTCGGCCTGCGCGGCCACATCGACCGGCAGCGCCTCGAGCTCGAGCTTGCCGGCCTCGATCTTCGAGAAATCCAGGATGTCGTTGATGATCGCAAGCAGGCTCTGGCCCGAATTGGCGATCACGTCGGCGCAGCGGCGCTGGCGTGCGGGCATCTCCGCCTTGGCGAGCAGCTCGGCCATCACCATGATGCCGTTCATCGGCGTGCGGATTTCATGACTCATGGTGGCGAGGAAATCGGACTTCGCGCGGTTTGCCGCCTCCGCGGCATCGCGCGCCTCGCGCAGATCGCGCGTGCGATCGGCAATGTCACGCTCGAGGTTGCGCCGGTGCGCCTCGAGCCGCGCGTCGCGCTCCTTGATGTCGCTGAGCATGGCGTTGAAGCCATCGATCAGCTGGCCGACCTCGCGATCACCGGAGGCGTCGAGCGCGATATCGTAGTGGTGCTGCTCGCGCACCTTTGCGGTCGCGGCGAGCAGCCGCTGCAGCGGCTGTGTAATGCCGCGCTGGAACCGAAAGCCGACAGCGAGCCCCACAATGAGCGCCATCAGCCCGCCGAAGGCCGTGATCGCAACCGAGCCGAAGAGGCGTCCCCACAGGCCGTCCATCCCGCCGATCAGGATCAATTGGCCGGCGGGCTCCCCGCCATGCACGATCGGCGCGCTCACCAGCACGGTTTGACTGGTTAGCAAGGCGTAAACGGATTCACTGCCGTCGAGCTCCGCATCGCTGACGAGCCGCGGCGCGCTGCCAAGCGTGGCAAGCGGCACTCCTTCAGCCGTCCGCACCTCCGCATAGAGAGTATTAGGCACGTTGCCGATGCCGCGGATGGCGGCGTATGCGCTCACGGAGTCGCGATTGGCGGCGGCAGCAGCCACTGCGGCGGAAAACGCCTGGGCGGTGGCGTGCAGCACCTCGCGCCGGCCATCGATGAATTGCACGGATTGCTGCCAGACCGACACCGCGGCGGAAACAACCATGCCGGTGCCGACGGCAGTGAGCACGACGGCGATCAGCCGACGGCTCAACGGCAGGCGCATTGCACTCTGGTCAGGCGAGCGACGCATTGGTGAATAAAACACTAAGAATCTGAATAGAAGTTTACCGCCCGCTCCAACGCGGGTTTAAAAAAATTCCCGGATAATTAGCGTGCAAATAGAAGGTGTGCGTTAACATGACCGACACTCCACAGAAGTGCTGGTACGTCTTCGACGAGCAAACCCGCATTCTCGTCGTCGATGACGACCCGATTCTGCGAGAGTTCGCGAGCGTCTATCTGACCACGCCCATGAGCACGGTCGCGCTGGCGCCGGATGCCTCGACCGCGCTGGAGCTGCTGGCGCGAGAGCGATTCGATATCACGCTGATCGACATCGACATGCCGGGCATGGATGGCTTCGAGCTCGTCGAATGCATCCGCGGTCAGGACAAGCTGCGCAACCTGCCGATCGTGATGGTCACCGGGCGCGAGGACATCGTATCGATCGACCGGGCCTATGCGGTGGGGGCAACATCGTTCGCCACCAAGCCGGTCAACTGGCGCCAGCTCAGTCACCAATTGCGCTATGTCATTCGGGCGAACAGGCAGCCATCAGCCGCACCGCGTGCGCAGGACACCGGCGCTCCGCGCGGCGCCGCGACCTGGATGTCCGCCGCGACGCGGCGCGAGTTCGCGACGGCGTTGGGATCCATCATCAATTCGGCCAAGCGCATCGCCAACGGCCGCGCGCCGAGCGGCGAGGCCGCGCAGGAAATTATCGCTGCCGCCGAGGCGCTTCTGCTCAAGTCCGTGGTGAACCAGGATCAAGCCGAAGGCCAAGCTCTGACATTCCTGCGGCCGACCCAGCAATCGCTGCCGCGCGCAAGCTGACCAAGGAAGTGTGCAATGCGTTCGATAGGTTTTGGTGAAATGGCATCGCATCAACTCGGTCGCACGCTTCCGGCACTGGCGCGCTGCAACGCGGGCGGTGTCCTAAGCACCTTCGGCCTGGTGACCCCCATCCTGCTCATGGGCATTGCGGCGGCCGTGGACTATGGGACGTTCGAGCGCGGCCGCAGCCGTCTGCAGGCGCACGTCGATGCCGCCGCCATCGCGGCGGCGCGCGAGATGCAGATGGCGCAAGCCAACACCTCCAGGATTGCCGCGGTCGCTGAAAACTTTGTGCACAATTCCGAGCCGCAGGCGACAGTCACGACGCGCGTGGACATGACTGCCTTGTCGGTGACGGTCTCGGCGCAAGAGACGTACGTGCCCAAGATCGGTGCATACTTCTGGGCGAAAGCACCCACGATCGCGGCGAGCGCGACCGCCAAGCTCAGCGGCTCCATGCCTCTATGCCTGTTGACGCTCGATCCGAAGGCACCTGCAGCGCTCGAGCTTGAGCAATCGGCAATGATGACCGCGACAGGTTGCATGGTCTATTCCAACTCGAAAAACCCCGGCGGCCTGCAGGCCAAAGATAACGCCACGCTCAAGGCCGGCCTTGTCTGCACCGCGGGCGGCAAGGCCAAGACCTCACATGCAACAGTGACGCCTGATCCGGTGACCGACTGTCCGGTTATGGCAGACCCGCTGAAGTCCCGCACCCCGCCCTCCGATACGGCCTGCCGGTTCAACGACACGGTCGTCAGCAAGGTCGTGCAGACGCTGCAGCCGGGGGTCTATTGCAAGGGTCTGAGGATCACCAACGGCGCCGATGTCACGTTGGCGAGCGGCGTGTACGTCATCAAGGATGGACCGCTGATCGTGGACAAGGGCGCTACCCTGCGCGGCGCGAATGTCGGCATCTATCTGACCGGGCCGGGCTCAAACCTGACGTTTGCGGCCGACAGCACGATCAGCCTGTCCGCCCCAAGGACGGCCCGCTCGCCGGCCTGCTGATCTTTGACGATCCGACCGGTGCCACCGCCCCGGCAATACCGCCGTATGCGCTGCCGATTCCGCTCGTCGGAGCACTCCTCGGAAAAATCCTCAAGGGCCCGCCGCGCGAGCACAAGATCCTGAGCGACAACGCCCGCATGCTGCTCGGCACGATCTACATGCCGAAGGGCCGTCTCATCATCGACGCCAACAAGCCGATCGCGGACAAGTCGGCCTATACGGTGCTGGTGGTGCAGCGCATCGACCTGCATTCCGGTCCGAACCTGATCCTCAACTCGGACTACAGCGCCACCGACGTGCCGGTTCCGCCCGGCGTCGGGCCCTATGGCAACAGCGTCAAGCTGACGAACTGACCAATAGTTGTTGAGCGGCGCATGTTCTTATCGGCGAACCGGCATCCACTTCGCCGGAACCTGCGCTAGGCAACCGCCCGCTCGCGACGACGCGCCGGCAGGCCATAGCGGTGCAGATCGGTGCCGCGTGAATCGAGCCAGATCTTGGCGCGCTCGAAGCCTGGATGCAGGCGACGGACCAGCCGCCAGAACCGCGGCGAGTGGTTGAGCTCGACCAGATGGGCGACCTCGTGCGCGGCCAGATAGTCGAGCACGAACGGCGGCGCCAGGATCAGCCGCCAGGAGAACGACAGCACGCCCGCGTTGACGAGCACGAGCCCCAGCGGCTCGACTGGTCGCGCACCGAGATGCGCTTGATCTTGACGCCCAGGCTTTCGGCATGGCGGCGGCTGGCGTTTTCAAGCTCGCGACGCGCCTCGCGCTTGAGAAATTCGCCGATGCGGCGATCGAGATGCGGCGGGTCGCCCGCGACGCAGAGCAGCCGCTCGCCGTTCCCGTCGGTCTCGGTCCAGACGGTGCCGCGCGTGCCGCGCCGATGCACGATGCGGTGCGGCACGCCGCGCAGCGGCACCTCGATGCCGTGCATGAACGGCGCCGCCTCCGGCAGCCGCTTGAGCCGCGCCGCGATCCAGCCGCCGTGCTTCTGCGCGAAGTCGCGCGCCTCCTTCAGGCTGCCGCGCGGCGGAATGGTCAGCACCACCTCGCGCGTCGCCGCGTCGATGCGCAGCGTATAGCGGCGCGCCTGCCGATGCCGGCGCAGGCGTCACCAGGAAGACCGAGCGATCGAAGATGATCTCGATCGCCGACGGCTCGGTGGGACGGCGATAGAGCAGCGCACGCAGACATGGCTGCCAGTCCACCCAGAAAAATCCCGGGACGAAATACTGCCATAGCCGCAAGGGCGCGCAGCATGCCTCGCGAAGAAATTTAGTGCTTCCCCAAGGACATGGGGTATGCCCGCAAGCCATCCACAACAGCTTGTGTCTCGTCAAGACTTGAATCCGATCTTCATATAATCTTTTTGGAAGGCGTCGGGTGCGCGCCGCTCTAAGTCACACCTGAGCAGGCCCGCGCGCCATCGCTGATGTTCCTAATAAAAACAATGAGCTTGCATCGCATTTGCTGGCGCGCACAAACGGCGAATCAGGCAAGAAACCCCGCTGTGACGGGGCTTTTCCGCCGGAGCCTGATCCGTCCGGGACAATGGTTACCGCCCTGCGGCCACCTATTCGGCAGCCGGCGCCGATGTCGCCGCCCCGTTGAGGGTTCGCGCGCGGCGTCCCGATGACCCGACTGGCGCGCGCTTGCTGGCCGCCGGCGTTGATCGAGAGCACGAAGTCGGCGATGCGCGGCACGATCTCGGACGCGAAAGCGCGAGCCGTTGAACACGCCGTAGTGCCCGACATCCGGCTGCAGCCAGTGCGCCTTGCGGTCGGCGGAATGTTGACGCAGAGCAGCGTGCGCCGCCTCGGTCTGGCCGACGCCCGAAATGTCGTCGTTCTCGCCTTCGACCGTCATCAGCGCGACGCGGCGGATGTTCCGCGGGATCGATGCGGATGCCGCGATGGGTCATGTGCCCTTCGGCAGCGCGTGGCGGATGAACACGGTCTCGACGGTCTGCAGATAGAACTCGGCGCACAGATCCATGACGGCGAGATACTCGTCATAGAACTCGCGATGCTTCTGCGCGGAATCGCCGTCGCCCTTGACCAGATGCTGGAACAGATTGCGATGCGCCTCGATGTGGCGGTCGAGGTTCATGCTCACGAAGCCGTGCAGCTGCAGGAAGCCCGGATAGACGTCGCGCATGAAGCCCGGATTGGGGAACGGCACCTTGGTGATGACGTTGCGGCGGAACCAGTCGATGCCGCGCCGCTCGGCGAGCATGTTCACGGCGGTCGGGATTGACGCGCGTGTCGATCGGGCCGCCCATCAGCACCATCGAATGCGGCACGTGGGGATCGCCGTCGGCCTCCATGCGCGCGACCGCCGCCAGCACCGGCACCGACGGCTGGCACACCGCGATCACGTGCACGTCGCCGCGCGAGAAGGTGCAGCATCGAGATCACGTAGTCGATGTAGTCGTCGAGATCGAACGCGCCGTCCGACAGCGGCACCATGCGGGCGTCGACCCATTCGGTGATGTAGACGTCGTGGTTGGGCAGGAAGCCCTCGACCGTGCCGCGCAGCAGCGTCGCGTAGTGGCCCGACATCGGCGCGACGATCAGCAGCCGCGGCTGCGGCCGGCGCGGCGGATGCTCGAACGCGCGCTCGAAATGCAGGAGCCGGCAGAACGGCCGCTCCCAGACCGGTCGTGATGTGCACCGGCACGCGCTCGCCGCCGACCAGCGGTCGACGTGATGTTCCAGTCCGGCTTGCCGTAGCGGCGGGTCGAGCGCTCGAACAGTTCAAGCGCGGCCGCGGTGGTCTTGCCGAACGGCGTATGGGCCAGCGGATTGGCCGGATTCTTGAAGAACAGCCGCCCGGCGTCGGCGAAGGCGCGCGCCGGATTGAGCGCCGCGTGGCTCATCTCGTAGAGCCAGTAGGCAGGCGCCGCATACATCGGGCCGTGCATAGCCCGCGTGCGGCCGCCGCGCCGCCGAATTCTCCAATTGCCATGGCCCCGGCCCCCAGCGGCCCGTTGTGCAGTGCAGCAGCCTGTCGTCTTTCTGTCATCAGCGTCAACATACAGCAAGATGTGTTTCGCGGTTACCCTTTACAAATGGGATTTCCGGCGTGGCCGCCAGGTAACAGTCGGGTTCCACTCGATTGGCAATCGCGCGGCGCAGTTGGAACTCTGCTATTCCCCGCTCTGCAGCAGCGAGCCGATGCGGCGGGCGCTGTCGCAGCAAAGCTGCAGGAAGATCGCGACCGCGACTGCGAAGTAGACGGCGTTGAGCGCGAACGCCTCGATCATCAGGTCGGCGCGGAACGTGCTGCTCCAGGATCAGCGCGCGCATGCCCTCGAACACGTAGGTCGGCGGCAGCGCCCAGGCGACCCATTGCAGCCAGTGCGGCAGCACGCTCACCGGATAGTAGACGCAGATCACCGGCATGATCAGGAACATCATGGTCCAGGCCAGGCTTTCGGCGCCCATGCCGTTGCGCATCACCACGCCCGACACCACGATGCCGACCGACCAGCTGGTCAGGATCAGGTTCATGAAGAACGCCGCGAGCGCGAGCCCGAGCCCATAGATGTTGAAGCCGAAGAACGCGATCGCGAGCAGCGTGACCGGCACCATGCCGATCGCGAGCCGCACGATGCTCATGATCATCAGCGCGCACGACGAACTCGATCGGCCGCAGCGGGCTGATCATCAGGTTGCCGAGGTTGCGCGACCACATCTCTTCGAGGAACGAGATCGAGAAGCCGAGCTGGCCGCGGAACAGGATGTCCCACATCATCACGGCGCCGATGAACACGCCGCCGGCGCGCGCGAAGAAGCCGGAATTCTGCGCGATGTAGATCTGCAGGAAGCCCCAGACCAGGAGCTGCACCGCCGGCCAGTAGATCAGCTCCAGCACGCGCGACCACGACGAGCGCAGCAGATAGAGATAGCGCAGCACCATGGCGCCGACGCGGTGCGGCGAGAGTCTGAAGCGCGGCGGTCGAGTGGCACGCTCATTGCGCGGCCTCGCGCGCGGCCTCGCCGCGTCCGCGCGCGACGTCGAGGAACACCTCCTCGAGCGTCTCGCGGCCGTAGCGGGCGAGCAGGTGCGCCGGCGTGTCGTCGTCCTCGATGCGGCCGCGCTTCATGATGATGACGCGCTCGCACAGCCGCTCGACCTCGGCCATGTTGTGGGAGGCGAGCAGGACGGTCGCGCCGCGCTCGTGCCGATAGCGCTCGAGCCGCGTGCGCACCCAGTCGGCGGTGTCGGGATCGAGCGAGGCGGTCGGCTCGTCGAGCAGCAGCACGTCGGGCGCGTTGATCAGCGCCTTGGCGAGCGCGACGCGGGTCTTCTGGCCGGCCGAGAGCTTGCCGGTCGGCCGGTCGAGGAACTCGGTGAGGTCGAGCTCGTCGGCGATCTGCGCGATGCGCGCCGGCAAGGTCGGCGACCGCGTAGAGCCGGCCGAACACCTTGAGGTTCTGCCGCACGGTGAGCCGATGCGGCATGTCGATATAGGGGCTTTCGAAATTCATCCGGTGCAGCACCTGGTAGCGCTGGCGCGGCATCTCGGCGCCGAGCACCCGCGCGGAGCCGGAGGTCGGCGTGACGAGCCCCAGGATCATCGCGATGGTGGTGGTCTTGCCGGCGCCGTTGCCGCCGAGCAGCCCGGTGACCGAGCCGGGCTCGAGCGCAAACGAGATGCCGTCGACCGCACGGGTGGTCTTGTAGACCTTGACGAGGTTCTCGACGGCAATGGCAGGATCAACGGCGGCCATGAGCGGTCAGATGTGACGCTGCTGGCCGCCTTGACGCAAGCCCTCGCCAATGCATGCCCTCGCCGTCTGCCTGTTCGCAGGACAATCCACCACGCTTGAGCGCAGCGCGCGGACAGGTAGTACTCCCCCATGACGATCGAGCTGCACGAACACGCCGGCCGGCCGGGGCGCAATGTGCGCCTCGACACGCTGGTGCGGCTGCGCTGGGTCGCGGTGATCGGCCAGACCACGGCGGTGCTGGTGGTCTATTTCGGGCTCGATTTCGAGCTGCCGATCTGGGCCTGCCTGGCCGTGATCGCGCTCGCCGGCCTGGCTCAATGTGGCGCTGCGGGTGCGCTTCCGGGTGACGCAGCGGATCGAGCCCGACCGGGCGGCCTGGCTGTTCGCCTTCGACATCGCCGAGATCGCGATCCTGCTGTTTCTCACCGGCGGGCTGCAGAATCCGTTCTCGTTCCTGCTGCTCGGGCCGGTGCTGCTGTCGGCGACCGCGCTGCCGCCGCGCATGATCGTGCATCCTCGGCGGCTTTGCGGCGCTCTGCGCGACCGTGCTCGCGTTCTATTCCTATCCGCTGCCGTGGGATCCGGACGAACCGCTGAAGCTGCCGGCGATCTACATCATGGGGGTCTGGCTCGCGACGCTGCTCGCGCTCGGCTTCATCGGCGTGCATGCGTGGCAGCTCACCGAGGAATCGCGCCAGCTCGCCGACGCGCTGGCCGCGACCGAGCTGGTGCTGGCGCGCGAGCAGCATCTGTCGCAGCTCGACGGGCTTGCGGCCGCCGCCGCGCACGAGCTCGGCACGCCGCTCTCCACCATCACGGTGATCGCGACCGAGCTCGAGCGCGCGATCGAGCCCGATTCGCCCTATATGCGACGACATCAGCCTGTTGCGCGAGCAGGCGCAGCGCTGCCGCGCCATCCTGGCCAAGCTCACCGAGCTTTCCTCCAATGTCGAGCCGTTCGACCGCATGCCGCTGTCGGCGCTGATCGAGGAGGTCGTGGCGCCGCACCGCAATTTCGGCGTCGCCATCAACGTGTCGCTGCGGCGCAGAACGACGCCAGCGAGCCGGTCGGCGGGCGCAATCCGGCGATCCTCTATGGCCTCGGCAATCTGGTGGAGAATGCCGTCGATTTCGCGCGCGAGCGGGTCGAGGTGGCGGCGACCTAGAGCGGCGAGGAGGTCAGCGTCACCATCACCGACGACGGGCCGGGCTTCGCGCCGGAGATCATGGACCGGATCGGCGAGCCCTATGTCACCAGCTCGCGCCGGCGGCGGTTCAATGTCGGTGGCGAGGCCGGCGGCGGCCTCGGCCTCGGCTTCTTCATCGCCAAGACGCTGCTGGAGCGTTCGGGCGCGACGCTGATGTTCGAGAACCGGGTCTTCCCGGAGCGCGGCGCGGTCGTCCGCGTGCGCTGGAACCGCGCTGATCTCGAGGTTGCGGGGGCGGCCGCCCGTGCCGGCCTGAGCAACACGGCTACAACCCATTGGATTTAAGCATATTTCCGAGTTTGACCGGGCGCAGGTTGCCGGCCGAAACGCCAGCACATAAATTTATGCGTCTATTAGGCGACGCCGCACATGCCGCCAATCCCTGGCGGGGTGCCCGTTGCTGGCAGGGGCCTCCATGACCGTCATGGCGACGAGCGCGATGACCGAACCACTCCCGCACCGCGACCGGCGACCGCACGCTTCTGATCGTCGAGGACGACAAGTCGTTCCTGCAGCGGCTGGCGCGCGCCATGGAAGGCCGCGGCTTTGCGGTGACGACCGCGGAATCGGTCGCCGACGGCCTGTTGCATCTCGAGACCGCATCCCCCGCCTACGCGGTGGTCGACATGCGGCTCGGCGACGGCAACGGACTCGATGTGATCTCGGCGCTCAAGCGTCGGCGGCCCGACGCACGCGCCATCATCCTGACCGGCTACGGCAACATCGCCACCGCGGTGAATGCCGTGAAGCTTGGCGCGGTCGACTATCTGGCCAAGCCGGTCGACGCCGACGACGTGGTGCAGGCGCTGCTCGCGTTCGAAGGCAAGCACGCCGAGCCGCCGGAGAATCCGATGTCGGCCGATCGCGTGCGCTGGGAGCACATCCAGCGCATCTACGAACTGTGCGGCCGCAACGTCTCGGAGACCGCGCGCCGGCTCAACATGCACCGGCGCACGCTGCAGCGCATCCTGGCCAAGCGCGCGCCGAAATAACGGCGCGCTGGAATATTCTGCACTTCAGCAAAAGTTGAACGGCGCGTGACTGCGATTGTGTTTGTGGGTTGCCACACGTCACAAATGTGCCGGACTTTAATCATTACTTCCCCAAACCTATGAACGGCCGGCGCGAAATTCCGATCGCAGCTCACTGATCGTAACTCTTCATCGCTCCTGGCCGTCAGCTGATATGCGCTGCTTATATCCGTGTTGCGATCGTTTATGTCGCGATGGACCAAGAAACTTTTGTCACGTGTCGAGACACGGGGGGCCACCATGTTTGCCAATCCAAACAATCTGAATTCGATCGTTGCTCGCATCGGCGCGCCCATGCTTTGCGCGCTTGCTCTCCTCGCCACCCCGTCTCTGAGCGAGCGATCAAATGCGCAGCAACAACAACAACAACAACAGCAGCAGCAGGACCGATCCGCGAGAGGCGTCGCGGAGCGGATGAACGCCAACACGCTCACTGTCGTGACCGGCAGCCCATCCCTGGCCTACGCAGTGTTCGGCTATGATCTTGCTGCGGTTCTTAATGACGGCGACGAGCTGCGAATACTGCCGGTCATCAGCCAAGGTGCATTCCAGAACGTCCGCGACGTTCGCTATCTGTACGGCGTGGATATCGGTTTCGCACAGACCAATATCCTCGGCCACTACCGCCGCACGGGCGAGATTGCCGACATCGGCGACAAGATCGTCTACATCGCCAAGATCTGTAATGAAGAAGTCCATGTGGTGACGCGCTCGAACATCACCTCGCTCGAGCAGCTGCAGGGCCGCAAGGTGAACTTCAACACCGCCGGCAGCGGCACCCAGCTGTCCGCGCGCGACATCTTCGAGCGCTTTGGCATCAAGGTCGAAGAAGTCAACATGCGGCAGAACGACGGCTTGGAGAAGCTGAGAACTGGCGAGATCGCCGCCACGGTTCTGACTTCGGGAAAGCCCTCGGAGGCGCTCGCCGGCCTCAAGGCCAGCGATGGCTATCGCATCCTGCCGGTTCCATTCATCAAGACGCTGCAAGCCGACTATCTGCCCTCGGCGCTGACCCACGACGACTATCCCAACCTCATCGCACCCGGCCAGACCGTCGAGACGATCGCGAGTGGAACCATCCTGTTTGCGTACAATTGGCCGAAGAACACCGACCGCTACCGCCGAATCGACAAATTCGTCAAAGCCTTCTTTGGGAAAATCAGCGAATTCCAGAAAGCTCCACGTCACCCGAAATGGCAGGACACCAATCTCGCCGCGATCATTCCGGGCTGGAAGCGCTTCGAAGGCTCGGACGATTGGCTCAAGAACCATCGCGAGCAGGAGTTCGCCGGCCGGCGCGATCAATTCAATCAGTTCCTGGCGGAGCGGAAGATTGCCCCTGGACGAACGAACGCGATCTCGGAAAGCGAGCGCAATAAGCTGTTCGAGGACTTCATCAAGTGGAATGGAGCCCGCTGACGACGGGATAGAAATCCGGAGACGTTGCGCCCCGGTCGCAGCGGTGGCCATAATGGCTGCCTTGCACCGGGTTCCTTATGGCCTTTCCCATCAACCTTGACCAGGATGCGCCGGACGAGCGCACGCGCCCGCCCCAGACCGGCTGGGCCTATGAGCGCTTCGTGATCGGTGGCGGCACGCTACTCGCAGTGCTGCTGCTGTGGGAAGTGTTCGGGCGCAGCGGGCTCATCGACCCGCTGTTCATCTCCTCCCCGACGCGAGTGGCGCAGGCAGGCTTCGGCCTGCTCCAGGACAGCGACTTCTGGAACGATTTGCGCGTAAGCGGCCTCGAGTTCCTGTTTGGCTATGGCCTGGCAGTCGCGATCGCGATCCCGCTCGGGCTCGCGATCGGCCTGTCGCAGCGACTGCAATACATGCTGAGCCCCTTCGTCGACACGCTGAACGCCGTGCCGCGCGTCACGCTGCTGCCCCTCATTGTCATCTGGGCCGGCATCGGCATCTGGTCCAAGGTCCTGGTGGTGTTTCTCGGCGCCGTGATCCCGATCCTGATCAATACGCAAACGGGCGTGAAAGCCAGCGAGGCACGCTTCATCCGCGTCGCCCGCAGCTTCTCGGCCTCGAGGTTCAAGATATTCTCCAGCATCGTCCTGCCGGGTACGGTGCCGTTCGTGTTCACCGGCCTGAAATATGGCGCCGGCCGCGCGCTGCTCGGCGTCGTGGTGGGCGAGCTCTATGCCTCCACGGCCGGCATCGGCCACATGATCGCGGCCGCCGGAAACACGTTCCAGACCGACCTCGTGTTCTTCGGCGTCCTGATCTTCATGGTGACGGGCCTGGTCGTAGTCGCGCTGCTCGACCGGCTTGAGCGGCGCTTCGAGAGGTGGCGGCCGGATGTCCACTGAGCAGAGCTTCTACCTCAGGCACGAGCGCGCCATCCTCGGCAGCGCCATGGTGCTCATAGCCCTGCTCGCCTGGGAGGGGCTCGAGCGCGGCTGGTGGGCCGATGTGCTGCACCCCATTCTGGGAGAGTCGGCCGAGCGCCTGCACATCGAGCGGATCTTCATCTCCTCGCCGACGCTGGTCGCGGGCGCCGCCTTTCGGATGTTCTTCGTCACCGGTGAGATCTGGCGCGAAATCGCCTGGAGCTCGCTCGGCTATGGACTCGGGCTTGCTTTGGCGATCGCGATCGGGATTCCGCTCGGGCTCGCCGCTGGCTGGTATCGGCGTTTCTCCTACGCCATCGATCCGTTTCTGTCGGCACTCAATGCCACGCCGCAGGTCGCCTTCCTGCCGCTCATCGTGGTCTGGGTCGGCACTGGGCTTGGCGCCCGCGTGCTGATCATCGTGCTCCTGGCGGTGCTCCCGATTGCGATCAACGCAAGAGCTGCGGTTCGGACCACCGATCCACGCCTCATCAGGGTCGCTGCAAGCTTCGGCGCTGGCGACCTCCGGTTGTTCCGGACCATCATTCTGCCGAGCGCAGTCCCCTTCGTGCTTGCGGCACTTCGCCTCGCCATCGGCCGCGGCATGATCGGCGTGGTGGTCGGCGAGATCTACGGGTCGGCGGCGGGAATTGGGGCGATGATCAGCCAAGCCGGCTCACGCTTCCAGACTGATAAAGTGTTCGTTGGCGTCCTCACGATCGTGGCCGCCGGGATGATCCTGATCGAAATCGTCCAGCGCATCGAGCGCCGGGTCGAAGCCTGGCGTCCGCCGGTGCAAGTGTGATCCAAGTGTGATCAAGGTGTGATCCAGTGCAAGTGTGATGATGACTCCCAAGCTCGAAGCGCAGGATATCCGGCTGGACTACTTCCAGCCGCGCACCAATACCCGGCTGACGGCGCTCGCCGGCGTCAATCTGCAAGTGATGGATGGTGAATTCGTCTCGATTGTCGGCCCGTCCGGCTGCGGCAAGACCACATTCCTGTCGGTGGTCGACGGCCTCATCACGGCCAGCGGCGGCAGCATCCTGGTCGAAGGCAAGGTCGTCACCAAACCCGGGCCCGACCGCGCCGTGGTGTTCCAGGACGCATCCCTCCTGCCCTGGCGGACCGTGCTCGGGAACGTCGTTTATGGGCTCGAGTGTGTCGGCGTCAGCAAGCGTGAGGCGAAGACGCGCGCATCGCATTTCATCGACATGGTCGGGCTCAGCCGGCTTCGAGAACCACTACCCTTATGAGCTCTCCGGCGGGATGCAGCAGCGGGTCAATCTCGCCCGCGCGCTGGTCATGGACCCGAAGATCCTGCTGATGGACGAGCCGTTCGCCTCCCTCGATGCGCAGACACGCGAAGCGATGCAGGAGGAGCTGCTGCAAATCTGGGCGAAAGCCGGAAAGACCGTATTGTTCGTGACCCACCAGATCGACGAGGCGATCTTTCTGTCTGACCGCGTGGTCGTCTTCTCCGGCCGGCCCGGCAAGGTTAAGGAAATCATAACGGTCGGAATTGAGCGGCCCCGTGCGCTCGGCCTCAAACGCGACGCGCGCTTTCATGCGATCGAGGATCGCATCTGGAGCCTGATCGAGGATGACACCGATCGCAGCAGGCATGCCTGAAGCGAGGCTGGTGTCTGGCGCGCTAGCGCTCTATCGTTGCGGGTGACGATAAAAACGAACGCATCGAGCAGGAGGATATTATGGGGTTTGGCGCACTTCGCATCGTGGCGGCCTGGCTCGCTCTCAGCCTGGCGGCACCGGGCGCCCACGCCGCCGACCCGATCCCGTTCAAGATCGGCATCTCGGCGCCGGTCGTAACCATACTTCCCGTGTGGATGGCGGAGACTGGCGGCTTCTACGCCAAAGAAGGGCTCAAGGTTGAGGTCATCAACATGGAAGGCGGCACCCGCGGTCTGCAGGTGCTGCTCTCGGGCGAAATCCAAGGGATGCATGTTGGTTTGGCGCCCGCGCTGCTCGCGAATGTGCAGGGCGCCGATCTGCGGCTCGTCACCTCGACCTGCAACACCATCCCGATCACGATGTTCACCAAGCCGGGCGTCACCACCGCCGACCTCAAGGGCAAGACCTTCGGCATCTCAACCTTCGGCTCCGAGACCGACATTGCAACCAGCATCGTGCTCAAGCAGGTCGGGCTGACCCGGCAGGACGTCACCGTGTCGCAGATCGGCGGCAGCTCGCAGCGGTTCGGTGCGCTCGTCGCCGGTCGCATCGACGTAGCGCCGCTGATCGAGCCCGCCATCTCGCTGGCGAGAGAGCGCGGATTCAATCCGCTCGTCGATCTCGCCGCCGCCAATACGCCGTGGCTCTTCGATTCCGTCGTGGTCAACAACAGCTATCTCAGGCGCAACCGTGACACGCTCACGCGCTTCGTGAAGGCTTATATCGCCGGCGCCTATCTGGCGCTCTCCGACGAAGCCAAGGCCAAGCAGGTGATCGCGCAGAAGTTCAGGACCGACGACCCCAAGGTGATCGACGCCACGCTCGCCGATTTCAAGCGCCTGATGCCGCGCGACGCGGCACCGACGATCGAGGGCGCACGCAATGTGATCGAGCAGCTTACCGCGATCGGCACCGACGTCGGGCGCCGCAAGGTCGAAGACTATCTTGAGCTCGGCATCATCGCTCAGCTCAAGCAGGAGGGCTATTTCGCGCAGCTGGAGAAGGATTATCCGGTGCGATAGCCCGCAGACAAGGCGCACGCAATGTTGCCGCGTCCGTCGCGCCTGACGCGCGGCATGAGGGGACCTGAGTACGACACGTGAACGCCATCGAACTCAACGCCATCGATCTTGAAGTCATCTACCAATCCACGCTGCAGATCGCCCGCGAGCTGACCGTCAATATGCTGCGCACGGGCTATTCCACGATCATCAAGGAGAGCCAGGATTTCACCTTCGCGATCTTCGATGGCGAAGGCCGCATGGTCGCGCAGGGCATTCCCCAGCCGCTGCATATCGGGCCGCTGGCCGCGCAGGTGAGGGAGATCATCCGGCGCTACCGCGGCAAGATCGAGCCGGGCGACGCCTTCATCGTCAACCATCCCTATCAGGCCTGCCAGAACCACGCGACCGACGTCACCGTGATCTCGCCAATGTTCGACGCCTCGCGGATTGTCGGCTTCATTGGCAACATCGCGCACAAGCCCGACCTCGGCGGCAAGGTGCCGGGCACGAACAGCGGCGATGCCACCGACCTGTTCCAGGAAGGCCTGATGATCCCGCCGCTCAAGATCCTGCGCCGGGGCGAGCTCAACACCGACCTGGAGGCGATGATCTGCGCCAACACGCGCACGCCCGAGATCACCTGGGGCGACGTCAAGGCGCAGGTCAACACCAACACCTATGGACTCGGCAAGTTCGCGGAGCTGTTCGGCAAGCACGGTGTCGATCGCGTGCTCGCCTGCTGGCGGCGCTGGATGGACATCTGCGAGGCCGAGCTGCGCAAGGAAATCGCCAAGGTGCCGGACGGCCGCTACGGGCCGGAGACCGACTACCTCGACGACGACGGCGTCGACCTGGCCAAGCCGCATCGCATCTCGGCCTCGCTCGAGGTCAAAGGCGATACGCTCAATTTTATTCTCGACAGCGACACGCAAGCGCGCGGGCCCGTCAACCTGCGGCCCTGTGTGTCGCGCAATTTTATCGAATGCCTGGTGAAGATGATCTTCATCCCCAAGCTGCCGGTAAACGATGGCCTGTCGCGACCGGTGCGAGTGACCTATCCGCCGGAGGGCTCGCTGCTCAATCCGCGCTTTCCGGCGCCGGTGAACATGTACGTGCGCCCGAGCCAGGTCACCACCTCGGTCATCATGCGCGTGCTTGGCGCGCGCGCTGCCGGGACGCGTGCCGGCGCCAGGAAGTGCCGCCGGCGGATCGCTCTCGAGCGCAGGCCGCCACCCGGCATCGGGCCGCTGGTACTCACAATACGAGATTCTCAACGGCGGCACCGGCGCGAGGCCCGACGGCGATGGCGTGAGCGCCATGGACGAGCTGGTCGTGAACGTGATGAACACGCCGGTCGAGGCGATCGAGACCGAGTTTCCGGTGCGGGTCGAGCGCTACGAGCTGGCGCGCGATTCCGGTGGAGCGGGACGGTTCCGCGGCGGCCTCGGTGTGCGGCGGCAGTGGCGTGTGCTGGCGGACGAAACCAGCGTCAATCTGCGCATGGACCGCTTCAAGTTTTCCTCCCCCGGCATCTTCGGCGCCAAGCCCGCGCAGGTGTCGAAGGCGGTGCTCAACCCGGGCGACGCGAAGGAACGCGCGCTCACCTCCAAGATCGCGGGGCTGCGTTTGCACAAAGACGATCTCCTGTCGGTCGAGTTCGCCGGGGGCGGCGGCTGGGGCGATCCGCTTGAGCGCGACCCCGAGCGTGTCCGTGAGGACATCGTGCGCGACTATGTTTCGCCCGCAATCGCGCGTGACATCTACGGCGTCGTGCTCACGCCCGACCGCGACATCGACGCGGCGCGACCGCGCAGCTGCGCCGGGAAAAGTCCAGCTCATGACATTGCGTGTGGGTATAGACGTCGGCGGCACCTTCACCGACGTGACCGCGTTCGACGAGCAGCGGGGCGAGCTCGCCGCGGTGCGCAAGTATCTCTCCAACCCGGCCGATCCGGCGGCCGTGCTGGAGCACATCACGCAGGATTTGGCGCGCGACTTCGGCGCCAACGCAGTGTCGCTGATCCTGCACGGCTCGACCGCCGCGCTCAACACGCTGCTCGAAGGCAAGGGTGTGCGGGTGGGGCTCCTCACCACGCGCGGCTTCCGCGACGTCTACGAGATTGGGCGGCAATGGCGCGGCGATGATGTCTTCAACATTTTCGCGCCTGCCCCAAAAATGCTGCTGACCCGCGATCGGATTTTCGAGGTACGCGAGCGGCTCGGCGCCAAGGGCGAGGTGATCGAGCCGTTGGTGGCGGACGATGTCGCCCACGCAGTCAAGACGCTCGTCGCAGACGGCGTCGAAGCCGTCGCGGTGTGCTTCCTGTTCGCCTACGCCAATTCCGCCCACGAGCGTGCGGCCGCCGAGATTATTCGCAGCGTGGCGCCCGACCTCTATCTGTCGCTGTCGCATGAAGTGAACCCGGAATGGCGCGAATACGAGCGCACCGCCTCGACGGTGGCGAATGGCTATATTGGCCCGCCGGTTTCGCGCTACTTGCGCAAGGTGGAAGCGCTGTCACTTGAGCGCTTTCCGCGCTCCCGCGCCTTGATGATGAAATCTGATGGTGGGGCCGCGAGCGCGCGCATGCTGTCGGCGACGCCAATCCAGACCGTGATGTCGGGACCGGTCGCCGGCGTGATCGGCAGCCGCCATCTCGGCGACGTCAAGGGAATAGAGAATCTCATCACCTTCGACACCGGCGGCACGAGCTCCGACATGGCCGTGCTGCCGGGCCCGCCGCTGTTCAAGTCGGAGGTGACGGTCGCGCGCCATCCCTTGCGCACCAACACGGTCGACATCGAGACCATCGGGGCTGGCGGCGGCAGCATCGCGTCGGTCGAGCTTGGCGGCGTGCTCAAGGTCGGACCGCAGAGCGCCGGCGCCGATCCCGGCCCCGCTTGCTATGGGCGCGGCGGCAGCGAGCCGACGCTCACCGACGCACTCGTGCTGCTTGGCCATCTCAACCCAAAGAGCCTGCTGGACGGCGCCATGCCGATCGATCACGCCAAGGCGCGCGCCGCCGTGGTGACGCGGGTAGCCGAGCCGCTCAAACTGTCACCGATCGAGGCTGCGTGGGGCATCCTGCGCGTGCTCACCACCAACGTGACCGTGGCGATGCGCACGATCACTGTCGAGCGCGGCTATGATCCACGCGAATTCACGCTGGTGCCGTTCGGCGGCATGGGCCCGACCATCGCGGCCATGGCTGCGGCCGAGCTCGGCATCGGCCGCATTCTGATCCCGCGCGATCCCGGCACCTTCAGCGCCCACGGCATGCTGGTGACCGACGTGCACCAGACGCGCAGCCTCACCCGCATCACGCCGGTCGAAGGCGCGACGACCGCAGCGCTCGACGCGATCTTTGCGGAGCTGGAATCCGCCGCGATGGACGAGCTCATACAGGAGAAGTTCCCGCGCGACCACCTGCAGGCGCGGCGGCATGCCGGGATGCGCTATCGCGGCCAATCCTACGAGGTATCGGTGCCGGTGCCGCGGCTGCGCGAGCCGGGCGACGTCGTCGACCTCGTCCGCCGTTTTCACGACGCCCACCAGCGGCGCTATGGCCACATGGCGGAGGCTGAAGCGGTCGAGATCGTCAATTTCCAGGTGACCGCCATCGGGCTGATCCCGAAGCCGGTGATGAAGACATTCAACAAGACGGACACAGAGGCGGCCCCGCCGGACAGCAGGCTGGTTTATTTCATCGCGGACGAAGCCCGCGACACGCCGGTGTTTCACCGCAACGCCCTGCAGCCAGGCACGGCGATCGCAGGGCCGGCGGTGATCGAGGAGAAAACCTCGACGACGGTGCTCTATCCGGGCCAGCGCGCCGTGGTGGATGGCTATCTCAATATCGAGGTGGAGATTACCTAGTGGAGCGGATTTGACATTCGCTACCCACCCAGCCGCGGGCTCGCAAAGCGAATGTCAAATCCAAAGCTCCACTAGAAACCTATATTTGCTAGTGGTCCTTTGATTCTAACATTCGCAAGAGAGCCCGCCGAGAAGGGATGCGAATGTTAGAATCGGACCACTAGCTTCCGTCGAGGCGGGCCCCGCGTGATACGTCATGTATGGTAGCGTGACATAGCTTGGTCGTTGAAGCCCGCCCCGATGAAAATCACCCATATCGAGCCGATCCACATTTCCATCCCGTTCGAGCATGGCGCGCCAAAGCCCTCCGAGGGGCTCGGCGCCGGCGGCCGCTTCGACGCGCTCTTTGTGCGCGTCGATACCGATGAGGGCGTGACCGGCTGGGGCGAGGCGTTCGGCTATGCGGCCGGGCCGGTGACGATGGCCGCCCTCACCCGCATCGTCGCGCCGTTCGCGATTGGCCGCGACGCAACCGACATCCCGGGCCTGATGGGCGAGCTCTGGTTTCGCACCAAGGGCATGTCGCGCAACGGGCCAGTCGCGTTCGCGCTCTCGGGCCTCGACATCGCGCTCTGGGACATCAAGGGCAAGGTCGCGGGCGCGCCGATCTGGCGGCTCCTTGGCGGCGCCGGAAGGCCGCGCGTTGAAGCGTATGCTTCTCTCATGCGGCTCGGCCCTGCGCATGTCGGCAAGGTCGCGTCCGACGCCGTCGCGCGCGGCTATCGCCACATCAAGCTGCACGAGCATTCGGTCGAGGCGGTCGCGGCTGCACGCGCTGCAGTTGGACCCGACGTGCCGCTCATGCTCGACACCAATTGCTTCTGGCCGACGGTCGAGGCCGCGCGCGAAGCTGCCCGGCAGATGCAGCCTTATCACTTGGCTTGGCTCGAGGAGCCAATTTACCCGCCCGATGACTTCGACGGATTGGCACGTCTTCGTCGCGAGACCGGCGTGCCGATCGCGGCCGGCGAGAACCTCGGCAATGTCATGGATGTCCGCCGCATTGCGGAAGCCAAGGCGGTCGATGTCGTGCAGCCGAGCCTCGCCAAGATGGGCGGCATCAGCGAGGTCGTGAAGGCAATCGCAGATGCCGAGCAGCGCGGCACGCGCGTGGTGCTGCATGCGCCCTACAGCGGGCCGGCGCTGATCGCAGCCGTGCACGTCATCGCGGCGCAGAAGGCCGATATGCTATGCGAGCACCGCTACGGCGACCTTTCCGCCAAGCCGCTTGGCGACTGGACCGAGGCGCGCGATGGCTTCCTGCGCGTGCCTGATGGCCCCGGGCTCGGCATCGAGGTCAATCTTGCGGCAATCGAGCGCTATCGGGTTGACTAGCTGCCCACACGATTAGCCAACAAGGCTGACCTGCGGGGTGAAACCAAACGGCCGGTTGTGCGTTGCAATATCAGCCTAGATTGGAATGCACCCATGCACCCGCACCAGGACGCTATTTTCGAACGTTTGGAAACCACTAAGAGATACGGGCTCGTTTCGGACTACCTTGTGAGCTGGAACGGACGCGCCGGTCGTCTCAAGGCCAAGGTCACGGTCTGGCGCAACAACGGCGCGTCCGGTTATGTCGTGCAGGAATACATCGCACGGCTTTTGAGAGGGCTCGTGCCCGGCGGCCAGATCAGCGTCGCCGACTAATTTAGTTCGTCAGGTCGACACATGAAACAGCCGGCATCGAGCCAGAGTAGTCACTCTCTGCCGAGGTGATCCTGCTCTATTGGGTCTTCTGGCGAGGATCGTCCTTCGGATTGACGTAGGTGATACCCCACGGCCCCGTGCTTTGGAGTTGGATCACGGTGTCCTCGTCGGCGAAGTAATAGTGGGCCTCGCCCGGAGGCAGGGCGAACAGGCTGCCCGCGGGCAGAACCTGCGCCTTGGCGCGATCAGCCGTTTCGCCCATGCCCAGGCGAACCGTTCCCGAAATCACGGTGACGATTTCCGGTTTCGGATGGGTGTGCGGAGCAATGTGATAGTCCTTTGGCGTCTTCAGCCGAAAGACGAACATGCCTTCCTTGCCCGGGTCGCCGTAGAGCACCGCCGCTTGGGCTCCTGACGGAACGGACGGCGGCGCCGGCCCCCACTTGATGTCCTGTGGCGGGATGAGCTTATGCTCACCCTGACCGATCGCGCTGCTCGACAGCAACGCCAGTCCAACCATGCTCATCGCTGTGATGTTGAGGATGTTTCGCCGGTTCATTGTGCTGCTCCTTAGACTGATTGTTTCTCATGCATGAAAGCGCTGAGTTCATCGTCCACCGATCGGTGGATGAGTTGAGCTTCCGTCTAAGTCTGATGCCGGCCAGCGGGATATTCTTCCGCGTGCATTGAGCCGGAACGAGGTACGTCCGGAATGTGGCACGTCCCGCATGAAGCCGGCCTATCGCAAGACTACGCCACTTTGCCGCATGGCGAAAGCACCCGCCTTGCCGGCGCACTCGCTTCGTCTATCATGAGGCCGTCATAGAAACGCCAAAGCGGGAGCAAGATGGCCATGGGGAAGATCGTTCAGTTTCGGCGCACCTTGGTGGCCCTTGCCATAGCTCTCGCGGCGTCGGGATCGACCGCTGTCGCCCAGGACGCCGAAAAGGCCTTCTTCGCCGGCAAGACCGTGCGCATCGCGGTCGGCTCCGCAACCGGCGGCGGCTACGACATCTATTCGCGCCTGATCGCGCCCTATCTCGCCAGGGTGCTCGGCGCGACCGTGATTATAGAGAACCAACCAGGCGCCGGCGGTCTCATTTCGCTCAACCGCCTCTATGTGACCGAGCCGGACGGGCTGACGCTCACGTTCGCGAACGGCACATCGGCGGCGTTCGCACAGCTCACCGATCAGCAGGGCGCCCGCTTCGACCTCGCCAAGTTCGGCTATCTTGCGACCGTTGGAGCGCCTCCCGGCCTGTGGCTAGTTGGCCCCGACTCGCCGATCAAGACCGTCAAGCAGGCGATCGACGCCAAGATGAAATGGCGCTGGGCCGCGAGCGGACCGGCCGACGGGCTCGGCAACGGCGCCGCCTTCACCTGCGAGGCGCTCAAGCTCGACTGCCAGATCGTGCCAGGCTATGGCGGCAGCGCCCAGTCTGGGCTCGCAGTAACGCGCGGCGAGATGGATGCGGTCTATGTGCCGGAGTCCTCGGCCAACAATTTTGTGAAGGCGAAGCAGAATCTCGCGATCGCCACCATCGGGCGCAAGAAGTCGCGCTGGTTCCTCGACAAGCCGACGATCTTCGAGGCGGTGGAGCTCAATGAGGACGCGCGCTGGCTGTTCGATTTCTTCACCGGCGTCGAGGAGATGGGCCGCATCATGATGGTGCCGCCCAACATGCCGAAGGCGCGGCTCGCCTACCTGCAGGCGGCGATCAAGGAGACGCTGCACAATCCGCAGCTGATCGCCGAGGGCGAGCGCACCGAGCGCATCATCGAATATCTCGATCCCGAGAGCACGCTCAAGAACGCGCAGACCATCGTGTCGAACGTGACACCGGAGCAGAAGAAGCGCGTGCAGACGATTTTGGCGAGGAACAAGTAGCGGTCATGACGCAACCGTCATGGCAGAGACCAACATGGCCGAAGGCGGCGGAACGGTCTAATTGGTTCTCCCGCCCAGTCGCGCCGTGACAGGGGCTCGAATTGTACAAACAAGACCGGCGGGGCCGAAATCCAAATCTACCGTGCCATCAACGGTGTGAGTCAAACTGAGCTCAATGACATTGCGGCCGAAGCCGGATTTGGCCGGCTCGGAAACGATCGGCCCTCCGCTTTCCCGCCACTCCAGCTTGAACTGATTTTCGCCGTGCTCGTCTCGTGTAATGTCCCACTTGAGATCAAGCGTGCCACCAGAATTCGAAAGCGCACCGTATTTGATTGCGTTGGTCGCCAGCTCATGGGCTGTCAAACTGAACGCCACTGCCGCTTCCGAAGACAACATGAAAGCAGGACCGTTCATCTTGATGGTGTGATCAATGCTGTAGGGTGCGAGGATGTCGGTGAGGAGCGATCTCAAATCGGCATGGGCATTTTCGAGGACGAGCGAATGGGCTCGCGATAGCGCCGCAAGCCGGCCATCAAAAACTCTCCTGAATGCTTTCGGATCCGGGTACGCCTTCAGAGTGGAGTAGACGACTGCACCAACCGCCGAAAACATATTACGAGTGCGGTGCTGCAGCTCGCCAACCAGCAAATCGTGCTGAGCTTCCAGGCGGCGACGCACCAGAATGGTGCCGGCGAGGCGCACGGCGACATCAACGACACGCTCATCGGAATCGCTGAGGATCCGCGGTCGGGCAAAGCCAATAACGATGGTTCCGAGCGCCGTTCCCTGCTCCGTGCAGACGGGTCTCGATTGAATCGACACGATCCCATGATCGAGGCTGAGAGCCTTCCAGCCGCCCTGGAAGCGCTTGTCTGTAGCAATGTCTTCCGACACAACCGTGCTGCCTTGAAAGACCGCAAGCGCACAGGATCCCGGTCGCTCAGCAACGCGAGCGCCCTTCAATGCGTCGGAGAAGGTCGGGGGAAGAGAAGGAAAAATCGAGTGCTCGAACACACGGGCGGCCCGATCCAGGATCGTTATGCCGACAATGGCATCGGGAATGAGCGGCTCGACGGAGCTGCATAGATCGTGGAGGGTCGTATCGGCCGGCGCACCGCGCGCCACGTTTTCCAGGATTTGCAGTTGCAGGTCGGCAAGGGGGGCGGTCATTGAGCCTCCAGAACCGCCACGCTATCACGCCGAAGGCCACGAAGTACGGACAATGGCAGGGCTTTTCGGAGGGTGCCGGAGACGTGATAAGCTTTCTCACCGTGAATTTTGTGAGCTCCCCCGACGGACTATACAGGTCAGGTCTATCAACCCTGCGCCTCGTAAGGCCCTTCCGGATCGGCCAGCGCCGAGAGCCGCAGCGCGGCGGCGCGCGCGAAGGCCAAGAGCATGCTCTTGCGGGTCGCGGCATGCAGCCGGTGCTCCGGCGCCTCGCAGACGATCTCCGCGCCGAAGGCGTCGGCCACGATCAGCCCGGTGTCCTGCGGGAAGATGTCGCACGGCACTTCGATCGTGGTGGCGAAGAACAGCCGGTCGCAGTGCAGCCGGTAGTCCATCCATTTCTGGTCGGCGCGGAAATCGGCGATCGAGGATTTGATCTCGACGATCCAGATCGTCGCCGTCGCCGCCGAGCGCAACGAGATCGGCGCGCCGGCCCGACGGCAGCGGCAGCTCGCTCACCACGCGAATGGCCGAGCGCATGCAGGAGCCGCGTGGTGCCGCGCGCGATCGCGAGCGCGGTCTCCGACTGTCGGCCGTCGACAGGAAGCGAAGCGGCAAGCGAGCTCATGCTCATCGAATGCAGAATCCCTGGCAACGGAACGGCAATGCTCCGGTCAGAACGCACGCTACGCCCCGCAACGCCAACACACGACGCAACACGCAGTGACTCAGCGACTATTCTGCCGCAGCCGCGCGCTCCGGGAAAGCCTCCGCCAAGCGCCTCGCGCGTCGCCGGGAGCACGCCGCGCTCGGTGATCAGGCCGGTGACGAGCCGCGCCGGCGTCACGTCGAAGCCGTAATTCGCGACCGCGCGAGCCGTCCGGCACGATCCGCACGGTCTCGATGCGGCCGTCGGCGGTGCGGCCCGGTCATGGTGGCGACCTCCTCGGCGCCGCGCTCCTCGATCGGGATCTCCGGCGACGCCGTCCGTCGACCGTGAAGTCGATGGTCGGCGACGGCAGCGCCACGTAGAACGGCACGCCGTTGTCCTTGGCGGCGAGCGCCTTGAGATAGGTGCCGATCTTGTTGCAGACGTCGCCGTTGCGCGGTCACGCGGTCGGTGCCGACGATCACGATGATCGACCATGCCGTGCTGCATCAGATGGCCGCCGGTGTTGTCGGGGATCACGGTGTGCGGCACGCCGTGCTGGCCGAGCTCCCAGGCGGTGAGCGAGGCGCCCTGGTTGCGCGGCCGCGTCTCGTCGACCCAGACATGGACCGGCATGCCCTTGTCATGCGCCGTGTAGATCGGCGCGGTCGCGGTGCCGACATCGACGGTCGCGAGCCAGCCGGCGTTGCAATGGGTGAGCACGTTGACCCGCTCGCCCGGCTTCTTGCGCGCCGCGATCGCCTCGATCAGCTTCGAGGCCGTGGCGGCCGATCGCCTGGTTGATGGCGACGTCCTCGTCGCAGATCTCGGCCGCGCGGCGATAGGCGGCGGCGACGCGCTCGCCGCGCGGCCGGTTGCGCACCGCCGCCATCATCTCGTCGAGCGCCCATTTGAGATTGATCGCGGTCGGCCGCGTCGCCAGCAGCGCCGCATAGGCGCGCTCGAGCGCCTCGTCGGAGGCGTCGGCGCGCAGCGCGAGGCACATCCCGTAGGCCGCCGTCGCGCCGATCAGCGGCGCGCCGCGCACCTGCATGGCTGCGATCGCATGCGCGGCGTCCTCGAGCGTCGTCGAGCCGCACGGTGGCGAAGCGATGCGGCAGCAGCGTCTGGTCGATGATGCCGACCGACCAGCCGTCGGCCTCGAGCCAGATGCTGCGCGTGGGTTTGCCGTCGACTTTCATGACGCACTCATAGCGCGCGTCTCAACGCGCGACACGGCAAAGCGCCACCGTGGCGTGGTCGACGCACGCAAAATCTTACCGCGAATCCGCCGATGGCCCGCCGCAATTCCGGCCCGAGCCGGTCGCGAAGCCCGGGAACATCTCCGCGCCGGAGGGCGTCGCCGGAGGGGAATGACCATGCTTCGCCACGTTGCGCAGGCCGGCCGCGCTCGCTTTGCGCGCTCGCGCCGTCGTCTCTCGCCGGCCGACGCCGGCCGGCCGCAAGCCGGTCGTCGAGGTCGCGTTCGTGCTCGACACCACCGGCTCGATGGGGCCGCTGATCGAGGGCGCCAAGCGCAAGATCTGGTCGATCGCCACCGCGATCATCGACTGCCAATCCCGACGCCGAAATCCGCATGGGCCTCGTCGCCTATCGCGACATCGGCGACGACTACGTCACCAAGAAGTTCGACCTCACCACCGACATCCAGGACCTCTACGCCGACCTGCTGCAGCTGCGGGCGCAGCGGCGGCGGCGACTGGCCGGAAAGCGTCAACGAGGCGCTCTGCGTCGGCGTCACCAAGCTGTCCTGGAGCCACGGGCCGGAACACCACGCCGCATCATGTTCCTGGTCGGCGACGCGCCGCCGCACATGGATTATGCGCAGGACACCAAATATCCCGAGGTGCATGCGGCTGGCGCGCGCAGCGCGGCATCACCGTCAACGCCGTGCAGGCCGGCGGCGCGCGCGACACCGAGCGGGTGTGGCGCGAGATCGCCCAGATGGGCAACGGCGAATACATCCCGATCCCGCAGGACGGCGGCCAGGTGGTCGATCATCGAGACGCCCTACGACCGCGACATCATCGAGCTGCAGGGCCAGATCAACGGCACGGTCATCCCCTATGGGCCGCGCCAGCAGCGCGAGCAGCGTCGAGCAGACGACCGCGGCAGTACGGCCAGGCGCCCGCGCCCGGTCGCTTCCGAGATGGCGGGCTACATGTCGAACAACGCGCCAAGGCGCACGGCCAATGCCGACGCGATCACCGGCGGCGGCGATCTGCGTCGCCGACGTGAAAGCGGGCCGCAAGACGCTGTCGTCGGTGAAGGACGAGGAGTTGCCGGACGACATGCGCCGCATGTCGCCGAGCCGAACGGCAGGCGCATGTCGAGCAGCAAGTGGACGGAGCGCACGACGCTCAACGATCGCATGACCGATCTGGTGAAGAAGCGCGACGGCTATGTGGTCGAGCAGCGCAAGAAGACTGCCCGCGCGCGCAGCCGACTCGTTCGACCGCGCGGTGGAGAAGACACTGCAGACGCAGATCGCGAAGTGAGACCTAACGATATCACCACATGCTGGAAGTCTCGCCGCGGACAGACTGCGTGAGTTGCGAAGGTGCGCGCCACACGGTTCCCTCCCCCCTTGTGGGGGAGGGACAGGGAGAGGGGTGGCGACAAAGCACATAGTGGGAAGCAAGTCCCTACACCAAGCCACGATGACGGTTGAGTGCAGTTGTAGATACAAAACAAACAAATGCGGTGCCTGTTGTACCCCCCTCCCCGTCCCTCCCCCACAAGGGGGGAGGGAACGATGTGGCACTGCTCTGCCCAACCACAGGCCAGCGTCCGCAAACACGCTCGTTTTGGAACAACCACACTACCGCGGCGGCTTGATCGCCTCGTTGAGGCGCGTAAGCACCTCGGGCGACGCCGCGTAGGCGTTGCGGATGATCGTTTCGACCTCGGCGCCGGCGACCGGATCGACCTCGATCTTCTCGCGCACGGCATCCGACCGGAACGCCGGATCGTTGACGGCCGCCGTCATCGCGGCGCGCAGCGCCGCGACGCGATCAGGCGGCGTCTCCGGCGGCGCCATGAAGGCATAGCCGACGTCATAGGCCGAGAACTTGAGCTCGAGCATCTGCCGCTCGAGCGGCGTGCGGGTGAGATCGAGGCTGAGCGGCACGTCGGCCGGAATGTCCGGGTGGCGCTTGAGGCCCATCTGATAGAGCAGGCTGATCTTGCCGTCGCGCAGCCACTCGGTGTTGCGGGTCTTGATCCCGTACCACGCGATGTTGGCGCGCCCCTGCGTCTCGCCGCGCTGCATGGCGAGATCGATGTCGGCACCGCTTTGATAGCCGGTGACCACACGATATTTGAAGCCGAGAATGTGGCGCATCACGTAGGCATCACTGGCGCTGTTCGAGGCCACTGACGCGGCGCCGACCACGAGCTCCTGCGTGAGCAGGTCCTGCACGCGACGCACCGGCGTCGCCGCATTCCAGGCGATCGCGACGCTGGCATAGCGCGCCGGCCCGCCCAGCCACTTGAGCCGCAGCGGGTCGTAGCCTTCGCTCTTGCCGGTGAACAGCGGATCGAACACCAGCGAGGGCAGCACGATCCCGATCGTGCTGCCATCCTTGGGCGCGACCGACTGGATGTGATTGAGCACCTGCAGGCCGCCGGCGCCGCCCATGTTGCGCGGCACGACCGTGGGATTGCCCGGCACGTGCTTGCCGAGATGGCGGGCGACCGCGCGCGACACCTGGTCGACGCCGCCGCCGGCACCCGAGCCGATCATCAGGTTCAGCGTCTTGCCGCGATAGAAGTCCTCAATCGCGTCGGCCCGGGCCAGACCCGGGCACGCCAGCGCGATCAGGCTCAGCCACAGCCAGCGCATGGTACGCAATCCTTGAGCGTCCTCAACAGAACGCCTGGATGCCGGTCTGGGCGCGGCCGAGGATCAGCGCATGAATGTCGTGCGTGCCCTCATAGGTGTTGACCGTCTCGAGGTTCGACATGACGCGCATGATATGAAACTCGTCGGTGATGCCGTTGCCGCCATGCATGTCGCGCGCCATGCGGGCGATCTCGAGCGCCTTGCCGCAGTTGTTGCGCTTCATCAGCGAGATCGCCGGCGCAGCCGCCTTGCCGGCCTCCATCAGCCGCCCGAGCCGCAGCGCGCCGGCAAGCCCGAGCGTAATCTCGGTCTGCATGTCGGCGAGCTTCTTCTGAATGAGCTGATTGGCGGCGAGCGGCCGCCCGAACTGCTTGCGGTCGAGCGTGTATTGCCGCGCGCGGTGCCAGCAGAACTCCGCCGCCCCCATGGCGCCCCACACGATGCCGTAGCGCGCGCTGCTGAGGCAACCGAACGGGCCCGAAAGGCCCGACACGTTGGGTAGCAGGCTTTCCTCCGGCACGATCGCGCCGTCGAGCACGATCTCGCCGGTGACCGAGGTGCGCAGCGACATCTTGCCTTCGATCAACGGCGTCGAGAAACCCTTGGTGCCGCGCTCGACCAGAAAGCCGCGGATCTTGCCGTCGAGCTTGGCCCACACCAGCGCGAGATCAGCGACCGGCGCATTCGAGATCCACATCTTGCTGCCGGTGAGCCGGTAGCCGTCCGCGACCTTCTCGGCGCGCGTGACCATCGAGGCCGGATCGGAGCCGTGGTCGGGCTCGGTGAGGCCGAAGCAGCCGATGATCTCGCCCTTGGCAAGCCGCGGCAGATATTTGCGGCGTTGCGCCTCGGTGCCGTAGCTGAAGATCGGATACATCACCAGCGAGGATTGCACCGACATCATCGAGCGGTAGCCGGAATCGGCGCGCTCGATCTCGCGCGAGATCAGCCCGTAGGCGACGGCGCCGAGGCCCGAGCCGCCGTACTCCTCCGGCAGCGTGGCGCCGAGGAGCCCGAGCTCGCCCATCCCGGTGAAGACGTCGCGATCGAAGCGCTCCTCCCGATAAGCCTTCACCACGCGCGGAAACAGCGTGCCCTGCGCAAACGCGCGGGCACTGTCCCGCACCATGCGCTCCTCTTCGGTCAGCTCGCCTTCGATGCCGAGCGGGTCCTGCCAGTCGAACTCGCTCGAAAGCTTCGCGGGGCCCTTCGGGCGCTTGCTGTCGCTCCCGGCGCTGGTCTGGGCGGCTGTCGACATGATGGCTGCTCCCTCAAGGTCCGCGGATACGACCGCATAGCGCCAATATAGCCCATTTGGGAGGATGCCGAATTGACTTTTGCCTTGCCGGCCGGTGGCGGCTATTGGACACGGGGTTTGGACGCTTCTGGGGACAAATAGCGATGGCAGCGGCGCTCGACGGCATCAAGGTGCTGGACCTCTCGCGGATCCTCGCCGGACCCTGGTGCACCATGACGCTTGCGGATCTCGGCGCCGAGGTCTGGAAGATCGAGAACCCCGACGGCGGCGACGACACCCGGACCTGGATGCCGCCTTCGGTCGAGGGGATTTCCACCTATTACCTGTCGGTCAATCGCAGCAAGAAGAGCGTCGCGATCGATCTCAAGACCGCGAGCGGGCGCGCCATCCTGACGGAGCTTGCCAGCAAGGCCGACGTATTCATCGAGAATTTCCGCCCCGCCAGCCTCAAGGCGCTCGGCCTCTCCTATGAAAGCTTGAGCGCGCGCAACCCGCGGCTCATTCATTGCGCGATCTCGGGCTACGGACGCTCGACGACATTCGCGGATCGCGCCGGCTATGACTTCGTGATGCAGGCCGAGACCGGCTTCATGTCGATCACGGGCGAGACCGACGGCAATCCGATGCGGCTCGGCGTCGCCTTTGTCGATCTCGCGACCGGCGCGAATGCCATCCAGTCGATCCTCGCCGCGCTGTTCGCGCGCGAGCGGACCGGCCGCGGGCAATCGATCGACATCGCGCTGTTCGACAGCGGCCTGCATTTTTTGGCCAATATCGCATCCGGCTATTTGAACACCGGGAGCAATCCGACCCGCTTCGGCAATGCGCATCCGAGCATCGTGCCCTATCAGCTGTTCGACACGGCCGACGGCACGATCGCGCTCGCGGTCGGCAACGACCAGCAGTACCGGCGGTTCTGCCGCGACGTGCTCGAGCGCGAGGAGCTTTGCACGGACGAGCGCTTCCGCACCAATGCGGGGCGGACCCGCCACCGCGATGTGCTGGTGCCGGAGCTGGCGGCCGCGATCAAACGCTTCGACACCGGGACGCTGATCGCAAAGCTGCATGCCAACGGCATTCCAGGCGGCGAGTTGCGCACCGTGGCGGAGGCGTTCGCGTCGGAGGAAGCGAAGGCGCGCGACGCCGTCATGGCGGCACCCGACCCGCACCTTGGCGAGGTGCGCATGGTGCGCTCGCCGCTGCGGATGTCGGGCTCACCGACCACCGCGCCAGTCGCGCCGCCGACGCTCGGGCAGCATACCCGCGAGGTGCTGGGCAAGGTGCTGGACTATTCTTCCGAGCGCATTGAAGCACTGGAGCGCGAGGGCGCGATCCGCTGCGGGGGTTAGGCGCCAACTTCATAGCTCGCCCGCCAACCCTCACCTGCGAGATCGGAGAGCGGCGTCACGCGTGCTCTCGACCATGCGCTTCGGCGGCCTCCTCAACCGAAATTCTCACTGCGCATGTCACATTCTTCTCGTCACAGTCGTCATGTCTCCGAAAGCCCCTGAAAGGAGATGACGATGACACCAAGACCGAACCCTTCACTGCCAGTCCCGAGAGACGTGATCATGCCTAACACGATCCTGGTCATCGGCGGCGGCTTTGCCGGCTTCTGGGCGGCGCTCGCGGCCCGGCGAGTTGCCGGTTCCCAGGGCCGGAGTGACCCTGGTGTCGCCTGAGCCGGTGCTCGAAATCCGGCCACGGCTCTACGAGGCGAGGCCTGAGACGCTCGCTGTCGCTCTGCTGCCGCTCCTGCGCAAGGTCGACGTCAGCTTCGTGCGCGGCGAGGCGATCCGGCTCGACACCGCCGCCAAAACCGTGACGCTCGCCGCTGGCGACCGCCTCGCCTATGACCGCTTGGTCGTCGCGACCGGCAGCCGCATGCGCCGGCCGCCGGTGCCAGGCGCCGAGGCGGCATTTTCGGTTGACACCCAGGCGGAGGCGATCGCCTTCGACCGGCGCCTCGGCGAGATCGTCCGTGACGTCGCGGAGCCGACCATCGCCGTCGTCGGCGCTGGCTTCACCGGCATCGAGCTGGCGCTCGAGCTGCGCGACCGGCTGCTGGTGCACGGTAGCCGATGGCGCGGCCGAGCGGCTGCGCATCGTTCTGATCGACCGGGCCGAGACCGTCGGGCCGGAGCTCGGACCCGGGCCGCGGCCAGAGATCGAGGCGGCGCTGGCGGCCGCCGGTGTCGAGCTGCGCCTCGGCGCCGCGGTGCAAGCCTTGGCGGCAGACCGTGTCAGCTTCGCTGACGGCAGCGTTCTCGCTGCCGACGCCGTGGTGCTGGCGACCGGCATGGCCGCCTCGCCTTTCGCGGCGCAGGTCCCCGGCGCGCGCGATGCAGCTCGGCCGGGTCGTCGTCGATACTGCCCTGCGAGCGCCCGCCGCGCCCGAGGTCTTCGTTGCCGGTGACGCCGCGGCGGCCGATACCGGCGATGGCCACCGGACGCTGCAGTCCTGCCAGCACGCGGGGCAGCTCGGCCGCGTCGCCGGCGAGAACGCGGCGCGCGACCTGCTTGGCCTGCCGCCCGTGCCCTACACGCAATTGCGTTACGTCACCTGCCTGGACCTCGGCCGCTCCGGCGCGGTCATCACCCAAGGCTGGGAGCGGCGGGTCGAGAAAACCGGCAGCCGAGGGCAAGGCGGTGAAGCGGCTGATCAACACGCAACTCATCTATCCGCCGGCCGATGGCACGGCTGAAGCGTTGCTCGCGAGCTCCAGCACCAACCTGGCCGAAAGGGCCGGCCGGGTGGACGGCACGAAAGGCGGTCTTGATCCGGTTCCAGGGAAGGCGGCCTGATGGCATCTGCATCGAGCCAGGACGCGGCGGCCGTGTTCGATCCGCTGCGGCCGGTGCTTAGTCCGCGCCGCCTATCGGATGCTGGGCTCGGTCGCGGACGCGGAGGACGTGGTCCAAGACGCCTTCCTGCGCTGGCTCGATGTCGACCGAGACCGCGGTGCGCGAGCCGGCAGCATTTCTGCGCCGCGTCGTCACGCGCTTGTGCCTGGACCGGCTCAAGTCGGTCCGGCGCGAGCGCGAAACCTACATCGGCACGTGGCTGCCGGAGCCAGTTGTGGAATCGGGCGAGGATGAGCTGGACGACGTTACTTTGCCGCTGCTGATGGCACTGGAGCGTCTGTCGCCGTTGGAGCGCGCCGCCTTCCTGCTTCATGACGTGTTCGGCCTCGGACTTTGAGGAGGTCGCGGCCACGATCGCGCGAGATCCCGCCGCGTGTCGCCAGCTGGCAAGTCGCGCCCGTGCCCATGTTCGTGCAGACCGTCCACGCTATCCCGTGCCGAGGGAACGGGGCTTCGAGATCGCGGAAGCGTTCTTCGCCGCGTCCCGCGACGGCGAGATGGAGCGCCTGCGCGCGCTGCTCGCGGCTGACGTCACCGTCTACGCCGATGGCGGCGGAAAGGCGCCGGCTCGCGGAGCGCCGGCCGCCGGGCTCGAGCCACGTCATGCGGCTGTTCGCGGCGTTCGCGTCTGTCTTTGCCGCCAGCAGGTCTCGCCTCGTGCGCTATGGTTTTATCAACGGCCTGCCGGGGTTCGTCACCATCGAGCGGCGGCGACATTCTCCAGACCACCGCCCTGCAGATTGAGGATGGCCGCGTCGTCGCCGTCTATGTCGTGCGTAATCCCGACAAACTCAGGCACATGGCTGACACTCTGCATTGATGATTTGCGTCGACCTTCTTCGAGATTTCGAAAGTGATCGGAAAGCCAATTCCCACCCCGATCGAGTTCGGGGCCGGCTCTTTCCGGCACATGCGCTATATGCGACGCAGCGGTATCGAGAATGCAAGCAAGGAGCCCAGTGCCGTAAATCCTGCAATGGACCAGAACACGATGCGGAAGGCATAAGAGATCTCCGCGTGCAGCATGATTTGCTGAGATGGCGATGATGCCGCAGGTGGGCCATGCTCCATCATGGCTGCAAACACGCGTGCGGTCTCCGGATGCTTGAACGACAGGGCTGCAAACAGGACCGTCGCCACAACCGCAGTCCCGAACGCCGCTCCCAACGACCGCGAGACCTGGACGGAAGCAGCTGCCTCACCAAGCCGCTGCAGTCCGGACGCGCTTTGGACGACGACCTGGACCACGCCCATCACCGTGCCCATGAACAATCCGATCCATATCAGCAGAGCGACGAGTGTTGTCGTTGTGATCTCATCGATACGAAAGCCGAGGAAGACAATGGCAGCCGTGACCAATGGAAGGCCAATGGCGGGAAAGATGTTGGTGAGCCGCGTTCTGGTGACCAGCCGGCCTGTGATGAGCGATCCGGTTCCGATGCCGATGGTAATCGGGATCAGCAATAGACCCGTCTCTCCCGGCGAATGCCCTCGAACGACTTCAAGGTATACCGGAAGAAACGTTATCAGAGACACTAGCGCAGCCCCATGACATGCAACGAGCGCATCGCTGCGCCAGATGACGGGCTGGCGTAGCAAACTAAGTGGAATAAACGGCGACGGCGCTCTCGATTCCTGCAGTATCAGCAGCACCAAGGCCAAGACAGCGGCCGCAAACAGGCCGCCAATGACAGGCAGTGCGCTCGCCTCGACCTGTTGCGTTTGTTCGAGCGCAAGGAGACTCGTTGCGACAAGCGTGATGAACAGCAACAACCCGATGGGGTCTGGTCGCCAGTCCGCACGCTCCAGCGGCTTTGTTGGAAGGTTGCGTGCGAGCAGCAACGCCACGATCCCGATTGGAACATTGATCAGGAAGATCGACTGCCATCCAAGATGTTCGGTCAAATAGCCCCCCGCAACCGGCCCGAACGTGTTCGCACATACGGCAACCGCAGCAAGATAGCCCTGGTACCTCCCTCTTTCGCGCGGGGGCACAGCTTCTCCGATCAGCGCTTGCGAGAGGGTCATCAACCCTCCTCCACCCAGCCCTTGCAACACGCGCGCCGCCGTCAGCCACTCGATGGTGGGCGAAACCGCGCAAAGGACCGACGCCACAATGAAGACCGCAAGCGCAACGAACATGAGACGTCGGCGCCCGAACGCGTCACCCAATCGCCCATAGGCCGGAGCGGCGATCGTGGATGCGATCAGGTACCCCACGACGATCCATGAGACCCGCTGCACGTTCCCGGTCGAGGCACCGATCACTGGCAAGGCGGTCGCGACGATGGTCTGGTCCACGACCGCCAGGAACATCGGCAGCATGATCGAGGGCAGTACTGTCAGGACTGCCGATCGATTTGTCGTGTTGAGAACACGGGAGTCCGTGGACGGATCGAATTGCATACCCGACATATAAGCCTGCCCGACTGCTTGGAAAACAGCGCTCGCCGGGTTCCACCTCCCCGTTTGCGTGCAATCCAACGCGGCGGGGATCGTGAACATCACCCGGACGTTACGACCGGGAATCACGCGAAAAGAGGTTGTCTAGAGTCCGATTGTAGGCACACGAGGCGGCTTGGCCTAGGTTAGGCGCCTTTGCTCTGAACCTCAGCGATTAGCCCAATAATCATTGGGCGGACGCGTGCGACGTGATCGAGGATCCTCGGGGGCATATTGTCGACATAAGCTACAAACCTCTCGACCACTTCCATGGCAGCTTGAATGCCGACCTCTTCGACGTGCGAATCCACTTTGCGTTTGGCATCTTGATACTGGCTGAAATAGGCACCGATCTGCTCACGCATCAGCTCATCGATCGGACCGATCGACTGGCATGGATGCAGAGGGAGGTCGCCCATCGCGGCTTGGGTT
The DNA here is from genome assembly GCA_963745515.1 of uncultured Alphaproteobacteria bacterium. Taxonomy (GTDB): domain Bacteria; phylum Pseudomonadota; class Alphaproteobacteria; order Rhizobiales; family Xanthobacteraceae; genus VAZQ01. Next base: position 87,309 of record CAVUXO010000002.1, read on the forward strand.
TCCCGGTCCAATGGCAAATAGACGACGTTCCAATCGTCATAGGGCAGCAATTTCATCAGCCGGATCAGCCACTGACCGAGCTGGCTGTTGAACACTGGCTCGGCCAGGATGAAGAAGGGTCGGATCGCGTTGTGGCCGTGCATTCGCAGTAGCTCGGCTTCGATTTCCGTCCGGCGAATATCCTGATGTGCAAGAGATTGCTTTATCCTTCGGTCGAATTCAGCGTCACCGGGGATGATATTGGCTGCATCATTGGGGCTGAGCCCCAGGGAACGCAGCATGTCGCCGTGTTTTCCTCCAAAAACGGTTTCGCCGAATACGCGGCGTTTACCATCCGAGTCGATGGAAGGCTGCGGGATTGACTGGCTGTTTTGTGAAGCTGCCTTGCGCTTGCCAAACATACAGATCCTTGAACAAAATTTGGCAAATCCTGAAACGAAAACACCTAAGAATCCGTTTGGAAATCACGACAGCCATTCGCGCACCAGCACCCGCATCACCGGCTCCAGCAGTTGCTGGCCGGCCGGCCGCAAACGCCGCCTTGCCCGCATCGACGTGGGCCACGATGCCAATGCTGCGTCGTTGGATGTTGCGTCGTTGGAGAGTCATGGTCATCTCGCAATAGGAAGCCGTCATCGCCTCTGCATCAGGCACAGGCGACCAGCGGAGACCAGCGAGATCGATCAGGCGCGAGTTCGCCGCCGCACGGCCGGCAAGCCGCCACAAGCGGACATCGCGACGCTCAATCGGTCGCCGGCCGGATCAGGGTTGAGAAATGTTGCAAGGGGTGGCGCGCGGAGCAGCCGAGCCATTGCGAGGGAGGCGCGCGACGCCTTATGACGAAGTCACGAAGGCGCCTCAGCGGGCCTCCCGCTCCCGGCTATCATTCGTCATGGTGACCTCCGTCTCCGTATGCAATGCGCCTATAGCGCGCGGGCATATGGTCGTCCCCTGCCTCAAAGTGAACTCATGGCACCGCTCACGGGTAGGCTGAGGAGGCGCAGTTTGCGCTCCCCGCGAGGCGCCGGCAGGCTCAGCAGCGTTGCCGTTGCGGCCCGGTTCAGCTATGAAAATAGCCACGCGCCCGTAGCTCAGCTGGATAGAGCGCTGCCCTCCGAAGGCAGAGGTCACAAGTTCGAATCTTGTCGGGCGCGCCAGCGCGCACTTAGCCGAGAATAAGGGCCAGGACCGCAACGCGCTGTCCGCAGAATGGCTCACTCCGACGGACGTGACCTCAGCGGCCTTTCATCAGGCCCGCTGCTTTCAAGGCGTCAGTGATCACAGCACCGATATCAAGGGGAGACGACGAAGGGACATCGGTACGCTCCGGCATTCTAAAATCTTTGTCCAGCACTTCCCCTTCGAGCGGTTCGGGCTCGGAGATCTTCTTTCGCTCCGCCGACGAGCGGCTCTTCCGGCGTAATCGTCGCAGTGCGGCTCTGCATCGATCCGATGTGGGCGCGATCCCGCGTGAGGCCAAAGAATTTTGCGATGTGATACGACGACGAGATCCCGACTTCGAGAAGAAACGGTCCGGCAGCGCCGCATTGCTCATCGGCATCGCCTGTCGCAAGCGGTGTGCCGTGCGCCATGTTGGGGATCGAATAGGATTCGATCAACTCATCGCCCGAGCCGTTAACCCAGACTTGACGAGGATAGCCATCGACCACAGCCTCGAACGATGGCCCTGCCGGGAGGCCATGAACATCCGTCCATTGCTTGATAATTTCAATTGCGTTGGACGGAATCACTGTCGCGTCGGCATCGCCATGCCAGACGGATATTCGCGGCCATGCCCCGCGATGGGGTGATGCAGCACGCACCAGATCACCCCAGTCGCGCGCCGGGCGCGGCGGGCACTGAAACATGTTCTCGAACGCCTGTTGGACATTATTCGCGGCTCCGTAGGGGAGACCGGCAATGATCGCGCCACCGGCGAAGACTTCAGGATAAGTCGCGAGCATGACAGACGTCATCGCGCCGCCGGCGGAGAGCCCGGTGACAAAGACACGGGCAGGATCGATCCCGTGATCGGACACCATCTTAGAAACCATTTGCCGGATCGAAAGCGCCTCACCGTGTCCCCGTTCGATGTCGCCAGTCTGAAACCAGTTGAAGCAGCCATTTGGATTATTAGTGCGCTGCTGCTCGGGCAGGAGCAGGGCGAAGCCGAACCGCTCCGCCAGCGTCGACCATCCCGCCCCGCGATCATAGCTTGCCGCGTTCTGCGTGCACCCATGGAGGACAACCATGAGCGCGCAGGAGGCCGAAACGTCCGGCGGCACATACGTGAACATTCGCAGAGCGCCGGGATTGGGACCAAAATCTTCGGTCTCCGTTAGATGACTTGATGGAGAAACATAGCCGGGAGCCGCCGATCTCGTCCGCGGCAGTGCTTGCATTGCTTTTCCCCATTCCCCCTGCTGCGCTAACAAATCGCCGAACGTCTTTCCTGACTTGATCACCAGGCCGTCCTTTCTGATCGTTGATTCCAGACATAACGGCTACGGGGTCGTAAGGTTGCCGCACCGCAACATCATTTTATCTCCCGGAACGGGCTATATTTCTTTTGTCCCCCGGGATCAACCTATTGCAATGCAACATGGGCGTCACCACATATTCGGAAAGCAGGAGGGAACACCCACAAGGAGATCGATGTCATGCCAGAAACCAAGCCCAACACCGCAAAGCTTCACGGGGGTGGGGGCCGCGAATTTGCACGTCAGGGCGCCGCCTTTGCCAAGGACGTGTCTGAAAACTCCAAGGCAACAGCAGAAGAGACAACGACGGCTCTCGAAAAAACATATTCGACTGTCGCCACCGGGGCTGCGGACTTCCATCACCAGTGGATCGAGATTGTCCGCTTCAACACCAACTCCACACTCGACTTCGTCCAGCAGCTATTTAGTGTGAGATCGCCGGCCGAATTTCTTGAATTGTCGTCTGCACACTTTCGCACGCAATTCGAGACCTTCGCCGAGCAAAGCAGACACCTCACGGGCATGGCGCAAAAGATGACCACCCATGCGGTTGAGCCGCTGCAGGCGAGCATGAAGAGCGCATATTCCAAGACAGCATAATCCAAGACTGCGTAGTCACCGCTCTTTATTCTCGACGTGCCGGACAGTTGCCTCCCTCACTTGGGGAGGCTTTTTGTCTGGGGCAGTCACCGGGCCTCATGCCGCGGAAACTCTCCTCGCACCTCCTGGTGCCGTTTCGCCGTCTCGGTCGCTCGCGCAAGCTTTGCCCGCTTGACGCGGCTCTCTGCGTTTGCAGCAGCGACCGGTCACAAGATGTGCTCGTCTGATCCGGACGAGCTTTCAGTGGGGAAGCCCGGCCTTTCGCAGAGCTCCCCGCATCTTTTCGCGATAGGGCTGCGGAAAGCACCACATGGCGTAGTAGGCGTCAGCCTCGCGGATGGTAAATCCGGGACTCAATTTCAGAATGGATGCTACGTGTGCCTTGGCTTCGTCAGTTCGGTCAAGGAACGGCAGCGTATAAGCCATCTGGAGATGGCTGAGCCAGAGCTGCTCAACAAAGGCCTGGCGAAACGCATCCAGTGCCGGCACATACCGGCCGCGGAACCAGTGGTCTTTTGCGATCGCCCACCACCACCGGCGCGGCGTACTGGGAGCCGTCAAAGCGATCCCCTTTTCGGCGAGCGGCTACTCCTTCCTCCCAAAAGCCGGAAGCCGCCATGAGGGTGCCGAGCGGACCCAAATTTTGCGGATCGTTTGGGTTGAGCGCGATTGCTCGCCTCGTCTCGATGCGCACCTGATCGGGTTGACAAGCCATCCAGGCAGCACGAGCCGCGAGCCCGCGCACGAATGCGTCATTTGGTGCAAGCTCGATGGCACGATTCGCGGCCGTGAGCGCGTTCGCAGCCAGATAGAGGCGCTTGTCGACGCTGGCCGACTGATCGGCGGGCAGAGCGAAGCCCCAATTCCTCTGAGCGTTGAAAACGAGGACAAGCGCCGCCCAGGCAGCCGCGTTGCCGGGCTCACTGCGCGTCAAACGCTCGAGGCACTCCCGGGCCTTTGCGACCGGCTCCGGGACAGTAATGTCCGTGGAGGTTCCGATGACGCCTTGCACGATGCATTCGTAGGGCGTCAGCTCCGAGGTCGACTTGCTCTGGATGCGCTTGAATTCGGCTATCCCGATGGCGCCCCAATAGCTGCCGATCATTGCGCTGGCAGTGCCTGCAATCTCATCCTCGGTTGCAAGCAAACTGGCTGCGGCAAGCCTCACCTCGAAGGTCTTGCTCCAGACCTGGGCGCCTGTCCGCGCATCGGAGAGCCGAATGTCAACGCGGCTCGCCTCGCCGTCGCGCCTCAAGGTGCCTTCCACGACATAGGCGACGCCGAGACCTTGCCCCAGGTCGATTGTACTCGGCGCGCGTCCTCCATAGCCCTTGGTCACGCCTCGCGTGAGGACGCGCAGCTCCGCGAAGCGGCCAAGCGCGGAAATCATTCCTTGGGTCAAGCCATCGGCCAGCGCGTCGCGCGCGGCATCTCCGGTTTGGTTGTCGAAAGGCAGGACCGCGACGGTCGGCCCACGCGAAACGCCCACCGGTGCCGATACGACTGCTGGAGGTGAGCCAACGTCGTTAGTCGCGGTCCAAAGGCCCCACAGCACGAGAAGGGCCGCGGCCAGCACGACCGAAATGACAACACGAGGCTGCGTGTGCAGTGCCCAGTTGGACGGGCTCGCCATGACCGGCGGCAACGATATCGGCGGGCGACCCGGAAGCACGACCATATAGCCGCGCCGAGGCACCGTGCGGATGAGGTCGCGGCCGGAATCGCCCAGCGCACGACGAATTTCCGAAATACACTGCGTGAGCGAATCGTCGGTGACAGTCACGCCCGGCCAATTGACCTCCAGCAGCTCGTCCTTCGTGACGACCCGCCCTGCATTGGTCGTGAGGTGCCTCAGCACGCTGAATGACCTGTTGCGCAATTCGATCCGCGTACCGGCGGCGTCACGCAATTCCTCGCGCCGCAGGTCGAGCGTCAGGCCGGCGAGATCCAGCCGGTCCACCGTGCCCAGGCTATTGGAGCTCTCGGTTTGTTGGACCTCGTTCATCTGCTTGCCCCGCATCCAGGGCGGGCTCCGGTATTACAAATGGGATTGCGCCAGCTCTGGCACCAGCACGGCGCGAGACATTCAAATTCATTAAAATTTCAGGGCAATTTTAGAGTGCTTCAGCGCGGCTTCAAGACATCATCCGCGTATTTCGCTCATGAGTTCTGCGATCGGCTTCCTTTTGCCGATGCCAATTTCCTTACTTAACCTCTTGATGGAGAACAGGATGCGCAAAGCATCATTGCTGCTGGCCCTCGCCACAATTCTACCGACACTGGTTCTTGGTAGACCCGCCTGGGCCGATGACGTCCGCCTTGCCATGGAGGCCGCCAATGTGCAGTTTCTGGCGGCATTCAATACGCCAAACCCATCCGCATTCCTCCCGCTTTACACCGCAGACGCTGTCTTGTTCTTCCAGGGCTCGCCACCCGTCAGGGGTCCGGAAGCCATCAAGCAGTTCTGGGAAACACGGATCAAGGCCGGCGTCCGCGACCACACATTCGATATCATCGAGGTTGGAACAGACGGCAAGTATGCGTTTCAGGTCACCAACACAACCGTCCAGCTTGTGCGCGGGCCCGGCGAGAAAACTCTCATCGCCGGCCACACCGTGAAAATCTTTGAAAAGCAGAGCGACGGGACCTGGAAAGCGAAGATCCACATGTACAACCGGCCGAGCGCGCCCTGACTTTGATACTGAGTTTGATACTGACTTTGACCTGTACGCGCCTGCTCCAATTGACGGCGATCTCAAGTCCAGCGCCAGATCGCCGTCGCGGCCTCGGTCACGATGACGCCTTCAACCACCCCGACAATCGGTCACAATGGAGCAAATAAGACTGTCACAAGAGGAATAACGATGGCCGCACGAGCCCTCAGATGCCGGGCGTTGCAATGCTCCTCCTGCTGGGGCGCGTGGATCATTCCGCAACCGACTACGTCGAGCGCTCCTACGCCAGCCGTAAGCTCTCGATCATGATCGGACACGAGACCGGCACCGGCTTCGATCTCTATGGCCGCACGATGACGCGCCACACGAGCAGGTTCATTCGCGGGAACCCGGCATGACACTCCGCTTGCGCAGCATCGCCAGCGTGATGTCCTTGGGGTTTCTGATCTCCCTGACATCGGCGCAGCAGCCCACCGAGACGCAGCAGCCAGCCGCGGTGCACGAGGTGGATATCTTCAACTACGGCGAGGTCGACAAGACCTGCATGAGATGGACGGACGGCTGCCGCAACTGCAGCCGCGGCATCAGGTCCAATGCCGGATTGCGGCAACATCGGAATCGCCTGCCAGCCTCAGGACAAGGTCACCTGCTTCGGTCGCGCGCCGGAAAGCAGCAAGCCTGAGGAGACGAAGCAATAGCGCCTCGTCTGTGTACGGCTTTCCGGTCAGGCCGCAAGATTGCCGATCGTCTGGTCGTTGCCGGCCGCTTTGCCTGGTTCGCTGGGCCACGCCTGCCCGACCATAGCTTGGTAGCATGGCCGTCAGGACCAGACGGTCAAGCTTCGAGTCTTGTGAATTCTCCGCCAGAATGCGGAGCTTCTGAGCCTTGCCTCTGTACGGATCGACCGCGATCTCCTCGGCCGCCATCGCACGAATCTCCCCTCACGCCGAGATGGCAGTCGGCGCCGGTATTCGGTTCCGGTCAATCGGCAACCCACTCAAACAACCTGTGCAAAAACCCCGAACGGTAAGCTCCCGTTAACCAAATCTTGTGGGCCGCCGGCGCAGCGCCAAGACGTGTCCCGTTGCGGGACAAAATCGGATTACGCAGCCTCCGCTCGCGACGCTTCTCGCCCGCCGTCAACACCACCGAGTTAGATCGCGACAAGATCGGTGATTGGGCGCCGCAAAGACTATTTCTTCGCGCGCGTCTTCTTTGCCGCTGACTTCGGCTTCATGGTCGTGACCTTGTAGACGTCGCCCTTCTTGTCATAGGTCGTCCACTCGCCAACCTGCGCTCCGGCCTCGAAATAGCCCGAGCGCATGCGCACACCGTCCTTGCGGAACCACTCCCAGTAGCCGGTGGCCACTCCATCGATGGTTTGACCGCGCGCCCAGATGCTTCCGTCCTTGTGGTGTTGGATGTACTTGGTCGGCCGCGGTTTCTTCATGTTGCTGGTCCCCGATTGGATGTCGCGGGACTTTGCACCAAAAGAGCGTGCGCCATCTTGACGATACCCCCCATGATCAACCGAAATAGGCGCCGATCGCGCAGCACCCGACAGCGGCAGACCAGAACACAGTGCCACAGCAGACCAACCGCACCAACGGACATCGGCCACCACCGGGCGACGAGCCCGCGCCCGACCCGCACGACGAGATCGCGCGGCTTGAAGCCGAGATCGAAGAGCGATCGGAGGCGATCGAGCGCTGCCGCAAGGTCATCCTGGTATCCAAGATCGCGGCCACGGGCGGCGCCCTGGCGATCATTCTCCTGCTGCTCGGGATCATACCGTCCAACAACGCCACCCTCCTGATCATCTCGATCGCGGCTGTGCTCGGCGGCCTCGTGGGGCTCGGCTCGACCACGACCACGGCCAGCCAGCTCGCAGACGCCGTCAAGGAGGCCGAGGCGCGCCGCGCCGCGCTGATCGGAACGATCAGCCTCACCGTCGTGGGCGACGAGCCCTCACGCCACTGAACCGTCGGATCACCAGGCAGAACCAATGACGAGTGCGCAGCAGCAGGCGATGGACCGGCGCATGATGACCCATGCGATCGGATTGTCGAAGCAATCCGGCAAGGCCGGCGAATATCCCTACGCGGCCGTCGTGTGCCGCGACGGCGCTATCGTGGCCGAGTCGATCAATCGCGTCGTCCATGATGGCGATGTGACGCGCCATGCCGAGGTGGTGGCGATCTCGCTGGCGCAGAAGGCGCTCCGCTCCGTCAGCCTCGACGACTGCGAGATCTTTGTGAATGCCGAGCCCTGCGCGTTCTGCTGCTATGCCATCCGCGAGAGCCGGATTCGGCGGGTGGTGTTTGGACTGAGCTCGCCGCACATGGGCGGCGTGTCGAAGTGGAACGTGCTGGCCGATAACGGTCTCAACGCCGCCATGCCGGAGGTGTTCTCGCCGCCACCGGAGATCATTTCCGGTTTCATGGCGAAGGAAGCCGAGCAGGCGCTGATCGAATGGAACCCGCTCATCGCCGAGGTCATCAAGCGGCGCGGCCTGTTCGGCGCGGCGCCGCGGGTGATCACGCGCATGCCGGTCGGTGCCGATCATCCATCCTCTTTGCGCGAGCGGGTTTTGCGTTTCCTGCGGCGGAACTTCTTCGACTATTTCGGACGGCGCTAATTTCCGTCATGTCGCGAGTCACGGCGCAGCCACCAGCCGCCCGAGATTGTCCTTGAGCCAATAGCCCGCCACGATCGTCTTGGCGTCCGCGAAGCCATGCGCCGCAAGGCGCACCAGGAAATCGTCAAGCACCACGGGCAGGAGCCTGATGTCCTCGTGCTCGGTGGCGACACCGCCGCCTTCGGCGACGCGCGCACCATCCGACACCAGCGCACAGAACAGAAAGATGCGCTCGCTCGATCCACCCGGCGAGACGAAGAAATCGGCAATCGGCTCGACGCGCTCGACCGCAAAGCCTGCCTCCTCCAGAATCTCACGCCGGATTGCTTCTGCCGGCGTCTCGCCCTCGTCGATCATGCCAGCCACCACAGTCTCCAGCCAGCCGCCGGCCTTCGCGAGCGTCGGATACATGAACTGCTCGATCAGATAGACAGTGCGTGAGCGCGCATCGAACAGCAGCGCTGCAGCGGAAATCGCCGCGCTCGAAATTGAGCCGCCGCACCGCCTCGCTCATGGTTCCGTCGTAGCGTTCGAAACGCAGCTCCGCTTCGTCGATCTTGAAGAAATCGTCGAACACGCGCCGGCGGCTGATGACCTCGACCTTGGGCATTGCGGCTCCCTTTCTGGTCCGACAGCCAGTTTACCGCAGTTGCTCCATCGCAGTATGGTCGTGTCGGAAACGCCACAGGCGAACGCAACCGGCTGATGATGGCGCGCTCCAAGGGCGCCGCACCGCCCGCCAACCTGCGCGCGCCCGATTTCAAGCAGAGAGCCGCGTCGGATTCCAGCACCTGCGCGACTACGGCAATGCCCAAGGCGTCGGCAGCAAGACCATCACCGCCGCGCGGCCTGACCGGCGCGACCTTATCGACGGCTTCATCGCCGAGGGCGAGACAGTATGGATGCACTTCAAGGTGGGGGCACCCAGAGCGGCAAGCTCTACGGCCTGCCGCCCACCGGCAAGCGCATCAAGGTGCCGAAGATCGGCGTGATGTGCTTTGCCAACGGCAAGTGGAAGGAGCCTGGCATTTCGCGGACGAACTCGGGCTGATGCTGCGGCTCAATGCGCTGCACATGCTGGAAGCTTAGTCCGTCAGGTCCTCGCCGGACGCAGTCAGCGTCCGCCAACCGTAGAAGAGTGCGACGAAAGGTCCGCAAGCTTGATCTTCAGATTATCAACGGTCGGCTTCAACACATCACCGACACCGGGAATCGCGAGAGCTTTATCGAACAGTTGGTTTATCGCCGCCATGGCCGGGGTGACCAGGCCAGAGACCGACAGTCGTTGCTCCGCCGACAGCTGTGGGACCATGCCGTTGACTTTTTCGATCGCTGCCGTGGCCTCCTGCAGTTTGGGAAGTGCCGCCCTGGCGAACTCAACATCGGTGATACCCGCCAGCGAGGTCCGCAGGCTACTGAAATTGTCACCAAGCTGCTTTCCAATATCGACGCCGCCAACCACGACGCTCTGAGCTGCTGGCGCCATCCGCGGTGTCACAGGCTCCCGAGGCGCCATGCCCTCGGTCACTTGCTTGGTTTGCGTCACCGGCGGTGGCGTTGTCTGATAGGCAACTTGCTCCGTACCCCTTCCGAACAGATAAAAGAGAAGTCCGCCAGCCACGAGAGCGGGAATCGCCCAATAGATCCAGCTTGGCGTGGCGGATGCCGCAGCACGAGCCTGATTGCCGGCGTATCCAGCTGAGCGGCTGGCGGATGACCCAAACTGCCCGACCGCTGCGTTCGCTGCTCTGCCTGCCTGACTTGCCGCCGCAGCAGCCGTTTCGGCCGCGCCATCAAGTGAGTCCAGTATCCCAGTGCCGCCAAGCAGTTTACCGAAGCCTTGCGGCAATGCCTGCGCAATCTGCTCCTTCTGCGAGGAGAGCAAACTGCCGACACTGCCGGCGTCGAGGCTGCGCGATCCGATCTGCTTGCCGATGATGCCCATGACGACCGGCCCGAGCATGCCGATGAGCGAGCTGCCTGTGCTTTGACCGATACCAGCGAACTTGCCGACAGCCCCGGCCAGCGCCGATTGATCATGGCTGCCAAGCAGCGAGGCGAGCATATTCGACCCTCTGTCAACAAGGGACGATGGGCTACCGCCGCCGACCATGCTCATGACGTTGTCCAGCACGCCTGATTGGTTCTTGACGGCGTCAGCCAGGATCTGCGAGCCACCCGGTTTGGCGGCAACGCCGCTGAATGCGGCGAGCAGTGCCGGCACTGCGGCGCTGACGCCAGCTTGCGCCTCAGTGCGACCAAGCCCGAGCGTGGCGGCGATCCGCGCGATGATGTCAGGAGTCAGAAATTGCATGATGAGCGAAACCAAATTCGTAGCCATGATCAATCTCCCTGTCGTGGGACTGCGCGCTGCCACCGCATTTGTCTCGATTGCTGGAACCGCGAACAGCGTTGCGGCGTCAACTCGTTCGAGTTTGATGGTCACCGACTAGCTAGACCAAGCCCCATAGCCCAGGAATTGTGCTTAAGGCCGGTTTGACTGAACCTAAGAATAGTGTCGCGGGGCGCTTAGACCTCCGCGACTGCCTCAACCCTTTGGCAAGGACCTGCGCGCAGACTGTGGCGTGGGGCGCCTGGGCGCGCCTGAGGGCCTGCCATGGATCAGAAACAACCCACACCCTGGGAAACGATCGGGCTCGGCACGCTCGCCGCCGTCATCGGCTTCTATCTCGTGCTGGCTGCGTTGAGCCTGCTGCCTGCGCGAGGCGGGCCGGACGGATCAATGTGGCTCGTCCTCGCGGTTGGCTTTTGCCTTTTGCTCAGCGGCCTGTGGTGGCTGATCCCTGCCCTCGTCATGGACGAGCTCAGAGCCGAGGGCGATGCTTCACCCAACACGCTGCAGCGGCTGCATGTCGCACAATATGTCTTCGCGCTCGCGGTGGTCGTGTGCTGCGCCATGGTGGGGAGCTGGATTGCTTTGGGACCCGGCACCTACGGCAGCTTGCCATTCTCCTCGAGCGACAGTCTCGACGTGCTCGGACGCGCCATCTTTGCCATCGGCGCCGTCGTCATATGGCTCGGGTTGATGGCGGTTGCGATCAGCGGTTGGCGCAAGCTGATGAGCCGGCGCAGAGCCCCCTTCTGAGCGTGCGGGCTGGCGGGCCACATGGATCAAAAGCCACTGTCACGGGGAGCCGCGATCGGGCTCGGAGCAATCGTCACCGCCGTCGGCTTCTATTTCGTCCTGGTCGGCCTTAACGTCCTTCCTCCGCCGAGCAAGGCGAACGCACCGATGTGGGTCGTCGTTCTGGCCGGGCTCTGCTTCCTGCTCGGGGGGCTTGGCGTCGTGCTGCCAGCGGCCGTCACCGGCGAGGTGACAAACGATGGCACGCTGCCGGCCGGCGCGCCGTTCTGGCTGCGCGTTGTTCAATTCATGCTCGTGCTGATGATCTTCACTTGCTTCGCCATGATCGGCAGCTTCGTCGCATTCGGACCCGGCACCCGCTCGTTCAGCGTCAGTTTGCCTTTCGGCTCCACGAGCGGGGGCTCCGAGATTTTCGGACGTGTCGCCTTCGGCATCGGCGCGATCATCACGTGGCTCTGCCTGATCCTGGTCGCCGTGAGTGGCTGGCGCAAGCTCGTCAGCCGCGACTAATTAGTGCCGCCGATCCGACGTTCGAGATCGCCCTCACGAACGGCAAATTTGCCGCCCGGACATGCCCGGGGCGCCGTGCCATTATCTGCCACAACCATGTTAGAGACAGCGCAGAAGCGCGTTGCCCTTGGCCCGCGCCGGGAGGGCGCGTGACCGAGGCGATCCGACAAGATTCAAGCCGGACGGCAACGCGGCGGGAGCATGTCCCGCTCGGCATCCTTTACATGATTGGCGCCACGAGCGTGTTCGCGATGTCGAGCGCGACCTCCAAGTGGCTGGTCGACATCTATCCGGTCGGCGAAGTGCTGTTCACGCGTTCGGGCTTGTCGCTGATCGTCTGCGCGCTGTTCATCCTGCCGCAGACCGGTCTCGCCGTGTTCCACACCAACCGCCGGCGCGACCACGTCCTGCGCACGCTGTCGCAAACGTTCTCGCAGACATGCCTGATCATCGCATTCAGTCTGATGCCGCTGGCGAGCGCGGTCGCGATCAACTTCTCTTCGCCGCTGTTCACCGCGCTGGTGGCCATTGTGCTGCTGAAGGAGAAAGTCGGCTTCGCGCGCTGGTTTGCGCTGATCGTGGGCTTCCTGGGCGTCCTCATCGTCACCAATCCGGGCGCCGAGACGTTCCAGATCGGCGCGCTCTTCGCGCTCGCGAACGCGATGATCTACGGCTCCGTCACCGCCGCGGTGCGCGGCATGACGGCGACCGAATCGGCTGAGACATTGCTGATGTATCAGCTCTCGCTGATCACGGTGTTCTTCTCGCTGATGCTGCCGTTCGGCTTCGCAATTCCAACCTGGTGGGATGCCGGGCTGATGCTGTTCAACGGCATCACCAACGCGATCGGTCAATATTGGTGGACGCGCGCGCTGCACCTCGCGCCGGCTTCCGCCGTGACGCCGTTCTTCTATCTCTCGCTGTTGTGGGCGGCCCTGCTCGGCTACCTGGTGTGGGGGGACCTGCCAACGCTCGGGCTCATGGCCGGCTCCGCCGTCGTGGTCGGCTCCGGTCTGTTCCTGCTCTGGCGCAAATCGATGCGGCGCTAAAAAAACGCTTTAAGTGATGCGCAACAGCTCGGCAGCCGTTTTGCGCGGCTCTGGCACATAGTGCTCGCCGGTCTGAATCATCTGGCGCGGCTTCATCAGGATCGACAGCAGACGGTCGCGCAGCGCCTGTGGCGAGGTCGGCTTGACGAGAAATTCGTGCACACCGAGGCTGACAGCCTCGCTGACCCGCGACTGCTGTGCGATGGCGGTCAGCATGATGATCGGCAGAAATGGCTTCGGGAACACGCCGGGCGACCGCACGATCCGAACGAGCTCTGGCCCGCTGAGCACCGGCAGGTCCCATTCGATGATCGCCACGTCGGGATTGTTGTTTCGGATCAGATCAAGGGCCGTAACGCCATCGGGCGATTCCATGATTGTCTTGGCCCCGACATTCATCAGCATCGTGCGGGTGAGCTTGCGAGCATATTGGTTGCCATCCACGATCAGGATGCCGAGCTGCTCGATGACCTTGTCGAAATGCTTCGTGGACATGTCAACGCCCGTGCCGTTCCAAATTCGCGTCAGGAAATCCACGCTCCGGCATGACCTATCCGGATTGGAGGCTGTCGCGCCTACAGCACTACCTGGAAGCGCACTCACATCCGGATAAGGAGAACGCTCAAATTGTCAGCATTTCTCCGACGCCGGTCGACGGCTCCCTATCGGAAATCAAACAATTTTAACGATCCCGCGCAAAGGATCTTAGCCGTTTGCTGATAGCAATTGATTGGTAACGGGCATTCGCGATCGTCGGGGACGGGAAGCCTACTAAATCAAAAGGGGGAAGTGTCATGCGTCTTGTGAGTATCATCCATAGCGTCCGCCAATCGGTCTACGTCGCAGGCTGCGCAGCCGCGCTGTGCATGGCCGCGCCGGTGGCGCCGCTCGAGGCGTTGAAGGCTGACTTTGCCTGCCGCGCGATGGTGACCGATCCGGCGTCGGCCGCCAATCTCCACCGGCCTTATGCGCTTCGTTACCGGGCGGCGCCGCTGCGGGTCTGCATTCCTGACGACACGACCAGCATCGCACGTCTTGCTTTCTGATCCGCTTGCGGTCGGTGACACTAGAGCATGATCCCGATAAGCTTGCCCCGGACTTGATCCGGGGTGGAAACCGGTTTTCGGAACAGATTATGCTCAAGCGAAAAGTTGGACTTTGATCCGATTCAATACATTCGGATCAAAGTCTGGATTGGGTCAATTCCCGATAATGGCATTGACCCAATAGCAGGTGCCCTTGCTGTGCACGAATGGGGACCCCCATTCGGTGTCGCTCTTCCTTTGCTGGGTCCTGAACTGGACCTTGAATTCCTGGATCTGCACACCGCCCGCGACCAGGAACTTCTTGACGCCGGTTGACGGCGCCCATTTGTAGATGGCGCTGGTCTTTTCGTCGCGAACACTGAACTCGTACTGATCGGGCGCGACGACGAGGCTCTGGTCTGCCAGACCGTCGAGCGTATCGCGCTGCCGCAGCAGAGTGGCGTTGCCGATATCGTTAAGCGAGTGCGATTTCCAGTGCGCATCGTCGGAGGCCGCCGACAGCATTGGCACGACCAGAAAATGCAGCGTGTCCACCGCCTTCTGGGCTTCGGCATCACAGTCGCTCATGGCGGTCGAAAGCCAGGCATAGTCCTGCGGGCCGCTGGTCTGCTGCTGCCCGCGCAGGATGACAAGCACCACAAAGCCGATCGCAACCAACAGAGCAATGAGCGACCCCACGACCGCCATCGCACCGAGCCGCGCTCGGTTGGGGACGCCGCAGGCGCCGCAGGACGAGGCAAAGACAGGAACCGCGGTACCGCAGTTGGGGCATTCGCTGTTGAGCATTTGTGGATTCCGTTGCGCCGGCCCTAATTCAGCGAAAATGACCGCCCAATTCAATCACCCTGCCGAGTACAGCGGTATTTCCGCAAGGAACGGCCCGCGCATGGAACCACATCGCGACAGAAGTGCAACACTGAAGGTGCAACATTAAAGGCCCAGCTTGACGATGGGCAACGCAAAAAAAGATCATTATGGGTCGCGTGCATTGCAAGGATTTCGCCATGGCAGGAACCATCGGAAGCGCGCTATTCGCTGCGGGAGTGACACTGGGCCTCGCGCTGACCCATACGCTGACCAGCGAGCAGGCCCATGCGCAGGCAGGCTTCGAGGCCGCCTACACCATAGCAGTGGCGCGCATTCCGATCGGCAACGCCGCCATGACGGGCAGCATCGGCACAGACGAATACGTCATTTCCATGAGCGGCCGCACCAGCGCGCTCGCGCGGGTGGTTACAAGCGGCGAGGGCAGCATGACCGCGACCGGCGCCGTCAGCGCCGGCAAGCTTTTGCCGTTGCGCTATACGTCCAAGAGCACGGCCGACGACGAAACGCTTGCGGTGACCATGACATTCAAGGACGGCAATGTGTCTGAACTCGAAGCCTCCGAGCCGCCGCCTGGTGAAGACCGCGTGGTGCTCACCACGGAGCATCGTCGCCAAGTGCTCGATCCGCTCTCCGCGCTGCTGATGCCTGCGGGCGACGGTGGGCTCTCCGAGGCCGCCTGCCGGCGCGTGCTGCCGGTCTTCGACGGCCGCCGCCGCTACGACCTCAGCCTGTCGTTCAAGCGTATCGAGCAGGTGAAGGCCAGCCAGGGCTACGCCGGCCCGACGGCGGTCTGCTCCGTGGCATTTCAGCCGATCGCCGGACATCGCCGGTCGAGTCCGTTGTTGACCTTTCTCACCGACGGCCGGGATGTCGAAATGGCGCTCGCCCCCATTGCGGGCACGCGCCTCCTGGCCCCATTTCGCATCACGGCGACGTACATGCTGGGCAATGTCGTGATGCAGGCGACGCGCTTCGAGGCGACTGCAACGCCCGCACCAACTCGTGCGAGTCAACCGTAGCGCAATCACGCCCTGGTAGCGCCGAGCGCCAAGCAATTTACAAGCGCTCGCAGCATGTCCCGTCGGCAAGAAAGCGCCTCTCCGCCCAACAGTCCACAGCGCTGAAGTCCCGTTACCGCGATTGCGCTTGCTCCATGACTCGGCGCAAGCAAGCTGATCATTCTGATTCGTTTGGCACAACGGCAGAATGGGAAGACTATGGCTGACTTCAGGACTCACGTTGCTGTGGCGTCGACCGTGAGTGGCGTCATCGCCATTGGCGGCATGGTTGCCGGCGTAGCGACTCCAAAGGAGGTCGTGCTCTTCTTTTGCGCTGGCACGATCGGGGGAGTCTTACCGGATATCGACTCCGATCATACGATCCCGGTCCAGATCCTGTTCAGTTTCCTTGCTGTCGCCCTGGCATTCATGAGTGTCTTCAGCAAGGCTGACACATATTCCGTGGTCGAGCTGTCGTGCCTGTGGATCTTGGTCCATCTCTTTGTCCGCCACGTGCTCTACAAGATTTTCGCCAAATTCACCGTGCACAGAGGCATCTTTCATTCGCAGCTTGCCGCCATCTTCTTCCTGTTCTTCAGCGCCGCAGCCGCATATCACCTGTTCGGCCTCGCCACGGTTACGTCTTGGCTCGTCGGTTGCTTTGTGGCGCTTGGCTACATGATCCATCTACTGCTCGACGAGATCTACAGCGTGGACATCACCGGCGCGAGGGTCAAGAAGTCGTTCGGCACCGCGCTCAAGTTCGCGAGCGTCGACGAGTTCAAGACCAGCGTGGCCCTCGGCGTCGCCACGGTGGCCGTGTTCTTCCTTGCAGCTCCGGCAGTCAGTGACTTTGCGCACGCGCTCGGAAACCAGAAAACCTACGCAACCCTGCACGAGCGCTTCCTGCCCAAGGACCGCTGGTTCAACATTCCGTACCGGAGCAACGTCGAAACAGCCGGCAGCCGAACCGACGACGACGCCCTTGCCACCGGCAGCATCACTCGCGGCAAATTGCCATGACGCCGTTATCGCAAGCCGCCGCCGCTTGAGGGCGGCGGCCTGCGGTCAGGCCGTCTGCTTCAGCGCGTGACGATGTCTTTCTTGGTCGATGCCCAGAATTTATTGAGCGCCTTGCCCAGATACCCGATGTCGGGCGCCGGGAGACCGAAGCCCTCTCCACAACCAGGTACGGCTGCCGCCTTGGAAATGGATGCAGACGCGGATGACGATCGTGGATGAGAGTTCGACAGGACTTGCAGGCGCGCCCGGATCGAACGAAGATGGCGCTATGAGACGCGCTGTCGTTACGTTCAGCCTGTGCTGGCTCGCCTGGTGCGGAGCACCGCACTCGAACACGCTGCCGCTTGCCTTCGGCATGACGCCGACGGAAGCCTCGTACGCGCTCGGCGTACCGCTGGTCCATCTTTCGGGCCGGCCCGGCGGCTCCGAGATTCTGGTCGGAACCGGCAACGTCGGTATTCCGGGCTTCTATCCCTCGGACTACGGAGTAGCGCTGCAGTTTCGCAACAACCGGCTCACCGGCTGGAAGAAGGATTGGCGGCTACGCAAGTTTGATTAGGGGCCCGCTTTGCCGCGGACGAAAAGCTGCGCACGCTAACTAAGAAGGCGGCCGGCTTTGGCCGACCGTCGTCTCGACCGGTGCATTGGACGCCGTTTGCTCGCCGAGGAAGCCGACCGCCGCGAAGCCAACGATGATCGCGACCACCGCGATGAAGAAGATCACGTTACCCAGCGTCGAGCGTCCCGGTCCCGGCTCTGGTGGTGGTTGGTACGTCATGCAAACACCTAGCGTTGGCCACTTGTTTGGCTCGGCGCATTGGCCGGAGTCGGCAGCTCGCTCAATCCCGCTATTGTGGCTGCCACGATAAGTGTGAAGGTGGCGGCGAAGGCAATTATGGTGCCCCACCCCCGGCGCGAATGGTGGACACGATCATGGTGGGACATAGCTCTCTCCCTGGTGTGTTCAGTAAAAACGCGCACTTCGGCACATCGTTCCATATCTTTGATGTTCCAGGTCTTTGATGTCACAGCCGAATGCTTCAGTCGGATGGCCAACGATCTCGTTGAACAACGCTGCGGCTAGCTCTTGCCGTCCATTACCTATGAGAGCGGGACTTTGCTTTTTGCGACATGCTGGCGCAGTACATGCGCGATGTCTTTCCGGTCTCCCGACAAGATGTCTTTCCGGTCTCCCAACAAAAAGGCTGACGCGCTCGATCACGCCAGGCGTAACCAATGATCCCCCTCTCCGTTCTCGATCTCTCGCCGGTCGTGACCGGCGCCTCCGGCGCAGTTGCGCTGCGCAACTCGCTCGATCTCGCGCGGCTCGCCGACCGGCTCGGCTACACGCGCTACTGGGTCGCCGAGCATCACAACCTGCCGTCGATCGCGAGCTCGGCGCCCGACATCATGATCGGCCAGATCGCGGCCGCTGACCACGCACATGCGCGTCGGCTCCGGCGGCGTGATGCTGCCGAACCATGCGCCGCTGATGGTGGCCGAGCGCTTCAAGGTGCTGGAGGCGCTGTTTCCCGGCCGCATCGATCTCGGGCTCGGCCGCGCGCCCGGCACCGATCCGATCACGTCGTTCGCGCTGCGCCGCCGCCAGGACAATGCGCGACGGCGACGATTTCCTCGAGCGCTTCCAGGAGCTGATGCTGTTCGAGCGGCGCGGCTTTCCGGAGGGCCATCCGTTCCGCAACGTCGCACGCGATGCCGAAGGACGTCGCGCTGCCGCCGATCTGGCTGCTCGGCTCGAGCGGCTACAGCGCGGAGCTCGCCGCCATGGTCGGCATGGGCTTTGCGTTCGCGCATCATTTCTCCGACCACGACGCCGGTCGGCGCCGATGCTGAGCTATCGCGAGCAGTTTCAAGCCGTCGACCACGCTGCGGACGCCGCACGCGATCCTCGGCGCGCGGTGGTCTGCGCCGACACGCGACGCGGAGGCCGAGCGGCTCGCCACGACGCGTCGATCTCAACTGGGTGCGCCGCGCGACGGGCGAATACCTGCCGCTCGCGAGCCCCGAGGAGGCCGCCGCCTATCCCTATTCGCCGATCGACCGCGAGCGCATCAAGGCGCGCCGCGAGCGCCTGTTCGTCGGCGCGCCCGCAACAGTGCGTGAGCGCCTCGCGCCGCTGATCGCCGCCACCAAGGCCGACGAGGTGATGATCACGACCATGATCTACGACCACGCGGCGCGACGGCGACTCCTACGAGCTGCTGGCGGAGACCTTCGGGCTGCAAGGCGCCTGATCGCCCAACACGCGAGAACCCCGGCCGCAGGCCGGGGTTCGAGTCGGTGTGCATAGCGAAGCAATTTGCGCGCGGGTCTGCGCCTACTGCGCGGCCGCCGGCGGATTCGCGGCCCATTCGTTGGTGCAGAGGTCGCGGAACAGGACTTGGCCGGTCTGCAGATATTCCTTCGTGAGGCAGCTGCGACCCGCCGAGCGATAGTAGGCCGGACCACCAGCGACGGCGGTCGTGCCAACCACAGCTGCGCCGCCAACCACCGCGGCGCCGGCAACCGACGTGGCGTCCGCCACGCTGACGCTGCTGCTGCTGTTGAAGTTGGCGTTCACGTTGTTGTTCACATTCGTATTGTTGTTCACGTTGGTGTTGTTGTTCGTATTGTTGTTTGTGTTGTTATTGTTATTATTATTGTTGTTGTTATTGCCGGGAGGATGAAGCGGCGGGAACTTCGGCGGCAACTTGCCGACCAGATTCGGGTTGATCGGCTTGAAGCCCGGGTTGATCGGCTTGAGCGGCTTCACGAACTTCGGATTGATCGTCTTCACCAATTTCGGATTGAGCGTATACTTCGGCTTGATGATATTCGGATTGACTTGGCGCAGGTTCATCACCTTCGGGCTGCTCTGAACGCGCTGAATCTGGGTCGGCTTCGCCGACGCGTCGGTGGACATGCTCGCTGCAAGGCCGATGCCCGCGACGGTGGCAAGAGTGATCGCAACTGAACGCTTCAACATGGTGTAACTCCGAGGCTTTCTGTTAGCCCATCCGCCTTTTTGTCGATGCGCGCACGCAGCCGGTTCATAGAATTGTTTCGTGCTCGTAACGTTGCCGAAATGACGCAAGCTGTCGCTACCATGACACCATAGTATTCGTTTGCGTGGCGTCGTGAAATCGTGCATCGAAAGCAGCGTTCCGCGCTTTGTTTGACAGGAGGAAGACTTGGGCAAGCACTTCACGCTCACCGCCAGCGACAGCCACCAACTGGGCGCCTATCGCGCCGACCCCGCCGGCCCGTCCAAGGGCGGTGTCGTGGTCATTCAGGAGATTTTCGGCGTCAATCATCACATCCGCGCTGTCTGTGACCGGCTCGCGCAGGAAGGCTACACGGCGGTCGCGCCCGCGTTGTTTGATCGCACCCAGAAGGATTTCGAGTGCGGCTACACGCCCGACGAGATCGCCAATGCGCGCAAGTTCGTCGCCAATCCGAACTGGGACGCGATGCTCAAGGACACCCAGGCTGCGATCAACGAGCTCAAGACGGAAGGCCCGGTCGCCATCATCGGCTTCTGCATGGGCGGCAGCATCGCGTTCCTGGCGGCGACGCGACTTGATGGCTTGTCCGCTGCGATCGCCTACTACGGCGGCCAGATCGCCAAGTTCGCCGACGAGAAGCCGAAGGTGCCGATGCAGATGCATTTCGGCGAGAAGGATCAGGGCATCCCGATGAGCGACGTCGACATGATCAAAGGCAAGCGCACCGAGAGCGAGATCTACACCTATGCGGACGCGCCGCACGGATTCCATTGCGACGAGCGCGCCAGCTACAACGAGGCCGCCTCAAAGATCGCCTGGCCGCGCGCGCTCGACTTTCTGAAGAAGCACATGAAGAAGTAAAAGCTGTCGCGGGCCTCGATCTCGCACACGAACCGAGGCCCGCACGCTCGCTTCCTCAATGACCGAGATCCCGCCGAACGGAAATTTGTTTGCGCGGCTTCCGCACGGCGGCCCCGACGAAAACATCACCGCGCTGCTCACGACACCGAACGTGCGCATCGAGCGGATCGTCTCGACCGGACAGGCAAGCCCGCCTGGCTTCTGGTATGACCAATACGAATCCGAATGGATCGTGCTGCTGACCGGTGGCGCCGGCCTGCGCTTCGACACTGAGACCGAGGTGCGCGAGCTCAAGCCCGGCGACTATCTGCACATCCCGGCACACGCACGCCATCGTGTCGAATGGACCCACCCGAGCGAGCCGACGGTTTGGCTTGCGGTCCACATCCGCTAGTGGACGGCTCATCCTGGAATATTCTTCCGATCAGAGTTTGGCGCTGCATCCCCCGCTCGTCCCCGCGAAAGCGGGGACCCATATGTGGACGGCCCCCGGCTTGCAAGAGGTGAACAGGGTGCGGGTCGGATCGCTTGCGATCATATGTCCGGCCTGTTTATGCAGTCGCATATGACCGCTGGCCAAGATGGGGTCCGCGACGCGAGTTCCAAACAGTGCAGCGGCTTTGAGCGTGCCACTGGGTCCCACGGAGTGTCTCGCGTCTTGGGATCGATCGATCACGCCATCTGTTCTTCTCGAGCAAGCTTCCGGCCTCACAGCAGGGCGAGCATGCCCTGCCGGTGAAGATGTTATGCTTCGGGCACTGCCACTGGCGCAGCTGTGCGGTGCGGCAAGGTGTTCGCTTCGAGGGCGGGGCGCGCAGCGAAGCCCCCAGCAAGCGAAGCGCCGCGCTCCGCCCTCGAAGCGGCAGCGCGGTTGCGGTCGTAGCGTCCGCCGCTGACCATCAGCTTCCAGGCGATGCGTGCTGTCTTGTTAGCGAGCGCGACCGCTGCCACCTTGGGCGGTTTGCGCTTGAGCAGCGCGATCAGCCAGGGCGAAGGGTGGCCCCGTCCCTTGCAAACCTGTTGGATCAGAGCCGTAGCGCCGAGCACCAGCGTGCGGCGCAGGCTCTCATCGCCAGCGCGCGTGATGACGCCCAGGCGCATCTTGCCGGCAGTAGAGTGATCCTTTGGGGTCAAGCCCAGCCAAGCTGCAAAGTCGCGGCCGCTCTTGAAAGCAGCGGGATCGGAGACCTTCATGGCGAGCAGCGAGGCGCCGATCGGACCGATCGCAGGAATCTCGGCCAGCCGGCGGCTCAACGCGTTCTGCCGATGCCAGACCTGCAGCCTGGCATCGATCCTGCGAAGTTTGCGCGTGAGCTCGGCATAGTCCTCGGCCTGTTCGGCAAACAGCTCTCGCGCCAGTGCGGGCAGCGTCTCGTTCGCTGCAATTCGCGCCAGCAGCGGCTCGATCTTGTCGAGCCCCCTGGCTGCCACCAGCCCGAACTCGGCCGCATAGCCACGAATCGTGTTGCTCAACTGCGTGCGGCGGCGCACCAACTGATCGCGCACGCCCGCCAGCATCAACGTCGCCTGCTGCTCGGCCGTCTTCACCGGCACGAAGCGCATCGTTGGTCGGCTCATCGCCTCGCAGATCGCCTCGGCATCGGCCGCATCGTTCTTGTTGCGTGCCACGTAAGGCTTCACCCTTTGCGGCGGCAACAGAAGCACCGTGTGTCCCAAGGAGGTCAGTTGGTGCGCCCAATAATGCGCTGCACCGCAAGCTTCAATGCCGATTTGTGTCCGCGGCAGCTTCTCGAAGAACTCGACTACCTGCCGACGGCGAAGCTTCTTGCGCAGCATCGGCCGCTCGTCTGTATCCACCCCGTGCAGCTGAAAAACACTCTTGGACGTGTCCATACCAATGCGGATAAGATCGTTCACGGACGGCCTCCTTTGTCTGAGATCTGCAACGACCTCAGTCTGGCACAGCGATGCCGTCGGGGGCCGTCCACCCCAACAGTGCGACAGATCGACAACAGAATGTGTGGCGCTGGATTCCCGCTTGCGCGGGAACGAACGGGTGGGCGTGGCCCGAATGGAAAATGATCTAGCAAGCCCGCGTTAGAACCAGCGTTCCCTGACCACGATCGTGTCGCCCGGCCGCACGCGCTCGATTGGCGGCACCGCTTGCCGCACGACGCCTCCTGCGACCGGCCGCTCGATCTCGATATCCCAACGATAGGCGCGTGGCGTAAAGCCGCCGGCGACCGCGACCGCCTTCTCGACCGTCATCTGCGGCACATAGGCGTACTGGCCGGGCGCCGTCACCTCGCCCAGGATGAAGAACGGCCGGTAGGCTTCGACCTCGATCGCCACATGCGGCTCGCGCACGAAGCCCTGGCGCAGGCGGTCACCGACGGCGCGCGCCAGGGCCGCGGTCGTTAGCCCGCGCGCCGGCACGGCCTTGATCAGTGGCATGGTGATCGCGCCGCTGGCGTCGACCACATAGGAATTGCTCAAGCCGTCCTGGCCGAACACCACCACGCGCAGCTTGTCGCCGGTATCGAGCGTATAGGGCAGCTCCGCCGCAAAGGCGGCGACGGGCGTCACTTCGGCCTGGGTTTGAGTTTGGGCCTGCGTGCGCGCCGCGACCGGAGACACCGGCTTTGCATAAGCGAGGCTGTCGAGGTCCGCAGGCGAGGCAGCTGTTATGTCTGTGCCGGTTGACGCAGGCAGGCTCGCGCAGCCGCCGACGGCGGCGACAAACAGCGCAACAACAAACAAGCTGACTGGCCGCATGGCCGATCCGGACCCAGGTACTAGTGGCTCGGGCCCATTTACGCTCGATTATGGTTAAGAAACTGCTAGTGGCGCGACAGGATCGTGCGGGCGCAGATGAAGTGTCGGTCGGTTGCAAACCAGTCCTCGAACTCCGATACGCATTGTTTAAGGGGAATCGTACGGAGGGCGGGCAATGAACGCGAAATGGGGGGTGCTGGGAATCGCTGTCGCTTTTCTCATCTCTCCGAGCTTGGGAGCGGCCCAAGAAAAGCAAAAAGAGAAGGACCAGGACCCCGTCGCCGTCATCGCGTTGGGAACAGCCGGTGAATGGGGCTTCCCGGGTGGCAAGTTCAGTCGCGGTCCTTCGGCGGCGGTCGAGTTCAGCCTGATCAAGGATTGGGTGGAAGTGGAGATTGGCGGCGCGCGGCTGTTTCGACGGGGTGTCTCGGAGTGGGAAGGCGAAATGGTTTTCAGAAAGCCATTCACCCTGTCCGAGACGACCGAGTTCATGATTGGCCTAGGGCCGATATGGACAAAAGCATCCGGTGAGCCGACAAAGCTCGGCACGACCTTCATGGCCGATTTCATGTTCTGGTCGTCGCCGGAGAAAAAGTACGGCTGGTTCATCGAGCCGGGCTACTCGATCAGCAAAGGCGAGCGTTCGCTTGGGATCAGCGTGGGGCTAATTTTTGGTATCCACTGACGAGCAGGCTGTTGCGAACTGATGTACGGCCAGGGCTATCCCTGGTTCGCAGGCTTTTCCTCCGGCGGATGCTCGGACAATCGGTCGGCCAGCGCGACCGCGAGCAGCGAGCCAAGAAACAGCACGTGAATGCCGACCAGCCAGGCGAGCTTGGTATTATCGACGGTCTCGGCCTGTTCCAGATTCATGAACGCCTTGAGCACCTGGATCGCCGAGATCGCCACGATCGACGTTGCCAATTTCTGTTTGAGACCGCCGAAATCGACCTTGGCCATCCAATCCGGCCGATCACCCGGATCGATCTCGATCTTCGACACGAAGTTCTCGTATCCGGAAAAGATGACGATCACGACCAGGTTGCCGGTGAACGCAAGGTCGATCAGGCTCAACGTTCCCAGGATCACGTCTGCTTCCTTGGCAGTCGGGATCTTGAGCACAAAGTTGAAGAGCTCATGGCCGAAATGCACCATGAGCAGCAGCAGGCAACCGACGAGCCCCAGATAGATCGGCGCGAGCAGCCAGCGACTCTGGAACAGAATGGTCTCGATGACGCGCTCGATTTTCTGCATGGGGATTTCCGGATGGGATTTCGCGAATTGTCGTTCAACTCAGAAATTGTAGCCTAATCTGAGCATCACTCGCTTGGCGCTCGAAATTCACAGGCGCTCGAAATTGACAGGATGGAGCGCCGCAGCCCCGCCGCTACGGGCGAAGTCGTTGCCAGCCCGTTTTGCTTCAAGGCTTGTTGCTTCAAGGCTTGCGACGCCGGCCGTCACTGCGCCGCGACACCCGTGCCGATCGGGCAGCTCACGCCAGTGCCGCCGAGACCGCAATAGCCCGCCGGGTTCTTGGCCAGATATTGCTGGTGATAGTCCTCGGCGAAGTAGAACGTCGGCGCGTCGAGAATCTCGGTCGAGATCGGATCGAAGCGGCCCTCCTTGAGTGCCTTCTCGTACATCGCTTTGGAGGCCTCGGCAGCCTTACGCTGGGCGGCGTCGAACACGTAGATGCCGGAGCGGTACTGCGTGCCGACGTCGTTGCCCTGACGCATGCCTTGCGTCGGATCGTGGTTCTCCCAGAAGGTCTTGAGCAGGCGCTCATAGGAGATCTTGGCCGGATCGTAGACCACCAGCACCACCTCGTTGTGGCCGGTGCGCCCGGTGCAAACCTCCTGGTAGGTGGGGTTGGGCGTGTGACCGGCCGCATAGCCCACCGCGGTGATGTAAATGCCCTCGCCCAGCTCCCAGAACTTGCGCTCGGCGCCCCAGAAGCAGCCCATGCCGAACATCGCTTTCGCAGACCCCACCGGATAGGGGCCCTGGAGCGCGTTGCCGTTGAGGAAATGGCTGCGCGCGGTCGGGATCGGGCTCGTTCGGCCCGGGAGAGCGTCGGCGGCGGAGGGTATTTCCAGCTTCTTACGCAGACTGAACATGGGGGGTCTCCGGGTGATTGTTGTCCGTAATATAGGCTTGCCACGCAGCCCGCGCATCGCCCACGGTTCGCTCCGCGACCATTCGCTCAGCCGAAGGAGCACCACTAACCTGTTGATTTTCCTGATTTCGGCGGGGGTCAATGCGCGCGCCACGGCGGCCGCCTTGATGCACCCGGCTTCTTCTGTGAAAAATTCTTCGGAGACATGAACCAGCCGACACGAATACCGCTACTAATGGGTGGGAACAGTAGGAGGGGTCGCATGTTCACCAACAAGACTCGGATATTGGCAGCAGGCGTTCTGATTGCAGCCGGATTGGGCATTGGCGCGATATTTCTGCAGGGCGCAATGGATCAGGCGCGCCAGACCAGCTGCAACTATGGCTCTTCGGGCGATAACCGATGCCTGGCCCCATACGTGGCCAACTACGGGCTTTCGTCCGATGGCGAAGAGCGCAAGGTCGACCTGAAGAAGAAATCTGAATCGTCGCAGTGACCTGCGACAGCGGGCCTCGGCACTAGTGCCGCCGGGGCACTAGGCGGTCCTACGTCGAAATGTGCAATCGCTGAAAGATGCTTCGCGCAAAGCGCGGGGCATCTAGCTGCGCGCGTAGCCGATCAGCGGCTTCTTCTTGCGTCCGAGCAGCAGCAGCAGTGCGCCCAGGATTGCCAGCACCAATGCGACCGGAGTGTCGAGAACGGTGACTGCAACCGGGTCCCACAGCGCGGGCATCATCCGTTGCAGGGACGGTTGCAGCTGGGCCAGGCTCCCTTCGCTCACGATCGCCCAGGCGTCCACGACCTTGCTGATATACAGGCGCTGGTCGGCGATCGACTTGGTGCCGTCGTAGACCAGGAAGATAAAGCCCAACGCGAGAGTAAGCAGGCCGAGGAAGCGGAGCAGGAAACGGATCATGATTGCGACTTGCCCGATGTGAGGGTTACCGATTACGCCTGCGCGCCGACGGCTTCAATTGCCGGCTTCAACTGCTAGCCTGCATCACAGGCCCCGCCTCGGATATGGGCCCGCCCCCTGAAGCTTCAATGACGACCTCTCGGCGTCGCGGCACGCGAGCGGCAGATTCGCTGAAAACTTGGTGGTTTTCAGACCACCGTGGCGTTCGCAGAAGGCGTTCCAGGTCTTTTCCGCGATTACATTTTCCGTCGAAAAGCGGTTCCCACTTTTCCACAAAATGCTCTAGGTTCGCCCTGCCGGCTGCGGGGTTGCGGTTCGGGCCACCAAGGAGTTGAAATGTCGAACGGAACCGGCGGCCGCGGGCAGCGACCGGTATTCACTGATCAGGAAGCTTTGCTGTTCCACAGCCAGGGCCGTCCGGGCAAGCTCGAAGTCATTGCGACCAAGCCGATGGCGACCCAGCGCGATCTTTCGCTGGCCTATTCGCCCGGCGTCGCCGTGCCGGTGCTGGCGATCGCGGAAGACGAAAGCAAGGCCTTCGACTACACCACCAAGGGCAACTTCGTCGCGGTCATCACCAACGGCACCGCCATCCTGGGCCTCGGCAATCTTGGCGCGCTCGCCGCCAAGCCGGTGATGGAAGGCAAAGCGGTACTGTTCAAGCGCTTCGCCGACATCGACTCGATCGATCTCGAGGTCAACTCCGAAGATCCCGACGAAATCATCAATTGCGTCAAGCTGTTGGGCAAGAGCTGGGGCGGCATCAACCTGGAGGACATCAAGGCGCCCGAGTGCTTCATCATCGAGCAGCGGCTGCGCGAACTGCTCGATATTCCCGTCTTCCACGACGACCAGCACGGCACCGCCATCATCGCGGCCGCCGGTCTCCTCAATGCGCTCGATCTGACGGAGCGGGACGTCAAGACCACACGGCTCGTGTGCAACGGCGCCGGCGCCGCCGGGATCGCTTGCCTGGAGCTGCTGAAGGCCGTCGGCTTCGCGCCCGAGAACCTGATCCTGTGCGACACCAAGGGGGTGATCTATCAGGGCCGCACCGACGGCATGAACCAGTGGAAATCGGCCTATGCGGTCAAGACCAAGGCGCGCACGCTCGAGCAGGCGATGATCGACGCCGACGTCTTCTTCGGCCTGTCGGTGAAGGGCGCCGTGACGCAGGACATGGTCAAGATGATGGCGCCCAATCCGATCATCTTCGCCATGGCCAATCCCGATCCGGAGATCACGGTGGAGGAGGTCGCGGCCGTGCGTAACGACGCCATCATGGCGACTGGCCGCTCGGACTATCCCAACCAGGTCAACAACGTGCTCGGGTTTCCCTATATCTTCCGGGGCGCGCTGGACGTGCGCGCCACCACGATCAACATGGAGATGAAGATCGCGGCCGCCCGTGCGCTCGCCCAGCTTGCGCGCGAGGACGTGCCGGACGAGGTCGCCGCCGCCTATGGCACGCGCCCGAAATACGGGCCCGACTACATCATCCCGGTGCCGTTCGATCCGCGGCTCATCTCCGCAATCCCGCCCGCTATCGCCCAGGCCGCGATGGACACGGGCGTCGCGCGCAAGCCGATCGTCGACATGGAGGCCTACAGCCAGCAGCTACGCTCCAGGCGCGACCCGGTCGCAGGCGTGCTCCAACGCGTCTATGAGCGGCTGCGGCGGCGGCCGCAGCGCGTCGTCTTCGCCGAAGGTGAGGAAGAGCAGGTGATCCGCGCGGCGGCGAGCTTCGTGCAGCAGGGGCTCGGCACCGCGCTCCTGGTCGGGCGCGAGGATCGCGTGCGCGCCAGTGCGGCGGGGCTCGGCATCGAGCTCGGCGGCGGCATCGAGATCATCAATGCGGCGCTCTCGCAGCGCAATTCCATCTACGCCAACTATCTCTACGAGCGCCTGCAGCGCAAAGGCTATCTGCAGCGCGACTGCCACCGGCTGGTGAACCAGGACCGCAATCACTTCGCCGCCTGCATGGTGGCGCTCGGCGATGCCGACGCCATGGTCACCGGCGTCACGCGCAACTTCTCGGTTGCGCTCGACGACGTGCGCCGCGTCATCGATGCGAAGCCCGGTCACACCGTGATTGGCGTCTCGCTGGTGCTGGCACGCGGTCGCACCGTGCTGGTTGCCGACACCGCGGTCAGCGAGTACACCGACGCCGAGCTCCTGGCCGACATCGCGGTCGAGGCGGCGGGCGTTGCACGCCGCTTCGGCTACGATCCACGCATCGCGCTGCTTGCCTTCTCCACCTACGGCAATCCGCCCGGCGAGCGCGCCGAGCATGTGCAGCGCGCCGTGGAGATCCTCGATCAGCGCCGTGTCGATTTCGAATACGACGGCGACATGGCAGCCGACGTCGCGCTCAACATGGAGCTGCGGCAGGCGTATCCGTTCTGCCGGCTGTCGGGCCCCGCGAACGTGCTGATCATGCCGGCGTTCCATTCCGCCTCGATCTCGACCAAGCTCCTGCAGGAGCTTGGCGGCGCGACCGTGATCGGCCCGATCCTGGTCGGGCTCGACCGCGCCGTGCAGATCGTGCCGCTGTCGGCCAACGACAGCCAGCTCGGAAACATGGCGGCACTCGCTGGCTTCATGGCGAGCGGCTGAGCTCACGCCAGAGGAGCTGATGCCTGGGGAGCCGGCGCATGATGAACCGCAGACGGTTTGCCAACCTGGTGGGCGCCACCGCATTGAGCGCCGTGTCGGCGCCGGCGTTGATCCGGCGATCGTTTGCACAGGGCACGGCTGCGCCCGTTGCGCGCGGCCACTATCTCATCAAGAACGGCGCGGTCATCACCGTTGATCCGCTGCGCGGCGTGCTGCCGCGGGCTGACGTTCATGTCCGCGACGGCCGGATCGAAGCGATCGGGCCCGATCTGCAAGTTGCGGGCGCCGAGATCATCGACGCCACCGACATGATCGTCATGCCGGGATTCGTCGATACCCACCATCATATGTGGAGCGCGCTCGGACGCAATTTCATCAGGGACGGTCTGGGCTATTTCCAGGCCAAGGCCGCAACCTCGAGCCTGTTTCAGCCGGACGATTTCTACAACAGCGTGATGCTCGGCCTCGTGGAAATGGCCAATGCCGGCATCACCACGGTCCACAACTGGTCGCACAACACGCGCACGCCCGCACATGCCGACGCGGAGCTGCGGGCACATCGCGAGTCGATGCTGCGCGCCCGTTACGCCTACGGCCACATCGACGCGATGCCGCGCAATCAGCTGCTTGACTACACGGATATCGACCGCGTGCAGCGCGAGTATTTCGCCGCGGGTGCGGCCTTCGACGGCCTCGTCACGTTCGGGGTCAATCTGCGAGGCCTCTCGCAGAGCGACGAGGCGGTCTATCTCGAAGACATGAAGCAGGCACTGACGCGCGGCTTGAAGGTCGCGATCCACGCCGGCCAGGCTCCGCCCAACCGCGTGATCGCCGAAGATTATGAAAAACTCGGCTGGCTCGGGCCCAATCTCCTGATCTGCCACTATCTGCCGGCGAGCGATGCCGACGCGGCGGCGATGGCGCGGACCAGGACGCCGCTGAGCTTCTCGACCCACTCCGAGTTCCGATTGGGCGTTGCCGGCGATCCGCGTGTTGCGCTCCTGCGCATGCGCCGGCATGGCGTCCTGATCTCGCTGTCGTTTGACGCAACGTCAATCGCGCCAATTAACATGTTCGAGAACATGCGCCTGGTCTGGAACATGGCGATCCCCTGGCGCGGCACCCCGACCGAAAAGGATCCGCCGGTTGGCTTCCGCGAGGTCATCGAGATGGCGACCCTGAATGGCGCCAGGGCGCTCGGGCTCGGCGACGTCACCGGCTCGCTCACGGTCGGCAAGCGCGCCGACATCATCCTAATCCGCGGCAACGACATCAATGTCGCGCCAGTCGCCGAGATCGAGACCACGGTGGTGCAGTCGGCAACGCCGGCCAATGTCGACACCGTGCTGGTTGACGGCCGCATCGTGAAACGCGGCGGCAAGCTCGTCGCCTACGACGTGGAGAAGGTCGTGCGGCAGGCCAAGGCATCGGCGCTGCGCATCCGCGCTGCCGCTGGCGAGCGGCTGGCGCCCGCGCGCTAATGCGGAGTCGAAGAGGTGAAAGCCTTTCCGGTTGTCGTCCCCGGCTGCGCGTGGCCTGCGCGGGGACGACAGCAGAGAGGTCGTATTCGCGTCGCCGATTTGGGACGATTGATCGCTCTCCCGCTCCGGCCGCCGGTCTGCTATCGCAGGTCGGCAATTGCTGATCCCCCTTGGTAAGGAGCCCCCCGTGACCAGCCATCAGCTCAGCGGTGTCATCGCCGCGATCGCGACCGCAGTCGACGAGACCGGTGCGCCCGATTGCACGCGCTCGACCGCGCTCGCGCGCTTCCTCCTTGCCAACGGGTGCGACGGCCTCAATGTGCTCGGTACCACCGGCGAGGCGACATCGTTCTCGCTCGAGGAGCGCAAGCGGGTGATGACGGCCTACCGTGACGCCGGCCTGCCCATGGAGCGCCTGATGGTCGGCACCGGCGCCGCCTCGGTTGCTGACGCGATTGCGCTGAGCCGCCATGCTGCCGAGCTTGGCTTCGCGGGTGCGCTGGTGCTGCCGCCGTTCTACTACAAAGGCGTGCCGGACGACGGGCTCGTGGCCTATATCGACACCATCATCCAGGCCACCGCCGAGCGCCCGATCCCGATCTATCTTTATCATTTCCCGGCACAGTCGGGGCTGCCCTGGCACGTGGGGCTGGTCGGCCGTCTGCTGGGGATGTTCGGGGAGCGCATCGTTGGGCTGAAGGATTCCTCCGGCGACATGGCCTATGCGCGTGCGGCCGCCGCGCTCGCGCCAAGCTTCAAGGTGTTCCCCTCGACCGAGGCGGCGCTGCCGGAGGCGCGCACCGGCCGCTTTGCGGGCTGCATCTCGGCGACCGCCAACCTCAACGCCGACCTGTGCGGGCGCGCCTGGAAGAGCGGTGACACGACGGCACTTGATGCCGCGGTCACGATCCGCAAGCTGTTCGATGGCAAGCAGCTTGTGTCCGGCGTGAAGGCGACCCTCGCCCACATCCACGGCGACCCGGCCTGGGCGCGCGTCAAGCCGCCGCTTGCTCCCTTTGCGGCCGCGGACCGGGCGGCCGCCACTGCGGGCTACGATGGGGTGCGATCCCAGCGCGTGGCCTGAAGGCGTGGCTCGCGGGAGCTTTGACTCTCCGGCGGGCCGCCCTTATAAGCAGCGCAAATTAGCGGCGGGCTTGCGCCCGCCGCTTGCCTTCATATTCATATAGAGACATCGGACCCAGAGTTCCCGGATGGCCAATACCAGCTCAGCACGGAAGGCGACCCGCCAGATCGCGCGGCGCACGATCGTTAACAAGGCCCGCCGCTCACGCCTGCGCACGGCGGTGGTCAAGATCGAAGAAGCCATCGCTACGGGCGATCGCACGCGCGCCCAAGCGGCGCTTAATGACGGCGAGCCCATCATTATGCGGGCGGCCCAGAAAGGCATCATTCACAAGAATGCTGCTAGCCGAAAGGTTTCCCGACTGGCGCATCGCGTCGCAAAGCTTGGCCAATAGCCAAACTCCACCTACTGATCTTGCTTTTGCTGTGAACGCTGCGTGCTCGCGATAGCGAGCGGGCGGCGTTTCTGCTTTTCTGCTTACTTCTGTGCGTTTCGGCCAATTGCGATGATTAAGTGTTGTAAATCTGTCACGCGTTTTGAATATCATCATTAGAAAGGCCATTTCTGACCTATAGATTTGTGTCAGAAGTGCTCAGAAGCGCGGGTTAGGCCCAAAGATCGCGCAGGAATTCGGCTGTCCTCAGAGATATTTACCATAATAGACCGGCTGAGGACTTGAATTAGTCGCAGTATCGTTCCGCCTCGAGGTCGCACGCGGGAGCCCCGAGACCCGCCCCCTGGGCATCCAGCCCTGTGGATAAATCGTCAAGTATTATCAATACGTTAATGAACTTGGCGGGGGCTCGTCGGCCTGCTCTGAGGTGGGCCGAGGAGCTCGCCGCGCGGGCCGCCGCCTTGTGCGCCGGGAGGGTCGTGCTAATTTCGGTCGTCCGCTGGTTCCAGCGGAATTCAGTATAGTTTCGGGTTTGAGCTCATTCAAAGATGAGAACGGTGATGTACTGCCCTGTTTCTCGGCACTTTGGTGCGGCTCTACCAAAATCCGGTACTATGCTGGTTGAAATCTAAGCTTTCCATGACCGCTGCATAACTTGGCGGTGTTGGAAGGTACACGAGGGATACTTCGAAAAATCTGAATGTGTACACGGCCAGTGTAGCGGCGGCGGCATTGACCGGAAGGGGGCATCATGAAGACAGACACTTCTTCTCTCAACGCTCGTTTCGACGTTCGGTCCGTTAACCATAAAGATGGCTTTGCGCGGTTGTCATTTCAGCCGGTCGCATGGCCGAACTCGACGATCCTGAGGGGCCACGCGCCCCCTGGCGCTTGAGCGTCGAGCGTACGGGATCTTCCCCAATGATCCCTCCCACCCATTCCCCGTCGGTCTCCACCGTACGTCGCATTGATGTCGCGCGCGTGCCCGGGAGCATCCGAGTCCAACCAAAGTCCAGTTTCCCCATGTCAGAAGCAACGCACAAAATGTCGAACCCCAATCAGGAGCGATGGTCACGCGTCAAGGAGCGCCTGCGCGTCATCGTCGGAGAAAACGTGTTCTCAAGCTGGTTTGCCCGCATGGAGCTCGAGAGCAGCGAGGGCGACACGATCAAGCTGTCGGTACCCACGCGCTTTCTGAAGAGCTGGATGCAGTCGCACTACGCCGAAAAGCTCCTGGAGTGCTGGCAGTCCGAGCAGCCCGCAGTGGGCCGCATCGAACTGACGGTGCGCTCAGCGGTGATCAGGACGCTGCCGCCGAAGGTCAAGCCGGCCGAGCCACAGCCTATTCGCACCGATTTCCGCGACCACCGCGGATTTGGCGCGGAGCTGCGGTCGCTGTCGACTCCGGTCTCGGACGCGCACGATGCGCTCGGCGGCTCGCCGCTCGATCCGCGTCTGACGTTCGACAGCTTCGTGGTCGGCCGCTCCAATACGCTGGCGCACGCGGCCGCCAAGCAGGTGGCGCAGGCGCGTGCGCGGCGATGCCGTGATGTTCAACCCGCTCTACATCCACGCCGGCGTCGGGCTCGGCAAGACGCACCTCCTGCAATCGCTCGCCTGGGCCGGCAATGCGGGAACCGAGCGCAAGGTGCTCTATCTCACCGCCGAGCGCTTCATGTACGGCTTCGTGCGGCGCTGCGCACGCAGAACGCGCTCGCCTTCAAGGAGACGCTGCGCGCGATCGACGTGCTGGTGATCGACGACCTGCAGTTCCTGCAGGGCAAGTCGACCCAGGCGGAGTTCTGCCACACGCTCAACGCGCTGATCGATGCCGGCCGCCAGGTCGTGATCGCCGCCGATCGGCCGCCGTCCGATCTCGAAAGCCTCGACGAGCGGGTGCGCTCGCGGCTCGCCGGCGGGCTGGTGGTCGAGATGGGCGTGCTGGGCGAGGAGCTGCGGCTTGAGATCCTCAAGGCGCGCGTCGCGGCGGCCAGGCACCATCATCCGGGCTTCGACGTGCCGCCGCCGGTGCTGGCGTTCATCGCCAAGATCGTCACCCACAACGGCCGCGATCTCGAAGGCGCGCTCAACCGCCTGCTCGCCAACAGCAAGCTCACCGGCCAGCCGATCACGCTCGAAATGGCCGAGCGCGAGGTGCGCGACCTGATCCGTCCGCAGGAGCCGAGGCGGGTCAAGATCGAGGAGATCCAGCGCGTCGTGGCGCGCCAATACAACGTCAGCCGCGCCGATCTCTTGTCGTCGCGGCGCACCGCCAACGTGGTGCGGCCGCGTCAGGTGGCGATGTACCTCGCCAAGACGCTGACGCTGCGCTCGCTGCCCGAGATCGGCCGGCGCTTCGGCGGCCGCGATCACACCACGGTGCTGCATGCGGTGCGCAAGATCGAGAACCTGGTCGACAACGACAACTCGCTCGCCGAGGAGATCGAGATCCTGAAGCGTCAGCTGCAGGAATAAGCCGCGGCCGGTTGAGCCACTGCCTCACAAGAGTTGCGGGCCCGCCATACGGGCCCGCTGCGCGTTGGTTGGCGAGATCCCCCATTCGCCGGCAAGGCGGTGCGCGACCGGCCTGATGGTGTGGGATACCAGCCGAAACTCTACCTCAACCCTTGCGAAATCCGCGCCAACACGCCACTTTCGTCCCCCTTGAACGAGGTCCGGGAGCGGGGTGCATGAAGGTCACCGTCGAACGCGCAGCGCTGCTGAAGTCGCTCGGCCACGTCCATCGCGTGGTCGAGCGGCGCAACACGATCCCGATCCTGGCCAATGTGCTGGTCAGGGCCGACCGCTCGAAGCTCGCCTTCAAGGCGACCGACCTCGATCTCGAAGTCACCGAGACGATCGCGGCCGAGGTCAGCCCGAGCGGCGCCACCACGGTGCCGGCCCACATGTTCTACGAGATCGTGCGCAAGCTGCCCGAGGGCGCGCAGATCGTGCTGGAAGGCACCGGCGACCGCGCCGTGCTGACGATCCGCGCCGGCCGCTCGCGCTTCACCCTGCAGACGTTGCCGGAGAGCGACTTTCCCGATCTCGCCGCCGGCGAGATGACCCACAGCTTCAGGCTCAAGGCGGCCGATCTCAAGCGGCTGATCGACAAGACCCAGTTCGCGATCTCGACCGAGGAGACGCGCTACTACCTCAACGGCATCTACCTCCACACCGCCGGCACCGACAAGGCGCCGACGCTGCGCGCGGTCGCGACCGACGGCCACCGCCTGGCGCAGGTCGAGCTGCCGCTGCCGGAAGGCGCCGCCGGCATGCCCGGCATCATCGTGCCGCGCAAGACCGTCGGCGAGGTGCAGCGCCTGATCGAGGACAACGAGGCCGAGGTCACGATCGAGCTGTCGCCCGGCAAGATCCGCTTCACGCTCGGCGACGTGGTGCTGACCTCCAAGCTGATCGACGGCACCTTCCCGGACTATGGGCGCGTCATTCCGGTCGGCAACGACAAGGAGCTCGTGGTCGACAAGAAGGAGTTCGAGCAGGCGGTCGACCGCGTCTCGACGGTGTCGAGCGAGCGCGGGCGCGCCGTCAAGCTGTCGCTCACCAGCGGCAAGCTGATGCTCTCGGTGACCAATCCGGATTCCGGCAGCGCCACCGAGGAGGTCGAGGTCGAATACGCCGCCGATCCGCTCGATATCGGCTTCAACTCCCGCTACCTGCTCGACATCGCCGGCGCAGATCGAAGGCGAGGCGGCCGTGCTCAAGCTCGCCGATCCGGGCTCGCCGACGCTGATCCAGGACAGGGATTCCAAGGGCGCGCTCTACGTGCTGATGCCGATGCGGGTGTGAGCAGAAGCGGGTGATTTCCGTTTCGTCCCCACGCATCCCCGCCTTCGCGAGGACGGGCGCGGGACCCACAATCGAATGATCGGAGCAGGTAGCCCTGGATTCCCGCTTGCGCGGGAATGAGCGGAGAATGCATTACAGGTCGAATGAACGGATGGCTCATCCACGCGTTTCCCCGCGAACCGTTCGGCCATGACTGCCGCCCGCATCCGCCGCCTCACGCTCACGAATTTCCGCAGCTATCACGCCGCGCAGATCGAGATTGCCGCCAGTCTGGTGGTGCTGGTCGGGCCGAATGGCGCCGGCAAGACCAATCTGATCGAGGCGATTTCGTTTCTCGCACCCGGACGCGGGCTGCGGCGCGCCACGCTCGACGGAGGTCGCCTTCACGGAAGGCGACGGCTCCTGGGCGGTGGCCGCCGATGTCGAAGGCGCGCTCGGCCTTGCGACGCTCGGCACCGGCATCGAGGCGCCCGCCAAGGAGGACATGACCGTCACCCGCAAGTGCCGCATCGATCGCGAGCCGGTGTCCTCCGCCAGCGCCTTCGCCGACCATCTGCGCGTCATCTGGCTGGTGCCGGCGATGGATCAGCTGTTCAACGGGCCGGCTTCCGAGCGCCGCCGTTTTCTCGATCGGCTGGTGCTTGCGGTCGATGCCGAGCATGCGAGCCGGGTCTCCGCGCTCGAGCGCTCGCTGCGCTCGCGCAATCGGCTGTTGGAGGAGCCGCGCCCCGATCCGCATTGGCTCGACGCCATCGAGCACGAGACCGCCGAGCTTGCGGTCGCGGTCGCGGCGCTGCGGGCCGAGACCGTCACGCGGCTTTCAGCCGCGCTGGCAGCGCGGCGTTCCTCGCCCTTCCCGTCCGCCGAGATCGCGCTCGACGGCTGGATGGAGAAGCTCCTGCCGCAACATTCCGCACGTCGAGGTCGAGGATCGCTATCGCGCAGTGCTGCAGGACAACCGCGCCCGCGATGCCGCCGCCGGCCGCACCCTTGACGGCCCGCATCTCACCGATCTCGTGGTCGCCTATGCGCCCAAGGACATCCCGGCTGCCGACGCCTCGACCGGCGAGCAGAAGGCGCTGCTGATCGGGCTGGTGCTCGCGCATGCCGGCCTGCTCGCCGAGATGATCGGCTTTGCGCCGGTGCTGCTGCTCGACGAGGTGGTCGCCCACCTCGATCCCGGCCGTCGCAGCGCGCTCTATGCCGAGCTCGAGACGCTCGGCGCGCAGGTGTGGATGACGGGCGCCGATCCCGCGGCGTTCGCAGAGATCGGGACGCGCGCGGATACCTTCGAGGTCTCGCCCGGACGAGTCGCACGCCAGCGAGCCTGATCACTACCGCTACTTGCGCCGCTTGCTGGTCGCGCCAGTGCTGGTCGCACCAGGCGCAAGATGCGGCATGTGCCGCGCGATCGCGCGCTTGACGCGCGCCGCATCGAGGCCGGTCGGGGCCCCCTTGTTCTCGATGCACTCCAGCATGCGCTGGACCAGATCGTCGTCGTGCTCGTCGCGATAGGGCTTGAGGTCGAGATCGGCCGGCACCTTGGTGAGCCGCTCGTCGCCGATACGCTTGACGTATTTCTGCATGAAGCGGTCGTAGTCGCGCCAGCGGATGCCGGCGGCGCGCACGGCCGCCTGCTCGGCGCGTGACGGCGATCTGATGGGCGTGCAGATAGTGCAGGTCGAGCTGGTCGATCAGCGTCTTCTCGACCTCCTCGTGCAGGATGAGGTAGCGGTCGGTGTCGATGTCGCGGCCGCCGTACCTCATCGTCTTCGGCATGTGCCGGTCGATGTAGATGATCTTGCCGTCGCGGCTGTAGCCGGCGAGATAGGGAATGTCGTGCTTGCGGTCGATCGTCTTGGCGCGCCGCACGATCGCATCGAGCGCGCGGTCCATCATCAGGCCCGACACGTACCATTCGGGAATGCGCAGCTTCTTGTGCGGCGTATGCGGGATGGCAAAGGTCGAGCGGCATCGGATCACTCCCTTGCTCAAGCTACATGGCATCCTAGTTGGATTGCCGCCATTGATGCAGCGACACTTGGAAAGACACCTGGAAAAGCGTGTGGAGAGGCCGCCCAGCGGCCCCAAAATTGCGGGGGCTTATCAAGGGTTGAACAACGGTGTTTTCCCGACCTTTTGCGGGCCCTGAGAATCCGCCTTAAAACACTTGAAAAATACAAATAAAACAATATATTAGTCTGGACACTTTGGCCTGTACGCCACCCCATTTTCGTGGCACACCAGAACCTCTGATTCCAGCCGCGAAACGCGCGCGCTTTCGATTCAAAGGATCCCATGGCCGAAGCAGCTCGCCAGCCGCTCGACCCGTCCGATTACGACGCGGAATCGATCAAGGTCCTCAAGGGCCTCGATGCCGTGCGCAAGCGGCCCGGGCATGTATATCGGCGACACCGACGACGGCTCGGGCCTGCACCACATGGTCTACGAGGTGGTCGACAACGCCATCGACGAGGCGCTCGCCGGCTACGCCAAGGAAGTCATCGTCACGCTCAATCCGGACGGCTCGTGCACGGTGCGCGACGACGGCCGCGGCATCCCGACCGACATCCACAAGGGCGAAGGCATCTCGGCGGCCGAGGTCATCATGACCCAGCTCCATGCCGGCGGAAAATTCGACCAGAACTCCTACAAGGTCTCCGGCGGCCTGCACGGCGTCGGCGTCTCGGTGGTCAACGCGCTCTCGACCTGGCTCAAGCTCACGATCTGGCGCGACGGCAAGGAGCACTTCATGGAGTTCCGCGACGGCGACGCGGTCAGCGCCGCTCGCGGTCGTCGGCGACGCCCACGGCAAGCGCGGCACCGAGGTGACGTTCCTGCCCTCGCCGAAGACCTTCACCATGATCGAGTTCGACTTCGCCACGCTGGAGCACCGGCTGCGCGAGCTCGCCTTCCTCAATTCCGGCGTCACCATCGTGCTCGTCCGACATGCGCCACGCGGTCGAGAAGCGCGAGGAGATGCGCTACGAGGGCGGCGTCGAGGCGTTCGTGAAATACCTCGACCGCAACAAGTCGCCGCTCGTTCCGGCGCCGATCATGATCAAGACCGAGCGCGACGGCATCACCGTCGAAGCGGCGCTGTCGTGGAACGACGGCTACCACGAGACCGTGCTCTGCTTCACCAACAACATCCCGCAGCGCGACGGCGGCACCCACCTCGCCGGCTTCCGCGGCGCGCTCACGCGCCAGGTCACCGGCTATGCGGAAAAGAGCGGCGTCGTCACAGAAGGAGAAGGTCGCGCTCACCGGCGACGACTGCCGCGAGGGGCTCACCGCGGTGCTCTCCTGCAAGGTGCCGGACCCGAAGTTCTCGTCGCAGACCAAGGACAAGCTGGTCTCGTCCGAGGTGCGCCCGGTGGTCGAGGGCATCGTCAACGAGGCGCTGCAGTACTGGTTCGAGGAGCATCCGGGCGAAGCCAAGATCATCGTCGGCAAGGTGATCCAGGCCGCCGCCGCGCGCGAGGCGGCCCGCAAGGCGCGCGAGATGACGCGCAAGAACGCGCTCGGCATCACCTCGCTGCCCGGCAAGCTCGCCGACTGCCAGGAGCGCGATCCGGCGAAGTCCGAGCTGTTCATCGTCGAGGGCGACTCGGCCGGCGGCTCCGCCAAGCAGGGCCGCAACCGCGAGTTCCAGGCGGTGCTGCCGCTGCGCGGCAAGATTCTCAACGTCGAGCGCGTGCGCTTCGACAAGATGCTCTCGTCCGAGCAGATCGGCACGCTGATCACGGCGCTCGGCACCGGCATCGGCCGCGACGAGTTCAACGTCGACAAGCTGCGCTACCACAAGATCATCATCATGACGGACGCCGACGTCGACGGCGCCCATATCCGCACGCTGCTGCTCACGTTCTTCTACCGGCAGATGCGCGAGCTGATCGACCGCGGCCATCTCTTCATCGCGCAGCCGCCGCTCTACAAGGTGTCGCGCGGCAAGTCCGAGCAGTATCTCAAGGACGAGCGCGCGCTCGAGGACTACCTGATCGATACCGGGCTCGAAGATGCGGTGCTGCGGCTCGCCTCCGGCGAGGAGCGCGCCGGCGACGACCTGCTCAGGCTGGTCGAGGAAGCGCGCACCATCCGCAACGTGCTCGCACGGGCTGCACAGCCGCTACAATCGCCAGGTGGTCGAGCAGGCGGCGATCGCGGGCGTGCTAAGGCCAGCGATCTTCGGCGATCCGGCGAAGGCAGAGGAAGCCGCGCACTATATCGCGCGCCGGCTCGACGCGCTGGCGGAGGAGACCGAGCGCGGCTGGCAGGGCCAGTTCGACGGAGGGCGACGGCTTCCAGTTCGAGCGCACCGTGCGCGGCGTGAAGGAGGTCGCAATCATCGATCAGGCGCTGCTCGGCTCGGCCGATGCGCGCAAGCTCGACGAATACGCGCGCCTCGCTGCAGGCGGTCTATCCCAAGCCCGGCGTGCTGCGCCGCAAGGACGAGGAGACCGCGATCCACGGCCCGGTCAGCCTGTTCGAGGCGGTGACCGCGGCCGGCCGCAAGGGCCTCACGCTGCAGCGCTACAAGGGGCTCGGCGAGATGAACCCGGAGCAGCTCTGGGAGACGACGCTCGACACCAATGCGCGCTCGCTGCTGCAGGTGAAGGTCAAGGAGGTCGACGAGGCCGACAACATCTTCGCCGAGCTGATGGGCGACAACGGTCGAGCCGCGCCGGATCTTCATCGAGCAGAACGCGCTCTCCGCGAGCGTGGATGTGTGAGGCGGAACGGCACTGCCCGATCGCCTCATTCTATCCTGCCAGGTGCAGCCGCACGCTGGCGCGCTTTTGCAGATAACCGATGACGCTGAACAGCGTTCTTGCCTGCGGATTTCCTTGTGGCCCAAACATGCGGATCAGGTCGAAGCCGCTCTCTGCTGCTAACAGCGCGTGACCCGGACCTCTCTGGTTCCTCCATCCCATGAGGGGACGGTCACGGTGCACAGCGCCTCTTGGTCCACCCGTATGCGAAACGCTCCACGGAGGAGCTATTTCAGCCGGTCGCTGATCTTGGCGATGCCGGCCTCGGCGCAGGCTTCGTCCTTGTCGCCGCCGGGCGCGCCGCTCACCGCGATGGCGCCGACCGTCTCTTTGTCGACATTGATGGGCACGCCGCCGCGCTCGATCGTCAACTGCGCGTCAAACTGGAGCGGATTGAACGCGCCCGGCACCGACACGCGCTGGTTCAATTCGCCGGTCGTGATGCGCCGCAGCGCGGAGGTGTAGGCCTTGCGCGGCGCAAGCGTCCGGCCGGTCGGGCTCGCACCGTCGCCGACGATGAGAATTCTGCGATAGCCCCAGCCGGTCGACGACGCTGACGGTGACGTTGTAGCCCTGCGTCTTGCAAGCCACGAGCGCGGCCTGTGCGGCTTCGAGCGACAGCGCGGCGGGCAAGAGCTTGTAGGTCACGGTCGGAAGCGGATCAGCGGCACGGGCATCGATCGGCGTGATCACGGCAAGGCCTGCGATGGCAGCGAGTGCGTGGCGGCGGAGCATCAGTTTCCTCCAATGGGACAAGGGTTTTTTCGATGTCGCATTCAAGCAGCCCGCATCAGAAAACACAACGCGTGGCACCGCAAACTCCGAATGGAGCCGCGACGCAGCCTGCGCCGATGTTATGATTGCGCCCGCCAGGACCCTGCAAACCGTGGAATCATCATGCCCACAATCGATATCCGGCCCGGTCTCTCGATCGCCTATCAGGACGACTGCTTCGCGGCGCCGTGGCTGACGCCCGAGACCATGCTGCTCGTGCATGGCAATTCGGAATCCTCGTCCGCCTGGACCCAGTGGGTGCCGTATCTCGCCGGCCGCTATCGGGTCATCCGCATCGACATGCCGGGCTTCGGTTCCTCCACAGCGCCCGATGGCTACATCTGGAGCGCGGGCGCGCTTGCCTCCGACATCGCCCGTTTCCTCGACGCGCTTTCAGTCGAGCGCTGCCATCTGATCGGCGCCAAGTATGGCGGCTCGATCTCGCTGCAGCTCGCGAGCGACCAGCCGCAGCGGTTTCTCTCCTTGTGCATCTTCGGCTCGCCGGCGCGCGGCGTCGGCACCGGCAATGCCGACAAGATCCGCGCCAAGGGCGTGCGGCAATGGGCGGCCGAGACCATGCGCTCGCGGCTCGGCTCGACCGCCTCGGAGGCGCAGCTGGCGTGGTGGACGCAGCTGATGGGCGCGACCGACCAGCGCGCGGCGTTCGGCTCATCGAGCGCGCTCGTGAGCATGAACCTTGATGATCGCCTGCCGCTGATCATAGCCCCGACCCTGATCGTGACCACGCAGGAGAGCGGCCTGCAGACGGTCGAGGCGGTGCGACAATTCGCGGCCCGCATCCCCGATGCGCGCCTGATCGTGCTCGATGGCGACAGCTATCACATCGCGGCGGTGGATCCGGAGACGTGCGCGCGCCACGCGCTGACGTTCATGGCGGAGGTTGCGGCGCGCCGGTGAACGGGTGCCCCCCGCTCACACCGGCTGGGCGGTGCGGCGGATCATGCCGCGCTGCGGATCGTAGCCGATGGTGGCGAGCAGAAAGAACACCACGGTCGAGCCGCAGACCACCAGGATGGCGACCGGCTCGATCATGCCGTAGAGCGCAAAGCGGATCATCTCGACGGCATGCGTGAACGGATTGAGCATCGACACCCAATAGATGACTTCGGAGCCGCCTTCGCGCAGCCGCCACAGCGGATAGAGCGCCGAGGAGAAGAAGAACATCGGGAACATCACGAAGTTCATCGCGCCCGCGAAGTTCTCGACTTGCTTGATGTAGACCGAGATGAACAGCCAGAGCGCGCCCAGCATCAGTCCGGACACGATCAGCGCCGGCAGTACGGTAATCCAGGCGATCGGCTCGAAGGTGACGTCGAACGGGATGCAGACCAGGAGGAAGGCGTAGCAGGTGATGACGGACAGCGCCGTGCCGGCGACGAGCTTGCAGGCGAGCAGCACCCAGCGCGGCAAGGGCGCCGTGAGCAGGAGCCGCATCACGCCCATCTCACGGTCGTACACCATCGAGAGCGAGGACTGCATGCCGTGAAAGAGAAGGATGATCCCGAGGAGTCCGGGAACGATGTAGACCTGATAGGTGATGTAGGTCTTGTAGGGCGGAATGATCGAGACCCCGAACACGTTGTAGAAACCGGCGGCGAACACCGCGAGCCACATCAAGGGCCGTACCAGCGCCGAGAGCAGGCGCCCGCGCTGCTGCACGAACTTGATGATCTCGCGCATCGTGACGGCGCGCATGGCGCGGGCGGCGTGAATGAGTTGCATGATGCGGCCAACCTTCTTGGTTCGCTCGAACCTTTCCTCCGTTCGTCCCCGCGCAAGCGGGGACCCAGTCCTTCAGGACACTCAATGCGACCTGGGTCCCCGCTTGCGCGGAGACGAACGAAAGTCTATCTATTCAACTTGCACGGCGTCTCCGGCTCGTCGTCGCCGAGCGAGTCGAGCGTGTTGGTGCGATGCAGGAAACCCTCGACCGGCGCGCTGGCGATGACAGCGGAGGGCGTCGCCAGGAACACCGCCTGCCGCACCTGCTGGTCCCAGCGCCGCACGCTCACGGCGAGCCCCTTGTAGCCATCGAAGCCGGCATCGCTGAGGATGAACGCCCGCTGCTTGTCGAACTCGGCCGAGCGCGTGCGCAGCGTCGCCTGCACCACCATCTTGACCGCGATCCAGGCCGCCCAGTCGGCGCTCTCCATGCGCCGTCCGCCGCTCGCCCGATTGAAACGCGTATTGATCTGCGGCCCGCCGTTGCGCTCCCAGGTCCAGTGCCAGCCGACCGGCTCCAGATCGATCGCGCCCACCACCGGCCGCGGCTTCACAGTTTGAAACGGCACCTGGCGCGCAAACTCGAAGGCGTCGTCGGCGATGAAGATCACGTCATAGTCGCGGGTGCCGGCGGTGAGCAGCAACGGATTGTTCAGCTCGCGCTCTCGCGGATCGGTGCCGACCTTGAATGGGCGATTGGCAATGATGCGGGCGCCGAACTTCTTGACCGAATTCTCGAACGCCTTCACGGTCGCGGCATCGGCCGGCAGCGGGCCTTGCAGCACCAGCATGTCGCGCCACTTGCGCGAGACCAGATATTGCATGAGGGCGTCCGAGGTCATCGCGAGGCTCGGCAGCGTGTGCACGATCTCGCGCGCGCAGAGATCGCGGCGCAGCCAGTCATCCGGCGCCGTCGCATTGAACAGCAGCACCTCGCGCCCGCGCACGGCTGTTGCCAGTGGCCGGAATGCTTCGGCCGGCGCGTCCACGATGAAGAAATGGATGCCGCGCTCCCGCAGCCTGCGTGACCGCGGGCGCAACCTCCTCCGCCGATTTGACGGTTATGCGCTCGAGCGCGAAATCGATCTTGAGCACGCGCGAGAGCGCCTGCGCCTCGTCGATCCCGACCTGCGCGCCCGCAAACGGCATACTCGCGCTGCTTGAGCACGATGCGCTCGTAGGCCTTGATCGGCTCATGGCGCGGGTCGCCCGCGATGTCGACATAGCCGATGGTCACGCGCGACTGCGGCGCGGGCGCAGGGGCTTGGGCGAAAACGGTGCTGGAGAGGACCGCAGCAACGACAGCGCAAGAAACAGCACGCAGGCGGCGCCACAGCGTTCCCTCCCCCCTTGTGGGGGAGGGACAGGGAGAGGGGTGACGGCAAATTCCGAATCCAGAACCACCCCTCTCCCCACCCCTCCCCCACAAGGGGGGAGGGAGCAGGCCGTGCCACTGGCACGCCCATGCCCTCCACATTCGCCGAAGCCCGCCGTCGAAGTTCTCACTAATCATCGATGATCACGCCCCACGGAATGCGGCCGACCGGGATCGACACAGTGGCCTTGCGGCTGTTGACGTCGATCACCGTGATGTCGTCGCCAAAGCCGTTCGCCACAAACAGGT
Source organism: uncultured Alphaproteobacteria bacterium (assembly GCA_963745515.1). Taxonomy (GTDB): domain Bacteria; phylum Pseudomonadota; class Alphaproteobacteria; order Rhizobiales; family Xanthobacteraceae; genus VAZQ01. Next base: position 132,194 of record CAVUXO010000002.1, read on the forward strand.
GCGCTCGTCGCGCGAGAGCGTGACGCCCCAGGAGCGCTTGCCGACCAGGATGTAGCTCGTGATCTTGCGGGTCGCGCACGTCGACCACCGCCACATGGGCGGCGTGGCCGAGCGTCACGAACGCGGTCTTGCCGTCCTTGGTCATGACGAGGCCCACCGGCGTGACGTCGCTCTTGCGCATGCCGGGCGGGAGGAACTCGATCTTGCCGGAGACCTCGAACTTCGCGTCGATCGATGATGTAGACCTCGCCCGAGAGCTCGGCCGTGACCCACAGCTCCTTGCGGTCGGGCGTCGCCGCGAACCGGCGCGGCCGCGTGCCCACGACCACGTCCTGCAGCACGTGCCCGCCCTCGGCGTCGACCAGGTGGATCAGGTCGCCGACCTCCGAGGTGACGTAGAGCGTCTTGCCGTCCTCGCTGACGTACACGCCTTCCGGCTCGGCGCCGGTCGGCACCTCGTGAACGGTGATGGCCTGGTCCATGTCGATGATGGAGAGCGAGGAGCCCTCCTCGTTGGCCACATAGATGCGGCGCTTGGCCTCGTCGATCGCGAAGGTCTCCGGGCTCGGCCCGGTCGGGATGCGGCCGATGACCTCGAGCTTGGCGACGTCGAGGATGTCGATCACGTCGTCATCGCCGCAGGCGACATAAAGCTTGGTGCGGTCGACGCTGAAATGCATGTCGCGCGGCCGGCGCGAGGTCTTGATGTCCTTGATGACCTTGTGGGTCTTGGGATCGATCACGATCAGGTTGTTCGACTTCTCATTGCTGACGAAGATCAGTCCGGTGTCCTTGGCGGCGGCCGGCGCGACCATGAGACAGGCGACGAGGGCGGCGGCAGGGACGGCAAGACTGAGCGCGCGGCGATCGATCAACACGGGTTTCCTCTCCGCTTGCGAATTGCGTCGGTTGCTGCCAGCGTACGCCTTATCAAAGCGGTGGGGCAAGCCGACCGCAGGACGGCACAACGACGCGACTGTTCCGTCTCGACCAGGGGAAGACAAGGGCCAATACCGGTGAATGACGTCAAGGACCCACCCGCCCTCCTCCTCGATCAGGTGGTGAAGAGTTACGGGCCCGTAAAAGCGCTCGCCGGCGTCAGCCTGACCGCAAAGGCTGGCGAGTTCATCGCGCTGCTCGGCCCGAACGGCGCCGGCAAGTCGACGCTGTTCCAGCTCCTCTCCGGGCTGTTCCTGCCGGATTCCGGACGCATCGAGGTCATGGGTCACGACATGTCGCGCGACCCGGTTCCGGCGCTCGCGGGGCTCGGCATCGTGTTCCAGCAGCCGACGCTCGATCTCGAGCTGACGGTCACTGCCAATCTCTTGTTCCACGCCGGCCTGCATGGAATGCCGCGCGCCGACGCGAAAGAACGCATCGACCGGCGAGCTCGTTCGGCTCGGCGCTCAACGACCGCGCCAACGACAAGACCGCGACGCTCAGTGGCGGTAATCGACGCCGGGTGGAGCTCGCCCGCGCGCTGCTGCACAGGCCGCGCGTGCTGTTGATGGACGAGCCGACGGTCGGGCTCGATCCGGCGAGCCGCAGCGACCTGCTCAAGCTTTTGCTGACGATGCGAAGCGAGCGCGCGGTTGCGATCCTGTGGGCGACACATCTGTGCGACGAAGTGGCGGACGCCGACCGCGTGATCGTGCTCCACCGCGGCAAGGTGCTGGCCGACACGACGCCGAAGGCGCTGGTCGCCTCCGCCGGCACGAACACGGTCGAGGAAGCGTTCCTGGCCATGACGGGCGGCGATAACAACGCGAGCCGCAGCTAAACCCTGCACCTAACCGTTCGTCCCCGCGCAGGCCCCGTGGCCAATACCCGAGATGTGTGCACGCTTTCGCGCCTGCACGCGGACGACAGCGGCCGGGTTCGTGCCAAGGACACTTGAGCCCCCTGGATTCCCGCGCCTGTCCTCGCGAAGGCCGGGATGCGCGGGAATGAGCGGAGCGTGTGGCTCGAATTCAGCCTAAGGCTTCGGCGGCAGCAGCGGATTGGACATCGGGCGGAACTCCACGCGCGGCACCTGGTCGATCGGGCCTTCGAGCTCGACCTTGCCGCCGGTCGAAGTGATACCGCCATCGGCCTGCTGGTTAGGCTTGGCGCTGGCCTCGGAGGAGGTCGGATCGCCTTCGGCGACATCCTCGGCCAAACCCTCCTGCGGATTGCCGGCCATGATCTCGTCGCGCGCCTTCAGTGTGCGGTCGGCAAGCTTCACGCGAGTATGGCAGCCGGTAGGAGCGCGGCAGCCCGCTCGGCACGTTGTTGCCATCGACCTCCTCGACCCAGAGATAGATCGAGCCGCGATTGCCGGCCTTGAGGTCAGGCTCGACCACCCGCGTCCACAATAGCTGGAACTTGGGCGGCAGGCGCGCCGGAGGCGGGCCAGCCGAGCAGGCCCTTGCTGGCGAAGAACACCTCGACGAAGAAGCCGGAGCTGACCACGATCGCGGTCGCCTTCACCCACCAGGCGAAGCGGGAGGTGAGGCCCATCGCCAGCACGACCAATGACAGCACGACGTAGGCGGCGGAAATTGCAAGCAGGGTTAGGGTCATCCGTGACGCCTCTGCGAGTCGCGCGGTCGTTTATTTGCCGCCCGTGCGGCGGACGTTGCGCGTGAGCTGGATCAGTGATTTGTCGCGGTGGTTGATGTCCACCACGCTGCCATTGGCGGCGAGCCGGAAGCGCACCGCGGTCTTCTCCTCGCCCATGCGGCTGAGCATGACCGTGTCATGGGACACGACCTCGACCTGCGGGTTGATCTTCTCGACCTTGACCAATGCCGGCACCGGCCCGCCCCGCGTGGCCAGGAAATAGTGGACGTTGACCGTGTATTCGCCCGGCACGATGCCGCGAATGCTGATGGTCTCCTGCCGGAACGGGCTCGACATCTTGCGGCCGTCCACCGTGATAGTGTTGTTGGCGCTGCCGCGGTCGTCGCGGTCGAGCACCATGAAGCCGCCCTCGCGCACGTGATACCAGACGATGTTGCCGAGCGGATCCTCGGCGTAGAGATCGAGGTCGTCGGGATGCTCGTCCGGCCACGTCATCGTGATGATGAACTCGGCCTTCGACTCGATCTTGCCTTCCTTGGCCTCGGGATTCATCGCCAGCAGAGCAAGGAAGAAAAGAAAAGCGACGACCTGCAGCCCCTTGAAGAGCATGAGGCTGAAGGGATCGAACTTTTCGCGGGGATAGTTACCGAAGCTGTCCATCCTGCTCTCGTTCGAGAACGGAAACGACGAAGACCTCGGTCAGATCGGTGGAAAGCGCGAAGACTTTCGCGGTCGCGCTCATCGAGCAGATAGTACTGCATCTGCAGCAGAACGGACCCGATCAGGCCGGTCAGCGTGGTGTACATGGCGACCGCCATGCCGTCGCTCATCAGGCCCATCGAGTTCTTCACCGAGACACGGTCGGCGCCATCGAGGCCGGCAATCGGAGCGAGCATCAGAATGAAGCCCACGATCGTGCCCAGGAGCCCGAGCTTCATCAGGGAATCGCTGGCGAACGATCCGAGCTGGTTGGGGCCGCGCAGCGCGTCCGCGAGCCCGCGCAGCAGCAGAGTCTGGTCAATACGGTGACCACCCTGCAGCCGCGACTTGAGAATGAGATTGCGGATGTGATTGGTCACCGCGCCGGGCGGCAGACGCGCGCCCTCCGAGGTCACCACGTTCTGCCCGGCGACGTTGAAGCCGCTCACGCCGCCGCTGACCAGCGCAGCCACCCGGTGCGCGGCATCAAGCTCGCGCGAGATCACCATGGTGCGCAGGAAGCAGTGGACGCAGGTGGCGAGATAGAGCGCCACGATGATCGCCGAAATGTAGGTCTTGTCGCTGGCGAGCATCAGGCGGAAGAGCCCGAAATACCATACCAGCACGAAGCCGAAGACACAGACGCCGGTGAACATCAGCCAGCGCAGGAGGGGTAGACGATCGTTGGGGAAGTCACTCTCCAGTGCTTGGACTGCCATATGTGTTCTTCTCGGGCTCGCTGACGGGGCTCTTGTCTGCGGGATAGTGACGCAGCCGCGCGGCGGGTTCAAGATGGACGAAGGAGGACAGTACAAATTCGCCACAATTTGGCATCTTCACCCGCTCCGGCGTCGAGGTTAGGCTCAATTTGCGTCTGGCAGCCCCTAAAGGGCGCCCGCGAACAGGCTGCCGGAAGTGCCAACCAGCGCGCCGCAAGCAGTCGGAGCGCCATAAGTCGGGGCGTCAACAAAGGAAGCGTCGTCAACAAGGAAACGCCATGCGCAAAATCGCCCTCACCTTTTTCGTGCTCGCCGCAACCTGCACGTCCGCATTCGCCGCCGAGCGGCCGACGCGCTTCTGGAATCTGACGCGCCACACCATCTCTGAGTTCTATCTGGCGCCCGCCGGCACGACCAACTGGGGCGCCAACCAGTGCAAGAACGACCGGGACGGCACGGTCGATGCCGACGAGCGGCTGCGCATCACGGATACGCCCCCCGGCCGCTACGATGCCAAGCTGGTCGACGTCTCCAAGCGGACCTGCATCGTCCGCAATCTCGAGCTCAAGGCCGGCGAGATCTTCTCGATCGAGGAGAAAGAGCTGACATCCTGCACCCAATAGCGGCCGCCAACGCGACCGGTTGGGCAGGGCCCCACACCTGACGAAAGAGATACCGACGGCCTGGCGGGCGTCGCGCCTCCGCCGACGCGACTATCGAGCGCAACTATATTGCCGAGCCTGACGCAAGCGACTACGCTTTCCGGCAAGTCAACAGCGACCGCGACAAAGTCGCGGCATGGCTGGCAACCCGTCACATAGAGCCGGCTTGACTTGCAAAGCCACAGGGAGGCATCGCATGAAATCACTCTCAATCGCCGCATTGCTGTTGATGGCAAGCGCACTCACGCCGGTGAACGCGGCCGACATGACGCATGAGCGCGCGCTCACCGCGTCGCAGCAAGGAGCCGCAGAACTGGCTGCTGCATCACGGCAACTACGAGGGCTACCGCTTCTCGCAGCTCAAGACCATCAACTCGAGCAACGTCAAGGATCTCAAGATCGCGTTCAGCGTCGGGCTCGGTGGCATCGAAGGCGCCGGCACCCGCTACAAGCACGGCAACCTCGAAGGCACGCCGATCGTCGAGGACGGCATCATGTACGTGACCGACGGCTGGGGCACGGTCTACGCCATCGACGTGACGAGCGGAAAGAAGGGCACCTTCAAGTGGAGATGGATCCCAAGACCGACAAGGCCTGGGCCGGTGACGTCGCCTGCTGCGGCGTCAACAACCGCGGCGTCGCGCTCTGGAAGGACAAGGTGATCTCGATCACGCTCGACGGCCGGCTGATCGCCATCAACAAGGCGACCGGCGAGATCGTCTGGGAGCGCAAGATCGCCGATCCGGCAATCGCCGAGACGCATAACGCGGCGCCGCTGATCGTGCGCGACGTCGCCATCGTCGGCACCGCCGGCGGCGAGTTCGGCATCCGCGGCTTCATCGACGGCACCGACCTCAACACCGGCAAGGGCATCTGGCGCACCTATACGATTCCGGGCGCCGGCGAGCCCGGCAACGAGACCTGGAAGGACGGCAAGGAGCGCTGGAAGCACGGCGGCGGCTCGATCTGGGAGACCGCCACCTATGATCCGGAGACCGACACGTTCTACCAGGGCATCGGCAATGCCGGCCCCGACTGGGATCCCGAATACCGGCCGGGCGACAACAAGTGGGCCGCGAGCGTGCTCGCGCTCTCGCCGTCGCGACGGCAAGATCAAGTGGGGCTTCCAGTACACGCCCGAACGATCCGTACGACTTCGACGAGATCTCCGAGCACCCGATCATCAACGCCAAGGTCAACGGCGAGGACCGCAAGCTCGTGGTGCACGCGAGCCGCAACGGCTTCTACTACGCGCTCGACCGCGTGAACGGCTCGTTCGTCGCCGGCAAGCAGTATGTCGACAAGCTGAACTGGACGACCGGGCTCGATCCGAAGACCGGCCGGCCGCTCAACTACGATCCCGACCAAGGACGTGCAGGAATACACGCCGCGGCAGCCACGGCAGCCGCGCCGGCCCGGACGGCAATCCGCTGTGCCCGTCGCACTTCGGCGGCAAGAACTGGGAGCCCGGCGCCTACAATCCGGACCTCAACCTGCTCTATCATCCCGTCGAAGGAAGGCTGCAACATCGTATTCACCGAGGAGCAGAAGGACTTCGTCGACCAGGGCGGCACGGTCAAGCCGCGCGACCGCTTCGCCGGCGGCGGCAACAGAAACCCCGAGCGTCTGACCGGCGCCATCAAGGCGGTCGATCCGGTGACCGGCGAGACCAAGGGCCAGATCAGGCTCGACTATCCGAACTTCGGCGGCCTGCTGACGACCGCCGGCAATCTGGTCTTCACCGGCCATCTCGACGGCACGTTCTCGGCCTATGACGCCAAGACGATGCAAGGAGGTCTGGAGCGTCAACGTCGGCACCGGCATCAACGCGCCGCCGGTCACCTACTCGGTCAACGGCAAGCAGTACGTCGCCGTGCTGGTCGGCGCGCGGCAGCCGGCCGCCATGATCGGGAACATGCCCGAGCTCAAGAACACCTCGACGGCGTCGATGCTGTTCGTGTTCGGGCTCTAATGCCACGATCTCAATGCCGGCGCGGCGGTTTCGCCGCGCCGGCGACAACTTCCTCTGTAAGATAGACATTCCTCTACAAGACAGACATCGAGCACGGGCGGCGCCCTGAGCTGGCGGCCCAAGGGAGGGAACTGATGAAATCTCTATCAATCGCTGCATTGCTGCTGATGGCGAGCGCACTCACGCCGGTGAGCGCAGCCGACATGACGCATGAGCGTTCGCTCAACGTCGGCAAGGAGCCGCAGAACTGGCTGCTGCACCACGGCAACTACGAGGGCCACCGCTTCTCGCAGCTCAAGGACGATCAACTCGAGCAACGTCAAGGATCTGAAGATCGCGTTCAGCGTCGGCGCTCGGCGGCATCGAAGGCGCCGGCACCCGCTACAAGATCGGCAATCTCGAAGCGCACGCCGATCGTCGAGGACGGCATCATGTACGTGCCCGACGGCTGGGGCACGGTCTATGCCATCGACGTGACGAGCGGAAAGAAGGGCACCTTCAAGTGGAAGTTGGATCCCAAGACCGACAAGGCCTGGGCCGGCGATGTCGCCTGCTGCGGCGTCAACAACCGCGGCGTGGCGCTCTGGAAGGACAAGGTGATCTCGATCACGCTCGACGGCCGACTGATCGCCATCAACAAGGCGACCGGCGAGATTGTCTGGGAGCGCAAGATCGCCGATCCGGCGATCGCCGAGACGCTGACCGCGGCGCCGCTGATCGTGCGCGACATTGCGATCGTCGGAAGCGCCGGCGGCGAATACGGCATTCGCGGCTGGATCGACGGGACCGATCTCAACACTGGCAAGCAGGTCTGGCGCACCTACACCATCCCGGGCGCCGGCGAGCCTGGCAACGAGACCTGGAAGGACGGCAAGGAGCGCTGGAAGCATGGCGGCGGGTCGATCTGGGAGACCGCAACGTATGATCCGGAGACCGACACGTTCTATCAGGGCATCGGCAATGCCGGCCCCGACTGGGATCCGGAATATCGGCCAGGCGACAACAAGTGGGCCGCGAGCGTGCTCGCGCTCTCGCCCTCTGACGGCAAGATCAAGTGGGGCTACCAGTACACGCCCAACGATCCATACGACTTCGACGAAATCTCCGAGCACCCGATCATCAACGCCAAGGTCAATGGCCAGGACCGCAAGCTCGTGGTGCACGCGAGCCGCAACGGCTTCTACTACGTGCTCGATCGCGTGAACGGCTCGTTCGTGGCCGGCAAGCAGTATGTCGACAAGCTGAACTGGACCACCGGGCTCGATCCCAAGACCGGCCGCCCGCTCAACTACGACCCGACCAAGGACGTGCAGGAATACACGGCGCGCAGCCACGGCAGCCGCGCCACGCCCAATAGCGAGCAGCTCTGCCCGGCGCATTCCGGCGGCAAGAACTGGGAGCCCGGCGCCTACAATCCCGACACTCGGCCTGCTCTACATCCCGTCGATGGAAGGCTGCAACTTCGTGTTCACGGAGGAGCAGAAGGACTTCGTGGATCAAGGCGGCACGGTCAAGCCACGCGACCGCTTCGCGGGCGGCGGTACTCGAACGCCCGACCGCCTGACCGGCGCCATCAAGGCGGTCGATCCGGTCACGGGCGAGATCAAGGGCCAGGCGAGGGTCGACTATCCGACCTACGGGGGCGCTGCTGACGACCGCCGGCAACCTCGTCTTCATGGGCAACGTCGATGGCACCTTCGCGGCCTACGACGCCAAGACCATGCAGGAGGTCTGGAGCGTCAACCTCGGCACCGGCATCAACGCGCCGCCGATCACCTACTCGGTCAACGGCAAGCAGTACGTGGCGGTGCTGGTCGGATCGCGGCAGCCAACCGCCGTCCTGGCGGTGGCACCCGAGCTGAAGAACACCGCGACGGCCTCGATGCTGTTCGTGTTCGGGCTGTGAGCGGCACTCGACACAACACCTCGCTGGCGCGGCTTTGCCGCGCCAGCTTTGCGCTTGCGCTCATGCTCGCAAGCCTGCCCGCGCTGGCGCAGCCGCGCGAGGACCAGGGTGAGATTCGCCGGCTGCGGCTCGGCCTCAACGCGAAAACGATGAGCGCCGACGGTTACGGCGAGTTCGCCTGCGGCAGCAACGGCGGCGCGCCGCGCCAACGCCTTACAGACTGGTCGGAATTCGGCAAATGTCGCCCCGAGGACAACGGGCTGCACGAGGTCTATGTCCGCTTTGATGACACGGGCGAATATGTCGGCAGGGCCATCGACGATCCGGTGACGCTCGGCCGCATGGGCACGCGCGTCGCCGGACATCCGATCATCCTCTCAGTGCTGTTCGATCGTGACGGCATCCTGCGCGGCATCAGGTTCGTGAGCGACCCGCGCGGCGATCCCGGGGCGCGGCGGATGGCGCATCTCCTGCGTCTCGCCATCATCAACCGCTACGATCCAGCTGGTTGGAACTGTACTGATTTCCCGCCATCGCCGGGCGAGACGCCGGTTGGCGGCATTTTCCTCAAGCAGCGCTGCGAGAAGGTGACGCCCGAACGTTACCTGATGGTGGAGGCGCGTTTCCTGCGCAAGCCTGGCCAGAGCGAGATCGACCAGGCGACCGGCGAGTACACGCAGAACCAGTTCGAGAGCTGGACGCGGTTCGAGCTGTTTGATCCGGCGATTAAACGCTAGTGGAGCGGATTTGACATTCGCTACCCACTCAGCCGCGGGCTCGAAAAGCGAATGTCAAATCCAAAGCTCCACTAGAAACCTATATTGCTAGTGGTCCTTTGATTCTAACATTCGGAAGAGAGCCCGCCGAGAAGGGATGCGAATGTTAGAATCGGACCACTAGTTATCTCCGCGATACCGGCGTTGCGGCTGGCCCCTTATGCATGATCTCGTCGTCCTCCGGACCGTCGACTTGCAGGAAGCCGACCAGCCCGCGTTCAAGGCGCGACAGAGCGTGGTCGACGAGCGTGTAGCGTCCGCCACGATGGAGCTTGAATTCCACCATGCTTGCACCGCCCGGTGGGACTGTCACTGTCTGCACACCCTGCAGGGGCGGTGAGAGAAGGCTCGCACCTTCATAGGCTCGATCGAAGATCGTGCCGATGACATGGAAGGACGAGGTAAAATTCGGCCCTCCGACCCCGAAGTAGATTCGCACGGTTTCACCGACACTGGCGCGCAGGGGATGCGCCTTCGTCAGCGCACTGACCGCTCCATTGAAGACGAAATATTCCGGCCGCTCGGTCGAGAGCTTGCTGTAGTCCATTTCCTGATGGCCATTCGTGCCGAAGGGCTTCGTCGTGTATAGCTCGCCTTGCATGACATAGAATTCGCGATTGACTTGGGGCAATCCGCCTTCCGGTTCAACCAGCAAGAGCCCATACATGCCGTTGGTGATGTGGTGCGGCACGCTCGGCGTGGCGCAATGATAGACATAGAGTCCCGGCACCATCGCCTTGAAGGTCACGACCTTTTCTTCGCCCGGGGCAGCCTGGGTGAACTCCGCTCCGCCGCCAGGACCGATCGCGCCGTGAAAATCCACCGAGTGAAACATGATGCTCGACGGATCGTTTTTCATATGCACCTCGACCGTATCGCCGACGCGCACGCGCACGAAGGGCCCGGGCACTTTGCTGTTGAAGGTCCAGAAGTCGTAGCTCGTCTTGTCCGCAAGCTGGCCCTTGAGCTCGACTGTAGCGAGATCGACGCGCACGACCTGCGGCAACCGGCCGCGCAAGGGCGCGCTCAGGTCTGTTGGATCGCGGCTGATATCCTGTGCCACCGACGGAGGGGCCGTCCGGGCGCCGGGCAGAACCCTGATCCGCCCTTCCATTCCGGCCTCTCGATGGCCCGCAATCGTGCAGAAATAGATGAACTCGCCGGTCTTGTCGGCAGTGAAGACAAGCGATGTGCTCGCACCTTTCGCCTGCACTCGACCTGAGCGCGCCGCATATTGATCCAGCACGAGATCGTGCTCCGCGCCTTCGCCGTTGATGAGGTTTATCTGTACGGTTTCGCCCTCGTGAACCTGCAGCGTCGGATTGACCTGCTCATCGATCTCGCCGCCCACACCGATATAGACCATACGTCCACCCGCGATGCCCGATCGCAGGGTGATGATCAGCGGCGCGTGCATGTCGCCTTGGCCCATCCCAGGCATCATCGGCATCGCCGACTGCGACGGCGCTTGTGGCGAGGCTTGCGCCAGCACTTGATCGCGCGGGACTGCGCCTGAGCTGCCGGATGGCGCGGCATGATCCTGCATGGAATGCTGAGCCACCGCGATTGCCGGAATCGCCAGCAATGAAGCAACGACAACGGCGCCTCGGAGGCCCGCGCAACGGAGAAACTTGGGCATCTGGCTGGTCCTGTGTTTGCAAAGGATTTGGGGAGGTGGCCGGAGCTGGGTCGGACGAATGTGACCAGGACAAAAAATCACATCGCCCCTGACGGTCATTGATAAAGGTCAAAAAGGACTGAGGCCGGCTCACTCCCGCCGCTTGCCGTCCGGCATGATGGCGCCGTCGAACTTGGCGCCCTCGAGGCGCGCGTCGGTCAGGATGGCGTTGGTCAGGTTGGCGCCCTCGAAATTGGCGCCGCGCAGATCGGCCGAGTTGAGGTTCGCGCCGTAGAGGTCGACGCCGGCGAGCTGCGCGTCCCGCAGATCGGCGCCGCGGAGGTCGACCTCCGGCATATCGCTCATGGTAAAGTCGGCGCCGCGCAGATCGAGCTCGCGCAGGTTCTGGGCGTGCAGCGCGGCAGCGCGCAGGTCAGCACCCGTGAGCTTGGCGCCGGCTAGCCGCGCGCCCCGCAGATCAGCGGCCGGAAGCTTGGCACCGGCCAGGTTGGCCTGGTTGAGCCGGGCGCGCCCAAGCTTGGCGGCCTTGAGATTGGCGCCCGAGAGATCGGCACTGCCAAGATCAGCCTCGAACAGGAGCGCCTCCTCGAGATTGGCGCCCGCGAAGCTCGCCCACTTGCCGTCGATCAAGTTGAGATTGGCGCCCGCAAGCTTCGCACCCGACAGGTCCGCCCGCACCAGGCTGGCGCGGAAAAACGACGCAGCGGTGAGGTCCGCGTTCTTCAGATTGGCCTGGTCGAGCCGAGTGCGGGCAAAGTTGCGCGACTGCAGATCCCGCCCGGAGAGATCGCACTGCACGCAGGACCGGCTGGTGCCAGCCAGGAAGTCATCGATTTCGGCGGCAAGCGCCGCCAATGTGCCGAGCGCGAGCGCGCAGATCGTTGTCAGCCATTTGAGCCGTTTGGGCATCAACGCGTTTCCTGCCTGCGGACAGGCCAAGGTTTGCGTGGCAGACGGCCGCGGTCAAGGTTCTCGTATCGGCACCGCGGATGCTCTAACCTCCCGCCAAGCCCAGCGGTGCAAGCCCGCCGACCGGGCTGCCCACGACGTCGATCGGGAGGACTTCAATGGCGACAGCAGCATTCCTGGCAATCGTGGGCAGGCTTCCGGGTTTAGCCCACCGCCGCCTGCTCCTGGGAATGATCCTCGCGCTGGCCGTTGCCTGTGCGCTCGCGCCTGCTCCGGCCGCTGCCCAAGGCCGCGCCGCCCCGCCGGCCGAGCTCAAGCAGATCACCAACGACCTCTATTTCTTCTACGAGTTTGCCGGCTCGAATGCGGTCTTCATGGTGACCGACGAGGGCGTGCTGGTGATCGATACGCGCACGCATCCGCGCCACGGCCAGGCGCTGCTCGACATGATCCGCAAGGTGACCGACAAGCCGATCAAGTGGGTGATCAACAGCCATTTCCACGGCGACCATCATTTCGGCAATGCGCCGTTCAAGGCCACCGGCGCGACCTTCGTGGCGCAGGCCGAGACCGCGCGCATCATGCAGCATGTGCAGGCCAAGGAGATGGCGCGCCGCATTGACGGCTTCAAGAACCAGAATCTCGACCCAAGCGAAGTGAAGCTCGTCCTGCCCGACGTGACGTTCGACAGCAACATGACCATCAAGCTCGGCGGGCGCGAGGTGCGGCTGATGTATCTCGGTCCCGGCCAGCAGGCGGGCGACACGTTCGTGGCCGTTCCCGCACGCACGCGCGCTGTTCACGCCCGGCGCGTTCGGCAAGCGCAGCATGCCCAACATGGCGTTCACGCCGTCGGTCGACAGCTGGGTCAAGCTCTTGGAGCAGGTCGCCGGGATGGATGTCGACCGCATCCTGCCGGCGCACGGCGACGTCGCGACGCGCGCCGACGTCAAGGAGCTCGCAGCCATGCTGGCCGACGAATACGCGACCGTGAAGGACGCGGTCGGCGAAGGGCCTGAGCGTCGACGACGCGATCAAGACGCTCACGTTCCCGCAGTACAAGGACTGGCGGAACTACAATCGCCTCGCGGGCGAGATCCGCGCGCTCTATGAGCTGATCCAGACCGGCAAGCGCAGCTATTTGGATTAGGCACAGTGCCGACGAATTGGCAGCGAGGCCGTAGCCCGCATTGAGCGAAGCGAAATGCGGGGGCTGTCATACACGGCCTTCCCGGATTTCGCTCCGCTCAATCCGGGCTACGAGCCGCCGGATCTATGCGCATGCGCATAATGCTGGCGCAGTACATCGACCCCATAGTCATTGCCGTTGGGCGTGCGCACGATCGTGTGCACGTGGAATTTCGCCGGCTCCGGATTGGTGAGAAACACGCCCGAGTGATGATCGAACTCGATGAACGTCACCGGGCTCTGGATGCGATAGTAGAACGGGTTCTCCTCGCCGAAGCCGCCGATCCAGCAGAAATGCGTCTCGGCAAGATGGCGCTCGATCTCGCTCATGCGCGCCGCGAAGGGCCCTGAGGGCAGCGGCGCGATATAGGCCGCCACGAGGTCCATGAGGTTGCGCTGCTGCAGCGCGCTCATCTCGCTCGCACGCAATCCTTCGAAGGGAACGATGCGGTTGTCCTGATGCGCGCCGCCGAGATGCAGATGGTCGGCGAAATGCCAGCGCCCCGGCGGCAGGTCGCCGCCCATCATGGCCTGCGCCACAATGGCGCGCTGCTGCTGCGGCTGTGACAGCGAGCGCATCAGGGAGAGACCGAGCCGCTCCTCGTCCTCGAACAGGCTGATGCCCGCGAACGGGCCTTCATCCGCAAAGCAGGGCTCGGCGCCGAGGAACGTTGGGTTCAGCACCATGTGGCCGCCGATCACCAGGCAGTTGAGCGAGAGATGGTGTCCGAACAGCTGCCAGCCCCACGGCTCGGTGGTCGAGGGCGCGCCGTAGAGGCAGAAGATGTAGCTCCACTCGCCCAGCACCGCCGGCCCGCCGACGAGATCGCCGAGAAACCGATTGAGCCGCATCACGTTGCGCGAGACCTCGTAGCCCTTCGGGCTCATGCTCGCGCGCAGCACGCCCATGACAGCGTCGCGCACGTCGTCGCTCGTCTCGTCGAGCCGCAGCCCGTAGGTCTCGACATAGTTCTCGGTGTTCTGCCATTGCTGCCAGACGCCTGAATCGACCGCAAAGCACATGCGCTCGCGCTCGGCGGCGCTCACGCGCTCAATCAGCGCGGACGCGGCCTCGACCATCGCGGCAGTCGGCGCGCCGGCGGGCACGGGTGAGAACAGCCCGGCTTCGACGTGGCCATCTGTCGTGATGCCCTTGAACGGCACAGCCGCGAGCTTCGCCCAGGTCCCGAACAGATCCTGCGCCCGCGGCGACTTGAGCCGCGCCTCGGTATGAGCCCGCGCATTCGGACCGGAGATGCGCGACTTGCCCGGCTCCGGAATAAACGACCTGAAGTCCTGACGACTCATGCGCGGGCTCCTGTTGCAATCAAGAGCTCAAGGTCCCGCGCCCTGCGTGGAGCGTCAAGTCGCTTGCCCGGAGTGATAGACGCTAGAACTTCCCGCGCAGCCCTGCATAGAAGGCGCGCGGCGCGCCGGGGCTGACCGTGCGCGGGTCGCTCAAATTAAGGAACGGAATAGCGTCGGTCTCGAAGAAGGTGCCGGCGGTGTAGTAGCGCTTGTCGAACACATTGCGGACCATGCCGAAAACTTCGACCTGCTTTGACACCTTGTAGCTCGTGTGCAGGTTGGCGACCCAGTAGCCCGGCAGTTTCGGATTGAGGTTGGATTCGTCGCCCACCAGATATTGGCCGCTTACGGCGACCATGTCGCCACCGACCGTCCAGTCGTCCCACACCTTGTAGTCCACGCCGGCCTTGAAGCGATGGCGCGGCACACCGGGCAGATGGTTGCCGGGGCGGACCGTGATCTCCCCATTGTCGGCGAGCGGATTGTGGGGCGAGTCCAGCGTCAGGGTGTTCCGGAAGGTGGCGTCGATCAGGCTGTAGGTGGCGAATACCGTCCAGCGATCCGAGCTGTAGTTGGCGGAAGCCTCGATGCCCTGCCGGCGGGTGGTGCCGGCGTTCTGGAAGAAGCCGCGGCCAGCGATCCCGCTCAGGACCCGGATGATGTCATCCGTCCGAATTGGTGGTGAATACACCGAAGCTCCAATTGAAGCGCTCGGTCTTGCCAAGCGGCACCTGGCCGCGAATGCCGGCCTCGTAGGTGTGCGACGACGACCTGCTTCAACGGCGGGTCCGACACCAGGAAGTTATCGAGCAGGCATGGCCGCGCCGGATCCGCGCAGGCAAGCTCGGCCGGTGTCGGTGCCCGGTTGGCCTCCGAGTAACCGCCATAAAGAGTTACGTCCGGCGTCAGCTTGTAGGTCGCGCCGATCACCGGATTGAAGCGCGAGAATTGATGGCTGCCATTGAGATCGTCGCTGAGCTGATCCAGAAGCTTGATCTGCGCCAGGTTGAAGCGTCCGCCTGCTGTCAGCGAAAGCCTGGAGGTCAGGTCGATGGTGTCGGTGAGGTAGAAGCCATAGTAGGTGTTGCGGGTCTTGAGATCGACCGGCGCAACCGCGCCATCGGGCTGAGCAATGATGACGCCCGTTCCGGTGGTGAACAGGTCATTGCCGATGGTGCCGAGCTCGCTCGATGCATTGAACCGCACATTGCCGTGATCGAGACTCGCCCCGACCACAAACTGATTCTCACGCCCGAACACCTTGTCGCTGCTTGCCGCTTGGACCGTGCCACCGACCGTCAGTGCGGCCGTCTTGGTGCGATCGATGGAGCCGGGAATCGCGCCACCGAGAATGTCCGGCACCGGACCGTTCTGACCAAACAACAGCGTGGTGTCGTCGCCGAAGCAAAGGAAGCCATTGTTAGGACCCAATGGATTGCACGGCTCCACGTCACTGGTGTTGCCATCGACATGCTGCTGCCGGAAGCTGCGGATATAGGCATTGCCCTTCACCGTCCAGGTGTCGCTGACGCGGTAGCTGCCGGTCGCATTGAGAAACGCAAGCTGGTTCTTATAGGTCTGTGGCGACGTATAGACCGAGCTCCAGCTCCGATTGAGCATCTCGATCGGCGTCGCCGCCAGCGCGCCGAAACGGTTCGATGCGCCGGTGAAGTTGAGATGAAATTCGGTATCATCGCCGAGCACACCGACATCCGTATAGATGCGGCGCAACTCGGAGGGCGAGCGCTGGCGCCAGCCGTTGTCGTTGAGCGCGTCAGCCGCTGCGTAGAACGCAACGTTGTCCTTCTGCGCGCCGTACTGCGCACCCACGGAACGCCGCCCGAAGGAGCCGACGATGCCCTCGATCTCACCTCCTTTGTAGTTGAAGCCGTTCTTCATCTCGATCGAGATCGCGCCACCAATCGCATTGAGACCGAAGACCGGATTGCTGGGAAAAAGGTCGAGGCGCCTGATCGCGCGCTCCGGGATGAAATCCCAGTTCACCGTATCGCCGAAAGACTTCATTGATGCGCACTCCGTTCTGATAGATCGCCAACCCTTGTGGCGTGCCTACCGTGGGAGACGCCAGAAACCCTCGGTAAGTCAGATCGGGCTGAAACGGATTCACCGCAGTGTCACTGGTGGACACGCTGGGCACAACGCGCGTCAAGGCATCCGTAACGCTTGGCGCGATCCATGGCTGGAAATCCTGGGACGTCAGCGTCTGAGTGCTGGACGGGACCTTATCGCGGTCGATCAGTCCGGGCTCGGGCGTTGGCGGCGCTGCCACCGGCGCGGGCGCCGGTGTCGGCGCCTGGGTCCGCGTCCGCGTTTGCCGTGTGGCCGGCACCGGAGTGGGGCGGGCCGGACGACGTGGCGACGCCGGAACGGGCGTTGGCGCAATGACTCGAATCTCGGGAAGTGTCGTTTCCTCCTGGGCCAGCACGGCGCTTGGCGCCGTCAGCGCAACCAGGCTGACCGAGCCGGAAAGGCCCAACAGAAGTTTGCGACTAGAGACTCCTAGCCTGCGATATGCCCCACACATCCCACTCGCGCCCCACCGACAGCCATTTCTTGGCTTCCCCGATTCGGCATTGTCGGCGGTTCGTTGCCGACCGTCACGGTCTGATTGTCCAAAGCTAACCGGGAAGTTTTGGCAAGGCCGCGTTGATGCGTGGGCAGCGGCTCAAGCCGGCGTCGTCGACAGCAATTGCACCGCGATCCGGATCAAGTCCGGCAGGTTGCGCGCGTCGAGCTTCTGCTTGAGCTGCGAGACGATGTTGACCACGGTCTTGTAGCTGACGTTCAGCTCCTCGGCGATCTGGCCATAGGGCTTGCCCTGCGCCAGCAGCGACAGCGTCTCGAGCTCGCGCGGCGTGAGGTCGGCGAGCGGATCGCGGCGCAGCCCGGTGCGCACCAGCGCGACCTGCATCGCCATGTCGCCGCTGAGGTAAGGCGCGCCGGCGCGCACCTTCTCGAACGCCTTCGACCAGTTCGTCCGACGAGGTGTCCTTGAGCACGTAGCCGTTGGCGCCGGCCTCGAGCGCGCGCGCCACGATGATCGGGTCGCTGTGCATGCTGAAGACCAGGATGCGCGTGCGCGGATCGTGCGCGCGGATGCGCCGGATCAGCGGCAGCCAGCCAAGTCCGCTGCCCTGCATCGAGAGATCGACGATCACGCACGTCGGGCTGGTGGCGGCGGATAGAGCGGTAGCCGGAGCCGACGTCGCGCGCGTCGAGACACCGTCTCGACGCCGGCGTCCTGCAGGATGCGCCGCCACGCCTGCAGCACGATCGGATGATCGTCGATGATCAGGACGCTGGTCATGCCGCGCCTGCGCCGCTGGCGTTCGGCTCGCGCGCAGCGGGATCACAATGCGCACGGAGGTGCCGCGGCCGCGCTCGCTCTCGACCGCATAGTCGCCGCCGAGCGCCTCGCACGCGCTCCTGCATGCCGAGGCATGCCAAGGCCCATCGGCGCCAGCGGATCGATGCCACGGCCGTCGTCGCGCACCGTGAGCATGACGGCGGCGTCGGTTGCCGACGCGCCTGGCGCGGCCGCGATTCGCACGTCGACGCGCGTGGCCTGCGCGTGGCGGATCACGTTGGTCAGGCTCTCCTGCACGCAGCGATAGATCGTGAGATCGATCGAATCGCCATAGCTGCGCTCGAGCTCTGCCGCCGCGAACGACGAACGCGATCTGCGGATACTGCGCGCGCGCGCTCGCGCACCAGCTCCGACAGAATGTCGCGCAGCGGCACGTGGCCGAGCGCCATCGGCCGCAGCCGGTTGAGCATGCCGCGATTGATCGCCTGCAGATGCTCGATGATGGCGAGCAGTCGCGCACGCGCTCCTTCATGTCGGCCGCCGCGCCTTCGGAAGCGCCTCCGCGGCGCTCGCGATCGATGCCGCATTGGCCTTGAGCCCGAACAGGCTCGGGCCGACCTCGTCGTGCAGGTCGAGCGCGGTGCGCCGGCGCTCGTCGTCCTGCGCCGTGATCAGGCGGCGGTTGAGACTTCTGATTTTCCGCGCGCGTGGCTTCCAGCGCTTCCGCGAGCGCATTGAACCGGTCGGTGATGTCGGCAAGCTCCGCCGGCCGCGGCCGCGTCAGCCGTACGCGATAGCGCCGGTGCTCAAGCTCGGCGAGGCCGGCCGCAAGACCGGTGAGCGGCTCGAGCACGCGGCCGAACAGCACGATAGAGGAGCCCGATAACGGCGAGGTCGACGCCGAGCCCGACGGCGCCGCAGCACCGACGTGGTCTCCCATTTCTCGGCGATCTCGTCCTTCGGCTCGCTGACGATCGTCGACGGAACCGATCGGACGCCCGTTGACGACGACCGGCACCACGCGGCGCTCGGTCGGCGGCGCGATCAGCGCCGCGAACCAGGCCGGCGCCGGCGCCGACACCAGCGAGAGCAGCCGGGTCGTCGGCGCCTCGGTCTCGCCGCCGCCAGGCGCCGACACCACCGCGGCGGGACGAACCTCGAGCACGTTGCCGGCCGCATCCCTCACCTCGATACGCACGTGGCGCACGAGGCGCAGCTGCGAGGACAGGTCGGCCAGAAAGCGGTCGGCCGGCGCTTCCTGCTGAGCCAGGCAGACCGCCTCCTTCACCCACAAGTTCGGCAAGCTCCATCGAGGCCGCGATCTCGACCCGCGTCGCGGTGCGCGCCTTGAAGATGGTGACGGCGCCCGCGACCACGGCAGCGATGACCTCGATCAGGATGAAGAGGCTGAGCAGCTGGGTGCGCAGGGTGCGCGCGCGCCAATAGCCGTGCGCCGGCAACGTGGACCGGTCAGAGGCCACAGCGGCGGGGACAGCCCCGGCGGTAACAACTTCACGCATACTTGACACACCTACTCGACCCCCACATTGCGGTGGCGGCCCAACCCGGAAAGCATGTTATGTATGATTGATGACCGCTGGCAGCGGAACAGATTCAAAGGCTTGACGATAAGGGGAGGACTGCAATGAAGCCGCAGGCTGCATTTGGGCGATTGGGGCATTGCTTGCGGGTTGTGCCATGGTGGGCGCTGACTGGGCAGGCCGGCGCCCAGACCTTCGTCGAGCACAGCTCGGAAGTGCGCATGCAGCTCGACTTCGTGGTGCCGGCCGCGGCGCTCGCGAAGTTCGTGCCGGCGGGCTTCGAGATGAACGTCGCGACGCAGGGCGCCGCCAAGGACTGCAACGTGCGCATGATCTTCATCGACCGCGTCGACATCACCAAGCCGGACGGCAGCCCGGCCGACGCCCGGATCGAACCAGCTCGTCTACCTCGCGGTCCCGATCAAGCGGTGAGGCAGCAGCGGCCAGATGCTGATCTACGGCCTCACCGCCGACGCGAAGGACGCGCCCGGCCCGCACGGCGTCTACGTGCATGCCACCACCAACCGCATGTCGCGCTCGACCAGCGGCGGTGCCGGCAAGCCGACGCATGAGCGACGAGCACTGGGAGTTCGCGGCCGCGAGCGGCGAGCACATGGAGGTGCCGCTGAAATACGAGCGCGCCGCCGCCCGCAAGACCAGCAACGAGGTGAAGTTCTATCTCGCGCGACCAATCCGAGCTTCTATCCAGATCTTCAAGATCGATCAGGGCCTCGACATCATGCGCAACGCCACCGTGCAGGTGCGCGACCGCGTGAAGGAGTTCTCCGTCAAGGCCGGCGGCGGCAAGATCGCGCCGCTGTTCGACGGCACCGAGAAGGTGGTGAGCATCGACGCGCTGCATTGGTACAACCGCGGCGTCTATCTGCCGTAGAGCATGATCTCGACAACGACTTTGATCGCGATTCAATCGTGATCGGATCAAAGTCTAGCCGGCTGATTACGTCTGCGCTCAAGAACGACTGCACAAGGGAGAAGCCAAGGGAGGAAACGCTATGCGCCACTACGTGCGATGCTATTCCGTCAAGGCTGCGCTGCTTGGCAGCGTTATGCGCGACAGGCTTTGCCGGCACTCGCGGCCGATGTGACGCCGCAGCGGCTCGTCAATGCCGACAAGGAGCCGCAGAACTGGCTGATGAACCACCGCACCTATGACGGCCAGCGCTTCTCGCCGCTCGAGCGCATCAACAAGGACCAACGTCAAGGGCCTCAAGCTCGCCTACGCGGTGCCGCTCGGCGGCGGCGCCGGCAACGAGTTCACCGACGCGACGCCGCTGGTCGAGGACGGCTTCCTCTACATCACCGATTCCTGGGGCGTGCTCTACAAGATCGACGTCACCTCGGGCGAGCGTCGGCCGCATCGTCTGGCGCATGGACCCCAAGCAGGAGCGCCAGCTGCGCAACCGCGGCGCCGCGCTGTGGGGCAATCTCGTCATCACCGGCGCCGGCATCTCGCCGGCGCGCATCATCGCGACCGACAAGGAACACCGGCAAGGTCGTGTGGGAAACGTCGTTCCCCGACACGCCGGAGGTGACGTTCACCTCCGCGCCGCTCGCGATCAAGGACAAGATCATCATCGGCGCGGCCAACGGCGACCAGGGCGTGCGCGACTGGATCGGCGCGCTCGACGCCAAGACCGGCAAGCTGCTCTGGCGCAAGTTCACCATCCCGGCGCCCGGCGAGCCCGGCAGCGAGACCTGGAAGGGCAACACCAACGCCTGGCAGACCGGCGGCGGCGCCATCTGGGTGACCGGCACCTACGATCCGGCCACCAACCAGACCATCTGGGGCACCGGCAATCCGGTGCCGATGTTCGATCCGTTCCATCGGCCGGGCGACAACCTCTACACCAACAGCGCGATCTCCTACGATCCCGACACCGGCAAGATGAACTGGTACTTCCAGTACACGCCGGGCGACATGTGGGATTACGACGAGGTCGGCACCCACATCCTGATCGACGGCGTCGTCGGCGGCCAGCCGCGCAAGCTGATCACCCATTCCGCGCGCAACGGCTTCCTCTACACGATGGAGCGCGCCAACGGCGCGATGGTGATGGCGAAGCCCTACATGGAAGTCAACTGGACCAAGGGCATCGACCAGAAGACCGGCAAGCCGCTCGACTACGATCCGAGCAAGGACATCCAGACCTATGCCGGCGTCGGCAATCTCAACCCGAGCGAGCCGCTCAAGAAGGTCTGTCCCGTCGCAGGCCGGCGGCAACAACTACTGGCCGTCCTCCTACAGCCCGAAGACCAAGCTGCTCTACATCCCGGCGCTGACGAACTGCGTCACCGTCATCGATCGACCGCGAGAAGCACAACAAGGAGACGGGCTGGAACGGCGGCTGCTCGCCAGACCAACGAGCGCTGGGAGAGCAACCTCACCGCGGTCGATCCGGTCACCGGCGAGATCAAGAAGAGCGTCCACCTGCGCTACCCGAACTACTCGGGCACGCTCGCGACCGGCGGCGGGCTGGTCTTCACTGGCGCTGCTCGACGGCACGGTCGCGGCCTACGACGACACCACGCTCGACGAGCTGTGGAAGATCAATGTCGGCTCGGGCTTCTCGGCGCCGCCGATGACGTTCGAGGTCAACGGCAAGCAATATGTCGCGATCGTGTCGGGGCCGAGCCCGGTGTCGCGACGACGACTCGATCAACACGCCGGAGCTCAAGGACCAGCGCCACGCGATGGTGCTGTACGTGTTCGGGCTGTGACGAATGAGTTGCAGCACGGCGCGTGCGCACGCGCGGCCAACGAGAACGTTGGCAAGCTCAGCGACAATCACGAAATCTTGTCAGGGAGGACATCAATGAGCGACTGCACGCGACACTGCATGCTTGCCGCACAGCACTGCGCTTGCAGCCTGGCCGGCACTCGCTCGCCGCCGACGTGACGCCGGAGCGGCTCGCTCAATCCCGACAAGGAGCCGCAGAACTGGCTGATGAACCACCGCACCTATGACGGCCAGCGCTTTTCGCCGCTCGCGCGCATCAACAAGGACAACGTCAAGGGCCTCAAGCTCGCCTATGCGGTGCCGCTCGGCGGCGGCGCCGGCAACGAGTGCGATCGAGGCGACGCCGCTCGTCGAGGACGGCTTCCTCTACATCACCGATTCCTGGGGCGTGCTCTACAAGATCGACGGCACCTCGGGCGACGTCGGCCGCATCGTCTGGCGCATGGACCCCAAGCAGGAGCAGCAGGCGACCAACCGCGGCGCCGCGCTGTGGGGCAATCTCGTCATCACCGCCGCCAACGACCCGGCGCGCATCATCGCCACCGACAAGGAGACCGGCAAGGTCGTGTGGGAGACCAACGTGTCGACGGACACGCCGGACGTGCGCATCACCGGCGGCGCCGCTCGCGATCAAGGACAAGATCATCGTCGGCGCCGCCGGCGGCGACAGCGGCGTGCGCGACTGGATGGCCGGCGCTCGACGCCGCGACCGGCAAGCTGCTGTGGCGCAAGTACACCATCCCGGCGCCGGGCGAGCCCGGCAGCGAGACCTGGAAGGACAACAACAACGCCTGGCAGACCGGCGGCGGCGCCGTGTGGGTGACCGGCACCTACGATCCGGCGACCAACCAGACGTTCTGGGGCACCGGCAATCCGGTGCCGATGTTCGATCCGACCTATCGGCCGGGCGACAACCTCTACACCAACAGCGCGATCTCCTGGGATCCCGACACCGGCAAGATGAACTGGTACTTCCAGTACACGCCCGGCGACATGTGGGACTACGACGAGGTCGGCACCCACATCCTGATCGACGGCGAGGTCGCCGGCCAGCCGCGCAAGCTGATCACCCATTCGGCGCGCAACGGCTTCCTCTACACGATGGAGCGGGCCAACGGCGCGATCGTGCTGCGCCAAGCCCTACATGGAAACGTCAACTGGACCAAGGGCATCGACCAGAAGACCGGCAAGCCGCTCGACTACGATCCCAACAAGGACATCCAGATCTATCCGGCGTCGCCAATCTGAACCCGAGCGAGCCGCTCAAGAAGGTGTGCCCGCCCATGCCGGCGGCAACAACTACTGGCCGTCCTCCTACAGCCGCAAGACCAAGCTCATCTACATTCCGGCGCTGACGCAACTGCGAAGACATCACCATCGACCGCGAGAAGCACAGCAAGGCGAGCGGGCTGGAACGGCGGCGGCGTTCAAGACCACCGAGCGCTAGGAGAGCAACCTGACCGCGGTCGATCCGGTGACCGGCGAGATCAAGAAGAACGTCCACCTGAACTACCCGAACTATTCCGGCACGCTCGCGACCGCCGGCGGGCTCGTCTTCATCGCGCTGCTCGACGGCACGTCGCGGCCTACGACGACACCACGCTCGACGGAGCTGTGGAAGATCAATGTCGGCTCCGGCTTCTCCGCGCCGCCGATGACCTTCGAGGTCAACGGCAAGCAATACGTCGCGATCGCGTCGGGGCCGAGCCGGCTCCGGCAAGTCCAGGCTCGTCAACACGCCGGAGCTCAAGGAGCAGCGCCACGCCACCGTGCTCTACGTGTTCGGGCTGTAAGCCGCCGATCGGCGCGGATCGAACAGACAACGAGATCTCAGCAACAAGAGACATCAACAAACAGACAATGGAGAGGACAATGACAACGCAGATCCGCAGCGATCCTCGCACTGGTCGCGCAGCACCGCGCCATCGCGCTGCCGGCGCTCGCGGCCGACGTGACGCCGCGAGCGGCTCGTCAATGCCGACAAGGAGCCGCAGAACTGGCTGATGAACCATCGCACCTATGACGGCCAGCGCTTCTCGCCGCTCGCGCGCATCAACAAGGACAACGTCAAGGACCTCAAGCTCGCCTATGCGGTGCCGCTCGGCGGCGGCGCCGGCAACGAATTCAACGAGGCGACGCCGCTCGCCGAGGACGGCTTCCTCTACATCACCGATTCCTGGGGCGTGCTCTACAAGATCGACGGCACGCTCGGGCGACGTCGGCCGCATCGTCTGGCGCATGGATCCCAAGCAGGAGCGCCAGCAGGCCAATCGCGGCGCGGCCCTGTGGGGCAATCTCGTCATCACGCCCGCCAACGGCCCGGCCGCGCATCATCGCGACCGACAAGGAGACCGGCAAGGTCGTGTGGGAGACCAATGTCGCCTTCGGCTCGGCGCGCATGAACAATCACCGGCGCGCCGCTCGCCATCAAGGACAAGATCATCGTTCGGCGCCGCCGGCGGCGACGCGGGCGTGCGCGACTGGATCGCGGCGCTCGATGCCGCGACCGGCAAGCGCGTCTGGCGCACCTACACGATTCCGGCGCCCGGCGAGCCCGGCAGCGAGACCTGGAAGGACAACAACAACGCCTGGCAGACCGGCGGCGGCGCCGTGTGGGTGACCGGCACCTACGATCCGGAGACCAACCAGACCATCTGGGGCACCGGCAATCCGGTGCCGATGATGGACGCCTATGCGCGGCCGGGCGACAATCTCTACACCAACAGCGCGATCTCCTGGGATCCCGACACCGGCAAGATGAACTGGTACTTCCAGTACACGCCCGGCGACATGTGGGACTACGACGAGGTCGGCACCCACATCCTGATCGACGGCGTAGTCGACGGCCAGCCGCGCAAGCTGATCACGCATTCGGCGCGCAACGGCTTCATCTACACGATGGAGCGCGCCAACGGCCAGATCGTGCTCGCCAAGCCCTATATGGACAACGTCAACTGGACCAAGGGCATCGACCAGAAGACCGGCAAGCCGCTCGACTACGATCCCAACAAGGACGTGCAGATCTATTCGGGCGTCGCCGATCCGACCCCGGACAAGCCGGTCACGCGGCTGTGCCCGAACCGGATGGGCGGCAACAACTTCTGGCCGTCCTCCTACAGCCCGCAAGACCAAGCTGCTCTACATCCCGGCGATGACCGCCTGCGAGGACGTGACCAACGATCGCGAGCTCGCGACGCGCGAAAAGGACAAGGGCTGGTACGTGCGCTCGGGCGGCGGCTACCGGGCGCCGGAGCGCTACGAGAGCAACCTGACGCGGTCGATCCCGGTCACCGGCGAGGTCAAGAAGAACGTCGCATCTGCGCTACCCGAACTTCAGCGGCACGCTGGCGACCGGCGGCGGCCTCGTCTTCCTCGCGCTGCTGGACGGCACCGTCGCGGCCTACGACGACACCACGCTCGAGGAGCTGTGGAAGATCAATGTCGGCTCCGGCTTCTCGGCGCCGCCGATGACCTTCGAGGTCAACGGCAAGCAATACGTCGCGATCGCGTCGGGGCCGAGCGGCGGCGCCAAGGTCAAGCTCGTCAACTCGCCGGAGATGCGCGATCAGCGCCACGCGACCGTGCTCTACGTGTTTCGCGCTTTGAGCAGACTCACTACACGCTAACACGAGGAGGCAAGACACGATGCGATCCGGAGCAATGCTATGCATCCGTTCGACGCTGCACTCGTTCTGCTCGCCAGCACCGCGCTGACGGCGCCTGCCGGCGCTCGCGGCCGACGTGACGCCCGAGCGGCTGCTCAATGCCGACAAGGAGCCGCAGAACTGGCTGATGAACCACCGCACCTATGACGGCCAGCGGTTCTCGCCGCTCGACGCGCATCAACAAGGGCAACGTCAAGGGCCTCAAGCTCGCCTATGCGGTCCCGCTCGGCGGCGGCGCCGGCAACGAATGCAACGAGGCGACGCCGCTCGTCGAGGACGGCTTCCTCTACATCACCGATTCCTGGGGCGTGCTCTACAAGATCGACGGCACGCTCGGGCGATGTCGGCCGCATCGTCTGGCGCATGGATCCCAAGCAGGAGCGGCAGGCGACACAACCGCGGCGCCGCCTTCTGGGGCAATCTCGTCATCACGGCCGCCAACGCGCCGGCCGCGCATCATCGCCACCGACAAGGACACCGGCAAGGTCGTCTGGGAGACCAACGTGTCCTACGACCAGCCGCGATGCTGCAGATCACCGGCGCGCCGCTCGCCGATCAAGGACAAGATCATCGTCGGCGCGGCCGGCGGCGACCGCGGCGTGCGCGACTGGATCGCGGCGCTCGATGCCGCGACCGGCAAGCTGCTCTGGCGCAAGTACACGATTCCGGCGCCGGGCGAGCCCGGCAGCGAGACCTGGAAGGACAAGAACAACGCCTGGCAGACCGGCGGCGGCGCCGTGTGGGTGACCGGCACCTACGATCCCGCCACCAACCAGACCATCTGGGGCATCGGCAACCCGGTGCCGATGATGGATCCCGATCGGCGCGGCCGGGCGACAATCTCTACACCAACAGCGCGATCTCCTGGGATCCCGACACCGGCAAGATGAACTGGTACTTCCAGTACACGCCCGGCGACATGTGGGACTACGACGAGGTCGGCACCCACATCCTGATCGACGGCGAGGTCGACGGCGCAGCCGCGCAAGCTGATCACCCATTCGGCGCGCAACGGCTTCCTCTACACGATGGAGCGCAACAACGGCGCAGATGGTCGCGCGCCAAGCCCTACATGGACAACGTCAACTGGACCAAGGGCATCGACCAGAAGACCGGCAAGCCGCTCGACTACGATCCCAACAAGGACGTCCAGATCTATTCGGGCGTCGCCAATCCGACGCAGGACGAGCCGGTCAAGAAGGTCTGCCCGAACCGCACCGGCGGCAACAACTACTGGCCGTCGTCCTACAGCCCGAAGACCAAGCTCCTCTACATTCCGGCCATGACCGCCTGCGAGGACGTCACCAATCGACCGCAACTCGCCGAGCACGGCAAGGAGCAGGGCTGGAACACGCGCTCGGGCGGCGGCTACAAGCGCGCCCGAGCGCTACGAAAGCAATCTGACCGCGGTCGATCCGGTGACCGGCGAGATCAAGAAGACCATGCACCTGCGCTATCCGAACTACACCGGCACGCTCGCGACCGCCGGCGGGCTCGTCTTCCTCGCGCTGATGGACGGCACCGTCGCGGCCTACGACGACACCACGCTCGAGGAACTGTGGAAGATCAATGTCGGCTCCGGGCTTTGCGGCGCCGCCGATGACCTTCGAGGTCAACGGCAAGCAATACGTCGCGATCGCGTCGGGGCCGAGCAGCGCCGCGCAAGATCCAAGCTCGTCAACACGCCGGAACTCAAGGATCAGCGCAACGCGACCGTGCTCTACGTGTTCGGGCTGTGACCAGCCAAGGAAGATCGTGACAAGGAGAGATCAAACGACATGAAGCAGCTCAATCCGAAAAGCAGCGCTCGCTCGTGCGGGGCCGCGATGCTGGCCTCGCCGGCGCTCGCCGCCGACGTGACGCCGGAGCGGCTCGCCAATCCCGACAGGAGCCGCAGAACTGGCTGATGAACCACCGCACCTATGATGCGCAGCGCTTCTCGCCGCTCGCACGCATCAACAAGGACAACGTCAAGAACCTCAAGCTCGCCTATGCGGTCGCGCTCGGCGGCACCGCCGGCAACGAGAACCTGCAGGCGACGCCGCTGGTCGAGGACGGCTTCATGTACATCGTCGACCTGTGGGGCATGCGTCTACAAGATCGACGTGCGCTCCGGCGACGCCGGCCGCATCGTCTGGCGCATGGACCCCAAGCAGGAGAAATGCCCGCTCGTCGAACCGCGGCGCCGCGCTGTGGGGCAATCTGCGTCATCTCGGTCGCCAACTATCCGGCCGCGCGTCATCGCGACCGACAAGGACACCGGCAAGGTCGTGTGGGAAACCAACGTGGCCGACGGGCAGGCCGATCTGCAGCTCACCGCGGCGCCGCTCGCCGTCAAGGACAAGATCATCGTCGGCGCCGCCGGCGGCGACCGCGGCGTGCGCGACTGGATCGCGGGCCTCGATGCCAAGACCGGCAAGCTCGCTCTGGCGCAAATACGTGGTCCCGGCGCCGGGCGAGCCCGGCAGCGAGACCTGGAAGGACAAGAACAACGCCTGGCAGACCGGCGGCGGCGCCATGTGGGTGACCGGCAGCTATGATTCGGCCACCAACCAGGTGATCTGGGGCACCGGCAATCCGGTGCCGATGTTCGATCCGACCTATCGGCCGGGCGACAATCTCTACACCAACAGCATGATCTCCTGGGATCCCGGACGCCGGCAAGATGAACTGGTACTTCCAGTACACGCCGGGCGACATGTGGGACTACGACGAGGTCGGCACCCACATCCTGATCGACGGCGCAGGTCGACGGGCAGCCGCGCAAGCTGGTCACGCATTCGGCGCGCAACGGCTTCCTCTACACGATCGAGCGCAACAACGGCGCAGACCGGTGCTGGCCAAGCCCTACCTGGAGAACATCAACTGGACCAAGGGCATCGACCAGAAGACCGGCAAGCCGGTCGACTACGATCCGAACAAGGACATCCAGGTCTATTCCGGCATGCAGAACCAGACGCTGGCCGACCGCACCAAGAAGCTCTGCCCGTCGATGTCGGGCGGCAACAATTACTGGCCGTCCGCCTACAGCCCGAAGACCAAGCTCATCTACATCCCGGCGCTGACGTCCTGCAACGAGGTGACGCTCGATCCGAGCCTGTCCAGCAAGGCCGGCGACTGGAAGGGCGCGACCTTCCAGCAACATCGAGCGCAACGAGAGCGACCTGATCGCGGCCGATCCGCTGACCGGCGAGATCAAGAAGCAAGGTGCACATCCCGCTATCCGAACAACAGCGGCGCGCTCGCGACCGCCGGCGGCGCTCGTGTTCACCGGCTTCACCGACGGCACGTTCGTGGCCTACGACGACACCACGCTCGAGCAGCTCTGGAAGATCAATGTCGGCATCGGCTTCAACGCGCCGCCGATGACGTTCGAGGTCAACGGCAAGCAATATGTCGCGATCCTGTCGGGCCTGAGCCCGATCTCGCCGCAGGCCGGCACTACGTCATACGCCGGAGCTGAACGAGCAGCGCAACCAGACGATGCTGTTCGTGTTCGCGCTGTAGGGCAGGACCATCTGGAATGCGGACTGGCCTCTCCGACGAAGTTCGGCTGAGGCACACGGAGACCATCCCCGACGCTTCCGGATGGCGAGGATCTCGACGTCTGTGACGAGTCGCGACTCGGCAACGCTGCGCAGAACGAGCGATCGAAGCGCGAGGAACATGCGCGATGTCAAGACAACAATGACGAATCGTACTACGCGCGTCTGCATGCTGTGCCAGCGCCGCGATCGTGCATCGGCCGGCTGCTCGCCGCCGACGTGACGCCGGAGCGGCTCGCCAATCCCGGAGCCGCAGAACTGGCTGATGAATCATCGCACCTATGACTGCGCCAGCGCTTCTCGCCGCTCGACACGCATCAACAAGGACAACGTCAAGAACCTCAAGCTCGCCTATGCGGTCGCGCATCGGCGGCACCTCGGTCAACGAGAACCTGCAGGCGACGCCGCTCGTCGAGGACGGCTTCCTGTACGTCGTCGACGTCTGGGGCATCGTCTACAAGATCGACGTGCGCTCGGGCGACGTCGGGCCGCATCGTCTGGCGCATGGACCCCAAGCAGGAGAAGGCGACCGCTGCTCCAATCGCGGCGTCGCGCTCTGGGGCAATCTCGTCATCTCGGCCGCGAGCTATCCGCCGCGCGTCGATCGCCACCGACAAGGAGACCGGCAAGGTCGTCTGGGAGACCAACTGTCGCGACGGCCAGGCCGACGTGCAGCTCACCGCCGCGCCGCTCGCCGTCAAGGACAAGATCATCGTCGGCGCGGCCGGCGGCGACCGCGGCGTGCGCGACTTGATCGCCGGCGCTCGATGCCAAGACCGGCAAGCTGCTCTGGCGCAAATACGTGATCCCGGCGCCCGGCGAGCCCGGCAGCGAGACCTGGAAGGACAAGGACAAGTCGCCTGGCAGACCGGCGGCGGCGCCATGTGGGTGACCGGCACCTACGATCTCGCCACCAACCAGATCATCTGGGGCACCGGCAATCCGGTGCCGATGTTCGATGCCGACCTATCGGCCGGGCGACAACCTCTACACCAACAGCGTGATCTCGTGGAATCCCGACAACGGCAAGATGAACTGGTACTTCCAGTACACGCCCGGCGACATGTGGGACTACGACGAGGTCGGCACCCACATCCTGATCGACGGCGCAGGTCAACGGCGAGCCGCGCAAGCTGATCACGCATTCGGCGCGCAACGGCTTCCTCTACACGATGGAGCGCGCGAACGGGCAGACCGTGCTGGCCAAGCCCTATGTCGACAGCGTCAACTGGACCAAGGGCATCGACCAGAAGACCGGCAAGCCGGTCGACTACGATCCCGAACAAGGACATCCAGACCTATTCGGGCGCCGCCACGCCGACGCTCGCCGATCGCACCAAGAACATGTGCCCGTCGCCGTCGGGCGGCAACAATTTCTTCCCGTCGACCTACAGCCCGACGCACCAAGCTGATGTACATCCCGGCGCTGACGCCGTGCGCCGACCTCACGCTCGACCCGAACCTGAGCAACAAGGCCGGCGACTGGAAGGGCGGCGCTACAGAGACCGAGCGCTACGAGACCAACGTCACGATCGCACGATCCGCTCACCGGCGAGATCAAGAAGAAGGTCCGCACGTTCCCTATCCGAACTACAGCGGCGCGCTCGCGACCGCCGGCGGGCTGGTGTTCACCGGGCTTCACCGACGGCACCTTCGCGGCCTACGACGACACCACGCTGGAGCAGCTCTGGAAGATCAATGTCGGCGTCGGCTTCAACGCGCCGCCGATGACGTTCGAGGCCAGCGGCAAGCAATACGTCGCGATCCTCGCCGGGCTCGAGCCGCATCGCGCTCGGCAAGCATGCGCTGCACGCCGGAACTCAAGGAGCAGCGCAACCAGCCGATGCTGTTCGTGTTCGGGCTCTGAGCAACCGTCCTGCAAGGCACGGAAGCGGGAGGAACGCCGCTCCCTCCGCGCCCGCGGTGGCAGCCGTCGCGATTGTCGCAGCCCCATCGTCGGCCAACTCGACCGGCTGCGAGCGGAACGCGCTAGATTGCCTCACGCGATGCGCGTTAGCGTCGCGATGCGAACCGATCAAAGCACATGGGAGGAAGGCCATGACAATGACCAATCGTTCGATCCGCAACTGCGCTGCTCGCGGCAGCATGCTCGCGCTGGCGGCGCCGGCGCTCGCGGCCGAGGTGACGCCGGAGCGGCTCGCCAATCCGCAGGAGCCGCAGAACTGGCTGATGAACCACCGCACCTATGACGGCCAGCGCTTCTCGCCGCTCGACACGCATCAACAAGGACAACGTCAAGAACCTGAAGCTCGCCTATGCGGTCGCGCTCGGCGGCACCTCGATCAACGAGAACCTGCAGGCGACGCCGCTGGTCGAGGACGGCTTCATGTACATCGTCGACCTGTGGGGCATCGTCTACAAGATCGACGTGCGCTCCGGCGACGCCGGCCGCATCGTCTGGCGCATGGACCCCAAGCAGGAGAAGTTCCCGCTGTCCAACCGCGGCGCCGCGCTGTGGGGCAATTTCGTCATCTCGACCGCCAACTATCCGCCGCGCGTCGATCGCGACCGACAAGGAGACCGGCAAGGTCGTCTGGGAGACCAACCTCTCCGAAGGCCAGCCCGACGTGCAGCTCACGGCCGCGCCGCTCGCGGTCAAGGACAAGATCATCGTCGGCGCCGCCGGCGGCGACCGCGGCGTGCGCGACTAGATCGCCGGCGCTCGACGCCAAGACCGGCAAGCTCGCTGTGGCGCAAATACGTCGATCCCGGCGCCGGGCGAGCCCGGCAGCGAGACCTGGAAGGACAAGACACAACGCCTGGCAGACCGGCGGCGGCGCCATGTGGGTCACCGGCAGCTACGACGTCGCCACGAACCAGGTGATCTGGGGCACCGGCAATCCGGTGCCGATGTTCGACGCCTACTATCGTCCGGGCGACAATCTCTACACCAACAGCGTGATCTCCTGGAATCCCGACGACGGCAAGATGAACTGGTACTTCCAGTACACGCCCGGCGACCACTGGGACTACGACGAGGTCGGCACGCACATCCTGATCGACGGCCAGGTCAACGGCGAGACACCGCAAGCTGATCACGCATTCGGCGCGCAACGGCTTCCTCTACACGATGGAGCGCGCCAACGGGCAGACCGTGATGGTCAAGCCCTATCTCGACAACGTCAACTGGACCAAGGGCATCGACCAGAAGACCGGCAAGCCGGTCGACTACGATCCGAGCAAGGACATCCAGATCTATGCCGGCGTCGCGACGCCGGTGCCGGGCGCGCAGACCAAGAAGATGTGCCCGTCGCCGTCCGGCGGCAACAACTTCTGGCCGTCGACCTACAGCCCGAAGACCAAGCTGATCTACATCCCGGCGCTCACCGCCTGCGCCGAGCGTCACGCAGGATCCGACGCTGAGCATCAAGGCAGGACGACCGGATGCGCGGCGGCACTCGCAAGGCGATCGAGCGCTACGAGACCGACCTGTCCGCCATCGACCCGCTCACCGGCGAGATCAAGGCGAAGGTGCACATCCCGTACCCGAACTACAGCGGCGCGCTGTCGACCGCCGGCGGCCTCGTGTTCACGGGCTTCACCGACGGCACGTTCGCGGCCTACGACGACACCACGCTGCGAGCAGCTCTGGAAGATCAACGTCGGCGTCGGCTTCAACGCGCCGCCGATGACGTTCGAGGTCGACGGCAAGCAATACGTCGCGATCCTCTCCGGCCTGAGCCGGATCGCGCATCGGCAAGCACGCGCTTCACGCCGGAGCTCAAGGAGCAGCGCAACCAGCCGATGCTGTTCGTGTTCGGGCTCTGATCGGCACGAGCCTCGGCAACAGACGGGGAGCCGGCTGCCGGCTCCCCTTTTTTGCCACGAAGGTCGCGGAAACGTGCGATGATGCGGGGCTCATCGACCAAGACATGCGTCGATGCCGGCGCCGACCTCGTCGCCTTGCGCCCTGTCGCTGGCCCTCGGCCTGTGGCGTTGCCGCCGGCGCGCCGGCGCGCGCCGACGGCGAGGCCGATTTCCTCGCCGGCCGCTCGAAGGCCTGCCCGAATTGCGCGCTGCCGAACGCGCCGCTCAAGCGCAAGGACCTGACCGGCGTCGATCTCACCGGCGCCGATCTCACCGGCGCGGTGCTGCACCGGGCGCGGCTCCTGCGCGCGAAGCTCGACCGGCGCCAATCTGACCGGCGCGAACCTCAACAAGACCGACCTCAAGAACGCCTCGCTCGCGCAGGCGAAGCTCGACGAGGCGATGCTCTACGAGAGCCGACGCGAGCGCGGCCGATTTCACCGGCGCCGACCTCACCGGCGGCAAGATGCGGCGAGTCGCGCCTGGTGCGGCCGAAGCTCGACGGCGCCAAGATCGACGGCGCGATGCTCGACCGGCGCGCGCCTCGACGAGGCCTCGCTGCGCGGCGCCGATCTCAGCGCCACCAATCTGATCGAGGCGACGCTGCGCCGCGCCAATCTCGAAGGCGCCGACCTCAACAATTCCGGCCTGATCGACGCGGTGCTGCGCGAGGCCAACCTCAAGGGCGCCAACCTCTCGGAGGCCGACCTGTTCGGCGCCGACCTCACCGGCGCCAATCTCGCCGGCGCCGACCTCTCGGAGTCGCGCCTCACGCGCGCCATCCTGACCGGCGCCAATCTCGAAGGCGCCAAGCTCAAGGGCGCGCTGATGCCGGACGGCAGCGTGCATGAGTAGATGTCGCACTCGCTTCCGCCGCGATGGCCGGCTCGATCCGGCGATCCCTGATCCTCGCTGCGGATGGCGGACGTGGATCTCGGCCATCGCTCGGCATGACGTGCGGCTGATCGCTGGCGTGCGCGCTGGCGCCGTCGCGCACCGCAGCGCGCAGCAGCGGCCGACGCGGGTCGAGGTCTGGGACCTCAAGCTCGGCACGCCGGTCGCGACGCTGCCGGACGACTTCACCGACTATGCCTGCGGCACCAACGGCGGCCCGCCCTCGATCGCCGCTCACGGGCTTGCGCGACTTCCGGCGCTGCCGGCCGGAGCCGGACGGGCTGCGCGAGGTCTATTTCCGCTACGACGACGAGCTCGAATACTGGGCCAAGGCCAACAATTTCGCGACCGAGATCAAGAAATTTTCCGGCACCAAGGTCTACGATTTTCCGGTCGTGCTGTCGGCGCGCTTCGACGAGCAGCGGCGTGCTCGCCGGCATCCGCATCGTCAGCGATCCGCGCGACACCTCGCGCGACCGCGAGGAGGCCTATCTGCTGCGCAACTTCCTCACCGCCCGCTACGGCCGCGACGGCTGGGACTGCGTCGACCTGGCGCCCGAGGACGGCGAGACGCCGGTGTTCCGCACCTTCATCAAGCAGCGCTGCACGAAGACGGTCGAGGGCGGCGCGCTCGCCGAGTTGCAGACGAACTATTTCCGCAAGAAGGGCCAGGCCGAGATCGATCCGCAGACGGCCGGCAGACCGAAGGCCAGTTCGAAAGCCTCGTGCGCTTCGAGCTGACGCGCCGCGCTGAGATTTCCAGGCTGTCTGCGAATAGGGCTGCCTGCCGGCGCGGGAAGCCGCTATCATGTCAAGTCAAGAAACCATCGTGCGCGGCATCTCGAACCATGGGGCCGCCCCGTCCTTCGAGACGGGCGCTTCGCAATGGTGGCATTCGTCGACCGCGCGTGGGCCGCGCCCTCCTCAGGACGAGGCGGATTTGCGGTCAACGAGGCGCAACCTAGTCTAGAGCGAGTGCCGCTTCGTAAGCCCTCGGAGGCCAGACCGGGATGACAGCGACAGAGCAAAGCCGCTATCCTCACGCCAAAGGGAGGTTGCCGTGAAGCCAGCCACCTCCGCTCTGTTTGCAAGCACCATGCTTCTGCCGATCTCCGCGAATGCCGCCGACCCGCTCTCGCGCGGGACGCCGGAGTCGGTCGGCATGTCGTCTGCGCGGCTTGCGCTCATCGGCAAGGCGATCAACGCCGAGATCGCGCGCGACCAGCTTCCGGGAGCGGTGCTCGCCATCGTCCGCAAGGGCAAGCTCGTACATTTCGAAGCATACGGCTATCTCGACAAGGCTGCTGGCACGCCGATGCGCACCGATGCGATCTTCAACATCGCGTCGATGACCAAGCCGACGGTCGCGGTCGCGGGCTTGCAGCTTCATGAGCAGGGACGGCTGCTGATCGACGACCCGATCGCGAAGTATTTCCCGAAGTTCGCGAACATGCAGGTCGCCGTCATGGACGCGAAGAAAGAGACGATCGTCGATCGCGTGCCGGCCGCACGCAAAATTACAATCCAGGACCTGATGCGGCACACGTCGAGCCTTGTCTACGGGGGCCGCGGCACGACTGCGCTCCACAAGCTCCTGCCGGAAGGCAGCGGCCAGGCCACCCTCGCCATGACCGGACCGGAATTCATCGACAAGCTTGCCTCGCTGCCGCTCCTCTACCAGCCGGGCACGGTCTGGGACTATGGCTTCGGGCTCGACATGCTCGGTCTGATCGTCGAGCAGCTTTCCGAGCAATCCCTCGGGCAATATCTGCACGACAACGTCATGAAGCCGCTGGGCATGACCGACACGCACTTCGTGGTCCCGGCCGACAAGCTGTCGCGCTACGCCAAGGCACTCCCTCTCGACCCGGAAACCGGCAAGCCGCAGGCCCTGCGACCGCTGACCGAGCCGAGAAATTCGAATCCGGCGGCGGCGGTCTCGCCTCCACCGCGAGCGATTACCTGCGCTTTGCTCTGATGCTGGCGAACAAGGGCACCTACGACGGACAGCGGGTGCTCGGTCGCAAGACGGTGGAATACATGACGGCGAACCACCTTGCGCCGGACGTCAAGAATATGGTCGGCATCACCGGCGACCCGACGCGCGCCGACTACGGCTTCGGCCTCGGCGTCGCGGTGCGGACCACGCCGGGAGTCGACGCATGATGGGTTCGGTCGGCGAATATGCCTGGCCCGGCGCAAGCGGCACGAACTGGTGGGTCGACCCGAAGGAAGAGCTGGCGGTGGTGTGGATGGCGCACTCGCCCGGCAGC
>CAVUXO010000003.1:0-95695 GCA_963745515.1 uncultured Alphaproteobacteria bacterium
GCCGACGAAAGCAAACAAAACAACAAGAAGCAGCAGGTGGCGTCGGAAGCTATTACCGTCCGAGATGGCCCGCATCTTGGCATCCCCCCGTCAAGCGATAAACTCTAAAGCTGTTATTCCAGTTCAACGCGATGCCCAGCGAAAGAATTGCCACCCGAAGATTGAACAGCTGAAGAATTGCCAGCTGAAGAAACATACGTTGGAAGTCTTCGCCGAATTTATTTCATCGTTATCATCGCTGAGTGAGGATTGCGGCGAATTTTGGTTATCACGCATTTCGCAATCGACGAAGCGATCTGCAGCGTATTCGAGATTGTTTTTTACATGAATGCAACGTGGGCCACGTGCGTGCGCCTGACGAGATTGAGAAACAAAAACAAACAATGTGACAGTTGGATTTCAAGACGTGCCGCGAACGTCGTGCTCAATGGTCTCCAGGCGGTCGGCCAGGAAACTCATGTCGGCCGCCTGTTTTTTGAGCTCGGTGATGTGAGCCTCTCGCATCCTTTGCAACTCAGGAGAGTCGCGCAGCCGAATTCTCACTTGCGCGAGCTGCGTCCTCTCGCTCAAGCCGGGCTCGCTTCTGCTCCTGAAGGACTTCGATCAGGCCGGCATAGATGAGATTGGCCTCTTGCAGGGCGGAGGAGTGCCGCGCCTCGAGCTGGGTGCGGGCGGCTTGCACCAGCTTGCCCGCAATCGCGGCAAACTCGCTTTCGATCAGGCGAGCAAGCGCGGCGGCGCGCCGCTCGCCGGTGCGGCCCGGTCTCCACCAGCGCCGCCACCGCGGCTCGTCGAGCTCGAGAACGATGCTCGGCGTGCCGATCGTCGGTAGCTCGATGCCGATCGAAACGCTGCCGGCCTCCGGCTTGGTCCATTTGGTATTGTAGCGTGTCAGCGTCTGCTGCAATTGCTGCAAAGTCTCATGCTCGACATTGAGCATCTCGCCTTCGGCCTCGCGATAGGCCAGCACCAGCGCCTCCTCGAGCTGCTGGCGCATGAGGGCAAGATCGCAGTTCCATACGGAGCTGCTGTTGTGCCCTTCGGCGATAGCAGCGCGCAGATTCGTGCATTCCGCTTCGGAAAAGCTGCGCATCGTTGAGCGCAAGGTCCCGGCAATCTTCACACCGTGCTCATCAACCAGGCGGCTGCCGCGCTCCTTCAGGCCAGCCAGGGTGGCCTTGACCTCGGTCTCAGTGGCTTCCAGCTCGTCATCGCTGCCGATCGGGGCTTCATCTTGCGAGAGCTCAGCGAGCTCGTGCCGGGCGGCGTTTTCGGCCACCCGGGCAAGATCGCAGAACGATCGCGATACCCGCGACAAGATGCGGCCGATTTGACATTCGGGCGTCAGCTGGGCCAGGGCATTGAATAGCGCGGGCAGGCCTGAGCAGAGGAGCAGGTCCTGAGCGCGCTGCTCCTTGTCGCCCGTGCCACGACCGAGATGCTGCGCATAGGCCTGTGCTTTGGCCGACCAGGCGCGCTCAGTCTCGCCGTCCAGGCCGCGCAGGGCGGTGTCGGCCCAGAACGCACTGCCAGCTACGACGGGAAGCTCCGACCCCGGAAGCTCGCGGCGCAGGCCCTCCCTGACATGCCGCATGATGATCGGAACGTCACGCACCAGGTCGCCGAGCTGGTCGATCCTGTTGAGGAACACCACGATGCGATCCTTGTTCAGCCCGCGCAGAATGCGGAGCAAGGCGACATCGGCGGTCGACAGGGCCTGCTGTGGTGTGAGCACCACGATGTGGATATGCGCGCTCTCGAGCGTCCGCCGGGCGATCTCGTCGCGCACCAGATAGGGATCATTGGTCCCCGGCGTGTCGATGATGGTGGTAGGGAAACTGAACTCGCTCTTGCCAAAATAGAGATCAGCGGTCTTGATGATGTCGGAGTAGACGCCTTTCTGCTCGCTCGCGTTGTCGGGAAGGCTGGCACAGATATAGCGCTCGAGGTCCTCCGGCGACAGCAGGGAATAAACGTGCTTCTTGCCGAGGAGCGAGTTCGAGCGTTGGGCCCAATCGCAACGTCGTGCGACGGCGCATCTCTTCGACGTGCTTTTGCAGGAGCTCGACCCTGAAGCCAGGCACCAGGCTCTGCGTGAGCTCGCGGATCTGGCCACTGCCGTTGGCAAGCTGCTCCCACTCGTCGGGTGCGAAGAAGCTGAACTCAGCGGCGACGTTCGGAGGCGCGTCGGCAAGGCCGAAATGGATCCGCGTCACCGCCGTGGTCCACGGATTGACGTCGGTCGGCAGAAGGCCGGGCTTGCCCATGAGCGCATTGATCAGGCTGCTCTTGCCGGCCTTGACCTGCCCAATGACGCCGACGCGGCAGGCGAGGCGATCGAGCAGGCGCAGCGTGTCATCGACGAAGGAGCTGCCCTGCAGCAGTCCCTGCAGGGACCGCAGTTCGCCTCCGCACCGGATCAGCTCCGACCGCATGGTCTCGAGCTTGTCACCGATCGCCTGACGATTGAGTTCCAGAGCCTGAGACGGCGCCTTGATCGGCGAAAGTGTGCTGGACGCGGACGCAGTTGACACGTTGTATCCTCAAAGGCGCTTTGTCATCCAGCATTAAATCATTTCGGCACAAGTGCCAGAGATGAACGGCGCAGGTGGCGCTGTGCGCCGCTGACTGGCCGTTGCGTCGATCGGACAAGGCTTAGCCAAGACGTTGGGAGGGAAGACAAAACGACCGCGCGTCGTCAAAGAAACTAGCCCTCTGCCCCCCTGCGCCCATAACCAAGTAACGCGCGAAGTTTAGCGGACAACACGCGCCCATACCAGCAACTAAAATTGACGCAGCCCGGGCATGCGTCTCGGGGGCAAGTGTCCTGCAGACCTGCATCTTGTCAGTAGCCGTGCTGCACGGCTGCTGAGCTCGACGTTACCATCGCAATCGCGCAGGCCGCGTCGTCATCATCATTGCAACTTTTCGTCACGAAGAGTTAGCCGTGTGCATGCCCAATCCGTTGTCACTAGACGCTTGCGCATGGCGCTACTTATTGATGCCACGCTCCCGCCACGATTTGCAAAGCAGATGAAAATGCGGCGGGCGGTAGGATAAACAACGGAATCAAAAAACACAGGTGCGGACATGGGCGCGGCACGGATGCTGGCTTTGGCGATCGTCTGCGTCCTGTCGCTTCCCGGCATTGCCAATGCTCAGCAGGTGAAGTTGAAGGCGGCGCTGCAGGTCCCAGTGACCGAGCTGTTCTTCGGTCAGAACCTTGCTCAGTTCAAGAAGGAGGTTGAGGAGCGGACCCGCAAGGCAGTCACGATCGAGATATTCGACGGCGGCAAGCCCTACAACGACACTCAGATCGTAGACGCGGTCACCTCCGGGGCGATGGAGCTTGGCGTTGCCGGGTTCAATCAGTTCGCCGACAAGATCCCAGCGATCGAGATCCTCGACCAGCCGTTCCTGTTCAATTTCGACGCCCTCATCAATGCGGCCTTCGGGCCTGATGGCGAGCCGCGAGCATTGCTCGACAAGGCGCTGCTCGACACGATGGGCGTGCGTGTTCTCATGTGGCAGCCGGTCGGCAACCAGGTCTTCTTCTCCAAGGGGCGAGACGCCGCTGCTCCACAGCAGATCAAGGACAAGACCATTCGCGTGTTCAGCGACTCGATGGCGAAGTTCGTGAAGCTCTGCGGCGGCAAGCCTGCGCTGCTCTCCGCGGCTGCAATGAATGATGCCTTGAAGGATGGCAAGATCGACATGGCGATGGCCGGGTTCAGCACGGTGATGAGCCGCGACATGTGGAAGGTCTCGGATACGATTACGCGAACCGCGCATTCGCCGCTCGAATTCCTGCTGTTCATCAACGAGAAGAACTGGCAGGCGTTGGCGCCGGCGCACAGAGCCGTCCTCATGGAGGTGGCCCGGTCGCTCGAACCCAAGATCAGGCAGAAGGCCGCTCAGAACGACCTCGAGGCCTTTTCGTTCGCGCGCGAGAAGGGCATGAAGATCGTGGAGCTGATGCCGCACCAGGTCGCGGAGTGGCGCGCCTGCAGCTCCGACGTTCTGCTCAGCTACATGGAACGCGACCGCCGATCTCGGCTCGCGGCTGATGGCGGCCTATGGCCGGCTGCGGACGGCACCGTGCTGTTCCGCGGGCCCGCAGAGCGCTACGCCCAACCGGCGATAGATCGCGAGCAGGTCGATTTCCAGACCTCTCTTGCGCGCATTTTCTCTTGCACAATCGGCAAAAGTGTCAGACAGCGAAAGGAGGCGCGCCGGGCGCCGGTCCACCTCGACACGGAGCTTTGCGTGCCCGAGACCGTTGCCGAGATTCTCGCCGCCCATCGCGCCGGGCGCATGACGCCCGAGGAGACGGTCGCGCGCACCTACGCGCGCATCCGCGCGCATGCCGATCCGGCGATCTTCATCACGCTGCGCGACGAGGCGGAGGCGCGGACGGAGGCGCGGGCCCTCGCCGCGGGGGGCGACACGAGCTGCCGCTCTACGGCATGCCGTTCGCGGTCAAGGACAATATCGACGTCGCGCGGCATGCCGACCACGGCCGCCTGCCCGGCCTTCGCCTATCAGGCGCACGAGCCGACGCGACCTGCGTCGCGCGGCTGCGCGCGCGCCGGCGCGATCTCATCGGCAAGACCAATCTCGACCAGTTCGCGACCGGGCTCGTCGGCGTGCGCTCGCCCTATGGCGTGCCGCGCAACCTGTTCGATCCGAAGCTGATCCCCGGCGGCTCGAGCTCGGGCTCGGCGTCGCGGTCGCGGCCGGACTCGTGCCGTTCGCGCTCGGCACCGACACCGCCGGCTCCGGCCGCGTGCCGGCGGGGCTCAACAATATCGTCGGCTGAAGCCGAGCCTCGGTCTCGTCTCGACCGCGCGGCGTGGTGCCGGCCTGCCGCACGCTCGATTGCGTCTCGGTGTTCGCGCTCACCGTCGACGATGCCTTCGTGGCGCTGCGCCGCGATGGCCGGGCCGGATCTCGCCGATCCCTATTCGCGCACGCGGCCGCTCGGCGCGCTCGGCGCCGATGCCGCAGCGGGCTGCGCCTCGGCGTGCCGCTCGCCGGGCAGCGCGTGTTCTTCGGCGACCGGCATTCGGCCGCGGCCTATGAGGCGGCGATCGCGCGCTTCGCCGGCGCTCGGCGCCACGATCGTCGAGATCGACATCGAGCCGTTCTACGAGACCGCGCGGCTGCTCTACGAAGGCCCTGGGTGGCCGAGCGCTATCTCACGGCGCGCATCGCTGATCGCCTCGTCGCCCGAATCGATGCATCCGGTGACGCGCGAGATCATGCTCGGCGGCGCGCGCCCGACGGCGGTCGATGCCTTCGCGGCGTTCTACAAGCTCGAGGAGCTGCGCCGCGTGCGCGATCACGTCTTCCGCCCGATCGACGTGCTGCTGCTGCCGACGATGCCGACCGTCTACACGGTCGAGCAGGTGCTGGCCGATCCGATCCAGCTCAACAGCCGGCTCGGCACCTACACCAATTTCGTCAACCTGCTCGATCTCTGCGGCCTCGCGCTGCCGGCGGCATGCGGCCGGACGGCACGCCGTTCGGCGTCACGTTGCTGGCGCCCGCCGGCCACGATGCGATGCTGGCGTCGATCGGCCGCGTGTTCCACGCCGACACCGGACTGCCGCTCGGCGCGCTCGGCCGCGCGCAACCGCCGCTCGCGCCGCTGCCGCCGGTGCCGGCGGCCGGCGAGATCGCGCTCGCGGTCGTCGGCGCGCATCTCTCCGGCATGCCGCTCAACGGCGAGCTGCAAGGCGCTCGGCGCGCGGCTTCTCGAAGACGACGACGACCGCGCCCGACTACCGGCTGTACGCGCTCGCCGGCACGCACGCCGCCGAAGCCCGGCCTGCTGCGCGTCGCCGCAGGGCAGGGCGCCGCGATCGCGCTGGAAATCTGGGCGCTGCCGGCGGAAGGCTTCGGCCGCTTCGTCGCCGCGGTCCCGCCGCCGCTGTCGATCGGCACGCTGGCAGGCTCGGCGATCGGCCGCGAGCGGTGAAGGGCTTTCTGGTCGAGGCCGAAGGCGTCGCGGCGCGCGCGACATTTCGAGCTTCGGCGGCTGGCGCGCCGTTCGTCGGACGGCAAAGCCTGGGCCGATCGTTACGCCGTCGTTCGTCGATCACGCTGACATGCGCGGCGACGACGCGCCAGCCTTCGGGAAAGCGCACCCAGGTCTGCATCTGGCGGCCGACCTTGCCGGGCATGCTGGCGCGGTGGAACAGCGTCGAGGCCACCGCGAAGTCGCGGCCGTAGGTGGTGATCACGGTCTTCGAAGTCGTGCGGGCGAGCCCGACCGGCGAGCGCGCGGCGCGGAAGGCCTCGATCTCCTTGTAGCCGTAGAGATTCTCGCCGCCGCCGTAGCGGATGGCTGCGCGCGATCGTCGCGGAAGATCGAGTCGAGCATCGCGACATCGTTCGACACCAGCGCCTGTCTCGTAGCGGTCGAACGCGGCCGTCACTTCGGCGACGACCTCCGGCAGGTCGATCTCCATCCGATCTCCACCCTCGTCCTCGAGACTTCGACTAGCGAGCCTCGAGGACGCGTGCGATCGCAGCGCGACGCCACGCCGCCGCTCGAGCGCGTAGGCGATCCGCAGCGCCACGTCCTCGCGCCAGGGCGCCGCGATGATCTGCACGCCGATCGGCAGCGGCTTGAGCGGGACCGGCACGGCGACGACCGGCAGGCCGATGAACGAGATCGGCTGGGTGATAGATGCCGAGGTTGGCCGCACCGGCAGCTCGACGCCGTCGAGCACGAAGGTCTGCTGGCCGATCAGCGGCGCGGTGCACGGCGTCGCGGGCGCGAGGATCGCGTCGACCTCGTCGAACAGCTCGAGCACGCGGTCGCGATACCAGCGGCGGAATTTCTGCGCCTGGTTGACCAGCGTCGCCGGCATCATCGCGCCGGCGATCAGCCGGTCGCGCACCGCCGGGATCGAAATCGTGCGCGCGCGTGCGCAGCCGGTCGAGATGCAGCGCCGCGCCTTCGGTCGCGGTGATGACGTAGGCGGCGGCGCGCGCGCGCGCGGCTTCGGGAATTTCGATCTCGCGCTTGGCGCCGAGCGCCGCCGCGACGCGCTCGAGCGCCGTCAGCGCCTCGGGCACCGCACCCTTGCGGAAATAGCCGCCCGCGACCGCGATGCGCAGGCCGTCGGTGCCGCGCGCGATGCAGCGGCAGCGCCGGCTCGGCCGGCCGAGTCGGCGCAGACCGGATCGTCCGGGTCGTGGCCCCTGCATCGCGTCGTAGGCGAGCGCGAGGTCGCCGACCGAGCGCGCGAGCGGCCCGAGATGATCGAGGCTTGCGACGAACGGGAAACGTGCGCGCGCGCGACAGCCGGCCATAGGTCGGCTTCAGCCCGAAAATGCCGCAGAGCGAGGCCGGCACGCGGATCGAGCCGTTGGTGTCGGAGCCGAGCGAGAGCGGCACCAGCCCGCCGGCGACCGCGCCGCCCGAGCCGCCGGACGAGCCGCCGGTCATGCGCGCGATGTCGTGCGGATTGCGCGATGGGCCGTCGTGCACGTTCTCGCCGGTGAAGTCGTAGGCGTATTCGCCCATGTTGAGCGCGCCGACCAGCACGGCGCCGGCCGCTTCCAGCCGCTCGATCAGAGTGGCGTCGCGCGTGGCCGGCGGACGCTCGCGGTTGATCTTCGAGCCGGCGAGCGTCGGCAGGCCGGCGACGTCGAACAGGTTCTTGACCGCGAACGGCACGCCCGCGAGCGGGCCGAGCGTGCGCCGCCTTGCGCGCGCTCGGCGTCGATCGCCTCCGCGCGTGGCGCGGGCACGCTCCGCCGTCACGGCGGTGAACGCATTGAGCGACCGGATCGCGCGTGCGTGATGGCGGCAAGCGCGCGTCGATGACCTCGCGGCGCGCTGATCGCGCCCGCGCGCACCGCGCGCTGCGATCTCGGCGGCGGATGCCGTGATGGGATCGAACGCCATGCGGCGTCAGGCCTCGAATACCGGCGCGGGCTCGGCCTCGTCCGGCAACTCGAACTCGGCGACCAGCGCGGCCAGCCGCAGCGTGACCTCGAGATTGGCCTTGATCGCCGGCTGCCACGCCGGCTCGATCGGCAGGTCAAGCGCCTGCGCGGCGGCCTCGATGAGGTCGTCGAGGGCATCGGGCTTCGTCGTCATGGGGTCCTCATCAAGCGTGGAAGCCGGATGCGGAATCGCGGCCAGAAGCTCGCGCGTATAGTCCGCTTCCGGCGCAAACAGCACCCGCTCGGTCGGCCCCTGCTCGACGATCCTGCCCGCCTGCATCACGATCACGCGGTCGCACAGGAGCCGCACCACGTTGAGGTCGTGGGAGACGAACAGATAGCTCATGCCGAGCGACTCCTTGAGCTCCTGCAGCAGGTTGAGCACCACGGCCTGCACCGAGACGTCGAGCGCGGCGGTCGGCTCGTCGAGGATGACGAGGTCGGGATTGAGCGCGATCGCGCGCGCGATGCCGACGCGCGCCTTCTGGCCGCCGGAGAGCTGGTGCGGAAAGCGGTCGAGCAGGTCGAGCGGCAGCCCGACCTGGCGGGCAAGCTCCTCGCAGCGCGCGCGCACGGCGTCGCGGCCCTTGACGTCGCCAAGCCGCAGGATCGGGTCGGCGATCGCGCGCGCCGCCGTGAAGCGCGGGTTGAGGCTGTCGGTCGGGTCCTGGAACACCATCTGGATGCGCTTGCGCATGCGGCAGGCGGGCGAACTGCTTGGCCGGGATCGCGCCGATGTCCTCGCCGTCGAACATGATGGCGCCGTCGGTCTTGTCGATCAGCCGCATGACCATGGTCGAGGTCGTCGACTTGCCGCAGCCGGACTCGCCGACGAGGC
Source organism: uncultured Alphaproteobacteria bacterium (assembly GCA_963745515.1). Classification (GTDB taxonomy): domain Bacteria; phylum Pseudomonadota; class Alphaproteobacteria; order Rhizobiales; family Xanthobacteraceae; genus VAZQ01. Next base: position 8,801 of record CAVUXO010000003.1, read on the forward strand.
CGACGCTCTCGCCGCGGTCGATGGTGAAGCTGATGCCGTCGACCGCGCGGAAAGTCTCCGGCTCGGGCGGCGGGCCGCGGCGGAACAGCTTGCCGAGCGCGTTGCTGCCCTTGCGCGGATATTCCTTGACGAGCTTTTCGACGACCAGCAGCGGCCCGCCATGCGAGCGCATTGCCGTTAGGCGAGGCTGGTGCTGCCGCAGGCGCGGGCGTGTCCTCCGGCAACAGCTCGCGCAGCGTACACGCCCGGCCGCGGCGTCGCGCGCATCAGCTTGCGCGTGTAGGGATGCTCCGGCGCGGTGAAGATCGCGCTTCGCGGCGTGCTCTCGACCACGTGGCCCTTCTCCATCACCACGACGCGGTCGCAATAGGTGGCGGCGAGCCCGAGGTCGTGGGTGATCAGGATGGTCGACATGCCGCGCTGGCGCGTGAGCTCGACGATGAGCTCCATCACGGTCTTCTGCGTGGTGACGTCGAGGCCGGTGGTCGGCTCGTCGGCGATCAGGAGCTGCGGCCGGCAGGCGAGCGCGAGCGCGATCACGACGCGCTGGCACATGCCGCCGGAGAGCTCGAACGGATAGGCGTGGTAGCGCTCGCGCGGGCGCGCGATGCGCACCTGCTCGAGGATCTCGATCGCCTTCTCGGCAAGCTGCGACGCGTCCGCCTGCGCGTGCTGTCGCAGCACGTCCTCGATCTGGCGGCCGACCTTGCGGATCGGATTGAGCGCGGCGCGCGGGTTCTGGAAGATCATCGACATTTCGCGGCCGCGCAGCGCACGCATGTCGCTTTCGCTCGCTTGCGCACGTCGATGCCGGTGAACGTCACCGAGCCGTCGGCGATGCGCCCGGCGCGATCGAGAATGCGCATCACCGCGTAGGAGGTCACCGACTTGCCCGAGCCGGATTCGCCCACGATGCCGACGGTCTCGCCCTTGGCGACCGCGATGTCGACGTGCTCGACCGCGCGCACGATGCCGCGCCGGGTCGAGAACTCGACCGTGAGGTCGTGGATGTCGAGCAGCGGCAGCGCGGTCATCGTCGGCCTCACGTGCGCCGTTGCGGGTCGACGATGTCGCGCAAACCGTCGCCGAGCAGGTTGAAGCAGAACACCGCGACCATGAGGGCCGCGCCCGGAAAGAACGCGATCCACCATTCGCCCGAGACCATGAAGGCCGCGCCATCGGCCACCATGATGCCCCACTCGGCGGTTGGCGGCCGCACGCCGAGCCCGATGAACGAGAGGCCGGCCGCGTTGAGGATGGCGTAGCCCATGGTGAGCGACATCTGCACCACCATGATCGGCATGATGTTCGGCAGGATGTGGCCCAGGAGAATGCGCATGTCACCGTTGCCGGAGAGCCTCGCCGCCAGTACGAAGCCGGCCTCGCGGCGCACATTGGCTTCGGCGCGCGCGACGCGGGCATAGAGCGGGAAGTTCACGATCGCGGTCGCGATGATGATGTTCTGCACCGTGTTGCCGAGCGCCGCCACGATGCCCATGGCGAGCACGAACAGCGGAAACGCCATGATGGTGTCGGCGATGCGCCCCACGATGCGGTCGGTCCAGCCGCCGAAATACCCCGCCGCGACGCCCGCGAGCCCGCCCATGAGAAACACCAGCGCGACCGAGGCGATGGCGATGAAAAGATCGAGCCGTGTTGCAACGATCACGCGGCTGAAGACATCGCGGCCGAGCTGGTCGGTGCCGAACCAATGGGTAGCGGAGGGCGGCTTGAGTGCCGCGACGGTGTCGCTCGCAAGCGGGTCGTGTGGCACGACATAGGGCCCGATTAGGGCGGCGAGGACGATCAGGACGAAGAGAGCGAACGCGAAGCCCGTCACCACGTTGTCGCGCAGAACGTAGCGCGCATGCTGCAGCATGGCGACCAGCCCGCTCGGACGCTGGGCGATGTCTTTAGGTAACGTCAGCTCGCTCATGCGTCGACCCTCACGCGCGGATCGATGACCCCGTAGAGGATGTCGATCACGAGGTTGAGCGCCACGTAGAGGATGGCCATGGTGAGCACGAACCCCTGCAGCGGCGCGAAGTCAGAGGCAATCAGCGCCTCGATCGCGAACGAGCCGATGCCAGGCCAGGCGAACACTTTCTCGACCAGAACATTGGCGCCGAGCAGGAAGGAGAAGACCATGCCGAGCGTGGTCACGACTGGCAGCAGCGCGTTGCGGAATGCGTAGGTAACGATGACGGTGAACGGCGAAAGCCCGCTGGCGCGAGCGGTGCGCACGAAGTCGGAGGCGAGCACCGCGAGCATCGAGGCCCGCGTCATGCGCGCGATCGGGGCGAGCGAGAAGATGCCGAGCGTGAGCGCGGGAAGGATGAGCTGCTTGAGGCTCGAGAGAAAGAGCTCGCCATTGCCGGCAATGAGGCTGTCGATGAGGTAGAAGCCGGTCACTGTTGGCGGCGGACTGAAGAAGACATCGAGCCGCCCGAGCGGAGCTGGCGCCCAGCCGAGCAGATAGTAGAACACATAGACCAGGATCAGGCCGGTGAAGAACACCGGCAATGAGACGCCGGCCGTCGAGATGACCCGGCAGGCATGGTCGATGAGCGATCCGGGCCGCGTGGCGGCCAGAACGCCAAGCGGCACCGCGATCGCCATGGAGACGATGAGGCCAAGCAGTGTCAGCTCGGCGGAGGCGGGGAGGCGGTTCCTGATCTCGGCCGTGACCGGCTGGCCGGTGGTGAGCGAGTTGCCGAGATCACCGCGCATGAGATCCTCGACATAACGGCCGAACTGCACGATCAGCGGCTTGTCGAGACCGAGCTTGACGCGGATCTGCTCGACCGCCTCCTTGGTGGCGGCAGGCCCCGCGAAGTAGGCGGCCGGATCGCCGGGAAGCGCCCGCGTGAGCAGGAACGTGACGATCACGACGCCGATGAGGCTCGGAATGACGAACAGGAGCCGCTTGAACAACATGCCCAGCATGACGGGCGTCCTTTTGGATTTTGACTGCTAGCCCCGAGCCCGGATTGAGCGTGAGCGAAATCCGGGTAGGCAGGCCCCGCATTTCGCCACGCTCAATGCGGGCTACGATTGAGCATCAACCTTTTGCCAATGCGCGGTAGTCGAGCCGGCGGTGGAACCAGTATTGATAGCCGGAGATGTTCTTCTGCATCGCGACGTTGACGTAGGGCTGGTGGATCGGGATGCGCGGCATGTCGGCATAGGCGAGATCGACAAAACCTTTGACGTTCTTGTCATAGGCGGCCTTGTTGCCGATCGCAGCCGCGTCGACCGCGGCATCGATCATCGTGTCGAGGTCTTTTGACTGATAGCTCATGGTGTTGAAGATCGAGTTCTTGCCGTGATAGCACCAGATGAAGAAGTACTCCGGATAGTCGAGCCAGCCCGAGAACACGTTGGTGTAGAGCGGCAGCACCTTCTTGTTGAGCTCGGTGCGCCAGGTGGCGCCCGGGATCTTGTTGATGGTGCACTTGATGCCGATCTGGGCGAGGCTCTCCTGCGTGAGCACACAGAGCGGCTCGTTGACGCCGGCAAAGCCAAGGTCGAAGGAGATCGTGGTCTCGAATCCGTTCGGATAGCCCGCTTCGGCCAGGAGCTGCTTGGCCTTCGCGATGTCGGTCGTGAATGGATGCGCTTGCGGCCAGGCGACTTCGGTCGGCCCGCCGGCTGGCTTGCCGTACATCGGCTTGGCGAGCCCGAACAGCACCGCATCCATGATCTTCTGATAGGGAATGGCGTAGGCCACCGCCTGGCGCACTTTCAGATTGTCGAACGGCGGCTTGGTGACATTCATGCCGATGTACTGGATGCCGTTTGAGTACGGCGTCGACACGATGTTGAGCTTGCCGGAGTTCTTGAGCTCGACGAAATCCTTGTTGGGCAGGTCATAGGAGATGTCGGCATCGCCACGCTCGAGCAACGCGCGGCGATTGCCCGCCGACGGCACCATGCGCCACACGATGCGCTTGACCTTGGGCAGTGGGCCGCCCGTCCAGTTGTCGTTGCGCTCCAGGATGACCTCGGTGCCGGCGGTCCATTGCACGACCCGATAGGCACCGCTACCGGCGGTTTTCTGTTTGGTGTATTCGAGACCCCAGGGATCGTTGGCGGCTGCGTTCTTCTTGACCAGCTCGGAGTTGTAGATGGCCGGCACGATCACGGCGAGGTCGGGGACCGTGAGGCGATCCTTGCGCAGGAAGTCGACGCGGATGGTATGGTCGTCGATGACGACGAATTGCTCCGGCTTGGTCAGCGAGCCGGCACCCATCTGGAAAGTCGGAAAGCCGCCGACCGTGACGGCGCGGTCGAGCGACCATTTCACGTCCTTGGCGGTGACCGGCGTGCCGTCCTGGAATGTCGCCTTACGCTTGAGCTTGAAGGTGGCCGACATGTCGCCGATGCTCATGTCATCGGCCAATTCCATCTTGAACTTGTCGCGGTCGTAATAGGGCGTGCCGTCGACCGTCTTCATCTCGTGGCTGATCAGGCGGTCGTAGCAGTTCCACGAGACCTCATAGCCCGGAACGTTGGTGCCCACGCCATGAATGTCGATGTTGTTCGGCCCGCTTTCGGAGACGATCAGCAATGTCTCCTGGCGCGACTGCGCCTTCGCGGGCGACCAGATCGCTGGGGCCGAGACGGTGCTGCCTGCGGCAAGCGCGGTCATCGATTTGAGAAAGTCACGGCGCTTCATGGTGGGCTCCCCGGGTTCCTGACAGCAGGCCTCAAGTCGCCTTCCGCAAACTCCGTGCCAGCACTGGAACTAACGCCGAGTGATTCGTAACTCCATGAAAGCACGTTGTAATTTCGCGGTGGCCCAGGTGGTATTGAAGCGCAGCACCGCGCCGGCCCTCATCGCGCTGCTCAATCAATAGGCAGCGACTATGACAATGGTGGCCTCGATTTTGCTCCGTAGTCCGGACAGCTGACGAGGCAACAAATGACAACCATGACAATTGAAGCCGAGCCCGGGCCGCAGTCGATAGATCTCGACAGAGCAGCGCTCGTTATCATCGACATGCAGCGCGACTTCCTTGAGCCCGGCGGCTTTGGCGCGGCGCTCGGCAACGATGTCACCAAACTGCAGGCTGCGGTCGGGCCTTGCCGCGCCGTCCTGTCAGCCGCCCGCAAGGCGGGGATTCTCGTTATTCATACGCGCGAGGGCCATCGACCCGACCTCTCCGATGCGCCGCCCTTGAAGGTCAATCGCGGCGATCCGGCGATGCGCATTGGCGCCGCCGGGCCGATGGGCCGGATTCTGATTCGCGGCGAGCCAGGCCATGACATCATCCCGGAGCTTTATCCGATCGCGGGCGAGCCCGTCATCGACAAGCCGGGAAAGGGCGCGTTCTGCCAGACCGACCTGGAGCTCATGCTGCACAATCGCGGTATCGAGACACTGCTCGTGTGTGGCGTGACCACCGAAGTCTGCGTCAACACGACCGTGCGCGAGGCCAACGATCGCGGCTTCCGCTGCATCGTGCTGTCGGACTGTTGTGGCTCGTATTTCCCGGCGTTTCACGAGGCGGGCCTTGCGATGATCAAGGCCCAGGGCGGGATCTTCGGCTGGGTGTCAGGATCGCAATCGCTGCTGAAAGTATTGGCAGCCTGTCCCTGAGTGAGCCGGATTCTCGGATGCGAGTGGAGCGTGTAAAATTCGTCGGCCAATCCCAACTAAAACGCACCTTTCTGCATTTAAAATACTCTTTCTGCGACTTCATTTTGATCATTAACCAATGTCTCGGTCGATCACCTGCATACAATTCCGAGCGACGACGACCGAAAATTTATCTTGTGACTGACCGAAAAAGCCTCGTTTGATCGGGAATTTGTTGCATCCAGCCCACACCCCTCCAGTCCTTATGACAGATCAATGACTTTGGCACGTGGCTTGCGAAGGTTGTTGCTGTGATCGCGACACGTCGCGAACGTTTCCGAGACCGGCAACGGTTCTTGAACGGGAAAGTCATGCTCAAAATCTGGGCGAGAAGCGCCCAGCGCATGGCCAGTCCGCCTCAAGAACGACCAGGAACGCCACGGATCGGAAATGCGGGGGCAAGGCGTTTCTTGTGACTTGGCAAGGAGAAGTTGGGATGGGGTTCAATCGATACGCTGGCGCGCTCCTGGCGAGCGCTGCGGGCATGGGGATCAGCTTGGGGGTTACGGCATCATTCGCGGCTGACATGCCGCTCAAGGCGCCACCGCCGGTCGTCGAGCCTTTGGATATGCACGCCTTCTTCGACGTGTCGTTCAAGAATGCGTACATCACGCCGCGCGGTCTCTTGGTGACGAACACGGGCCTCACCACGCAAATCCTCGCTGGGATATCGGCCGACGTTTTCAAGAGCAAGACCGGCTTCATCAATTCGGTCAGCGTCTACGGCTATGTGTGGAACGATCTCTGGAGCGAGCAGAGGCCCTCAAACCCCACAGTAGGCTCGTGGAACGAGTTCGACTGGGCGGTCGGCATGACCGTGAAGTTCGCGCAGAACTGGAAGTTCGGCGTAGAATATGTCGAGTTCCTGAGCCCACCTGGCAACTTCAGCATCGAGCGTAACATCGAGTTCACGCTCGCCTACGACGACAGCTCGTGGTGGGGCGGCGGTCCGTTCACGCTCAATCCGTACGTCAAGCTCTTCTACGCGGTCTCCTCCGGCTCTTCGACGGTCGTCACCGGCAAGGCTGGCGACACCTACGACGTCGAGATCGGCATCGTGCCGACCCTCGATATGAAGCGATATCTCGGCATTCCATTGGTGTTATCCGCGCCGACCTGGGTCACGGTTGGCCCCTCGGATTACTGGAATGCTTCTGGTGGCACCGCGCTCTGCGGCACCTCGTTCTGCAGCACCGACAATGTCGGCGTCTTCTCGACGGGCCTGACCGGCAAGTTGGCGCTGGATTGGGTACCTTCTCGCTACGGCAAGTGGTACGCCAAGGCCGGCTTCCAGTACTATCGACTTCCTCAACGACAATCTGCAGCGGGCCCAGCAGACCACGCTCAACACCAACTTCGCCGGCACTCACAAAGACTACGTCGTCGGCTTCGGCGGCCTCGGCTTCAGCTTCTAAGGTCCCCAACCCCGCGTGGAGGCGGATGACACCTTCTTGCTCGCAAAACCTCCCGAACAAGATTCGTGACATCCGCCTCCGGCGCGCCTGATCAAAGCTAATTTTTCTAAGTCTGCCCGCGGCGCGGGAGCATCGCGGCAGCCATCCTGGCGGGAGCGTGCGATGACAATGGCGACGGACAGAACCTTTCGTCCAACCATCTGGACACCTGGTGACTGGAACGCCTTCTTCGGGTTCGGCACCAACATCCTCGTCAACATGCTGGTCCTGACCGGCCTCTTGCGCTTCGTGCTCAAGATGCCGGACTCACTGGTGTTCGGCCGCATCCTGCCGGCGCTCGGGCTGATGATGTGCCTGAGCACTTTCTACTACGCGTTCCTGGCCTATCGGCTGGCGCTCACGGACCGGCCGCACCGATGTCTGCGCGCTGCCCTCCGGCGTGAGCGTGCCGCACATGTTCGTGGTCACGTTCGTGATCATGCTGCCGATCACGCTCAAGACCAACGACCCGATCAAGGGCTGGGAGGCTGGGCTGGTCTGGGTGTTCTTCCAGAGCTTCATCCTGATGATCGGCGGCTTCGTCGCGCCCTATATTCGCAAGATCACGCCGCGCGCGGCGCTGCTCGGCACGCTGGCCGGCGTCTCGATCACCTTCATCTCGATGCGGCCGGCGCTTGAAATGTACATGACGCCGATCATCGGCATCGTCTGCTTCGCCATCATCATGGTGAGCTGGTTCGGCGGCTACAAATATCCCAAGGGAATTCCCGCCGGGCTGGTGGCGATCGCGGCCGGCATGCTGATCGCCTGGGGCTCGAACCTGTTCGGCCTCGGCTACGGCGGATTGAGCCTCGAGAAGCTCACCGGCGCCTTCGCCAATTTCGGCTTCTCCGTGCCGGTGCCGGCGGTCGATCATGTGTTCTCGGGCTTTGAGTTCCTCGGCATCATCCTGGTCACCGCCATTCCATTCGGCATCTATGACCTGGTCGAGGCCATGGACAATGTCGAGAGCGCGGAGGCAGCAGGCGATGCGTTCCCGACCACGCAGGTGCTGACCGCCGATGGCGTCGTGAGTCTGATCGGGTGCCTGATGGGCAACCCGTTCATCAACGCGGTCTATATCGGCCATCCGGGCTGGAAGGCGATGGGCGGCCGCATCGGCTATTCGGCCGCGACCGGCCTGATGGTGATCGTGCTGGCGTGGTTCGGGGTGATTGCGCTGCTTCTGTCGCTGGTGCCCGTGGTCGCCATCTCGCCGATCCTGCTCTACATCGGCATGCTGATCGGCGCGCAGGCGTTCCAGGAGACGCCCAAGAGCCATGCGCCCGCGATCGTACTGGCGCTAGTGCCGCACCTTGCGGCCTGGTGCAAGACTCTCATGGACGGCGCGCTGACGGCTGCCGGGACAAATGCGGCCGCGGTCGGCTTCGACAAGCTCGGCCAGGTCGGCGTCCTCTATCATGGGCTTGAAGTGCTGGGTGGCGGCGCGATCCTCACGGGCCTCATTCTCGGTGCCGTGGGCGCATTCATCGTCGAGAAGAAATTCCAGGAGGCCGCGGCCTTTGCGGCGGCTGGTGCGGTGCTGACCTTCTTCGGCTTCATGCACGGCGAGTCGGTCGGCATTGCGGTGACACCCTCGGTCGCGATCGCCTATGCGATCGTGGCGGTCTTCCTGTTCGTGCTCAGCCGCGCGCCGGAGACTGCGACCGCTTCCGTGCCGCCACTGCCCGGCAAGGGCATGGCAGCAACGCCAGCGGAGTAATTTGCGCGCTGCCGGAAAGATGGTGGACGGCGGCGAGCCTGCGGAACGGCGTGGAACAACCCCCTCCACGCCGTTTCGTCTTGAGCGGTTTCGAGCCTGTACCTGCGTTATGCAGGTGCGTTGAGAGCGGGGGCAGGGCGCGTGAAGCTGCGGCGGCCACGCTTGAAACCGAGAAGCGGTTGGGCCAGCTCGGCGATCGCCCGCAGCCGCGTCGCCGCAGTCGAGCACGATCAGATCGGCCGGATTGCCGACCGCAATGCCGTAATCGCGCAGGTTCATCAGCTTGGCGGGTTGCGTGGTCACCAGGTCAAAGCACGCCGCCAGCTCCCGCGCTGTGCCAACCTGCGCGATATTGGCGTAGAGGTTTGCCATCCGGACGAGCGAGCAGTCGCCGAACGGCGTGAACGGGTTGAGCACGTTGTTGGTGGCGAGCGAGCAGGTCACGCCATGCTCGAGCAAGCTTGTGGGCCGGCGTGACGCCGCGCGGAACATTGTGATCGTAGGCACGGCCCATCAGAAACAGGTCGGTCGCCGGCAGCACCGTGACCGCGACGCCGGCATCGGCCAGCCGTCGCGCCGATGCTCGCAAGCTCGCTCCGGCGGCAGCGGCCGATAGCTTGGTCACATGCCCGACCGCGACACGGCCGCCATAGCGGAGACGCTTCCGTCTGCCGGCAGACCTCTCGAAGGTCCATCCGCGACGGATCGAGATCGAAATCGAGATGAAAGTCGATGTCGATATCGAAGCGGCGCGCGATCTCGAAGATGCGCGCGATCTGTCCGTGCGGATCGCTGTCGGTATAGGGGCAGCCGCCGATCAGGTCGGCACCCGCCTCGCAGGCCGCGATCAGCAGCTCCTCGGTGCCCGGGATCGTTGAGCAGGCCTTCCTGCGGGAACACGCAGATGTCGAGGTCGATCGCCCAGGCGTAGTCCCGCTTCAGGCGCCGAATGGCGTCGAAGCTGCTGCAGTCCGATGCGCGGATCGACCTCGACGTGCGTGCGCATGCGCGTGGTGCCCTGGACGATCGCCTTCTCCAGCGTGCGCCGGCCGCGCTCATAGACATCGTCTTCGGTGAAGGCGCGCTTGGCGGCGGCGACCTGCGCGATCGCCTCCTGCAGCGTGCCCTCCTCCGAGTGGCAGCGATCGAGGATGCAGGACTTGTCGAGATGGATGTGGGTCTCGACGAACCCCGGCGTCACCAGCCGGCCGCCGACATTCTTCGGCCGGCGCATCGGTCGAAATCGTGCGCAATCTCGGCGATCTTGCCGCCGGCAATGCCAATATCGAACGTCGCTGGGCCACGGCCGGCGATGCGGGCATTGCGCAAGACAAGATCGAGCGGCATGACGCGATTGGCTATTGCGCGGCCTCTGCGCGGCCGAGATAGGCGGCTTCGAGCGCCGGATCGTGAGCCAGGGCTTCGGCTGTATCGTCGCGCACGATGCGGCCGGACTCGAGCACATAGCCGCGGTCGGCGACCGTGAGCGCCAGCGCGGCCATCTGATCGACCAGCAGGATGGTGACGCCGTCGTCGCGCAGTTCGGCCAGCACGTCGAACAGCTCGTTGATCATCGCGGGCGCAAGTCCGAGCGACGGCTCGTCGAGCAGCAGGATGCGCGGCTTCGCCATCAGGCCGCGCGCGATCGCGAGCATCTGCTGCTCGCCGCCGGACAGAAGCCCCGCCCGGCTCGGAAAGCCGCTCGCGCAGTCGCGGAAAGCGCTCGAGCAGCGCCTCGATCTCCGCTTCGCGATCGACCTTCTTGCCGCGTGTAGGCGCCCAGCATGATGTTGTCGAGCACGCTCAGTTCGGGAAACACCTGCCGGCCCTCGGGCACCAGCGCCACGCCGCTCGCCGCGATCTTGTGCGCGGGCATCTGCTCGACCCGCTCGTCGTCGAGCACGATCGAGCCGGTCACCGGGCGCAGCAGGCCGGTGACCGCGCGCATCGCGGTCGACTTGCCGGCGCCGTTCGCGCCGAGCAGCGCCACCATCTCGCCCGGCCTCACCTCGAACGAGACCTCTTCGAGCACCGGCGCCGCGCCGTAGCCGGCGCTCGAGCTTCAGGCATGACAGGATGGCATCCTGCGAGCCGCTCCAGGCGGCTGCGCGCGGCCGCGCACGCATCTCGCCGTCGCCGAGATAGGCCTTGAGCACGCGCGGATCGCGGCGGACGTCGGCCGGCGCACCGGCCGCGATGACCGCGCCGGCATCGAGCACGACGATGTGAGTCCGAGATGCCCATGACCAGCGCCATGTCGTGCTCGACCAGGATGACGGCGATGCCGAGGTCGGCGATCCGGCGGATCAGCTGGCTGAGCGCAGCCTTGTCGGCGCGCATCAGGCCGGCTGCCGGCTCGTCGAGCAGCAGCACCCGCGGCCGCGTCGCGAGCGCACGCGCGATCTCGACCAGCCGGCGGTCGACATGCGGCAGGTCTGCTCGCGAGCGCCGCGAGCGGCGCCGTGATAGCCGACGAAGGCCAGCAGCGCTTCGGCAGCGCGCGTTCCTGTCGTGCCGGCCGCGAGCCGGCGAGCGGATTGCCGAGCCGTCCGCGCCGCAGCGCCACGAGCATATTGTCGAGCACGCTCATGTCGCCGAACAGCTGCGTCGTCTGATAGGTGCGCGCGATGCCGGCGCGCGCAGATGCGCCACGCCGGCGCGCCGGCAAGCTCGACCGTCGCCAAGCCGGATGCTGCCGCATCGGGCCGGTAGAAGCCGCCGATCATGTTGAGCACGGTGGTCTTGCCGGCGCCGTTCGGCCCGATCACGCTGGTGATGCGCCCGGGCTCGGCGACAAAGCTCACATCGGAGGCCGCCTTGATGCCGCCGAACGAAATGCCGATGCCGCGAACGACAAGGTCGTGCGCGCACGCCGCCGGTCGAGAAGAAGGCGGACAGGTCGAAGTCTCGTCCGCCTTCGCGCCCGCCGGATCGATCCGGCGGACATAGCGCGCCAGCGTGCCGATGATGCCTTCGGGCGCGATCCACAGCACGACCAGCAGCAGCACCCCGACGAACAGCAGCCGATACTCGGCGAGATTCGACAGCAATTCCGGCAGCATCACCGTCACCGTCGCGCCGACCAGCGGGCCCAGCACCCAGCCGGCGCCGCCGACGATGACGGCGAGCAGGAACAGGATCGACTGCGAGAACGGAAACGAGTTCGGCGCGACGAACATCATCAGCGGCGCGAAGATCGCGCCCGCGAGCCCTGCGAACACCGCCGAGATCGCAAAGGCGGCCGTCTTGATCGTGACCGGATTGAGCCCGATCGATCGCGCCGCGGTCTCGCTGTCGCGCACCGCGACCATCGCCTTGCCCCAGGCGCTCGCCGCGAGCCGCTGGAAGCAGATAGAGCGAGAGACCCGCGAGCAGGATCGCAAGCAGCGCCATCTCGCGCTCGGCGAACGCATGACCCGCCGATGCGCGGGCGGCACGAGCCCCATCAGGCCGTTCTGTCCGCCGGTCAGACCCTTCCATTCGATGGTGCCGTGCTGAACGATGAAGGCGAACGCGATGGTGACCATGGCGAGATAGGGCCCGGTGACGCGCAGCGCCGGCAGCGCCAGCAGCGCACCGATCGATGCCGGCGACCAGCCCGGCGGCCGGGAAGGCCAGCCAGAAGCTCACGCCCTTCGAGCGTCAGGATCGCCGCCGCGTAGGCGCCGATGGCGTAGAAGCCGACATGCCCGAGCGAGACCTGCCCGGCGAGGCCGAGCAGGACGTTGAGCCCGACGCCGACGACCGTCGTCAAGCGCGACCAGCGCCAGGATGAAGTGCGTATAGCCTTCGGACACGAACACCAGCACGACGCCGGCCGCGGTCAGCGCCAGGATCGCAAACGTCATCGGCGCTGGCATGCGGCGCACGCTGCCATCGCTAGACCTTCTTCGCCGCCGCGCGGCCGAACAGCCCGTTGGGCATCGCGGCGAGCGCGAGGATGACGACCGTGAACGCGACGATCTGCGTGTAGGTCGAGCCGGCGAAGGCGGTGACCAGCGCCTCGATCAGCCCGTAGAGCAAGCCCGCCAGCATCACGCCCGAGGCCGAGCTGATGCCGCCGAGGATCGCGACCGCAAAGGCCTTGATGCCGAACAGCGTGCCCATGTCGGAATGCACGCTGAACAGCGGCGCGATCAGCAGGCCGGCGAGGCCCGCGAGCGCGGTCGAGAGCGCGAACGAGAACGCGATCGCGAGCCGCACGTTGATGCCCATCAGCCGCGCGGCGTCCTTGTTCTGCACCACCGCGAGCAGCGCCTTGCCGAGCCGCGTGTGCTGGAACGCCAGCTGCAGCGCGATCGTGATGCCGATGCCGACCACCGGAATGATCGAGTTGCAGCGGGAACACGCCGGTGCCGAACAGCTCGATCGGCTTCTGCGCCAGGAACGACGGGAAGGCGCGCGGCTCCTTGCCGAAGGTGAACAGCACGATGTTGTCGAGCACGATGCCGCCGGCGACCGTCGCCATCAGCCAGCCGTTCGAGCCGCGCTCGGCGAACGGCCGCACCAGCGTCGCGCTCGACCACCAGGCCGAACAGCGCGCAGAGCAGCAGCGACATCGCGGCCGCGAGCGGCAGCGGCCAGCCGAGCCGGATCGCGAAGGTGTAGCCCAGCACGGCTCCCAGCATCATCGAGGAGCCCTGCGAGAAATTGACGGTGTTGGAGACGACGTAGGTGACGTGGAAGCCGAGCGCGATCAGCCCGTACATGCTGCCGACCGCAAGTCCGGTGACGATCGCGGAGATCAGCAGCATCGCTTGACGGCCCCGGATGAGACGACGGCGGGACGCAGGGCGAACCTGCGTCCCGCCGCCTGCAATCGTCAGTCTAGTTCGTCAGCGGAAGGATTTCACCTTCCTTGAAGTAGGTGAACAGGTAGTCGTCCGCCGTCAGCGCGTCGTGGTTCGTCCGGCGTGAACGGCTTGCTGTAGCTCTTGATCAGGCCGTCGTACTTGTCGATGGCGTAGAAGGCCTCGCGGATCTTCGGGCCTTCGGTCGAGCCGGCCTTGGCGATGGCGAGCGCGGTGAGGTGCATCGCGTCGTAGGCGTTGGCGATGCCGACCGCCGGGCGTCACGTCGGCGAGCGTCTTGATCTCGGGATATTTCTTCTTCAGCGCCGCGAGCACGCGTCTCGGCCTTCGGCGACAGCTTGCCGGAGAAGCTGAAGGTCTGGATGAAGTGGACGCGCTGCGCCGCTCGGGCCTGCGAGCTCGCTGAAGCGGCCGCCGGCCGGTCCCCAGTGCGACACGATCGGCACGTTCCAGCCCATGCGGTCGAGCGACTTCACCACCTGCGAGGACGGCGCGACGTTCGCGACCATGAACAGCACGTCGGCGCCGGCCTCCTTCAGGCGCGTGAGCTGCGGCACGACGTCGACGTCGGCGTCCTGGAATTTCTCGATGCCGGCGTAGGGCATGTTCTTTTCGGCGAGCGCCGCCTTCAGGCCAGCCTCGTTCGACTCGCCCCAAGGATTGTTGATCAGGATCATCCCGGGCTTCTTCGCCGCGTATTTCTTCATCGCGTAGTCGACCAGCGCCTTGTCGACCAGCACGTCGACCGCGGAGACGCGGAACACGTAGTTTTCCGCGGCGCCGTTGCGGGTGATCGGCGTGCCGGCCGCCCACACGCCCATGAACGGCACCTTGCTCTGGTTGGCGAACGGCACGATCGCGATCGACACCGGCGTATCGAGGCCGCCGAACAGCGCCGCGACCTTCTCGCGCTGCACGAGTTCGCGCGCCGCGATCACGCCCTTGGCGGGGTTGCTCTCGTCGTCGCGCACGACCAGCTCGACCTTCTTGCCGAGCACGCCGCCCTTGGCGTTGATCTCGTCGATCGCGATCGACAGGCCGCGGACGATCGCCTCGCCGGACTTGGCGGACTGGCCGGACATGGCGGCGACCAGGCCGAGCTTGACGGTGTCCTGGGCGAGCGGACAGCGCGGGGATTGCGACGGCGGCAGCGGCGGCGGCCACGAGCAGGCGTCGCGTGATCTGCGGAATGCGGTTACGAGTGGGCATGACGATACCTCTCCGGAAGGGTGTGCACCCGACGCCTTCGCAAGGGACATGCCAACGCGGTTCGACTGAAAACACCGCAACAATCCTCGTTCGAGGACGCTTGCTGGCGCCCAGGATCTGGGCACATTGGCGCACGCCTTGAGCAAATCGTATGCACAATTGTATACAATTTTGATGCCTTTCGCAAGGCCGTCAGTCTGGCCGGAAATATGCATGGCCGCGGCTGGTTCGCCGCGGTCCGTCCTTGCCGAGCCTGGACGCCAAGTCAGAGGAGGACAAGTCATGCCCGCTGCAGACTCACGCGCCCCCGAAGTCGCCGCCGTGATCGCGCCGTCGGACGAGACCGCCGCGGCGGCCGAGATCGTCGAGAAATTCCTGGTCGCGTCGATGGTGCCGGATCCGGAGACCGCGGCGCGCTACATCGCCGAGCCGCTCAAGCTCACCTTCACCGGCGGGCGCAAGTTCTCGCATCCGCGCGAGAGCACGGCGTTCAACGCCAAGCGCTACAAGTGGGTGAAGAAGGCGATGGAGCGCTCCGACGTCGTGCCGGGCCGCGGCGAGACGATCGTCTACAACATCGGCACGCTCTACGGCGAATGGCCGGACGGCACGCCGTTCGAGGGCAACCGCTATGTCGATCGCTTCGTGGTGCGCGGCGGCAAGATCGTGCAGATGGACGTGTGGAACGACAGCGCCGAGCGGCTGCTCACGCGCAACGGCATCGTAGGCTTAGCGTTGCCGTCGTGTTCGCTTGCCTCCATTTTGTCCTTTGCCGGGAACTTGGAATCGGCATAGGCGACAGGATATCCTTGAGCTCGCGGCTCTTGGCTGGTCGCGCCACGATCAGCGCGCGGCTCGCCACCGCTTCGAGATGCTCGTCCATGACCGCCGATGCTCGCCGCGCGTCGCCGGCCGCGAGCGCGGCGATCACTGCGCGATGCTCGTTGACGGCACATTCGGACGAATGCGGCCGGCTGTAGAGCGCGAGGATCAGCCCGCAGCGCGACGATACTTCGCTGACGTAGCGCGCCAGCACCGGGCTCCCGGTCATCTCGGCCAGCAGGATATGAAATTCGGTCGCGAGCCGGATCGACAGCGGCTCGTTCTTGCCGCGCGCGTTCTCCTCCTCGTCCACATGCGCTTCCAGCGCGCTTGATCTGCTCCGGGGTCAGGCGGCCGGCAAGCCGCGACATGACGAGGCGTTCGAGCCCGAGCCTGACGTCGAAGGTGTCGCGCGCCTCCTCCCAGGCCGGCGTCGCGACCGCCGCGCCGCGGTTGCGGCGAAGCTCCACCAGCCCCTCGGCGGCAAGCTGGCCCAGCGCGCTGCGGACGATGGTGCGGCTCGCGCCGAAGCGCTCGCCGATGGCGTCCTCGGGAAGCTTGGCGCCGGGCTCCAGCGCCTGCTCGATGATCGCATGGCGAAGCGCGCGATAGATCTCCTTCGCCCGATCCGGCTTTGCCTTCGCTTTGGCCATGGTCGCCAATGGTCACGACCGGACCGGTGTCGTCAACAGCCGGGTTCAAACAAATATGTCTGCCGTTAACGCTTCAACGGATGCCGAGCGTTCGCACCGCCAGCGCCGCCGCCGAGGTGCGGTTCTCAACCCCGAGCTTGGTGAAGATCTGCTCCAGATGCTTGTTCACGGTGCGCGGGCTGAGACTCAGGATTTCCGCGATGTCCCGGTTGGACTTGCCGCGGGCGATCCAAAGCAGCACCTCGGCTTCGCGATCGGTCACCATGAGGCGGCTCTTGAGCACGGCCTGGTCGCTGCCGGCGTCGCCCTCGATGACGCGCAGCAGCCGCTCCTCCGCGCCGACCTGGCCGACATAGAGCAGCTTGAGCTTGCTGGTCGAGCTCTCGAGATCGATCGGCGCTGCGGGCAGGGAGGCGGGCGCGCTTGCACACTGATCAAGCCAGGCCCGTACGTCGGGCGGCACGATGTAGCCTTCGGTGTCGAAGCCGCTCAGCGCGGTGCCGAGAAGTCTCGCAGCCTGCGGGGTGCACCACATCACCTTGCCGGTGCTGTCGACCGCCAAGCAGAAATCGGCCGAATGCGTCCAGCGCCGTGCGCGCGCTCTGCGCCATGCGGGCATTGGCGAGATGCACGCGAATGCGCGCCAGCAGCTCGCCGGGGACGATCGGCTTGGTCACATAGTCGACGCCGCCGGCCTCGAGGCCCTCGATGATGTGCTCGCTGTCGCTGAGCCCGGTCATGAAGATGACCGGCACATGGGCGAGCGCGCGGTTCTGCTTGAGCCGGCGGCAGGTTTCGAAGCCGTTGGTGCCCGGCATGATCGCATCCATGAGGATCACATCGGGCGTGACTTTCTCGACAATGGAAATGGCATGCTCGCCCTCGCGGGCCACGAGCACGGTCATGCCGGCCTCTTCGATGGCGTCCGTCAGCAGGCGCAGCGTGTCGGGCGAATCATCCACCACGAGCACAAGATCTCGGTCCTTCTTACGCATGGTTGCTGCGAGCGGCCTCCAATGCGGCGAGATAGCGCTTGAGATCGAATGCGTTGACGAAGACGCGGACCTGCGCAACGAAGCCGGAATATTCGGGTGCAGTGTGCTCAAGCTCATTCAGCTTCTCCTGGATGCGCCGGATGTGCCCAATCTCGCCGAGGCCGATGAGCTCGCTGATGTCATCGCGCGACGGCAGTCGTGGCTCGGACACTGCGGGCGAGGTGCTGGCAGCGGGCATGGCCTGCGTGTCATAGACCCATTCAATGTTCAACAGCACGTGGATCGTCTTGAGGAGCTGCCGCAAGTCGATCGGCTTCATCAGGTAGTCGTCGTGCAGGCGCTCGCCATCCGTGAGCCGGCTCGAATCGATGGCGTTCGCGGACAGAACCACAATGGCGGTGCGCTCCGGCAATACGCGGCGCAGGCGTCGCGCGGTCTCCCAGCCGTCCATCTCTGGCATCGCGATGTCGAGAATAATCAGGTTGGGCTTGTCGCGCTCGGCCGCCAGCAGGCAATCGCGCCCGCTGGCTGCTGTTTGGACGTAAAAGCCCAAAGGTGTCAGCAGATCCTTGATGAGCGTTCGCTGAACCTCGTCATCGTCGACCACGACTACGCTTTGACGCGGGCCAACATAGCCGCGCACGCGATCTTCCTGCGTCGACGCGATGCGGGGACGCGGCACTTCCGACAGCAACAGCTTGACCCGAAACAGGCTTCCCCGTCCGACCTCGCTGGTGACCGTAATGTTGCCGCCCATGACGTTGATCAACAGCTTGGTGATGGTCAGGCCGAGCCCGGTGCCGGCGGTCGCCTTGGCGCGGGCAGTGCGGGCGTGCTCGAAAGGCTGGAAGATCCGATCAAAATCGTTGCGGTGGATGCCGATGCCGGTGTCCTCAACCTCGAGCTCGGCGACCTGGTAACGATACTTGAGGCGGAACGTCACCCGCCCGCTCTCGGTGAATTTGATGGCGTTGGACAGAAGATTGATGAGAATCTGGCGCAGGCGGTTCTCATCGGCATGCACGACGGCGGGCAGTGTTCTTGCCGGCTCGTAGTGGAATGCGATCCCCTTGGCGGCCGCCTGCAGGCGAAACATATCGACGAGCTGGTCGAGAAACTCCGACGTGCGCACCTCGTTGCGATTGAGTTGAAAGCGGCCGGCTTCGATCTTCGAGATGTCAAGCAGGCCGTCGATCAGGCCCGCGAGGTGCTCGGAGCTGCGCCGGATCACCTTGATCGCCTCGATCCGCCTGGGTGGCAGTCCGGTGTCGCGCTCGAGTAGCTGCGAATAGCCGAGGATGGCGTTGAGCGGGGTGCGCAGCTCGTGGCTCAGGCCAACGACATGCCGGCTTTTCGCCTTGCTGGCGGCTTCCGCGACCTCCTTGGCTTTCTGCAGCTTGGCGTCGGTCCGCTTGTGCGCCTCGATCTCCCGCATCAGCAGATCAGTCTGCCGCCGCGTTTCCTCCTCCGCGACCCGACGGCTGTCCTGCGCCAGGACGAAAAGCCAGGCGATCACGCCCGCGATGATGGTCAGGATGAAGAAGACGCTCCAGAGGGCGGACTTCAGCGCCGCTTTGGGCATTTCGCTGTCGAGCGTGATCTGAAAGTAGACCAGCGACAGGACACCGCCAATCACGCCGCCGAACAGAAAGAGCACGCCGAGATAGCGCCCGACATCGCTGTTGAGCGGGCGGAACGCCCAGTCGGGCAGCGTCCTCGCCAGCACGGCACGGGCCTGGCGCGACACCCGTGCTTGCGGCTTGCAGCAATCCCGGCAGCGGGTTTCGAGCGTGCAGCACAGCGAGCAGATCGGCCCCGAATAGGCCGGGCAATGCGCCATGTCCTCGGGCTCGAACTGATGCTCGCAGATCGCGCAGCGAACGAGGGCCTGGCCACCCCAGTCCTGCCGTGGCGTGCGGGCGACGTAGAAGCGCCCCTTGGTGGCGTAGGCAATGGCGGGCGCCATCACGAAGGCGACGAGCAAGGCAAGGAAGGCCGCGAGCGACTGCAGCGTCGCCCCGAGTGCGCCTGATATGGCGGTGGTCCCGGCGATCGTCGCCGCCAGCATCGCGCCGACCCCGACCGGGTTGATGTCATAGAGATGCGCGCGCTTGAACTCGATGCCGGCGGGGCTCAGGCCGAGCGGCTTGTTGATCATGAGATCGGCGACCAGCGCGCCGACCCAGGCCACCGCGACAATCGAGTAGAGCCCCAGGATGTGCTCGAGCATCTTGAAGATGCCGAGCTCCATCAGCATGAGCGCGATCGTCACATTGAAGACGAGCCAGACCACCCGGCCCGGATGGCTATGGGTCAGGCGTGAGAAGAAATTCGACCAGGCGATCGAGCCCGCATAGGCGTTGGTCACGTTGATCTTGATCTGCGAGATGATCACAAAGGCGCCGGTGAAGCCGAGCGCGAGCTGCGGCGAGGAGAAAACGTATTGGAAGGCGACGAGATACATCTGCGTCGGCTCGGCGGCCTTGTCCGCTGGCACGAGGTGCTCGATCGCCAGAAAGGCCAGGAATGAGCCGGCCAGCATCTTGAGCGCGCCCGGTACGATCCATCCGGGGCCAGCCGAGAGATGGGCCAGCCACCAGCTCCATCGCGTCTCTCGTTGCTGCGGCGGCAGAAAGCGCAGGAAATCGACCTGCTCGCCGATCTGGGCAATGAGCGAGAACACGACCGTGGAGGCCGTGCCGAACAGGAGAATGTTGAAGCCGTTACCGTCGGCGCCGGTGGTCCCCGGGAATTGCGTCCACGCCGCAAACGAGCCCGGATCGGCGAAAGCGATGAACACGAACGGAATGAGGTGGAGGGTGAGCCAAAATGGCTGCGTCCAGGCCTGGAAGCGGCTGATGAAGGTGATGCCGTGGGTGACCAGCGGAATGACCACCAGCGAGCTCACGACATAGCCGATGAACAACGGCACGCCGAAGCACAGCTCGAGCGCCAGCGACATGATCGCGGCTTCAATGGCGAAGAACAGAAAGGTGAACGAGGCGTAGATCAGCGACGTGATGGTCGAGCCGATGTAGCCAAAGCCCGCGCCACGGGTAAGAAGGTCGATGTCGACCCCATAGGTCGAGGCATAGTAGGCGATCGGCAGGCCGGTCAGGAAAATGAGACCACCTACGATCAGGATCGCGGCGGTCGCGTTGACGAAGCCGTAGTTGATGGCGATCGCGCCGCCGATCGCTTCGAGCGCCAGGAAGGACACCGCACCGATGGCGGTGTTGGCGACGCGCGCGCTCGACCATTTTCGCGCGCTCTTGGCAGTAAAGCGCAGCGCATAGTCCTCGAGCGTCTGGTTCGCGACCCACTGATTGTAGTTGCGGCGAACCCGGGCGATTCGTTGTTGCGCTGTCATTGCCGCCCTTCGCCAAACGCCCGTGCTGACCCTGCTCTGCTCCCTGCGGCGTCTCCCTCGCACGAATGCCGTCGATCCGGTGCGCCTTGTCCGGCGAGCTTAATGCCCCTCCGCTCAAGCCGCGTGCCGAAAATAGGAGCAGTGTGCGCTGCAATAAATTGCATGGCGCACCATCATCCTCGCTTCGCCGCCTCGGCGACCGTTGTGAAGCATTGTCCAGTATTTTGATGGGTCGTTCTGCGTAGGTGTATACGTCAAACGACGTATGTTGCATTGCAGCAAGCGGATGGACGCTAGGGTTCAGGAGCGAGCGCCGGCTCGATCCCCCGGTTCAGCAAGCGGAACAAGAGGCGTCACATGTCATCTGGGATCATATCGAAGTCTTTCACTCCCTCGCGGCGCGAGCTTCTTCTCGGCGCCGCGGCGCTGTCGACGAGCGCGCTGATTTCGCCGAGCGCGTGGGCGCAGCAGTTCCCCACGGCCAAGGTCAATACGACCGGCCTTGCAGTGACCGACACGGAGGTCACCGTCGGCATTCTGCACTCGGTCACCGGCACCATGGCGATCAGCGAGACCGGCTCGGTACAGGCCGAGAAGCTGGCGATCGAGCAGATTAACGCAGCCGGCGGCGTGCTCGGACGCAAGATCAAATTCATCCAAGAGGATGGCGGCAGCGACTGGCCGACATTCGCCGAGAAGGCGAAAAAGCTCCTGGTCAACGACAAGGTCGCGTCCGTGATGGGCTGCTGGACCTCGGCCTCGCGTAAGGCGGTGCTGCCGGTGTTCGAGCAATACAACGGCATGCTCTACTATCCGACCTTCTACGAAGGGCTCGAAGCCTCCAAGAACGTCATCTACACCGGCCAGGAGGCGACGCAGCAGATCATCGCCGGCCTCGACTGGGTGCAGAAGGAGAAGGGCGCCAAGACGTTCTATCTCCTCGGCTCCGATTACATCTGGCCGCGCACCTCCAACAAGATCGCGCGCAAGCACATTGAGAACTTCCTCAAGCTCAAGGTTCTGGGCGAAGAATACTTCCCGCTTGGCCACACTCAGTTCAATTCCGTCATCAACAAGATGAAGCTCGCGAAGCCCGACGTGATCTACGCCATCATCGTCGGCGGCTCGAACGTCGCCTTCTACAAGCAGCTCAAGGCGGCCGGAGTCGATCTCACCAAGCAGACGTTGATGACCATCTCGGTCACGGAAGATGAGATCGACGGCATCGGCGGCGAGAACATCGTGGGCGGCTACGCCTGCATGAAATATTTCCAGTCGCTCGACAACCCGAACAACAAGGGCTTTGTGTCGGCATTCAAGAAGATGTGGGGTGACAAGACCGTTATCGGCGACGTGACGCAGGCAGCCTATCTCGGGCCCTGGCTGTGGAAGCTCACGGTCGAGAAGGCGGGCAGCTTCGACATCGACAAGGTCGCCGCCGCATCACCCGGCGTCGAGTTCAAGGGTGCTCCGGAAGGCTACGTCCGCATCCACGAGAATCATCATCTCTGGAGCAAGACACGTGTCGGCCGCGCCCGCAAGGATGGCCAGTATGACCTGGTCTACGAGACGGCTGAGCTGATGGAACCGGATCCTTATCCGAAGGGCTATCAGTAAGGTCGTTCGGGTGCCCTGGACTTCCCGGCAACCGGGGCACCCGCCTTCTCCCATTTTGTTGCAGGGCGGCGGCGCAACGACGGAGCAGCACGATGTTTGGCGACTATTCGGTCGGCGATTTCATGTCGATCATGGTCATGCAGGGATTTGCCGGGCTCATTCTATTTTCCGTGTTTGTGCTGATGGCGCTCGGTCTCGCCATCATCTTCGGGCAGATGGGCGTCATCAACATGGCGCACGGGGAGTTCATGATCCTCGGCGCCTACATGACGTTTCTCACATCGCATCTTTGCGAGACCTATGCGCCAAGTCTCTATGGCGGCTACTTCTTCATGGCGATGATCGTCGCCTTCATTGCCTCCGGCACGCTTGGCTTGCTGGTGGAATGGACGATGATCAGACATCTCTATTCACGGCCGCTCGATACGCTCTTGGCGACCTGGGGTCTGAGCCTGATCATGCAGCAGGCGTTCCGCTCGACCTTCGGGGCGCGCGAGGTGGGCGTTGAGCTGCCGCCCTGGATGATGGGCTCGCTACCCGTTACCGGTTCGATCGAGGTTCAAATCAACGGTCTGTTCGTGATGGGGCTCACGCTCCTCATTACCGGCATCGTCGCGTTGCTGCTCTATCGCTCGCGCTGGGGGCTGCAGGTTCGCGCGGTGGTCTCGAATCGGACCATGAGCGGCGCCGCTGGCATCGATACGCGGCGCATCGACCGCCTGACGTTCGGGCTCGGCTGCGGCATCGCCGGGGTCGCCGGCAGCGCATTCACGATGATTGGCTCGACCGGGCCGACCGCGGGACAGCTCTACATCGTCGATACATTCCTGGTCGTGGTCTTCGGCGGCGCGCAGAGCCTCCTGGGAACCATCGCCTCCGCGCTCACGATCTCGCAGTCCCAGTCGACGCTTGAGTTCTTCCTCACCGGCTCGATGGCCAAGGTTCTCACGCTTCTCATGGTCATTGGGCTGCTCATGCTCCGTCCGCAGGGACTGTTCGTCCTCAAGGTCAGAAGGTGAATCATGTCGGGAATTCGTACGGACTCTCGTACGCTTGAGTTGGTCGGCTTCGCGCTCGTTGCGGCGCTCATACTGGTGGTGCTGCCACTGGCGCTCGATATCTTTCGGCTCAATCTCGTCGGCAAGTATCTCACATATTCCTTCGTCGCCGTCGGACTGGTGCTGTGCTGGGGCCATACCGGCATTCTTAGCCTCGGGCAGGGAGTGTTCTTCGGGCTCGGCGGCTACTGCATGGCGGCGTTCCTCAAGCTCGAGGCGTCGAGCGCAGCGAACACCAAGATCCAGTCAACGCCGGGCATTCCGGACTTTATGGACTGGAACCAGATCACCGAGCTGCCGTTCTTCTGGGTTCCGTTCAAGTCGCTGTCGTTTTCGCTGATCGCGGTCGTTGTGGTACCGACGATAGCGGCCTTCATCCTCGGCGCCGCCATGTTCAAGCGGCGCGTGGGCGGCGTCTATTTTGCGATCATCACCCAGGCGCTGGCGGCTGTCCTCACCATCCTGATCATTGGGCAGCAGGGCTACACCGGCGGCATCAACGGCATCACCGATTTGCGCACGCTGCTTGGCTGGGACATCCGCCCCGACAGCGCGAAATATATTCTCTATTTCGTGTGCTGCTTCCTGCTGCTAGGCACGATGTTCCTCGCGCGCTTTGTGATTGCGAGCAAGCTCGGCCGCATCCTGGTGGCGATCCGCGACCAGGAGGAGCGGGTCCGCTTTTCCGGCTACGATGTCGCTAACTTCAAGATCTTTGTCTTCTGCCTTGCCTCCGCGATCGCGGCGCTGGGCGGGGCGATGTTCACGCTCCAGGTCGGATTCATGTCGCCGTCGTTCGTCGGCATCGTGCCCTCGATCGAGATGGTGATCTTCTGCGCGGTCGGCGGCCGGCACTCCCTGGTTGGCGCAGTGATCGGGGCGCTCGTGGTCAACTGGGGCAAGACACTGTTCTCGGAATCGTTTCCGGAGCTCTGGCTGTTCGCAATGGGCGGCTTGTTCATCGCCGTCGTGCTCGCCTTCCCGCGCGGGCTCGCCGGCCTGGTGACGGATCAGATCATTCCCAGGCTGACGCGACTTGGTGGCTCCAATAGCCGCCACGCCGAGCCAAGCCCGGCACCGGCCGAGTAGCGAAGGGGGGCAGTCAGCATGAACAACAACACCGACTTTCTGCTCGCGCTCGAGAATGTCAGCGTCTCATTCGACGGCTTCAAGGCCGTCAACGAGCTCAACCTCTACATCGATAAGGGCGAGCTGCGCGTGATCATCGGACCGAATGGCGCCGGCAAGACGACGGTGCTCGATCTGATCTGCGGCCGTACGCGCGTCTCGGAAGGCTCGATCAGGTTCAAGAATCAGGAGATCACCAGGTACCGCGAGCAGCAGATCGTTCGTCTTGGCATCGGCCGCAAATTCCAGACGCCGACCATCTACGAGGACCTGACCGTGTTCGAGAACCTTGAGCTGTCGCTGCCGCGCGGCCGCAACGTGACCGGTGCGCTGTTCTGGAGCCGGACCGACGAGATTGCCCAGCGGGTGAACGAGGTTGCCGAGATGATCTTTCTCGATGGCGATCTTGATCGGTTGGGAGGAACGCTTAGCCACGGACAGAAGCAGTGGCTCGAGATCGGCATGCTGCTGATCCAGGACCCCGAGTTGCTGATGCTCGACGAGCCGGTGGCCGGCATGAGCGTATCGGAGCGGGCGAAGACCGCCGAGCTCCTGAACGAAATCATTAAGAACCGCTCGGTGATCGTGATCGAGCACGACATGAAGTTCGTCGAAAGCATCGCGCATCGCGTCACCGTTCTACACCAAGGTAAGGTGCTGGCCGAAGGCGACATGCAGTCGGTGCAGGCGAACCCGCGGGTCAAGGAAGTCTATCTCGGTCATTAAGGAGCATCAGATGTTCGAGGTGCGCAATCTGTCGGCCGCCTATGGGCAGAGCCAGGCGCTGCACGGGATCGACCTGTCGGTTGGCCGCGGCGAGATCGTGGCGCTGGTCGGGCGCAATGGCATGGGCAAATCGACCTTGATGAAGTCGCTGATCGGCGTGATGCCGGCGCGCTCGGGGCAGATCACGGTCGACGGCGTCAACGTGACTGCGCTGCCGAGCCACCGGCGTGTCGCCCACGGTCTCGCCTACGTGCCGCAGGGGCGTCAGATATTCGGCACCATGACGGTGAAGGAGAACATCGAGACCGGATTGGTCGTCACCGGCAAGAGCGACGTGCCCGGCGAGATCTACGATCTCTTCCCGATCCTCAAGGATTTCGAGCGCCGCCGCGGCGGCAATCTGTCGGGCGGGCAGCAGCAACAGCTCGCGATAGCGCGGGCGCTCGCGAGCGACCCGAAGGTGCTGCTGCTTGATGAGCCGACCGAAGGCATTCAACCCTCGATCATCAAGGACATCGCGCGCCTGCTGCGCGACATTCGTAGCATTCGCAATCTGTGCATCGTGGTTTGCGAACAGCTGCTGAGCTTCGTGCTCGACATTGCCGACCGCATTCTCGTGATGGAAGGCGGCCGCATCGTGCATGCCGACACGCGCGACCATGTGGACGAGGCGGCGATCGCCCGGTTTCTCGCGGTGTAACGAGTCAACTTGAGAGGGGAGTAAAGCTATGGATCAAATGGTGACGGGAAGCGGTGCATTGACAGGGAAGCCGAAGACGCTGATCGAGATTGATCTCAGCGAGTCGCCCTACAAGAACGATATGATTCACAATCGCTGGCACCCGGACGTCCCGATCGTGGCCTGGGTCAAGCCGGGCGATGATTTCGTGATCCAGACCTATGACTGGACCGGCGGCTTCATCAAGAACAACGAATCCGCCGACGACGTTCGCGACATCGATCTGACCATTGTGCATTTCCTCTCCGGGCCGATTGGTGTCGAGGGCGCCGAGCCGGGCGACCTGCTGGTCGTCGACCTCCTCGATGTCGGGGCGCTGCCCGAGAGCCTGTGGGGCTTCAACGGCTTCTTCTCTAAGAAGAATGGCGGCGGCTTTCTCACTGATCACTTCACACAGGCGCAGAAGTCGATCTGGGATATCTCGGGCATGTTCACGCATTCGCGGCATGTGCCCAATGTCAGCTTCGCAGGGCTCATCCATCCGGGTCTGATCGGCTGTCTTCCGGATCAAAAGCTGCTCGATACCTGGAATACGCGTGAGAAGGCTTTCATCGCGACCGATCCAAACCGGGTGCCGCCGCTTGCGGCTCCGCCATTCGGCCCGACCGCGCATGGGGGCCGCGCCAAGGGCGACGCCAAGGACAAGATCGCGGCCGAGGGTGCTCGCACGGTGCCGCCGCGCGAGCATGGCGGCAATTGTGACATCAAGGATCTGTCGCGCGGCTCGAAAATCTATTTCCCGGTCTACGTGAACGGCGCGGGCCTTTCGATGGGTGATCTGCACTTCAGCCAGGGCGACGGCGAGATCACCTTCTGTGGCGCCATCGAGATGGCGGGATGGCTCCATCTCAAGGTCGATCTGATCAAGGGTGGCATGGCGAAATACGGAATCAAGAACCCGATCTTCAAGCCATCGCCGATCACGCCGACCTACAACGACTATCTGATCTTCGAAGGCATCTCGGTCGACGAGGCTGGCAAGCAGTACTATCTCGACGTTCACATCGCCTATCGGCAAGCCTGTCTCAACGCGATCGAGTATCTCACCAAGTTCGGCTACACCCGCGCCCAGGCCTACGCCATCCTCGGCACCGCGCCATGCCAGGGGCATATCTCGGGCGTGGTCGACATTCCCAATGCCTGCGCGACGCTGTGGCTGCCGACTGACATCTTCGATTTCGACGTCATGCCGAACGCGAATGGGCCGACTGTGCATGTGATGGGCGGCACGCCAATGCCGCTGTCGCCGGACAAGTAGTGGTTCCGGTCGCAGGTGGAGGCGGCCTGCCGCCGCCTCCATGGCTGGCGGAAGAGGGGAGCAAGAGGAGAGATCGACCGATGCCTGTCTATGATTATCTTTGCAGCGAGTGCGGCCCGTTCACCGAGATGCGGCCGATGATGGAATGCGACGCGCCGCAATCCTGTCCGGAGTGCAGCGCGCTGGCGCCGCGGGCATTTCTCACCGCGCCGTATTTTGCGACGATGTCGAGGGAGAGCCGCCTGGCGCACGCCACCAACGAGCGCAGCGCGCACGCCCCGCAGGGCCTGGCGGAGTTCAAGGCGCGGCACGGCAAGGGCTGTGCGTGTTGCAGCGGCAAGCTCTCGGCTCGCGCCGTGAAGCGGGGCAAGAACGGCGCCAAGAGCTTTCCGAGCAGCCGGCCGTGGATGATCTCGCACTAAAGCGCATCTCGCTGGATATGAACCCTAAGGACTGACTCTGAGGCCGTTTATCCGCCTCCTCCAGAGGAGGGCGCAAGCACTTGCGCTTCGGGCGACCCAAACATCACGTGGCGCCCGTCTCGAAGGATGGGGCGGCCCACCGATCTCGGGTTTACCCGAGATCGGCATCAAATGTGCGCAAGTTGCGCAAACCCGACCTGCGATGTTCGAGACGCCGCGCACGAGGTTGTGGAAATTGGGATAGGTTGACGATCGCGGCTCCTCACCATGAGGCCGGCAGAGACCGCACGCGCATCAATTGATCGAGACTCGCTTTAGATGTCAGCGGCAAGTGCAAAGCCGCTGCTAACAACGTTGGCCAACTTATCGTTAGGTCCGGCCGGCAAGTCCTCGCCGCATCAGGCGCGCCAGCCGATCGCAAAATTGCTTTGCCTCCGACGGACGATCACCTTCGAGCACGCGCGCCTCGTCAAGCAGAAGATGCGCCACATCCTCCTTGAGCTCACGCTCGCTGTCGCTCAGGCCGGCGACCGCGAGGACGATGTCGTGACGGGCATTGATCTCCAGGATCGGCTTTGCCCCGGCCTTAAGGCGTCCCGCGCCGGCGAGCAACTTCTCCAGCTGGCGATCCGGCCCTTCTTCAGCAGCGACCAGGCATGCGATGCTGTCGGTCAATCGATCCGATGGGCGCACATCCGAGACCACGTCACCGAGCGCTTCCCTGATGAAGGTCATAAGGTCTGTGACGCTCTGGTCGGTCTCCGGAGATGGGGCCTTGTCGGGATCCAGCAATGGAATGAGCGCCAGATCGGCCGATCCCTGCGTCACGGATTTGAACGGCTTGCCGTCGAAAGATGCGCCCGTCATCACCCAGAAGCTGTCGATCGGATCGGTCAGAAGCAGAACCTCCACGCCGCGGGCGCGGAAGCCTTCAAGATGCGGTGAGGCTTCCAGCCGGGCGAGGTCGTCGCCTGTGATGAAATAGATCGCGGTCTGGTTCTGCTTCAGCGAGCCGACATAATCCTTCAGGCTGCGCCACGAGCCACCAGACGTCGATGTCTTGAAGCGGCTCAGCGCCAGAAGAGCATCGCGGCGCTCGAAGTCCTCGTAGAGGCCCTCCTTGAGAACAACGCCGAAATTGTCCCAGACTTTTGCGTAGGCCTCCGGCTCCTTTTCGGCGAGCTTTTCCGTCTCAGTAAGCACGCGGCTGGTTACGCCCTTGCCGATGGCCGTGAGGATCGGGCTTTGCTGGATCATCTCACGCGAGATATTGAGCGGCAGGTCGGCGGAATCGACGATCCCGCGGACAAAGCGCAAATAGCGGGGAAGAATGTCAGCATCGTCGGTGATGAACACGCGTTTGACGTAGAGCTTGATGCGGCCCTTGCGGTCGGGATCGAACAAATCGAACGGCCGCGTGCCGGGGATGAAAGCGAGCGTCGTGTATTCCTGGCGTCCCTCGGCGCGGAAGTGAACCGTGAGAGCCGGCTCGTCGAGCTGCCCGGCGACGCTGCGATAGAAGTCGGTATAGTCGGCAGCCGAGATCTCGGACCTTGGCTTGGTCCAGAGTGCGGCGCCGTCGGCGATCTGAGCGGGCTCCGCGCCGGGCTTCTCGACAATCGAGATCGGCACGGGCACGTGCCCGGACTGGGTCTTGACGATCCGTTCGAGCGTATGGCGCTGGGTATAGTCGACGGCATCGTCCATCAGATGGAGCAGCACGCGCGTGCCCCGCGCCGGCGCGTCGGGTAGCGGAACCGCTGATATCGAGAACGTTCCCTTGCCGTCGGATGACCAGCGGAACGCGTCCTCGGCCGCCGGCGCGGCGCGAGGTGACATCGACCCGGTCCGCCACCATGAAGGCCGAATAGAATCCGACGCCGAACTGGCCGATGAAGGATGCCTCCTCGCGATCCTTGCCCTCCTGGATCCGCTCCAGAAAGGCTTTGGTTCCGGAGCGCGCGATGGTGCCAAGTGCCTCGACTAGCTCGTCGCGGCTCATGCCGATGCCATTGTCCTCGACGGTGAGCTGGCGCTTGTCGGCGTCGATGCTGATGGTGATCCGCGCCGAGGGGTCCTCGCCGAGCAAAGTCGGATTGGCGATCGCCTCGTACCGCAGCCGCTCACAGGCATCGGCGGCGTTCGAGATCAGCTCGCGCAGGAACACCTCTCTCTCGGAATAAACCGAGTGCACCATCATGTGCAGGAGCTTGGCGACGTCCGCTTCGAAGGGGCGGCTTTCGCTCTTTGCGTCATCGAGTACGGTCATCAATCAAATTCCCTGGCAGATGCAATGGAAGGGGCAGGAGTCTTGCCTGGTCCCCATGGGGCAGCCCTTATGTGGTGGCTGAGGATAGATAGACAATGCCGCTCCAATACGCCACGGCCGCGCGAGATTGCGCTCGATGGGCGACAACAGGGCGGCCCTTCCGGGGCGGGCAGAACATCGCTACCATTTGCGTGAGATCGAGCATCATCCCGGACTTTCGGGCTGATTATTAAAGTCAAAGTGTCAGCGAGGAAACAAAAATGACCAATCGAGATCAGGGCCTCGGACGCCGGGCGTTTCTCGGCGCGAGCGCGGCCGGCGTGGCATCCGCGGTTGCGCCGCGCGCAACCCTTGCGCAATCGCCTGTCGCTCCCGCACCGGCGGCGCCACGCACAGCCGTGACGGCCTTGACGAGCGAGCGGTTGCTCGGCAGCGGGGTCAACTATGCCTACGCGGTGAAAGCGGGGCCTTTGGTCTTCCTCAACGGGCACGAGGGGTACGATTTCGCTGCCGGCGTCGTGCAGGGGGTTGCGGGCGCGGCTGGCTTTCCTGCTTATGGCAAGCCGGGCTTGCGCCGCGAAGCGGATTTCATCTTCGAGCGGATGGGGCAAAACCTGAGAACGTTGGGCACGGACTTCGCGCACAGCGTCCGCCTCGACCAATATTACACCGAAGCCAACGCGGTGCGCGCCTATCACCTGGCGCGCTTCGCTGCGCTCGGCAAATACGTCCCGCCCAGCACCTCGATCATTACCGAGCGCTGCTTCGGCAGCAGAAGCACCATGACAACGTCGCTCATCGCGGTGACGCCCGAGCCGCAATGGGAGCTTCAACCGGTTTATCCGCCGGGCGCGCGTGTGTCTCCGACCTCGGGCTATGCGCCCGCCGTGGTGGTGAACGATTTCGTCTTTGCGGCGGGGACCGGACCGGATGAGAAGGACGTGCTCGACACCGATCCACCCCAGGGACCGCATCGGCGATGGGGATCGATGCTGCCGATCCGGCGCCAGGCTGAATCGACCTTGCGGCGCATCGAGCCCATCCTGAAAGCGTCTGGGACGAGTCTCGCCAATTGCCTCAAGGCGCAGGTTCATATCGCTGGCACAGAGAACTTTCCAGACTTTATCGACGTCTGGAATGAGCATGTCGGGAGTGCGCCTGTCGCGCTGACGGTGATCCCGGCTAAAGGGTTCGCTTCGCTCGAGATGATCGTCGAGATCAACTTCATCCTTCTCAAGGATGGCGCCCAGCGCAAGAAAGAGATCGTACACGCTGACATTCCCGAGATGGCCGCCTATTCGCCAACGGTCCGCGCGGGGGAGTTCGTGTTCAGCCCTGGGCTGCTGCCTCTAACTCGGGAGGGGAGGGTCGCGGGCCTCGCCCAAGGAGACGATTTCCCAGGACTGTGCCTGCGCAGCCAACTGCAGGCCCATGCGCTTTTCGACCACGCAGAGGCAATCGCGAAGGCGGCCGGCACCAGCATGCGCAATCTGTGCCGCATCGACTATCGTGTCGCGGACATCGGTGACTTCGCAGGCGTCACGCTCGCCTGGATGGATCGTTACGGCAAGGCGCCGCATCCGTTCGTCTGCGTCGTCACGCCCAAGCTACCGGCGCCCGGCGCAACCGTGATGGCCGACTTCTGGTTCTATGCCGGCTAACAACAGCGCTGCTCGCGGCCCGCGCTGCTTCGAGCTCAGCGGAAGCGATAGTCGGCCGCAACCGTTTGGTCGCTGCCCTTGGTTGCGCTGACCTGGTTGAAAATTGCCGAGAGCACGATGCTGAGGATGACATTCGACGCCAGCGCATAGAGCGCGGCGTAGCCCGGCACTGTGAGCCCGTCGAGCTGAAGGGGGAAGACCGCGGACTGGAACCCGGTCGTCCCCGCCATCCAGGTTCCGACCGCGAGGCCCGCCGCCCAGCCGATCAAGAGCGCCCATGGATTGAACCAGCGCGTGTAGAGCCCAAAGATCACGGTCGGGATCGTCTGGCTGATCCAGATGCCGCCAAGAAGCTGCAGCTGGATCGCATATTGCAATGGCAGGAAGATAATGAAAACGAGCGCGCCCACTTTGACCACGAGCGAGACCAACTTGGCATTCTGCGTTTCCTGTGCGGGGGTACAGCCCGGATGGACGAAGGGGACATAAATGTTGCGCGTGAACAGGTTTGAGGCGGCGATCGACATGATAGCGGCGGGCACAAGGCCGCCGATGCCGATGGCGGCGAACGCCACGCCCGCGAACCAGTCAGGGAAAGAATGCAGAATGAGCGCCGGGATCGCGAAGTTCGATTTGTATTGCTCGAATTGAGGTGCGAATTCCGGCAGCGATGCGACACCGGCCGCGAGCGCCATGAAGCCGGTGAGTGCCAGGAGTCCCAGCAGGAAAGAATAGGCAGGAAGATAGGCGGCGTTTCTGCGAATGACCTGCGCACCGCTGGAGCTGAGCACGGCGGTCATCGTGTGAGGGTAGAGGAACAGCGCAAAGGCAGAGCCGAGCGCCAAGGTGGCATAAGCGGAATACTGTCCAAGGGTCCCCGGGCCTGGCGTCGGCAGCAGGAGCTTCTCCGGCGGGATTGCGGCAAACAAGTTTGCATAGCCGCCAAGCTGGTACGGAACGACAATCACGAGGGCCAACACAGTGATGTAGATCAGTGTGTCCTTCACCACAGCGATCATCGCCGGCGCTCGCAGGCCGCTTGTATAGGTGAAGGCGGCTAGGATGACGAAGGCGATGATCAGCGGAATGTCGCCGGCGAGGCCTCCGCCGGTGCCCACACCCATCGCTCCGATCACGACCTGCAGTCCGAGCAGTTGCAGCGCGATATAGGGCATGGTCGCAACGATGCCGGTCACCGCCACGGCGAGCGCGAGCCAGCGGTTGCCGTAGCGGCCTTGGACGAAGTCGGCGGCGGTGATGTAGTTGTGCTTGTGCGCGACCGCCCACATGCGCGGCAGGATGAGGAAGACCAGCGGATAGACGATGATCGTGTAGGGAAGGGCGAAAAAGCCGATGGCGCCTGCGCCGAACACCAGCGCCGGCACGGCGATGAAGGTGTAGGCGGTGTAGACGTCGCCGCCGAGCAGGAACCAGGTGATGACGGTTCCGAGCCGTCGTCCCGCCAGGCCCCATTCGTGCAACTCGGTGAGATCGCCACGCCGCCAGTGGGCCGCGACGAAGCCTAGGACAGTGACCAACCCGAACAGCAGCACGAAGACGATGATTGCGGTCCAGTTCACGGCTGTTCCTCCCGATCCGATGTCTATGATTCCGACGTGTCCACTTCTCGTGTGCGGGAATCGACGAAGAGGATAATCAGCGATGTGAGAATGACCCAGACGAATTGATACCAATAGAAGAAGGGTATGCTGAAGATCACAGGGTCAAGCCGGTTATAGAACGGTACCCACAGCAGCGCCACGAATGGGATCAAGAGCAGCAGATACCACCAACGTGCATGAGCGGCAGCCGGTGTGGGGCGTCCGGGCATTGTGGACATGAGCGACCTCAAGAATTTGCGAAGCTCAGCACGTGAACCAAGTGGCGTCGCAGGCCTACTTTGGTTTGGCGCATTGATGCTTCTTACTTATCACACTCACAACGCGACGGCGACGGCCGCTTTTCATCAGGCCAGTGCCCAGCGACAGAAACGCTTAAACGGTCTGTCAGGTTCCTCGGACCTAACTTCGTGGAGAACCCAGATCAGATGGCATGCGGGAGTGTCGGGACGGTCATAAAGCCAGCGTAAACCCCGCGTTGCCGAGCCTTTCGCACAATCCCGCAAGCTGATAGCGTCCAATCGTCAGGCCAACAAAACAATTCTGCTCGACAGGGAGGCTATCCATGAAGATCGCAATGTTCGCAGCCTTATTGCTCGGATCGCCCTTTGCCATAGGGACTGGCGCCGCACAGCCGCTTCCGTTCAACGAGGCGGGCGTAACCAACGGTCACTGGCACCTCAATTCGAAGGACGTTGCGGCCAACGAGAAAATCTTCGTTGGCATGGGCGGCAAGGCATTCCAAGCGGGCGGCCGCCACCGTGTGCTGTTTCCTGGCGTCATGATCATTCTCGACGGGGCTCCGGGATCACCGCCGCCGACCGGCCCGACGCAAGGCTCGGTGGTCAACCACGTCGGCTTCGTCGTCGACAATGTGCAGGAGCGCGTTGCCCAGTGGAAAGCGGCCGGCGTGCCGGTACAGCCTGGAAATAATGGCCGGCTCGACCAAGCCTACGTCAACACGCCGGACGGCGTACGTATCGAGATCCTGGAAAACAAGAGCCAGATGATGCCGATCCAGAGCGAGCACGTTCACTTCTTCCTGCCGGAGGCAGCAATTTCAGATAGCCAGGCGTGGTACGGAAAAATCTTCGGCGCCAAGGCGAGCTCGCGCAACAATGCACCCGTCGCCGATATCCCTGGCGTCCAGTTGCGTTTCAACAAGGCGGATAGCGCGCAAGCCCCGACCAAAGGCCGCGTCCTCGATCACATCGGCTTCGACGTGAAGGACCTCAAGGGCTTCATCAAGACTTTGGAGGCCAAGAACATCAAGCTCGACAGGCCTTATTCGGTCAATGAAATCGGCGTTGGAATAGCGTTCATCACCGACCCATGGGGGACCTATATCGAGATCAACGAGCGGCCGCCGGCACGCTAGTGATGTGCGGTATTGTTGGTCGGCTTGTTGCCGATTGGGCTGGGTGCGGCGCGCGCGGAGGAGTCTCCTCCGCACACGCCCGTTTCGAGAAACCGCCCGTGCCGAAGAATTCGCTTACAGCCCCAATCCCTGCCGCAACTGTGCTTTGGCCTCACCGAAATCCTTGAGGAATGTCGGATTCTGAAACAGGGTGGTGGCAACCGCAGTCGCGAGGAGCCGTCCGGCTTCGACATCTGTCGGATAGTGCACACCAAGCACGAGACGATTGTAGCCGGTTTCACGGCCGCGTGCGAATAGCGCGGCGGCCTTCTCTGGTACCATGCTGGCGAGGACAATTGCGGTCAGGTAGCCGGCAGTCGAGGTGCCGCTCGGATAGGAGCTGCCTTTCGGCAGATTGCCCACGGCCTGAATTTCCTTGCTGGTGTCATAGGGGCGCGGGCGCTTCCAGTTGTCCTTGCCGATGTTTTCGATGGCCGCGCCGTCTCCTCGGACCTTGTCCATCAGCAGCGCCAGCTTCGGAAGGGCCGCAGCCGTGAACTTCGGTCCGAGCACATCTGCAAAACCGAATGCGCCAGCCGCTGCGTCGGCGAGCGCACGCTGCTCCTGTGCCGTCGTGCGGACTTTCTGAATTGCCAGCAATTCGTCGAGATCGCGCCTCTGTTCCTCCGATTGCAATGCTGGCGGCGGTGGCAACAGCTTCATGACATCGACTTGTGCCGACGAGACATAAGTCGTCAGCGCCGGCTCCATTGGCATGGGAGCCTGAGCGACGGTCATCTGCGCAGGAGCAGTGAGCGCAAGAATTACGAGAGACGCCGCAAAGAACTTTTGCATGGTACGTTTCCTTGATTGTCTTATTCGACGTGCTTTGGACTGTTCAAAGTTGTGCTTGGTCGAGCAGAGCAATGTAGCATAGCCAGTCTCAAGCGCACGCGCCGCAGGATCGCCAGCACTTAGAACTCCTCCAGAATGGCTCGACCGATCCGCACTAAAGGGGCGCGGATCATGCTTCACTCACGGCAGGGCAGTCCTTCGCCCGTTTATAAATATGAGAATGTCAGCATTCCGGAAGCCAACCGGGAAACTCGCAAACCGTTGCCGGCGATCTTCTCCTCCGCTAGGCTTCGTTGCGGGTCGGCACTGTGACGCGATCGGCTTGAAGGACCAGATCGGAGCGCTTGCGCTTGGCATGGAAGCGGACTTGATTGCGGTCGAAGGCGATCCGTTGGCCAACATCAGCGCGCTTTTACGGGTCGTCTTCGTCATGAAAGGCGGCAAGGTCTATCGGAATAACGCGCCAGGACAGTGACCCTCACCCGCCATGCTTGATAAGTCAGGAGAGTAGGATGAAACAATTGAGCCCGACTCTGCCGTTCGCGATGTGCGCCCTCCTGATGTTTCTGAGCCAGCCCGTTGCGGCGGAAGTGCGCGAGAGCACGAAAATGGTGGGCGGTACGACCGTTCACTACAAGACCATCGTTCCAGATGGCTATGATCCGGCAAAGGCGCATCCGGCCGTCCTGGTTTTTGGTGGCGGCCCGCAAACAATGAGCACGGTGGACAACACGCTCAACCGCAATTTTCGTGCAGACGCTGAAAAGCGTGGTTATCTCGTGTTCGGTCTTGCGGCACCAGCCGGCGAGTTGTTCTTTGAGAGTGGGGACCGCATTTTCCCTGAGTTTCTGAAAATGGTCTTAGCGGAGTACAAAGTCCACAACAGCAAGTTTCACGTTGCCGGACCCTCAAACGGAGGAATCGCGGCAATGCATGTCGCGGCATCCCATCCGCAATACTTTCTATCCGCCACGGCTTTCCCCGGCTATATGTGGAGACCCACCGCGGCAAAGCTTCAGGCGATCTCCAAGATGTGCGTTTTCATGTACGTCGGCGAGTTGGACCAGTACATGTGGCACGACGAGATGAGAAAGGAGGTCGAATTCCTTCGCTCCAAAGGTACGGTCGCGCGCTATAGCCTCGAGATAGGTCAGCCGCATCGGCTGGAGACTCTCGCGGGTGCCAATGCGGGGCGCTTGTTCGATGGGTTTGAGGAAACCGAGAAAGGCTGCAGCAAGTAACGGCGAAGCCCACTTGATTGAGCCCCTTCACACGAAACGAAAGCAACGAAGGCAAAAAGCGTGGTGCGAGAGCCGATGCAGCGCCTCATTGTTCCACAAATTGCAAAATCTGGGTCACTCGTCGGAACTCGGCCTAGCTCTAGTAGTTCCTCATTGGTGGGTGGAGAGGTTTGACTTCTGCGCAAGTGAGTGTGAGGTCCCGTGTTCTTTGTTGCCCTTGCCACCGACTATGACGGTACGCTGGCGCAGCACGGGCGGGTTGATCACGCAACCCGCAGCGCTCTCGAAGAGGTAAGACGTTCGGGTCGCAAGCTCGTTCTTGTGACTGGGCGCACTCTGACCGATCTTGAAAACACGTTCGACGCCATTCAGCTGTTCGATGTGGTGGTGGCTGAGAACGGTGCCGTGCTGTTTGATCCTGCAAAAAAGCAGGAGATTCCACTGGCCGAGCCCCCGCCACCAGCATTGGTCGAACGGCTCCGAGAACTGGGCGTGAAGCCTTTGTCGGTCGGGCGCACGATTATTGCCACGTGGGAGCCGAACGAGAGTGTTGTGCTCGCAGCCATTCGCGATCTTGGGCTCGAACAGCACATCATTTTCAACAAAGGCGCCGTGATGGTGCTGCCCAGCAACGTCAACAAGGCGTCCGGTCTCGAAGGTGCGCTGAAGCTGCTGCATCTTTCGCCGCTCAATGTCGTCGGTATCGGTGATGCGGAGAACGATCTGGCTTTCCTAAGTGCCTGCGGCTGCGCTTTCGCAGTCGGCAACGCGCTCTCGACCGTCAAGGAAAGAGCTGACTTTGTCGTTGCTGATCACGGCGCCGGGGTTGTCGAGCTCGCGCGCATGCTGACCAAGGACGATCTATCTTCAGCAAAGCCAAGACCCCCGCGCGTCCAGCCCGTTCTCGGCGACAAACCCGATGGGGCGAGAGTCTCTCTCAGTCCGTTCGAGACCGTGCTGGTGACCGGATCATCAGGCGGGGGCAAGTCGACTGTCGTTACGGCGCTTCTGGAGCAGATGCGGGATGGCGGCTATCAATTCTGCGTGGTCGATCCCGAGGGTGATTACGCCGAGCTTCGGAACGTCGTCGTTCTCGGAGATTCAAAGCAAGTTCCGCGGATCAGCGAAGCGATTGCGTTGCTGGAAAAGCCTGATACCAATATCGTCATAAACCTCCTTGCCATCGATCCGGCCGAGCGCCCACACTTTCTCGCGAAGCTTATGCCCGAGCTTGCGAAGATGCGCGCCGTATCGGGACGGCCCCATTGGCTTGTGTTCGATGAAGTCCATCATTGCCTACCGGCCAAATGGCATCCTGCGCCGGTGACATTGCCCCGCGAGCTGCCAGCGGTG
This sequence comes from uncultured Alphaproteobacteria bacterium, assembly GCA_963745515.1. Lineage (GTDB taxonomy): Bacteria > Pseudomonadota > Alphaproteobacteria > Rhizobiales > Xanthobacteraceae > VAZQ01. The sequence goes on from CAVUXO010000003.1 coordinate 46,782, forward strand.
GTCGCTGTCACTGTCCATCCGGAGGAGGTCGCTCCAGATTTTCTGGCTTTGGTCTCTACTGTGATTGGTGTCGGCGAGGGGGCGTGGGGCGCAATCACGAGCTTCTGCGAAGCGACCGGGCGGACCAGCCCGAAGGCCATTGCAGCACCGAAGGAGGGCCAAGTTGTCGTTCTCGACAGTGAGGACCGAGTGGACCTGGTGACTGCCCGTAAGCCGAAGGAAAAGCAGAAGCGGCACGTTCGCAAGTATGCCGAAGGAGAGCTTGGCGAGGACAAGAGTTTCTACTTTCGTGGCCCTGAGGGTGCGCTCAACCTACGTGCGCAGAATCTGACGATGTTTCTCCAGCTGGCGGCGGGCGTGGATGACAAGACATGGTTGCATCACCTGCGCGCAGGTGCCTACTCGAAGTGGTTTCGCGATGCGATCAAGGATGAAGAGCTTGCTGCGGAAGCTGCAGCCGTGGAGCGCGATGCTTCGTTGTCTGCAAACGGCGCCCGTGCACGCATTAGAGACATTGTGGAACACCGTTATACGGCGCCAGCCAAGCAAGGCGTAAGTTGACGTTCGACCGATCACTGGACATTTGACCGATCACGGGGTGAGCAGCGTCCTATGCAAAGCAGAGTTGCAGATACCGAATGGTTAACGGAACTGCGATAAAGTGTCTCAGCGCCAAACGAGACGAGATAACCCAGCGGTGCGACGGGGCCGGCTCGTATGCTCGCTATGGACACACGTTTCAGAAGCCTTTGGTCCCGGGTCGGATCGGAGTAGCACCTACAATCCCGGCGCAGGTGCAGCGCCCGCCCATGCAGCCGCAGTCGCTGCGGAGACAAAGCCAATCGCCGCGTCAGCAGCGATTGCGCCGCCGGGACGCCACCAGTAATTCGCCGGCCGCATATGAGTGCCGGTTCGAACGTTGACACTTGCGCCGCGGTTAACATTTCACGTTTGTTGCGCGGTTCACGACATTTCCTATTCACGACGTGCTGTTCCTGCTCACCACGTTGGTGTTTCTGCTGGCTACATTCGTGTTTACGCGGCCTACGTTGGTGGCCTTGCTGCCGTTCGCCTTGACGCTCCTTTGTGCACCGGCAGCGCTTCACTGTCCGCCGGAGCGAACGTCTGCGCGCCTCGTAACGAGCTCGATGAGCGCATTGTCGGGATTAAAGCGCCTCCGTCGCCGCTCCGGAACAAATCCCCATGAGCGACGTCGCACTGAGCAGCGACAACGTCAGCGCGGCGTTAAGACGTATCCGACGATCGCACAATTCCTCTTTCTCTGCTGCCCTGTCGTGTCTTTCGCCGATTTGGTTCGATCGTCTGGCAGTCGTGCGTATGGCAAGGCGCAACGATGATGATCAGCGGCGCGAGCGCAAGCCGGCCGAGAACGAAAAACCCGTCATCGCGCAGATCGCCAATTATCGAACTTGTGGGCCTGCCATCGCGCTTTTCACGAACCCGGCGACGATTGTGAGAATGGCGCCGCCGGCGCCGCCGCCGGCGATCTGACCGAGGAGCGCGCCGAAATCCAGTCCGCCGGCGCCGCCTGCGAGTACCGGCAACAGCGCCAGCAGCGCCTGACCTACGACGCCGCCGCCAATCGCTCCCGTGATCGTGTTGCCGAGCATGCCGAGGCCGTAATCCTTGAGCGCTGCGCCTGCTGCGTTGCCACCGATCGCACCGGCAAAAAGCTGAACCATAAGAATGATCAATGTCTCTCCCATATCCGCCTCCAGTATCTTGCAAGTCCTTCAATCAACGCGTCGCGTTGTAAGAGAACCCATCGAACACTACGGAGAGGATGCGCTTGAGATCGATTGGACTGTGGTCCAATGCCGAGCACGCGCCTGTGCGGACGTCGCGCAAGGACAAAACTGAGGCGCGAGGCGCAGCCGGGGGGAGGGGTCGGGGGTAGCGCGCCTCGCGCCGGTCACTCGCGAGCTGACGCAGAAGAAACTGGCAAGCGCGCGAATTGATACACGTTACGCCATCGCGTGCGATTGATCGATTGGACGCTGGTCCAATATCCATGTGAGCGATGACCAATCACGATTTGTGCAAAGGTGAGGAACACGATCGGCGACAATCGGGCCGATGTCCACAAATGTGAAAGAGAGGAATCCAGTCCGTCGCCGCAATGCCGCGTTGAAGTAGCTATCGCCGGGGCCGCGACCGGCGTGCGACCACAAAGGTTGCCGGGCAATAGCCCCGGAACCTGGGAACTTTACCTCCAGACAACCCTGGTGCAACCGAACAACCAAGAGTTATAATGCCATTGGGGACGGTCGAGCAGCAAGCGATGAGAGCTCGTCCGTGCAAGACTGCTGGGTTTCGTGTCGATCCATGCGCGCAACGAGGGCGCGCAGGGTTGTTGTTCGTTGCTGGCTGTTCGCAAGTGGCGCACTTGTATGTCCTGACGGACGCGAATTGATTGCCAGCTTGGCCTTTTCCGGCGCGGACCTCGATCTGCTCGCGCATCATGCGCGCTCGCTCCCCGCAATCTCATTAACAGCTGGTCGGAGCAAGCTCTGATGCGTGCGAGCGGCAGCCTGTTTAAACGTGCGCTTGTCCGCTTCAATAGCGACGTCGGGAAGGCTGCGGTCGTCGCGATCGGGTATTTCGTAGGCGCCGAGATTGCCTTCTTCATCGGAACGCTGTCAGACAAGATCTTTGCCCCATTGTGGCCGCCAAACACCGTGTTGTTTTGCGCGCTGGTTCTGGCACCCCCGAAACGTTGGTGGATCTATATCCTTGCGGCGTTCCCAGCGCACATCGTCGTCGAGCTCGGTGTCGGCATGGGCGCTTTGCAATTGCTGATCGCCTTCATCACCAACGTTCTGATCGTCGTCGTCAGCGCGGCCGCCATGCGACGGTTCGTCGGAGAACGACCCTGGTTCCGCGATGTTCGCAAGACATGGCTCTATGTCCTTATAACGGCCTTGGTGGTGCCGGCGATCGTGGCACTCGGCGGTGCCTTCGTGCCAATCCTGGGCGGCGGATCGCTCGAGGACTTCGGTCTGCACTGGACGCAATGGTTTGCCTCCAACAGCCTCGGCAATCTTGCGCTCACGCCGATTGCCCTCATCTTGCTGGCGGAGCCCCCGGTGCCGTCCGCGCCCGCGCTGCGGACGGTTGAGGCCCTTGTGATTGGCACAGCCCTCGTGGTCGTTTGCACGATTGCGTTCGAGGTCAGCGCCGGCACGTTCGAAAGCGGGTTTCTCCCCGCGCTCCTCTATTCCCCGCTGCCGCTGATCTTATGGTCCACAGTGAGGTTCGGGGCGAGCGGAGCGAGCGGAGCCGTCCTGATTGTTTCCGCCGTCCTGATTTGGCGTGCACTGAACGGCCCAAGCCTGTTCATTGCGAGCGATCCGGAGACCAATGTCTTCGCCCTCCAGGTTTTCCTCATCGGGCTTGCCATCCCGGTGCTCCTGCTCGGCGCGGCTATCGAAGAGACCAGACGTGCCGAGCGCACAACGCGCGACAGTGAGGAGCAGATGTCATTCGCAGCCACGTCGGCCAACATCGGCTTGTGGCAGCACAACCTCGCAACCGGCGACTACTGGGCGACCGAGCACTGCCGCAACATGTTCGGCCTGCGGGCGAATGCTCCGCTTAGCTGGGAAACGGTCGGCAGCACGATCCATCCGGACGACCGGGACATGCTGAAGGACACCATGCGCACCGCAGTCCGGAGCAGCGTGCCGGCGGAGTGCGAGTTCCGCGTCATGCTGCCTGGAGAGCAGACACGATGGATGACAGCAAGGGCACACGCGACCTATGACGACGAAGGCAGTCCGGTACAGCTGAGCGGGCTGGTCGCCGACATCACGGCGCGCAAAACCGCCGAACATCAGATCGAGTTGCAACGCAGGGAGCTTGCGCATCTCACCCGCGTCTCGGTGGTGGGCGAGCTCTCGGGCGCAATCGCGCACGAGCTCAATCAGCCGCTGACGGCGATCCTCGCGAATGCCCAAGCTTCGCAACGCATGCTGGTGAAAGATGCCCCCGACCTCCCCGAGATCGGCAGTGCTCTTGACGACATCGTGCAGGCGGGCAGTCGCGCAAGCGAAGTCATTTCCCGGGTGCGAAAGCTGCTGAAGAAGGGCGAAAGCAGATATGAAGCGGTCGATATCAATGAGCTGTTCAGATCGACACTGAATCTTCTGCACAGCGAGCTGATCTCACGCCGGGTCACAGTTCAGCTTGACCTGGCCGAGGACCTCCCGCTGGCTGTTGGAGACCCGGTCGAGCTGCAGCAGGTTCTGCTCAATCTGGCGATGAATGCCTCGGACGCGATGAGCTCGATATCGACGCGGCGACGCCTGCTGACGCTGACGACACGGACGATAAAGGATGGCTTTGTCGAGGGCAGTGTGTCCGATCAGGGCCGCGGTATCGCGCCCGACCAGCAAGGCCGACTGTTCGAGCCGTTCTATACGACCAAGGTGCACGGTCTTGGTCTCGGCCTCTCGATCTGCTCGACCATCATCAATTCCCACGGCGGCGATCTGAGGATTGTCAACAACGAGACCGGCGGCGCGCGAGCGGTCTTCGTGCTGCCCGCGCACAGAGTCATGGTGGCTGCAAAATGACCCAAGATGGCTTCACGGTGTTTCTCGTCGATGATGACGCCGATGTACTCAAGGCGCTCGCCAGGCTTCTGCGCGCTTCGGGCTATGACAGCCGCGAATTTGCCTCGTCCGAGGATTTCCTGCGCGAGCACGACGCCTCGATGCCCGGATGCGCTGTCTTCGACGTGGCGATGCCAGATCTCGACGGCCTGGCGTTGCAGCAGGCGCTGGCCGCGAAGGGCATCGAGCGCCCCGTGATCTTTCTCACAGGCCGGGGCGATATTCCGACCACCGTGCGAGCCATGAAGGCAGGCGCAGTCGATTTTCTGACCAAGCCGGTCGATGCCGACGCCTTGCTGGCAGCGATTGATAACGCCCGGGAACGGGAGAGCAGGGACCGGGAGGCCCGCGCCGAGCTGGAATTCTTCACAGCGAGAACTCGCGACGCTCACCCCCCGCGAGCGCGAGGTGCTCGGGCATGTGATTGCCGGACGCCTCAATAAGCAAATCGCCTATGATCTCGGCACGGTCGAGAAAACGATCAAGGTCCACCGCAGCCGCATGATGGAAAAAATGGGTGTGCGCAGCCTTGCAGAGCTCGTACGCTTGGCGGAGCGCGCCGGCATTCAGGCAACGTCTCATTGAGGTTTTCCGCAATCGTTGGCCCTAAGGCCAACTCGACGAGTGACTTTCGATGCAGCAAATAGCCGCCATGCCGAGTAACCCGCTCCATGTAGCAATCGTTGATGATGATGCCTCGGTGCTGACGGCACTGTCGCGCCTGCTGGGCACCTGCTCCTACCGCACCGCAACCTACCAATCAGCGCGGGCATTCCTGGAGTCGCTGCGCCACGGCACGCCGCAGTGCCTGGTCGTCGACATGCAGATGCCGGAAGTGACCGGTCTCGACCTGCTCCATCATTTGACGCGCCACGGGATCCGCATCCCGACCGTCGTCATCACGGGTCACGACGAAGCCGGTAATCGCGCGCGTTGCGAGGCCGTGGGCACACGAGCCTACCTGCTCAAGCCGCTGCAGGGCGATGTGCTGATCGCCGCCATCGACGCGATCACTGCGCGTGAGTGAACAAAAAGGGCGTAATCGTCCGTCGACGAGCCCCTTAACGTCGTCCCCGGCATACTGCGCGCGTTGCGCGACGCGATCGGCCCGCCATTTGCCGTCGCTCTCTTTTGCGATGTTGGACCAGGGTCCAATAGAGGACGGATGACGGCTTGCGTAGTGTGTCGCGATGCTCCGAGCACTTCGGAGGAAGACCCGCCGTGCCGCCGGATGTCTCCACGCCGGATCATCGCCAACCCACGATCGTCCAGAGAACGGGCGAAGCGTTGAGCCCGTTGCGCGGCAACCGGGCAAGACGCAGCACCGTGACATGAAGCGCAGAGGAAGCGACATGAGAGGAAGCACACTGAGCAAGGATGCGCGTGAGGAATCCACACTTACGCAGCTGCCGCAGACCAATCGCTGGAAGCTTCCCACTTCGAACACCTACAACGACTACGTCCTTCGCCGCTCGTTCCTGGTTGTGCCGACACAAGAGATCGTTGGGCAGTTCATCGCGACGTTCAGAGAGTTTGCGCCACGACAGCGGCCATCGAGCTTCAGTGTCGATCGGGTCATGCAGAAGCTGGAGGAGAGCACGGTCGGCAGTGGCCGATGACGGTCGTCGTCCGGCCGGCGTATGACAATCGGGCCGCGCATCTAGCGGGAGAGCTTCCCCATGCTCCACATCATGACACGACGGGCTGTGCTCGTAGCGGTCCTGCTCGCCGGCATCGGCATCGCTTCAGCCGCGCCGGCGCAGCAACCCGCATCCGATCCGCTGCCGTCCTGGAACGACGGCACCGCAAAAAGGGCCATCATCGACTTCGTCGCCCGCGTGACGCTCGAGTGCAGCGCCGAGTTCGTGCCCGCACCCGAGCGCATCGCGACCTTCGACAACGACGGCACGCTGTGGGCCGAGCAGCCGATCTACTGTCCAGTTCGCCTTCGCGATCGATCGGGTGAGAGCGCTGGCGCCGAAGCACCCGGACTGGAAGACGCAAGCAGCCGTTCAAGGCAGTGATCGAAGGCGATCTCAAGGCGCTCGCCGTCATCGGCGAGAAGGAGCTGCTGACCATCATCGCCGTGACCCACGCCGACATGACCACCGACGATTTCACGAGGACCGTGAGCGACTGGATCGCGACCGCAAAGCATCCGCGTTTCAACCGGCCGTATACCGAGCTGGTCTACCAGCCGATGCTCGAGCTGCTCGCGCTATCTGCGCGCGAACGGCTTCAAGACCTTCATCGTGTCGGGCGGCGGCGTCGAGTTCATGCGGCCGTGGGCCGAGCGGGTCTACGGCATCCCGCCCGAGCAGGTGGTCGGCTCCTCCGGCGTGACGAAGTTCCAGCTGCGGCGCAGACGGCAAGCCGGTGCTGTGGAAGGAAGCCAAGGTCGAGTTCATCGACGACGGCCCGGGCAAGCCGGTCGGCATCAACCGCTTCATCGGGCGGCGTCCGATCTTCGCCTTCGGCAATTCGCGATGGCGATCTGCAGATGCTGCAGTGGACCGCGGCCGGCAGCGGCGCGCGCTTCATGGGACTCGTTCATCACACCGATGCCGAGCGCGAATGGGCCTACGACCGCCAGTCGCACGTCGGCAAGCTCGACAGGCGCTCGACGAAGCCAATGCGCGCGGCTGGACCGTGGTCGACATGAAGCGTGACTGGCGCACCGTGTTCCAGTTCGAGGATGCGACGGTGGGAGCGCGATAACGCATGGAGATGGCGGCATGTCCGACGTGGTGCTCAACAAAATTCCACCCCCCGTCCTGCCGTCGACGCCGGCCGGCACGGACGTTGCGCCGTCCAAGCCCGACATGGTCTGGATTGCCGGGCGGCACCTTCCGCATGGGCTCGGACAGGCACTATCCGGAGGAAGCGCCGGTCCATCGCGTCACCGTCGACGGCTTCTGGATCGATCGCACGCCGGTGACCAACGCGCAGTTCCGCCGCTTCGTCGACGCGACCGGCTACGTGACCTTCGCCGAGATCGCGCCCGACCCGAAGGACTATCCCGGCGCGCTGCCGCACATGCTCAAGGCCGGCTCGCTGGTGTTCAGCCCGCCGAGGCACGCGGTCGACCTGCGCGACTGGAGCCAGTGGTGGACGTTCAAGTTCGGCGCCAACTGGCGGCACCCCTACGGTCCGCGCAGCTCGATCAGCGGGCTCGACGATCATCCGGTCGTGCACGTCGCCTATCAGCGATGCGCAGGCCTATGCGCGCTGGGCCGGCAAGGATCTGCCGACCGAAGCCGAGTGGGAATTCGCCGCGCGCGGCGGGCTCGACGGTGCCGAGTTCGCCTGGGGCGACGAGTTCACGCCCGGCGGACGCGCACATGGCGAACACCTGGCAGGGCGACTTCCCGCACGAGAACCTCGCGACCGACGGCTACGAGCGCACCTCGCCGGTGACTGCGTTCCCGCCCAACGGCTACGGCCTCTACGACATGATCGGCAACGTCTGGGAATGGACCAGCGATTGGTATTCGCCCAAGCACGAGGCCGACGCGCCGAAGGCCTGCTGCATCCCGGAGAACCCGCGCGGCGGGCGCGAGGACGACAGCTACGACCCCTGCCAGCCGCAGATCAGGATTCCGCGCAAGGTGCTCAAGGGCGGCTCGCACCTGTGCGCGCCGAACTACTGCCGCCGCTACCGGCCGGCGGCGCGTCACGCGCGAGCCGGTCGACACCTCGACCAGCCACGTCGGCTTTCGCTGCGTCGTCAGGAGGCCGCACGAATAGAGCGATCCAGGAGAAACACCATGGCAACCGTGTCAGGCAGCCTGGCTCCGCTGGGCGATGGCCGTCTCAATAATGGCTCCCGCAAGCTTCGGCACCGATCCGGCGCGTGCCGAGGAAGTGGCGGCGGCGGCGGGCAAATGAGAGGCGGCGGCCGAAGGCGATGAGCCACGGGGCGCCGGCGTTTGCGACTGAATGATCGATGAGACCATACTGGAGGTGCTCCATGCCAACCAATCTCACTATGCCAATGCCTCATGTTCCGCTGCTCCAGGAGCTGACCAGACACTGGTGGCTATTGTTGTTACGCGGGGTTGCGGCCATCGCCTTCGGCATCCTTGCCTTCATCTGGCCGGGCGTGACGCTGTTTACGCTGATGATTCTCTACGGCGCCTTCGCCCTGATTGACGGCGTGCTTGCACTGGCTGCCTCGTTCACGAGCCACAGTGACGCGGTTCCGAGATGGTGGCTCGTGCTCACCGGCATTCTCGGCATTGCCGCAGGCCTCATCGCCCTGTTCTGGCCAGGCATTACAGCGCTCGTGCTGATCATGTTCATCGGCGCCTGGGCGATTGTCCGCGGCGTCATGGAGATCCTGGCCGCCATCCAGCTGCGCAAGCAGATCGAGGGCGAATGGCTTCTGGTGCTCGCCGGCGTGCTGTCCGTGCTGTTCGGCCTCGGCGTGCTGATCTTCCCGGGCACCGGCGCGCTCGCCTTGATCTGGTTGATTGCGATCTATGCGGTTGCGATCGGTGTCGTCATGATCATGCTCGCGCTGCGGCTGCGCGCCCATCGCAGCTGGATGTCGACGACCACTTTGCACGGAGGCGCAAGCTGAAGGTCTCTGGACGCTGGCGGCCGTCTTCGCCACGGCCGCCCAGGCCAGGAGTTCCGTCACCAGATCCGAACGCGGGCCTCAGGTGCCAATCGGAGCTTGTCGACCGCCTTCACGCCGAACGCGTCATACCAAGCGTCAATATTTCTGACGACGCCATTGACCCGGAATTCCTCCGGAGCGTGCGGATCAGACACCAGTTGCTGACGGAGTGCGTCCTCAGTCGTTTTCTTGCGCCAGCTCTGGGCAAAGCCGAGAAAAAACCGCTGGTCGCCGGTGAGTCCGTCGATGACCGCCGCCGGCTTGCCCGAGAGCGAACCATGATAGGCGTCGAGGGCAATCAAGGCCCCACCAAGGTCTGCGATGTTCTCGCCCATAGTCAGCTCACCGTTCACATGCGTTCCGGGAAAGGGCTCGAAGGCGTCGTATTGCCGACCGAGCTCCTCGGCTCGTGCGTTGAATTCCTCGGCGTCAACGGGCATCCACCAATCGGAGAGCACCCCGGCTGCATCGAACTTGCGCCCGTCGTCGTCGAACGCATGCGTCAACTCGTGGCCAATGAGAGCGCCGATGCCGCCATAGTTCACCGCCGGGTCCGCCGCGGGATCGAAGTAGGGAGGCTGCAGCTGCGCCGCCGGCAAGACGATCTCGTTCAGGTTGGGGCTGTAATAGGCATTCACCGTCTGCGGAGTCATCATCCATTCATCGCGGTCGACAGGCGAATTCAGCCGATCGACTTTTCGAAGCCACTCGAATTGGCCGGCAGCCTCCAGGTTACCGACAAGGTCGTCGGGCCGAACCTCCAGGGTCGAGTAGTCGCGCCACGTGGCCGGATAGGCGACTTTGACGTTCAACCGCGCGAGCTTTTCCAACGCTTTGATTTTCGTTTCCTGGCTCATCCACGCGACCCGCTCGATGCGGCCCTTCAACGCCAGGCGGAGCTGCTCGACCAATGCTTCGACCTTTTTCTTGGCCTCGACCGGAAAATAGCGCGTCGCATAGATCCGCCCGATCGCCTCTCCCATGGTGCCGTTGACGGCGCTCACCCCGCGCTTCCAGCGCTCTGAGATTTCGAGCACCCCGCCAAGAGTCTTGCCGCGAAAATCGAAACTTGCGGTGACAAAACGCTTTGAGAGATACGGTGCGGCCGAGTCCGTGAGGTGAAAGGCCTGCCAGGCTTTGAGCGTCTCCACCGGCGTCTGAGCGAATAGATCCGCAATCTTTGCGACGGCAGTATTCTCCAGCACCACCACGCGCTCGAGGTTGCGCAGATTTGCACCCTCCAACAGCCTGCGCCATGGAAATGGAGCAGTCTGCTGGAGCTGCGCCACGCTCGTTGGATTATACGTCTTCTCGGAATCGCGCTGCTCGGCAACGGTCCAACTCGCCCCGGCGATTGCAGTTTCAAACGCCAAGATCGCGGCAGCCGACTGTTGCGGAGCTTCCCAGCCGATCATCTCAAGGATTTGTGCAACGTAGGCGAGATAAGCCGCCTTCTTGTCCGCAAATTGTGGCGTCAGGTAGTAATCGCGATCAGGAAGGCCAAGGCCGCTCTGACCAATCGAGACGGCGTATTTGTCCGGCGCTTTGGCGTCGACGTCGATCGAGATGTTGAAGATCGAGCTGAAGAACGTTACAGGCGACGTGCCCATCAGCCTGGCGAGATCATCGCGCGACGCTGCCGCGCGCAGCTCTTGAATGAGTGGTTTGATCGGTTGCGCGTCGAGCGTCTCGGCACGGGCCTCATTCATGAAAGCTGCATAAAAGGCACCGATTTTTGCAGCATCCGCGCGGGCACCAGCTTCGACGCCATCCGCGCCGCGTCCGAGGATATCGCGGATACGAAGCTCCACGACATCACTCAAAATCCTGTCGACCCCATTGCTGTCACGATCAGGAGCGATGCGCGTGCGGTCATACCAGGCACCGTTGGCATATCGGAAGAAGTCGTCGCCGGGCTTGGTCGACGAATCCATGCCGGTCAGATCGACTCCCCATGGTCCATAGTCGCCAACGACGGGGGGCACGGACTGCTCAGCGCGGCCGATTGTGTGCGGAGCGGCCATAAAGATCATGACCCCTGCAACCGCGCTCGATATTTTACCCATGCCTACCTTCTTTCGTTGTGCTTGCGTCGGCGCGCGAGTTGGAACGAGAGCCGACCGTGCCGAAATCGTACCAGGGCGGGAACCAAGTCTAAATGAATGCACCTATCCCGAAGGCAGAGGTCAATCTGCGAGCAGCCCACGATGCAGTGGCGTGCGAACCGGTCTCCCGGTTGAATTTCCCGAAAATAGGAAAAAATACAGGGAATTCGATTGAAATTGCCCCGAGCTGATCAATTTCTAAGGCCATTCGGCACGTGATTTCAGAGGGTTGGGGGTAAATTTCCTAGACGTAGCTGGAGCCCGAGCTTTATGGCCGGGCGGTGCAGGCTACCAAGGCGTTCCGCAGTTGGCAGCTCAAAATTCAGCTAAGGGAAAACCAGGAAGAAATTGTCCCAACTTCAATGCCATTTTCAAATTGTGTCTTCGAACGCAGGTAGGGCCCCGCGGCCGAAACTGGCCGCGGGTTTAGCTGCAGCTTTGCCGGTACATCCGTGGTCAAAGCGCGCCGATAGCAGTGTCAGCTAGACATTGCGCAGATTGTCGGCCGACGACTTTCCGGACTTTCGATCGGAAACGATATCGTACGTTACCTTTTGGCCTTCATTGAGGCTGTGCATTCCGGCGCGCTCGACTGCGCTAACATGCACAAAAACGTCCTTGCTGCCGTCGTCCGGTTGAATGAAACCAAAGCCCTTTTGGCCGTTGAACCACTTCACGGTTCCCTGAGACATGACTAACTCCTTCTGATGTGTGTAGAGTCGACCGCATGTGGCATGCGGTCGCTAAGTTCGAGATTTTGGAAGAAGGTCGTTAGTCAGGCGCGCCGCGGCGCTGCGAGGCCAAGTCGTCCGGCCGAAAGCTCGATAGCTTGACATAGGACACAGGCCTGCAGAGCGCAAGGTCTAGACCATCGAACAACGAAATATTGTGAACGGATAAAGAAACAATCGCCATGCCGAGAGATTGCCTGCTAGTGACCAATCATCGGCACTTCGGCGGCTGATGACCAGAACTCAATTCGGAAGGATACAGCATTGCAGGTGCTCGTTCGCGACAACAACATAGACCAGGCTCTCCGCGTCCTGAAAAAGAAAATGCAGCGTGAAGGTGTCTTTCGCGAGATGAAACGACGTCGTTTTTTTGAGAAGCCGTCTGAGCGGAGCACCCGTGAAAAGGCGGAGGCGGTGCGGCGCGCCCGCAAGCTAGCGCGCAAGCAAGCAATACGGGAGGGATTAATAGCCGCGCCGAAGAAGGCGGTTTCTCAGTCGGGCACCTCCTCGGCTGCACGTGGCCGTACGGTAGCGCGATTTTAGACCATCAGACCTGCCAAGTAGACCTGACAAGCCTGCGCGCCCAGGGCAGTATAGGCAACAATGCAGCCATATATGGGCAACACAACTATGGGCAACGCAACCTCAGTCCTTTTCTGTTGAAAAGGAAGGGTGAATTGCCCGACAATTGCCAGCCCTTGATCAACTGAACGACGGCTCCTTGTTTCGATAGTCCTTCGACGCATCAAAGAAGGACCTTATGCCGGGAATTGGGCGGCGCGAGCTCAGCGTTGGCCGTGGAGGTTATGGCAGACAAGACCGAAGCAACGCCACAGCAGGAACAGCTGATGGGGAAGGGTGATCCCGAGACCCCGCTGGACAGTCCACGGCTGGACCTATCGAACGAATTGGTGAAGGCGTTGATTCGCACGGCTCGGGAGCGGGGCTACGTCACCTTTGACCACATCAATTCACTGGCAAAAGAGTTCAATTCCGAGTGGATCGAAGACGTGCTCGCCGCTTTCAACGAAATGGGCGTCGAGGTGGTGGAAGCCGACGAAGAGTCCTCGGAAGAAACTGTGGTCGGCGAGCAGACAAAGGAGGAGAAAGGCGAGAGCGGCGAACTGGTCGATGTGGAGCGTGCGGTCCCGCTCAAGCCCGGGGCTAAAGAAGGGGTCGGGCGCAGCGATGACCCGGTCCGCATTTACCTGCGTGACATGGGCCCGTTGGGACTGCTCTCGCGGGAGGGCGAGGTCGCTGTCGCCAAGCGCATTGAGGCTGGCCGTGAGGAGATGATCGCGGGCCTCTGCGAGAGCCCGCTGACTTTCCAGGCCATCATGATCTGGCGCGACGAGCTCAACGCGGGCAAGGTCTTCCTGCGCGACATCATCGATCTGGAAGCCACCTATGCGGGGCCCGGCGCGAAGACGATCTGGGCTCCCGCTGTTTCGGACGGCCGCCCAATCGTAGAGGCCCCGATGGCTCAAGCGCCCGGCGGCCAGCCGATGAAGGCAATAGCGTCTGCCACGCCGTCCGATGCCGCCAGGCAATGCCCTGACAGCCAGGAGTTGACAGCCGACGGGGCGTCTGCCGCGAGTGACCTCGACGAGGACGACATGGAGGGCTCGCTCTCGCTCGCCGCTATCGAGGCCGAGCTCATGCCGGAGGTGCTCAAGATCTTCGACATCGTCGCGAACGAATTCAAGCGGCTGCGTCGGCTGCAGGACCAAGACATTCAGCTCAGACTGAGGAGCACGTCGCTCTCGCCGTCGCAGGAACGCAATTACAAAGTGCTCAAACAGCGAATCATATCCAACGTGAAATCGCTTCGGCTCAACCAGGCGCGCATTGATTCGCTGGTCGAGCATCTCTACGACATCAACAAGCGCCTCGTCGGTTACGAGGGCCGCCTGATGCGATTGGCAGAGGGCCACGGTGTAGCACGCGAGGATTTCCTCAGGCGATATCGGGGAGCCGAGCTTGATCCGCTCTGGCTCAACCGAGTGTCCAAGTTCTCGGCCAAGGGCTGGGCGGATCTTGTGGCGCGAGACAAGGTGAAGCTCAAGGAGTACTGCTCTCAGGTCCACGCGCTTGCCGGCGAGACTGGAATTGAGATCGGAGAGTTCCGTGGGATTTTACACAGGGTACAGAAGGGAGAGCGTGAGGCGCGGCAGGCCAAGAAGGAAATGGTTGAGGCGAACCTCCGTCTCGTCATCTCGATTGCCAAGAGATACACAAACCGAGGTCTGCAGTTCCTCGACTTGATCCAAGAGGGCAACATCGGCCTGATAAAGGCAGTGGACAAGTTCGAGTACCGGCGCGGCTATAAGTTCGCAACCTACGCGACTTGGTGGATTCGCCAAGCCATCAGTCGCTCGCTCGCCGATCAATCGCGTACCATCCGCGTGCCCGTGCACATGACCGAGGCTATAAACAAAATCGTGCGCGCCAGTCGACAAATTCTCGGCGAGAAGGGGCGCGAAGCAACTCCCCAGGAGATTGCCGATAAGCTCCACGTTTCGCCCGAGCGGGTGCGCGAGGCGCTGCGGATTGCCAGGGAGCCACTCTCGCTTGAGACGCCGGTCGGCGACGAGGACGGCTCGCATCTCGGCGATCTCATCGAGGACAGGAACGCGCTCCTGCCGATTGACGCGGCTGTCCAGTCAAGCCTTCGCGACACGGTAACGCGCGCATTCGCCTCGCTCTCTGCGCGTGAGGAGCGGGTGCTGCGCATGCGCTTTGGGATCGGTATGAACAGCGACCACACGCTGGAAGAAGTCGGCGTGCAGTTTTCGGTGACGCGGGAGCGCATCCGGCAGATCGAGGCAAAGGCGCTGCGGAAGCTGAAGCACCCGAGCCACTCGAGGAATTCTCAGAAGCTTTCTTGATAATTGATGATGCTGAAGCAGCGCCCAAGCCAAAACGAGATCATGGTCAAGCTCTGTCGATAGGTCCTTGCGGAAATCGCAGTATTTTTCGCGACTGGCGCACGTCCCTAAGAGACCGCACCGTCCTAAGGTCGCGAACGTTGCCGGTTCCAAGATCATCTTCTTGAGTAGTTGAGGTAGACCAAACCATCAGATGAATCTCGGCGATGGGTCGAGTTCTTGGTTCATCGAAAACAGGAATTGCGCTTGGAAGCGTTCAAACGAGTTTATCCTCATCACGGGCGGGCACAGCCATTATCTTTTCGGCGGTTCCACTGTCCACGCATGCACCCGCCGTAGTTGGACCAGTCGCCACCCGATCGGCCTGCCTCATCGTGGCGGCCTAAGACGTGGGTATAAGTGCGTTACCCCCACGTCGAATAGCGCGGCTGCGCTAATAGAAATAGACTTTGCGAGTGCATGGCTTTGGCATAACCCGCTCGCCCGCACGCCGCTTTTCGGTGCGATCAAGGACAGGGTGACAGCCAGGGTCACGTGAAGGACGCCCAGCTTGCTCTCAAGGGCAGCAACCTTGCGCGGCAGCATGAGGGGTGACGAGCATGGCTAGGCCGCACAGCATAGAAGACGAAGCCGTTGCAACCGAGGCTGTCGACGTCGGCACTCTGTTGAATGAAAACGTGTCGCTGCGGGATCGCTTGCTCCGGGCACTGGCCGATGCGGAGAACACGCGACGACAGGCTAGTCGGACAGCCGGGGACGCGCGCAGGTTCGCGCTTGCAGACTTCGCGCGTGAGCTGTTGATCGTCGTCGACAATCTCGAGCGCACGATCGACGCGGCTGACGCCCAAGCACCGTTAACATCGGAGAACGCCGCGCTCATCGAAGGGGTTCAGGCAACTCTGCGTGTCCTTTTACGGACACTTGAGCGCTTCGGCGTTCGCCGGATCTCAGCGCTTGGCGAGCGGTTCGATCCAAACCTACATGAGGCGGTCATGCAGGTCGACGATTCTGCAGAGCAGCCCGGGACCGTCACGCAAGTGGTGGAGCAGGGCTACACGATTCATGATCGGCTCCTACGTCCGGCTCGCGTGGTCGTGTCCAAGCGGCGCGCTGAGCCTGAGATTGGCGACAGCGACCTGGGTGTAGAATGAAGGCCCCGTTCAGCGAATGGACCCTAATGAGATCTGAGTTGAGCACACGAATGACAGGAGTTGATCTTGGCCGCCAATCCCTACACTGTCCTGGGAGCGCAGAACAACGCAAGACGACATCCAAGAGGTCTATCGGCGGCTCGCGAAAAAGCTGCACCCTGATCTAAACCCTGTCAACAAACAGGCCGAGGAGCAGTTCAAGGAGGTGCGGCGGCCTGGAGCATCGTCATGAAACTTCACCGCCGCCAATTCCTGCACCTCGCCAGGGGCGCTGTCGCAGTGCCAGCCGTTTTGCGAGAGCGCAGACGTATCCGACGAGGCCGGTACGAATCCTCGTTGGATTCCCGCCAGGTGGTCCTGCCGACATTGTCATGCGCGTGATCGGACAAGCGCTGTCCGAGCGGTTTGGTCAATCATTCATCATCGAGAATCGACCTGGAGCGGCCGGTAATCTCGCCACTGAAGCGCTGGTGCGTCTCCCGGCCGACGGCTACACGCTTGGTATCATCACCACCATCAATGCAATCAATGCAACCTTGTACGAAAAGCTCAATTTCGATGTGAAGGGCGACATCGCTCCAATTGGTGGGATTGTTCGCGGACCCCTCCTTATGGTGGGATGATCCGAGCGGCACAGATGCGTATTCCTGGCTATCCGGGCGCTGGAATGGCATGGCGCTGCGTTTCGGCTGCTGGTCCAATTTAGTTCGCAGAGCAAGAATTGATTGATTGAAATTGCCGAGATTGGTGGCTCTTGCGCTCAAATGCCGATCGTCGATTGTGGTGGGCTCGGGCAGAGGAATTCGCTATGCAACCTTGTGCGTGAGCAAGTTTGGAGCTCCCTCAGGTCCTTGGTGCTGCTGTAATATTGTGAGGCCGGCCAAGGTCAGTCGCGGCTGGACGGTTCAGCCGGCAAGTTTCCCAGCGCTACCCGTGCGCCGATAAGAGCATCACTGGTCTATGCGAATCTCTCGGGCGAAGCACCAGCTGCGCCGCTGGTGAGAACGCGCGGCTGCGAACCAGTAGTGTCGCGATGAGGCCGGTGATCGCCGATGCGGCCAAGATCAACGCCACGATGATGAATTGATAGATGCCGGCATAAATTGGACTGGCACCCGAAACCAACATGCCGGCCATAACACCCGGTATCCACACCAAACCCAGCGACTTGAGCATATCGAGCCGCGGGAGGAGGCTGGCGTAAACTGCGCTTTGCACATATGGCGCAACCGTCGCCGCGGCACGGAGAAGCGACGGCACAGCAGCACCACACCAAGGCACAAGGCGACAGCGCCTCCTGCTTGGGCCAATCCCATAGTGACATCCTTGCTCAGGCTGTCCATGAGCTCAGTGAGCATGCAACACCTCTTTAGTGGGACCAACCGCGACCATGGTGCCGGCCTGCAGGTACATCGCGCGATCCGCAATGCGAATAGCCTGCTCTCGATTGTGCGTCACGATCACACAGGTCATCTGGCGCTCACGGATGATGCCCAGCAAAAGCTCCTCGATCGCGCGGGCTGATCGATCGTCGAGGGCCGAAGTGGGCTCGTCTAGCAACAAAGACTCGGAAGCGTTTGCCAGCGTTCGAGCCAGTAACGCGTTGAGCTTCCCCTCCCGACAGACCGTTCGTGTCGCGATCCTGGTAGCCGGGCAAGCCGACGCGTTCGAGCAGCGCGGCAATCTGCTCCTGCGAAGGACTCTCACCGCGCTGCATTGGTCCGAAGGCAATGTTCGCTGCCACCGCCCCAGGGAACAGGTAGGCCATTTGCAAGACCATCCCGACGCGGCGTCGTAAGTCACGCGCTGCAATCTGATGGTAGTCCTGGCCGTTGACCAGCACCGTGCCGCCGGTTGGCTCATCGAGGCGATTG
The DNA here is from genome assembly GCA_963745515.1 of uncultured Alphaproteobacteria bacterium. Classification (GTDB taxonomy): domain Bacteria; phylum Pseudomonadota; class Alphaproteobacteria; order Rhizobiales; family Xanthobacteraceae; genus VAZQ01. Next base: position 64,786 of record CAVUXO010000003.1, read on the forward strand.
AGTAGCCGCAGAAAAGACGACTTGCCGGCTCCGCTTGGACCGACCACTGCGAGCACCTCGCCCCACTGCACCTGCGCGCTAACCTCGTTGACCAACACCTTGTCCACGACAGCGCGCGAAAGTTTCCTGGTTTCGAGCGCTATCGCACCGCGAACGAACGCGGCCGAGTCCGGCTCAATGATTTCGGTGCAAAGCATGCTGCTGTCTCTAGCAAGTTGAAGATTGAATATCCCGTTATCAGGCTGTCGCAGCAGAGTAGGGCGATTCCAGAACTGCCGGCGCTTCTTTTGCGCTGAGTACATCAGTCTCGCGACGCATCCGATCATGCTAACGAGCGACACGGCCGACGTTGGGGAGTCCCGTGATCTCCAATGCAGTAACTCTGTGTCCACAACCGGATAGCAGCTAGCCAAGCAAATGACTTGACCCATCTTGCTTTACTTTTCGGAGCCTTGCGTCGACTCCCACTTACCTGCGTCAGGCACATCATGATGGCGTCGGGTTGGGATGAGGCTCGCCGTCACCCTATGTCTCTGTCGCGCCCTCCAGAAGAGTGGCGCGGCAATTGCGATGAGAGCGAGCGCAGACAACAGAAGAAAGAGCGCCGACTGTTCGAGCCACGCGATTCCTGGGACCGCAATTCCGAATATCAAGCCGATAAGGCAGATACGCCAGGCTCCAATATGGACGCCGGCGGTAAACGTCCCGAGTGCCAGCAACGTGAGAACGGAAAGGGCCTCGGCGTCAACGTTCATCATTCGTGCTACGTCAGCCACGAACATCAGATGCATCGCCACAAGCACGGCGGTCCAATGCAAAGCTTGCGTCCATAGCAGGCGCAACCGTTCGGCTTGATCGTCAATACCTCGCCATCCGCAACGGGTCAGACTCGACAACACTCGAAGCGAGCATAACGGGTCCGCTTGTCCACCCCATAGCCGACATTCAAGCGGACATTGAGTTACGCCGCTGTGGGCCAACAGCGGTCCCGTTCGTTTTGACCTGAGATGCGTTTCGAGTTAGATGGCGAATATGTCATGAGCTGGTAAGAACGGCCAAGAGATCGACCGCCATGGATGTGTAGTCGATGTGCCGGTCGTATGGCTTAGGATTTCGCGCGTTATGAAAGGCATTGATTTAGATTTTTCCCCTTCGGACCTTGCCGACTTAGCGCTGCAACGCACCGCGGCACTAATCGCCTTGGGCGGGGGTGATGCCCTAGTCAGCTGGTTCGCAAGCGGCGACACGACCGCGCTCACGTCATTTCTGACACCCACCGCCGTTGCCCGGGCGTTTACACACGCGGTAACTGAAGAACTCGGGCGCGAAGTGGAACTGCTTGGCCAACACGTCGATTTCTCTACGATAAGAACGCTTACTAGCATCGGACCTGGGTTCTGTATTTTCGAGCTCCTGCTTTATCGCCGGCAACGCTGCCAACTTTATCTCATCGATATAGAACGATCCGATGAGCATCAGCACGGGTTCAATCAACAGGGATCTGGCTATTCGAACAATGCAACGGCACGAGCATTCCTGGAGCGTAGCGGCGTGGCAAAGGCCGACATTGCGTTCTGTAATCCTCGGTTCGAGAACCTCAACTATGAACCCGTAGACGCCATCCTTTCAAATATTTCGATGGGATTCCATTATCCCGTCACTGAATATGTCCCGTATATTCAGCGCACTTTGAAAGCTAATGGGGTCCTGATCTTTGACAAGCGCAAGGGCGTTCCGGATTCTGGATGGGATGAGTTAGAACCAAAATTCAACGCGCGTGCCATGCTTGATTTTCAGAAATATCAGAAATTGATTTGTGAGCGACGCGCTCGTTGATTGGACGTATGGCGAGGTAAAAAATGGTGCTGCGGGTCGCATTTCTTCACGTTGGACAGGATACGATTCTGCCGAGGATCATGATCCGTTCGATTCGACAATTCAATCCTGACGCCCGCGTCACACAATGTTCTGATCGGGCGACCCCCGAAGTTTCCGGCGTCGATGAAGTCGTCCGGCTCGACGGTGATACCGGCCGCCTTATGACGTTTAGGCTGCGTAGCTTCGCCGGACTGCCAATAAGCGAGCCCACACTTTTCCTCGATACCGATATGGTTTGTGTGGATCGCATCGATGCAGTTAGCGAACTGAGCGAATATGATGTCTCTGTATGCGTGCGGGAATTCAACAAAGATATGCTCTTCGATCCTAGAGCCATGGATATTGACTTGCGTGAATATGAAGGCCGAACGTTGGATGAGGTCTATCCGTATCTTGCATGTGCGGTCATTGCTAAGAATCCCGAATTCTGGTCTTTGTGCCTCAACAACCTCATAAGCCTGCCGGACAAATTTCATCGATGGTTTGGCGACCAGGAAGCAATGCGCAACGTTATAGCGGCCGGCATTTGGTCGATTGGCAGACTGAGGGAATCGCTTTACGCTTGTTTGCCAGACTTGGTTGATGATCCGGCACATCGGCCCAAGCTCGTTCATTTTAAGGGGCCAATGCGCAAGCAGTGGATGATCGACGGCGCTCGCGAAGCCGGATGGCTGGATGATCCCCTCACTGCCCAGAAAGAACAGCGATAGATGCTCAGTACTTGGACAAGTCCGGTTTTGGCCGATTTTGTTGAAAAAGTCGGACAGTCAAGCGGGTTGGGTTGCGCGTTAACACGAGAACGAACGCGACCGTGGTTACACCACCTGTCCTCAGGCGGGTTTGAAGTTCGGCATCGGAATTAGTTTGGTCAGCTTTCGAAGATTCTGGGCAGTTGCTGCGAGCAGGAATTCATCGTGGGCACCATTCGGCCCTCTTAGCCGGAGCCGGTCGAGCTTGAGGATGCGTTTGAGGTGCGAATAGCATCTCGACCTTCTTGCGCAGCAGCCGCGATGTCTGACCGTCCCAAGACTTGGCGATCTGGCGTGCCATGTCGCGGGCACCTTCATAGACCGATCGCGGCACCTGTCGGGCCGGCGCCTTTGGACAGCATTGGGTCGGGGGTCGGACGATTCGGTTGTCCTGGGGGGAAGATAATGGTGAGGAGTTCAACGAGCGTCATGGGGCGACGTGACACAATTAGAGGCACATAGGGTGCGGAACTTTGCCGCTGGCTCGATGCCGTCAAAAGGCGGGCTTGTGAGCTGACCATGTTCACAATATGTTCTAGTGACGCTGCTGTCGAATCGATTCTTCCAAACGAGCCATTATGGCTGATCAGATTGTCATCACGGAGAAATCCAGCCAGGCGAAAGACGTGCGCGCCGCCGTGGGTTCTCGTTACGGAGACATTCTCCCAGCCGAGGGCCATTTGTTCGACCTGATCGAGCCGGAAGATGTCGTGCCGGAGTGGAAGCGCTGGTCGCCGATCCTGCTGCGGCCCGATGGTCTTTACGGCACTCGCCCGGCAGAGGGCGGCAACAAAGCCGCCAAGCTCAGAGCCATTCGCGAGGCACTGCGGACCGCCAAGCGGGTCTGGCTCGCCACCGATTGCGACCGCGAGGGTCAACTCATCGGTCAGGAAATTCTCGAGCATTACGAATACCGCGGCCAGGTAATGCGGGTGCTGTTCACCGCGCAGGACTCGCAGACCATCCGCGACGCATTCGGTCGGGCAAAACCGAATGTCGAATATGCCCGGCTTTACGCCGCCGCCGTTGCGCGTCGCCAGGCCGACCAAATCTACAATCTGTCGCTGACCCGCACCGCGACGGTCATCCTGGGACAGGGCGCGCGGAGAGTGATCGGTGTCGGCCGAGTGAAGACTCCGACCTTGGCAATTGTGTGCAAGCGCGAGTTGGAAATCCGGAACTTCGTGCCGCTCGCCTATTTTGAAGTTGTAGCCACCGCGAAAGTTGCCGGCGGCCAATTCCATATGCGGCACGCGCCGCAGGACCGAATTGTCCGGCGCGAGATTGCTCAGCAAATTGCCGATGCGGCTCGGAATTTCGAGGGCGCGCTCACTGTGCGCGTCGACGATAAGCGGCAAGGGCCACCCAAGCTGCACGATTTACCGTCCTTGCAGAAATTATGCGGCTCGCGCTTCGGCTGGCCGGCCAGCAAGACGCTCGAGGTGGCGCAGGAGCTCTATGACGGCCAGGGCAAGAAGATCATCACCTATCCTCGCGCCGAGGTGCGCTACCTGCCGCAGAGCCTTATATCCGACGTGCCGAAGATCGTGGCCGGGCTGCAGGTGGGCCAGTCGTTCAGCGCCATCCCCGTGCCCGATCCGCCGGTGATCCGAAGAGGCGCGAGCGGCAGCTTTTACGACAAGGGGCTGGAGGGTGCGAGCCATCACGCCGTCATTCCCAACGTCAACACGATCGACAAATTGCGCGAAGTCTGGCCTCGCCTGTCATCCGACGAGAAAAAACTGTTCGACGTCATCGCGCGGGCCTATCTGGCAGCACTGATGCCTGACTTCCGCTACCGGCAGACCACCGCAACGCTCGACGTGCGTGGCTTCGAATTCCGCGCCGCCGGTCGCCAACCCATCGATCTCGGCTGGCGCGCAGCATTCCCGGAGTGGCAACCGGCCGACGAAAAGGGTGACGAGGCACAACTGCTTCCACCGCTGCGCAACGGTGAGACTGCGCAACTGCACGATCCAAAAATCGAGGACAAGGAGACGCGGCCACCGCCGCGTTACAACGAAGGCACCCTGATCGAGGCGATGCAGAATGCCTGGCGGTTCGTTGATGATGAAGTGCTGCGGGAGCGCCTGAAGGAAGCCAAGGGCATCGGCACGCCGGCGACCCGAGCCGAGATCATCGGCGGGCTTAAGAAACAGAGCTTTCTGATGGCCCAGGGAAAGCACATCGTGCCGACCGAGACTGGCTTGTCGCTGTTCGGCGTCCTCAGACAGGCCGATCCGGCACTGGTCGATCCGGGCGTCACGGCGCAGCTTGAATGCCTGCTCGATGATGTGGTTGTCGGCAAGCAGGAGATGGTCGGCGCGATTGATGCCGTGTGCGATGTCGCCCAGCGCATCATTGGCAAGCTGAAGGACTGCTCCTCCGTCGGAGGGCCCCCCTTGCTTGGTGCTGCGGCCGGTAACGGCGCAGCAGCATATCCGCCAACGCCTGCCATGAAGCGCTTTGCCGACAGCCTCGTCCGCCAGAAGGGCGTCAAGCCTCCGCCCGGGTACAAAACGTCGATCTCGATCTGCCGCAAGTTCCTCAGCGAACACGCCTCCAAGAAAACCGACGGCGGAACGCCGGGGAAGTTTGAACCCAAACCGGTCAGTCCGGCCCAGTTGCTGTACGCCAAGAAGATCGCACAGGGGAAAGGCCTCGTCATTCCCGACGACGCTAAAGCCAGCTCGGCTGCTATGTCTGCGTGGATTGATTCGAACCGGGACAGCAAGCGCCGCAGGCGCAGTCGCAAACCCAGAACCTCGCGCACGAATTGGGAAATGGCCCGCCTGTCAAGACGATCATCGCGAGGACCCACACATGCTATTTAGGGGAGCGAAGCCGCCTCCACGACTGGGGTTATGATTGCACAGAATCTCCAGCATGCCGGCGTTGGGGCGGAAGGATAGCGGCGGTAGACATCGGAATATAGATTTCCGCTCGAAGCTGGCCCCAGGGCGTCGCGTATTGGCGCGCCGTGAATGTCGAACCAGTCTCCTATGAGTTCGAACCGAGTCTCAGGTTTGCAGCACCGAGAATTGAAATTGCCGACAAGAGACGGCAGTGCGAAATTGGCAGGACGCGGCCGAAAATCCAAGGAAGGGCGCTGCAGAGACTGCGCCTCATCGCGCTAAGTCACGGGAATATGGCGCACATTTCAGCGGCCCGGGCATTCTCCGAAGAGACCGCACTGCCTGGCTGGGGGACTAGGATTCGAACCTAGATTCTCGGAGTCAGAGTTCGATCTATCGGACTGATTCTGCAGAGAGTTTTTCCCAATCGGTCGCAAACGGCTCCGTGCAATATCAATACGTTGCGCCGGGCTTCCCAACTATGGCCTGCCGTAAGTCCATCTTTGCACCATTTCGGTCCACAAGTTTCGTGTCATGTCGAATGCATGCTGCGCCGCGCAATGACGTCCCTCGGGCGCAAGCGACAGCCTATCCCTTAAGTCCGCGCAGACCTGAAAGACATGCTGCTCATCAGAACAAAGCCACGGACGGAGCAGCACAAGTAACCTTGATCGTCGTCCTACATCCCAGGCATTTCCAGAACGGATTGGGCGTTCCACAGAAAAGGGTAGCATCGGCGGCTCGCACAGAACGAACCCAATGCTGACAACAAACTGACGCCCGGCTCGTTTTGCTTCCGAGCATAACATTAGCCTGCTATTGTCTTTAGCTCCGGGGGAAATTCTAAGGCCGCATCGAACGAAATAACGACGTCAAGCAAAGAGTGGTTGGGGCGGTCGGACAGGGGGAGCGCGTTTCGATGTGCATCGCGCGGGCTTGCGCATTTCTGGGGGCTGGCGTGCTCGCCATCTGCGTCGCCGGTTGCGAGCCCGATGGACGATCGTCATTCGCCACTTGGCTGTCTGGACCAGAATTCGCGGCGCCGACCGCGACTGTGCAGGAACCTGGCGACGTCAAATATTTTCCCTCGGATGAGCCTTTGAAGCTCGGCTTGGAGCACTTCGATCGCGGCAATTACGGTGTCGCGGAACGCTATCTTCGCGACGCGGTCGAGAAGGCGCCGCGAGACGCGACGGCCTGGGTGGCACTGGCCGCGACTTATGATCGGATCGCTCGGTTCGACCTCGCCGACCGCGCCTATGGGGTGGCTATCGGCCTGACCGGCGAGACCACACAGATCCTCAACAACCAAGGTTATTCCTACATGTTGCGTGGCGATCTTGTGAATGCGCGCAAGAAATTCCTCAAGGCGTATGAGCGCGAGCCCAACAATCCGACCATTGCGAACAATCTGAAACTTCTGAATTCGAGCGCCAGATTTATCCAGCGCGTGCCCGATCCGCGTGGCACAACGCCGGAATGAATCGGGATTGGTGGTGAGGCGGGAAGCTCCATGGATATTTGTGCATCATGGTTCGTCGCCTGCTCGAGAGTGATCTCGCCCGTCCTGCGTTGGCATATCGGCGCGCCATCGTGACGAAGCCGCATGGTTCTCAAACATTGATTTGACCACCGCAGTCCTGCTTGTCACCGTCGATCGCCCTGTTCTACGCGGCATTCATCGATCTGAAGCACTACAAGATCAGCAATGAGTTGATCCTGCTGCTGATTGTGCTGTTTTTTCTCTACACGCTGTTATCGGATCGCTGGACCACAGCGGGGTGGAATCTTGGCCTGGCGGCTGGCATATTTCTGTTCCTCATGCTATTTCTATGCGCGGCACTGGATGGGTGGCGGTGACGTAAAGATGTTGACGGTCGCGTTGCTCTGGACCGGGATCGAATGCGCCCTGCCGTTCGTCATCCTGCTGCTTCTTTTCGTGTCTCTGCACACTGTCGCGGCCAGGTTCGGATGGGTGGGATCGCAGCAGATCGATGACGACCGCCGCCAGCGCATTCCGTTCGCGCCTTCGATTGCTGCCGCGCTTATCGTGACTATTTCATTGGGCTGTTTGCGGTCGCCAGCATGATCCAACTCTGCGGCGATGAAGTCGGCACGAATACGCTAATAGGTATTTTCTTATAGATATATTTTGACAATGGGAGATCACTACTGACGATATAAGCCTGCTCACTGTGCATAAACGTTCTATTATAAGTAGAAACCTGACATGTATCTGACAACGTAAGAAATCGCGTGTACTTTTTACTTACAAATACAGCAGGGCAGGTGGTAGGGCTCGTGGGCTAGTCGCGACTTAACGACGCGTCTGTTTGTTAGCTCATCCACCAGGGAGGACAGAATGTCCAAGGCAAAGCTACTTGCTTGCCTCGTGGGCGCGGGTGTTTCGTGCCTGCTGGCGAGTGGCGGCTCGTTCCGCCGACGAGACCTACGCGGTCAAAACCGTCATACCGGTGCCGGGCGGGCTCACCTCGTTCGACATTGCTTTCGTCGATGCGAACATCAATACCTTCGTTCTGGCCGATCGCACGAACAAATCGATCGATGTCGTCAACACCAACACCAAACGTGATGACGCATCAGTATACTGCAAGCGCCACCCTTCGTCGGGGTTGTGGCCAGCCCGGCCAATGCCTCCGGCCCGAACGGCGTGATCATCGTTGATCAGCGAGAAATCTGGGCAACTGACGCCCCCGTTCAGAGCACTTGCTCAGGCACCCCGATACGCTGCACTACTCCCAGCTCGATCAAAGTGATTAGCTTGGCGACCGGTGCTACCACCCATGTCATCTACAACGGCGGGGTGAGGAGGGCTGACGAACTCTGCGACGACGTGAAACATGAGATCGTCCTGTCCGCCAACGATGATCCGTTGGACAACTTCCTCACCTTCATCAATACCGAGACCTATTCCATCATCGGGACCAACCACAAGCTGGACGGCTCGGATCCGAACTTCAAGATCACACTCACTCCGGCTGTTCCCGGAACAACGAATGTTGCGGCGGACGGTATCGAGCAGTGCAAGTTCAATCCACGCACGGGCTCGTACTATCTGGCAGTCCCGGCAACCGTTGTGACAACGGCTAGTGGCACTCAACCGCGGGCCCGGCGTGGTGCTCAAGATCTCGCGGCATGCGCCGTTCCACATCGAGGAGACCATTACGATCCCAGCGTCGACCGGCTGCCAGGGCCCGCAAGGCTTGGCCATCGGCCCACGCCATGAGATCCAACTGGGCTGCGGCGGAGCGAATTCCGTGATCATCGATGAGCGGTCTGGCCCAACAGCCACCGTCGTCGCGGTTGAGACGGGAGAAGGCGGCGCTGACGAGGTCTGGTACAATCCGGGCGACAACACGTTCTTCATCGCTCGCTCCAGCGCGGGCAAGCTTGGGGTCCAAGATGCCGGGGGCAACGAATCCAGGGCTCCGCAAGCGGACGCGGACGTTACGACCACCATTGGATCCCACGTCGTTGCCGCCGACATGCTGCGGAACCAGATCTATGTTCCGGTGCGCGCCAACACAGTTGCGGGCACCTGCACCACAGCGGGTTGCGCAACCCTCTGCGGCGCAGCGGGCAGCGCAGCCGCTGCGGCCGGCTGCATCGCAGTGTTTACGGCGCCGCGTGACGATGAGTGCCTCGCCCAAGGCATGCCGGTCCTCGATCACGATGACGGCGACGATCCGGTGTTCATGAGAACACGCTGTCGCGATCACGACGACGACGATCACGATCGCGTAGCTCACCGCTAGGGTCGCTTCTGCAGCGAGCCCCTGAGGGCTCGCTGCAACACCCGAGACACCAGACGACTTTGGCTGGTCGCGCCTGCTGCGCGCGACCAGTGCGGTCGTGCATCAAAAGCAAATTGGAGGGAGACATGCGTCAAGCGTTGCAGCTGATCAAGAAGCTCAAGGATGACGAGAAAGGCGCCGCGCTCGTCGAATATACGGTTCTGCTCGGTGTCATGTTGGTCGCCGTCATTTCGACGATCATGCTCGTCGGCGGCTGGGTGAATACCAAATGGGCGGCTCTGTGGACTGCTCTGCAGGGCAATTGATCGCGGGCTGTCATTCGTCGCAGCGGTGGAAGCGCCGCGCGACGTAGCAGCTGATGCAACGGCCGTCGGCTGACGGCGTTGAAGTTGAGTTGTTGAGTCCGGTGTTTGGCCGGAGGGTGATGCTTTGTTTTATCTCATTGCGTTGTCAAATCGATAAAACGAATCCGAATTCACGATCGCACACAAAGAAAACATAGCGCACGATCTCTTTTTACGATTAAGTCACAGTCAACACTGAGGACTTAAGCGCGGCTCGCTCGACGCTTTGTTTGTCCGCGGTGCGGGGGGAGGAAGGAGTTCGCCACCATGCGCACGAACAACGTCGTCGTGCTCGTTCTTGCCGTTGTCATGGGCGGTATTGCAGCGTTCATGGCGCGCCAATGGCTTCAGAGCTCACGCGGTCATGTCGGCAGCAGCCAGTCAAGACGTCGGCACGATCGTGGTGGCTACGCAGCCATTGCTATTCGGAGCGACCGTGAGCGCGGACAACATCACTGAAATCCCATGGGCGGCGGGCGCGCTGCCGGACGGTGCGTTCGCAAGCAAGGACGACATCCTCAAGGGCGGACGTCGCGTGGTGCTTTCTCCGTTCAACCGCAACGAGCCTGTGTTGAGCTCGAAGATCACCGGGCCGGGCCAGCGCGGCACGCTTTCCTCCCTGCTGGAGGAGGGCAAGCGCGCGGTCACCGTGCGCGTCGACGACGTTCGCGGTGTTGCCGGGTTCGTCCTGCCCGGCGATTTCATCGACGTGGTGCTGATCGGCGAGGATCCCGCACTCCAGCGCGAGAATTATTCAGAAATCCTCCTCCACCACGTGAAGGTGCTGGCGATCGATCAGGTGGCCAGCGAGCGGCAGGAGCAGGCGACGGTTGCCAAGGCGGTGACGGTCGAAGTGACGCCTGAGCAGGCACAGAAGATTCTGCTCGCGAGCAATGTCGGCAAACTCTCCCTGATCTTGCGTCAGCCCGGGGACGTGAACGCCGACTCGGTCCGGCGGGTCACCGAGCGCGATCTGGGCCGCGACAGGCCTCGGCGTGCGGCCGCGCCACCACCGCCCGCGCCGCCGCCTCCACGGCGCCGGCTGCGGCACCACCGCCGCGGCCTTCAACGCACGGTGACGGTGTCGATCGTCCGCGGGAACAAGCGCGAGGAATACAACGTCAGGCGCACTGATGAATGATGGAAGATGCGGAAATGCTCGGGCTCCTGACGCTACTACATTGAAGAGGATCACAGCACACAACAGGGTGAGGCAGCGCAATTCGGGGCATAGGCAACAACAAGGGGCAGTGTGATGTTGCGTAAGATGGGGGATTTGCGGGGAAGGCGCCCGCGACGGGTACACGAAATGGGGCGATCCCAAAGTCAAAGCGCCGTCTCGGCCTGGTCTTCACGATGCTGGTGGCGATCCTGGCGGTCTTCGGCACGCAGCCGCCGACCGCCGCGCAGGCGCAAGGTGCGCACAGTTGGAAGAAGCGAAGGCGATCGGGTCCGTCATGTCGTCATCACGCTCTACAAATCCAAGACCTTTCGCCTCGATCAGCCGTTCTCGACGGCCGTTGTTGGCTCGCCCGAAATCGCCGACGCACTGCCGATGAGCGATCGCTCGCTCTATGTTCAGGGCAAGAAGGTCGGCACCACCAACGTATCAGTCTTTGATTCCATGATGCGATTGATGGGCGTGCTTGATGTCGAGGTCACTCTCGATACCGGAAGTCTGCAGGAAAAGATCCGGCAGAGCACCGGAAGTCGCAGCATCCGGGTTTCGTCCAGCGATGGGCAGATCGTGCTGAGCGGAGAGGCTCGCGATGCGGTGCAAGCCGAGCGCGCCGTGACTATTGCCCGCGCGCTAGCGCCGAATGGGGTCGTCAATGCCATGAGCGTTGCGCCGATCACAGCAGGTGCTGCTCAAGGTGAGCTTCCTCGAGGCTTCGCGTGATGCGGGTCGGCAGCTCGGCGTCAACTGGTTTGCGGCCAACCGGTCTGGCACGCGTGTCAACACCGGGCAGGGCGGCCTGGCCAATGCGCCGGCCGGCACGCCTACGGCGACGCCAAGCGGCATTCCGTTGATCCAGACGGCGGGCACTCTGGCGGGAAACGGCTTCGCCGTTCGGCGTGGTGCTGGCCAATCTGGTCAACGGCGGCACCAACATCGACATCCTTGTCACGGCGCTTGAGACCAAGGGACTTATTCGCCGTCTGGCCGAGCCGAACCTGATGGCCCTCTCGGGCGATACCGCGCAGTTCCTGGCGGGCGGCGAATTTCCGGTGCCGATCGCGGCGACGTCGGCGAATGGGCTGGTGACTCCGACAATCGAGTACAAGCCTTTCGGCGTACGACTGTCGTTCACGCCGACTGTGCTGCAGAAAGGCCTGATCAACCTGCGGATTGCGCCTGAGGTGAGCGAGCTCGACTTCGCCAATGCGGTGCAGATCTCCGGGACCACCGTTCCGTCGCTGATCAAGCGCGATGCTGTTACGACAATCGAGCTGCGCGACGGCCAGAGCTTTGCGATCGCCGGCCTGCTGCAAGCCAACGATCTGCGGCTCCGGTCGCAGATTCCGTGGCTGGGATCGGTTCCGGTTCTCGGGGCTTTGTTCAGCAGCATGGACTATCAGAAGCATGAGACCGATCTGGTCATCATCGTCACGCCGCATCTGGTGCAGCCCGCGGCTCCGGGCCAGCGTCTGGCGACGCCGCTCGACCAGCGGCTGCCCAGCAACGATGCCGACTTCTTCCTGATGGGACAGTCGGAAGTGCGGAAATCCTATTCGGACTACGTCACCAGCGGCGGCGAGGTGCAAGGTCCCTATGGCCACATGATCCGTGTCGAGCCGCCGACGGGCCCGGCGATCAAACGGTGAGGAGGGAACCATGCATATCGCTCGGCTCCCTCGGCTCCTTGATCCTCGCAGCAGCTCTAGGCGGATGCTGGAGCGGCATCTACGAAAATCCGGCGGCTCAATATGTCGCTCGCAGCGACACGGTGACGCTGAGCGCCGGCAATGCCAAGGACGTAAACGCTGCCACGCACGTGATCGATCCCTGGCCACGCAACGTCAAGGATCGCCGGATCAACGGCAACGGTGAACGCATGGTCGGGGCGGTCCAACGCTATCAGCGGCCCCAGACCGGTCGCACGCCGGGGCAGGGTCAGGGGCGTCCTGGTGCCACGCCGGGCGAAGGTGCCGGTGGTACGGCGCCCGGCGGTGCTCCCGGAACGACCGCTACGACGGGACGCTACCCTATTGACCAGCTTCGGGTTCGAAAGCGAACAAGGTTGCGAAACGAGTGTTGACGGCATCACCACCGAATCAAGACACATTGGCGAATTTCGCCAAGTCGTTCTGCGCTGACACGCAAGGCCTCATCCTGCCTTACGTGACGATGATGCTGATTGTGATCATCGGCGTATCGGTACTGGCGCTCGATGGCGCGCGCTATATGAGCCTGCAAACCCAGCTTCAGAACGGCGCCGACGCCCTGGCGCTTGCAGGCGCGGCTGAGCTTGACCGTCTCCCGGATGCGCGGACACGCGCCATTCGAGCGATCGACAATCTGGTCGCCAACGGAACACTGTTTAGCCAAGACCGACGCGTGCAGGTTTCACGTGTCGAGTTTTACAGCCGCTTGCCAGCCGACGACAGCCGGCCGATGTCGGAAAGCATCGCTCGCCACGGACGGCACCAACGCGCGCTTTGTTGCGGTCACGGTGCGACCGATCACGCTCAACACGCTTCTGCCAGCATCGTTCTTCGGCGGAGCAAATTCCGTTTCTGCGGGCGCCGCCGCGGTTGCGGGCTTCGACCAGGTCGTCTGTCAGATGGCGCCACTCTATGTCTGCAACCCTCACGAAGTCCCGGGCATGAGCTATGAGCAGGCGAGCGGCGCGCTGCAGGATGCGATCGCCGACCCGGTGATCCGGGGCCGGCTGCTGCGGCTGCGCCAATATGGCGAGCGCAATGAGCCGCATGTCGCGGGTGACTACGGATTTCTGGAGGCGGCGCAACCAGGTCCCGGCACCGACGAAATCATGGAAGCCATCGCCGTCGACCGTCCGCGCGCATGCTTCATCCAGAATGGCGTCAATTTCCGGCCTGGAGCCCTGCCCGAGGTACGGGAAGCGTTCAATGTCAGATTTGACATCTACGAAGGCACGATGAGTGGCCGCCAGAATGATCCCAGCTACCGCCCATCGCCGAACGTGCGCAAGGGATATGTCGGCGGAGGCAGCAGCGGCGCGTGCAATGCTCGTCCAGGCACCGACTGGCCGATAGGGGCTCCGCCCGGCCAGGTCACCGGTCTGCCGCTTGACCGCGAATGGCCATTTCCGGGCGGGCGGATGGGCAACGGCAGTTGGAATTTCGCGACCTATTGGCAAGTCAATCATGGTGGTGACGGCCGCACCCCGCCCATCGTCGACGGCAATCCCGCCGGCAATTCCAATCTGCCGAGCCGATACAATGTGTATCGCCATGAGATCGAGCAGGGATACGTCGGGGATCGCTCGCCGGGAGGAGAATCCGGCGCACCCGCCTGCTACAGCGGTGGTGCCCTATACGATGTTCCGGATCGCCGCGTGCTCTACGCCGCAATCATCAATTGCCAGAGCCTTGGCCTCGCTGGCGGCACCCACTCGAATGTGCCGGTCGCTGCGTTCGGAAAGCTCTTTCTCACGTTGCCTCTGCAGCGATCGCAGACCGATCTCTATGTGGAGCTTGTCGGGCTCGTGAAGCCCGGCGACGACAGCAATTTTGAGATGGTCCAGCTCTATCGGTGATGCCTCCTGAACGCGAGCACTGACATTGACAAGAATGCCCGGAACGTTCCTGCGAGACAATGATGGATCAGCGCTGGTCGAGAGCGCTGTGCTGGTTCCGCTGCTGTTCGTGCTTCTGTTCGGCGTCTACGAATTCTCGTGGTTCTTCTACCAGCAGCACCTTGCCGCAATGGGTGTGCGCGATGCGGCGCGCTATCTCGCTCGCGTCAGCAATCCGTGCGATGAGCGTTCGGCCGCGTGGCCCATCGAACAGGCCAACGCCAAAGCGCTCGCGACTACTGGCTCGACCCGGGGGAGCACGGCACGCATCAAAGGCTGGACGGCTGCAATGGTCGTGCTGCGCTGCACGGCGGTCGGCAATCCGGCGGGGCCGACAGGGTTGCGCGCATATCGTGGTGGCGAGGTCGTTTACGTGATTACGGCCTCGACCAGTTTCGTCGACCCGTCCTTGGGATTCTTCGCCTTTCTGCATCTGGCCCCGCCGGTCATTTCGGTGTCCCACTCAGAGCGCGTCGTCGGGTCGGGATGACCGTCATGGACAGCCGGGTGTCGATGCTGGCGAGGGCTATCGCGCTTGACGATCGTGGCGCCGTGCTGGTCGAGGTGAGTGTCGTCATGACGATCATGCTCGTGTTTCTCCTGGGCTCGATCGAATTTCTGTTTGTGTTCTATCAGCGCAACGCGGCCGCCAAGGCAGTCCAGATTGGGTTGAGGCTCGCGGCTGTATCCGACCCGGTTGCCAGCGGTCTGAACGGATTAAGCGCGGCGGTATTGGGTCCTCGCGTCCCAGAAGGAAGCGCGATGCCCGATTTTGTTGTCACCTGCGATGGGAGCACGTCCCACTGCACATGCAGCAGCGGAACCTGTCCCGCCGATCTCGCCTACAATGCCGCAGCCATGAACATGATCGTGTACGGACGTGGCAGCTCGTCTTGTGGCGACGCGAAGTCATTCTATGACACCGGGATGTGCGATATCTTCGCCAGGATCACTCCGGCCAATGTGGTCATCACCTATGCGCAGAGTGGGCTCGGCTTTGCGGGCCGTCCCGGTGGGCCGGTGCCGACCATCACGATCTCGCTGAAAGACCTGCGGCTGCAATTCTTCTTTCTGCGCGGCCTCGCAGGTTTCGATGACCTCCAAATCCCGCCTCTGACGACGTCGATGACGGCGGAAGACCTCTCGTCCGGCGCACCGCGGTTTTGATCAGGACGATTGTCGATATGGCGATCTATCTTCTCACTGCCGGTGCCGAAGCAACCAGAGCAAAACTTGTCGAGCAAAGAATTCGGCGCGCCATCCCTGAACTTACGGCTATCGACGACTCAAAGGAGCTTGCGGCCGCTATCACGCGCGGATTAGCGAATGACCCTGCCTTTGTGTTGATGGTGTCCCCCTCCAAGGACGTGGGCTATTTCGCCAAAGTAGCTGACATCGCGTCGAGCCATCGCGGCCGCGTCTTCTTCGTGCTGATCAGCGACGAACTTTCGGCGAGCGACTACAAGGCGCTGCTGCGCCGTGGCGACGCTGATTGGGTCTCCCTTGACGCCGATCCGCAGGAAATCCTTGACATCATCGCGCGACATCGCAGACGCAGGAATGCAGACCATGCAGGCGATGCGAGTGGCGCCAAGCCCGTCGCCGTTTCGTTCGTCCCCAGCGCCGGTGGCGTCGGCAATACGACGCTTGCGCTCGAGACCGCCATCAAGCTCAAGACGGACAAGGCGACGCGTGAGCGCAGGATTTGCATCGTCGATCTCGACTTTCAGAGAAGTCACGTCTGCGACTATCTTGATCTCGAGCCGCGCCTGAAGATCCAGGAAATCATGGACAATCCCGATCGGCTCGATGACCAGCTTTTTGATATCTTCATCAGCCGCCACGCGAGTGGGCTGCACGTCTTTGCCGCTGCACGCAGCTCATTTGACGTTTGCGATTTGAACGTTTCCGCGCTTGACGCATTGTTCAATTTGGCATCGCTGCGTTATGAGCTGATCCTGATCGACTTGCCGGTCACCTGGTTCGCATGGACCGACCAGGTCGTCTCCGCCTCGGATGGCGTCATTGTAACAGGCGTGAATACGATACCGGGTCTGCGGCAGACCGTCGAAACCCTCAACGCAGTGCGCCGCGCCCGCAATTTGGTTTTGCCTGGCGTATCCGCTCCCGGCGCCGATCTCCAGATTGCGGTTGCGATGAACCGCTGCCGGCGGCGCTTCATGGGAGGCATCCGGCAATCGCCGCCACGTCGAGACGGTGCTTGGTGATGAGCAGGTGCTTTATGTCGGCGAGGAATCGGTGGCGCTTGAAAGCATCAACACCGGCACTCCGATAGGCCTCAACAAGTCAAGCGGAGCCTTTGTCAAGGACATTTCGGCACTCGCGGCGTTCTGCGGTCAATTGAAATCATCACGCGTGAAGCTGACGTAACAACGTCGAGGACGACGGGTCTCGAATGGACGACGGGCGTGGGAGGGAAGGCCATGAGTTTCTTGTTTGGGACAGCGCAGCGCGTGTGCGAGTGAGCCGCAGCTGACGACGGCCGGCAACCACAACAGCGAGGCAGAAGCTTTCTACAAGGATTTGATCGAGCAGCGTCCAGCTCTGCTCGATGAGAAGCTCAGGCTGCATGCGCGAATCATTGACGAGTTCAATCTCACGGTGCTGGAGAAACTGCCGCGGGAAGAGCTGGTCAAGCAGGTGACCGTCTATGTGGCGGATTACGTGCGCGCCGAAAAGATTTCGCTCAATCAACGCGAGCTTGAAAGATTTTCCGAGGAGATCATCGACGAGATGACCGGCTATGGTCCGATCGAGCCGCTGCTGAAGGACCCAACCGTCACTGATATCCTGATCAACACGCACAAGCTCTGCTTTGTCGAGCGCTTCGGCAAGCTGCAACGAGACGAAAGTGCATTTCAAGGACGAAGCCCATCTGTTGCGCATCATTAGCAAGATCGTCGCTGGCGTTGGCCGTCGGATCGACGAATCCTCGCCCATGGTCGATGCTCGCCTGCCGGATGGCTCGCGCGTCAACGTGGCCATCAGGCCAATTGCCATCGATGGACCGCTGGTATCGATCCGCAAGTTCGCCGAACGTGCGTTCAGCATGGAGCGTCTGGTCGAGGTCGGAACCATTCGCCCGCAGATTGTCGATGTGCTGAAAGCGGCGGTCCGCGGACGGATATCGCTGATCATCAGCGGCGGCACCGGCAGCGGCAAGACCACGATGCTCAACGCGCTGTCGTCCTATATCCCGGCAGACGAGCGGCTGATCACGATCGAGGATGCGGCGGAATTGCAGCTGCAGCAACTCCACGTCGGGCGACTTGAGACCCGTCCGCCCAACGCAGAAGGCAGAGGAGAGATTCGCCAGCGCGAATTGGTGAAGAACGCTCTGCGCATGCGGCCGGACCGCATCATCATCGGCGAATGTCGCGGCGAGGAGGCCTTCGACATGCTGCAGGCCATGAACACCGGCCACGAAGGCTCTATGACGACAGTTCACGCCAACTCGCCGCGCGATGCGCTCAGGCGACTTGAACAGATGGTCACGATGGCCGGAATGACGTCGACCGTCGGCAGCATCCGCGGCCAGATCGCTTCGGCCATCACGATCGTTATGCAATTGCAGCGTTTGCCCGATGGAAAACGCAGGGTCGTGAGCGTGAGCGAAATTACCGGCATGGAGGGCGAGGAGATTCAGATGCAGGACATCTATCGCTTCGTCAAGGAGCACACCGACGAAACCGGCAATATTCACGGCAGTTTCCGCGCCACCGGAGTCCGACCGAATTTCCTGAGAGAGCTGAAGGCCTACGGGATTGATTTGCCGATCAGCCACTTCGACTCCAGCCGGCCGTTGTAGGAGCCACGGGATGATGACCCATGTGGGTGGCGCCATGGATACGAGAGACGGCGAGTCAGGCGGATGCTGGGACCGCAAGCGCGGTGAGGGAAGGCTAGGACCTTGAACGACATTTCGCTCATCTTGGTTCTGTCTTTCATCGCGGCCGCGCTCGCGACCCAGGGGCTCTATTGGATCGGATGGAGGTCTCATCGCGCGCAGAGCTCGATCAAGCGCCGGCTGGCGTTGACCAAGGAAGGCGGCGGCACCATGCACGGGGCGCCCAACGCCTTGCGCGATGAACGCGGCCTTGCGGAGTTCGAAAGCCCGCGACTGCGCCGCTACAACGACTTCCTGGCGCAGACCGGCCTTCGACTTGATCGAAATCTCCTCCTCCTCAGCACGTTCACACTGAATGCGCTGTTATTTGTCGTTCTCGGGCTTATCTTCGGATACCATGCATGGTCATTCATGACCGCCATGTTCTTCGCGGTTCTCTGCATTGCCCTTTTCTTCAAGATCGTGCGACAGCGACGGATCGGGCGTTTTGCCGAGCTACTGCCCGACAGCATCGATGTGATCGTCCGTGGCCTTCGCGCCAGCTATCCGTTGCCGGCCGCGCTTGATTTGGTTGCGAAGGAGATGCCGGACCCGGTGGGTACCGAATTTCGATTGACTTCCGACGAAATCTCCTTCGGCCAGGATATCCGCGCCGCTATCGACAACTTGTATCGCCGCGTCGGCCAGGAGGATCTCTTGTTCCTGATCATGGCGGTCAACGTCCAAAGTCAAACCGGAGGCAACCTGGCCGAGATTTTATCCAGCTTGTCCCGCCTGCTCCGCAATCGTGCCAAGGTCAAGATGAAGGTGAGGGCGCTCAGTGCCGACGGTCGCATGTCGGCCGTCGTTCTGTCGCTCATTCCATTCATCCTGTTCGGTCTGATCGCGCTGATCTCGCCCTCCTATTTCGGGGAGGTTCGCGACCATCCGCTGGTCGTGCCGGCGCTGATCTACGCCACGATCTCTTTGGTGCTCGGAAATATCGTGATGTACCGCATGGTCAATTTCAAATTCTAGTCGACGACAGTGCAAGTTGGGGGAGGAAGCGACACCATCCATGATTGATCTGGCTCCCATTCTTATTCCGGCGTTTTCCTTTGCGGCTGTTGCGGCTGTGGCAATTGTCGCCGGAAACTATGTCGCGCTGCAGGCGCGTATGCGGCGACGATTGCCGACGGCGCAAATGCCCATCGACATGTCGAAGGAGAGCAGCTTTCAGACGCTGCATGCTTTTGTGGCTCGTCATTTTGACGCCAAGCGTTTGGGCATAGACGGTGCGATCCGGGACAAATTGCGTCGCGATCTGATCAGGGCAGGATACTTCCGATCCTATGCGGTCAACTACTACGCGCTGGCGCGGCTGGGGGCTGTCGTGCTGTTGCCGATCGTCACCTATGCCTCGGTGGAGCTGGCTCGGCCGGACGCGCCAAGCATGCTCAAGGTCGTACTTGTATCGGTCGTGGCGTTGATCGCAATCCTGGGCCCGGACGCGTATCTGGCGCGCCGGCAAAGGCAGCTGGCGGTTCACTATCGACAGATCTTTCCGGATTTGCTGGACCTGCTGGTGATCTGCATCGCCGCCGGACTCAGCTTGGAAGCTGCTTTCGACCGCGTCCGCGGCGAGGTGTTCAAGCAGAGCCGCGAACTCGGCAGCAACCTGGAAATGATGGGCGCCGAGATGCGTGCCGGCCGCAGTACAATCGAGGCGCTTGACTCCTTCGCCGACCGTCTTGGTCTTGATGAAGCCGCCTCTTTCAACACCATGTTGCGGCAATCGCTGGAACTCGGCAGCGACATCGGCGAAGCGCTGCGCATATTCAGCGAGGACATGCGGGATCGGCGCCTGTTGCGAGCCGAAGAGGCTGCCAACAAGCTATCTGTGAAGATGATCCTTCCGCTCGGCCTCTTTATCTTTCCAGTCGTGCTGCTCGTAGTGATGCTGCCTGTTGTCATCAAGCTGATGACGGTACTGCAGTGAATCCCCATTCATAGCGCGCTCAGCTGTGCTGCGGCACCGGGGGAAATCGCAACGTGAAAGCAGCGCCGCCGCCGGGATTGTCCGATATCGAAACGGAGCCTCGCAGGGATGTCATAATGTGTTTGACGATCGCCAATCCCAAACCAGCGCCCTTGCCATTGCGATCGCCTTTCCAGAAACGCTCGAAAATCTGATCACGCTTGTCGGCGGGTACTCCGGGTCCGCAATCGATCACTTCGACCGTTGGTTCGTGCGTCAGGCGAATGCTGACTGTGGTTTCGGGTGGCGTATGACAGAGCGCGTTTTCAACCAGGTTGCTCAGGGCAGCACGGAGCGCTTCGGGATTGGCTTGAACGAGAATTTGGCTGGTGCCGTTGAGTATTTCCAGATGCTTTCCTGATGCGATCGCGAGCGGAGCAAGATTGGTGGCGACTTCGGTCGCAACGGCCAGGAGATCGACCGCTTCATTGGACAGATGTGAAGTTGTCTCTAGTCTCGCGACCACTAGCAGCTGGTTCACGATCCGGCTCATCTGCTCAATATCGTAAATGAGCTTGGCCGCCGTGGTCTTATCCTGCATGGTCTGGATATTGGCCGACAATACGGCAAGCGGCGTGCGCAATTGGTGCGCCGCATTGGCGTTGAAATCCCGCTGACGCATCAGACCGTGTTCGAGCCGATCGAGCGCCAGATTGATCGCTTTAACCAGCGGGACAAGCTCGGTCGGCACGTTGCGGGTTGGCAGTCGGGTATCGGCCGTCGTCGGGTCAATCTCTTCCGCCACTCGGGACACCTGTTTCAGTGGCGCCAAAGCCCGCCGCACGGCGAGCATGCTGACCCCGAGCCATGCCAATAGAAATGGCACCTGCAGCCAGCCGCCATCTGTGAGGAATTCCTCGTTCACCGCCGCTCTCAGATATTGGGCATCGAGGACGTCTTCCTCCACCTGTGTGAAGAAGATCCGTCCATTAAGAGTGCTCTTCACGGCCGCTCCGTACATGTGCAGAGGGCCGGGGCCATCGGGATCGTAGTCGTAGGCCGCTTGCGTGAGCTGGCGGAACAAGGAAAGCGGACCCGTCTCTGGGCCAGACCCGAACAGAATGGTGCCGGCCTGATCGCGAATGGCATAACGTTGGGAGCCAGTCGTCGCCTTGTAGCTGTCGGCAATTGGTTCTGGCAGATTGAGGACTGGTTCGCCGCGTTCGTTCAGGACAAGGTAACTCGCGATGTGTTTTGCCTGGTTGAGAAGCACGCGCTGCCGTACCGCGATTTCGGTCGATTGCGCCTGCCAATAGATCCATCCATAGGCAAACATGCTCGTCAGCACCGTGGTGATTGCGAGCCGCACGAAAATCCGCCAGGAAATGGAGTGCATTGAGGTCTACTCCCTGAGCAGATAACCGATGCCGCGCAGCGTGTGGATCGAGCAATCAGCGCCGATCTCGTCGAGCCGTTTGCGCAGGCGCGAGACCAGCACCTCGACGGTATTGGGGTTCACGTCGCCGCTCAGGCCGTAAAGCGCATCTTCCAGTGCTCGCTTCGATACGACTTGGCCGGCGCGACGCATCAGCAGCTCGAGCGCACCGGTTTCGCGATGCGAGACCGGCACGACGCATCCGTTGACCACCACTTGGCGCAGCACTGTGTTGAAACGCAGATTTCCGGATTCGAGCGTGGCTCCAAGCACGCGTCCCGGACGACGCAGCAGCGCGCGCAGTCGCGCAGCTAATTCCTTCATTGCAAAGGGTTTCATAAGGTAGTCATCGGCGCCTCGGTCGAGACCGGCGACGCGGTCATCGACCCCGTCGCGTGCGGTCAGAATAAGGATCGGGAGCTCGATATTGCGCTGCCTGAGCTCGCCGATGACCTCGAGACCGTCGCGGTCGGGCAATCCGAGATCTAGAATGAGTGCGTCGTATTCGGTGCTTCTGGTCGCGCTGATGCCGTCTTCTGCTGTTGCAAAAGAGTCGACGCGAAAGCCGAATTCGTCGAGCCCTTTCACGATTGCTTGGGCCAGACGATCGTGGTCTTCCACCAAAACAATACGCATGGTGCACCACAATCCTTGGCGCGTACTGGCGCTTCAGACCGAAGACATCGCCATACTTGCACTATGTCCTAACAGCAAGCTGACGTCCAATCGAGGTTAGTGGCAGGGATTGATGGTCAGCGGCGGGCTTGCGGTATGTAGTAACCGTTTTCTGCGAGTGGAGCCGTGGGCTTGCACCGCGCAAACTTCCGACATGCCCTTAAGAATTCTCATACGGGCCATAGTCGGGCTTCTATAATCACCAGTTAGAGCGCACATGTCATAATCGAACTCTCCCAAGATAGTCCCGAGACGCGTCATGGCATCGTGGCTCATGTCGACGTGTAAATCGCTGAGTTGGAGAATTGTGTGTCCATCAAACGGGCTGGGGATTTTCGGCGACTTTACGCAGTTGCGTCTGACGTGGATTTGAGCCGCGTTCCTGCATCCGCGCCAGTACAAGTCCCGTCAATTTGAAGCATGCTGCCGGGCGTGGTGATCCTCGATGCGCCGGTGCGCGGCAGACGCAAGCGGGCTTTGGGCACACGGGCACCGATGCTGGTACCGCAGCTCCCGAATGATCGTTGGTCAGTCGACTTTGTTGCTGACCGGCTTATCGGTGGCCGCCGCCTGCGCATCTTCGTCGTGGTCGATGACTGCACGCGCGAGTGCCGGTTGCTAGTCTAGTGGTCGATACGTCAATCTCCGGCATCCGGGTCGACCGCGAGCTCGATCGGCTCATCCGCGAGCGCGGCAAGGCTAAGATGATCGTGGGCGACAACGGCACCGGCACCAATTCATAGTTGGTAGCAAGTTGGCCAATATCGAACCGGTCTCTGCCACTTCGAACCGAGTCTCAGCGACACAACACCGAGAATCGAAAGTGCCGACCAGAGACACGTCGGCGAAATTGGCCAGGCGGGCCAAAAAATCCCAATAAGTGCGCTGCAGAGACAGCTCTTCGTCGCGCTAACGCTCGGAAATGTCGCACCTATTTCCGTGACGCGGACACGCCCCGCAGAGACGGGACTGCCTGGCTGGGGGACTAGGATTCGAACCTCAGATTCTCGGGGTCAAATGCATTGATCTTACGCCTGGTTTTTTCCAAATACCTCATGTAGGCAACATGAAGCCTCAATGAGTTGCGTCAAATCTCCCAACTGCCCGATCCCAGACGCGCATCACCGCAGCAACAAGACCGCGCCAGATTTGGGCATGACCTGCAGAGCACAAAACCTGACGATAAGCCGCGGGCCCCGGCGATCCTCAAGCCGACTTATCCTTTCGGCAGAGGTAAAATAAGAAGGCTCCATGCAACCATTCGAGTTGCTCGGGCCGAACCGGCTTTTACTGCCGCTGTTAGTGCAGAATGGTCGAGCTCCCGGTAATAGGGGTTCCTGAGGCGGTCATGGACGTCCACCAGGCAGGTTGGGATTGCTTGCCGGGAGTGCCGTGCCTACCTAGCTGCACCTGCTCTGGACCGACTTCGTCCCTAACTAAGCGCTGTTTAAGATGCCAGTTCTGATACGTGACCGCGATAAGTTGCTTTTCTTCATACGAAAGCAAATCCATTTTCTCGGTGATGGAGATCTGCCCGAGATTAAAGAATTGCGTCGTTTGCTGCAACAGACCGATGAAGGGTTGCAGGCTCTCGATTACGGAGAGGTCCAATCGACTTCTCGCTCCAATCAAAAAGCGCACCCACGACGGCTCCAAACCGTACACCCTCGCAAAGCTCCGAAGTCGGGCTGCCGGGTTCGTCGATCTCCTGATCAAACTTAATAAGGGTAAACCCAAGGGCAAGGGCAAAATCAAAGGCAAAGGTAAAGGCAAAGGCAAAGACAAAGACAAAGACGAGCACAAGAGCATCCATATCGTTGCCGACGCCTTTGGCATCACCTCTGATAGACTTAAAAAATGGAGAATACCCAAGGAGGGTAGCAAGTTCTTCGAGCCGCTAATGACCTCATACCGGCGGGAGATAGCTCGCCTCAAGATGAGCGAGAATCAAACACCTGAGGAATTCCTTGATTGTATAATGCATGAGCTTACTAACGTCGGGGCAAAATACATCGCCGAAAGCAAGCTTGCACACGAAAAAAAGAAATTCTCAAAGCAGAAGTAATGGACTGCACCCCTGGGTGAGACACGAAAATTAGGGACAGGTTGCTGGAACCTGCCGACGAGGGGCTGGGTCTGCGTGCCTCGTCGGCGGCAAGTTTGCCTCGAACTCGACCGGCGGTCGATAGGCGAGCGCCGAGTGCAGCCGTTGGCGATTGTAGACCTGCTCGATGAAGGCGCCGATTGCGGCGTGCCTGCGTGCGACGTCGCGATAGGCTCGGCCGTCGACCTCCTCCTGCTTGAGGGTCTTCATGAAGCTCTCCGCCTTGGCGTTGTCGTAGGGATTGCCGACGCGGCTCATGCTGCGGCTGGATGTCGTGCTGCTGCAGCAGGTCGGTGTAGTCGCTGCAGGCGTACTGCACGCCGCGATCGGAGTGGTGGATCAGGCTGCCCGGTGCCGGGCTGGCGCGACACGAGCGCCATCGCGAGCGCCGCGATCGCCAGGCTCGCCTGCAGATGCGTCTCCAGCGCCCAGCCGATCACGCGGCGGCTGAACGCATCGAGCACGATGGCCAGATAGACGAACTCCTCGAGCAGCCGGATGTAGGTGATGTCGGCGACCCAGAGCTGGTCGAGGCCGGTCAGGCACCATGCCGCGCGCCAGGTTCGGCACCACGCGCCAGCCATGGCGCGAGTCGGTGGTGACCGGCACGAACGGCTCTTGCCGCAGGCACAGCAGATTGTCCTCGCGCATCAGGCGCAGCACGCGTTTGTGGTTGACCGCCAAGCCCTCCCGCCGCAGCTGCGACCGCGATCCGCCGATAGCCGTAGTGCCGGTGCGCCAGCGCCAGCGCGCTGGATCGCGTCGCGCACCGCGGTCTCCTCCTGGCGCGGCGCCGAGGCCGGCCAGTGCCGGTAGTAGCCGGCGCGGCTGACGCCGGCCAGCACGCACATCCGCTCGATCGTGAGTTCGCCTTGCGGCAGCGGGGTCGTCATCGCCTGGATGACCGCGTAGACGCCGTCGCGCCAGGCCCGTCGCTCGGCCGGCGTGCTTCCCTGACTTGCCGCAAGGCTTGCCGAAAAAAATCCAGATCCAGCTGCTGCTGGCCGATCTTGCGCTCCAGTTCGGCAATCCGCTCCGGCGCGGCCGCGTCAACCGGCGACTTCGGCGCGCCCGCTTCGCCGCGCTCTCGCGACGACGCCATCGCGCCTTGCGCGGCCGGCCCCGGCCGCGCAGCGCCTCAGCACCGCCCGCCCGAAAGCGCTTGCGCCACACATAGAGATCCTTGCGCAGAACCGTCAGCTCTCGCGAGAGCGCGCTCACGTTCTCGCCCGCCAGCATCCGCCGAACCGCCGCAAGCTTGAATTCTCGGCTGAATATACGCGGTGATCTCTGTCTGGACATCAGTCCTCTCCTTAGAGAACTGTCCCTCATTATCCGTGTCTCACTTTTGGGGTGCACTCCAGTAACCTTCCGCTCAGAGCAACTCCAAACCTCGCCAAGCGGAACATTTATGTCTAGGGAAAAAACGAGGGCAATTCTTCTCTGGTCCAAATAAGCGAGATGAAACCAAATTGCCGTTATGGATCGGCAGTAACGTCGAGCCCTCTCTTTCCGGACTGGTTGTTCGCACTGGAACTTCTGCACATCGCCAACCCCTACTCACGGGGTCGACGGTCCCAATCTCACTTTAATCGCCGTTTTGCGTACTACGTCCAGCATGCCGATGCCGCACGAGAATCGGAACATGAGAAGGATTGGTCATGGCTAAGATCAATGAAACGACACCCTCGGCCATTTCACTTTGCATTATACTCACGAATGATCACGCTCGAGGCGTTCTCCTTTATCGTATCCGCCACTGGACCAAGTATGCACGGATCTCTCTTCCTGGCGCTGACGGGTACTGGATCGCGAATCCAAGGTTATTCTGGCAACTGGAGGCGCAGCTCTCAACCTCTCAATGTGATCGCGCCTTCTCGTGGCTGGAAAAAGAGGGTCTGATCGAGCGACGACAATTCTGGTTTTGGCAACCGGAACATCTTGCACGTTCGGTTGACTGCGAAAGCTTCCGATTATTTCGAGGCTGCCAAATCCTGGCAAGCCGCAGACGACTTTTTTCCTGGGACTTGATGGAAGCCGACAAATTTGCTGACGTTGGCTCTACGAAATTGTCGCACTCCAATGAGATGCTCAAGAACGCGAAGGTTAGCACGGCAGATATGAAGAACTCCAATTACATTGAGAACTTTCACAAGAACAAACATGATGATCTTCAATGTGCACCGGCTACGCCGGTCACCTGGGAACCAAAGGCGAGTTCAGAAAAGCAGATTTCAGGAGAGGGGAAAGGGCTAAAAGTAATCGATCCAAAGAGTTCTATGATAAAAGAAGCAATGGAAAAAGGCGTCACGTCCCTGAACGAGCTGGTCACGACCTGGACTTTAACTACTCAACACTGTTCAGGCTGGTCCTCACCGCCGACCGCAAAGGAAAAGGGTTATCTGGCAGAAATTTTCTGCGGCCTCACCCATGTTTGGGGACCCCTGGGGAAGGAAGACTTCCGTTGTCGCGCGCATGACATCCTCATCTTCGGTATCGTCAATTGGACGAAAATCGGTCTGGGAAAAGCTCCCACCAAACCTTAAGCGGTTCAAAGATGAGCTTATGTCTGTGTTTTCAGAATGGAAAAAAGCGGGTGAACCGACGCTCGAAGTTCCAACGCAGGACGGCACGGAGATGTCTGGGTATGATCTTCCGCCGAAAGAGTAGACAGGGTTAAATTAAGCTGCTTTTGTTCCATCTCAGCTTGACTGACACATCCGATGGCCGAATGAAGCCTGGTTCGGTTGTAGAAGCCTTCGAGATAGCCAAAGATATCGCGCTGGGCTTCTGCTCGTGTAGCGTATTGCCGGTGATGGACGAGCTTGGTTTTGAGCATGTGGAAGAAGCTTTCCATCGCCGTAGCAATCGACCTTTCGGCTCATGGACGCCTTGAGGCCGGCGCCCTGAAGTGCGCGACGATAGTCGCCCGAGGCATATGGACGCCTCGATCGGAGTGATGCATGAGACCAGCTGGTGGCCGCCGTGTCTGGATCACCATCCGCAGGGCTGCCAATGGAAGCTCGGTACGCAAGTGATCGCGCATGGCCCAGCCGACGATCCGACGGCTGTGCAGGTCCATGACGTCGGCGGGTAGAGCCAGCCCTGATCGGTCTCGATGTAGGTGATGTCGGCGAGCCAGATCTGGTTTGGTGCGGCAGCGGTGAAGCTGCGATCCAGCAGGTTCGGGGCGATCGGCAGGTCGTGATGGCTATCGGTCGTCCGCACCTGCCATGGCCGGGCCATGATGGCGCGAATGCCGTGTCGGCGCATCAATCGCTCAATGCGTCCCCGGCTTGCGCCGCGTCCCTGGGCTCGCAGCGCGGCATGGACGCGGGGGCTGCCATAGCATCCGCGGTTATCGTGATGGACCTGCTTGATGTCGCTCAGAAGGCCTCGATTGGCGGCCGATCGCGGGCTCTCCGGGCGCGAGCGCCAAGCGCAATAGCCGGCCGGCGAGACGCCGAGCACGTCGCACATGATCGTCACCGGATAGTCGGCGCGGCGATCTTCGATGAAGCGAAACCTCATGTCCGGGCTCCAGCAAAGATCGCGATCGACTTTTTAAAATGTCGCGCTCCATGCGCAGCCGCTCGTTCTCCTGCTGCAACCGCGCAATCTCTGCCGCTTGATCCGCCGACGGCAGGGCCGCCTGCGTTGTGGGGCGTTGCAGCCCTGCCGTCGGCTCGCGCCCGGCTCGTCGCAGCTCCACCCACCGCCGCAACACCGAATCGCGAAGCCCAAGCTCTTTGGCCACCGACCCGATCGAGCGCCCGCTCGAGGCCACAAGATCAACCGCCTGCTGCTTATAGTCATCCGTAAACGATCGCCGCTTACGACCTTCCATCCGACACCTCCTGGCTCTTCGAGCCTACTACAGGTGTCCACTCAAACGGGGGAGGTTCACCGGCGCAGCTCTGCGGCGAGGTCCCTCTCGAGGAGGGAAAAAGCACCGCCAATTTTTCCCTGGCGTAAATGAGCTTGAGTGATCCACATTGGAGCGACGGATCGTCCTCGCCGTCGAGATATCCTCGAAGGAGCACAACATGCGGCTCGTGATTAATGGCAAAGTGATCACCAAAGCCGCCCCTAGTAACAAACGAAGTTACACGACTTAAATAACTGCTGTGCCGGCGACGAATGACGAATAACGCTTACTCTAGGAGAAGTGGCATGACCGTTATCATCAAAAGGCCCACACAGCCCCTGTATGTAAAGCAAACACAGCCGTTGCCACCGCCCAAAAGAGGAAACCGCGGAAGGCACTTTGACGCCTTTCTCAGTGAAGTCGCGCCGGTCATCCTGGACCTGCAGCAGAAAAAGGTGAGGAAGATCGAAGAGTTGGTAGACGCTCTGAATTCCATGGGAGTTCCAAATTCAAAGGGCAAGCCGTGGTCCAAAAGCAACATGCGGAATGCTCTCATACGAGGCCGGGAGCTCGGCATTTCCGAGGGACCGCAGACTCTAAGTGAGGCAGGGTGGACCCGAAAATATAAGCCCCGCAAGGGGCGGGCGGGGAAGCCTCTATCGCTTAGACAGAAGGAGGAGTTGCATAAGCTTTCCCATGCTTTCGGAGCGGGACATCTCTCCTGATTCAGTTTGCAGACATTAGGAGAGACATCTCGTCGTCGAGGCTGCCGCCGGACAACAGATTGAGATGTATGCAGTATTTTATTCTCTGGGTATCGGCAGGTCGAAGTCGTTTTAAGCGAAAGACAGGCCAATGGGTGGACCAGGGAGCGGGTATAGACATCAGAGGCGGACAACAGTCGAGGAGTGCTAAAGTTACTATTTCTATGCTGCGGGCCTGCGGGCCGTTAGAGTGCGGAGTGTGGCGGAAAGCCTGGTTTATTTGGGGCGACGTGCTCACCGCACGGTTTGAATTGAACGTCTCTGGTGCAGAAGGTGGGGCGATCTGGCTGGACTACGCCGTGGGCGGTGAGAGACGTTCAGTGCATTTCCCTGATCGCCTCCACCCCCCACCTTGGTGGTCCTCGCTGGTGGTTTCTTTGCCCGCTGACTGAGGAGCGGGTCAGTACTCTTTTACTTTCCACCTGGTGAGCTAGCCTTTGCCAGCCGGCTTGCATACGGGCTCCACGTACAGGTCCTGTCAGGAAGCCGAACACGCAGCCTATTGCGTTGGCAATTCATGCCGCGTCCTGGAAGACGGACAGCCAGCGCGTAATCTCCTCTATTCGCATCGGCAATGACTGCAAATCTGGTGTTTCAAGCTTCAGGCAACCGTAGTTCTTCCCGTATGTAAGCGCGCACAGCCTCATAATGCCAATTCGTACGCGTCGAGGTCTCGAACCGCTGCAATGAACAGCCGACGACCTCTTGCATGGAAGAATTGTGAACGACCCGGTGGGCTCGCGTTCTTGCTGTAAGGGATACGAATAGCGGAACGTAATCTCTTCCTCCAAAGACGGTATTGGCTCTCGCGACTCGGAAGGAAGCATGCAGAAATCATCGTATCGGTCGGTTTTTCGCCTCCGCGCATAAGGCGGGGCACTAGCGCTGAACGTGATGTCATAGCGTGGCGTGAGGAAGTCGGATCGGATCAGTCCCCATCCCGCAGACAGAATAAAGGTGCGGTCTAGCCCAATTTTGTCCACCAGTGCTCGATAGGCCGAATTGGAGTAAAGGTCAGCCGCCTGCTTAAGACCCAATTCATTCGCATGATCCGTATTGTACTCCAGCAGCCGTTGTCGCCATGGCACGCCATCTTCATCCAGGTCATCCGGACTGACGTAGGTGTAGCCGGGGGAGTTCGGGACCTTGGTCGGATCGGCAACAAAGCAGCACCGGTGTTCCGGCCTTGGTGCGCAGCATGCCGGCGTCCGGCCGCTTCTTAGCCGCGCATTGCACGACGACGATCATGCTTTGACCGTTTTTCCAGAAACGAGCTGGTCAAACACATCAAGGAAGGCTGGGTCGTATGCTTCATCGACGTGATTGGAATTCCAGACGCCCGATTTCCGCACACGCGGGCGATCACAATGGTGGCCGAGCCAGGTAGAAGACGGCGCGTCGACCGGCTCCTTGTCGTAGTTGCTGAGAAGCGCGATGGAGTTGCGCTCCAGATAACCGCGCACACTTCCACTTCCCGACTTCATCATCTGCGGGCAGCCAGATAAATGGCATCGCCCGTATAACGCAGCTAACCTCCCGCTCAAGCGCTGTTCCGTCGCTCGGACCTCACCCGTGGTCGAACTCCCGCGGCCCCAGGTGACACATTCATGTCCATCCCGTGCCATGAGCGCTGAGCCGACGATCAGCCGGAAAATAGAGCCACGGTGGTTGCCCCCGCCGTCCGACACTTGACCCCGGTGTTGGGAGAGGCGGGTCCATAGCTTGGTACTTGAACCGCTGGATAGAGCGTGCGTGCCAACGCGGACGACGCGTGATCCTGTGCCACTTTCAAGCCGACTCTCCACCCAGGCTTCAAAGAAGAAGTAGACCCCACGTCGGGGCCAGTCGGTTCGGCC
>CAVUXO010000004.1:0-534772 GCA_963745515.1 uncultured Alphaproteobacteria bacterium
TTCCGAACAAGGGCGCCAGCACGGTCAAGCACAGTATCGTCAGGCAAGCAGCGCCAAAGACGGTAGCAATCACGCTGGCAGTGGTGCGGGCGACACAACTCGCCGGCGCCGTGCATGGAGCGCCATGGTGGTCGTAGAGAGTCAAATCTCCAGCAATTTGCATCATCGAAAATGCTCCGTCCTGACGTGGAAGCTAGAAGCTTATATGAGTTGTTGAGCGGACGCAGCATCTTCTAGGCTAAATCCGGCCACCAAGCAGGGCCGGAGAATTGGGGCGCGACAGACGGGTTTGCACGGGGCGCAAAGGAGCATAACGTCGTCTGGCGCTGCCAGACAGAAGCAGCTTTCTGATAGCTTGCGCCGTAGGAGTAGCTGCGTCGGCATGAGCCAAAGCGTTTGCCACAACGTTCGAGGAGCGATCATGAGCAAAGAAACCAGCAGACGTGAATTTGTCCAAGCCGCCGGAACGGCGGCGGCATTGGTCGCGGCGGCCGCTCCGATGACTGCCACCGCGCAGGCGCAACCGCGGCCAGCCCCGAAAACAATGGGCGCCCGCTTTCGCGAATTGATGAGCGGACCGGAGCCGCTGATCTGCGCCAATGCCTACGATACTCTGACAGCGCGGATGATCGAGGTTCACGGATTCAAAAGCGTGTTCGTGGGCAGCAGCGCCACCAACCTGCAACTGGTTGTCCTTGCCGGACCAGGCGATCGTCACGGTCTCCGAAATCATCGACTATGACTGCGTCATCGCCGCGAACCTCAATATTCCGGTGGTTGCGGATGTCGACGACTTTGGTGCCACGCCGCTCAATGTCTACCGCTTCGCAAAGCAGGCCGAGCGTGGCGGCATCGCGTGTGCGGCCTTCGATGACCGCAGTCCGCTCAATCGCGCCATGGGTTATGCCGCGCCGGGTGTGCTGCCGAAGGCGCAGATGATCGACAACATTCATGCCGCCGCCGACGCGCGCACGGACATGGTTCTGATCGCGCGCTGCCTTGCGCCGACTCCGAACGGTTCCACCACCGAGATGCTGGATCGGGCTGCCGCCTATGCCGAAGCCGGTGCGGACCTCATATGGATCGGGCTGCGCAGCGCGGACGAGTACGCTAAGGCCGCCGACATGATCAAGAAACCGCTCTTTGCCGTGATCGGCGGGGCGAATTTCCCGGCAACGCCGGCCGCCCTGAAGGCCGCGAAGGTCGCCGTGGGTCAGACCCCACCGATAGTGGCCATAGCCATGGGCGCCATCGACAAGGCTTTGGCTGAACTGAAGGCCACGGGGCGAATGACCGAAGCGCAGAAAGGGGCCGTGAGCCGCGCGACGCGGGAGAAGGTCGAACAAGTCGAAGAACTCGACGCTCGCGCGCGGAAGTATAACCTTCCGAAGGCCACGGCCTCGGGTTCGGGTGCGGAACGCTAGCCGCGATTCCGAGGCCGCATCAGCGGGCGGAAGGGCAGAATTGGTACCGAACAATCGGAGGGAGCCCTATCGCGGTACGCCGCAATCGGTGGGCGACGTCATCACCACCGATAGGGCATGCTCGATCACCAAGTAGATCGGGTCGGCGAGTAAGGGCTATCTCATGGGTGACGATGATGCAGGTTATGCCATGTTCCGCGAGCTCGCGGATGGTGACCAGACGCCGTCCGTCGATGCTTGAGAGAACTTGCGACGCGAGATTCAGTCAGGCTGGCCGAGACGCTCTTCGCTTTGGGGGACGGGGCGCCTTCTTGGAAGATCTAGGAGGGCGCACGTATGGCGGCGGTTCGTGCCCATCATATCTTTCGATGATGCGCTCGTACTTTACGCCCTGCTGACGCTCTGCGGGCGACATGGTGAGGCAGCCTGGCGCGGTCAGGATGACACGGGGAGAACGCGCGCCGCATTCCGGGCAGGCGGACGGCAGGTCGCATTCCGCCATCGGTCGCAACTGTGTGAACGGCCCGCACTTCTTGCACATATATTCGTACGTTGGCATCGACCACCTACATCCGGGCAAACGCATCCTGCGGCGGACCAGTCCGTCGCGATTATGGAAACTTTACCAGTTGACAGCTGGGTTGTGAACGTCATCGATCATTTTCTGCCACGGCAGCTTATGGCCCGAAGCGGCTGAGAACGATGTCCGCTCCGATGTCGGCTCTCGAGGGGTCAAACGGACTCGTTGTGCTCACTCTGAGTTTTGTCGAGCCTGACCCGGAGCCGACATAAGGCGCGATTTGAAGGTTCGACGCCGACTCCAATTCGCTCGGCCTTGTTATTCCTTGCCCATCAACGCCGCGAACTCGGTTCCGCACTGTTTCTCCGAAACAAAGTTGCCTACCAATACTGGCTGTAGTGGTATGCTGGCATCATGAAGATTACTTCCGACGCGCTTCACGCCTACCTCAAATGTCCCACGAAATGCAGGCTGCGAGCCACCAGCGAACTCGCCCCTGAAAACACCTATTCGGAGTGGGTAAAGAAGCAGAATTACTCGTACCAGATAACCGAAACACAGCGCCTGGTGACAGCCTTGCCAAACAATAAGGTTGCATTTTCGCCAGACATGAAAAATGTCGACACCGCCAAATGGCGGTTAGCCACCAGTTTGGTGACGAATGTAGAGACAGATTCGTACGTTTTAGAATCCGAGCTCCACGCGGTCGAACTCGCACCCGCCGAAGTCCGGCGCCAAACATTTCAACTGATCCCTATTCGATTCACATTCACCAACAAGCTAGGCAAAGACGACAAATTGCTGCTGGCATTCGATGCCTTCGTGCTCTCGAAATCGCTCGGACGCGACATTGTCCTTGGAAAAATCATCCACGGGGACGACCATGCTACCTTGAAGGTGAAGACTTCTGCCTTGGCTGGCGAAGTGCGCAAATGTATTGAAAAGGTCGCCGTGTTGCTGGCCAGCCCCACCCCACCTGACCTAATACTGAACCGCCATTGCGTAGAGTGTGAATTCAAAACGCGTTGTCATAAGGAGGCAACTCAGCAAGACGACCTGAGCCTCCTTGCCGGCATGACAGGCATAGAGCGTAAAAGGCTTAACAACAAAGGCACATTCACCGTCAAACAACTCTCTTTTGCATTCCTGCCGCGTCGTCGACCAAAAAAGCTTCGCGACAGGAGGGAAAAGTATCACCACTCATTAAAGGCGCTAGCAATTCGTGAGGAGAAAATCCACATCGCCGGCCGCCCGGCACTAACGATCGAAGGCACGCCAGTATTCTTCGATGTGGAAGCGCTTCCCGACCGTGGTTTTTACTACCTCGTCGGCTTGCGAATCAAAAATAATGACTCGGCTGTACAGCACAGTCTGTGGGCTGACGGCTCAGAAGACGAGGCAAAGATTTATTTCCGGTTTCTCGACATACTCAAGGCTGTCGAGAAACCGCAGCTAATCCACTACGGCAGCTTTGAGACGGATTTCTTGAGGCAAATGGCCAAGCGTTATGGCATTTCCCTTCAGGACACTCTTGTTGACCACAATCCGATAAACCTGCTGTCAATAATCTACGGGCAGATTTACTTTCCAACATACTCAAACGGCTTGAAGAGCATCGCCACTTGGCTTGGTTTCGAATGGTCAGATCCTTCACTGGCCGGCATTAAATCCACTGCCTCTCGTTGCGAGTGGGAGGCGTCCCATAGTCCTTCAATCAAAGCGGCTCTTATCGATTACAATGTGGAGGACTGCCAGGCAACAGAAGTTGTCGCAAATGCACTGCATCGATTACATTGCGCGGATCCGTTGACAAGCACCGAAGAGAAGTCTGCAAACGCTGTTTACGTAGAAACGCTCAAAAAGCCGGGGGTGGTGTGGGGACCGTTTACGAGTCAATTTAAGGAGTTCGAACAAATTAATCAGGCGGCATGGTGGAACTATCAGCGAGACAGAATCAAGGTGAGGTCGAACAGACCAGCCAAGTTAGCGAACCCGAAATTGAGGCGTACACACCTCGGACCGCAAACCCCCCTTCTTATCAACAGAACGACCATTTACCCCAAGCTCAAATTCTGCCCATCCTGCAGCGGAGAGTTGAAAGAGAATTCGCTTCGTACCCGGATCCTCTATGATCTTCTCTTCGGCAAGTCTTCCGTAAAGCGCTGGATTGTTAGGTGTCGGTTTCATTACTATCAGTGTGCTTGTTGCCATGCAAAATTTGGGGAACCTCGGGAATTCTGGCCACAGAGTCATCTTGGTCGCACTTTGGTCGCTTACGTTTTATATCAAACAATTGAGCTTTGTGTTTCCTTTCCGACGGTCAGAGAAATGCTGATCCGATGCTACAAGTTAGATATCCATATTCATACTTTGATGACCGTGAAAAAAACAGCAGCAAAATATTACAGGTCCACCTATGACACCATCTTGCACCACCTCGTAACTGGAAGTCTGCTGCATGTGGATGAGACACAAGTAAGTATCAGAGGCCGCACAGCTTACGTCTGGACTTTTACCAATTTTCATGACGTTGCCTATCTGTACACTGACAGTCGCGAGGGAGCGTTCCTTCAAGAGATGTTGAAAGATTTCAAAGGTGTCTTGATAAGTGATTTTTACGCTGCCTACGACTCAATCAATTGCGAGCAGCAAAAGTGCTTAGTTCATTTGATGAGAGACCTGAACGATAGTGTTCTTAAACATCCCTATGATGAGGAGTTAAAAATAGTTGTGAGAGAATTTGCCGCGTTGCTTAAGGTAATTGTGGATACTATAGACCACAGAGGTTTAAAAGCACGTTTTCTGCGAAAGCATCAAATTGACGTTGATCGTTTCTACCGCAAGATTGCTCAACTCGATTGCCAGAGCGAACAAGCAGAAAAATGCAGCAAGCGATTCGAGAAGAACCGAGACAAGCTTTTCACATTCTTGCGCCATGACAGCATCCCTTGGCACAACAATAATGCGGAGCACGCTATCAAGGCGTTTTCCAAGCTACGTGATATTACGCGGGGAAGTTTCACCGAAAAAAGCGTCAGAAATATTCTTATATTGTTGAGCATCTGCCAGACGTGCAAATACAGTGATTTGGATTTTTTCGAATTCCTTAGAAACGGCGAAAAAGACATTGATGCGTTTGCGAGGGGGGTGCGTGGGCGTCGGCGGTCGCGGTCAAGCTCTGTACCGCAACCGCTGTGACGGAACGAAGCACAAACCCAAGGTATTACTGCATTGAGTAAATAGTGGTGGGCTAAATCTACCTTGTTCGCATCACCATGTCAGCATCGCCGCCAGCGACTGGCATCAAGGTGATCGAATGAAGGTGCCCATTTGCTGCGGTGCGTAGTCCGCTTATGGCCCGAAGCGACGGGAAAACGATGTCCGCTCCAATGTCGGCTATTGGGGATTAAGCGGGCTCGTTGTACTCACTCTGAGTTTTGTCGGTCATGACCCGATCCGGACATCTAGAGCCAGCGGCAATTGCGTATGATCGCCACGATCGCTAAGAGCCGCGATCTTCGGTCACAATCTGAATTACGTGGCGAGCACTCCTTTATCGAAATTCGCTCTTGTAAACTT
This sequence comes from uncultured Alphaproteobacteria bacterium, assembly GCA_963745515.1. Taxonomy (GTDB): domain Bacteria; phylum Pseudomonadota; class Alphaproteobacteria; order Rhizobiales; family Xanthobacteraceae; genus VAZQ01. The sequence continues at coordinate 5,524 of CAVUXO010000004.1, forward strand.
GCACCATGATATATCGGCCGTCAGTGACCTGCACAAAATGCGACGGATGGAGTAGATGGCGGAGTCATACGACGTCATTGTGATCGGCGCCGGCCTTGGTGGGCTGACCGCCGCGGCGCTGCTCGCGCGCGCCGGTCGCAAGACGCTTGTTGTCGAGCGAAATGCTTCGGTTGGCGGTGCGGCGTCCACCTATAAAGTCGGCGACTTGGTGGTTGAAGCATCACTCCACGAAACCAGTGATCCTAGTGATCCGATTGATCCCAAGCACTCCATCCTTGCCCGCATTGGCGTTCTCGATGCTGTCGAATGGGTGCCGACCGGCTCGATTTACGAAGTTCGGGGAGGACCTGTGGGGCAACCTTTCATTCTGCCAGACAGTTTTTCGGGGGTTCAAGCGGCCTTGGCCGATCGATTTCCTTCCGCCAAGTCAGGTGTCGCTGCGGTGCTGGGCGACATGGAGCGCATCGCGGTCGGCCTCGGGACCCTTAGCCGACGTCGGGAGGCCTTCCGCGACCCACGAATAGGTTTCGGCGCGCTAATGAAACTGGCTCCGACGATTTGCGATTGGCGACGTTCCGTCACGCAGGTTTTCGATAGGGCGTTCGGAAGCAGTGAGGCGGTCAAATGTGCGCTGGCCGCAAATCTTCCCTATTGGCACGATGATCCCGACACGTTGTGGTGGATTTTATTCGCGGTCGCGCAGGGCGGATATCTGGCCTCTGGCAGTCGCTATGTCCGTGGTGGCTCGGCACGCCTCAGCAATGCACTCGCCAACGCAACGAGGCAGGCAGGCGGCGAGATCGAGCTGGGCCGCCAGGTGACCGACATTCGCCTTGACGCCGACGGGCGCCCTTCCGGGGTTGTGCATGTAGGCCGAAATGGTCGCGAGCCGGCGGACGCGCGAGCGCCAGTCGTGGTCGCCAATGCGGCCCCCGCCGCGATTGCGGCCATGTTGCCGGAATCGGTGCGCCAACATTTCTGGTCGGCCTATGCCGGCCACCGCCTCTCGATCTCGCTCTTTTCGGCGACGTTCGGATTGTCGGTGCGTCCAAGGACCCTTGGCTTCCGCAGCTATTCGACATTCCTCCTGCCTTCGTGGATGAAAACACTATCCGACCATCGCCGCAGCGCAGACCTCCTCGCCGCGGCACCCAGGAACGAACAACCGCTGATGACCGTCGTCGACTACTCTGCCATCGAGTCCGGCTTGGGAGGTCCGCCCTATCCAGTGTCGGTGGTTGGCGTCGATCGGCTCGCGAACTGGTCGGGGCTCGACAAGGAAGCCTGTGACGTCAAGCGGGACCAATGGCGGCAAGCAATCATTGCCGAGATCGATCGCGAATTTCCGGGTTTCGCCTCGCACGTCGTCGGCTGGGTGTTCAACACTGCACTCTCGATGCGCAACTATCTTAATGCGCCCGAAGGCGCGATCTATGGCTTTGCGCCGCTGCCGCCGTCTACGCCGATTTGGCGCGGGATTGACCGCTCGCCAATGACACCCATTCCCGGGCTCTATCTTGCCTCGTCATATGCGGGAAGCGGAGGTTTCACCGGGGCGATCCTTGCGGGAGGCAACGCGGCGGACCTGATCATTTGATCCATTTAATTGACTAGACGCTCACAGAGCAGGCCCCCTTGCCAGGAAAATGGCATGGACCGGCCTTCGACGTGACATTCGGCGTGTGGGTCGTGTGCTACTTCGTTTACCTCGCCATCCCTAAGAAGAAGGCGACAGCGGCGTCGTAAGCGCGCGCACGGCTTGAGGCAGTGAGCGGCCTCCCGGAATCATAGGGACTTCACCTCCGGAGCTGTCATGCTGTTAGCGTGGCCTGAAGTCCACTATCCATTCTGCTACGCTCGCGACGCGATGTCGGCTCCTGGCCCTTCGCGACCTTGCCTCAATAATTCATGTCCGCAATGCCCCGAAAGCGGACAAACCCCAACCGACGCGCGAATGACCCAACTCGGACATCAGCATCGAGCCGTGCGCGCGGGAGTGCGACCCATTTGCAGAGCCATAAATGTGCTACAGTGTGCTTGCACGGTTGGACTTCATGTTCGGAAGGACGAATATGGAGCTGATGGGATTTCTCGCCGCGATAATCGTATTTCTCGCGCCGATCGGCGTCTACCCGCTGGTTTATGTGCTCCTGCGCCGACATGCTCGCCGGATTCGCGAAGAGATGGGCCGGCTGGTTCCGATTACTAGTCCCTTTGACGGAACCATAGAACCGATGCCGAAATTGGGGAGCAGCACCGCGACCCCACGATCCAGGTGTCCGTGGGTTTTGACCGATTTGGACCGATACGCCCGGACTTCCGTCGCGACCTTTACAACTCGAGAATTGATGTCCGCAGTGCCGGACAAACGGAACCGACGTGAGTGACCCGGAGCAGACCGTTTTCGCTTTTGATCAACTCTCTGTATCGCGTCTTACTTTGCTTGGTGGAAGAGGCTGTTAACTAGCGCTATAAGCATCACGAAGAACAAAATTAGTTCGATGGGGTACAATAACAACTTGCGCTTCGTAGAAATTATTTTGCCAACTGTGAATTCTACTCCGTCATGAAACTCAATTTCGCGATTTTCATCCCATCCATAGTGGAAGAAGGCTATCGATAGAATATCGAATGTTAGCACCCCCAGAAAGAAATACAGCATAGCGAGAATTATGACATCGCTCGGTGAGAGATTCGAAATCGCGTATCGAACAGTGTTCAATATCGACGTCGTGTCATGACTTGATACGTGAAAGATCCACACTGCACCAAGCGGTCGTAAGGAACGTATGAACCACGCAAATCATAAGCTTGATTAGAGATCATTGTTTGCACCTAACAGCAGCAAGTACGCCCCATTCGTCACCTGACTGGCAGAGTGGGTATTTGTGGCGACATCAAGGAATGTCGCCTATCGGCCCTTGCTCAGACCTTCCGCAATGTCCGTCTTTGCGCCGTTGTTGGAGGAAAAGTGGACGTTGAGTGGGCCGATTTACGAGTACGCGGCCTGGCCTAGGTGAAGAGCGCGATCAGCTCGTGCGCCGAGAGCGTCCGCATCGCGGCGAGCGGGTCAGCCGCGGGCTTTTCCGACACGAGTGCGGGCGACGCTCCGGGCGGCGGCAATGGCGCTAGCAGGAAGTCATCGGTGTCAGTATCGTCGGGCGTCGCGGCTTCAGGCGGCGGCGGAGCGGGCGGTGGTGGCTCGGGTGCTGCGGCTGCCACGGGCGCCGTGCGCGGCATCACCGAAATCGGTTCGAGATCAATCAGAGGCTGCTCGCTGGCCGGCTCCGGCTCGGCCGCGACCGGTTCCGGCTCCGCAGCGGCCGGGAAGGACAGGGCCGCATCCGGCAGCGTGGCCATCGCTGCGGCGGGTTGCTCATCAAGCTCAACCGGTTGCGGCGTGGCCTCGGCCGGCAGCTCGACCGCGCTCAGCTGGGGCTGCTCCGGCGCCATGCGATCGGCGGAGCCGTCGGAAGGCGGCGGCTCGGCAGCGGCGCGCAGCATGGCATCGATGCGCCGCTCGAGCGAGGTCAGCACCTCGGCAAGCTTCTGGGCGCGGCCGTCGTTGGGGTTGTTGCGCAGCGAGGAGGCGGACAGGATGGCGGTGGACAGATCCGCGATCTGGTCGCACATCGCCATGTCGAGGCCACGCTCGCGCATGGTCCAGGCGACCTCCTGCAGCCGGCCGGCGGCGGCAAAGACATCGGTTCCCAACTCGGCGGACGGGCTGGCGCTGCGCTCGGGCTTGGCCTCGGCGACATCGGCGCGAGTCTGCGCGATCGTGCGCGCCATCTCGAGCAGCTCGATGCGCACGCCCTGGCTGGCCTGATGTGCCTGCTCGCTCCGCACCACCGCCTCGACGCGCGCGACGGCGTCGAGCACAAGCCCGGTATCGGCGTTGCGGTTGCGTTTGGCGTATTCTTCCAGGAACCAGCGCCCGCGGGAGCTCGCCATCAGCGCCTCGCACAGGGCATCATAGTCCGCGTCCGCCGGCAGAGCCGGCGGCATCGGCGAGATTGCTAAGGACCCATCGGGCATGGTGTCATACGACCTGCAGAGCGTAGGATCAGCATGATCACGGCCGAACCGCAATCGCGCTGATGGCTGCCCAACCCCAGAAATCCACAGGCGAGCAATTCTCGCTGCGGCTCAAGGCTTTCTACGTCGCCTTGTTCCTCACTCTGGGCGTGCAGCTGCCGTTCCTGCCGGTCTGGCTGACCGCCAAGGGCCTCGATGCGGGTGCCATCGGCATCGTGCTCGCGATCCCGGCGGTGATTCGCATCATCGCGATTCCCGTAGCGACGCGGATGGCCGATCGGCGCGATGCGGTGCGGGGGGTGATCATCCTGGCTGCGGCCGGAGCAACTGCCGGGTTCGCCGCGCTCGCATTTGCCGCAGGGCGCGGCCGCGATCATGCTGGTCTACGCGCTGGCATCGGCTGCCTATGCGCCGGTGATGATGCTCGCCGACACCTATGCGCTGCGCGGCCTGGCGCCGCGCGGCCGCGCCTATGGGCCGGTGCGGGTCTGGGGCTCGGCTGCGTTCATCGTGGCAAGCTTCGGGGCGGGCGCGCTGCTCGATCTGATGGCGCCGGTCGACCTGATCTGGCTGATGGTGACCGCCATGGCAATCGCTACGGCGGCGGCATTTGCACTCGCCCCGCTTGGCATGGAGCCCGCAGGCGGCTTGCCCAACCGGGCATCGGCGGCCCATCTGTTGCGCAACCCAGCGTTCCTGCTGGCGATTGCGGCCGCGAGCCTCGTGCAGGCGAGCCACGCGGTCTACTACGGCTTCTCGACCCTCGACTGGCAGGCTTTGGGCTACGACGGGGGCGTGATCGGGGCGCTGTGGGCGCTTGGCGTCCTTGCGGAGATCGCGCTGTTCGCGCTCTCGGTGCGGCTGCCAGTCGACCATCACGCCGCTCGCGTTGCTGCTGGTCGGTGCGGCGGGTGCAGCCGTGCGCTGGAGCGTCATGGCGACCGCGCCGCCGGCGATCCTGCTGCCTGTGTTGCAATGCCTGCACGCATTCTCGTTTGGCACGACCCATCTGGGCGCGCTCGCCTTCGTGTCGCGCATGGCGCCGCCTGGAGCAGCAGCTACCGCACAGGGCTATTTCGCGGTTGCTCTCGGCGCGACGATGGCAGTCGCCACGGCTCTTGCGGGCGTGCTGTATGGGCGTTTCGGAAGTGGCGCCTACGCGGCGATGGCGGTGCTGGCTGTGGCGGGCGGGCTCTGCGCGCTCGCCGCTAGGCGCGCGCAGCGAAGTCTGCCGCACCAATAAAATACTTTAGTTCCGGCTCGGCGGATCGGCGTCAGCGGCAAGTGCGATACATCGACGTGAGCTCACGGCCGCTGAGATAGACCATGCGCTGCTTCAGACCGCCCTGCCGATTGATCCACTGCCGCACCTGCTGCGGATAGATCTCCATCAGCAGCTGCGTCCCGCCGGTGCTGACGACTGGCGCCCCATTGTCGCCGGGGTTCCAGGCGGCGTGGAAACCGAGCCGGGCGCGCCGGGTGACGCAGATCCGGTCGCGCGGGATCACGCCGAGGATCATGGTGCAGGCCGAGAGGCACGGCCCGTCGATGACCACGCGTTCGCCCGAGTGGCGCAGCGCCGCTAAATGCTCGAGATATGGGCCAATCTGACCGCCATAGTCGCCGACAATGCGCACTGTCGCTGAAGCTGAAGAAAACGAGAGCGCCGTCGCCACGGCGACGCCAAGCAGAACCGAGCATTTCATCGATCCCCTCCGGTTTCCCCTCTGCTAGTAATGCTTTTAGGCAATTGGACGGCAGTGCGGAAAGACCTTTAACTAATTTATCCCCCTTTGCTTGTGTTTCTATTCCTTTTGTTGCGTTTCTATTCCTTCCCAATCGCCCCCCGGCCCAGACGGTAGGACTCAAACCCCCTGATCCTCATCGGGGTGACGCTATCGGCCGTGAGTTCCCCGCTAGGCGTCACTCGACCTTGATCGAAGCCGCCCGCGCGACCTCCGACCATTTGCGCTGTTCCGCCAGCATGAAAGCGGAGAACTCCGCAGGCGAAAGGATTTTCGTGTCGGCTCCGAGCTTGCGCAGGTTCGCCCGCATCTCCTCCGAGCGCAGGCCATCGTTGACGATGGCGTTGAGCTTGGCGATGATGCTCGCGGGCGTGCCGGCGGGCGCCAGCACGCCGTTCCAATAGGTCGCCACGAAACCGGTGAGGCCGCTCTCGGCGGCGGTTGGCCAATCGGGGTACTGCGGGTCGCGCTCCTCGACGGTGAGTGCCAGCGCACGCAGCTGGCCGGCACGGATATACTGGAGCACGTTCGTCACGTTGTCGAAGTAGCACTGGACCTGGCCCGCAATCAGGTCGGTGATGGCGGGGGTCGAGCCGCGATAGGGGACGTGCACGACCGGTGCGCCGGTCGCCGCCTTGAGCATCTCGCCGAGCAGATGGGGCTGCGTGCCATATCCGGGCGATGCATAGTGCACCTCACTTGGATGAGCCTTGGCATAGGCGACGAGCTCGGCAACCGTCTTCACCGGCACCGCCGGGTTGGTCATCAGGCACGATCGGGCTGCTCGACGCGAGCGCGACCGCCGCGAAGCTCGTGATGTCATAGCCGGCGTTGCGGTTGATTGCCGGGCTGATGGTGGCGGGCCCAGGCGAGCTGAACAGAAGCGTATAGCCATCGGGCTCTGCCGACGCGACCGCCTTGGCGCCGACCGATCCGCCGGCGCCGCCCGGGCGGTTCTCGACCACGAATGGCTGCCCGAGCGAGGTGCTGAGCCGATCGGCGACGAGGCGGGCGACGACGTCAATCCCGCCCGGCGCGAACGGCACGATCATTTTGACCGGGCGAGTTGGGTAGCTTTGAGCAACCGCTGAGGAAGCTGTCCCAAACACTGCACCGCCAAGCGCTGCACCGAGGAGCAGCGTGTCTCGTCTGGTGATCATGCTCTGCTCCTGTCGTGGCGGCGATCGCGACGGCTTCGCGCTACGCAATCTATCGCATTGGCGGCCGGCCCGGGAGGGCGAAGATCAGCAGCGTGAAAGGGGGAGAGCGTCAGCCCCACAGCGCGGGCGTTGCCGGGTGTACCAGACTGCTCCTCGTAGCGCAGCCCGTCGGGCCGGTCGCGCGCGAGCAGCAGCGCGCCGTCGAGATCGACCACGCGGGCGCGCTGCGCGATCAGGATCGCGGGCGCGATCGCGAGCGAGGTCGCGACCATGCAGCCCGCCATGAGCGCGAAGCCGAGCCGCTCGGCGTCCTTCACCATGGCGAGCGCCTCGGTCAGTCCGCCGGTCTTGTCGAGCTTGATGTTGACCGCGTCGTATTTTCCGACCAGCGCCGGCAGCGAGGCGCGCGCGTGCACGCTCTCGTCGGCGCAGACCGGCAGCGGCCGCGCGATGCGCGCCAGCATGTCGTCGGCATCGGCCGGCAGCGGCTGCTCGACCAGCGTGACGCCGGCCTGGGCGCAGGCGGCGAGGTTGTCGGCAAGGTTGGTCGGCGGTCCAGCCTTCATTGGCATCGACGATGAGCTCGGCATGGGGCGCCGCGCGGCGCACCGCCATGATCCGCGCCCGATCGTCGGCGCTGCCGAGCTTGACCTTGAGCAAAGCGCGGCCGGCTGCTTTGGCTGCCTGTTCCGCCATGATCTCGGGCTCGGCGAGCGAGATCGTGTAGGCGGTGACGAGCGGCTTCGGCGCCGGCAGGCCGGCGAGCTCGTGCACCGGCCTGCCGGCGCGCTTGGCCGCGAGGTCCCAGAACGCGCAATCGAGCGCGTTGCGGGCGGCGCCCGGCGTCATCGCCTCCTGCAGGCCGCCGCGATCGAGCCCGCGTGCGATCTCGCCGGCCAGCGCCGCGATGGCCTCGGCGACGCCATCGACGGTCTCGCCATAGCGCGCATAGGGCACGCATTCGCCGCGGCCGCGGTGGTGCCCGTCGCTGAGCTCGGCGACCACGACCGCAGCCTGCGTCTTGGCGCCCCGGCTGATCGTGAAGCTGCCGGCGATCGGCCAGTGCTCGATGCGCACTGCGAGCGAGATCGGTGAGGATCGATTCATCAGCCTCCACTATGGCAAGGAACGCCAGCTCTCACAAGAGGTTAAGGATAAGTCAGACGCCGTGAGGGCGCAGCGCTTTCGCCGCATTGCCCCGCGCGAGCGCCATGGGCTACAAGCGGCGTTAATACGACAGGAGCAAGACAAATGGTCCGCTTCCTCAATGGAATGACAAGAGCGTCGCTGATGGGCATCGCGGTGGCGCTGGCGATCGCACCGGCTGCGGTCGCGCAGCGCGTCGATCCCTCGAGCGTCTATCTCTATAAGGGCGCCGACCGCGATCAGCGGCTGCTCGATGCCGCCAAGAAGGAAGGCACGCTCACCTTCTATACGTCGATGCAGACGCCGGAATCGGGGCCGCTGTCGGCCGCGTTCGAGAAGAAGTACGGCATCAAGGTCAACCTCTGGCGCGCCACCAGCGACCAGGTGGTTCAGCGCGCGATCACGGAAGCGCGCGGCAACCGCAACACCATGGACGTGGTCGAGACCAACGCGCCCGAGGTCGAGGCGCTCGGGCGCGAGGGCGTCGTTGCCGAATATTTCAGTCCGCACTTCAAGGATTTCCCGGATTGGGCGCTGCCGGCGTCATCACAAGTGGACGAGCGCGCGCGCCAATCTCTGGATTGTCGCCTTCAACACCAACAAGGCGAAGCGCGAGGACATCCCGAAGACCTATGACGGCTTTGCCGATCCGAAATGGCGCGGCCGCATCGGGATCGAGTCGACGGACCAGGACTGGATGTATGCGGTCATCCAGTTCCTCGGCGAGGAGCGCGGCATGGATATGTTCCGCAAGCTCTCGGCGCTCAAGCCCGACATGCGGCTCGGCCACGCGCTGCTGGCCGAGCTGATCGCGGCGGGCGAGGTTCCGGTTGGGCTCACTGTCTACAGCGGCAATGCGGACTCGCTGAAGAAGAAAGGCGCGCCGATCGACTGGATGCCGGTCGAGCCGATCGTCGGGCGCCCGCAGGCGCATATCGGTCGCGAGCAAGGCTCCGCATCCGAACGCCGCGCTGCTGTTTGCCGACTTTGTGCTGTCGCCGGACGGCCAGAAAGTGCTCAACGATCTCGATCGCAACCCGGCGAGCAAGACGCAGACGACGCTGCTGACCAAGTACAAGTTCAGCATGGTCGATCCGATCAAGTGGCTCGACGAGTCGGCGAAGTGGGAGAAGCTCTGGAAGGAGCTGTTCCTGCCAGTGCGGTGAACGACGGGCACGTATGAATTCCATGTCAGACGTATGCCGGCGACCGGAAGAGAGAGAACTGGCCCAACCATATGTTCATCGCAATCGCGTACTTTGCAGGCTGCCGCATCATAGGCTCCGCAATTGGGGCTCAACTTGAAGCCGCAGCCAGCCTCGAAATCGCCCAGGTTGCTGGATAAAAAATTGCAAATCCCGATATAGGCGAGATTCCGCCGAAATGTATCTCAAGCTGCCGAATATCATCGCGGCAAGGCGGTCATTGGGAGGGGGCGAAATAGGACGCGGAAAGGAAAACGGACATGAGATTAGTCTCGGTGACGTTGGCCCTCGCAATTGTGACGGGCCCAGCTGTTGCGCAAGAAATACGGAACACGGGCGGCGTGAGAGGCGTGGGAGGCGAGGGCAGCGGCCGACACGCCGCTCAGAGCCCCGAACAGCAGAAGGTCGACCGGGACAAAAAGAAAGCCGCTGAAGAGGCCTACAAGGCGGCGCTGAAAGGCATTCCAAATTCTAAAATCAAAGACGATCCGTGGCGTGGAGTCCGCTGAGCCAGGGTAGGGCGTCCAGAACTAGCGAAGTCAATTTGTTTTTGTTCGGGAAGTGTTTTGGCTTGCTCTTACGGCGAAGGAACGCGCGTCCTTTGGGTGTCGCGGCAAACATTTGCGCCTGCGCGCGGCGGATCCTTTAGGGCGTGCCGCGGCGCTGAACGATGCTGACTCGAAATAGCTTCATGAGCGAACCCTAAGGCTCCGTTTGGAATAATTCAGCAGCAGATAATTCAGCAGCAATGTAACGGGCGCGAACAGAGCGAATCTGCCGCGCCCATTATTATGTTGACGCCCGAAATTACTGATCGAACCGGCCGGCCGCGTGCGCGAGCATGGTGTAGACCTTGCCGGTCTCCGAGGTGAGATAGGTGCGCGCCACCACCTGGCCGCGGTCGTCGCGCGAGACCTCGTCGAGCAGCCGCTCGAACTCGGCGATGTAGCGGTCGACCGTCTGCATGAACTCGCGGTCGGCGCGATACTTGCGGCGGATCTCCTCGAACGCGCGCTGGCCCTGCATGGTGTAGAGCTTGCGCGTGAACACGTTGCGCTCGCCGCGCTTGTAGCGGTCCCACAGCTCGGCGGCGGCGTCGTGATCGATCATGCGGGCGATGTCGACCGCGAGCGAATCGAGCGACTCGATGCTGTGACGCTCGGGCCGCGGCTCCGCGTGCCGGTCGCGCTGCTCGCGGCTCGCGCGTGGTGCTTCGCGCGGCGGCTCATCGTCTTGCGACGCGCGGGTGAGCAGGTCGGAGAGCCAGCCGCTGCGTGCTGGCGCCGTCGGCACAGCCGGGCTGAGCGAGGGCGATTCCGCGCGTCGGCGCCGGCGGTGCCGGCGGCGGCGGTGCCGGCGGCGTCGACGGTCCGAGCCCGCCGAGGTCGCCGCGCGGCGCGAGCCGGGCTCGGCGCGCGAGCTGCCGTTCGCCAGGCATGGCCTCGCGTCGCGGCGGCGTTGCATCGACCGGGCTCGGCGCGCCGCGCGCGCCGGCTCGACGGTGTCGAGGCTGCGGCCATGGCGCGCGACGATGCGGTTGAGCTCGGCCAGCGCCTCGATCTGGTCGACGATCACGCGGCGCATCTGGGCCGCGCTTTCGGCGGTCTCCTGCGGCAGTTCGAGGATGCCCTTGCGCAGCTCGGTCGCGGGTGGCGTCGAGCTCGCGCTGCATCTCGGCCGTCATCTGCTTGAGGCCCTGCGACCACCTCGGCAAAGCGCTGCGGCGGCCTGGTTGAACATCGATTGGGCGTCGCCGGTGCGTCTGATCGTAGATCGCGCGCATCGCCTCGGCGGTGCGCTTGTACTCGTCTTCGTTGGCGGCGCGGATCGCCTCGAAATTCTCGGAGATCGCGCGCGTGCCGGAGGTCGGTCGATTCGGCGACCATGCGGGCGATCTCGCGGGTGCGGTCGCCGGCGCTTTCGAGCGACTGATCGAGCAGCTCGAGAAGCGCGTCAGGCGCTGGTCGAGATCGTCGGCCTTGATCTTCGACTGCCGCGGTTGACGCGCGGTCAGTCGACTGGTCGAGCTGGCCCGAGAAGCGCGCGAGCGCGGTTGTCGAGCTCGCTCGCCTTGCTGTCGAGCATGCCGACCAGCGTCTCGAGCGATTCACGCCGCTCGTTGAGCGCGCCCTCGGTGCGCCGGTTGCTGCGGTCGATCAGCGACGACCGCCTCGGCGAGCGAGCGGCCGTGCGCTGTCGAACTGGGCCGCGAGCTGGCCGAGGTCGGACGAGCGTCTGCGCGCTCGACCTGCTGGAAGCTGGTGATGTGCTGCTCGACCTGCGGGTTGGTGGTGCCGGTCTTCTGCGCGACCTCGTTCATGGCGGTGACGAAATCGGCGACGCGCGTGACCAGCGTGCTCTCGATCTCGCTCATGTTGTCGTGCGCGCCGCTGAGCACTTCCTGCAGCAGGATGTTGGCCTCGCGCAGCCGCTCGAACAGCGCGGTCGTGTCGGAGCGCAGCATGCCGTGCGTCTCCAGCATCTCGGAGACGGCGGCGGCGGCCGTCTGCTTCGAGGTCTCGACCGCCGAATGGGTCTTCTCCTGCAGGTCGCGCAGCGTGCGCGTGACGATCGTGCGGCCGCGCCCTTGGCGGCGACCTCGGTGCCGTCCTGCAGCTCCTGCAGCGCGCGGGTGATGGCGGCGGTCGAGCTCTCGGTCGCCGACCTGGGCGCCCGCGTGCATCTCCTTGATCGAGCGGCTCGAGCGCGCTGGTCGCGGTCTCGCTCGCCTCGTTGATCAGGCGCGCGATCTGCTCGCTGTTGTCCATCATGGTCCGCGTGAAGGTGAAGCCCTTGGCCTCGATCGCCTTCACGGCATGGTCGGTGACGCGGCTCACCTCGTTGGCGAATTCCTGGCTCTTGCCGGTCAGCGCGGTCAGGAGCGTGCTCGACTTCTCGTCGAGGATGCGGGTCATCTCGGCGGAGCGGGCGCTGACCGCCGCTCGTGATCTCGTCGGCCTTGCCGACGAAGTTGCGCGCGACCTCGGCGCTCACGCCGAGCAGCGTGCGCTCGACCTCCGATGGCGTTCTGCTTGAGCACGTTGCTCACGCCGGTCGACATGCCGGTGAGGCTGCGCTCGGCGTCCTGGGCGCTCGTGCGGATCGCGTTGGTGGTGGTGGAGGCGAGCTGCGCGAGCGAGCGCTCGGCTTCGCCGGCGTTGCTCTTGATCGCCTGGCTCAGCTGCTCGAGCCGGGCGTTGATCACCGTCGTGGTCGAGGTGGCGAGCCCGCTGATCGAGCGCTCGGCCTCGCCGTGTTGGTCTTGATCGCGTGGTGAGCTGCTCCAGCCGCGTGCCGATCACCTCGGTGGTCGAGGTCGCGAGGTCGGTGATCGAGCGCTCGGCGTCGCTGGTATGGGTCTTGATCGTCGTGGTCAGCTGCTCGACGCGCTGGCCGAGCATGTCGGCGGCGGCCTTGCTGCGGATCTCGATCTCCTTGGTGACGTTCTCGGCGCGCCCGAGGAGCAGCTCCTCGAAGCGGCCGATGCGGGTGTCGAGGTTGCTGGCGACCTCCATCGCGCGGTTGACCGAGCGCCTTGTCGATGTCGTCGATCTTGGCGCCGAGCGCGTCGGCGAGCTTGGCGCCGCGCACGTTGATGACCGCGGTCACGTCGCTGATGCGCTTGTCGAGCGCGCCGACGACTTCCTTGCCGCCATCGGCCAGCGTCTTGGCGATGTCGACGACGCGGGCGCCGAGCGCGTCGTTGAGCGTCTGGGTGCGGCCGTCGAGCGCGTCCTGGAAGCGGACGAACTGCTGGTCGAGGCTGGTCGTGACCTCGGCCGACTTGGTGGTGACGCGGGTGTCGAAGTTGTCGAGATAGTTGCGCATCGCGCTCGGTGACTTCCTGCGTGCGCTCGCCGAGCCGCTCGACCATCTCGCCGCCGTAGGTCTTCACCGTGCGGTCGAACTCGCCGAGGTGGCGGGTGATCAGGTTGCCGAGCGTGGTGGAGTCGCGCGCGATGCGCTCGGCCAGCTCGGAGCCGCCGTGGTTGAACATGTCCTCGAACGACTGCAGGCGGGTGGCGAGCATCTCGCGCACCGCGTCGCCGCGGTTGCCGATGACCTCGGCGAGCTGCTCGGCGCTTTCGCGGAAGGTGTCGCTGACCTTGTTGCCGCGCTGCACGATGGTCTCGGTGATGCGCTGGCCGGTCTGCTTCGAGCTTGTAGACGACGTCGCCGCCGCGCAGGCTGAGGTCGAGCACGAGCGAGTCGCCGGTGGTCTTGAGCGAGGTGTTGACCTCCTCGACGCGGCTCGAGATGGCGTCGGCGAGCTGGTTGCCGGTGTCGACCACGAGCTCGGTGAGCTGCTGGGTGCGGCCGGTCATCATGTCGAGGATCGGCGGCCGACTTCTGCGAGAAGCCGTCGGCCACGCGGTCGAGCCGCACCGACATCATGTGCTGCAGGTTGGCGGCGATTTCGGTGAACTCGTCGCCGATGTGGTCGGTCTTGAAGTTGAGCGTCTGCGGTCAGCCGGTCGCTCGCCTGGGCAATCGCTTCGGCGGTGGTCGCGCCGGTGGTTTCCAGGCGCTCGAGCAGGTCGCCGCCGCGCTCGCCGAGCTGCTCGATCATGGTGTCGCCGGCGTGGCCGAGCGCGCGCGTGATGTGCTCGCCCTTCTCGGCGAGCGTATGGGTGATGCGCCGCGCCGCCTCGTTGACCTGCTCGGCGACGAGCTGGCTGATCTGCGAAATGTCGTTGGAGAGATCGAGATGCACGCCGTTGATGGCGTCGCGGATCTGCTTCGGCCTGGCCGACCAGGGTGTCGCGCTGGCTGCCGAGATCCTGCAAGAGCGCGCGGATGCGCACTTCGTTGTCGTTGTAGGCGTGTTCGAGCGCGGACACTTCGTTGGCGACCAGCGTCTCGAGCTCGGCGGCGCGCGCCAGCGCGCGCTCGATGCCGTCGCCCATGGCGGCGACCTCGCGGCGGATCGCCTGGCCGACGGTGACGATCGACTCGCGCGCAACCGTCTCGGGCTCGGCGAGCCGCATCGCGACTTCGGCCATCGACTGCGCGATCAGCCGCATTTCCTGCGAGCGCACCGCCATGTGGGCGAGCACGTAGAAGAACACGACCGGCGCGAGGTAGATCGCGCCGAGCACCGCCAGCACCGGCGCGGTCAGGCCGGTCGGGCCCGAGCGCGCGCCTGGAGTTCGGGCAGATAGAGCCAGGCCGAGCACGAAGCCGCCGATCATCCACACGCCGGCGAAGATGCTGGCGATCAGGTAGGACGTCTTGGACGGCGTCTGCTGCAGCGGCGCAGAATGCTGCCGATCGACTCGCGGTCGTCGTTGGCCGCGGGCAGGCGCATCGGATCGACCGCGCGCTCCTCGTCATAAGGCGCGGGGGACGGCTTCGGCGAATTCGCTTGTTGGACAGCTTTGAGCGCAGCCCGGGCCAGGGCTTCTCTTCGGACGCGAGCCGGCGCGGGCGACGCAGGCGGAATTTGGCTGAGCCGGCGTGTCGTCATCCCGGACCTGAAGCGCATCCTGGATCGCCGACAGCGCCGCTTCTGTCGGGTCCTTCATCTTCTTCGGGGTGTTCGCCATGTCGGTCGTCGCCTCGTTGTTACGCTGAACTACGGTCGCAGCCGAGAATTCGGCCACGCCACGAGCGCGTGAGCCTCGAGATCCCCTCCGGATCCCCCATCCGGCAGGCGGCCTAGAAAGTGCCGCAAAGCCATCCCACTGCCACCTGTTAATCTTATCGTTTTGGTCCACCGAAAGGAACCGGCCGGTAAGCTTTCTTTAATCATCGTTAAGGGGTTGCGGCGCCCGAATGGGGGCGAAACGGGCCTGTACGCGGGCATTTCGACCGCAATTTCTCACCCGGGCCGTTTATATGTGAGGCGATATTGTGTCTAGCGTGCGGCTAAATAGTGCCAATCCACAGTCGCTTCTGGTCGGTCTGTTGCGTTTGCAGCGTCATGCAACCCACTCAAATTCAACGCGAATGTGCTCGGGTTGGGCCTCAAGGCAGTCGCCCGCATTATCTTACCGGCAGCGTTCTGTGCTTTACGGATGACACGTGCTCTGGTTGCACGCCAGCGCGAGGTTCAGCCTGTCCGTTATCCACACCTATCCACATCATTCTGGTCGCGAAGCCGAGTTTCCGGGGGGCGGAACCTCAACGGAGACTCTGCGAGAGCGAGCCGGATGAGGTAGGGTGGAGGTATGATGTTCGGCAAGTCGCAGAGGCCCGAATCGCAGAGGCGCGAATCGCAAAGGCCATTGTCGTCGGTTCCTGGCGGTCGTACCGGGAGGCCGCGGCACGACAGCGCCGACATAAAATCCTTTCAGGATGGCGCCTACGCGATGGCGGCACTCAGCGCCACGGTGGTTGCCTTTCGCCTTCTCGTGAAAAAGGGGCTGCTGTCGCGCGAGGAGGCCGTGCGCAATCTGCTCGATGAAGCGGTGCAGCGTGCGATTTTCGCGGAGTTGCTGCACGAGGCCACCAGCGGACGCAGCACCGCGGAACTCAATCGGCAGTCGGCCGAGATCCTGAAGTTCATCGCCGAGAGCCTCTGAGCGGGTCTGAAAGACGCCCCCGGCATTAAGCTCATACTAACCATGATCGCAGACCGCAGGCGAAGCCCTGGGGATGACCCGGCATTTACTCGGCTTTGGCCGTTCGTCGGTCATAGTCACTTTTTATTCTGTCCGAATCAAAGGGGAGCCCGCAGGAGGCGGCCATAAACGCTGGTGTCATGACGGCCGATACGACACACGCCACGGCGACCGAGAGCAGCAAGCGTGCCACGGAGCAGGCCGTCGGGCATTCCGCGCCGCCGTTGTCGCCCGGGCAGCCGGCGGTCGATCTCGCGCATCTGGCCCGCATGACGCTCGGCGAGAAGGGGCTCGAGCGCGAGGTGCTCGAGTTGTTCCAGCGTCAGGCCGACATGCTGCTCGCCCGCATGGCCGTTGAAGAGCCGCGCATGGTGAGCGCGTTCGCCCACACGCTGGCG
Source organism: uncultured Alphaproteobacteria bacterium (assembly GCA_963745515.1). Lineage (GTDB taxonomy): Bacteria > Pseudomonadota > Alphaproteobacteria > Rhizobiales > Xanthobacteraceae > VAZQ01. The sequence continues at coordinate 21,779 of CAVUXO010000004.1, forward strand.
GGCTCCGCGAGCGGTATCGGTGCCTGGAAAGTGGCCGAGGCCGCTACCGCGCTCGAACGCGCGGCCGCAGTGCCGGGAACCGGTGCACTCGCCACATTGCTCGATCATCTGGCGGCGGCGGTTGCCGAGGTGCATGTCGCCATTAGGGACATGCAGCAGCACGCCAACTGACCCCCCGGAACTGATCCCGCGGCGCCGCTAAATCCATTGCGCGATCTGGCGTATTCCGTCGCGAGCCGTTATAGGAGGCCGCCCGGCGCCTGGCCGGCAGTCTCACCATGCGCGTTCCCCATGCCCAAAATTACCTTCATCGGCTCTGACGGCACCTCCTATACGGTCGAAGGCGAGCCCGGCTCGACCGTGATGGAAACTGCGATCAAGAACAACGTGCCCGGCATCGAGGCCGAGTGCGGCGGCGCCTGCGCCTGCGCGACCTGCCATGTCTACATCGAGGAGGCCTGGCGCGCGCGCACCGGCGAGCCTTCGCCGATGGAAGAGGATATGCTCGACTTCGGCTACGACGTGAAGCCGAACTCGCGGCTCTCCTGCCAGATCAAGGTAGCTGACGAGCTCGACGGCCTCGTGGTGCGGGTGCCCGAGCGGCAGGCCTAGCGACTTTCTCGTTCATATCGCAGCTTGGCGACACACTCCGGTCATTCCCGCGCAAGCTGGAATCCAGCGCTGCTCGCAATACTCGATCTTATTGCGCCGGGTCCCCGCTTTCGCGGGGACGAACGGGAGAGGCTACTCACCTACTCACTACTCACTCTTTCATCCTCAACCGTTCCAACCGCGCCACCAGCTGCTCCGGCAGCGGCCGCGCCTTGCGCGTCTCCCGATCGATCAGCACCAGCGTCGAGCGCGCAACCGCGGCGCAGAGGCCGGCGCTAAAGACCGCCTGCACGAACACATAGGAGCTGCGCCCGTAGCCGGCGACGCCGGTGCCGACCTCGACCGTGCCCGGCCAGTGCAGCTCTCTGAGATAATCAATCTCGATGCGGGCGAGCACGGAGGTTGCGCCCTCGGCCTGCAGGCCTTCGCTCGGGTGGTGAATGATCGCGACCCGCCCGGTCTCGAAATAGGTCGAGTAGACCGCGTTGTTGACGTGGCCCTGCCGGTCGATGTCGGCATAGCGGATGAGGTCGGGCGTGCGCACCGGAAAGGCCTCGATCGGCGGCGGCAGCGGGCGCGGGGACTTCGGGGAACGCTCTTGCAACGGGACCTCCAGGAAACGCCAAGGAACAATGCCAGGGAAGGCGAGAGGGACGAGAGTGTGAACACCTCCGCGGGCGGGCCCGCAGGAGGCTCAGTTTCTACGGCGGCGCGCGTTCATAGCAGCAAATTCGGGGTGAGCCGCCAGTGAGCCGTTATGCATATCAGCGGCTGCGTTTCGCCAAATCCCCCCTTTTCCTGCCGCTCTGTGAAGGCTAGACACCCCCGCAGACAATCCCTATCGGCCGCTTTTCCTTGCAAAACCGGCGCATCGACACGCGAGGCAGACGACGCATGGCTGACCCGAACTTGGCTGACGCGAATTTGGCTGAACCGATCAAGACCGACGTGCTCATCATCGGGGCGGGGCCCTGCGGCCTGTTCGCGGTATTCGAGCTCGGCCTCCTCGACATGAAGGCGCATCTCGTCGACATCCTCGACAAGATCGGCGGCCAGTGCGCGGAGCTCTATCCCGAGAAGCCGATCTACGACATCCCGGGCATTCCGATGTGCACCGGCAAAAGTCTGGTCGACTCGCTGATGGAGCAGATCAAGCCGTTCGGCGCGCAATTTCATCTGCAGGAGATGGTCGAGTCGATCGAGCGGATCGGCGATCCCTTGTTCCGCGTGAAGACCGACGCCGGCAAGACGTTCGAATGCAAGGTGGTGCTGATCGCGGCCGGCGGCGGCTCGTTCCAGCCCAAGCGCCCGCCCATTCCCGGCATCGAGGCTTATGAAGAGAAGTCGGTGTTCTACGCGGTGCGCAAGATGGAGCAGTTCCGCGACAAGCGCCTGCTCGTCGTTGGCGGCGGCGACAGCGCGCTCGACTGGACGCTCAATCTCGCGCCGATCGCAAGCCACCTCACGCTCCTGCATCGCCGCGATCAGTTTCGCGCCGCGCCCGACAGCGTCAACAAGATGATGACGTTGGTCGGTGAGGGGAAGATCGACTTCGTGCTCGGCCAGGTCACAGAGCTGCAAGGCGAGGGCGGCGCGATCCAGAAGGCGATCGTCAAGCGCAACGACGGCTCGAACTTCGAGATTGCCTGCGATGCGATCCTGCCGTTCTTCGGGCTCACCATGAAGCTGGGGCCGGTCGCCAACTGGGGCATCGAGCTGAAGGACGGCGAGCTCATTCCGGTCGACACCGGCACGTTCGAAACGAACGTGCCCGGCATCTTCGCGATCGGCGACATCAATTGGTACCCGGGCAAGCTCAAGCTCATTCTCTCGGGCTTCCACGAGGGCGCGCTGATGGCGCAGAAGGCGTATCAGTATTGCTTCCCAGGCAAACGGCTCGTGTTCCAGTACACGACCTCGTCGACCAGCCTGCAGAAGAAGCTTGGGGTTGCGGGCGGCCGGTGACGCCCGCTGCCGGTCACGTGCCGGCCAAGCGCTGATCGGCGCCTTACGACGCGGATTGCCTTGCAATGCGGGCGTTGAGCCCCCGACTCGCGTCAAAAGGTGGCACCTCGCGGAGGCCCGGCTTTTTCGGTTGCCGCCAAAAGCAAAATGTCGCAACCTGTCCAAAGATACCTTGCCGGATCAATTGCGGTTCTGGAATGGGCTCGGCTGCAGAAGCAGTCGTGAGCGGCGGCTTTGGGCGTGAACGCCCATCATAAGAAGAATCTTGTTTGGTCGCGTGACAGTGTGGTGGGGCTGCGATGAGTGCGATCGGTTCGATTGATTGGGCCTTCGTGGAATTCTTCTTCGGTGATCACGGCAAGATCACCGCTGCGGTCGTTGCGCTTCTGTTGACGACCATCTCCCTGCTCATCGCGACGCTGAAATACCTGGCGGCCAGGATGGCCAAGAAAGAGCGCGATGACGCCAGGAAGGAGCGCGATGAGGCGCGCCTCAGCCTGCAGAAGCAGTTGCGCAAGGTGCAGGAGCAGGAGGAGGCGCTGGCCGCGGCCGCGGCCGAGCTGACCCGGAAGACCACGTCGCTGAGCCTCACGGCCGCGATCCAGCACGACCAGGAAGCGGCCCTGAAAGAGCGCGAGCAGAAATTGGGTGAGGTTCGCTCGGCCTTCGTGGGCCAGGAGCATGACCTCTGGTGCCTGCACAAGGCGCGGCCGCCGAGCGGCCAGAACTACTATGACGCCCGCATGGCGCAGCGTCAGCGGCAGAAGCCCGTGATCCTGGTGGCCAATCTCAAAGGTGGCGTCGGCAAGAGCACGCTGGTTGCGAACCTCGCCGCCTATTTCAAGGAGGCCGGGAAGCGCGTGCTGGTCATCGATGGCGACTACCAGGGGTCGCTCTCGAACATGCTGCTCGCTTCCGAGGAGTATGATCGGGCGTCGGCGGAGATCAACAAAGCGCTCGAGCCCGGCTCAAGCACCGCCGCGTTCAAGAGCGCCTGCTTCAAATTCCAGCGCCGGCTTGCCGGCTCGACGATTGTCGCTTCGACCTACGCGCTTGCCGCGATGGAGAACCGGCTGATGATCGAGTATCTCCTCGGCGATGACCGGCGCTATGACGACGGGCGCTATCGGCTGGCCAATCATCTGCTCAGCGAGGATGTGGGCGACACCTTCGACGTCGCGCTGATCGATGCGCCGCCAAGGCTCACGGCCGCAACCATCAACGGCTTCTGCGCCAGCACGCATTTGCTGGTGCCGACGGTCTACGACAAGATGTCGGCGGAGGCGGTCGGCACGTTCCTCAACGGCGTGCGCACATTGAAGAGCGCGCTGAACACCCAGATCGATCTCCTGGGCGTGGTCGGCACGCTCACGCATCGGCAGGATTCACTGGTGCCGCGCGAGCAGAACGCCCGCAACATGGCCAAGGACCAGGTCGCGAGTGTGTGGGGTCCAAACTTTCATGTCTTCGAGCGGCACATTCCGCGCAAAGCCGCGATCGCTGAGGCGGCGGGCGGCGACATCGCTTTCTATAGTCAACGCGACCCTTCCGTGCGCAGCCTGTTCGTCGCGCTCGGCGACGAGATCGCAGGCCGGTTGTGGCCGCAGCCTGCGGCGGAGGCGGCGCGGCCGCCGCGCGTCCAGCAGATGCCGCGCGCGGTCTCGTCCGAGCCCGCGCACCCGGCCGGATAAGGTCATGAAGGTTGCGGCGTTCCGCGTAATCCTGTCGGCGGCGGAGGGGCTTTACCGGAATGGCGGCAATGAGACGGCGGCGCAGGCGCTGAACCTGCTCGCAGGTCTCCTCGCTGCTCGCGATGCGATGACGGTGGCGGCCTTCGCGGCGCTGCTCGCCAAGGCGCCCACGGCACACGACGGAGGGGTGGCCGCGGGCGAGGCGACGGCAGTGCAGCTCAAGGACGTTCTAGCCAGCCTGCAGTCCTTTTGTCTGGCGGTCGGGGCCAAGACCGCCGAGAAGGATTTGCAGGCGCTCGCCGATGCCCTGAGCGGGCACGCCGCTCAGCCGATCACGGCGTTCGCGACACACGCGCAGGCGTGGCTGAACGAAGCGGCTGCTAAGCCGAAGGGCCGCAGCAAGTCCACTGCAACGAAGGGTGCGACGTCGAACGAGGAGACGATTGCGTCATACTTGGCGGCGCTGCGCAACGCCGGCATCGATCGCGCGGCCTTTGAAGCAGCGCTTACGACGCTCAAGGCCGACAAGTCGCTCAAGTCGGCAGCGGTCGCCGAGATCGCGCGCCGATACGCCGACACCGTGACCAAATACAAATCGATCGCTGCCGCACACGCCGACATCTCGGGCGCGTTTACTCAGCGAGCGCGGTTCGCAAGCAAGGTTGGGTAGAGTCATTGCGGCGGCGCTGACAAGAACTTCGTCGTCAAGTACTGCTGCGCGGTTCCAGTGGGCGCGTAGACCTCGATGTCGATGGGCAGCTTGTTGAGCTTGCGATAGATCAGCGGTCCGACGTCGGACCACTCCAATCCGCCATTGCCGCATCCAAGCGCCGGCAGTGCCAAGCTGGCGATGTTCCACTCCGCGGCGTGCTTCGCCAAGTGATCGAGCCCGTGCTCCACGTCCGCTATTCGCGAGGGTGAGCGCCAATGGCCCTTGGTCGGAAAGTTGACAATCTGGATGCCCGAGGAATCCCGGTAGAGATAAGGCTCACCGAGCCGCACGTCCTTGCGCTTGCAGCGCCGCTTGTAGTCATCGAACATCGCCGGGAACCGCCGCTTGAACTTCTCGGCAATGCCTTTGCCCATGACGCCGACGCAGTTGACGGCATTGACCAGGGTTTGTGCCTGGCTCTCGAAGAGATCGCCAACGAGGATTCTCATAGTGCATGCTAGGGGGTGATGGAGCGCTGGGTGAGTGCTAGTTCGCTACGCGAACGATAACAATGGATTGGGGCACGAGCATGCTCGTGCCCATTGCGCTGGCGTCACCCCCACACCTCCTGCGCCAGCTCGACGACCATCCGCAGCTTCGCCCATTGCTCCTCCTCGCCGAGCACGTTGCCTTCCTCGGTCGAGGCGAAGCCGCATTGCGGCGAGAGGCAGAGCTGCTCGATCGCCACGTAGCGCGTCGCATCCTCGATGCGGCGCTTGATGACGTCCTTCTGCTCCATGGTGCCGGTCTTGGAGGTGATCAGGCCGAGCACGACGGTCTTGTTCTTGGGCAGAAACCGCAGCGGCTCGAAGCCGCCGGCGCGATCGCTGTCCCATTCGAGAAAATAGCCGTCGACGTTCACCCGGTTGAACAGGAGATCGGCCACCGGCTCGTAGCCGCCTGACGCGATGAAGGTCGAGCGGAAGTTGCCGCGGCACACATGCGTGGTGACGACGAGGTCGGCCGGGCGGCCTTCGAGCGCCGCGTTGATCATGCCGGCATAGATCTCGCCCTGGCGGTCGGGATCGTCGCCGCGATCGGTGAGCATCTTGCGCTGCTTGGAGTCGCACAGATAGGCGAAGCTGCAGTCGTCGAGCTGCAGATAGCGGCAGCCGGCGGCATAGAAGCCGCGGATCGCCTCCTTATAGGCCTGCCCGAGATCGTGATAGAACGCCTCCAAGGTCGGGTAGGCGGTCCGGTCGATCATGTTGCGGCCGCCGCGATAGTGCAGCATCGAGGGGCTCGGGATCGTCATCTTGGGCGTGCGCGTCGTGTGCGCGGCGAGAAATTTGAAATGCTCGATCTGCGGATGCTGCCGCGATCCGAGCTTGCCCTTGACGAACGGCGCCTCGGCTTTCGAGGTCACGCCGGCAAATGCGATCCCGGGCGCCTCGACCATCGCGACGCCGTCAAGGCCGGCGAGAAAATCGAAATGCCAATAGGCGCGGCGGAACTCGCCGTCAGTGATCGCGGTGAGCCCGACCTGCTCCTGCCTGGCGATGATCTTGCTGATTTCGGCGTTCTCGATCGCCGCGAGCTCGGCGGCGGAGATCTGCCCCGAGGCGCGCTTGAGGCGTGCCTCTTTGAGCGGTGCGGTGCGCAGGATCGAGCCGACATGATCGGCGCGGAAGGGAGGGAGGTTACCTTGCATGATGGCTCATCCGTACAACGTCCACCCGCAGGCACAGTACGTGAGTTGCGAAGGTGCGTGCCGCACGATTCCGGCAACGAGTTGCTTGCTGGTCGAGGTGAACGGCCCGGTCATCGGCAGGAGCATGCCAACCTTTACGCTGCCCTGAGCGAAGCCGGGTGTTGCGAATGCACAGGCAGTGATAATAAGACAGCAGCCAATGAGGCGCGCGATGGTCATAACCTGTCGGCGTTGCACGATCATTGGGTCGCACGATCATTTGCGGGTGTGAGACGATTGGGCACACTATCGTGTACGCGACAGCGCGTCCAATATGGTGTGTTTTGTTGGATTGAATTGACTGTCGTATTCGCGGCCTGTGTCTGCCGTGGGATAGAGCCCGCCCGCATCTGGCCCATTGCGACAGATCAAGACTGTTGGCAGTGCCTGCGCCTGAGTGTTGTTGCCGATATCCGCCAGGTGGGCAGAGGCGTCTTATTATGACCTATTCCATTTACTCGATTGTTCATCCGACCGATTTCTCGCAGCTGAGCAGTGCAGCCTTTGCGCATGCACTGCGCATCGTGGTCGCAGCTCGCAGCAAGCTGCAGGCGCTGCACGTCGATCAACCGGAGGGGGACGCTGACGGAGGTTTCCCGCATGTGAAGCGCATGCTGATGCAATGGGGATTGTTGCAGGAGGACGATTCACCCGCCGCGGTGTTCACCAGGCTCGGAGTGCTCTGGCAGAACGTTACGCTCGATCGACAGGATCCCGCGCCCGGGATTGTGCGCTTTCTCGATGAGAACTTTTGTGACCTGGTAGTGCTCGCGACCCACGGCCGCGAGGGGCTCGATCGCTGGCTCAACGGCTCGGTGGCGAGTGCGGTGTTTCAGCAGTCCTCGATCCCGACTCTGTTCGTGCCGCGCGGTGCGCGCGGCTTTGTCGATCAGGTCAGTGGCGAGATCAGATTGCGGCGCGTGCTCGTTCCGATCGACCATGCGCCGACGCCGGCGCGCGCGATCGAGACCGCGCGCAGCTTTGCCATGCTGCTGACGGGAGCCGAGGCTGCGATGCAGCTCCTGCATGTCGGCAGGATCGCGCCGGCCGTGCGCAACGCCGCCGGAGCGACGCCGATCACCCTCCGCTACGGCAATACGGTCCAGACTATTCTCGCTGCGGCGATCGAGTACGACGCCGACTTGATCTGCATGCCGACCGCCGGACGCCAGGGTATTGTCGATGCGCTGCGCGGCAGCATCACTGAACGCGTCATCCGCCAGGCGCCGTGCCCGGTGCTGGCGGTGCCGGCGTTATAGACGCAAGCTTGCCCCTTCTCCCCCTGCTTTTGGCGCAAGGCTCCTTGTCGCCGCTCTATCGCAAGCGTACCATTCCAATCGGAATGGCAGTCTTTGAACGTCGACTGCGTCTGTCGCGTCCACGTTCGGCGCTGTTGAAAATAATCGCAAAAGCCATTGGGAGGTTGCCACGATGAAGGCCAGTCTTTCCATCAGCACGGCATTGACCGCGCTCACCGTCGCCGTCTCGGTGCTCATGTCGCCTGCAACACTGGCCGCCGACGGGGTGTCGCTCCTGAGCGGCAAGGTGGTCTCGTCGGGTGGCGAGGCGCTTGCCGGGATTCCGATCAAGGCGCGGCGCGACAACAGTCCGATGGCGATCGCGGTCTACACCGACGCCAAGGGTGAGTACTCGTTCCCGGCCTGGTCGGAGCTCAAAGCCGGCTCTTATTCGATCGCGGTCGATCTGCCGGATTTCGAGCGCGTCACCAAGCCGGTTGCGCTCGCGGACGGCAAGGCCACGACCATCGACTTCACGCTCAAGGCGAAGCCGCTCGCCTACGAGGATGCGACTGCCTCGGAGATCGTCGCGGCGCTCCCGGGCACCGATCATCAGAAAGTGCTACTGGCGCAGTGCGGCAATTGTCACACCTTGCAGTGGGCGTTGCGGGTTTCGCGCAACAAGGATGAATGGGCGCAGGTGATCAAGCGGATGGCCGGCCGCGCCGCGGAGGATCACACGCCGGGCACCTATGCGTTCAGCCAGCAGCAGTTCATCGAGCCGCTCGCCGAGTATCTCACCTCGATCCGTGGCCCGGGCTCCTCCGATGCGATCCCGTTCAAGCAGCGGCCGCGGCCGACGGATGCGGCGTCCACCAATCTGGTCGTCACCGAGTATGCGCTGCCGCGCGGCGGCGAGCGCGAGCTCTTCATGATGCGTGGCGACCATCGCTTCGTGTGGCCGCATGATGTCATCGTGAACGAGAAGTACGCCTACTACACCGATCACTTCTCCTACATACTCGGCCGCGTCGACGTGAAGACCGGCGAAACGACTGAGATGCCTTTCAAGCTGCCCGAGGGGGCAGGGCGCGGCAATCGCGGTGAGATGGACGGCCGGCCGGGCGATCCCGGCGGTGGCGCTCACGAGCTGCAGTTCGATGCCAAGGGCAATGTCATCGTCGGCATGGACAACGGCACGGTCAAGTACGATCCGGAGACCGGCAAGTTTGCGACCTGGCCGATGGGCCGTCCGATGTTCGGGCTCGATCCGAACGGCAATGTCTGGTTCATGAAGCGCAACAACAGCGAGATCGTGAAGATCGACACCAGCAGCGAGAACTCGAAGCCTGTCAGCTTCCTGGTTCCGAAGAACCGAGGCATCTACGACACCGACACCAATTCCAAGGGCCGCACTCACGTCTATATCTGGCGCGAGGGCAAGGTCGGCATCTTCGATCCGAAGACGGTGGAGTATACCGAATACAAGACGCCGACCCCGATGGCCGGCCCGCGGCGTGGGCAGATCGACGCGCAGGACCGGCTGTGGGCGGCCGAGTTCTATGCCGGGCAGGTGCTGATGTTCGATCCGGACAAGAAGCTGCTCAAGGAATATCCGCTCACCAATGGCGGCAAGCCCTACACGGCGCCCTACGCCGAGCCCTATTCGCTCAGTGTCGATGACAAGAACCAGATCGTCTGGACCAACGACTTCAGCGCCAGCCGGCTCTATCGCATCGACATGAACACCGGGCAGTCGACGGAATATATGACGCCGTCGAACTACGAGCTGCGGGATCTCAAGGTCGACACCGCGGCGTCGCGCCCGACGGTGTGGTTGCCGTCCTATCGGCCGCCGTCGAAGCTGGTGAAGGTCGAGATGCGGTAGGGCGAACCGAGAGCTGAGCGCCTGTTAATGTGCCCTCTCCCCCTGCGGGAGAGGGCTGCTCACCGGTTCAACAAAACAAGTTGGGTGAGGGGTTGCAGCCTACCCTTCACCCAACCGTGTTTGTAGGAAGTCCGGCGCTGCCCTCTCCCGCAAGGCGAGAGGGCAGAGTAACAGACGCCGTACTCACACGAGTCGCGCGCCTCACTCCGGCATCAGCGCGAACGTCCATAGCGAGCCGCCGGTCGGCACCTTTGCCGCCGACGACGCGGCGGGCGAGGATGCCGCCCAGGCCCGAGGCGATCGACACGTATTGCTTGCCCTTGTGGGTGTAGGTGATCGCGGTCGCGTTGACGCTCGAGCTGGTCTTGAACTGCCAGAGCGTCTTGCCGGTGTCCTCATCGAGCGCGACGAATTCGCCCGTGAGCTTGCCGGTGAACACCAGGCCGCCGCCGGTGGCCAGCATGCCGGCAGAGCTCGGGATGTCGGTCAGCGGCACTTCCCATTTGCGCTGTCCGGTGAGCGGGTCGAACGCGATGAAGTAGCCGACCACCTGGCCGGGCGTGACGTTCGGCTGCCGGGCGATCACGCCGGTCGAAGTCCTGGCCGATCACCTGCTGCTTCGGCGGCGCGAGCTTCTGGAGGCGCGGCAGGTCCCACGGCGCGGCATAGACCAGCCCCTTGTTCGGGTTGAACGCGATCGGCACCGCGTTCGAGCCGCGCGACGGAAAGATCTCGACCTCATCGCCGGCCAGGAAGTCCTTGTAGACGCCGGTGAGCTGCGGCCGGCCGGTGGCGAGATCGATGCCGGTTGCCCAGTTGACCTTGGTGTAGGGATGCGCGGCGATCGAGCTTGCAGTTGGTGCGATCCACCACGTACATGAAGCCGTTCTTGTTCGACTGGATCATCACCTTGCGCGGTCTGGCCGTTGATCTGCATGTCGGCGAGCACGAGCTCGTCGGTGCCGTCCACGTCGTAGACGTCGTTCGGCGTGAACTGGTAATGGCAGACGATCTCGCCGGTCTTCGGCCGGATCGCGAGCACGCTCGACGAGTATAGAGGCTGTCGCAGACCGCCACGCGGCCGCGGGTCGTAGGGCTCGGCATTGCCGGTGCCCCAGTAGACGAGGTCGAGCTCGGGATCGTAGGAGCCCGAGCGCCAGGTCGGCGCGCCGCCGTATTTCCAGGCGTCGCTGTTGGCCGGCCAGGTCTCCGAGCCGGGCTCGCCCGGCGCCGGAATGGTGTAGCGACGCCAGAGCTTCTCGCCGGTCTCGGGATCCCAGCCGTCGAGGAAGCCGCGCGTCGTCGAATTCGCCGCCGGCCATGCCGGAGATCAGCACGCCGTTGGCGACGATCGGCGCGCCGGTCGAGTAGTAGCCTTCCTTCCAGTCGGCGAATTTCTTCGTCCACAGCACCCGACCGGTCTTCATGTCGAGCGCGACGATGTAGTTGTCGACCGTCACGCGGAAGAGCTTGCCGTTGTAGATCGTCGGCGCGCCGCGGTTGATCGCGTCGGTCGGCGCGCGTCATGCCGGGCTCGATCTGCACCGGCGTGCGCCAGATCTGCTGGCCGGTCTCGACGTCGATCGCGAACGTCCACTTGCCGTTGATGGCGTAGATGACGCCGTTGTGGACCACGGGCGCGGCCAGCTCGCCCATGTCGTTCATGAGGCTCGTGCTCCAGACCGGCACCAGGCGCTTGACGTTGTTCTTGTTGATCTGGTTGAGCGGGCTGTAGCTCTTGCGGTCGAAGCCCATGCTCAGCGTGAGAACATTGTCGGTGTTCTTGCCGTCGTTGAGCAGCTCGTCCATCGTCTGGGCCAAAGCCGGGCCGCACCACAGTCCGACAACGGACGCCAGTAGCCAGATTTTCTTCATGATGTTCCCCCCTTGGTTCGATGAACTCTTGCACGCGCTGCGATATTGCTCCGCCAGCGCATGAAGGCCATGGTGCTAAGGACCTTATCGAATTACAGGCGGCCGCGCTAACGTGAATGAAGGACCTGAATGATGACTCTCGATTTTGTGAAAACGTGTGTTGTAGGCCTTGCGATCGCCGCCGTGACGCTGGCCGCGATCGCGCCCTTGCGGGCGCAGTTTCCCACGCTGCCGGAGGGGCCTGGCCGCGACCTCGTCGAGGTGACCTGCGGAAGCTGTCACGACATCGAGATGGTCGCCATCAATGGGCGCAGCGAGGAGCGCTGGCGCCTGACGGTCGATGAGATGGTCGGCTACGGATTGCGGCTTTCGCCGGCTGATCGCGACCTTGTTCTCAGGTATCTGGCAACCTATCTGCCCGCGAAATAGGTCTGCAGGGATGGGCTAGTGGTCCAATTCTAACATTCGCATCCCTTCTCGGCGGGCTCTCTTGCGAATGTTGGAATCAAAGGACCACTAGCAAATATAGGGCTTGGAGCTTTGGATTTGACATTCGCTTCGCGAGCTCGCGGCTGGGGGGTAGCGAATGTCAAATCCGCTCCACTAGGTGTGCTCATAGATCGACGCGCTTGCTGAGATGCGTTTGATGTCCGTTATCCGCTGTTAGCGGCACGAAAGCGGACATCGCGCGAGGTAACGTCGACATGTGCCCGTTGCCATTGTTACGACCCAGTCACGCGGATTAATCATCCAAACCATTCACTCCAGCGGCCGTCGATTACCGGCGTCGACCGGGCGTAAAGTTGGGCTGGCGCGATCGGTTGAAACTCGTTGGTCGAAAGTGCAGCGTGTGTGGCCAATGTCTGTGCGCGTTGACAACGTTGAGGACACTTTCGTTGATACTCGCTCGGTCGAGTCGACCCGCCGGGTGGCGACCGAACTGCTGAACGAATTCGGCAAGGATGCATATTGGGTCGCATGCGCCTGCGCGCGTCGATCAAGCGGTGCGCTTGGGCGCCACTGGGAGGCGGTCACCATCGAGATCGAGCGGCGCACGGGCAGGAAATCGCCCGCGACTCCCAGCACGGGCAGGCAATCGCCCGCTACTACCAGGAAGACAGTTGGTAGCCTGCGCGCGATGCTTGACCAGCTTGCGCCACGTAACGTCGACTTTACCAGGCTCGGTGCCTACCATGCAGGCGCGCCGGGCGATCCGTACGAAGAGCATTCGGATTCGCACGGCCGTGACCATCACGCTTTGCAAATCGCCGCGAAAGGGTTCGATCGATATCAAGAGGACTACGCGGGGGCTGCGCGGGCCGGGCATGATCGTGCGGATAATTCTGACAGCGGCGCTGCCATGGGTTGGCACGATGAGGAGTTGCACGACAATACGCCGCGCAAGGACCGGCGCCGCGGCCTTGTCACCGCGCTCGCTCTGATTGGTTGCGCGACGGTTGGAACCGCAGGCGCCTATGCCTATTGGACCTACCATTTCGGGCCTGGTTCCACGCAGACCTCGGTGCAGTCTCAAGCCCAGCCAGCACAACAGGCTGTGCGTGGTGCCCCGCCGGCAGTCGCGGCGAATGGTGCGGTCGGCGGATATATCGTGCAGGTGTCTGCGCGCCGGAGCAAAGCCGACGCGCAGGCGTCTTTTCTTTCGCTGCAGTCGAAGTTTCCTCGCCAACTGGGCGGCCGGACCGCCATCTTTCAACGCGCCGATCTTGGCGCGAAGGGGATTTATTATCGCGCCATGGTGGGGCCGTTCGCGTCGGCCGGCGCGGCCGACCAGTTCTGCGGCAGCCTCAAGGCCGCTGGCGGCGAGTGTATTATCCAGCGTAACTGACCGCGAGTCCTGTCAACCGCCGAAGTGCGTTTTTTGCCTGCGCCCCCAAGACCAGCAATGGCCGCTCTTGGCCAGAGTGACTAACGCACCTTCACGTATTTGCGCAGTACGCGCGGCCGCGGCTCTCCGGCGAACACGTTGCCGTGCTTGTCGACCGAGCCGAATTCCGGTCCGCTGCCGGTCGTGGTCACCGGATTGCCGCCCTGGTCGAGGATGAAGTGCTTGACCCAGCCATTCTGCGCATCGCCGATCCTGATCCCTTGCTCGAAGCCCGGGTTGTCGACGTTGTCGGATTCCGAGTCGAACACATAGATCATGTCCTCATCATTGATCGAGAACGCAATGCCGCTCGGCATCCCGAACTGATACCAGCGCGCGAGGAACTTGCCATCCTGGTCGAAGATCTGGATGCGCGCATTGGAGCGATCGCACACGAACAGCCGGCCGCGCTTGTCCATGTTGATGCAGTGCGCCACCCGGAATTCGCCCGGCGCGTAGCCGGTCTTGCCCCACGCCTTGATGAACTTGCCGTCCTTCGAATATTTCACAATGCGGTTGTTGGAGCCGTGGCCGTCGGCGATGAAGATGTCGCCATTGGGCGCGGTGACGACGCCGGCCGGTGAGCGGAAATGGCCTTCGTCGTTGCCGGCGACGCCGGGCTCGCCAAGCGTCATCAGGAGCTGCCCGTCGGGGCTGAACTTGCGCACCACGTGGCCAGCCTTGACGCCGGCCTTGGCGGCGGTCGCGACCGCTTCGTCGGCGGCGGCGTCGGTCGCCCACACATTGCCTTCGCGATCGATGTGCAGGCCGTGCGGCCAGATGAACATCTGGGCGCCGAAGCTTTTCACCACATTGCCCTTGGCATCAAACTTGTAGATCGTGTCATGCGGCTTGAGCTTGCCATCGGGCAACATGCAATCGATGCCGAAGCGGCCGCCGCGTGCGACTGGCACCGGGTTGGTCTCGTCGCAGCGGATGAACGCCCAGACGCTCTCGCCATCGATGTCGACATGCACCGACGCGGGTGGGCCCATCTCGCGGCCGCCGGGGAGCCTTGCCCATTCGCCGCCCGGGATGCTCTGGCCGCCGCCATCGGCGAGGCCGCGCACCGGGCGGTAGGGGTTGTCAGTCGGCCCCTGCGCGAAGCAATCCGTGGCCAGCAGCAGTGCTGCGCCCCATAGCGCCATCGATCGAACGTGAAATGCCATCGCGTGACCTCCCTGGTCTTTCGTTGTCCGGCCTGCAGCATGCTTGCGCTCACTGGCTGCAGATCCGATTGCTAACCATCATGAACGCCCGCCGCGTCGGCCGCAACCGGCGGGCAGGGTGCGGTGCTTTTTCTTATGGTTCTCATGGCTCATTGAGCGCACCAGTGACTGCGCAAAGGTTGGGCCGCTGCGATGATTGGACGCGGCGCGCATGGTCCTTGCGCGGACCGCTCAAACAATGGCAATACTCATTGCTCTCGTACGTCCGCTCTTGTACGTCTGCTTTTGTACTTCTCCTTTTGTACTTGGCACGCGTTCGAGCGATTGCGGACGCCAGGAGATCGCAATCCGACCTCCGTTCCATCGCACCTCCATCAGTCCCAGTACAGTTGTCAAGCTCAACACCGATGATCGATTCCAATTCAAGCGACGCCGGGTCAAGCGACGCCGGGTCAAGCGACGCCAGACATGGCGTGCGTCCTTTCGTCCTCATGCTGACATGTTCGACCGTTATCGTGATCGGCCTGCTCGTCATCAAAATTACCACGAGCTTCCCGGGCATCCAGTACACTCACCTCCTCGTCAACTACGACTTCGGCGTGATCAAGCGTGCGCTCGTCGGCGCTGTTGTGTCGCTGTTCCGGCCGAAGGTGGGATTGGTGGATGTCTACGTTGTTGGGCTGACAGCGTGGCTCGCGGCGCTCATCGCTTATCTCGCCGTCTTTCGCAGGACGTTCGGCTTTTCGGAGCGCACGTTTCCGCTGCTGGCGATCATTCTGTCCTCGCCCGTCTTCTTCAAGAACTTCATGTTCTCGATCGGCTATTTCGATGTGCTGGGATGCCTCGCGGCGCTGATCGCGCTGTTGTTGCCCGTCAATCTGGCGCTGCCACTGATCGTGGGCGCAATCTCATGCGTTCTCTTGTTCGTTCATCATCTGCATTTGCTGCTCTATGTTCCCACCATCGGGTTGATCGTGTCTGCTGCGGACTCTGGCCGATAGCCGCGTCGATCTGCGCGCTGCTCTGCTGGCCGGGGTGGTTGTTACAATTGCGATCGGCGGTTGTTTCTACTTTCTCGCCTTCCATGGCAGCGTGCCGGTTCCGGTGGATGAATTCACCGCCGCGTTGCGGGCGCGCGCGATCAATTCACCCGAGAAGATCGGCGGGTATCTCGTCCAGATCTTTTATACCGATATCGCCCACGAGATCGAGGAGACGATGAAGGGGCTGCCGAACAATGCCCTCCGGTTCCCGATCTATCTGATCCTGATCTATCTGCATCTGCCGCTCATCAGCTATTTCCAGCGCCTCACGCGCTCCTTGACGCGGCGCCAGGACCGGCTGCTGGTGGTCGCAGGCCTTGTTGGCGTGACGCTTGGCTATATTGTCATCGGTGTTGTCGTTTTTGACTATCCGCGCTGGGTCTCGAACTGGGCTGTCTGCATGATCCTGATCATGCATGCGGTGCGCTCGCTGCCGTCGATGCAGAGCGATCCTGTTCCGATCGATCCGACATTGTCGAAGAACCGCTGGTTCGGGTGGATCCTTGCGCTGATCCCACGGGTTGGAATCAACAAGCCGTTCTAGGTTCTTGCAGTCGGTCCTGCCGGGCGCGGAAACGTGCCGGCCAGCGGAGGAGACCTGCAACAATGATGTTTGACTCTGTCAAGTATCTGCGTAACAGTGTCCTATGACTGTTTCCGCCGAGTCTGTCCCACAAGAGCGCATCGCGGCCGTCCGCCGGTTCAATCGCTTCTACACCCAGCGGATCGGCGTGCTGCAAGGGGCCTGGCTCGGCAGCCCGTTCTCGCTCACCGAGGCGCGCGTGCTCTATGAGCTCAAGCAGCGCGCCGGCACGACCGCAACCGAGATCGCGCGCGAGCTTGGGCTTGATGCCGGCTATCTCAGCCGCATTCTGCGCCGCTTCCAGAAGCTGCGGCTGATCAAGAAGGAAACCTCGCCTGCCGATGCGCGGCAGAGCTTTCTGACGCTCACCGAGCACGGCCGCAAGGCCTTCGCGCCGCTCGAGACGCGCAGCAACCGCGACGTCGCAGCCATGCTCGCAAAACTGCCGGCGGTGCAGCAGGACGATCTTGTTGACGCGCTGCGGATGGCCGAGGGCCTGATGTCGGAAGCCGGGCGTGGCCGCGCCGATGTAGCACTTCGCGCGCCGAGGGCTGGCGACTTCGGCTGGATCGTACAGCGGCACGCCGTGCTCTATCAGCGCGAATACGGCTGGTGCGAGGAGTTCGAAGGCGTATGCGCGCAGATCGTCGCCGATTTTATCAAAAAGTTCGACTCGCGCTGGGAGCGGGGATGGATCGCGGAGCTCAACGGGCAGAACGTCGGCTCGGTCCTCATGGCAAAAGACTCCGACGAGGTCGCCCGGCTGCGCCTGTTGCTGGTCGAGCCGGCGGCGCGCGGCCTTGGCGTCGGCAAGCGGCTGACCGACGAATGCATCCGCTTCGCGCGCGAATGCGGCTATCGGCGCATGACACTATGGACGCATAGCGTGCTTAGCGCGGCGCGCCACGTCTACGCGCAGGCTGGGTTTCGCCTGACCTCGAGCGAGCCGCGCCGAAGCTTCGGCCAGGATGTCGTCAGCGAGCACTGGGATATGAAGCTCTAAATTGGTTTTTTACTGAAGCGCATCTACCCGTTCGTGCCCGCGCAAGCGAGAACCCAGGGCACACGTTCCGCTTGTCGATCTGTAGTACTGGGTCCCCGCTTTCGTGGGGACGAACGAACGGAGGCGTTACCGCGCCTCCCCCTGCCGCTGCAGGATCGATGGATCAAGCGGCGGCGGCGCGGGCGCGTCGTTGCCGCGGTCGGGCAGCGCCTCGAGACCGAGCGTCTCGCGCACCGCCGGAAGCGCTGCGTCGGCCATGGCGGCGTGGCCCTCTGCGGTCGGGTGGATGGCGCCGCCATAGACAGCGGCGAGCACACCCCAGGTCGCATCGTGGATGTTGGCTGGCTGCAGCGTGGTGCCAAGCCCCTGCGGATAGGTCATGGCGGTGAAATAGCTGTCATTGGCGGTGCGCACCCAGCGCTGGCGCGGCGCGTAGGGGCGGAACTCGCTGGCGCCGCGTCCGCAGGCCATCGGGTCGGTCGCTGCGGTCGCCTGATTGGGGTTGAAGCTCTCGCCCTTCGGCGAGAAGCAGTCGCGATCGAAGGGCGGATCGTCGTCGGAACGCGTACAGACGCCGTGATCGGCAAAGGCGCGCTGGTGCGCATCCACGAAGGTCATGCGGTCGCTGGCGTTGCGGCAGGTGCGGCCCTCGCACAGCGCCAGCGCCTTGATCTTGGGCAGGAACTGTTCGTTGACGAACTCGGCAACCTCGCGCAGCCGCTCGCCATCGGCGCCGAAGCCGGGATGCACGTCGAAGCCGTGGCGCCCGCCGGGGCAGGGCGTGTCGGGCGCGGCGAGCGCCGGATTGCCATAGGAGACGAACACGACACGTGAGAGATCGCCGCCGACCAGTGGCTTGAGCGCCGCGCGCAGCTTGGTGAAATCGCTGGGCAGCGCGCCGTCGAGAATCTTCTGCGAAGTCAGCGACCGTCGCTACATGGCTGCCGCGGCCGAACAGCGCGCGCTCGGTGCGCGCCTCGATGATGACGTGGCCGACGAGCCCCGAGAACCGGATGTCGTTGGCCCCGATGGTGAGCAGCACGAGGTCGAGCTTGCGCTCGGCATTGGCGCTGCGTGCCCTGGTCAGGGCATTGCTCAGCTCGGTCATCTGCGCGCGTGTGGTGTCGGGACAGGTCGCGGTCGTACCCGGGCTGGCGCATTCGACAATGCGCTGGCCGCCGAGAAAGCCTGCGCTGATGGTCGCGCCGGAGCAGGCGAGCGGCAGGTAGGTGACGGCGATATGCGGGCTCTCGATCGCCAGCATAAGCGCGGTGCGCAGCTGATAGCTGTAGAGCGAGCGGTGGCACGGGCCGCTTTCCCAGCGTGCGCTCTGCCGCGCCCAGCTCGAAGCATCGGAATCGTTGCCGGGGTCGCCTTCGCACGACCGGTTGCCGCCATAGCCGTCGCGGCCGGGGCGGAAATACTCGCTCGAATTGCCACCCAGGAAGCGGCGATAGCAGAAGCCTTCGTCGGAGAGCCGCACGGCGCGATCCGGATTGCCTTCGCCGGCCGCAATCGAATCGCCCATGCCGGCGATGAGAACATCGCGCACCGTGATGTCGGTCACGACCCGTTGGGCGGTGCCGTCCGGCAGCGCGATATCGACCGTTGCGTTGGTCGTCTTGCCATAGGCGACGCGGATTCTCACCTCGTCGTCACAGGCGACCTCGGTCTGCCGCGGCTCGCCGGTGCCGTCCTCGAAGCTCCATTGGCAGCGCACGTTCGGCGGCAGCGTGCCGGCGAGCACGACGCCGACCGCGTGGTCGCGTGGCGAGAGATAGTTCTCGCGCGTGCCGTCGCGATCGCAGCTCTCGATCAGCCGTCCGCCGCGATCGATGCACAGGCGCTCCACGATGTCGCGGGCCCAGCCGCGGCCATCGCTGCTGATTTCCAGCCGGCGCTCGGCGCCGAGCACGCCGTCGTTACGCGTCGCGGCGACGTGACGCTGGAAGTCGGCCTCGCTGCGGAACAGGCGGAAGCGGTGTTTGACCTCCCACTCGATGCGGGGGGCGGAGGCGCCGGGGGCAACTCCGCCTTGAGCCTGCGCTCTCGATCCTAAGGGGACCGAGAGCAGCAAGGCAGCCAGCACGATAAAGTACCTGTAACGCATGATGTTTCCGCGATGATTGAAGGTGTCCCAATAGCACACGAGGTGCGGCGGAAATGTGGGGGCGCCGCAGGTGCGGCGCAAATGTGAAGCGCTGCCTGGTCGGCCGGGCGGGGTAGGGCACCACTCTCCACGTCATGTGGTCGTAGTCAGGTCATTTTCGCCTCGTAGACGAAAGGGCTCCCGTAAGGCGCGCTCGGTGGTTCGTAAGCCCAAATCCCAAGCCCAAACGCCATGTGCAGTCGTCACGTACAGTCGTCATGGGGAATCGTGACGTGAAGCGCTCGCTCCTGCGCGCCGCCCTTTTTGTCGGTGCATTCACTGCCCTCGATGATGCAGCCGCCATCGAGATCGCAATCGACGATACGAGAATCGAGCTCGCTGCGCCGTCGGGCTATTGTCCGCTCGACCGGAAGGGCTGGCCCGGCTCTCAGCTGATCGATTTTACATCGGACGGGATCAAGAAGCAGGGCGAGCGGCTGGCCTATTTTGTCGATTGTGAGCGGATCCGATCTTGGCCCGAGGGCGCCAGCGGCAAAGACGTTGGGGACATTGTCGACTATCAGGCGTCACTGCAGCTCAGAGACCAAAATGTCACGAGCGCAATGCTGGAAGAGCTGTGCGCCACCCTTCGCAAGGGCGACGACAGCAGCAAAGGCTTCCTCGACTTGTTCCTGAAGGCGATCAAGGGCGCTGTGATGGGGAGGTACGGAGGAGCAGAAGAGACCGTGCTGACATATGTCGTCCTCGGCTATGAGGACATGGCTTGTCACGTTTTTAGCTCGCGGCTGACGAAGAGTCGGGAACAAATATACACGGTCAGTGCGCTGGCCCTGATCAAGAGTAAGCTCGTCACTGTTCATGTTTCTAAGACATTCGGAACCATGGATGTCCTCAAGGGGAAGACTGAGGACATTGTCAAACACTTGCTGGACATGTCGCAGGAGGCCGCAACGGCGCTCATTGACGCCAATCAATAGCGGAGGGCCTGCGGCAGGTGGTTGAAGACGCGATTGGATTTGGAGAAGACTTGCTGGGCTTGCCCCATTGCCAGATCGTCGTTCCCCGCGAGCGTCACTGGGACATCTTCAAGCGCCTGTGCATCGAGACCAGCACACGCGGCCCGCGCGTTACCGATGCCTGGTACGCGGCGCTGGCAATCGAGTGGGGCTGCGAATGGATCACGCTTGATCGTGATTATGCGCACTTTCCTGGGTTGAAATGGAGCGCGCCGGCAATGCCGGCGCGCTGAGAGGGAGAACTCGGGGAGGGCGGGGATCGTTACGACGTCGCCCTAATGCGCCGCCGTGATCACCGCCTCCTCGTATTTGCCGGCGCCCATGCCGGTGTCGGCGAAGATGCCGTGGTCGGCGATCCACTTGAAGGTCTCGTCATAGACCTCCTTGGTGTAGGGCTCGAACACCAGCCGCTCGCCCGGGCCCCAGCGCCGCGTATCCATCATGGCGTGGTAGCGCACCGGGAACTCGCGCTTGTAGTAGTGCGTGAAGCGGTCGGGGCGCAGGTCGAGGTCGCGCTGCGCGCGCCGCAACGCGCGGAAGAACTTGCGCAGGTCTTCCGGATCGGGATCGCCGGTCACCATGGTGGCGATCATGAAGGTCGTGTCGATGACTTTGCGGAAGCCGAGCTGCTCGGCGAAGTAGTAGGGGCCCGAGAACAGGGCGGAGGCTTGCGCCTTGCCCTCGATGAGCTGGTCCATGCGGTTGAACAGCATGCCGTCCGCGAACGTAAGATTGATCTTGTCGGCCGGCATGTATTGCTCGAGCGCCTGGATGGTCGAGTAGTGGCTGCCCGACTGGTAGCCGACCGCGATCGGCACGCCCGCAAGATCCTCAGGTCGCTTCACCGGCGAATCCATCGGCACGAACACGCCCGACGGGGCGACCGAATAAACGTCGGCATAGAGGCGGCCCTTGCCCTTGGAGGCGGCGACGCCGACGGTCCAGTGGCAGGCGCAGCTCACGTCGGAAGAGCGGCCGCGCTCGAAGCTCTGCATGGCGCCGATCTTGTCGCCCTTGTAGTGATGCTGGCCGTCGGTCGACTGGATGAGCTCCCGAAACACATAGTCGAGCCCTTCGTCCTTGAAGTAGCCCTTCTCCTCAGCCACCCATTCCTGCAGGCGGAAGTGCGGCTCGATGATGAATTTTTCCTTTGCACTTTCCTTGGCCACGATGTCCTCCGTCACGGTTGATATGAAATTTGTCAGCAGCAGTCGCGCTCGGCCGCGGTGTGATCGTGCTCGGCGACGCGCCGGGCGCGGATCATCTTCACGTGCTCGTCCATCATGCGTCGCGCACCGGCGGCATCGCGCATCTCGATCAGGGCGGCGAGCTCCTGGTGAACGCTGAGAATGCGTCGTGCCACCGCCGGCGTGAGTGTTGGATTGCGCAGCGGCCACGATACGTGCTGCAGCGAAATGAGCTCAACCACGAGCACGCGATTGTGCGAGGCTTCGGCGACGGCGAGATGGAACTCGCGCCCGAGCCGGGTGAAGGCGGCGACGTCCGTGATCGCGCGCTCGGTCTCGGCATTGAGCGCGTGCAGCCTTGCATGATCCGCTGCGGTGCCATTGATGGCGGCGAGCTCGGCGGTGAGGCTCTCGATTGCGCGCTGCGCGTCCATGATCTCGCCCGCCGTCACGCCGGTGAGGTCGAGCTGCACCGCAAGCGCCTCGGCGAACAGGCGGGGATTGCCCTGCGCAATGCGCGCGCCGCCGCCGGCGCCGACCTTGATCTCGACGATGCCGAGCGCCTCGAGCGTGCGCAGCGCGTCGCGCGCCACGATCCGGCTCACCCCGAAGCGCTCCGCCAGGTCCTTCTCGGTGCCGAGGAAGTCGCCCGGCCGCATCTCCCTGGCGAACAGGGCCTCACGCACCTGCGTGATGATTCGTGCCGACAAGGTCGGGCCGCGAAAGGCGAGGACCTCGCCGCGCTTGATTGCCGGGTGCAGTCGCGTGCTCATTTGAGACTTCGAACGGAAACGGGGCTCAGGAGAAACATGATAAAGATATCATATTTCAATAAGGCCCGTCAAATGGCCATTTATGGCCTCGGGATGAGCAAGTTGATCGATTGGAGACCGGAGATTAACGGGGCGGGGGCGATGCGGCCCGGAAGGGAGCAGGGGAGTCCCGCGCACACAACGCAGGCGCCAAAATGACGGAAAGCCCCGGGCCGTGCCCGAGGCTTTCCGCTCCAACCCCCCGATAAAATCGGTAGAGAGAACTTACGCTGGAGCGCTCCTGCTTCGCAATTTTCAAATGCGGTTCGGCCCACGAATCTGACCGGGTGTGGCTTTCGAGCCACTCTTGGAATCAACGCGCCAGAAGGCAAGCAGAATGACCAGGACCGCGAGCCAACTCATGCGGGCGCCATAGCGGTCGTGCGGGTTCGACAGCGCGCCGCAGACAAAGGCGTTGGCCAAGAGCGCGAGCGCCACCGCGCACGCCAGGGGCTTGAGATGAGCGGCCCGCTCGTGCCGCAGCGCAATCATCCCGACCAGCAGCAGCATGGCGAGGTAGGCCGCCGGCACGTGCACGCGATTCATGGCCTCGAAATTGAGATCGCGGTGCTGCTGGTGAGCGGCGCTCATGGCGTCCATCATCTGCGGAGCGTGGAGCTCGATCATGCCGTAGGTGTGCCAGACGTCGGTATTGACGCCATAGCCGGTGTTGACCATCACGAGCTGACGCGCCGTTGCAGCCACGGCGCCCTTCAGCTGCAACCACGGATAGGCGCGAAAGCTCTCAAGCACGATCGTTGCCATCTCCACGTTCAAGCCCTTGAACCGTCCGAGCCGCTCGAACACGCTTTCGCCCCAGAAGAACACGTCAGCATCGTTCGGCAGCTCGCTGATGTGGTCGCACAGCTTGAACCGCGGGTCCGGGCAGTGCTCGGTGAGATAGCGCTGCGCGATGCCTTCGTTGAGCATGCGCCCGAACATGAGTGCGATCCCGCCAGGCGTCCAGGCAACACGGCCCGACACCACATAGTTCATGGTAACGAGCAGCGTCGCGCCAAGCGCGAGGGACAGCGCTCCGCGACCGACGCCCATCAGAGGCACCAGGCGGCGATCGAACAGCGCGAAAGTGAGCCCCGCCGCGACCAGCAGCATCAGCACCGCAAGCGTGGCGTTGTGGGTCGCAACCGCAAAAGCAATGAACGCCATCAGCCCGATGCGCTCCCATCGCATCAGCGTGTCGGCGCGCACCATCACGAGATAGAGCGCCAGCACCGCAAGGCCTGCCATGATGTCGGTGATCAGCTGGCTGGTCAGCCACGGCAGCGCGCTCAAGATCGACAGTGCCGCGACGGTGATGGGGAGGATGCGGGCGCGCCTGCCCAGATCGAGCGAGCGCAGGAGCAGCCAGAGTATCCAAACCGTAAAAAACGTTTGCGCGACGATGACCGGCCAGAAATCCGGCCATGACAGGAACTGCAGGAACGCGCCGTAGACGGTCGAGCGGCTTTCCTCCAGCTTTCCCTCGTGCCAGCGCGCGAAATAGCCGCCGGTGTCGAACTGCAAGAGCGGAAAGCCGTTCCACAATGCCGGCGCGAGCAGCATGAGGGCGGCAGCGGCGGCCGAGGCGATGCGGGGGAGGGATATCACCGGCGAGCCTTACCAGGACAGGCGGCTGTGCTACAAGTGCGGCATGTTCGTCACCTTCTTTCACGAGCTGAAATCAGTCGGCGTGCCGGTGACACTGCGTGAGTACCTCACGCTGATGGAGGCGATGGAGCATGACCTCGCCTCACGGCGGGTCGAGGATTTCTACTATCTTTCGCGTGCGGCGTTGATCAAGGACGAGCGCAACCTCGACAAGTTCGATCGCGTGTTCGGTCACGTGTTCAAGGGGCTCGATCTTTTGAGCGATGCCGTGGTGGTCGACATTCCGGCCGAATGGCTCAAGAAGCTCGCCGAGAAGTATCTGACCGACGAGGAGAAGAAGATGATCGAGGCGATGGGCGGCCTCGACAAGCTGCTCGAAACCCTTGCGCCAAAGGCTCGCCGAGCAGAAAGGCCGCCATCAAGGCGGCAGCAAGTGGATCGGCACCGCGGGGACGTCGCCGTTCGGCGCCTATGGCTACAATCCCGAAGGCGTGCGCATCGGCCAGGATGAGAGCCGCCACAAGCGCGCCGTCAAGGTCTGGGACCGGCGCGACTTCAAGGATCTCGACGACAAGGTCGAGCTTGGCACCCGCAACATCAAGGTGGCGCTGCGGCGGCTGCGCAAGTTCGCGCGCACCGGCGCGCCCGAGGAGCTCGACCTCGACGGCACCATCAAGGGTACCGCGCACAAAGGCTATCTCGACATCCTGATGCGGCCGGAGCGCCACAACGCCGTGAAGGTGCTGCTGTTCTTCGACATCGGCGGCTCGATGGACTGGCATGTGAAGGCGGTCGAGGAGCTGTTCTCGGCGGCGCGCAGCGAGTTCAAGCACATGGAGCATTTCTACTTCCACAACTGTCTCTACGAGCGAGTGTGGAAAGAGAATAGGCGGCGCTGGAACGAGACGACGCCGACATGGGACGTGCTGCACACTTATCCGCACGACTACAAAGTGATTTTTGTTGGCGACGCCGCGATGTCGCCTTACGAGGTTGTGGCACCGGGCGGCTCGGTCGAGCATTACAACGAGGAGCCAGGGCAGCTGTGGATGGAGCGCGTGATGCGCACTTATCCGGCCTGCGTCTGGCTCAACCCGACGCCGGAGGGTGAGTGGGATCACACGCAGTCGATCCGCATGCTGCACCAGATGATGGGCGGTCGGATGTATCCGCTGACGCTGGAAGGGCTCGACCAGGCGATGCGGGAATTGGTGCGGTGAGATGTGCGGCCAACGCACCGTCATTCTGTGAATGAGAGGAAAGCAGCGTGGCTCGCGCAGCGCGGCAGCTTCAGCCGTTCCCGGCTGCGGCGGGGGCCGTCACGGTCGACATCGTCTGGAAGCCCAGCTTGCGGTAGAGGGCGAGCGCGGGCCCGTTGCTGTCGGTGACGTACAGAGACAGCGAGGTCCAGCCCTGTTCGCGCAGCGCATTGGCCGAGCTGAGAAGCGCTGAGATACCCAGGCCACGGCGCTTGTAGCGCGGGTCCGTCATGACGTGAGTGACCAGGGGCGTGCCGCGAAACAGGGAGACGAGCGATGCCGACGCCAGAGCCGCATCGACCTCGATGACGAACGACGCCTCGGGGATGAACGGCCTATCGGCCGAGACCAGCACACTGTCCACCTCCTGCAGCGCCTCTGCGATGGTCTCGCCCTCGTCATCGGCTCCATCCCGGTAGGCAGCGAGCATGAGGTGGGCGAGCGGTTCGCGGTCCTCCAGACGAGGATTGCGCGCCGCGTGTGCCGGCTGCGCGAGTCGGGAGCGAAGGTCCAGCTGCATGACGTAACGGTTTTTCATGGCCGACGATGTCTATGCATCCGCGAGAGCTTTGGCGCGGCACATAGGGACTGCGGCGCCGTTCGTCATCATCCGATCGGTGGATAGCTCCTTCGCTCCGCGCATGCGAGTTATTCCGCAGTGTGGCTGAACCTGCGGCCAGCCTGCCACGACGAACGCTGACATGCCGCCCGTGCCCCCGCGGGCGGTCGTAATGTTTGCCGGAAAGACCAATAACAATGACCCTATTGCTTGACGACGCGCACGTTGCGCGGCCCGCGGCCGCGCGTGCTCTGCCTGCCGGTTTCGTCGCCACGACGGCGCGGTCGCGGCTTGATTCGATCGATCTCCTGCGCGGCCTGATCATGGTGGTGATGGCACTTGACCACACCCGCGATTTCTTTGGCGCAAGCGGGATGAACC
The DNA here is from genome assembly GCA_963745515.1 of uncultured Alphaproteobacteria bacterium. Taxonomy (GTDB): domain Bacteria; phylum Pseudomonadota; class Alphaproteobacteria; order Rhizobiales; family Xanthobacteraceae; genus VAZQ01. Next base: position 48,065 of record CAVUXO010000004.1, read on the forward strand.
CGCGTGACGTGACCGATCCGGCGCTGTTCATGACGCGCTGGGTCACGCACTTCTGCGCACCCCTGTTCATCTTCCTCTCAGGCATTTCGGCCTGGCTCTATGGCTCGCGCGGGCGAACGGCTGGCGAGCTCTCCCGATTTCTCCTGACCCGGGGCCTCTGGCTCATGCTGATCGAGCTCACGGTCGTACGGTTCGGCTGGAGCTTCAGCGTCGCTCTCGATGTCTTCGTCATTCAGGTGATCTTCGCGATCGGTGCATCGATGGTGGTGCTCGCCGGTCTGATCCATTTGCCGCGCTGGGCGATTGCGGCCATCGCGTTGACCATGATCGCCGGGCACAACCTGCTCGACGGGGTCCGGCCCGAGCAATTCGGCGCCCTGGGATGGCTCTGGGGTCTCCTGCATCAGCGCGGCTTCGCGTTCGGCTCGCCAGACGAGGGTGTGTTCGTGCTCTATCCGCTCGTTCCTTGGATTGGCGTCATGGCGGCGGGCTATGTGCTCGGGCCGCTGTTCAAGGGCGATGCGGACGTGCGGCGGCGCTGGCTGATCGGGCTTGGCGTGAGCGTCATCGCTGGCTTTGTGCTGATCCGGGCGACAAACCTCTATGGCGATCCGGCGCCATGGACTCGGCAGGAGAGCGTGCTGGCGACGGTCCTCTCCTTCATCAATTGCGAGAAATATCCGCCGTCGCTGCTTTATCTGATGATGACGCTCGGACCAGCGCTTCTGTTGCTCGCGGCCTTCGAGCGCATGCGCGGGCGATTTGCCGATGTCGTCGCCACCTTCGGACGCGTGCCGTTCTTCTACTACGTCGCTCACCTCTATCTCATTCACGTGTTTGCGCTGGTGGCTGCATGGTGGTCGACGGGAGAGGTGGGCTGGCTCTTGAGTGGCCACCTGCCGGACAAGCCCGACGGCTATGGCTATGGCCTCGCGGGAATCTACGCGGTCTGGCTCCTGGTGGTGGTCGCGCTCTATCCGGCGTGTCGCTGGTTCGCCGGTGTGAAGCAGCGCAACCGTGCTTGGTGGTTGAGCTACCTTTAGAGCATGCACCGTTTCGTGAGGTGCATGGTCTTCGCCGCAAGCCGGCGATGATGGGCGGCGAGGCGCTGCACCGTCAGTGCCATGAAATCGCGACATCAACTTGCCACGTCATTACGCGAAACCTGACCTCGCCGATAACGTCCTCGGCGTGCTATTCATGGTGCGCCGCGAACACGCTCGTCCGGGCGGATAACAGATCTGCGGAGCGGCGGCGGCGCGCGACCGTGGCGCTAATCATTTGAGGCCCATCGATATTTTGGAGAAGGTGAATGGCTGCTCCCGATGATGCTGGCGACGTACCGCGCCTTGGTACGGTGGTGCGGTTCAAGCCCGAAGCCGCCGGCACCGGCGTTCGGCAACTGGAAAGCGGCGGCTTCCGGGTGGCCTCGTCGCGGGACTTCCGCAGCGCTGCGGCCGTGCCGAATAACTTCGGCGGTGCCGACGTTCAATATTTCGAGCGCTTCGGTATCGCGGTTGTGCGGCGCGACGGTGCGCGGCTGGGCCCCTTGGTGGAACATGCGAGACAGCAAAGGGTTGTCATCTCGGTGCGCCCGGAAATCCGATATCGGGCGCTGGCCGAGGTGAGGCGGAGTGAAGCGCCAGTGACGAGCCTCGCGCAATTTGACGAGACCAGCGTCACCTGGGGCCTTGAGGCCACCAAGGTGGCGCTCAGCACGTTGTCCGGCGCAGGCATCAAGGTGGCGGTGCTCGACACCGGCTTCGACCGCAATCACCAGGATTTCCGCGGCCGCTCGATTACCAGGAAGCTGTTCGCGACCAACAGCTCCGAGAATGACATGCAAGGCCATGGTACGCATTGCATCGGCACAGCGTGCGGGCCGCAGCGGCCAACGAGCGGGCCGCGCTATGGCATCGCCTACGAAGCGGCGATCTATGCCGGCAAGGTCTTGGGCGATGACGGGATGGGCACCGACCGCTCGGTCATTGCCGGGATGGATTGGGCGCTCGATCAAGGCTGCCAGATCATTTCCATGTCGCTTGGCTCCGCCGCCCAGGTTGGTGATCAGCCCAATGCCGACTTTGAGCAGATCGGCAAGGTGTGCCTCGACGGCGGCACGGTGGTGATCGCGGCTGCCGGCAATGAAAGCTCGCGGCCCGGCCAACATCGCTCCCGTGGGCTCGCCGGCCAATGCGACGACCATCATGGCGGTGGCTGCGCTCGACAAGGCGCTTGGGCCAGCGCCGTTCTCCTGCGGCGGCGTCAATGCGGGGCAGGACGTGGACATCGCGGCGCCTGGCGTCGATGTGCTGTCGTCGCTGCCGGGCAATCGCTATGGCCGCCTGAGCGGCACCAGCATGGCAACGCCCCATGTCTCCGGGGTTGCGGCCTTGATCGCCCAATCCGATGTAAAGTTCAGGGGCCGCGCCTTATGGGAGCGCCTCGTGGAGCTTGCGGGCCCGCTCCCGCATCCGGCGCGCGATGTCGGCAAGGGGCTGTTGCTAGCGCCCAACCAGGTGGTGATGGCAAGCGCCCGCAAGTGGTGGCACGTGTTTGGCTTTGGAAGTGCGTAAGTCGGTGGCGACAAAACGATTGGCGAGAGGCAACGTCATGGCAGACGACAAGTCAGACGTGATTGAAGTCACCATCCGTATCGAGACGGCGCAGGCCGGACGATTGGACGAGATCGTGCGTGCGCTCGTTGCATCTGGCCTCGACCGCGTCGAGAGCCATGGCTCTCATTCCTGCTTTCTTCTCCTGCGGCGGGATGAATTCCGGGCAGGACGTGGACATTGCGGCACCTGGCGTCGACATCCTTTCATCCGTTCCGGGCAACCGCTACGATCATATGGACGGCACGAGCATGGCGACGCCACATGTCGCCGGGGTTGCCGCTTTGATTGCCCAGTCTGATAGCAAATTTCGAGGCTGGGCCCTGTGGGCGCGCGTGCTGCAGTTAGCAAAGCGCCTTCCTCCCCCAGCTCGCGATGTTGGCAAGGGGCTGTTGCAGTCACCACCCTAAGGAGGTGGCAAATGGCGAAGCAATGGCGTGGCGGACGACACGTCAGACAAGGTTGATGTCACGATCCGTATCGAGACGGCGCAGGCCGGACGGTTGGACGAGATCGTGCGTGCGCTCATTGCGTCCGGCCTCGACCGCGTCGAGAGCCATACACGCTTCATGATCGTCAATGGCTGCGTCAGTGCCGGCTCGCTCGACGCGCTGCGCAAGGTCGAGGGCGTGGCGTCGGTGCGCAAGGACGAGACCTACCGGGCGCAGCAGCGCTGAGCTGTCCAGACGGCTGACTTCAATGGTTACGCATAGCGCGCCGGTAGCATCCGCTGCGCCAATTGGATAACGTCTCGATTAAACAACGTTGTTGGGCAAGAGCCCAGCCAAGACCATAAAAATTTGCCGTGTTGAAGGGACGGAACGTTCCGTGAAGGGGGGCAGATCATGACTGTTCGATGCACAATCCTCTCAGTTGCTCTTATGGGGCTCATTGGCGCCACCGTGCCGTCGGTTGCGCACGCACAGTACCCGGACTGGTCCGGCCAATGGACCGATCGTGACGTTAGCCGCTGGGATCCGAGCAGACCTACTAACCTGGGGCAGAAGGCACCTCTGATCCCGGAATATCAGGCAATCCTCGATGCCGCGATGGCTGATCGAGCCAAGGGCGGACGTGGCAATACGCCAACGATCAGCTGCGGTCACACGGGTATGCCACGCGCCATGCTTGTCTATGAGGCGATGGAATTTTCCGTTCACCCGAACATCACCTACCTGATGTTCGATTTTGTCGATCCACTGCGACGGATCTATACCGATGGCCGGGCCTGGCCTTCTCCGCTTCCTCCGACCTGGATGGGATATTCGATCGGACGCTGGGAAGGCAGCCGCGCGAGCGGTCAGTACGACACGCTGGTCGTCGAAACGCGCGGCTTCAAGGGTCCGCGCATTCTCGACGGCAGCGGCATCCCACTGCACGCTGACAATCAGACGGTCGTCAAGGAGCGCATTGCTCTTGATGAGAAAAATGTCGACGTGCTGCGCAACGAGATTACATTGATCGATAGCGCTTTCACGCAGCCATGGACGGTGACGCGCAGTTACAAGCGCAATCGCAATTCAGTGTGGGGCGAGTACAGCTGCGGCGAAAACAACGAGCACGTCTTCATCCAGGACCAGGCCTACTTCCTTAGCGCGGACGGCTATTTGATGCCGACGCGCAAGGACCAGCCGCCGCCGGACACGCGCTATTTCAACCGACCACAGAAGTAAGCCGGGCAAGCGACGGTCCCGCGCTAGCCTCTGGTCGCGAAGTAGGCGCCAAACAGCGCGACCAGCGCGGCGGCTACAAGCGCCAACATGGACATCGCGGTGTGAGCGCCGCCGCCGTGCCCTGCTGTGATGGCGGCGATGTGCCCCACCTCAGCCAGCGCAAAGACGAGCCCTGCGCTTGCGAGCCAGCGTAGCGTCCGCAGGCGCAGCCACGGAGGCGGCAGCCTGCTCAGCGCGGCCGCCACCACCGCGCTCACCACGAACGACGATCCGATCATAAGCCAGAATACGCTGACCGCTCGCATCTGCAGCGACTGTCCTGACGCGATGCTGCGCCACGTATCAGCGATCTCGATACCCGTGCGGCGCAGCATGATCTCCGCCGCAATGGCCGCAAGCACCCCGCAGGTCATGCCGGTCACATAGACCAGCGCGCGAGACAGTTCATTCTGCGCTCGGATCATTGTGCGCTGCTCGGATCAGAGTCGTCGTTGTGAAGCGGGACCACGATATGGTGGCGCCATCTGTAGTGCATTTGCTGAAGCAGGGGAATCCACTTTTCGAATTTGCGACATCATTCGTGCGGACAAGTGATGTGGTGGTGCAGTGATGTGTGCGGCGCAAGGATGCGTGCGCTGCAAGAATGCGTGCGCTGCAAGAATCATTCGACCTCCCCCGCGAACGGAGGAGGTCGAGAACACGAAAACGAAAAGCGCGAGAAATTAGAGAACGCTACGAGTGAGGTGACCTGTGTCAGGCGCCGCGGCGCTCTGCTTCCCAGGTACCGGAGCACTCGCCGCCCGTCCACGAGCCCCCGCCTGCGGTGCTGGAGAGCCGGCCGGAGCCGGTCGCGCTCTTGCTGCCGGCGCTGACGGTCACGGTGACCTGGCCGTTGCTGGCAACCTTGCCGTTGATGGTGGCGGGGCTCGAACCTTCGGCGAGCAGGGCGCCGTTGCGGATGCGGATCGGATAGCGGTAGGCGCGGTCGCAGGCGCCCTTTTCGGTCACGATCACGACACTCCAGATGCCGTCGTAGCTGGGTGCCGAGCCCGCCGGCGTGGCCGCGCCGAGCGTGGCCGCGAATCCCAGGATGCCTGCGCCGAGAGCGAAATTCCGAAGATTCTTCTGCATCTTAGCCATGAGCCTCGTCCTGTTTTCTAAGCGCCGGTTAGCCGGCTGTATCCCAAGGGGCATTTTGTTGCCGATCTGCCCTTGGTCGCTCTATGACAGCAATAGGTTCAAAGACCGTTGCCGCCCCGTCGTGTGCTTAAAAGAACGTTACGCCCCGCCTCGTTCCGACAGGGGGGCGAACAATATTTTTGGTCTGGGCTGAAACCCGATCTTGGTCTGGCCCGAAACCCTCAAGGAAGGAGGATCCTGTGCCCGCCGAACGGTTCGACTTCGTCAACTCTCAAGGCCAGCGGCTCGCGGCACTCCTCGACATGCCGCCCGGCGAGCCGAAGGCATATGCGCTGTTCGCGCATTGCTTCACCTGCGGCAAGGACGTGCATGCGGCGCGCCGCATTGCGCAGGCGCTGACCGCGCTTGGCATCGGCGTGCTGCGCTTTGACTTCACCGGGCTCGGCTCGAGCGAAGGCGAGTTCGCCAACACCACGTTCTCATCCAATGTCGCCGACCTCTTGGCGGCGGCGGGCGCGTTGCGGGAGCGCAGGCGTGCGCCGGCGATCCTGATCGGTCACAGCCTGGGCGGCGCTGCCGTGCTCGCCGCTGCCGCCGATGTGCCGGAGGCACGCGCGGTGGTGACGATCGCGGCGCCGAGCGATCCCGCGCATGTCACCGGCCTGTTCCAGGATCGACTTCAAGATATCGCACAACAGGGCGAGGTCGAGGTCACGCTCGAAGGACGGCGGTTTCGTATCCGCCGTGCCTTCCTGGATGATGTTGCCGAGCAAAATTTACGTCAGAAGATCGCACACCTGCGCAAGGCGCTGCTGATCTTCCACTCGCCGACCGACGGTCGGGTCGGCATCGAGAACGCCACTCGCATCTTCGAAGCAGCAAAGCACCCCAAGAGCTTCGTGTCGCTTGCGGGCGCCGATCATCTGCTCAGCCGCCCGAGTGATGCGAGCTATGTGGCCAAGGTCATTGCGGCCTGGGCGGAGCGCTATCTCGATCTGCCCGAGCCGCAGCCGGAGGCAATAGACGCCAATGTCGTCGTGAGCGAGACGCGTCGCGGCCGCTTTGAGCAGGAGATCAGCATCGGCCGGCATCGGCTGCTGGCGGACGAGCCCGTGAGCGTTGGAGGGCTCGACAGCGGACCCGCCCCCTATGACCTTCTGCTCGCGGGGCTTGGCGCCTGCACGTCGATGACGCTGCGCCTCTATGCGGAGCGCAAGTCATTGCCGCTCGATCGCGTGACCGTGCGGCTGTCGCATTCCAAAGTGCATGCCGCAGATTGCGAGAGCTGCGAGACCAAGGAAGGCATGCTCGACCGGATCGAGCGTGTCGTCACGCTCGAGGGCGAGCTCGACGACGACCAGCGCGCTCGCCTCTTGGAGATTGCCGACAAGTGCCCCGTGCACCGGACCCTGACATCGGAGATCGAGATCAGGACGCGCGAGCAGCGAAACGGAAAGTGACACGATCACTGGTATTCGTCCGTCCCCGCGAAAGCGGGGACCCAGGGTCATAAATCGACAGACCAAACAGGTGGCCCTGGCTTCCCGCTTGCGCGGGAAGCGGGAATGAGCGGAGCATGCTGAGCGCCTGTCGTTGATTGCGCTCGCGACTCCTTGTCGCGGCTGCGACATCCGGGCGCGCCGTAAAGGCGCGACCGATCGTCCCGCATTGATTGAGCTTTCCCGCATTCGAGCCGAACGTGTTGCGGCTGCAAAATGTGGGAGCGACACCATGGGTCTGTTGGTTGCTTATCTCGTCTGCCTGATTGTGGGTCAGGCAATCACGATCGGGATCGGGCTGTCGATCGATCGCTACTATTCGTCGACCGTCAGCCTGCCGATATCGCTTTTCCTATACTTCACGATGTTCTGGGTGGCGTGGAAGGTCGCCGTGCGCATCACCGAGCCGAAAGCGGAGGAAACAGCTCCACCGCCAGCTGCCTAGGGCGCTGCTTGAAAGTTCCTTGGACGCCACTCCTGGGGCGTGCTCAGCGTCCGCTGCTCTCCGAGCGGCGCTCAAGCCCGCCGCCCGGCGCGCTGCTGGCAAAACCGGTGCCCTTCTGGGCCTGCTCCACGCCGTACTTGAACAGCGCATCCATGTAGACGTGGTCGAACAGGCCCCGATTGGGTTGAGTGAACGCCTCGGGCACGTAGGCGACGTTCAGATTGAGCCCGAGCCGCTGGGCGCTAGCGGTGACCAGCAGTAGCTCCGCCTTGAGCGCCGCGGTCAGCGCCACGCCGATGGTGCGGCTCAGGATCAGGCTGATCCTGCGCTCAGGCGGATAGAACTCGGATTCGAGCTTCGAGTTGATGATGACGTAGACTTGGTTGGTCGGCAGCCGCGCGGCGCTCCCCGCTGCCAGCATCGATTCCGGCATGACAAAGAACGGCGCCGTGACGGTGCCGTCGAGATGCATCTCCTGGAACTTCTTGCCGTTCGCCTCGACCTCGATCATGACCGGCTGAAAGAGACCCGGAATGCTGGAGGACGCGAGCAGCACGTCACGGAACAGCTTGAGCGCCTTGTCGTCGCCGCGCTCGGCGATCGCGCCCATGTTCCAGAGGACGCGGCGGCCGGCGTCCTGATTGGTGGTCGCCACCAGAAAGCGGCGCCCCTTCTTGTGCTCGGCCGCGATCGCGGCAAGCATCTCCTTGGTAACGCGCTTCTCGATCGTCTGCTTGAGCGGCCAGCTGTCGAACAGGCTCTCCGGCGTCGGCTTGTCCTCGAACACGTCGGCGGCGGTGATCTCGGCGAAGTTTTTGCGCAGCTCGTCATCGAAGCGCGAACCGAGAAACGCATAGGGACCGATCAGCCCGCCGATGCTGGATCCGGTCACGAGCGCGAACTCGGGCCGGTTGCCCGATTGCGACCAGCCGGTCAGCAGGCCGGCTCCGTAGGCGCCGTCGGCGCCGCCACCCGAGAGTGCCAGCCAAGGACCGTTCACGGTCGGCAGCACGCGCTGGAAATCCGCTTCCGAATCGCCCCACGCCCGCGCGTCAGGAATGCCTGGAATGACCGCGGCATTCTGCTCCTCGATCGTGAATGGCGTGCGCGGCTGGTCCTTCGGAAGCTGCTTCCCCTTGGGCGGGCTTTTCTTGCTTTGCGCGTAGGCGGCATCGGTTCCAACCAACGGGACGTGCAGAACCGGCCATGCCAGGGCAACCACGACCGTCAGACCGGCGATCATGCGTGCAGTGGTGTTCGCGACAGTGCGGAGAAAGGGCACCAGGGGAGCTCCGATCGTTGAAATGCGCGTTGCCGGAATGCCTACCACATTCAAGCCTTGAACCTCGATGGCCACAATGCGTCACCTGTGGATCAAAAGTGGCTGACGCATAGGCCACGGCCCCCAAGCGGCGGGGCCGACCTTCGGGCGAAACTGCGCCACAATTAGGGCTGTGCAAAGGGCAAAAATGCCTGTGCGGGCGGGCTAAACCCTTGTCAGGAAAGGCCCGCCGGGCTGTCCGCTAGTTCCGGCTCGCCTGCCAGTAGCCGGAGCAAACGTTCTGGCCCGAATTGCCGTGCCAGCCGCCGCTGCCAGCGCGGCGGTTGAGGCGGCCGGTGGCGTTCGCGCGGGCGTTGCCGGACTTTACGATGACCCGCACGGCGCCGTTCCCGGCGACACGGCCGGACAGACTGACGATGCCGCCGTCATAAACAACGTCGCCATTGTCGATCGTGATGCCGTAGCGATAGGCGCGGTCGCAATCGCCCTTGGTGGTGACGATCAGGACGCTCCAGGCTCCGTCATAGGGGGTACGTGCGGGCGATTCGGTTGCCAGCGCGGCAACGCAGACACCAGCCAGGATACTGGCTCGGACAAAGTGGCTGATCATAAAGGGGCCTCGTGTTGCATTCCTGACGCCTTCGCCCTGTGACGTCGACCGATTGTTATCGATCCGTCTTTATGTCCATCATAGGGCAGGGTGCCAGGGCAAAATCCGCTCGCAAGCCGGCCGCACATGACGAACACGCAAACAAATCCTTGCGCTTAGCGCAGACGAAGCACAGGAAGGGTCTGCCCCGGCAATGTCTGGCTGAGTTGGGCGGGAAAACTGCCCGAGTCTGGACGTGGTGATTGTGCTTGATAATGCCAGTCCTGTCGAATGACATCACGGTGACGATCAACAAGTTTTGCGCCGGCGGGTTGCTCGTGCCGAGCGCTGCAAGAAGCCGACAGCTGCAAGAAGCCGAGCGCTGCAAGAATCGGTGCCAGAACAAAACGCAAGCATTCTCAGGAGGAAATGTCATGAAACCAGTCGCCGCCTCTGCTGGTGGCTCTCGCCGGCCTGACACTCGGCTCGCAGTGCGCTCTCGCACAGGCTGCAAAATCTCAAGTCGAGCGCCTTTACGTGATTGATTGCGGCACGTCGGTCGGTCCCGACAAGTCGCGCTGGACGCCGGGCGTCGACGTCGGCAAGCCGCTCGACATGGTGGGCAACTGCTATCTGATCCGCCACGCCCAGGGCTAGATGATCTGGGACACCGGCGTGTCCGACGATGTCGCCAGCATGCCCAACGGCCGGCCCGGCACGGACGGCTCGCCGCACTGGCGCCGCTCGAAGACGCTTGCGGGCGAGATCGAGAAGCTCGGACTGAAGCCTGCCGACATCAAATATCTGGCCGTCTCGCACACGCATCCTGATCACGTCGGCAATGTCGAGCTGTTCCCGCAGACCATGCTGCTCGTGCAGAAGGCGGAATACGATTGGCCGTCGCCATCCGGTCCGCGCTTCAAGCCGACACATCCGGTGACCAAGCTCGAGGGCGACCACGACGTGTTCGGCGATGGCAGCGTGACCATCATCTCGACGCCGGGTCATACGCCTGGCCATCAGTGCCTGCTGGTCAAGCTGCCGAAGTTTGGCGCGGTGCTGCTGACCGGCGACGCTGTGCATATCCAGGAGAGCTGGGAGAAGCGATACGTGCCGTCGAACAACGTCGACCGCGAGAAATCGCTGGCGTCGTATCAGCGCATTGCCGATCTCATCAAGCAGCACAACGCGAAGCTCTGGATCAATCACGACGCTCCGCAGCGCGCGACGCTCAAGTTGGCGCCCGACTACTATGAATAAAACTACGAATAAGAAAGAGATGACCAGGGAGGAATGACGATGAAAGCGATTGCTTGCCTTGCCGGCGCGCTGCTTGCGCTGACGGCTTCGATCGAGTCCGCGCCGGCGCAGGCGCCGAAGTCGGGGATCGAGCGGATGTACGTGCTCTATTGCGGCGACATCGCGCTCACCGACATGGGGCGCTTTTCGCCCGGCTATTCCGGTCCCGGCGCGCTCTCGAGCACCTGCTATCTGTTCAAGCACACGCAGGGCTGGCTGCTGTGGGACACCGGTCTGGGCGATGCGATCGCGTCGATGCCGGAGGGCCAGAAGAGCAATGCCGGCGTCTGGCACGTCAAGAAGACGCTGGCCTCGCAGCTCGCCGAGATCGGCGTGAAGCCGTCCGACATCCGCTACCTCGCGCTGTCGCATTCGCACGGCGATCATGTCGGCAACGTCAAGCTGTTCCCGCAGGCGACGCTGGTCGTGCAGAAGGCCGAATACGACTGGCCCGATCCGCTCCGGCACGCCGCGCTTCCCCCAGGACATGAAGGCGATCAAGGCCGAAGGCGATCACGACGTGTTCGGCGACGGCAGCGTGCTGCTGATCTCGACGCCGGGCCATTCGCCCGGCCATCAGTGCCTGCTGGTCAAGCTGCCCAAGACCGGCGCGATGCTGCTCACGGGCGACGCCGTTCACACCCAGGCCAACTGGGACAACAAGCGCACCCCGATCCAGAACTTCAACCCTGCGCAGTCGGCTGCGGCCTTGGATCGCATGGCGGCCGTGCTCAAGGAGCACAATGCTGCGCTCTGGATCGGGCACGAGCCGACCGAAGTGGCGCAAGCGCAAATACTCGCCCGCCTATTACGAGTGAGGATCAGACATGATCTGTCGCCTTGCGTCCCGTGCGCTTGTCGCTTTCGTGCTCGCCGCCGCTGCGGCGTCCGCCGCGCAGGCGCAGGGAGCTTTCCCCTCGCGCCAGATCACGATGGTGGTGCCGCTGCCGGCCGGCGGCACGGCCGATCTGCTCTGTCGGCTCGCGGCCGAGAAGGCGGGCGCCATTCTCGGGCAGCAGATCGTGATCGAGAATCGCGCCGGCGGCGCCGGCGGCCGCGTCGGCACCGAGACGGTGATGCGCTCGGCGCCCGACGGCTACACGCTGCTGTGCGCGCCGCAGCTCACCTACAGCATCACGCATCTGGTGTTCACCAAGTCCGGCTTCGACACGCGCGGCATGGAGCCGGTGAGCGTGCTCGCCACCTATCCGCTGACGGTGCTCGGCACGCGGCAACTTTCCGGCGGACGACCTGCCAGGAATTCATCGCCTACGCGAAGGCCAATCCCGACAAGGTCAATTACGGACACCAGGGCAAGGGCAATACCGGACACCTGCTCGGCGAGCTCTTGATGCTCAAGGGCGGCTTCAAGATGACGGAGGTGCCGTATCGCGGCAGCGCGCCGGCGATCAACGACCTGCTCGACCGGCAACATCGAGATGGTCCCGGACTATCTGCTCGCCAACAAGCAGAACATCGACGCCGGCAAGCTGAAGTTTCTCGCGATCGGCAGCCGCGAGCGGCTCAAGGACTATCCGAAGCGTCGCGACCATCGCGCGAGACCTTGCCGGGCGTCTACGCCGACACCTGGATGGCGGTGGCGGCGCCGGCCGAATACGCCGAAGGAGATCGCCCGCAAGATCTCGGATGCGATCGGGCAGGGCTTCAAGACGCCTGAGCTGCGCGCGCGCATCCTGTCGCTCGAGGCCGAGCCGCTGCGGCAATACGCCCGAGCAGATGCGCGAGATGATCAGGGTGAGCGAGCAACTTTGGGGGCCGGTGGTCAGCGGCCGCCAAGATCACGGTCGATTGACCAATCGCAAAGGCAATGAGCTGACGAAAAGGTGAAGCATGATGACTTCGGACGGATGACCGCGCAGGGACGAGAGTGCTTGGACGAGGCCTCGCTCGCCATGACGGCGCTGATCGCTGCGCTCGCGGCGGCGCCTTCGGCCGGCGCGCAGGACTATCCGACGCGCGCGGTCAAGATCATCGTGCCGTTCCCGGCCGGCGGCTCAGCCGACGTCGTGCCGCGCATCGTCGGCGAGTGGCTCTCGCGCAAGTGGGGGCACCCGGTCGTGATCGAGAACCGCGCCGGGCGCGGCCGGCAATATCGGCGCGGAGCTCGTCTACAAGGCGGAGCCGGACGGCTACACGCTTCTGTCGGCGCCGCCGCCGCCGCTGGTCGATCAACCAGAATCTCTATCCGCGGCTCAATTTCGATCCGACGCAGTTCGAGACGATCGCGGTGCTGGCGCGCATTCCGAACGCGCTGGTGGTCACGCCCAAGTTTCCGGCCAAGACCGTGGCGGAGACGATCGCCTACGCCAAGGCCAATCCGGGCAAGATCAATTCGGCGACGCAGGGCAACGGCTCGACCTCGCATCTCACGTCGGAGATGTTCCAGATGATGGCGGGCGTGAAGTTCCAGCACGTGCCCTATACCGGCACGGCGCCGGCGCTCAACGATCTCGTCGCCGGCAGCGTCGACATCATGTTCGACAATCTCGGCGTCTCGCTTGCGCTCGTGAACGGCGACAAGCTGCGGCTGCTCGCCGTCGCGAGCCGCAAGCGCATGGCCTCGCTGCCCGACGTGCCGACGATTGCCGAGACGCTGCCGGGCTTCGAGTCGGAGGCTTTTTACGCTGTCGTCGCGCCGCCCAAGACTCCGGCCAGCGATCGTCAACAAGATCAATGCCGACATCAACGAGGCGCTGCGCCAGCCGCGAGCTGGCGCCGCGCTTCGCCACGCTCTCGGCCGAGACCGTCGGCGGCACGCCGAAGGAGACCGCCGACTATATGCAGGCCGAGGTCGAGCGCTGGAACAAGGTGATCAAGGCCGCGAATGTGAAGCTGCAATAGTCATGGTTCAGCTCGTCGACAGCGACATCAAGACCCGCGAAGTGCTCGACTGGAAGGGCGTCCACGTCCTGCACTTCATGGGCTCGTCCTGCTCGCAGAAGCTTCGCATCTTTCTCAATCTCAAGGGCATTCCCTGGGAATCGCATCCCATCGACCTGCCGAGCAACGAGAACTTCCGGCCATGGTTTCTTGGCATCAATCCGCGCGGGCTCGTTCCGGTGCTGGTGCACGACGGTGCCGTGCATATCGAGAGCAACGACATCATCACCTATCTCGAAAAGATGTTTCCGAAGCCGGAGCTCATCCCGTCCGGACACGAGAACGAGGTCGCGGCGCTGCTCAAGCACGAGGACGACCTCCATCTTGACTTGCGCACGCTGAGCTTCCGTTTCGTGTTCGCGCCGCCCGGCCCGCCGAAATCGGCGGAGGCGTTGGAAAGCTATGCCGCCAACGGCTCCGGCACCGTGCAGGGGCTCCTTGACCGCGAGAAACAGGCCCAGATCGAGTATTGGCAGCGCGCGGCCCGGGACGGCTTCACCGACGAGCAGGCGCGGGCGTCGTCGCGGAAATTCCGCGCCGAGTTCGACGCGATCGACAAGCGGCTGGCACAGCAGCCGTATCTGATGGGCGAGGCATTGAGCGTGCTCGACATTGCCTGGCTGATCTATGCGTACCGACTGTCGCTCGCCGGCTACCCGTTCGAGCGGCTGCATCCGCACGTCTTTGCCTGGAAGGAAAGGCTCGCGGCGCGGCCCGAGTTTGCCAAGGAGATCGCGCCGGTCCGCGCCTCGCAGGAGCAACTCGAGGCGACGCGCCGGCCGCAGCAGGCGGCGGGCAAGACGCTCGAAGCCGTCGCTGGATTCTAGCGGGACATGTCGGCTCGTTTGCTCACGACGTGAGGAGACGTCAGAAGACTTCTCTCGGGATCGACTTCCACGTCGCTGCCGTCGGGAATGGCAAGCGTAATATCCTCATCGAAGCCTGCGAGCATCGGCAGAGTCGGCGAGGGCAGCGCCTTGCGCCAGGATCGGGTTCACCGAGTTGAACACGAGCGCAAGCGGGATGATGCCTCTTGAGGCCATCTCGTGCAGCATCCAGGCGGACGCGACGCCACCCTTGGCGGTGTGCAGGATCAATATCTTTCCGACATAGGTTTGGCCGGCGAGCTTGTGGCTGGGGCGCGAGAAAGTTCCGGCGATGCGGTCGAGATCGTAGCGTGCGGAGAAACCGTCCTGCGCGACCAGCGCGTGGCCTCGCACTTTCGGTCCCATGGCCTGGCGGGCGCGAAAGACTTTTGTGGTCGCAATCATGTCAGTGTGCCGCTCACCGCTGCGTCCACGCATTCCTCCATCGAGGCCAGCATCGGACTGTAGCCGTAGCCACCGAGAATGTTGACGAGCTTGGTGCTGTTGGTCGCGAGCCTGTTCCAGCCATTGGCCTCCGCGATCTCTCTTGCGTAGGATTGATAGAAGCACATGCCCGACAGAACGGTTCCGCCCGCCGTTTCGATGCGCGCCGTATAGCCGAGGCGGTCCGCATCCGGCTTGATCTGCGGGCTTGTCACCGCGAGCAGCGGCACTGCGAAGCGACGGCCGTCGCAGAGCGCCGCGAGATCGCGAAGCTCATAGAGGCTGAGCTGCGGCGCCGAGAACACGACCACGTCCACCTGGCCATCGGACCGATAGGACGCGCGCAAGGCCTCGATATCGTCGCGCGTCACGCGAGAGCTCGGCAGATCGGCCGTAGCGACATCGCGCAGCCGGGAGGCTTCCGGCGTCAGGCCGACGAGATGGAACAGCGCAACGGAGCCAAAGCTCGCCATCGCGGCGCCGAAATGCTTAAGCTCGTCCGATCGCGGCGGCCGCTCGATTCCTTCGATCGCGGGCACGGCCCAGTAGTGACCGGCGATGCGCCCGATCACGCCGCCCAACGCGCCCCACTCATTCAAGGACGCAGGCGCACATTCCACCCGCACATGCAGCGTTGCCTGGCGCTGCGCAGGGAGATGGAAGCCGTAGCGCGGTGTGCGTGCCGTCAGGCCGGCCGCCAGCGCCGAGGGCCCGCCCTCGAAATTGGAGCGGGCGCCGCAGACGGAGTTGGAATAGATGACCACACCGGTGTCGCCGAAGGCGACATGCTCATTGCGTGTGGGCGCCTGGATGGTCTGATAGTTGATGCAGGTGTCGGTCATCGTGACACCGAGCTTCTCGAAGGCCGCGATGGCGCGCCGCTCGAGATCGAGCATGGTCGTGGTTTGACCAAGGAACGAGGCCTTGGCGAAGTCGGTTCCGCGTGGATCGGTAATGGTGGGAACGCGCACGCGCGCCTGTCCGTCGGCGGTGGCGAGGCCTTCCAGCCAACGCACACCGGCATCACCGAGGCTTTCGGTGTCGGCCATGATGTGCGCCTGCGTCACCGGCACGAAATCTTCGGCGCCGAAGAATTCGCCGACTTTCAGCTGATGCTGCAAGGCGAGGCGTGCGACGGGGCCGCGCTTGCCGGCGAGCATGTCCTGTTCTTCGTCGTTCAGTCGCATTGTCAGTCAGCCGTCGCGCCGGAATCGCGCACAGCCTTTCCCCATTTGGTGAGCTCAGCCGTTTGAAACTCGGCGAATGCTCGGCCGGTCAAGACCGTTGGTAGCACGCCAAGCGGCTCGAGATTGCTGAGGAACGCGTCGCCGCGCACAATCCGCTCAATCTCGCGGCCAAGGGCCTCAGTCATGTCGGCGGGCAGCTTCGCTGGCGCAAAGACGCCCCACCAGGCCGTGGTCTCGAACCCATCATAGCCCGACTCGGCGATCGTCGGGACGTGGGGCAAGATCGACGAGCGTGTCTTGTTGCTGATCGCAATGGCGCGCAGCCGTCCGCCCTGCACATTCGACAGCACCGATTGCAGCGGGTCGAACATGAGCTGAAGCTGTCCACCCAAGAGGTCGGTGACTGCGGGCGCGCTTCCCCGGTAGGGAACGTGCTGCAGGTTGATGCCCGCCGCGCTCTTGAACATCTCGCCGGTGAGGTGGCCAGGCGTGCCGGCTCCTGCCGATCCGAAATTGAGCTGGCCGGGTATGCGCTTTGCGAGCGCCACGAGATCCGCGACGGTGTTTATGGGCTGCGCGGGATGCACCACGATCGCGACCGGCGCCATGGCGACGAGCGCGATCGGCGTGAAATCGCGCTCTGCGTCATAGGGCAACTTCTTGTAGAGGCTGGGATTGATGGCGTGCGTGCCGACGGTGCCCATGAGCAGCGTGCGCCCGTCGGGCGCCGACTTGGCGACGGCATCTGCGCCGAGCGAGCCACCCGCGCCACCGCGATTGTCGATGACGACCGTCGCTTTGAGGGCATCGCCCAGCAATTGGGCGAGCGGCCTTGCCACGATGTCGGTCGGACCTCCGGCCGGAAAGGGAACGACTAGGCGAACCTGCCCGCCAGCGGTCGGCTGGGCTGCAGTCATTTCAGGGCTGATGAGGGTCGCAAGGAGGACCGCACTGATCGCGACAGAAAATGTCTTGAGCATGACTGCTATGCTCCTGTCTTGGATGCGCTCAGTGTCCCGATTCCGAAGTTCGCATCGCTTTGCGGCACCCTCATTTGCGAACTTCGGAATCGAAGGACACTAGCAACTTGTTGATCTAGTGTGGCTTTGGTTCAGAAGTCCGCATCCCGGACTCACGGCAAGTTATGGTGCGGACTTCTGAACCGCCACACTAGGGCGTGATCGCAAATCCATCCGCGATGATAAGGGGCGTATCACGCCAGGGTAAGGGGGATGGCCGGCTCTTTCGTGCGTGCGTCACGCGACGGTTGAGTGAGGCCAGGCCCAGAAATCCGTGGTTCGTGGTCGGCGGCCGGTCGACAGCGCCCTCGCGATCCCGCTATAACGCCGCCAACGATGTCCATGCCCGACCATGTGCCGAGCCTGCTACGGCACCCCTCATTTGTGATGTTCTGGTGCGCGCGCACCTCGACCAACGGCGCTTTTCAGATGCTGGCGGTTGCGGTCGGCTGGCAGCTATACGAGCTCACCAACAATCCGCTCGACCTCGGCATCGTGGGGCTCGTGCAGTTCGTGCCGCTGGTGTTGCTCTCGGTTTTCGTCGGGCAGGTGGCGGATCGGTGCGACCGGCGCGTGGTGATCGCCGTCACTCAGGTCGCCAAGACGCTGGCCGCGATTGCGCTGGCGCTCGGCTCGCTCAACGGCTGGCTCACGCGTGATCTGATCTTCGTGATCATGTTTCTGATCGGCATTGCGCGGGCGTTCGAGCTGCCGACCATTCATGCGATCCTGCCCGACATTGTGCCGCAATCGGTGCTGCCGCGCGCGATCGCGGCCGCCGCGAGCGCGCAGCAGACCGCGATCATCACCGGCCCTGCGATCGGTGGGTTGCTCTATCTCCTCGGCCCGTCCACAGTCTATTTCTGCTGCATGGCGATCTTCGTCGCCGCGGCGGTGCTGGTGAGCTTCGTTCACACCGCACATGCCCGCCGCGAACGGGCGCCGATGACGCTTGAGTCGCTGTTCGCGGGCTTCAGCTATATCCGCGACCGCCAGGTGCTGTTCGGGGTCATCTCGCTCGATCTATTTGCGGTCATGCTCGGCGGCGTCACTGCTCTGCTGCCAGTCTTCGCCCGCGACGTGCTCGGCGACCGGCCCGTGGGGGCTTGGCCTCTTGCGCTCGGCGCCTGCGATCGGTGCGCTCGTCATGTCGGTGGTGCTCGCCCATCACACGATCACGCGCCGCGCCGGCACGTATCTCTTCGCCTCTGTGGCCGCCTATGGATTAGCCATCTCGCTGTTCGGCCTGTCGCATTGGCTCGTGCTCTCGATGATCACGCTCGCGGCCTATGGGGCGGCGGATTCGATCAGCGTCGTGATCCGCCACTCGCTGGTGATGTCGCGCACGCCCAACGAGATGCTGGGGCGGGTCACGTCAGTGAACACGATGTTCACCGGCACCTCCGGCATGTTGGGCGATTTCCGCGCCGGGCTGATGGCGACCTGGTTCGGCGCCGTTCCCGCCGTGCTGATCGGCGGCCTCGGCGCGATGGCGGTTACGCTGTTATGGATGCGGCTCTTTCCCGAGTTGCCGAAGATCGACAAGCTGACCATCGACTAGTGTGGCGGTTCAGAAGTCCGCATCATACTTGCCGCGAGTCCGAGATGCGGACTTCTGAACCAAAGCCACACTAGATCAACAAGTTGCTAGTGTCCTTCGATTCCGAAGTTCGCAAACGAGGGTGCCGCGAAATGATGCGAACTTCGGAATCGGGACACTAGTGAAGCTGCTCCCGCACCACCAGCACGGAGCACTTGGCGTAGCGCACCACGTGGCCGGCGCTCGAGCCGAGAAAGTAGGTGCGCAATCCCGGCTTTTGCGGCCGGTGCGAGCTCATCACGATGAGATCGGCTTTGATCGCCGCCGCCTCATCCAGGATTTCCTGGTGGATGCCGCCCTGCCGCACGGTCGATGACACGCGCGAAGGGGCGAGCCCGATTTCCTTGACGATGATGCTGAGCGCGTCCTCGGCCGTCCTGCGCTGCTGCAGCTCGAAATCGGGCGGCACGTATTCGGCCAGCATCACTGGCGTGAGCGGCAGCACGTTGATCAGCCGCAGCGTGCCGCCGGACTGCTTGGCCATCGCGGCCGCATTGGCGATTGCCGGCTTGGCAAGCTCGAGATCGGTGAGGTCGATCGGAACCAGAATTTGCTTGAACATGGCGGCGTCCTTCTTCCAGGCAGGACTCGAACCACAGCACATTCTGGCACGATTTCAGAGGGCGCGGAAACTCGCGTTGGCGGCTAGTCTCAATCTGCGTCCGACCGCAACAGCCGCGGTGTGATGAAGCGCTCGAGCCGGCCGCTGCTCAGATGCAGCGTGCGTCCAGTCGCTGCCCACGAAGTCGATCACCAAAAGCCCGGAGGTCGGCAGCCCCTCATTAAGACGTTCGCGGGCACCGACATCGCCTGAGGCGATCAGACGCTTGCCGAGCTCATGCAGGCCTGGATTATGCGCGACGATCAGGAGCGCGTTGGGCGCTGCCGGGTCTTCACGCAACAGCTCAAGAATGGCGTCAGGTCCGGCGTTATAGAGCTCGAACTCGAAGCTTGCCGCGGGAGGAACCGTCCAGGCATTGCTCAGCCGCTCCCAGGTTTCGCGCGTGCGTCGAGAATCCGATACCATCGCGCGATCCGGTCTGAGCGCGTGATGCGCCATATAGGCCCCAAGCTTGGGGGCATCGAGGCGGCCGCGCGCATTGAGCGTGCGGTCGCGATCGGACATGCCGGGCTCGCTTTTCTCGGATTTGGCGTGCCGGAGCAGCATCAGGCGCATGGCATCAGGGACACAAGGTCTGGCAAATGGATCGATTTCTCATGTCGAACAGTTTAGCATGGTTAATGCGGTGGAACCTGTGACATTTTTCGGGAAGGTTCAGGAAGGCAACGTGAGCGCGTCCGAGGGGCCGGCCTACGCGCCGAGCTGGTACACTGACACGATGGTAGCGGCGCCCGAGCGGGCTGCGCTGGCGACGAGCCTTGATGCGGAGGTCTGCATCATCGGGGCGGGGCTCGCCGGCCTCACCACCGCGCGCGAGCTGGCGTTGCGCGGCTGGTCGGTCGCGGTCATCGAGGCACGGCGGATCGCGTGGAATGCCTCCGGGCGCAACACCGGCTTCGTGCTGCCGGGCTTTGCGCAGGACATGGATGCGGTAGTGCGCCGGGTCGGACTCGCGCACGCCAAGCGGCTGTGGGAGTTGTCCGACGCCGGGCGCCGAATATGTCCGCGCGACGATCCGCGAGCTTTCGATGCCCGGCGTCCGCATGGTCGAGAGCGGCTGGCTCAAGGTGAGCAAGAGCGACGCCGCCGAGAAGGATCTGGCCCAGGTTCGCCTGCTCGGGCAGGACCTCGGCGCCGTGGTCGAGGGTTGGCCGATCGAGCGCGTGCGCGAGGCGCTGCACACCGACCATTATTTTCACGCCGTCCATTTCCCGACAGCGTTTCACATTCATCCGCTCAACTATGCGCTCGGACTTGCGAATGCCGCCGAGCTGGCGGGCGTGCGGATCTTCGAGAATACGCCCGCGGTCTCGATCGACGCCGCCGGCGTGCGCAAGTGGGTCGACACGCCGTCGGGGCGATTGCGCGCCGCCCATATCGTGCTCGCCGGCAATGTCCATCTCGGCGCGCTGCTGCCGCGGGTGTCGGGCACGCTACTGCCGGTGTGGACCTATGTGGCGACGACGGCGCCAATGGACGCGCGGCTCAACGAGGCCATCGGCTATCGCGGCGCCGTGAGCGACACCGATCTCGCCGACAGCCACTACCGGATCGTGGGTGGCGACCGGCTGATGTGGTCGGGCGGGATCACCACCTGGGAGGGGAGTCCGGGCCGCTTCGCGTCCAGGCTCAAAGCCGAGCATCGAAAGCGTCTACCCGCACCTCGCGCCGGTCGATATCGAGCACGTCTGGACCGGCGTGCTGGGCAACACGTTGCATCGCATGCCGCAGATCGGCGAGCTCTCGCCCGGCTTGTGGCTCGCCAGCGGGTTCGGCGGCCATGGGCTCAACACGACTGCGATGGCCGGCAACATCATCGCGCGCGCGATCGATGAAGGAGACGACACCTGGAAGCTGTTCCTGCCGTTCGAGCTGGTCTGGGCCGGCGGGGCCGTCGGCCGCTTGGCCGGGCAGGCCTACTACTCATGGGTTCAGGCGCGCGAGCAGCACCTGGCACGACAATCCCGGCGGCGCGAGGAGGAATATCGCCTGAGCCAGAAGCGCCAGGGTGCGAGCGAAGGCGAGTCCTCGCGCTATCCGCCCAAGCTCAGCAACGGCAACAAAGCCCCGGCGGCAGCCGCGCAGCCTGAGCCGGCGGAGGAGGGCCCAGGGCCGGGCGCGCCTCCGCGCTTCGACTGGCGCGAGAGACTGGCACCGAACCGCGCGCGTTTGACGGATCGGGAATAGTCAGGACTTGTCGGTCCGGAACGCGAGGATGTCGCCGGGCTAGCGTTAAGGTCTCGGAAACCAATCGCTACGTGACCCTGGCGCGCGATGTCGACCAGCACACCCTCGTGCCCAGCCGCAATGCGGCTGTGGCAATTCCGGCCTGCCAATAGGGGCCGCCAGGTCAGGCAATACGCCCCAAAGTCCGCGTCAAACTCGATAAATCCTTAAATAAAACTGTCCTTGATCCATTGAAGGGTTTCGAACGTCCTTTCGGTATGGGTGTCCCCGGCTGCACAGCTTCGGCGTGCCGATACTGGAGACGAGATGATGGATACCCCAAGGCAACGGGTCGCCACCGGCGCGCGCGTCGTGTCCTTTCCCGGGACCACGAGAGCGGAGCGTGCAACGGTGGACGAGGGTCGTGAGCGGCAGCTGCTCGACATGGTCCTCAACAACATGTCCCAGGGCGTGTCGATGTTCGACGCGGACATGCGGCTCGTGTTCTGCAATCAGGGGTATATCGAGATGTACGGGCTGTCGCCCGACATCGGCAGCACCGGTTGCACGCTGCGTGACTTCGTCAATCACTGCGTGGCGACGGGGGCTTTCACTGTCGTCCCGGACGAGTACATCGAGAAGCTTCAGGGCGACCTCGCCAAGGGCAAGACCTGCAGCGAAATCATCAAGGGGAAGGACGGGCGCATCTTCTCGGTCGTGAACAAACCGCTGAATGGGGGCGGGTGGCTTTCCACGCACGAGGACATCACCGAGCGCCAGCGCACCGAGGAGCGGATCGTCCACATGGCGCGCCACGACGCGCTCACCGATCTGCCCAACCGGGTGCTGCTGCGCGAGCGGCTGGAGCATGAGCTCAAGCGCGTCAAGCGCGGCGAGATGCTGGCGGTGCTGTGTCTCGACCTCGATCGCTTCAAGAGCGTCAACGACACGCTCGGGACATCCGATCGGCGACGAGCTTCTCAAGGTGGTGTCGGACCGGCTGCGGGCCTGCACCCGCGAGCCGGATACGATCGCGCGGCTCGGCGGCGACGAGTTCGCCATCATCATGACAGCGATCCAGCAGCCGACCGATGCGGCGGCGCTGGCGCGGCGCATCAGGGACTCGATCGTGAAGCCCTTCCATCTCGATGGTCACCAGATCATCGTGGACATCAGCATCGGCATCTCGGTCGCGCCGATCGACGCGGCGACGCCGGACCAGCTGCTCAAGAACGCCGACATGGCGCTCTACGGCGCCAAGGGCGACGGCCGCGGCACCTATCGTTTCTTCGAGCCGGAGATGGACGCGCGCATGAAGGCGCGGCGCGATCTCGAGATGGATCTGCGCAACGCGCTCGACGAACGAGCGAGTTCGAGCTCCACTACCAGCCGCTGGTCAATCTCGAGACCAACGAGATCACGGCCTTCGAGGCGCTGCTGCGCTGGCATCATCCCAAGCGCGGCCTCATCTCGCCCGCCGATTTCATCCCGATCGCCGAGGAAACCGGCCTGATCATCCCGCTCGGCGAATGGGTGCTCCGCACGGCCTGCGCGGAGACCGCCAACTGGCCGAACGATGTCAAGGTCGCGGTCAATCTCTCGCCGGCGCAGCTCAAGAGCCGCAACCTGGTTGACGTCGTCACCAGCGCGCTCGCAGGATTCGGGTATGCCGGCAAAACGGCTGCAGCTCGAGATCACCGAAACGGTGCTGATGCACAACACCTTCGGCGACGCTTGCCACGCTGCACAAGCTGCGCGAGCTCGGCGTGCAGATCGCGATGGACGATTTCGGTACCGGCTACTCGTCGCTGAGCTATCTGCGCAGCTTCCCGTTCGACAAGATCAAGATCGATCGCTCGTTCATTCAGGACATCTCGAGCGCGGCGGAGCCGCTCGCCATCGTGCACGCGGTCGCCGGGCTCGCGAAGTGTCTCAACATGGTGTCGACCGCGGAAGGCGTCGAGACCCAGCAGCAGATGGAAACACTGCAGAATGTCGGCTGCACCGAGATGCAGGGCTACTTCTTCAGCAAGGCCAAGCCCGCTGCCGAGATTGTCGAGGAGTTTCTGAAGCCAGGCATGAAGCTTTCTCCGAAGCGCCAGGTGCTGGCGGCGAAGAAGAAGTGATTGGAGGGGGTGGGCGCGATAGGGTGGGCAAAGGCGCGGGCATTGGCCTGCGCTCGGGCAGGGACTTTCGTGCGCCGTGCCCGCCATGGGCATTGACTTAAGCCATCCCTGGTGCGCACGGCGCACGCGAGGAATTGCTATGGGGCAACGCTGTGCCAGCGCCTTTGCCCACCCTACGGCTCTTTGCACCTCAGCGCCCTTCGCGCCGCGCCATGGACGCCAGCCGCTCGAACAGGTCACGAAAGCCGAGTTGCGCAGATCATCTCGCCTTCGCCAGCGGCTTTGCAACAGTGCGCGCGGTCTTGATGAAAAGCTCCGCGAGCGGGCTGAGCGTTCGATTCTTCAAGGTGATGATTGCGATCGTTCCGCGCGCATTGGGTAATTCGACAGGCAGTGCCTTGAGCCAAGGGTGCTTGCCAGGCAGCATCAATGTGTAGCTCGACAGCATCGTGAGAAAGCGACCGGTCGCCAGGAGCTCGTGGCACATGTGCATCGAGTAAGTGATGACGGTCGCTTGCGGCGGCTTCAGTCCTCGCGCGCGAAACGCCTCTTCGGCGAATGCGCCGATCCCCGTATTGCGCGGTGGTAATGTCCAGGTCTCTTCAACGAGCTCGGCAAGGTCGATTCGCCGCCGCCTAGTCCACGGATTTTGCGTCGACGCCACCGTGACGATGTCGTCATCGAATAGACTTTCGACCGCCATTTTGTCTCGATCGGCAAATTCGACAAGCCGCGTTATCACAAGCTCAATTTTTCGCTCTGTCAAATCGCGGTAGAGCGTCAGCACGGGGGCGATCACAACATCAAACACCATGCGCGGATGTCGCCGCGTAAGCCGGTCGATGACCGCCAGGACCGGCCCGCCCGCCGCGTACTCGCTGCATCCAATGCGCAGCTCACCTGATGTTGGATCGCTGAGGAACTCGATATCCTTGACGCCTTGTCTGAGCTCATCGAAGACCGCAAGTCCGCGCTTGATGATCGCGTGGCCATATTGCGTCGGCCGGATCCCGCTCGGGCTGCGATCGAGAAGACGGACACCCAGGGTGTGCTCGAGATCGGCAATCGCTCTCGAAACAGCCGGCTGCGAGGTTGCAAGGCGTTCCGCCGCCTTGTGCATGCTGCCCGCCTCCACTACGGACATGAGGACGCGCACGTCATGCAGTTTGAGGCGGCGTTCAATGCGATCGATCTCGTCCACCGCGATACTCCTGATATCAAGATTGATATTGGGCAATTGGACAATAGCATTACGGGCGTGCGCCGGCGGCAGGTAACCTTCGAAAATATCAAGGCTGCCTGGAGATATGACCGTCATGACACTGCCTCGCCGTAAATTCCTTCGCCTGGCCGCCGGAGTTGCAGCGGTCCCGGCATCCGCACACATGGCGTGGGCGCAAGCGTATCCGACGCGGCCTATCACCATGGTCGTGCCGTACCGCAGCGGGCGGGCCCGGCGACACAGTCGGGCGCGTCGTTGCCGAGCGGATGAAGGCAGCGCTCGGCCAAGCTGTCATCATAGAAAACGTGACCGGAGCGAACGGCAGCATTGCGGTCGGCCGGGTCGCGCGGGCCGCGCCGGACGGCTACACGCTCAGCCTTGGGGCCTGGAACACGCACGTTTCCAATGGTGCGCTGTATGCTCTTCCCTATGACATATTGAATGATTTCGATCCGGTCGCGTTGCTCGCCAGTTTCTCGTCGTTGATTGTTGCAAGGAAGAGCGTGCCGGCGAAGGATCTGAAGGAGTTCATCGCGTGGCTGAAAGCAAACCCAGGCAAGGCTTCCCAGGGCAGCGCCGGTGCAGGCAGCATGGGACACGTCGGCGGTGTCCATTTTCAGAACCTCACCAACACCCGCATCCAACACGTGCCCTATCGCGGCTCTGCTCCTGCCATCCAGGATTTGGTGTCCGGCCAGATCGACATGATGGTCGACGCCCCGGTCGTATTCCTCCAACAACTGCGCGCCGGCACAGTGAAAGCCTTTGCCGTGCTGGCAAAGAGACGCTTGGCTCAGGCCGCTGACGTCCCGACAGCGGACGAGGCTGGATTGCCCGGCTTCTATGTCTCGAACTGGTTCGGATTGTGGGCACCTCGAGGCACGCCGAAGGAGATCATTGGCAAGCTCAACGCTGCGGTTGTGAGTAGTTTGGCTGATCCAGCCGTGCGCCAAACACTTGCTGACCTCGGCTTTGAGATTCCCTCACGCGATCTTCAGACGCCGGAGGCGCTCGGTGCGTTCCAGAGAGCGGAGATCGAAAAGTGGTGGCCCATCATCAAGGCGGCGAACATCAAGGGGGAATAGGCGGCGACCGTTCACAAGCGTATCAAAAGAACCAGGCAATGACCGTGACGCCGGCCTATGTTCTAGGTCACGCGGACTTTGAAATTGAACGTCTTCAGTTCCAGGCTGGCATCATCGAGCCCGTTACTCGAAGATTGATCCGGGACTGTGGCATCGGACCTGGCATGCGCGTGCTCGACATCGGCTGCGGCGCCGGCGACGTGTCCATGCTGCTGGCCGAGGTTGTCGGTGAAGCCGGCACCGTTATTGCCTTCGATCGCGAATCCCGCGCGATCGAAATCGCGAAGGCCAGAGCGTTGGCGGCGGAATATCACCAGATTGAATTTGTGACCGCCTCGGACGAGGCATTCCCCGAGCGCCCGCCATTTGATGCTGCGATCGGCCGCTACGTTCTGCATCACCAGCTTGATCCCGTCGCCACCATACGGCGGGCGGCGAGGGCGGTCCGTCATGGCGGGGTCGTCGCGTTCCACGAGCCGGCGGGTCATATCAGCGCGCAAATTCTCCCGACCGTCGATCTTTATGTCAAAGCGGAACAATGCCTGCGCTCTGTTTTCCGTGTGCTGCTGCCGCATGTCGATGTCGGCGGACGGCTGATCGCCTGCTTTGAAAAGGCAGGTCTGCCAACTCCTCATCTGATCTGGGAGTCGATTGCCGGCGGCTACGAGTCGCCGCTGTGGCGATTGTTGGCAATGACCTATCAAAGCATGCTGCCCCAGATCGCGCGCCTCGGTCTGGCGCCGGCCGATGTGGGCGATCCTGACACCCTCGGTGATCGGATGGTCGCGTTGGCTGCGGCCAGTCGAGCGCAGATCGTTTCCAGACCCCAGTCTTGCGCCTGGGTCATTCGACCTTGACCTTGAAGCACAGGCCGCTTCAGCGCCCCTCGCGTCGCGCCATAAACGCCAGCCGTTCGAACAGGTGCACGTCCTGCTCGTTCTTGATCAGCGCGCCGTGCAGGGGAGGGATCAGCTTCTTGGGGTCACGCTCGCGCAAGGTCTCGATGCTGATGTCCTCGACCATCAAAAGCTTGAGCCAGTCGAGCAGCTCCGAGGTCGAGGGCTTCTTCTTCATGCCCGGCACCTCGCGGATCTCGTAGAACAGCTTGAGCGCCTCGCCGACCAGGCGCTGCTTGATGCCGGGGAAGTGCACCTCGATGATCGCCCGCATGGTGTCGGGATCGGGGAAGCGGATGTAATGAAAGAAACAGCGGCGCAGGAATGCGTCCGGCAGCTCCTTCTCGTTGTTCGAGGTAATGACCACGATCGGGCGGCGTCGCGCCTTCACGGTCTCGCCGGTCTCGTAGACGAAGAACTCCATGCGATCGAGCTCCTGGAGGAGGTCGTTCGGGAACTCGATGTCGGCCTTGTCGATCTCGTCGATCAGCAGCACCGGGCGCTCGTCGGCCGTGAAGGCCTCCCACAGCTTGCCGCGCTTGATGTAGTTGCGGATGTCGTGCACGCGGCCGTCGCCGAGCTGGCTGTCGCGCAGCCGCGACACCGCGTCATATTCGTAAAGGCCCTGCAGCGCCTTGGTGGTCGACTTGACGTGCCACTCGATCAGCGGCGCGCTTATCGCCTTGGCGATCTCGATCGCCAGCACGGTCTTGCCGGTGCCGGGCTCGCCCTTGACCAGGAGCGGACGCTCGAGCGTGATGGCGGCGTTGACCGCGACCTTGAGGTCGTCGGTTGCCACATAGCCGCTGGTGCCTTCAAAACGCATGGTGATCCGTGTGGGTTGGAGAGTTGCTAGTCTATCGCGTCGTGCCGATCAATTCCTTCGCCCGCGCCACGTCCTCGGGCCGCGATTGTACGACATCGGTCGCGATCTTTTGCAGCTCCGTGCCGGGGAGGGGTTTGATGTCCATGTTGAGGCGCGCCGCCTCGGCCAGGAACTCCGGGTCCCGCATGGTGCGGTCGAAGGCCTGCCGGAGGATGGCGACGCGCTCGCGCGGAACGCCGGGCGGCGCAAGCAGCGGGCGCCCGAAGGCGGCGCCGGAGCCGATGAACATGAGAACACGCCGATCGAGGTCGGTCTGTCCGAGCTCCTGGATCAGCGGCACGTCACGGTTGGCGTAGGCGGAAATCTCCGGGTCCTTGGTGGCGCCCCATTGCACCAGCATGTTGACTTTGCGCCCATCGAGCATGGGCCGCATCGTCGCCTTCACGGACGACCAGGTGGTGCCGCCGATGCAATTCACCTCGCCCCGTTCCATGGCGATGTTGACCGCGGTCTGGCCGGGATAGCCGGTCACGACCTTGATCTGCGTTCCGATGAGCTGGTTGATCACGCGCGGAAACACGGTCGTCGGTCCGCCGCCAGTGCTGCCGCAGAACAGCCCGCCCTTGGTTTTCACGTCATCGAGTGTCGCGAGCCCGGAGGCGCCCCATGACAGCGTCACCAGATTGTCGACGATCGGATTGCCGAGCCAGTTGAACTGCGCCGCGTCGAAACGGATGCCCGGCTCGCCCAGCGCCTGATCGACCGCGGTGCTCTGCACGACCGTGCCGACCGCGGTGCCGTCCTTCGGGGCCACACTATAGAGCCAGTTGGCGGCGATGCGGGTGCCGGCGCCAGGCATGTTCTGCGGCACGAAAGTTGGATTGCCGGGGATGTGCCGCGTCCAATGCCGCGCCACCGTGCGTGCATAGAGATCGTAGCCGCCGCCGACGTCGAAGCCGATAACAAGCTGGATGCTTTTGCCGGCGTAGAAGTCCTGCGCGCCGCACGGCGCGCTCAGCGCCAGTGCGAAGCTGGACAGCGCTGCGATCGCGGGGAGGCGATGTGCGTTTGGCGCAGCGAATGACATCTCTCGATCCTTCGCTCTAGTCTTCCTTGAACTGAGCGCGCCGCCAAGCGAGCGCAGCCTTGAGGCCGTCGCGGCTCCTGATCTCCTCGAACTCCTTGCCGACCTCGGTCGTCGCCGCATATAGCGGCGCGCACACGTCGAGGCCTGCCTGCAGCGCGTTGCGAAAGCCGGCGGCCTCGGCGCCGCGGTTGACCGCAAGCTTGGCGGCTGCCAGCGCCTCCGGCGCGATCAGGGCCATGCGCTTGGCGTATTTCATGGTCGCGGCGCGCAGCTCGGCGAGCGGCACCACGCGGTTGACCATGCCCGTAGGAGAGCGCGGTCTTGGCGTCGATCGTGTCGCCGAAATAGAGGAGCTCGCGCGCCCGCTTGTGCCCGATGATCATCGGCATCACCACCGCCGGGCCAAGATGCGAGAACAGCATCTCGGGCTCGCCGAACACCGCGTTGTCGGCCGCGATGGTGAGGTCGCAGAACATCGCAAGCTCGCAGCCGCCGCCGAGCACATGTCCCTGCACCGACGCGATCACCGGCTTGCGCAGCGTCCATGGCGTCATCAGCGTCCGCACGCTGATGCCGAGCCGCTGGTGCAATTTCAGCGCATCGTAGCGCCAGGGCACCTTGCCGGGATCGTAGCCGTCGGCGCCCACGTCGAAGCCGACGCAGAAGCTGCGGCCTTCCGCGCGCAGCACGATGACGCTGGTGCCGGCCTCGTCGTCGGCCGAGCGCAGCACGCGCTCCATCTCGAGCCGAAGCTCCATGCTGAGCGCATTGAGCTTGCTCGGGCGGTTGAGCGTGACGATGCCGACTTTGCCGTCGGTCTCGTAGAGGACTTGCGGTTCGGCCATTCTTTCTCCTCAGCGCTGCCGGGTGACGATCAGCGCGTCGACGATGACGCAACCCTTGCGCCGTGCCTTGATCGGATTGAGGTCGATCTCGTCGATCCGGTCGCTGTTGGCGGCGGCGAAATCCGACAGCGCATAGAGACACTGCGCGAGCGCCGCAATGTCCGCCGCCGGACGGCCGCGGAACGCGCCGAGCAGCGCCGCGCCGCGCGTCTCCGCGATCATCGCCTCGGCGTCGCCTTCGCGCAGCGGCAGCGGCCGCAGCGCAAAGTCGCGCAGCACCTCGACGCCGACGCCGCCGAGGCCGAACGCGAGCGACAGACCGAAATCCGGATCGCGGGCGACGCCGGCGAACACCTCGACGCCGTCGGCGATCATCTCCTGCACGAGATAGCCGGCGATCGGCCGGCCGAGCGCGGCGACGCGGCGCTGCATCTCGTCGAAGGCAGCGCCGAGGCTCGCGCTCGTCCGCAAGGCCGACCGCGACCAGGCCGTGCTCGGACTTGTGCGGGATGTCGTCCGACACGACCTTCAGCACCACCGGATAGCCGATCGCCGCGGCAGCATCGCGGGCCGCCGCCGAGCGAGGTCACCACCGTCTCGCGCGTCACCGGCAGGCCGTAGCCGGCCAAGAATTCGCTTGGCGTCGGCCTCGTTGATGGTGCGCCGCGCGGCAGCAAGGTCCGGCGAAGGCGCGAGCCTCGATGCGCGCTCGCGCGCAAGCGGCATGGCCCAGCGGGCGAGGCGCTCGATCGCACCCAATCCCTGGCGCGTGCCGCCGATGACCGCAACGCCGGCATCCGCGAGAATGCGAAGCTGGCCGCTGTGCATGACGCCCGGCCGCATGGTCATGAAGTAGTGCGGCTTTGTGCTCTTGCCGGCGGCCTCGGCAAAGAGGCGGGCGTAGTCCTCCTCGCGGCCGGGACGGCCGAGCGCCTGGTTGTCGACCGAGTCGCTGCTGCAGAACACGACCGCGTCGGTCGTGGGATTGTCGCTGAGGAGGCGCAGCGCCTGCGGCGTGGTGGTGCGAAAATCGCCGCGCCCCCACGCGTCGAGCGGATTGCCGTCGCCGGTGACGCGCCCGACGTCGCGCTCGACCGCCGCGCGCATTTCGGGCGGCAGGGGATTGAGCGGGATGCCGGCAGCTGTCGCGACATCGAGGATCAGCTCGGCCTGTCCGCCTGACGTCGTCACGACGTTGATGCCGCGCCCCGTCGGCCAGCGCTCGCCCTGGCAGGCAGCGAGCACCTCGGTCATCTCGTCGAGGTCCTCGACCTCGATGGCGCGATGCGCCTTCAGCACTTCGGAGAAGACCCGCAACTCGCCGGCAAGCCCGCCGGTATGGCCGGTGATCGCGGCGCGCACGCGCTCGCTGCGGCCGACCTTGAGCACGATCACCGGCTTGCCCTTGTCGGCCGCGCGGTCGAGCGCCGCGATGTAGCGATCGGGGTTGCGCACCGTCTCGGTGAAGGTGGCGATCACCTTGGTGTTGGGATCGTCGATCGCGAACTCGATATAGCTCGCGGTGTCGTTCACCGCCTCGTTGCCCGACGACACGACGAGGCTGAAGCCGAAGCGGCGCAGATCCGCGAGCAGGCTCGCGGCGACCGAGCCGCTTTGCGAGATCAGCGCAACGTTGCCGATGAGCGCCTGCGGATCGCGCACCTCCTGCTTGAACGTGGTGCTGCGCGCCGGTGGATTGAGCACGCCCATGCAGTTCGGTCCGCACAGCGCAATGCCGGCTTCGCGGCAGATGCCGGTGATCGTCGTCTGCATCGCCTCGCCATCGCCGCCGATCTCGGCGAAGCCACCGTCGTAGATGACGGCGGCGCGCGCGCCGCGCTCGGCCGCCGCGCGCATGCCTTCGACGACGCCGTCGTTGCGGATGCAGAACGAGACCACGTCGGGGGGCTCCGGCAGCTCCCGCAGGCTGGCGTAGCAGTTGCGGCCGGCGACGGTCGCGTATTTCGGGTTGATCGGATAGATCGCGCCGTCAAAGCCGATGCGCTCGAGCGCGTCCACCATGCCGCGGCCGACGGAGGCCCGCTCCGAGGCGCCCAGCACTGCAACCGACCGCGGGGAGAGAAGGGCCTCGATCGTCACCGCGCGTGCCTCGTCGTGACGGATGTCGATGCGACAAATAGAGCGCGCGCCATGTGACCGTGATAGATGTGGCTGTGATTGACCCGTCCGGAAGGCAAACTTATCATTCAAAAACAGTACTACCAGCAGCGGGTCATGAAAAGAGCACGGCCTATGTTCGCGATCGCGTTGGCAGCGATCGCAGGTGCGGGGACGCTGCAGCAGGCGGTGGCGCAGGACAGCGCCTTCTTCAGCGGCAAGACCTTGAGCCTCGTCGTCGGCTATTCGGCCGGTGGCGGCTACGACCAATATGCGCGGCTGCTGGCGCGTCATTTCGGTCGCCACATCCCGGGCCATCCGAGCGTGGTCGTGCAGAACATGCCGGGCGCCGCGAGCCTGACGTCGGTCCGCTATCTCGCCAACGCGGCGCCGAAGGACGGCACCGCCATCACCATGTTCGACCCGGGGCTCATTCTGGAGTCGCTGTCGGCGCCGGAGAAGTTCAACGTGAAGTTCTCCGACTACCAGTATCTCGGCGGCATGTCGCGCGAGGTCACCATCTGCTACGCGTGGCACGCGACCGGCATCAAGAGCTGGGACGACATGATGCGGCGAAAGGAGTTCCTCGTCGGCCTCACCGCCAAAGGCTCGGCCGTCTATGCCAACGGCGCGGTGCTGCGAAAGCTGTTCAACGCGCCGATCCGCCAGGTCGCCGGCTATCCCGGCAGCAACGAGCAGCGGCTCGCGGTCGAGCGCGGCGAGCTTGAAGGCGCCTGCGCGTCGTGGAGCGCGATCCCGCAGGATTGGATCGTCAACCGCAAGCTCAACGTGCTGGCGCGCTTTGGGCCGATCAGCCCGGCCGACATGCCGGCCGCGCCCTACGTCAACGATCTCGCCACCACGCAGGAGCAGCGCGACGTGCTCGACATCCTCAACGCGCCAGGGCAGCTCGGCCGGCCGTTCATCATCGCCAGGGAAGTGCCGCGCGAGCGGGTGCAGATGTTGATCGCGGCTTTTGCGGAGACCTTGAAGGATCCTGCGCTGCTGGCCGAGGCGCAGAAGCAATCATTGCCGATCGAGCTGTTCAGCGCCGACGAATCCGAGAAGATCATTCACACCATCTATGCGGCGTCGCCGGAGCTGATCCGCAAGGTGAAGGACGTGTATGACTAAAGGAGAGGGCGTAACGAGCAAGGGCGGCAAGCCGATCGAGCTCACCACCATCGGACCGAGATTCAATGTAACGGAGAAGACCATGCGTACGACCATTCTGCGACAGCTTGGCCTGGTATCGATCCTGGCCCTTAACTTGGCCCTGATGCTCCCGGTTGGGGCAATGGCCGATGAGCGCAAGGACCTTGCCTTCGAGGTGATCGACCGCAACGCGCAGCAGATGACCGACATCAGCGACTCGATCTACTATTTCGGTGAGATCGGCATGCAGGAATTCGAGGGCTCGAAGCTCCTGAAGGATACGCTCGAAGCGGCCGGCTTCCTGGTTGAGCAGGGTGGCGCCGGCATGCCGACCAACATCTGGGCAGAGTACGGCAAAGGCCGGCCCAAGATCGCGATCGTGACCGAGATCGATGCACTACCCGGCGGCTCGCAGACGCCCGGTGAGTTCGCGCGCAAGCCACTCGTCGCTGATGCACCCGGTCACATGGAAGGGCACAACACCCACGGCGGCGTCGCCGCCATGGCGGCCTTCGCGGTCAAGCAGGTGATGCAGCGTCACAACATTCCCGGCACGGTCGCCTTATCGTACGGGCCAGCCGAGGAGCAGCTGGCGAGCCGGCCCTTCATCGTGCGCGCCGGCTATTTCCAGGACGTGGACGCCGTCATCTATCTGCACATCCGCGACACGCTCAACACCGGCTTCGGCATCGGCAATTACGCGGCGATCAGCTCGGTGTTCACGTTCCATGGCAAGACCGCGCATGGCGCGGTCAATCCCTGGGACGGCAAGGACGCGGTCGACGCCGTCGTGCTGATGGACATCGGCTTCGACAAGCTGCGCGAGCATCTCAAGCCGACCTACCGGGCACACCGCACCATCACGGCCGGCGGCATCCAGCCCAACATCATCGCCGACAAGGGGCAGATCTGGTGGTTCGTGCGCGACGCCTCGATGCCGGCCGCGAAGGAGACCTACGACAAGCTGGTGAAGATCGCTGAAGGTGCGGCGCTGATGACCGGCACGACCTTCGATGTGAAATACTCTGCCTCGGCCTGGCCGCAACTCGTCAACAAGACGCTCGCCGAAGCGATCCAGAAGAACGTCGATCTCGTCGGAATGCCGAAGTGGACGGAAGCCGAGCATGAGCGCGCCCGCGAATTCCAGAAGACGCATGGGCTGCCCGTGGTTGGGCTGCAGACCAAGGTGACGCCGCTCGGAGGTCGGCCGCAGGCGACCTCCTCGAACGACAATGGCGATGTCTCCTGGGTGGTGCCGGCCGGCAGTCTCAATTTCCCGTCCGCGGTCCCGGGCGTCGGCGCGCATGAATGGAAGGCCGCGGTGTTTCCGACCAGCTCGATCTCGCACAAGGGGCAGGTGGCCGGCGCCAAGACGCTGGCGGCCTCGATCATCGATCTGCTGACGACGCCGGAGCTGATCCAGAAGGCGCGGGCGGAGTTCGAGGTGGAGTCGAAGAAGACACCCTATTTCTCGCTGGTGCCGCCGGACGCCAAGCCGGACGTCGAGCTCAACAAGGTCGAGATGGAGAAATATCGCACCGACATGAAGAAGTATTATCTGAACAAGGCGCCGCGGTTTAACTAGGCGAGGTGGTTCCGTTCTTAGCTAAACCTTGTTGGAGAGCACGGACTGGACCCGTGGCACGGCGGGACTCCCTCTCCCCATCGGGGAGAGGGTGGGGGTGAGGGGGAACCACCCTCTCGATCGTAACCCCCTCACCCCACCCCTCTCCCCTGCGGGGAGAGGGAGCAGGCCGCAACTGCGGCTCGGCCATGGCTCAAGCCAGCATCGCGGGAACGTGAAGCGCAACTGCACGCATATTCGGCTGACCCGATGTAACGCTGCCTTCGCTGGCGCGTACAACGATTGGGGCAGAAAGGAACCCGATCATGGCTGCGATGCTGAACCGGCGGACCCTTCTTGGCGGCGTGGGCGCGATCGCGCTTGCGGCCGGGCTGCGCTGGCTCATGGAGAGCGACCACGCCGGCGCCGGGCACACCTTCGAGATCCAGAAGGATGACGGCGAGTGGCGGCGCCTCCTCACGAAGGCGCAATACGACGTGCTGCGCCTGCACCGCACCGAAATCCCCGGCTCGAGCCCGCTCAACCGCGAGAAGGGTAAAGGCGTCTTCACCTGCGCGGGCTGCGACCTGCCGCTGTTCTCATCCGACACCAAATATGACAGCGGCACTGGCTGGCCGAGCTTCTGGAAGCCGCTTGACGGAGCACTCGGTATGTCAACGGACTATATTCTTTTGATGCCGCGCACGGAGGTGCATTGCACCCGCTGCGGCGGCCATCTCGGCCATCGCTTTGAAGATGGCCCGCCGCCGACTGGGCTGCGCTACTGCATCAATGGCGTCGCGCTGGCGTTCAAGCCGGACGCGCCGAAGGCGGCATGAGGTCGTGTCGAAAAAGGCGCCATCGTTTGTTTGGGCTTGCGTCGGTATTCAGCTGCTGCCGTTGTAGCGGCAATTTGATGACACGCGGCTGATCGGCCCAAACAAGACCTTACGTATTAACGCAATTCGACATTGTTTTGCCCAAGCGGTCGCGTGGATTCGGCGTGGGCATTGTTCCGGGCAGATGCAGTCGAGGCTTGCGTGTTGCTCGAGCGCCGCGGGGGCGGCGATACCGATCGGCGCTCATACCGGTCGAAGGACTGATGAGATCAGGCTTGATGCGATCACAGATCTGTGCCCCGCGCCAATGCGCGATCCGTTTTGCTTTCGGCACCTCCATGCTTGTCGCCGCGCTGCTTCTGGCGCCGGCTGTCGTGATGGCCGAGACGCCCTCGCAGGAAGCCACGTCATCCATCATTGTCGAAGGCAACCGCCGGATCGAAGCCCAGACCATCCGCTCCTACTTTCATGTGCGGCCCGGCGGGCAGCTTGACGACGCGACCGCAGACGCCGCTCTGAAGGACTTGCTTGCCACCGGCCTGTTTCAGGATGTTCGCATCAGTCATGCGCGTGACCGTCTGGTCGTGACTGTCGTGGAGAACCCGGTGATCAACCGGGTGGCATTCGAGGGAAACAAGAGCGTCAAGGACGACCAGCTGCGAGGCGAGTTGCAATCGAAAGCGGCAGGACCGCTATCGCGGGCGATGGTGCAGACCGACGTTGTCCGTATCACCGATATCTATCGTCGCAGCGGCCGCTTCGACGTGCGCGTTGAGCCCAAGATCATCGAGTTGCCGAACCAGCGCGTCGATCTCGTATTCGAGTTCCAGGAGGGCGCGCGAACCGGCATCAAGAAGATCGTGTTCGTCGGCAACAAAGCCTATTCGTCGCAGCGGCTCAAGCAGGTGATCAAGTCGGGCGAAACGAACTTCCTGAGCTTTCTCCTGAGCAACGATCTCTACGATCCCGACCGTGTCGAGGTGGACCGGAGTCAGACTGCGGCGCTTCTATCTCAGTCACGGCTATCCCGACGTTCGCATCGTCTCAGCAGAGGCGACGTATGATCCCGACAGCAAGGGTTTCGTCGCTACTTTCACGATCGACGAGGGCGTTCACCATCGGATCGGCAATGTGGACGTGAAATCGGACGTCCCTTCGATCGACCCGTCGCCGCTGCGCTCGAAAATCAGAACGTCACCGGGCGATGTGTTCAATGCCGAGGCAGTGGAAAAGACGACCGAGGACATGGCGATCGAGCTCGCCAAGCTCGGTCATCCGTTCGCAGCCGTGCGTCCACAGGTGGTGCGCGACCAGCGTGGCGCCACCATCAACCTCGTCTACCGAATTGAGGACGGCTCGCGTACCTACGTCGAGCAGATCAACATCCGCGGCAACGTCAAGACGCAGGACCACGTGATCCGGCGCGAGTTCGATTTGGGCGAAGGCGATGCCTACAATCGCGCGCTCGTCGCGCGCGCCGAGCGGCGGCTCAAGAACCTCAACTATTTCAAGACGGTCAAGGTCACGACTGAGCCGGGCTCATCACCGGATCGCGTGATCCTCAACGTTGCGGTGGAGGAGCAGAACACTGGCGAGTTCGCGATCGCGGGCGGCTATTCGACTGCGGACGGTATTCTGGCCGAGGTGAGAGTTGGCGAGCGCAACCTTCTAGGCACTGGGCTGGACGTCAAGGCGAACGTGCGCCTTGGCGACATTAGCAAGGGTGTTGAGCTTGCGGTGACCCAGCCCTACTTCATGGGCAGCCGGGTTTCCGCCGGCATCAACCTGTTTGCCAAGCAGTCGGCGTCCAACAGCTTTCAGTCGTTCAGTAGTGAGACCATCGGGGGGACAGTGACCCTGGGGACGCCGCTGACCGAGCAAGTCGGCGCCCAAGTCCGCTATTCGCTCTTTCGTCAGCGCATCACGCTCGACCCTGCCTTGACCGATTGCACGACGACCAATCCTGTTCCTGGATGCCTCGCCAACGGGGAAGCCTCGGTCCCAGTCAAGCAGGCGGCGCTCGACGGGCCCGCTTGGGTGTCCTCCATCGGCTATACGCTGAGCTACAACACGCTCGACAACGTGCGAAACCCGACCAGTGGCATCCGCTCTGATTTCCGGCAGGATCTCGCGGGCCTCGGCGGTGACGTGAAATTCCTGAAGTCGACCGAGGACTTTCGCTACTATCGCGAGATAGTGGGCGATAGCGTCCTGTTTCTTCGCGCTCAGGGCGGCTATGTGACCCCATGGGGTGGTCAGCAGCTTCCGCTCTTGAACAGCTTCTTCGGGGGCCCTGATCTCGTACGCGGCTTTGCTGTGAACGGTTTCGGACCGCGCGATATCACTGAAGGAACCAACAAGGACAACGTGGGTGGCACCAGGTACTGGGCCACGACGGCCGAGCTCCGCGCGCCTCTGCCGGGGGTTCCGCCCGAAACCGGACTGCGCTTCGGCGTGTTTGCCGATGCCGGCAGCCTGTGGGGCTTCGCTGGATCCGGCTCGCCCTCGCTCGCGCAATCGCTGAAAGTTGCTGATTCGAAGACGATCCGTTCGTCGGTTGGTGCGGGCCTGATTTGGGATTCGCCGTTCGGGCCGCTGCGGGTGGACTACGCCTATCCGACCAGCAAAGCCGCGTTTGACGTCACGCAGCGGCTGCGCTTCAGCGCCTATGGCTTTTGAGTACGGAAGCGCGGCGCACCTCGGCAGAATTTGCCGGATGCGGCGACCCTTGCCGGGTCAGCGCTCCGTCCATCTCCCGCAACACGTTGATATTTTTCAATAATTAATTTGGCGCGCGGTTTGCAAAGCAACTCGCGCAATGGCCGGGCAGGAGCTGCCCGCCGCAGTTGGAGATCAAGTCATGGGTATCTTTGGGGCTTTGAATACGGCGGTCACTGGCATGCGGGCGCAGTCGTTCGCGCTCGAAAACGTGTCGGGCAACATCGCCAACTCGCAGACGACGGCGTTCAAGCGCATGGATACGAGCTTCGTCGATCTGATCCCCGATCAGGTACCCACCCAGCAGCTCGCCGG
The DNA here is from genome assembly GCA_963745515.1 of uncultured Alphaproteobacteria bacterium. Lineage (GTDB taxonomy): Bacteria > Pseudomonadota > Alphaproteobacteria > Rhizobiales > Xanthobacteraceae > VAZQ01. The sequence goes on from CAVUXO010000004.1 coordinate 86,208, forward strand.
CAGCGTGGCCGCCAACTCGCGCGCAACCAATACGGTGCAGGGCGACATCCAGGCGAACTCGATCGGCACCTTCATGGCGATCAACGGCGACGGCTTCTTCGTGGTGCGGCAAGCCCGTCGAGCTTCGTCGACAACCGTCCGGTGTTCGACGGCGTCGACCGCTACACGCGCCGCGGCGACTTCCAGCCGGACAAGAACGGCTTCCTGGTCAATGGCGCCGGCTACTATCTGAGGGCATCCCGGTCGATCCGACCACCGGCAACCTGGTCGGCAGCGTGCCGCAGTTGCTGCAGTTCCAGAACGACTTCCTGCCGGCGCAGCAGACGACGCAGATCGACTATCGCGCCAATCTCGCGAGCTATCCGCTGACGCAGCGCGCACGACACCAACATTCCTCGTTCCGAGCTGATCGATCCGGCGACGTTCTCGGCCAACCCGATCGCCGGCGCGCCCGTCGCCGCCAAGATCACCGGCGTCGGTGCTCGCTCTTGCCGACGTGATCGCGACCGTGACCGGCACCGGGACATTCGCGACGGCCGGCACGACGCTCGGCGCCGGCAATGGCGGCATGCTGCGCATTACGGTGACGCCGTCAGGCGGCTCGCCGACGAACTACGACCTCAACTTTCTCGCCACTGATACATCGACCAATGTGGTCGAACACCATCAACACGACGGCTGGCCTGTCCAGCGCCGTGGTGGCATCGATCGATACCTCGGGCGGCACCAACAAGCTGGTTCTAACGTCGCGCCGACTGCCGACTACGATTTCGACGATCGCCATCGCGGCTCGACCGACGCTGCTCACCACCAGGCTGGGCTTGGACGAGGTCAGACCACACCTCGACCAATCTCATGACCCAGGGTGTGTCTGCCGGGCGAGAGCTTGACCGTGACCGTCGGCGTCGAACTCGTTCTCGCTCGACGTTCGGCACCGGCGCCGGCCAGATTTCCACGCTCGCGGAGCTGCAGACCGCACTCGCCGCGCTATCCGGCGGCATGGGTACCGCCACGGTCGACACCAACGGCAACCTCATCTTCACGCGCCAGCGGCACGCAACACGGTCATCGTGAGCTCGCCGCGGCGACCGCGACCAAGTTCGGCATCAACGTCTTCACCGCGCTAGCCGGCCAACGAGCACCGTGCTTGGGCAGGACTTCGACGCATTCCTCAACCAGTCGATCGGCGGCGGCGCCATCACCGCTTACGACGTGTCCGGTTCGCCGGTGAATATCCAGCTGCGCTGGGCCAAGGTCGACAGCAGCGCCTATGGCGGCACCGATACCTGGAACCTGTTCTATCAGGTCAATGCTCGAGCGACCGGCACGCAGCCCGCCTGGCAGAACGCCGGGGTGAACTACACGTTCGGCGCGAACGGGCAGATGATCCCGTCGATCGGCACCCTGACGCTGAACAATGTGACGGTCAACGGCGTCTCGCTCGGCAACGTCCAGCTCGTGCACGGCACCGGCGGCATCACGCAGTTCGCCGATCCGAACGGCAGCGCGCAGGTCAACCTGCTGCAGCAGAACGGCTTCCCGGCCGGCGAGCTGCAGACAGGTCGTCGGTCAGCGACAAGGGCCGCGTCGTCGGCAGCTACTCGAACGGCCGTACGCTCGATCTCGCCGAGATCACGCTCGCGAACTTCAACGGTGCGAACTATCTCAAGCGGGTCGACGGCGGCGCCTTCGAGGTCACCGACGAATCCGGCCCGGCCGATCTACGGCGCGTCCGGCAAGATCGTCGGCTCCTCGCTCGAAGGCTCCAACACCGACATCGCCGACGAGTTCACCAAGCTGATCGTCACCCAGCAGGCCTATTCGGCCAATACCCGGGTCATCTCCACCTCCAACCAGATGGTTCAGGACCTCCTGAACATGCTGCGCTGAGGCGTCGGCGCCACGGCCAAGGGACAGTAGCGGCTCATGAGTCTCTCTCAGGCGCTCGACAACGGCGGTGAGCGGTCTGCGCGCCACGCAGACCGGTCTCTCGCATCGGTTTCCGCCAACGTCGCGAACGCGGAGACGCCGGGCTACGTCCGCAAGACGTCGGTGCAGGTCGCGACCGCGACCGGCGACTCGGCATCGGCGTCCGCGTCGATGCCATCAATCGCGAGCTCGACCAGTACCTCCAGCGGCAGTTGCGGATCGAAAGCTCGGGCGCAAGCTACGCCGACCTGCGCGCGCAATTCTACGAGCCGGCTGCAGAGCGGTCTACGGCGAGCCCGGCTCGACTACGCGCTCGAGACGATGTTCAACAATTTCACCACCGCGGCGCAGACGCTGTCGACCAGCCCGGACTCGGCGTCGGCGCGCTGCGGCGTGCTGAGCACGGCGCAGGTGCTGGCGCAGCAGCTCAACGGCATGACCGCCGACATCCAGGGGCTGCGCAGCGATGCCGAGCTCGGGCCTCACCGACGCGGTGTCGCAGGCCAACGACGCGATGCAGCGGATCGCCGCAGATCAACCGGCAGCTCGGCGTCTGCCAACCGACGACGCGACGTACCGCGGCGCTGCTCGACCAGCGCGACCGCTACATCGACGAGCTCTCGCAGCTGATGGACATCAAGGTCGTCCCGAGCGACAACAACCAGGTCACGGTCTTCACCGGATTCCGGCATCCAGCTCGTCGGGCATGAGGCCTCGACGCTGAGCTTCGATGCGCAGGGCTCGCTCGACGCCGACGTCGCATTGGAGTGCGGATCCGACGAAGCGAACGGTCGGCACGCATCACGCTGACGGGCGCGACCGGCAGCTCCGTCGATCTGATCGCCAACCAATGCGATTCGCTCGGGCCAGATCGCCGCCTATCTGGAGATGCGCGATCAGGTGCTGGTGCAGGCGCAGGCGCAGCTCGATCGAGATCGCCGCCGGCCTCGCGCAGCTCGCTGTCGGACAAGACCGTCGACGGCACCGCCGTCACCGCCGGCCCGCAGTCGGGTTTCGACGTCGACTTGGCGGGCTGCTCGCCGGCAACTCGATCCAGGTCAACTATACCGACAAGCGACCGGCACCACACGCACGCTCACCCTCGTGCGGGTCGACGATCCCGGCGGCGCTGCCGCTGTCGAATAGCGTCGACGCTCGATCCGAACGACAAGGTCGTCGGCATCGATTTCTCCGGCGGCATGGCGTCGGTCATCAGCCAGATCAACGCGGCGCTCGGCGCAACCCGCTTGCAGTTCTCCAACCCGTGCCGGCAACACGCTGCGCGTCCTCGACGACGGCGCGGCGAACCAGGTCGACGTGAACTCGGCTCACGGCCAACCAGACGGTGACGTCGTTCACCGGCGGCACGCGCCGAGCTGCCGTTCTTTCTCGACGCCAGCAAGCCCTATTCGCGGGGCGATCACGTCGGGCGGTCCGCAGAGCGTCGGGCTCGCCGGCCGCTCGCCGTCAATGCCAGTCTGCTTGCCGACCCGTCGCGGCTGGTGGTCTACCAGACCTCGCCGCTGACGCCTGCCGGCGATCCGACGCGGCCGAATTTCTTCTACGACCGCTCAGCAACGCGCCGCTCGACGTTCTCGCCCGCAGTCGGGCGTCGGCACCGCGGCCGCTCCCTTCAGCGGCACGCTGCCGGCCTACATGCGCCAGATGCTGAGCCAGCAGGGCGAGGCCGCGGATCGCCGCCGCGAGCCTCAAGGATGGCCAGGACGTCGTGCTACAACTCGCTGCAGCAGCGTTTCAACGACAGCGTCGGGCGTCAATATCGACCAGGAAATGGCCAACCTGCTCAGTCTGCAGAACGCCTACGCCGCCAATGCGCGCGTTGCTCTCGACCGTGAAAGAGATGCTCCACACTCTGATGAACATATGAGGACTGCCATGAGCATCTCCGGCGTCGGCTCCCGCTCGTCGCTCACGGTGCAGTCGCTGGTCGACATGCGCGCTCAGCTCGACGAGCTGCAGCGCCAGCTCGGCACCGGCAAGAAGTCCGACCACCTATGCGGGTCTCGGTGTCGATCGCGGCTTCACGGTCGGGCTGCGCTCGCAAGTCGTCCGGGTTGAAGGCGTTCGACGACACCATCACCCAGGTCGATTTTCGGTTGAAGGTGGCGCAGACCGCGCTGCAACGCATTGGGGATATTTCGAATCAGGTGCGCTCCTCCACGGTCTTGGGGGCGAACGTCGTGAGCAATGGATCGACCATTGCACAATCGATGGCTTATTCGGAGGTCAACGAGCTTCTAAGCCTGTTCAATACCCAGGCCGGCGATCGCTTCCTGTTCGCGGGCCGTGCCGTCGACAAGCCGGCGGTTGATACGTTCGATCACATCATGAATGGCGACGGCGCGCGCGCTGGCTTCAAGCAGGTGGTCGATGAGCGCAGGCAGGCCGATGTCGGCGGCCCTGGCGGTCTCGGCCGGCTCGTCGTCACGGCGCCGACTGCGACCTCGGTGCAGGTGGCGGAGGATGCGGTCTCGCCCTTCGGCTTCAAGCTGGCGAGCGTCTCAACGACGATGACCGGTGCAACCATAACCGGTCCAGCAGGTTCGCCCCCCGCCGCATCGGTCGATTTGACCGCCAATCCGAATAACGGTGAGACCATCAACTTCGAGTTCAACCTGCCGGACGGCACCAGGAAACCGTGACTCTGTCCGCGACCAACCAAGCGTCACCGGGCCCCAATCAGTTTGTCATCGGCGCCACGCCAGCCGCGACGGCGGCCAATCTGCAGACGGCGCTGACCGCGGCGATCGGCAAGCTCGCCGACACCTCGCTGACCGCCGCGTCGGCCGTCGCCGCCGGGAACGACTTCTTCGGCAATCCGCCCCAGCGCGTGGTTGGTCCGACCTTCACGACGGCGACCGCGACGGTGGCTGGGACCAGTGCGGACACGGTGATGTGGTACACCGGCGAGGACGGGCCCGATCCCGCGCGCGGGACCGCGAGCGCGCGGATCGACACCCAGATCACCGTCTCCTATGGGCTGCGTGCGAACGAGCAGGGGATGCGCTGGGTGCTGCAGAACGTGGCGTCGCTCGCCGCGGTGACCTATTCGCAGACCGATCCCAATGCGCAGACGCGCGCCAATGCCCTCAATGCACGCGTCAACACCAATCTCAATGTGCCGGCCGGCACGCAGACGATCGAGTCGATCGTGACCGAGCTCTCCGGTGTCCAGGGTGCGCTCGGAACGACCACCGAGCGACATACGCAGACCAACAATACGATCACCGACCTCCTCGGGCAGGTCGAAGGCGTGCCCACCGAGCAAGTCGGTGCGGAGATCCTGGCGATGCAGACACGTCTGCAGGCATCGCTGCAGACCACGGCGATGCTCTACAAGCTGAGCCTCGTCAATTACGTGTAATATAAGTGCAAATAGGCCCGCTGAATTCCATGGCAATGGTGAGCGCCGTGCGGCGAAGTCAGCACATGTCCGCTCAAACGTCGGCTATTGGGAGGCCTGCAAACTCATTCTACTCGATCTGAGCTTTTCGCATTTTGACCCACAGCAGACCTCATTTCTTGCTTGCACACCCAATACCGTTCTATGAACGAGCGCGGACCGACCCACTCCCGGTCAGTTTCTCCAGTCGGCACCACGTGAGCAGGTTCACGCTTGCCTCATCGGAATCTCAATTCTGCAGCTTACGCCCTCTGGTGCGAGCACGAGATCAACCTTGCCTCCCAGCTCGTGAGGAATGAGATTGCGTATGAGATTAGTACCATAGCTGGATTGGGCCTCGGATTTCACCGTCGGGCCATCGAGCTCTTGCCAGACTAACGACAGATCAGCCCCATCTCCGTTCAACTTACGGTCCCAGTTTACCGATACGTGGCCGCCAGGAATCGATAGCGCGCCATGTTTCGCCGCGTTTGTCACGAGTTCGTGCAGCACCTTCGCCACCGCCTGAGTCTCGGCAGCGGTGAGCATGATGTCTGTCCCGCTGATTGCTATGTTCGTGTCCGTCGCGTAGGGCGCAAGCTGGTTACGGACGAGGGCATCAAGCCTGACGCTCTGCCAGCCGCTTTTGCTCAGGAGAGTGTGGGTGGCCGCCATGGATTGAATGCGTCCGTCCAGCGATCGAAGAAATCCGTCTATAGAGTGGCTGCCTTGGCGCGTGGATACTGCGACCACTGCAACCTGCGCGAGGATGTTTTTGACCCGGTGGTCAAGCTCGGCGACGCTTGCTTGCAGGGCGCGATCGGTAACTACCAGCTGGCTTTGTAGACGCGCAAATTGCCGCAAAAAATAAAGAAACAGCACGCACCCTGATATGATCCACGTTAGGCGAGCCGTGTGCCAGCCCACTGTGTAGCGGGCGCCGCTGACCTGAGAAACAATGATAGCGACGACGACTGCTGCAAGCATCATCGCTAGCCAAAGGAACAATTCGTTACGGATGCTGAGCAAAACAATTGCGATGCTGACTACCAAAAGGACCATCGCGAACAGCATTATGGCTCGATTGAGCCCCGTCCAGCTCGATGGCCCTGTAATCTGTGGGGGCAAATAATCGCCCAGCAGGATGGCTACCAAACTGACGCTCAGAACGACGATGCTCACGACGCCGACAGCGGTGCAAACGGCTCGATCCACTCGCACCAGAGTGTATTGATGGCGGCTGGTGCGCGCTTCGAAGAGAACCGAAACAAAGGTCAACAGTGCAAAACCGGTAACCCATGAAACGAAGATATAGCCGGTCGTTTGTCGCGAACCACCAACCAGAGCTTGGCTCGTCAATACCGCGCCAGGAAAGGTCAGCAGATGCGAAACAACCATAAGGGCAGAATAGAGAAATGCAGAGCCGAGAATCAGGAGAGACCAATGTGGATGCGCTCGAAAATACACGAACAGCAAAAGGCTAGTGCACAGCTCGGTTACAAAGACTGTCGTAGCGAATACCGCAATAATGCCCGGAATTTCGGGGCCCGGATTTCCGGCAAAAGGAATGACTGCTAGTCCGAATATTGTGTACGTACAAATGAAGGCGATACTGATTGTAAAGGCCGAATGAGCCGGAGCACTTCGTGCGCTGATACGGTCACTCTCGGCTCCGCTCCTGTATGCTCTCATCAGTAGCCCACGTCAGTCTCTGGGGTGCGGAATTTTCAACCTATTCTTTCGAGACCGCAAGGCGCACAAGCGACCGAGTGTGCGACGCGCAGCAGCTGCGTCTTGTCTTCGTGCGCCAAAGAGTTGCTTTGCCGTGCCAGGTCTGCAATTGGCCCGATTCGGACTTCCGGCGATGTCCGCTATCGCGCCGCTCTTGGGGGACAAGCCGACGTCAAATGGACTAATCTGACCGCCTCGATTTATGAGTACACGGCCCAATCTGCGAGTCCGCAAGAGACTGTGAAGGGCCGGGCTGGCCTGGCCGTAAGGTCGAGAGCGTCATCGAATGGTGACGTCAATCGGCCCAACGCGTGGGTCGCGGCGGCGACAACCGGCCTCGCCGCAGACCCCTCAGATTCCCGCAGAGCGTCGAAGACGCGCGGGAGCGCACATATGACATCGTGCGACTGACTTGGTACGAGCTATGGACGCTACGAGATGTCTTGATCCTCCTTCGGTGAAGGTCAGATGCTCCTACGCTCGCCCGAGCAACCCGGCGGCCAGCTCGCGGTTGATGCTGATGAGCGGGTTGATCTGCTCGCGCTTGGGATTGGCCATCATCGACATCGTCTGGTTCATCACAAACAGGCCAAGGTTGGCGATGTTCTGGCGAATGTCGACCGGCAGGGCGTGGTCCGTGTTGGTGGCCGAGATCATGAAGATCGACCAGAGCTTGCGATTGTAGAGGAGCGCCGCGTTGAGCTCGGATTTCTTGCGATCCCAGCCGTCGACGATGGTCTGCAAGCGTGACGCCGCCTTGAGGAGCAGATCTGCTTCCAATTCACGCGGATTGACGATCTGCTTGGCTACTGAGGCGTAAGCTTGTGCGGCGTTTTGCATGATTTACCAGTTCCTCTTCGTACGTGACCAATTTTTTGGCCTGCTTTAGTGCCTTATACATATCCCCCGTTAAGATTAGATTATTGATAGATTCTACCAGCGGCCAAACGCTTGGTGCAGCTTTCGTAATATCGCGCACTAGAGCAAAGTAGACATCATGATGCACGCTCGGTTCTCTCGACGTGTACATCAGCTGGATCGCCAGATAGATGCGTTTCGCTGGCGTCGTGGCGAGCCGCGGCGTCATGATATCCTTCTCGCGCAGGATCGGCGCGTGCCCGTCGATCAGCAGCCGCGTGCGCTGATCGTCGTTGGTGATGACACAGTCGCCAATAATAATGCGTTCGCGCGGCTTGAGCTCGACCTTGAGTGCCATCGATTCAATCCTTGTGTCGGCCGATATTTGCCGATGGTGAGCCCGCTTTGGTAAATGAAGCGTTAAGCGGCGAGATGTGATCCCGCCGCTGTTCTTGATCTCACTATATTGAATCCGGGTAGAGGCGGCGGTTAGCCGAACAGGCGCAGCACAGCTTGGTCTGCTTGCGAGGCCAGCGACAGCGCGGTCGTGGAGAGCTGCTGGCGGGTTTGCAGCGCCAGCATGTTGGCGCCTTCCTCGTTGCTGTCGGCCAGCACGAGGCTGTCGGCGCCGGTCTGCAGCAGGTTGATCATGTTCTTGGTGAAGTCCTGCCGGTTCTGCACGACCGACAGGTTGGAGCCGAATTTCGAGGCCTGGGTGCGCAGCGTGACCAGCGCGTTATTGAGGCTGCCGACGACTGCATTGATGCTGGCGTTGTCCTGGAACGCGTTGGCTGTTGGCGACGCCAGGCCAAGACCGGCCGCGGTGAATGTGACGCCCGACGACCTGCAGCGCGCTGCTGCCGTTCTCGTTGAACACGATTTTGAGGCTGTCGCCGTAGATCAGATTGATGCCGCCAAATGACGAAGTCCTTGGCGAGCTGATCGATCTGGGTCAACAGACTGACGTAATCATTCTGCAGGCTCTGGCGTGTAGCGAGCGCGTTGGCGTCGGCCACCGGCGCGGTGGGGGCCGTCCAGATCAGGGCGGAGGTCACCGTGCCGCCGAGCACGCCACCCGCGAGTACCGCCCAGGGTCGAGGAGGCATAGTCGTTGCTGGCCGAGATCGTCAGCTTGCCGCTGGTGTCGAGCGTGGCCGTCAGATTGTTGGCCTGCAGTGCGGCATTGAGCTGATCGAGCGTCTTGATGGTGCCGCCGGTGCCGTCGCCGAAGGTGAGATTGATCGGCGTGCCACCGTTGAAGGAGGTGAAGGTCAAGGTCGTGCCGCTGATGCCGCCGGGTGCGGCCGTGCGCGATGCCGTGAAGGTCGGCGCGTTACCGGTGTTGCCATTGAGACCGAGCGCGGCGAGCGTATTGCCCGAGCCGGAGATCGTCAGGTCGGAGGTCGTGCCGGTGCTGATCTGCAACGCGCCACTGGGTGCGATCGACGAGTTGGTGGCGCCAGAGCCGTGCTCAGTGTCGCCGCGCCGCGAGATGTTGCTCGCCGTCTGCACGCCGGTGGCAAGATCGATGGCTTTGAGCACATCGGCGATGGTGCCCAGATTGAGATAGACGGTCGAGTTGCCGTTGCCATCGGTGACGACGTTGCCGATGACGCCCGAGCCGGTCGGAACGTTGGCTGCCAACGGCGTGCCTCGCGTTCTTGAACGTGATGGTCTTGCCATCGACGCTGAGCGTCGAGCCGTCGGTGATCAGCGTGCCCAGGCTCGCGCTGCTGGTGGTGCGGGGGGCAGTGACGGTGGCATTGCCCGGGCCGGTCGCGGTGGTGAGCCCGAGCGCCTTGAGGGCGTCGGCCCTGCCGGTGACGGAGAGGTCGGCGCCGGTGGAGCTCCGCAGCGTGACTGCACCGCCCGTGATGCGAGGAGGCCTGGCCGGGATTGCGTTGTGATCGTGGCCGCGCCGCCGCTGATCGTAGCGCTCTGCATGCCGCTGGCGAGATCGATGGCGTTGAGCAGGTCGGCAACGGTCGCGGTCGATTGCGTTCCAGTGCCGAGATAGACGATCGAGTTGCCGTTGCCGTCGGTGGCGATGTTGCCGCTGACGCCATAGCCGGTCGGCGCGGAGGCTGCGGCTGGAACTGCCGCCGTTCTGAACGTGATGGTGTGGCCATCGACCGTGAACGTCGAGCCGTCGGTGAAGCCCGTGGCGGCCTGCGTGGTGAGACCACCGGTGCCGCAGCGCCACCGGCGGCCGGACCGTAAAGCTTCGTCGCCGTCGTGATGTTGACGGGGGTGGAGCCGTGTTGTCTTGCACAACGCTGCCCGTGAACGCGCCGGCGGTGCCGCCGAGTGTGGTGCCGGAGGACGCGGCGTGCGTGCCGCCGGTGGTGCCGTCGAACAGCACGTTGCTGGCTGCCTGCACACTGATATAGGTCGTGGTGCCGCGCAGATCGAGCGCTGTGGCGCCGCCGATGGTGGTCGAGATATTCGATTTCGTGGTGTAGCCAATCGGACTCTGCTGCGCCTGTCGCGCGGTCGAAATTCCGGACTGCACGAGCTTGCTCAGCGACGTAATGCCCTGATTGGCGGTGGACAGGACCTGCTGCGCCTGTCCGATCGAGTCGAGCAGACGAATTGAAATCGCCGGCGCGGCTGTGCAGCGACTGGGACGTGAAAGAAGCTGATCGGATTGTCTTCGGCAGTATTGACCTTCTTGCCGGTGGCCAGCCGGTTCTGCGTCAGGCTCATCAAGTGAGCTGTGCTTTGGAGCGCCAGCAGGTTCTGCCGTACGCCGGCTGATAAGACGATGTCATCCATGGCAGGGTCTACTCGCCGATTGAATCGTTGCGCCCATTTTCAAAGCGTTCGTTGAGATAATCGTTTGGTAACCCTAATGCCCGGTAAACGATTGATTGACGATCAATTAACTGCGTGACGCTGCTATTCAGCGAGATCCCTATTTTCTGCGGGTTTGCCACATTTATAGTAAATAATGTACTATTGTTTATGGTTAACAATGTATATCTACAGTGTACTCCAGCACTCCAAGATCATTTCGTATTTCAAATACCATTAACCATGTTGTTTTACTTGGTATTACTATGCCTATGCCATTGTGCCGGTCCGATCCTAGGGGGATCGCTCAGTAAACGCATACCAGAAAGGTTCAAGAAATGTCCGGTATCACCCTCTCGTCTGCAGTCAGGCAGAACCTGCTTTCGCTGCAGAACACGGCTTCGCTGGCGAGCGTCACGCAGAATCGCCTGGCGACCGGCAAGAAGGTCAACTCGGCACTCGACAACCCGGTCAACTTCTTCACGGCATCGGGTCTCGACAGCCGCTCCAACGACATTTCGAACCTTCTCGACGGCATCGGCAACGGCGTTCAGGCCCTGAAGGCCGCCGACACCGGCATCACCTCGCTGACCAATCTGATCAACACCGCCAAGTCGATCGCCAACCAGGCGCTGCAGGCCCAGATCGGGTATACGACCAAGTCGAACGTCTCGACCACGATCGGCGGCGCGACCTCGACCGACCTGCGCGGCACCACGACCTATACCAGTGCGACGGCGAGCAGCAACGTGCTCTACAAGGGCACCGCTGGCGGAACGACCGCCGCGGTCGCGACCATCAACGCTCGGCGGCACCATCGGCGCGGTCGCCGGCAGTGCGGTCAACGACAACGCGGCCACACCGGTTGCAATCACGACGTCAACGCTGATCTACGGTGCGACCGGCGCCCTGACCACCGGCGCCAACACCAACGTTCACCGACGGCACGACGCTGAGCGTGAACGGCAAAACGATCACGTTCAAGTCCGGTGCGGCTCCGGCCGCGGCATCGGCTCCGACCGGCTATGGCGTCAGCGGCAGCATTGCCACTGACGGCAACGGCAACTCGACCGTGTATCTCGGCGCCAGCGGCGACCACCTCGACCGCGACCGTCGGCGATGTCTTGAGCGCAATCGACCTCGCCAGCGGTGCGGCCAGCGCCACCGTTGCCTCTGGCACGGCGACGATCGTGGCCGCCGACACCGGTACGCAATCCTCTCAGACCGCCTCTTCGATCACGGCCGGCGCGGTCACGCTGAGGAGTTCCACCGGTGCCGACCTCTCGGTCGTTGGCAAGGCTGACGCCCTCAAGGCGCTCGGGCTCACGACCGCGACTGGCTCGGGCAACGCCAGTGTCAGTGCTTACCGTGTGGCCAGCAGCGCCAGCTTGGGCTCGCTGATCACCGACGGCTCCAGCCTCAACGTCAATGGGAAGACCATTACGTTCAAGAACGCGGGCACGCCGGCGGCGGCCAACGTGCCGACCGGCTCGGGCGTCAGCAGCAACATCGTCACCGACGGCAACGGCAACTCGACCGTCTACCTCCAGACGGGCACCGTTGCCGACGTGCTCAATGCCATCGACCTCGCCACCGGCGTGAAGACGACCACCAACGCGTCTGGCACCGCGACCCTGACCACCGCGACTGGCGCGACCGCGTCGTCGATCGCTGCCAGCGGTGCGCTGCAGATCAGCACCGGCACGACGGCCGACCTGACGATCTCCGGCACCGGCAATTCGCTCGCCGCGCTCGGGCTCAACGGCAACACCGGGACGGCAACGAGCTTCACGGCGGGGCGATCCGCCGGGGCCGGCAGCATCAGCGGCAAGACCTTGACCTTCACCTCCTTCAACAGCGGCACGGCGGTCAATGTCACCTTCGGCGACGGCACCGGCGGCACCGTCAAGACGCTCGACCAGCTCAACACGGCGTTGCAGGCCAACAACCTGACCGCGACGGTCGACACCACCGGCAAGCTGACCATCTCGGCCAGCAACGACTATGCGTCCTCGACCCTGGGCAGCACCAAGGGTGGCGCCATCGGCGGCACCCTGACGTCGACGCTGACGTTCACGACGGCGACGGCAGCCGTTGCTGACGCAACGTCCTCATCGACCCGTTCGGGCCTGGTATCGCAGTTCAACAACATCCTGAGCCAGATCACGACCACCGCGCAGGATGCTTCGTACAACGGCGTGAACCTGCTCAACGGCGATACGCTCAAGCTGGTGTTCAACGAGAAGAGCACTTCGACCCTCAGCATCACTGGCGTGAGCTTCACGGCGTCCGGCCTTAACCTGTCTAACCTCACGTCCGGAACGGACTTCGTCGACAACGCTTCGACCAACGGCGTGCTCACGACGCTCAATCAGGCGAGCATCACGCTGCGGTCGCAGGCTTCGACCTTCGGCTCGAACCTGTCGGTGGTGCAGAACCGCCAGGACTTCAACAAGAACCTGATCAACGTGCTGCAGACCGGTTCGTCTCAGCTCACTCTCGCCGACACCAACGAGGAAGGCGCCAACCTGCTCGCACTGCAGACTCGCCAGCAGCTCTCGCTCACCTCGCTGTCACTGGCCTCGCAGGCCGACCAGGCGGTGCTGCGGTTGTTCGGATAATACGGCAATCGCTGAAAATCACGGCGGCGGGGCGCTTGCGCCCCGCCGTTTTCGTTTGCAGCGCCAGTCGGCTGATTGGTCGCCGTCAAAGCGTGCGGCTGACCGCAAGCGGAACGCCGGCGGCTCGCGTCGGCACATTGGCGCGCCCTGAGGCCCCATAGGTCTGCGGGGTCGAACGGCGGCCGATCTCGTTGGAAACCCCCCGTACGACACTCTCCGAAACCGCGTGCGCGGTCGCCAGCACGGTCAGATTGGTCTGCAGCAGCGCGCGCAAGGACTCGTGGCGCTGCTGCAGCGCTGCAAGCCGATCGCGGGCGATGTGCGCCAGTTGCGGCTTGCTCGCCTTGAGCTGAATCGTGCCGGCGACATAGCGGCGGCTGAGATCGCCCTTGGGCTCGGCGAACGCCGAGGCGGCGCTGACGCGGCCGGCCCGCACTAGCTCGGTTTCCTGCTGGACGACGTCGGCAAGCTCCGCCATGACGCCCATGACCTGAGAGATCAGCGCGTCAGCCTCCGCCGCGGTCTTCACCGGGGCAGGGGACATCATCGGGGCATGCGGCATGCTGCTCATGGGGATCCTGCACAGTCGTTTCGAGAAAGATTAAGGCATGCTCCTGGGTGTTTGCTTTCAGGAAGCGCGCGCCTCCTGCTGGGCGAGCAGGGAGCGATAGACGTGGTCGGCAATGCCGATGCCGCCGGCCTTGGCGAACGACTTGGCATATTCGTCGCTCAGGAACGAGCGCCAGACGCCGCCGGCGCCGCCGCGCCGCCGAACGGACCGTCGCCGTCGATGCCGGTGAACATCTGGCTGAACATCGAGTTGAGAAACATCGCCTCGAAATCGACCGCGTTGGCGCGCGCCTTGGCCTTCGACATCGGGCGCTGGGCGCCGGCCGCGCTGCCGAGCGCGGCAGTGGCGCCGTTGCGGGCGAGCGGCGACGCGAGGCATCGGCCATCACATCACCTCGATGTCGGCCTGGATGGCGCCGGCGGCCTTGATCGCCTGCAGGATCGCGATCAGGTCGCGCGGCCCGATGCCGAGCGCGTTGAGGCCGTCGACGAGCTGCTGCAGCGACACGCCTTCCTTGACGACCGCGAGCTTCTTGCCGTCCTCCTGCACGCCGACGCGGGTGCGCGGCACCACCCGGGTCTGGCCGCGCGAGAACGGTTGCGGCTGGCTGACCACGCGGCGTCTCGGAGATCGTGACGGTGAGATTGCCCTGCGCCACCGCGACCGTCGAGACGCGCACGTCGCGTCCCATCACGATGATGCCGGAGCGCTCGTCGATGACGACCTTGGCGGCGAGATCGGGCTCGATCTGCAGCTGCTCGATCTCGGTGAGCAGCGCGACCACGTTGCCCTGGAATTTCTTCGGGATGGTGATCTGCACGGTCGACGGGTCGAGCGGCTCGGCGGTCGGCGAGCCGATGAAGTCGTTGATCGCGGAGGCGATGCGCTTGGCGGTGGTGAAGTCGGGATTGCGCAGCGCGAGCCGCAGCTGGCCGAGCTGGTTGAGCGCGAACTCGATCTCGCGCTCGATGATGGCGCCGTTGGACGATGCGGCCCGACGGTCGGCACGCCGCGCACGATCTTGGCGGCGTCGCCCTCGGCCTGGAAGCCGCCGATCGCGAGCGAGCCCTGCGCGACCGCGTAGACGTTGCCGTCGGCGCCGAGCAGCGGCGTGACCAGCAGCGTGCCGCCCTGCAGGCTCTTGGAATCGCCGAGCGCCGAGACGGTGACGTCGATGCGCGTGCCCTGCGTGCCGAACGCCGGCAGGTTGGCGGTCACCATCACGGCGGCGACGTTGCCGGTGCGCATCTGGGCGCCGCGGATGTTGACGCCGAGCCGCTCCAGCATCGCCTGCAGCGATTGCTTGGTGAACGGGATGTTGTTGAGGGTGTCGCCGGTGCCGTTGAGGCCGACCACCAGGCCGTAGCCGATCAGCTGGTTCTGGCGCACGCCCTCGATATTGGCGAGGTCCTTGATGCGCGACGTCGCGCCGGCCGGCGCGCCAGCGCCAGCAATAAGCATCAATGCCGCCAGCGATGGCGGCCGAAACGTCCTCGTCATCCCTTGCTCCCCAAGAGGTTCGGACCGTCTGCCACTCTAGCGAAACGCGTGCCAGCGCAGGAGCCGCTTGAGGCCATTGAAAGATCGAGGATTTTTCAGACGGCGTGGATTTCGAGGGCCGCTCGACGCAGGCCATCTCTTGCCGGGCCGGCAGTTTTTGCCGGGTCGTTTACCGTCCGTTAACCATAACTGGCCGAGGTTGCGCACACCCAGGACACCGCTAGATTGGGATGAAGCGCATCATGCGCATCCAGGGACCCACCGGTACCGGCAGCGGCCGCCTGCTTCGGCCGGTCGCGGCGCGCCGAGGCTCGTCCGGCACCTTTTCGGTGAGCGAACAGACGCGAAAGCTCCGCCACCGAGCGGCCCATCGGCGACTGCGGACCGTCGGCGGCATCGACGCGCTGATCGCTCTGCAGGGGGTCGAGGATGCAACCGAACGTCGCCGCCAAGCGCGGTCAAGCGCGGGCGGCTCGCGCTCGATGCGCTCGACGAGCTCAAGATCGGGCTCCTGGGCGGGTACCCTCACGCCGGCGACCCTGACCAAGCTGCAATCGGCTGCAGCCTTCCTCAAGGACGGCTCGGGCGAGGCCGGGTCTCGACGGCGTGCTGGGCGAGATCGAGCTTCGCGTCGAGGTCGAAATCGCCAAGATGGCGTCTCGATAGCGGAAATTCCGCCAGGCCCCAGCAACGGCGCTCCGGTTCGGTGCTTGCCGCGTCATCCGCGCACGCGCCACGGCCGTGCGGATTTCATTCCGTTATTGTCCATGTCACGACCGTCCCTATATAAGCGCCGCGCGAGCGGGGGGGTTCGCGGTCAACGTTGCACGGGGAAACGATGCGTTCGGAGAAGAACATAGACAACAAGAAGAACGAGCGCCGTCGCCAAGAATGGGCATGCAGTCTCGCCGGACAAGAAAGACTACCGGCCGACCGACAAAGAGCCGTTCATGAACGAGCGCCAGCGGGAGTACTTCCGCAAGAAGCTGCTCGACTGGAAGGACGACATTCTCAAGGAGGCCAAGGAGACGCTGCAGCATCTCCAGGACGAGAATCGAGAATCACCCCGATCTCGCCGATCGCGCCTCCTCGGAGACCGACCGGGCGATCGAGCTGCGCGCCCGCGACCGCCAGCGCAAGCTGATCGCCAAGATCGACGCGGCGCTCGCCGCGCTCGAGGACGGCACCTACGGCTATTGCGAAGAGACCGGCGAGCCGATCGCGCTCAAGCGGCTCGAGGCGCGCCCAATCGCCACGCTGTCGATCGAGGCGCAGGAGCGGCACGAGCGGCGCGAGCGCGTCTACAAGGACGACTAAGAGTTCGAGTTCCTTGCATGGTGGCATCCATGGGATGCGCCAACGCTGTTGAAAGCGTCATAACAATTGCGCGAGCGCGTTACTTGCACGTGACGCGTGAGCATCTTTCCAGTGCTTTCTTTCCGGCGTCGCACCGACTTACCGCAGCGGTATCTGACGAATCACCTAGCGTTTGAAGGTATTCGTTTCTGTCGCAGGTGCCTCCATGACGTCTCAATTCGCGCCCGTCGAGCTTGACGAACGGGAACTCGCCGATGCACAGCTCGATGACCTTGCGCTCGCGCATGAAGGCGAGCCCTGGCCGGCGTTGAAGAGCGCCGTGGTCGAGTGGCATGTGCAAATGCTCGCACGCGTGCGCGCCGAAAGCTGGATCCCCGGCATGGCTGGCGAGCAGGATCCCATGGTCGAGCGCGCGCTGAGCCGCTTCTCGAGCTATCACATGCGCACCACGATCGCGCGCCTGCGCGAGGAGAATGCCATGCTCCAGCGCAAGCTGGTCGATGCCGTAACCTGTGCGCGCTTCTATGCGGCCGGCTCCGCTGACGCGGGTGTCTGCGCGCGGAGAGTGCTGGCGACGCTGCTTGCGCCCGAGGTGATGCTGACCGAGACGCCCGCGTCAGTGCGGCGCAGCGCCCGTCGCAATTGATATCGCCTGATTTCAATCCGATCGGATCAAACGCGAGCGCCCGAGCCATCCGAACAAAAACTGCGGCCTCCGGAGGGGAGCTTCCGGAGGCCGCTGGTGTCGCCGTTCGCTCGCGCGCTGCGAACGGCGGGGAGCTCGGTGATGACTTTCGAGGTCAGAACGGCAGCAGCACGTCGAGCACCTGCTGGCCGTAGCGCGGCTGCTGCACGTCGGTGATCTGGCCGCGGCCGCCATAGGCGATGCGCGCCTCCGCGATCTTGGTGGAGTCGATGGTGTTGTCGCTCTGGATGTCCTCCGGCCGCACGATGCCGGCGACGATCAGCTCGCGGATCTCGAAGTTGACCCGCACCTCCTGCTTGCCTTCGACCACGAGGTTGCCGTTCGGCAGCACCTGCGTCACCACGCGCGGCGACGTTGGTCTGCAGCTCCTCCTTGCGGTCGATCGAGCCCTTGCCGTCGCTCGACGCGGTCGAGTCGGCGGTGAGGATGCGGCCGGGCAGGATCGCGGTCGCGGGTTCTTGAGCATCTTGCTGCCGATGAAATCGGTGACGCCGGAATCCTCCTTGTTCGTGCGGCTGCGCTGCGTCTCGTTCTCGATCTTGGCCTTGTCGGTGATGTTGACCTTCACGGTGAGGATGTCGCCGACCTGGTGCGCGCGCTGGTCCTTGAAGAAGGCGCGCGAGCCGTTGCGCCAGAGCGAGTTCGGATTGTAGATCGCGGGCTGCGGCGCCGGCATCGGCATCTGCACCGGCTTGTAGCCGGTCTGCGTGGTCGGGTTGTCGATCGGCGAGAGCGGCGGCTGCTCGCCGATCGTGTCGCAGGCGCTCGAGCGAGGAGCAGCCGCCGGCGAGAGCGGCGAGCGACGCGCAGTGCGAAGACGTAATGGGCAGCATGACGCGAGCTGTCGGTGGCCTAGATGTCCGTTCGCCCCGCGCAAGCGGGGACCCAGAGCAGCCAGTGCAACCCGCTCCTGATCCCGCTTGCGCGATGACGGAAGCTGTGGCACTGATGCTCGCAACTCCTCAGACGACATGTTCTGCTCTGTCATGACTCTCACTCGGCGCCTCAGCGCGTCTTGTTGGAGGGCAGCGGTGGCGACCCGCGAGCGTGCGGCGGCGTTGCCGACGCTGACGCGGCCCGGACCGGTGACGGTCGCCTGCATGCGTCTTCTTCGATTGCACGTTGAGCACGTTGATGACGTCGCCCAGCGCGCCCGGCTCGAGCGCCTGGCCGCGGATGCGTCAGCATGATGCCGGGCACCTCGTAGGTGATGGTGACGGTCTCGTTGCGTGCAACGAGCTCCGGCTTCGCCAGGTCGCTCTGGCGCATGACCTGGCCGGCGCGCAGCGCGCGCTTGGCCGCCAGGCCGACGGCCTGCTCGGTGTCGGCGATGACGTTGGCGGCCGAACTCCGCTCTTCGGCCGGCGCGCCGATCGTGAGGTCGGCTGCGCGTGAGCACCTCGCCTTGCGCGATCGGCGCGCGTCGGCACCACCGCCTCGAAGGTCTCGGCGATCGAGCCGGTGAAGCGCAGCGGCATGCGGCGCGCGACCGCGCTGCCCGGCAGCTCGAAGGTCACGTCGAAGCGGCCGCTGCGCGGCTCGTAGGCCAGCCGAGCGACGCGCAGCTCGCCGTCGCTCGCGGCCTCGACCTGCAGCGTGCGCACCTCGTTGTCGAAGGTGACCGCGAGATTGCTTCGGCATCCGGCAGTCCGGACTGGCCGGCGAGCGCGCGCAGGATGCGCGCCTCGATGTCCTTGGCGGTGATCGGCCGGCTCGCGCGCGTGACGACGACCTCGGCAAGGCCGCGGGTGTCGAGGCCGATGATCTGGTGCGGCAGCACGGCGTCGATCACGCGGCCGGCCGGCACGCTGCCGGTCTGGCCGAGATCGGGCGCGCGGAAGATCGCCACGTCGGCGACCGCGCCGGCGTTCTCGACGAGATCGCCGATGCGCACGATGTCGCCGACGATGGTGGCTTCAGCCTTGAGCGTCGGCCGTGTGGTGACCGGCATCCGACGCAGGCGCCACGACGTCGGTGTCGAGCCTTGATGGGCGTGCCGCCGAAACGGTCGACGAACTCGGGTGGGCGTCCGCGCCGGGCATCGCCGGCGACGCCGGCAGCCGCAAGCGCGAGGCGAGGACAGGGCAGTGACGAGCGAGGCGGATCAGTCGGATCATGGCGCTACTCCTCAGCGCATCATGTTGGAGGTGGCCGACAGCATCTGGTCGGCGGCGGTGATGACCTTGGCGTTCATCTCGTAGGCGCGCTGCGCGGCGATCAGGTCGGAGATCTCGGTCACCGCTTCGACGTTGGCCTGCTCGAGATTGCCCTGCTGCAGATCGCCGTAGCCGTCGGTGTTGGGCGTGCCGTCCTGCGGCGTGCCGGAGGCCGGCGTCTCGAGGAACAGGTTGTCGCCGATCGACTGCAGGCCGGCCTTGTTGACGAAGCGCGTCAGCGTGAGCTGGCCGAGCACGGTCGGCGTGGTCGAGCCCGGCGACGGTCGCCGACACCTGACCCTGCGGCATTGATGGTGACCGCGGTCGCGTTCGGCGGGATGGTGATGCCGGGCTGCACCACGTTGCCCTTGGCGCGTGACGATGCGGCCCTGCGCGTCCATCTCGAACGAGCCGTCGCGGCGTATAGGCGAAGGTGCCGTCCGGCATCTGGATCTTGAAGAAGCCGTCGCCGCGGATGGCGACGTCGAGATCCTTGCCGGTCGGCATGAGCGTGCCTTGCGTCATCAGCCGCGGCGTGCCGACGGTCTTGACGCCGCCGCCGAGATCGATGCCGACCGGCAGGATGTTGCCCTGCGTCGAGGTCTGCGTGCCGACGCGGCTGACGTGCTCGTAGAGCAGGTCCTGGAATTCGGCGCGCTGGCGCTTGTAGCCGGTCGTGCGCATGTTGGCGATGTTGTTGGAGATGACCTGGACGTTGAGTTCCTGGGCCATCATTCCGGTCGCTGCGGTGTGGAGCGCGCGCATGGTGACTGTCTCTCAGGGTCTAGGCCGGAACTTCGGCGAGCTTGTCGATGGCGCTGCGGCGCATGATCGCTGTGCTGCTGCAGCAGGCCGGCGATCTGCGTGTAGGTGCGCGTGACTTCGATCATGCGCGCCATCTCGACGCACCGAGCGCACGTTCGATTGCTCGATCGCGCCTTGCATCGACGCGCGCGCTCGTCGGCGCCGGCTGCGGCGCGACGCCGTCGGGCGCGGCGAACAGGCTCGTGCCGTCCTTCTGCAGCTGCTGGACGCTGTCGAAGCGCACGAGCCGCAGCTTGCCGCGCGCCGAATCGGATGCGCGAATTGCTGCCCTCGCGCACCGTGATGGTGCCGTCCGGATTGATCGAGATGTTGTTGTCGGTGATCTGGAACTGGATCGGCCCGCCGTCGCCGAGCACGCGGTCGCCGCGTGCTGGTGACGAGCTCGCCCTGGGCGTTGATCTGGAACGCGCCGTTGCGCGTGTAGCGCTCGCCGCGCGGCGTCTGCACCACGAGGAAGGCGTCGCCGTCGATGGCGACGTCGAGCGGGTTGCCGGTCTGCTGGATCGGGCCGGCAGCCGAAATCGTGCCAGGTGGCGCGGTCCTGCACGTAGCTCAGACGCCGGTCGGCGCCCTGGAAGCCGGCGGCGCTGGGCGACCGGCATCAGAAATTCCTGGAAGATCGCGCCGTCGGCCTTGTAGCCGGTGGTGTTCAGGTTGGCGATGTTGTTGGCGACGACATCGAGCTCGCGCTGGAGCGCGATCTGTCGCGACAGTCCGATCAGGAGTGCGTTCTCCATCGGCAGTGCTCCCCATGTCCGGGCGCGCGGCCCGGGTGCTGCGGCGCGGACGCCGCACTCCCATGCGGTGCCCTCGTCCGGTGATCCGGGCTCTCCCAAGCGCCGGCTCGCAAGCTTCTCTGCAGGGCCGTGCCAAGCGGAAAATCAAGATTAGTGATCAAATAGTTATGAGAATTGACGCCGACCGCTCGGCCGGCAAATTCAGCCGCCGCCAACCCATCCACCCGGCAAAACTTTCCGGGTTGCCCGGTCGCCTTGGAAAGATTCCGTTAACCATCGGAACCCTAACGTTACCACTAAGGGCGCGAGGGCGCGCGCGTCGCGGATTCGTCACGGCTTTACCGCCGGTGCAATCGCACGGGACATCGACCATGGCAGCGAAGGCAAAAAAGAAGACAGACGACGAAGAAGACGACGTCGAAGCCAGCGGCGATGGCGCGGAATCCGCCGAAGCGAGAGCAGCCAAAGGGTCGATTTTCGCTCAAGATGATCATCATCGCCGTCGGTGCCGTTGCCGTGCTCGGCGGCGGCGGAGGCGGCGCCTATTTCATGTTCGTCGGACACAAGGAGGCAAAGCCCGCGGTCGCGGTGGCGAAGCCGCCGGCGTTCTTCGACGTGCCGGAAGTGCTGGTCAATCTGTCCAACGCAGCCGGCGACCGCACGCAGTATCTCAAGGTCAAGATCGTGCTCGAGCTGCCCGACAGCACGCATGCAGCCGCAGATCCAGACCACGATGCCGCGCGTGATGGACGCGTTCCAGACCTATCTGCGCGAGTTGCGTCCGACCGATCTCGACGGCTCCGCCGGACTCTATCGCCTCAAGGAGGAGCTGACCCGCCGGGTCAACGTGGCGATCGCGCCGAGCCGCATCAACGCGGTGCTGTTCAAGGAAATCGTCGTCCAGTGAGCCGCCGCGTTGAGACGACCTAACACCTGAATCGGAACGGCTCCCAGAGATGGCAAACGGCAAGGACCAAGTCGACCAGGACGCGCTGGCGGCCGAATGGGGCCTCGCGCTCGACGGCAATGGCGACGGCAAGACCAACGCTGGCAGAGGGCGCTGGCACCGGCGAAGGCGCGGAAGCCGCCGCTCGCAATGGGCGGCGATGGTCGACGACGGCGCCGACTTCATGCACGAGCGCCAAGGGCGGCGCCGAGCGCGTCCTCACTCAGGACGAGATCGACGGTCTTCTCGGCTTCAGCCTCGCCGACGTCTCGCTCAACGACAATTCCGGCATTCGCGCGATCATCAACTCGGCGATGGTCTCCTACGAGCGCCTGCCGATGCTGGAAATCGTCTTCGACCGGCTGGTCCGGTTGATGACGACGTCGCTGCGCAATTTCACCTCCGACAACGTCGAAGTCTCGCTCGACCGCATCACGTCGGTGCGCTTCGGCGATTATCTCAACTCGATTCCGCTGCCGGCGATCCTGGCCGTGTTCAAGGCCGAGGAGTGGGACAATTTCGGCCTCATCACGGTCAATTCGAGCCTGATCTATTCGATCATCGACGTGCTGCTCGGCGGCCGCCGCGGCCAGACCGCGATCCGGGTCGAGGGCCGGCCCTACACGACGATCGAGTCCAACCTCGTCAAGCGCATGATCGAGGTCGTGCTGGCCGACGCGGAGCTGGCCTTCAAGCCGCTGTCGCCGGTCAAGTTCAACATCGATCGGCTGGAGACCAATCCGCGCTTTGCCGCGATCTCGCGGCCGGCCAATGCCGCCATCCTGGTGCGCCTGCGCATCGACATGGAGGACCGCGGCGGCAACGTCGAGCTGCTGCTGCCCTATGCGACCATCGAGCCCATCCGCGACGTGCTGTTGCAGATGTTCATGGGCGAGAAGTTCGGCCGCGACCCGATCTGGGAAGGGCATCTCGCGACCGAGATCGGGCAGGCCGAGATCGCGGTCGATGCCGTGCTTTACGAAGCGAAGCTGCCGCTGAGGGATCTGATGCGAGCTCGAGGTCGGCGATACGCTGCCGCTGGAGCTGCGGCCGGACGCACTGGTCACCGTGCGCTGCGGCGATGTGACACTGACGGAAGGCCGTATGGGCCGCGTCGGCGATCGGGTTGCGGTGCGCGTGGCCAAGCCGCTGCGCAAGCCGAGAACGACGCTCGCCATGTTCGAAGGGTCAGACGGTTCCAGCAACCGAATGGAGGGATCGTGAGCTACGGATTTGGAGTCATGATCGAAGGGCTGGTCGCGATCCTGCTGATGGTGACGATCGGCTATTGCTCATCCTCAACAACCGGCTCAAGCGGCTCAAGGCCGACGAGCAGTCGTTGAAGGCGACGATCGCGGAGCTGATCACCGCGACCGAGATCGCCGAGCGGGCGGTCGCCGGGCTCAAGACCACGGCGCGCGAATGCGAGAGCACGCTTGGCGAGCGCATGCTGGCGGCCGAGCAGTGCTGTGCCGAGCTCAACCGGCAGGTCAAGGCCGGCGATATGGTGATCGAGCGTCTTGCGCGCGTGGTGGTCGCCTCGCGCAAGCTTGACGAGGTACAGCCGGTTGCTGCTGCACCGGCCGCGCCTCCCCCGCCAGCGGCGCCGAGAGCTGCGCCCGCAGCCGCGGCGCCAGCCGATCCGAAAGCAGTCGCGGCGGCGGCGCGCTCGCTGGCAGACCGCCTGCGTGAGCGCATGAGTGCGCTGGCGGCATGATGCGAAGGCTGGGCGACATCCGGCTTATTCCGATCGTGCTGGTCGCGATCATAGTCCTGTTCGCCCTCAAGGCATTCGGTCTCATTTTCGATGGCGGCTACACGCTGACAGAATTGGCGCAGCGCAACGCGACCGAGCCCGAGGTGACCGGCGCGATCGCGCAGCCCAGGCGCAATGACGCGCCATCGAAGGCCGCGCCGCCGCAGCCGCCACGCAGCAATCGCAGCAGCAATCCACATCATGGGCGAAGCAGATGTTCGGTTTTCCGGACATCACCGGAGCGGTTGCGGAGAGCAAATCGGCGGCGCCCGAGCCCAAGGGCAACCGTCCGGCGCCCAAGGCGGTCAATCCGCCGCCGCCCGCCCCGGTGCCGCCACCGCCGGAGCGGGTGATGTCGCCAGCCGAGCGCGCGATCCTCGAGCGTTTGTCGGAGCGGCGCAGTGAGCTTGAGCAGCGCTCGCAAGATCTCGACATGCGCGAGAGCCTGCTGAAGGCGGCGGAAAAGCAGCTCGAGACGCGCATCAATGAGCTCAGGGAGCTTGAGTCGCGCGCCAACTCGGCGATGCAGAACAAGTCGGAGAACGAGGCCCAGCGGCTCAAGAACCTCGTGACCATGTACGACAACATGAAGGCCAAGGACGCGGCCAAGATCTTCGACCGTCTCGACATGCGCGTCTTGATCGAGGTCGCAAGCCAGCTCAACCCGCGCCGGATGTCCGACATCATGGCGCAGATGCAGCCCGAGGCGGCCGAGCGGCTCACCATCGAGCTCGCGGCGCGCGCCAAGGAAAGCGGCACGGGCAACGATCTGCCCAAGATCGAAGGCCAGCGGGCGGGGAACTAGGCCGCGGGTGTTACGACTGCGGCGCGCGGCTTCGCTCCGCTTCCGTTGCGCACTGACTCGGAAGTCATCTCGCCGACCGCCATGGCCGGCGGCAATACGGGATTGGTGCTGTGCCAGGTCGGCGGCCAATGATCGGGCCAGTGCCCCCAGGCATTGAGCTGGCCGAGCGCATCGAACAGGCCCAGATATTGGTGATAGTCCACGCCCGCGACATTTTCGCCGATTGGACAGCCCAGCGTCACCACGTGCAGCCCCTGCATCCGTTCGGCGGGCAGGGATTGGATCGCATTGTTGATCTGCAGCGCTCCCTTACTGTGCCCGACCAGCAGGCGGAAGGGTGTGACGCGATGTTCGAGCAGGGCATGAAGCACGTCCGATGAGCCCGAGCCGTAGCGGAAGATCGGCGCGCCGCGCGCGGTTGGCTCTTGGGGGATCGATGCGGGGAGCTCCCGGCCGATGCTCGCGGTCGCCGGGGCAGCCGCCGCAAGCCCGGTCTGGATCAGTGTCTTGCTGCTGAGGAAATCATGCAGACCGAAGGCAAACCATCCGCCGAGTGCCTGCAGGACGACGTCAGCCACTCCATAGCCCGGCACGATTGCCAGCACCGGCTTTTTGAGCGCGACCGAGATGTCCCAGGCCAAGGCCGCGCTTCCCAACGCCGAGCTGCCGACGCCGGTGATCGTGGCAATGTCGACGTCAAGGGTCTCCTGATAGGGCGATTGGAGGAATTTCTTTACGCTCTGATATTTGTGGACATAGGGCGCGGGCACTTCCGGGCGGAGTCAAGAGCGGGCTTACCCCCTTCCGCAACGTTGCACCGCTGAGGTAACCTAGCGTTCACGGGCAGGGCGCCGGTCAGAGGCGGAAAACTCGGAATTATTAACTCCGCTTTAGCCCGCTTTGCGACACGCGCCTGATTTTGAGCCCCTCTTAAGCGTCCGCGCGGCAGTCGGTGGCATTGTAAACGAACTGCTCAGAGACTGTGCCGAAGGTCCCAATTCTCATCGGCAGTGCACATTCCGTCGGCGGGCTTTTATGATTGCAAACCACTTTGAGAGGAAAACATCAAATGACCAATCTACGCGTACTGCTTCTCGTTCTCGCGACCACAGGCATTTCGGTGTACGAGCCCACTCCATCAAACGCTCAGTCGCCCACGCTTGTTGTGCTCGTTCGCCACGGTGATACAGCGCCAAATTCAGGAAGCGATCCGGATCTGACGGCCTCCGGCGTGAAGCGAGCCCAGGACTTGGCGTCCGCACTGAGCGGCACGAAATTTTCGGCAATCATCACGACGCAGCTCGTCCGCACCAAGCAGACAGCGCAACCGATTGCAACGGCGCTCGGACTGACCCCGGAGGTTATCTCCGTGGCGGGTGCGCAACGTGAGGCGCATGTTCAATCTGTTGCCGACGCCGTGCGCAGGCATTCAGGCGGCTCCGTCCTCGTTGTCGGTCACTCCACGACGATTCCCCTCATCGTTGGCGCACTTGGCGGGCCGCGCTTGCCAGACATCTGCGAAACCGTTTTCGACAATCTCTTTGCGCTGGTTCCCGCTGGTGCAAACGTGCAGCTCGTGCGTGCGCGCTACGGGGTGGCGAGCCCCGCGCCGGGGGCTGATTGCAGATAAAGCAAGGGTAAATGGGATCGGCAGCGGATCGCCCCCTCATCATGCTGCGTCGCAACACGATCAAGCCGGGAACCGAGTCGGCACCATCGGATGCGCCGCGCCGAAAGTCGATCAAGTGTATCGCGGGATTTGCCTGCGCCGTGAGGTTTAGGTCCGAGATGGGCCGCCCGAATTTGCCGTCCGGCGGCCCACGGTTAAGACCCCGTTAAACGCCCCAGCCTAGACTCCGCTACCACAACCACGGTGGATCATAGTCAAGGCGGGCCGTTGCGCCCTGCCGGTCAGCATGAGTGTGAGTTTGCGTGTCTAACGAGTTCGTCCAGATTCCGCGTCTCGGCCGCAGCATTGCGGCCCATTTGGTGCTGCTTGCGGTCGTGGCGCTAGCGGCGCTGCTGCCATCGCGGGCGGCGACTGCCCAGAACATCAAAGGCGAGATCACCGTCACGGTCGAAAACGGCTTCGCCCGCTTTGTGCTTCAGTTCGGGGAGGAGATCGAGACCAAGGCCCGCGTCGCCAACAACATTCTCACCATCAGCTTCGAGAAGCCGGTCGACATCGCGGTTGATCGCGTCAGCGCCAATTCCGGTGGCTATGTGGCAGCGGCGCGTCGCGATCCGGACAAGAAGGCCATTCGCTTCGCGCTCGCGCGCAAAGTGACCATGAACTCGATCGCGGCCGCCGAGAAGGTGTTCGTCGACCTCCTGCCGGAGGGCTGGAGCGGCATGGCACCCGGGTTGCCGCGCGACGTCATCGAGGATCTGGCCCGCCGGGCGCGCGACGCCGAGCGGAAGACGAGGCAGCAGCGCGCAATCGCACGCCAGAGCCCGAGCGCGCCGATACGCGTGCGGGTCGCAACGCAGCCGACCTTTACCCGCTACATCTTCGACTTTCCGGAACTTGTTTCTGTCTCTGCCGACAACAGCAGGGATAAGCTCACGCTGACTTTCGACGGGGCTTACAAATTTGATCTCGCAGACGCGGTCGCGGTGCTGCCGCCGACGATCAGCTCGATCGACAGCCAGCTCGAACGTGAAACCGCGACGGTGCATTTCAACTTTGCCAGCAGGGTCGATGTGCGCACCTTTCGCGAGGACAACAGCTACGTTCTCGATGTGAGCTCACCGGACGCCAAGGCGGAAGCAACGAGCCGCGCGGACGAGCTGGCAGCGCTGGCGGCCGAATTGGCGACCCGGGCGAACCGACCGGCGGACGAGGCTGAGCCGGCGCGCAGCCAGCCGGTCAAGCAGGAGCCTGACAATCAACGTGCAAGTGAGCCACAAGCGTCGGGACCGCGCCCGGCCGTGGCCGCACCTGCGACCCCGCAGCCCGCGCCGTCGGCGCCCGTGCAGCCGCCGCGATCCAGTGAGCGGCCGGTTCCGTCGCAGCCGCAACCACAGCTTCCCGCCGTGCAGCCGCCTGCGACGCCCAGCGTGGCGACGGCCAATGAGCCCGAAGGCGAGCGGCCGGCTCCGCCTCCTCCGACGGCGCGTCCCGTGCCGCCTCCGGTTGCGAGCGAAGAGGCGACGCCAGGGCCGCGGCCGCGGGCCAGGCCGACCGTTCCGGAGCCGGGTGCCGGCATCGCCACCCGCGTCAGGCGCAGCGGCGACAACGTGACGTTTGAGTTTCCGTTCGCGTCAGCCACTCCTGCCGCCGTCTTTCGCCGCGGCGATACGCTCTGGCTGGTCTTCGGCAGCGATGACGCCATCGCGGTCGCACCGCTCGAGGGCGAGATCGGCCGCAGCATCAAAGGCGTGAGCAGGACCCACGCGCGTGACGCCGAGTTCGTGCGCATCAGGCTTGACCGGCCCATGCTGGTGAGCGCCTACACCGACGGCACCGCCTGGAACATCACGCTCGGTCCGGAAGTGATCGAGCCGTCCCGTCCGCTCGCGCTCAATCGCAGCCGGACCAGCGCATCCCGCTCAAGCATCAGCGTTCTTCTCGATGATCCGCGCGACCTCTATCGCATCGAGGACCCTGAGGCCGGCGACACGCTGCTGGTCGCGACGGCGCTCGCGCCCGCGCGCGGTTTTGTCAAGGCGCAGGACTTTGTTGAATTCCGCGTCCTCCCCTCGACCCATGGGGTCGTCATTCAACCGCTGGCCGACGACCTCAATGCCGAGCTTGCCCCCGACAAGCTCATCATCTCGCGGCCGGCCGGGCTCACATTGTCAGCGGTGCAGGGCAGTGCGCGTGGCGGCGGCGGGCCGGCGATGCAGCGGCAAGTGCTCGACACCCAGACCTGGGGATTCGATCGCCAGGCGGATTTCAAGGAAAGGAATTGGCAGCTTCTAAGTGCTGCCGCCGACGCCCCGGAGGCGAAACGGCTTCTGGCGCGCACCGACCTTGCCCGTTTCTACCTGGCCCGCGACATGATCCATGAGGCGAAGGCCGTTCTCGACGTGGCCATCGCGGATCAGGCGCCAACGGCGGAGAATCCATCCGCGGTGGTGCTGCGCGCTGTCTGCAACATCATGATCGGCCGCGCCGACATGGGTCTCAAGGATCTCGCGAATCCGTTCGTCGGAAACCAGAATGACGCGGCGATGTGGCGGGCGCTGGCCTATGCCAAGCTCGGCAAGTGGCCGGAGGCGCGCGAGGGCTTCCGCGCCGTCGAAGCCGCGATCACAACACTGCCGCTCGAGCTACAACGCAACGTCATGAAGGAGATGATCCGCGCCTATGTCGAGGTGGGGGACATCACCGGCGCGACGGCTCAGCTCAATGAGTTCGAGGCGATCGGCATCCCGCAGGAGCTCGAGCCCATCATGGCGCTGCTCAACGGCCGGATCAGCGAGGGGCTTGGCAGGGTGGAGGATGCTCGTCGCTCCTACCAGGCCGCGGCCGAACTCGAAGGATCGCGGAGCAGCCGCTCAGGGGCGGCTGCGTGAGATCGTGCTGCGGCAGGCACGCCACGACATCGATCGCAACGATGCCATCTCGCAGCTCGAGACATTGGCGGCGACCTGGCGCGGCGATGCAACCGAGGTCGAAACGCTGCAGATGCTGGGACGCGCCTATACGGATGAGGGGCGCTACCGCGAAGCGTTTCAGATCATGCGTACGGCCATCGTGGCGCATCCGAACTCGGAGATGACGCGGCGGATCCATGATGAGGCGGCCAGCACCTTCGATAGCCTGTTCCTGGCCGGGAAGGGCGACTCGCTGCCGGCGATCGATGCGCTCGCCATGTTCTACGATTTTCGGGATTTGACTCCGATCGGGAGGCGCGGCGACGAGATGATCCGGCGACTTGCCGATCGTCTTGTGTCGGTCGATCTGTTGCAGCAGGCGACTGATCTCCTCAAGCATCAGGTCGACAACCGCCTGCAGGGCGCTGCGCGCGCCCAGGTCGCGGCGCGCCTCGCGGCCATCTATCTCATGGACCGCAAGCCTGAAAGGGCGCTGGCGTCGCTGCGCGCCACGCGGGCGTCAGAGCTCAGCAATGAGCTGCGCAACCAGCGTCTGATGCTGGAGGCGCGCGCCTTATCGGAGACCGGCCGCCAGGATGTGGCACTCGAGGTGGTCGCCAATGTGCCCGGGCCCGAGGCGATCCGCTTGCGGGCCGACATTCTCTGGGCGGCCAAGCATTGGGCGCTGGCGGCCGAGCAGATCGAGCTTCTTTACGGCGAGCGCTGGCGCGAGTTCAAGCCGCTCGAGGACAAGGAGCGCCTCGACATCCTGCGCGCCGCGGTCGGTTATGCGCTTGGTGACGATATCCTCGGCCTCAATCGGTTTCGCGAGAAATTCGCCGCCAAGATGGGCGATGGGCCGGACCGCCGCGCCTTTGACGTCCTGACAGCGCCTGCCGGTGCGTCCGACGCTGAATTCGGCGATGTGGCACGCGCGCTGCGCGCCGCCGATACACTCGAGGCCTTTCTGCGGGATCTTCGCGCGCGTTATCCCGCCCTCGGCACACTGCCGGCATCGCGTCAGCGTGCGGCCGCCGACAATCGCACGGTGCAGGCGCGCTGACTAGATTAGGGCGTGTATTTATTGAAGCGCAGATTGGACGTCCACTTTTCCTTGGCACACCGAAAAACATTTGCTCACGTTGAGATCTACTGGTTTTGATCCAAAGGTGACATTCGGCCACTTGTCCAAATCGAGGCGAGAGTTCTTCGCGCCACTGGTCGACGAAATCCGCACATTGTCGGGGGCTCCCCACAGGCGTATCCTTACGCCAAACCGCAATCGCCCGCACCGTGAGGTGACCCACGACGGGAGTGCGATCGGCAATAGTGCCCACATTTCAGAGTAGCGTGCAGCACGTGAATTGAGTGCTCCCGAAATAATAGCGGGTAGCGTAGGCGGGAGATTGAGATGGATGATCGAACCGTGCGGGTGGCGCTGGAGCGCCATTGGGATGCTTCGGACGCGAGCGATTTCAAGGTCGAACATGAAATCTACCGCGAGGATGCTGTGCTTGACTATCCGCAATCGGGCGAGCGGATCCGTGGCCGGCACAACATTCAAGAGAGTCGATTCGTCCAGCCAAACAAGAAGCGTTTTACGGTCCGGCGAATTATCGGCAGCGGCGATCTCTGGGTCACTGAATTCGTACTTGCCTATGACGGCATACCATCTTACGCGGTGAGCATCATGGAATTCCGCGAAGGACTGGTGGCCAAGGAAACGCAATATTTCGCCGATCGGTTTGATCCCGGGCCCTCGCGTGCGCATCTTGTTGAGCGAGTGGGCGAAATCCCGTCATTCTAAATACACCGCCGAGGAGAACCCGGATCGGCGTTGTTGTAGAAGAGATTTCCTTAGGGCTTGCCCCTGTCTTCGACGACTGCTCATGGCCCTGAACGTCGATTTCCGATTCGGTCTCTATTGGGGCAAGAGCGGATCTTGTGCGAGCCGCACGCCGTACGCCGAATTAATGAGTACAATCCTCGCGCGGACTTCCTCGTGCTCAGATCACCTGGAAGACACGCAGCAGCTGCCATAAAGAAAGCGTCACGATCAGGGTGCCGACCGCGACCATCAGTGCGCGGGCCGGTACATGCTTGACCATCCATCCGCCGAAGGGCGCCGCCAGCACCCCGCCCAACACCAGCGGGAGAAGATGCTCCAGGGAAGAGGCGCCGAGTTCCACAAAGAAGGTGGTCGCCGCGGCAACCGTGACAAAGAACTCGGTCGTATTAACCGAGCCGACCACCTGGCGCGGCGCATGGCCCGAGCCGATCAGCGTCGAGGTGATCATGGGTCCCCAGCCGCCGCCACCGCTGGCGTCCAGAAATCCCGCGACAAATCCCAGCGGAGTTGTCCAGCCCGCAGGCTCCTGGCGCGGCGCCGCGATCCGCGTCGATTTGTAGAGAATGTAGACGCCCATGAGCAACAGGTAGCCATAGACAAAGCGCCGCGCCGCCGATACGTCGACATTCGACAGGATCCAGGCGCCCAAGATCGCGCCGAGTACGCCGGTGAAGCCGATGCGCAGCATCAGGCGCCAATCCACATTGCGATGATAGATGTGCGAAGCCGCCGAAGCGCCGGTGGTAAAGACCTCGGCGGTGTGGACCAGCGCACTGGCCTGCGCCGGTGGCAGCCCAAGCGCCAGCATGGCGGCATTCGCCAGCACCCCATAAGCCATGCCGAGCGCGCCATCGACCAGTTGCGCAAAGAATCCGATGGCGAGCAGCAGCAGGAATTCGCTGGTCATCAACGCCCCTTTTGTGACTGCGCTCACCGATAGTGAGTATTCGGCCGGGCGCAAGCCAGAACGATCGCCGTGATGCCTCGATATTCTCGATTTAAGGTCGCACCGGAGTAAGTCATCTGACTCATCCACAGGTCTTGAGTGCCGCGAGCGGTGCTGACAACCGAGCCGATCACGGCGCGAATGAGGGCGCCCTGCATGGTCGGCGACGTCTTGCGCTAACTGCGCTCGAGGGGCACAGTTCCATGCCTGGACTTTGATCCGATTGGGCTGAATCGGATCAAAGTCTGGCGTGTGTTTGTGCGTGTTTGTGCATGATCTTGTCCGAAAGTGGGTCTCCCCATTTCGGCCTCATGCTCGAGGGGCGGGCCAAGGGGAGCGCTATGATCGATCTCAAGACCATCAGGACCGACGTGGTCGGCAGCTTGCTGCGTCCGCCGAACCTGAAGGACGCGCGCGTCGCATTTCGACGAGGGGCGCATCGACGAGACCGGTTTCCGGGCCGTCGAGGATGCCGCAGTCGCAAGCCGCGGTGCGGCTGCAGGAAAGCGCCGGCCTCGACGTGATCAGCGACGGCGAGATGCGCCGGCTCAATTTCCAGGACAGTTTCGGCGCCGCGGTCGAGGGCTATCGACGCCAAGCGCTCCACGCTCAAGGTCTACGAGCGCCGCGTGGAGGGCTCGGCGCCGCTGCAGCGCTGGGACATCCCGCAGATGCACGATGTCGGGCACCGCGGTGTCGCATCGCCGCCCGGCGAAGGCGCGGCTCGCGCTCAGCGCGCAACGTTCCGCTCGAGGAATATCAAGTTCGTCAGCAAGCGTCGCGAAGACGCCCGGCCAAGGTGTCGCTGATCGGGCCTGACCGGATCTCGCAGCGCTTCGACTATCAGGCCTCGAGCGCGGTCTACCGTGACCTCGACGACTTCGTCGCCGACGTGGTCGCGATCGAGCGCGCGATCGTCGAAAGCCTGGTCGACGGCCGGCTGTCGCTACATCCATATCGATGCGCCGGGCTTCACGGCCTATGTCGACGAGCCGTCGCTGGCGCAGATGCGCGCGCGCGGCGAGGACCCGAGCGCAACTTCGCGCGCTCGCTCAAGGCCGAGGCGGCGGTGGTCGCAGGCTCTCGGCGCGATGTCACCACCGGCATCCATCTCTGCCGCGGCAACCAGCGCAGCATGTGGCACCGCGAGGGCAGCCTACGACGCGATCGCCGAGCGGCTGTTCAACGAGCTGCCGCATGACCGCTTCCTGCTCGAATACGACACCCCGCGCGCCGGCAGCTTCGAGCCGCTGCGCTTCGTGCCCAAGGGCAAGGTGGTCGTGCTCGGCCTCGTCAGCACCAAGGTGCCGGAGCTGGAGACGGTCGAGGAGCTCAAGCGCCGCATCGACGAGGCCGCGAAGTATCCTGCCGCTCGACCAGCTCGCGATCAGCCCGCAATGCGGCTTCGCCTCCGACGTGGTCGGCAACCTGCTCAGCGCGGACGACCAGAAGCGCAAGCTCGAGCGCGTGGTGGAGACGGCACGGCAGGTGTGGGGAAGGTAGGAGTCGTGCGCTTCGCGTGCTGCGCTTCGCGACGGTGAGCTAACGCCACTCGATCGTGTTGCCCGACTTTGC
Source organism: uncultured Alphaproteobacteria bacterium (assembly GCA_963745515.1). Lineage (GTDB taxonomy): Bacteria > Pseudomonadota > Alphaproteobacteria > Rhizobiales > Xanthobacteraceae > VAZQ01. The sequence continues at coordinate 119,774 of CAVUXO010000004.1, forward strand.
GGGCGGCGATTTGCACGCTGTATCGATCTTCTTGCGGACGCCATCCACGCCGGCGAGATCGAACGTCGCCGGTGGAGTAGCGCCGGAGCCGTCCTGTACGCGCACGCCAAGATGGCCTGAATCGGACATGAGGCCCAGGAGCCGCCCGGCGTCACCGCGCAAGGTCGCGGCATTCCCCCCGGTCGATGTCATCCATCGCTCCTGCACCTCCTGTTGGCTGTTGATGCGGTACGCGACCTGGACGTCATCGCCTCTCAGCGGCTTCCACGATCCGGTGGTGCCAAGCGATATCTCGGTGCGCTGGGAGCGGCAGCCAAGGGTCAGCATCGACGGGGCATTGCCGGAGGTCTTGCGGGTGATCTTGGTGGCGGTGATCTGCGGGCTGTAGTCGACCGGCGACATGGTTGCGCTGACAATCCAGTCGTCGCCGGTCCGCACCGGCGGTAGCGCCGTGAGCGACGCTTCGCGCGTCAGCTCGCGCCAGAGCGCGTCGAAGCATCTCTCACGCGCCGCGTCCTCGTAGCGGAGGCAGGCCCTGATCCGCGTGACAGTATCGTCAGCGGCTTGGGCCTTGCTCTCCTGGTGGATGCCTGCAAGGACCAGCCCGGCGAGCAGCCAAACCTTCATCGGCGCATCCCGACGGTCGCGGTGTTGGCGTTCAGCCAGTCCTGGGCGGCCCGAAAGCGCTCCAGACCTGGCACCTTGGCATTGAGGTTGACGTCCTTCCATTTGCTGTCGAAGCCTGGCGCGTGCAGCCGCTCGATGCGGCTGAAGAGATATTCGGTAAAACGCGCCACGCGCCGATAGCGATCAGACGTCGTCGGCCAGTTGTAGGCCGTGAGGATCGTGGGCACCGCAATGGTCTCGACTTCTGCGCCCGCCTGGACCAGGTTCGGGTAGTCCTTGGCATCGAGAGTCGACGGCAGATAGTAGTCCTCGAACTTGGGGCCATACTCGACCGGCAGGAACTTGAACCCTGGGTCCCACTTGCCCTTCAGGAACGCGTCGATCGGCTTCGACGTGATAAAGACCACGCCGGCAATCTCGCCACGCCGCATCTGCTCGATCGCCAAGGGGTGCGGGATGAACGTCTGCTCCACGTCGAGCCCCAGCCGGCTGAAGATCATGGGCCCGGAGAAAGCCGCCGCGGTGCCGCGGGTGTTGAAGTTGACCTTCTTGCCCCTCAGGTCGGCCAGCGATTGGATCTCCGGCCGAACAAAAATATGCAGCTCGGACGGAAACAGGTTGAGGATGTAGGTGATGCGCCTGCTCACGTCGGGCAGCTGCTGCTTGTACTCCTCAAGCGAGTCGCTTGAGATGATCGCCACGTCGACGCCCCTGAGAAACAGGAGGTCGTTCAGATTTTCGGTCGGCCCGCGCGTCACGATCGGCAGCACATGCAGGTTCTCGCCGTCATTGACCACACGGGCGATCTCGGTCGCGAGCCGGATGGGCGCGCCTTCCAAGAGGCCTCCGGCAAGACCGAGCGTCCATTCGTTGATCTTGTTCTTCATCTGCGTTTCGGCCGGCAGCGGATTGGCCTTGGCCGGCGCGTTTTTCTTTTGCGCGATGGCCTCGGCTCCGTTGAGCAGCGCCAACGCAGCGAGCAGGCACCCACATAGCTTCGCTATGTGTTTCGTTATGAGAGTCATTGTGGTCTCCCTTGACTTAAAGTCTGTTGTGCGGGCGCCGGCCGCGCTGCAGCGCCGGAGCCGGTCGAAGCCGTTGTGGGTGGGACCGCGCCGCGCCACGGCTGGATTTCCTCGCTGCCGAACCTTGCGACGGGCAGCGGCTTGATGAGCCTGAGCCGGCCGGCTCTCGGCGCGGTCGTCTTGTTCGGCAGGCCCGCGATATAGCGCACCAGCACATCGACGCCGTCGAGCGCCTGCCCATCCTTATCCTTCAGGACGGTCACGTCGGTGGCCGGCACCGTGTTGATGAGGTCAGGATCGCGCGCGTAGTAGTACGACGCATAAGTGTAGGAGGCGGCAGGATCGAGCGGCTTGAAGCTCTTGGTCGCACGATCGAACACGCTGATATTGACGGCGCGCTCGCCTGGCTTGCCATAGGGATCGATGTCCGCCCGCAGGCCACTGAAATTGAACAGCCAGCCACCGGTCCATTTCGATACATCGGGGTTGAGCGAGCCGTCGATCGAATTCTCGATCTGATTGCGCAGCTGTTGGCCCTTGATGGTGCCCTTGGCGATCTGCGGCCCGATCGGGATGAAGTGATAGAGGTCCTCGAGCTTGATCGGACCCGGCGGCACCACCGTGCCGTAACGAAAGCCGCGGATCGCGGAGACGTCGGCATCGGTCGCATGGCGGAACGCATCCGCGAGCAGAATGTGGGAGCTGCCTTCGATCACGGCCGGCGGCTCGCGCGTGGTTGTGTTCATGCGATGAAGCGCGACTTGCGTCCGTCCGACCACGGTGTCGATCGGCTGCGTCAGCTTGGTGCCGTTGAAGGGATTGGTCTGCGGCTTGAAGCCCGGACCCGACAGGAAGGGCTTGCGGACCTGCGTCACCAGCGCGGCGATGGAGCGGTCCGGCGTGATGCGTTCGTCGATGCGGTGGAGAGTCCACTTCCAGGCGCTCAGACGACCGTTGGTGACCGTCAGATTGAGCTCGCCGACGACCTGGCCGTCCTGCCCGACCTCGGTGATGACCGTGTTGGTGCTGGTGACGACCGGCTTGTTGGTGACCTCGTGCATGTCGGAGGACAGGATCACGTCGATGCCGGGTGTATCCTCGGCGAGCCTGATGTTGTTCGACAGGCCGAGCTCCGAGATCACGACGACGAGCGCGACCTGCTCGCGCTCGCGCAGCAGGGGAACGAGCTCCTTGAGCTCCGCATCGCCTTTGGTGAACCGTACGCCCCGGGTGACGCCGCGCCCAACGACCTGGGGACCGCGGTCGGTGGTGAAGCCGATGATGCCGATCTTGACGCCGTCGACCTCGCGGATGAGATAGGGCGGCAGCACACGGCTGCCGGTGCGATCCGCGTAGGGCTCGCCGTCGAAGTAGGCGTTGGCGGCGAGCGCGTTCCAGGGTGCCTTGGGCGCGGAGCCGGCAAACAACTCGAGCGCACGGTCGACGCCGTAGACCCAGTCCCAGTTGCCGGGCGTGTAGGCGTCGATGCGGAACCGGTTGAGCACGTCGACCAGCGCCTGGCCGCGCGTGAACAGCGCCTCGGCTGAGCCCTGGATGGTGTCGCCGGTGTTGATCAGCAGCGTCTTGCCGCGCGTGCGCCGGGCGCGGATCTCGTTGATGGCCGTCATCATCCGCGCAAGGCCGCCTTCGGTCGCGCCCGGAGTATTGGCGTGCAGGCTCGGTCGCGGGATCATGTGCCCGTGCACGTCTCCCATGTGAATGAACGTCACTTCCGCGGCGGCGGCCGGCGTGATCAGACCCAGGAGGGCGATCGCGAATGCCGCGGACAGCATCACGGTCGGAAGGCGCCGCTGACGCGCCGCGGCGTCGTGCGTAGACGTACTCATTACGAATCCTCACCTTTGACAGGACCGGCAATCGTTCTTCGACTGCTCGGCAGCAACTTCTTCAGACGTTCAGCCGGCGTTGCCGCCGGCTGTCACGGCGACGCGCGCGTCAGTCGCTCGATGCGACGGGCCGCTTCGGTCGATCCGGAGTCCAGTGCGCGCTGGTACCAGGCGCGTGCGACATTGGGATCGGGCGCGAGTCCGAGCGCGCCGAGGTCGGAGATGGCGGCGGGATCGTAGGTTGCGCCCAGCAACAGCGCTGCTTCCTGATCGCCAGACTCGGCCGCCGGGCGCAGCACCAGCCGCGCTGCGGCGAAGTCGCCGATCCGCATCAGGTCGATGCCGCGCCTGACAAACTGGGACGAGCGTTGCGGGTCGAGCTTGCCGGTGGGCGGAATAGCCGGAGTGGCGTCCTGCGCTTTGGGCTGCGGCCGCGCGGCCGCATCCCGATCCGTCAGCCTGGCGACCCATTCGTAACGAGCGGTCTGGCTATCGACCGGGACATTGCCGGACGCACGCAGCTGAATGACGGTGCGCATCGTGCCAACGAAGGAGGCCGGCGGGACCACGAGCACGCCGGCAAGATCACGCGCCGGAATTTGCCAGTCGCTCGGACCGATCTTTTCGCCGGCCGACATCCGGCTGCCATCGCTCAGGCCCGTGATGTGGACAGCCTCTTCGCCCAGTCCGAACAGCATCCCGCCCAACGGGATTGGCTCGTTGACAAGCGCCTGCCGATCCTGAATCCCGATCAGGATGGATGTGACCGGTCGCGTCGCCGTCCCCGGCCCGGTCGACATTGCCGAATCCATCGAGATCGCTGGATTCGACGGGATCGGGATTCGTTCCGGTGCGGGCATGAGCTCGATCCCTCCCCACATGAGGAACAGGATCGCCGCCACAGTGGAAAACGAGACGGCGCCGGCCGGCCAGGAGGAGCCGCGCGCCGGCTTCTTCGCGTGCAGCGACGGCTCTGGAATGCTGTCTGCATCATTCAATAGTCGATGCCGCGGCTCCTGTAGATCGGAGTCGTCTCCGAACATTCCGGGCGTCGAAGTCAAAAGCGGCTCGCGTCTCCCCACTGAGCCGTTGACGTGATCCCCTCGAGCATTGCCAGTCTGACTTTTCTTTTCTTCCGGAGCATTCATTGCTGCCTGTTCCTTTCGAAGACTGTCAGTATGCCTTGCTGCCTCTGCTTCCTCGATCGAGCGCGCGAAAATCCTCCTGTCCTCGCGGATTGGTACGGATCGCAGTCGTCCCGATTGCGGCTGGACATCGCGAGCGCGCTCATCGCTTGGCGCACCGGTGCATGCCGCAGCATCTTTCGCCGACGGGTGCCGTCGATCGGGAGCGAACGGAATTGAGCCTTGATCTCCATCTGCTGCTGTTCGACGATGGAGTATACGCGCGGAAGGCGCGGTGTTGCCGGAATCGTACTGCGAGACGGCGACGACCTGTGCGGGCTGCACGGCGCCGCCGGCCCATTTGAAGCCCCCATATGCTCACCCCACCCGCAGCCCAGGTACTCGAACGCAACAGACTGCATTCTTTATTAAATTCAACGATTTATGGATGCGGCCCCGATAACTACGATAGTACGCGTAAAACTTGTCGTTGTAATGAATTCAATGTGGTGATTATGCGGCTTGCATCCACGCACGCGCACGACGAACGTTCATGCGTGCGTGCAGAGGCGGCGCGAAGCCATTGGAATATCTTGCGATGATCAGACGCAACAACCGCCTCAGCGCAACTCGCTTGGGTTTTGTTCCTAACGGCGCTGCCGCTCAACGCGTATGCGTGCCATGCAAAAATTTCTGATGTGCGTCGGCACGGCCTATTCGGCTGCGACGCGCGTCTGCAGCTCGGCATCGCCCATCAGGTCGGGATCCATGGCGCGCAGCTCCTCGCGGACCTTCTCCTTGATCTGCACCGTGTTGGTGCGCGAGCCCTCGCCGATGCGGTCGACCTCGACGATCGTGTCGATGTGCTCGATCACGGCGACGCGCTTCTCGTTCGGCGCCGCAATGATGATCTGCAGTCCGAGCTTCTTGTAGAAGCTCATCATCTGGCGCTGGTTCTTGCCGTCCATCTTGGAGAACGCCTCGTCGAATATCGCAAGCGCCATGCCGGGGGATTTTCCCGGACGACGGTCGGCGCTGCCATAGACCGAGGCGAGCGAGGCGCCGATCGCGACATAGATCGGCACTTGCTGCTCGGCGCCCGAGCCGGTGCCGCGGCGTGTCTCCCAGCGGGTGGTGCGGCCCGAGACCACGTCCTGCATGTGGATCTCGAAGGTGTAGAAGTTGCGATAGTCCTCGAACTGCGAGAAGTCCTTCTCGGGGTCCTCGAGCAGCGCTTCGAGCTCGGCGATCGTGTCCTTGTAGGGAAAGTTCGCCGGCATCTCGTCGCCGCGGAACAGCATGTCGAGCGCATCCGGCGTCGTCTTGGCGATCTCGATGATCTTCAGGATCGGCTGGAACTCGGCGACGCGGGTGTGATGGAATGAATAGCGCTCGTTGTGGAACGGATGGTCGTGCAGGCCGCGGTTCACGGCCTGCAGCTCCCGCTCCATCTTGCTGATGCGCGAGGTCAGCGCGTTGATGAACTCGCCGCGCAGGACCGTCACGGCCTTCTCGGAGGCGTCGTTCGCCTGCTGCTCATAGCGGCGCAGCTCGTTGGTCTCGATCTCGCCGATCAGCTGCTCCATCCAGGGCTTGATCTCGCGCAGCGGCTCGCTCTCGACGCCGATTTCCGAGCTGACGCCGAACGCGTCGAAATACGCGCCCAATGCCTCGCGCACGCGGCGCTCGATCCGGCCGCGCTCGGCATCGGCGGCGCCTTCGCCCGAGTTGGCCTTGGCGGCCACGGCGCGATGGCGCTCGAGCTCGCTCTTCTTCGGGCCGACAGCCGCGAGGCGCTCGCGATGCGCGGCGCGGCCCTTGACGCGGTCGTAGAGCGGCAGCGTCTTGAGAAACTCCGCCCAGGCTGCCTTGAGGTTCTCGTCCGAGCCGGGCGTGCTCTCGCCGTCCGTGAGCTTGCGGGCGCAGACCTGCGCTTCGACCTCGTGCTTGTTGAGAACACGCTGCTGCTCGTCGCGCGCCGATACCCGCGCGACCTTGTGCTCGGTCTGCGCGCGGCGCTTGTCGCGCAAGCCGCCGTCGCCGGTGCCATCGAGCGCGCCGATGCGTGCGATAGCCTCCGCGCATTCTTTTGTGGCCGCAGCATAGGTTGCCGCGAGCGCCGACAGGGCGGCGCCCGTGTCCTCGCTCAGCGCCTTGAGCGCACCAAGCGCGCCATCCGTAGCGCGCGCGAGCTTGCCGGTCTCCTCGGCCGCGTCATCGAGTTGCCAAGCCTGGTCCTCCAGATCGCGCAGTGCCTTGGTCTGTGCGGTCTTGCCGATCTTGTAGCCCGACGGATCGCTCGCCCGGTGCGTGCGCACGAGCCCGTCGTCGTAGAGGCCATCCTTCATGATGGCGCGGCCCGGCGCATTGAACTCGTTTAGATTTTGCGCCAGCCGGACCGAGCCGTAACGGCGCATGATGAACCCCATGGCATCATGGTCCTGGGAGCGGAACAGCGTCGGGAAGGTCCCTGGCTGCGGCAGTGTGCGGTTGCCGTCGAGCTTGTTGAGGCTGACGAGGGTTGCACCGCGAAACTCGCGCCGGCCTTCCTTGAACAGCGCGGTCGCCTGCACGATCTGCGCGCGGTCGACAAAGACCGCCTCGCGGTCGCGCCCAAGCAGGCCTTCCGCCGCCGCCGTCCATTCCGGCTCGGCGACCTCGACGAGATCGCACAGCACGCGTGGCGCCATGCCGGCCTGCCGCAGCTTGCGGCAGAGCTCCTGCGTCGAGTCGGCAAGGTGCGCATTGGCATTTCCGGCCGCGTGCTGGCGGATGCGGTCGCGGATGCGATCACGCCGCTCGCGCTGCTCGGCGGCATCGCGGAAGAGCTTCTGGCGCGCCTCGTCGACCTTCTTCATCAGCCCCGGAGCAGCTTCCACCACCGCCGCCTCCGCGGCTGCGAGCCCTGCCGGGATCCGGTCGATCTGCGCCTCCTTGGCGAGCCGGTTTAGCTTTTCGATTGCTCCGGCGTGCTCGTCGAATCCGAGCCCGCGCATCGCGCCCAAAGGCTCGAGCAGCCGGACGGCGGCCATTCGCCTGGTGAATTGCGCTGATGTCGCAGCCGCGCTTTGCTCGGCGGCTTTCAATGCCTGCTGCAGCGCCCCGCGCCCGGTCTTGGTGTCGTGCTCGAGGATCGCAATGCTCAGCCGCTCGATCTCGGCGTCGATCCGCCTGGATCTCTGCATTGATGTCGTCGAGCACACCTTTCGCCGCATCGCGCTGGACCTGCGCGCGCCGCTGCTTGTCCCGGAGGTCGCGGTTGGCGGTACGCACGATCAGCCATTCCGCCCGCTTGGCGATCCAATGCTCACGGAACTTCTGCTCGTAGGCGCCGTCGAGCTCGGCGATGATCGCCTGCAGCGCCTTGAGCGCGTCGAGGCGCTCGCGCATCTTGCGGATCGTCTCGTTGATGGTGCGGTAGGTCTGGATCAATTCGCGCAGCTCCCCGACCCGCATGTTGTTCTTCTCGAGGATGTAGTCGCGCACGAACTGATTGGCGGTCTGGTCGTGGTCGAGCGTCATCGCGTTGACGATCGCCTTCTGCAGCGAGTTGGCGTTCTGCTCGCCGGCGGAGCCGTGCGGCAGCAGGTGCCGCATATATTCGCGCACGTAGTCGAGAGCGCGATCGCGATAGTTGACGAAATTCGCCTCGCCGACCGCCTCGACCATCCGCGAGCGCGCATCATCCCATTCGGCCGGAAAGCGGCCTTCCGGTCGCGCCTCGACGAAATCCTTGGCGGTGAAGATGCGGCCGACCGCGACGAAGCGGGCGAGCACGGTCTCGTTGCTCTCGGACTTGCGGGCTTCGATCGCCATGCCGATGGTGACCGGCGGACGCTTGCCGTCGGTGTCCTCGAAGCCGAGCGTGATATAGGTGCGGGCCTGATCGCGCCGCCGCTCGTCCTCGCCGAGGGCGCCAAGGCAGTAATCGGCCACTGAGCGCTTGGAAGCGCCGCGGCTCTTGCCCTTGTCGCCGGCGACTGCGTTGAGCCGCTGCAGGTTGCGATTGCCGCCGGTGAGCACGACCTGCGCCATGTCGAGGATGGTCGATTTGCCCGAGCGGTTCTCGCCGAACACGCCAGCGTGGCCCCGGATCTCGACGTCCTCGACGTCGAACAGGTGCCAGTTGACCATCGTGAGGTGACGGAGCGCCATCATGGTTCATCGTCCTCCTGCGATGGCGACGAGCGCGCCTCCTCGTGTCGGACATAGCGCTCGATGCGCTGCAGCGCGTCGCTGCCGCTGACCAGCTTGATCATCGGACGGATCGCGACCTCGCAATCCTGCTCCTCGTTATCGAAGTCGCCGACGTCGACCAAGCTGCGCTGGCGCCAGCTCCTTGAGGAGGTCGCGAAAGCGCGTCGACGAGATCGCGGTGCTGCTGTGCGGCCGCGCCATCTCGCGATAGCGGTCATAGAGCGTGTTGAGTGTGGTCACCACAGTGGCGCGGCCTTCGACCGCGCCGACATTGACCTCGTCCTGCCAGTGCGCGGCGAGCACCAGCACCACGATGGTTTCGTCGAGCTTCATGCGTGGCAGCGGCACGTCCTCTGCGACGGCGGTGATGCCGGCCCACTGCGCCTCCTCGTCGCGGTGAACGCGGTAGCCGCAGCTGTCGAAGAAGCCGTCGATGGCGTTGCGAAAGCGCCCATCCATCACGGTGCTGTAGACGGTGCTGGTGCGCGGATCGCCCGCGAACACGAATTGACGGCGCAGCAGAAAGTGCAACGCCCGGCGCACGTCGGCCGCCTTCTCGGTGCCGGCCGCGCGCTCGATCTCCTCGAACTCGCTAAGCATGCGCGGAGCCTCGGCGCCGCTCACTTGTGCGCTCGGCCGTTCGCGCACTCGTTCGCCGCACGATGAAGTTCGGGCAGCGCAGCCACTCGCTCTCATGCGGCGGCATGTCGGGTGCGAACTCGAGCTCGAAGGTCTTCGCGATCTCGGGCGGCACCTCGCGGCTCATGGCGAAGCGGCGAGCCATCTCGAAGGCGAGGAAATCGTCGATCGTCTCGATCTGCATGAAGCGCGCTTCTTTGCTGCCGGTCGCGGGCAGCTGGCGCTCGAGAAAGCGGCGCACATCGTCCGGTCGCGGCGCGATCCGGGTGATGTATTGCAGTCGCATCTGCTTGCGGACCTCGTAGAGCGGGTCCGATGGTCGCTCGCCGAGCGGACGGGCCATGACGGGCCTGCGTGGCTCGCGTCCGCGCGCGTGATGGTGCTCCGACCAGGGCGAGCGCAATGGCTCGATGCCCCATTCGATCGAGGCCTCCGCATGGCGCCCGTCCTGCAGAAGCACGTCGAGCCTGTGCACCAGATCGGCGGCGCGGCCGACCAGCCCCTGCGCGCCGCGCTCGGCATATTTGATGGTGTTGCGCACGCGCGCCTCGAGCTGTCGGCGGAAGGACTCGATGCGCTCGAACATCTCGCCGATCTGCCCGAAGGTGCTTTCGATCGCGATCAGATCGTTTTCGACCTCCAGCCGGCCATCCTCGATCGTGGCTGCCATGCCGGCTCCCATATATTCCTCGGCCAGCACCTGCATGGTGTCGGGCGTGTAGGAGATGCGGCGGGCGAGATCGACGATCTCGTCCCGGAAGCGGTACGGATGATTGACGGTGAGGATCGACTCGAAATCCTTGAGCAGGATGCGCTGCACGAACTCCTCGAAGAACGCCTCCAGGCGGCCGCCCACCGTCTTCGATTCCATGACGGTCTGCCGGATGCCTTTGAGATCGGACAGAATCGCGCGCAGGCTCTTGGTGAACTGGTCGGCCTGCCGGCGCGCCTCGCGCACCGCGAGCGCCGCCTCGCGCAGCTTGCGGTCGGTCACCCGAGGATTGAGCTTCTCGACCGCTTCGAGGTTGAGGCGGATCTGCACGATCAGCCCGCCGAAGCGCTGCGACACATCCTTGTTCAGGCTCGCCAGCCGCTGACACACCAGGAGCGGGCCCATCGGCATGTCGACCGTGATGCGCAGCCCGTATTCCTCCTCCTCGAGCCACCCTGATCCAAGGAGCCGGGCGTAGAGCTGGCGTGCAATCAGGATCGCCTTGTCGCCGCTTTCCGAGGACTTGCTGATGTCGGCCCGGCGGATGCGGCGCCGGCCGGCGGAGACCATTTCCGGCAGCATCTCGCCGAAGTCGTCGTTCTCGGTCCACAGCGATGGATTAGCGCGCATGATGTCATAGATGGCGTGGACCACCTGCTGCGGGGTCGGGAAGGCGGGTGCGCCACTGAAAAAGCGCTCATGCAGGTCCAGCAGACAGGCAGCATAAAGATGCTTGTGATCCCGTGAGAACACGAGAAACGCGCTGTCGTGCAGGTGGCGGAACAGAGACATCTGCCCTTAGCTCCTGAACCTAATAACCTCCGGCCGCGCTCCGACAGGCCGGCCCATTCCGCTGACCCATGGAGTTGGCTGTTCTCGGATGTCGCGGTCCCGAGGCGATGCTCGAGGACGCAAATGAGGACCAACCCGGTCGCAGCCTCATGGGGCGACAGACCGCAACCGCTCGGCCCATTGCCGGAGCTTCCGCTCCGTGGCGGCGCCAAAAGGCGCCCACCGGCCGAGTATTGATCGACAACTCAACGACATACGATAGACGAGACAAGTGATTCGGGCAAAATCGTGCACCCCTGCGATATGTGGCAGGGCAGGGGCGCTTGCCCGTCAGGGCTTAGCGCAGCTCTCTGAAATTCCTGAGATCGGGCGGCGGCTCTTCCTTGCGCAGCGGCATCAGGTGCCCGTCGGCGCTGCGAAAGTAGCGCTCCTTGCCGATGATGACTTGGTTGTTCCCCGTGTAGCGAAAACAGCGTAACCTGATCCCTGAAGGCTGCCGAGGGATGTGCCGGAATCCCATTTTAGATGCAGCAGTCATGCCGTCGGCAGGCATCGCCTTTGGCCGGTTCCTTTTTCGGCATCGAAGCACTCACCATCGACTTGACGGGCGATCGCCGCGACGGCGATCGATCGATAGCAGGGAGGACTTCGCATGCGCTTTCGCGCCTCAATCGCTACGGCTACGTTGGCAACCGCGCTTTTTGTTTCCGTGACAACCCTTCAGGCCTTTGACGACGCAAAATATCCGGACCTGTCCGGCCAGTGGATCGCGGTGCGTCTGGGGGTCGCGGGGCCAGCCAGCTTTTGATCCGACCAAGCCCTGGGGACTCGGCCAGGAGGCGCCGTTGACGCCGGAATATCAGAAAGTGCTGGAGGCGAGCCTCGAAGACCAGAAGAACGGCGGTCAGGGCAATTGGCGTCCCGGCGATGCCTGTTTGCCGCCCGGTATGCCGGCGATGATGACGCTCTATCAGGCCATGGAAATCATCGTGCTGCCGGAAACGACCTACATCCGGATCGACCACACTCATGAATCCTTCCGCCGTATCTATACGGATGGGCGCGACTGGCCGAAGGCCGAGGTCGAGCCGACCTTTGTCGGCTACTCCATCGGGAAATGGATCGATGAGGATGGCGACGGCAAATACGACGTGCTCGAAGTCGAGACCCGCCACTTGAAGGGTCCGCGTCCGCTCGATCCCGCCGGCATGCCGACCCATGTGGACAACAAGTCGATCGTCAAGGAGCGCTTCTTCCAGAAGCAAGGACGCTCCGAAGCGACTGCACAATGAAATCACGCTGATCGACAATGCTTTCACACGGCCTTGGACGGTGTTGAAGACCTACTGCTCGCAATCCGCGCCAAGTATCCGGAGTGGCTGGAGAACGTGTGCGCGTCGGAAAACGTGCTGGTCAAGATCGGCAAGGAGACCTATTTCCGCGGCGGCGACGGCAATCTCATGCCCACGCGCAAGGGCCAGCCCGGGCCGGATCTGAGGCATTTCCAGCAAACCGCAAAATAGTGATCCGCGGCGGGAATGTGCCGGAACGCAAGGTCCGGCACCTCAATTCGCCGCATGGCCATCATGGGAGGACAGCCGTGCTTTACCGAAATTCGATCGGAACAATTGCGCTCGCAGCTGCGCTGACGGCGACCATGGGCGCCGCGCAAGCGTTCGATGAATCCAAATATCCGGACTGGAAAGGCCAGTGGCGCCGCGCCGACCCCGGCCCCGCGCGCTACGACCCGAGCAAACCGCTGAACGCACAGCAGGCGCCGCTGACGGACGAGTACAAAGCCATTCACGCCGCCAGCATCGCGGATCAGAAGGCCGGCGGTCAGGGTAACGACCCGACCTATACCTGCGTCCCGCCCGGCATGCCGCGGATCATGAGCATCTACGACCCGATGGAAATTATCATCACGCCGTCGACCACGCATATCATGATCCAGCACATTCACGACTCGCGCCGCATCTTTACCGACGGGCGCGACTGGCCGAAGGGCTTTGAGCCGACCTTCGCGGGCTACTCCATCGGCAAATGGATCGATACCGACGGCGATGGACGATACGACGTGCTGGAAGTCGAGACCCGTGATCTCAAAGGCCCGCGCGCCTATGACGGGACCGGTCTTCCGCTGCACGAGGACAACCAGACCGTCATCAAGGAGCGGTTCCATACCGACAAGGCCGACCCGAACATCATCATCAACGAGATCACGACCATCGACAATGCGCTGACGCGACCGTGGACGGCGATCAAGAGATATCGCCGCGTTGCGACCAAGGAGGAGGCGGTCTGGCCGGAATCGGTCTGCGCCGAAGGCAACGTTCACGTCGAGATCGCCGGACAGAACTACTTCCTGGGTGCCGACGGCCTCTTGATGCCGGCACGCAAGAACCAGTCTGCCGCCGGACTTGCGGCACTTCAAGTAGGAGAGAGCCCATGTCACGGCGTCTTCGTTTTTCACTGCCGTTCGTCCTTCTGGCGGCGTCCATGCCGCAGCCAGCGCAGGCGCAGTCGCCCGTTCCTGACCTGGAGAAGGAAATTCGGCAGCGCGCTGCCGCGATCGAAAGCAAGCTGATCGCCTGGCGGCGCGACATCCACGAACATCCGGAACTGGGCGAACAGGAAACGCGCACGTCCGCGCTCGTCGCCGCCCACCTCACCAGCCTCGGCCTTGAAGTGAAGACCGGCGTCGGTAACACAGGTGTCGTCGGCCTGCTTAAGGGCGCCAAGCCCGGCCCGGTAGTGGCGTTGCGCGCCGACATGGACGCCCTGCCGGTGAAGGAGCCGCCGGGCCTTCCCTTCGCCTCCACGGTCAAGATGAAATATCTCGGCCGCGAGGTCGATGTCATGCACGCCTGCGGGCACGACGCGCATACCGCGATCATGATGGCGACTGCGGAAGTTCTGACCGCGATGAAGGACAACCTGCCCGGCACCGTGAAGTTCATCTTCCAGCCGGCCGAGGAAGGGCCAAGCCTTTATCCCGCCTCCGCCGCCGCGTCGGGCAGGAGCTGGGGCGCCAAGCTGATGGTCCAGCAAGGCGTACTGCAGAATCCGAAACCGGACGCCGTTTTCGGGCTGCATGTCACCTCGGGTCTGCCCGCCGGCCAGCTCGCCTATCGCGGCGGGCCGGCGAGGGCCAGCGCCGACGGACTGCGCATCAAGGTCATCGGCCGGCAGGGCCACGCCGGCTTTCCCTGGCGCGCCATTGACCCGATCACTACTGCGGCGCAAATCGTGCTTGGCCTGCAGACCATCGTCAGCCGGCGCACCGATTTGATGAAGTCGCCGGCGGTGGTCAGCGTCTCGACCATCAATGGTGGCTCGCGCTTTAACATCGTCGCCGACAGCGTCGTGATGACCGGCACCATCCGCACCTACGACCAGGGGGTGCGCAAGGGCATCCATCGCGACATCAAGCAGATCGCCGAAAATATCGCCAACAGCGCCGACGCCAAGGCCGAGGTCGATATCATCGAAGGGTCCGGCCCGGCCGTGAACGACGAGCGCGTCACCGCGCGCATGGTGCCGGTGCTGGAGCGCGCAGCCGACGGCGATGCGATCCTCAGTGAGCTTTCCGGCGCGGCGGACGATGTCTCGGTGTTGCTCGCTGAGGTGCCCGGGCTTTATTTCAACCTCGGTATCGTGCCGCGCAGTCAAGACATTACCAAAGCCGCGCCGAACCACAGCCCCGAATTTTTCATCGACGAGAGCGCTCTCGTCGTCGGCGTGCGCGCGCTTGCGATGGTGACGGTGAATTATCTGGCCACCGAGAAGACTGATTGAGCGATCCAACTGAAGAATTTCACTTCATATCGGTAGGTGATCTACTTCCGGAAGTGGCCCTTCTGAGACCTCCGGCAAGGTCCTCTATTGTGCCGTTGTTGGAGGAAAAGCGGAGGTTGGGTGGGCCGGATTCATGAGTACACGGCCTAGCGACTCCAGGGTTCTAGTGCCGCTTTTCGATTTGAAGTTCCTCACAGAGTTTGCTGCGGGTGGTGTAGGAACTTCAAATCGCGGCACTAGGGTCAGCGCGGCCGATCGAACTTCCTCAGGTCCGGCGGCGGCTGGTCCTTGCGCAGCGGCATCAAGTGCCCGTCGGCGCTGCGGAAATAGCGCTCCTTACCGATGATGATGTGATTGTTGGCTTCCGCGCAGAGATATTCGGGCCAGACCGGATTGCGCTCGCGATTGTAGTCGCGCATCACCGTCCACGGGCGCGTGAAGGCGTCGTCGATGGTGGTGATCTCGGCGTGCATGAGATCGTTATTGGCTTGGTCGAGAAAGATGCGCTCCTTGACGATGGTGCGGTTGTTCTTGTGCAGCGGCAGGCCGTCGGCGTCGAGATAGCGCGGGCCGTTGAAGTGACGGGTCTCGACCTCGAGCAGGTCGTAGCGACCGTCTCCGTCCTGGTCGATCCAGCGGCCGATGGAATAGCCCCAGATCGACGGCGTGACCTTGGCGGGCCAGGCGCGGCCGTCGGTGTGGATGCGGCGCGTCTCGCTCAGATGGTCGGTGCGGATATAGACCATGTCCGCAGTGACTATGACTTCCAGGGGCTCGTAGGCGATCATCATGCGCGGCGTGCCGGCCGGCAGGCAGCGCAGCTGCGGGTCGACCGTGGTGGTGCGCAGCGCCGCCAGATTGGCCTCGAAGATCGCCCGATACTCGGGCGTAAGCGGCGCCTGCTGTCCAAGACCGCGCGGCTTGCTCGGGTCCCATTGCGAGCGCTGATGCGCCCGCACCCACTGTCCGCGGAACTCGGGATATTTAGGCTCGTCGTGGGCTCGCGCACGAGCGCTCAGCAGCAGCGCCGTCGCGAGCGCGATGGCCCCGAGCGAGCGGCACATTCTCCAACCAAGCGTGCCAATGCGGTCGAGCACGACGACCTCAATTCCCGGGATGCGCGAACAGACCAACCAATCCGGCCGCGCCCCTGTCATGGCGGATGGGGCCCGACGGCACGATCCTGGCGGTGAGCTCCTCCTTGGTCAGGCCGGGGGGCAGTGCGTTCGGCTCCAGGTCGGCCGCAATCAGCACGAACGTGTAATGACGCGGCTTTGAGTTGGGCGGGGTGCACGGGCCCGAGTAGTGGCCGACGCCCTGCCGGCTCTTGCCGCCGACGTAGTTTGGCGAGGCCTTGCTGACCTCGCCCTCGGCAAAGCCGGTCACGGTTGCCGGAATGCCATAGGCGACCCAATGGATGACGCCGCCGCCGCCACGACCTTCCGGATCGAACATCAGAAAGGCGTAGCTCTTGGTCCCGGGCGGCGGGTTCACCCACGACAGTTGCGGCGAGACATTGTCGCCGTTGCAGTTCGGGTTCTGCGGGTCGTTGGCGCGGCTGTTGGCGACTTTCTTCGGCATCATCTGGCCGTCCTTGAAGGTCGTGGACGTCAAGTCGAAATAGTTCTCCTGCGCCTGCGCACTCCCGGCCGCGCACAGCACCGTGACGCCCAGGATCAGCCGCGCGATCGAATTCGTCATGCGTTCTCCTCCCACGCCGGGTCTCAACGCGGCCGGAATATCTCGTTGAAGGTCTGCTGCATCCTGCGCTGCTCGGTGGCAGATGTGATGGTGTGAACGATCTTCTTCTGGCCAAGCACGTCCATCACGCCCGGCGGATTGGTGGCCACGTCGGAACGCGACGGGAGCCGGCCCTTGCGGGTCAGGAAGCTCTGGCCTTCGTGGCTGAGCATGTAGTTCGCGGCGAGCATCGCGGTCTTCGGATGCGGCGCTTGAGTGTAGATGCCGATCGATCCGAAGGTGAGACTGACCGGATCGAGCGCCCAGAAGTCGGTCGGCACGCCGGCGAGCTTCAGGTTGATGGTCAGCGGAACGTAATTGTTGAGTGCAACGACATATTCGCCCGCGCCCACCTGGCGCGCCAGATTGAGATGGCCGTCAATCACCACCGGCTTCAGCGCCGCCACGATGTCGCGGAGAAGCTTGCTGGCGCGCTCCTCGCCGTAATGCGCAAAGAGACCCGCAAGCCACTCGGTATCGGTTGCGTCGATCGCGACCTTGCCGGCCCATTGCTTGCGTTCGATGAACTCCTCATAGCTTTTGGGCAACTCCTCGGGCTTCACCTTGGTGGTGTTGTAGGCGGGCGTGTTGTAGTTGCCGGAATAGCCGTACCAGCGCCGGTTGGGGTCGCGTGCCTGCGGGATCAGGTCCTTGGCCTGCGGCGGATCGAACGGCGCCAGGATCTCATTGCCAAGCCGATAGACCGGCGAGGTTGCGACCAGGTCCCAGCTGCGCTGCCCGGCGCGGTGCTCGATCGCGACGCGGGCGCGGATGTTGGAATCCGACATGCGCACGAAATTCACTTTGATCCCGGTCGCCTGCTCGAAGATCGCCCAGTAGGGCAGCGCCTCCTCCTCGTTCATCGAGGCGTACATGGTGAGCGTGTTGCCTTCCGACTTCGCGGCGGCATGCAGCTCGGGGACGAGCCATGGGCGCGGCGACTGCGCGGCGGCGGGAGCCGCGCTGGCGATGGCAAGCGCCACGAGGTGGCCGGCGATCTTGCGGGCTGATGTCATAGTTCCGAGCAGCCAAGTCATGGTGAGCGCCTTCAGTTCTGCTCCAACAGCGTCGCCAGATAGAAGCAGCGGCGGTGCTCGGCGCGCTGGTGGAGCATGGAAGCCTGGCGGAAGACTTCGTGAATTGCCCGAGTGCGGCGCGACGCTGCATCAAGCCCGAAAAAATAATGGTCGGCGAGCAGCACCAAACCACCTGGCGCGAGGCAGGCCGTTACCCGGAGGGCGATCGCCTCCAGCGCCGGCGTGTCATCCTGCGCCAGTGCGTAGTAGAGCACATCAGCGATGACGATCAGGTCATACCGCCGTCCAGCAGCGTCAAAGGTCCGGACATCCGCCGAGGCAAATGCCACATTGCTGTGAAGCCGCGAAAGATGAGTTGCATGCTGCACCGCGGCCGCGGCGATATCCACACCGGTGATGCTCTCGGCATAGGGCGCAAGCGCCCGGCAAAACGCACCGTTGCCGCATCCAAGCTCGAGAATGTGCCGGTAGGGGCGCGCTGGCAGGAATGACAACAGCATTTCGTACTTGCGCGCCTGATAACGATAGTGGGGGTCGACAGCGCCGTATGGGTCGGAATTGGCGAGGTAAAGCATCTCGAAGGCATGCGGGACCCCGAGCCCGGCCGCGTCCCGAGCCACTGCCGCATCGGCGCGGGCGCTTCGCACCCACATCCCGATGTCGCGCAAGGTCATGAAAAACTGCCAACGTGGGGGCGCGCGCAACATCGCGACGTAGCCCGGCTTCTCGGAAGCGCTTTTCTCGGCCAAATCTCTCTCCCCCGGGCCGCGACTTGATCCGAGCAACCCGTTCATGCCGGCCGTGGCAGCTCGGCGGTGTGGAACGGCTCGAGCGTGTCGATCGCTTCGACCGGTTGCGTGTTGCGGTCCCATTTGAACACCCGGAGCACCATCTTGTCGGGTGTGAAGTCGACCAGCGTAAAGCCATGCTGCTCGATCGGCTTGATGGTCTCGCTGAAATCGAGCACGGCGGAGGGCAGCGCGGGCGTGCCACGAATACCGACCGACGGCCAGCCGACAGGCGACGTTCCAATCGTTCCCGACAGTGCGACGTTGATCGGGTTGCGGGCGAGGTCGAGTGAGCCGCTGCGCAGCATCTTGCCGAGCGCGATCGAGTGCATGTCGCCGCTGACGACCAGCGGCACGCGGCCCTTCATCTCCGCCATCGCTGCCATCAGCCGGTCGTGCTGCTTGAGCCAGCCGGGCTGCCAATAGGGCTTGGGAATCTTGGTGGTGAGCTTTTTGTCCGGTCCGAGAATGTCCGGGTACCATTCACCCCACTTGCCCGCGCTCCATCCGGGCGGATTGGAGGGCGCGTGCACCACATGGGCAACCTCAGTCGCCGCCATGCGCGCCTTCAGCCATTTCTCGGCCTCGACGTCGATGTAGACCGCGCTCTGTCCCGCGAGCGTGGCGGTGCGGCGGATGTCGTAGAGCAGAATTTCGGCGAGACGCCCGTAGCGGATGGTCCCAAACGTTTCCGACAGACCCTCAACGCGATCGGCCGCCGACGACCATGCGAGGCCGCGTGGACGCGCCACATCAGGCAGGTACTCCGGATAGTACATGAGCTGCGTGGCGCGGGCGAGCTGCAGCATGAAATAGGTCGGCGGAAACGTGACGATGTCGTCGGTGGCTTCGTCGTTGTCGAAATAGTCATGATCATCTTGAATGAAGAACATTGGCGTCGAGCGGAAGTCGGTGCCATAGACCGGCGCGATCTGCGGCCCGGCGGCGCGCTTGAGCACACTTTCGTTATCGCCGCCCAGCACGATGCCCGCGCGATCGAACTTGCCGGCGATCGCCTGCGCTTCTGCGGACGCGCCAGAGCGTCCCGAGCCCAGTGGCGACAGCAAGTCCCAATAGACGTGATCACCGTTCGCCACCGCAGCCTGCGGCGCAAAGCTCAGCGCGCGTCGCAACAGGCGATTGCGCACGACCGTCGGCAGGAATTTGTTTGGACCGACCGGCAGCGCCTCGTGGCCGCCGGCGCAGGAGAAGAAGAGCACGCGGAACTGCGGCGGCCGCTCGTCGGGGCCAGGAAACGTCGCAAGCTCCCAGGGTGCCGCGAGCGCGCGCCCGTCGGCGGTGGCGAGTGACAGCGTATAGCGCCGTTCCGCCTGCAGCCCGCCAGCATGGAAGTGCCAATGCTCGCCGTGAGTATCGCTCATGCGCCCGCGCACGCTGAGATCGCCGACGCGCAGCGTCGGGGCATCGAGCATCGGTGTGCTGAACGACGCCTTGATGAGCATCTGGCTGTCGCTCACCTGCGGCAATAGGTGGCGCAACCTGCCGGCGTCCCATTGTGGGTTGGTGGGCGTTGTCGCTTGCGCGAATGCTTCGGCGGGTAATCCGAAACCAAGCACAGCGGCCGACGATGCGCGCAGGAAATCACGTCGATCCATGCTGCCCTCCCACGATGATTGGCGCGCCGCAAGTCGACCCGCGATTCTTGGTCAGCCTGTGGTGGCGTGAAGGAGAAAACAATCCCTGCACGCAACGCCAAGCCTGCGTCAGGCTAGCGCGCAGCCGGGGCGCATTGGAAGGGGTGCGGGGCGAGATTTCGCCCGCGCAACGCGATGTCAGGACGCGGCCGGGGCGGGTCGCGTCCTGCGTGTGCAGTGGTCAGCCGAAGATCACTCGGCGGGCTGGGCCGTCGCATCCGCGACCAAGGCCTTCGGCTCGGTCAGGCGAATGGCAGCGACCCATGCGCCCCAGAGGATCGCGAAATAGAGGCCGAGGAAGATCGGCAGGCTGGCCGCTGGCCAGATCTCTTCGATCGCCAGGCACAGGAAGACGGCGACCACGTCACATGCGAGCACGATGCCGACATAGTAGATGATGAGCTTCATGAGATATCTCCATGGGATGTTCCATGGCGAGCGCCGCTACGCCGCTGGGGGCTGCGAGCGCTTGCGTGATCAAGAGTGGTGACGCGGTTGCGAAGCGATGGTGTCAGGCGGATCGATCCGCTCGCGCGTCACCATTGCGGGCGCACCGAAGCGCTTTCGCGATCGATGCGCAGCTTGATCAGAGAGCCGGAGGGCCGCGCGGGAATGCCGCGGAGACAAGGCTCGCACGGGCAATGGCGTGACCGACGCGTCGTCCGAAGCCGGCGGTCAGAAGCGGGAGCGCAGTGCTGATGCTCTCGGCCTGCAGGATGTCATCGGGATCGTCGTTGTCGTTCCATTGCCTGAAGACTGCAGCCAGGTCGCCCCCGTTGGGCGGACTGCTCGCGAGCCAGCGGCTGTCGACGCCGTGCGCATGCACTGCATTCTGGGAAATCAAATCCGCGCGCGCGCCGTCCGCTCCGCGCAGCGAAAACAGGGCTGCGAACGAAACAGCGAGTGCCAGCAACAGGCTAAGACAAGCGCGGTGCGCCATGCCCGTTTGTCCCACGGATGGGCGGAGAGGGTCAACGATAGCAGAGTCGAGGGCTGGCAATTTGACGCAGGGGCCGGCAACGGGCGCCCGTCAAATGTTGAAATCAAACAACGCAAGCGGATGAGCGGGATCTTGCCAGCCCGCTAGTGCCCCGTTTCCGAAGTTCGTGATACGCCTCAGCACACTCCGACACGAACTTCGGAAACAAAGGGGCACTAGCAACTCTATGATTCTAGTGCCGCTTTTCGATTTGAAGTTCCTAACAGAGTTTGCTGCAGGTGGTGTAGGAACTTCAAATCGGCGGCACTACGTCCCGTAGCTCTGGACCAGGCTGCCGGCGACCAGGCTCCAGCCGTCCACCAGCACGAAGAAGATCAGCTTGAACGGCAGCGACACCACGACCGGCGGCAGCATCATCATGCCCATCGACATCAGCACCGAGGCGACCACCAGGTCGATGATCAGGAACGGCAGGAACAGCAGAAATCCGATCTCGAAGGCGCGCTTGAGCTCCGAGATCATGAAGGCCGGCACCAGGATGCGCAGCGACAGCTCCTCCGGGCGTCGCCGGTCGCGGCTCGCGCGACAGGTCGGCGAACAGCGCGAGGTCCTTCTCGCGCACGTTCTTCTGCATGAATGCCTTGAGCGGCACGGACGAGCGCTCGAACGCCTGCTCGACGCTGATCTCGTTGTTCACCAGCGGCTTGATGCCGGTGTCGTAGGCGTTCTGCAGCGCCGGGTCCCATCACGAAGGCGGTGAGGAACAGCGCAAGCGCGACGATCACGGCGTTGGGCGGCGCGGTTGCGGTGCCGAGCGCGGTGCGCAGCAGCGACAGCACCACCACGATGCGGGTGAACGACGTCATCATCACCAGGATCGACGGCGCGAGCGACAGCACCGTGATGAACGCGATCAGCTGAATGACGCGCTCGGTGAGCCCGCCGCTACCGCCCGCGCCCTGGCCGAGATTGATGCTGATGTCCTGCGCCGCGGCCGGACAGCGCCGCCGCAAGGATCGTCGCTACACCGGCCGCCACCGTCACTAGACGGACGCAGCGGCCGATCGCCGATGATGTCAAGCTTTGCTGTTCGGACGGCCCAACAAACTCGCCATCTCCTGTTCGAGGCTGTCATAGAGGGAGCGTTGCGGCGGCGCCGCCTTGGCTTCGCGCCGCGCTTCGCTCTGTGGCTGTTCAATGGGGCTCGGCTCGGCCATCGCTGCGGGCTCCGCAACCGGCCTTGGCTTGGGCTCCGGGCGCGCCTCGGCTTTGGCGCCGCCTGGGCGGCGGAGCACAGCCTCCAGCCGATGTGCCATCTCGGCGAGGTTCTGATCGGCTGCGGCAGCAAATGGAGCCTCGGCGGCGGCCGGCTGCTGCGGCGCGCGTGCGGCCTCTCGCATCGGCTCGCGCACCGCTTCGCGCATCGGCTCACGTACGACGGCTTCACGAATCGGCTCACGCATGGCCGCTTCGCGGATCGGCTCGCGCGCGGCTTCACGGATCGGCTCTCGGACGACCTCGCGAATCGGCTCGCGCATCGCCTCGCGGGCTACTTCGCGGGGAGCCTCACGCACGACCTCGCGTTGCACTTCGCGGTGTACTTCGCGTTGCACTTCCCTTGGCATTTCGCGAGCGACTTCGCGTGCAGGCATCTCGCGCAGCGTTGGCTCGCGCATTGGCGGTTCGACGCATCGGTGGTTCACGCAGGGAGGCCTCGCGTGCGGGCTCGCGTGCGACTTCGCGCGGACGCGTCGCGCGCGGCATGGCGGTCGCGGGGGCGGGCTCCGGTGGATTACGTGAGAGCTCAGCGGCAAGGCCGGCCAGCGGATCGGCGAGCGCGCCTGGCGTGGCGCTGGCTCGGCCTCCTCCGGCCACGGCGACCGTCGGGCTCATCGAGTGGCGCAGCGCGTCGGTGCGCGCCGTGCGGGGCATGCGCGGGCTCGGCTGCAGCGGCCAATTGCCTTCTCGCCGAGCGGCACGGCGCGCGGCAGCGGTATCGGCGGCGGCCGGCTGGCGCGCCGTCGCGCTCTCGCGACGGCGCCGCCGCGCACGATATTGGGCTCGACCACCACGTCGGTCGGGCCGCCGATCATCAGCAGATGCTCGACATTGTCGCGCCGGATCAGGATCAGCCGGCGGCGTCCGTCGACGGCGGCCGCATCGATCACGGCGAGCCGCGGCTGGCGCCCGCGCGCAGCCGTGGCCCCAAGCCGTTCGGCGCCGAAGCGGCGCACCAGCCATGCGGTCAGCCCGATCAAGCCGAGCACGACGATGAAGGCGAACAGGAACCGGAGGCCATACTGCCCTTCGCCGAATAGGAAATCCAACACATGCTCCTCCCTGCGCCCCAGGGGCTGGGCGCCTCGAACCGGTTGTTCCCACTAGGGAACCCCCGAATGGTTAACGCCAGCGGCAATATTTGCCGCCGCGAATCCTAACAAAACATTAAAGAAATGACCGTCTCTCAGCCACCTCAAATCCGCGTGGCAAGACCATTTGCTTGGTAAACGGCGGATTAATGGCAATTGCGCCAATTCCCATGGCTTAACCGGCCATTAACCATACGCCCGGCAAAGTCTGCCTACCAGTTTGGTCGCGTGTCGCCGATTTCCGCCGGTCACGCTTGGCCGGGAACCTGAGGAGAATCGCCATGCCGATCTCCGACATCCCGATCTTCTCGATGCTGCGCACCAGGATGCAGTGGCATCAGGAGCGCCAGCGCCTGCTGGCCGAGAACGTCGCCAACGCCGATACGCCGAAATTCACGCCGCGCGATCTCGCCCCGCCGAACTTCGACCCGACGCAGGCCGCAGCCACGGCTCGGTGACGCTCGCGCGCACGAATCCCGGCGCATCTGGCGGCTCGCCGAGCGCCGGATCGTCGCGTTCCAGCTCGACCGCAAGCGCGAGTTCGAGATCGCGGCCATCCGGCAACGCGGTGAGCCTCGAGGACGAGATGCTCAAGGTCGGCATCCAACCAGATGGACTACCAGGCCGCGACCGCGCTCTACACGCGCGGCCTCGGCCTGATCAAGACCGCGCTCGGCAAGCGCTAGGAGCGGTGGCGATGAGAGGCGAGGGACCCATGGACTTCCTGAAATCGATCGCGATCGCGGCCTCCGGCCTGCGCGCCCAGGCCGGGCGCATGCGGGTCATCTCCGAGAACATCGCCAACGCCGAATTCGACCGCGCAGCGCGCCGGGCGCGATCCCTTCCGGCGCAAGATTCCGACCTTTCGCACCGAGATCGACCGCGCGCTCGACGCGCGCGTGGTCGCGCTCGGCCCGATCAGCACCGACCGCTCCGACTTCCGCGCTCAAATACGAGCCCGGCCATCCCGCCGCCGACGCCAACGGCAATGTCAAATATCCCAACGTCAATCCGCTGATCGAGATGACCGACATGCGCGAGGCCCAGCGCTCCTACGAGGCCAACGTCAACGTCATCGGCGCGACCCGCCGCATGATCCAGCGCACGCTCGACATCCTCAAAGCCTGATCCGGAGGACTGCCCATGACCACGCCATCCGCTGCCGCCAATGCCTATGCCAGCCTCGCCCGCCTCGCCGATCCGTCCGCCGGGCTCGGCAAGGCCGCCGGCGAAGCCCAGCGGCCCGAACTTCGGCGCACTGCTCAAGGATGCGCATCGGCTCGGTGCGTCGAGGCCGGCCACAAGTCGGACGCCCAGCCGCAGGCGCATGGCCGCCGGCAAGGCCAACATCGTCGACGTGGTCACCGCGGTGTCGGAGACCGAGGTCGCGGTCGAGGCGCTGGTCTCGGTGCGCGACCGCGTGATCGCGGCCTACGAAGAAATCATGCGGATGCCGATCTGATGACGAGGTGACACGCGCGGGACGACGCGAGGAGGCTGGCGCAATGACCGGTCCGGAAGTTCTCGACGTCGCGCGCGATGCGATCCTCACGCTGGTGCTGGTCGCGAGCCCGCTGATGCTGATCGGGCTCGTCGTCGGCGTGTCATCTCGCTGTTCCAGGCGCTGACCCAGATCCAGGAAATGACGCTGGTCTTCGTGCCGAAGATTCTCGCGATCTTCATCGCCATGCTGATCGCGCTGCCGTTCATGGCCGACCTGCTGCAGGGCCACATGATGCGGCTCGCCGCGCGCATCGCGGCGGGGTGAAGCGGATCATGGCCCGTCGGCGGCATGCGATGCGCTGCGCCCAGGCACGCAATGAGAATGCTGCCATGCGATCGACATCTCGTTCCTGCCGGCGCTGGCCGCGACCTTCATGCTGGTGTTCGCGCGCATCGGCACCATGGTGATGCTGCTGCCGGGGCTCGGCGAGCTGAGCGTGCCGGTGCGGGTGCGGCTGACGCGTCGCGCTGCGTGCTCGCGGCCGTGCTGCTGCCGCTGCATCGCAACGCCTATCAGCTCGACCTGCGCACGTTCGGCCCGGTCGCTGACGCATGCTGGCGCAGGAGATGTTCATCGGCGCGGTGCTCGGCCTGACCGCGCGGCTGACTGATCTCGGCGCTGCAGGTCGCGGGCTCCGTCATCGCCCAGCAGCTCGGGCTCGGCTTCGTCACCGCGGTCGATCCGACGCAGGGCCAGCAGGGCGTGATCGTCGGCAATTTCCTGACCATGCTCGGCGTCACGCTGGTCTTCGCCACCGACCTGCATCACCTCGTGATCGCCGCGCTCAACGACAGCTACACGCTGTTCCGCCCGGGCGAGATGCCGCTGCTCGGCGACGTCGCCGCGCTCACCACCGCGCACGGTCGCGACCGCGTTCCGCATCGGCATCCAGCTCTCGGCGCCGTTCATCGTGTTCGGCCTGCTGTTCAATCTCGGGCTCGGCGTGCTCTCGCGGCTGATGCCGCAGATGCAGGTGTTCTTCGTCGGCCTGCCGGCTCTCGATCCTCGTCGGCTTTCTGATCCTGATCCTGGTGCTCGGCGCGATGATGGCCGTCTTCCTCGGCTCGGTCGAGGACGTGCTGCGCCAACTCGCGCCTGCATTCGTGAGGTCGTCGATGGCCGAAGGACAGGACGACACCGAACGATCGGAAGACCCGACCCAGAAACGGCTCGACGAGGCGCTCGAGCGCGGCGACGTCGTCAAGAGCCAGGAGGTCAACACCTGGTTCGTGATCGCGGGCGGCGCGCTGATCCTGATGGCGTTCTCCGGCCCGATGGCGAGCGGCATCACGACCACGCTGCGCGGCCTGATCGCCAATTCCTACGCGATCCGGGTCGACGGCCGCGGCTTCCTCAGCATCGTCGAGCAAGCTCGGCCTCGAGGTCGATCGCCGCGGTCGCGATCCCGCTGCTGCTGCTCGTGCTTGCGGCCGCTCGGCGGCAACATGATCCAGCATCGCCTGGTCTGGTCGGCCGAGGCGCTCAAGCCGAAGCTGTCCAAGATTTCGCCGATGGCGGGCTTCAGGCGCCTGTTCTCCAAGCAGGCGCTGGCCAATTTCGTCAAGGGCCTGGTCAAGCTCGCGCTGATCGGCGACCATCATGACGGCGCTGCTGTGGCCCGGAGCGCTTCCGGCTCGACGCGCTGGTGCGCATCGATCCCGCCGCCATGCTGCCGATCACGCAGTCGCTGTCGCTGCAGGTGCTCGGCGCCGTGGTGGCGGTGCTCGCGCTGATCGCGGCGGCCGACTATCTGTTCCAGTACCGGCAATGGTTCGAGCGCCAGAAGATGTCGGTGCACGAGCTCAAGGAGGAGTTCAAGCAGACCGAAGGCGATCCCGCGGTCAAGGGCAAGATCAGGCAGATCCGCCAGACGCGCATCGCGCAAGCGCATGATGGCGGCGGTGCCGAAGGCCTCGGTCGTCATCACCAACCCGACCCACTTCGCGGTCGCGCTGAAATACGAGCGCGGCATGAACGCGCCGATCTGCGTCGCCAAGGGCGCCGATCTCGATCGCGCGCAAGATTCGCGAGGTGGCGACCGAGCACAACATTCCGATCGTGGAGAACCCGCCGCTCGCGCGCGCGCTCCACGCCACCGTCGAGATCGACCAGGAGATCCCGCCCGAGCACTACCAGGCGGTCGCGGAGGTCATCGGCTACGTCATGCGGCTCAACCGCGCGGTCGCAGCGCGGCGATAGGAGGGGCGGTGGCGCGGCGGGCCCGGGCAAGCGGGGGACTCGTCCTGCGCGAACCGGCCGGCAGACTCGTTTTGCGCGAACCCCTTGCGTCGATTCAGCGTCTGAGGCACTGAGATTCGGGGACTAAAAAAAGGACATTGGTGTTGCCGATTCGAAGCTCCGGGGCGGGAAGAGCTTCGGAATCGGAGCACTGGCCGATCATGGCGCAACAGGATGTGACCGGAGATATCGCCCGCGCGGCGGTCGACCGCACCAGCGCAGGTCAGCACGGCGGCAGCATCGGCCTCGTGCTGCTGATCGCGGTCGTGCTGGTCGGCGCCGCCGCCGGCCTGCTGCTGATCGGCCGCAGCCAATGCCGAGCCCTACATCCTGGCGTTCCTGGCCGTGCTCGCCATGGTCGGCGTGTTCCTGCTGTTTGCGCTCGCCGCCGGCATCCTGCGCATCGGCCGGCAAGGACGCGGCGAGCCCGCTGCTCAAGTCGGTCGTCGACGGCGCGCAGCGAGGGCATCCTGGTCACGGACGCCGGCGGCCGCGTGATCTACGCCAACGCGGCCTATCTCGATCTGATCGGCGCCACCGCGGCCGGGGACGTGCGGCCGGTCGAGCGGGTGTTCATCGGCGATCCAGGCGTCTCGGAGGCGGTCTACCGCCTGCTCAAGGCGGCGCGCGAAGGCCGCCGACTGCAGGAGGAGGTGCGCGTCGGCGGCCACAAGGGCGAGCCCGGGCGCTGGCTGCGCATGCGGGTGCGGCCGCTCGGCGACGGCAAGCGCGCAGCGCCGCATGACGGTCTGGTCGATCGCCGACGTGACGCGCGAGCTCGAGCGGCAGGAGAACGTCTTCCAGGAGCTCCAGCACGCCATCGACTATCTCGACCATGCGCCGGCGGGCTTCTTCTCGGTCGATGCCGACGGCAACCTCTCCTATCTCAACGCGACGCTCGCCGAATGGCTCGACCACGATCTGGCGCAGGTCGGCTCCGGCGGGCTGAAGCTTGCCGACGTCGTGGCGGGCGAGGGCGCGGCGCTGCTCACCACGCTCACGGGCGCGCCCGGCGACGTGAAGACCGAGCGTCTCGACATCGACCTCAAGACCCGCAGCGGGCGCACCGTGCCGGTGCGGCTTTTCCACAAGGTCGCGTTCGGCGCCGACGGCGCGGCCGGTCCCTCGCGCACGCTCGTGCTCAACCGCGCGCGCGACGACGGCACCGATCCGCAGCGCGCCGCCGAGGTGCGCTTCGTGCGCTTCTTCCACAACACCCCGATGGCGATCGCGACCGTCGACAAGCAGGGCAGGATCGCGCGCTCGAACGCGCTGTTCGCGCGGCTGTTCCATCCGGTGCTCAAGGGCGAGGGCGCCGACAACCGCTCGATCCTGTCGGTGGTCGCCGAGCGCGACCGCGCGCGCGCTCGAAGCCGCGATCCGCAAGGCGGCGGCCGGGCAGGGCGAGATCGCCCCGGTCGACGCCGCGCTCGAAGGCGCCGGCGATCGCTCGGCCCGCTTCTACGTGACCGCGGTCGAGGAGGAGGAGCGCGACCAGGAGGCGGCGATCGTCTACGCGCTCGACACCACCGAGCAGCGCGCGCTCGAAAACCAGGTCACGCAGCAGCAGAAGATGGAGACGATCGGCCGGCTCGCCGGCAGCGTCGCGCACGACTTCAACAATCTGCTCGGCGCCATCATGATGGCGACCGACTTCCTGCTGAACGCGCACCAGCCGACCGATCCGTCGTTCCAGGACATCATGCAGATCAGGCAGAACGCCAACCGGGCCGCGAGCCTGGTGCGGCAGCTGCTCGCGTTCTCGCGCAAGCAGACGCTGCGCCCGCAGGTGATCGAGCTCGGCGAGACGCTGCCGGATCTCGAGCATGCTGCTGCGCCGGCTGATCGGCGAGAAGGTGACGCTCAACATCCCGCTGGTGCGCGACCTCTGGCCGGTCAAGGCCGACATCGGCCAGTTCGAGCAGGCGATCGTCAATCTCGCGGTCAATGCCCGCGACGCCATGCCGGACGGCGGCAGGCTCACCATCCGCACCGCCAATGTCAGCGCCGAGGAAAGCGCGCGCCTGCAGCACAAGGGCATGCCGATCGGCGAATACGTGCTGGTCGAGGTGGCCGACACCGGCACCGGCATTGCGCCCGAGATCATCGACAAGATCTTCGATCCGTTCTACACCACCAAGGACATCGGCAAGGGCACCGGGCTCGGGCTTTCGACCGTCTACGGCTTCATCAAGCAGACCGGCGGCTTCATCTACGTCGATTCCGAGCTCGACAAGGGCACGACCTTCCGCATCTTCATCCCGCGCTACATTCCGGCCGCCGACGACGTGCGGCGCCGCAATTCTCCCGAGGCCGCCGCGCCCAGGCTCGCCGGCGCCGATGCCGCCGGCCGAGGAGGCGAAGCGCACCGCGACCGATCTCACCGGGCACGGCACGATCCTCCTGGTCGAGGACGAGGAGGGGCTGCGCGCTCTCAATGCGCGCGGCCTCACCTCGCGCGGCTACACCGTGATCGAGGCCGGCAATGGCGTCGAGGCGATCGAGGCGCTCGAGCGCCATGGCGGCAACGTCGATCTCGTCGTCTCCGACGTGATGATGCCGGAGATGGACGGGCCGACGCTGTTCAAGGAGCTGCGCAAGCGCCATCCCGACATCAAGATCATCTTCGTGTCCGGCTACGCCGAGGACGCCTTCCAGAAGAGCCTGCCTGATCCTGAGAAGTACGATTTCCTGCCCAAGCCGTTCACGCTCAAGCAACTGGTGGCGCAGGTGAAGGAGACGATGGGTCGCCCGACCGCGCATTGATGCGGATTTTATGCATTGAAGCTCTTTGCATTGAAGATGCGCGCCTTGTGCAGCTTGCACGTCTCACATGCGACGATCCGAGCTTGTCCTCGCCGCCAGGAGATTTATTCTCGTCACTGCATGGATGAGGGGAAACGGGAAAAAGAGAGCGACGCGGAGCGCCGCAGCGGCAATCTTGTGCTGCTCGTCTTCTTCGTGGTGATCGTCGGCATCGGCCTGTGGCTGGTCAACGCCCTGTTCGAGACCCGCCGCATCGACGATTGCATCTCGCAGCGCCTGAGCAACTGCACCTCGATCGAAGTGCCGCCACCACAATAGCAGTGCGTTTGTTGTGCTACTCCGTCATGCCCGGCTTTATGCCGGGCATCCGCGACTTGCTATCTGAACTTGCATCAAGACGTGGATGGCCGGGACAACGTCCGGCCATGACGTGGAGAGTGCGGTGTTCATTACAAAGGTCAGTCGGGTTGCGAAGCCATTTCCAATGGCCTTTGCCTATCCGCAATCAAATCGAAAAAATCTCGCTGAACTTTTTCTTCACTTGCGCGGTTGCGCTGGTGATGTAGGCGTAGTCCATCGGAATCACCTTGACGTCGCTGATCCTCGGGCTTTCAGGTGGCGGATCGACGTCGGCGCGCGCCGCGTAGATGCCGCTCTCCGGCCACAGCTTCTGCGCCTCCAGGCTCAGCGTGTATTCGGCCAGCAGCTTGGCGGCGTTCGGGCTCTTCGAACCCTTCACGACCGAAGTGGTCGCGGGGATCGCGAAGGTGCCGTCGCTCGGGAACACATTGGCGATCTTGTGCCCGGCTTGCCGCGCCTCGTTGGCATACTGGCTGTCGGCGCCGGCCGCGATCGGCCGCTCGCCGGTCTTGACCAGGTTGAGCGCCTGCTCGTTGCCCTGCACCACCACGACGTCGTTGCGATTGAGCTTCTCGAAGAATTCCCAGCCGCGCAGCTTCGCCATCGTTGCCACCACGCCAAGCTGCAGCGAGGTGAACGACGGATTGGTCATGACAAGCTTGCCCTTGAAGCGCGGGCTCAACAGGTCGTCCCAGGTCTTCGGCATGTCGCTCAGCGGAAAGAGATCGGTGCGCCCGTAGATCGAGATCACGCTCACGCGCTGCGCGACGAAGCGGCCGTCGGGATCGTTGAGCCCGGCCGGCACCTTGTCGAAGCCGTCCGGCTTGAACGGCACGAACAGTCCCTTCGCGGCGAGGTCGAGGACGGCGGCGGGATCGGACGACACCAGCACGTCGGCGCCCATGTGGCCGGCCTGCTGCTCCATCATGAAGCGGCGCAGCACCTGCGTGCCGCCCGAGCGGAACAGCTCGACCGTGATGCCGTATTTCGCCTGAAAGGCGTTGGCGACCTTCTGCGCCGCCGCGATCGGCGCCGATGTATAAAGCGTGACCTTGCCTTCGCGCTTGGCCGCCGCGATGTCGACGGTCTCGGCCATTGCGGGTCCGACGAAGCCCGGCTGCGCGAAAGCTGGCAGCGCGAGCGCGGCCGCGCCGGTGATCAGGCGTCTGCGGGTCAGGTCAGTCATGACGCGTGTCCTTCCTCTTCACAGCATGCCGGCAATTCACAGCATGCCAGCAAGCTTCGCCTTCTCCTGATAGTGCTCCCAGGTTTTGGCGATGCGATAGGTATTGCGCGCGAAGCTCACCTTGAGCAGCTCCACCTCCTCCGGCGTGATCGGGAGAAGCTTGCCGAGCGTGGACGCATGCACGGTGCTGCGCGCGTTCTCCTCCATCTCGAGGCTGTCGAGAAACACCTCGGGAATGCTGCTCGCGGTGACCACGCTGCCGTGGCCGCGCAACAGGCAGCAGCTGCACTGGCCGAGCGTCTGGGCGACCGCGTCGCCCTGCGCGACGGTGCGGATATGGGTCGGGTCGGGATGGACCGGGATGCCGATGAAGCGGAAGCCGTAATTGCGCACGGCCACCATCGGGCGGTCGACCATGGTGAACAGCGTCGACATCGGCGGGTGGCCGTGCCCGACCGCGAGCACATCGGGGCGGTGCCGATAGACGCCGGAATGGATCGCGGTCTCGGTCGGGGCCGGGCCCTTGCCTTCCAGCACCTTGCCGTTGATGTCCACCACCAGGATCTCGTCGGGGCTCAGGCCGGCGCGGCTGGCGTCGCGGGGCGGGATCAGGAACCGGTCGGTGCCCGGAATGCGCGCGCTGACATGGCCGCTGTAGTCGAGAAGCTCGGCCATGACCATCATGCGCGTGCATTCGGTGATCTGCGTCCGGAGCGTGGTTTCGGATATCTGCGTCATCGTCGATCTGATCCCCCATATTGCAGCGCTTGAGGCCGCCTTCGAGCCACCATATCGACGCACCTTGGCACGCTCAACTCTCAGCCCAGGACTCTTGGCCCCGCACTCTTCGCCCCAGCCGTTTGGTGAATGCTGCCGCCTCCCCATATATGATCCACAGGGTCGCCGTTAACGGGCGGCGCAACCGGACGGGTCGACATGGCACGAGCGCTCGCGATCGGATCTCTCCTGGCCTTGCTCGTCTTTGTGTGCTGGATCGCCTACGACCAGTGGGAGATGGTGAACGTCGATATTCCGCCGTGGGGCTGGCTCGCGATCCTCGGCGGCGGCGGCTTCTCGCTCATTGTCGGCATCGGACTGATGGCGCTGATGTATTATTCGCAGCGGCACGGCTACGACGAGGATCACGCGCAGGAGATCGAGCGGGACAAGCCTTAGCTCAGGCGTCGCGCTTCTTTGCTCTGCGCGCCTTGGCGTCCCCCGCGCATTTTTCGCAGCGGCAGCCGTTCGGCTTGATGAACAGCTCGAAGTACTCATCGCCATAGTCGTAGGTGATCTCCTCGCCTGCTTCGATCGCCTTGATGGCGCGCAGGATCACCATGCCCCTCCTGAGCGCGCTCTCCGCGTTCGGGCGGCAGGAGTGGTTGGCATAGCGGCCGATGTTGGAGCGTACCGAGCCGTCGACGGTCCAGCGGTTGTTGATCTCGAACATGTAGCGGGCTCCAGCCGTTTTTTCGCGTGCGTGGGCTTCGCGTGTTGGAATGCGCTCTCCGGAATATTCGACGATGAACGCGCCGCGCTCGATCGGCGCAGTCGCGAACAGGCCAAGCCCGGTTGCTGAGCGGCCGATCCGGTAGCAGGCATCGCGCTTAGGTGTCACGCGGCTGCGCGTCACGCTGCCGCCTCGCGCGTGCGGATCACCGCAAGCTCGGTCGCGACCGGCACCGGATCGCGTAGCGTATTAAGGCCCGGGCAGCCCGCGGTCGCGAGCCGCTCGACTTCCTTGAGTGCCGCCTCCGGCGCGTCGCTCACGATCCGCATGGCGATCGTGACCTTCTGGAACGCGGAGGAGGGCGCGCCCTCGATCATGTGGCCGCGCACGTCAAAGTCAGTGCGCGCGACTGCCTCGAAACTGTCGTAGGTGACGCCCATCTTGGCGGCGTAGAAGGCGAACACCGCGGCATAGCAGCCGACCGCGCCCGCGAGCATGAGCTCGAGCGGGGTCGGCGCCACGTTCTGCCCGCCGACATGTACTGGCTCGCTGATGATGAATTTATGGCCGCTTTTCTTGCATTCGACCAGCTCGTTGAGCTGGCCGATCGAGGTGACCTTGACCTCGACGAAGCTCTGCGGTCCTTCCGGCGCCGGCCGCTCCGGATGCGCGCGGTAGCGCGCCTCGCGCGCTTCGGTTGTTTGTTTCAGCTCGGGAAAGCAGTCGCAGACTTTGACCATGGGCGCGCTCCTTTATCCTGACGTTGTAGCTTGCGGCATCGCCAGCCGCTGCCCAAACAGCCGCCCCGCGTTTCCGCCGAGGATCTTGTCTTTCTGCTGCGGCGACAGGCCGAGCGCCTCGATGTAGGACGAGTCCGAGATGATGAACGGATAATCGGTGCCGAACAGGAAGCGGTCTTCGCCGATCTCGCTCACCGCCATCTCGATGAACGATTTGGAGAACGCGCAGGTGTCGTAATAGAGGTTCTTGCGTGCGAACACGCTTGGCGGCTGGGTGATGTGCTCGCGGCATTCGTGGAAGAGCTGGAAGCCGTGGTCGAGCCGCTCCAGGAGTCCGAGAAAGGCCGAGCCCGTGTGCGCGACGATGAACTTCAGGTCGGGATGGCGCTCGAATACGCCGCCATAGATCATGCGGGTCACGCACAAGGTGGTGTCGAAGGGAAATCCCACCCGAATGGGCAGCGCATAGCCCGGCAGGTGCTCGGCGAAGGTCGGCAGCATCGGATGCTCGGAGACCGGCAGCCCGAGCGCCGCGATGCGCGCCCAGACCGGCTCGAGCCGGCGGTCGTCGAGCGCGACGCCGTTGAAGTTCGAGCCGACCCCGATGCCGACGATGCCGGGCGCGTCCGCGATGCGCTCGAGCTCCTTGAGCGAGGCCTCGACATCGGGAAGGGGCAGCGTGCCGAAGCCGCGCACGCGGTCGGGATTGCGCTTGGCGCGCGCGACCAGCGAGTCGTTGAGCCGCCGGGCCAGCGCGACGCGCGGTCTCGCGCCTCGAAAATGTAGACGCTCGGCGTGTTCATGGAGAGGATGGAGATGTCGATGCCTTTCCGATCCATCTCGCGGATGAGATGGTCAGGGTCGAACATTTCCGGGCGGAACGGCAGCCAGGTCTTGCCGTCCTTCATGAGATAGCTGAAGCGGTCCGGATTGACCTTAAGGGTGACGCCCGGCAGCGCGGCCAGCGT
This sequence comes from uncultured Alphaproteobacteria bacterium, assembly GCA_963745515.1. GTDB lineage: Bacteria > Pseudomonadota > Alphaproteobacteria > Rhizobiales > Xanthobacteraceae > VAZQ01. Next base: position 154,276 of record CAVUXO010000004.1, read on the forward strand.
CTCGTGGAAGAACTTCTCGATCTGATGGGAATGGACGTCGATCTTCATGGCGGTGAGGGCCGGATGGTTGGTCAATTGATGATTTCACCCGCCGGACGCGTTTTGTCAAAAGCCGCTTAGATCTTCGGACGCGTGAGCCGGGGGAGCCTCGAAGGATGAGCGACCCACATGATGATCCGGGCCATCGCCCTTCGAGGCCCGCGGCACGCCATTTGGTTCAGTTAGGCACGCGATCGGATGCGCGGGCTACCTCAGGGTGACGGATCGAGTGTCGTGCATCGCATTCAACAGGTCCTCACCCCTGCGCGGTGAGCACCTTGCCGCCAGCGGTGACCGGCTTGGCGGTGACCAGCACGAAGGCAATGACGCAGGGCTCGGTGGCGTTGTTCACCCAGTTGTGGATGGTGCCGCGCTGCACGAGCACGTCGCCAGCCTTCAGGCGCACGGTCTCGCCGTCGAGGACCATGTCGATCTCGCCCGAGATGACGGTCGCGTAGTCGATCGAATCCGGTGCGGTGATTGCGCGACGCGACGCCGGGACCGAAGCTCACCACGCGGAACACCACACCGTTGTCGAGAGTGGTGCCGACCTGCCGGCCCGACGTGTCGGCGTTGCCATCGTTATTCACCGGGAAGCTCTCGCTCGTCCAGATCACGGCCGCGTTGGCGCCCGGCCGGGTGGTGGCCACGTTCTTGGCGATCTCGTCGATGACGACGCGCGCGTTGCCGTTGGCATCATGGCCGGTGACGACGCGGCGGACGGTGAGGCTCATCGATACGCTCCTTCGTGCTTTGCGAGCTTCATGCTGCGGGAGTGATGGGTTTCGCCGTTGCGCGTCGAAAGACGCGCGTAGACGCGCTTGTGGCTCAACCCATCCTACGAAGCAAGGCGCCGCGTCAATTGCAGGCGCCATCGTGGAGCTTGGAGATCTTGGCGGCCCGGCGGTCGCAGTCGTTGCCATAGGTGCGCCCGTCGCAGCCGCAGACTGGCCGGTATTCGCGGGTGCACATCTGCGAAGCCCGCACACAGGTGCCGTCGATGTCGGGGGCGTTGCAGAGTCCGACGCGGTGGTCGCAGAACAGCCCCTCGCCGCACGTGAGGCCAACGATGGTGCCGCAGACCGCCCCTTCGCTGCCGCTGCCCCTTGGAGCCTCGCCGCTGCCTGGAGCTTCGCTGCCGCTCGCATGGGACGGAACGGGCAGGGTTGCCGTGATGGCGAGGGCGACAATGAGGGCGAGAACGGTACGCATGTTAAACTCTCCGGTGTCGGCACGGATTGTAGCCTGGATAGAGCCTTAAGCGCGTTTACGCGCGTCTTCAACGCGCTATGGCGACATCCGGGTCGACGCTTGCGGCATCAGGCATGTGATGCAACCAGCGCTGAACGGCGCCGTTATGGATAGCACGAGCATCCCACCATTTGAGACACGGTTGACCCAACAGTTGGCATTCGTCGGCGACCTTCTCAGCAGTTCCGCGACACGGAGACCCACCATGCGCTATGAGCTCTACTACTGGCCTGAGATCCAGGGACGCGGCGAATACGTCCGGCTCGCGCTCGAGGAGGCGGGCGCCGATTACGTCGACGTCGGGAGGAAGCGCGGCGACGGAGCGATCGTGGCGCTGCTCGAACGCAAGGGTGAGAAATATCCGCCATTCGCGCCGCCGTTCCTGAAGGCTGGCCGGCTCTTGATCGGCCAGACCGCGAACATCCTCCACTATCTCGGCGCGCGCCATCGCCTCGCGCCCAAGGACGAGGCGGGCCGGCTGTGGGCGCATCAGCTGCAACTCACGATCGCGGACTTTGTCGAAGAGGTTCACAACACCCATCATCCAGTAGGGTCAGCGCTCTACTATGAAGACCAGCGCAAGGAAGCGAACCGCTACTCCACGGAATTCTGGAAACGGCGGCCGCAGAAATATCTCGGCTATTTCGAACGGGTGCTGGAGGGAAACGGCGGAGACTATGTGCTCGGCCGGCGCCTGAGCTACGTCGACCTCTCCCTATTCCAGTTGGTCGCGGGCCTGCGCTACGCGTTCCCCAATCGCATGAAACGGTTCGAGCGAAAGATCCCCGGACTGGTAGCGCTCTCCGAACGCGTCCGTAAGCGTCCGCGCATCGCGGCCTATCTCACCTCGGAACGGCGCATTGCGTTCAACGAGCAGGGCATTTTCCGTCACTACCCGGAACTCGACGACTGACCTTGCGCGCTACGGGACCTTTTGGGATTCCAAAGGCCAAAGAAATTCCTGCCCGCCATGTCACACACGGCCGCGCTGTCTCGTCCTGCAGTCAATGACAGGAGACAGCCATGCGTGTCGCTCTGGCAATCGGGCTCGGGCTGCTGCTCGCGGCCAATGGGTTCCTCATGCTGGCCGATCCGGCCCAATGGTACGCGATGGTTCCCGGCGTGCCGGAAACCGGTCCATTCAATCCCCATTTCGTGCGCGACATCGGGGCCGTCTATGTGGTCATCGGGGTCGCGCTCGCCGTGGCTCGCGCTGGACGAGCGGGCCGTTCCGGCCGCGCTCTGCAGGCGCACTGTTCCTGACTTTACACGCGCTCGTTCACGTCGCCGACGCGATCACCGGGCGGCTCCACACGGAACACGTCCTCAGCGACCTCGTCACCGTGTTCGCGCCGGCCGCGATCGCTCTCTGGCTTGTCTTGTCGTCCACCCCTATCTCAAGGAGAAATCCCATGCTGAGTTGGCTGATGAAACGTCGCCTCGACGCCTTCGAACGTGACACCGGATATGACGTGACCTATGTGCGCGAGATGCTCGCCGCGGATGTCAATTCCGTCATGTTGAACAGTATTTTGAAACAGGCCGGCTTAAAGGACCAACGCTGATGCGTTATGCAGTCGTAATCGAGAAGGCCGAAGGCAACTATGCGGCCTACGTGCCAGACCTGCCGGGCTGCATCGCCACTGGCGATACCGTTGCAGCGGTGGAGCAGGAAATCCGCGAGGCTATCCGTTTTCATATCGACGGGTTGAAGGCGGACGGCCTGCCAGTTCCGGCGCCGACCAGCATCGCGGAATACGTCGAGGCCTGAGCTAGCTGAGCGACGTTCAGCACCTCTTAGGCTACAGCAGTCGATTGCCCAAACGACTCTTCAAGAGTAATCACAGGCGGTCTTGAAAGGATCGCCCCATGCCCGTCGACCCCGAAGTCGCCCCCGCCCAGAGCCTCCCCAGCTATCAGCACACGCCGCTGTTTCCGCTCGGCAAGGACAACACACCCTACCGCCAGATCACGGCCCAGGGGGTGAAGGTGCAGAAGGCCATGGGTCGCGACATCCTGACGGTCGAGCCCGCGGCGCTGACCGCGCTCGCCGAGGAGGCGTTCGCGGACATCAATCATCTGCTGCGGCCCGGCCACCTCGCGCAGCTGCGCAAGATCCTCGACGACAAGGAGGCCTCCTCGAACGACAAGTTCGTGGCCTTCGACTTCCTCAAGAACGCCAATATCGCGGCGGGCGGCGTGCTGCCGATGTGCCAGGATACGGGCACGGCCATCATCATGGGCAAGAAGGGCAGCCTCGTCTTCACCGACGGCAGCGACGAGGCCGCGCTCGCCGAGGGCGCGCGCAACGCTTACCTCAAGCGCAACCTGCGCTATTCGCAGCTGTCGCCGGTCTCGATGTTCGAGGAGAAGAACACCGCCAACAACATGCCGGCGCAGGTCGAGATCTACGCCGACGGCGAGCACCCGGCCGAATACAAGCTCCTGTTCATGGCCAAGGGCGGCGGCTCGGCCAACAAGTCATTCCTCTATCAGGCGACGCCCTCGATCCTCACCCATGACCGGATGATCGCGTTCCTGAAGGAGAAGATCCTCACGCTCGGCACCGCGGCCTGCCCACCCTATCACCTCGCGATCGTGATCGGCGGCACCTCGGCGGAGCTGACGATGAAAACCGTCAAGCTTGCGTCGGCGCGCTACTACGACAGCCTGCCGACCAAGGGCTCGGATAAGGGCCACGCCTTCCGCGATCTTGAGATGGAAGAGGAGGTGCACAAGCTGACGCAGTCGCTCGGCGTGGGCGCGCAGTTCGGCGGCAAGTATTTCTGCCACGACGTGCGGGTGATCCGCCTGCCCCGGCACGGCGCCTCGCTGCCCATTGGACTTGGCGTATCGTGCTCGGCTGACCGGCAGGCGCTCGGCAAGATCACGCCCGACGGCGTGTTCCTGGAGGAGCTCGAGCATAATCCGGCGAAATATCTGCCGGATGTCGATGGGGCGGCGCTCGGCGGCGCTGTGGTCGAGATCGATCTACGCCGGCCGATGAAGGAAATCCAGGCGCAGCTTTCGAAACACCCGATCAAGACGCGGCTCTCGCTGACGGGCCCGATGATCGTCGCGCGCGATCTCGCGCATGCCAAGCTGCGCGAGCGGCTGGAGAAGGGGCAGGGGCTGCCTGACTATTTCAAGAACCATCCGGTCTACTACGCCGGGCCGGCGAAGACGCCGACGGGCTATGCGTCGGGCGCGTTCGGGCCGACCACGGCGGGGCGGATGGATTCCTTTGTCGCCGATTTCCAGCAGGCCGGCGGCTCGATGGTGATGCTTGCCAAGGGCAATCGGTCGCCCGCGGTGCGGGAGGCTTGCCAGAAATACGGCGGCTTCTATCTCGCCTCGATCGGTGGCGCGGCCGCGAACCTCGCCGAGCACTGCATCAAGAAGGTCGAGGTTCTGGAATATCCCGAGCTCGGCATGGAGGCGATCTGGCGGATCGAGGTCGAAAACTTCCCCGCCTTCATCGTGGTCGACGACAAGGGCAATGACTTCTTTAAGGAGCTGAATTTGGGGTGAGGGGGATTGCGTTTGCCGCGTTGTTAGTCGATCTGCCTGGCACCTGTCGGCCAACTCGATGAATGCGCACGCTCGCGCTAATAAGCGCCGGCCTTGTCAAGCCGCTCACATTGTCTGTCCCCATAGAACTTGCTCGCGCTCGCGAAATCCCTGCCGATAGCGCTCCAGGGACGACACTCTGTTCACGAACGCCCTGCCGCATTGTCCCGCTGCATGATGTGAAACCTGCAGCAGGAGCAGCAGCTTAGGCCTCGGCGCTTCTTGTCATTCGGCGGCTCCTTGAACCTCGACGCACGCCCGCTCGACCAACGTGTGGCATGGGTATTCCTCTCAAGATGACATTCTCGTCGCGATTGCGCCGGCTCGATCGCTGGGTCCGGCACACCCGGGGCACATTCCCGCAACAGGAGAATGGCCGACTGTTCCATAAGGAGCTGGCGCCGGTCGATCTGCATCCCTGCGGCGACGAGGTGCAGCTCAACGCCTTGCGCAAGGCAATCGCTCAGGCGCACGTGAACGTGGCGGCAAACTTCATGGCGGCGCGTCCGCGCGAAGAGCTTGCGCGGGTTGCGGCTGTGGTGTGTTGGCCCGGCAGCGAGTGGTCGCAGGTCTGCGTGTTCTTCGATCTCGACTATTTTAAAAGCTTCGAGGTCCGTGACGGCGTGCAGCAGCGCTGGACGCCGCTGTCGGCCAACCGCAGCCTCAGCCGGGAGCTCGGCCTGCGCGTGCCGGTGCGCCTGCGCGAGCGCGGCTATCACGAATGGCGCGTCGACCCGGCAAATGAGGCGGAGCCCCAAGAGGGCGAGGTCTGGCTGATCGGCGATTGAGCACGCGCCGCGCGAGTGGTGTGCACGCGCCGTACCGATTGAATTTCCTCTCTGACAGAGGTCAGATAGCGGCCAGGACATTCGTCGCCTCCGCTGCGCAGCCCTGCTGCCGCAAGGGAGTTGGAGTGTGGGACCGCACAACAGAGGGGGTACGCCATGGAAAACGAAAGCCGCCTGACCCGCCGCGCCCTGGTCGCAGGCGCTGCCGCAGGGACGCTTGCGCTCGACGCCGAGCCCGCCTCGGCGCAGCGCTGCCCGGCGGTGCCGCCGGCGCGCACCAAGGGGCCGCTGGTCTGGCTCGAGATGGACCAGCAGGACATCGACGAGGCCTACGACAACGACGTCTATGCCTTCAATGCCAAGTCGATCAACGACCGCCGCGTCTACAACAACCAGATCGTGCGCGACATCCTCGACAAGCCGCAGCGCGTGGCCTATGGGCCGAGCGAAATTGAAAAGCTCGACATCTACAAGACCAGGCGCGCAAACGCGCCGGTGCTTGTGTTCATTCACGGCGGCAGCTGGCGCGGCGGGCGCGCCGATCAGTTCACGGTTTATGCCGAGCCCTATGTGAAGGCCGGCGCCAATTTCGTCGTGCTCGACTTCAACAATGTGGGCGAGACCAATGGCGATATTACCCCGATGGTCGAGCAGTGCCGGCGCGCGGTCGCCTGGGTCTATCGCAACGCTGCAAGCTTCGGCGCCAATCCGAACGAGCTCTATCTCATCAGCCGCTCCTCCGGCAGCCATCTCTCGAGCTGCGTGCTCATCACCGAATGGGAGAAGCAGGGCCTGCCGCGCGACGTCGTAAAGGGCGCGGTGCTCGGCAGCGGCATGTACGACCTTAAGCCGGTGCGGCTGTCCAAGCGCTCGGGCTTCGTGAAGTTCACCGACGCCATGGAGCAGGAGCTCTCGGCAATGCGCCACATCGATCGGATCAACGCGCCGCTGGTGGTTGTACACGGCACGCTGGAGACGCCCGAGTTCCAGCGCCAGGCACGCGACTTCGCGAAGGCGCTGGAAGCGGCCGGCAAGCCGGTCAAGCTCGTGGTGGCGCGCGGCTACAATCATTACGAAGTGGGCGAAACGATTGGCCACCCGTATGCTGTGCTCGGCCGCGCCGCCTTCGAGATGATGAAGCTCGATCGGGCGTAACGTCCAGGATCGCAAACGGGGGGATCATCATGACCACGCACTCGTCCGACAAGCTCAGCCGGCGCGCGCTCATCGCGGGCGCCGCCGCCGGCACCGTCGCGCTCGCGGCCGAGCCCGCATCCGCGCAGCGCTGCCCGGCGGTGCCGCCATCGCGCGCCAAGGGCCCGCTCGTCTGGCTCGACATGGACCAGCACGAGCTCGACGAGTCCTACGATCAGTCGGTCTATGCTTTCAACCAGCAGCACATCACGGACCGGCGCAGCGAGCGGAACGAGGTCGCGCTCAAGCTGCTCGGCAAGCCCGACCGCGTTGCCTACGGGACGCCTGAGATCGAGAAGGTCGACATCTACAAGACCAGGCGCGCCAACGCCCCGGTGATGATCTATACGCACGGTGGCGCCTGGCGTAACGGCCGCTCCGCGCAAAACGCTTACCTTTCGGAGCCCTTCGTCAAGGCCGGTGCGCATTTCATCAATGTCGAGTTCAACAATGTGGGCGAAACCGACGGCGATATCGGCGTGATGGTCGACCAGTGCCGGCGCGCCGTGGCGTGGGTCTATCGCAACGCGGCGAGCTTTGGCGGCGATCCCAACGCGCTCTATCTCAGCGGCCACTCCTCCGGCGGGCATCTCGCCGGCTGTGTCGTCATCACCGAGTGGGAGAAGCAGGGGTTGCCGCGCGATCTCCTCAAAGGCGCGCTGCTTGGCAGCGGCATGTATGACCTCAAGCCTGCGCGCCTGTCGGCCCGCTCGCGCTATGTCAAGTTCACCGACGCGATGGAGGAGGCGCTCTCCGCCCAACGCCATCTCGACCGGATCCACACGCCGCTCGTGCTGGTGCACGGTACGCTCGAGACGCCCGACTTCCAGCGCCAGACCCGCGACTTCGACGCCGCGCTGCGCGCAGCCGGCAAGCCGGTCACGCTGATCGTGGCCAAGGGCTACAATCACTTCGAGCTGGGCGAGTCGCTCGGCAATCCCTATGGCGTGATGGGCCGCGCCGCCTTCGAGATGATGAAGCTCACGACGGTGGTGTAGGCGCCGTTCGTCCCCGCTTCCGAATATGTGAAGCAATGAATCTCCCGCTGTCGTCCCCGCGCAGGCGGGGACCCATAGCCACTGAACTTTCGATCTCTCGCCGGCCACACCACATCGCAACGACACGGCGTATGAGTCCCCGCCTGCGCGGGGACGACAGCGGATAGTTCCGTGCTAACGACAGTTGAAGAAGTTTTCCACGCTCGCAAGCGGGGGTCCAGCGCGAAGAGAGCAACGCGCAGAAACTAGGTTCCCGCTTGCGCGGGAACGAGCGGATGGAAATTCCGTCCTTCACCCCAGCGCGGCCGCGCCAGCCTTTGCGATCTGCTCGTCCTCATGCGAGGCCACGCCGGAGACGCCGATCGCGCCCACGCATTCGTTGCGTGCCATGATCGGCACCGCGCCCTGGATCAGCAGGCCAGCCGGGAAGTTGACGAAGGCCGGCCGCTCCTTGACGCGATCCTCGAAGAACTTGCTGGGCCGCCTAGTCATCGCGGCGGTGCGTGCCTTGCCGATCGCGACCTCGGCGGAGATCGGCGCGACGCCCTCCATGCGGTTGAAGTGCAGGAGGTAGCCGCCGTCGTCCACAATGGCGATCGCGACCTTCCAGTTGTTCTTGTCGGCTTCCGCCCGACAGGCTGCCATCGCCTTGATCAAATCGGCCTCGGTCAGACACGGCTTGTCGCGCATAACTCTCTTCTCAGCAATCTGGTGGATGCCATAACGAGTGCGCGCGGCGGTTGCTCGCCGCGCGCACCGTATTAAATTTCCATAAAGACGTCAGGATTTTTTCGATTTCGGCTTGGTACGGCAATAGGCTTTCCGCTTCTCCTTGCCGGTCTTTGCGTCGATCGATGCCTTGACCCAACTGCAGTCCGTGCGCGCGGTGCAGTCGGCTTCCGCCGTCATCGTCTTGCAGGCTGCCGGTTTCGGCTCGGCCTTCTTCTTTTCCTCGGCAGATACCCCGCCATAGGCGAGTGCCGCAAACACGATGGCGGCGGCGCCGATTGCCAGGGATCGGTTCAACACATTGCTCATGGTGGCTCACTCCTAAGATCGTTGGCCTCAGACGAAACAGGATGACCTGCCTGATGTCGGTAGGATGATGACGGCAGGGCGACAACGATCAAACAATGGAACACTTTCCTAACTCAAAGCAACCCCTGATCGCTCCAGGATGAACACGGCAGCGCTGCGACTTGCGCCCGCTACGCCGCCCTTTGCCGATGCGCGCCTTCAAACGCGGGCGCCACCTCGCGCATGAAGCGGTCCATCTCTTCTTTCACTTGCGTGTGCGGCTTGAGGCCGACGTTGAAGTAGAGGATCACCTCGGAAAAGCCCGCGGCCTCGACCTTTTTCAGCGTGTCGGTGATCCGCGCGGGCGAGCCGATGAGCACCGAGTTCTCGGTCAGGTCCTCGGCCTTGATCTTGTGCAGGCGGTCGACGATGTCGATGAAATAGCGGTAGCTCGGCGGGGCGGTCTTCGGATCGCCCGGGAAGGCCGGGATCACGCACTCCTTGTAGTAGCGGATCTGACGCGCACGTTGCGCCATCTCCTGCTCCTTGGTGTCGGCGAAATGCGTAAAGTAGCTGCACATCAGCCGGCCCGGCTTGTGGCCATGCTTGATGCAGGTCTCGTTGTAGAGATCGGCCACCTGCTTGAGGCCGCCGAAGCTCATGGCCGCTGCGAACGGCGCCACGATCAGTCCGCAGCCAAGCCGCGCCGCAAGCTCGATCGAGAGCTTCGAGAAGGAGGCCACATAGGTCGGGATCGGCTGCTGCACGGGCTTGGGCGTGATGCGCACGTCCTCGAACGAATAGTGCTGGCCGTTGTGCGAGATGCGGTCGTCGGCCGCCCACAGCCGGCGCACCAGCTCGAGGCCTTCCTCGAAGATGCCCTGGTTGTCGGCGAAGGAGACGTGGAACGGATCGTATTCGCGCTTGTCGTAGCCACGTCCGGCGGCGAAATCGACGCGGCCGTTGCTGAGAAGATCGAGCGTCGCCCATTGCTCCGCCACCCGGATCGGATGATGCAGCGGCAGCACGGTGACCGCCGGCGCCAGCCTGATGTGCTTTGTCTGTGCCGCCACGGCGGCCAGCACGAGGTCGGGGCAGGAGAGGACGCCGAGCGAATTGAAATGATGCTCGCCGATCCAGGCCGAATGCATGCCGAGCGCTGTCGGCGTAGAGCGCTTCCGCCGTGATGTCGGCGACGAACTCGTTCGCCCCGCGCGGATTGTCGTCGTAGTGGTTGTCGCTCAGTGTAAAGTAGCCAAACTCCATGACGCTTTCCCTCGCCACTTTTTAGGTCGGGCGCAATTCAGGCGCCTTGGTGGTATTATAGATGCAATCACAACTATTGCAAATGCAATTATTGTGATGTCAACCGTTTCGAGGTAGTCAGTTCGGTGTATTCAAGGTGTGATGGTGCGGCCATGAAGTGCCCTGGCCCGGGGCGCCGACGCCGCGACCGCAACGTCAGGCTTCCCCCATGTCCGACCGGCTCGATCTCGCCAATTACTTGCCGTATCTCGTGAATCGGCTCGGCTCGGCGCTGGTGGAAAACTTCACCGCGTCGGCGCTCGCCCAGCACGATGTCAATATCGACGCTTGGCGGGTCATGGCCGTGCTGGCCAACCAGGGCGCGCAGCGCCAGATCGATCTTGCAGCGCTGACCAGCGTCGAGGTGTCGACCCTGTCGCGTCTCGTCACCCGCATGGTCAGGATGGGGCTGGTGACGCGCCGGCGCTCGGAGAGCTCAAACCGTGAGGTCGTTGTTGAGCTTGCCGCGAAGGGCAAGGGCCTCGTCAAGCGCATCATCCCGCTCGCGCATCGGCTCGAAACGTCGGCGAGTGCCGGGATCCCGGCGAGCGATATGGCCGCGGTCAAGCGCGCTCTGCGGCGGATGTTCGAGAATATGGCGGGACACTGAGCGGCGATTCGCTCCCGGATCGACACCGCGCTCGGAACCGCAACGCGTTTGCTCAGGCCCAAAGTCAGCCTAGCCGTGTCCGTCGGTGTTATTTAACCATTTGCGGGTGGAGCCGGAGCCCATCGATCCGGCTGATGAAAAATAAAAGATATCCACACGTCACCCGGACACCGGCGGCGTCCAAAATTGTCGGATTTCTTCACGACGATGGTTTTGGGAAAACAGGGATGGGTGGCGTCATGCTGGCTTATCAGTGTCCAGTTACCAAGAAATACGTCGAGGCCACGATCAAGACTCCTGAAAGCAAGTTGCGCAGCCTGGGATCGTTTCAACTGCCATTGTGGTGCCGGGTCTGCCACGCCGCGCATGCCATTTCTGCGCAGGAGCTCTTTGTCGCTGAGGAAGCATAGTGCGCTCACCACTGCTTCGGTGAGTGAGGGTACAGCGCACGCTCGAAAACATGGCGGCACGGTAAGCGGGTCCCTGTTAACGGGCAGATCGAACTGCCATCTTCTCCAACCCAAATTGTTTACGCACGGACAGCGCCTCGTCATTGCGGCCAAGCGCCTCAAGCACCTGCACATAGGTGCGCGCCAAATCTTTGGCCCACCCTGGTTCGGCGCCAGATTTGCTATGGACGCGGAATGCGGGCTCGGCATACCGCAAGGCTTCCTCGGGCCGATCAGTGAGCATCAGGAGTGCAGCGAGATTGCGCTGTGCTCTCGCGGTTATCGGAAATTCAGATCCCAGTCCATTTGACAGGTCTGCGATGGCTTCTCGATAAAGCGGCTCGGCTTCGGCGTAGCGGCCTTCCGTCCGCAACATATTCGCGAGATTGTGGACGTGCCGTGCGACATTGGGGTGATGCCGGCCATCGACGACCGTACCGATTGTGATGGCTCTCTGATAATAGGTCTCCGCTTCGCGGTGACGGCCGACCGAACGGAGAAAATTCCCCAGATTATTGAGAAGGTTCGCCATGTCGGTGCATTCTCGCTGGTCCGAGGCATCCATGATGTCGATCGCTTCGCGATAAAGCGCTTCGGCTTCTGCCTTGCGACCAACGTGATGCAACAGATTTGCAAGGCTATTGAGCTGCGTAACCGCGTCGGCTGCTTTGCGATCAAGCGTTCTTTCACCGACCTCTATCGCGCGCGGGATGAGCGCTTTTGCCTCCTCGTAGCGGCCGCTGTTGAGGTGAAGCAGGGCAAGGTCATGCAGAGCGACGGCGACATGAGCATGATATTGGCCGAATGTCCGCTCATTGGCGGCAACGGCATCGCGCATGAGCAACTCGGCTGCGCCGAAATCGCCCCGCGTTCGCAGATATCGCCCAAAAATAGAAAACAGCCGCCCGGCTGCCGGTGATTTAAGCCCGATGGTTTGCAGACATTCGCGAATGGCAAGCACGTGCGGAAGCAGTCGGGCGCGGCGGGACATCGACGCGGCGTGTCTGAAGTGTCCGGTGGGAAATTGATCGACCAGGCCCTGTATCACCCGCGCCAGCGTGTCCTGCGTTTCGCCGCGCTCGGCGAGCCGGGTGCGCATGGCCGCCTGCACGAGGCGATGAACGCTCACCACCGGCTGCTCACCTTCGAGATTGGGATGCTCGATGAGCGATACTGCCGAGAGCGCCATCATGGCTTCCGCGCGCTGCTCCTCGTCTGGGATCTCCTTGTCGATCAGGTCAAGCGGAATGAGCTCAGGCGCGAGATAGGCACAAAATGCCAAAAGCCTCTCGGCGGCTGGACACTCGGCTGCCACTTTCTCGATGGCGAGGCCGAACGTCGCCGCGACGCTCGCCGGATAGTTCGCGCCCTTGGGCGCGCGCGTGATCCGGCTGTCGATCCGCTCAACATAGCCGGCGAAGCTCGTGCGCGTGAGCTTGCAGAAGGCGCCGGCGTGATCGAGCGCCAACGGCAGAAATCCGAGTGCCCCGGCGAGCCGCGCGGCGCCATCAAGGTCCTCGCGCATGGCTCGTTTCTGCAGGAAGGTTGCCGCCGCCTCGGGCGAAAGGGCCTCCAGCCTCACCTCGGTTGCCTGGCCGCCCCAGTCGGCCCAGCGTGTGCTCAGCAACAAGTGTGCACCGCTGATCGGTAGCAGCTCGCGGACAGTATCGGGCGAATCGACATTGTCGTAGACGAGCAGGAAGGGAAGCTCGGCACGCCCGGCGATGTGCGCAAGCGCGGCACGCGCGGCGCGCTCTTGGTTCGATTCCGCCGCGAGCTTCGCGTCAAGCCGTCCGGCCAGCGCCGCGAGGCTTGCAATCAACAGAGTTCGTTCTTGCGCGGGCGCCCACCAAACTCCGGCATAGGCTTCCGCGCGTCTGTGGACGTATTCGGCGACGATCGAGGTCTTGCCGACGCCTCCAAGTCCGTGAACAGCGGCGATCTTGTTCGCCCCCGGCTGGATGCCATCGCCCAGAATGTCGAATAGCTTGGCCAAGGGTGCGTCGCGACCCGTAAAGTTGAGGTCAGGCGGCGGAACATTTTCGAACAACTTGGGTCGCCTGCGCGTTTCGCCGGCGCGTCCCTCGGCTGCTGCCAGGATGCGGTTTCTGCGTTCTTGTGGGTTATCAATACCAACGAGATCACCGAACACCACGGCCGAGAACAGGCCCTGCGGATCGCAATCTTCGATGCGCAAGACGACGAAGCGCCGTTCGCCTCCGGATTGTGCTGCTATCGCATAGAAGTTCGTCCACTCGGCGGTCGTGAACGGCGTCGAATTGTAGTCCCGATTGAGTAGGGCGATGAAATGCCGGCAGCGCTTGAGCGCATCGTGCATCGCCAAGATGAAGTTTGCGCCGTGCGGAATATCGTGGTCCTGAACCAGCAGCGAATAGCCGGCGGCGGTGAGGACATCGGCGACCTCTTGGGCCACTCTGGCGCTGGCGCCCCGCCGGCTGACGAAGAAGTCGAGCTGCGGGCGCTCATGGTTCGGCGTATTCGTGGCCGCCTCGGGCCCAACAGGCGGCTCGCCGAACCCATCACCGAGCAGATTGTCCTCGCTCATTCGGGAAGCCCCTCGTGGCCGAAATCTATAGCCGCAGCGAAAGGGGCGCGCCAGATGAGCCGCGCGGTCTCGGCTTGTTCATCCTACCCGAACATTCAGGGCTTTATGAGTACACGCCCCGGTGTTGCTTGGGTCGTCTGCGCCCGCTGGGAAATCCCACCAACAGTGCGGTTGACCCAGCGGGCCGCAATTCTGTAGTTGGTAGGACACACGGAGAATGCGTTCCGCAGTACTGAGTTCCTGACTGGAGGCATTATGGCAGAAACTGCAACTCTTCAACGCACCAAGGGGCCGCTCATTTGGCTCGACATGGACCAGCAGGCGCTCGATGACGCCTACGACCAGGCGGTCTATGCCCCCAACCGCGAGCAGGTGCACGCCCGCCGTGCCGCCAACAGCGCAGTCGCGCGGGCGGTTCTGGGCGAGCCGTTGCGGCTGCAATACGGGACGAGCGAGATCGAAGGCATTGACGTCTATCGCTGCAAAAAGGAAAACGCGCCGGTCAACGTCTACACCCATGGTGGCGCCTGGCGGAACGGACGCTCGCGCGAGTTCGCCTTTCTGGCCGAGCTGTTCGTGAATGCGGGCGCCCATAGCGTCATCGTCGACTTCAACAACATCGACGACGTCGACGGCGACCTTATGGCGATGGCGACGACAGGTACGCAGCGCCGTCGCCTATGTCTACAAGAATGCGGCGAGCTTCGGCGGCGATCCCAATCGCGTCTATGTGTCCGGTCATTCCTCGGGCGGGCATCTTGCGGGCTGCATTGCCACCGCCGATTGGCAACGCGATTTCGGCCTGCCGAAGGACATCGTGAAAGGCGCGCTGCTCGCGTCCGGCATGTACGAGCTCAAGCCGGTGCGGCTCTCGAAGCGCTCGAAATACGTGAAGTTCACCGACGAGATCGAGGAGGAGCTCTCCGCGCAGCGCCATCTCGACCGGCTCAATTGCCCGCTCATCGTCGCCCACGGCACCATGGAGACGCCTGAGTTCCAGCGCCAGGCGCGCGATTTCCACGCAGCCCTCAAGGGTGCCGGCAAGCCGGTGAAATTCCTGGTCGGGGAAAGCTACAATCACTTCGAGATGCTGGAGACGCTGGCGACGCCCTATGGGCTTCTCGGCCGCGCGCAGCTGGAGATGATGAAGCTGTCGTAGCTATTTGGCGTCCTTCAGCGACCACTTGTAGAATCAAAATCCCGGCCAACAGCTCTGCTGCGACCGGGACTTTGATGTGCAGGATCGGTCCCCTGACACTCCGTGAACCGATGCGGGAACTTTAGGCGGTAGCAGGTTGCGACGTTCTGAATAGGTTCCCCCCTTATCGCCCTAACCTCTGGTAACGTTAGCAAATCGTTGCTGGATTTTGCGGCTCCGCCGGCGGCGCCGCCCCTTCGAAAATTCCGTTTAATAGCGGGGATTTAGGAGGCGGGGCCGATGACAAGGGGAGCCGCGTCGGCTAGATCAGCCGCCACGCAATCACACTGCAATGCCATTGGGGCGTTCCGCTCCTGGCATGTCGGCCGCAACAGGGGAGATCCGCGAATGGCTCTGGCAGCACAACGGGCGCAGACGGGCGGGACGGACGCGCGAGTGCGGCTGCTCGAGATCATCCGCCAGAGGTCGCTATTGCGCGGGACCTTCAAGCTCGTCTCGGGCGCCACCAGCAACTACTACCTCGATATGAAGCCGACCACCTTCCACCCGGAAGGCGCGACGCTGATCGCCGAGATCATCTGCGATATGCTGCAGGGCGACACCGACGTCGACTCGATCGGCGGGCTCGAGCTTGGCGCGGTGCCGATCGTTGCCGCGGTCTGTGCGCAGAGCTTCCACAGCCGCCCGGTCAACGGCTTCGTGGTGCGCAAGGAGAAGAAGGGCCACGGCACCGACCAGAAGATCGACGGCAACTTCAAGCCCAACACCACCGTGGTGCTGATCGAGGACGTGACCACGAAGGGCGGCTCGGTGATGCAGGCGGTGAACGCAGTGCGGACGCAGGGCGCGACGGTGAAGAAAATCATCACCATCGTGGATCGTCTGGAGGGCGCCGAGGAGAACCTGAAGAAGGAGGGTCTCGTGCTCGCGCCGATCTTTACGACCAAGGATCTCTTGGGGTAGGGGGGCGTACTGACAAATCGGACTGGCCTGACCTCACGTTCAACTCCACGCTCCTCCCAACAGCGGCGCTAAGTCGGACATTGGAGAACCGTCGGTTAGGACCTAGATAACGATTCCGCCAATGCCTGAGAGTCATCGACGCTAGGCCGCGGGGTGATAGCCATTCACCAGCACCGTGGCTCGAAGAGGTGCCCAGAAGGACAACTGCGAGGAAGCCTCACTCAGCGACGGGGCGCCGGAGACCCTCCCAGCGCTTCCTTCGTGAGATGCCAAGCCTGTCCGAGTTTCTCGGACCTAACCTGGTGATCAGCCTTCATCTCGTCGATCCGCTTTTCGAGGCGCACCTTTGCATCGCCGGGGGCTTTCGACGCCTGATCGTAGAGCGACTGGATCTTGGCTTGCGCCTCGCGATTGATTTCGTCGACTCGCATCTTGGCGTTGTTCTTCGCGGCTTCCAGTTTCGCCTTGGCATCATCCACCTTCGCCTGCAGCTTGGCCTTCGCCTGGCCTTTGGCCTGATCGAGCTCGGCCTGCAGTCGATCGAATTCGGCCTGCCTCGCGGCAGCATCGCGCTCCATCTGCGCATCGACGACGTCAACGCGCGGTCGCCGACATACGGTGCCGCCGAGCGCCTCCATGCGCGTATCGAGCGGCGTGACCCAATCCTCTTCGATCTCGGCGATGATCGCAGCCTTGCCTGGCCTGAGCTGCCTGGATATCTCGTCGAGGAAATCGACGCCGACGCCGGCATTGGCGAAATCGACCATCGAGCCGCCGACCGCGCCCACTGTTGCTCCGGCCGCGAGTCCGGCCGGGCCGCCAAGAGCGCCGATTAATGCGCCCGTTGCCATACCGAGAGCGGTCGCCACGGGTCCTTGATCGGCCCCCTGCCGGGTCGTTACCCGTCCGCCGACGTCCTTGGCGATCACTGCGGCGGAATAGACCGCCAGACTGCCCTCCCGATGCAGATCGGCAAGCGCGCGGGAGGCTTCATAGGCTTTCGGTTCAGTGTCGAACACAACCACGATCATCTTGTCCATGACCTGCTCCTTTCAGTGAGAATCAATCTTTCGCCCTGAGGTTCACGCGCAAGGCAACGCGATCTGCGGGTGCCGACTGTGTCACGGGTAAATCACGAATTGCCGTCAACGTGCTTCAGCTCGTTAACGGGACATCGTGCCTGCCGACGCGACATCTTAGCGCCGACGCCCGGGAAAACCGCCGGCTCTGACGACGGCACATGAGAACTGGCGCTAGTCAGACGCCTCACGACGTCATCGGCCTCCGGTCGTTCCCAGGCCTTGCCCTATCTGTCGCAGGCCAGCGACGACGTTCTGACAAGGCTGCGAGAACGACGCGGCTTTTTCCATCACGCATTGGCCGATGCGGTCCGCATTTCCGCATTGCGCCTCAATTTCATTCCCACACGCATCGGCAATGCGCTCCACGCGATTGAGTGCCTGCTCCAGATTGCGTGACGCGCGGTACAAAGACATTTGGCAACCTTGGCTCAATTGATCGTCAAACGCGTGCATGCAGACCAGCAGCCGACCCTCGCCGCGGGTGACATTGCCGCAGAATTTACTGGCGTCAGCCGCGCAGGCTCCCTCGACCGCTTGGACTCCGGCAGCGACGCGGTCGCTGAGACTGGATTGTTGAGCTGACAGGCCTGAAGACGTCCAGACCAATGCCAACACTGCGGCCGAAACGGTAGTAGCGGTTCTTGTGATAGTCATCATGATCGATCTCCTCTTGAGTAAAAATAGCTGAAGGATATCGCGCGTTCATTTGAAAGCGCGCTGCATGAGTTCATGACCTAGGCCGCCGCCCGCATATTCTCGGCGATCTTATCCGCCGTGAGGTCGGCGATTTTGCTCTCGACATGATTGATAGCTTTGAGGTTTTTCTCCACTTGGTCGGCCAGATCCGTTTCGTAGACCACGATCAGCGCCGCCTTGGAGGGATCGAGCAGATCGGCAATCATCTTCAGGTCGTCACGAGGAATGCCGCTCTGGACATGCCCGACGACCGCACCGATAGCGGCTCCGCCGACACCGCCCGCGGCCAGCGCCGCCGCGATACCGACGGGCGGGAAGATTGCTGCGGCGAGACCGGCCGCGAGGCCGAAGCCGAGCCCCTTGAGGGAAGCGTGCCGAGTGCCGGCTTCGTACGTCTTGTCAATTTTGACTTTGCCCTTCAGGTCCTTGCTGATCACGGCCGCATCGAATTTGTGCGAGGTGCCGAGCTTGTCGTAGAGCTGTCGAATCAGCTTCAGATCGTTTTCCGCGTCGCTAACGTTGGCGTAGGTCGCCACGAGGACATCGAGCAACCGGGCATCTTTGTCAGCCATCTGATGCACTCCTGTGATGTTGATGAATTCCTTGTGCTGTGCTCATTGCCGAAGTTATCGGCTGGTGATGGACAATCGCCGCAGCCATCGCTGGGGTTGAGACCGTAGTCTTCTGGCTGGATCCCGGGCGCATTACCGGACCCGCGCAAACGTGCTCACCTGGTTGGAGCAGCATCTCGCGCGGAGCCAACCCAACCGTCTTCGATATTGTTATGCCTCGCTCCAGATCAGAGCTGGAGCACAACCGCCGCACGACCCGATCAACGTCGCGCCGATAAGGCCGCGGGTTGCGCAGTAACTAGACCAAACCCTATCGCCGTGAAATTGTATTAAGGTGTGGTTTGACTGAACGTAAGAGCGACATCGCTCGCCATCGTTCAGCCGCATTGAACGCCGCGCTACTTCTATCCGCGGGCGCGATCATTGAAAGCATCAGGGCCGCCAGAGGCGGCCCTGCGTTCCTTGCTATAAGCCGAGAGCGTTGGTCATGCGTCGGGGCAGACCTTGATGATGACGCGCTGCAGGCCGACGCCGGGGGTGTGGCGCACGCTGCGCTCATAGGTGCAGCCGGGAGGATCGGCTTCCACGACCGGGGCCACCGCTCCGATCCCCACGCTCACCGACGCCGGAGGGTGGACCGGGTGCGGGTGAGGAGCCGGGTCAACGACGATGACCGGAGGCTGCTTCGGCGGCTGGCCGATGACGATCGGCGGAATGGTCGGCGGGACGATGACCGGAGGCTGCTTCGGCGGCTGGCTGATGACGACCGGCGGTATGGTCGGCGGGACGACGACCGGAGGCTGCTTCGGCGGCTGGTTGATGACGACCGGCGGGATGGTCGGTGGGACGACAACCGGCGGCTGCTTCGGCGGCACGATGACCGGAGGCTGCTTCGTCGGCGGGGTGCCCGTTGTGCCGCCACCTCCCGGATTTCCTCCTTCGTCATTGACGGGAATCAAGCGGGTGCTCTTCAGCCGGCGCTTTTCGATGTTCGCGAGGTTGCTCGACTTGATCTTGGTGCGTGTCACGAGTGAGCTCACCTTGGGGTGAACACTCGCTGGAGCACTGATTGTGCGGACTGTGCGGACTTTGCTGACGACGATCGGGGTGCGCACGACGGAGAGCGAGCGCGTCCCGCCAGAGGACGAGCGCATTCCGCCGCCGCCTCCTGACTTGGCTAAAGCTTCGTCGCAGGTGAAGGTTATGGTGACCAGCGTCGCAGCGCCGATCGCGAGGGTGGAAAGCATCTTGGCATATGTCGTCATCACTAATCTCCCTGATCCCACAAGAGCGCCATCGCTCTTCAATGATCAGAGACTTACCGGGGGTTGTGGCCGTCGGATGTGATGGCAATCACACAAAGCGCGAGTTGCAGGGCCGAATTGCGCAGATTTCTCGCGATGATCATCATCCAAACGGATGAAGTCGACGCGGCTCAATCGCACGATCGGCGTATCGGAGAGCCACCGCGATACCACCAGCGCGAGAACTGAAACGATCAGCCCGCTGACGGCCGCTTCGCTGGCCGCAATGTCATGCGCAGTCGACGCCATCCGATCACGACGCCGCTCAGGCTGAAGACTAGCCCCAATGCGCACAATGCAATGATCAACATCGTGCGCACTCCTGGCGCTGCCATCAGCGCCGGGATGTCGAGCGTGTGCAATGCGCTGTAGAACCAACGATAGGCCCGCCGCGAGGAATTGAGCTTCTCGAGCGCGGCGCCGCTCGCGGCATCGATGTGATACCAGACGTCACCGCACACGAGACGGTAGACCGGCGCGTCCGGCACGGTCGGCTCGATGCTGTAGCTGTCGCCGGCAGCGATCGCCGCTGCGGCGCTGCATCGCGATGCCAGCAAGTGGCCGATGGCGCTGACGTCATCGGCCGCAAGAAACGAACGATCGACCGTCTCGCTTGCGCCGGCGACAAACAAGTGCTGGACGCCAAGCAAAATCCGCTCGCGCCGGTGGATCTGCCCTCCGAATGCGAACCATTCGACTTCCCTGGACTGCGCGGACAGCCGCTGCAATTCGTCGGGCGCGAGCGTGTCCCAGGCTGGCGTGCCGGTGACGGCCTTCGCTTCCATCGCGCTGAGCTTGTCGAGCGAGAACAGGCGGCCGTGATCCATCGACAGCCAGCCGCTGACGATCCAGGTCAGCACGAAGATCGAGGAGGCGAGCCCGAGCCAATGATGCCAGGCGTGCCAGCCGCGATAAGGCGAGGCGAGGCGGCGCCGGGTGAACCTGAGCTCGCACAATGCCAAGCACGGTTCCGGTCATCGCGGCGACCGCCGCGATCAGCGACAGCCACCACACGGTGCGATCCCACGCCGCCCAGTGGCTGCGCAGCGCGGTCGGATAGATCCAGTGCGGCACGCTGCCGGCGTAGTTCCACCATCGCTCGGCGCGGGTCGTGTCGCGCACGACCTCGCCGGTTGTCGATGACACGTAGAGTTCGGTGCCTTGGCCGTCATGGAGCGCGATCCGATAGAGCGGCCGGTGCGGGTCGAGGCCGTTGGGCACGGTCCATTGATCGTAGTGTGCCAGCGCCGCGACCATTGCCCGCGATGCATCGAGCCCGCGTCGGCGGGCGTGGTCGATCGCGATGGCGAGCGCGAGCTGCTCCGATGTGACTGCAGCGCTCGACAGGTCGGCGGCGGAGAGTGCTTTGAAACCCGATGATCCCGACACCAGATAGATCGGCGCCATCGCTTCGCTGCAGCAGGCGCACGCGCTCGGCGTCCTTCAGTGCGCTCGCCGCCACCGCCTCGGCCGGGCCGTGGCGGATGGCGCGCACATCGATCGGCGCCAGCCCGCCGAACCGCTCCGCTTCGGTCAGCGCCGGAAACGGCACGAAATGCATCACGATGCCGGTTGCAAACCACATCGCGAAGAAGAGGCAGAACGCGACGCCCAGCCAGCGATGCAGCAGGATGAGCGTGCGCGTCATGCCGTCAGGGCTTCCTCTCAGAACTTGAAGGCGGCGCTCACCTCGAAGCTGCGCGGCGCGCCGAGCAGAATCTGATCAGGATAGAACGGGTCGCCCCAGATCGCGTACTTGGTGTCGGTCAGGTTGCGCACCCGGAACGTGACCCGCGTCTTGTCCACGTTCCACCAGTTCGGCAGTTGCGCGCGCTCGATGTCAACGAATGTATAGGCGTCCACCATCGGTATAGGCGAGCATCTTGACGTCATTGGCATCCGAGGTGAAGCGATCGCTGACGTGGCGAACGGTCGCGCCGACCTCGACCGGCAGCCAGGTCGGCAGCCGATAGGACGTGCCGGCATTGACGACGAGCCGCGGCACGTTCGGTGGCGTATTGCCGGAGAACGATCCTCCGGCGAACACGTAGTCCTCGTAGTGCGCTTCCACATAGGCGAGGTTCGCAAACACGGTCCAGCCGGGCAGTGGCCGCACCGCTGCCGCCACCTCGACGCCCTTGGATATCTGTTTGCCGGCGATGTTGAGCTCCCGGCCGCCCGCCGCGGCATACACGTTCTTGCGCTCGATCTCGAACAGCGAGAGCGACCACTCGGCGCGCTTGTCGAAGCTGATCTGCTTGAGGCCGGTCTCGATCGTGCGCGCGCGGGTGAGGTTCAACGGCTGCGTCGCGCCAAGGAGGAAGATGTTGTTGGCGGCGACGTCGGCGGCGGTCGCGACCTGGCTGTACCAGGTGAGGCCCGGTAGGACCTCCCAGGTGATAGCCAAGGCGTCCGGTCGCCGGCCGCCAGGTCTTGGAGAACGGGAAGTCTGGGCAGGCTCTCGCCCGTGATCTTGCGCGAGTTGCGGTCGAGATCGATCTCCTCGATTCGAATGCCGCCGATGAGCGCGAAGGTCGGCGTGATCTTCAGCCGGTCCTCGAACGTGGCATAGACGTTGTCGATGTCCGCGGTCTGCAGCCGCGTCATCAGCGGGCCGAAGACGTCGCGGACCGGATTGACTGAGCGCCACATCGTCGATCGGCGGGAACATGCGCCATGCCGGGGCGGCCGAACTCGAGGCGGCTCGCGCCGACCGCGAACACGGCGCGGTTGTCCATGCCGTCGATGTTGGTGTTCCAGGTGAGGTCGGTCATGTTGCCGAACTGGCGCTGGTCGTGCGCGACGTAGAAGCGGTCGCGACGCGACCTTTCCGGTCGCCTCGCATTGAATGCATAGTTCTCGGCGTTCTTCCACTCGCGATCGGCATCGTAGAAGTAGGACTGGCTGCGCAGCACCAGGTTGGGCGCGATCATCCATTCGAAGCCGCCGCGCAGCCACAGCTCCTCGGCCCGATTGATGTTGTCGAGCACGTTGTAGTTGGTGGTCAGCGTGCGGCGGTCGATGGTGACCGGCGAAGGGGGCGCCGCCGTTGATTGAAAGATGTATGCGATCCCGACACGATGCCGGACACCGCATTCGCGCCGCTGAAGGCGGCCGAGACAAGCGGCGTGCCCCAGTAGGCGCTGCCGTTGTCCTTCTTGTATTCGAGCGCGCCCCACACCTTGAAGCTGTCGTTGACGCGATAGTTGAGCTGGGTCGAAATATCGAGCGTCTTGATGTTGACGTCGTCGATGAAGCCGTTGAGCGACGAGCGGCTGATGTCGAAGCGATAGTCGAGCCCCTTGATCGCGGTGCTGCCGCCCGAGCCGAAGCCGGTGCGGAACGCATTGAACGAATCGTAGGCGAAGAACGCCTCGTTCTCGATCTGGCCGGTGTGCGGCTGCTTGGTCACGAAGTTGACGGCGCCGCCGGCCGCGCCTTCACCCGACATCAGCGAGGCCGGACCTTTGAGGATTTCCACGCGCTCGAGATTGAACGTATCGACGACCCGCGAGGTCATGTTCTGCGGACCGATCTTGATGCCGTTGTAGAGCGTGGTGATCTGGCTGTTGGTAAGGCCACGCATGGAGAACGAGGAGGGCTCGGCCGGGAAATCGCCGGCCGTCACGCCGACCGCGCCCTGGATGGCTTCCGTGACCGTGCGGTAGCCGCGATCGCGGATGGTCTCCTGGTCGATGACCTCGACGGTCGCCGGAATTTGCCGCGCCGGCAGGCCGAGCAGGCTTGCGCTGCTCAGCAACTGTATCGGAGTTGAGCGGAGTCCTCTCGGCGGTCGGCGGTGCGGCGGGTGCCGCAGGCAGTGGACGCGCAATTGGCGCCCTCTTCGGACGCGTTCCAGCCGAGCGGCCGCTCGGCCGCGGCGAGGTGACGACGACGCGCGGCAGCTCGGTGTTCTCGTTCGGCTGCGCGGTCTCGGCCAGCGCTTGAATTGGCGGCGAGCATCGCCACCGGCAGCAGTGTCAATGATGTGATGGTGGTGCGGATGAAGAATACGACCGCGCTTGCGGCCGTTGATGACTGGCAGCATTCCAACGCCCCTACGGCGAACCCCCCGTCACCGCGACGCTCCGTTCGCCACTGCCCTTCGCCCCCGGCAGCGCACGACGGCATTTGATCTTGCGACGGAACACCCCGTCCGACGCCGGTCGCGTGTGGACACCACCGGTCACACGCTCGCATCCGCTCGGTGAGACGGTCAAGAAAAATCAGTCAGAAAGTTTCTCTCCGAAGAGGCATACCCTAGGGGGGTATAGTACGTGAAATCGCGCGCGCGACTCACCACTTGAACGCGGCCGAGACCTCGAAGCTGCGCGGCGCGCCGAGCAGAATCTGATCCGGATAGCCCGGATCGCCCCAGACCGCGTAGTTCTTGTCGGTCAGATTGCGCACCCGGAACCCGATCCGTGTGTCCTTGACACCTTGCCAGCCCAAGTCCCTGGGGTGGACGTCCACGAACGCAAACATGTCAAAGAGCGTGTAGGCGTTCATGATGAGCAGGTTGTCGTCATTGTTGAAACGGTCGCCGACATGGCGGACTGTGCCGCCCACTTCGACCGGCCATCGAGTCGGGAAGCGATAGGATGTGCCGGCGTTGAAGACAAACCGCGGCACGTTCGGCGGGGTCTTACCGGAGAAATCGTTCCGTCCTGATCGATGAAGTTCTCGTACTTTGATTGAACAATCGCGACGTTACCGAAGATCTTCCATTCGTCTGTCGGACGTATCGCGGCCGCCGCCTCGACGCCTTTCGCGTGCTCGTCGCCGCAACGTCCACCCGGTGGCCGCTCTTGCTCTGGTACACATTGTGCCGGTCGATGTCGTACGCCGAGAATGTGAATTCGGCGCGCTTGTCGAAGCTCAGTATCTTGACGCCGGTTTCAAAGGTGCGTGACGTCGTCAGCAGCAGCGGGTCGGTAGGGCGCAGAAAGAAGATGTTGGCGACCGCGGGATCGGAGGCCGTGGCATACTGGCTATAGAACAGGTTGCGGGAGCGCTTCCCACGTATAGCCGACGCGGCCGGTCACCGGAGTGAAGTCCTTGGAGAACGGGATAGCCGGCTTAAGTGCTCCAGTCTCATCAAACCGGATGCGCGCCAACTCGATCCGTTCGACCCGAATTCCTCCGATCAGCGCAAAGGTCGGCGTGATCTTCAGCCGATCCTCGAACGACAGCGCGACGTTGCTGACGCGCGTGCGAATGTGCTCATCGAGCTTCGATGCGCCGTAGAGTCCGCGAACCGGATTGATCAGATCGACGGTGTCGGCCCCGGAAACTCCGGTGTCTTGCGCGACGTTGAACTTGTCCTGCTACGCCGACAACGTCACGACCGACCAATTCTCCATGCCGGCAATTCGTTGTTCCAGGAGAGGTCGGTGATGTTGCCGATAGGTCCTCTGGTCGTGATCGACGGTGAGACGCTCACGGTAGACCTGGTCAGGTGCGCCAAGGCTTGGGGTCAGGGAGGCACTGTCGTTGAACGCACTGATCTCGTTGTTGTGCCAATAGCGCCTGGCGCCGTAGGCATAGGACTGGTTCTGAGCGTGACGTTGTTGTCGAGCGTCATTCGAAATCCGCCGCGCAGCCAGAGCTCCTTGCCGTAGCTCTTATTGTCGAGGACGTTGTAGTTGGTCGTTAAGCGTGCGGGCGTCGATCGTGGCCGGCTTGAGCGTGCCGTAGGGCCGGAAGCTCAGGGTCGACGGTGCTGACAGGCCGATGTCCCGAGACGACGCCACTCTTGGCGCACGAGCCCGGGAAACGATGTTCGGCACGATCGGCGTGCCCCAGTAGAAGCGGTCTCGGTCCTCCTTGTATTCGGCGGCGACCCAGACCTTGAAGACTGTCGTTGACGCGATAGTTGAGCTGTCCGGACACGTTGAAGAGCTTGGTGTAGGTGTCGTCGATGAAGCCGTTGAGGTTCGGTGCGGCTGATGTCGAAGCGATAGTCGAGGCCCTTTGACGGTCGTGCTGCCGCCCGAGCCAGACCCGAACGGAAGCCGTTGATCGAATCCCAGCCCGTGAACGACTCGTTGATGATCGGCCCGGTGTGGGCGCCTTGGTCACGTAGTTGACCGCGCCGCCGGTGCGCCTTCGCCAGACAACAGCGAGGCCGGACCTTTCAGGATTTCCACGCGATCGAGATTGTACGTGTCCATCGATTCGCTTCGTCATTTCCGACGGGCCGATCTTGATGCCGTTGTAGAGCGTGTTGATCTGCTGCCGCTGAACCCGCGCATGGAGAAGTTGGCGGCCGCGCCGGCCCATCGCCGGCGGTCACGCCGGCGCCCTTGCGCGGTCTCGGTGGTGGTCCGATAGCCCTGTTCCTTGATCAGTCTGCTGATCGACGATCTCCACGGTCGCCGGTGTCTGGCGCGCGGTCAGCCCCAGCGGGCCGCCGACCTCGGTGACCGTGTTTGTATTGAGCGGCGTCGTGGTTGGCGGTGGTCGGCGTGACGACGGGCGTCGCGGGTGCTGCGGGCGGCCGGACTGCTTGCTTTGGTCGCCCTGCCTTCGAGCGGCCGCTTGGCTGCGGCGAGGTGACGACGACGCGCGGGAGCTGGGTGCCCTCGTTGGGCTGCGCCTCCGCGGTGCTCGGGCTGGCCACGAGCAGCGCCAGCAACGTCAACGATGAGCTGTTAGCGGAATGAATGCACGCGACCGCACTTGCGGCCACCACGTGATGGCGACATGCCAACGCCCCCCAACGGCGAACCCCCCGTCACCGCGACATCCGTTCGCTGCTGCCCTTCGCCCCCGGCAGCAAAGCGACGGTGCTTAGTCTTCGTCGGAAACACCCCGTCCCGACGCTGTCGCGTGTGACCGCACTTAGGTGGCAGGTCTCCTGGCTCGCGGGTCTTCGTCGTCAGGCCACCTTCCCGGGACTGATCCCAGTGGTGCTATGGCCGTCGACTTAGCCGCTTACAGTTGCGGGGGCAGCCGCGGCTTCGTACGCAATTCTGGCGCACTCACCGCGTTCCCTTTTGATCCCACATAAGGAACCACCTGAGCGTTACGTTGGCATTCGCAAAGTCGCACAGTCAAGAAAATTACGCAGGTAGTTCTTGTACATACCCTAGGGGGGTATACTACTTGAAATCTCGAGAGACGGAATTGTCAGCGAAATTATCGATGTAATCGTCACATTGGCAGCGCCTCGCAGTCAAGGAAAACTCGCCAGCGAACTGCAACATAATACCGTTTAGGTCGAGGCGCTTCGTCCGCGGCTGGTGCGAAGAAAATAGAAAAAGAAAGAATCGGCATCACATGCGTCTCTAAACCTTGGTGTAGCGCGCTAGCCCAAACAGCCGTTCAGTCCATACCCAGCGTGTAATGGAACCGCAGCACGCGAGTTCGTACACCAATCAGTATGCGCGGCCCCCGACTCTTCGCGAGACGTGTGAAACGCAAAAAGCCGCTTGGCTGTTTGACGAGGAACTCTCTGCGAGGGTTCAAGAAGACATCGAGCCATGACCTCATGGCTCCGATGTCGGGCATCGCGGAGAGTGGCCTCCAACACCCAGAGGGGGGCCTCAATTCTACAATCGTGAAGATCGTGGCGAGCCTCCTGCTGACGATCGGCGTCGTCACCGGAGGTGGTGCCTTGGCGGATCAACGGCTGGAATTTTTTGATGAGATGGTGCCACAACGTCCCGGCATGAAGACTGAGGAGGACTATCAGCGCTTCGTGCAAGAGCATGGCCTGCCGCAGCGTTCTGAGCTGACACCAGAGGACATGGATAGGCTGCGCTCGCAGTCGCGGAGAGAGCTCAAACTCGAGGAGGAGTACTCCCGCCGCAACTCATCCAGCGTATCGCAGATGTCCGATGAGGAAATCCTGAACGCGATCCGTCTCAACATGGACGGCAGTTATGAGCCCGCGTCCGTCGACGCGTACGAGAATTGGCCAAAGTCTCCTGAGGAATTTGAGAAAAAGTACGGAAGGCCACCGCAGCGTCGGGAGGAAGTGGACTTCTACTTCGATGACGACGACGACACTAGCCAAGACGAGGAGCGTGCCAATCGGTAGGGTGTGAGGCGCGCAACCAAGAGTGCGCTAGGAATTGGGGCTAAATTCTCACGAAGGTGCAAGCGACCATTCAGCCGCTGTTCATCGGCGCCATGGCGAAATCGGCAAAGCCAGCATCGGCAGTGTCCGTGAAGCAGTGACCAGCCCTGTCGCGCCTTCAATCGATCTCATATCGGAACCCGAACAGGCCCAGCGGACTTGTCTTTTTTTGCTCGTGTTTATGCTGTGCGCCCGCGGCGTACCGGAGAGGCTCCAAACGATCATGTTACTGCGTTGTGTGAGAGTGTGTGCAGGTCCAGCAAGAGGAGAGGAATGTCATGAGAATGATCATATTGGTCGGACTGATGGTCGCGTTTGCAGGTGGCGTTAGCGGCGATGCCTTTGCGCAAAATACAACCTGCAAGGCGCAAGCCACCGAGAAGAAGCTCGCCGGCGCGGCCCTCAACAGCTTCATGAAGAAGTGCGAGACCGACGCGCAGAAGACGTGCGATACGTCGGCCGCCGACAGGAAGCTTGCCGGCGCTGCCAAGGCGAGCTTCACCAAGAAATGCGTGACCGACTCGGTCGGCGGCTGACGACGAAAAGCGATGCCGGCGGCCGGATTGTATTCCGGCTGCCGGCATGGAACTTTAGCCAGGACCTGCGGGTTCGTTGCCGTGCGTCGGCTGAATTCCCGCCCCGGCCGCAGAAACTCGAGTGGCGTCGGACGGCCATACAGGAGGCGCAGATGGGACTTCTCGACATTCTTACCGGCATGCAGAACGGCCCGCATGGCAATCAGAGCCAGCCTGGTCAGCAGAAAGGCGGCATGTCGCCGCTCATGATGGCCCTGCTGGGCCTCCTGGCCTACAAGGCGGTCAAAGGGATGGGTGGCGACAGGCCCGCTCCCTCGGCGCCGACGACGGGCGGCGGGGGGCTTGGTGACATTCTGGGCGGGCTTCTGGGTGGCGGTCGCCCAAGTGGTGTGCCGAGTGGGATGCCAAGTGGCATGCCTTCGCCCGGTGGATCAGGCGGGCTCGGCGACATCCTCGCGGGCGGCCTGGGTGGCAGTGTGCTGAGCGGCGGTCTCGGCAATCTGGTCAAGCAGATGCAGCAGAATGGCTATGGCCGTCAGGCGCAGTCCTGGGTTGGTCACGGCGAGAACGAGGCGATCCCGCCCGACGATCTCGCCAAGGCGCTCGGCGCCGATGACATCGACAGGCTCACCCAGCAGACCGGCATGGATCGCGACGAGCTGCTTTCAGGCCTGAGCCAGCATCTGCCGAACTTCGTCGATCAGCTCACGCCCGAAGGGCGAGTGCCGACCGAAGAGGAAGCCTCCGAGATGGCGTAGCCCGGCGCAGCGAATTCAATTTCATCGGGTCAAAGGGCTCCTTTTTGTTTGAGCATGATCTTTTCCGAAATCCGGCCTCCACTTTTCGGGATCATGCTTCAGAGCTGCCCCTTCTCGCGCCATTGCGTTTGCCATTTGGCGCGCAGCCCGGCGCGGTCGACCTCCTGGCCGCGCAGATAGACCTTGTTGATCTTGCGGACGTTGGCGACGTTGTCGAGCGGGTTGGCGTCGAGCACGATGAAGTCGGCGCTCTTGCCGGGCGCCACCATGCCGAGCTGATCGAGCCGAAGCGCCTTCGCGGACTCGCGCGTTGCCGCCACGATCACCTCCATCGGCGTGAAGCCGCCGGCCGCCAGGTTCTCGAACTCCACCAGCCCATGCAGGCCGAGCCAGCGGTTGCTGTCGCCTGCTGAATCGCCGCCGAGTACCTCGCGCACGCCGGCGGCGTGCAGCTTCCTGGTGTTGACGATGTCGTACACGCGGCCGAACGTATTCGGCGGTGCGCCTGCTTTCTTGCGGCTCTCGTAGAGCGCCAGGCGAGCGCGGATCATCGCCGGCGGAATCGTCTCCTGCGTCAGCGGCTCATGGATCCAGGCCGGCGTGCCGTCCTCGCGAAGCAGCGAGGAACGGTTGATGCCGCCCAGGTTGGGCGTGATCCAGATGTCGCGCTCCTTGGCGAGCTTGACGAACTCCTCGTCGACCTCCTGGTCGCGGATACTATGCATAAAGCCTTCGACGCCGGCGCGCACCAAGAGCTTGGCGTCGGCGAGATCGAACACATGGGCGATCGAGCGGAGCCCGAGTTGGCGTGCCTCGTCGGCGGCGGCCGTGTACATCTCGGGCGTGAGCTTGGTCTTGCGGCCGCCGCGGTCGTCGACCCAGATCTTGATGAAGTCGGGCTTGTCCTTGGCGATCTCGCGCACCGCCTGGCGCGCCTCGGCCGCGCTCGTTGCCGGCAGCGGCACGTCGTTGCGCGAATCATCGGCGGGGCCGGAGCCCGGATAGGCGACGCCGCGGCCGACGGTCAGGATGCGCGCTGCATTCGGGATCGTCTCCTCGCGCAGCCGATACGCGAGTTCGCCGAAGTCGGTGCCGGTGCTGAGCACCGCGGCGACGCCGTGGTAGGCGTAGCGCTGCAGGTGGTCGACGTAATTCTCGCGCGTGAAGCTTTCCTTCGACATCTTGCCGGTCACCATGTCGAGGAAGCCCGGATGGCCGTGCGCGTCGACGATGCCGGGCATGACAGTCTTGCCGGTGAGATCGACGCGCCGCGCTCCCGCCGGAACGGTGAGCGCGCCTTTGCGCCCGACCTGCGTGATGCGGTTGCCTTCGACCACGAAGGCGGAGTCCTCGATCGGCGCGCCGCCGTCGCCGGTGATCAGGCGCGCGCCCTCGAACACGGTCACGGCCGGCGCCTGCGCGGCGACCGGTGAGGGGAGTGCGGCGGCGAGCAGAATGATGGCAAGCCAGGGGCCGTACACTGAAAGTCGTTGACGCATGAATCCTCCCGATTTGGCTTTGGCGCATTCTGTTCGCGCATCAGCATATCGGCAAGAGTCCTGCGCGGCCAGCGGGCGCTGGCGCGACGACTGGCCCCATTCGCGAATTTGCCAAAGGTGATTGAGGCCATTCTCGGGCGTCAACCGGAACAGGCCCTTTTTGTTTTCTGTGCATCCGTGAACTCCGCGCCGGATCGGGTCGACAAACTCGACACATGTCGCAAGAACAACCATAGGAGTTTGTCATGTTGAGCCGCATGCTCTTGGTCGCTGTTGCCACCGTCGGCTTCGTTGCCGTGTCGAATGGCGCTGACGCAGCCCAATCCTCCCGTCAGAAGCCTCAGTTGACCAAAAGTCAGACCTCAACCGTTCACGCGCGATCCCACCGATCAGGTTCGCGTTCGTTCAGTGCGCGTGCGAGCAGCGCGGGCGGCCGCTGCGGCACCTGGGTCTGTACGTGGCCGACGAGTGGCGGCGGATGCCTGGTCTGGGAAAAGACCCTGTGCAAGATAAAGACAATCGATCCGTTCAATTGACCTTGGTGATTTTTGGCCGCGTGGCCGACAACTTGTTCGTGACGCAAATCCCGCGCGCTGCGAGAGCAGCGCGCGCCACCCGCAGGCTCCGAGCCTCGCGTCAATAGAGTTTGTAGTTCAATCCAAGCTTGGTCGTGTGGACGCCGTTGAGGGTGTGGTTTGAGCAGAAGGTCGATCCCCCGCCAGGGCCGCACACCGCATGGCTTTCGTTTAGATCCAGGAACAGATATTCCATCTTCACCGTCCAATTGCCGGTGAAGGCCCATTCAATGCCGCCGCCCGCGACAAGGAACGCGCGGCTGTCGCTGTTGCTGGCGTTCAGCAAGCCGGTGCCACAGGGCGCCAGATTGCAGGTATCGGTGACTGTCTGGCTGAAGACCCGTGAAACCGACGCCGGCCTTGCCATAGAACAGCGCGCGATCTGCGGTCCATCCGGCGCGGCCCGCGATGGCGCCGTACCAATTGCCGATCACAGTCTTGTCGAATGTGTCGCTGTTGTTCGCCGCGCTGTAAGGGTCGGTCGCGGCTGCGACCAAACGCATGTAGCCGGTCTCGGCTTCGGCACCGAACACGATCGACGATCCTCTGGCTTGCCAATTGCAGCCAAGCGTCGCGCCGGCGATCGGGCTGATCTTGTTGAACGGAACGTTGTAGGAGCCGCCATTGCTCGCATTGGCGAACGGCGCGTTGTAGAACGTTCCAGCTGATGTAGGATCGGTCGCCTCGACGTCAGCCGCAAAGCTGCCCCCGAAATAGCCGCCCGCGAAGCAGCCGGAATAATTGTACGCCGGCTCCATCGAAGTTTTGGTTGGTGCCTTCCTCACCGGCGCCTTGGCGGTTTGCAGTTTTTTCAGCTTGCCGTTCTGCGAACTCTGCGACTCCTCAGAGGGGCTGTCGTAGAGGTTGGTCGTGATCATCAATTTGGTCAGCCAACGGTCCGACCCCTGCGTGAGACCGTAGCCGATGCCGAACTCGATATCGAAGCGGTTCACCTTGAAGTCGACGACGCCGTAGATGTTGTGGCCCTGCTCCCTGAGAGGCAGGAAATTTCCGATCGGGCCAAGATCGGTGTAGTACTCGATCGCGATTGCGAAATCCTCGCCAAAGTTCCGCGCGAACCGTGCGTTAGGTGCGAAGGTGACCTCGCCGTTCCTGCCGAAGCTGAGATCAACGATCGGATTGATGATGAAATCATAGTCGCCCTTGCGCCAGCCGATGATGGGACGGATTTCCATGCCCCAGCGCGTATCGGCAAACTTCGGCATCAAGTATTGGTATTCGATGTTGAGACCATAAAAGAAGTCGCGCTTCGCCGCATTGGGCGTGACGAACAAGGTGCGAAGCTTCATTGCGTTGGAATGATAGCCGTTGTTGTCGATCGCCCACGGAACGTAGAACCCGGCCTCGAACCAGTCGGTCACACCGTAAGCGAATTCCGGGGTGGCATTGAGCGTGTGGTTGGGAACGAGGCCGCCGGGAAAGTCGGGCTGCTTGCGGCCGACGAGGGCGTAGTTGAAGTGATGCTGACCGGTCCATTTGCCGACGTCGGCAATCTCCGCGTTGTAGACCTGAATCTCGTCATCGGCGCGCGCTCCGGCCACGCCGGCCATCAGCAACCCCGCCGTTAGTCCCAGGACACGCGCACTGCGAATTGACATCCCCCGCCCCCGTCTTCTTCTTACGCTGCCCATCAAGGGCGAATACATTAGAATAAGACTAATCCCAATCTGTCGGCGTGAACAACGGAGGACTGACGGATCGCCCCCCGTAAAATCGCATAAAATTCGGGGCGTGCTGTGAAAAGCACACGTCGCGCCGGTGGCTGTGGAATGGAGGTTATTTATTACCGTCGATCGGCTCGAGCCTTCGATCAGGCTGCGTCGTGAAAGATGATACCGGCCGTGTAGCGCTGGCCCGAGCGCAGGCGACTCACCCCATGCCGCATATTGACCCGGTAGGTCCCGCGCGTGCCGGTGACCGGCTTATGTTGCACCGCGAACACGGCCGCCTCGCCACGTCGCAGCGGCACGACCTCGGCCCGCGACTGCATGCGCGGGCGTTGCTCGGTGAGAACGAGCTCGCCGCCGGTGAAGTCCGTTTCCGGCTCGGACAGCAGGGTCACCACCTGCAGCGGGAACACTTGCTCGCCATAGAGATCCTGATGCAGACAGTTGTAGTCGCCCGCGTGGTAACGAAGCAGGAGCGGCGTGGGCCGCTTCTGGCCGGCATCGTGGCAGCGCTTGATGAAGTCCGCATGCGCGGCCGGGAAGCGCGTGGCGATTCCCATCGCCTCGTGCCATCGATTGGCAATCGGGGCGAGCGCGCGATAGAGCGCCGGTCGCAAGGTCGCGATGATCGGCGGCAGCGGATAGGCAAAATACTTGTACTCGCCGCTGCCGAAACCATGCCGTGCCATCACCACGATGCTGCGAAAGCGGCTGCCGTCGTCGTAGAGGCCTGAAAGCTCGGCGCACTCTGTTGCCGAAAGGAGCGTGCCGAGCGATGCGAAGCCATGGCTGTCAA
Organism: uncultured Alphaproteobacteria bacterium; assembly: GCA_963745515.1. Taxonomy (GTDB): domain Bacteria; phylum Pseudomonadota; class Alphaproteobacteria; order Rhizobiales; family Xanthobacteraceae; genus VAZQ01. The sequence continues at coordinate 187,774 of CAVUXO010000004.1, forward strand.
GGCTCGCGGCCACGGCTGCCCAATCGATAGCTGCAACGCGCGTTGCGATGTGGGCGTCCGGCTCGCCGCGGAGTTCGTCGGGCTTGCAGCGTTTGCAGGGGCGAAAGCCCGCCCGCTCGGCGTCCGCGCGCGTGCGATGGAACCGGACGTGGCTCGGCTTGGCGTGACGTGCCGGGCAGGACGGCCGACAATAGACGCCCGTGGTCGACACCGAATAATAGAACGAGCCGTCGGCGCTGCGATCACGCGCGACCACGGCCGCCCAGCGCGGATCCTGCTCGGTCGGCAGCTCGCCGAGCGTCCTCACGGGTGCATTCATCGTTTTGCCTTTGGCGTTGTTGTGTCTGTCGCCGTAGCAAAACAAATGGCGTGACTTCAAGCCGGCCGGCCACCCGCTTTCTGCCCGGGCTTCCGTGCCGCCTCTCCGTGATTATGTGACGGGCGGCCCCGCCCGCTTCAAAAACCGTTCGACCGCCCGCAGCACCAGAGCGCGCGGCATGAAACGCGGGAGCGCGCCTGCGATCTTGTTGGGGATGCCCGGAACCACGACGCGTTGGCCGCGCATGAAGGCGTCATAGCCCTCGCGTGCGATCTGCTCGGCCGAGCGGGTGAGAAACAGCCGCGATTGGTCGTGCAGTCCCGCGCGCGCCTGGAACTCGGTCGGCACTGGGCCAGGGCAGATGCAGGTGACGCGCACGGCTTGCCTGGCCAGCTCGTGCGCGAGCGCCTCGCTGAAAGAGCGGACATAAGCCTTGCCGGCGAAATAGACCGCCATGCCCGGGCCCGGAAAGAATCCCGACAGCGATGCCACGTTGATCAGGCCACCGCCGTGGCGCTTGAGGCTGTCCACGAACATGAGCGACAGCGCGGTGAGCGCACGCACATTGAGGTCGATCATGGCGATCTGCTCGGCGCGATCAAGATCGGCCGCCGGCCCGCGCAGGCCGAAACCTGCGTTGTTGACCACGATCGCAGGCTCAATCCCGCGCGCTGCCAGCTCGCCGGCGAGCCGTGAGGGACCGTCGCGCGCGGCGAGGTCGAGCGCGATGACATGAGGGCGTTTGTGGCCGGCTGCCGCGATCGCGTCGGCCAGTGACGTGAGCCGATCGGCGCGGCGTGCTGTGAGTGCGCATTCGTGGCCGCGCTCGGCCAGGAGCCGCGCGAAGGCAGCACCGATCCCGGCTGAGGCGCCGGTGATCAGAGCGACTGGACTAGGGGCGGCCGCCAATCAATCACCTTCCTTCGAGAGGCGTTCTTTCAGGCATTGGGCATTTACTGGGCATCCTCATTCACATCCTTCAACCAAGGCTGTGGATAGTGCCAGAGGATCATCGCCGCGCCAGGTGTCTCCACCCCACGATCTTGGACTCACCTGAACGGATCAGCATGGCGCCAACGGTGGCGGCAAGCGCATGATTTTTATGACGGTTCCTCGCCCAGCGAGGCCCTACCACGGCACCATTACGGCAACAGAAAGTACGCCTGTGGAAAGCGGTTTCAAAAACTGTGTCCTAAAAGTCACAAGTTCCCGCTAATTGCAACTGGCCGTGGCAAGCGCGGCCGACTTTGATATTTTGCAGTTGCCCCTGAAAGGGGGCGTTTCCTCCCTTTGACTTGGCCCCGCTCGTGCGGGGCTTATTTTTTGGGCGCGCCTAGAAAAGTCGCGGGCGAGGTGAGCCGCCGAAAATCGCATGCGATGAATGTTCCGGTTGCGCTCAGCCGGGCGGTGGAAAATGAATTGGTAGGCTTCCGCGTGGGGCCTTCTCCTGTTTGTCTTTTGATCGCGTGGATGAGGCCGCGGCCAATTTGACTCCGTGTCGTTAAGACAACTGGTGTCCCTTGGTATGCGACGATGTGACTACGTCGTGACGGCTATGAGGAACGATACAAAGTTCGTATAAAGTCGGTGCTTCTCTTTGGGAAAACCTCCCATGACTTGCGCCTCGCCACCCTCACGGCGAGGCGTTTTATTTGGCGGCAGCGCGTGAGGCGGCCTATTCCCGCAAAACTGGCGTACAACTTCGTTTCCCTTTTCGTTCCTTCCTTACGGGGCGCTTCGGATTCTCATACGGATAAGCGCCAATGTGCGTTGACGTACACATTAACGTAGGACACAACCTAGGACATCTATCCTAATAGGGTGGGACATTTCCTCAATCTGCGAATAGAACATATTGCGAACTGAGAACAAATCATGTACATTGTGTCCACATCGGGCAGCGCCCGCGGGATGGGCTCGCGTTGTCGCTCTTTCGAATCCCGGTCATAAGGAGTGGGACATGTCGAACGCCGTCGTTCGTCTCGTTGTTGAAGGCTCATCCATGGACAAGACGAAAGCCCTTGATGCCGCGCTCTCCCAGATCGAGCGCAGTTTCGGCAAGGGCTCGATCATGCGGCTCGGCAAGAACGACAAGTCGATGGATGTGGACACGGTGTCGACCGGCTCGCTCGGCCTCGACATCGCGCTCGGCGTCGGCGGGCTGCCGCGCGGGCGAGTGGTCGAGATCTACGGGCCGGAATCCTCCGGCAAGACCACGCTTGCGCTGCATTGCGTGGCGGAAGCGCAGAAGAAGGGTGGCATCTGCGCCTTTGTGGATGCCGAGCACGCGCTCGACCCGATCTATGCCCGCAAGCTCGGCGTCAACGTCGACGACCTCCTGATCTCGCAGCCCGACACTGGCGAGCAGGGGCTCGAGATCGCCGACACCCTGGTGCGCTCGGGCGCGGTCGACATCCTGGTGATCGATTCGGTCGCGGCGCTGGTCCCGCGCGCGGAGCTCGAAGGCGAGATGGGCGACCAGATGCCCGGCCTGCAGGCGCGCCTGATGAGCCAGGCGCTGCGCAAGCTTACCGCCTCGATCAACAAGTCCAACACGATGGTCATCTTCATCAACCAGATCCGCATGAAGATCGGCGTCATGTACGGCTCGCCGGAGACCACGACCGGCGGCAACGCGCTCAAGTTCTATGCCTCCGTGCGCCTCGACATCCGCCGCATCGGCGCGATCAAGGAGCGCGACGAGGTGGTCGGCAACCAGACCCGCGTCAAGGTGGTCAAGAACAAGCTTGCCCCGCCGTTCAAGTCCGTCGAGTTCGACATCATGTATGGCGAAGGCGTATCGAAGGTGGGCGAGCTCGTCGATCTCGGCGTCAAGGTCGGCGTCGTTGAGAAGTCGGGCGCCTGGTTCTCCTACGACAGCCAGCGCATCGGCCAGGGTCGCGAGAACGCCAAGACCTTCCTCAAGCAGAACCCCGACGTCGCCGCCCGGATCGAAGCGGCGGTGCGCCAGAACTCCGGCCTGATCGCCGAAAAGATCCTGACCGGCGAGAAGGAGGAGGGTGACGATGATGAGGGCGAGGAGTGATTGCGGAGGTGGCCAAAAAGCCATCGAAGAAAAAAGAGTCGAAAAGCCTAAAAAGCCTAAAAAGCCTAACAAAGTCGAAAAGCCAAAAAGAATGACTGAAGGAGGCGCGCGCGCCTCACTCTGGGAAAGCGATTCAGGCGTCGTCGTGGCCGGGCATAGCGCGTCCTAAAGGGCGTTAACGCCCGTCTTCGACGGGCTATGGACGCGCGTGAAACGCGCTTATGTCCCGGCCATTGCTTTATCGAGGGCGCGGAGATTGAGGCCGCGAGGGCGCGTCTTATCGCTGTGGCAGCCGTTGGCGCGCCTGCGCAATCACCTCGGGCACTACCGCCTCGTTCGCTGGCGCCATGATATGCACGCCAGCGACTCCCGGAATGGCGGCAAGCGCATCAACCAGCTCCACGCAGATGCGAATGCCTTCGGCGGCCGGATCGGCCGCGCGCTCCAGCCGCTCAATCACATCATCCGGTATGATCGTGCCGTAGAGGTGCTCCTTCATCCAGCGCGCCGACTTGGCCGAGCGCAGCGGTGCGATGCCGATCAGGAGGTGCAGCGGGCGGGTCGTGTCGTTGGCGGCAAGCCGCTGCGCGTAGCGCGCTACGATGCCTTGATCCATGCAGAACTGGGTTTGTGCGAACTGCGCACCGGCCTCGATCTTGGCGGCGAGTTTCGTCGGCACCCAGCCGGGCGGCGGGTCGATCGGCATGTCGGCGGTGCCGAGAAAGAAGCCCGCCTGGCCGGTAATCCTGCGGCCGGTCGGCAGCTCGCCCTGATCGCGCATGATCCGCGCCATGGCGGTCAGCGCCGTCGAATCGACATCGAACACCGGCTTGGTGTCGGGCTGGTCGCCAGCTTTGGGGTCGTCGCCGGTGAGCAGGAGCAAATTAGGCACGCCGAGCGCCGCCGCGCCCATCAGATCGGCCTGCAGCGCGATGCGGTTGCGGTCGCGGCAGGTGAGCTGCAGGATCGGCTCGATTCCGTCGCGCGCCAACAACGCGGCTGCCGCGAGCGCGCTCATGTGGGCGCGGGCGCTCGCTCCATCGGTGACGTTGACGGCGTCGGCGAGGCCTTTGAGCGGTCGCGCCTTGTGCAGGAGATCGTCCGGATCGAACGAGACCGGCGGGGTGAGCTCGGTGGTGATGGCAAAACGGCGCGCCCGTAACGTCTGTTCGAGCTGCGAAACGGTGTGGGGCATGGGTTGTGGGTTTGGTGTGCTGTGCGGGTCGCGGGACGGGGCGCTGGCGCTTATATAGAACCGGCCGCGGGTTGGAAACGCGGCGGTGCGGCCCGCCGGTTCCTGGACAGAGAGGGGGGGCGCCGGTAAAAGCGGCAAGTTGAAGCAACGCAGGACGGGACGGCCCTTGGACGGCATGTCCGGGAACGATGAGCAAATGAGCGGCGTCAACGAGATCAGGTCGGCCTTCCTCGACTACTTTGCCAAAAACGGCCACACCGTGGTGCCGTCCTCGCCGCTCGTGCCGCGCAACGACCCGACGCTGATGTTCACCAATGCCGGCATGGTGCAGTTCAAGAACGTGTTCACCGGCCTCGAAAAGCGCCCCTATGTGCGGGCGGCGACGGCGCAGAAATGCGTGCGGGCGGGCGGCAAGCACAACGACCTCGACAATGTCGGCTACACGGCGCGTCATCACACGTTTTTCGAGATGCTCGGCAACTTCTCGTTCGGCGACTACTTCAAGGAGCGCGCGATCGAGCTGGCCTGGAATCTCATCACCAAGGAGTTCGATCTGCCGGTCGACCGCCTGATGGTGACCGTTTATGTCGACGACGACGATGCTTTCCGGCTGTGGAGGAAGATCGCCGGCCTGCCCGAGAGCAAGATCGTGCGCATCGCCGGCAGCGACAACTTCTGGCAGATGGGTGACACTGGGCCCTGCGGTCCCTGCTCCGAGATCTTCTTCGATCACGGCGCCCACATTCCGGGCGGGCCGCCCGGTTCGCCCGACGCCGATGGCGACCGCTTCATCGAGATCTGGAACCTCGTGTTCATGCAGTTCGAGCAGCAGGAGGGCGGCAAGCGCGTCGGCCTGCCGAAGCCCTCGATCGACACCGGCATGGGACTTGAGCGCATCGCGGCGGTGCTGCAGGGCACGCACGACAACTACAAGATCGACCTGTTCGGCGCGGTCATCATGCATGTCGCCGAGCTGACCGGTGTAGAGGCTGAAGGGCTGCGCGGAGTGTCGCATCGCGTCATCGCCGACCATCTGCGCGCGAGCGCGTTCCTGATCGCCGATGGCGTGCTGCCCTCGAACGAGGGCCGCGGCTATGTGCTCCGCCGCATCATGCGCCGCGCCATGCGGCACGCCGAGCTCCTTGGCGCCAAGGAGCCTCTGCTCTTTCGGCTCGTGCCGACACTGGTGCGCGAGATGGGGCAGGCCTATCCCGAGCTGGTGCGCGCGCGAGGCGCTCATTACCGAAACGCTCAAGCTCGAGGAGACGCGCTTCCGTCGCACGCTCGAGCGCGGGCTTGTCATCCTCGATGAGGCCTCGAGCGACCTCAAGAAGGGTGACAAGCTCAAGGGCGAGACCGCGTTCACGCTCTACGACACCTATGGCTTCCCGCTCGACCTGACGCAGGACGCGCTCAAGCCGCGCGGCATCACGGTCGATACCGACGCCTTCAACACCGCCATGGAGCGCCAGCGCGAGAAGGCGCGCGAATCCTGGAAGGGGTCCGGCGAGGCCGCGACGGAAGCCGTGTGGTTCGGCCTGCGCGAAAAGATCGGTGCGACCGAGTTCCTGGGCTACGACACCGAGACCGCCGAGGGCGTGGTGGTTGCGCTGGTGAAGGACGGCAAGGACATCGCCGTCGCTCAAGGCAGGCGAGAGCGGCGCGGTCGTGCTCAACCAGACGCCGTTCTATGGCGAGTCCGGCGGCCAGGTCGGCGACACTGGTACAATCAGCGCGGATGGCGTGCGCTTCCGCGTCACCGATACCGCAGAAGAAGGCCGGCGACCTGTTCGTGCATTCCGGCACGGTCGAGGAGGGCACGCTCAAGATCGGCGTGCCGGTTGCGCTTACGGTCGATCATGCGCGTCGCGGCGCGATCCGACAGAACCATTCGGCGACGCATCTGTTGCACGAGGCGCTGCGCCAGGTGCTCGGCGATCACGTCGCGCAGAAGGGCTCTCTTGTGGCGCCCGAGCGGCTGCGCTTCGATTTCTCGCATCCCAAGCCGATCAGCGCGGCCGAGCTCGAGCGGGTCGAGGACATCGCCAACGACATCGTGCTGCAGAATTCGCCGGTCACCACGCGCCTGATGGCGGTCGATGACGCGATCGCGTCCGGCGCGCGCGCGCTGTTCGGCGAGAAATACGGCGACGAGGTGCGCGTGGTCGCCATGGGCGATAGCGGCAACACCATGGGCTGGTCGGTCGAGCTGTGCGGCGGCACGCATGTGCGGCGCACCGGCGACATCGGGCTCATCTCGGTGGTCGGCGAGGCGGGCGTCGCGGCCGGCGTGCGCCGCATCGAGGCGCTCACCGGCACCGCCGCGCGCAAGGCCGCGCATCACGTCGGCGAGCTCGCCAAGACGGCTGCTGCGGAGCTTAAAGTATCAGTTGAGGACCTGCCGAGCCGCCTTGCTCAAGTGGTCGATGAACGGCGCAAGCTGGAGCGCGAGCTCTCCGAGGCCAAGAAGAAGCTCGCCATGGGTGGCGGTGCCAGGAGCGAGGGCGCCGACGGCGTGCGCATGGTCGGCGATATCAAGCTGATGGCGCGCTCGGTTTCCGGCATCGACATCAAGGACCTGAAAAGCCTTGCCGACGAGGGCAAGAAACAGCTTGGGTCCGGCGTCGTGGCGCTCGTCGCCACCAGCGAGGACGGCAAGGCCAGCATTGTGGTCGGCGTAACACCCGATCTCGATAGCGCGTATCTCGGCCGTTGACCTGGTGCGCAAAGCATCTGCGGTGCTTGGGCGGCAAGGGCGGCGGCGGCAAGCCCGACATGGCGCAGGCCGGCGGCCCCGACGGCTCCAAGGCCGATGACGCGCTCGCCGCCATTGCGGCGGCGCTCGGCGGCTAGCTCACTCAAAGATCTCGGGTACGTCGAGCGACAGCCCCGGCGGGTCGAGCCGGATCGTGCCGGATGTTATCGTGTGGCCGGAGACAGTTCCGTTGGCGGCACGGGAATGATGCGCGACCGCGCACGCGTCCGGATCGATGATCAGGTAGTGGTGAACGCTTGGAATCTTGAAGTAGCCTATCAGCTTGGCACTGGTGTCGGTGTGCGACGTCGTTGGTGACAGCACTTCGACAATGACGACAGGGTCGCGCGCTAACATCGCGCCGCGCTTCAATCGCTCACCACAATAGACGAGGGCGTCCGGCTCGTAAGCCGTGTGATCATCTATGCGCACGGTCATTCCGTCACCGAGCGCGTGACAGGAAACGCCAGCACGTGCGATAGCCTTCTTCAGTGCAATGACCGCCGCAACCTTGATTTCGATATGCTCGACCCGCTCAGGCGTCATCGCGACTATCTGTCCGTTGATGAGCTCCGTGCGCGGCAAGTCGCTCTGGGTCTGCGTCCAGGCAAGGTACTCTTCGACAGTGAATGATCGGCGGAGCGCGATGTTCATGGCCGCAATATAGCTCGCGCAACCGCCGATCGCCACCTGTCGTGGGAGTATGCTGGGTCGAATCGCCTCACGATCCCTTGCGCAGAAACACGTACTCGGTGGCGTAAGGCGCGCTGTGGAAAGCGCCAGCCTTGTCGCAGGCCCCGCTCATGACACCGCCGACCGTGTTGATGCGCTGGATCGTGGTCGCGCCCGCGAGCACACCATTGCCACGGCGCGCCGTCACTTCGAGCTTGAGCCAGGGAATGTCATTGGCAGTCTTGCCGGGCGCGTTGGCGAGCACCTTGCCGGTGACGCCGCTGCCGTCGACGTGATCCCAGTTCGGGCCGGCGTAGTGGCGGCCGACCGTCTTGCCGTCGAGAAGGAGCGTCGCAATCGGCTCGCGGAACGCCCAGGCAAGCTTGCCGTCGGCGCCGGCCTTGCAGTCGTAGACCTGCGCGCCTTCGGCGTGCAGAGTCACGATCCCGGTTTCGCCCGGCGCGGCGATCGGAGCGGGCATTTGTGCCGCGGCCTCGGTCGCCACCAATACAGTAGCAATAATGATGGCAAACGATGATTGATGGATCATAGAAGCTCCTTGTCCAACTTGCGCGCCTCAAAAGGCAGGTTACCCGCGGTGATCCTACGTAGCGCGACCCCCGATCTTGGTTCAAAGCTAGCTTTCTTTTTTGTGCCCCTTTACCGGCGTTGCGCCCTAATGCCGCGGCCGTGCCAGTGCGCCGATCCGGTCGATGCGATTGGTCCAGATGCCGCCGGCAAATCCATGTGGCAGCTGACCGAATTCCGCCTCGCTGTCGATCCCGCGCGAGAACTCGCCGGGACTGTAAGGGCCGACCACCACGACGATGCTGCCGGCGCGAGCCATCCGATTGAGAAAACCGTTGGGCCAATTCCACAGCCATGGCGCCGCGTTGACCGGAACCAGCACCAGGCTGTGATGGCAGGCGGCCGGGACGTAACCGCTCCAGCCGATCGCGATGTAGCGCAGAAGGCATTGCGTCAGACCCGCGCGCGACATGGCGCGTACGTCCGGCAGACGCTGGTGGAATCTCTCGACCGGCAAATTGCCGCCGTAGACGATCAGATGTGCGCGCTGTGCCGGCGGCAGGATGGCGAGATGGGAAGCAAGCCGTTCGCCTTCATGCGGATCGGTGCTCTTGATGTGGATGAGGAAGCGCTGGTCCGGAAACGTGCTGAGCACGTCGTCAAGCGATGGCATCAGCCCGATGCCCTTGCCGCGGAACGGAAAGGTCTTGCCGCCATCGGCGGTGTAGCCGTAACCGACGTCGAGCGCCTTCAGTGCGGTAAGCGCGTGTTCGCGCGTGACGCCCTTGCCGTCGGTGCGGCAGTCGAGCGTCCAGTCATGGAATACGGCGAAGCGGCTGTCGGTCGTCGGATGCACGTCGAGCTCGACGATGTCGGCCCCGGCCCGGAAAGCGGCCTCCATCGAGGCGAGCGTATTCTCGAGATAAGGGTGCGTGGGCACGTGAATGCGCGTGGCGGTGCAGGTGTCGCTCGTCACGCCATCGAGGTCGAAGGTTTGCGCCAGTCCACGATGCGCGAGCAGGATAGGCCTGCTTTCGGGGGCACTGGTCAGCCAGTTCGCGTTGTTGAGGTAGATGAACCCGGCGAGCAGCAGAGCGAGCGCGCCGACGATGCGGAAAATGCGTTTCATGGCCCTCGATGCACGAGCAACGTGGTGAGGCGAGCGCAACGAGCATGCTACCATGGCAACAAAAAGCCGGGCACGGTCGGGTGCCAAGTACGAACATCGAGCATGAATATCAAGCGGTGGGCTAGCTCAGCCGAATAGATCGGCTGCTTCGACTGTTAACCCGGGTGGATCGAGCCGGATGATGCCGGACGTCAGTGTGTCTGCTTCGACAGTGCCACTGGCGATGCGCCTATGGTGGGTGACCTTGCGTGCGTCGGGGTCCACAAAAAGATAGTGGTAAACGCTTGGCAGCTTGAAATAGCCAATCAGCTTGGCACTCGTATCCATGTGTGCGGTTGATGGCGACTTGACTTCCACGATGATGACGGGGTCGGTCACTTTCATCTGGTCAGGGGACAAGGGGTTGCCGCAACGCACGAGGGCGTCAGGCTCGTAGGCGGTGTGTTGGTCGATCGGAACGGTCAGGCCGTCGGTAAATACTTCGCCCACGATGCCCGCCGTTGCTATTGCGCGTGTCAAAGTGAGATATACTTTGCCCTTTGCTCGGTTGTGCGCGACGCGTTCAGGCGACATGGGGACGATCTGTCCGTTGATCAGTTCCGTGCGAGGCGGATCCTTCTGGGTGCGAGCCCAGGCGAGATAATCATCGACCGTCAATGGCGTGCGCAGCGCGATGTTCATCCAGCCAATATAGCGCGTATCCTTGCGGATCGCCATGTGGCCGGCAGGGCTGCTTGGCGTAAGAAATAAGCCGGGCCCCCACCGGGGCCCGGCACGCAAAGCTCAACAAGAGGACGGCCTCAGGCCGCCATCGCCTTCTTCAGGTTCTCGTCGATCTTGTCGAGGAAGCCGGTGGTCGAGAGCCACTTCTGGTCGGGGCCGACCAGGAGCGCGAGGTCCTTGGTCATGAAGCCGGACTCGACCGTGTCGACCGTGACCTTCTCCAGCGTGGAGGCGAACTTCGCGAGCTCGGGGTTGTTGTCGAGCTTGGCGCGGTGCGCGAGGCCGCGCGTCCAGGCGAAGATCGAGGCGACCGAGTTGGTCGAGGTCTCGTCGCCCTTCTGGTGCTGGCGATAGTGGCGCGTCACGGTGCCGTGGGCGGCTTCGGCCTCGACCACCTTGCCGTCCGGCGTGGTCAGCACCGAGGTCATCAGGCCGAGCGAGCCGTAGCCCTGCGCCACGGTGTCGGACTGCACGTCGCCGTCGTAGTTCTTGCAGGCCCAGACATAGCCGCCCGACCACTTCAGCGACGACGCCACCATGTCGTCGATCAGGCGGTGCTCGTAGGTGATCTTCTTCGCCGCGAACTTGTCCTTGAACTCCTTGTCGAAGACCTCCTGGAAGATGTCGATGAAGCGGCCGTCATAGACCTTGACGATCGTGTTCTTGGTCGAGAGATAGAGCGGATAGCCGCGGTTGAGCGCGAAGTTCATCGAGGCGCGCGCGAAATCGCGGATCGAGTCGTCGAGGTTGTACATCGCCATCGCGACGCCGGCGCCCGGGAACTGGAACACCTCGCGCTCGATCTTCTGGCCGTCGTCGCCGACGAAGGTGAGATAGAGCTTGCCCTTGCCGGGCACCTTGAAGTCGGTGGCGCGATACTGGTCGCCGTAGGCGTGGCGGCCGATGATGATCGGCTTGGTCCAGCCCGGCACCAGCCGCGGCACGTTCTTGCAGATGATCGGCTCGCGGAAGATCACGCCGCCGAGGATGTTGCGGATGGTGCCGTTGGGCGAGCGCCACATCTCCTTGAGGTTGAATTCCTTCACGCGGCCGTCGTCGGGCGTGATGGTGGCGCATTTGACGGCGACGCCGACCTTCTTGGTCATCTTGGCCGCGTCGATGGTGATCTGGTCGTTGGTCTCGTCGCGCTTCTCCATGCCGAGATCGTAATAGAGCAGGTCGATGTCGAGATAGGGATGGATCAGCTTGTCCTTGATGAACTTCCAGATGATGCGGGTCATCTCGTCGCCGTCCATCTCGACGACCGGGTTCTTGACCTTGATCTTCGCCATTTAAGGAGCCACCTTTTGAGAGCCGGCATCGGTATCGGTCGTCGGACTGACGGAAAATTCGGCGCTCGCGCATTGACGGCGCCGCCGCAGCAGCCTCGGCGGGCTCTATAGCATCGACTTTCTTGCCGTGAAAGGCGCGTTAGCTCGTGGACTTAAGCCGTATCCAGAGGCGCGTGGCTGCGAGCAAAACGCGGCGAGGAATTTGCCGCCCGGACTAAAGACCCGCTCGATGAGTTCGTCATCGAGCGAGTGTCATCGAGCGAGTCATGGCCTCGGAAACGCCCGCCGCCGCCGGACTCCGCGTCAGAGCGCGGCGAGCGCGGCGTTCAGCGTGGCGCTCGGCCGCATCGCGGCCGACGTCTTGGCGGAATCGGGCAGGTAGTAACCGCCGATGTCGACCGGCTTGCCTTGCGCGCCGATCAGCTCGCCATTGATCTTGGCCTCGTTCTTGGCGAGCGTCTCGGCCAGCGGTTTGAAGCGGGCTTGCAGCTCCGCGTCCTTGGTCTGCGCGGCCAGCGCCTGAGCCCAGTACAGGGCGAGGTAGAAATGGCTGCCGCGATTGTCGAGTTCGCCGACCTTGCGCGCCGGAGAGCGGTTGAACTCGAGGATCTTGCCGATGGCCGTGTCGAGCGTGTCGGCGAGAACCTGCGCCTTGGCGTTCTTGTAGGTCTGCGCCAGATGTTCGAGCGACGCGCCGAGCGCGAGGAACTCGCCGAGCGAATCCCAGCGCAGATAGCCCTCTTGCTGGAACTGCTCCACGTGCTTGGGCGCCGAGCCGCCGGCACCGGTCTCGAAAAGTACCGCCGCCCGCCAACAGCGGAACGATCGACAGCATCTTGGCCGAGGTGCCGAGCTCCATGATCGGGAACAGGTCGGTCAGATAGTCGCGCAGCACGTTGCCGGTGACGGAGATCGTGTCCTGCCCCTTGCGGATGCGCTCGAGCGAAAACTTGATCGCTTCGACCGGCGCCAGAATGCGGATGTCGAGCCCCGCGGTGTCTTGATCCTTCAGGTACTTCTCGACCTTGGCGATGACCTGGGCGTCATGCGCGCGCTTGGCGTCGAGCCAGAACACCGCCGGGGTGCCGGTGAGGCGCGCGCGGCGCACGCCGAGCTTGACCCAGTCCTGGATCGCGCGCGTCCCTGAGCTCGCACATGCGGAAGATGTCGCCGGTCTCGACCGGACGCTCCAGCAGCACCTTGCCGTCATCGGCGACGACGCGGACCGTTCCGGCCGCGGGAACTTCGAACGTCTTGTCGTGCGAGCCGTACTCCTCGGCCGCCTGCGCCATCAACCCCACGTTGGGAACCGAGCCCATGGTCTTGGGATCGAACGCGCCGTGGGCCTTGCAGTCGTCGATGACCGCCTGATACAGCCTCGCGTAGGAGCGATCCGGGATCGCGGCCATGGCGTCGTGCAGCTTGCCGTCGGGGCCCCACATGCGGCCGGACTCGCGGATCATCGCCGGCATCGAAGCGTCGATGATGACGTCGCTGGGCACATGCAGGCCGGTGATCCCCTTGTCGGAATTGACCATGGCGAGGCCCGGTCGTTTCGCGTACTCGGCGGCGATGTCGGCCTTGATCGCTTCTTTTTCGGCTGCCGGCAGCGTCTCGATCTTCGTCAGCAGATCGCCGAAGCCGTTGTTGAGATTGACGCCGAGACGCTTCAGCGTGGCGGCGTGCTTCTCGATCACATCGGCGAAGAAGACGGAAACGGCATGGCCGAATATGATGGGATCGGAGATCTTCATCATGGTCGCCTTCACGTGCAGCGAGAACAGCACGCCTTCCTTCTTGGCGGCTTCGATCTGCTCGGCAAAGAAGGCGCGCAGCGCCTTGCGGCTCATCACCGCCGCGTCGATGATCTCGCCGGCCTGAAGCGGCGTCTTCGCCTTCAGCACCGTGACGGCGCCGTCGGCGCCGACAAGCTCGATGCGGGCGTTGGTCGCCGACGCGACGGTGGTCGAGATTTCCGAGCCGTAGTAATCGCCGCCCGACATGTACGCCACATGCGATTTGGAGTTGGGACTCCAGGCGCCCATCTTGTGCGGATTGTTGCGGGCGTATTGCTTGACGGCGCCGGCGGCGCGGCGGTCGGAATTGCCTTCGCGCAATATCGGGTTGACGACGCTGCCGAACACCTTGCCGTAGCGGGACTTGATCTCCTTCTCGGCGTCCGTCGTCGGATTGTCCGGATAGTCCGGAACGTCGTAGCCCTTGCCTTGCAGTTCCTTGATCGCGGCCTTGAGCTGCGGGATCGAGGCGGAGATGTTGGGCAGCTTCATGATGTTGGCTTCGGGCCTCAACGTGAGCTCGCCGAGTTCGGTGAGTTCGTCGTTGATCCGTTGCGCAGGGGTGAGCTTCTCGGGGAAATTGGCGATGATGCGACCGGCCAGCGAGATGTCCTTCAGCTTCACGGACACACCCGCCGCGCCCACGAAGGCTTCGACGATCGGCAGCAGGGAATAGGTCGCGAGCGCCGGGGCTTCATCGACCTTTGTCCACATGATTTCGAGATTTGGCATGCTAGCACCTCTGGTCGCCGTGCTTGTTTGGGCCGACCGGAAACTGACCATTGATGGGCGGGGGGAAGGCTTCTCCCTCGGGCCCTCAAATGAATTGTTCTCGGCGCGGAGACCGCCAACCGGGAATCCGACTGACGGGAGTTCGGCGCGCGCCCTATAGCATCCGCACTCCGCTGGTAAAAGAGCCGCCAAGCGCTGCGGATCGTTCGGCCGGATGCAGTGCTGCCGCTTGACGCAAGCGGCCGGCTTGGGCAGGGGCTGCGCCTTCAGGGCACTTGCCCGCCGAGGAGCACTGCATGCCCGGGGCCGGGACCGACAAGACCAAGACGCTGGATCGCGACCGCCGGGCCCGATCGTGATCCTGGTCGAGCCGCAGCTCGGCGAGAATATCGGCGCCGCCGCGCGCGCGATGGCCAATTTCGGGCTGTCGCGGCTGCGCCTGGTCAAGCCGCGCGACGGCTGGCCCAACCCGCGCGCCTAGGTCGCGGCCTCCGGCGCCGACCGCATCCTCGACGAGGCGGCGCTGTTCGACACGGTCGAGGCGGCGATCGCGGACTGCACCTTCGTGCTGGCGACGACCGCGCGCGCCCACGACCAGGCCAAGCCGGTGATCGGCGCCGGAGGAGGCGGCGCGCGAGATGGCGCCGCGGTCGCGGCCGGCGAGACCGTCGGCGTCGCTGTTCGGGCGCGAGCGCTACGGGCTCGAGAACGACGAGGTCGCGCTCGCCGACGCATCGTCACCTTTCCGGTCAATCCGGCCTTCGCCTCGCTCAATCTCGCGCAGGCGGTCGCTGATCGTCGCCTATGAGTGGTTCAAGCTCGCGACTGCGGCGGCGCGCTGCCGTTCGCGATGCCGCAGAAATCGGAGCCCGCCACCAAGGAGCAGCTCTTGGCGTTCTTCGCCAATCTCGAGCGCGAGCTCGACCAGGTCGAGTTCTTCCGGCCGGCCGACAAGCACGAGACCATGATGATCAACCTGCGCAACATCTTTCAGCGCATGCAGCCGACCCGGCAGGACATCCAGACGCTCTCGGGCGTCATCATGTCGATCGCGGAAGGCCGCAAGGGCCCGGCGCGCGGCGGCGTGCTCGACGGCGCGGAGGCCGAGATGCTGCGCACGCTGCTCGCCGAGCACGCGAGGGCCGCGCGCCGGACGAGCGCGTCGCCGGTGCGCGGGCTGGCGCGGCTCCTGCGCCGCAATCCGACCGAGGCCGAGCGCACGCTGTGGGACGCGCTCACCAAGGACCGCCGCTTTGCCGGCCACGGCTTCAAGCGGCAGACGCCGATCGGGCGCGCACATCACCGACCTGGTGTCGTTTCCGCTGCGCCTCGTGATCGATCTCGTGCCGGCGAGGAAAGCGAGGCTGCCGGCAAGGCGCGTGCGAGCGCCGCGCGTGGCTCGAGGAGCGCGGCTATCGGGTGGTCGTGGTGCAGGCCGCTGAGGTCGAGGCCGACGTGGCGCGGTGCTCGACCGCATCATGGCGGTGATTGGCAAGACCGATTGAGCGCAGCGTACTCCGTCATCACGCATCCGCTGAGGATGCGATCGCATCGGCCGTCCCCGCGAAGGCGGGACCCATCGCCGTGTCTTGCGATGTGGCGATGCTTGGACGCTGACCGAGGGTTACGGGTCCCGCCTTCGCGGGGACGACACAGTGAGGCTCCTACAGCCGCCCTTGAGCACCTTCATCTGCGCGGCGGCCCCGCCGCGCAGGAACCCCATGTCGCTCGACACCGCGAGGAAGCGCATGCCGCGCTTGGCGAGCGCGGCGGCGCGCTCGGCGTTGTGGCAATAGGCTCCCGGGAATCTTTCCGGCCTTGCGTGGCGGCCGCGATGATGCGGTCGATCTCGCGCGTCGACGTCCTTCGACAGCGGATCGAGCGAGCGCGCCGTTCGACAGCGCGATCGAGAGATCGGACGGCCCGAGGAACAGCCCGTCGATGCCCGGCGTTGCCGCGATCGCGTCGATATTGGCGAGCGCCGTGCGCGTCTCGATCATCGCGAAGCGTGACGGTCAGGTCGTTGGCCTCGGCGAGATAGACCTTCTGGTCGGTGAATGCCGCCGAGCATCATGGCGCGGTGCGGTCCCCAGCTGCGCTCGCCGATCGGCGGAAATTTGGCGACGGCCGCGAAGGCGCGCGCATCCGCCTGGCGTGTTGATCATCGGCGCGATGATGCCTTCGGCGCCGAAATCGAGCGCGCGGCTGACGCTCGCGAAGTCGCCGACCGGCACGCGCACGACCGGCGCCGCGCCGCCCTGGCGCACCGCCGCGACCGCGGCGACGATCGCAGCCGGTGTCCCACAGCCCGTGCTGGCCGTCGAGCGTGACCGCCGGGAAGCCCTCGCGCGCGACGATCTCGGCGACGATCGGATAGGGCAGGCCGCACCAGCCGGTATAGACGGTCTCGCCGGCCTTGAGCGCTGCGCGCGAGCGGTGAACGGTAGTCAGCCATCGAAGCGCTCGCCGGTGACGGTCAAGTCGCCGGCCTTGATCTGCGCGACCGCCTGTCGCCATCAGCTCGTCCATGGTGCGGCGGATCTGGTGGTCGGACTGCGCCACGCCCTTGGCGTCGAAATCCTTGCGCACCTTGCGGAAGACATCGTCGTCGCCGGCCTCCTCGAAGTCGGCCATGACGACTTCCTTGGCGTAGGCCTCGGCCTCGGCGCCGGTGAGGCCGAGCTTTTCGGCCGCCCACAGGCCGAGCAGCTTGTTGCGCCGCGCCGTCGCCTTGAATTTCAGTTCCTCGTCATGCGCGAACTGCTTCTCGAAGCCTTCCTCGCGCTTGTCGAACGTGGTCATGGTCGTGCCTCTCGTGCTGGTTTCACGCGGCAAGGACGTAGATGTGCGGCGCGAGCTTAGCACATGCGACGCCGCGCATCCGATCGTGCGCCCAAGGTGACAAGCAGTGAGCGCGCACGAATCAATGGGGCGCGACGTGAGCGCTGCCGACTGTTGATGCAGTCAAGGCTCCGAAACTTGGCGCGATGTCTTTGATTGTGCTGCCCGGCGCGATCGGCTAGGTTCCGACCATGGACGCGCCGCCCCCATCGTTCAGCTCGCGCCGCCGCGTTCCGCCGCCGCGGACAAGACACTGCTTGTACAACACGGAGCCACGGCATCACATGGACATTCACAAACCACGGTACACTCCCGATGAGCCGCCGTCGCCGCATCTACGAAGGCAAGGCCAAGGTCCTCTACGAAGGACCGGAGCCCGGAACGCTGATCCAGCACTTCAAGGACGACGCGACCGCCTTCAATGCGAAGAAGCACGAGGTGATCGAAGGCAAGGGCGTCCTCAACAACCGGATCTCCGAATACGTCTTCCAGCATCTCAACGACATCGGCGTTCCGACGCACTTCATCCGCCGGCTCAACATGCGCGAGCAGTTGATCCGCGAGGTCGAGATCATTCCGCTCGAAGTGGTGGTGCGCAACGTCGCGGCCGGCTCGCTGTCGCAGCGGCTCGGCATCGAGGAGGGCACGCAGCTGCCGCGCTCGATCATCGAGTTCTACTACAAGAACGACCAGCTCAACGACCCGATGGTGTCGGAGGAGCACATCACCGCCTTCGGCTGGGCGACGCCGCAGGAGATCGACGACATCATGGCGCTCGCCATCCGCGTCAACGACTTCCTCTCCGGCGTCTTCCTCGGCGTCGGCATCCGGCTCGTCGACTTCAAGATGGAGACCGGGCGGCTGTGGGAGAACGATCTGATGCGGATCGTGGTGGCGGACGAGATCTCGCCCAACTCCTGCCGGCTGTGGGACATCAAGTCGAACGAGAAGCTCGACAAGGACCGCTTCCGCCGCGACCTCGGCGGGCTGCTCGAGGCCTATACCGAAGTCGCCAAGCGCCTCGGCATCATGAGCGAGGGCGAGCGCCCGCAGGGCACCGGGCCGGTGCTGGTGAAGGGCTGAGCGCAGGAGGGCGCTCCATGGGCGTCCCCACGATCAACACCGGCCCGATGACGGTGGAGGAATTCTACGCCTTCACCGACCGGCGTCCGGACGACGAGAAGTGGGAGCTGATCGACGGGGAGCCGATCTTGAACGCCGCGCCGAGTCGACTGCATCAGGCGATTGTCAAGAACGTACTCTTTGCTCTGACGCTGCGGGAGCGCGAGTTGTCGCCAACCTGGGAGGTTTTGCCCGGCCTTGGCGTGCGTGTGTCGGAAACGAACCGGCCCGAGCCCGATGTCATTATCCTTCCCCGGACGAGCGCGTCGCCCGACTTGGGAGGCCGCGACCGCAGCGACGCGATCGTAGCCTTCGAAGTGCTCTCGCCATCGACTGAGGATCGCGACCTCCGCTGGAAGCGCGCCGCCTACACGAGCCTGACGTCGCTCACCCACTACGTCGTCATCGCGCAGGATGCCGTGGAGGTGGTCGTCTTCGCGCGTGCAAACGGATTCGCCGAACAGCGTCTGCGATCGCTCAACGGTTCAGTCGAGCTGCCGGCGCTCGGCATCTCGCTGCCGCTCGCGGAGATCTATCGCGGCATAGGTCTTGCCGGCATCGCCGGCGAGTGAAAGGGCCCGCCGCGACATGGACGGGCTGATCGAGGCCTATGCCGAGGTCGCCAAGCGGCTCGGCATCATGAACGAGGGCGAGCGTCCGCAAGTGAAGGGCTAGGACGCATTAGACATTGCTTCCTGAGACATTGCTCCTGCGACGGTGTGGCCGGCTTGTGCCGGCCACTGGCGTCTCTAGACTGTCGGTATCATTGACGTACGCCGACAGGGGAGGACGCCTTGCTCCGGCTCGCGATTGCAGCTGTCGTGTCGATCACTGTCATCGGCGCTGCTCACGCGCAGGACTATCCCACCCAGCCGGTGCGCTTCGTCGTGCCTTATGCGGCCGGCGGCGGCACCGACGCGATGGCGCGCTTCTTCGCCAAGGGGCTGGAGCAGCGGCTCGGCCAGCCGTTCGTGGTCGAGAACCGCGCCGGCTCGGGCACCACGCTCGGCGCGGGCTTCGTCGCCAAGCGCCGCCCGACGGCTACACCATCCTGCTCGGCACGAGCTCGACCTATGCGATCGCGGTGAGCCTCTACAAGAAGCATCCCTTACGACCCGACCAAGGACTTCGCGCCGATTGCGCTGGTCGCGGAGGTGCCGTTCGTGCTGGTCGTGCATCCGTCGCTGCCGGTCCATTCGGTGATGGATCTGGTGCGCTCGCCAAGGCCAACCCGGGCCTGAGCTACGCTTCGGGCGGCGTCGGCTCGCAGCATCACGTCAACGCCGAGCTGTTCCGGACGCTGGCCGGCATCGACATCCGCAACGTCAGCTATCGCGGCGGCGGGCCGGCGCTGCAGGACGTGGTCGCAGGCCACGTCAAGCTGATGTTCGGCGATGTCGGCGGCTCCGCACATGGGCTCATTCGCGAGGGCAAGGTGCGGGCGCTCGCGGTGACGACCGCGATGCGGATCGCGACCATGCCGGAGATGCCGACCATGCAGGAGGCCGGCATCAAGGACTACGAGGCGAATGCCTGGCAGGCGGTGGTCGCGCCCGCCGGCACGCCGGCGCCGATCGTGGCCAAGCTCAACCGGACGTTCAACGACATCATGATGTCGCCGGACACCAAGGCGCACTTCACGCGGCTCGGCTGGGAGCCCGTCGCCAGCACGCCGGAGGAGCTCGGCGCCTACATCAAGAGCGAGATCGTGCGCTGGGGCAAGGTGGTGCAGGCGGCCGGTGCGGCCGGCATCGAGTGACATTTAAAGGGACGCAAGCAATATGAGCAAGCACGTGACGATCGGCCTGGTCGTGCCGTTCGCGGAGGACAAGGTCCCGCCCGAAGGGCGATCAGATGTATCCCGGCATGACGTTTCGTGCCGCGCGGCGTCGGCGTGCGCTCGCTCACGCCGGAAGGCTACGCGGCGGCGTTCGACGCCATTCCGCCGGCGGCCGAGCATCTCGTGCAGCAAGGGCGTCGACGCGATCATGGTGATCGGCACCTCGCTCACGTTCTACCGCGGCCCCGAGGCGCACGATCGGCTGCTCGAAGATCTTGCGCGCGCGCACCGGGCTGCCGGTGAGCACCATGAGCCAGGCGATCGTCGACGGCCTGCGGGAGGTCGGCGCGCAAGCGCGTCGCGGTCGCGACGGCCTATACCGATGTGGTCAACGCGCGCCTGAAGGAATTGCTGGCCGCGTCCGGCATCGAGAGCGCTGTCGCTCGAGTGCTTCGACATCCTGGAGTTCGGCGGGCCGGGCCGCAAGAGCGAGGCCGACATCATCGCGCTGAGCAGCGAGGCGGTGGCGAAGGCGCCGCACGCCGAGGGCATCCTGATCTCCTGCGGCGGCCTGCGCACGCTTGGCGTCGCCAAGCCGCTGGAGGAGCGTCACGGCCTGCCGGTCGTCTCCAGCACGCCGGCGGCGTTCTGGGCGGCCATGCGGCTCGTCGGCGAGAGCGGGCAGGTGGCCGGGTGCGGCCGGCTGTTGGAGCAGGCGACCGCCCCTGTCCATTGAACGCCCGTGCGCGCGTAGAATTGCGCTCAATCCATAGGGATTCGTGAACCGCGAACCGAGGACCATTGTCGCATGAAGGCCCGCGTCACCGTCACGCTGAAGTCCGGCATTCTCGACCCGCAGGGCAAGGCGATCGAGGGCGCGCTGAAGTCGCTCGGGGTCGCCGGCGTGGCCAGCGTGCGCCAGGGCAAGGTGTTCGACATCGAGATCAAGGGCAACGACCGCAAGAAGGCCGAGGCCGCGCTCAAAGCGGCCGCCGACAAGCTCCTCGCCAATACGGTGATCGAGAACTATGATGTGGAAGTGCTGAGCTAGGGCTGCTCGATGATGAGGCTGCGCACCACACTCTTGGTCGTTGCGCTTGGCGCCGGGCTCGCGGGCCTGCTTGCCGGCGACGCCTCGACCGTCGGTGCGCCGCGTCCGGTCTGGAACGAGGTGAAGTGGCCGTTCCCGCTCGATCAGTGGGGTCTGGGCAAGGCGTTTCGCTGCGGCGCCGCCGATTGCGGCACCGAGGTCATCGTCTACCTGCGCGCCAAGATCGGCTTCTGCAATTGCGCGACCGGCGTGTCGGACGACGCGGAGCTCGACCGCGTCGGCGACCTCGAGCTCTACAGCGACAAGTGGATCGGCCTTGCCGACGGCAGCGAGATCAAGGTCGGCTGGATGAACGGGCGCAGCCGGCCCTATCGGGTCGATATGCGCTACAGCGCTCCGGTCTACGCGCTCGCCATCGGCTTCAACGACAGGTGCGACGTCGCGGTCGCGACCGTGGTGGCCGATCAGGCGCAGCTCAAGGCCGCCGAGCGCATGGCGCTCGATTTCCTCAACAGCGATCGCGTGCTGCGCTGGGCCGAGAAGGAACTCGGCCTCTGATGAAGGCAGCCGTCGTCGTCTTCCCGGGCATCAATCGCGAGCGCGACATGGCGCGCACGCTGCGGCTCGTCTCCGGCCGCGAGCCCGCGATGGTGTGGCACGCCGAGCATGCGCTGCCGGCCGGCACCGATCTCGTCGTCATCCCGGGCGGCTTCTCCTACGGCGACTATCTGCGCTGCGGCGCGATCGCGGCGCGCGCGCCGGTCATGGATGCGGTGCGCGCGCATGCCAAGCGCGGCGGCCTCGTGCTCGGCGGTCTGCAACGGCTTCCAGATTCTCTGCGAGACCGGGCTGCTGCCGGGCGTGCTGATGCGCAATGCCGCGCTCAAGTTCATCTGCCGCGACGTCTACCTGCGGGTCGAGCGCTCCGACACGCCGTTCACGCGCGGCTACAATGCCGGCCAGGTGATCCGCGTGCCGGTCGCGCACGGCGAGGGCAACTACGTCGCCGACAAGAAGACCATCGCGCGGCTCGAGGGCGAGGGCAGGGTGCTGTTCCGCTACACGGCGCCCGGACGGCAGCCTCGATCCGAATTGGAACCACAACGGCGCGACCAATGCCATCGCCGGTATCCTCAACGACGCCGGCAACGTGCTCGGCATGATGCCGCATCCCGAGAACCACGTCGAGGCCTCGATGGGCTCCACCGACGGCCGCGGGCTGTTTGCAGGGCTGGTGCAGCATCTCGCCGAAGCCGCCTGAGCGGCGTTTTCTAACGCACTTCATGGCTGTGGACGGAGGTCATTTACCACCACCGCGGGTGGGCGCGCGCATGTTAGGGCAAATGGCGGAGCTTGCCATGCCGATTGCGATTATCCTGTTGCTGATTGACGTCAGCCTCATTGTTCACGCCGCCAAGACCGGGCGCTTCTCGCCCTGGGCCTACCTGATCCTGTTGCTGCCGGGCGTCGGGGCGGCGGCCTATGTCCTGGTCGAGCTGTTGCCGGAATGGTTTGGCAGCGTGCAGGGGCAGAAGGCGCGCCAGCGCGTCATCAACACGCTCGATCCGGAGAAGCAGTACCGCAAGTTTGCGGACGATCTTTCCATCTCCGACACCATCGCCAACCGGGTCGACCTGGCCGAGGAATGCTTGTTGCTGGGCAAGTTCGAGGAGGCGCTTGCACATTATGAGAATGCACTGTCCCGTCCGTTGGGCGACGAGCCCGCCTATGCGCTCGGCAAGGCGCGCGCCGAATTCGGCCTGAAGCGCCGGCAGGATACGGTCGTGACGCTCGACCAGTTGCGAGAACGCTGGCCTGACTATCAGTCGGCGGATGGGCATCTTCTCTATGCGCGCGCACTGGAAGAGAGCGGGCGTGAGGCTGAGGCGCTCGACGAGTATCGCGCGCTGGTCGACTATTATCCGGGCGCGGAGGCGCGCGTGCGCTTCGCCATGCTGCTGCAGAAGCAGGGCCGCGCGGAGGAGGCCAGGCGGCTCTGCGCCGACGTCCTCACTCAGATGCGGCGGGCGCCCAAATACGTGCGCAAGGTGCAAGCCGAGTGGATCGCGGCGGCCGAGCGGATGTTGCGCGCCTGATTTGCCCGCCATCAGGGCTGATCCTGCCCAAAATATCGTGTGAATTAGGCCTTTCCGCCGCCCTCGGGTCTCGCCTAAAAGGGGGCCAAATCGGCGGCATCAGGCCCTCATCCGACATGGCAAGCAAGAAGCCCGTCAAGCAACCCACCGTAACCCCGGCGCTGGTCGCCGCCCATGGCCTCAAGCCGGACGAGTATGAGCGCATCCGTGCGCTGATCGGCCGCACGCCGAGCTTCACCGAGCTCGGCATCTTCTCGGCGATGTGGAACGAGCACTGCTCGTACAAGTCCTCGAAGATCCATCTGCGCACGCTGCCGACCAAGGCGCCCTGGGTGATCCAGGGCCCGGGCGAGAACGCCGGCGTGATCGACATCGGCGACGGGCTCGCCTGCGTGTTCAAGATGGAGAGCCACAACCACCCGAGCTACATCGAGCCCTATCAGGGCGCGACGACCGGCGTCGGCGGCATCCTGCGCGACGTCTTCACCATGGGGGCGCGGCCGATCGCCTGCCTCAACGCGCTCTCCTTCGGCGCGCCGACGCACCCGAGGACGCGCCATCTCGTCTCGGGCGTGGTCGCCGGCATCGGCGGCTACGGCAATTCCTTCGGCGTGCCGACGGTCGGCGGCTCGGTGCGCTTCCACACCCGCTATGACGGCAACAGCCTGGTCAACGCCATGGCGGTCGGCCTCGCCGAGACCGACAAGATCTTCTACGCGGCGGCCTCCGGCGTCGGCATGCCGATCGTCTATCTCGGCTCCAAGACCGGCCGCGACGGCATCCACGGCGCCACCATGGCGTCGGCCGAGTTCGGCGAGGACGCCGAGGAGAAGCGCCCGACCGTGCAGGTCGGCGATCCGTTCTCCGAGAAGCTGCTGCTCGAGGCCTGCCTCGAGATCATGGCCAAGGACTGCGTGATCGCGATCCAGGACATGGGCGCGGCGGGCCTCACCTGCTCGGCGGTCGAGATGGGCGCCAAGGGCGATCTCGGCGTCACGCTCGATCTCGACAAGGTGCCGTGCCGCGAGACCGGCATGACCGCCTACGAGATGATGCTCTCGGAGAGCCAGGAGCGCATGCTCATGGTGCTCAAGCCCGAGAAGGAGGAGGAGGCCGAGGCGATCTTCCGCAAATGGGGGCTCGATTTCGCGGTCGTCGGCAAGACCACGCCGACCAAGCGCTTCATCGTGCACCACGGCGGCAAGGTCATGGTCGACCTGCCGATCAAGGAGCTCGGCGACGAGGCGCCGGTCTATGATCGCCCGCACGTCGCGACGCCCAAGCTGCCGGTGCTGCAGATCGCCGACGTGACGCCGCCGATGTCGACCGCCGACGCGCTGGTCAAGCTGCTCGGCTCGCCCGATCTCTGCTCCAAGCGCTGGGTGTGGGAGCAGTACGACCACGTCATCCTCGGCAACACCGTGCAGCGGCCGGGCGGCGACGCCGCGGTGGTGCGCGTCCACGACGGGCCGAAGGCGCTGGCGCTCACCACCGACGTGACGCCGCGCTATTGCGAGGCCGATCCGTTCGAGGGCGGCAAGCAGGCGGTGGCGGAAGCCTGGCGCAATCTCACCGCGGTCGGCGCGCGGCCGCTCGCGGTCACCGACAATCTCAATTTCGGCAATCCGGAGCGGCCGGAGATCATGGGCCAGCTCGTCGGCTGCATCCGCGGCATCGGGGAGGCCTGCGAGGCGCTCGACTTCCCGGTCGTGTCCGGCAATGTCTCGCTCTACAACGAGACCAACGGCCGCGCGATCCTGCCGACGCCGACGATCGGCGGCGTCGGCCTGCTCGACGATTTCACCAAGTCGGCGACGCATCGCCTTCAAGGCGCCGAGGCGAGGCGATCCTGCTGATCGGCGAGACCACGGGCTGGCTCGGCCAGTCGCTCTATCTGCGCGACATCTGCGGGCGCGAGGAGGGCGCGCCGCCGCCGGTCGATCTCGCGGCCGAGCGCCGCAACGGCGATTTCGTGCGCGCGCTGATCGCCGAAGGCATCGCGACCGCGGTGCACGACCTTTCCGACGGCGGTCTCCTGGTCGCGCTCGCCGAGATGGCGATGGCCTCCGGCATCGGCGCCGAGCTCGAGGCCGCCCCGATCCCGGCGCATGCCTTCTGGTTCGGCGAGGATCAGGCGCGCTATGTGCTCACGGTGCCGGCCGGCAAGGCCGCCAAGGTCGCGACCGCGCGCGCGCGGCGGCCGGCATCCCGGTCCGCCGGCTCGGGACCACCGGCGGCGATGCATTGACGCTGGCGGGCGAGCGCCCCATTCTGGTGGCAAAGCTTCGCGAAGCGTTCGAGGGCTGGCTGCCCGCCTATATGGCGTGGCGCAGTGGCCTGAGCGCTGATCCGCGAGGAGACCGAATGCCGATGGCGATGGATGCAGGCGAGATCGAGCGGCTGATCAAGGCGCGCATCCCGGACGCCCAGGTGACGATCCGCGATCTCGCCGGCGACGGCGACCACTATGCCGCGACCGTGATCTCGGAGTCGTTCCGCGGCAAGTCGCGGGTGCAGCAGCACCAGATCGTCTATGAGGCGCTCAAGGGCCGAAATGGGCGGCAAACTGCACGCGCTGGCCTTGCAGACCGGCACGCCGGAGCGGTAACCTAGCCTAAATGCCGGACTGGCACGGCCCAGCCCGGCACCCTACATCGCTCGGCAGAGCCGACGCACGCAGACAAGGCAGATCATGAGCATCGAGCAATTCATCGACAACGAGGTCAAGAGCAACGACGTGGTGCTGTTCATGAAGGGCACGCCGCAGTTCCCGATGTGCGGCTTTTCCGGCCAGGTGGTGCAGATCCTCGATTATCTCGGCGTGACCTACAAGGGCCTCAACGTGCTCGAGTCCGACGAGCTGCGCAACGGCATCAAGACCTTTTCCAACTGGCCGACCATCCCGCAGCTCTACGTCAAGGGCGAGTTCGTCGGCGGCTGCGACATCGTGCGCGAGATGTTCCAGGCCGGCGAGCTGCAGACGCTGCTCAAGGACAAGGGCGTCGCCGCGAAGGCCGAAGCCTAGCGCGAACGAGCGCTGCGTTTCCCCTGTTGACGGTGAGTGGCGGCAAAGCCGGGTCGGCGTCGCGCCAACGCTCACCATCTGGGGAAACGCCATGTCCAAAGCGCTCGCGTGCGCCGTTGCGATCGGCGCAGTTTCTGGCCGCCACCACACTGCGTCACCACGTCTGCCAGTGCCCGCCTCACCGAGCTCGAAGCTCGGCACGCCGTCGAGCCGTTCGCTGAAGGCCACGTCTTTGGCGAGACCGGCGCCTATGTGCGCATCAAGGGCGTCGCCAAGGGCGAGCTCGATCCCGAAGGCGCCGGAGCATGCCGACATCGTCGACCTCGACAAGGCGCCGCGCAATGCGCGCGGCATGGTCGAATACGAGATCGATGTTTTCATCCTGCGTCCGGCCGATCCGGCCAAGGGCAACGGCATCCTGTTCTACGAGGTGCTCAACCGCGGCAACAAGCAGCTCGGCAGCGCCTGCACGATCTCATCGGCGGCAACGCCGGCGCGCTGAACGATCCCAAGACGCCCGAGCACGCCGGCAACGGCTTTCTGTTCGAGCGCGGCTACACCGTGGTGTGGTCGGGCTGGGACCCGGACGTGCCGACCGCGCAACGGCACCATGGGCGCGCGCTTCCCGGTCATGATCGAAGACGGCAAGCCGATCGTGCGCCGCATCCGCGAGGAGTTCCAGGTCGGCAAGCGCCGGCCCGCCGACGCCGAGACGGCGCGGCTCAACTATCCGGCCGCCTCGACCGACAAGAGCAAGGCGCGGCTCACCGTGCGCGGCGCGCGAATCCGATCAGCGCGTCGAGGTCCCGGCCGATCAGCTGGGAGTTCGCCGATGCGCGCACGATCCGGCTGCTGCCCGAAGGGCACCAAGTTCTCGCCGCTCACGATCTACGAACTCTGGTACGAGGCGACCGACGCGAAGGTGGTCGGCATCGGCTTCGCGGCGACGCGCGATCTCGTCTCGTTCCTGCGCAACGAGCGCGCCGACGACAAGGGCACGGCCAATCCGCTGGCGGGCGGGCACGGCATCCGCCACACCATGGCGTTCGGCGGCTCGCAGAGCGGGCGCTATCCTGCGCCACTTCATCGAGCTCGGCATGAACAAGGACGAGCGCGGGCGGCGCGTCTTCGACGGCGTGCTACACGCACACCGCCGGTGCCGGCAAGGTGTTCGCCAATCACACCTTCGCCGAGCCGGACCGCACCTCCACCCAGCACGAGGACCATCTCTATCCCGGAGAACTGGTTCCCGTTCAGCACCGCGACCACGACCGATCCGTTCTCGGGCAAGACCGGCCTCGCTGTTGCGCGGCGACGGCAGCGATCCGCTGATGATCGAGACCAACACCTCGACCGAGTACTGGCAGAAGGGCGCGTCGCTGCTCACCATGGATCCGACCGGCACGCGTGACCTTACGCTGCCGGAGCGCTCGCGCGTCTACATGATCGCCGGCACGCAGCATGGCGGCCGCGCCGGCCTCACGCCCACGCCCGGGGTCTGCGCCAATCCGACCAATCCGCACAGTCCGGGCCCGCGCTGCGCGCGCTCGTGGTGGCGCTCGAGAACTGGGTCACCAAGGGCATCGCGCCGCCCGCAAGCCGCGTGCCGTCGATCGCGGCCGGCACCGCGGTCGTCCTATGCGGCGGCGAAAATGCCAAATGTGAAGGGCTTCGCGATCCTGCCCGACCGGCAACCGCATCGATGCGCCGGTCGACTGGATCGATCCGCCGGGCAGCGCGCCGAGGTCGGCTGACGCAGCACGAGCTCTACGGCACGCCGCGTTTCGGCAGTGGATGCCGACGGCAACGAGGTCGCGGGCATCCGGCTGCCGCCAATCGCGGTGCCGCTCGCGACCTATACCGGCTGGAACGTCTACAAGAAGCGCAGCCGAGCGAGCTGTGCGACCGCGACGGCTCCTACATCGCCTTCGCCAAGACCAAGGCCGAGCGCGAAGCCGCGGGCGATCCGCGCCTCTCGATCGAGGAGCGCTACGGCTCGCGCGCCGACTATGTGGCGAAGGTGAAGGCTGCGGCCGATGCACTCGTCGCCGAGCGGCTGCTGCTGCCGGCCGACGCCGCCGCCTATGTGCAGGCGGCGGAGACGAGCGACCGGTTCTGAGCGATCGGAAACGGATCAGCGCGAGTAGAACTCGACCACCAGGTGCGGTTCCATCTGCACCGGGTAGGGCACCTCGGTGAGCGTGGGGATGCGGGTGAGCTTGGCGGTCATCTTGCCGTGGTCGACCTCGATGTAGTCGGGCACGTCGCGCTCGGCGAGGCCGGTCGCTTCCAGCACCAGCGCGAGCTGCTTCGACTTCTCCTTGACCTCGACCACGTCGCCGACCTTGAGCCGATAGCTCGCGATGGTGACGCGCTGGCCGTTCACCTTGATGTGGCCGTGGCTGACGAACTGGCGGGCCGCGAACACGGTCGGCACGAACTTGGCGCGATAGATCATGGCGTCGAGCCGGCGCTCGAGCAGGCCGATCATGTGCGCGCCGGTGTCGCCCTTGAGGCGGCGCGCTTCCTCGTAGATGCCGCGGAACTGCCGCTCGGAGATGTTGCCGTAGTAGCCGCGCAGCTTCTGCTTGGCGCGCAGCTGCACGCCATAGTCGGAGAGCTTGCCTTTGCGGCGCTGGCCGTGCTGGCCGGGGCCGTATTCGCGGTGGTTGACGGGGCTCTTCGGGCGGCCCCAGACGTTCTGGCCCATACGGCGGTCGATCTTGTACTTCGCCTCGTGGCGCTTGGTCATCGCGTCCTCATTGCTCAGGGGTTGAGGATCGCGCCCTCCTCTGTCCCGGCTTTCGCCGGAACCGACAGGTGCTGCACCGAAGCGACGGGAAGCACCGCGGGTCGCGAAACGCCGCGCGGCCCAAACGGCCCGCGCGGCGGGCGGTTTCTAGGCGGAACCGGGGGCTAAGTCAAATCCGGCGTTCGCGTTTTCGAGGGGCCCGCTCAGAGCCTGTTCCGAGCCGATCTCCTGATAGACGTCGACATCGACCGCCCCGCCCAGGATCGAGCGCCAAGTCTGCAGATAGGCCTGCACCCGGGGGTCGCTGGCGATCTTCTGGCGGTTGAGCTCGAGCGCCTCGTGGGTCTCGTACTCGATCTCCTGCACGAAGCGCTTGGGGTCGTCGACGTTCTGGAGGAGCCGCACGCGCTTGCCGCCGAACGCCGCGATGAACGGCCAGCCCATCTTCAGCATCGTCGCGAGCTGGGAGGCGTCGCCGGTTGCCAGGGTGAACTTGAACTGGAGCGTTCGCCTGACCGTCGTGGACGCCTGTGCCATCGCGAAAGCCTCCTGTTCGGAAGGCGAGATTGCCTCGACGCGATGTTACCGGCTTATGGAGACAAGTCCAAAGCGGGCGAGCGTGGCCTTGAGCGCCTCCGAGGGGGGCTTGCCCGAGGTGAATGTGATCTCGGCGGACATGGTCGTGGATGTGCCCGCGGCTGCAGCCGGCGGCCCGATCAGTTCCAGCACCCGCCGCGCGATCGCGGGCGCCGGATCGATGAACCTCACTGGCCAGGGCGCGAGCCGCTCGAGGCGTGACAGCAGCAGCGGATAGTGCGTGCAGGCGAGCACGACGGTGTCGGTGCGCCGCCCATCCTGGTCGACAAAGCAGGGCGCGATCTCCTGTGCGATCTGCGCTGCGTCGGTCGCGGCGTCGCCGCGCAGCTCGGCCTCCGCGAATCGCCGCGAGCTGGGCCGAGCCGACGAGCGTGACGTCGCGCCGTTGGCGAAAGTCGCGGATCAGCGCGCGGGTGTATTCGCGCGCCACGGTTGCCTTCGGTGCCGAGCACCGAGACGCGCTTGGTTAGCGAGGCCGCGCAGGCCGGCTTGATCGCCGGCACGGTGCCGACGAAGGGCACGTCATAGCGCGCGCGCAGATGCGGCAGCACCAGCGTCGAGGCGGTGTTGCAGGCGATGACGACGAGGTCGGGACGGTACTGATCGATCAGCGTGCCCATGAGCGGGACCACGCGGCCGACAAGCTCAGCCTCGCCGTGCGCCGCCGTACGGGAAGAACGCATCGTCGGCGACGTAGACGCAAGCGCGCGTCCGGCCGCGCTGCCTGCGACCTCGCGAAAGACCGTGAGGCCGCCCAGGCCGGAATCGAAGACGAGGATGGTCGGATGCTCAGGCACGGTCCGGTTGGTACTTGCGTTTAGCGATCCGTTCCAAACACGCGCTTGAAGATCGTGTCGACGTGCTTGAGGTGATGGCCGAGGTCGAAATTGGCCTTGAGCTCGGCCTCGCTCAGATGTTTGCGCACGGTCTTGTCGGCCGCCAGCATGGCCAGGAAATCGCCTTCGCCGCGCCAGACCTTCATGGCGTGCTGCTGCACTGTCCGGTAGGCGTCCTCGCGCGACAGTCCCTTCTGCGTGAGCGCAATCAGGACGCGCTGCGAATGCACGAGTCCGCCGAGGCGGTCGAGGTTCTTCGCCATGTTCTCCGGATAGACCACGAGCTTGTCGATCAGCCCGGCGAGCCGCGCCAGCAGGAAATCGAGCGTGACGGTCGCGTCAGGGCCGATCATGCGCTCGACCGAGGAATGCGAAATGTCGCGCTCGTGCCAGAGCGCCACATTCTCCAGCGCCGGCGTCACATAGGCGCGCACCATGCGGGCAAGTCCGGTGACGTTCTCCGACAGCACCGGGTTGCGCTTGTGCGGCATGGCGGAGGAGCCCTTCTGGCCCTCCGAGAAGAACTCCTCGGCTTCCAGCACCTCGGTGCGCTGCAGATGGCGGATCTCGGTCGCGAGCCGCTCGGCCGAGGAGGCGATCACGCCGAGCGTTGCGAAATACATGGCATGGCGGTCGCGCGGGATGATCTGGGTCGAGACCGGCTCGACCTTGAGCCCCATCGCCTTGGCGACATGCGCCTCGACGCGCGGATCGATCTGCGCGAAGGTGCCGACCGCGCCCGAGATCGCGCAGGTCGAGACCTCATCGCGCGCCGCGACAAGGCGCGCCTTGGCGCGCGCGAATTCGGCATAGGCATAGGCGAGCTTGAGCCCGAAGGTCGTCGGCTCGGCGTGGATGCCGTGCGAGCGGCCGATGGTCGGCGTGATCTTGTGCTCGAGCGCGCGGCGCTTGAGCGCGGCGAGCAGCTTGTCGAGATCGGCAATGAGAATGTCGGCGGCGCGCTTGAGCTGCACGTTGAAGCAGGTGTCGAGCACGTCGGATGAGGTCATGCCGGTGTGCACGAAGCGCGCTTCGGGGCCGACGATCTCGGCAAGGTGCGTGAGGAAGGCGATGACGTCGTGCTTCACCTCGCGCTCGATCTCGTCGATGCGCGCGACGTCGAAGGTGGCATTCTTGCCCTTGGCCCAGATGGTCTTGGCTGCCTCTTTCGGGATGATCCCGAGCTCGGCCATGGCGTCGGCTGCATGCGCCTCGATCTCGAACCAGATCCGGAAGCGCGTCTGCGGCTCCCAGATCGCGGCCATTTCCGGTCGGGTGTAGCGCGGGATCATGTGCAGCTTTCTGGGCGGCTTTCTGGCAAGGTTCTAACGAGAGCCGCGCTGTAGCAGATCGAGCGTACAAGCTCAATTGAACGGGTGTGAACGGTCTTGGCCGGTGGGGAAATTGCCGGGCCAGGGCCGCCCTGATAGGGTCCGCCTCAACGTTTGGGCCGTACTGCCCAACCAGGGAGGTCCCTCATGTTCAGGCTTACATCGTTCAGGCTAGCATCCGCCATTACGATGGCCGCCACCGCTGCGTCCTTCGCGCCATCTGCGCTTGCGCAGGAGGAGGCTGACCAGCGTCTCGGCACCGTGCACTTTGCCACCTCATGCAATGAGACCGCGCAGCGTCGCTTCGACCGCGGCATGCGCTATCAGCATTCGTTCTGGTACGCGCAGGCCAAGGAGATGTTCGAGGATGTGCTGAAGGCCGACTCGTCCTGCGCCATCGCGTATTGGGGCATTGCGCTGAGTTTGCTTTCGAACCCGCACGGCGCGCCGACACCGGCGAGCCAGCCGGAGGGGCTGGCGGCCCTGCAGAAGGGCAAGGCGCTCGGCGCGAAGACCGAGCGTGAGCGCGAGTTTATCGACTCGCTCCTGGTGCTCTACACCGATTACGACAAGGTGCCGCGCGGCCCGCGCGTGCAAGCCTATCTCAAGGCGGTCGAGGCCTTGGCGCAGCATTATCCGGACGACGACGAGGCGCAGCTCAACTATGCGATCACGCTCAACGTCGCGGCCTCGCCCAGCGACAAGACCTACGCCAACCAGCTCAAGGGCGCCGCGATTCTGGAACCAATCTTCACGCGCCAGCCGCGCCATCCCGGTGTCGCGCACTACCTGATTCATCTCTACGACACGCCCGCGCTGGCGGAAAAAGGACTCGACGCCGCCAAGCGCTATTCGCAGATCGCGCCGGCGGCGCCGCATGCACAGCACATGCCGTCGCACATCTTCACGCGCGTGGGTTACTGGAAGGACTCGATTTCTTCGAATACGGCGTCGGTCAATGCCGCGCTGGCGAGCAAGGAGACGTCCGACCAACTGCACGGCCAGGACTACATGGTCTACGCCTATCTGCAGCTTGCGCAGGACAAGAATGCGCTCGCGGTGATCGACGCGATGGTGAAGTCTACCGGCTACAACGCGGCCGCGCAGGGCGCCTTCTTCGCGGTCGCAGCCTCGCCGGCGCGCTACATGGTCGAGCGTGCCGACTGGAACGGTGCGGCTGGCCTCGAGGTGAGACCCAGCAACTTCGCTCACGTGATGGCGATCACCCATTTCGCGCGTGCGCTCGGTGCGGCGCGCTCGGGCAAGCCCGACGCCGCCAAGGCCGACATCGCCAAGCTCGCGGAGCTGCGCGACAAGCTGCGCGAGGCGAAGGACGCCTATTGGGCCGAGCAGGTCGACATCCAATGGCAGGTGACGACGGCCTGGCTGCTCTACGCGGACGGAAAGCGTGACGCCGCGCTCAAGGCGATGAGCGCCGCTGCCGACGCCGAGGACAAGACCGAGAAGGCGCCGGTCACGCCCGGCCCGCTCGCGCCGGCGCGCGAGCTTTACGGCGCCATGCTGCTCGATAGCGGCATGGCCGCCGAGGCGCTCGCGGCGTTCGAGGCGACGCTGAAGAAGGAACCGCATCGCTTCGGCGCCACGATCGGCGCCGCGCGTGCCGCGCTTAAGGCCGGCGATGCCGCCAAGGCGCGCGCGAACTATGCGGCGGTGCTGGAGCTAGCGGCTGAGGCCGATCCGGTGCGGCCGGAGGTGGCTGAGGCGCGCGGCTACGTAGCGCGTTGACCGTATCGCTCGCTGGATTTGGCATTTGGCGCAAGCGAGGCGGATAACCCTTCGCTTGCGCGGCAACCAGTGGGCGGAACGTGTGCCGCTACTTCTTGACCTCGTCGGGATCGACGCGCGGCGTCGGCATCGGGCGCGCCTCGCGCAGCCGCTCCGGCGTCCAGAACTCGGTCAGGCTCCGCTCATTGGATTGCGTCCGCGCGGAATCGATCTGATTGGCGGGCGCTTGGCTTGAGGGCCCTTGAGGAGAGGGCGCCTGGCTTGACGGGCTCTGGCTCGAGGGGGCCCGATTGGGATTATTCTGTGGAGTTTGCTCGGCCATGGCTGTCACCATTGAGGACAACGAAACGGCGCCGACCACTGTCAGTGCCAAGATTCTCAGTGCCAAAATCTTCCGCATCTGATCTCTCCTGCGACATCGCGCTTTGCCGGCAGAAGTGGCGGCGGATGGGGGCCGATTTAAGGCGCCCGATGCCTCCGACAAGGTTAAGCGCAGGCTTCGGGCAGGCTTTGTGTGGATACGCTCAATTAAATTTTGGTCATGTACTCTTTTCACGACCTACTTGCAGCCGCGCTGAGTGTATTTCAAGAGTTCCCCGAAGTTCTCATCCCAGTATGGGCCATACGAGATGTTGCGATTGTCACCCAAGTGATGAGAGGTGACACTGATAACAAAGTTTGACTGCGTGTTGCTTCCGCCGGTCTCGTAACGGCCAACCCAGGCACCGCCGCTCGAGCCCTCTGCATTGTTTGGATTGCCATGGTTGAGGCCGACGACCTTGGGGTCCCAGCCTTTCATCAGCTTGCCAAATTCGACCTGGATCACCTGGCCATTGCTGATCGCAACCGGATAGCCGATCTTCGGCACCTCATCGTAGACGCCCCACCAATTATACTGCCAGCCAAAATGGCCCAGGTCGTCACCGCCGCGCAGCTTGATCATGGCGAAGTCCCACAGCCAGCGCGACTTGTCCTGTGAGACCCAGCCCTTGTAGGCGGCCACGCACTCGGTCGAGAAGTTGCGGCCTTTGCCCATGTTGTTCTGATGACGATAGAGGAACTGGCTGTACCAGCGCCCGGTGTTGTTGTCCTGAATGCAATGCGACGCAGTCGCTAGAATGCCCGGCGCAACGAACTGCGCAGAGCAGACCATCGAGCCGTCCGATGTGTTGAAGTAGAGCTTGCCGGCCCAGTAGAGCGGTCTCGTCGTGACGTTGCCGGAAAGGCGAGCGAGCGAACTCGAGATGCCGTTCGCGGCGCGACCGCTATGCGGCGTGCCTGCTTTCGGCTCCACTGTCACGGGTTGCAGCGTGGTCGGGTCGAGCACGGGCACCGGCATGGCGACCGCTGCCTGACGCTGGTTGTCGGTCCAGAATTCGGTGAGCGATGACGTCTGGGGAGTCCGGATCGAATCAATTGCGTTCGGCTGGGCGCCAGCGTGGCCGAATGGAACGATGATGGCGCCAACGCATGCCAACAAGGTCAAACGCATTCCTGTGGTCTCCTGATAGCCCAAGCCGACTAGCCTAATCCGACGCCCGGGGAGCGGGCCCTCCGCAGGGTGCAATGGTACGAAAAATCGAGGCTAAATC
This sequence comes from uncultured Alphaproteobacteria bacterium, assembly GCA_963745515.1. Classification (GTDB taxonomy): domain Bacteria; phylum Pseudomonadota; class Alphaproteobacteria; order Rhizobiales; family Xanthobacteraceae; genus VAZQ01. The sequence continues at coordinate 222,730 of CAVUXO010000004.1, forward strand.
CAGTCGCCGGATAGGGGTTGTTAGGCCGCCTCGCCGCGCGCCATTGCGGCCGCATTGCGGATCGCCGCGATGTTGCTGCGATAGCTGTCGGGCTTGCCGCCCTTGAATACGGCGGAGCCAGCGACCAGCACGTTGGCGCCGGCGCGCGCGACGGTTGCGGCATGCTCGGGGGTAATGCCGCCGTCGACCTCGATGTCGATCGGCCGCCCGCCCGCTAGCGCCGCGATGCGGGCGATCTTGTCGGTCGCGTGCGCGATGAAGGCCTGCCCGCCGAAGCCCGGATTGACCGACATCACCAGCACGAGGTCGACCAGATCGATCACGGGCGCGATCGTCTCGACCGGCGTGCCGGGATTGAGCGTGACGCCGGCCTTCTTGCCGAGCGCGCGGATCGCCTGCAGGGAGCGGTGGACATGCGGCGTCGCCTCGACATGCACCGTAATGATGTCGGCGCCGGCCTTGGCAAAGGCCTCGAGATAGGGGTCGCATGGTGCAATCATCAGATGCACGTCGAACGTCTTCTTGCTGTGCGGGCGCAGCGCCTTCACCACATCGGGACCGATGGTGATGTTGGGCACGAAGTGGCCGTCCATGACGTCGACATGGATCCAGTCGGCGCCGGCCTCGTCGACCGCGCGCACCTCCTCGCCCAGCCGGGCGAAGTCGGCCGACAGGATGGATGGAGCCACAAGCAACGGGCGGCGCATCGAAATCTCCTACTGGACGATCGCCTAACACGCGCGGTTCTGGGCGGCAACGGTAGCGGGCACCAGTGCCCCGTTTCTGAAGTTCGTCATACGTCTCAGCATGCTCTGACACGAACTTCGGAAACAATGGGGCACTAGCAACGCTATGATTCTAGTGCCGCTTTTCGATTTGACGTTCCTAACCGAGGTTGCTGCAGGTGGCGTAGGAACTTCAAATCGGCGGCACTAGCCACGATGGCTGTCCCGGCTAGGCCACCCTATATTCAGGTTAGTCCACGGATTCTCTCCCCCACCGCGAGGACCCACCGCGAGGACCCAATGGCACGTACCGACGCCCTCGTGCTCGGCGCCGGCATCGTCGGCACCTCAATTGCCCTGCATCTGGCCAAGCGCGGGCTTGCGGTGGCGCTTGTCGACCGGCGTGGTCCCGGCGAGGAGACGTCCTATGGCAATGCCGGCGTCATCGAAGGCAGCACGTTGTTGCCGCATCCGTTTCCGCGCGGCCTGTCGACGCTGTTGCGGATCGGGCTCAAGCGCGCCACCGAGGCCGATTATCACGTGAGCTTTCTGCCGCGGGTCGTGCCGTGGCTGCTGGCCTACCGGTCGCAATCCGCGCTCGCACACCGCATGGCCTTTGCAGAAGATATGCGGCCCTTGTTCGCCCGCGCGCTGCCGGAGCATGAGGCGCTGATCGCCGAAGCGGGCGCCGGCCGCTATTTGCGCAAGACCGGCTGGCTCAAGGTCTATCGCAGCGATGAGGGCTTTGCCGACACGGCGCCTGACCGCGAGCTCGCGACCAAGCTCGGCCTGCCGCATCAGGTGCTCGATCCCGATGGCGTGCATGCGCTTGAGCCGGCGCTGGCGCCGGTCTTCCGCCATGCCATCTTTTGGAGCGAGGCCGGAAGCATCAGCAATCCGCTCGCCGTGACCAGGGCCTTTGCGGCGCGATTTGCGGCGCTGAGCGGACTCGTGCTCAAGGGCGATGCGCGCTCGCTGCACCGTCATGGCGCGCAATGGCGCATCGAGACGCCGGAAGGACCGGTCGATGCGCCGGTTGCCGTGCTGGCGCTTGGTCCGTGGACGCCCGACGTGCTCGGCGCTTTTGGCCTGCGCGTGCCGCTCGCGGTCAAGCGCGGCTATCACCGTCATTTTCGTCCGCGCGGCAATGCCGGCCTTGCGCGCCCGGTGGTTGATGCCGACGTCGGCTATTGTGTCGCGCCGATGGAGCAGGGGCTGCGGCTCACAACGGGCGCCGAGTTCGCGGCGCGCGATGCGTCGCCAACGCCGGCGCAGCTCGATCGGCTGCTGCCGGCGGCGCGCGCGCTCTTCCCACTTGGCGATCCTATAGAAGCAGAGCCCTGGCTCGGCAGTCGGCCGTGCTTTGCGGATTCGCGGCCGGTAATTGGACCCGCGCCCGGCCAGGCGGGATTATGGCTCGCCTTCGGTCATGCCCATTGGGGGCTCACGCTCGGTCCAGTAACCGGGCGGCTCGTCGCCGAGCTGATTGCCGGTACGGTTCCCTTCTGCGATCCAAAGCCTTATCGCGCCGATCGGTTCTAGGCGTGTACTCATTAATTCGGCGCACGGCGTGCGGCTCTCCCCGCTATTTCGAGTGCCGGCGACTCACAACCTAGCGACTCGGCCCCTTTTGTTGGTGACCTTTGGCCAACGCTTTACCGACTTCGCGGGCGCACTCGATGAAACGTTCGACCACGGGGCTCAAGGTGCGGTTTTTCAGGGTTGCGATCGTGATCAGCCAAGGTCGAGCAGGCAATTTGACGGGCAGCACCTTCAGGGAACAGAAGAGTGCCGCTGACTTCGGATATGTCGCAATAAACGGGCCATTGGCAACGAAGTGGTTCGATAGGTGCATGGAGAAGCCGGTCAGCCGCGCTGTCGGCATATCAACGCCTTGGGCTCGACAGGCCTCCGCCATGCGATCGTAATTCCATGTGCCGTTGGAGACCATCACTGTGACCCAGCCAGACGTGGTGCAACTCTACGAGCACCGTCTTGTGTTGGTTCGGCCGGACGGACACGTGGCCTGGCGAGCAAACGAGCCACCGATGAATGCCATCGCGCTCATCGACACGGTGCGCGGTGCGCAACTACAGCACAGCGGTGATGCTGTTTGGTAGTGTGAATGTGCACTTGGCCACGTTTAGCGGCGCATGATCAAGACCGGGCTATCGCAGTGGTTGAGCACTTCGCGCAGTATCCTTCCGCGCTGCACGACTGATCGTGCCGCAGCGAAAAACTTGTCGTTGCAATGTTCGGGCGTGATCACAAGGAAGCGATCGCAATGTGCAGCGAGTGAGATCTGACAATATGACTTGTAGGAGCGCGAATGTGTGCCACATTGTCATACGCGCACCACATTGTCATAAACAGAGCTGTCAGCATTCAACGATGGCGCGCGCATGTTTGCCAACTGGGACAAGCTTCTGCACCCGCCGTTCCATCCGAAATGGAAGGACATCAACCTCGCTGCGACGGTAGAGGGCTGGACCCGATTCGCCACGGCTGAGCAAGAGCTGCAGCGCCTGTATGGGAGCAATATGCCCGCCCAGAATGACATCAAGCGCGAGTTTCAGGCATTCCTGAATGGCTCGCCGGCAGGCAGCGCGTCATTGTCCGACTCCGACCGCGGCGCTGTTCCGCCAGTTCTTGCAAAGGCGCGAGAAGCAGGGGCAGGGGGCCGCGCGCGCTAAGGAGACGCACTCAGGCGAGATGTTGGCTGTGCCTCCGGTTGGATCGCAAGATGTGCGGGGCGACCTCTTTCTTTGCCGTGGCCTGCCATACTTTCCTCGCCTATGCTCTCGATCAAACTCTCTCTTCTGTGATGGTGTCTACTGTAGTGGTGTGTACTCTAGTTGGAGGCCTTGCGCGTGCTGCGATACATCTTGTTGCTGCTCCTCTGCGTTTGCACTCAGGTCGGGCAGGCCGATGCCCAAGCCAATAAGGGCGATGCGAAGAAAGGCGAGGCCAAACAGAGCCCCAAGAACGAATCCAAGAACGAGCCAAAGAGCGGCGACGCTAATGGCGGCGATGTCTATCCGTCTCGTCCCGTGCGGATCGTCGTACCGTCCCCACCCGGTGGCGGCACCGACATCGTGGCGCGCGTGCTGGCGCAGCATCTCTCCACCACGTTCAAGCAGCAGTTCTTTGTCGAGAACCGGCCGGGTGCCGGCAATATGATCGGCATCGAGGCGGTCGCTCGCTCGGCGGGCGATGGCTATACGCTGCTGATGGTGCCGAGCACGCTGGCGCTCAACTCTGTGCTTTACAAAAAGGTCAACTACGATCCAGTGAACGACTTCTCGCCGATCACGGTCGCGGCCACGGCTCCGAACGTTCTGGTCGTCAACCCGTCGGTGCCGGCCAAGAATGTGCGTGAGTTCGTCGACTATGCGAAGAGCAAGCCCGGCGAGCTGACCTATGGCACGCCCGGCGTCGGCACGTCACCGCACATGAGCATGGAGCTGTTCAAGTCCATGGCGCATGTTGACATTCTCCACATCCCATATCGCGGCACTGCACCGGCCGTGACCGACATCATCAGCGGTCAGATCCACGCGATGTTTGCCAATGCGCTCACCGCGAGGCCGCAGGTCGAAGGCGGCAAGGTGCGTGCGCTCGGTGTGTCGGGTCCGAAACGCATCGGCGCAATGTCGGATGTGCCACCGGTCGCCGATACGTTGCATGGATACGACGCGATGCAATGGTATGGGCTGGTGGCGCCGGCCAAGACGCCGCGCGCGATCATCATGCGCATCCACGCGGCGGCGATGCTTGCGCTGAAGACCGAGGAGATGAAAGAGAAGCTGGCTCAAGACGGGGCCGAGCCTGAGGGCACGACACCTGAGTTTTTCGCAGCCTTGATCAAGTCCGAGCTCGAGAAATGGGGCAAGGTCGCACGCGAGGCCAATATCGAGCCGCAGTAGGCGGGCGTCGGTGTCCTTTTTGGCACGAACCCAGCCGTTGTCGTCCCCGCGCAGGCGGGGACCCATACGCCGCAGCAAGCGATGTGGCAGGGCCAGCGATAACTAGACCTTGGTTTGGTTATAGGTCCCCGCCTGCGCGGGACGACAGCGGAAAGTCATAGCTGCACATCTTCTTTTGCGGCATTGAGCGGCAGTGCAAACCTAAATTTCATTCCCGCGCTTATTGGATGGATCCGCGGAAAACAAACGGCCGGGCTAACAAGCCCGGCCATTCTCGTGGATAGTCCGCCGCTGACGTGAGAGAGCGCGGACCTATTCGCTGATGGTGCGCACGACGCTCGAGGTCGGGCGGTCGCTGACGGTCGGCAGCTTCGCGTCCTTCAGGATCGCCTCATCATAGGACGCAATGGTCGTGAGCGTGCCCTTCGGCTTCATGAACACGACTTTGTAACCGCCTGCCTTGAGATCATTGAGCAGCTCGGCAGCGGCGCCGGCGGTTGCCTGCTGGAAGTCGTGCATCAGGATGATGCCCTTGCCGAACTTCTTGAGCTTGGTCATGACCGACTGACGGACCTGCTCGGGCTTGTGTATCTTGAAGTCGAACGAATCGAAGTCGGTCGAGAAGATCGCCACGCCGCGCTCTCCGAGATAGGTGACGAGCTCGGGCGGATGCCGCAGGGCCGGGAACCGGAAATAGGGGGCGGTTGGCGCGCCAGCAGCCCAGCGCACCGCGCTGATGCCCTTCTCGATCTCGTCCTTGGCCTCCTGCACCGACTTCTTAGCCAACTTCGACAGATCGGCATGCGACCAAGTATGGCTGCCAACGGCGTGCCCGCCGGCGACTACCTGCTTCAAGATGCCGGGCTCCCACATGGCGTGCTTGCCGATCGGGAAGAAGATCGCCTTGGTGCAATGCGCCGCGAGGGCTGCAAGCACCGCCGGCGTATGGCGCGGCCAGGGGCCATCGTCGAATGTCAGTACCACCTCGCCCGGCTGCAGGAAGTCGTGGCTCTTGAAGTGCTCGAAGCCGAAGCCGGGGCCGCCCAGGGTGTCGACCTCGACCACGCGTGAGACGCCAAGCGCATTGGGATTGCCGGGGCAGGATACAACAGGGGCGGCCGCTGGAGGCGGCGCTGCCCTGCCAGGAGCCGCTGCGGGCGGCGGAGCCGGCCGGGCGGGAGCCTGTGCAAAGCTCTGCACGGGCGGTTGCTCGGGTGCCACTCCCTGTGGCTCCGCCAGGACCGCGCTGCGGCCGACGGCAGACGCGAGCGCGACCGGAGCTGCGGACACCGGACTTGTGGACACCGTTGTCACAGGTGAGGTGGACAAGCGCGTGGGTGCCGGAGCCTGGGCCATTGCCGCATTGGGGGACGGCGCAAACGAACCTGGGTCGGCATTCGAGCGCTCATGCAGCAGTATGGCTCCAAATACCGCCACAAATGCCACAACCACGAGCGTACATGCGGCTGCTATCAAGCGCATGGCTGCCTCCAAATCCTAAGGACTCTCCGCGCCTCAAGGCGCTCCATAAGGCATCTTAACGAGGCAATCCGAAGGCGAGTCAAGCTTAGCAGGCGGACCTATCCCCGCCCATCCCCTCCGAAGTTTCATTGGCGGTGAGCGAACTTGTCACGCCAGCTTGGTAAAGATCCGGGGTAGGGGAGCGCCTCCGCCTCGTAAATGGCGCGGGCCACCGCTCGGGCCACCGTGTTGGCGGCCAGGGTGCCGAGCCTCGAGAGCGCCCGGAGGGGGTCGGCGAGCGGCTTGCGGCCGGTTGCCGCCGCAAACAGGATGTCGCCGTCGAGCGGCGTGTGGACGGGGTAGATCGCCCGCGCAAGCCCGGTCTGCGCCATGATGGCGAGCCGCTCGGCCTGCGCTTTGGTCAGCACAGCATCGGTCGCGACCACCACCAGGGTGGTGCTCTCGCGCGCGCTGCCCTTGGTGCGGGCGCTGAGTGCTTCAGCTGGCACATTTGCCGGGAAGCCGTGGCCGCCGAACTCACCGTTCTGCTCGAACGCTCCCGCCCAGAAACACGGCCCGCCGCCGACCACGACCGAGCCCGCCGCATTGACGGCCGCGAGCGCTCCGATCGCCACGCCGTCTGCCGTAATTGCGGAGGCTGAGCCGAGGCCGCCTTTGAGGTCGACTGTGGTGGCGCCAAGCCCTGCGCCCACGCTGCCAAGCGCAAAGCGGATGTCGACTGCGGCTGCCGCCGCATAGCCCAGATCGCGATAGGGTGAGTGGCGTCCCCAGTCCTTGTCGCCACCGGCGAGGAGATCGAACAGCGCCGCGCCCGGTACGATCGGCACCCGCGCCGGGCCAACCGCAAAGCCGCGCCCTTGCTCGCGCAGCAGGGCCTGCACGCCTCCTCCGGCCTCGATCCCGAAGGCTGATCCGCCTGACAGCGCAAAGGCGTCGACCCGTTCGACCGACCGTCCCGGCGCCAGCAGGTCGCTCTCGCGCGTGGCCGGCCCGCCCCCGCGAATGTCGACGGAGGCGATCGCGGGCTCGTCGAACACCACTGCGGTCACGCCGGAACCGAGCCGCGCGTCATGCGCGTGCCCGACCCGCACGCCCGCCACATCTGTGATCAGATTCTGCCAAGCCATCGTCTGCAAAGCCATTGGCGCCAGCCTACCACATCGGGCCATCACATCGGTGCGATGCCGCCGTGAGCCGCTTGCCTTTGGCGTCTGGCTCGTCGCATCTAGGGGCGCATGACCGCCGAAGTCTCCATCCTGGCCGCGCTGTTCGCGGGCCTGATCAGCTTCTTGTCGCCCTGCGTGCTGCCGCTGGTGCCGCCTTATCTGGCGTTCCTGGCCGGGTCGTCGCTGGAGCGGCTCGCGGACGCCGAGCCCGCGCCGCTGGTCAGGCGCGACGTACTCGTGGCGGCGTTGCTGTTCGTGGCTGGCTTCTCGACCATCTTCGTAGCGCTGGGCGCCGGCGCGAGCGTCATCGGCGGATTGTTGCGCTTCTATTCCCACGAGCTTTCGATCGTCGCCGGCATCGTCATCATCGTGATGGGTTTGCACTTCCTCGGGATCACGCCGATCGCCTTCCTCTATCGGCAGGCACGCATCGACCTGCAAAAGCCGGTAGGGCTGTGGGGCGCCTATGTGATGGGGCTCGCCTTTGCGCTCGGCTGGACGCCGTGCATCGGTCCGATCCTGGCTGCGATCCTGGCGGTGGCGGCGTCCGAGGCGACGGTGACCAAGGGGGCAGGGCTGCTTGCTGTCTATTCGCTGGGGCTCGGCGTGCCGTTCCTCATCGCGGCACTGGCGGTCGAGCCGTTCGCGGCTTTCCTGGTGCGGTTCCGCACCTATCTGCCTTATGTCGAGAAGACGATGGGCGCACTCCTGGTGCTCACCGGCCTGGCCTTCCTGTTTGGCTTCTTCACGCAGCTCAATACTTGGCTGATCGAGATGTTCCCGGTGCTGCAGACGATCGGGTGAAGGGTTGCCGCTTGTAGGGTGGGTTGAAGCGGCGCAGCCGCGAAACCCACCGCTCATTCGCAACATGTCTGAAGGGTGGGTTTCGCCATAGCGCGTCGAAAGACGCGCGTAAACGCGCTTGCGGCTCAACCCACCCTCCGGTCTCACGTCTACTGATCGATCTCGACGTAGGTGACCTTGCCGCCTGCGTCCTTCTTCCAGACATACATCACGTAGTCGAGGCGGGTGATATCGCCCTTCTGGTCGTAGCTGAGCTCGCCGATCACGGTCGGGAACTTGCGGCCGGACTTGATGGTCTCGGAGATCTTCTTCGGATCGAGCGAGTTTGCGGCTTCCGCGGCCTGCTTGATGATCTGCACGGCGGCGTAGCTGTAGAGCGTGTAGGACTCCGGCTCGAAATTCTTGGCGCGGAACTTCTCGACCACCGCCTTGGCCTCAGCCCGCTTGCGTGGATCGGGGCCGTAGGTCATCAGCGTGCCCTCGACGCCCGGCCCGCCGATGGTCGCGAATTCGTCTGACGTGATGCCGTCGCCGCTCATGATGACGGTGGAAACGCCTTGGTCGCGCATCTGCCGGACCAAAAGCCCGCCTTCGGTGTGCAGCCCGCCCCAATAGACGAGATCAGCACCCGATGCCTTGATCTTGGAGACGATGGCGGAGAAATCCTTGTCGCCCTTGTTGATGCCCTCGTAGAGCACCTCCCGCATGCCCTTGCTGTTCATGGTCTTCTTGGTCTCGTCGGCCAGGCCCTGACCATAGGTGGTCTTGTCGTGCAGGATCGCGATCTTCTTGTCCTTGAAGTTCTTGGCGATGTAGTCGCCCGCCACCGCGCCCTGCTGGTCGTCGCGCCCGCAGGTGCGGAAGATGTTCCACATATTGCGTTCAGTGATTTTTGGATTGGTCGAGGCCGGCGTGATCTGGATGGCACCGTTTTCCTGATAGATCTCCGATGACGGCATGGTCACGCTCGAATTGAAGTGACCGATCACGTACTTTACGCCGGCGGAAACGAAATTGTTGGCGACCGATACGCCCTGGCGCGGATCGCCGACGTCGTCGCCGACGCTGACGCTGATCTTCTTGCCGAGGATGCCGCCGGCTTCGTTGATGTCGGCGATCGCCTGCTCCGCACCTTGCTTCAGCTGAGCCCCAAAGGCGGCGTCAGAGCCGGTGATTGGCCCGCCGATGCCAAACTTGATGGTATCGTCCTTCTGCCCGCAGCCGGCGAGCGCGAGGCCCAGGCTGCAGGCAAGCGCGAGCGTGGTGAGCGTTTTCATCGGTCTCTCCCCTGAGGCAGCGCAGATGCGATGAGATTCAAGCCGTAAATGCGGCAAATGTCATCCGGATTCGGTGCCGCGGCGATCAGTATCGGGCGCGCCAGCGCAGCGGGCCGGCGCGCCGGTTGATCCAGCCGTAGGATGTGACCATCTGCTGCACGCGCTTGATGCGGAAGCTCAGTAATCCGGCAATCAGACAGACCGTGGCATCGACGAGATAGTAGTGCAGCGACAGGAACTCGCTCTGGTAGACGGAGAACTGAATGAAGCGCACGGCGACAGCCAAGCAGCAGCATGTATTTGACGACGTCCCACCAGGGCCGCCAGGTCGCCGCGATGGCGCGGCCGGCGAGCGCGGCGGCGCCGCCGCCAAGCCCAACAGTGACGAACAGAAACAGCAGAAGCGAGCGCGTGTCGGTGGGAGCTCGGGAACGGGTGCGTCCATCAGTGTCTCCCGCCTTCGAGATAGGCCGCCTTCACTTCCGGCATGTGCAGAAGCTCGCGCCCGGTGCCTGTCAGCGTGATGCGGCCGTTGACCATGACGTAGCCGCGGTGGGCGAGCTTGAGCGCGTGAAAGGCGTTCTGCTCGACCAGGAACACGGTGAGCTTCTCTTCCTCGTTGAGCTTCTTGATGGCGTCGAAGATCTGCCGCGCGACCAGCGGGGCAAGCCCGAGCGACGGCTCGTCGAGCAGAAGGAGGCGCGGCCGGCTCATCAGCGCGCGCGCGATCGCCAGCATCTGCTGCTCGCCGCCCGAGAGCGTGCCGCCGCGCTGGTGGAGCCGTTCCTTGAGTCGCGGAAACAGTGCGAACACGCGCTCGAGATCGGCGGCGAACTGTGCACGCGTCGGCGACGATCGCACCCATCTGCAGGTTCTCGAACACGGTCATGCGCAGGAAGATGCGGCGGCCTTCGGGCGATTGCGCGATCTTCAGCCGCGCGATCTCGTGGGTCGAGAGCCGCGTGATGTCGCGGCCGGCGAATTCGATCGCAGCCTTCGCGGGCGCGCGGATTGCCGCAGATCGTCATCATCAGGGTCGACTTGCCGGCGCCGTTCGATCCGATCAGCGCCACGATCTCGCCATCGCCGACCTCGAGGTCGACGCCCTTCAGGGCGGCGACGTTGCCGTAATAGGTGTGCACGCCGCGCACGCTGAGGAGAGGCGAGGTCACAGCCCGACCTCCGCTTCCACGACGCTCGACTTCCTCGTCCTCGACGCCCAGATAGGCGGCGATCACCTTCGGGTCGTTGCGCACCTCGTCGGGCGTGCCGTCCGCGATCTTGACGCCATGGTCGAGCACGATCACGTGGTCGGAGATTTCCATCACCACCGTCATGTCGTGCTCGATCAGCAGCATCGAGACGTCGTGATCGTGCCGGATCGCGCGCAGGAAATCGCTCAGCGCTGCGCTTTCGCTGGGATTGAGGCCGGCGGCCGGCTCGTCGAGACAGAGCAGCACCGGATCGGTGCACATGGCGCGCGCGATCTCGAGCCGCTGCTGGCCGCCATAGGAGAGTTGGCCGGCGGGATCGTCGGCGCGATCGGTGAGGCCGGTCTGCTCGAGCCAATAGCAAGCCTTCTCGATCGCAGCGCGCTCGGCCTCGCGATACGATCGCGTGCCGAGCGCGCCCAGCACGCTCCATCCCGAGGCGCGCATCAGCGTCTTGTGCTGCGCGACGATCAGGTTCTCGAGCACGGTCATGCCCGGAAACAGCCGGATGTTCTGGAATGTGCGCGCGACCCGCGCCCGCTGCGACACCAGGTAGTCGGGCATGCGCTCCAAGCAGATAAAGCGCGCCGTCGCGGCGCACGCGGCCGCGCTTGCCGCTCTGCGTGAGCGCATCGAGCTCGTTCCAGAGATGCTCGGCGCCGAACTGCAGCGCGATGCGTCCCTCGGTCGGCTTGTAGAAGCCGGTGATGCAGTTGAAGACCGTGGTCTTGCCGGCGCCGTTCGGACCGATCAGCGCCGTGATGTGCGCCGCGCTCGGCGGTGAAGGAGAGATCCTGCACGGCCACAAGGCCGCCAAAACGCATGGTCAAGTGCTCGACGCGCAGAATCGGGGGCACCGGAGCGCTCATCCATGCCCCTCCCGCACCAGCGCGGCGTCGATCGGCCCTGCGCTCGTTTCAGAACCAGGCTCGGCTCGCGCGTGCCGATGAAGCCGCGCGGCTTCCAGGCGATGATCACCACCATGGCAAAGCCGAACAGCAGCATGCGGTACTGTGCCGGGTCGAACTCCGCACCGAAAATCTGCTTGAGAAAGTCCAGCTCGCGCAACGCCTCGGTGCCGCCGATGATAACGACGGCCGCGATGGCGACGCCGACGGTCGAGCCCATGCCGCCGAGCACCACGATCGCGAGGATCAGCGCCGAATTCGCCGAAGTTGACCGATTCCGGGCTGATGAAGCCCTGCCGTGCGGTGAAGAAAGCGCCCGCGAGGCCGCCGAAGAACGCGCCGATGGCGAAGGCCGTGAGCTTGGCATTGGTGGTGTTGATGCCGAGCGAGCGGCAGGCGATCTCGTCCTCGCGCAAGGCCTCCCAGGAGCGTCCGATCGGCAGCCGGCGCAGCCGTCCGATGACGATTGCGGTGAGGACGACCGCGGCGAACACGACGTAGTAGAGGAACACCAGGCGGTGCAGCGGTGAGAACTCGAGCCCGAAGCCGTGCCGCAAATCCGTCGGGTGAGGCGTTGAACGGAAGGCCGAAGAAAGTCGGGCGCGGCAGGCCGCTGATGCCGGCACAGCCCTGGGTCACCGTCTACCCAGTTGATCAGCACCAGGCGGATGATCTCGCCGAAGGCGAGCGTCACCACGGCGAGATAGTCGCCGCGCAGCCGCAGCACCGGAAAGCCAAGCAGTACGCCCCAGAAGGCGGCCAGTATGCCGGCGAGCGGCAACAGCATCCAGAACGACAGGTCGAACTGCTTGCCGAGGAGCGCGCAGGTATAGGCGCCGATCGCGTAGAAGGCGACATAGCCGAGGTCGAGCAGGCCCGCGAGCCCGACCACGATGTTGAGTCCCCAGCCGAGCAGCACGTAGATCAGGATCTGGATGCCGAAATTGTCGATCCACTTGCCGGCGCCGGGGCCGGCGATCAGCATCGCGAGCAGCGGATAGACCAGGATGAAGCCGATCACTGCAGGCATAATCCAGGCCGGCAGCGTGGCCGGCAAGGCGAGGCGGAACGGTGTCCGTGCGCGCTCCGCCAGCATGGGCGCAACGACGGCGAGATGGAGGAAGCGCAGGCCGGCGATGATCGCCACGAACGTGAACAGCAGCGGCCAGCGGGTCTCGAGCACGAGCTCGTTGCGGATGTTCTGGACGGTGTTGAAACCGATCAGCGGCAGGAACAGCCCGAAGGACGAGGAGCGCGGTAACGGCCGTCTTGCGCAGTGCGCTCTGGAGGTTCGGTCGGGCGGCGGCCTCGTCCGGCATTCTCACACCTTCTCGACGTCGGGGCGGCCGAGGATGCCCTGCGGCAGGAAGATCATCACGATCGCGAGGATCGAGAAGGCCGCGACATCCTTGTAGGCGCTCGACACATATTCGGCCCACAGCGTCTCGATGATGCCGATCAGCAAGCCCCCGAGCACGGCGCCGGGCAGCGAGCCGATGCCGCCGAGGACGGCGGCCGTGAATGCCTTCACACCGGGCACGAAGCCGTCGTCGAAGCGCACGACGCCGTAAATAGGTGAGATAGAGCGTGCCGGCGACCGCCGCGAGCGCGGCCGCGATCACGAAGGTGATCGAGATCGTGCGGTCGACGTCGATCCCAAGCAGCGCCGCCATCTTCTGGTCCTGCTCGCAGGCGCGCTGCGCGCGCCCGAGCGCGGTCTTGGTGACCAGGAACCAGAAGGCGAGCGAGCAGGATCGCGGTCACGACCCAGATCGCGATCTGCTTGTAGGACACGGTGACGTCGTAGCCGTGCCCTTCATCACCACGATGATGTCGGTGAACATCGGCGGGATCGACTTGTTGCGCGGGCCCTGCGCGACCTGCACGAAGTTCGACAGAAAGATCGACATGCCGATCGCCGAGATCAGCGGCGCAAGGCGGAACGAGCCGCGCAGCGGCCGGTAGGCGACGCGCTCGATGGCCCAGTTGACGAGCGAGGTCATGATCATCGCGACGATGAGGACGATCACGAGGGCGAGCGCGACCGAGCCGATGCCGATCCAGGTGGTCAGGATCAGGAACGCGACCAGCGCGATGAAGGACGACACCATGAAGACGTCGCCATGGGCAAAATTGACCATGCCGATGATGCCGAACACCATCGTGTAGCCGATGGCGATGAGGCCGTAGATCGAGCCGAGCGTGATGCCGTTGATGAGCTGCTGGACGAAGATTTCCATGCCCCCTCCGCCTCGCTGTGAGGCAATCTCCCGGCCGCCTCTGCACCTCTATCAGGGCATGCGCGGACCGGCAACGGCGCCTAAATGACGGTGGACAGGCGGAGATCAAGCACCCGGGGGCTACCCCGGACCGCAGTCCTTGCCGCCGTTTCGCCCACCCCGCGATCTGTGTTACGGCCCAATGAGCAGTTCCCAAGCGCGCCGAGGAGTCGTGTCCATGAGCCGCATGAAATCCGAGGATGCAATCGGCGCCAAGGCACGGCCGTTCACCGGCGCCGAATATCTCGCCAGCCTGCGCGACGGCCGCGAGGTCTATATCTACGGCGAACGGGTTGCCGACGTCACCGAGCATCCGGCGTTCCGCAACACGGCGCGCTCGATCGCGCGACTTTACGACGCGCTGCACGATCCCAAGACCAGGCCGGTGCTCACGAGCCGCGACCGACACCGGCTCGGGCGGCTTACACTCATAAATACTTTCGGGTCGCGCGCTCGCGCGAGGACGTGGTCGCCCAGCGCGACGCGATCGCTGCCTGGGCACGCATGAGCTACGGCTGGCTGGGGCGCTCGCCTGACTACAAGGCCTCGCTGATGAATACGCTCGGGGCCAACTCGCAGTTCTATGGAAAGTTCGCCGACAACGCGAAGGCCTGGTACCGGCGTGCGCAGGAGCATGTCCTGTTCATGAACCACGCGATCGTCAATCCGCCGGTCGATCGCGCCAAGGCCGCCGATCAGGTCAAGGACGTGTTCATCACCATCCAGAAGGAGACCGACGCCGGCATCATCGTGTCGGGCGCCAAGGTGGTGGCGACCTCGTCGGCGCTCACGCACTACAATTTCCTCGGCCAGAACGCCGCGGTGCCGACCCACGACACCGATCTCGCGGTGATGTTCATCGCGCCGATGAATGCGCCGGGCGTGAAGCTGTTCTGCCGGACGTCGTACGAGATGATGGCGAGCGTGATGGGCACGCCGTTCGACTATCCGCTGTCGTCGCGCTTCGACGAGAACGACGCGATCTTCGTGTTCGACAAGGTGCTTGATCCCGTGGGAGGACGTGCTGCTCCATCGCGATCTCGACAAGCTCAAGATATTCTTCCCGCAGTCGGGCTTCCTGCAGGGCTATCAGTTCCAGGGCTGCACCCGGCTTGCGGTCAAGCTCGATTTCCTGGTCGGCGTCATCGCCAAGGCGCTGCGGGCAGCGGGCTCGGATGAGTTCCGCGGCAACCAGGCGCTGCTGGGCGAGATCATCGCGTGGCGGAATCTGTTCTGGGCGCTCACCGACGCCATGGCGCACAACCCGACGCCCTGGGTCGGCGACGCGGTGCTGCCCAACGCGCAGTCCGGCTCGAGCTATCGCGTGTTCGCGGGCGACGCCTATGGCCGCGATCAAGGAGATCGTGGAGAAGATCGTCGCGTCGTCGCTGATCTATCTTCCGTCCTCGGCCAAGGACTTCAAGAATCCCGCGATCGATCCTTATCTGGCACGCTATGTGCGCGGTTCGCACGGCATCGACTACAAGGAGCGCATCAAGGTGATGAAGCTCCTGTGGGACGCGATCGGCACCGAGTTCGGCGGGCGCCATGAGCTCTACGAGAGGAACTACGCCGGCAATCACGAGGACATCCGCATCCAGGCGATGTGGGGCGCGCGCACGTCAGGCGCGCTCGACGGCATGATCGCGCTCGCGGAGCAATGCCTCGCCGAATATGACGAGAACGGCTGGGTCGGCGGAAGCTGGCTCGATCCCGATGATGTCGCCTATACGGGCGGTGTCGGGGTCACGCGCGCGGCGGAGTGAATTTGGAATGCCGACAAGCTTGAGACATTGTGCGAAATGGTCGCACGTCGCACATGCATTCTCTGGAAATATCGTCACCTATTAGGGGGACGCCGATGATGAACGCGTCGTGTATGGGAAGGCTTAAGCTTTCCGGAACGCGTCATTGAACATCGGCAACGTGTAGCATCCGCAATGTGTCTTTGAACGTCGGCATTCCGGTAAGTGCAAAATTGCGGTCGTGGTGATAGTGTCCGACTGAGCCCTCGTGTCGTGCACCGAATCAACCCATCCTGGTGGTAAGCATTGGCATGATTTGTTCAGTCCTGGGACTGACGCCGGCACAGATCAATGCGCTGCGGGCGGCGCCTTCATTGGTGAGTGATCTTGGATTGGTGGTCCACGACCACCGATGGAAGGCGTTGCTCAATGATGTGCTCGAGCACGCGCCGGCTGATCGCAGAGCAGAGCTGGAGGTGCGGCAGGCCCGTTTCGAGCAAAGCCCTGCCGGGAGGGAGGCTGCTGAACGCGAAGCGGAGGCGCACCTCGCGATTGCAGGTTTGGGAGCGCTCGAAAGTGCGCTCAGCCTGGTGACGTCATGGCGTCTGCTTCATTTTGCGTCGGTCGGGGATGTGAGCGCCGCGGGCTCGCTCGCCGATCTGCTGTTGAGCGGCGAGAGCGTTGGTGGCTGTGGTTCCGCTCGTCTGCATGGCGAGGCGCAGACGCGCGAGCTCAGCCGCTTTCTCGATGCGCAGGGCGTGGAATGGTTGCTCTGCGCTAATGGCATGCCGGAATGGGAATTCAATGACGAGAAGGATTTGCGCGAGGAGGTCGACCATCATTTTCCGCAGTTGCGCGATTATGTGCGTGCGATGGCCGACAAAGGCAACGGTCTCGTGGTCCTTATGAGCTGAAGCTAATGGAGCGGATTTGACATTCGCTACCCACCCAGCCGCGGGCTCGCGAAGCGAATGTTAAATCCAAAGCTCCACTAGAAACCTATGCTTGCTAGTGGTCCTTTGATTCTAACATTCGCAAGAGAGCCCGCCGAGAAGGGATGCGGATGTTAGAATTGGACCACCAGAGAGCGAATGGCAGTTGTTGCCTTCGCCATGACATGTTGCTGGCGCTACAGGCTTGAGTTCCCAAGCGGTCCAACCAAGCCGTCCGACTGGAGGGGATTCATGAGCATGATCTGTTCGGTCCTGAGCGTGACGTCCGCGCAGATGCATGCGCTGCGGGCCAAGCCGGCGCTGGTGAGCAAGCTCGCTCTGGTGGCACACATCGACGTGCTGAGAGCGCACCTTGACGACCTGACCCAGCGCATGACGCCGGAGCAGCGAGCGCAGTTCGAGGCGAGCCAAGCTCGATTCGCCGCCAGTCCCGCCGCCAAGCAGGCGGACGCGAGTGTCGCCGACGCGCGCGCGGCGCTCGTTCCTTTGGGGCCGATCGAAAAAGCCCTCAGCCTCGAAAAGTCTTGGCACATGCTCCATTACCTGCTCACGGGCCATGCTGGCACCGGGCATGCGCCGGGTGACCTGCTCTTGAGCGGGGAGGAGCTAGGCGAGGACGTGGGCTACGGTCCCGCCCGCCTGCATGACGAGACCAGAACTTCGCGAGTTCAGTCGCTTCCTCGAGGGACAGGATCTGGTCCGGTTGCGGGCGCGTGTCGATTTCGAGGAGATGAATCGCGTCGGGGTATTATATGGAACGCCGCAAGGGCCCGGCTCTGAAGCCGAGCACCAGATGCTGCATGAGGAGATCGCGCACTATTTTCAGCGGCTGCGTGACTATGTGCGGGCGATGGCCGACAAGGGCAACGGCCTCATGGTCTGGATTTCCTAAACGGCCCAGACGGCTCTCATGCCTGCGTGCCGCAGCTCAGCGGATGTTGTAGCGGACCTCTACGGTTAGAGGGACCTCAGAACCCGCCATTTCGGGCGGCGGCGGCGGGAAGGGTTGTGCACGGCGTACGAGCTCGAGCGTCGCTTCGTCGAGCGCGGAGGAGCCCGAGCTCTTTGCAATGCGGCTGCCGGTGACGCGACCCTTGCGGTCGACACTGAACTCCAGAAGTACGCTGCCGTGCAGGTTGCGCGCCTGCGCGGCGTCTGGATAACGCTTGTTGCGCTCGATCAGACCGCTCACCTGCCGCTTCCAGGTCGGGATGGCGTTCGAGTTGCTGATGTTGATCTGGCCTTGCTCTGGTGCGGCCGCAACGACGGATTCCTGCACTTTGGGCGCCTGCGGCGCGGTCGTCATCTCAATGGTGTCGCGGTTGTCACCCTTGACCTCTTCTGGACGCGCCTCCGGCGGCAGCGCCGCCATCGCGACCTCGGGATTTTCAGCGGGCAGCAGGTCCGGCTGCTCCTGTTCGACTTTGGAGACTTCGCGGATCTCCTCTGGCTTGTCATCGATCTTCTCGACCGGTTTCGGACTGGCCTGCCCAATTTCCTGGAGAGGCCCAGGCGGGGCGAGTGGCGTATCGGTCGGCGACATGGGCATCGGGGCGAGGTTGACCACTAATGCGGCCGTCGGGTTGAAGTCGTCCTCGATTGTGCGCCAATGCACGAACGCCGCCCCGACGCCGCCATGCGCCATCACGATGAGGCGGCGCTGAGGACCCAGCGCGGCAGGTCGCGGCGTGTGTCGGCGAAGAGCGCGATCATGGCGCGGCGGCTTCTCCAGCCCGACCAGCGCGACCTTGAGGTAACCCGGCCTCGCGCAGCAGGTTCATCACCTCCATCAGCTCGCCGTAGGGGACGGTCTTGTCGGCGCGCAGGAAGATGCGCGTGTCCTTGTCGCCCTTGGTGGCGCCGCCGAGCGCGCTGCCGAGCGCGTCGCGCGGGATCGCGGTCTCGCCGAGCGCGAGCGTGAGGTCGGCCTTCACGGTCAGGAACAGCGGCTTGTCGGGCCGCGGCTGCGGCTCGGCGGTCGAGGCCGGCAGATTGACCGCGACATCGACGGTCGCGAGCGGCGCCGCCACCATGAAGATGATCAGCAGCACCAGCATCACGTCGATGAACGGCGTGACGTTGATCTCGTGCAGCTCGGCGAGGCTGTCGTCGCCGTGATCGAGACGAACGCTCATCGGCTGCTCACTCCGCGGCCGACAGCGCGGCCTGCGCGCGGCGCGGCGGCGCGCGGCGGCGCGGTCGAGATCGCGGCCGACGAGCCGCAGCACCTCGGCCGACGCATCGCCGAGCAGCGCGCGATAGCCGGCGATCTGGCGCGCGAACACGTTGTAGATGACGACCGCCGGGATCGCGGCGACAAGCCCGAACGCGGTGGCGAGCAGCGCCTCGGCGATGCCGGGCGCCACCACCGCGAGATTGGTGGTCTGCGACTTCGAAATGCCGATGAAGCTGTTCATGATGCCCCAGACGGTGCCGAACAGGCCGACGAACGGCGCGGTCGCGCCGATGGTCGCCAGCACGCCGGTGCCGCGCATCATGCGCGGCCGCGATCGCCTCGATGCGCTCGAGCCGCGAGGCGACGCGCTCCTTGATGCCCTCGCGCTCCATGCCGTCGTCGGACAGCCGCAACTCGGCGACCGCGGCGTCGACGAAGTCGCCGACCGGCGCCGCTCGGCTCTGGCCGAGCCGCTGCGCCGCTTCGGCGAGATGCCGCGCCGACGCGAGCGTCGCGCAGCGCCGGCGCGCGCGGCGCTTGGCGCGCCATCAGCTCGATCGTCTTGGCGAGCCACACCGTCCAGGTCACGACCGACGCGAACGCAAGGCCGATCAGCACCGCCTTCACCAGCGGGTCGGCGCTCAGAAACATGCCCCAGGGACTGAGGTCGCGCGGCAGATCGGAGGAGCCGATGGTGGGTATGGTCGGTAGCGCCTCTGGAGCTCCCTGCGCGAGCGCGAGCGCCGGAAAACCGATGAGCGCGATGATTGCGAAAGCGTTGATTGCCAGCCGTGCCGTGCACCGAACCATGACCACATCCGTCGTCGTGTTGGTCGTATTGTTTTACTTGTCCTGCTTGCAGCTTGTCGCGTAGTTGTGACGAGGTTGTGACCAGCCTCGTTGCATTGTGGACTTCACTCGGCGGCTTGCATAACCTCCGGTGTGGACCGTCGCGTGGCCGCAGCGCGGCTTCGCCGCCGCAGCCACATGACGATCCCGGTAACCGCAAATATCGGCGGGAACACGCCGGTCAGGAACACGGCGATCTGCCAGAGGGGACCGCCGCGGCTGCCCTCGTGAAGGGCGCGAATCCACTGCGCCGCGCGATCGCCCGCGAGTGGATCGGGCAGGCTGCGCGCCGTGCCGTCGCGGTCGTTCACGATGACGTTGGTGATGTCGTTGCTTCCCGGATCGCGCAATTGAATACGCCAGGTTGCGGCCGGGCGCTCGCCGCGGTCTGTGCGCTCACCGCGCTGCTCTGGACGTTCGCTGCGCTGCTCTGCACGCTCACTGCGCTCGGACTGCAGCGTGGCGAGGAACAAGGCGCTCGGCCGCCAGCCGGGCTTCGCGTTGCGCGCAGCATCGAGCGCAGCGTCCGGGGTGAGTTGGGTCTCGCGTGCCAATTGCGCCGCAAAGATTGGACGACCCGCCTGCGGGTTCATTGGCGCGATTGCCGACATGGCGGAGCGCGCCGTCTGTGGAAACGAAAGATAGATGCCGGTCAGCGAGACGAACGTGAGCGGCAGCGAGATCCAGAAGCCGAGCAGGTAATGCAGGTTGCCGATCGTGGCGTCGCCGGCGCGGCGCCAGCGAAGCCCTAGGCGAAACACGCCGTTGCGCGGCCACCACAGCCACAGTCCCGTGAGCGACAAGAATCAGCATGCCGACGCCGGCCCAGCCGACGATGGCGCGGCCGGAATACTCCGGAACGGTCAGGTTCTCGTGGAAGCGGTGCAGGAACCCGAAGAACGACGAGCGGAAGTTCACCACGTCGAGCACGCGCCCGCTCGGTGGATCGAGGTAGACGGTGAGGAGCTGACGTGCGCCTCCTTCGCCGCGTGCCACCACGGTGACAGGACGGCCCTCTTCTGCCGGGAACCGCACCACCATTGGGGTGAAGTTCGCTGGCAGCGCTCCGCGCGCGTTGTCGAGATAGCTCGAGGTCGCCGCTGTGCCGCTGCCGGTTACCGCAAAGCGCGCTGGGTGGACCAGCGCGTCGAGTTCGTCATGCCAGACAAGCAAGGCGCCCGAGATCGCGATCGGAACGAGAAGAAGGCAAAGCGCAAGCGCGATCCAGCGGTGGATCGCCCACCAGGCGGTTCGCAACCGGATTATGGTCGACGGGGAGGAGACCGGCATCGAGGAGACAGTCATGCAGCGTCACCAGAGCCCGGTGGACTGAGTTTTCGCTGGCGCCATTGCAAATTGCGAACGACTGGCGCGGCCCCGGGATCCAAAGTACAAACAAAATCGTGCCAGCAAAATCAATGTATTTCTGCACTTTCGAATTATTATAATGTAAGTATTGGTTGGGTTGAGAGGGCGAATTTGGGAAAAATGGCCGTAACTATTTACCGTTAGAAAGTATTGATCCACTAATCGAGGCATTTACGTTCCAATCTCAGAGACAATTGCGATCTGTGACAAACCCGCAACAGCCAAAATTGTGCAAGTTATTCAATAACTAAATATCCGCTATTTTAATTGCTCTAAATTCTAGGCTGGTATGAATCTGAAATAGCTGATATTGCTTACCTTTTTTGTCTCAGCGATACCTCAGGTTCTGAGCCCTCGAATCACGCCGGGAGCGTGGCTGGGGCTGGGATGGGGGTAACTTAAGATGGGTAAGAACGACAGGCAGGGCAGCCATCTGCTGGTGACAACGTTCTTGGTGACTTGCGGTCTCAGCATTATCGACGGATTCGCGCAGCCGGCGACCGCGCAAACCAATCAGGGCGAGGTTAAACTTCCGCCGGTTGACGTTGATCGTCCGCGCCAGACGCGGCGGCCGCGGCAGACGACCGCGGCGCCAAAGCGCGCCCCGGCCCCGGTTCCGGCTCCGGCGCCGGCCGATACGCAAGAGGCGCGCACCGGTACGGTCGGCGTCTATTCGAACAGCACGTCAGTAGCCACTAAAGTGAACACGCCGCTGGTCAACATTCCACAGTCGGTCAGCGTTGTCACAAAGGAGTTCATCAAAGATCAGAACTTCCAGAGCATCACCGACGTCACCCGGTACGTTCCGGGCGTGGCCATACACCAGGGCGAAGGCAACCGCGACGAGCTTGTCATCCGCGGGGTCAATTCAAGCGCCAACTTCTTTGTCAACGGCTTCCGTGACGACGTTCAATACTTTCGTGATCTCTACAACACCCAAAGCATCGAGGTCTTGAAGGGGCCCAGTGCGTTGACGTTCGGGCGCGGCGCGGGCGGCGGCCTTGTCAATCGTACGCTCAAGGAAGCCGACTTCACGCGAGAATTTACGAGGCAACCGCCCAGACCGGCTCTTACTGGGACCGCCGCGTGACGCTCGACGCCGGTCAGGCCGTCAATGAGAACTGGGCCGCCCAACTCAATGTGATGTACGAGGGAAGCGACACGTTCCGGGATTTCGGCAAGCTGGAGCGCTATGGCATCAACCCGACCGCGACGTATAAGCCTAATGACACCACCAAGGTGCAGGCTTAGTTACGAGTATTATCACGACGAGCGGACAGCTGATCGCGGCAACCCTTCCACTGAATCGGCCAGCCCTTTCGCGCCAAATGGCGATCTGACCGCATTCTTTGGCAGCCCGAGCCTCAATGTGGCGCGCGCCACTGTGCAGACCGGGATGGCAATCATCGAGCACGATTTCGAGAACGGATTGACGGTCAAGAATTCGACGCTCGCCGCGCAGTACGACAAGTTCTATCAGAACATCTATCCCGGGAGCGCGGTGGACTGTTGACCTTCGACACCTCATTCAATCGCTCGGCCTACAACAACACGACCAATCGCGACAATCTCTTCAACCAGACCGATTTCGTCTACAAAGGCGCCACCGGTCCAGTGTTCCATACCGTTGCGTTTGGGACGGAATTCGGCCGGCAATCCGGAATTTCTTATCGGAGAACCGGCATATTTGCGATACGGCAACTAATACCACTTCAGCGGATCCGTTCAATCCGACCTTTTTTGGTCCGGTCGATTTCATCCATCATGACATCACGGGACTCTTCCGGGACGGCGTCACTACTCCTGACGCCAACAGCAAGTATCACCTCAACATACAATCGGCGTATGCACGCGACACCATTGAGATCACGCGTTTTCTGCAACTGATCGCGGGAGCGCGCTTCGACCGCTTCGATTTGACAGCCACGGATATGAACGTTCCGGGCGGGAAGACCCGCGACCGCGTGGACGACAAGGTTTCGCCGCAGGCGGCGGTGATTTTGAAGCCGATCGAGAACCTGTCCATCTATGGCATGTACAGCGTCTCGTATCTGCCAGCCTCGGGAGACCAGTTCAGCGCCTTGAATGACGGCACCCTTATTCTGGAGCCACAAAAATTCGAGAACAAGGAAGTCGGGGTCAAATGGAACATCAATCCGCGCTTGCTCTGGACCGCCGCGGTCTACGAGCTGGAGCGGACCGATGTTCCGATTTCTGATCGGTAATCGGTCTTTTCCTGCCGTCGGGCAGCCACCAAATTCGCGGTTTTGAAACCGCGCTCAACGGCTACGTGACCGCGGATTGGCAATCCGTCTTTGGCTATGCCTATACCGATGCGCAGGATCACAAGTAATACGTCGCCGACGATTGTAGCGGGCAATCGCGTGCAGCTCGTTCCGTACAACCAGTTCTCCTGGTGGAACAAGTATCAGATCACGCCGGTGTGGGCCGCCTCGGTGGGCCTGATTTATTTCTCGAACTCGTTCGCCCAGTCGGATGACTTGGTAAAGCTGCCCGGCTTCTTTCGGGTGGACGCCGGCATCTACGCCAAGATCAACGAGACTTGGAGGGCGCAGCTCAACGTCGAGAATATCTTCGACAAGGGCTATTGGGCTTCGGCCGACGGCAACAACAACATCTCGCCCGGTAACCCGCGGACATTCCGGCTGCTGCTGACGGCGCGGTTTTAGAGCGCGAGAGATCGCCCAACACAGCGGCTAGGCGCCCATCACGGTATTTGGTCCGAAACGGCCGAAAGCGATGGGCGCCGACACCTGTGTGCAGCATTCGGCGAAGCTTCCCGCGCCGGCGACATGATCGTCTATCCGGGCACCAGCCTGCATCACGTGACGCCGATCACGCGCGGCTCGCCCATTGCCTCGTTCTTCTGGATACAGCGCATGGTGCGCAGCGACACGCAGCGCAGCCTGCTGTTCGACCTCGACACCGCCATCATCAAGCTGTCGCGCGATCACCCGGAGCATCCTTCGGTGGTCGAGCTGACCGCAGTCTATCACAACCTGCTGCGGCAGTGGTCGGAGGTCTGACGCGGCGCAAGCCATTGGCGACGCCTGATCATTTTCAACGCCCGCCACAACTTGCTTGGATCCATCGTCGGCGCATCGACTGGCGGTAACGGGAGGGCATTTACATGTGCCGAGGCCGCGACCCCGGCTATCGGCGGGTCTTGCCGGCTGCTAACATTGCATTCGGGTCGTCCGAAAGTGCAGGGCTGGCGCGCCGCGAGGCGTCCATTCAGGCAGTTTCGATCGAGAACCCTTTGTTATGGAGGAAGCGATGCAATCAGGGCTCAAGCTCAGCTTGGCCGCGGGGGCAGCCTTACTGTTCCTGCAGGCGCCAGTGCATGCACAAGGTACCGCCGCCATCTACCGGACAGGTCACGTCCGAGGCGGAAGGCGCAATGGAAGGCGTGGTCGTCACCGCCCGCAAGGCAGGTGCGAAGTTCACGGTCAGCGTGGTCACCGACGCGCAAGGCCGCTACAGCTTCCCGGCCGACCGGCTCGAGCCCGGCCAATATACGCTCACGATCCGCGCGATCGGCTATGACCTCAACGGCAAGGCGACCGCAGACGTGGCGGCGGAGAAGACGGCCACTGTCGACCTCAAGCTCGACAAGACCAAGAAGCTCGCCTCGCAGCTCAGCAATGCGGAATGGATGGCCAGCATTCCCGGGACGCGAGGACCAGAAGTCGGTCCTGCTGAATTGCGTCGGCTGCCACACCCTCGAGCGCGTCGTGCGCTCCTCCCATGACGCCGATGAATGGACACAGGTCGTCCATCGCATGCTGGGCTATGCGGCGGTGAGCCAGCCGATCAAGCCGCAGCGTCTCAATGATCCGGAGCGGGCCGGAACACCGGAGCAATATCGCCGGTTCGCTGAATACCTTGCCACCATCAATCTGAGCGCAACCTCCACCTGGGAGTATTCGCTCAAGACCATGCCGCGGCCGAAGGGCCAGTCCACCCGCGTCATCATCACCGAGTACGATCTGCCGCGGCCAACCACCGAGCCGCATGACATGATCGTGAAGGACGGCAATGTCTGGTACACCGATTTCGGCGAGCCACTTCATCACCAAGTTCGATCCGAAGACGCTCAAGATCACCGAATATCCGATGAAGAGCTCAAGCCGGGCTTCCCGTTGGCCAGCTCGATCTCGGCGTCGATCAGAAGGGCACGTTCTGGTTCGACACCATGTATCAGGCCTCGCTCGCCAACCTCGATCCGAAGACCGGCGAGATCAAGTACTACCCGCTGGCCGAGGAGTTCAACGACTGAAGGCGTGCAGATGAACTTCGTCGGGCTGCGCCACGACGTCGACGGCAAGGTCTGGACCAAGAACGTCGCCGACCGGCGACGTGTTCCGCGTCGATCTCGCGACCGAGAAGTGGGAGCGCTTCGAGCCGCTCAAGCAGCTCTCGAACGGCAAGCGCAACACGATCTACCAGCTGATCTCCGACTCGCAGAACAATGCCTGGGTGGCGGAGTTCGTGAACGGATACCTTGGCAAGATCGACGCCAAGACTACCAAGGTGACCTGGTATCAGCTGCCGACGGCGAACGCGCGCGCGCGGCGCATGCGGATCGACGATCAGGACCGCATCTGGGTGACCGAATATCGCGGCAACAAGGTCGCGATGTTCGACACCAAGGAAGAGAAGTTTGTCGAGTATCCGCTGCCGGCGCACACCTATCCGTACCGCTCGGCCGTCGACAAGAACGGCGAGATCTGGACCGGCGGCATGCATACCGACCGCATTGTGCGTTTCGACCCGAAGACCAACCGCACGCTCGAATATCCGCTGCCGAACACCACCAACATCCGCAGCGTGTGGATGGACGATACAACGTCGCCGCCCACGTTCTGGACCGGCAGCAATCACGGCGCCGCGCTGGTCAAGGTCGAGCCGCTCGACTAGAGCATGATCCCGAAAGTGGAAACCGGTTTTCGGAAAAGATCATGCTCAAACAAAATGTTAGTCTTTGATCCGATCCAATCTCATCGGATCAAAGACTAGGGCGTTTGAGACGTAAGCTTGCGCTCGCCTCGTCACACGACGGGGCGGGCGCAGTGCTGTCAGGAGCACCGCAAGTTAAAACGCTTCGCGATAACCCCACGCTTGAAACAACAGGGGTGACACAACGAGCGTTCCGGGATCAGCCAGGTGTCTTTCCAGCTGATCGAACAGCACTTGCAATTCGTCTTCTTCGATCAAGCCAGACGCGATGATTTGCTGCCAAAACAGCTTCACGAAGACCAGCAATTGCTGCTGATGAAAGTCGCCAGGACCGTTCAGGCGGGTGTGCACCTTGCAGCCGATGTTGCTGAGACCGGCGCCACTCAAAAGTCCTGGCAGGCGCCGACCGACCCGCAAATCCTTGCCGTCACGTCCATATACGGCCTCGAATGCTGAGAACAAACGCGTCCACGCCGGATGAGCGGGTTCGCAAAACCAGCTGCTGATATCGACGTCCTCGACCACGACAACGCCACCGCGCTGCGTCAGCCGAACCATTTCAAATATCACCTTCATCGGGTCCGGCACGACGATCAAGAGCAGGCGCTCGTGAGCCAGATGAAACGACTGATCGGCCAATTGCGTGGCCGTCGCGTCGCCCACCATGACTTTCACATTTGCAAGTTTGCGCCCAGCCATTACCCCTTTCGCCAGCTCGACGAACCGCGATTCCCATTCCACGCCGACCACCTCGCCCTGCGGTCCGACTTTCTTGGACAACAAGTCAAGAATGCCAAGCGGGCCACAGCCCAGATCGATCGCACGCGCCCCAGGCTTGATCTCAAGTTGATCGAGCAACCAGGAAGCTTCGGGAACGTAGAGTTCTATTTGCTGGAGTAGTCTCTGCTGCTCGGTGGCACCGGTTCCCCAGACGTAATCAGCCTCGGTTGGCATGCTGCAATCGACCCGCGCTCAAATGGATAGTTAGCTGTGCGAGCACCTAGCCAGCAATCGCGCCGCTGCCTTGTCAAGCCACCCGACAAGGCGATCGAGACGTAAGCTTTTGCCCGCCTTGTCACACGACGGGGCGGGCGCGGTGCTTTGGGCGGCGAGCGCCAGTTGTTAGGCGCTGTCGCTCAAGGGTTTGACCCAGCCAGCCATGGTTGCGATGCCCATCGCCAGGCCGCCGCCGAGTACCGTGCAGGAAAGAGCGATCAGTTTGCCAACTATTCGCGAAACTTCGAATGCTTCACCGATCAGGATTCCGATCACAATTCCGATCACTCCTCCGACAGTGATGATGAGCCACTCGCGCATGGTGTCCTCCAAATGGGTCGCCGATTGCCGGCGGTTTGACGAGTACCTCGTTGTTGGAGGGCGCGCTGTGATGGGCATCACAAGATTGCGTTGGACAGCGGCAGGAACGCTTCAGTGTTCTGAGTGTTGGTGCCATGCCGGGGCGCGTTTGCAACGCCGAGTTCCCTCGCGCGCAGCATTTTTCAGCAAAGGAGCCAACCATGGCAGCGAAACCCATTCCTGACGGATATCACAGCGTGACGCCCTATCTCACCGTACGCGGTGCCGAGAAGGTGATCGAGTTCCTCAAGCAGGCATTCGGCGCTGAGATGCCTGAGGAGATCATCAAGCGGCCGGACGGCTCGATCATGCACGCACAGGTCAAGATCGGCGATTCGCGTGTCATGATTGCTGACGAGAGTGAAACGGCAAAGGCAACGTCATCAACGCTCTATATCTATGTTCCAAACGTGGACAGCGTTTATCAACGAGCCATCAAGGCGGGCGGCAAATCGGTGATGGAGCCGACGGACATGTTCTATGGCGACCGCAGCGGAGGCGTGAAGGATCCCTCCGGGAACAGCTGGTTCGTGGCCACGCACAAGGAGGATATTGCACCGCAGGAGCTGCAGAAACGTGCCCAGGCCTTCTACAAGGAGAAGCACAAGGCGGCGTAGCGCGGCACGCCTCCGTGACGACGCAGCTGGAGCCGCTGATGCAGCTCCAGCCCGCGTTGCGGCGACAAAAATCAGTGCGACAGCATACCGGCGCCGAGCACCTCAACTGCCGCGATCTCGACGCCGCCACGATCGCGATAGTCTCTGATCGGGCGCGGCAGGCGCGCCTGTGTGATACCAATCAGGCTGGCTGCCACGATCATCGTGGCCGCGACAATAGGTCTCCGAGGCATGGTGTTGTCCCCCAACCCCATTTTGATTTGTTGGAAATGTAGCGATAATAGTCTGCAATCTCGTTGAAAGATCAGCTCAAAAGCGGCGCACCGCCGCAGGCGTTTGTTAACCCAACAAATGGCCGCCTGGACGCTTGTTTCTTCTCGTGTTTGGACAGGAAGCGGCGGCCGCGAGGGTGCTTGAACGGCCGCTGTAGAAGGCTAAGCTTTCACGAGAGACCGCAGGGCTGCAGAGACGCAGCCCGGCCAACAGGGAGGGACACCGACATGACAATCAAAGCAGCAACAACAGCGGCGACGCTGGCGCTCGTTGCGTCGTTCGCTTGCGCCGCTCCTGCGCTCGCGCAGGACCTCGGACCGAACGTGCGCAAGCTCGCCGACGGCGTCTATGCCTTCGTAGGCGAGAACTACAATTCCAATGCCGGCATCGTCATCACGCAGGACGGCGTTGTGCTGATCGAACTCCGGTCACAATCCGGTCGAGTCGCGTAAATTGATGGAGGTCGTCAAGAAGCTCACCCCGATGCCGGTGCGGCTTCTGATCGATACCGAGCCGCATCCCGACCACACCACGGGCCACTTCGTATTCTCGCCACCGGCCACCATCGTGGCGGCGGCCGGCGCGGGCGATTCAATGCGCTCGCGTGAGCGGGAGGCGCCCCAGCGGATCCAGCAGATGGCCGCAAGCTCGCCGGAGATGAAGACGGCGCTCGAGGGCTACAAGTTCGTACCGCCGCATGTGGAGTATCAGCAACGGGCTTCGATCGCGGTCGGCGAGCGCACCATCGAGCTCTACTATATGCGGGGCGTGCACAGCGAAGCCGACACTGCGGTCTGGCTGCCAAAGGAGCGCGTGATCTTCTCCGCATCCGGGATCGTGAACAACCAGATCAACATCCTGCGGCCGTTCGTGACCATCCCGGACATCCTCGCTGCCGCAAAGCTGATGAAGGACCTGAACCCGGAGCATGTCGTTCCTGGCCATGGCCAGCCCGGCACGGTGAAGATCTTCGAGGACACCGAGAAATACTATGCGTTGCTGATCGAGCGGGTTCAGAAAGCCGTAAAGGAAGCCAAGTCGCTCGACGACATCAAGAAAGAGGTCAAGATGCCTGAATACGCCAGCTGGGCGAGCCAGGATCGCTTCCCGACCAACATCGAGGCGGCCTACAAGATGGTGACTGGGAAATAGCGCATGAAAATTGCGACAGGGGGTTGGCGGTAGCCGGCTGAGACATGTTCAGCTCCGCCGCTCACTCTTCTTCTGTCGCCAGCGCCGTGTCCTTGGTACGAACTCAGCCGCTGTCGTCCCCGCGCAGGCGGGGACCCATACGCCGTAGCAAGGCGATGTGGCAGGGGCCAGCGATAACCGAAGCCTTGGTGGTTATGGATCCCCGCCTGCGCGGGGACGACAGCGGAGAGTCATTTGCTTCACATCTTCGAAGGCGGGGGTCCATAGTCACAGAGCTTTCAATTTGTCCCCGACCGTTGCCGATGCGGGCAGCTCTGCGAACGAGGACTACGGCTTGGGCAGCTCCTGCGCGGATGGTTCCTGCGTGGATGGCCTCTGATGACTGGCTTCCTGGGAGACGCTCGCCTTCACGGCCGAGTTGTTCTCGCTCAGGATGGCGAATGCGCCACGTGAATAGACGGTGCCATACTCGAACTGCGTCGCTCCGCTCGCCGCAGCTCCGCTCGCCCCGGAGGAACGCGTCGTGTTGCGCGTCTGCCATTCCAGGATCCCGCTCACCCGGCAAAGGTTCGAAGCGCATTCGGCTTTGATCGAGCCCGGCTGCACGCCATAGACCCGCTCGGGTGACCGCTCGACCTGGCGGCGCTTCTCGCGCACGACCGATGTACGGGCCTTGAGGCTTCCATTGTAATAAACCTCGTCAGCGTAGGCTTTGACGAGGATTGAAAGATTCTGGGTGTTGGTCGGCGCCCAGGCAGCAACCTGAGCGGCGATGAACTTGGCGGCGCGCTCCTCCAGGGTGATCGTTGAATCAGGGGAGTCCCCATTCTCGGCCGGTATGCCAAGGTTTGCGACGCGCTGCCGTGCACGCTCGGCGATCAGTTCCGGCGCACCGACGCTCAGCATCTGGAGCAGGAAGACGTTGCGCGATGTCTCGATCATCGTCAGAAGCCTGCCTCGTGCGAGCTCTGCTTCCGGCGCGCTCGGATTGCGGACAGTGAATTCCCAGATCGCCATGGGATCACCTGTCGCCCGCAGTCGCTCCCACTCCGAGGCGAGCGCGGAAGGATCTGAGGGCAGTGCGTTTGGCGATGCGGCAGCAAGCTGACGCGGCCGGTCGTCTGGGAAATCGTCGGCGATCGTTGCGCCATTGACTGCGTCCCCAGGGTTTCCGTCATTCTGGCGGGCGGCAGTGTCTGAGGTGGAGGCGGTCGCTGCTGCGGGCGCTGTGACAGCGGCGGTGTTTTGGCCTGCGGGGTCCTCAATATCGGCAACCGCAACGCGCGGAGCTTGCGCAGGCTCTGACAGCTTGTGGGTGTTGAACCACCACATCGTGAGAGCAACAAGGCCGCCGCTCACCACACCGGAGATCAGAGGCGAGGCAACGCGACGTGCTCGCGTGCGACGATCGACCTTTAATTGCTGATCGTACGCCTCGCGTTGCAGCGGATCTTTCAGCAGCTCGTAAGCAGCGACAATCTGCCGGAATTGCAGCTCGGCAGTCGGATTACCAGCATTGAGGTCGGGATGGTAAGATTTCGCAGCCTTGCGAAATGCGGTTCTGATTGCCGTCTCGTTGGCACGCGAAGCTACGCCCAGAACATCATAAAGCGAGTCCATGGAGTCCCCCTGTGCCCGTCCCCTACCTCAATATTGAACATCGCTTGCTGTAATTAAGTTGCAATTTGACTTCGACTCTTAGGCGAGAAGCTGGCCACGATACTCGCGATTCGAAAAAAATATAAATTCCGCAGTGGAAGTAAATGAACCAGAGCGTGCTGGAGTATTGTTATGCCTCCTTGCCGCTAAAAGCGGCACCGGAGCACCGTTTTATTATAAAACTCTACTTGCTGCATTGCGGGAAATACGGCGCGACACAGTGTGCAGTTGTTTGAGCCGGACGCTGTCGACGCATCTCAGCGCTTGGGATTGCAGCAACGCCAAGGCCGGTTGCAGCAAGGCCAATGGCAACGAGTGCGCAAGAATATTGCCGCCGTCTCGATCGCCCCACTAGGATGCCGCTATGAGTTGGTTCGACCAGCGCCCTGACGATGCCATGGACGGTGCCTTTACGGTTGTGGCGCCCGCAGCCGTGCGCACCGTCGAGCCTGCGGCCTTTCGCGAGGCGATGTGCCGGCTCGGCGCGGCCGTGCATGTGGTCACGACCGCCGGGCCTGGTGGCAAGACCGGTGCGACCGCGACCGCCGTCTGCTCGGTGTCGGATGCGCCGCCGACGCTGCTGATGTGCCTCAACCGGCGCAGCCAGACCAACCCGGTCGTGGTGGAGAATGGCGTCTTCTGCGTTAACACGCTCGGCGATAGCGGTGCCGAGATCGCCGACATCTTTGCCGGGCGCACCGGCGTGCAGGGCTCGGATCGCTTTGCGACCGGCGAGTGGTCGGTGCTCATGACTGGCAGCCCGGTGCTGGCCTCCGCAGTGGTCGCGTTCGACTGCCGCATCATGGAGGTGAGGGCGGTTGCGAGCCACAATGTATTCTTCGGCGCGGTCGAAGCCGTGCGGCTCGGACCGAGCGGGCCTGCGCTCGTCTACCACGAGCGCGCCTACAAGCGGGTCTGAGCCCACAAGCCTTGAGCCCCAAGCTTTGCCCGCCACAATTAAGGTTAACAAAGGGTTTCGATTGAGCCTCCGCGCCCACGGGCGTAGGCCCGCAAGCACCCTCGGCGGACGGTTGTGTCCGCCACTCGTCGGGAGGCAGCCATGGGGGCACGACTTGGACCCTACAATCTGGCGCTGGTCGCGTGCTATGCCGCACCGACCTGGGGCGCGGAGGCGATCAAGGCACTGACCTCGCCCTATGGCGGACTGATCGATCCGGTGCATGCGGCGGCCGCCGTTCGACTCCGCGCAATTCTCAATCTCCCGCCTGAGCGGCTGCTCGATGTGGCCAACTGGCTCGCTGCGTTCAAGCTGGTGGTCGTCGCTGCGCTCTTGGCCTACGTGATCGAGTTTGCCCGGGCGGTCCTGTCGGACCGCGCGCCCGATCGAGCTACGACCGACACGGTGCTGGCACTTGCAGTCGTGGCGGTCGCGGTCTGGGTCATGCAGGCGATCGTGTTCGATCCCACCGCAGTCACCGAAGCGCATGTGGCCCAGCTTCTACTCGTGGCCGGGGCGCTGATCGTGAGCACGATCGAGCGCCACGTGGAGGATATGGAAGTCGAGGATATGGAAGTCGTGGACCGGGTTGCCGGAGCCACCGCCTCCGCTGGCGGCCCTAGTGCCGCTGAAGCAGGAACTCCAGCACTGCATTGCTGAAGGCGGCTGGCTGCTCGACGTTGGAGATGTGGGCGGCCTCGAGCACAGTGAACGCCACACCGGGGATGTGGTCGCGCAGGTATTCGCCCGCCTGCAGCGTGGTGGCCGGGTCGTGGCGACCCGCGATCACGAGAGTTGGCACCTTGATGTTCGGCAAGAGTTCGCGATGGTCCATGTCGCGCACGGCCTCGCCGCAGCCGATATAGCCTTCGAGCGGCGTCGTCAGAAACATCTCGGTTATCCAGGCGATGCTCTTGGGCTCGCGCTCGCGGAAGCCCTTGGTGAACCAGCGCTCCATATTGGCACCCACCATGGCGGGGAGGCCGTTCTCGCGCGCGAAGCGGAGACGGTCGTCCCAGATCTTGCGATCCGGGAAAAGGCTGCTGGTATTGGACAGCACCATGCGCTCGAAGCGCTCGGGCGCATTGGCGCCGAGCCACATGCCTTCCATGCCGCCCATCGATAGCCCGCACCAATTGACCTTCTTGAGCCCGAGCCCGTCGAGCACCGCGAGCGCGTCGCGGGCAAGTCCCTCCATCGTGTAGGGCCCTTTGGGCACGCCAGAGCCGCCATGGCCGCGGCGATCGAAGCGCACAAGCCTGAAATGCTGCTTGAATGCTTCGATCTGCGGCTGCCACATCGCGTGCGTGGTGCCGAGCGAGTTCGACAGCATCAGGACGGGCGCGTTCTCGGGCCCTTCGATCACGACATTGATCGGGCAGCCGTTGGATTGGATGGTCGGCATAGGGCCTCGCTGGTGTCTACAAGAGGGCGGTGACTTCTATCACCGCGACGGCGCGCCCGCATAGGACCGGGCCGTTCAATCAGCGCGACTCTGGGCCGCCCCTTTTGGAGAAGGATGCTCGCGAGGAGGCGACGATCCTGAGCCCATTTGGCCCATTTGTCGGTCTTGGCCGCCGGTGGTAGAAATAGACTTCGTCTGTACATCTGCTGCGTAGCCAGAAGAAACGGAGAATTGGTCATGAAACGTTTGCTGATCATTCCGCTTGCGCTCCTTTGGGCAGAAGTTGCTGTGGCCGCGTCCCCCATTGTCGATGCCCAATATGTTGCCGACGCGATCGCACGAAACGCCCTTGTTTGGGACGTGCGACCCGCAGACGTCTACGCCAGAGGACACATTGCTGGCGCCATCAGCATTGGCGATGCGGCCAAGGTTCTGCGTGACGACAACACAGAGGATTTCATTGCGATCGACCGCATCGAAAAGATACTCGGGACCGCGGGCCTCGACCCAAAGCGCGAAGTCATCGTCTATGGTAGCCGCGGTAGCTGGAATCCCTATTTCGGGCTCTACACCGTGCAGTATTTCGGCGGCAGCAATGTCCGCGTCTATCATGAAGGGATCGAGGACTGGACCGCCGCGGGGCGAGCGATCAGCAGCGAGGCATCGCGGCTTGCGCCCATTGCGCTCAAGCTCGAGGTCAATCCGACGGTGGCGGTCACCACCAGGGAAATGGTGGCGCGGCTGAACAACCCGAATGTGCAAATCGTGGACGCGCGCACGCCGCGGGAGTTTGCTGGCGAGGATATCCGCGCCATTCGCGGCGGTCATATTCCGGGCGCCACCAACATTCCCTACGAGCAGAACTGGGTCGATCCCGAGACTTCCCGGCAAGCTTGCACGCAAACAGGTCTCCAGCAATGCCGGCATGTCGCTCAAGTCGATGGACGACCTGAAACGATTGTATTCAAAGCTCGACCCCAACAAGGAGACGATCGTCTATTGCCAGAGCGGCGTGCGGGCCTCGGAAACCGCCGGCGTGCTTCAGCACCTGGGCTTCACCAATGTCAAAATTTACGACTCGTCGTGGCTGGGCTACGGCAACACGCTTGATGCGCCCGCCGAAAACGTGACGTTCTTCAATGTAGGCCTGCTCAACTCGCAAATCTCGACGCTGCAGGAGCGCATCAATCAGCTTGAAAAGGAACTCGCGGAAACGAAGGCAAGGAAATAATACGAGCAGGGCGCCGTTCCGCCGCGAGCCTTCTTCCGAAGGATCAGCGCGACCGATATGAAGTTGTGAAAACGCCAGCGCCAACGTCAGGCGGCCGTAGGCGCCTGGCGCCATGCCCGCCGTCGTCGATCTCGAACACCGCGACGCGCTCTCGCATGGCCGCGGCCTGCTGCTCAAGCGACTTGGCGGTCGCGGCGTTCTGCTCGACCAGAGCCGCGTTCTGCTGGGTCACCTGATCCATCTGGGTCACGGCCCTGTTGACCTGATCGATGCCGCTCGACTGCTCGGCGCTGCTCTCGGCGATGCCCGAGATGATGCCCGCGACGCCTTTGATCGAAGCGACGATCTCGCTGAGCGACTGGCCCGCGCGATTGACCAGATCGACTCCGTCTTTGACCTGGGCGGTGGAGTTGGTGATCAGATCCTTGATGTCCTTGGCGGCTTTTGACGAGCGCTGGGCGAGGTCGCGCACCTCGGTTGCCACCACGGCAAATCCGCGCCCGGCCTCTCCCGCACGTGCTGCCTCCACGGCGGCGTTGAGTGCCAGGAGGTTGGTCTGGCGCGCGATCTCGTCAATGACGATGATGATGTCAGCGATCTTGTGCGATGAGCCTTCGATCCGCGCCATGGCTTCGACGGCGCGCGCCACGATCTCGCCGCCGCGCTGCGCAGTGTCGCAGGTGGTCGCTGCGGACTTGTTGGCCTGCTGTGCGTTGTCGGCATTCTTTTTCACCGTCGCGGCAAACTCCTCCATCGATGCCGACGTCTCTTCCAGGCTCGCGGCCTGCTCCTCGGTTCGCTGCGACAGCTCGGTGGTTGCGGTTGCGATTTCGCTCGATGCGGTGCCGACCTCGCGTGTGGCCTCGTCGATGGCGGCGATGGTCTCCCGCAGCTGCTGAATGGCAGTGTTGAAATCGCTTTCGATCTGCCTGTAAGCGCCGGTAAAGCCGCCCGTCAGCCGATAGGTGAGGTCGCCGCGCGCGAGCCTGCTCAGCCCTTCGGCCAGAGTCCGCAGCGCCTGTGCCTGCTCCTCCGCCGACTTAGCCTGGATTTCAGCAGCCTTTGCCTGCTCCTCGGCGATCCTGGCTTGCCCTTGGGCCGCAAGCTCGGCTTCGGTCTTCTGCCGACGCAGGATGTCGTCGGCCTCAAGCTGTGCCCGCTCGGCGGCCTTGATCTTGAAGGACTCAACCGCGCCGGCAATGTTGCCGATTTCGTCCTTGCGGCCCAGACCTGCCAGCGCGATCGAGAAATTTCCCTGCGCGAGCTCCAGCATGCCGGCCGTCAAGGCTCGAATGGGCTTTGCAATTGTGATCCTGGCATAGATCGCCGCGACGATCGCCAACACAACGCC
Source organism: uncultured Alphaproteobacteria bacterium (assembly GCA_963745515.1). GTDB lineage: Bacteria > Pseudomonadota > Alphaproteobacteria > Rhizobiales > Xanthobacteraceae > VAZQ01. Next base: position 258,581 of record CAVUXO010000004.1, read on the forward strand.
GAGCAGCAGCAATGCAACGCTGGTGGTCAGCTCGCGGTTCGCTGCGTTCTGAAACTCTGCGGTGCGGGCTTCGCTTGCCGTGTTCGCGCCTTCCATGACGTCGAGAATCGTGGCGAGCAGCGGCGTCGAGGTATCGACCCATTGAGACAGCGGCATCGGATAGTTGGCGCCTTCGGCGGAGACCTTGCGCATCTGGTCCGCTACCGTCCGAAACTTGCCGAAATAGCCCTCCTTGATCGACGCCAGCCCCTTCATGATCGCGGGGTGATCAGGCTCGGCAAGATTGCTTTGCAGGAGCGACCACAGCTCGTCCACCGCCGCGCGCACCGTCCGGATGGTCGCGAGTTGCTCGGCCGTGAGCGGCGCTTTCGCCGACATGGCGCCCGAAATGGCCGCGCGTTCACGGCCGGCCAGGTCACGCATGTTCCAGGATAGGACCCGGATGTTGGCGAGCCGGCCAAGCTCGGTATCAAGCTGAACTCGTATTGCGCAGAGCGGTGTTCCAGAGGCCCTGCGCCGCTCCGACAAAGGCGGTCAACGTCGGATAGGTGCTCTTGACCACATCGGCGTCGCGTTGCGGCTTGTTCAGCTTGATCTGTTCGTCCGACTTCTTGCGATAGAGCTCGGCTTTTTCAAGCGCGCTTCTGAACTCCGCAATCGCCTTCTCCTTCCTCGGAAAGTCGTATTTGAGCAGATCCGCAAAGGCAGGCTCGATCTTGCTCCGCGCCGCATCGCGATAGGTTGCGATGTCCGCAAGTGCGGCCGCATTCGCCGGGCCGTCCGCCACCAGCGCGTTGTTGACGAACTGCCGCTCGATCAGAATGTTATAGACGCCGGCGATGAGTGCGTTGGCAGCCGTGTTCTGGCTGCTGACGATCGCGGCCTGCGCATGGTTGTCGATCGCAGTCTTGGTTTGCGTGCCCAGCGCCCAGAACGTGATCGGCAATGTCAAAGACGAAGCGATCGCGATGCGGGTCGAGAGCTTGATCGATGAAAGCTTGAACAAGGTCGATACCCCGCTTGGCGCGGGGGGCCGCCAACGCAGGCTCGGAGTGGCAGAGGCCCCCAATCAAAATTTGGATTGCATGAATCCATTTTATGAATTGACGGTATTAATTTCCCATTAAAGGCCTGGGGAATAGGCGGCCTTGGAAAAATCTATGGCCGCCTGGCAGATCGGCTGAGCGAGCCGACGATGCGATCGATGAAGGTCTGCGCGACTCCCTGATAGCTCAAAAGCTCGAACGCGCGCGCAAGCTCGCCCGGCGTCATGTGCGAGGTGACGCGCGGGTCCTCGCCGAGGATCATGCTCAGATGGCGCCTCTCGGCGAGCGCCCTGCGCCCCGCCTCGTGGATGATGCGCGCGGCCTGGTCGCGCCCGATCTTGGCGGCGAGCGCGGTCGTCACCGCTTCGGCCATGATCAGTCCCTGCGTGTGGTCGAGGTTCTCGCGCATGCGCTGGGCGTCGATCTCGAGGCCCTGCGCGACATCGGCAACGGCGCCGAGCGCGCCGGCCGTCACCAGGAGCAGAGCTGGAAATGCCTGCCATTGCGCCTGCGATCCGCCGACCGCGCCTTCGTGCTCCTGCACCTGGCCGGCCACGATGACTGAAAGGAGGCCGGGTGCGAGCGTGGCCGCGCTAGTGGCGGCAGTTGCGAGCCGGCGCCTACCGGCCGCCCCTGTGCCTGCGGGCTCGGCGGCCTCGGCGATCTCGGTCTGCCCGAGGAGCGCAATGTCGCGGGCGATCTTGCCGCAGGTGCCGGCCAGGATCGCGAGCGCGCCAGCCACCTCCGCCACGCGATCACTGTGGCCATGGTAGGGCGCTTCCGGAAGGGGGAGGTCGAGCAGCGCAGCCAGACGCTCCGAGACCTTGAGACCGTTCTCGCCGAGCGCTGCGAGCGTGCCGGCAACGCCGCCGAACTGCAGCGCCAGCGCCTCCTTGCGCAGCCGCCGCAGCCGCTCGCGCGAGCGGGCGAGCGCAGCCGCGTAGCCCGCAACCTTGAGGCCGAACGGGATCGGCAATGCCTGCTGCAGTCCGACGCGGCCAACCGCCGCGGTGCGGCGATGGCGTCCGGCGATCTGGGTAAAGCCCTCGATGGCGCGGTTGAGGTCGCTCGTGAGCAGGTCGATCGCGTCGCGCAGCTCCAGAGCGAGCGCAGTGTCGAGCGCGTCCTGCTCGCTGGCGCCAAAGCCGACCACGCGGGCGGCTTCGGCGTCGCTCCTGGCGACTTCGGCTGTCAGCGCACTGATCAGCGCCGCCGCGACGCCGCCCGCGGCGTCGCTTGCAAGCAAGGCCGCCTCGTAGCGCTCCGCGTGCGCGGCTTCCGCGATCTTGTCGGTGGCGAGCGCAGGAACGACGCCGACCGCGGCCTGCGCGCGTGCCAGCGCAACCACGAAATCGAGCAGCCGCTGAATCCGGGCGCGCTCGGCGACGAGCGCGCGCATACCGGCGGTCGAGGCCAATGCGGATGAAAACGACGAAGCCAAAAGCGCGCTGGACATAGTGAGCGCCACCTTTATCGACAGCCGGGCGTGTCGCCAACCCCCCGAGCGCCTCGCTCAAGGATTGCGCTCTCCCGTCTTACCTTCACCAGTATTGTGTAACCTCGTATTGCCGGGCCGCAATGCCAGAAAGGGGCTTTTCTCATAGCCATTCAACGCCTAATACCTGCAGCACAACAATGGAGACCGGCGCCGATGGCGATGACCATGAACGGAGAGGTTCAGCTCTCTGCAACCCGCGATAAGGTATGGGCGATGCTCAACGATCCCGAGGTGCTCAAAGTCTGCATCCCGGGCTGCGAGATGCTCGACAAGAACGGGGACAACGAATTCCAGGCCATCGCTAGCGTCAAGGTCGGTCCGGTGAAGGCGCGCTGGAAGGGCAAGGTCAGGCTGATGGATTTCGATCCGCCCAACAGCTACCGCATCGTGGGCGAGGGGGAAGGCGGCGTCGCGGGTTTTGCCAAGGGCAACGCCAAGGTGTCGCTCAGCGACAAGGACGGCGGCACGCTTCTCTCCTATGACGTCGAGGCGCAGATCGGCGGCAAGCTCGCCCAGCTCGGCCAGCGCCTGATCAACAGCGCGGCCAAGAAGACCGCCGACGACTTCTTTGTGAAGTTCGCAGCCGCTGTTGCCCCCAAGTAGGGTTCCCTAGCGCGGTACGCGACCGCAAGCGGACTTGACCGCCGATACCTACCGGGTCCAGAAACTCGCCTTGTTCCAAGGTGGGAAAACGGGCAAAATTGGCCGGATTTCCACTCAATCTGCAGTCGGCTTCGGCCGGCGGCGCCAAAAACAGGGCGTTTGGCCCGGTCTAGGAGGTTATCATGTCCGCCGTCGCATTGACGGTGAACGGCAAGGCCGTCACCGGTGACGTCGATCCGCGCACATTGTTGGTGCAATTCCTGCGCGAGAACCTGCGGCTCACCGGCACGCATGTGGGTTGCGACACCTCGCAGTGCGGTGCCTGCGTGGTGCATGTGGATGGCAAGGCGGTGAAGGCTTGCACGGTGTTTGCCTGGCAGATCGACGGCGCCAACGTCACCACCATCGAGGGGCTCGCTGAGCCGAGCGGGCGCCTCCATCCGATGCAGGAGGCGTTCCGCGAGAACCACGGGCTGCAGTGCGGCTATTGCACGCCGGGCATGATCATGTCGGCGGTCGATATCGTCAATCGCAAGGGCAACGACCTCGACGAGCACACCATTCGCCATGAGCTCGAAGGCAACATCTGCCGCTGTACCGGCTACCACAACATCGTGAAGGCGATCGCGGCAGGCGCCAAGGCCATGGCAGGAGGCCAGTAAAAAGGAAAGTCAGAGAGGGCGACAGCCCCGCAGGGAGGCTTGTTATGAGCGCGACCGGAATCGGTGCGTCGGTCCGCCGCAAGGAAGACCAGCGTTTCATCACGGGGCACGGCCACTACACCGATGACGTGAGCCGCCCCGGACAGGCCCACGCGATGTTCGTGCGCTCGCCGCACGCGCACGCCACCATCAAGAGCATCGATGCCAAAGCCGCGCACGCACGCCCGGGCGTGCTCGCGGTGCTCACCGGCTCGGAGCTTGCCGCAGACAAGATCGGCAATTTGATCTGCGGCTGGATGATCCACTCCAAGGATGGCTCGCCGATGAAGATGGCGCCGCACCCGGCGCTTGCCACTGGCAAGGCCTGCTATGTTGGCGATCCGGTCGCGGTGGTGATCGCGGAGACCTTGGCGCAGGCCAAGGATGCGGCCGAAGCCATCGCGGTCGACTATGCGGTGCTGCCCGCCGTGGTCGATTGCGCCAAGGCGCAAGCCCAGGGCGCGCCGCTGATCCACGAGATCGCGCCCGGCAACACCATCTATCAATGGCATCTCGGCGACGCCAAGGCGGTGGAGACCGCGGTGCGTGCCGCCAAGCACGTCACCAGGCTCGACATCGTCAACAACCGGCTGGTCCCCAACGCGATCGAGCCGCGCGCCGCGATCGGCGAATATGACGAGGGCGTCGAGAGCTTCACGCTCTGGAGCACGACGCAGAACCCGCATGTCGCCCGCCTGGTGATCTCGGCCTTCGTCGGCATGGCTCCCGAGCACAAGCTGCGCGTGATTGCGCCCGATGTCGGCGGCGGCTTCGGCTCCAAGATTTTCATCTATCCGGAAGAGGTCGTGGCGCTGTGGGCGTCGAAGCGTGTCGGCCGGCCGGTGAAATGGGTGTGCGACCGCAGCGAGGCGTTCCTGGCCGACGCGCACGGGCGCGACCACGTCACCCATGCCGAGATGGCGTTCGACGAAGACGGCAAGATCACCGCGGCTCAAGGTCAAGACCATCGCCAATCTCGGCGCCTACATGTCGACGTTCTCCTCGTCGATCCCGACCTATCTCTACGCCACGTTGCTGTCGGGCCAGTACGACATCCCGGCGATCTATTGCGAGGTCGACGCGGTCTACACGAACACCGTGCCGGTCGATGCCTATCGCGGTGCCGGCCGGCCGGAGGCCACCTTCGTGGTCGAGCGGCTGGTTGAGGTTGGCGCGCGCGAGTTGGCGCTCGATCCAGTCGAGCTGCGGCGCAAGAACTTCATCAAGAGCTTCCCGCACCAGACGCCTGTGATCATGAGCTACGACGTCGGCGACTATCCGGGCGCGCTCAGGAAGGCGCTGGAGCTTGCCGACACCAAGAGCTTCGGCAAACGCAAGCGTGAGGCCGCGCGTCACGGCAAGCTGCGCGGCATCGGGTTCTCGACCTATATCGAGGCCTGCGGGATTGCGCCCTCGCAGGCGGTGGGCTCGCTCGGCGCCGGCGTGGGCCTATGGGAATCGGCCGAGGTGCGAGTCAATCCGACCGGATCGGTCGAGCTGCTCACCGGTTGTCACCAGCACGGGCAGGGTCACGAGACCACGTTTGCGCAAGTGGTGTCGGATCGGCTTGGCATCCCGATCGAGAATGTGAGCGTCGTGCACGGCGACACCGACAAGGTGCAGTTCGGCATGGGCACCTACGGCTCGCGCTCGGGCGCGGTCGGGCTCTCGGCTGTCGTCAAGGCGCTCGACAAGATCGAGGCCAAGGCCAAGAAGGTTGCCGCCCACATGCTGGAGGCGGCGGAAGGCGACATCGTGTTCAAGGACGGCAAGTTCACCGTCGCCGGCACCGACAAGTCGGCGGCCTGGGGCGACGTCTCGCTCAATGCCTATATCGCGCACAAGTTCACCGGCGCCGAGCTCGAGCCCGGGCTGAAGGAAGGCGCGTTCTACGATCCGACCAACTTCACGTTCCCGGCCGGCTGCCACATCTGCGAGGTCGAGGTCGATCCCGAGACCGGCACGACCGAGATCGTGGCATGGACCGCGGTCGACGACTTCGGCACCGTGATCAATCCGATGATCGTCGAGGGCCAGGTGCATGGCGGCATCGCGCAGGGCGTCGGGCAGGCGCTGTGCGAGCGCACGGTCTATGACGACAACGGCCAGCTCGTGACCGGCTCGCTGATGGATTACTGCATGCCGCGCGCGCAGGACCTGCCGAGCTTCAAGATCGACACCGCCGCGACCAGGTGCCCGGGCAATCCGCTCGGCATCAAGGGTTGCGGCGAGGCCGGCGCGATCGCGGCGCCCGCCGCCGTGATCAACGCCATCACCGATGCGATCGGAACGGAAAATTTGACCATGCCGGCCACGGCGCAAACCGTGTGGTCGGCCTTGCAGAAAACCGGCAACAGCCGTCAGGCCGCTTAAGGAGAACAACAATGTATGAATTCAAGGTTCATCGCCCGACCACGGTGCGGCAGGCCGCGGGCCTGTTGCAGCGGGAAGAGGAGCCGAAGCTTCTCGCCGGCGGGCACACGCTTATTCCAACGATGAAGCTGCGCCTTGCCGGCCCCAAGCACATCGTCGACATGTCGCAGATCGAGGACCTCGTCGGCATCGAGGACAGCGCTCGCTCGATCACCATCGGGGCAATGACGACCCACCATACGGTGGCGAATTCCGAGGCCGTTAAAGCCGCGATCCCGGCGCTCGCCGACCTCGCCGGCATGATCGGCGACCCCGCGGTGCGCCATCGCGGCACGATCGGCGGCTCGATCGCCAACGACGATCCCAATGCCGATTATCCGGCCGCCTGTCTCGGCCTCGGCGCTACCATCATCACCAACAAGCGGCGCATTGAAGCGGATGATTTCTTCAAGGGCCTGTTCGAGACCGCGCTCGAGGACGACGAGATCATCACCAAGGTGCAGTTTCCCAAGGTGAGCAAGGCCGCCTACATCAAGTTCCCGAATCCTGCGTCGCGCTTTGCGCTGGTTGGCGTGTTCGTTGCCAAGCGCAGCTCCGAGATCCGCGTGGCGGTGACCGGCGCGGGTTCGAACGGTGTGTTTCGCGTGCCGTCGTTCGAGGAGGCGCTCAAGAAACGCTTTGGGCCGAAGTCGCTCGAAGGCATGACGATCGAGGCCGATGGGATGAGCAGCGACATCCATGGCAGCGCCGAATATCGTGCGCATCTCGTCGGCGTACTGGCGCGCCGCGCGGTTGCCAAGGCGGTGGAGCGGCCTGATCCTGATACTGATGCGGAGTGACGGAGATCGATCGGGCTCATATCTCTCAGCGTGTCGTCCGCTCGAAGGCGGGGACGACAGGAAGAGAAGCATTGCGCGTCGTATGATCGGACTGGGGGACGCATGACAATTTCCTATCGCGCATTGCTTACAGCCCTGGCGCTCGTCTCGGCGGCGGCAAGCGCTTCGGCCCAGCAGCCGAGCCTCGATCGACGGGTCGGTGACATCGTGCAGGCCGGCAAGATTCGCGTCGGGCTGCATTTGCCGCAGTACGTCAAGGACCCGGCGACCGGCGAAATCCACGGTCATGGCACCGGCAAGGTCATCGTAGCGATCGCGCAAGCGCTTGGGACCCAGCTCGGCGTCAAGCTCGAGCTCGTCGGTCATGCGTCGCCGCCCAAGCTGATCGAATGCCTGCAGGCCCAGGCCTGCGATGCCGGGTTTCTGGGCTTTGTCCCGGGTCGCACCGGCGATGTCGGCTTCACACCACCTTACATCATGGTGCCGTTCACCCTGATGGTGCCGGCAAGCTCCTCGATCCGCAGCATGGCCGATGTCGACAAGCCCGGTGTTCGTATCGCGGCTGTGCGTAATCACGCTTCGACGCTGGCGCTGCGCCGCGTCGTCAAGCACGCCGAGATCGTCGACGTCGAAATCCCGGACGAGGCGTTCGAGCTTCTGCGCAGCGGCCGCGCCGATGCCTGGGCGTCACCGCGCCCGCCGCTGCTCGAATATGCGCCCAAGCTTGCGGGCGCGCGCGTGCTCGACAGCCGCTATGGCGAGAACCTGCAGTCGATGGCGGTGCCGAAGGATCAGGCTGGGCGGCTCGCCTATATCAGCGAGTTCCTGGAAGCGGCGAAGTCATCCGGCTTGGTGCAGAAGGCGATCGAGCGTGCTGGCGAGCACGGCATGGAGGTCGCGCCGACGCAGGAGCCGCCGGTCGTGACCGGCACCGTTCCAGGCGTGCCGCGGTAGCGCCTGGTCGCGGCAGGATGTGCTTCTCCGCAACAGCAAGCTTCTCGGCGGCGGTGGTGATCGGCAGCGTCGGCATCGTCACGCTGCGCGCGGCGGCGGTGAAGCCCGATTATCGGATCCTGGCGCTTGCGGCGTTCCCGCTGCTGTTCGCGCTTCAGCAGGTCGTAGAGGGCCTGCTGTGGCTCGATCTCGCTGCGCCCGAGCCCGGCGCGCTGCGTGGCGTCCTGGTGCATGCGTTCCAGGGCTATGCCGAGGTGTTCTGGCCGATCTTTGCGCCGCTTGCAGCGTTGCTCATCGAGCCGGAGCGCCACCGGAAAATCCTCATCGCGGGCTGTCTCGTGATCGGCATCGCGCTGTCGGCTTATCTGCTTGCGATGATGCTCGCGCATCCGTACGAGGCATCCGCCGGCAGCGGCCACATCGTCTACATGAACGGTAATCACTATCCGACCGGCATCGAAGCGCCTTATGTCGTGGCGACAACGATCTCGCTGCTTCTGTCATCACACAAGCACGTGCAACGTTTGGCGCTCGTCATCCTGGTCGGCTTTGCGGTTGCTTATGTCTCGTTTCACCACGCCTATATTTCGGTGTGGTGCTTCTTTGCAGCGATCGCGAGCGTCATGGTGTATCTCTACGTGCGCACCGTGCCGGCTCGCAGCGCGTTGCAAGCTGTTGTTTGAGCCCGCTTCGAGGGCCGCGCGCGCTCGCGCCGTAAGCGCGGGCGCTCAGCCGGCTGCGGGAGGCGCGCGGCTGTTGCCGATCCTGGCCAAGACAAACCAATAAACTGAATGAAATCAATGACATGAATGAGGGCAATTCGGCGTCAACGCTGCCCGAGACGGGCACGCGACAAGCTGGGGCCGGACCCGCTATAGGTCTCTCCATGAAAGAGCCTCAGAAGACCTTGCCTTCCTCGATCGATGCCACCCTCGATCTGCTTGGGTCCGCCGACTATCTCGCTGATCGTTCGCTCGCCACCGTCCTGTTTCTGGCGTTGCGCATGGGCCGTCCGCTGTTTCTCGAAGGCGAGGCCGGTGTCGGCAAGACCGAGATTGCCAAGGTCCTGGCCCAGACGCTCGGCCGCCGCCTGATCCGCCTGCAATGCTACGAGGGGCTCGACGTCGCGGCGGCGGTCTATGAATGGAATTATGCTGCCCAGATGATCGCGATCCGGGTGGCGGAGGCCGAAGGCGGGCAGGATCGGGCTCGTCTCGAGCATGACGTGTTCTCCGAGCGCTTCCTGATCAAGCGGCCGCTGCTGCAGGCGCTTGAGCCCGACACCGCCGGCGCACCGGTGCTGCTGATCGACGAGCTCGACCGCGCCGACGAGGCATTCGAGGCCTTTCTGCTGGAAGTGCTCGCCGACTTCCAGGTGACGATCCCGGAGCTCGGCACCGTGAAGGCTTCGGCGCCGCCAATCGTCATCATCACCTCCAATCGCACGCGTGAGATCCACGACGCGCTCAAGCGGCGCTGCCTCTATCACTGGGTCGGCTATCCGAGCGCCGCGCGCGAGCTCGCGATCGTGCGTGCCAAGGTGCCGGGGATCAGCAAAGCCTTGAGCGAGCAGGTCGTGCACTTCGTGCAGGCGCTGCGCAAGCAGGACTTGTTCAAGTCGCCGGGTGTGGCCGAGGCGCTCGACTGGGCGGCCGCCCTTGCCGAGCTTGATGTGGTGGCGCTCGACCCGGCGACCGTTTCCGACACGCTCGGCGTGCTGCTGAAATATCAAGATGACATCGCTCGCTTCGAGGGCACCAAGGTGAAGGAGATGCTCGACGAGGTGCGCGCCGAGCTTCGCGCGGCGGAGTGAGTGCGGTGTGGAGTGTGCAACAAGCTCCGTTCGTCCCCGCGAAAGCGGGGACCCAGCGCGGCGATTCGAATAGTCGGAGCAGGTGTGACTCCTGGATTCCCGCTTGCGCGGGAATGAACGGAGATTGTGGTACGTCCTGAGAAATTGAATGCAGAATGACGCAAAGTAACGGCCGGCTTGCTGAAAACATCATTTATTTCGCGCGTGCGCTGCGCGCAGCAGGGATTCCCGTGGGATCGGGCGCAGTGATGGATGCGCTCACCGCGGTGCGTGTCGCGGGCGTCGGCACACGCGAGGATTTCTATTGGACCTTGCATGCCGTGTTCGTGAACCGGCACGAGCATTCGGTGCTGTTCGACCAGGCGTTCCGAATTTTCTTCCGCCGCCGCGGCTATCTCGACAAGCTCATGGCCGCGCTGTTGCCGCAGGTGCCGCCACGGCGGGAGGAGCAGCCGAAGGCGGGCGCGCGCCGGGTCGAGGAGGCGCTGTTCGCAGGCATGCCCGAGCAAGAGCGGGCAAAGCCCGAGGAGGAGCGGGATGCGACGCTCACCGTCTCCGATCGTGAGCTGTTGCAGCGCAAGGATTTCGCGCAGATGACGGCGGCTGAAATCGCCGCTGCCAAGGAGGCGATCAAGCGCCTGGTGCTTTCGCTCGACGAGGTGAAGACGCGGCGGCTGGCGCCGAGCCGGCGCGGCCATATCGTCGACATCCGCCGCACGCTGCGCGCAAGCCTCAAGGCGGGCGGTGCGGTGATCGATCTCAAATATTTCGGGCCGCGCCGCAAGGCGCCGCCGATCGTGGCGCTGCTCGATATTTCCGGCTCGATGAGCCAGTACACCCGCCTGTTCCTGCATTTCCTGCATGCGGTGACGGATGCGCGCAAGCGCGTGCACACGTTCCTGTTCGGCACGCGGCTCACCAATGTGACCCGCGCGCTTGCCCGCAAGGACCCGGACGAGGCGCTGGCCGCGGTGTCGGCGAGCGTCGCCGACTGGTCGGGCGGCACGCGCATCGCCACCTCGCTGCGTGCGTTCAACAAGCAGTGGGCGCGCCGCGTGCTCACCCAGGGCGCGATCGTGCTGTTGATCACGGATGGGCTCGAGCGCGACGGCGGCGAGCGGCTCGAGTTCGAGATCGACCGCCTGCACCGCTCCTGCCGGCGCTTGATCTGGCTCAATCCGCTGCTGCGGTTCGAAGGCTTCGAGCCCAAGGCCAAGGGCATCCGCTCCATGCTGCCGCATGTCGACGAGCTGCGCCCCATTCATAATCTCGAATCAATGGCGCAGCTGGTGCGGTCGCTGTCGGTCGACGGCGCCCAGGGTGGCGATCCCAAAGGCCTGGCTGAAAAAGGTGGCGTAAGCGCCTATCTTAGCGGTGTCCCGGACGGCTCGAAGAGCCAAGCCAGGACCTACACTGAGGAGACTTGAGGCATGGACACACTCGCGCGCGACGAAGACATTCTGAAGGCTGCCGAGGACTGGCGCAGCCAAGGCCGCGGCGTTGCGCTCGCGACCGTGATCGAGACCTGGGGCTCGGCGCCGCGTCCGGTCGGCTCCAATCTGGTCATCGACCAGGAAGGCAACTTTCTCGGCTCGGTGTCGGGCGGCTGCGTCGAGGGCGCGGTTGTCACCGAGGCGCTCGACGTGATCGAGAGCGGCAAGCCCAAGACGCTCGAGTTCGGCGTCGCCGACGAGACCGCCTGGAAGGTCGGGCTGTCGTGCGGCGGCACCATCCGGGTCTATGTGGAGAAGGTCGTTTAAACGTGAACCTTGAAATCCTTAAGACGCTCAACGCCGAGCGCGCCGCCCGCCGCGCCGTCATCGTGGTCACCGACGTGGCGAGCGGCACGCAGCGCCTGGTGAAGGGGGCCGACATCGCAGCCGATCCGCTGAAGGAGCTGCTCGAGAAGCATGTGCGCAGCGGCAAGAGCGGCATGGAGGAGACGCCGCAAGGCCGCGTGTTCCTGACCGTGCATGTGCCGCCGCCGCGGCTTGTGATCACGGGCGCGGTGCATATCAGCCAGGCGCTCGCGCCGATCGCCAAGCTCCTGGGCTATGACGTCACCATCGTCGATCCGCGCACGGCGTTTGCGACCGACGAGCGCTTTCCCGACGTTAAGGTGATCGCTGAATGGCCTGACGCAGGCGTTGCCGCCGCTCGGCGTCGATCGCTACACCGCGTTCGTCGCGCTCACCCATGATCCCAAGATCGACGACCCCGCGCTCCTGCATGCGCTCGCGCGCGACTGCTTCTATATCGGGGCGCTCGGCTCCAAGAAGACGCATGCGCGCCGTGTCGAGCGGCTCAAGGGGCAGGGCATGAGCGAGGACGCGCTCGCGCGCATTCATGCGCCGATCGGCCTCGACATCTCGGCTGTGTCGCCGCCCGAGATCGCGGTCGCGATCATGGGCGAGATCACGGCGCGGCTGCGGGCGGGCGCGAAGCCGCCGCGGGAGCCGAAACCATGAAATTCGGGTCGGTACCGGTCGCCGAGGCGGAGGGCGGCATCGCCGTCCACTCGATCCGCAAGGCCGGTATGGTGCTCAAGAAAGGCACCTTGATCGGGCCGTCCGAGGTTGCGGCGCTGCGCGCAGCCGACGTCGGCGAGATCGTGGTGGCGCGGCTCGAGCCCGGCGACGTGTCGGAGGATCAGGCCGCGGCGGAGATCGCGGCAGCGGTTGCGGGCGAGGGCGTGCGGGTCGATCGTGCATTCACCGGCCGTGCCAATCTGTTTGCCGAGGAGCCCGGCGTGCTGGTGGTCGACAAGACTGCCATCGACTGCCTCAACCTGATCGACGAAGCGGTGACGTTCGCGACGCTGCCGGCGTTCAAGCCGGTGGTCGCCGGCGAGATGATCGCGACCGTCAAGATCATTCCGTTCGCGGTTGCGGGCGCGGTGCGCGACGCGACGCGTCGCGGTCGCGCGCGCAAGGCGCCGCTCATTCGTGTTGCACCCTATCGCATCCGCAAGGTCGGCGTGGTCTCGACCGTGCTGCCGGGGCTCGCCACCAAGGTGATCGAGAAGACGCTCACGGTGACCGCCGAGCGGCTCAAGCCTGCGGGCGCCGCCATCGTGGCGGAGCGCCGCGTGGCGCACGAGCAGGCCGCGATCGCCAAGGCGATCGAGGAGGTGCTGCGCGAGGGCGCCGAACTCGTCCTCGTGTTCGGCGCGTCTGCCATCGCGGACCGGCGCGACGTCATTCCGGCGGCGGTCGCGGCGGTTGGCGGGACGGTCGAGCATTTCGGCATGCCGGTCGATCCCGGCAATCTCCTGCTGATGGGGCAGGTGCGCGGCAAGCCGGTGCTCGGCGCGCCCGGCTGCGCGCGCTCGCCCAAGGAGAACGGCTTTGACTGGGTGCTGATGCGGCTGCTCGCCGGCGTTCCGGTGCCGCGCGAGACCATCGCGGCCATGGGCGTCGGCGGCCTGCTGATGGAGATCGTCACCCGGCCGCAGCCGCGCGACGAGCCGGTCGTCACCGGGCACAACATCGCCGCGATCGTGCTGGCGGCGGGGCGCTCGACCCGCATGGGCGGACCGAACAAGCTCCTCGCCGAGATCGGCGGCCGGCCGCTGGTTCGCATTGCGGTCGAGCAGGCGCTCGCCTCGCGCGCCAAGCCGGTGATCGTGGTGACCGGGCATGAGCGCGAGCGGGTCGAGGCGGCGCTCAAAGGCCTGCCGGTGCAGTTCGTGCACAATCCGGATTTTGCCGTCAGGGCTCGGCGGCTCCGTGCGCACCGGCATTGCGGCGGTGCCGGCCGCGGCCGATGGAGCGATCGTGTGCCTCGGCGACATGCCGCAGGTCGATGCCGCGCTGATCGACCGGCTGATCGCGGCCTTCGCGCCCGAGCAAGGCGCGCTCGCGGTGGTGCCGACCATCGACGGCAAGCGCGGCAATCCGGTGCTGTGGTCGCGGCGCTTCTTCCCGGACCTGATGGCGATCGAAGGCGATGTCGGCGCGCGCAATCTCATCAACCGCTACGGCGAGGCGGTGGTCGAGGTGCCGGTGACGGGAAGGGCGCGCTGGTCGACGTCGACACGCCGGAGGCACTGCGCGGCGTCAAGGCCGAGATCGAAGGGGCGTAGGATTGTGTTGCTTCGCCGCCCTGCTCGCAATGTGTAGCGAATTCACCAACTTGCAACGCTTGCCGGATAGCATGAGGCGTTCCTCGGGGGAGGGGCTGTCCCATGACTGTATTCGGTCGGGCATTGGCGCGCGCGCTCGTCGCGGCGTGCCTCGTCTCTTATGCCGCTTGCGATGGCGCAGGCGGCCGGCGCGCTGGCGGTCGGCGCCTGCGGGGCCTACGGCTTTGCGTTCGACTTTGCCGGCCGATACGGCGGCGCGCAATGCGGCGCTGCGCAAGTGCGAAGGCGAGTGCAAGGTGGTCGCGGCCTTGAGCCGCAACTGCGCGGCGTTCGCGATCGACATGCGCAATGCCTGCGGCTTCCACGGTCACGCGACGGGCTCGCGGCTTGGGCTCGCGCAGAATCAGGCGCTGCGGCAGTGCTACCTGAACGGCGGCAAGGACTGCGTCGTGCGCGCCTTTGTGTGCGACGCCAAAGGCTAGCGCGGCTCAGATTGCTAAGCGTCCTTGACGGAGGCGGCGATGAGCGATGACTGCGCGGCTGCGCGAGAAGCTGCGCAAGATCGAGGCGCTGTTCGCGGGCGCCGGGACCGAGGGCGAGCGGCTTGCAGCAGAAGCCGCGCTCGAGCGCGTGCGCGCCCGTCTCGCCGAGCTGGGCCGCCACGAAAAGCCGACCGAGTTTCAGTTCTCGGTGCCTGACACCTGGTCGCGGCACCTGTTTCTGGCGCTCTGCCGGCGCTACGGCATTTCGCCTTATCGCTATCCGCGGCAGCGACGCTCGACCGTCGTGTTGCGGGCGCCGCGCGGCTTCGTTGAGGAGGTGCTGTGGCCCGAGTTCCGGGAGCTCGACGCCGAGCTGCGCTCCTATTTGCAGGAGGTGACGCTGCGCCTGATCCGCGAGGATGTGTTCGCGGACACAAGCGACGCGCCCGAGGTGGCGGAGCCGCCGGCCCTGCCGCGGCGCTGAGGGCAATACAATAGTCAAATCATTTCAATGCTTTGACGGCGCTCGATCAAGCCTTCACGCAGTCCCGGACCCACCTGCTCAGTCTGCGCATTGAACCAAATCGGGGCCGCTTGCGACTGAGACGTGAATCGCTTAGATTATGACTGACCAGTCAGTCATTTTTTGGAGACCGACGATGGCGCGCACCGCAACGAGCAAGGCCTTGTCCCCGACGCCGGGCCGCCGGCGCGGCAAGGCGACGTCGGTCCCGCAAGCCGGCCGACTCGGCTGAGCGCGCGGCTCAGCCCGCGCGCGGAGCGCCAGGCGCAGCGGCGCGAGGCGATCCTCGCGGCCGCGCTCGATGAGTTCTCGGCGCGCGGCTTTGCGGCGACGCGGCTCGATGACGTCGCCAAGCGCGCCGGCGTCGCCAAGGGCACGATCTATCTCTACTTCCGCGACAAGGAGAGCCTGTTCCAGGAGCTCGTGCGCACGATGCTCAGTCCGGTGGTCGGCAGCGCTCGAGGCGGCGCCCCATGACCGATCTGCCGGCGCGCGTGGTCGTCGAGGCGATCGCCGACATGTTCGTGCGCGAGGTGTTCGGCACGCGCCGCAAGGATGTGATCCGGCTGATCATCACCGAGGGCCCGCGCTTTCCGAAGCTCGCCGAGTTCTACTACCACGAGGTGATCGCGCGCGTGTCCCGGCGATGCGCGCCCTGATGACGCGTGCGGTCGCGCGCGGCGAACTGTCGCAACGACGCGCTGGCGCGCTTTCCGCAGCTCCTGGTCGCGCCGGCGCTGGTCGCGCTGGTGTGGAACGGCCTGTTCGACCGCTTCGCGCCGCTCGACGTGCGCGAGCTGATGCGCGCCCATATCGACCTCCTGTTCGGCGAAAGGAAAGCGTCATGATCTCGCGTCGCCTCACCATTGCGGCTGCGCTTCTCGCCGTGGCTCGCTGCTTGCCGGCTGCAAGAACGGCAAGCCGTCGGCGTATCCAGGGCTGGGTCGAGGCCGATCTGATCTTCGTCGGACCCGACGAGGCCGGCCGCATCGAGACGCTGGCCGGTGCGCGAGGGCGATCAGGTCGACGATGCGGGCGCCGCTGTTCACGCTCGACGCCGACCTGCAGCTGGCCGATCTGCAGATGCAGGAGGCGACGCTGAAGAACGCGCAGGCCGGCCTATCGACCGCGCGGTCACGCTGCTGCAAGACCAGTGCCGGCACGCAGAAAGGCGCGTGGAGGACGCCGGAAGCGGCGTTGCGCACCGCGCAGGCGCGGCTCAATTCCGTCGCAGACGCGGCTCGCGCGCCGCAAGGTCGTTCAGCCCGGTCGAGGGCACCGTCGAGCAGATCTATTTCCGCGTCGGCGAGATGGTGCCGGCCGGCACGCCCGTGCGTCGCGCTGCTGCCGCCCGGCAATCTGAAGGTCCGCTTCTTCGTCAGCGAGGCCATGCTGCCGAAGATCAGGATCGACGACACGGTCAATGTGCATTGCGACGGCTGTCCGAGCGGCCTGACCGCCAAGGTCAGCTTCATCGCCCGCACTTCCGAATTCACGCCGCCGGTGATCTACAGCCTCGAGGAGCGCAACAAGCTCGTGTTCCTGATCGAGGCGCGGCCCGAGCAGCCGGAGCGGCTGCGCGTCGGCCAGCCGGTCAGCGTGACGCTCGCGCCACGGACGCGATCAAGCAGGCGGTCAAGACGATCCAAGGGACGGCCGAAGTGACCTCCGAGATCGCGATCGACGTCGCATGGTCTGACCAAGTCGTTCGGCGGCCGCAAGGTCGTGCGCGACCTGTCGATGCAGGTCAAGCGCGGGACGATCTACGGCTTTCTCGGTCCCAACGGCTCCGGCAAGACCACGACCATCCGCATGCTGACCGGCCTGCTCACGCCGGACGAAGGCGAGGGCACCTGCCTCGGCTACGACATCCGCACGCAGGCCGGCGAGATCAAGCGCCACGTCGGCTACATGACGCAGCGCTTCAGCCTCTATCAGGACCTCTCGGTGCGCGAGAATCTCGAATTCGTCGCGCGGCTTTACGGCATCGCCAAGCCGGTCAAGGCGGCGCGCGCCATGGTCGAGCGGCTCGGGCTCGCCGGCCGCGAGGAGCCAGCTCGCCGGCGAACTGTCGGGCGGCTGGAAGCAGCGGCTCGCGCTCGGCGCCTGCACGCTGCCCAACCCGCAGCTCCTGCTGCTCGACGAGCCGACCGCCGGCGTCGATCCCAAGGCGCGGCGCGAGTTCTGGAACGAGATCCATGCGCTCGCCGCGCGAAGGGCTCACGGTGCTGGTCTCGACCCACTACATGGACGAGGCCGAGCGCTGCCACGAGATCGCCTACATCGCCTATGGCGTGCTGCTCGCGCACGGCACCGTCGAGGAGGTGATCGCCGGCTCGCATCTGACGACCTACACGGTGAGCGCCACGAACGGCGACAGCCTCACCAAGCTCGCCGAGGAGCTCGAACGCCGTCCTGGCGTCGACATGGTGGCGCCGTTCGGCACCAGCCTGCACGTCTCCGGCCGCGATCAGGCGGCGCTCGATGCCGCGATCGCGCCCGATCGCGACCGGGCCGACCTGACGTGGACGCACTCGCAGGCCTCGCTCGAGGATGTCTTCATCGATCTCCTGGCCAAGGCGCAGGACAATTTCCAATGACGCGCGCACAGTCGACGTTCCAACGGCTGCGCAGAACATCGCCATCGGCGGCTTCTGGCGTCGCACGGTCGCGATGCTGATCAAGGAGTTCATCCAGCTCAAGCGCGACCGCGTCTCGTTCGCGATGATCATCATGATCCCGCTGGTGCAGCTCCTGCTGTTCGGCTACGCCATCAACACCAATCCGCGCAATCTGCCGACCGCGGTGCTGCTGCAGGAGCAGAGCGATCTCGGCCGCTCGATCCTGCGCGCGCTCGAGAACACGCGCTACTTCAAGGTCACGTATCAGGTCGCACGACGAGGCCGAGTTCGACCAGCTGCTGGCGTCCGGCACGGTGCTGTTCGCGATCGAGATTCCCGGCAGACTTCGAGCGCGCGGTGCGCCGCGGCGACCGCCCGGCGATGCTGGTCGCGGCCGATGCCACCGATCCGGTCGCCTCGGGCTCGGCGCTGTCGGCGCGCTGAATGCGCGTGCTGACGACCGCGCTCCAGCACGATCGCGCCGTCCCCGATACGACACAGTCGCCGTTCGAGATCCGCACGCACGCCCGCTACAATCCCGCCGGCGACGACGCTCGCTCAACATCGTGCCGGGCCTGGTCGGCACCATCCTCACCATGACCATGCTGATCTTCACGGCGCTGTCGGTGACGCGCGAGATCGAGCGCGGCACGCATGGAGAGCCTGCTCTCGATGCCGATCACGCCGATCGAGATCATGCTCGGCAAGATCATCCCCTACATCATGGTCGGCTTCGTGCAGGCGAGCCTGATCATCGGGCTCGGCATCGGACTGTTCGGCGTGCCGCTGCTGGGCAACTTGTTCCTGCTTGCGCTGCTGAGCACGCTGTTCATCACCACCAACCTGTCGATCGGCTACACGTTCTCGACGCTGGCGCAGAACCAGCTGCAGGCGATGCAGATGTCGATGATGTTCTTCCTGCCGAACATCCTGCTGTCGGGCTTCATGTTTCCGTTCGCCGGCATGCCGGTCTGGGCGCAATGGATCGGCGAAGCTCTGCCGCTCACGCATTATCTGCGCATCGTGCGCGCGATCATGCTCAAGGGCGCGACGCTGCCCGACCTGCAGTACGACACGCTCGCGCTCGGCGGCCTGATGCTGCTCGCGATGACGATCGCGGTGACGCGGTTCCGGCGGACATTGGATTAACGATCGTCACATTGTGCGGGGACAAGTCACAAAAAAACCGCAAGAGCCAAGCGCATATCGCCTCAAGGTGGCACATTGCGGGGGCGTCGGGAGATCCTCTATGCCTTCAATCGTCCATGCGGCGAACCCCATGATTCGATTGCTTAATTTCTCCGCCCGGGTGCTGACGGGCGCGTTTGCGCTGTTGGTTCTGCTGACCGTCGCACACGCCGACGCACCCTATTCTTTTGAAGCGACGCCCGGCCAGCTGCCGAAGACGGTGGCGCCCATCCACTACACGCTCGACCTGCAGCCGAACCTCGAGGCGCTCACGGTCGCGGGCTCCGCGGTCATCGATATCGAGGTGCTTAAGCCGACCGATCGGCTGGTGCTCAACGCTGTCGACATGACCTTTTCGGCGGCCTCGCTGGATGGCGTTGCGCCGGCACCCACGATCACGGTGGACAAGGACGCCCAGACGGTCACGTTGAGCTTCTCGCGCGCGATCGAGGCTGGCCGGTACAAGCTGCGGATCGCCTATTCGGGGCAGATCAACAAATTCGGCCGCGGCATCTATTCCATCGACTACCGCACGGATGATGGCCGCAAGCAAATGATTGCCAGCCACTCCGAGCCGTCCGACGCCCGCCGCATCTTCCCGGGCTGGGACGAGCCCGCCTTCAAGGCGACCTTCGACCTGAGCGTAACGGTACCGGAACGGTTTATGGCCGTGTCGAACATGCCGATTGCGCGCGAAGAGCCGACGGGCAACGGCCGCAAGCGCGTGTCATTCGAGCGCACGCCCAAGATGTCGACCTATCTGTTCGTGCTGGTGGCGGGTGAGCTTGAACGGCTGACCGGCGAGGCCGAGGGTATCACCATCGGCGTTGTCACCACGCGCGGCAAGAGCGCCAACGGGCGCTATGCGATCGACCAGACGGCCGATCTCTTGAAATACTTCAACGACTACTTCGCTGCAAAGTATCCGCTGCCCAAGCTCGACCTTGTCGCGCTGCCCAGCAACAGCGCGAGCGCGATGGAGCATTGGGGCGCCATCACGTTCTTCGAGAGCGGCCTGCTATACGATCCCGCCAAGAGCTCGATCGAGACGCAGCGGCGCGTGTTCTCGCTGCTCGCGCATGAAATCGCACATCAGTGGCTCGGCAACCTGGTCACGACGGCCTGGTGGAACGATCTCTGGCTCAACGAGGGCTTCGCGAGCTGGATGCAATACAAGGCGGCTGACGTGCTCCATCCCGAGTGGCAGCCGTGGTTCAACAGCAATAGCGCCAAGCAGGGCGCGATGGCGCAGGACGCGAGACGCGGCGCGCGCGCCATAACGCGGCCGGTCGCCAACGAGACCGAGGCGAGGGCAGTGTTCGACGGCATCACCTATAGCAAGGGTCAGGCGGTCGTGCGCATGACCGAGACCTATGTGGGCGAGGACGTCTTCCGCGACGCCATGCGGCGCTACATGAAGGAGCATGCCTACAGCAATGCGACGTCCGCCGATCTCTGGCATGCACTCGATGCGGTGTCCGGCAAGGCGGTTGGCCGGTTGGCGTCTTCCTATGCGGAGCAGCCCGGCGTGCCGCTGGTCATCGCCGACAGCCGCTGCGTCGATGGCGAGCAGCGCATTTCGCTCAAGCAGGACCGATTCACCGTGCGCGATCCTGCGGCGCAGCCGCAGCGCTGGCAGGTGCCCGTGCGGTTCGGGCTGCCGGACGGTACCGGCACGACTGTCCTGCTCGACGGGGAGGCAGAGATTGCAGCCGGGCGCTGCGGCGACGCGGTCAAGCTCAATCTCGGCGATGTCGGCTATTACCGCGTGCGCTATGACGCGGCGATGCAGGGAGCGCTGGCGCGCCGGCTCGCCTCGATGGCGCCGGTGGACCGGGTCAATCTCCTGGCCGATGCCTGGGCGCTGACCGAAGCCGGTCGCAATCCTCCGTCAGCCTACTTCGAGCTCGCCGACCGGTTGGCCGGCGACGACCATCGCAGTGTGGCCGACCAGGTCATCCGTACCATGACTCGCGTGCACCAGCTTCAGCGCGGCCGGCCGGGCCAGGCTGCGTTTGCGGCCTATGCGCGCGCGACGCTGCGGCCGATGTTCGAGCGGGTCGGATGGCAGGCCGTGGACGGGGAGCCCAACGACCGCACGCTGCTGCGCGCGCGGCTCATTCGCACGCTGGGCGACTTCGGCGATGAGGCGGTGCTGGCCGAGGCCAAGCGGCGTTTCGATGCGTTCCTGCAGGACGCGGCCTCGCTGCCGCCGAACCTGCGCGATCCGATCACGCATCTCGTGGGCCGCAACGCGGACCGCGCGACCTACCAGACTCTCCTGGATCTCGGGCGCAAGAGCACGAATACCGAGGAGCGCGTGCGTTACTATTCAGCGCTCGCCAGCGCCGTCGATCCTGCGCTCGCGCGCGAGACGCTGGCGATCGCGTTGACCGAGGAGCTGCCGCCCGACCTTGGCCGCAGACTGATCAACTGGGTGGCAGAAGGCGAGCATCCGGACCTCGCCGTGGAGTTCGTCAAGCACAATTTTGAGGCGCTGGCGACGAAGCACGGATCGTCGTTCCGCAACACCTTCCTGTCGAACCTGATGGCAAATTTCAGCGATGCCGCGCGCGCCGAGGAGCTCAAGGGGTTTGCTCCAGCCTACGAGACGTCGGGAGGGCGGATGGTGGCGGAGCGCACGCGCGAGCGCATTCTGGCAGACGCGGAGTTCGTCGCGGAGCAACTACCGGCGATCGACGAATGGGTGCGTCGTCGCCGCAATTCACAATAGAGTTGGACCCACCTTCGGAAGCCACACAAAAACCGCAAGCTGACGTGTGCAGTCGCCGCGCGAATAGCGCATTGCGGGGGCACCGGCAGGTCGTATATGCCTTCCTTGGCTGATGCGGTGACTCCATGACCTCTCTATTCAAACGCTTTGTCCGGTTACTAACCGGCGTCCTCGCGCTGTTGCTGATCGTGTCGGCGGCGCAAGCCGACGCGCCGTTTTCGCTCGAAACGGCGCCTGGCAAGCTGCCAAAGACCGTGGTCCCGATCCACTATGCCATCGATCTGCAGCCCAACCTGACGGCCCTTTCGGCCAAAGGATCGGCCATCATCGATATTGAGGTGCGCGAGCCGACCGACCGCCTCGTGCTCAATGCCGTCGACCTGACGTTCACGAGGGCGACGATCGACGAGATAACGTCCGCGAAATCCACCTCCGTGGACGAAGACGAGCAGACCGTGACTTTCATGTTTCCGCGAGCGATCGCGGCCGGGCGTCACCAGCTGCGGATCGCCTACACCGCGCCGATCAGCAACAAGTCCGGGCGCGGGCTCTATTCCATGGACTATCGTATCGACAATAGCCGCAAGCGGATGCTCGCCAGCCACTCGGAACCGACTGACGCACGCCGCATTTTTCCGGGCTGGGACGAGCCGGCGTTCAAGGCGACCTTCGCGCTGACCTTGACCGTGCCGCAGCGCTTCCTCGCGGTCTCGAATACGCCGATTGCGCAAGAGGAGCCGCTGCGGGGCAATCGCAAGCGTGTGACCTTCGCGCGCACGCCCCGCATGTCGACCTATCTGTTCGTGCTGGCGGCGGGCGAGCTCGAGCGGCTCACCAGCGAGGTCGATGGAATTACCGTCGGCGTCGTCACCACACGTGGCCAAAGCGCCACCGGCCGCTATGCGCTCGACCAGAGCGTGGCGCTGCTGAAATATCTCAACGAATATTTCGGCGTGAAATATCCGCTGCCAAAACTCGATCTGATTGCGCTGCCCAGGAATTCCGCGAGCGCCATGGAGCACTGGGGCGCCATTACGATCTACGAGGGCAGCCTTCTGTATGATCCCGCCAGGAGCCAGCCCGACACGCAGCGGCGCATCTTGCTGCTGCTCGCTCACGAGATCGCCCACCAATGGTTTGGCAATCTCGTCACCATGGCGTTGGTGGAACGACCTCTGGCTCAACGAGGGCTTCGCGACCTGGATGCAATACAAGGCGATCGAGCGGCTGCAACCCGACTTGGAGCCTTGGCTCAGCGCCAATAGCGAAAAGCAGTCTGCGATGGAGCGTGATGTCAGCTCCACGGCGCGCGCGATGCGCCGGCCGGTGGCCGACGAGAGCGAGGCGAGGGACAATTTCGGCACTACGACCTACAGCAAGGGGCAGGCGCTGGTACGGATGATCGAGAGCTTCGTGGGCGAGGACGTGTTCCGCGACGCCATGCAGCGCTACATGAAGGAGCACGCCTATAGTAACGCGACGGTCGACGATCTCTCCCGCGTGCTCGATGCGGCGGCGGGGAAGGCGGTTGGCTCCGTGCTTTTGCCGTATACGGAACAGCCAGGCATTCCGCTTGTTGTGGCCGACGCGCGTTGTGTCGGCAATGACCAGCGCGTTGCGCTCAAGCAGGATCGCTTCACGGTGCGCGAATTGCAGGCGCAGCCGCAGCATTGGCCGGTACCCATTCTGTTCGGTCCGCCACAAGGCACGGGCACAAAAGTACTGCTTGACGGAACGGCCGAGATCGCCGCTGGACGTTGCGGCGATGCGATCAAGCTCAATCTCGGCGACGCCGGCTACTATCGCGTGCGTTACGACACCGCGATGCGGGATGCGCTGGCGCGCGGACTGCCCGGCATGACGCCTGCAGACCGGATCAATCTTCTCAGCGACGCGTGGGCCATGGTCGAGTCGCTGCGCGACGCGCCGCCTGCCTATTTCGCGCTGGCCGATCAGCTTGCAGGCGACGACCATCGCCGCGTGGTCGATCAGCTCGTCGCCTCGATCGCGCGCGTTCACAAGCTTGAACGGGGTCGGCCTGGGCGGGCCGCATTCCAGGCTTATGCGCGCGCGCTGTTGCGGCCAATCTTCGAACGAATCGGATGGCAAGGGCCCGACGGCGAGCCGGTCGAGCGCGCGCTCATGCGTGCACGGCTCCTGAGCGCCCTTGGCGATCTTGGCGATGATGCCGTGATTGCCGAGGCGAAGCGGCGTTTCGAGGCGTTTCTCAAGGAGCCCGCCTCGCTGCCGTCGGCGCTCCGTGACCCGGTGCTGCACCTCGTCGGCCGCGAGGCCGATCGCGCGACCTATGAAACCCTGCACGGGCTCGGCCGCAAGAGCAAGATCATGTCGGAGCGTACGCTCTACTACTCCGCGCTCGCGAGTGCGCTTGATCCAGCGCTCGCCCGCGAGACGCTCGCCGTTACGTTGACGGACGAGATTCCGAACGAGATGGCACGCAGGCTCATTTTCTCAGTCGCATCGCAAGGCGAGCACGCCAACCTCGCCGTGGAATTCGTCAAGCGCCATTTCGAGACGCTTGCGGACAAGTTTGGCTCGTCGTTCCGCGCGACGTCCATGTCGAGCCTGATGGCGAACTTCAGCGATCCGGCGCGCGCTGAGGAGCTCAAGCAGTTTGCTCCGGCCTACGAGACTTCGGATGGGCGGACCGAGGCGGAACGCACGCGCGAGCGCATTCTGGCGGATGCCGAGTTCGTCACGCGGCAGATACCGGCGATCGACGAGTGGGTGCGCCAGCATAAGGTGACGCCGTAGCGCATGTCCCGGAAAAGTGGGAACCGGTTTTCCGACAAGGACATGCGCCACTCCAAGGAAATCGAGAGCACGTCCCGCTTCAATGGAATGGGACGTGCTCTCGTGCCCCCGGCCGTCCAAGCCGGGCCATTTATGCCGGGCCATGGGGGGCGCCAAAGAAGGGATGAACTTGGTGCCTGGACAGGATACCATGCGGCATCTGTTGCCGAATCCGAGGTTGCCTGATGGCCAGCACGCCGACCGTTCTCGCGCCGTCCGCTGAAGAGCGGAACCGCCTGCTGTCGATCGGCTTCATCAACTTCGCGCATGCGATCGATCACTACGTGATGCTGATCCTGGCCACCGTCGTGATCGAGCTCACCACGGTCTACGGCTGGAGCTATGCCGAGTTGATTGCGCTTGGCACGCCCTCGTTCCTCGCCTTTGGCGTGTTCTCCCTGCCGGCGGGCTGGCTTGGCGACCGCTGGAGCCGGCGCAACATGATGGCGCTGTTCTATCTCGGCTGCGGTGCCTCGCTCGCCGGCGCGGCTTTGGCGCCAAGCCCGGCCGTGCTGGCGGTCGCGCTATCGGCGCTCGGCATGTTTGCGGCGATCTATCATCCGGTCGGCACCGCGATGCTGATTGAGCAGGCGACCTCGCGCGGACGCTCGCTCGCCTTCAACGGCGTCTGCGGCAACCTCGGCGTGGCATTGGCGGCGGGTACGACCGCGCTCTTGGTCTATGGGTTTGGCTGGCGCAGCGCCTTCCTGGTGCCGGCCGTGGTCTGCGTTGCGACCGGCGTTGCCTATCTGCTGCTCATTCCCGACGATCGCCACAAGGCAGCGGGCCGTACCGCGACCCCCGAGGTCGTGTTTTCGCCCTGGGTAGCGGCGACCATCGTCGCCCTGTTCGTCCTGATCGCGATCTCGGCCGGTCTCGTTTTCCATGTGACGACCGTGGCGCTGCCCAAAATCGTCGACGAGCGGCTGGGCTTGAGCGTCTCCTTGATGCAGGTCGGCGGCATTGCGACGCTGATCCTGATGTGCGGCGCGCTGGCGCAGCTCACCATTGGCCGGCTGGTCGATCGTTTCCAACTCCATATCCTGTTTGCTGCCGTCGCCTTGCTGCAATTCATTGGCGTCGTCTGGAGCGCCTATGCAAGCGGGCCGATGCTTATCGTTGCGCTTGCGGTGGCGGTCGCGGCGATTTACGCGCAGGTCACCGTCAATGATCTGGTGATCGCCCGGTACACGGCAGACGCTTGGCGCTCGCGCGTATTCGCGGTGCGCTACTTTCTCACCTTCGTTGTGTCGGGCGCCGCAGTGTCGATGATCGCGCTGCTGCACGGGCGTGGCGGCTTCGATCTCGTGCTCGGCGTGGCCGCCGTCATCGCGCTCGGCTTCGTGATCGGGACGGCGGCGATCGCCGTGCTGGTGCACGGCGTCGAGAAGGAGCGCGCGCAGGTGGCTGCGCCCGCGGAGTAGGCGATCAATTGAATTGCGCCGAGCTAAAACAACGCGCTATTCGTCGCGCGCGCTTCACCATTCGCTTCATTAATTCCCGGTAGGAATTTCGCGCGGCCATTTTTCCGCCTTGCTTTGCCTTTACTCGCGCGCCTCCTTCGCTCGGCCTTGTGTCCGGGCTCTTCAATCCCGACTGGCGCGGTGCGCTCTGCGTGTCCGTGTTCCGCCGAACGAAGGATGAGGCTGTAGCTCATGGAGAGCGCCGGGGAGACCCGGAGGTGCAGGTTCAATTCCTGTCGGTTTCACCAACTGCGAGGATAGCTCAGTGGGTAGAGCAGATGACTTGTTAATCATCGTGTCGCGGGTTCGAATCCCGCTCCAACGCTCCGGTTCAGCCTGAAACGCTGAACTACCCCAATGAAGGGGACCGGACGCGCGCTTCAGTCGCGGTCCGGTCGTTGCGCCGCAAGGCTCCTCGCTCGCACCTCGACACCGTGAGACCGGCTCTGCGCCGGGGCGGATACCGCCTGCGCGGATGCCGGGTCCATCCGTTCGGCCGCCGCGCTTCGGCGCGGCGAGCGAACGCGTGCGCCCGCCGTCCGCGCAGGCTCAAGCCCCGGCCCGCCGTTCTCGACGGGAAGCGCGCGTCCGGAACCCACGTCCTCGATGACTGCAATCCGGCCTCGCGGCGCGCCGCGCGGCCAACGAAGGAGACGTGCCATGAACCGGCACCTGTTCATGCTGCGCGTGACGGTGAAGGACGGCGAGCGCGCCTTCCTGATGCGCAACGGCCGGTTCGAGCGCGTGCTCGAGCCGGGCCGCCACACGCTGTTCGATCCGCTGCGCGAGCTCGCGGTCGAGCTGCACAACGTCGTGCGCGCCGAGTTCCCGGCCGAGCGCTACGCCGTGCTCAAGGCGGCGCGGCCGGATCTCGCCGCCGAGCTGTTCGAGGCGGTCGAGACGAAGGCGGACGAGGTCGCCATCGTCAGCCTCGACGGCCGGCCGACGCACCTGATGGCGCCGTGGCAGACGCGCGTGTTCTGGAAGGTCGCGACCAAGGTCGAGGTCGAGCGCATCGACGTGGCGAGCGACCCGAAGGTCGCGCCGCGCCATCTCGCGATGATCGCGCGCGAGCGCAACACGCTCGTCGCCGAGCACGTGGTCGAGAACCACGAGGCGGGCCTGCTCTATGTCGAGGGCCGGCTGGTGGAGCGGCTCGCGCCGGGCCGGCACGCGTTCTGGACGGTCGGCCGCAAGATCGAGGTCAAGCGCCTCGACCTGCGTCCGCAGGCGGTGGAGATCACCGCGCAGGAGATGCTGACCAAGGACCGCATCGCGCTGCGCGTGACGCTGACCGCGTTCCGCCGGATCGTCGATCCGGAGCGCGCGGTGGCGCGGTGCCGGACGTGGACGCGTGGCTCTACCGGCTGGTGCAGTTCGCGATCCGCGAGGCGGTGGCGTCGCGCACGCTCGACGAGGTGCTCTCGGCCAAGAACGCGCTCGACGCGGAGCTGCGCGCCTACGTGCGCGAGCGCATCGCGGAGACCGGCATCGAGGTGACGGAGCTCGGCGTGAAGGACGTGATCCTGCCGGGCGAGATCCGCGAGCTGGTCAACAAGGTGGTGGAGGCGGAGCGGACGGCGAAGGCCAACCTGATCCGCCGCCAGGAGGAGACCGCGGCGACGCGTTCGCTCCTCAACACCGCGAAGCTGATGGAGGACAACCCGCTGCTCCTGCGGCTCAAGGAGCTCGAGTCGCTCGAGCGGCTGGTCGAGAAGGTCGGCCGCATCGATCTCCACGCCGGCGAGGGCGCGGGCCTCGACGCGCTGCTCAACAAGCTCGTGCGCCTGAAGGCGGACGCGCCGGCGTGAGCCGATAGCGCCGCAAGATGAAGGGCCGCCAGGCGACTGGCGGCCCTTTCAATTGTCACTCAATCCAGGTCGATACCAGCATAGATCTCGCTGAATGGCAGATCGAGCTGCCCACAATCAGCGCATGACCCCTTGCGGAGAGCGGCCAGGCTCCCCATCTAACGGAACAAGGCGATGTCGAGCCGCAAGGTTCCGTCGCCTGGACGGCCACGATCAACGGGTGACGCCGGATGTACGCGCCCCCTTGTTTCGTGGTCGTTGTCGTTTTGGGGGCTTCCATTGGCTAATCGATGGTAAATGGCGCCGCCGCAATGCGAGCGTTTCATCCGACATTTCGTTGACGGCCTGACGGCTAGGATCGCCGGCTGAGACAGCCGAGCCGGTCTATGAGTAGCGTATTGTCGATTGCCATATCGGGAATGCAGGCTGCTGCCACACGGCTGCAAGTATCAGCGCGCAATGTGGCCAACGTCCGCTCCGCTGGCGCGCTGCCGGATGCGCAGGGGAATTATCCCGCGAACGCGCCGCGCGCCTACACACCGTTGCGCGTCGATCAGGTCGATCTCTCGGGAGGTGGCACGCAGGCCGTCGTCACCACCGTCGCGCCGAGCTCCGTGCCCTCCTATGACCCCGGCGCGCCCTACGCTAATGCGGATGGGCAAGTAGCTACTCCCAATGTCGATCTGACGGAGGAGGCCATCCAGCAACTGGTCGCGCGCTACACGTTTGCGGCCAACGCGCGGGTGGTGACAGCCTACGATCAGATGGTGAAGTCGCTGCTCGATATCACGGCGTAGCGACGTCAAGGCGTAGTGAGCGCCACCAGTGCACGGCGCAGATCGAGTCTCTCCAATCGAAGAGGCTTGGCCGCTATTCAAGGGCTCGATCCTGCATCGTCAAATGCAAAGAGGCCGCCCGTGGGCGGCCTCTCGCATAGTCTGCTGTGAGCGTCGATGGCTTAGAAGTCCATCCCGCCGCCGCCCGGCATCGCCGGCAGCGCCGGCGCCGTTCTTCTTCGGCACCTCGGCGACCATCGCCTCGGTGGTGATCAGGAGGCCCGCGACCGAGGCCGCGCCCTGCAGCGCCTGACGCACGACCTTGGTCGGGTCGATGATGCCCTTCGACAGCATGTTGACGTACTCGCCGTTCTGCGCGTCGAAGCCGTAGGCGTACTGATCCTTCTCCAGGATCTTGCCGACGATGACCGAGCCGTCCTCGCCGGCATTGATCGCGATCTGGCGCGCCGGAGCCTGAGATCGCCTTGCGCACGATCTCGACGCCGGTCTTCTGGTCGTCGTTCTGGGTGCGCACCTTCTTGAGGACCTCGCTGGCGCGCAGCAGCGCGACGCCGCCGCCCGGCAGGATGCCTTCCTCGACCGCGGCGCGGGTCGCATGCATCGCGTCATCGACGCGATCCTTGCGCTCCTTCACCTCGACCTCGGTCGCGCCGCCGACGCGGATCACCGCGACGCCGCCCGCGAGCTTGGCCAGACGCTCCTGCAGCTTCTCGCGGTCGTAGTCCGAGGTGGTCTCCTCGATCTGCGCCTTGATCTGCGTGATGCGGCCCTCGATGTCGGCCTTCTTGCCGGCGCCGTTGACGATCGTGGTGTTCTCCTTGTCGATCATCACCTTCTTGGCGCGGCCGAGCATGTTGAGCGTGACGTTCTCGAGCTTGATGCCGAGGTCTTCGCGAGATCGCCTGGCCGCCGGTCAGGACCGCGATGTCCTGCAGCATGGCCTTGCGGCGATCGCCGAAGCCCGGCGCCTTGACGGCCGCGACCTTGAGGCCGCCGCGCAGCTTGTTGACGACGAGCGTGGCGAGCGCCTCGCCCTCGACGTCCTCGGCGACGATCAGCAGCGGCTTGCCGGTCTGCACCACCGCCTCGAGCAGCGGGAGCAGCTCCTGCAGGCCCGAGAGCTTCTTCTCGTTGATCAGGATGTAGGGGTCGTCCATCTCGACGCGCATCTTGTCGGCGTTGGTGATGAAGTAGGGCGAGATGTAGCCGCGGTCGAACTGCATGCCCTCGACGACGTCGAGCTCGGTCTCGAGGATCTTGGCCTCTTCGACCGTGATCACGCCCTCGTTGCCGACCTTCTTCATCGCCTCGGCGAGGAAGCGGCCGATCTCGGCTGTCGCCGTTGGCCGAGATGGTGCCGACCTGGGCGATCTCGTCGTTCGAGGTGACCTTCTTGGAGTTCTTCTTGAGGTCCTCGACGACGGCCTCGACCGCGAGGTCGATGCCGCGCTTGAGGTCCATCGGGTTCATGCCGGCGGCGACCGCCTTGGCGCCTTCCTTGACGATCGCGGCGGCGAGCACGGTCGCGGTGGTGGTGCCGTCACCGGCGATGTCGGAGGTCTTGGACGCGACCTCGCGCACCATCTGGGCGCCCATGTTCTCGAACTTGTCCTCGAGCTCGATCTCCTTGGCGACGGTGACGCCGTCCTTGGTGATGCGCGGAGCGCCGAACGCACTTGTCGAGCACGACGTTGCGGCCCTTGGGGCCGAGCGTCACCTTCACCGCATTGGCGAGAATGTCGACGCCGCGCAGCATGCGGTCGCGCGCGTCGACCGAGAATTTGACTTCCTTGGCAGCCATATTGAACTACTCCGTTGTTGATCCTCATCCCGATGAGCAGCCGTGCCTGCGTCTCGAAGGAGAGGCCGATGAGTTCGGGCTCGTCCCTCGAGAGGCCGCGCTTGCGAGGCCTCGGGACGAGGATTGCTGTGCGGCTCAGGCGGCTTTCCTTGGCGAGCGGTCTCTTCGAGCACGCCCATGATGTCGCACTCCTTCATGATCAGGAGATCCTCGCCGTCGATCTTGACCTCGGTGCCCGACCACTTGCCGAACAGCACGCGGTCGCCGACCTTGAGGTCGATCGGGATGAGCTTGCCGGCCTCGTCGCGGCCACCCGGGCCGACGGCGATGATTTCGCCCTGCGAGGGCTTTTCCTTGGCGGTGTCGGGAATGATGATGCCGCCGGCGGTCTTCTCCTCGGCATCGATGCGCTTGACGACGACACGGTCGTGAAGCGGGCGGAATTTCATGGGATATCCTCCATAAATCAATTAGATGGACAGGGTTGAGATGCAGCGGCCCGCAGGGATCCCCTGAGCCGCTTGGTCGCGACATAGGTGGCGCGATTTTTGCCCCGCAAGGGGATGCGGCGAGGTTTTTTAGCACTCGATGACATGGAGTGCTAGCACAACTTTTAAAGCCTTGAACTCAGCGTAGTTAATTGGACTGGCCGGTATCGCCGCCACAGCTCATGCGCTGTCAGCAGCCGTCGCCCATATGCTGCTAATGCCTTGATATTAAACACATATATTCATCTTTTGGGCTTGCAATGGGAACCAAAGTTCCCGGAGACTGGTTATTGGACGACTCGACTGGAGGACCACCATGGCTGGCAAGTGACTTTCGACGGCAGCTCGAGGGCTACGGACTGACCACGGCGCACATTCTTTACCGGCTGCCCGATCACCCGGCGCTGCTGCAGACCTACGTCTGGCAGGACTACGATCTCTGCCCGAAATTTCCGGTCCTCAACCGCTTTCTCGACTTCTGGCTGGA
Organism: uncultured Alphaproteobacteria bacterium; assembly: GCA_963745515.1. Classification (GTDB taxonomy): domain Bacteria; phylum Pseudomonadota; class Alphaproteobacteria; order Rhizobiales; family Xanthobacteraceae; genus VAZQ01. The sequence continues at coordinate 289,701 of CAVUXO010000004.1, forward strand.
GAAGCTCGAGGGTCCGCTGCACTCGGTGACGGTCGCGCATTCGCGGCTGATCAAGCCGGCCGAGATCCGCGCCGTGAATGGCGAATTTCGGCTGCATTAGCGCAGATATCGTACGCTCGCAGATATGACGTTTGGGTTTGCCTTGCCGTGAGCATTCAGGGCAAATCCCTTCCGATCCGGAAGCCCAGCCCATAATCTCGGTTTCCTGGGAATCCTCTGACGCGCGCTGCCGAACGCAGGGGCCGAGAAAAACTGTACCAGGAGCCACCGCGATTGATTCGCCTCGTGCAATCGCCGGCTATCCACGCAGAACCATCTGTCGGCGCGCCGGTGTAGTCGGCGTGGTAGCAATCCTCCACCCACTGCCAGACGTTGCCGGACATATCATAGAGACCGAACGAATTGGGCTTGAACGATCCGACCGGTGAGGTCTGCTGGTTGTCCCATCCGCCGCCGCATCCGTCGCAGTTCGCGTTGCCTTTCCCGATCGTGTTACCCCAGTAAAATGCCGTGGTGCTGCCAGCGCGTGCGGCGTATTCCCATTCGGCCTCCGTCAGCAGCCGATATGCCTTACCAGTCATTCTTGAGAGCCATGCCGCGTACTGCCGAGCATCGTCCCAGGTCGTATTGACGACCGGTTTGTTTCCTCTCCCCATGTCGCTGTCACTCACCTGTGGGCATCCTCCAACGCTCACACAAGCGTCCCAGTCGGCAAAGGTGACAACGAATTTGGAAACGGCGAAAGGTCTGGCAATGGTGACTTCATGCTGTGGAGATTCATCGTCATTATGGCCTGGATCAGTCGTTGTCGATCCCATCATGAATTGGCCTGCTGGAATGACGATCATCTCGGGACAGTCCTTTGCGCACTCCTTGAAAGAGTCCCCCACCTTCAAACTTTGCTCCACGATTGCCGCGAGCACATAGGGTCGTACCTGCGCGAGCATGTACGGGCGCATGACGGTGAACCAATTCCACCGCTCCTTTATGAAGGCCTGATTGATCCAGCCAAGAAGACCAGCGATGACGCTCACAAGCAGCACGTAGATCAGTGTCTGCACCCGTTGCGCTCTCCGCCTTTGGATCCTTCGCTCTCGCTCGGCGCGACGGTAAACGTCATCAGGTGCAACTCCGATCAGCCGGGCGACGACTTTGGCGAGCGCAAGCTCGATCCCATCTCCATCTTCGCGCAGATCGGCCGCCAATATTTCGAGAGGCGTGTCTGTGACAGCGCCGTTCTTTGTGACGTCAAAGCGTAAAGCCGGTGGAAAGCACTCCTCCACGGGCTTGTCCTGATACGCCACCGACGATCAACGGGATCAACGGCCGGTCGGGATGTCGCGATTTGAACTGTCGGACCTCTTCGTTGACATATCGGCTGCGCGCTGCCTGAGGAGAGGCAAGGACAATCAGGGCTGCCAAGTCTTCAAGCGCCGCCAGGGTCTTGTGCTCGAGCGAGCTCCCGGCATCGAACTCCAGGCGGTCGCGGAAGATCGGCCGCAAGCTCTCGGGCACCGGCCCGGATTGTGTCGCGCGGCCGATAAGGTCTTTGTCGATGCGAAATGCCTCAAGACGCGCGTGCACGCGCTTTGCCACATTCGTATCGGCGTGGCTGTATGAAAGAAAGGCCCGATATTTCAGTGTTTTCCCCCGGCATGACCACGCAATGCTGCCTAACCAACGGCGTCACACTCTCTTCCAATTGACCGGATTAGGCTCAACCGTCATGTCTCGCAATGAGGATCGGCCAAATGCTTACTGGTAGCTGCCTGTGCAAAGGCATCAGATTTCAGATTTCCGGAACGCATTCGAAGGTCATCGTCTGCCACTGCTCGCTGTGCCGGAAGACGTCGGGCACCAGCTCGGCATCCTATATCGTGACCGGCTATGACCAGCTGACGTGGCTTTCAGGGCAGGATCTTGTGAAGAGCGGCCCCAAGCATTCGTTCTGCCGCGAATGCGGCGCGCACGCGCCTGACAGCAACTCGCGCAAGACCGTGTACATGGTCCCGGCGGGCATTCTGGATGACAATCCCAAGCTCACAGTCGGCGAGCATATTTTTGTGGGCTCAAAGGCGCATTGGGATGTGCTCGGAGACGATGGCGCGCCTCGGTACGATGCGGGGAGCCTTGGCCCTCCGCCGCCACGCGACCAGATGGCGTAAGGCGCGCGCCCACCTCACTCCTTATGAAACACAGTCACCGTCGGCGGTGGACCCTCAAAACCAAGCTCGCTCCAGCGCGCGACGGCGCGGTCGTAGGTGCTCTGCCGCAACAGCGTCGCCTGCGGAAACTGCTTGATGTGTTTGTGTGGCTTGCAGGCGTTGATCAGCACTTTCGATCCATAGGGCCGCAGCTCGGGCGGATACTGGCTCGGATCAAGCCCGGTCGACCAGGTGTTGCGCAGAATGTCGAGGTCTTCGGCCGGATGGCAGCGCGTTGAGAGCGCCCACAGCACGTCGTTGAAATCGGTCGGATCGACGTCCTCGTCCACAGCGATGATCCACTTGGTGTAGTAGGCGGCGGCGGGGCACTGCGCGGTCAGCGCCAGCACCTGCGCGGCGTGCCCGGCATATTGCTGCTGCATCGACACCACCACCATGCCCCAGCCGGACGCGGCGGCCGGATGCGCATAAGCGCCGACGATGCCGGAGACGCCGATGCGGTCGAGGTCGTCGAGGATGCGCGCCGAACGCATGATCGCGTAGTAGGCGCCGATCTCGCACGAAGGATATTTCGCCATCAGCGCGGCGGTGAGGACCGGCGAGCGGCGGTGATGCACCGCCTTCACCTCGATCACCGGCTGCGGGGCGCGCTCGCGACCGTAATAGCCGGTGAATTCACCCAGCGGGCCTTCCTCTTCACTGTCGCCCGGATGCAAAAGTCCCTCGATGACAAGCTCGGCGTTGGCGGGAATCGGCAGGCTCACGTATTCCGCCTCGGTCAGCTCGACGCCACGCCCCATCAGGCCGCCGGCGACATCGAGCTCGCTTTCCTTGATGCCGAACACCTGCGCCGCCAGCATGAACAGCACCGGGTCGATGCCATAGGCCGCGACCACCTCGCACGGCTTGCCGCGCGCCCACCAGGCCTCGCGATCGATCAGCCCATGCTTGCCGGGTGAGCAGTAGAGGCCCACGCGACGCGGCCCATGCAGCATCTGCCGATAGCAGCCGACATTGATGCGGCCCGTGTCGGGATTGCGCGTGAGCGTGATGTCGCCAGTGCCGATATAGCGGCCGCCGTCGCCTGGCCAGAATTTCGGCGCCGGAAATTGCGTGAGGTCGACCTCGTCGCCGCACAGCACGACCTCGTTGACGCGCGCAGCTTCTTTCGCGACCACGACCGGCTTGATCCGTCGCTGCATGATGTCTCGCGTTGCCGAAATCATCCCGGCAGTCGACAGCGCGGGATCGAGCCCGACCGCGAGCGCATAGCGCTCCTTGCTCGAGCCCAGCATATTGGCAAGGACGTGCGTGCCGGAGCGATCGCCCGTGATGCTCTCGAACAGGAGCGCCGGCGCCCCTTCGCGCCGCGTGGCCAGATAGGCGATGGCGGCGAGCTCCTCGTCGGCATCGACCGGCTTGTCGATGCGCTTGAGCAGGCCGCTGGGCCTCGATCAGCGCCAGCCATTCGCGCAGATCGCGCCAGGCGACCGGCTGCGCGGCATGGAAGCCGACGGTGCCGCCGGCTCGCTCGATTGCCTGTTCTTCCATGCTCCTGACGCTCGCGTTCCTGCTGCCCGACATCCATTGCGGGCGACGACGGGGAGCTTAGCGCAAGCGAGGAGCTTGTTGCGGATCAGAAATCCGGCTTCGTGGCGCGCGGGATCGGGAACAGGCCCTGGTTGAAGTGATCCTCGTTGTTCTCGGCGCAGACGGTCTCGACTAGCGGATTGGGGACCTTGCGCCAACGCTGGATCAGGTACAGCGGCTCGTAGAAGGTGTCGGGGTCGTCGACCTTCACGAACGCTTCCATCCTGTTGCCGTTGTCGACGAGCTTGATGCCTTCGGTGACGTGCAGCTTCTCGGTGTGCGGCGTGCGGAAGTTGTCGATGTAGCTGTTTTTCGTCTGTAAGCCGATGGTGTCGATGAACAGGGTGCCGTCATTCTCATAGCGGCCGATCGACTCGCCGAACCATGATGGCTTGATGTTTTCTGAATGCTTGTCGGTGAGATAGATGCGCCGGACCATGTGGTCGCGCTGCCAGATCATATAGACGACCTTGGGCGTCTGGATGAAATAGAACGGCTCCGCCGGATAGAGCAGTTGTCCGGGCACGCCGCCCGGATAGCAGCGCGCCTGGGCCCCGAACGGCACCTGCCGCTTGCCGCTCAGCACCTCGTCGTTCGAGGCTTTCATCTGCGCAGCGGCCCACGGCTTGAGCACCGGATCCTTCCAGTTGCCGAGCCGCACTGTCACCTGCCCGGGGCCGTCGAGGTTGCCGTGATAGGCATGATCCGGATCATGCCGGATCGGGCCGCGCATGCCGGCGGGCGGGTCGCGCCAATCGGCGCCGGCGGAGAGCCACGCGAATGTGTTCGAGGCAAGGTCGGGGATTTTGCCCTGTGCCGAGGCCGGGCTCGCGAATAGCAAACTGGCAATGCCCAGCGCGGCGACAACGGTGCTCGATAGAAGCGTACTGCGCACGCTCGTGAAACGCGACATCATTCCCTCCATCAGCAGCGGTGTTGCGGTTACGCAACCTTCCGAAAGCGAAGCGGGTTTTTTGTCGTTGTGCGCGCCGCTCGATCAGAAATCGGGCTTCCTGGCGCGCGGCATCGGAAACAGATTGTGTCCGAAGTGATCCTCGTTGTTCTCGGCGCAGACCGTCTCTACCAGCGGATTTTCCACCTTCCGCCAGCGCTGCACCAGGTGCAGCGGCTCGTTGAACGTGTCGGGGTCGGTGACCTTGACCAGGACCTCCAGCGTCTTGCCGTCGGCCGCGGGCTTGAACCGTTCCACGACGTGCAGCTTCTCAGTATGCGGAGTGCGGTAGTTGTCGATGTAGCTCTTCTCGGTCGAGAGCCCGATCGTATCGATGACCAGCGTATCGCCGTTCTCGTAGTGGCCGATCGATTCGCCGAACCAGGACGGCTTCACCTTCTCCGAATGCTTGTCGGTCATGTAGATGCGGCGCACCATGTGGTCGCGCTGCCAGATCATGTAGACGACCTTGGGCGTCTGGATGAAATAGAACGGCTCCGCCGGATAGAGCAGCTGGCCGGGAACGCCGCCAGGGTGACAGGTCGCCTGCGCAGAGAAGGGCAGGCCGCGCTTGCCGCTGGTCACCTCTTCGTTGGAAATGCGCATCTGCTCGGCCGCCCAGGGCTTGAGCACCGGGTCTCTCCAGTTGCCAAGCCGCACCGTCACCTGGCCGGCGCCATCCTGGTTCATGTGTTGGCGTTGCTCGGGATCGGCCGGGATGGGCCCGCGCAATCCGGCCGGTGGCGGCAGCCATTCCGGCCTGATGATGAGCCACGCGAACGTGCTCGAGGCGAGCTCGGGGATCTTGCCGTTGGGCGCCTGCGCCGAGGCTTGATCCGTCAACGCAGCGACGCTCAAGCCCAACGCGATCGACAGCGCGGCGCACAGTTGGTGGGACGACTTGGTCAACATCACCATCGCTCCTTTCAGGATCGTCGCACGTTCTAGGGCCGTCGCACGCCCGGTATAGAGGAGATGTCGCGATGCTCCTCGCCACAGACATAGTCCTCGATCCGCAGATCGTTGCGCGACGTGAACAGGAAACGCGCCTGCCAGTCGCGTGTGTAGTATTCGGGATCGTGCACGGTGATCAGCACCTCGAGCTCCGTCGGGCTGATCTTGCGAATGCGCTCGACTGTTTTCATTCCGTCGGACTGTGGTGCGCCGGTTGCGTCCGCGAAGGTGACGTCGCCCTTGAAGCCCGCCGATTCGATCACCAGCGTGTCGCCCTCGAAGCGGCCGATGGAATAGCCGTTGTACGACGGGAAAGTGATCAGCTCGCGCTCAGGCGGCATCTGCTTGTTCATGCGGACGACACGAACCTGGTGGCTGAGCTCGTAGAGCAGCGTCACGTTGCCCGGCGGCCCATACACGATCTCAAGCGGGTAGGGATTGGCCCAGACGCGCGGCAGCCCATCGGGCACGCAGACGGTGCGGGCGGTGTCCTCGGTCGAGCCGTCCTTGAAGCCGGCGATGTTGGCCTCATAGGCTTTCTTGCCGGCGGGTGTGAAGGGCAGCTCGCCGCCGCCGACGAGCTCGATCTTGGCGTTGTACTGCTTCGTCCAATAGATGCCTGAGAGATCAGGCTCTTGCGCTTGAGCAGCGACGACTGTGAGCACCAAAAAGACAGGTGCAGCTATACCGGCAAAACCGCGCACGCGGCAATATCCCATTTGATCCTCCCTTGGGCGGGATCACTTCCCGCCTCGATCTTCTAACGGCGCATTCCCGAGCCCTGATCTGCCGATTCGCAGTCAGCTCTGGAGGAGCTGTCGGGTATTGGCGAATCTAGCCGAACCCTCGGCGGAAGCACTGTCCTCCTTGGAACGATAGCACGCGGACGGACAGTCAGAAAAGCGCCAGCAACAGAGCGAATTGCCGCGACAGCTCGGTAGCCTTCTTGCGCTGCAGCGTGAGGTGATGGCGCGTGTTTTCAGCCCCCTTGCACAGTCTGGTTGCGACGTTGGGCAAGCTGTGGAATGCTGACAAACACTCTCGTTGTGCGAATGACAAGCAATTACAAGATGGGAGGCGGAGACGTCCATGAATCTTAAGCGATTAGGGAATCTCAAGCAATTAGGCTTTGCGGGTATGGCGGCCGTCATGTGCGCGGCGCCGGCTGCTCTGGCGCATCATTCGTTTGCCATGTTCGATGCCGGCAAGCTGGTCACGCTGGAAGGGACGGTCAAGCAATTCCAGTGGACCAATCCACATGCGTGGATCATCCTGATGGTGAATGAGCCGGAAGGTCAGCCGCCGGCGCAATGGGCGATTGAGATGAACGGGCCGACTGGCCTCGCGCGCGACGGCTGGGTTCCGAAGACTTCTGACGCCCGGCATGCAGGTGAAGGTCGTCATCCACCCGCTGCGCGATGGCAACAAGGGCGGCCAGTATCTCGCGGTCACGCTTCCGGACGGGACCGTGATGGGCAACCCGCAAGGCCGCGGCAATCCCGCACAAGCACGCGGCGAGTAGGCGATCCAGAGCGAATTGCACGCCGCATGCTCCGCGTCCTGAGGACGGAGCGGTGCGGCTCATTGACCCTTTCGGCCGGCTGGGTACATCGCTAGGAGACTGCTCCGTTCTGCTCCACTTAACGGAAAGTAATGCGGCGTCTGAGACGTAAAAAGCGCCGGGCGGCAGGGCGCCGGGCGACCGCACATCAGCAGCGCCGGATCAGAATTGTGGGGGAGGCCGATCGCATGCCCGAGCTCATGCGCGATCACGTTGCGCATGACATTGGGCAACGACGTCGGAGGGCCATTCATGTTGCGGATCATCACCACGGCGCCGTTCCCACCGGGCAGGCGGTTGACGTGGGAGATGAACTCGGCGTCCGACAACACGACCACGATCTCGCCTGGCTGGCCCAAGGCGCTGCCGCCCTGCGAAACCGGCCCCAGGCGGAAGCCACTACCGATCCCGGCAAGGATCCCATTCCAATGCGACACGGCCGCATGCACCAGTGGCACGCGCGCGTCGCCGTCCACCCGCGATCAAGACCCTCGGAACCTTGGTCAGCGGCACGCCAAAGCCGCTCCGCTGCGCCTGTGCCGGATAGGCCAAGAGGAGACTGAGGGCTGCTGCGACCAAGGCGCAGGCGATACGTGTCATGCCTTCCCTCCTTCAACGTGATCCGCTGGCCGGTCGCGACTGTGACCCCCAGGGCGCGCAATCTTGTCTATTGATCGCGCTCCGACGTCGCGTCCGCCAAATGGAGGATCGGCGGCTCGAAATCATCCCTGCCAAGTCGCTTCGCTGAAGACTCAGCTGATCGCCCCGACGATCGCGCCCATCAGGCACGTCGTCAGCGTACCGCCGACGATCGACTTGAAGCCAAGCGATATCACATCGTTGCGCCGCTCCGGCGCCATGGTGGCGAGCCCGCCGATCATGATCCCGAGCGAGCCGAAATTGGCAAATCCGCACATCGCATAGAGCAGGATCACGCGCGAGCGCGGGTCGAGTGCTTCGGGCGCAAGCTTCGAGAGCTCCACATAGGCGATGAACTCGTTGAGGATCGTCTTGATGCCCATCAGGCCACCGGCGGTCACGGCCTGATCCCACGGCATGCCCATCAGCCAGCATAATGGCGCCATCGCGAGCCCGAGCGATGCGCTGCAGCGAGATCGGCTGCGCGGCGACATCGGGCAGCAGTCCGAGGATCGCGTTGGCGAGATGAACGAGCGCGACCAGAACGATCAGCATCGCGCAGATATTGAGCAGCAGCTCGAGGCCGGCGGCGGTGCCCTTGACCACCGCGTCCATGGTTCCGGTTGCCACCGGCTCGGGGTCAATCAGCGCTCCCTTCGTGTGCTGCAACTGCGTTTCCGGCACCATGATGAGACTGACCAGGATCGCGGCCGGCGCGCCCAGCACCGAGGCGACCAGCAGATGCGCCGCTGCGTCGGGAATGAGCGGGCCAAGGATGATGGCGTAGATCACCAGCACGGTGCCGGCGATGCCGGCCATGCCGCCGGTCATCACGATGAACAGCTCGCTGCGCGTCAGCCGCGCCAGATAGGGCCTGATGAACAGCGGCGCCTCGACCATGCCGAGGAAGATGTTGGCGGCGGTCGCAAGCCCGACCGCGCCGCCGACGCCAAGCGTATTTTGTAGCAGCCACGCGAAGCCGCGCACGACCGGCGGCAGCACGCGCCAGTAGAACAGAAGCGTGGTCAGCGCGCTCATCACCAGCAGGATCGGCAAGGCCTGGAACGCCAGCACGAACTCGGCGCCCGGCACCTTGACCTCATAGGGCAGGGTCCCGCCGCCGAGATAGCCGAACACGAAGGACGTGCCGGCTTGGGTGGCCGCTGCGACCGCGCCGACGGCGCGATTGACCACCGCGAGCATCTCCGCGACCTTCGGCACCTTGATCAGCACGAAGGCGAGAATGACAGTCAGCGCCAGGCCGATGGCGACCGGCCGCCACGCCACCTGTCGCCGGTGCTCGCTGATCGCCCATGCGATCGCAAGCAGCGCAATGATTCCGAGCGCCGATTGAAGCTGCAGCATTACCCCTGCCTATGATGTCCGTGGGCATTGTACACGGGGAATGGGATGGGCGATGCACTCTTGCTGGTCATGGACTGATGCTCGCGGCGCGCTCTATCCTCTCGCTGCAAGGTTCACTGAACGAGGCCGCCATGGCTCAACGCATCCGGTTCGATTTTGGCTCGCTCACGCTCGACGCCGAGTTGCTCGACACGCCGACCGCGCAGGCGATTGCGGCAGCGCTGCCGTTCTCGGCTTCGGCCATGACCTGGGGCGAGGAGGTCTACTTCGAGACGCCGGTGACCTTGCCGCGCGAAAAGGGCGCCCGCGCGGTGGTGACCCCGGGAGAGGTCGCATTCTGGCCGGAAGGCTCATGCATCGCGCTTGGCTTCGGCCGCACGCCGATCTCGCAAGGCAACGAGACCCGGCTCGCCGCACCCTGCAACGTGTTCGCCAAGGCGCTCGGCGACGTGAAGACGCTCGCAAAGGTGAAGGCGGGAGCAAGCGTCAGGGTGACGAAGCTGGACTGACGGCCGGGCGGCCCTACGACTTGCGAATGACGAATGTGTTGGACACGTATAAGTCCGGTCGCCCGGTGGCATTGTCGTCGCGAACCTGAACGACGCGAGCACCTTCCTGGGCAATGAGAGAGAAGAGCTCGGCTTGCGGATAGCAGTGCATCTCCATGTTGAGAGATGTGTCGGAAGATTTCATCGAGCCCAGGTACTCGGCCACGCGGAAGTTATATCCAACGCCATAGGTGGGAACCTGGAAGATCCCGAGCCCGCCGGGTTTGAGCGCTCGGATGAGATTTCTCAGCAGGTGCCCAATGATCGGTGGCGGATTGTGCTGGAGCACGATGCGCGAATAGAAGAGATCGCAGGAATCAAATTCGGCACCGAGCGGATTTTCGAGCAATACCAGGCGGACATTGCTGCGGCCCATCAGGGCGGCGCGCTCGCGCGCAAGGGCGAGATGCGGCGCCGAGAGATCGTAGGCCGTCATGGTTCGTACGTGTCCGGCGAGCGGCACGGTCACCCGTCCGACGCCGCAGCCGTATTCGAGTGCACTGGCGTCATCGAGTTTTAGCAGCCTGAGGTCGGCTAGATAGCCTGCGAGCACGCTCGCTTCGCTTTCGCCGGATTGCCAGAAATCCCGCTCTGCCTCCGCGAATGTGCCGGGCAGGTAACGCGGCTCGGTGAGCACCGAATGGAACGGCCGCTCGCTGCCAAGCTGTTCCCAAGCCTGCCGGGTTTGGGTCCACATCTCCCGCAGCTCCTGGGGGCTCGCTGTGGTCTCGATGGCAAGCTGTGGCAGAAACACCGGCAACGCGCCGTCAACCGCGAGGGGACTTGCCAGGTTGCTCACCCAACGGCTTTCGCGAAACCGGGCGATCACGCCGCGTGCAATGCGGTCGGTGGCCGGATTGCGGCCGAGCGTGTGCCGATAGGCGCGGGCCGCCAGTCGGTATGCGTGCTTGCTCAATTGCCTCATCACTGTCACGTCACCGCGCTAGCCTCGCCCGACGAACGGCATCATGTTTGCCATCACGGTCATGAACAGAACGTTGGTGTCGAGCGGCAGGTTGGCCATGTAGACCACCGCGCGGCCGACGTCGTCGGCGTTCATGCGCGCCTCGACCATCGAGCGCCCGTCCGGCTGCAGCACGCCCTGGCCCTGCACCATGCGCTCGGTGAGCGGGGTCGCCGCGTTGCCGATGTCGATCTGGCCGCAGACGATGTCCTTGCCGCGGCAGTCGAGCGCGGTCTGCTTGGTCAGGCCCGTGACCGCGTGCTTGGTCGCCGTGTAGGCGGCCGCGCCCGGCCGCGGCGTGTGCGCGGAGATCGAGCCGTTGTTGATGATGCGCCCGCCGCGCGGGTCCTGTGCCTTCATCAGCCGGATCGCCTCCTGTGTGCACAGGAACATGCCGGTGAGGTTGATGTCGACGACCTTCCTCCAGGTCTCGAGGGCTAGGTCCTCGATCGGTGTCGCAGGCGCGCCGATGCCGGCATTGTTGAACAGGACATCGAGCCGCCCGAACGCCTCCTTGGTGCGCGCGAACGCGGCTTTGACGGAGGCCGGATCGCTCACGTCGGTCGGCATCACCAGGCTTTTTCCGTTGGTGCTTTTGCCCTCGGCCGCGGTCTCCTCGAGCTTGTCGGCCCGCCGTCCGGCGAGCGTGACCGCGTAGCCCTCCCGCATGAGGGCGAGCGCAACCGCCTTGCCGATGCCGGTGCCGGCGCCGGTGACGAGGGCGACTTTGTGCGATGCAGCCATGGGGTGGTCCTCCTACCAACTAATTGGTCGCATTATCATCGTTGCACCTGCCGGGACGCAATGCAGTAGTATTGCGGCGTGCGTGGCCAAATCCGGGAGCGAGACCGATGAGGCGACGCGAGGTGCTGGGGCTCGGTTTGGCGGCGCTGTCTGCTCCGCTGGTGACGCCGCGAGCCAGGGCGCAAGCCAAATACCCCGAGCGCCCGATCCGGCTGGTCATTCCGTTTCCGCCTGGCGGGGTGAACGATGCCATTGGCCGGCCCTGGGCCGACAAGATGAAGCCGCTCCTTGGCACCGTCGTGATCGAGAACATGGGCGGCGCCGGCGGCGCGGTGGGCGCGCTCGCGGTCGCGCGCGCGCAGCCCGACGGCTATACGCTTCTTCTCGGCTCGGGTGGCACCCAGGTGATCATCCCGATTGCCAGCAGCCAACCGACCTACGATCCGGTCAAAGCGTTCGAGACGATCTCGCTCCTCGGGGTCACGGCGGTCTGTATTGCGGTGCATCCGTCAGTCCCGGTGCACACGCTGCCCGAGCTTATCGCGTATGCCAAGGCCAACCCCGGCAAGCTGTCTTATGGCTCCGCTGGCTCGGGCACGATGACCCATTTGACCGGAGAGCTGTTCAAGATGCTGTCCGGTGCCGCCGATATCGTGCACATCCCTTATCGCGGCGCGGGGCCGGCACTCACCGACGCCATATCCGGGCATATTCCGATGATCACCCCGAACGTGACCGGGCAGGTGATCGAGCTCAACAAGACCGGCAAGCTGCGGATTCTCGCCGTCACGACGGCCACTCGTGTTGCCGCTGCCCCTGATATTCCAACCGCGATCGAGGCGGGGCTGCCGAACATGATCTCACAGAACTTCGTCGCCCTGTTTGCTCCAGCCGGGATGCCCAAGCCCATTATTGAGCAGATCGCGCAGGCGACACGCGCGGCCCTTGCCGATTCCGAGCTGCAGCAGATGTTTCACGCGGCCGCTTTCGAGCCGCGCCCCGACTCCGGGCCTGAGCATTTGCGCCGATTTCTGGATGACGAGATTGCCCGCTGGTCACCGATCATCAAGTCGATCAATCTGAAGCTCGATTGATCCAATGCCCAAGATGGAGAGCGAAAGATGAGACGACGCGACGTGCTGGCGCTTGGTCTCGCGACCCTGTCGGCGCCCTCGATGCTCTCGCGCCCGCTGCGCGCCCAGTCACGCTATCCGGACCGGCCGATCCGGCTGGTGATTCCATTCACGACCGGCGGTGTAAACGACGCGGTCGGGCGGCCTTGGGCCGACAAGATGAAGGGGATCCTCGGCACGGTGGTGGTCGAGAACATCGGCGGCGCCGGCGGCGGTCTCGGGGCGGCAGCGGTCGCGCGCGCGAAGCCCGATGGCTACACCATTCTCCTTGGCGGCATGGGCTCGCAGGTGATCGTCGGCGTTGCCACTAATCGCGCCAACTATGATCCGATCGCCGACTTTTCGCCGATTGCGCTTCTTGGCGTCACCGCGCTCACCATTGCGGTGCATCCCTCGGTGCCGGCGCAGACGCTGACCGAGCTGATCGCCTATGCCAAGGCCAATCCCGGCAAGCTGTCGTTCGGCTCCTCCGGTGCCGGCGCCATGACTCATCTCACGGGCGAGCTGTTCAAGTCGCTCGCCGGTCTGCCCGACATCGTGCATATCCCCTATCGCGGCGGCGGCCCGCTGATCTCGGACCTCATCAGCGGGCACATCCCGATGATCGCGCAGAGCGTCACCGCGCACATGATGGAGCTGCATGAAACCGGCAAGGTGCGCATGCTGTGCGTGACAAGCCCCAAGCGGCTTGTCGCTTTTCCGACGTTGCCAACGGCGCTCGAGGCTGGTTTGCCCAACATGGTGGCGCAGAATTTCATCGGCCTGTTCGCGCCGGCGAAGACGCCCAAGGAGATCATCGATCAGCTCGCGCAGGCCACCCGCGCTGCTATGGCGGACGAACAGTTCAAGCAGGCCTTCGTGTCGTCGGGCTTCGATCCCTATCCCGACTCAACGCCGGAGGCGACGCAGCAATTTGTCGAGGCGGAGCTCGCGCGCTGGACACCGATCATCAAGTCGATCGGTTTGAAGCTCGATTGAATACGTTGCCACTGCTGCGCTGACTGACGTGGCGCCTATTTTGGTGGGCCCGAATAGCTGACCTTCAACCCAAGCACCTGGCATGAGAGATTGCGGGTGCTATGAGCAAATCCGGTGCCGACCGTTTTCTCTCTGCCGTTGAAGTAGACAAGGTAGTAATAAATGGCCGGGATAGATGCGTTTCCGAGATCGTTAGTGCCCAGCCAAATCTGAGCGGCCGCTACCGAGCTGATCGTCGCATTAGGTGGGCATGCGAGTGAGCACCCTCCTGTTGCGTTTTCGCGTGGGCAGAAATAGTTCCATTGAAAGCTGGGTTTGAACGTAGATGGAAAGGGCTGATTGGGCGGCTCTGGGAGCAGAACCGGGTTCTCTCTTGCTGGCGGGGGGCGGTCCTGTGCCAATGCGGATGGGACGGGCCAGCCGGCCGTTACGGAGAGTAAAAGCAGCACGCTAAAATGCGACAAGTGCATGGATACCTCCAAAGGCAGGGGTATTATAACCCTAGGCGCGCGCCTAGGCCATGCCATCCTCTGTCGACCCGGGGCTCGGCCTGGGTCGCGCTGTTCCTATAGGCCTGCGGGCTGCCATCCGCGGGCGAGAAGCGCATGCACCTTGATCGCATGCTGGATGAGCTATTCTGAGACTGGAAGGAACGGATCAGCCGGCGAGCGCCAGATTGGGGCCTGCATGGTCCTCCTTGATCCGGAACGAGTCCGGCTCGGCGAGGCGCGCGGAGAATTCGGCGGCGCTGCCGGGGCGGCCAAAGCGGAAGCCTTGCATGGTGTGGACGCCGGCGGCGCGCAGGAACAGATGCTGCTCGGCGGTTTCCACGCCCTCGGCGGTCACCTTCATGCCGAGACCGCGGCCGAGGCTCACCACCGCATGCACAATCGCGGCCGCGTCGGCTGCGCGCTCGATCGAGAGCACGAAGCTCCTGTCGATCTTGAGCTTGTCGAAGGGGAAGCGCCGCAGATAGAGCAGGCTCGAATAGCCGGTGCCAAAGTCGTCGAGCGCAAGCTGCACGCCGAGCGCCTTGAGGCGGAACATCGCGAGCTCGGCGGTGTCGACGTTGCCGAGCAGCGTGCTCTCGGTGACCTCGAGCTCGAGCCTGGTCGGATCGAACCCCGTTTCCGCCAGGATGCGCTCGACGACGTCGACGAATTCGGTGCGGCGGAACTGCAGCGGCGATACGTTGACGGCGACGGTGATATCCGGCCAGGCCTTGCCGTCGAGGCAGGCGCGCCGCAGCACCCACTCGCCGAGCTGGACGATCAGCCCGCTATTTTCGGCGATCGGAATGAACTCGGACGGCGGAATTTCGCCGCGCACCGGATGAATCCAGCGGCACAACGCCTCGACGCCCACGACCTTCTCGGCGCTGTTGTTGACGATCGGCTGATAGGCGATCTGCAGCTCGTCACGCTCGATCGCCATGCGCAGATCGTTCTCGACCAGCTTGCGCTTGAGCAGGTCGGTGTCCATGTCGATGTCGTAGATGCAGGCGCGATTGCGACCCTCATTCTTGGCCCGATAGAGCGCCATGTCGGCGTGACGCATGACGTCCGCCGGATCGCTGATATTCTTGTCGATCACAGCGATGCCAATTGAAGCTCCGATCACGATCGTCTTGTCATTGATGGTGTAGGGCGTGCAGAGCGCCGCGATCAGCCGATTGGCGATGACCTGCAGCGTTGTCGGGTCGCGGCCCGACGAAGTAATAACACCGAACTCATCGCCGCCAATGCGGGCGACAAGATCGTCGCCGCGCAGCGCGCTGGTCAGCCGTTGCGTGACCGAGCGGATGAGCTCGTCGCCGATCGGATGGCCGAGCGTATCATTGACGTCCTTGAAGTGGTCGAGGTCGATGTAGAAAACGGCTGCCGGCGCGCCGCCGTCGCGCACCTTCTCGATGGTCTCCTCGAGCCGCTCGCCGAATGAGACGCGGTTGGGCAGCCCGCACAGCGGGTCGTGCAGGGCGAGATGACGCAGCCGCGTCTCGCCTGCCGCGATGGTGGCCGAGGTGCGGCGCATATGGCGGAAGAGGAGCAAGGCGAGCAGGCCGAGGCCCGCAAGCGCGATGGCAAGGAACGGGATGATGCCGCTGAGGATCTCCGCGCCCGGCTGCTTTGGCGCCCAGGCCAGCCGCGCGATGGCCTGGCCACGCCAGTCGGTCAATTCAAAGACGCGCTCGTTGCTCGCCATCGGCTGCTTGTCGAGGCCGCGCAGGTTACGCAGTTGCAGCAGTGAGGCGATCTCGGCCAGCACATCGGCGTCGAGCCATTTGACGCTGACAATGACCGGGGCTCTGCTCGCAACCTCGGTTGAGGTCTCTCCTTCGCTGGCCACCGCGATCGCGGCAACGATCGCTGGCCTGCTCAGAAAATTCTGGACGCCAGCCATGCGGTTGCGCTGCTTGGGTATCGTGGCCGCGTCGGACCACACATTGCCGTCGGCATCAAGCCCGCCGCCCTTGCGTATGACGTCGAGCATCGGCGCGAGATCGGGCCGGACGGAGTTGAACCAGCTCGGATCTGAGCCGCGGCCACCGAGCGACGTGTAGAGCAGGCGATCGGATGGGGCGATGACAAAGACGAGATCGTGCTCGAACCAGGACTGCAGCCGCCCCTCGGCATAGACCTTCACCCAATTCGGGTCGAAATCGACGCGCAGCTTGCGGTAGGCCGCGTCCGAGATGACGACAGTCTCCAGCTCCCGCAACACGCGTTGGCTATGGTTTGTCAGTGCGCGTGAGATGAGCCGCCGCTCGGCGTCGAGCGCAACCTCGTCGGCCCGCTGGGCCGAGCTCAGCACCGCAACCACGACGCATACGATGGCGACTGCGACGATGATGCCGATCGGCACCACGATGCTCAGGCGCTCCACCCGCTCAGCAGGGGTGCCACGTCGGATGCTGGTATCGGACGTAGACAAGGCGACGATCCTTCCCCCCGGGACGGTAGGCCCTGGAAAAATAGGGGAAAAATGCTTGCGTTTGACTTGCGAGCCGGGCTGTGGACGGCTTCTCAGCCCCCATGCGGGGGGCCTTTCATCCGGCGGCATTAATCAGGAGTAAACGCACGCTCGAAAGTTTACGCTTTCGAAGGAAAGCTTACCGAACTGTGCTCAACGAACGGTCTTGTAAGGCGGACGTGGGATATTGGCGTGCGCGGCCCGGAGCGCTGCCGACCAGCGCTCCCGCAGGTCGTGGAAATAGGGCTCGCCCGGCTCGATGCGGTATTCCAGCTCGGCCCTGCATTCGTCGCGGCGTGCGACCAGGACATCAAGCGGCAGCCCGACGCTCAGGTTCGAGCGCATGGTCGAATCGACAGACACCAGGCCGATCTTGAGCGCGTCATAAAGATCGGACCCGTAAGTGATGGCGCGATCGAGCACCGGCTTGCCGTATTTGTGCTCGCCGATCTGCAGATAGGGCGTGTCCTGCGTGCACTCGATGAAATTGCCGGCCGAATAGAGCAGAAAAAGCCTTGGCCGCTCGCCTTTGATCTGGCCGCCGAGCAGGAACGAGACGTCGAATTTGACATCAGATGCGTTGAGCGCATTGCCCTCCTCGGCGAAGATCTTTCGGATTGCTCGCCCGACGCTCTGCGCCGCCTGAAACATCGTGCCCGCGCTCATCAGCGTTTCCATCTCGCCGGTCTCGGGATTTTCCCAGCCCTCCCGCAGCATGCTGACGACCGATTGGCTGATCGAGAGATTGCCCGAGGTCGCGATCGCCATGATGCGCTCGCCGGGTTGGGAAAAGACATGGAGCTTGCGGAAGGTCGAGATGTTGTCGACGCCCGCATTGGTGCGGGTGTCGGCGAACATGACGAGGCCGTCGCGAACGAGAATTCCGCAGCAGTAGGTCATAGTGGTTTCCCGTGAGTGCTGCGGTTATAGCGGTCGGTCTGGCGTCGAAGCAATGCCGATGCCTGCCGCTAGTGCCGCCGATTTGAAGTTCCTACACCACCTCCAGAAAATTCTGTTAGGAACTTCAAATCGAAAAGCGGCACTAAAATCATAGAGTTGCTAGTGTCCCTTGGTTTCCGAAGTTCGTATCAGAGTATGCTGAGGTGTATCACGAACTTCGGAAACGGGGCACTGGCTCAGTTTTGAGTTTGCCCGGCGGCTTGATCGACGCGGATTTGGACTGACAGGGTCTCTTCCAATCCGCCGTAGCGGGTGCCGCGGACAGGCGCTGCACCGAGATAGTCGAGGCCGATCGCAACGCGGATATGAGCGTCGGTCGTGCATATGCCGTTGGCGGGATCGAACGCGACCCAGCCTAGACGGGGCACGAAGGCCTCAGCCCAGGCATGGCCGGCGTCCTGATCGGTCACGCCGTCGTCTCTGCGAAAGTAGCCGCTCACATAGCGGGCCGGAACGTCGGCGCTGCGGGCAGCGGCCAGAAAGATATGGGTGAGGTCCTGGCACACGCCGCGCTTGAGCGCGTACGCCTCTGCCGCTGTCGTGGTGGCGTAGGTCGGATCGGTATCGAATTGAACGTCGTCATGCAGCCGCTCAAGCAACAAGTGTAGCAGCTTGAGATCGTCGGCTCCCGCGTCGGCGCGCACGCCGGCTGCCAGTGCCACAATGGCGTCGTCTGGCTGCGTCAGGGTGGTCTCGCGCCGATAAAGGCTCGGCGGAAAACGCTCCACAGCGCCGAGCGCCACTCCATTGGTGTCCCGCGTCTCAACCTCGCCTTCGACCAGGACCTTGAGCTCATCGAGTGGACCATCGGCCGTGAACGCATGCGCGATGTTGCCGAAGGCATCCTCGTGCTGATCGAGCCGGCAGTCGCTGGACACGTCGATGCGCCAGTTGATGACGTGCTGGCCATCGTGGTTGCGCGGCGTCAGGCGCAGGACCTGGATCGCGCTCGTGGCGGGCGTGCCGTAGCGATAGGTCGTCAGGTGCGAGATGCGTAGTCGCATGCCGTTGCGATCCCATGAGGGCCTGTTCGAGTGCCGCTTTTCGATTTGAAGTTCCTACACCACCTGCAGCAAACTCTGTTAGGAACTTCAAATCGAAAAGCGGCACCAGAATCATAGCATTGCTAGTGCCCCTTTGTTTCCGAAGTTCGTGTCAGAGCCTGCTGAGACGTATCACGAACTTCGGAAACGGGGCACTAGCCGCGGGGAGGGCGTCAACCATGTCCAATCCCACCGTAGGCCACAACGCGTGCCATTGCTGCTCCCGAACAGGCGTGTAACCAATCCCGGCGTCACGTCGAATAGCATGGCGGGGCGCTTTCGGCACTATCGCCAATGGCGTCTTCGCGCGGTAACCAACGGGATACGCCAAAATATACGCTATGACAGGATCGAATTGGCAACCGCTCGTTGCCGTTGAGTAACCGATTTCGCAATTGATCGACATTTCGCGATTGAGCGACCGGGTGCAGCGGGCCAAGCCCAAGCCCAACCTCAAGTGCTCAAAGCAGGTACTGCTCGGCGATAGCGCCGCCGAGCCGGTTGTTGGCGTCGATGAATTTTTCGATGAACTCGTGCAGCCCGTGTTGGAAGATCTCATCCATGCGGCTGTTCTCGATTTGCGTGCGGGTGGCGCGGGCCTGGCGCTGGGCAGGGCCCTGACGGCCATAGGCGCGCGCGATGTAGTCGAGGTTCTGCACCAGGTTGCCGTAACAGGCTGCGAGCGAGCGCGGCAGCTCGTCCTTGAGGATCAGCAGGTCGGCGATCAGCCAGGGCTTCACGCTCTCGCGATAGACCCAATGGTAGGCGGTCAGCGCCGAGACCGAGCGCAGGATCGCCGACCATTGGAAGTAGTCGAGCGGACCGCCGACGCGCTCGTTGGCGGGCAGCAGCAGGTGATATTTCACGTCGAGGATGCGAGCGGTGTTGTCGGCGCGCTCCATGTAGACGCCGAGGCGCGAGAACCAGTAGGCGTCGTTGCGCAGCATGGTGCGATAGGCAGAGCCATCGAAGCGCAGCGACGTTTCCTGCACCCAGCGCAGGAAGCGCGTGAATTCCTCGCGCGAGCTCGGGCCATTGCCGAAGCGCTTGAGCTCGAGCCAGGCGCCGTTGATCGCATCCCACATCTCGACGGTGAGCGCGGTGCGCACCGCGCGCGCGTTGGTGCGCGCAAGCTCGAAGCAGTTGCGGATCGATGCGGGGTTGGCGGTCGAGAAGCAAAGAAATTCGGTGACGGTCTCCTCGTTGGCTTCGTCATAGATCGAAGAAAAGGCATGCGCGCAGCCCGCGGTGGCGACGGCCAATTCCCATTCGTTGCTCGAGCCCACATAGGCGAGCGGCAGCGTGGTGAGCCGATGCGTCACTTCCAGGATGCGCGCAAGATACTCCGCGCGCTCGACATAGCGCGCGAGCCAGTAGAGGTTATCGGCAGTGCGCGAGAGCATCTAGCGATCCAGCACCCAGGTGTCCTTGGTGCCGCCGCCCTGGCTCGAATTCACCACCAGCGAGCCTTTCTTCATCGCGACGCGCGTGAGCCCGCCCGGCACGATGCGGATGCGGTCGCGGCCGGTGAGCACGAACGGGCGCAGGTCGACGTGGCGCGGCGCGACGCCTTCCTCGACGCAGGTCGGCGAGGTCGAGAGCGCGAGCGTGGGCTGGGCGATGAAGTTCTTGGGGTTCGATTTGAGCTTGGCGCGGAACGCCGCGATCGTGGCCTTGTCGGCCTTCGGCCCGATCAGCATGCCGTAGCCGCCCGAGCCGTGCACCTCCTTGACCACCAGCTCCTCCAGGTGATCGAGCACATAGGCGAGGTGGTCAGGCTCGCGGCAGCGCCAGGTCGGCACGTTCTTGAGGAGCGGCTCCTCGCCCAGATAGAATTTGATGATCGCGGGCATGTAGCTGTAGACCGCCTTGTCGTCGGCGACGCCGGTGCCGACGGCGTTGGCAAGCGTGACCTGGCCGGCCTGATAGGCCGACATGAGGCCGGGCACGCCGAGCGCAGAATCGGGCCGGAACGACGAGCGGATCGAGGAAATCGTCGTCGATGCGCCGATAGATGACGTCGACGCGCTGCGGCCCCCGCGTGGTGCGCATGTAGACGACGTCGCTCTTCACGAACAGATCGCGGCCCTCGACCAGCTCGACGCCGAGCTTGTCGGCGAGGAACGAGTGCTCGTAATAGGCGGAGTTGAAGACGCCGGGCGTGAGCAGCACGACGGTCGGGATCGGAGCTTGCGCTCGCCGGTGCGACCGATTTGAGCGTCGCGAGCAGCTCGTCGGGATAGTTCTCGACCGGCGCGATCCGATGGCGCGAGAACAGCTCCGGGAACAGCCGCAGCATGATCTCGCGGTTCTCCAGCATGTAGGAGACGCCGGAGGGCGTGCGGGCATTGTCCTCGAGCACATAGAAAGTGTCGGCATCGACCCGCACGACGTCGATGCCGGCGATGTGCACGTAGATGTCGTGCGGTACGCGCTGGCCGTTCATCTCCGGCCGGAACACCGGGTTCTGGAACACCAGGTCCTCAGGGACGATGCCGGCCTTGAGAATCTCGCGGCGGCCGTAGACGTCGCGGATGTAGGCGTTGATCGCCCTGACGCGCTGCTCGAGACCGCGCACTCAGCACGTCCCATTCGGCAGCGGAGAGGATGCGCGGCAGCACATCGAAGGGGATCAGGCGTTCCTGCGCGTCGGCGTCGCCGTAGACCGCAAAGGTGATGCCGATGCGGCGGAATATGAGCTCGGCCTCGCGCCGCCGGTAGTCGAGCACGTCGGGCGGGATGTCGCGCAGCCAGCGCGACAGCTCGACATAGGCTGGGCGCAGCGCCCCGTCGCTGCCGTTCATTTCATCGAATGCTGGCCCCATGGCCGTCCCGGATTTAGTGCGCCCGGTTACTCTACCGGACAATTCCTAGGCATCCCAAGTTACTAGCATGCCATGTGCAAAGTCCGCGCCAACTCAAAGGGGTAGCGATCAACCGGCACGGACTTGTCGCTGCCTCTATTTTGGGCGGCCCTGATCAACGGGGAGGCGAGGCAAGTAGCCATGGAACTGCACCCAGGCGGGATCCCAACACGGGACATTAGCGCTTTGTCTCGGCCGGACCCGTGTTTGAGCCCATGGCTTCCTCGACCCAGAGCTGCCAGATCCGGTCGGTGGCGTGTCCGGTCTCGTTGCGATCCCGGTTGCCTTCACCGGCTTTGCCTTCCTCGGCGTCGATGTAGATCAAGGGCCCGCCGAGCGTGATCGCCTGGATAAGCAACCTGGCATTGACCTCGGTATAGATCGCGCGCGCGACCACCCGCTGGACGGTCGGTCCGACTACCACGTTGCCGTGGCCGCGCATGAGCGCGACCGGGCGGTCGCCCAGCGTCTCCGCGAGCGCTTTGCCGCGCGTGCCGTCGGTGATCAGGAGGCTGCCCGAACCCGCAACTCTGCGCATCTCGAACACCGGCACATTGGGGGCGAGGAAGCCTGCGCTGTTGAGGATCGGGCGCAGCGGCACCTGCGACACGCTGAACGGGATGACGGTCGGCGAATGACTGTGCAGCACGGCGTTGACGTCCGGCCGCGCCTTGTAGATCTCGGAATGGATGAAGCGCTCCGAATAGATCGAGCGGTCGCGCTGGTCGAGCGGCTTGCCTTCAAGATCGAACTCCATGATGTCGGCCTTGCTGACGCGGCCCGGCGCGAGCGACGCCGACATCAGAAAGCGGTCCTTGCGCTCGGGATGACGGATGCTGATGTGGCCGAAGCCGTCGACCACGCCCTGGCGGTAGAGGATGCGATTGGCAGCGACCAGGTCGTCGATCGCGGCGCCAGGGCGGCAACATCGGGCGAGTGATTGCGCCCAAGCAGGAGTAGCAAGCCGGTGTCAGCGACCATGACGCTCAGATGGCCGCGAGCGCGGCCAGCGCGGACCCTCTGAGCGCCGCTCCGGCGCGGCGAATGGCAGTGAGCATCATCGTCTCCATATTGATCGGCCGGGCAAGTTGACCCAGGCAGTCCTCTGCCGGCGAGCATAACGGATCGCCCGGGCCGTTCCTATTTCGGCGTTTCGGCCGCGTTTCCGCCAACCAGCGACTTGAAGCCACATCGCCCCCAATGGCAGGGTAGGGGCCGGATTCCTTTCCACGCCGGCCATCCATCAGGACCACCATGACTGGTACGAATTCCTCCGGGCACGAGCCTCGTCACCGCCGCGGTGCTGGTGATCGGCGACGAGATCCTCTCCGGCCGCACCAAGGACAAGAACATCGGCTACATCGCCGAATACCTGACCGCGCTCGGCATCGACCTCAAGGAGGTCCGGGTGGTCGGCGACGACGAGGCCGAGATCGTCGGCGCGGTGAACGCGCTGCGCGCGCGCTACACCTATGTGTTCACCACCGGCGGCATCGGCCCGACCCACGACGACATCACCGCCGAATGCGTCGCCAAGGCGTTCGGCGTGACGATCGACCACGATCCGCGCGCGGTCGCGATTCTGAACGAGCGCCTCGCCCAGACCGGCGGCGAGATGAACGAGGCGCGCATGCGCATGACGCGCATCCCGGCCGGCGCCGATCTCGTGCACAACAAGGTGTCGGCAGCGCCGGGCTTCTGGCTCGGCAATGTCATCGTGATGGCGGGCGTGCCGTCGATCATGCAGGTGATGCTCGACGAGGTGGCGCCCAAGCTCAAGACCGGCGTGCGCATGCTGTCGGAAACCGTGCGCGCCGATTGCCGCGAGGGTGACATCGGCACGCCGCTCGGCGAGATCGCCAAGGCCAATCCGGAGGTCTCGATCGGCAGCTATCCGTTCTTCGACGAGCAGCGCGGCCCCAACACCAATGTGGTGCTGCGCGCGCGCGATGCCGGCAAGCTCGCGGCCGCCAAAGCGCGCGGTCGAGGCCATGCTGCACGCGGGTGCGGGGCGCGCAATGACGCGACCGTCTGAGCGCTATGCGCAGGAGGCCGGTGACATGTCGTGAAGCTGCACAGGCATCGTCCCGGCGTGCGATCATCGCTGAGTTGCCATGCTCATCGCCGCCGTGGCTGCTCGCAGCGGCGTCGGGCTCGCCGCGCGCGTGCTCGTGCCGGCAGTCTGGCGCAGGACGCTCGCGCCGACGCCCGCAATGCAACGACGACGATCGCGCCGACGCTGCCCGAGACCGAAGGCCCGTTCTATCAAGCCGCGCTCGCCCGAGCGCGCCGATCTGGTCGAGCGCGGCGCAGGCGCGCGGCTGGTCGAGCTGTCGGGCTACGTGCTGACCCGCGGCTGCCGGCCGGTCGCGCGCGCGCTGGTCGATCTCTGGCACGCCGACGACGGCGGCGACTACGACAATCGCGGCTTCCGCTATCGCGGCCACGTCTTCACCGACGAGCAGGGCCGCTATCGCTTCCGCACCATCGTGCCGGCGACTCTATCCCGGCCGCACCCGCCACTATCACGTCAAGGTGCAGGCGCCCGGCCAGCGGCTCCTGACCACGCAGCTCTATTTTCCGGACGAGCCGCGCAACGCCCGCGACGACTTCTTCCATCGCGAGCTGCTGATGCGCGTCGCGGAGCCGGGCCGCGGGATGGCGGCGCGCTTCGATTTCGTCATCGACATGCGCTAAGCAAGGCGGCGTCGGCGCTGCCGCCGGCGCGAAGCCATCGGCCAGACGTGCAGCAACCGCAGAAGCCGTTTCCGGTCTCCTGGGACCAGTTCCACCGCGACGCGCGCGCGCTCGCGTGGCGGCTGGCCGAGGCCGGGCCGTTCGAGGCGATCGTCTGCATCACGCGCGGCGGGCTGGTGCCGGCCGCGATCGTCGCGCGCGAGCTCGGCATCCGGGTGATCGAGACGGTGTGCGTCGCGAGCTACAACCACACCACGCAGGGCGAGCTGCACGCTGCTCAAGGGCATCGCGGCGCGACATCGTCGCGCTCGGCGGCGGGCGCGGCAAGGGCGTGCTGGTCGTCGACGATCTGGTCGACACCGGCAAGACCGCCAAGCTCGTGCGCGACCTTCTGCCGGAGGCGCATTTCGCCGCGGTCTACGCCAAGCCGCATGGGCCGCCCGATGGTCGACACCTTCATCACCGAGGTGTCGCAGGACACCTGGATCTTCTTTCCCTGGGACACCGGGCTCGCGTTCCAGCCGCCGATCCGGGAAGGCGGGCTGTAGCGGCGTGCTGCTGCTATGATGGCGCCAACGCGAGCGCCGGAGACACGCCATGGACGCCGTCACGCCCAAGACAACGCAGCACCGCACACGTGCGCCCCGCCACCATGGAGTGGCAGAAGACGCGCTTCCCGGGCTGCGAGATCAAGACGCTGCTGTTCGACGCGCGAGAGCGGGCTCGTCACCGTGCTGACGCGCTTTGCGCCGGGCGCCGTGCTGCCCGACCACGAGCACGTCAAGATCGAGCAGACCTACGTGCTCGAGGGCCGCCTGGTCGACCAGGAAGGCCCGGACGCCGGCCTCGACGGTCGGCCCCGGCGAGTTCGTCTGGCGCCCGGCCGGCAGCCGGCACGTCGCCTGGGCGCCCGAGGGCGGGCTGATGCTCGCGATGTTCCAGATTCCCAACAAGTTCTACGAGCGCGACGGCCGCGTCACCGACGCCAACGGCGAGGACTGGGAGAGCGTCTGGGGCCGGGTGTTCAAGGAGTAGGCGCAGCGGCGAGATCGCGAGCCGGATGACGTCGTGCCGGAAATCCGTTATGCGTCCCGCGTCGTCTATACTTCTTCCGCTGCTTGCGGACGTGGCGAAACGGTAGACGCAAGGGACTTAAAATCCCTCGGCCGCAAGCCCATGCCGGTTCAAGTCCGGCCGTCCGCACCAAGAAAATCAAATACTTGGTCGATCTGTTGAATGCCGTCAAAACGTCAGGCTTCGAACAGGCTCGAGTTCTCGGGGAAATTGTCCACACCCAAATCAGTTCCATGGCGCTGGTCGTGCAGCATGATGCTGATTCGCAGAAGCGGAGCCATAGCTGGATGTCTTCGAATCTCGCGATAAATCTAAGGCAACCGGGCCGCGGCTGTCGTCGCTGTTGGTGTACTGTATGACCGTCCTCGGTGTGAGCAAGACCGTTAGTGCTCCAACTCGTGATCGGTGTCTTAGGGTTTGGAGGCGCGACGCATGATGCGGCTATCTCGCCGACACCGAGAAGTGAGAGAGCGCCTTGGCCGATCCAGGTGACAGTCGAAGAGGTCGCTCACAGAATGTGGGCGGCAGCCGACAGCGAGTTGGGATGCAAATAGCAGCGTTTCCGGTTGGCAAGAGAGAGAATCGAGCCTTCAGCGACTGCGGCGCAAATGCCAAAAGACGCGCGCGTGCGATGGGTAGTGCTTGGCGGAGCAGAAAGTGGAATTCATACGATCCAGATAAGCCATCGGGCATGCTCCAAACATCGACGTAGGCGGCAACCCACAGGGTGGGCGGGCCTAATCCGACCGTACCCACGGAGGTCTCACACCGAGCCGCGCTCACGTCGCTGAAATCGATGCGCTCTTATCCCGTCTCAGCGATCAAAGATTCTGGGCGACAGTCACAAGACCTCTCGCGCTAGCGCCGCGGCCGCCAATTCGCTTATCCATCTCACCGCATCCACGGTGTAAACGTGATGCCAACCAGCAGACCTTCGGGGCTCAGGAGCCGCGATACGATTTGTCCCCATGGCTCCGTGCGATTGTCCACCAGCAGGGAATAGCCGCTTGCCTTCAGATGCGCGCTGGCAGCAGCAACGTCCTCGACGTCAAATTCAAGCCATGAATGCGGCGCGGGCACATCTGCAGGCCAGTCGGGCCGGCCGAAGCAGGACTGCGCGGCTTCGTTCAACGGCCATGCCGCGAAATGACGAACTCCTGCCAGCTTCTCGGTGTGATAGTAGTCTGGATTATCGGGACGCTGCTCCATCGGCAATCCGAGAGTATCGACGTAAAATGATTTCGATTTTTTCGGTTCCTTTGTGACGGGACCGAATCCGGCGACAAAAAGGACTTTCATGTTCGACATTCGGCTTATCCCTCTTCTCCGTGCCCTGTGAGTGCCGCTTAGAAGACGACAGACCGACTGTCTTGAACAAATCGGACATGCCCTACCAGGCCTCATTCATCCAAGCGCCCCAACCCTGTGGGGCGGTGGCCCGGAAATAATCGGCCGGCGTCAATCCGGTGATGGCACGGAAGTCACGCGTCATGTGCGCTTGGTCGGCGAATCCGGCGGCCATGGCCAGCTCTGCCAGGCCCGCCGAAGGAATGGCGTGGGCTGCCCGCAGCACTGCCTGAATGCGCATGATCTTCTGGAAATGCTTGGGGCCATAGCCGCATGCGGCAAGGAACCGGCGGTGCATCGTGCGCACGTTCCAATCCAAGCTGTCGGCGACAGCGCTGATGGCGACGACGGGACCACTGAGCCTGCGACATGCAGCGACGATGGTGTGGTCGTCAAACGTGGCGCGGACCAGGGCATCGCGCACCCAAGCTTCGAGTGCTGCGAGACGGTCCGCGAGATTGCCTGCCTGCAGGAGAGCTTGATGGAGCTGCCGAGCGCCAGGCGCGATATCGCTCAGGAGCAGCCCGCCATTCACGAATTGGAAGGCGGGACAGCCGAATACGGCATGCCAAGCTCCCGGTCGCAGCCGGATCCCGGTTATCAACATCCCATCGCGCAACTGCACGCGTCGCGTCGTGGCATCAGGTGCTGCAACAGTCGGCGGATGATCGTCGCAGACGATAATGTCGGCGCAGCCGTCCGGCAGGATCAAATCGCAAGATGCACTCGGGTTGAGGCGGACGAGGCGGACCCAGGTGCAGGCCACAAAGGCCTGAAGGTCGGGCGCCGGTGGAAACTCACGATAGAGTGCCGACTTCCACGCCTCAGGTCGCAACATCATCAATCTGTGCGTTTAAGGTTTGCTGCAGCGTGCGCAAACAGGACGCTATCATGTCGAAACCTTCATTAAAATGCGTCGATCTCAAAGCTCTGGCATATTGGTAGCGCCCAAGGCGTGGCCCCAAGGGCGAGCGCGGTTAGCCTCTTGGGCATCCGTCCACGATTGTGGCGCAATCTCGGCGCAATTCCCCGGCAAAGGCAAAGCGCCATGGATTCGTTAAGGCTCGCCGGCGATGATATAAATGGCGGAGCCAGGGTGGGGGTCATGCTGGACCGGGTGGTCATGCTTCGGGGTTTGCATTCCGCGCGAGCGCTGTGGCTCGTCGCGCTGTGCGCGCTCCTCACGGGCTGCGCCAGCTCGGACGGGCCCTACTTCTTCGCGGATGCCGGCAAGTATCACTTTCACACCTGCGAGCAGCTTGTGACGGTGTCGAAGCAGAAGCACGACCGTCAGCGCGAGCTCAAGGAGCTGATCGACAAGGCCGAGCAGGCCGCGGGCGGCCAGATCGTCAGCGTGCTCGCTTATCGCTCCGATTACTTGGCGGTGAACGAGGAGGTGCAGGTTATCGACTCGACCCTGCGCGAGAAGGACTGCGCGGCCTCCCCGCCCAGCAAGGGCGCGATCCGCCGCTGACTGCCGGCGCCCGATCAGGACTTCGACCAAGGGCTGAAGGCTGGCACCTTGATCGGCTCGAATGCTGACAAATCGCGAGTGATGATCGTGAGATTATGCACTCGCGCAGTCGCGGCCAGGAACGCATCCATGGCATGGATCGGCCTGCCCGCAGCTTTAGCGGCGGCGGTGAGGCGGCCCCATTGATCGGCGATTGCAGCTTCGATGGGTAGGATGCGTCCCTCGAATCGTCCTGGTAATTCGTGCGTGAGCCAGCGATCGAGGCGTTCGCGCCGTCGACTGGCTGCCAAGCCGGCAACGCCATTGCGCAACTCGGCTAGCGTGACGACGCTCAGGAAGATGAAATCTTCCTCGATCTCTGCGAGCCATGTCACCAGTCCGACGTTGGGGAGTGGCTTGACCCATTCGGACACCGCGTTGGTATCGAGCAGAAATGTCATAGATCCACATCGCGAGCGCGATCTTTCGCGCGCTCGATGCGGAGACCGGAGGCGCGCAGCGGAGACGCGGCAAAGAATTCGGCGAGATTGCCCTTCCGTTTGACCTTTTTCTGCCACTCCGCCGGGGATACGACCACGGCAGTGACTCGGCCATGCCGCGTGATCGTTTGTGGGCCGCGCGTTCGCGCCTGTTCAATCAATTCGCTGAACTTGGCTTTGGCTTCAGCAACCGTCCATTCATGTGTCGACATTGGCTGAGCCTCCGAGCAATCTCGAGTAATATAGTCATTATGACCATAATAGTCAAATCAAGGCTGCTGGACGACACTTATAGCTCGGTCCGCCGCAGCCGCAGCGCGTTGCCGACCACGCTGACCGACGACAGCGCCATCGCGGCGGCCGCGATCACCGGCGACAGCAGGATGCCGAACAGCGGATAGAGCACGCCGGCCGCGATCGGCACGCCGGCCGCGTTGTAGACGAAGGCGAAGAACAGGTTCTGCCGGATGTTGCGCATCACGGCTGCCGACAGCGTGCGCGCGCGCACGATGCCGGCGAGGTCGCCCTTGACCAGCGTGACGCCGGCGCTCTCGATCGCCACGTCGGTGCCGGTGCCCATGGCGATGCCGACGTCGGCGGCGGCGAGCGCCGGCGCGTCGTTGACGCCGTCGCCCGCCATCGCGACGACGCGGCCCTCGCGCCGCAGCCGCTCGACCACCTCGCTCTTGCTGCTCGGGCAGCACCTCGGCCTCGACCTCGTCGATGCCGAGCCGGTCGCGCGACCGCCTGCGCGGTCGTGCGGTTGTCGCCGGTCAGCATGACGATGCGCAGCCCGTCGCGCGCGCAGCGCGTCGAGCGCGTCCGGCGTCGTCGCCTTGACCGGATCGGCGATGGCGATGACGCCGGCGAGCTTGCCGTCGATCGCGACGAAGATCACGGTCGCGCCGTCGCGGCGCAGCGCGCTCGGCCTCGCGCTGCGAGCGCATCGGTCGCGATGCCGAGCTCGGCGAGGAACTTCGCATTGCCGAGCACGACGCGCCGGCGCTCGACCATGCCGATCACGCCCTTGCCGGTCGGGCGAGTCGAAGCCCATGACGCGTCGCGAGCGCGATGCCGCGCTCGCTCGCGGCCGCGACGATCGCCGCGGCCAGCGGATGCTCGCTCGCGCGCTCGACGCTCGCGGCGAAGCGCAGCACCTCGTTCGTCGCGATGGCCGTGCGGCCGGCACGATCGCGACCACCTTCGGCTTGCCTTCGGTCAGCGTGCCGGTCTTGTCGACGACCAGCGTGTCGACCTTCTCCATGCGCTCGAGCGCCTCGGCGTTCCTGATCAGCACGCCGGCCTGCGCGCCGCGCCCGACGCCGACCATGATCGACATCGGCGTCGCCAGCCCGAGCGCGCAGGGGCAGGCGATGATCAGCACGCGTGACGGCCGCGACCAGCCCATAGGCGAAGCGCGGCTCCGGCCCGAACATCGCCCAGGCGGCGAAGGCGAGCACCGCGACCGCGATCACCGCCGGCACGAACCAGCCCGACACCTGGTCGGCGAGCCGCTGGATCGGCGCGCGCGAGCGCTGCGCCTCCGCCACCATCTGCACGATCTGCGCGAGCATGCGTGTCGCGGCCGACCTTCTCGGCGCGCATCACGAAGCCGCCCGGTCGGTTGACCGTGCCGCCGATCACCTTGGCGCCGGCCTCCTTGGTCGACCGGCATCGACTCGCCGGTCACCATCGATTCGTCGACGGCGGAGCGGCCCTCGACGACCACGCCGTCGACCGGCACCTTCTCGCCCGGCCGCACGCGCAGCCGGTCGCCGACCGCGACCTCGTCGAGCGCAACCTCCTCGTCCGCGCCGTCCTCGCGTCACGCGCCGCGCCGTCTTCGGCGCGAGGTCGAGCAGCGCGCGGATCGCGCCCGAGGTCTGCTCGCGCGCGCGCAGCTCGAGCACCTGGCCGAGCAGCACCAGCACGGTGATGACGGCCGCCGCCTCGAAATAGACCGCGACCGCGCCGTCATGGCCGCGGAACGCGGCGGGAAAGAGCCCGGGCGCGAGCGTCGCGACCACGCTGTAGACGAAGGCGACGCCGGTGCCCATGCGCGATCAGCGTGAACATGTTGAGGTTGCGCGTGACGAGCGACTGCCAGCCGCGCACGAAGAACGGCCAGCCGGCCCACAGCACGACCGGCGTCGCGAAGACGAACTGCATCCAGTTCGAGGTGGTCTGACCGAGCACGCCGTGCAGGTCCGACGAGATGCCCGCCCATCTCGAGCACGACCACCGGCACGGACGAGCACGAGCCCGATCCAGAACCGCCGCGTCATGTCGGCGAGCTCGGGATTGGGGCCGCTCTCGGCGCTCGCCAGCTCGGGCTCGAGCGCCATGCCGCAGATCGGGCAGGCGCCGGGTCCGACCTGGCGGATCTCGGGATGCATCGGGCAGGTGTAGATCGCGCCTGCCGGCACCGGGCGGCGCGGACGCGGCGTTCGGCGCGAGATATTCGCCGGATCGGCGGCGAACTTGCGTGCGGCAGCCGGCCGAGCAGAAGTAGTAGGGCTGGCCCTGATGGGTGTGGCGATGCGGCGTCGTGTGCGGATCGACCGTCATGCCGCAGACCGGATCGATGGCGCTGCCGGCTTCGGCAGGACTGCGCGATCGTGCCGCGATCGTGATTGGGACCATCATGGCTGCCGTGATTATGCGCGTCCGGTCCATTCGACGCTCACTTGCGATCGGATACCCTGTGGGGGTATATAAGCGGCATGCGCAAACAAGCCAAGACCTCATGCCTTCGCCGGCTCAGCCGGATCGAGGGCCAGGTGCGCGGACTCGCCCGCATGGTCGAGCACGACCGCTATTGCATCGACATCGTCACGCAGATCTCGGCGGTGCGCGCCGCGCTGCGGCGGGTCGAGGAGGAAATCCTCGCGATCACGTCGGCCATTGCGTCGAGCATGCGATCGCCAGCGGCAACAAGCGCGAGCAGCGGCGCAAGGTGAGCGAGCTGATCGATGTCCTCGCGCGGACCCACCGCTGAGGTCAGGTCTCTTTGCGCGTGAGCAGGCAGCTCATCTTGCAATGCGTACCGCACAGTCCCGGCGCGAGCATTGATCGAGATCAACCAACCCAGCGCCGTCGTGTCACGGCGGCGTCCAGCCGTAGAGCCAGTCGTAGCGGCTGATCAGCCGGTCGCCGCCCATGGCCATCAGCGCCAGCGAGCGCAGAACGGCCGCGGCGCCGCTCATGTGATAGACGGTGGCGTTGCGGCTGGCGTCGCGCTGGACGCGGGTGGTGCGTGGCAGGCGGCTTGCTTCGTAGGTGCGTAAGGCTGCCGGCACATCAGGATTGCGCTCGAGGCAGGCGGCCAGCACGGCGGCGTCCTCGATCGCCATGGCGGCGCCTTGCGCGAGATAGGGCAGCATCGGATGCGCCGCGTCACCGAGCAGCGTGACCCGACCGTTGCCCCAGGTCGTACCCCACGTCGCAAGCGGGGGGCAGTCGAACAGCGCCCATTTCTGCCAGCGCTCGGACGCGGCGAGGAGGTCGCGCGCGCTCGCGTGCCAGTGCTCCGCCGAAAAGCGATCGAGCAGCTCGCGGGGCTCGCCGGGCGTATTCCAGCCCGGCTCGCGCCAATCGTCACCCACGATGGCGACGACGTTGATCATGCGCCCGGCTTTGACCGGGTAGTGCACCAGATGGGTGTCGGCGCCGAGCCAGAGATTGACCGCCGGAGCGATAGCGCTCTGTCGGGAGCAGCCTCTGCCGGAATGAGCGTGCGCCACGCGGTGTGACCGGCAGGACGCGGCATAGTGCGATGCCCGAGCCTGCTGGCGGAGCGTCGACCATAACCCGTCGGCGGCGATCAGCGCGTGCGCGCGCACCGTGAGCGGTTGCGAACCCTGCGATGCCGACACCGTGATGCTGTCCGGCTCGACCGTGAAGTTCTCCACCTTGCTGCCGAGCTTCAGCGTGATGCCTGGCGTCGCCGCCACGGCTTCGCACAGCGCAGCCTGCAGATCGCCGCGATGAATCACCCAGTAAGGGGCGCCGTAACGTTGCTCGGTCGTAGCGCCGAGCGGGCCCTGCGCCAGCAGGCGGCCGGAGCGCGCATTGCGCACGGCGAGATGCTCGGGCACGACGATGTGAGGCTTGAGCCGCTCGGCGATCCCGAGCGCAATAAGCACACGCGCCGCATTGGGCGACAGCTGCAGGCCGGCGCCGACCTCTTCCAGGCGAACGGCCGCTTCAAGCAGCGTTATCTCGAATCCGCGCTGCGCCAGCGCGAGCGCCGCGGTCAGCCCGCCAATCCCCGCGCCCGCGATGATGACGGTTCGCGCGGCGGCCACAAGTCATGTCCTCTTCACGCCGGTCAGGCGGCCGTTTCCAGCGCGCATTCCGGCGGACGGGCCGAATGGGAATCGAGAGAAGCGTCGTGGCGATAGAGCGTCGAGCAATAGGGACAGATGATCTCGTTCGCATCGCCCATGTCGAGAAAGACGTGGGGATGATCGAACGGAGGCGTTGCGCCGACGCACTGAAACTCCTTGGCGCCGATCTCGATCACGGCCACGCCTGGGGTGTTATGAAAATGAGGAACGATGTTCTCGGCCATGGTCAAGTCCGCTGCGGCGCCTGGCGGCACCGGGAGTTATCGCGCTTTGGCAGGCGCGCGGCACCATAACGGCCTGCCTGTTTGATTCCTAGACGATTCACCTCCGCACGATCCAATTTGCGGTCAGGCCGGCGATCGCCGGCCCGCCCGCTCCGAGGATCAAGCCGGTTTTCCAAATCATGAGCTTCAACCGCAGGCTCCGGCGTTCGTTCGCGACCTTCGTCGCATCAGGGGTGGGTGGTACCCGGCACCAACCGGCATCTTCACGCCAGCCTTTGATTTTCCTGTCGTTTTAAGTCGATTACACCCCCTGTCGTGGATGTTTAAGCCGGTACTCCTATCCACGATTTTCTTGCGGGCGGCATCTTGCCGGCACAATTGTCCGCTATCACCTGTGGGGTCGGGAATCGTCGGCCATGACAACACCGCAGACCACACTGCCGACACTACTGCCGACACAATACTGCCGGACACAATACTGCCGGAGACAAAGACCGAGGCATGACCACGCTGCGCCTCATTCTCCCGATCATTCTGGCCTGCATCTGTGCGATCGCCGCCTATCGCGTGGTGCCGCACGGCATTGAGGCGGAGCAATTGCTTTATGTTCAGGACGATCCTGTCCTGCTCACGGATCATCAGCTGGCGCAGGTCTTCAATGCCGACGTGGCGGCGCGCGAGATCGAGGCTGCGCTCGCGCTCGACGACGCCGATCTGGCGCAGAGCTTTCTTGACCTGGCCCGCGACCGCAATGTGACGCTCGATCCGGCGCTGGTCGCCAAGGTCGATGCGGCCAACTCGACCATGGCGTCGACCCGGCGGGCGGCGAAACGGTTTGGGCGCGGGCTGGTCCTGGGCGAAGCCGATTCTCTGGTCGGCGTTGCCGGGACGACGGTCAGCGATCTCTTCGTGATCGGCGACGTTCGTGACGCCGTGCGCGAGGGCTCGCGGCTCGCCAAGGGCGAGAAGGCCGATGAGCTCGTGCTCGGGCTGGCATGTGTCGGCCTCGTGGTCACCGCCGGCACCTATGCGTCGCTCGGCGCCGGCACGCCGGCGCGGGTCGGGGTCTCGGTCGTAAAGGCCGCCGGCAAGGCCGGGCGGATCACCGGGCAGATGGCCGAATGGTTCACTCGTTCGCTGCGCGATGCCATCGACTGGTCGAAGCTCGGCAGTACCATGAAGGTGGCGTCGTTGACTGAGCCTGCGGTCGCGGTGCGTGCGGCGCGCGAAGCCGTCAAGGTCGAGAAGACGCAATCGCTGATGCGTGCGATCGGTGACGTTGGCCGGGTTCAGAGCAAGGCTGGCACGCAGGCCGCGCTTGATGCGCTCAAGATTGCACAGGGGCCGCGCGATCTCTCACGCATGGCGCGCCTCGCCGAGGCCAAGGGCACGCGCACCCGCGCGATCTTCCGAACGCTCGGACGCGGCGCGATCTTCCTGACCACCAGCTCTTTCACTCTGTTTTCCTGGCTGTTCACGGCGGTGATGACCGTCCTGGGATTTTTTGCCGCGGTCAAGCGGACGACTGAGCGTGCTACCGAGCGTTATTGTGAGCGTCGCCGGGCACGCCGCACCGTGCAGAACCTGCATGCAGCGGAAGCATTGGCGAGCTGAGCGTGAGCGGCGCGTGACCTAGTGCCCCGTTTCCGAAGTTCGTGATACACCTCAGCACACTCTGACACGAACTTCCGAAACAAAGGGGCACTAGCAAACCTATGATTCTAGTGCCGCTTTTCGATTTGAAATTCCTAACAGAGTTTGCTGCAGGTGGTGTAGGAACTTCAAATAGGCGGCACTAGTGATGCAACGCTTCCAAAACGATCAAATCGAGATTGCCTACCTCGACGAGGGGGAAGGCGACCCGATCGTGCTCATTCACGGTTTTGCGTCGACCGCCGCCATCAACTGGGTTCACCCGGGCTGGGTGGCGACGCTGACCAAAGCGCGCCGGCGCGTTATCGCGCTCGACAATCGCGGCCATGGCGCGTCCTCGAAGCTCTACGACCCGGCCGCCTATCACAGCGACACCATGGCGGAAGACGTCCGCGCGCTGCTTGACCATCTGGGCATCGCGCGCGCCGATGTCATGGGCTATTCGATGGGCGCGCGGATCGGGGCCTATCTCGCGCTCGCGCATCCCGATCGCGTGCGCAGCCTTATCCTGGGCGGTCTTGGCAGTCGCCTCGTCGACGGTGTGGGCCTGCCGCAATCCATCGCGGACGCGCTCGAAGCGCCGTCGCTATCGGCCGTTTCCGATCCGCAGGGGCGGGTGTTTCGCGCTTTCGCCGAGCAGACACGGTCCGACCTCAAGGCGCTTGCGGCCTGCATTCGCGGCTCGCGCCAGACCTTGGGTCGTGCGCAAGCGCGGGCGATCCGCATGCCGGCGCTGGTGGCGGTCGGAACCGCCGACGAGGTGGCGGGCTCTGCGCACGAGCTGGCGGCGCTGCTGCCGGCTGCCGAGCCGCTCGATATTCCCGGTCGCGATCACATGCAGGCGGTGGGCGACAAGGTGTTCAAGGCCGGTGTGCTGGCTTTTCTGGCGGTCCGGCCGTGATGGTACGGCTGATCTAGGTCGCTGACAAAGCAGGACTATATATCCCTATGACCACGGCCGCTGTGCTAGGATGGTTTTGGTCGTTAGGATGACGTCCGGAGAATCGTGATGGCCCGACAGCAGACAAAAGCGGCAAATACCCTCGACAAGGTCGATCCGGTCTGGGCGCGCATCCGTGGCGAGGCCGAGGAAGTGGTCCGCCGCGAGCCTGAGCTCGCGACCTTCATCTATTCGACCGTTCTGC
Organism: uncultured Alphaproteobacteria bacterium; assembly: GCA_963745515.1. Taxonomy (GTDB): domain Bacteria; phylum Pseudomonadota; class Alphaproteobacteria; order Rhizobiales; family Xanthobacteraceae; genus VAZQ01. The sequence goes on from CAVUXO010000004.1 coordinate 325,573, forward strand.
ATCATGACACGCTCGAAGCTGCCGTCGTGCATCGCGTGACCGAGCGGCTCGACCATCCCGACGTCTCGGCGGAGCTGATCCGGCAGGCCTATGGCGACGCGCTCGAGGGCGATCCCTCGATCGGCCTCGCGTTTCGCGCCGACATCGTGGCGACCTTCGATCGCGATCCGGCAACCGACCGCTTCCTCGAGCCGGTGCTCTACTTCAAGGGCTTCCACGCCATCCAGACGCACCGCCTGGCGCATTGGCTGTGGCACAAGGGCCGCAAGGATTTCGCCTACTATCTGCAGAGCCGCTCCTCGGCCGTGTTCCAGACCGACATCCATCCGGCGGCGCCGATCGGACGCGGCATCTTCCTCGACCACGCGACCGGCCTGGTGGTCGGCGAGACCGCGGTGATCGAGGACGACGTCTCGATCCTGCACGACGTGACGCTCGGCGGCACCGGCAAGGACCATGGCGACCGCCATCCGAAGATCCGGCGCGGCGTGATGCTCGGCGCCGGCGCCAAGATCATCGGCAACATCGAGATCGGCCATTGCGCGCGCGTCGCGGCAGGCTCGGTCGTGCTCAAGCCGGTGCCGCACAACACGACGGTCGCGGGCGTGCCCGCGCAAGGTCGATCGGCGAGGCCGGCTGTCCGGAGCCGTCGCGCATCGATGGACCAGATGTTTCCATGCTTCGGAATAGAGTATCGAGACGGGGGCATCGGTGGACGTTCAGGAAGTCAGGAAGCTCGACGCCTATCTCAAGAAGCTGTTCGGCAATCAGCGCGCATGCGCGTCGTGCCGAAGAAAGCCGATGACGGCCGACGTGTTTGTCGGCGAGGAGCGGATCGGCGGCCTGACCGTCGACGACGAGGACGAGCGAGCGTTCCTACAATCTCGAGATCAAGATCACGCTCGGCGAGGCCGCGAACATCAAGAATCTCGAAGACGCTCGAAGCCTATCTGCGGCGCAAGTTCGACAACGAGCGCATTCGTGTGGTCGCGCGCCCGCGCAAGACCGATTCCGCCGAGGTCTATATCGGCGAGGAATATATCGGCGTCCTGTTCTTCGACGAGAAGGAGACCCGATCCTGCTATTTCGAGATGGCGATTCTCGCGCTCGATCTGGAAGAGGCAGGCCTCGGCCGTTCAATCTGATCGGATCAAAGTCTAGTGCCGCCGATTTGAAGTTCCTGCACCACCTGCAGCAAACTCTGTTAGGAACTTCAAATCGAAAAGCGGCACTAGAATCATAAAGTTGCTAGTGCCCCTTTGTTTCCGAAGTTCGTGTCAGAGCGTGCTGAGGTGTATCACGAACTTCGGAAACGGGGCACTAGCGCAACATCAACGCAACGACGTCAGCTTCCGCGCGGGCGCAGGCCTTCGATCAGGCGCTCGATACCGGCTTCGATTGCGCGCCAATCCGTGAGCCAGTCGCGCGGAAATCGGACCACAATGTCGGCCTGGTCGATGCGCTGGCTGTGGAGACAGATGCCGGGCGTCGGGCCCACGCCGTTGCGGCTGCAGCGCACGAGGAAGCCCTCGGGTGTGGCGGAGTCGTAGATCAGGTCCTCGCCCTGATAAGGCGTGCCGCTGCGAAATGCTTTCACTGCGAGCCCGTTCGGGCTCGACCGCCGCATCGGCTGCGGCATAGCGCGGATAGATGGTCTTGATCCGCTCAGCCGGCGCAAGCGAGTCGCCGGCAGCCGAGATCGTCACGAACAGGCGGTCGACTGTCTGTTGAGGCGCGGCACCCGGCGCACGCGCGCCCGATGCGACCAGCGTCCGGCGGCGCGAGCGAGGGCCATAGGAAAGCGAGATCGACCCGCTCGTGCGCGCCGGCGCGACGCTGCAGCGGGATGCGCATAGCAGCAGGAGGCACGTTGAAGGGAGTACCCGCAATGGTGATGGGCAGCGCGGGGGCATCGGGCGGCGACGGGGGGCCCTGGCCAGCGCGGCCACAGCACGTAGCCGATGAAGCCGGCCGCAAGGCCGGCAAGGGTCAGCATTCCAATAAGCGGCAGCGCCAGCGCGCCACTCCGCCGAGGCCGGCGTGTTGCCGCATTGGAAAGGTCGGAAATCGCCATGCTCGCCGCTGTGCCTACGAATCAGGGCGAGTATGCCACGCCCGGTCTCGCGCGCACGGTTCCGGGTCTGTTCGAGAATTAAACATTAATTAGGGATGTTGTGGCGTCCGGCCACGCGCTTTGCGAAGCAGCGTGGTCGGAACGAGGACGCGATGTCACCGGAATCGGTTCACCTGATCTTTTCGTTGGCGATCGGCTTTGCGTTCGCCGGCATGCTGGCGACCGGCTACCAGCTTTTCACCAGCCGCGCGTTGAGCTTCCGGGTGTTGGAGAGCGGGCCCAAGCCCGCGACCTTCATGGCCGTGCCGATCCTGGCTTTTGCCGCGCCGTTCCTGATCATGCGCAACATCATTCGCGGGCAGGCGATCGAAGGACGTAGCTTCCAGCTGGTGTGGCCGCGACGGTGGTGGCTGGTCTCTGGAGCCTGATGTCGGGCTCGGTCACCATCATGGCGGTCGGCGCGATGCTGCGGATCTAGCGCTCCCGGCTCGCCAATCGAACCTCTGCATGGCAAGGTCGCGCGCCAACGACATGGAGCGTGCGCATGGCCATTTTTGAGCTCGACGGAGAGCGGCCCGATCTTCCCGAGCGCTACTGGATTGCCGAGACCGCGACTGTCATCGGGCGCGTGCGGCTCAAGTTGGACGCGAGCGTGTGGTTCGGATCGGTGTTGCGCGGCGACAACGAATGGATCGAGCTCGGCGAGCGCTCGCAGATCCAGGACAATGCCACGCTGCATACCGATCCGGGCTTTCCGATCGTGATCGGGCGCGACTGTGTCATCGGCCACAACGCCGTGCTGCATGGCTGCACGATCGCCGACAACAGTCTGATCGGCATGGGCGCGATCGTGCTCAATGGAGCCAGGATCGCCAGGAACAGCCTGGTCGGCGCCGGCGCGGTGGTGACCGAGCGCAAGGAGTTTCCCGAGAACTCACTGATCGTGGGTGCGCCGGCGCGAGTGTTGCGCACGCTCGACGAGAAGGCCGTACGCATGATCGCGGATGCAGCCGACATCTATGTCAGGCGCTGGCAGCGCTACGCAAAGGGGCTCAAACGGATCGGCTGAGCGTGCTGAAGGCAATGTTTTGTCGCGACCTATTGCCTGCGCTTGAGCAACATCTTCCATGTGCAGTCGGAAGCCTCAAATGAGCCTTCAAATGCATTGCGGTCGAACTGGCCGATGAGCTGGTTGAAGCCGATCGTTGCTCCGAATGATCCGTCCTCCCAAACCGTCCCTCTGATATCGGTTTCCCGGTCCAGGCGGATCTCGCCCGTTACCACCTTACCGGTGACCGTCAAGGTCACGTTGGCGGGCCGGCATCGCCCGCGGTTTGGTGTTGCGGTACCGGTCCATTCGCCGTCATACGGCCCACCCGCATAAGAGCTGATGGATTGTGACAGCAATAGAGTGCAAACGGCAGTGAGGACGAGCAGTCGCTCGATCCTCCGCAAGAATTCACCCGCAGATCTGAGCCGGTTATTCATGGCCGATACGCTGCCAAGCGCCCTCAGCGTGCCACCGGAAATGGTCCGTCGTTGGCTTATGAGAATGCCTCTACCTCAATTGGCTCGAGCATTCCTAAGCGGTGACTATAGCTCATAAATGAATGGAGTGCACGACACTCAGCGAAATAGGATCACTGTTTCGTCATCGCTCGATCAATCGGGTTAACGAGCGGATGAAGGGCTAATGCACGGCGGGCTCAGCATCAAGCTTCGGGATCAGCGCCGCCGAATTCAACTTCGGACAGGTCTCTCGCCAAAACGACAGCCCCGCCGGGTTCTGTGGCTCGACTTTGATCAGATTGAATCGGATCAAAGCCCAGCTATTGTTTGAGTCGCCGCTCGGGTCCGAAAAGCGCAGCGGTACGCTTCTTCACGGCGAAGTCATACTGAAGCGAATGCTCAGACTTGGCGTAACTCCGCGCACCTCCAAACTCCGGCGCACCTCCAAGAGCAATTCCAAGACAGGTCTCAGCGTAACAGGCCTCGGTCACGTGCCCGGTGACCGAGGCCTCGCTATAAAACCGACCAGCGACACTAGTGCCGCGATCTCCTGAATTCCGAAAGCACGAGATCGTGGATGCGCTGCGGATTTCGTTCTCCCGACTCGGCGCACTCGATCACCTTGCAGGCGACCAGCTTCCTGAATGCGTCCTCTCCGTCCGATAATTGCAGCGTGGCACAAGCCGCGTCGAAGGCTTGTCCCATGGCCTCGACTTCCGAGGCATCGAATGCTGTGCACTCACGCAATTGGCTATGCATGCTGTCACCAATCTTTTGTTGTTGATTAGGAGATTGGGATTTTAGCGCACAGACCGTTGAGTTGTGTTCACTTATAATCACGTCTTCTTGCGCAACGGAACCTTGCCATCTTATTTTGACCTTCATTGCTGTGGAACTCGGCTGAGGAGCACTAATCCGAAGCCCAAAGGTCGCGAAGTGGTCTTCCGCTTCGTCACGTCCGTTTGCGTGGCGAGCGCCCGTGGGGCATCCCCCTGGGGCGTGGAGCGAGACGCTACGGGACAGGCTCGTCGCGGTCCGAGAGGATCCTTGAAGCCAAGGATCAGCCACGGCGGGTGCTCAAACTGCTCTTATGACGATGAGGATGAGCAAGGCAAATGAGGGGATAAATCCAGCCATCATCCCCATTATAAAACACCAGGTCGCATCCATGGTTGTTTATCCGGTGTGGATCGAAATACTGCCGACCGGACTTGGTAACCGGAATAGCCAAGCCGATCTTGCTATAGTGCGCCAATGATCTGATCTAACTCGTCAGTCCGCGGGTTGTCTCTTTGTTCACAGCGTCGTTTTGTTCACAGCGTCGTTTTGTTCACAGCGTCTTCGCGAGTGCGATCGTACTCCGAGGATCAGCGTGCCAATAGGCCCGTAGGCCAAGACGACAATCCAATTCCCAGTGCGCTGATCGCGACGCTCCTCCATCATCTGGGTCGATTATGGGCAGGCACTGAGGGCGAACATATTCCCCGGATTTTCCACGGCTCGAACCGTAGCGTTCGCGCGTCGTTGCGTTGTCTTGCGTCGTGGAAGATCTCGAAAGACCAGCATCGCTGTGGCATTTTCCCGAACCAAAAAGGTGCGGCCGCCCCCGGGGGGAGGGGCGGCCGCGCGCGAACCCGGTCTGGGGACGGGGAGGGGTGGGGACGTGACCGGGGTCGCGTAGCTCCAAGTCTTGTTGTTCAGTGTCTGGTGTTCAGCGTCTGTTGTTCAGCGCGACGCTGCAGTGGCGGCGAAAGCTGGACGGTTGTCACCGAGTGAGACCCAGACGTTCTGGTCCGCCTGCGACTGCCGCTTAACGTAGTGGTAGCTGGTCTCCGACCAGAGCAGGATCTGATCCTCCTGGTTGTCGAGGATGAACTCGCCCTTGTCGGTCTTCACCGTGAGCACGGCATGGCCTTCGCCCTTGAGGTCGCGCACGACCGTGATCAGCAGCGCCTGCCGCGGCCAACCCGCCTGCATCAGCATCCGGCGCTTGAGCAGGACATAGTCCTCGCAGTCGCCATAGCCGTCGTCCGGGTAGCTCCAGCGCTCAATGACACCCCAATGATCCATGTCGGTCATTGGCTTGATGCTGTCATTGACCCACTTGTTGATCCGCACCAGGTCCTTCCAGGCCTTCTGCGAGAGCACGACATCGCGGGCCTCGAGCGGCCGGCCGTCGCATTCACGCGGCGATTGGGCGCAGAAGTCGGTCCAGCCGATCGGAGCGCGTGCACTCGGCCCCACGCTGATGAACATGGGGCGTTCGTTGGCTGCCTGCGCGGTCGTCAGGCTGACCACAGCCATGAAGGCTGTACAGCCGATCCCAGCACCCAATAGTATCCTGCGGTCGAGAAGCATGTCTTGACCCCGTCCCTGTTGTTGGGGCCATACTTCCCACAAAGGTCTTGCAGTGCCGCCAATATTGGCGTGAAGTATTAAGTCAATTGAAGCTCAATACTGGAGAAACTACTTATATTATTTGAAGCGTATTCTCGTAAAAAGCCGAATAATACAATTTGAATTAAATACTGACGTTAACCGGCTCAAGCCGCGCCAGCGTGCCGCCGCCGCTGGCTGGGGAGGCTTGGCGTTTACCAAAGGGATTGAGGGCGCTGATGGGCGCCAGGCCCGGCGCAAGGCATTTTTGGGCCGGACATGGCCTCGGGAGAGGCCGCAAGGGAGGTCTTTATTTACCCACCGGTGACGTTGTCTTCGACGCAGTCCGGGTGCTGGAGGCGCAGGTACTCGATCGCGAACCCGTCCTCGAGGTGGCGCACCACCCTGCCGGGGGTCTTGCCGATGGTGACCTGGGTGCCGATGCCCGGCCGGTGGTCGGTGGCAATGGCACAACCAGACTGAGAAACGTCTATGACACGCACGGAAATGTTGTTGCCGTTAGGGAGTGTCAGGCGGCCAGCTGCGTTGCGGGGCGGCACACGGCCATGGCGGCGGTCGTCGATCGAGCCCAGTAGCTCACGGTTGGCAAGCCAGGTCAGCTGGGCCGCGAGCTTGTCACGCTTGCGAGGGGTAGCCGCAATGGACATGGCGAAGCCATTCTCGAGCAGTCGTGTGACTACGCCTTCGAGCCGGCCCACATGGTCCACATAGGCGATAACTCGCTCGTTGAGCTGGCCGATGACAGGGGCCACCAGCGTCATGCCGCCCTGGGACATATCGGTGACCTGGCAGGGATATTCGTGCCGGTCGGTTAGCATGTAGCGCCCGAGCAGATTGACGCGCACGCGCGGATAGCGGCGACGCTCCTCGCTGAGCGGCAGCCGAATTAACTTCTGCTGGAGAAGCTCCATCCGCTTCGCCCAAATCCTGCAATGTCATTGCGCTGGCGCGAGCCTAGGCCCCGCATCGTTAACGACGCGTTAGCCAGATGAGACCGGGGCAGGCAGGGATGCGAATTTAGGCTTGCCCGCCGTCATAGACGATGAGGCCGTGGCGGATGCGGCCGCCGCTCGGCAGTGGCTCGGGCCTTTCGCCCGGCTCGCCGGCGTCCCGGTTTTGCGTATCCTCATGGCCTAGATAGCGAATAGTTCCGAGCGCAAGCTTGCCAACCGGATTCATGCCAAACCAGTAAGGCAGGTCCTGCGGGGCTAAAGCGCCGAGCACGCGCGCATCGGTCGCACTCTGGTGACGCAGCGGCAGCAGCACCAGCTCAAAGTCGAGAACATCGCCATCGGCGCTGCAGCCGCGGGCGCCGGCAACCGCTCCGATACTTTCGCGCGTCACCGCCGCGACAAGATCGTTGACGTTGCGCCTGCTCTCCTCGTCCCAAAGGTTGATAAAGGATGTGCCTCGCAGCTCCCGGCCGACCGCCGCGCACAGCCGCGTGCCGGCAATGCGGAATGAGTGCCCGTGAGCAGCATGCCTGGGACAGGATGAATGTGTCGGCGAGCGCGCGCCGGATGGCGCCTGGCTCGATGTCGGAGCGCTCGGGTGCCGCCCGCAGCCCGCGCTGGGCGTTCCAATAGCGGTACAGCTCTCGAACCGAGGGGTGTTTCATGACGCCTCCTGACCCCATCATCGTCCCCATTTGGGACAGGGGACGGGCCTTGTTTCCGATGTCCCGTCGAGAGCAGCAGGAGGCGTGCCGACGGAGCCGAGCGGGTTCCGGCAGCGAGGTTAGTGTTAAGGCGCGGTTGGGGTGGCGTCTGCTCGCGCCCTCCCGCATCCTGCCGTTCGGCAATTTGAGACCCAGGGGAGGTGAGGGGATGTGACAGGCGCCTGGGGAGCGCCGCCTCCAGGTCGGCTGAAGCAGAGCGCTTCGGTCGACTTGGAGGGTCTTTTCACGCGCGTCCATCAACGGGGATGTGATTGCGTTGGCTTGCCACCGGGTGCGTCGAAGCCTATCTCCGCTTTCTCACCTGGAACGACTCGTGCATCCGCCCCCCGAACACCCGCCCCGCGAACGCATCTTCAATGTCCCGGTCGTGGTGCTGTCGCTCCTGGCCGCGATGGGCCTTGTTCATGCGCTGATGACGCTTGTGCTGTCGGCGGACCAGGCAAGTGATTTTCTGGTCCTGTTTGCATTTATTCCGGCCCGCTACAATCTGAGGCTGCTGTCCGAGCTTTGGTGGGTTTCCGGCTGGGGCGCGGCGGTCTGGACGTTCCTGACCTACGCTTTCATCCACGGCAATCTCATGCACATCACATTCAACGGTGTGTGGCTGCTCGCTTTTGGAACGCCGGTGGCGCGCCGTTTCGGTCCGCTGCGGTTCCTGATCTTCTTCTTATTCAGCGCGGCGGTCGGTGCCGCCTTCCATCTTGCGTTTCACTCTGGTGACCGCATGCCTATGGTGGGCGCCTCGGCGGCGATCTCGGGCGCCATGGCGGCGGCGATGCGCTTTGCATTTCAGCGCGGAGGTCCACTTGGCCCGTTCAGAGGCAATGATGAGGCGGCCTACCGCGTGCCGGCGCCGCCATTGTCAGTGATGCTGCGCGAGCCGCGGCTGATTGTCTTCCTGATCGTCTGGTTTGGAGTTAACCTTCTGTTTGGTCTTGGGATCGTTTCTTTTCCCGACGCGGACGACATGCCGATCGCCTGGGAGGCCCATATCGGCGGGTTTCTGGCCGGTTTGGTGAGCTTTGTGCTCTTTGATCCCGTGCAAGATGATGCCTCATCAAAGGAATCTCTTGAGGCGTAAACACGTTAGTACATGCGACGCTCTTGCAGATGCCGCAATCGTGCACGATGCTCTATCATCGTCGGTCCGAGTGCCGTCCTAGTGCGCATTGGCCCGGAACTTCGCGCTAGCGTTGCCCATGCAGTGCACGGCCGTAGCGCGCCTGACGACGGACCTCGGTGCCGAGTGGAAATGATGTCAGCGGCCGGTGAGCCGCGCTGCGGCTGTCGCCGGTCAAGGGAGGTGAGCCCATGACCGTGAAGTCAATTTTGTTGAGCAAGGGCCGAGACGTCACCACGACGGAGCCCGCGGCTACGGTCGAATCCGCCATTGCGCTGTTGGCGCAACGCCGGATCGGCGCGCTGGTCGTGCTTGGGCCTGAACGTCGTGTGATCGGCATCGTGTCCGAGCGCGATATCGTCCGTGTGCTGGCCGAGCAAGGGCCGGCTGTGCTGTCAGCGCCGATCGCCCAGGTCATGACGCGCAAAGTGTCGACCTGCTCGGAGAACGATACTGTGAGCGCCCTCATGGAGCAGATGACCGCCGGCAAGTTCCGCCACATTCCGGTCATCGATCGCGAGCGATTGATCGGCATCATATCGATCGGCGACGTGGTCAAGCATCGGCTCGGAGAGATGGAGCGCGAGTCGGAAGCGCTGCGCGATTATATCCAGACCGCCTGAGCCAGGCTGACGAGACAGAAGCGCGGGTGCCGCCCGGTTGCCGGGCGGCGGAATGCGTGTTGCGCTCAACCACAGAAAGACGCATCGTAGGTGGTGCAGGGCCTACGACCCGGCCGGATTATTCCGACAATACGCGCCAATGCAAACGGGAGGAATTCATGCGCCCAGGCTCTATTTGCGCCGCTCTGGCGGCGAGCGCTTTTGGCTCGATGCTCTTGGTCGCCGACGTCACCGCGCAGACGCGCTCGCTGCCGCGCTTCGAGGTGGAAGCCGGATGGCCGAAAGTGCCGCCGCAGTTCCGCGTCGGTGATGTGTCGAGCTTTGCGGTCAACGCCCAGGACGAGGTGTTTCTGCTGCATCGGCCGCGCACACTGAAGCCGGAGCAGGCCGCGATGGCGGCGCCCCCCGTGATGGTGTTCGATGCGTCAGGCAACTATCTCCGATCATGGGGCGGCGCCGGAGCGGGCTACGAGTGGGTCGAGCGCGAGCACGGCATCCATATCGATTACAAGGGCTTCGTCTGGATCGGCGGCAACAACTGCCCGGGCAATAACCTTGCGGGGCTCAAGCCGGTTGCCGACGATCAGCTGCTGAAGTTCACGCAGGACGGCAAGTTCGTGCTGCAGATCGGCAAGAGCAACCAGAGCAAGGGCAACGCCGACACCGCCAACGTTCATCGCGCGGCCGACGGCTGGGTCCACCCGGCCACCAATGAGCTGTTCGTAGCCGATGGCTATGGCAACCATCGCGTCATCGTGTACGACGCCGATACCGGCGCGTTCAAGCGCATGTGGGGCGCATTCTCCAACAAGCCGGTTGATAAGGACGATTGCGAGATCCAGCGCCATACGAACTTCTCTGATCCGGGCCCGGACCAGTTCAGCATCGTGCATGGTCTTCGCGTTGCCAAAGACGGCATGGTCTATGTGGCAGACCGCGAATATCGGCGCGTGCAGATGTTCTCCAGCGACGGCAAGTTCATCAAGCAGCTGGTCAAGCCCGACACGCTGTTCGCACGCAATCTGACGCTGTCGTCGGATCCCGAGCAACAGTTCCTGTATGTCGGCGACGGCAAGACGATCGCGATTGTCGATCGCAAGACGTTGACGCTCGCGGGCGAGATCAATGTCCCGGGTATGCTCGGCGGGGGCCACCACATCGCGAGCGACTCGAAGGGCAATATTTATGTGGCGGCGACCGGCAACGGTATGCAGAAGCTTAGCTTCAAGGGCATGACCACCGCGAGCCGGTAGTCCTACGGCGAGACACATGCGATCAGCCGGCATCGGGCGTCTGCCCGATGCCGGTGCCGTTTGTGCTGGACGGCGCCGCCTCAGAGCACGAAGTCAGCGGCCGTGAGATTGTACGTTCCTTCCAGGCGGATCGACGCGGAATTGGGCGTGTCGGCGTAGGAGAGATAGATGTAGGTGTAGCCACCGTCGTGCCGGTACTCGATCTCACCGGTATCGCCATTGATCGAGGGGCCGACACCGTGCAGCAGATAGGCGCCCCAGTCGTCCAGACCGTCCCAGAACTCCTCCCACGAACCGTCCGGCGTCGAGTCGAAGGTGAACGCCTGGTTTCCGGCGAGGTCGGGCCTGGCATCGATGGCCGCGAGATTGATCTTGTCGACGCCCTGCTGGAAGTCCGTGATCGTGTCGACAGTGTTGAAGTCGCTGGTCGCGCCGTAATAGAACGTGTCGGCGCCACCGCCGCCGGTCAGCGTGTCGTCGCCCTGGCCGGCCCACAGGAAGTCGTCACCTTCGCCGCCATCGAGTACGTCATTGCCGAGCTCGCCGTAGAGCGAGTCCGCGCCATTGCCGCCGAGCAGCGTGTCGTTGCCGGCCTGGCCGTTGAGAAAGTCGTTGCCATCGCGGCCCTCGATCCGGTCTTGGCCATCGCCGCCATAGAGTGAATTGGCGATGCTGCTGCCGAGCAGCACATCGTTGCCGATGCCGCCCGCGGCGCTCTCGATCGAGATCAGGGTGTCGATGCCTTCGGAGATTGCAAACCCGCTTTCGAGATCGAGCCCGACGATCTGCTGGCTGTTCGCATAGGAGACGAAGTCGGTACCGGTGCCGCCGTTGACGGTATCGTTGCCAAGGCCGACATAGAACAAGTCGGCGCCGGCTTCGCCGTTCATCACGTCGTTGCCATTGCCGCGGTCGTAGAACACGTCATTGCCGGCGCCGCCGTTGGCGGTGTCGTTGCCGTTGTAAAGCGTGATCCAGTCGTTGCCGCCGAGGCCATTCACCGTATCGTTGGAGCTCCAATCGACACCGGAGATCAGATCGGAAAGCGTATCGTTGCCTTCGGTGCCCTCGATGAGAAAGCCGAGGTCCGGGATCGGGAACGCCACGGCGGCAGTTTTCAGAGTAGGCATGATATCTCCTCCAATTGGCCCACGTAGGGTCATCCGTTGTGGGGATGGGGCACAATTGTCGGAACGCGCGAGTCTCGATGTGCTCGCGATCACTATTCTCTTGGAATAACAGATCGAGGTTGTCCCGGGGCGCTACTCCGCCGCCTGCACCTTCGTCTTCGCATTCGCGGGCGTCTGCGGCCGCACCACCGGGATCACCTTGTCGACCACTGCGTAGTCGGCGTAGCCGCAGCGCGCGATCGGGCGCATGGCAGCGGTGTCGACGCGGCCATCCTTGATGAAGCGGTCGTCGATGTGGATGCCGACCACCTGTCCGAACGCAACATGGCGATGCGCGGGCTCGCCGTCGAGATCTTTGAGGTCGACGATCTGCAGGAGCTTGCATTCCAGCGCGCAGGGCGAGGCCTTGACGCGCGGCGGGCGCACCAGCCGTGAGGGCACCGGTTCGAGTCCGGCCTCGACCATCTCGTTGATGCCGCGCGGATAGGAGATGCCGGTCGTGACCACGGCGGCGATCAGATCGAGGATCGCCAGATTGCAGACGAATTCCTTGGTCTCGGCGATGAAGGCGAGCGAATCCTTGTAGCCGTCGCTTGAGAACATCACGATCGGCGGGCCATCGGACACCGCGTTAAAGAACGAGTAGGGCGCGAGATTGACTTCTCCGCTGGCGCTCATCGAGGTGATCCAGCCGACCGGGCGGGGCGACACGATCGCCTTGAACGGGTCGCGAGGCAGGCCGTGGTCGTTCTTGCGGGTCTCGTAGAACATCGTGCGTTCCTTGCAGATAGTGAGTGGTTAGTAGTGAGCAGGGGCGCTCCTACGACCGACTACTCACAACTCACGTCCGTCCTCAAATCGCGTGGCGATCTCGGCCAGCGCCGGCCGCGGCCGGTCCTCGGGCGCATGCTTGGGCGTACCGATATGGACAAAGCCCGCGACCTTCTCGTTGTCCTTGAGGCCGAGTGCCTCGAGCACCGCCCGATCGTAGGCGTACCATTCGGTGATCCAGTTGGCGCCATAGCCGAGCGCGTGTGCGGCCAGCACCAGGCTCATGGCGGCGGCACCTGCGGACAGCACCTGCTCCCATTCGGGAATCTTCACGTGCGGACCGGCGCGGCTCACCACCGCGATCACAAGCGGCGCGCGCGCGAGCCGCTTGCGCTCGTAGTCGAGTTGATCCGGTTTGGCGTCGGGATATTTGGCGCGGAACGCGGCCTCAATGGCCTGTCCTGCCGCAAGCCGTGCCTCGCCCTCGAACACGATGAAGCGCCATGGCGTGAGCTTGCCATGGTCAGGCACGCGCGAGGCGATCGTCAAAAGCGTTTCGATCTCGGCCGCCGACGGGGCCGGGTGGACAAGCTCGATCGGCTTAAGGGAGCGCCGGGTCCGCAGCAGCTCAAGAGCATCGGGCATCGTTCAAGTCCTGGTCGGCAAGTCCCGGTCGACAAAGTCCTGGTCGCCAAGTCCTGGTCGGTCGGCGAGCCGCCTCGATCCCCGTGCTAACCTCGATTCATAAGTGTGGCACCGGCACTTGTCCTTGTCGGCGAACCGGTGCCCTGTCGGGGATATGCGCTAGCATACCGCTCCTGTTGTGACAAACGCGGGGGGAGGCTTGAATTTGCCGCGATTTCGAACAAGGAATCATCCTCGATGAGGATCGCAACAACCAGCGCGGGCGGGGCCAGACTAGTCTTGGCCGTTGGTTTCTGGCTCGTGGCCTTCCTGGCCGAGTCAAACGCCCAGTTTTTCAATATTTCACCGCTCCCGCGTCCTCCCCAGGAGGTACCTGGGCAGACCCCGGGTCCGGCACAGAACATAGCGCCGCCCAATAACAACCGGCCCGCCCCGGTCCCAAGGGGGCCGGCGCTGCAGTCGCTCCCGCCCGCGACCGCGTCACCTCTACCGCCCGCAGTCGCTGCGCCACCGGTCATCGCGCCGGCTGGGCAGGGCTCGCTGACGCTTGAGCGCGCGCTTTGGCCGCGACCAGCCGGTGATCACTGGTGGACTGCATTGGCGGGTCTATCCCGGCAAGATCGAGCAGGGCGCGCTGCGTCCGATCAAGGAGGATCGCGGGTCGTCGCCGACGGTCACCCTGCCGGCCGGCTCCTATGTGGTCCATGTTGGTTTTGGGCTCGCCAGCGCCACCCGAACGGTGCAGCTGAAGGCTGGCGAGGCGCAGCGCGAGATGTTCGACATCTCCGCCGGTGGGCTGCGCATTGAGGGCAAGGTCGGCGACGCGCGCATCCCGCCCGGGACAGATTACGTTCGACATCTATCGGGGCAGCCAGTTCGAGCCGGGCGACAAGCGGCCGATCGTGCAGGCGGCGCAGACTGGCGACGTGATCCTGGTGCCGGACGGGACCTATCACATCATATCGAATTACGGCGATGTAAACGCGATGGTGCGTTCGGACATCCGCGTGCAGGCCGGCAAGCTGACCGACGCCACCGTCACCCATCGGGCCGCCGTCATTACGCTGAAGCTGGTCAACGACACCGGCGGCGAGGCGCGCGCCGACACGCAATGGTGGGTGCTCACCCCCGGCGGCGACGTCATCAAGGAATCAACGGGCGCCTTCCCGCGCGTGATCCTCGCGGAAGGCGAGTATCGTGCCATTGCCCGCAACGACAGCCAGTCCTACGAGCGCGTCTTCAAGGTTGTCACCGGCGTCGACACGGAGATCGAGGTGCTCGCCCGTCGCTAGGGCCTGCGAAAACCGGCGCTCGGAAACGATCGTGCTCGAACAAAAGGCTAGACTCTGACCCAATTTCATTCCAATTGGTCGGAGTGTCCCAGTCGTGAAATTTATGAGCTTTGACGCTCCACGCCAGGGAACCAACTTCCGTTTCCGCTTGTTATCTAAGCTTGGGACGACATCGGGCATTGGGTGGTGGTTATCGAGACGATCGACATTCGAACAAGCGCGGTTCTGCTTGATGTCGATGGCACGCTGCTCGACCTCGCTGACGACGCCGCACAGTGTCGCAGTGCCGCAGCGGCTGAAGCATGCGCTCAAGGCGCTTGAGCTGCAGAGCGGTGGCGCGACGTCATTCGTGAGCGGACGCTCTATGGCCGACCTCGATCGGCTGTTCGCGCCGCTGCAGGCTTGCTGCAGTCGCCGGCCATGGCGCGGAGCTGCGCGTCCCGTGGAAGTGCCGCGCCGCAACACTTCGAGGCCGCGATTCCTGCAGAGCTGCGCCGGCGGCTCATGCGAGTTCGGGGCGTCGCATGAGGGCCTCATTCTCGAGGACAAGGGCTACTCGCTCGCGCTGCATTATCGTCTCGCTGCCGCAGTCGGGGCGCCGCCGTGCACGCCGCGGTGGCGGCGATCTGTGCCGACTATCCACAATGCGAGCTCGACGTGTTGGCCGGGCAAGTCCGTGGTCGAGGTGAAGCCGAGCGGCTTCAACAAGGGCACCGGCATTCGCGAACTGATGAAGTCATGCGCCGTTCCGCGGACGCCGGCCGATCTTCATCGGCGACGACGTGACCGACGAGGCGGCGTTCGCGGTCCTGCCGGAATTCGGCGGGCTTGGTTTCTCGGTCGGTCGCGAGTTGCCGGGCGTCGCCGGCTACGTTCGAGACGCCAAGCGACGTGCGGGCTGGCTCTATCGCGTCGCGCGATACTGTCGAGGCGGGTCGAGCCGTGACCGACCATGGACTGGACCTCGCCGTCATCGGCAATGGCCGCACGGCCGCGCTGGTCGATCCGTCGGCGCGGATCGTGTGGTGGTGCTTTCCGCGCTTCGACGGCGATCCGGTGTTCTGCCGGCTGCTCGCGGGCGACGAGGAGAAGGGCTTCACCGATGTCGTGCTCGACGGGTGCGTCGAGATCACATCGGAATACGTGCGCAACACCGCGATCGTCACCGCCGATCATGCGCGATCGCGAACGGCGCCGCGGTCAGGGTCACGGATTTCGCGCCGCGCTTCTATCAGTTCGGACGCACCTTCCGGCCGCCGCAACTCATGCGCATCATCGAGCCGATCGCCGGCCTGCCTCGCGTCACGATCCGATTTCGCCCGACGCACCGACTATGGGCAGCCAACTGCAGCATGCGATCGGCAGCAATCACATCCGCTACAGCGGCGGCTCGACAGCCCTCCGGCTGACCACCGATGCGCCGCTCTCCTATGTCGACCGCGAAGCTGCGTTCGTGCTGACGCGTCCGCTTCATATGGTGTTCGGCGCCGGATACGCCGTTCGACGGCGATCTCGCGACCATCTGTCGCGAATTTCTCGACCGCACCCGCGACTACTGGCAGGAATGGGTTCGGCGGCTCGCCGTCTCCTACGACTGGCAGGACGCAATGATCCGCGCGGCGATCACGCTCAAGCTCTCGAACTTCGAGGAGACCGGCGCGATCATCGCGGCGCACACGACCTCGATCCCGGAAGCGCCCGGCTCCGGCCGCACCTGGGACTACCGCTATCTGCTGGCTGCGCGATGCCTATTTCGTCGTGCGCGCGCTCAATCGCATCGGCGCGACCCGCACGATGGAGGACTTCATCTCCTACATCCTCACCATCGTGTTGGGCCGATCGGAGAAACTGCGGCCGGTCTACAGCGTCGTGTCGACCGATCCGATGGAGGAGCGGATCGAGCCGGACCTGCGCGGGCTACGCGGTGACGGGCCGGTGCGCGTCGGCAACGAGGCCGCCGTGCAGGATCAGCACGACACCTACGGCAGCATCATCCTCGCGGCGTCGCCGATGTTCTTCGATCGGCGTCTGCCGCGGATGGGCGACGTCGATCTGTTCCGGCGGCTCGAGCCGCTCGGCGAGAAGGCGCGCGCAATTCGCCCTGGAGCCGGACTCCGGCATCTGGGAGTTTCGCGGGCGCAAGCGCATCCACACCCATTCGGCCGCGATGTGCTGGGCCGGCTGCCAGCGGCTGGAGGCGATCGCGGCCGCATCTCGGACTTGCCGATCGTGCCCAGGCACTGGGGCGAGATTGCGGCGCGACCTGCAGAGCGAAATGCTGACGCAGACCTGGAACCCGCGGCGCCAGGCCTTTACCGCGGCGGTTGGCAGCGATGATCTCGATGCCAGCGTGCTGCTGCTCCCGGAACTCGGCCTGATCGAACCAAATGACCCGAAATTCGTTAGTACCGTTGAAGGCCGTGGACCGAGAACTGCGGCGCGAGCAGCATGTTATGCGGTACGCCGGTTCGGATGATTTCGGTCTGCCCGAGACTGCATTCCTGATCTGCCGTTTCTGGCTGATCGATGCGCTTGTGGATGATCGGCCGCAACAGGATGAGGCGCGCGATCATGTTCGTCGATGCGCTCAAGCTTCGCAACCGCTACGGCTTGCTGTCGGAAGACGTGCATCCGACCAGCGGCGCGCTCTGGGGCAACTTTCCGCAGACCTATTCGATGGCCGGGCTGATCCTGACCGCAATGAAGCTGTCGACGCAGCTGGGAGGACCGTTATTGGCGCGGCTCGTCGTAGTTTCAAATCGTGTGGCGGTTCCCGACGAAGGCTCTGTGCGGGCCGGCGGACTTGAAGTCGCCGTCAAGGCGGCGCTCAAGCGGATGGAAGGGACGTGGTTTGGCTGGAGCGGAGACATCGCGCCACGGTCGAAGGCCAAGACCACGCACGATCAAGCACGACAATGTCACCTACGTCGTCACCGATCTGACCGAGGAGGACCACAAGGAATATTACAACGGCTTTGCCAACCGCGTGTTGTGGCCGATCCTGCATTATCAGCTCGATCTCGCCGAATTCTCTCGCCGCGATCTCAGTCGGATACCTGCGGGTCAACGACTCACTTCGCCCGGCAGCTGCATGAGCTGATCAAGCCCGACGATCTGATCTGGGTGCATGACTATCACCTGATGCCGCTCGCCAAGGCGCTGCGCGAGCTCGGCCACAAGAATCGCATCGGCTTTTTCCTGCACATTCCCTGTCCGCCGCCGGAGATCCTCACCGCGTTGCCGCATCATGAGCGGCTGCTCCCGACGCTCTGCGACTACGATCTGGTCGGCTTCCAGACCGGCGACGACGCTTTCAATTTCAGTCGCTATCTCACCCGCGAATGCGGGCTGCACAGCCGCGACTTCAACTTTCCGTTCGGCGAGCGCTCGATGCGCATCGATGCGTTTCCGGTCGGCATCGAGACCGCAGCACTTCGCGCGCCTCGCGCAGCGCAGCGAGAGCTCGAGCTTCGTGCGGCAGGTGCGCGAAAGCCTGTCCGGGCGCGTCCAGATCATCGGCGTCGACCGGCTCGACTACACCAAGGGGCTGCATCTGCGGATGCGATGCCTTCGAGCGCTTCCTGGCGACGCAGCCGGACTGGCGCGGCAAGGTGACCTATCTGCAGATCACTCCGAAGAGCCGCAGTGAGATTCGTGAGTACGCCGAGATGGCGCAGCAGATCGAAGCCGCGGCTGGCCACATCAACGGGACATTTGGCGAGGCGGACTGGACACCGATCCGCTACGTCAACCGCGCCTACAGCCGCGCGACGCTCGCCGGCCTCTATCGCGCGTCGCGCGCCGCGCTGGTGACGCCGCTGCGCGACGGCATGAACCTGGTTGCCAAGGAGTATATCGCGGCGCAGGATCCCAATGATCCGGGCGTGCTCATGCTGTCGCGCTTTGCCGGCGCCGCGCGCGAATGCCAGGCTGCGCTGCTGGTCAATCCCTATGATCCCGACAGCGTGGCGGCGGCCATCGCCGCAGGCTTGTCGATGCCGCTTGATGAGCGCCGCGCGCGCCACCAGGCGACCTTTCAGTCGCTCCTGCGCGACGACATCGAAACCTGGGCCGAACGGTTTCTGAGCGTCCTCGGCAGGCCGCGTGGCGAGGTGAGCGACCTCGATCGCATGGCGACCCTTGAGCTGTACTGAAGCAGGCTTTGTCAGCGCGGCAGGGTCGCCAAAAACCGCTCCGCGGCGGCGATCCAGGTTGTCTGCTCGGTGGTGAGTTTTTTCTCGCGTTCGAGATTGCGCAAAATGGCGAGGATGCGCTCGTATCGGGCGCGCGGCCCGTCGCCGATCTGGCCGAGGCTGTTGAGGCAGAGCACGAGATCGATCTGCCAGACTGCGTTGCTGGGATCGGTCGCGGCATAGTCCTCGATGACCAGCAAGCGCGTGCGGAACTGCGCGCGCGCGTCGTCGACCCGGCCGAGCGCCTGCAGCGTCGTGGCGATGCGATCATGGCTGAAGCCGACGTCGCGCTTGGCGATCACGTTGCGTGGATCGAGGCTGACAATCCGCTCGCGAATGGCGAGGCCTTTGCGAAAGGTGTCGAGCGCCTCCTGATGGCGGCTCTCGGACAGCAGGGTATTGCCGATCCGGTCGTAGATGAGCGAGACATCACGCTGCGCGGTCAGATTCTCCGGATCGGACGCAGCGAGCGTCTCGCGGATCAGGCGGCTGCGCTCATAGTGGCCGCGCGCCTCCTCGCGATGGTTGGCAACAATCGCATCGGCGACCTTGACTAGGCTGATTGCAAGGTCGCGCTGCCAATCGCTCGCTTGCGGGTTGTCGGCAGCGAGCCGCTCCGCGATGGTAAGGCTCACCCGATAGGCAACGAGCGCCTCCTCGCTCTGCCCCAGGAGAGAGAGCACGTCGCCGATCTGGTTCTGCACGACGGCGACGTCACGCAGCCACATGACGTTGTCGGGATTCGCCGCCAGCAGCTTTTCGCTGATCGCAAGGCTGCGGCGAAAGTAATCAAGCGCATCCGCATGGGCGCCGTCGCCGGCCAGGACCGAGCCGATCTGCCCGGTGATGGTCGCAGTGTCGCGCTGCCATTGCAGGTTGCCGGGATCGGAGGCGGACAGTGTGGTGATGATCGTCAGAGCCTTGCGATAGGCTGCCAGCGCGTCGACGCGCCGTCCCATCGTGACCAGAAGGCCGCCGAGATTGGCGAGGCTGTTGAACACGTCGCGCTTGCGATTGCTCGCCTGCGGCTCCTTCTCGGCCAGCGCCTCACGGATCGCGGCGGCCTTATTGTACGCCGCGAGCGCCTCATCGCGCTTGCCGGCGGAAGCGAGCAGCATGCCGATCCGGGTCTGCGTGAAGGCAAGATCGGACTGCCAGAGCACGATGCTTGCATCGGATGCGGTCAGTTTCTCGACGATGGTGATGCTCTTGCGGTAGTTGGTGAGCGCCTCCTCGCGCTGCCCCAGAAAGGCGAGCGCATCCGCAACCTTGTTGAGGCTGAGCGCATAGGCGCGCTGGAAGTTGGTCTCGCTGGGATTGCCCTCTGCCAGCGGCCCCATGAGCGCGATCGCGGCCTTGTACGCGTCGAGCGCGCCGCGTGCGTCCGAGGTCGCGAGTTTCGCGTCGCCGATCTTGTTCCAGGCAATCGCAGCATCGCGCCTGATCCAGAGATACTTCGGCAGCGCCTCAATCAAAGCCAGCAGGATGTCGCGCGCGCGCTCAGACACGGCGAGCGCCGTTGCCGGGTCGCCCTGATCGAGATAGAGCGAAGCAAGCTCGTCGAGCGCCGCAGCCTCGAGACTGATGAGCTCGGGTGTGCGATCGCCAGCCTGCACGAGCTGGCGTTGCAGGTTCTGCACCCGTTCGAGGATGAGCCGCACGAGATCGAGCGGCATGCCGGTGCGATTGCGTAGGTCCTGGGCGAGATCGAAGATCAGCGTATCGGCGGTCTTGGCGGCGGCTGTCAGCGCTGCCTCTGCGCGCGCGCGCTGGGTGTCCGCGATCGTCTTCTGCTCGTCGGCCAGGCGCCATTGCCAGGCGGCAAGGCCGGCGAGCACGACCGCGACGATCAGGCCGGCGCCGGTTGCCGCCAGAATGCGCCGCCCGCGCGAGCGCTCCATCGCGCGGCGGCGGAAATCGGCATCGAGCGAGCTTACGATGAACGCGCGCATGGCCACGGAGATGTCCTCGCCGAAGCGCTCGTCGAGCTGCGCCGCGCCGGCGACCAGGGCAGGCGAGGTCGCCAGGAAGTCCGCTTTCTTTGCCTCCGGTGCTCGCAACCATTCGGCCACCATCGGATCGAGGGTGTAGCGCACGCGGATGAGCGCCGCGTTCTCCTTGAGAATGTCGACCGCCGCCGGTACCACGCGCAGCAGCGCCTCGTGCACCGGCCGCACGCAGACCGCGCCATCTGTCTCCTCGGCGGTGAGCAGGCGGCGCGCGATGAACTCGTCGAGAAGTGCCATGCGCGCGGGATCGCCGCGCTCGAACTGCGTGCGCGCTTACCGGTACGATCGTGAGCGCATCGACGTCGCCGTCAGGGCTCGAGCGTGACATCGCGGACGGTCGCGGTGATCAGCGCCGGCAGCGCCTTGAGCGAACGCTCACCAAGCTTGGCCATCGCTTCCTGCGCGGTCTGCGCCACCGCAGCGTCCATGCCCGGATAGTCCGCAAACTGCAGCATGCCGTCGCCGCGGAGCGCTTCGGCCTCATAGAGGCGCTGCAGCGTCATCTGCAGGAGCGGGAGCGCGTCGCCGCCGCGCGCATCCGTGACCAGCACCTCCGCGAGCGAGCGGCCGGTCATGCGTGTCTCATAGGCGAGCGGTGGATGGCAGGCAGCCACCGGACGCGTCACGATCTCCTCGAGCTCGGCCTGGGTGGGCGGCAAGAGATCGAGCGTTGCGCCCTGCACCTCTCAGCAGCGCCAGGAACGGCTCGACCGCCTGGAAGCGGCCATAGGTGTCGCTGCGCAGCACTGCGATCAGGCTGGCAAGCCCTGCCTCGACCAGGGCGCGCAGCAGGCTCGCAAAGGCCTCGACCCGCTCGGGCTCGACCTCGACGAATAGCCGCTCCGACCTGATCAACCGCGATCATGAGCTTTGCGGGCCGTGGCGCGTCATAGCGCATCGCCTGCGCCCGCAGATCGGCGGCGCGCGCGAGCGCGGCCCGGATCGGCGCGAGCGCCGCCTTGCCTGCCAGTTGCGAGCAGCTCCGCGAGCAGCTCCGGGGTCGAAAAGTCGCCGGCCTTGAGCTCGGCGCCAAGCGCGCTGTCCTCGAACAGCGCGTGGGCGAGCGCGCGGATCGGATCGCCGCCCGCGCTGAGCAGCACTGTCCGCCACAGGTCGACGTCCGCAAGCACGCCTGGCGGCCGTGAGCCTGGGCAGCAGACCCGCACGCAGCAGCGAGGACTTGCCCGATCCGCTGGCCCCGATCAGCAGCAGAAAGGGGGCGGCGCGAAGCTTCGTGGTGGCGCGCGCGATCGCATGCTCGCGGCCGAAGAAGACCGCGGAATGGGCAGCCTCGAAGGCCGCGAGCCCGCGGAACGGCGAGCCCTTGACGGCGCGATCCCAGACCGGGCCCTGCGCCACGACGCCGCGCCGCTCCAGCCATTGCCGCAGGCAGGCTTCGAGCTTGATCTCGAAGTCATCCGGGTCGGCAAAGCTCTGATAGCCGGCAGTGTTGTAGCCTTCGGTGCTTTCGGTCCAGCGCTTCCACACCGCCTGCAGCAGCTGATACTGCTCGAGCTGCTCGGTGACCCGGTCGGCCTCGTAGACGACCGGTGCGGACTTGCGGAACAGGTAGACGTCCGGCACGCCCTTGTGCTTGCGGCTCACCTCGACCGCAGTCTCGAATTCGAGCACGGTGCCGCTCTCGTAGGGCGAGCCGTCGGTCCGTCGCCAGATTGAGGGATTGAGCTTGAGGCCGGCGCGCTTCCACACGATGCAGAGCACCATGTCGGTCGCACTCATATTGCCGATGGCTCCGTCGATCGCCTGCTGGAACGACTGCGCGGCGGTGTAGAAGGCATCCTCCCAACGCAAGACGTCGAGACGGACGACGCCCTCGAGCTGCGCGTTGAGCCGGTCGGTGACCAGCTTGACGCGCACCCGCTCGGCGGCAACGTCGGAAGGGGAGGAGACGAAAAGGCGTAGGGTCAGTTCGGCCAAAAATCCCTCGATCAAGAAAATCCCTCGATAGCGCCCACCGAGGACTTCATTTTAGAGGGAGACGGCCCCAAATGTCAGGTCGGTCGATGAAGGACATGTCGAGGACGGATATGGGCCGGTCGACGAAGGATATACAATGCGCGCCAGGCGTGCCCCGATGGCGTCATTTCTCCTGATTGCCGGCACAATTGCCAGTTTGACGATGGTGAATGCGGCGCCCAACATTCCGCCGGGTGAGATGCCCGGCCGCGAGCGCGAGCGTTTTATGCCCTCGCCGGTCGACCGCTTCACCGACCCGTCGGCCTCGCCACGTCAGGCCGAGCCGCTCTTCCGCTGGTGTGACGAGAAACCGCCCAAACGCACGAAGCGCAAGCAAGGCAAGTCCGAATCGGGCTGCTGAGGAGCGCTCCGGGGCATTGCCATTTCTGGGCTTGAATATCGCGCTGGCGCGTGAACTTGCGCGAAGGAGATCATGGCATGGGCAAGACCAAAGACACACCAAAGGCCCGGAAGGTGAAGACCAAGACGATACCCTCGGATGCCGTTGAGTATCTGAAGAACGAAGAGAACATGGCGAATTATCTGGAGGCGGCGTTCGAGGAGGGGGATCCGAGCTTGGTTGCTGCTGCATTGGGCGATGTTGCTCGGGCCAAGGGAATGTCCCAGATCGCGGAGGCGGCTGGCCTTGGCCGCGAGAGCCTCTACAAAGCGCTTTCGGCGGACGGTAATCCGGAATTTGCCACGATTCTGAAAGTCGTGCAGGCGCTTGGCCTTCAACTCAAGGTGAGCGTCTGACGTCCTGATGTACCTTTACGCCGCCTTGCTGACCCGCCTCACATCCGGCGGCACCGCCTCGTTCGTGAGCATTGCAAGCGCCTTGTCCAGCCCGATCACCTGCTGGCCTTCCTTGCCGAGCCGCCGGATCGAGACCGTGCGCTCGGCCGCCTCTTTCTTCCCGACCACCAGCAGCACAGGCACTTTGGCGAGCGAGTGCTCGCGGACCTTGTAGTTGATCTTTTCGTTGCGCAGGTCCTCCTCGACCCGCAATCCGGCGCGCCGTGCGGCGGCGACCACCTGACGCGCATAATCGTTGGCATCGTCCGTGATGGTGGCGACCACCGCCTGCAGCGGATTGAGCCACAGCGGCAGATGGCCCGCAAAGTGCTCGATCAGGATGCCGGTAAAGCGCTCGAGCGAGCCGAACATCGCGCGATGCAGCATCACGGGCGTGACCTTGCTGGAGTGCTCGTCGATGTAGAAGGCGCCGAGCCGGCCGGGCAGGTTGAGATCGACCTGCACCGTGCCGCACTGCCAGTCGCGGCCGATCGCGTCACGCAGCACGTATTCGAGCTTCGGCCCGTAGAAGGCGCCTTCGCCTTTGTTGAGCGTCCATGGCCGGCCGGAAGCCTTGAGCGCCGCCATCAGGGCGCTTTCCGCCTTGTCCCAGACCGCATCGTCGCCGATGCGCTGGTCAGGGCGATCGGAGAACTTGATCGTCACGTCCGGGAAGCCGAAGTCCTCATAGATCGACAGGATCATGTCGTTGATCTTGAGCGCCTCCTCGGCGATCTGGCTTTCGGTGATGAACACGTGCGCATCATCCTGCGTGAAGGCGCGCACGCGCATGAGGCCATGTAGCGCGCCCGACGGCTCGAAGCGATGCACCTTGCCGAATTCCGCGAGCTTGAGCGGCAGGTCGCGATACGACTTAAGGCCGTTCTTGAATATCTGCACATGGCCCGGGCAGTTCATCGGCTTGATGGCGTAGATGCGCTCGTCGTCATTGCGATGCTCCGTGAGGAACATCATCTCGCGATACTTCTCCATGTGGCCGGATTTGACCCACAGCTCGGAATCCATGAGCTGCGGCGAGTTCACCTCGACATAGCCGGCCTCGGCCTGGCGCCGGCGAATGTAGTTCTCGAGCGTCTGGAACAGGGTCCAGCCCTTCGGATGCCAGAACACCGAGCCGGGCGCTTCTTCCTGGAAGTGGAACAGGTCCATCTCGCGCCCGAGCTTCCTGTGGTCGCGCTTCTCGGCTTCTTCGAGCTGCTTGAGATAGGCGTCGAGCTCGTCCTGCTTGGCGAAGGCTGTACCGTAGATGCGCGAGAGCATCTCGCGGTTGGAATCGCCGCGCCAGTAAGCGCCCGCGACCTTCATCAGCCTGAAGGCAGAGCCGACCTTGCCGGTCGAGGTCATGTGCGGCCCGCGGCAGAGGTCGAACCAGTCGCCCTGCTTGTAGATCTTGATCTGCTGGTCCTTGGGGATCGCGTCGACCAGCTCGACCTTGAACAGCTCGCCCTTGTCCTTGAATACGCGCTTCGCCTCGTCGCGCGACCACACCTCCTTGGTGAAGGGTTTGTCGCGCGCCATGATCTCGCGCATCTTCTTCTCGATCGCGGCGAAGTCTTCCGGGGTGAACGGCTCATTGCGGAAGAAATCGTAGTAGAAGCCGTTCTCGATCACCGGCCCGATCGTTACCTGGGTACCGGGCCAGAGCGTCTGCACGGCTTCCGCGAGCACATGCGCGCAGTCGTGCCGGATCAGCTCCAGGCTGCGCGGATCCTCGCGGGTGAGGAACTCGATCTTGGCATCGCGCTCGATCGGGTCGGAGAGGTCGGTGAGCACGCCATCGAGCGCCATCGCGACCGTGCGCTTGGCGAGCGAGGGCGAGATGCCCTTGGCGATGTCGAGACCGGTGCTGCCGTTGGGATACTCCCGACGCGCGCCGTCGGGAAAGGTCAAAGCGACCATCATGCACTCCTGTTGCTCACTCGCTGCCTACGAACGCAGGTAAGCGTGGCGCGTTAACTAACTCAGCTTTCAGGGGGCTGCAACTCTGTGGCCTGGGGCAGCGTGACCACGCTGGCCATTCCGCTGGCCATTCCAATGACAAAGTTCCCTGCAATGAGCTTGTTAACAATCTCCAGCCCAGGTTGCAGTTCTTGACCGATTGTTGCGATCCAGGGTTGCCGCCGGCGCCGTGTAAATATGTCTTATGTCACGAAAAAGCCAGCGGCTCGGGCGGCTCTCGTCGGTAGTATAAGAATACCAACTACTTTATAATATTACCTCTCATAACCTATCGTATTACCTCAAGCTGGATCAATATACCACGGTTAATCATAAGTGTAGAACGTGCTCGCCTTAGAATGATCAAAGTCATATCACATGCGCGCCCAATTCGTTTAGAAAGCTTAAGCGTCCGTGTGAGGCGCAGGCGAGTTGAACGTTTGCGGAGTAAATCACGGGTCCAGGCGTTAGCAACCGGTCCGGTCTGCTACGCATGTTGTACGGGCGTTTGCGTAGTGTAGACCCGCCGCTGTCACGGGGGTGAGAATGTGGGGAGGTCTGCGGCGGCCCAAAGGGCCACTTCAGGTGTGTTGCGTATTGGCCGCGACGATGGTCGTCGCAGCCTTTTCCATAACGACTGCCTACGCACAGAATGCCCGTAACCGGTCGTGGTTTCCGGAAAAGCAGAGTTTTGGCGCGCTCAGTGAACGGGCCAACGCGAATACGGTGACCATCGTTTCAGGCAGTCCGGAAGGGGCGTCCCTTTCGATTGCCCACGACTTGTCGGCGATCCTTGACGACGGGGAGGAGTTTCGCGTCTTACCCCTCGTCGGCAAGGGCGGCGGCCAAAACATTCGCGACGTTCGCTTTCTAAAGGGCGTTGACCTGGGCATCGCCCCGGCCAACGTTCTCAACGCTTTTCGGCGCAGCAACGAGATCGGCAATCTTGACGGTAAGATAGTCTATATCGCCAAGCTCTTTGGTGAGGAGATGCACGTCGCAGTGCACGCCAGCTCCGGCATTCGCTCACTCGACCAGCTGGCTGGCAAGACCGTCAACCTGGGTAGAACCAGCAGCGGGACTCAGCTCTCGGCTCGAGACGTCTTCGCTCGCCTGAATATCAAGATCGAGGAAGTCAACCTGGAGCAGGCTGAGGCGCTGGAGAAGCTGAAGGCTGGCCAGATCGCGGCCTCGGTGCTGATTTCGGGCAAGCCGGCGGCGCCAATGACCAAGGTGACTGCGGAGCAAGGGTTGCGGCTGTTGCCGGTACCATTCGCCAAGTCGCTGCAGGACGATTATCTGCCGGGCGTTCTGACAAGCGAGGACTATCCCGGCTTGGTACGAGCAGGCGAAGATGTCGAGACCGTCTCGGCTGCAGCAGTATTGATTGCCTATAACTGGCCAAAGGGCAGCGAGCCCTATCGCCGCCTGGAGGAGTTCGTCGGACGTTTCTTCTCAAAGCTCGAGACGTTCACGCAATCGCCACATCGCCATCCCAAATGGCGTGAGGCAAACTTTGCAGCGCCGCTTTCCGGCTGGGCTCGCTTTCAGCCGGCCGAAGACTGGTTAGCGCGTAATCGGGAGACTCTGACTGCGCGTCGTCAATTCAATGAGTTTATGAGTAGCCGCCTCGGGGTGAATGCGCCTGGCAGCGAAGAGGAGCGCGAGCGTCTCTTCAACGATTTCGTCAAGTGGAGCCAGGAGCGTGAGCGTCGTTGAGCCGGGTTGGTGTGAGGCCACGCCCTGCTTGGAATCGTCCGTGGTGGGTCGGACAGGGGAGATGTTTCATGAGTACTCCAGTCCACGATGACGGAGACGTCAGCGGCGTGACGTCCGGCGGTGCGTCGCCGGGGACCACGTCGCCAGGGACCAACGAAGGGCGCGGAGTATCCGCATCCGCGGAACCGATGTCGTCCTCGGCCAAGCCTGCCGCGGCCGATGAGCCTTTCGGATCAGATGGGCCGGCCGCAGTCGATGAGCCGGTCGGAGTCGATAAATCCGGAGCTGACAAGCTCGCCGACAAGCCGGTGAGCAAGC
The DNA here is from genome assembly GCA_963745515.1 of uncultured Alphaproteobacteria bacterium. GTDB lineage: Bacteria > Pseudomonadota > Alphaproteobacteria > Rhizobiales > Xanthobacteraceae > VAZQ01. Next base: position 353,035 of record CAVUXO010000004.1, read on the forward strand.
CGATAAGCGCGTCGATGGACACATCGATGGGCGCAGCGACGGACATGGAGGCTGCATTTGCGCACCTCAAAGCGCGCGCAAGCCGTTCAATGCCACGGCCGCGGAGCACGCAGGCGCCGGCAAGGGCGTCCGCAGCAGCGCCTGAAGGTGAGCGGCGCGCAGTATCTGCGTCCGCCGAACCGATGTCGTCGGCGGCGGCCAAGCCTGCCGGAGCCGATGAGTCTTTCGGAGCAGATGAGCCGGCCGGAGCCGACAAGTCCGGAGCTGACAAGCTGGCCGACAAGCCGGTGGGCAGGCCGATAAGCGCATCGATGGATACACCGATGGACTTATCGATGGACTTATCGATGGACATGGAGGCTGCGTTAGCGGCGCACCTCAAAGCGCGCGCGAGCCGTCCAATGCCGCGGCCGCGGAGCATGCAGGCGCCGGCAAGGGCGTCCCAGGCAGCGCCTGAAGGCGAGCGGCGCTCGGATTCGAACAAGCCGTCGCAACCGTCAGACACGCAGTCTCCTCCGGTGGCGCCAGACATCCGCGAGGAGACTGACGCGCCACCAACTGCGCCCGAGGCTGCTGCTGTCCGCAGGCCGCTCATCCACGGATCGACCGCAGTTCCGAATCCCATTTCATCCATGCGCCTTCCGCAGGGGCTTGGCGGCCCCAACATTGCAGCGCCGAGCGCGCTCGAGCTCTTGCGCGCACGCAATGCGATTCCGCCCGGCACTGAAAGACTTCCGGGAAGCAGTCTGCCGGTCCTGTCGAGGTCGTCGCAGTTTGAAGGCGATGTCGCAATCAGGGCGCTGCGGCAACGCTTGGCGCTCGCGCCGGAGATGATGGCGCCGCCGCCGGTCTCGCGTCAGTCGCGATCGATGATGCCTTCGCTCGGAAGGTTCTCATTGGTGCTGCTGGTGGCTTCGACAGTCGCGCTCAGTGTGGCCTTGGTGACGCTGCCCGACACCCGGCCCACGATCTTGAAGGGCGAGAATGGCTTGCAACTGGCGAGCGTGCCCAATACTCAGTCGGCGCCGACGCGCCTGATCGGCGTTGAGGGCCGACAAAACTTCTCCAACGAAGCAATTTCACTTGGGATATCTCTTTACGGAGGCAGCGGCAGCGAGCTTGCGCTGCTGTCCGGTCTGGTGTCGGGAACGCGGCTGTCGGTCGGAGGCCCGGTTGGCGACAGTGGATGGAGGCTTCCGGCACGCGAACTGATGAGCGCACTCGCCTACGCGCCGAAGGACTTCATTGGAGTGATGAACGCCGCGATCGACCTGCGGCTGCCGAACGATCGGCTGCTCGACAGCAGGGTCATGCGGCTGGAGTGGGTGCCGCGACGGTCCCCAGGGCCACAGGTCCTCGCTCGACGTCCGGAGCTTGAGGACCCCAAGGCCGGGACCAGACCCGAATTCCGGCTTGAGCCGAAGCCCGAGCCCAGGTCAGAGCAAAGGCCTGAGCCGAAGCCCGAGCCCGTACCCGAGGGCAAGCCTGCGCCGCAACCGATCGACCCCTCTGAGGTCGCTGCATTGCTCAAGCGCGGACAGGATTATTTGCAGAACGGCGACATCGTGTCGGCACGCTTGATGTTGAGACGCGCGGCGACCGCCGGCGATCCGCATGCTGCGCTCGTGCTCGGCGCGACCTATGATCCGATCGTGCTTCGGGACCTTGGCGTCCTTGGCTTCACGCCGGACCCTGCCCAGGCGCGCACCTGGTATCAGCGCGCTGCGGATGCAGGCTTGCCGGAGGCTACCCGACGGCTTGAGCGGCTGGTGAAGACGGCGCGCTGATAGAGCGCGCGCCGTCCCACGTCACTGGCTCACGGCGCCAGCGTGCGCCGCCAGCGGCCATAGCGCCATGGCAGATACCAATGCGCCTGTGCGGGCAACGTCGTGGGCACGACGTCCAGCCCGGAGGTGCCCCAAGGGTGGCAGCGCAACAGCCGCGCCAGTGTCATCCAGCCGCCGGCCCACAGGCCAAACCGGCCAATGGCCTCGTCCGCATACTGCGAGCAGGTCGGCAGGTGCCTGCAGTGCATGCCGACAAGGGCTGAGAATGTGTGTCGATAGATCGCAATGAGGCCGCGCCCCATGATCCGGGGTGCACGCCGGGCGGCATCAAGCATCGAGGCCATGGACATCGCGGCCCTCGCGCGCAGCCTTGCTCACTCTGCAGCGCTCACTCGATTGCGCTTACTCGGCCGCGACTGCAGCCTTGCGCTTGGCTTCGATCTGGTTGATGGCGTCGACCACCGCGTCGAAGGTCAGCAGGGTCGAGGCATGGCGCGCCTTGTAGTCGCGAACCGGCTCGAGCACCGCGATGTCGGCCCACTTGCCGTTGGGCGGCGCGCCGTTCTCCTTGAGCATCTTGCGCACCGTCTCGCGCAGGTCGCGCAGCTCGTCCGCCTTCGCGCCGATGACATGGCGCGCCATGATCGAGGAGGACGCCTGGCCGAGCGCGCACGCCTTCACGTCATGGGCGAAATCGGTGACCTCGTCGCCCTCCATCTTGAGGTCGACGGTCACGGTCGAGCCGCACAGCTTGGAATGGGCGGTGGCCGAGGCGTCGTGCGTCGGACAGCCGGCCCAGCCGCGGGATATTGCCCGCCAGTTCGATGATTCGCTTGTTATAGACCTCGTTGATCATGGCTATTGGCCGCGGTTTCCTATCGGTTTCCTGGCAATTGCGCCGTCTGTCTGAAGGAATATATAGGTGCTACCTGGCCGGTGCGAGCCTGACCCGCCCGTGCCGGCGGGTTTGGCTATGAGCGAATTCATGTCAAGTTAAGACTGCCTGGTGGGAATGCGGCGTCCGGTCGGCGCGCATGGGGCAAGTGCCCTGCCGCGCCAGGACCGATGCGGCCGCCCCGGTGACACCCCCGGTCCGCGCGTGGGACCGGTCGAACGGAGAGACCGTCATGGACGCTGTCGTTAAGCCTTTGCGCAAGGCACCCCTGTGCGATGCCCCCTTATCTGATCACGTCGAAAGCCGCCGCGCTTGCGGCGGCCCGCCCCTCGCGCGAGGAGGCGGAAGCCGCCGTGCGCACGCTGATCGCCTATGCGGGCGATGATCCGGAGCGCGAGGGCGTGCTCGAGACCCCCAAGCGCGTCGTCGACGCCTACGAGGAACTCTACAGCGGCTATCGCGAATGCCCGGCCGAGGTGCTCGACCGCACCTTCGGCGAGATCGCGGCCTTCGACGACTTCGTGCTGGTGCGCGACATCGCGTTCAACTCGCATTGCGAGCATCACATGATGCCGTTCATGGGCAAGGCGCATATCGCCTACAAGCCGGTCGAGCGCGTGGTCGGGCTCTCCAAGCTGGCGCGCCTCGTCGACGTCTATGCGCGGCGACTGCAGACGCAGGAACACCTGACCTCGCAGATCGCGACCGCGATCGACGAGATCCTCAATCCCCGCGGCGTCGCCGTCATGATCGAGGCCGAGCATATGTGCATGTCGCTGCGCGGCGTGGAGAAGCTCGGCGCCTCGACGATCACGACCCAGTTCACCGGCTCGTTCCGGCGACGATCCGGCGGAGCAGGTTCGCTTCATGACCCTGGTGCACAGGGCTAGAGCTGATCCCGAAAAGTGGAAACCGGTTTTCGGAAAAGGATCATGCTCAAACAAATAGCTAGACCATGATCCCGATTCAACTTGATCGGATCATGGTCTAGGCGATCCTTTGCGCGAGAGGCGCTTGTGGCTGAATCATTCGCATTTGCCGTGCCTGGCTCGACCAAGGAGGTCGAGGACGGCCGCGCCTTGACGCCGAAGTTCGATGCCGACGGGCTCGTCACCTGCGTCACGACCGATGCGAAGTCGGGCGAGGTGCTGATGGTCGCGCACATGAATGCGCAGGCGCTCGCCGCAAACGATCGCGACCGGCGACGCCTGGTACTACAGCCGCTCGCGCAAGAAGCTCTGGCGCAAGGGCGAGGAGCTCCGGCCACACCCAGCGCGTCGTCGAGATGCGCATCGATTGCGATCAGGACGCGGTCTGGATCAAGGTCGAGCAGACGGGCCCCGGCGCCTGCCACACCGGCCGACGCTCGTGCTTCTATCGCGTGGTGCCGCTCGGCAAGGATGGCGCAGTGACGCTTGCGTTCGAAGGCGACAAGACCTTCGATCCGAAGTCGGTCTATCGCGAGAGCTGAGCATCTTTGTGGAATGCGGACTCTAAACGCGGCACGGCCGGACTCCCTCTCCCCGCAGGGGAGAGGGTTGGGGTGAGGGGGTTCGGGCCCAACGAGAGTTTGCAACCCCTCACCCCACCCCTCTCCCAACCGAACTCGGGTTTACCCGGTCTGCTCATGAAGTTGGCCGAAGTCGGATATATCCGACTTCGGCTGGGAGAGAGAGCAGGCCGCAATCGTGGCCCGCTCGTGCTCAGGTCTTCGCGCGCGCGAGCAGTTGCTGTGCGCGCACGAGATGCGGCCGGTCGTACATCTTGCCGTCGATCGCGACCACGCCACCGCCCGGCGCCTTGGCAAACGCATCGACGATCGCCTGTGCGCGCGCGAGCGCGTCCGCGGTCGGCGTGAACACCTCGTTGAACACCGGCACCTGCGCGGGATGGATCGCAAGCCGGCCGACAAAGCCGTCGCGCCGCGCCTTCTCGGTGTCGCGCTTGAGGCTCTCGAGATTGCGAAAATCGACGTGGATCGTTTCGATCGCGGCGACGCCGGCAGCGGCCGCCGCGAACAGGCAGACGGAGCGGGCAAACCGATAGGGCTCGGTCAGCTCGCCCTGTCGCGTCGCGGTTGGCCTCGCTGCCGATCTCGGCTGACAGGTCTTCCGGTCCCCAGGTCAGTCCGATCAGCCGCGCGCTCGAGCCGCGGAAGTTGCCGGCCGCGAACAGCCCGGCCGCCGTCTCGATGGCCTGCGCCAGGATCTTGACGTGGCCTTCCGCCAGGCCCGCGATCGCCTCGCGCGCGGAAAGCTTGGCATCGGTGTGGATGACCGACGCTGCGCCTTCCGCCTTCGGCAGCAGGATCGCGTCGGGGCGTGCCGGAACCACGGCATCGAGATCGGCATCGATGAGGCCGGTCGCGATCGCGTTGACGCGCACCAGGAGGCGAGGGCGCTTGGCCGCTGACGCTACATTCTTGAGGAAGGCCGCCGCGCTCTCGCGCGCCTGTGCCTTGCGGTCGGGCGCAATGGAATCCTCAAGGTCGATGATCATCGCGTCGGCGCCGCTCGCGAACGCCTTGTCGAGCTTCGAGCCGCCGTCGGCGGGGACAAACAGAAGGGAGCGCATTATGCCTCGATGGTGCCTTCGGAGACGACGATGGCTGGGCCACCGACGGTGGCGAGCCGGAGGAGCCCGCTGCGCAAGGTGAGCGTAAGCTCGATCAGGCTCGGCCGCCCCATTTCATGGCCCTGCTCGACGTTATAGCGATGCTCGCCTTGATCAAGCGCGAGGGTGCGTACGCACAGTCCGCCCAGTGCCGCGACGGCGGAGCCGGTGGCGGGGTCTTCGGCGACCCCAAGGCGCGGCGCGAACATGCGGGCGTGGAACTGGTTGGCGGGATCGATGGTCTCGCTGCAGAACACGAAGGCCGAGGTGCGGCCGCCGAGCTCGAAAGCCTGGTCCCAGGCCGGCTCGTTGACGCGGCAGCGGCCGACCGCGTCGAGATTGCGCACCGGAACGAAGGTGAATGCGTTACCGACCGACCAGCGCGCGGGCACAAAGCGGTCAAAGCCGATGTCGCTCACGGAGAGCCCGAGCGCCTGCGCGATCGCCAGGGTCGGCGCGGGAGAGCCCGCTCCGCGCGGCAGATCCGGCAGCAGGAAGCGGGCATGGCCGCGGTCTCCGTTCGGGCTGACCGTGCAGTGGATGACGCCGATCTTCTCCTCGAGCACGATCGTGCCAAGCTCGCCACGGCCCATCAGTGCAAGCACAAGCGCGGTGCCGACCGTCGGATGGCCGGCGAAGCCAAGCTCAGTGCCGGGCGTGAAAATCCGCACGCGCGCCGTGCTGCCGAGAGCTTGCGGCTTGAGCACGAATGCGGTTTCGGGATGGCCGAACTCGCGTGCGATCGACTGCATCGTATCGGCTTCGAGCCCATCGGCGTCGAGCACCACCGCGAGCGGATTGCCGGCGAAGCGCTTGTCGGTGAACACGTCGAGCGTTGCAAAAGGCAGTTTCATCGGTGCCACATCTGCTACACGGTTACGCTGGTACGACACGCCTACGCTTGGCTCTTAGCCTTCCGTTATCAATCGCGTGGCGGCCGGCCTCCACCCGCCACGGTCCGTTACTTCGATCGCATGTGCATGAACGCCTGGCGGCGACACTCGGCAACCAGCTTGCCATCCTGGTTGTAGGCGCGATGGTGGAACTGCACGATGCCGGCACCCGGACGTGAATTGGATTCGCGCTTGCCGAGGACCTCGGTGCTGCAATGGACGGTGTCGCCCTCGAACAGCGGGTGAGGGAATTTCACCTCCTCCATGCCAAGATTGGCAATGGTGGTGCCGACCGTCAGGTCGGAAACGGAAATCCCGATCATCAGCCCCAGCGTGAACAGCGAGTTCATCAGCGGCTGCCCCCATTCGGTCTCCTGCTCGCAGAAGTGCCGGTCGATGTGCAGCGGCTGCGGATTCAGCGTCATGTTGGAGAACAACATGTTGTCCATCTGCGTCACGGTGCGGCGCAGCCGATGCTCGAAGAGGTGCCCGACCACGAAGTCGTCGAAATAGAGGCCCCCGCGCGGATGCCGTTCTGCCGTGTCAGCCATTGGATGGGTCCCAGGTTCGTTAAGGTCTCGTTTACCATAGACGTTGAGAGTCGAGTGTCCCGATTCCGCGGCTCGCATCATTTTGCGGCGCCTCCGCGAGCGAGCCTTGGAATCGAAGGGCACGAGTAACTTATTGATCTACAGCAGGATCCTGCGGCAAGCCCGCCGCTTGAGGCAGCCCGATGCCGGCTGATGCCAATACCCCCAACGTCCCGCGCCCGCCGGGGTTAATTCCCAATGCGCGGCCGTCGATTGCGGCGGTGACCGGCGCCATTAAGCGGGCCGCCCAGTCAACCGGCGCCAACTTCGATTACCTGCTCACCACCGCCAAGGTCGAGTCGAACCTCGATCCCAACTCGACGATATCGACCTCGACGGCGACCGGTCTCTTCCAATTCCTCGATCAGACCTGGCTCGGCGTGATGAAGACGGCGGGCCGGGCCTTTGGCTTCGGGCGCTACGCCGACGCGATCTCGCAGACAAGCTCTGGCCGGTATGTCGTTGACGACCCCGCGCTGCGCGACGAGATGATGAAGCTGCGCAAGGATCCTGCCGCCAACGCCGTGATGGGGGGCGTGATCACGCAGCAGAATGCTGCCGTCCTGGCCAAGCGCATCGGGCGCCAGCCGACCGAGGGCGAGCTCTATGTCGCGCATTTCTTCGGGCCCCACGCGGCCTCGCGGGTGCTCCAGCTGGCTGCGAGCGAGCCCAACACGGACGCGGTCGCCCTGTTTCCAGAGGCCGCGCGCGCCAATCGCTCGGTGTTCTACGACCGGCAGGGCAATGCCCGTACCATCGCGGGCGTTCGCGACGAGCTTGTGCGCCGCTATCAGGTCGCCAAGGCGCAGACGGTGCCGGCTGCGGCTCCGACTGCCGTCGCCATGCAGGCTCCGGCGCCGCCCGCGAGTGCCGCTCCGGTGCGCCGGGTCGCCGATACTGCCGGTGTGACCCGGGCGTTTGCGGCGGCCCAGCCGGCGACACCACCACCTGTGGCTTCTAGAGAGGAGACCGCCGGGCCGCCATCGCGGTCGGCGTTCCATTCGTTGTTCGGGACCGAGAACCGGCGCGGCGCGATCTCGCCCGTGGTCGCCGCGCTGTGGACGCCGCGAGGGTTGCCAACCGGCGAGAGCGGGGCGCCACTTGATCACTTGTATCAGGAGCCGCGAAACAACCAGCGTGATGGCTCGTGAGGAGCGGGCCCGCGGCGTTGCCGCGTTGGTGAGCGTCAGAGCTTGCGCGCCACCAGAAGGAGGCTCGCGCCCTCATCTGGCGCCTTCGGTACGCGCCTCAGACTATGCATGATCCTTGCGGCCATGATGCCCATGAGCACTGACAGGTGCCAGGAGACTTTGTTCTTGAAATAGATGTCCTTGCAGCGGATTGGGCTGAACCGCGCGGCCCAGTATACGAACGCGTCCTGCGTGCCCCACGGGACCTGCTCGATGGCAGCGACCGAGGTGCCGTTGCGCTCGGCCAGGGCGGCTAGCGCCGGGCGTGTCCACCAGGTCAGATGGTGGGGGGGCGCGTTAATCAGGAAATTCGGAATGCGCGTTGCCGCCGATGGCACATGGGGAACGCCAATGATCACGAGGCCACCCGGCCGCACGGCGCGCACCAGGTCCGCAAAGGTCGCAGCCGGGTTTGTCAGGTGCTCCAGGACCTGGAAAGCGCAGGCGACATCGTATTGGCCGGCATTCGTAGTGAGATGATCGGCCAGCGTCTCGTTGCGGATGTAGTCGATGCCGCGGCCTTCGGCGAAATTGGGATCGAGGCCGAGGTAGCTCGCCTGCGGGATCGCGTTGCGGAAGGCGGCAGACCCGCAGCCCATGTCAAGCACGCGGTCGCCCGTATTGATGTGACGCGCCGCCAGTCTGAACTCATGGCGCGTGTGATCGAGCCACCACGAATCCATGAATGAGAGCCGGCTGTAGAGGCTGGCATAGAACTCGTGGTCGCCCTCGACCATGGGGTCGAAGAAATGGAGCCCGCTGGGCGATTCCCAGAGATGGTAGAAGGGATGCGGCTTCAGCGACGGGGCAGCATCGACCCGGAAGGCATAGCGCCACGCCCTGGTCAGAAAGCCCGACTTGATCGACTGGACCAGCCGCACGGCGGGCTCGCCGGTCACCGGACAGGATGGAATGGGTGGCATTGCGGTCATGATGAGCCGGTATGTGGGAGCGGTGGCCAAAGCGGGGAGCTAGCCGTACCCGATGGGCACCGAAAATGACACCCGGCCATGGCGCAGCTTCGATCCTGGCACCGCTCGCTGGCGCGGCCACGCCGAGCCCGTGCTGCAGGCTTAACAATTCATCAATCTTCCCAAATATTTATGGTGAACGCTTTGTTAAGCCTCGGCGCGTAGGATTAGGACATAACCGTGCTGCATAGCGGCACTCTCCCCGTAACGCGTCGGTGTCGAACCATGATCGTCCGTCAGTTCCTGCAATGGGTGCGAACCGCCGGCGCCGCCGAGCGGGCGGAAGCGACTGCCGCGCTCGCACGCGCATATTTGTATTCCGATCTGTCACCCGACGATCGCGCTGCCACGGAAGGCGCGCTGATCATGTCGCTCGACGATCCCTCACCGCTGGTCCGCATCGCGCTCGCGCGCTCGCTCGCCTTCAGCGAGGACGCGCCGCTGGTCGTGATCCTCGGCCTTGCCGTCGACCAACCGGAGGTGGCGGGCTGGGTGTTGCAGCATTCGCCCCTGATGGTCGATGGCGACCTCGTTGATGCGGCGGGCGCCGGCAATACGGCGACGCAGCTTGCGATCGCCAACCGCGGCGCGCTTGCGCCCGCAGTATCCGCCGCGATCGCGGAAGTTGGGGCGCCTGAGGCGTGCCTGGTCCTGGTCGAGAATCCGAGCGCCGAGATTGCGCCGCTCTCACTTGATCGCATTGTCGAGCGCTTCGGGCATCTTGCTGCCATTCGCGAGGCGCTGTTGGCGCGCGACGACCTGCCGGCGCCGACGCGCCAGTCGCTCGTTGCCAAGCTGTCGGAGACGCTTGCCGGCTTCGTGACGGCGCGGGAATGGCTGGAGGCCGAGCGCGCCGAGCGCGTCACCCGTGAGGCCTGTGAGAAGGCGACCGTGACACTTGCGGCGAGCTCGCCGCGCGGCGAGGTGCAGCAACTGATCGAGCATCTGCGCGAGAGCGGACAGCTCAATGCCGGGCTGATCCTGCGCGCTTTGCTGTCAGGCAATGTCGCTCTGTTCGAGCATGCGCTCGCAGACTTGTCGGGGCTGCCGCTCACGCGCGTCAGCGCGCTGGTGCATGACCGGCGCAGCGCGGGCCTGCGCGCGCTCTATGAGCGGGCGGGCCTGCCAGCCTCCACCTACGCGGCATTCCACGAAGCAGTGGAAGCCATGAACGACATCGGCCCCATGGAGGGTCAGGACGGCTCGGTCCGGCTGCGGCGCCGGGTGGTCGAGCGTGTGCTCGCGCGCTGTGCGGACGGAAGCATCGGCGATGTCGAGCCGCTGCTCACGCTGTTGCGCCGTTTTGCGGCCGAGGCGGCGCGCGAGGAGGCGAGGGCGTTCTGCGCAGAGCTCGTGGCCGATGATGCCATTGTCTACGACCACCCTCAGCTGACGTACGACGAGCGCGAGGCAGCGTAGCGACGAACCGGCCTCGCGCCGCTCAGCCGGGCTCGAATCCTTTGGCCTTGAGCACCGGCACGAGCGCGGGCGCGCGCAGGAATGCGATCAGCGCCTTGGCGGCGTCCGGTTGTTGAGCCTTGAGGCCGACCGCGATGGAGAAGGCCGTATAGAGCTGCACCTCCGGCGGCAGCGGGCCGGCGAGCTCGGCGCCCTCGGCGGCATGCGGCAGGATTTCACTCGACTGGGTCATGCCGATCTCGGCCAGGCCCTTGGCGACGTCTTCGGCGGCGCTCACCGGTGGCACTTTGAGCTTCGGCCGGACCTCGGCGGAAATGCCCATCCTCTCGATCACGGCCAGCATGTGGGTGCCGGAGAGGCCTTGCGGGTTGAAGCTGATTGACTTCGCCGCCAAGAGCGTAGCCTTGAGCGCCGCGGTCGTGGAAATGTCGGGCTTGGGCGCGCCCTTGCGATAGGCGACGCCGATGCCGGAGCGGGCAATGTCGAGCCGTGGACTCGCGAGCGCGCCGCGTTTGATCAGATTGTCGAGCGCATCCGCGCCCATGATGGTGACGTCGAAGGCCGTGCCCTTGTCGATGCTTGCCGTCAGGTTGCCGGTCGAGCCGAAGGTCATGACAAGCTTGTGCCCGCTCGCCTGCTCGAACTGCGGCGCGATGTCCTGCAGCACCGACCGCAAAGCGTTGGAAGCCAGGAGCTTGATCTCGACAGCCTGCGCCTGTGTCAGCATGAGTTCCAATCCCGCAATGGCGGCCATGATCCGGACCATGGGGTCCTCCCTTATGTTTTTTCAATCGAAGTCAGAATACTAGACGATGAGCTTAGGCAGCGCGAGCCGTGGAAATGGCGCGCAGACCTTTTACTTTGCTCGAGCTATTTGGATATCGCGAATGCGGCAGGCGTGATCGCTAGGCGCTAGCCTTCTCACGAGCTTTCAGCGAGCTGTAGAGTCGCGCTTTGAAATCAGCCATGACCTTAGAACGTTGGTCTTTATATGCGTCCTCGCAACGCGCGCAGCAAAACTGGCGGTTGCGATATCTTCGACGGATCAGCCCGAAGGACCCGTTGCAAAACTCGCATCTTATTTTCACGACGCTTTCCTGACTTGCCGCATGGTCCAATGGCCGTAGCAACTCTCAAGGGGGTCGCTCTCAGACTCCTGTCTGCAGAACCACTTTGGTCCTTGCGGAGTGTTCCCGGCACAGCGTTGGTTCCCCAGCGTCTTGCCGCAGTAGTAGCACCGTGTTGCTTCTTCGGAGTAGAGCTTGACCGGTTCCATCGCTCAACCGTCATATATTGTGGCAGCAGTCAGGGCTCACGTCCTTGAACACCTCCGCAGGGTGATTTGGCGAGAGGCGCCGATCATCTGCCACTGATCATCCACAGGTTTGAGGTGTGATGCACCTCCTAACAACGGTGGGTTCCATTTGATTGCCCCATTTGAGGCTCTAGCGCGCAAATGCGGCTGCGAATTGTTCGCGCACGGAAAAAGTCTGCAGGTCGATACAATTCGCTTGATTAATATTTGTAATGCCAATGCATTCGCGTGATTTCGAAAACCGCAGCTCGAAGATTTTGTGTGCGCACGTGCTGCCGACGGCCGGCCACAATTCTCCATCATAGCCTCCCGGGGGTCCTATATTTCTGGTGGGTCCCGTACTGCCGATTTGGTATGGAGCACCAATGGATATTGGCATTGGAGCGCTTCTGTTTGGTGCTGGACTTGCGGGCGGTATCGCCAACGCCTTGGCGGGTGGGGCGACACTCATCACCTTTCCGGCCATGATCGCGAGCGGTCTGCCGCCGATCGTTGCCAACGCGTCGAACGCGGTCGCGGTCACGCCCGGGCATTTGGTGGCGGCGCTTTCCGATCGCGCACAGCTCGCGCGCCCCGACCAGGCCCTGTTCGGTGCCTTGGCCGCGACGGTTGTCGGCGGCGCGCTGGGAGCGATCCTGCTGCTCGTCACGCCGGAGCGGCTGTTCACGCTTCTGGTTCCCGCGCTCATCGGCATTGCGACGCTCATTTTCGCATTTGGCCGGCGCATTCGTACGGCTGACGAGCAGAACAAAAACTCGCGATCCGATCTGTTGCGATGCGCGCTATTGGTCCCCGCGTCGATCTATGGCGGCTATTTCGGGGGCGGATCTGGAGTGATGTACCTTGCTGTCCTTGTCGTCACCGGCCACGAGACGATCCGGCAAGCCAATGTCTTGAAGAATTTGTTGGCGAGCACGATCAGCGCAGTGACCATCATCATCTTCGTCATTCAAGGCATCGTGAGCTGGCCCGAGACGATGGTCATGCTGATCGGCGCGGTTGCGGGTGGTTTCCTGGGCGGCCGTCTCGTCACCGTGCTGGCTCCCACGACCGTCCGGATCATTGTGATCTCGGCTGGCATGGTCATGACGATGGTCTATGCTTGGCGCTACTGGCTTTGAGTGCCGCGATCCCGGGAGGATACGATGAAGCTTCCGCGCCGCAAGTTCCTCCATCTGGCCGCAGGCGCCGCCTGCCTGCCGGCGTTGTCGCGCATGGCGGGTGCGCAGGCTTATCCGACGCGGCCGATCAAGCTCATCGTTGCATTTCCGGCCGGTGGTCCAGCCGATACGATGGGGCGGATGGTCGGGCAGGCAGTGTCGGCCAAGATCGGCCAGCCGGTCGTGGTTGAGAATGTGGGCGGTGCGGGCGGCACGATCGCGCTGCGGATGATGACAAATGCCAGTCCCGACGGATATACACTGCTGGTCAATAGCGGCGGTCCATTCTGCACGGCATCGCTTCTTTACAAGCTTGACTATGATCCGCTCAAAACTCTGGTGCCGGTCGGAAACTTTGCCGCCGACTCGGCGGTGCTTGTCACGACACGGACGCTGCCAATCGCGACGCTGAGCGAATTCATTCAATATGCCAAAGCCAATCCCGGCAAGCTCAACTCCGGAGCCGCCATTGGCACCAATCAGCACCTGATGGCGGAGGCCTTCAAGGCGGCAGCGGGAGTGGATATTCCGCATATCCCCTATCGTGGCGGCGCGCCGGCGATCGCGGACCTGATCGGCGGGCAGATCCATATGCTCATCAACAACAAGTCGGTGCTGCTGCAGCTGGCGCTCGAAGGCAGAGTGAGGCCACTCGCTGTGACCAGCACGACCCGATGGTCGGAGCTGCCGTCCGTTCCAACTCTCGCAGAGAGCGGCATCGCCGGCGTGCCAACCGACATCTGGTATGCGATCTTCGCGCCCGCCAATACGCCCTCTTCCATCGTCAACCGGCTCAACACTGCAATCAACGACGGTATGCGCTCGCCGGACCTGCGGAGCACGGTGGAAAAGCTTGGCATCGACCTGAAGCTCGGCTCATCTGCCGACGCCGCCGCGGCCGTCACAACCGACTGCCCGCGCTGGATCGAGAGCGCCAAGCTCGTGAAGATTGAATAGATAGCTCTGCGATGGGCGGCGACCCATCCGCCCGCCGGTGGTTAATGCGTAGTGGCGCGCAAATAAAAACGCGTAATGACGCGTAAATATGTCTCACCCGCAGCTGCGCCAGGGTTCCAAGGGTCCTGTCGCTCTCGCCGTCACAATGGTACAAGAGGGCCGAAGGGGCCTTTTGGGAGGGGCACTCGCGCGGAGTTGCGCGGGGCAAGGGGAGTACAGCGTTCATGCAGGAAAGCCAGCAGCACAACGGCAGCGCGGACGAGGGCGATCTCCTCACGCCCGGCAGGAACAACATACCGACCGATCTGCTGCGGACATTCGTTGCGATCTGCGAATTGGGAAGCTTCACCAAGACCGCTCATCTCCTGGATCTGACCCAGCCGGCCGTCAGCGCGCATATGCGACGGTTGGAATCCATGATCGGCGCGGACTTGATTACCAAGAGCCTCACCGGGGTGGTTCTTACGGAATGCGGAGCCGAGGTGCTACGACACGCGCGGCGCATGCTCGCAATCAATGATCAGATTGTCAGCGGCAGTGGCGTGGAGGTGCAGCCGCAGGTGGTCCGCGTCGGCATTCCCAATATTCACGCGCCCGTCGTTCTTGCGGGAATTCTGCGCGAAGGAGCGGCCTTCAGAGACCAATATCGGTTGCAGGTTCGCTGCGACCATTCGCATGGTCTGATACGTAGCGTCAGGTCAGGCTATCTCGAGCTGGCTGCGACCCAATTTATGAATGAGGGCGACCAGGCCAATGCGTTGTCGCAATGGACCGAGGATCTGGTGTGGGTGAAGGCGAAAGGCTTCGTCCTCAAGCCCGATCAGCCGATTCCGCTGGTGAGCTCGCCCAATCTGCTGCTGCCGGACCGGCTTGGAATGGCTGCGCTCGAGGCGGCCAATCGTCCCTACGAGATCGTGTTCACCGCTTTCGACACGCTGGCACGGCGCGCCGCGGCTGCGGCGGGGCTCGGCTACTTTGCGATCCCGCGCTCGGCCGTTGCCGATACGCTCGTGGTTGAAGCACCGGGCGTCCTGCCGGAGCTGCCGCAGGTTCAGATGGGTATCGTGGCGCGTGACGATCTCGACACCAGGGCCTTGGCGCCGCTGATCAAGAAGATCGAAGAGTTGTTCTCTGCGACGCGGCAAAGCTAGATTTTGATCCGGATCAGATTGAATCGGTTCAAATCCAGCGTTCCGTTCGACATGATCTTAAGGGCGTAGCGTCGTACGCAACGGTTAGGCCGACACGAAACTATCGGACTTCTCACGCCCGGTCCGGACCATGGTGACGAGCTGCTGATCGGTCATCGGCTTGCCGAAGATGTAGCCTTGGCCGAAATGGCATCCCAACCCCATGATCGCCTGCGCATCCTCGATCGTCTCGATGCCGACGGCCGTTGCCGAGCGCTCGAAGTTCTGGGCGAACTGGATCATGCTCTTGCAGATGCGCGCATTGCCTTTGTTGCTGGCGCAGCTCTGCACGAACGATGAGTTGATTTTGAGCTCCGCGAACGGCAGATAGCGCAGCGCCGCAAAGGACGAGTTGCCGCGCCCGAAATTGTCGATTGCAAGCGAAACTCCATACTTCTTCAGCTCTTGGAAGCGATCGCGCACGGGGACGACTTTGTTGAGCAGCTGTGCTTCCGGCATCTCGATGACAAGTCCCGGCCATTGTTCGTTGCGCGGCCGATGTGCTGCAACGAGCTCGCCGACGGAACACTTTGCAAGCGTATCGTAGTCGATGTTGATGGAGAGCTGCAGCATGATGCCAAGCTGATCGAGCTTGGTGCTGAACTTGAGGGTGCTGACGAGGGCGCGCCTCGCGAGCTCGATGATGTCTTCGTCGTCGGCGCGCGCCAGGAAGTGCACCGGCGCGATGATGCCATGCTGAGGATGTGCGATGCGCGCAAAGGCTTCCGCTCCGACCACCCGCCGTTTCAAAAGATCGACCTTGGGCTGATACCAGAAGGTGATGAAATCGGACGCCAACGCGCTCTTGAGCGTGAGGCCGGGAGCCGCCACCGGACGGCTATTGAGCTTCTGCTGCAGAATGGTCTTGTGCACGTCGGAGAAATTGATCGGCTTCTGCAGGGCCGGCAGCATGTCGAGCATGGAGTCAGTGCCGAGTTTGCGGAAGCCCTCCAGGAGCGAAGGCTCGCAACGTCCGACGAGCTGCACGCGGCCTTCATACCGGCAATCCTTCAGCGACATGAGCGCGCGCGCACAATCAGAAGGGTTGGTCGGACTGACGTCGACGAAGACCATGTCCGGATTGTGATCATCGACATTCTCTGCAAGTCGGGAGCTGTTGAGGAGCTCGACCGCATCAACGCCGGCCTGGCGCAGCTGCTTGCAGAAATTCTGCAGAAAGCCGAAATCCCGATCGACCACGAAGCATAGCGCGGTGCGCTCGCTGCGGTCCGCCGCCTGCCACTCGTCCACGAACATCTCACTCATAACGTCCCCACTTTGCGTCAGGCGACTTCAACTGGCTTTACGTTCAGCGTCTGTTTTTCTGGCGGGCGGTGCCCATCTCTGACTTATCAATCCGAACGGTCGCTCGGCACCAGTGATGGCGCCATCACGATCTTCAAGATCTCCGGCCGATCGCGATTCTCATGTCGCAGGAACTCGTCGGTCACTTCCCGCAGCCGCCGGGTCAGAGTCCACGCGACCTCATCGATGTCCGTGCGCGCGTTCTCGCGCACGATGGCGCGGATGGCGTCGACATGCTGATCAACAAGCTCGAGGGGAATTCGTGTTATGTCGGGCGTGTGCTCGATGAGCCGGCAGAGGCTGTCGGCTGGCGGCGCCACAAGCGGGAAGCCAAAAGTGGCCGCCTCGCCCTTGATGTCGTGGGCACTGCGGAACAGTGTGTCGCGGGTTTCGTCCGCAAAGCCTTCCGTCCTCACCCGCTGGCGCGCCTCGTCGAGCTTGGCGCATTCCCGGTCCATCCAATCGGCAAACTCGCTTGCAAGACCCTCGAGCGCCTCCTCGGCCTGGGCAACCGGGTCAAAACCCGCGGGCTTGGCGACGGCAACAGCCTTTTTCAAGCGGTTCGGCGGCACGATGACCTCGTGGTCGGCATAGGTCGCGACCGTCGGCCTGTCGTTCCTGTCCTGTGCCATGACCTGCTCCGGTGGCCGCTAGGCCACGGTTCTCGCCTTCTCGATCAAACCGACCTGCCCGATGGTGTCGGCCGCGCCGCCCCTGCGGCGCTCGGGACCCGTATAGCTCGCATTGGTGGTGCGGCGCCGGTCGGGGCCGAAATAGCTCGCGGTTTTGATGAACGGCCGAGGATGCGCCACGACGCTGAAGACGCGCTGGTAGAGCCCTTTGGCAGAGATCGGTTTGGCCAGGAATTCGGTGATGCCTGCGTCGCGCGCCGCGGTCACGCGGGTGCGTTCGGTATGACCGGTCAACATGATGATCGGCACAAACGGATTGGTGTTGGCGCCGGGCTGACGGATCATCTGGATGAGCTCCAGGCCATCGAAGATCGGCATCTCCCAGTCGAGAAACACGATGTCGGGGTTGCCCTGGCTGAAGCCTTCGAGGCCACCGGCGCCGTCCTCGGCTTCGATCACGTCGCGGGCGCCGAAGCCGTGCAGGAGCGTCCGCAAAATCCGGCGCATATGGAGGTTGTCGTCGATGATGAGAAACCTGAGCTTGTTGAAATCGATGTGGACCATGCGAAAATCTGGCAAGCCGGGTTTTGCAGCTCGCCACGGTAAAACCCTACGCTTAATTCGTGGTTAAGCGATCGAGCTACGAAGCCTTTTTCAATCAATCGTTTAGTTAGAACTACTCGAGTGCGCTGACGCGGCCAACGAGCCCCGCTGCTGGAACGAGCATCATACGATCAGGCTTTTCCAGGATTTTGACAGATAATCTGTGCTATTTGAGGTGAATAACGGGCTTCATAGCGAAGCATTATGAAATATTTTGTTACGCGGTAGAGTTGTTGTCTGACGAATTGCAGGCGGAGGGCCCAGAGGGTCTGGCGCCAGAGGGATGGCGATGCATCGCAGATATGAGGGAATTAATATTCCAATTGAGGTCATTCGAACGCTGGTGGCGATTTCAGATCTCGGCAGCTATTCACGGGCCGGCGCTAAGCTCGGCCTGACCCAACCCGCAATCAGCGCGCAGGTCAAACGAGCCCAGGCGATGGTCGGCGGCGCCCTCTTCGAGCGCACCGGTCCAGGCGCCATCGGCCTCACGCCGCTGGGCGGGCTGGTGCTCAGGCATGCCCGGACGATGTTGGCCGCCAATGATCAGATCCTCGCGCTCGCGGGATCGGCCTCCTATTCCCAGTTTGTCCGCGTGGGAATTTGTACGATGTACGCGGTCGATTTCATCAAGATCGCGACTGAGGAAGACTGGATCGATCGGCTCACGGTGATCTGCGGCAACTCGATCGACGTCATCGCCAAGAATCTGTCCGATGGCTACATCGATATTGCCTGCCTGATGGACCCGCCGAGCGGGTGCGGCGACATTCTCGCCGAGTGGCAGGAAGATTCCGTCTGGGTGCGTGGCCGTGACTTTGTCCTGAGCCCGGGGGCTCCGATCCCGCTGGTCTGCTGGCCCGGCAGCCCCATGGATCAGCCGTCACTCAAAGCCTTGGAGGGCGCGAGGCTTCCGTATCGGGTGACATTCACAAGCTCCGACTACCATGCGCGGATCGCCGCCGTGGGCGCTGGCATCGGTCTCATGGCCACGTCTCGTCGCCACATGGAAAAATCACTGGTCATTGCCACGGAGCACTATCTGCCAGCCGCTGTCGCCGGTGCGCGCGGTGATCTGTATGCGGACCGGCATCGCGTTTGCAAAGGTGGATGAGATCGCGACGCTGCTGAGAAGGCTGGCGCCAGTGGAACTGCAATTGAACGGCTGTTGACTTTGAGCTGCTGACTTGAGCTGCCGACTTGGGCCAGTGCCCAACGCAGGCGCAGCTTGACATCCTGATAGAATTCGGCCGGAACACGCCGGTGCCGCAGCTCTGCGGCGCAAGCTCGGTTGCCGTATCAAAAAGGACAGTCATGGCCAGTCTTGCCGCGCGCGAACGTCGCATTCTCACCACCCACGCGGGAAGCCTGCCGCGGCGGACCTCGCTGTCAGCCTTGCTGCTTGCGCGCATGAACCGGCAGCCGTTCGACGCCGCGGCGCTCGCGCGCGAAACCACCGAGGCGGTCAGGGAGATCGTGCAAAAGCAGCGCGCGCTCGGCATCGACATCGTCAGTGACGGCGAGCAGTCGAAGACGAGCTTCCAGCACTACATGGTCGACCGGCTGTCGGGGCTCGAGCCGATCACGCCGAAAGCCGGCGAGCGGGAGACCCGCGAGAACATGGCGTTTCCCGACCTTCTACAAGGGCGGCGCGCATTCAGGCTCGGCGCGGGCGCGGCTCGCCTGCACCGGCCCGATCAAATACACCGGCCACAAGCAGCTCGCGGAGGACATCGCCAATCTCAAGGCGGCGCTTGGCGCGGACGCCCCGGTCGGCGTCTTCATGCCTTCGGTGTCGCCGTCGAGCTGCGCCGGCACGATGGAGAACCGCTACTACAAGACCGACGACGAGCATGTCGAGGCGGTCGCCGAGGCGATCCGCGAGGAATACGAAACCATCGTGGCAGCGGGCTTCATGGTGCAGATCGACGATCCGCGCCTTGCCATGCACTATATGCTCACGCCCGGGGAGTTCGATCGAGGACGCGCGCCGATGGGCGCGGCGCCGCATCGAGGTGCTCAACCACGCGCTGCGCAACATCCCGCCCGAGTCGCGTGCGCCACCACACCTGCTATGGCATCAACATGGGACCGCGCGTGAGCGACATGGAGTTGAAGCATCTCGCCGATCTCATCGTCACCATCCGGCCGGCTACTATTCGTTCGAGATGGCCAATCCGCGCCACGAGCACGAATGGCGGGTGTGGGAGCACGTGAAGTTGCCGGACGACAAGGTGCTGATCCCGGGCTGCGTCACGCACGCCTCGGTGATCGTCGAGCATCCCGATCTCGTTGCCGAGCGGATCGTGCGGCTTGCCGGCGTCGTCGGCCGCGAGCGCGTCATCGCGGGCAGCGACTGCGGCTTTGCCTCGACGCTTGCGCCCAATCAGCCGCCGGAGGTGGAGCCGGAGATCGTGTGGGCAAAATTCGCAAGCCTTGCTGAAGGCGCTCGGCTTGCCACCAAGGCTCTTTGGACATAGCCGTGTTTCGCGGCCAATCGGGGCGGGGAGGACATCATGCAATATGCCCGGTTATTCTTGATCCTGACCGCGCTTGTGCCTGGCATCACGTCGGCCGTCTCAGCCCAGGGCGCCTACCCGACCCGGCCGTTGCGACTGATCGTCGGCTTCGCGGCCGGCGGCCCGACCGACATTCCGGCGCGCCTGATCGCCGACAAGCTCGGGGACCTGCTCGGCCAGCGGGTGGTGGTCGAGAACAAGCCGGCGGCCGGTGGCATGCTGGCGACGCGCGAGGCGCTGGCGCAGCCGCGCGACGGCTACACGCTGCTCCTCTGCACGCATTTCGAATCGATCAATGTCGCGGTCTACAAGAACCCGCAATACAAGCTCGACGACCTCGCGCCGATTTCGCTCATTGCCCGGTACTACTACGGGATCGGGCTCGCAAACGCCGTGCCGGCGAGCGATATCGCGAGCTTCGTCGGCTACGCCAAGGCGCATCCCGGCGAGATCAGCTACGGCACACTCGGCCCTGGGTCCGCGCAGGAGATCTTCGCCCGTCAGCTCGAGCGGCTGGCCGGCATCAGCATGAACCGCGTGCCGTATCGCGCCGGCACCCAGATCGTGCAGGATATGATCCCGGGCCGCGTGCAGTTCTATGTCGCGCCGATGATTCAGCTGCTGCCGTTTGCGCAGGAAAAGCAGCTCAAGATCCTGGGTGTCTCCAACACCGAGCGGCTCAAGAGCGCGCCGCAGGTGGCGACATTGCGGGAGCAGGGCATCGACTTCGTGCGCTTCGGCTGGCTTGGCATCTGTGCCGGTGCCGGCACGCCGCAGCCGATCATCGATGTGCTCAATCGCCACATCGCAACGATCGTGGCGGGGCCAGAGTACCAAGCCTCGACCGAGCGCGGGGGATCAATCCCTGGGTCTTCGACGCCCGCCGAGCTGCGGCGGGTGATCGACCAGACGCTCGCCGAGGTGCAGCAGACCGTCCAGGAATTCGGCCTGCAGCAGGAGTGAGGGCCTAGCTAGTCTAGTGCCCGGTTTCCGAAGTTCGTAATACACCTCAGCATACTCTGAGACGAACTCCGGAAACGGGGCACTAGGCGTGTACTCATTGATGCCAACCGGACAAAATCAAAAGCGGTAATCTTGCCTTTCAGAAAACCATGAAGGTGCCCACGTCTCGCCCCTCGTGCGTCGCTTTTTTATTGAATTATCTCGACCCTTGCAGGGCATATGTCTGCGAGCGCGGCGCTATGCGGAACGCGGGCAAGACGTTCGGCAATGGAGAACAGCATGCTTGTTGAACTCCGCGGGGCGCGAGGGGAGATCGCTTTCTCTCCCATTCAAGCAAGGTGGGCACATGATCAAGATACTCCTCACCGTTGCGGTGCTCGGTTCCGTCGGTGGTTTTGCAGGTCTCGCAATGGCCCAGGGCAAACAGGGTGTAGCCGTTGGGCGGCGAGGTTTTCATTTCGCGCACTGCCTCAGCCAGCCAGCATCGGATCAACGAGACGAAGGACAACCGATAGTTAGCCGCGAGCAGCCCGAAACTTCCACGTCGCCCAAGGTCGCTACGGTCCCCGCGCCGAAAGTAAAAAAGGCGAACACGCCACCACGGGTCGACGCTCAAAAAGAGCAGCAGCTCTACCAGGAATTTCTGGAATGGCGAAATCGCCAATTGTTTTTTGCGTCCACGCCGTAGCTAGAAACTCTATGATGCTAATGCCGCCTCTCGATTTAAAGTTCTTTGCTGCAGGTGTTGTAGGAACTGCAGATCGGCGGCACTAGGTCGCAGAGCCCCCAAGCCCGTTCAGTGCGCCATCAGCACCGGCAGCTCCGCGCTGGCCAGGATATGGCTGGTCGTGCCACCGAAGATCATCTGCCGCAGCCGGCTTTGCGTGAAGGCGCCCTTGACCAGCAAGTCGCAGCCTTGTGCTTTGGCGACCGCCAGCACGACCTCGCCGGTGCTGCGGCCCTCGAGCCCGACATTCATCAGCTCGGCGGGAACGCCGCCGCGCTTGAGATATGTGACCATCTGCTGGGCAGGCGGGCCGGAGACACCCTGTCCACCGGCTACGTTCAGCACGATCACGCGGCGCGCCTGCTGCAGGAGTGGCATGGCAAAGGCAGTCGTGCGCGTCTGCTCGGGGCTCCCGTTCCAGTGCACCATGATCGTCGTGCCGATCTGCGATGGCGCCGTAGGCGGCGCCAGCAGGACCGGACGGCCGCTCTCGAACAGGCTGGACTCGATGGCGCGGTTGTGGAGCCCGACCGTGTTGGCAGTGGGCCTGCCGAGCACTGTAACGTCGAACACCCGGCCATGGCTGCCGACAAAACCCTCGCCCGCCGGGGCGTTGTCGAGCCAGCCGTAGGACGGACCGCTGGACGGCCCGCTTGCCCCCGGCACGTTGTGACTCTGCATGAACGTCTCGAACAGCTGGCGCCCCGCAGCCGCTTCCTCCAGGCTGTCCTGGCGGTAGGTTTCGAGCGGGATGCTGCCTGCCGGATCGATCGCGATGAACTCGCTGATGGCAAAGCGCAGCGCAAAACCCTCAATGTAGCTCCCACGCAACCGCGCCAGCAGCAGCGCAGTTTCCAGCGCCGATGCCATGCCTTCGATGTTCTCGATCGGAACGAGTATCGATTTCATCCCGTGGCCCCCGGTTTGACCCTCGATGACACCATGTTCCGCTTGAGCCGTTACGGTCTACCCATTCGGAGTGCCGCGCTTCGCCTCGCGGAGACGGAGGTGCGCGGGCATGAGCAGCGCCTGTGGCTCGATCTCAGCGAAACATGGTCTAGTGCCCCGTTTCCGAAGTTTGTGATGCACTTCAGCACGCCCTGACACGAGCTTCGGAAACAAAGGGGCACTAGCAACTCTATGATTCTTAGTGCCGCTTTTCGATTTGAGGTTCCTAACAGAGTTTGCCGCAGGTGGTGTAGGAACCTCAAATCGGCGGCACTAGATTGCTTCATTTCGTGCTCGCCGCCAACCCGCGCGGCGCCAGCTTTTGAGACTTGTTGACGCCGTGCGGCTCGACTTAAGCATTAAATCGACCTGAGGCTTTCCCGCAAGCCGAGTGCTTGTCGGCTCTGTCGTTTCTTGATGTCCATGCCAAGCTCACGCGGACGGACCGAGCCTGGCATCGGCTGTCGGGTGGCGGAAGGTTGAAGGCCGCGTTATGGCGCCGCGGACGCTTGAACTGCGGTACTGGCTCCTCCAAGATTGCATTTCATAGCGACGGTGCGGACCAGCCGCGTCGAACGGGAGGAAGCAAGCATGCCGGCGGCGGTCCGTTAACGGCGCTGGTCGTACTGTGCGCCATGACGGGCCACGCGGCTTGCAGCGTGGCTTACAGCATAGCTTGGGCGCAGGGAGACGCCGATTTCTTCCGCAATAAGACCGTCAAACTCACGATCACGTTCGAGCCGGGCGGCTCTTACGACCTCTACGCCCGGCTCGCGGCGCACGCACCTGCCCAAGCATCTTCCCGGCCAATCCGGCGATGACGGTGCAATATCATGCCCGGCGCCGGCGGGCTCGTCGGCATTCTGCATTTCGCCGAGAAGGCGGCGCAGGACGGCACCGAGATCGCGATCCTGCCGCGCGACGTCGCGATCAATCAGCGGCTGCGGCCGGAGACCGCCAAATACGACGCGCGCCGGTTCAACTGGATCGGCACGCTCGCGACCTATCCGGGCGTGATGTTCGTCGCGAGCCGCACCGGCGTGAAGACCGCGGAGGACCTGCGCCGCATCGCGGTCGTGGCGGGCTCCTGGGGGCCGACCACCGAGACCTTCATCACGCCGACGCTGCTCAATGCGCTCGCCGACACGAAGTTCAAGATCGTCAGCGGCTATCGCGGCGGCCCCGACGTCGATCTCGCGGTCGAGCGCGGCGAGGTCGACGGCCGCATGTCGTCATGGACGCTGCTCAAGACCCAGCGCGCGCAGTGGCTGCGCGACAAGTTCGTGGTGATCCCGTTCCAGGCCGGCGTCACGTCGCATCCGGAGCTTGCCGGACGTGCCGCTGATCGGCACGCTCGCGAAGACCGAGGAGGGCCGGCGCATCTTCGAATTCCAGAATTCCGACGCCGGCATCGGCTGGAGCGTGGTCGCGCCGCCCAACGTGCCGCCGGAACGGGTCGCGCTGCTGCGCCGGCCTTCGACGCCATGATGGCCGATCCGGAGTTCCTGCGCCGATGCGCACAAGCGCGGGCTCGATATCGACGCCGGCGCGCGGCGAGGAGCTTGACGACGATCGTCAATCGCACCATCGCGACACCGGCGGAGGCGCTGGTGACGCTGAAGACGATCCTCGGCATTCAATGACGCCCTCACTCCAGGCCTGCACGACAACGGAGACCGACCTTGCTGATCGACTGGCACGTCCACATCCATGACATCAAGGATCAGGTGAACCCGTACTGGCAGGGCCACGTGCCCGATGACGCTGGAGAACGTGCTCGCGGCGCACAAGCTCGCCGGCCTCGACCGGACCGTGATCAGCAACGCGGTGCATTACCTGCGCTTCTGCAAGACCGCGAAGGAGACCGTCGCGGCGCTCGAGAGCTCGAACCGCTATCTCGCCAAATGCCGCGACGAGCACCCCGACAAGTTCGTGCTGATGGCGACCTGCGTGCCGGGCGGCGGCGACGAATGCCTCAAGGAGCTCGAGCGCGCGGTGAAGCAGGACGACGCGCGCGCCGTGATCATCAATTCGAGCCACCAGGGCCACTATCCGGACGAGGACGCGGCGCAGGCCGTTCTTCAAGCTCGTCACCGATCTCGACATCCCGGTGTTCGTGCATCCGGGCGACTGCGACCACGCCGGCGATGGCGGACTATCGGCTGGCGTCGAGCATCGGCCGGCCGGCCGACAATTGCCTGTCGCTGGCGCGGCTGATCGTGCGCGGCATCTTCGAGCAGTTTCCGACGCTCAAGCTCGTCGGCAGCCATCTCGGCGGCGGCATCTGCGAGGTGATCGGCCGCATGGACTATGCCTACGAGCTGCCGGACTTCTGCTTCTTCCTCGGCACCTACGAGCCGATGCTGATCAAGCACCCGCCGAGCCACTACCTGAAGATGATGTATTTCGATTCCGCCTGCTACACGCCGCTCGCCGCCGAGATGTGCCTCAAGACGATCGGCGAGGACCACTTCCTGTTCGGCACCGATTCGCCGCCGATGATCCCGCTCAAGATGAAGGGCTCAAGATGATGGATCAGATCGGCATGACGCCGGCGCAGCGCGACAAGGTGATGGGCGGCAATGCGGCGCGGCTGTTGAAGCTGAATTGAGCTCGTGCCGGCCGGTCAATTGAGCTTGCCGGCGTCGGGCTCACTCTCGGCGAGCTGCCGGGCCTCGGTGATTTCCTCGGCATGCTGCATGAGGTTCCAGCCCAGGGCCTGGCAGGTGTCGAAGGGGATGCCGAAGCAGGTGGCGAAGCCGTCCGTGGTCGTCAACGTCGCGATCAGGCAGTTCTGGTCTTTCGTTGACTCCAAGGCCCAATTGCCAAGACCAAAGACGTAGCGCGCGCCCTGATCTCCGGTCCATTGTCTGAGCGCGGACGTCAGCAGAGATGGCAGCGTCATGACCATCGCTTCGGCCTGGTCGAACGGAAGCTGCAGGGTCACGACTTTTTGGGAGTGATCCAACATCTGCAGCTCGATCGAGGCGCCATCCTTGGTCACCCGGCATGTTGTCAACTTGCTGCTGAGAATCTTCATGGATGGCTCTTTGCGCTTGAGGCGGCGGCTCCTTGCAGCGTTCAGGCCGTCTGATAGCCCAGCACCGCCTTCACCTCGAGATACTCCTCGAAGCCGAACACGCCGTGCTCGCGGCCGTTACCCGATTGCTTGTAGCCCCCGAACGGAACGCTTCGGTCGACTGGCGCGCCGTTCAAATAGATCCGCCCGGCACGAATTCTTGCGGCGACGCGGCGCACGCGCTCGATGTCCCGGCCTTGGACGTATCCGGCAAGGCCATAGGTCGTGCCGTTGGCGATTGTGACCGCTTCGTCCTCGGTCTCGTAGGTCATCATCGACAGCACCGGCCCGAAGATCTCCTCCTTGGCAATCGCCATGTCGGGCGTCACATCGGCGAACACCGTCGGACGGACGAAATAGCCGCGGTTGAAGTCGGCAGGCCGCCCGACGCCGCCGGAGACCAATGTCGCCCCTTCCCGGATGCCGCGTTCGATCAGTCCTTGCACCTTGTCGAATTGAGCCTTGCTGACCAGCGGCCCCATCGTGGTCTTGGGATCGAGAGGATCGCCAACCTTGACCTGATCGACAGCGTTCTTCGCCAGCGCAACAGCGGCATCGCGCTGCGAGCGATGCACGAGCATGCGGGTGGGTGCCTGGCACGACTGTCCCGTGTTGGTGAAGCAGCGCAGGACGCCGGCGGGAACGGCCTTCTCCAGATCAGCGTCAGGTAGGAGGATGTTGGCGGATTTGCCGCCAAGCTCCTGCACGACGCGCTTGACGGTCGTTGCCGCTCCTTTGGCAACCAGTATCCCGGCGCGGGTCGATCCCGTGAAGGAGACCATGTCGATATCGGGATGGTTCGAGATCGCCTCGCCGACGGTCGGGCCATCGCCATTGACCAGGTTGAACACGCCCTTGGGTACGCCGGCATCGTGCAGGATTTCGGCAAGGAGAATAGTGCTCAAGGGCGCGATCTCGCTCGGCTTGAGGACGGCCGTGCAGCCGGTCGCAATCACGGGCGCGAGCTTCGACGTGACCTGGTTCAGCGGCCAGTTCCAGGGCGTGATCAGGCCGCAGACACCGATCGGCTCCCGCCGGATCAGCGTGCCGCCCATGAACCGCTCGAACTCGTATGACTTCAGGACCGAGATCATCTCCTTGAAGTGCGTGAGCGCGTTGACGGTCTGCACCTCGTTGGAGAACGTGATGGGCGAACCCATCTCGGCCGTCATGGCGCGCGCAAGCTCGCCGTTGCGGGCCTCAAAGCCGTCGATGATCCTCTGCAAGAGGGCGAGCCGCTCGTCGCGGCTGCTCTGCGAATAGGTGGTGAACGCCCGCCGCGCCGCAGCGACGGCGCGATCGACGTCGGCGCTCGAGCCAAGGCTGATTTGCCCGGCCACATCCTCGGTCGCCGGATTGATCACCTCGAAAAGATGGGGCGTGAGCGGCTCAACCCACGCGCCGTCAATGTAAAATTTGGTATTGTTGCCCATGACTTACTCCGGTTCCCTCAAGCCTGTACTGTCCATATCGTTATATACAGCGAAATATAACGAGAGGCAATCCAGGTGAGGACGGGCCTCTGGCTGCCATGCTGCTTATAAGGTGCGGCTTGGCGATCTGCGCTGTATCTGATACAATATAGCGAAGCTTCGTATGGAGGTGTGAGGGATGGCCACGCAGGGCGTCATCGCTGATGCCGATGGAGATATCGCTGCGCTCGTCTATTCCGGCGGCGATCGCCCCGACCTGGTGCTCTGCGCCTTCGCGGAGCATCTAGCAGCCACCGGCAAGCGGCTGTGCGGGCTGGTTCAATTTCGTGACGGCCCGCGCGACGGCTCGCCCGGCCGGGTCATGGTGCTCGACAGCTGGCAGATCGTTGAAGTGGGCGGCAAGCGTGACACGGCGGCCAACAGCAATTGCCGCCTCGACGCGCGCTGGCTCGACCAGATGGGGACGCAAGCCAGGCGATCGATCGAGCAAGGCGTCGACACCGTCATCGTCAACCGGTTTGGGCCTCTGGAGGCGGCCGGCCGCGGCTTCCGCGATGCTATTCTCGCCGCCTCCGAAACTCAGACACCACTGATCATTGCGGTTCCGGAATTCGAGTTCGAGCGCTGGACGCAGTTCTCCCGCGGCATGACCGTCAGGCTCGAGTGCACGCTCGACAGCGTCTTGGACTGGTGGCGCCGGGTGTCGAGTACCAAGCCGTCGGATCGCTTGCCGCACGCGCAGGCATGCGAGCTATTCAAGTGATAGCGCTGCCGTAGAACGCGAAACAGCTGCAGGGCGCGAGGCTACTTTCCGATCATCACATCGGATGCCTTGATGATCGCCCAGGCGTCGTCGCCCTTCTTGAGCCCGAGGTCGGTCACGGCCTCGTTGGTGATCGCCGACATGACAATGACGCCCTGGCCGATATCCACCTTGACGTGCGAGGTGGTCGCGCCCTTGATCACATCCACGATCTTGCCCTTGAGCTGGTTGCGTGCGCTGAGTTTCATACCGTTCTCCTTTGCTGGCATGATCTTGGTTAGCAGGACATCATTGAACTCTTCCGCGCACGGCCCACGCCGTCGCGGTCAACGACCGCTCGCCGTCAGGTGCGCCGGAGCAATAGGCGCGCCGCACTGCATCCTCGATCCGGCGGCGCACGTCGAATGAGAGCGTGGCCACATAGGAGCCGAACGGGCCTTGTCCGCCCAGCAATGGCTGCCAGTAGTCGTCGAAATCGAGGAAGTTCATGCGGATCGTGATCGAGCCGCGTTGCACGTCGCCAAGACCCGCCGCGCTGAAAAGCCGCGGCAAGGCGTCCGGCAGGGCGAGCGCACTGGAAAAGAGCCGGTCGCGGGCGATGCCCGCCTGCGGATCAATCCCGGCTGCCGTGTCCCAAAGGATCCTCTGGAAGACGAGACCGCCGCGAAAATCCCATACTGCGGCAGCGATTGTTCCGCCGCGTTTGGTCACTCGCTTCATCTCGCCGACGGCCGCTGCTGCGTTCGGCACGAAGTTGAGGACAAGCTGAGCAGCCGCTCCGCAGAACGTGCCATCCTGGAACGGCAGGGTGCACGCGTCCCCGATCTCGAACGCGGGCGACGGTCCTGCCGCCAGCGACTGCGCATATGCGATGTAGGGTTCGGCAACGTCGACCCCGAGAATCCGGCGCGTCGGCCAGCGTTGTGCCATGGCGAAAGCCAAGCTCCCGGTTCCGGTGCCGACATCGAGCAGCGGTCCGTCCAAAGGAAGCTCGGCGAAATCGAGAAAAGGTGGCGCAAGCACCTTGGTCCAGCGCCCGAGAAAGTGCTCGTAAGCCGCCCCGTCGCTAGCGTGATAGGTGGACGCCGTCAGCATGCTCGCGAGCTCATCGATGACGAAATATTTCGAAGAATATAACGTTTTTTCAAGAGATAAAGAAGGACCCTGCGGCGGTAAGGCCACAACCGCGGAGGGAAGGGGGCCGTGCGCCCGCCCCGTATTGATGCTAGTGTGATGTCAGGGACGGGAAGTGCCCACAAGCGGGCCGAAAGCATAAGTCCCTGATTCGATGCAAACCGGGAGGTAACGCATGAAATACGCATTGTCGATCTCGGCCGCCTTGCTGCTGGCGCTCAGCCAGCCGGCGTCCGCCCAGCAAGTCCAAAAGCTTGTGAGTGACGCGGTCCAGGCGCTCGGTGGCGCTGACGCGCTGCGCAATCTCAAGTCGGTCAGCATCACGGGCGAGGCGAAGTATTGGGAGCCCGGCCAATCAAAGGTCGCCGGCAAGGATCCCAAGCACGTCGAGGACGTGAAATTCACGGCGGTCCGTGATCTCGCTGGCGGTCGCGCCCGCACGCAATGGGATCGCGATCACAAATATCCCGACCCAGCCTTGATGATCAAATACACCGAGACCGTGCTGCCGAACGGCGGCTTCGTCACCGACGACAAGGGCGCAAACACCGCGATGGCGAGCATGCGCATGGCGGCGGCTCAGCGCGAGCTCAACCGTGCGTCGCCGACGCTCCTGCTCAAGGCGATGGAGAATCCGAAGGACGTGCGTTCGATCGGCAACCAGCGCATCGGCGGGCAATCCTACCGGGCGGTCAGCTTCAACGACGGCAGCGTGAGCTACATCATCCTGTTCGACGCCAGGACCAAGCTGCCGGCGGCGATCCGCACGCTCGACGACGACAACGTGCAGGGCGATCAGCCCTACGACGCCGTGCTCAGCGACTGGAAAGCCGTGGGCGGCGTCCAGGTTGCGCACGCGCTGTCCTACCGGATCGGCGGCGTCGAGGTCGGCAAGGTGACCTATAGTCAAGTTGCGGCCAATCCGACGATCGCGGGCGACGCGTTTGCGGTTCCGGATGCAGTGCGCTCCGCCCTCAAGGCGCCGGCGACCAGCAACGTGCCGTATCAGTGGATCATCCGGCGGCTCTACATGTCACGCTACATGGACACCGAGCAGCCGTACGTGCCGGCGGGCGTCAGCGTGAAGCTGGTCGAGCTCGCGCCGAATGTGCAGCACGCGCAGGGCGCAAGCGGCAACAACCTGATCGTGGCGATGAAGGACCACCTCGTCGTGTTCGACGCGCCCTATGGCGAGGCGCTGTCGCGCACGGTCATCGATCTCGCCAAGGCCAAGTATCCGGGCAAGCCGATCAAATACCTTGTCCAGACCCACCACCACATGGATCACTCCGGCGGCCTGCGCGCTTACGTGGCCGAAGGCGCGACCATCCTGGTGGCGGCTCCGACTCGGGCCTACTTCGACCGGGCGCTGCGCAATCCGCGCACGGTCGCCAACGACGACGCAGCAGAAGGCGCGCAAGCCCGTGCGCATCACCGAGGTCAAGGACCAGACCACGCTCAAGGACGATGCGGGCAACGAGATCCGCATCTACAACATCAAGAACCCGCATGCGGAAGGCTATCTGCTCGGCCACGTGGTCAAGGACAATGTCGTCTTCGTGACCGACCTCATTTCGCCGCGCGGTCCGGTGACGCGCAGCGAAGGCACGCTCGCTGTCGGCGAGGCGTTCAAGAAGTATGGCATCAAGGACGCGCTGATTGCCGGTGGCCATGGCACCACCGTCAAGCAGGCCGAGATCGGCGCGGCGCTCGGTGTGGAGGTGTCGAGCCGCTGACGCGGCCGCCGCAGCTCTGCAGCAAACATTGCGGCGCCCGGTGAAAGCCGGGCGCCGTTTTGATTGAGCTCGTGACGTGCACTTTGTCTCAGCGCTAGTACCCGAACTGCTCGCGCAGGATGCGCTCTTCCAGGCTGTGGCCGGGATCGAAGAGAAGATTCATGGCGATGCCATGGTCCATATGGACTTTGACCGCATGCACGCCGCGCACCTCGACGTGATCGGCGACCGCGGCGACGGGCCGCCGCTCGGGCCAAAGCACCTCGATCTCGACTTGGGCGGAGTCGGGCAACAGCGCGCCATGCCAGCGCCGCGGCCGGAACGGACTGATCGGCGTGAGCGCGAGCAGCGAAGCGTTGATCGGAATGATCGGGCCCTGGGCGGAGAGGTTGTAGGCGGTCGAGCCGGCGGGCGTCGACGACCAGGATCGCCGTCGGCGACGAGCTCCGCCATGCGTTCCTTGTCGTCGACCAGGATGCGCAGATGCGCCGCTTGCGAGGTCTGGCGGAACAACGAGACCTCGTTGAAAGCGTGCAGGCGATGCACCTGTCCCTTGCCGTCACGCGCTTCCATCAGCAACGGGTGGACGACGGTCTTGCGCGCCGCGGCGAGCCGTCGACGCAGATGATCGGCGTTGTACTCGTTCATCAGGAAGCCGACGGTGCCGCGATGCATGCCGTAGATCGGCTTGCCGGCGCTCATGAAGCGGTGCAGCGTCTGCAGCATGAAGCCGTCGCCGCCGAGCGCGACGATCACATCGGCGGTCTCCGGCGCGGCGTTGCCGTAGTGCTGGCTCAGGCGCTCACACGCCTCCTTGGCTTCGGGATTGGGGCTTGCCAGGAAGGCGATCGTGCTCGTAGCTCGGGGTGGTAGAAGTCATCAGACCGCGCTTTCGGCTTCTGGCTGCGGGAGATTGCGGGGCGCCATCACGGCGATGTCGGTTGCTGCGGGCAACGCATGAAGCATGCGGTACAAGCGAGGTTTCCAGTGGAAGCATCGGATATGCGCACATCGGGTAGCGCATTAAGCATAAGGAGACGCTCATGAACACGGAACGTGCGGTGTTCGTCTATACGACTTATCCCTCTCTTGTCGAGGCGGAGGAAGCCGGCCGCGCGCTGGTCGAGCGGCGGCTATGCGCCTGCGTCAACATCCTGCCCGGCATGATCTCCCACTACTGGTGGAACGGCGCGCTGGAACGCGGCGAGGAGGTGGTCATGATCATCAAGACCCGCGCGCTCCTGAGCGAGCAGGTTTCGGCTGCCGTGAAGGCGATGCATTCCTATGAGACCCCGGCGATCCTGGTGATGCCGATCGAGAGCGTCGAGAAGAGCTACTTTGCTTGGCTCCTGGCAGGGACGACGCCGGGAGGACCGGAGCAAGAGGGACAGGAGTGACGCGCGCAAGTATCGGCGCTAGTGCCCCGTTTCCGAAGTTCGTGATACACCTCAGCACACTCTGACACGAACTTCGGAAACAAAGAGGCACTAGGAACTCTATGATTTTAGTGCCGCATTTCGATTTGAAGTTCCTAACAGAGTTTGCTGCAGATGGTGTAGGAACTTCAAATCGGCGGCACTAGGATGAGTTGGTATCCGTGAATCTTCCGAATGCGCGCTACCTCGACCAGGTCATCACATGGCCAACGGAAGGTCCGCATATCCTTGCGCACTATGATGCGGACAGCATCGTGGTCTATCAGGCCTATCGGCCATCGATCGGCCACTATGCAGTCGAGCACGGCGCATTCGGCGGCGAGTTCTCGTACTCGCGCATGAGCTGGATCAAGCCGAATTTCCTTTGGATGATGTATCGATCGGGCTGGGGCACCAAGGACGGGCAGGAGACGACGCTTGGCCTGCGCCTTCGCCGTGAATTCTTCGACAGCATTCTGGCGCAGGCGGTGGCGTCGAGTTTCGGCCAATCGGACCACAGCAGCCAGGAAGCCTGGAAGGCTTCGCTCGCAACTTCGAACGTGCGCCTGCAATGGGATCCGGATCATGATCCTTTCGGCAACGCGGTCGCGCGGCGCGCGATCCAGCTCGGTTTGCGGGGCCCGGTACTGGAAGACTTCGGCAAGCGCGAGTTGCTCGAGGTCATCGACATGACAGAGTTCGTCTCCGGGCAGCGCGAGCTCTTGTCACGCGTTGGGACCAGCGAGTTGAGGACCCCGGTGGAGCGGGTCTACGTTCCGGATGATGGGGCGATCGCTCGGCGGCTGAAGCTTGATGGAATGTCTGCGCCCCCTTCCGCGTGAGCCGTTAAGCAGTGTAATTTTCAAGAACAAGCTGTTGCCAGCCGGTTGCAGTCTCGGCGCGCCGGCAGGCAGCAGAGCCAATAGAGGGAGGAAGCGATGCCTGACCGCGCCATAATTGTTTCGATTGCGCTGTTGGCGATGCTATGCGCGGCCAGCACGAGCGCGTGGTCGCAAGACAGTTCCAAATTTCCCGACTGGAAGGGTCAATGGGTGCGGATCGGCGCCGGCGGGCAATATGATCCGACCAAGCCGCCGGTGCGTGGGCAGCAGCCGCCGCTGAAGCCGGAGTACCAGGCGATCTGGGAAGCCAACATCGCGGAGGCGCGGATTGGCGGCCAGTATTACAACACGCAAGTGCGCTGCATGCCGGGCGGTATGCCGCGCATGATGATGGCGTATGAGCCGATGGAGGTGATCGTTCTGCCGGACATCACTTACATCCACATCACCTTCAACAGCGAGTTCCGCCGCATCTATACCGATGGCCGCGACTGGCCGAAGAATGTCGAGCCGTCATTCTCCGGTTATTCGATCGGGAAATGGGTCGATGAGGATGGCGACGGCCGCTACGACGTGCTCGAGGTCGAGACGCGCGATCTCAAGGGGCCGCGGATTTTTGATCCGAGCGGCATTCCGTTCCACGAGGACAATCAGACCGTCGTCAAGGAGCGCATCTTTCTCGACAAGGCGAACCCGAACATCCTGCGCGATGAGATCACGACCGTCGACAACGCGCTGACCCGCCCCTGGACCGTGACCCGCGGCTATACCCGCACGCGCGACCCAAACTGGATCGAGCATAGTTGCGCGGAGAACAACGATTACATCTTCCTCGAAGGGCAGACCTACCACGTCGGGATCGACGGCAAGCTGGAGCCGAGTCGCCCGGGCCAGTCGCCGCCCGACCTGCGGCATTTCAACGACGTGCAGAGGTGACGCACTAGTGCCGCCGATTTGAAGTTCCTACACCACCTGCAGCAAACTCCGTTAGGAACTTCAAATCGAAGCGGCACTAGAATCATAGAGTTGCTAGTGCCCCTTTGTTTCCGAAGTTCGTGTCAGAGTGTGCTGAGGTGTATCACGAACTTCGGAAACGGGGCACTAGGGTAGGGCGAACCGGCTCGCCTCCAGGCGGCTGGCGCGGTAGCATCGTTAGGAAGCGAGGTCTCCCAAGGGGTGACGGCGATGCGATCGACGGTCTTGGCGGTGGCATTCTCGGGCTTGATGGCCGGCGCGGCGCTCGGTGACGACGTGGCCGACGCGATTGAGGCTGGGCGCAAGGCCTATGCGGACGGCGAGCTTTCAAAGGCCAAGGAGGCGTTTGGGCTGGCTTCCCAGCTCATCGGGCAGAAGCACGCCGAAGCCTATGGCAAGCTGCTGCCGGCGCCGCTCACGGGCTGGACTGCGGACGAGGCCGAGATTACTGCCGTCGGCAGTGCAGCCTACGGTGCCTCGAGCGCGCTACGCCGCTATGAGAACAAAGCCGGCGACCAGATCGAGGTGCAGATCTCCAGCGACGCGGCGGTGATCGCGCAGTTAGCCACCATGATGGCCACCCGAGAGGTCGCGGGCGCGATGGGCAAGATCGTGACGATCGGCGGCGAGCGCGCGCTGCAGAGCGTCGATGGCGACTTGCACATGACGGTCGGCGGCAAGTTCATCATCGCGGTGCAAGGCAGCGCGTCGGTCATCGACAAGCTCGCCTATGCGCGCGCGATTGATATGGCGGCGCTCTCGAAGCTCTGAGCGTCGGTGCTACTCGCCTTTGATGTCGAATTCGCGCGCGACTGCACCCCAGGTCTTCATCTGGCCGGACAGGAAGGAGCGCAGCTCTTGCGGGCCACTGAGCGCCATCGTCACCTGCTGGCCCTCGGTGAGCTGTGTGGCAATGCGCGGCTCGCGCAAGGAGGCCGTCAGCTCGGCACCAAAGCGGGCGATCATCTCGCCCGGCGTGCCGGCTGGCGCGAACACGCCCCACCACGCATAGGCCTCGAAATCGGGAAAGCCGCTTTCGTTGACGGTCGGGATGGTGCCAAGCGCCGACGTGCGCGCCTTGCCGGTCTGCACCACCCCCCTGATGGTGCCGGCCTGGATCTGCGGGATCGCCAGCGCCGTGCTGCCGATGAGCAGATCGACATGGCCAGCGATCGCATCGTTCATGGCGGGCCCGCCGCCGCGATAGGGAACGTGGACGAGCCGCACGCCGGCCTGCTTCGACAACAGCGACATCGCGAGATGGCCGACGCTGCCGCTGCCGACCGAGCCATAGCTCACCGTATCGGGCTTCGCCCGCGCGGCCGCGATGACATCCGCGAGCGTCTTGAACGGCTTCGACGGATTGGTGGCGAGCACATAGGGTGCGGTGCCGATGAACAGCACCGGGTCGAGATCCTTCTCGGTGTCGAATGGCAGGTTGCCCAGAACGAACGGATTGGCCGCATGATTGTCGAACACGAACAGCCAGGAGCTACCGTCAGGCGGCGACTTGGCAACGCTGGCCGTTCCGATGCTACCCGACGCACCCGGCCGGTTCTCTATAATCACCGTCGCGCCTAACCGCCGCTGCAGCTCCGGTTGCACCAGGCGGGCAATGACGTCGGTCGATCCGGCGGGCGGGTAGGGTACGACCAGTCTGATTGTGGGCCATGCTTGCGCATAGGCCGAAACGGGCGCCGCCATCGCGCCCAGCACCAGGGAACGCCTTGTGAGTGCCTGCACGGTTGTCCTCCCCTATGAGGTCGTCGCCACGCCGGCGCTTGTGCCAGCTCTTTGTTGCGGCTTTTGGCGGCCGGACTGATCTTTCAAGACAGCCAACGTTAAGGCTATATGTCGCGGGCCGGCAAAGCCATATGGCATTCACGGCTACGGCCCGTTAGGCTCGATTGGCGAGCAAATTCTGCAACTGGAGCAACAGGATGACCGATAGCTTCGAGGACCATTGCTGGAAGGACGTGGTGTCGCCCGAGATCCTCGAAGTCTACTCCTGCTACCAGCGCGAGACGTTCGTGGGGCCCAATCCGGCGCTGCTCGCGATCGATCTCTATGAGGTTGTCTATCGTGGCGGCGCTCTTCCGCCCCACCAGCTCGCCAAGACTTTCGCGAATTCCTGTGGTCGCTACGCCCATGAGGCGATCGAGCCGACCAGGCACCTGTTTGCCGCCGCGCGCGCGGCAGGACTGCCGGTCTTCTATTCCACCGGCGATACGCGCGAGGCGAGCAAGCCCAAGTTTGTTTCCGCCACCAAACGCAACCGGCCGGTCTTCGATCCGACCGACTATGACATCAGGCCCGAGTTCAAGCCGCAGCCGGGCGATGTCGTCATCACCAAGCAGCGCGCAAGCGCGTTCTACGGCACGCCGCTGCTCGCGCATCTGACCCAGCTCGGCGTGCAGACCCTCGTCGTGTGCGGCGAGAGCACGTCGGGTTGCGTGCGCGCGAGCGTGGTCGACGCCTATTCCAGTGGTTTTCATGTCGTGCTGGTCGAGGAATGCTGTTTCGATCGCAGCGAGCTCTCACACAAGGTGAACCTGTTCGACATGCATCACAAATACGCTGATGTTATGCACCTCGACGAGGTGCTGGCGCATTTACAGAATGTGTCCAAGCCTGCGGTCCGCAAGGCAGGCTGAGGACAAGACGCAAGGAGAAATGAACATGACACTGCTTACGCGCAGGCAACTCTCAAGAGGCTTGGCGGCCACAGCCGTCGCAATGCCGAGCATCGCCCGCGCTCAGACTTTTCCGAGCCGGCCGATCCGCTTCGTGCTGCCGTTTGCCGCCGGCGGCGTTGCCGACATCACCTCGCGCCTTGCCGCCGATAAGCTTGGCGAGAAGCTCGGACAGCGGCTCGTGGTCGAGAACCAGCCGGGACCCGGCGGCATCGCGGCGGCGAGGTCCGTGACCACGGCGGCGCCCGATGGGCACACGCTTGCTCTCGTCACCAATGGCACGGCGATCAGCGTGGCCTTGTACAAGTCGTTGCCGTTCGACCCGGTCAAGGACTTCGCGCCGATCTCCGCGCTCGGTAACTTCGATCTCGTGTTCGCCACCAACGCAGATTCCGAGTTCAAGACTCTGGGGGATTTCATCAAGGCCGCGCGCGAGAAGCCGGGTGCGCTCAACGTCGGCACCATCGCGGTCGGCAGCACCCAACACCTCGGCGCCGAGCTGTTCAAGTCGACCGCCAATCTCAATTTCCAGATCGTGCCCTATCGCACGACTCCGGATGTGACCGTGGCGCTCTTGCGCAACGACGTGCAGCTGATGGTCGAGTTCTACGCCGCCATAAAGGGGGGCCTGACAGACGGCAAGCTGCGTCCGGTCGGCACCTCCGGACTTGCGCGTGCGAGCTATCTACCCTCAGTGCCGACGGTTGCCGAAGCCGCCCCGGGCTATGAGGTGACGTCGTGGAACGGCATTGCGGCGCCGGCCGGCACGCCGCAAGCGATCATCGATCGTGTCAACGCTTTGATGCGCGAGATTCTGGCGGCGCCGGATGTGAAAGCAAGATATGCCGAGTTCGGCGTCGAGGCGAAGGCAAGCTCGCCGGCCGAGTTCAAGGCTCGGCTTGAGGCCGACATCAAGAAGTGGTCAGCCGTGATCGAGAAGGCTGGCATCCCGAAGCAATAGCGCCAAAGCAATCGAACAATGCCTGCGATCCTGCGCCTCTACGAGGACGTGCTCTCGAACGATTCGCCTGAAGTCGGCCTGCCGCCGGCGCCGCGCATGATCTTTGTCGTGCATGGCTCCGCCACGTTCGAGGGCCGCGCGGTGGGCGAAGGCGAAGCCTGGCACGGCGAGGGCGAGCTGATGATCGAGCCCGGCCCGGCCGGCGTGACCTGGTGGCGGTTCGAGCTGGTGCCGGGCGACACGAGCGAGTGGCTCCTGGACGGTACCACCCGCAAGAAGCTTTCGGCCGCGCTCTCGACGCTGCCACAAGGCGAGCTCTTGCTGCGCGGCGACAGCGTGGCGTTTCCGCCCGGCGGCTGCGCCTATCTGCATCGGCACCAGGGGCCAGGCATCCGTTGCCTGATCGAAGGCGGCATCCGCATCGACACGCAGGGCCATTCGACGAGCTACGGCCCGGGCTCCGCCTGGTACGAGAGCGGACCCGATCCGGTGTTCGCGCAGGCCGCCGCCGACCGGCCAAGTCGCTTCATTCGTGTGATGATTCTGCCGCGCGCGCTACTAGGCAAAAGCTCGCTTCAGCTTGTCAACGACGAGGACAAGAGCAAGCCGCGCGCCCAGCAATACAAGATCTTCGTCGATACACCGATCGGATTTTCAGGCGACTGAGGGCTGATGACGGTCTCGATCGAGCCGCGATCAGCCCTCTAGTCTTTGGCTGTCGCGCATGTTCTGAACATGCGCGAGGACGCTGCGTCTGGGGCGTCCTTATTTTCCCGTGATGATCGCGACGATCTCGGCGCGGCGCTTGTCGTCGCCGCCGGCAAGCTCATCGGCAATCTCGAAAACAGCTTCTGACAAAATGGCCTTCCAGGCTTCTGGCTTCAGATCCGACACGAAAGTCAATCCGACGCTTCCGTCGTCGTCCTGCCACAGGCCCAGGATGTCGCCCGCTTCACCGAGTGGCTTCTTGACGGATTCCAGCTCGACGCCTTCGTCTAACGCCATCGCACGTCTCCCTGCTTGGTCGCCCCGTGGATGCATGCTTCCGCCTTCTGGCGCAAGAGGCACCCGCATGCGGCGGTGCGGGAAGTGGAAAACTCCGGGTCGCGAGTTCTGCTGGATCGGCGGTTGATCGTTACCCCGAGGCTTTGTGCTCAATTTTTCAATACGTTATTCGGGTGTCGATACGAGCAAAGCGAGTTTGCATGCCGGGTACGGCCGGTGGATGCGGTTTCAATCCGCGTCGAGGTAGGAATGCTTTCAGCGCCCGCGCGGGTTATTGCAGCGGCGATGCCGCCATGGTGAGGAGTGGCCTGAGTTCCTACAACCAGCAGTAACAACAGCAATCCGGGCCTCCGATAGGGGTGGCAATATCGCGGCGTCGCGCTGGCCGTTTTGGTTTTGCGAGCTCCGCTGATCGAATCGCTGCGTGCCGCTCGCTGTGCAGTGACAGCAGCAGCCCGAGCCGCCCCCCTGTCGCCCGCTATTTTTCATCGGATCAACTTGGCATCCAAGGTGATCTCGGCATTGAGGACTTTGGAGACCGGGCAGTTCTTCTCTGCTTCGCCGGCCATTCGAGCAAACGCGGCTTCATCCAGGTTCGGCACCTGGGCGCGCAGCGTCAGCGCCGACCGGCTGATGCGGAAGCCCTGTCCCTCTTGCTCAAGAGTAACCGCCGCCTCCGTACTGAGCTCTGTGGGCGTAAAGCCTGCGCCCTGCAGCTGAAACGCCAGCGCCATGGTGAAGCAGCCGGCATGGGCGGCGGCGATCAGCTCTTCCGGATTGGTGCCCTTCTCGTTTTCGAAACGGGTTTTGAACGAATAAGGAGTCTCGGCAAGCACGCCGGAGTCGGTGGATAGATGACCATCTCCCGCCCGCCCGGTGCCGCGCCAAACTGCTTTTGCCTTGCGGATCATGTAACGTCTCCCTTGCTGGTGCCGGTGCTCTCTCGAATTCAGCACGATGACATTATTCGAACAGGAATTCATCACTCAGGCCAATGCGGCAAACGTCGGACAGGGCTGCTTTGAGTGTCCTGAACACGTCGCCGACGGCGCAAAAAAAGCGCTTGAGGGTGTCCGTTCGCGATAAGGAGAAATCTTGATGGGAGGATGGGAAGCAGACCATTCGACAATGATGCGCCGTTGGATCTCATTAACGAGTTTGCGGTGGCGTGATGCAATTCCCAGAAATGCGTGAGCTTCGTGCCGAGTTGGAACGTCAGACTCCGAGCTACGATGGCAGATATGGAGCGTCTGCTCGTTCGGCTACGAGGACCATTGCACCCCGGCATCAAAAGAATTCGGAAACCGCGATCTGTCCCAGGCCTCCGCTGTGCCCCTTCCCGTTATGGGCCTGTTCTATCTAATGGGATAGGAGGCTGACCCGGTGTACGGCACACCATTCTTTTGCAAACCCACCATGAGTCGTGCTGGTTGGTTTACTCAGAGGAGCCAGCTCACTTGCGTGCGAGGCGATGTGGTATCTTCCCGACGGAGCCAAATAGTTGACCGTTGCTGCCAGGAAGGCGACGACCACCAATGCGGCGCCGATCCATCCCAACTTGGCGACAAGCAGCACAATTTCGACAGCTAATAGGGCCATGATTTGATATCCGGCCGTGAATAAGAAGTTTGTTTGCACCTTGCGCTGCTATAAGGCCATTGTCCTTTGGGTCTGTTCCATTGCACCTAGGTGTGAAACTTTGCGAGAGCGGCTTGTCGTGATCCGCGAGGACTTTGGATCATAGCCCTTCCGAGGATCAGCAAGCCGCCACGCCCGTAGTCCAGGACGACGATCCAGTTTCCGATATGTTGGTCGCGCACTGATCCTCGTCGGGGTCAACAGGTTCTTGGCGGTGCTCATGATCGCGTCGCCAAGCTTGCCAGTGCTAGGTTTGCCAGTGTCTCGCCGGAACGGAACGCAGAGTGAGCGGACTGTGCCCTCTCGTGCCGGCCGACGAGCGCTGCTGCTGCGCGGCGTGCCTTGCGATTTGTGCCGGAAAATGCCGGCTAGATCGATGTAACTGCGGTGCCGGGTGAGAGATTTGAACTCCCGACCAACGGTTTACAAAACCGCTGCTCTACCACTGAGCTAACCCGGCGAAATGGGGAATCCCTGGACGCTACATAGCCCACAAGCGAAGGGCTGAGCAACCACCCAGGGGGCGGTTGGTGCGGCCGAAAGTCCGGCGCTTTGGCATCACTCGGTCAGTGCCTTGTAAGCTCGCGCAGCGCTTCGAGCGCCGGGCATTGGCGACGGGTTGGGCGCCTCGCCGTGCAGCTTCCGCCGCGACCGAGTTCGGTGCCCTTGAGACCGACGCGCCCGCCCATGTCGGCAATCGGATTGATCAGAAAGCCGATCCGCGCCATGCTGGCTCCGGTTGCGCTATGAATTCACCTGCTAGCCTTATCCTGAAAGAATTGTCCCTGCTCGATATGACGCGCCTGGTCCGCTGCATTGCTCTCGCTGCACCGCTGATCGCGGTGCTCGTCGCGCTTCCTGCGTGGGCCGACCCGGTCGAGGATTTCTATCGGGGCAAGCAGATCCGGATCGTCATCCGGGCGGCGCCGGGCGGCAACTACGATCTCTATTCGCGGCTGCTCATCCGCCACATGGTGCGCTTCATTCCGGGCCATCCGACCGCGATGCCGGTCAACATGCCGGGCGGCAGCGGGCTCACCGCGCTCAATTACGTCGCCGACGTGCACCCGCGCGACGGCACCGTGCTCACCATGGTGACGCAGACCTTTCCGCTCGAGCAGGCGCTTGGCCTCAACGACAAGCTCAAGATCGACATGCGCGCGCTCAACTGGATCGGCAACATGAGCGACGCAGCGAGCTTCCTGCTCACCTCGCGCGCGTCCGCCGACCAGGACGCTCGAGGACGCCAAGCGGCGCGAGACCATCATCGGCGTGCCCTCGCTCGCCGATGCCTCGGCCTGGCTCACGCTGGTCACCAACGGCACGCTTGGCACAAGGTTCAAGCTCGTGCCGGGCTACACCAGCGGCCCCAACATGAACCTCGCCATGGAGCGCGGCGAGATCGATGGCCGCGGCACCAGCAATCCGAAAGGCGATGTTCACGGGCGGCAGCGAGACCGGCGCCGGACGGGCGGCCGCTGTTCAATTTCCTGCTGCAATGGGGCCTCAAGCAAGAACCCGGACTATCCGGAGGTGCCGCTGCTGAGCGATCTTGCCACCAGCGCCGAGCAGAAGGTGGTGTTCGATTTCGTCGGCAAGGTCGCGTCGCTGGCGCGCCCGATCGCGACCAATGCCGGACGTGCCGCCCGAGCGGGTCGCGGCGCTGCGCCGCGCCTTCGACGCCACCATGAAGGACCCGGAGTTTCGTGCCGAGGCCGAGCGCCAGCTGATGGAGATCAGCGCCAATGGCGGGCGAGGAGCTGCAGCAGCTTGTCACTGATATCGTCAACGCGCCGGCCTCGGTCATGGAGAAAGTCCGGCGGGCGGTGCGATAGGGCGTCCGCGTCCGCTTTTGGTTTCGTTTTGCCAAAACTCTTGATTCGGCTTTTGGTTTCGTTTTGCCAAAATTGCGGGTGCAGTGCAGCCCAGCCGAAACCATTCATCGCCAGCGACGACCAAGTATCACGAGGACGGCGAGATCCGCAAGACAGCAGCGATATAGGCGCGTTTCCACCAAGTGGGCTTAACGCCGGTCAGTCCGGCTCTGAACAACCAGGCCTTTGCGAGCGTGTTGGCGGTCATGGATGTCGCTCCCGTGTCCGCGCTTAACGCTCCAAGGGTTGCTCCTGTTCCATGGCGACCACCGGCGGAATGATAGCACTCGCCGAAGGCAGCGTGACAGGTTGCCAGCGCCTACTTCGACCCCAGAATTTCCTTATATCGCGCCACCACCGCCGGCGGCGTCTGCGCGATGCGCTTGATCACGCCCGCAATCTCGTCGCCCGAGAGCGGGCTGATGTCGATCTGCATCTGCGCCGCTTCGCGCAGGTAGTCGGCGTCCTTCTGGGCGTCCATGAACGCCTTCTTGAGGATCGCCGCCTGCGCGGCGGGCACGCCGGGCGGCGCCGACGAACGGCCGCGCCATCAGGAACGGCAGCTCGGCGAGCTCGAGCAGCGCCTTGTCGTCGGCGGTCTGGTGGCAAGTTCGCGCGCGGTCGGCACGTCGGGCAGTCCCTTCCAGCGCGTCTCGTGGCCGAATTGCAGCAGGAAGCGCAGCTTGCCGTCGCTGCAGACCAGTCCGCGAGCCCGGTCTGGAGATCGACGACATGCCGATGCGCGCGGCCTTCGACCTCGCCGCGCTGGATCGCGAGATTGAGCTCCGGCGCTGCGATAGCCGCGGACGAGCTGGGTGTTGAGCTTGAACACGTCGCGCGCAATC
Source organism: uncultured Alphaproteobacteria bacterium (assembly GCA_963745515.1). Classification (GTDB taxonomy): domain Bacteria; phylum Pseudomonadota; class Alphaproteobacteria; order Rhizobiales; family Xanthobacteraceae; genus VAZQ01. The sequence continues at coordinate 396,105 of CAVUXO010000004.1, forward strand.
AGGACAATGTCGGTGTCGGTGCCGCCGGCGGCGAGCCCGCCGAGCAGCAGCGGACGGCCTCCGGCTTCTGGACGTCCGCGATCGGTCTTGAACGGCGCAGTCCGCCCGGATGACGAGGCAATAGGCGTCGTCCTCGTAGCTCGACGAGGTGCCGAGCCAGAGGAATTCCTCGGCTCTTGAACTTGGCCGCCGGGTTGCCGAGCACCGGCTCGATCGGGTTGGAGCGCGACATCATGCCGATGGTCAGGCCGTCGCGCGGCGCCTGCGAATAGATGTGATTGGACATCGACCATGCCGCCGGCGCCCGGCATGTTGCGCACCACGATGGTCGGCTCGCCCGGAATGTAGCTGCGGCATGTAGCGCGCGAGCAGGCGCGCGTAGACGTCGTAGCCGCCGCCGGCGGCGTTGCCGACGATCAGGTTGATGGTCTTGCCGCGTAGAAATCCTGCGCCGCGGCGGAAGCCGGCGATCGCAGGCATGCGCCGCAAGACTCGCACCGACCGTGACGTCGTCATGCAGCCTGTGCCGGACATCACGTCTTGCTTTCACATTGAGCAGCGTGGATGTCCGGGTCAAGCCGGCCATGACACGGAGTCGTGCTGCATCAGAAATTCCACTTCTTGCGGTATTGCTCTTTGACGTCCGGCGGGAACGCAGTTGACCTCCGGGAATTCGTCCATCCAGCGATAGGGCCGGCAGGCGTCGATCAGCACGCGATCGGAGGTGTAGCCGCGCGGCGAGCGCTCATCCGGCGGGATCGCGGGATCGGCCGGCGAGGTCCACACGTTCTTGACGAGGTCGATGCCCTCGCGCGCATTGCAGCGGGTCGACATCGCCCAGATCACGTCGCCGAGATTGGTGATGTCGATGTCGTCGTCGACCACGACGACGAACTTGCCGCCATAGGCGCCGGCGCGCGCGCCGGACGCGACCAGCAGCGCCTGCTTGGCGTGGCCGGCATAGGCCTGGCGGATCGCGACCACCGTGAACGGGCCGCGTCTGCGAGCCGTAGACATAGCCCCAGACGCCTTTCACCTCGGGAATGCCGGCGCGCTCGAGCTGGTCCCAGAGCACGGCGGCGCCGAGCGGCAGCGAGATGAAATTGTTCGGCGGCTTGAGCGGCGGCGCGCCGAGCATGATCGGATCGTTGCGATAGTAGATGCGCTTGACCTCCATCACCGGCACTTCGCCGACGGTGGTGTCGGCGTAGTAGCCGGGCCATTCGCCGAACGGGCCTTCCTTCGGCGGCTCGCCGTCCTTGTAGGGCGCGACCTCGCCTTCGAGCACGATCTCGCCGAAGGCCGGCAGCGGCAGGCCGGTCGCGGGCGACTTCGATCACGTCGATCGGCGCGCCGCGAGCCAGCCGGCGACGCCGTATTCCTCGACGCCGAGCGGCATCGGCAGTTGCGCCGCCATGAACAATTGCGGCGCGTGCCCGACCGAGACCGCGATCGGGCAGGGCTTGCCCATGGCGTGATACTTCTGCATCGCGAGCCGGCCGTGCTTGCCCTTGTTCATCTTCACGCTGATGCGGTTCTTGCCCTGGATCATGCAGCGATAGGTGCCGACATTGACCACGCCGGTTTCGGGATCGCGCGTGATCACGGCGTCGCCGGTGCCGATGTAGCGGCCGCCGTCCTTCTCGTGCCAGAGCGGCGTCGGAAACTTGTCGAGATCGACGGCGTCGCCCTCGATCACGTTCTCGAGCAGCGGGCCGCCGTGACGGTGCTGCGGCGGCATCGGCTTGAAGTCGCGCAGCCGTGCGCGCCAGGCATTGAGCAGCGTCACGCCGGTAAGCTCGCGCGGCAGCCCGAGCGTCATGCGCGGTGCGCCGCTGGCCGGCGAAGACGTTGGCAGAGGACGCGGAAGCCGTTCGGATAGCCCTTGATCTCGTCGAACAGGAGCGCGGGCCCGTTCTGCTCGGCGCCGATCTCGGTGAGCGCGCCGATCTCCAGATTCCAGTCGGCGCCGTTGACGGCGCGCAGCTCTCCGAGCTCCTCAAGCTCGCCCATGAACGCGCGCAGATCGTTGCCGGAGTTGGACAGGCGGGTCACCTGGCGTTTCCTCTGTCATTGTTATCGAGGCGCAAGGTTGGACAAAACCTGTGGCCCGTCAATCAACCCCTTGCCGGTTTCCGCCGGCCATGCCGGAATGTCGCAGACAAACAGACGGGGGACGCGAGCATCATGATCCGGGTTGCATTCGTGATCGGGGACTATCCGCCAGAGCAGCTACAGGCTGCGCGAGGAGGCGGCGCAGCAGCTATTCGTCGGCCGAGGTCGAGGTCGGCATTCTCTCGGTGCCGGCGCGGCCGTTCGACGGTCTCACGCCGGCCGAGATCCAGGCGGCGGCGCCGATCTTCCACGAGGCGTTCCGCCAGGCCGAGCGCGAGGGCTACGACGCGGTGGTGCCGCTCGGCATGCTCGACATCGGGGTCGAGGGCGGCCGCTCGGCGGTCGATATCCCGGTGGTGGGGCCGCTGCAGGCGACGCTGCATGTCGCCGCGCAGGTCGGCGAGCATTTCGGCGTCGTTTGCTATCACCCGGCCTCGATCTATCGCCACCGCGCGCAGTGCATCGCCTACGGCATGGAGCAGTTCATCGCCGGACGGCGCGCGTCGGGCTTCTACGTGCAGCACATCGCCGACAACCGCGACAAGATGATCGAGTCGTTCCTGATGGCGGCGCGCGCGCTGATCGAGGAGGACCGCGCCGACGTGATCATCCCGCAGGGCATCACGCAATGCCCGGTGCAGATGAAGCCGAAATGGCTGAGCGAGCAGCTCGGCGTGCCGGTGGTGGAGGGGATCGGCGCGCCGATCCGGCATGGCCGCGATGCTCGTCTCGCTCGGCCTCAAGCAGAGCCGCGTGCGCTGGCAGAAGGCAGGCTCGCAGCCGCGGTGATGATCCGATCCCGTTCGTTCCCGCGCAAGCGGGAACCCAGGGCCACCCGTTCTGAGTCCTCGCCAGTGGCCCTGAAGCAATGACTCTCCGATGTCGTCCCCGCGAAGGCGGGGACCCATACGCCGCAGCGAAGCGATGTGGCAGGGCTGGCGATAACCGAAATCTTGGTGGTTATGGGTCCCCGCCTTCGCGGGGACGACAGCGGCTTGGTTCGTGCCAAAAAAATACACTTTGAGTACGCAGGATTCCCGCTTTCGCGGGGACGAACGGATCGAGTTACAAAAAGATGAACCGCACAAAAGAAAAGCCCCGCGCGTGGCGGGGCTCAAGAGGATCAGGGCTGATCAGACGCCCGATCAATTCGCAGCAGCGGCCGCCTTTTGATCGTCGACGACAGAGCCGGTCGTGATGTCGACGTCCTTGGTCTCGCGCAGGAACAGCGCGCCGACGATGACTGTCATGACGGCCACGACGATCGGGTACCAGAGGCCGAAGTAGATGTCGCCGTAGGCGGCCACGAAGGCGGTCGCGAGCAGCGGCAGCATGCCGCCGAACCAGCCGTTGCCGATGTGATAGGGCAGCGACATCGAGGTGTAGCGGATCCTGGTCGGGAACATCTCGACCAGGAACGCCGCGATCGGCCCGTACACCATGGTCACGTAGATCACCATGATCGTCAGGATCAGCAGGGTCATGGGCCAGTTGACCTTGGGACGGGTCGGCAGACTTGGGCGACGATCGCGCCCTGAGCATTGCGCTGCAGGTTCGGGTAACCGGCGTCGAGGAACGCGGTCGTTCCAGCGCGCGGCGTCGAAGCCCTTCGATCTTGGTCGAGCCGATCGGTCACGTCGACCTTGTCGCCCGCGTTCGGCACGTTCTCGGTCGTTGAACGACAGGCCAAGCTTGGTCACGCAAGTCCTGGCGCGGTCGCAGTTGCTGAACTTCGTGAACGCGGTGACGAAGATGTGCACCTGGCAGGTCGAGGCGTCGGCGTGAACCGTGATCGGATTCTTCTGCGGCGAAGGCCTCGAGCGCCGGGTTCACGTAGTGCGTGAGCTGGGCGAACAGGAAGAAATAGGTCACCGCCGCGATCGCACAGCCGGCCAGGATGATCTTCAGGCGGCCGATCCGGTCGGACAGCCATCCGAAGAGGATGAAGAAGCGGCGTGCCGATGATGAGCGACTAGCCCGATCAGCACATAGGCGTGGACGTAGTTGAGCTTGAGCGTGATGGTGAGGAAGAACAGGGCGTAGAACTGGCCGCGTGTACCAGACCACGCCTTGGCCGGCGGTGGCGCCGAGCAGCGCGAGCAAGCACGATACTTGTTGTTCGGGTAGTGGAAGAAGCTCTCGGTCAGCGGCGCCTTCGAGCCCTTGCCCTCTTCCTTCATCTTCTGGAAGATCGGCGTCTCGTTGAGCTTGAGCCGGATGTAGACCGAGAAGACCAGCAGGATGACCGAGACCAGGAACGGAATGCGCCAGCCCCACTCCGCGAACGTGCTTCGTGTCCATGTAACTCAGCGGCAGACGCCGATGCACGATCAGCGCCATCAACAGGCCGAGCGTCGCAGTCGTCTGGATCCAGCTGGTCGAGAAGCCGCGGCTCGTTGGGCGCGCATGCTCCGCCACGTAGGTCGCGGCGCCGCCGTATTCGCCGCCGAGCGCGAGGCCCTGCAGCAGGCGCAGCGTCACCAGCAGGATCGGCGCGGTCCAGCCGATGCCGACCTCGCCGAGCAGCGGGAAGTAGTGCGGCGCGAAGGTCGGCAAGAGGCCGACCAGGAAGGTCGACGCGCCCATCACCATGATGGTGACCAGGAAGGTGTACTTGCGGCCGACCAGGTCGCCGATGCGGCCGAACAGAAGCGCGCCGAAGGGACGCACCAGGAAGCCGGCCGCGTAGGTCGCGAACGCTGAAAGCAGCGCCGCGGTATCGTTCCCGGACGGGAAGAACAGCGCCGCGAAGAACGGCGCCAGCACGGCGTAGAGATAGAAGTCATACCATTCGAAGATGGTGCCGAGCGACGATGCGAAGATGACGAACTTCTCGTCGTTGGTCATGCCGGCGCCGCGCACCGACGCATGCGGCTCGGTGATGGTAGTCATGGGCGTATCCCCCGAAAATTGAAGTTATGCGGGGGACGCGAGCTGCCTCGGCCCGAGCAACGCCCAACTCCTCCACATGATCACGCTAGACCGTGGCAAGGGGTGTGTCTGTGCGCCACTGGTCTTACGTCTAAAGTCTAATCCCCGGTGCAGCTGCGAATTCCACGCATGGAATGCTCGCGCCCGGTCCGGAACTGCCATCGTAGAGCAGATCGCGACACGGTAGCGCGCATTAAGCTTACGCCGGCAATGCCCGCGTCGTTGACAACCGGCTTCACCATTTGCCTGCGAGACTGCGCAGTTGCGTTGCGGACGGAGGTTGTGATGCGGGCGATCGCGCTGCTGTGGATTGTGTGCGGCGTCGCACTTCTGGGCTCACGTGCGCGAGCAGGCGGCGTGATGCGCCCGCGATCGTCATTCCCGGCCAGGCCCGGCGTTCCCGTCATCATCAACGGCGGCGACGCGTCCTACTGCGTGGTGGAGGGCGACTGGGGCCTTGACCGTCCTGGCCATGCCGCTGACCGTAGTGGCGTGCCCGCCGTCAGCGGCCGATCGCCCAGCTACGAGCCGCCGCTATTTCCCGGCGCAGTTCGGGCGCCAGCCCGGCTACGGCCGCCACGAGATCGAGCCACCGCCGAATCGGCGAGCTGCCGCCAGCCCGCGCCGAAGCTACCACCGCCAGTGGGAGTCGCAGTCCGCTCCGGTGCCGCCGAACGCGGCGACCCGCCCGCCAATGTCGACGTAACGTCGCGCCGCAGGTCGAGCGGCGCTCGGCCGCCGCGACAGAACTCGAAGCAGTCACAGGATTGAAGGCGAGAAGGAGAGACATCGAATGTTTGCACGCTCGCTTGTGCTGGTCGCGCTTGCCTCGCTCGGGTCGATTGGACGCTGGCGATGCCGGCCGACGTCTGCTGCGCCTGCGCGGCGACCTGTGCGCCCGCCGTTGTGGTGAAGGCGCCGCGCCCTGCTTACGTGAAGCCGTTCTACATCGTGGACCAGGGCCCGGTGTATGGCGGCCCGCATATCGTCACGACGCCGACGTGTCGAAGCTTTTCATACGCGGCCCGCGCGATTATCCCGATGCGGCAGACTTACTACTATTCGACCTATCCGGATTCTTACCTGCGCCGCCATGGCACAAGCCCTGGCAGAACCCGCGTCCCTAGACTTTGATCCGATCAAAGCTGAATCAGCCGGAGCGAGCGCGGCCGGCTCGCGACATAGAGCGCAAGCGCGGCCGCGTTCGAGACGTTGAGGCTCTTGATCTTGCCCGGCAGGTCGAGGCGCGCGACGCGGTCGCAGGTCGTGCGCGTCAGCTGGCGCAGGCCCTTGCCCTTCGGCGCCGAGCACCAGCGCGAGCGGCGACGCGCAGCGCGACCTCGGCGAGGTCGGCGTCGCCGGTGCAGTCGAGGCCGACCAGCGAGATAGCCGCGCTCCTTCAGTCTCGTCGAGCGCGCGCGCGAGGTTCTGCACGGTGACGATCGGCACATATTCGAGCGCGCCCGAGGCCGACTTCGCGAGCACGCCGGTCGCCTCCGGGCTGTGGCGCGCGGTGGTGACCACCGCCGAGACCGCGAATCCCGCCGCCGTGCGCAGGATCGCGCCGACATTGTGCGGATCGGTGATCTGGTCGAGCACCAGCACGATGCCGGCCGGCGCGAGCTCCTCGAGCTCGGGCGAGGGCAGGGGATCGGCCTCGGCGAAGAGGCCCTGATGCACGGCGTCGGGCGACGAGCCGCGCCGCGATGGCGCCCGGGCGCACGATCTCCGGCGTCGACCGGCAGCGCGCACGCCCGTCCTCGGCGAGCCGGCGCGCCGCGTTCTCGGTGGCGAGCAGCTTGCGGATGCGGCGCGCCGGATTCTCCAGCGCCGCCTTGACGGTGTGCCAGCCGTAGAGGATGGCCGGACCGTCGGCCGGTCGGAGCGCCGCGGCCGCCGAAGGCCTCGCGGCGGCCGCACTGGCGGGTTTCGCGCCGGTGCGCGCCTGGCAAAATGCCGGCTGTTCTCCAGTCTTTTGCGGTCGGGCTCGGGCGCATGGAGAGCTGTCCGGGCCTCGGTAATGCGGCTGACCGGCGCCGCGGCGGCCAGCAGCATGCTTGAGTCGGCGACCGTCCAAGCCTATATAACGCGCCCGGCGGACGGGTGCCCGAGCGGCTAAAGGGGACGCGCTGTAAACGCGTTGGCTCACGCCTACGGTGGTTCGAATCCATCCCCGTCCACCACTTCCGTTGTGCTTGACTTTTATCAGGGCGCGGAATTCTCGGATTTGTCATTGGTCGCTCCGGACAATCGCCGGCCGGCCCATCCGGGTCGCCGTCTTCGAGGCGTGTATTCGCGTCAATGCCAAGCCTCAGCGCCAAGCCTCAGCGCCAAGCCTCTGCGCAGCCTGGAGAGCGTCTCCCCGTGAATGGTAAGTCGCGAGCCGGTGGCCATTCAGGACCGGCCGCCCAACGGCGCTTTAAACCTCGCAATAGAATAAATGCGCCGTGGCTGCGAGCACTAGAAGTGCCGGCAGTCTGGACTGTTGGTGGCCATTGTGCGGCCAGAAATCGATCGAACTACGAAGGTACTACTTTCGCGGATGCAATATTTTCAGTCGTGCGATGCTCAATATATCCATATTGAGGATGTATTTTTTAGCGTGTTCAGAGAGCAGCGTGATTCCGCGAACATGCGGGGAAGCATGGCTGCGACATCGGGCGGCATCGGCAGCAAGGGGATAAGAACAATGGCAGGAGCGAACCGATCCCTCATTTGCCTAGTCGCTGGTCTTTTCACCATTGGGGTGAGCAACGCTGCTTACGCCAATGAATGTTTTCCCGGCCCTGACTTCCAACCGCCTCCTGGTACGCGGTGGCAATATCAAACTGATCCAGCAAAGAACGAACCGTGCTGGTACGTCGAGAAACTGGGCTCGCCGTCGAAGCGCCAAAGAGAAATCGCGCGGTCCTCCCGTTCCGTTCGAGCTTCTTCAGCCTCTGAAAAGGCCACCATCATGGATGCGCCGCGAACCGAGCAGCGGGAAGCGACACCAACCGCTGACCCCTCTCCATCGATCATAACGTGGTTCTGGTCGGCGTTTTCCAACCTGACCGATTCTGTCAGTTCGTATTCGCCCGCCGAAACAGACCAAGACACCAGCAGCAGTGCCACTCCCACGCCGAAGCGACGTCAAAACGACTCGATGGCGACGAGAAAAGGCGTGGCCGGCAAGTCAGAGCAGCCAAGCAAAGTGGCTCAGCGCAAGCCGGTACGCGAAAAAAGAGAATCCGAGGGCGTGCAGCAGCGATACTCGATTTCAGCTGTTGCGGTCCTCGAGGCTGCTGGCGATAAACCTGTACCAGGTGTCTCGAAGCTGGTGCGACCAGATTTGCAAAAGACCATGGAAGTCGTGGGCGACAAAGACGTAGCAGCTGCGCCAGCCGAACCACAGGAAGGTTGGCAACGAGCCCTGTACGAAGAGTTTCTTCAATGGCGGGTCAAGCAAGTCATGCCCTGAAGATACTGAACATGCGGGGCCGCCAAGCTCTTGCGCATGAATTGACAGGCGAGGCGAGAAAAAAGCTGCTACGTTTGCACCAACTGGTGGCCGTCATAGGCGAACCAAAGGGAGGCGTGCGATGAATAGGCAATCGAGACGAACGCTGTGCACTGCAGGCCTCATCACGGCGCTGCTCACCGTCGGCGCCTCCGGGCAACAAGGTGAGGAGAAGCTTGGCACGCTGAGCTTCCCGACCTCCTGCGATCCAAAGGTTCAGGCGGAGTTCGAGCGCGGTGTCGCGATGATCCATTCCTACTGGTTCCTGGTCGCGCGCAGAACGTTTGAGGGCGTGCTCCAGCAGGACCCCACTTGCGCCATCGCCTATTGGGGCATTGCGATGGATCAGCTGGGCAACTCGCTGGTCGGGCCGCCGCCGCGCGCGCAAGCCGACGCGGCCTGGGCGGCGCTCGAAAAGGCCCGCGAAATCGGAGCCAAGACGGAACGCGAGCGCGGCTGGATCGACGCGTTGCGTGCCTACTTCCGCGACCATGACAAGGTCGACGTCGAGACCCGCCTGCGCGCCTACAACAAGGCGATGGAGCAGATGGCGCAACGCTATCCCGACGACTACGAGGTGCAGGTCGTCTATGCGCTGACGTTGCAGGCGTCAGCCGCGAAGACCGACGTCACCTACAAAAACCAGCTGCAATCGGTCGCCATCCTGGAGAAGCTGTTCGAGCAAAACCCGCAGCATCCGGGCGTGTCGCACTTCATCATTCATGCCTACGACTTCGCGCCGCTCGCGGATCGTGGAATTGCGGCGGCCAAGCGCTATGCGAGCATAGCGCCGGCGGTCCCGCACGCGCGCCATATGCCGTCGCACATCTATTCGATGGTCGGGATGTGGGAGGACTCGATCGCGTCGAATGCATCTGCGCTCGAAATCCAGCCCGACTACTACCACGCCGCCGATTTCTCGGTGTATGCGCACCTGCAGCTGGCGCAGGACGGCAAGGCAAAAGCGCTGATCGAAAAGGCGCTGGCGACCCCGCCGCGCGGCGATCGCCCCGGTGGCTTTGGCAATTTCGTGTCCAAGGCCCTGATGGAGACCCGCTACCTGCTTGACCGCGGTGATTGGCAAGGCGCGGCGGCGATGCCGATGAATCCGACCGGAGTGCCGATAGCGGATTCACTTTATCGTTTCACCCGCGGCCTCGGCATGGCGCGCAGCGGCAACGTCGCAGGAGCGAAAGCAGAGATCGAGGCCATGAAGGCGTTACGCACGGCGCTGCAGCGCGCCGATCAATCCTACTGGGCCGACCGCACCGAAGAGCAGATGCTGGCCATTTCCGCCTGGGTGGCGGTGAAGGAGGGCGCGCGCGACCAGGCAGTGCGGTTCATGCGCGCGGCCGCTGACGGCGAGGACGGCAGCGTCAAGAACGTGATTATGGAGAACCGCCTCTATCCGTTGCGCGAGATGCTGGCGGAGCTGCTGCTGGAGGTTGGCGAGCCCGCGGCCGCGCTGAAGGAATACGAGACGGCAATCAAGCAGACGCCCAACCGCTACCGCGCTTTCTGGGGCGCCGCGCGCGCTTCCGATGCGATGGGCAATCGAGCGCAGGCTTCCGAGTATTTTGGCAGGCTCGTGAACCTCGCCAGGAACGCCGATATCGAGCGGCCGGAAGTGCAGCAGGCCAAGGCGTTTCTGGCGCCGCGATGATAAGATGGTTTTTTGCCACGACGGGGCCAAGAGTAGGCAGGCGACAATGATCCGCTGGATTGCGCTCTCTACAATATCGGGAGCACTGGTCGCTGGCGTTGCGGCTTACACAATCAGCCCCTCGCTGTGGCAGAGAGCGACCGGCGGCCCGGAGCAGATTGCAGAAGTCAAGCTCGCGCCCGAAGAATGGCCGATCTGCACCATGACGGTCGCTATGCCTGATGCGGACTGGGCGAAACTCGATCCCGAGTTCGCCGCCGGCAAGAAGGCGCTGGTCGCCGAGGACTGGGATGGTGCGATCGCGGTGCTGAAATCCGCCGCGCTACGCGATCCGCGCAACCCCGACATTCAGAACTACATAGGCTATGCCTATCGGCGGCTGCGCCAGATCGGGCCGGCGATCGGACATTACCAACAGGCGCTGATGCTCAATCCGCGCCATCGCAGTGCGCACGAGCATCTCGGCGAGGCCAGTCTGGTGCTTGGCGACCCGGCCACGGCAGAGCAGCACCTCGCCCACTTGGAGGACATCTGCCTCATCGGCTGCGAGGAATACGACGACCTCAAGCGGGCTATCGTGGCGTTCAAGAAGTTGGCGGCTCGCTGAAGCGGAGAACAGGCCGTTGGCAGTCAGGCGCGCTTTAGTGCCGCCTCGCAGAGCTTCACCGGATCGGACTCGCCCGTTGCTTCAGCCGCCGCGACAATTCTCGCTTCGATTGCGTCGCGTAATCTGGGCTCGACAAAAGCCAAGTCGGCGGTTGCCATTTCGAGGGCCAGCGCTATGGCGGCCAGTGTCTCAGGTCTGAATGTGGGCATTGTTGCACCCAACTTTGCGCTATTGCAGCACCAAGTTGTCGCCCCAGGCCGTTAAATCCTCGAAAGGCGCCATGAAGGAGGCGCCCTCGATCAATTATTCGCGCTTGCGCCGTGAACGATGCGGGCGCCCACAATCGCCGCACCGTCCATATTATTCTCATAACCGCCACAGCGGCTCCCGCGTGAATTCCGCGGCCGATGCAAATACGTCTACCGCACTGACCCCGAGCCGGATCGAAACCTGTGTTGCTGCTACGGGAGCTTCGATGCCGCTTGCTCGGAGTTCGTGGAAGGTTTGCGCGATCCGGTAACGCTCCAATATTCTGCTGCTTATGAAGTCAGATAGCCGTGTCATTCATTTCCCTTCTCCGTGCACCCCACTCCGGCCCTGTCTTAAAGCTTACCCGGGCAGCTTGTTCCCTGAAGGCTGAAGGCCGAAGGCCATGGCCCTTGGCTACGGCGAGCGTCAGCGGGATTGGAACTCTGGACAGCCGAGCACGTTCAATAGCTTGAGAGGGGGCAGGGAAGGTATCTCGTGCTTGAATTCAGCAGCCGAAGCTCAAACGGTCGTCGACCCGCAGGACGCCGCCGAATCCGTTGGGTTGAGGTATATCTCGGACGACCGCCCCGGAATTCGTCGCCGACGATCGGGAAAAGGCTTCGCATACACGCGCCCGGATGGGGCGACGCTCTCGGATCCTCACGTCCTCAAACGGATCAAGGCGCTTGTCATCCCGCCAGCATGGACCGACGTCTGGATTTGCCCCTTTGCAGACGGGCACATTCAAGTGACCGGTCGTGATGCAAAGGGCCGAAAGCAATACCGCTATCATCCGCGTTTCCGCGAAGTGCGCGAGAGCACAAAGTACGAGCGTATGGTCGCGTTCGCCGAGGCGCTGCCGGCTATTCGCGCAATGGTGCGGGAGCATTTGGCGCTGCGCGGACTTCCGCGCCAGAAGGTCCTGGCGACAGTCGTTCAACTTCTGGAGTCCACGCTCATTCGCGTCGGGAATGACGACTATGCCAAGCAAAATAACAGCTACGGCTTGACGACGCTCAAGACCCGCCACGCATCCGTTAATGGAAACGACGTTCGTTTTCGATTTACCGGCAAGAGCGGAAAGCAGTGGTTGCTGCGCGTCAAGGATCGGCGCATCGCAAAGATCATCAGGGCGTGTCAGGAGCTGCCGGGCCAGGAGCTGCTGCAGTATCTGGACCATGATGGCAAACCGCAGGACGTGACATCTACTGACGTCAACGATTATTTGAAAGAGATTACCGGCCAGTACATCACGGCGAAAGATTTTCGCACCTGGGCCGGCACGGTGCTCGCCGCAATGGCCTTGAATGAATTGAAGACCTTCGACGGCGCCGCACAGGCGAAGCGCAATCTTCGCGCGGCCATCGAGAACGTAGCGGCGCGCCTTGGCAACACGCCGACGATCTGCCGCAAATGCTACGTGCATCCCGAAGTGCTCACGTCCTATCTGGACGGCAACCTCGTCCTTGAAATCAAGTCTGCGGTGGAGAGCGAATTGCGCGATGCGCTTCCCGGGCTTCACCCCGAGGAAGCCGCTGTGCTGGCCATGCTGCGCAGTCGCCTTGCCAAGGAAGCCGGCGGACGGAAAACGCACAAGCGGGCCGCATAGGCCGGAGCCGCTTTTTCAACATTCGTTCCAAATTTTGCCCCACCGGCAGCTAGCGCCGGGTGGTTGTTGCTAGCTAAATTACTGGTGGGGGCCGAATTGGTTCGGCAGGGAGCGGGGGCTGAGACGATGAATCACATTCAGCGTGTGATCGTAGATGAGGCGTCAGAAGTTTTTTGGGACGCCTTCGGGAGAGCGTTGGATCTGGATGACCTGGGCAGCCTGAAGGGCGCGGCCGAGACTCTCCAGATGACGTCGCCGGCAGCGGCAGCGGCGATAGCCGATGTCATTGAAGCCGGCGAGGGGCGGGGAAAGGCACCTCCGATCATCAGATGGCTTGTTGCTGCGCTACGCGGGCCACTCGTGGCCCGGCTGCACTAGAACTGCTCGTGCTGCAGGCAGAAACCTGCAGACCTTCCGGCGGATAAGGCAAATTGTGCTGTGCTCCGCAGGGTTGATCCGCGGGCGTGGTCGTGGGAGATAGGAGGCGGTGCGGCAATCGAATTGGTCCGGACGGGTAATGGGGCGCTTCGATTCTTGAACAGAATCAAGGTGATATTGCATCCCATCCGCCAGCGTTTGCGGCCCTGCAGCGTCGGCTAGGCGCCTGCTGCGGCGCGGGTGTAGCTCAATGGTAGAGCAGAAGCCTTCCAAGCTTATGACGAGGGTTCGATTCCCTTCACCCGCTCCAATACTTAGCCGAATTGAACATAGAATTTTACAGTAAGTTTTACAGCCTTGTTCGTCCCCCGTTCCGCTATGCCGTCTGATCAACAAGAGGTCGAGGAATTCAGGCATTCATAAACGCGGCAAAGGCGGAACGTCCGCTTTCGAGGCTAGGCGGAAATTGGCCAGAGACAACTCCAGATTTGTCGGTCGAAAATGACCTGAAGCGGACCAGCCGACACGGCTTGATACGCGGGCGCAGGGTCAGTTTGTAAGTGGCCGGTTCAGTTCCGTGCGCCAGTTCGCGGAATGAGGGGTCGATTGCGGACCGATCGAGTACACCTCCCACAGGTTTTCGGCTTGCTCGTGGCCGCTCGCCTTCATCCACTTGACGAAATCACCCCACGCGGACGGGAGGCCTTCGTACGGACCGCTGTACACTGTGCGCGCCACCTTCGCCGCAGGCAACTGGCCCGGTTTCATGCGTCCGGCAGCCTTCACCGGCGCCGCGACCTTGACGCCCAATTCGAAATCGAAGGTGTCTGGTGGCATTCTCAGATGGTGCGCGAAGACTGCTCCGACGGGCTCCACCCCTTGTGCAGCGAGCGCTGTCATCAACTCGCCGACGGCGGGGCCGAACACTTTCATCATCTCGCTACGCCGAATGGTGAGGCGGATGACGGCGGCCTCTTGGACGCTGGTCTGGATGATCTGTGGTGTGGCTATCATTGTTGGGACCCCATTTTCTCTGTGCGCTTGCTTGAATGCTCAAACCATGGCCTCGAGCCGGACGTAGCTCGCTTCCATTCCGTGCTCCATGCCGCTCGCCAGCATGGCCGCCCGCGTTTGGGCATCGGGCAGTGTCATTCGCATCGTCATCAGCGTCCCGCTCCCGTCCGGCTCGAACCTTGTTTCGACGTGATTGTCGGGAGACGGATCGGGAAGATGCATCCGTTCCACGTGGACGATCCGGCTGAACGGCACCAATTCCACAAATTCACCGGTCAGATAGAATCCACCACCCTTGCCGTCTGCCCACTCGTAGCGGATCTTCCCGCCCGGTCGCGCCTCGCACACGCAGACGGGCATCGTCCAGCCGTCCGGACCAAGCATCCATTTCTGAATCAGCCTCGGCTCGGTGTGAGCGCGGTAGACAGCCTCGGGCGGCGCCGCGAAGCGGCGGGTGACGACGACATGTTTGTCGCCTTCGGTCATTAGTGTCAGCTTGCTCATCGTCTTCCCTTTCGCTTTTTTGATTGCATTCCGGCCAACACGTCGTCGAGCCGATCGTAGTTCTTGGCGAGAGCCTGACGCAGCTTGTCGAGCCATCGATCGATCTCGCTGATCGCCGACGGCGCCAACCGGCACGGCCGCTTGGTGCCTTCGATTCTGCGCACGATCAGTCCGGCTTCCTCCAGCACCTTCAAGTGGCGAGAGACACCGGGCTGCGTCATGTCGAAGGGTTCAGCAATCTCCATCACCGTGGCCTCACCCAGGGCGAGACGGGCAAGGATCGCCCGACGGGTCGGGTCGGCGAGTGCAGAGAAGGCGGCATCGAGGTTTGGCATATGTTGTCTCTCGTTATATAACAATATGTTATATAACAAACCGATCATTGTCAACTCCAGTCATCGGACTCGACCTTGACAGGTGACTATATGGTCACCTATCATGCGTGAGTTGATGGACGATGACCAAGTCTTCAAGGCGCTTGCTGACCCGACGCGTCGCTTCCTCCTGGACCTGCTCTTTCAGCGCGACGGCCGGACGCTGAAGGACCTGGAGTCCGGGCTAGCGATGACGCGCTTCGGCGTCATGAAGCATCTCAAGGTTCTGGAAGATGCCGGCCTCGTCGTCACCCGCCGGTCGGGGCGGGAGAAACTGCATTTTCTGAATGCGGTTCCCATCCGGATAATCCACGACCGGTGGATCGATAAATACAGGGAACGCGAGGTCTCCGCGCTGCTGGCGCTCAAGGCCGAGCTAGAGGACAAGGACAGAAGACCATGACGGACAAAGCAGCGACCATTCTGGTCTACAGGATCGTCATCAAGGCGAGCGCCCAGGCGATCTGGGATGCGATCACCAAGCCCGAATGGACCGAGCGCTACGCCTATGGCGGCCGCGTCCAATACGAGCTGAAGGGCGGCGGACACTATCACCACGGGGCCAGTCCCGAGATGAAATCGTTCGGGTTGCCCGACAAAGTCATCCTCGGCGAGGTGCTAGAGAGCGATCCGCCGCGCAAGCTGGTGCAGACATGGCACCCGCAGTTCACGCCGGAAATGATTGCGGAGCCGCCTTCACGCCTCACATACGAAATCACGGAGGGGCAAGGCGTGTGTACGGTCACCATCACTCATGATGTCACGGGCGCCCCGATGGTCGCTGGCATGGTGCCGGGCGGTGGCGATCCGGCCAAGGGCGGCGGCGGCTGGCCGTGGGTCCTCAGCGATCTCAAGTCGCTGCTGGAAACCGGCGAGCGCATGTCGACCTAGCCCAATAGCCAAGGCGGTGGAGACCCTGCGCAAGCGGAGGTCCCACCGCGGCGGCCCGTCGGCAACAACTATCGCCAGCGATGGTGACGTTGGTCGAAGCATCGACGCCGAACTCAGAGAGCTGCATCAACGCTGGTGCGCATTGCACCGCTGGCTGTGCATGACCGCTCTCGGCCCATCGCGTCGTTCGCGGCAACGCAGCGAGTCAGGGAACTTTGGTTTGATCCTTTGAAGCGCGGCCGGTTGCTTCCATCACGCTCTCAATCGAGCGCAACGTGCTCGCCTGCAGCAGCTCTTCCAGTGGCACGGCAAGGCGGCGCCGCCAGTTTGGATGCTCATCGATTGTCCCAGGCACATTGACTTGATCGACCACGCCCAGCGCATCCTCCAGGCTCACCATGAGCAGGCGCGACGGCGTGTCCGCAACAAATCGGGTGACTGAGAGGCAATCAATGTTGGGCAGCCCGCGCCATGCCATCGCGCGGCCGAGCGCCTCCTTGGCGGCGGCGCGATCGTGGTCGGTTTCGCCTGGATCGAGTCCCAGGCCACGCTTGACCGCAAGATCGTGACCCGACAACCAACCCGCAAATGTCGGCAGGTCATGGGTCGCGAAGGTCACGAGCGCGTTCTCGCGATATTGGTCCTGCGCGATGAACCCGCCGTCGGCCGCGCGCTGAAACAACATGACTTGAAACGACCAGATGCCATAACGGGCGAGCGTATCCTGGAAGCCAGGCGGGACGGTTCCGAGATCCTCGCCAATGACGATGCAGCCGCTCGCATTGCTTTCGGTGGCAGCAGCGGCAAGCAGGGCCTCGAACGGAAAGCGCACATAGGCGCCCTGATCGGCACGCACGCCGCGCGGAATGAGATAGAAGCGCTTGAGCCCCAGGATATGATCGATGCGGATCGCGCCCGCATATTGCATGGACGCGCGCAGGACCTGGCGGAACGGCGTGCAATCGCTCTCGATCAAGCTCAGGGGATTGATCCCGGCGAGGCCCCAACGCTGGCCCTCGGTGTTGAGCTGGTCGGGCGGAGCGCCAATCTCGAGCGACGGCAGAATGAAATCCTGATTGCTCCAGGCATCGAAGCCGTCTGCGCGGACGCCGACCGCAACATCAAGGTAAAGCCCGATCGGCAGTCCGGCGTCTTGCGCCTTGACACGGCAGGCCGAGAGCTGCTGATCGGCGATCCATTGCACAAAGGCGTAATAGTCGAGCTCGTCTCCATTAGTTGAGAGCGCGCCACGCAGGGACGACTGATCTGGCTTGCGCAGCTCGACCGGCCATTCCCACCATGGCTTGCCGAACCGCCGGCGCAGCACTTCGAACGCGATGAACAATTGCAGCAACGGTCCGCGTGCGCGCTTGAACTCGTCGAATTGGTGCCGGCGCGCTTGCGTCGCGAGCTTGTTGAAAGCATCGAAGGCGAGCTTGAGGGCCTTGGTCTTGCACTGCGCAACGCCGGCATAGTCGACCAGCTCGCGCTGCCTCAACGCCGCGACGGAAGACTCAAAGTCCGCCAGCGCGGCGCGTGGACATTCCGGAACGGCTTCGACGTCGATATAGAGCGGGTTGAGAAAGAGCCGGCTGCTTGGAAAATAGGGGCTCGCTTCCTCGGCCCGGTCATCGAACAGCGCGTGCAGCGGGTTGAGCCCAATCGCCGCAGCGCCAAGCGCGGACGCGATCTCGATCAGGTTGGCAAGATCGGTGAAATCGCCATGCCCCCAATTCCGATGCGAGCCGATGCCATAGAGCTGAACGGCGATGCCCCAGGATCGCTGCGGCAGCGTTTGGCTGCCTTGAAAGGCAGGCGTGACGTGTTCCGCTGCGGCATCATGATGGCGTGGCTCTTTCCCGTGCGCGCCGATCGCCTCGAGAATACGCGCCAGCACGGACGGATCCACCTGCCAGTGGCGGCCAAGGCCATCGTAATGCGCGGCCTCGACACCCCACCTGGCGGCCTGCTCGAGAATAGGGTCCAGGTCCGGGTTCATGAACGCTTTGATGCCTGTATTTTGGGCAGTATAGGATCAGAACTCACGCACACGCGGCGCTTGCTATGCGCCCTCGGTGCCCTCGATAATGTTGTCGGCTCGATCCCGTTTTCGAGTTGCCCCAGCTCAGCAGCAGGCCTGCAAATCTTGCGCCGCCACCCGATTCAATTCAATCGAATAAGCGGCTTCGTGCGCCTGCAAGTGGCCGGGAGCCATCCGGTGTGCCTACCACCGGCGAGCGCCGGCCCATGATGCCACTTCCTCCTGACGCCGTCGCCATTGTCGAAGGGCGGCACGCCGATCCGTTCAGCTATCTCGGGCCCCATGTCGACAACGGCTGCGCCATCCTGCGCGTGTTCCTGCCGGACGCGCAGGAGGTCTCCGCGCTCTGGGATGACGGTCGTTCAACGTCGCTCGATCGGATCGACGCCGCCGGATTGTTTTCGGGGCCGCGCCCGGAGGGAGCCTCGCGCTATCGGCTGCGGGCGCGGTTTCGTCACGCGATCGTTGAGATGGACGATCCCTATCGCTTTCCGCCGGTCCTGTCTGATTTCGATCTGTACCTGTTGGGCGAGGGCAATCATCTCAGGCTTTACGACAAGCTCGGGGCGCACCCTTGCGAGCTCGACGGTGTTGCGGGTGTGGCCTTTGTGGTGTTCGCGCCCAATGCGCAGCGGGTCAGCGTGGTCGGTGACTTCAATTTTTGGGACGGACGCCGCCACGCCATGCGGGTGCGCGGCAACGGCTTCTGGGAGATATTTGCGCCGGGAGCTGCAACAGGAGACAGGTATAAGTTCGACATTCTCGGGCCGCACGGAGAGGGGCTGCCGCTCAAGGCCGATCCGGTCGCATTTGCTGCGGAGGTTCGGCCGAGAACGGCATCGGTCATCGTCGATCTCGGGAAGCTCAATCGGCCGGCAGCGGCGCCGCCCGGCTGCAATGCTCTCGATGCACCGATCTCGATCTACGAGGTGCATCTCGGCTCGTGGCGCCGACGGCCCGAGGTGGGCCATGGCTGGCTCACCTATCGGGAGCTTGCAGACGAGCTGCCGACTTACGCGCGCGACATGAACTTCACGCATGTGGAGTTTCTGCCCATCACCGAGCATCCGTTCGACGGCTCCTGGGGCTATCAGCCGACCGGCCAGTTCGCGCCCACCAGCCGCTTTGGAAGCCCTGCGGATTTTGCGGCTTTGGTTGATGCCTGCCATCGCGCAGGGCTTGGCGTCATCCTCGATTGGGTCCCTGGGCACTTCCCTGACGACAGTCATGGTCTGGCCCGGTTCGACGGTACTGCGCTTTACGAGCATGCCGACCCGCGCCAGGGGCGCCATCTCGATTGGGGGACGCTGATCTACAACTATGGACGGACCGAGGTCGCCAACTTTCTGGTCGCCAGCGGGCTGTTCTGGCTCGAGCGCTATGGCATCGACGCGCTGCGGGTCGATGCGGTCGCCTCGATGCTCTATCTCGACTACAGCCGGCCGGAGGGCGACTGGATTCCGAACCAGCAGGGCGGTCGCGAGAACCTGGAAGCCGTCGCCTTCCTGAAGCGCTTCAACACGGAAGCATTTGCGCGCTTTCCAGGGACAACGACCATCGCCGAGGAATCGACCTCCTGGCCGATGGTGAGCCGGCCGGTTGACCATGGCGGGCTTGGCTTCGGCTACAAATGGAACATGGGATGGATGAACGACACGCTCGCGTTCATCAGCAAGGATCCGATCTATCGCAAGTATCATCACCACCAGATCACATTCGGGCTGCTCTACGCCTTCACGGAGAATTTCATACTGCCGCTGTCTCACGATGAAGTCGTGCATGGCAAGCGCTCGCTGCTTGGCCGGATGCCGGGCGACGACTGGCAGCGCTTCGCGAATCTGCGTGCCTACTACGGCTTCATGTTCGGCCACCCCGGCAAGAAGCTCCTGTTCATGGGCAATGAATTGGCCCAGGAGCAGGAATGGCGGCACGATCATTCGCTCGACTGGCACTTGCTCGAGAAGCGCGAGCACCTCGGAGTGCAATCGCTCGTGCGCGATCTCAACGCGCTCTATCGGTCGACGCCGGCCTTGCACGAACGTGATTGCGACGGCGCAGGGTTCGAATGGCTGATCCTCGATGACGTCGACAACAGCGTGTTCGCCTGGCTGCGCAAGGGCCGCGGACGAGCGCGATCAATGCATGGTCGTGGTCAATTTCACACCGCAGGTTCATGCGCGACTATCGCGTCCCGATGCCGTTCCCCGGCGTGTGGCGCGAGGTGCTCAACACCGATGCCGCCATTTATGGCGGCAGCAACGTCGGCAATGCGGGCGCGCTGGTCAGCGCGACAGAACAGGGGCGGCACACGTTGCGTGTCGTTGTTCCGCCGCTCGCTGCCGTCTTCCTCGTCCGGGAGGCGTGATGCGCGTATCCGCCGGGATGCCGTATCCGCTCGGAGCCACCTTCGACGGCCGGGGAACAAACTTTGCGTTGTTCTCCGCGCATGCCGAGAAGGTCGAGCTTTGCCTGTTCGATGAATCGAGGAGAGCGCGAGCGTACACGTATCGCCCTGCCGGAACGCACGGGCGACATCTGGCACGGCCATCTCGCCGGAGTGGGAGCGGGACAGCTTTACGGCTATCGCGTCCACGGTCCCTATGAGCCCGATGAGGGCCATCGCTTCAATCCCAACAAGCTGCTTCTGGATCCCTACGCCAAAGAGCTCGCAGGGGCATTCATCCAGGGCAACCTGCATTTCGGTTATCAGCTGAATAATGCTCGCACGGACCTTTCGCTCGACCGGCGCGACAATGCGCATGTCATGCCCAAGGCGGTGGTGACGTCGATCTCCAAGCGAAAATCGAAGCGACCCGAGATCGCCTGGGAGGACACAATCATCTATGAGGCCCACGTCAAGGGATTGACGCAGTTGCGCGATGACGTGCCTGCAGAAGTTGCGCGGCACATTTCGCGCGCTCGCATCGCCGGCCGATCATCGATCATCTCAAGCGACTCGGCGTGACTGCGATCGAACTGCTGCCAGTCCACACCTTCGTCGACGAGCCGTTCCTGGCCGAGCGCGGCTTGAGCAATTATTGGGGCTACAACACGCTGAGCTTCTTCACCGCGGACCGTCGCTACGGAACGCGTGACGAGTTTCGTGAGACGGTCAAGCGGCTGCACGACGCCGGCATCGAGGTCATTCTCGACGTTGTCTACAATCACACCGCGGAGGGCAATCACCTCGGCCAGACGTTGAGCTTTCGCGGGATCGACAACCGCTCCTACTATTGGCTCAGAAACGACGATCTGCGCTTCTACGAGAATTTCACCGGCTGCGGGAATGCGCTCAACCTGTCACATCCGATGGTGCGGACCTTGGTGGTCGATTCGCTGCGCCATTGGGTCGAGGCATTTGGCGTGGACGGCTTCCGGTTCGACCTTGCGACGACGCTCGCGCGCGGACCGCGATGGCTTTGATGCGCACTCCAAGTTTTTCGAGGCGATCTGGAGCGACCCGCTGCTGGCAAAGACCAAGCTCATTGCCGAGCCCTGGGACATCGGTCCCGGCGGATACCGGGTCGGCGGGTTTCCACCGGAATGGTCGGAGTGGAACGACACGTTTCGCCGGACGCTGCGCCGTTACTGGGCCGGCGAAGGTGGGCTGATCGGCGAGATGGCGACGCCGCATGACCGGCTCCGCCGATATCTTCGAGCATCGACGGCCGCACGCCACGCGCGAGCATCAATCACGTGACCGTGCACGATGGCTTCACGCTTGCCGATCTCGTCAGCTACGAGCGCAAGCACAACGAAGCCAACCAGGAGAACAACCGCGATGGAGCGGACCAGAATCTGAGCACGAATGGCGGCGTGGAAGGTCCGACCGACAACGCCGACATCGTCGCCATGCGTCGCCGGTTGCGGCGCAGTTTCCTGTCGTGCCTGCTGCTGGCGCAGGGCGTTCCGCTGCTGCTCGCCGGCGATGAGGTCGGCAACAGCCAGTCCGGCAACAACAACGCCTATTGCCAGGACAACGAGATCGGCTGGGTGGACTGGTCAGGGCTCGGCCGCGACGGCGAGGACATGACCGCGTTCATTGGCCAGCTTGCGCAGCTGCGCAAGCGCTTCCCGCAGTTGCAGGGTCACCGGTGGCTCGAGGGTCGACGGCCCGACGGAACATACGATGTGTTGTGGCTCACGCCCGATGCGGGCGAGATGATCGAAGAGGATTGGAACTTTCCGAACGGATACTTCCTGTCTTATGTGCTGGCGCCCATCGAAGCGCGGCCAGCCGCTTTTTGTCGTGATCAACGCGGCTCCAGAGGCCATCGAGTTCACGCTGCCGGAGCATCCCTGAAGTCCAGCTCCTGGACGCGTGTGCTCGATACGACGAGCGACGACGCTCGGCCGTCGCGCCATCGCGGCCGGCACGCGATCTGACTGCGCCCGAGCGCTCCGTTCTGGTGTTCAGCGGCGCAGTGCCGCGGGCCGCGAGACTTTCGGCGTCGCTCCAAGAGTCCGACACCACCTCGAGCTCGACCGGGCTCTGCCGCCGGACGTCGAACATAGCTGCGGTTTCGTTGATCTGCGCCAGCGACGGCAGGCTCGCCTCGTTGCCGAGATGCTGGATCGCATAGACCGACGCCGCGCGCGCGAACTTGAAGTGCTGCTCCCAGCCGACGCTCGGATCGACTAGATAGGAATACATATAGGCGCCATGGAAAATGTCGCCGGCGCCGTTGGTGTCGATGACTTTTTCGTCCGGGATATCCAGCGCCGGCAGGAAGCGCTCGGTCTTGCTTTCGTCGTACCAGAGCATGCCGCGCGAACCCATGGTGACGGCGCCGATCTTGCAGCCACGCGAACGCAGATAGGTCAGCATCTCGCCTGGAGTGAGCTTCATCTGCTCGCAGAGACGCTCGGCAACGACAGCGGTGCCGATGAATCCCAGAAGATCATGCGTGTTGGAGCGCAGGCCGCCGCCGTCGAGCGACGTGAGGATGCCGGCCTCATGACAGATCTTGGCATAGTGAATCGCCGCGTCGGCAAGATGTCCGTCGACATGGAGCGCGCGGCAGCCAGCCAGATTCAGTACCGGAAACGGATGCTTGAAGTTGTCGTCGCGGCACCGCACGATTGCACGCTGTCCGCCTTTAGGCATGATGAAGGACAGCGAGGACTGCGCCACCTTGCGATGATGCACCGAGATTCCGTATTTCGCCGCCATGTCGACGAACATGCGCCCGAGCCAATCATCCGCGACCGAAGTCATCAGGTCGGGCGGCATCCCGAGCTTGGCGCAGCAGAAGGCCGCGGTCACCGCGTTGCCTCCGAAGGAGACGGCGTAGTCACGAGCCACGGTCTTTTCGTCGCCGGTCGGGAACTCGTCGGTCAGGAAGGTGATGTCGATGTAGCTCTGTCCGATAAAGAGTGACTTCATCTCTTGCCTATCCGCTGTTCCGCAAGCCCGCCGCGATGCCGTTGATGGTCAGATGGATGGCCTGCACGACCCGCTCGTCGGTGTCGCCGGCCCGATAGCGCTTCAAAAGCTCGAGCTGCACGTGATTGAGCGGATCGATATAAGGGAAGCGGTCGCGGATGGTTCGTGCCAATGCGGGATTGCGCTCCAGCAGTGTTTGCTGCCCGAGGATTGTGAGCAGGGCCTGCTTGGAATTCTCGTATTCGCCGCGCAGGCGGGAGAATATCGCTTCTCGCAGTTGGGCATCTTCGACCAGTTCCTTGTAGCGTGCAGCGATCCCGATGTCGCTCTTCGCGAGCACCATGTCCATATTCGAGAGAAGCGTCTGAAAAAAGGGCCATTCAGAGGCCATTGCTTGCAACAGTGGCATGCCCCTGTCGGGATGGGCCTCGATCCAGGCGTTGACCGCGGAACCAAATCCGTACCAGGCCGGCAGCATCAGGCGACACTGCGCCCAGCCGAACACCCAGGGGATGGCCCGCAGGTCCTCGACCCGTCTCGACTTCTTACGCGAGGCCGGCCGGCTGCCGATATGGAGATTTGCGATCTCGCCAATCACTGTCGATTCCCAAAAATAGCGCTCGAATCCTTCTGTTTCGTAAACCAGCGCGCGATAGGCGCGATAGGCGTGCTCCGAGAGTTCCTCCATGGCTTGAATAAATTCCGCGCGCGGCGCGGCTTGCTGCGGAGGCAGCAGCGCGAGCTCCAGCATGGCGGCGACGAGGTGTTCCAGGTTCTGCCGGCCAAGCTCGGGATTGAGGAACTTTCCGGCAATGACCTCGCCTTGCTCGGTGACCCGGATGCCGGCCTCGACGGCTCCGGCTGGCTGCGCCAAGATCGCATTGTAGCTCGGCCCGCCGCCGCGGCCGACCGATCCACCCCGGCCGTGAAACAGCCGCAGGCCGACATTGTGGCTGCGAAAGACGTCGATCAAGCGCCATCTCGGCCTTGTAGAGCTCCCAGCCAGAGGTCAGAAAGCCGCCGTCCTTGTTGCTGTCGGAATAGCCGATCATGACCTCCTGGATGCGGCCACGGCTGTCGAGGAGGCGGGTGTAGTCCGTCATGGACAGGAGCGAATCCATGACCTTGCCGCAGTTGCGGAGGTCGTCGATCGTTTCGAACAGCGGCACGATGTTGAGATCGAGCTTGCCCTCGCGCGTGTGCAGCAGGCCGACTTCCTTCAGCAGCAGCGCCACCTCGAGGACGTCGGAGACGGTGGTCGCCTTGGAGATCACGTAGTTGGGAACGGCATCCTTGCCGTATTGGCGATGCGATGTCGGCGGCCGTGCGCAGAATGTCGAGCTCGCCTGCGGTTTCCTCCGAATAGGTCAGCGAACGGCGATATCAGCGGTCGCGCGGTGGCGAGCTCGGCCAACAGAAGGGCGGTGCGGGACGGCTCGTCCATGCTGCAGATAGTCGACGCCCGATCCGACCTCAAACAGCTCGGCAAGCATCCGGTCGTGAACGTCGGAGTTTTGCCGCAGGTCGATGCTGGCCAGATGAAATCCGAAGACCTCGACCGCCCGCCGCAGCGCTCGCAGTCGTCCGCGCGCAATCATGGCCGAGCCGTTGGCGAGCAGCGATCGATAGAGAATGTCGAGATCGCTGCGCAGCTCGGCGGAGCCGGCATAGGGCTGGGCGTCCGCGACCTCGTGGCGCGGCAGCACGTGTTGTCCCAATCCGCGCGCGGAGGCGACGAGGCGCGCATAAATTCCCACGATCGCCTGCCGATACGGCTCCGAGGCGCGGCGAAGGGACTCGTCTGGCGTGCGGCTGACCAGCTCCTCGAGCTGGGAAGACACGCTGACACGGGAGCGATTGAGCGACAGCTCGCCGCCGAGCAGATGCAATTCATCGAGATAGAAATCGAGCACCCGCTTGCTCTGCATCTCGATGGCTTGGCGCAGCACCTCCGCGTTCACGAACGGGTTGCCGTCGCGATCGCCGCCGATCCAGCTTCCCATGCGAATGAAAGATGGGAGCTCCGTATTGCGCCAGGCCGGATCGATGGCCGCAAGACCATCTTCGAGATCCGCGTACAAGCCCGGCAGCTCCCGGAAGAACGTGTGGTCGTAGTACGAAAGCCCGTTGGCGACCTCGTCGACGACCGTCGGCTTCCCGCGTCGCAACAGGCTAGTCTGCCATAAGATCAGGACAGCGCGTGAGAGCGCATCGTCGGTCGCGGCGGCTTCCGCCGGTGTGAGCGCCAGGCGATCGCGCCCTGCGAGGAGCTGGGAGACTTCCATTTCGCGATCGAGCACGCTCTTGCGACGCACCTCGGTCGGATGCGCGGTCAGCACAGGGCTCACCAAAATCGTTTCGAACAGCGCCTGCAAGGTCGCGCGCGGCACCTGTGCCAGCTTGAGCGCCGCCAGGGTGCTCTCGATCGTTCCGGGCGATGTCGGCTTACCAGCGTTCGGCACCGCACGCATGCAGCGGATCTGGTGCTGATCCTCGGCAATGTTGGCGAGATGCGAGAAATAGCTGAAGGCGCGCACCACCTCGATGGTGCGGTCGTGCGACAGGCTGTCGAGCATGGCTTCGAGCTCGCGCCGGGCGCCGGCGTCGCCCTCGCGCCGGAACGCGATCGAGATTTGCCGGATGCGCTCGACCGTCGCAAAGACGGCCTCGCCTTGCTGCTCGCGGACAGTGTCACCTAAAACCCGTCCGACCAGCCGGACATCGTCCCGCAGGGCTCGCTCGCGATCAGGGAGTTCCAGCATATGTGCGCCCCGTTCAGTCGCCCCCGCCCAAACCCATTCAGAATGGCTTGCAAGAAGCGCGCCTGATCACAGCGGCTTGAACGATGTGAAGACGTGCGCCGTGCCTAGTTTTTAGGCGTCAACAATCCGATGTAGAGCCGGAGAAATTCGTCGGCCGGCACCGCCCACGAAACGTCCCTCTGCATGGCGTTTGTCTGCAGCGCCTGCCAAGCCACACGGTCAGACCACAGATCGGCGGTGCGATGAAGGGCAGCCTCGAGTGCTTCCCGCGTCACCGGGTAGAATTGGAGGCCGGTCGCATCTTCGGCTGGCATTACCCCGTGATCGATGACGGTGTCGGCCAGCCCCCCGACCTTCGCGACGACCGGTATGGCGCCATAGCGCATGGCGCAGAGCTGCGTCAGGCCGCAGGGCTCGAACCGCGATGGAACGAGGATGGCATCGGCGCCGGCCTGGACCAGATGGGCCAGGTCTTCGTCATGACCGAGGACGCATCCGATCTGCCCGGCGTGATCATGCGCGAGCGTAGTGAAGCGCCGCTCCAGCTCCGGATCGCCGGACCCGAGCATTGCGAGCTGGGCGCCGCGGGCGATCAACGCCGGCGTGGCATCAGCCAGCACGTCGAGTCCCTTCTGCCAGGCGAGGCGGCTGATCACGGCACACAGCAGGCTGTCGGGCTCCTCGTTGAGGCCGAACCGGCGCTGCAGCGCGGCTTTGTTGGGCGCCCTTGCCGACAGGGTCGCGAGACCGAAGCGGGACGCGATCCGTGCGTCGGTTTCCGGATTCCAGACATCGACGTCGATCCCGTTGCGGATTCCCGTCAGCACCGCGGATCGTGCTCGCAGCAGTCCATCGAGGCCGCAGCCATTCTCGGAAGCCTGGATCTCGCGCGCATAGGTTGGCGAGACGGTCGTGATGCGATCGGCGAATTGCAGGCCCCCTTTCAGGAAGCCGATGTTGCCATAGCTCTCGACGCCGTCGATTGAAAACGCATGCGGCGGCAGCCGCAGCGGCTGCAGGAGATCGGCCGGGAATTGTCCCTGATAGGCCAGATTATGCACGGTCAGCACAGTGGCCGGCCGGCGCTTCTCTTGATAGGCGAGGTACGCCACGGCGAGCCCGGCCTGCCAATCGTGGGCATGAATGATGTCCGGACGATAGTCCGCGATCTCGCCGAGACCGACCTGCATGGCGACCCATGCGAGAGCGCCGAAGCGAAACGCGTTGTCGGGCCAGTCGCTGCCATTGGGGCCCGTATAGGGATTGCCAGGGCGGTCGAAGAGATGCGGCGCGTCGAGCACGAGAAGGTCGAGACCGGCCGCCTGAGAGCGAAGCACGTTTGCTCCGCCGCCGAAGAGATCGTCGATCGCCAGTTGCGGCTCGGCGCCTCGGATCGCCGCCATCACGGCAGGATAGCCCGGCACCAGCGTCGTGGTGGCGACATTGTTGCGGCGGAGCGCGAGTGGCAGCGCGCCTACGACGTCCGCGAGACCGCCGGTCTTCACCAGGGGGTAGATTTCCGAAGCGACAGCAAGGACCTGGAGGGCCTTCATCCGTCCAATCTGTCGATCATTGCCTTCGTGATCAAGCAGATGCCGCTTTCCGTCCGGCGGAATCGGCCCGCGTCGATATCGGGATCCTCTCCGACCACGAGACCGTCAGGAATTCGCACGCCGCGATCGACGATGACATTCTTGAGCTTGGCGCCGCGGCCGATATCCACGTCCGGCAGCACGACGGCATTTTCGATCTCGGAAAATGAATGGACGTGAACGCGGGTGAACAGGAGCGACTGCCGCACCATGGCGCCCGACACAATGCATCCGCCCGAGACCAGCGACGAGATCGCCTCACCGCGGCGGCCCTCTTGATCGTGCACGAATTTGGCCGGTGGGGAGATCTCCGCGAAAGTCCAGATCGGCCAGTTGCGGTCATAAAGATCGAGCTGCGGCACGATATCGGTGAGATCCATGTTGGCGGCCCAATAGGCGTCGAGCGTGCCGACGTCGCGCCAGTAGGACGCGGCCTGTCCGCTGGTGCGCACGCACGAGCGTGAGAAATGATGTGCGACCGCGCTCCCATGCTTCACGATGTAGGGGATGATGTCCTTGCCGAAATCGTGGGTCGAATGGGGGTCTGCCGCGTCGCGTCGCAACTGGTCAAACAGAAACGCGGTATCGAACACGTACACGCCCATGCTCGCCAGCGCCATCGTGGGCTTGCCCGGCATGGTCGGCGGGTCCTTCGGCTTTTCAATGAACGAGCGGATGTAGTTGTTGTCGTCGACATGCATGATGCCGAAGGCGGAGGCTTCGCTCACCGAGACTTCCAGGCAGCCCACCGTCACGTCGGCGTTCTGCTCGACGTGCTGCACCAGCATCGGCTCGTAGTCCATCTTGTAGATGTGGTCGCCGGCCAGGATGACGATGTATCTGGGCGCATAGCTCTCGATGATGTCGATGTTCTGGAACACGGCGTCGGACGTACCGACATACCAGGCGCCTTCGCCTACGCGCTGGCTGGCGGGCAGGATGTCGAAGCTCTCGTTGCGCTCCAGCCGGAAGAAGTTCCAGCCGCGCTGCAGATGGCGGATGAGGCTGTGCGCCTTGTACTGAGTGGCGACCCCGATGCGACGAATGCCCGAATTGAGCGCATTGGAGAGGGCGAAATCGATGATGCGTGTGGTGCCGCCAAAATGGACGGCAGGCTTGGCCCGCCAGTCGGTCAACTCCTGCAGACGAGTGCCTTTGCCGCCGGCGAGTACATAAGCCATGGCCGAGCGCGCGAAAGGAGCGCCTGTGCTTATAGCGGGCAAAGGCTGGCACCTCCCGAAACGCTGTGTGACGTGCCTAATTGACGGGCGGAGCTGTGCATAACTTCATCACAAGCAGGCGATTATCGGCCTCATGCCAGTCCTTGAGCAAATTGCATACCAATTCAGCAGCCGGCCCACGCGGAATTGGTCGCTCAGGCCTTGCGACCCGCGGCTGCGGCTGGCGTCTCAAAGGGCACATTCCAGATATCGCTGGCGTACTCGCCAATGGCGCGGTCGGAGGAGAACCACGCCATGTTGGCGATGTTCAGCATGCACATCCGCGTCCAGTCAGAGGACGAAAGCCACAGCTTGTCGACGCTGCGCTGGGTGGCGGCATAGTCGTCGAAGTCGGCGGCGATCATGTAATAGTCGTGATGGCGTAGCGCGTTCATCAGGGACGCGAAACGCCCGCCTTCTCCCGGCCAGAATTTGCCGGCCTCCACGGCTTCGATGGTCCGCGCCAGCATGGGGGACGCCGCGATGGTGGCGCCGGCGTCGAGACCCTGGCTGCGCCGTTCCTGCACCTCGTGAGCCTTCAGCCCGAAAATGAAGATGTTGTCGGGACCGACGTGCTCGCGGATTTCGACATTGGCTCCATCGAGCGTGCCAATCGTCAGCGCGCCATTGAGCGCGAACTTCATGTTGCCGGTGCCGGAGGCCTCCATGCCGGCGGTCGAGATCTGCTCGGACAGATCGGCGGCGGGAATGATGGCCTCCGCCAGGGTCACGTTGTAGTTGGGAATGAACACGACCCGCAACAGGTCGCGAGTGAGCGGATCGCCATTGATCACCTTGGCGACATCGCTGATCAGCTTGATGATCAGCTTTGCCTGTGTGTAGCTCGCCGCCGCCTTGCCGGCGAAGATCTTCACGCGCGGGACCCAGTGCCGCGAGGGGGCATCCCGGATGGCGAGATACTCCGCGACCGTTTCAAGTATGTTGAGCAGCTGACGCTTGTATTCGTGGATGCGCTTGATCTGCACGTCGAACAGGGCGTCAGGATCGATCCGCACGCCAACGCGGTCCGCGACCAGGCGGCTGAGCGCCACTTTGTTGGCGCGCTTGGCCGCGGCAATGCGTTCGCGAACCGATGCATCGTCGGTGGCGTTGGCGAGCTTTGCGATCAGAGATGGGTCATCGAGAACCGCATCCCCGCAAACGTCGCGCAGAACCTTGACCAGCGCCGGGTTCGCTTGCAGCAGCCAGCGACGGAAGGTGACGCCGTTGGTCTTGTTGACGATGCGGTCGGGATAGAGCGCGTGCAGATCCTTGAATACTGTCTCGCGCATCAGGCCGGTGTGAAGCGCGGACACGCCGTTCACCCGATGGGAGCCGACAAAGGCGAGATGACCCATCCGCAGCTTGCGGTCGCCCTCCTCATCGATCAGCGAAATGGCCGCGAGACGGTCGTTAAACCCTTCCGGATCTTTGTGTTTTGCGGCCTCAATGTGCTCCGCGTTGATCCGGTAGATGATCTGCAGGTGGCGCGGCAGGACACGCTCGAACAGATGCAGCGGCCAGGTCTCGAGCGCCTCGGGGAGGAGTGTGTGGTTGGTATACGAGAACGTGTCGACGGTGATCTGCCAGGCATCATTCCAGGGCAGGCCGTGCTCGTCGGTCAGCAATCGCATGAGCTCTGCAATTGCGATGCTCGGATGGGTGTCGTTGAGCTGAATGGCGGCCCGTTGCGGGAGGAAATGCAGATCGCCATCAGAGCGCAAGTGCCGCGCGACCAGGTCTTGCAAAGATGCGGAAACGAAGAAGTACTCCTGCCGCAGCCGCAATTCGCGTCCGGCCGGTGTATGGTCACTTGGATAGAGAACCTTCGAGATCGCCTCCGCGCGCGCTTGCTCATACAGGGCGGCGACATGATCGCCGCGATTGAATGCGTCGAGCCGCATTGGATCGACGGCGCGGGCGGTCCATAGCCGCAAGGGATTGACGGTGCGCCCGCGCCAGCCAACGACCGGCGTATCGTAGGCCGCCGCCTGGATTGTCTCCTCGGGCAGCCACACGTGACGCGCGGCGCGTCCAGCTTCGTGGACGGTCTCGACCCGTCCGCCGAAGCGGATGTCGTAGGTGACCTCCGGCCGGGCGAACTCCCAAGGGTTGCCGAATGACAGCCAGTCTTCCGGGTATTCCTGCTGCCACCCGTCCTTGAGGATCTGCCGGAACAGCCCGTGGTCATAGCGAATGCCGTAGCCATAGGCAGGGATGCCGAGGCTCGCCATGCTCTCCAGGAAACAGGCGGCGAGGCGCCCGAGACCGCCATTGCCAAGCGCGGCATCGGGCTCGGCCGAGCGCAGGCGGTTGGGGTCGACGCCGAGATCACCCAGCGCTGCGCGCGCAATATCGCTGAGGCCCAGATTGCAGAGCACATCGGACAGGAGACGCCCGATCAGGAATTCGAGCGAGAGATAGTAGACGCGCTTTTCCCCCTTGGCGGTGCTTGCGCGCTCGGCGGCCAACCAGCGATAGATGATCCGATCGCGGATGGCGTGGGCCGTCGCCACGAACCAATCGCGGTCGGTTGCAGAGCTCGGATCCTTGCCGACCACCAGCGCAAGCTTGGCAAGGACGGCGCTCTTGAATTCGGTGAGCTCATCCTCGTTTTGCGAGCTGGTCGACGTTGGAGCCGCCTTTGAGCGTTTGAGACCCGGTTCTGCCATGGCTAGCGCTGTGGTCCTCGCGTTCTTGAGCCAGCGCCGTCTTCGCTTGCGACGACCGCCACCCCCTTGGATACCAAGCATTATTGCAAGACATATGCCGGACTGCACATATGGACATCTGTCTGCGCTCAGGGGGCCACACATTATTCTCGAGGAATTCGCTCTTCGCGAGGAATTCGCTTGGGGGTATTGGCGGCGGAACAGTTTCGCTACCTTAATGTTCTGGGTCCGGGGCGTATGGTACGTCCTTTAGCCGGGGTCACTTGATGAAGCTGTTTGAGTGCCAGAACTGCGGGCAGCCGCTCTATTTTGAGAATACCCGCTGCGAAAGCTGCGGGCTTGAGCTTGGCTACCTGCCGGCCAAGGAAGCCGTGACGGCGCTCAAGGCTACGGACCAGAACGGCTTGCGGGCGATGGCGGACGCCGGCAACGGCTTATACCGCTACTGTGCCAACGTGAAGCACGGCGTCTGCAATTGGCTCATTCCCGCCGATAGCCCCGAGGAGTTCTGCGCGGCCTGCCGACACAATCGAACGATCCCGGACCTGTCGCAGCCCGAGAATACTGCAAATTGGCGCAAGCTCGAAGGGGCCAAGCATCGCCTGTTCTATACGCTGCTGAAGTTGCGTCTGCCGCTCTCAACGAAGACCGAGGATCCTGAGGGCGGCCTGGCCTTTGATTTTCTTGCAAAGGTCGAGGCAGACGACACGCCGGTCATGACCGGGCACGCCAGTGGCCTGATTACGATCAGCCTCGACGAGGCGAATGACTCCGAGCGCGAGCGCCAGCGTGAGAAAATGGAGGAGCCTTACCGCACGCTGCTGGGGCATTTCCGTCACGAGATCGCGCACTATTATTGGGATCAGCTTGTCAGCGACCAGCCGCTGCTCGGCGAATTCCGTGACCTGTTCGGCGACGAGCGGCAGGGCTATGCCGCCGCGATGCAGAAGCACTATGCCGAAGGGCCTCCGCCCAACTGGGCAGAGCATTTCGTGTCAGCCTATGCCAGCATGCACCCCTGGGAGGACTTTGCGGAATCCTGGGCGCACTACTTCCATATGATCGACACGTTGGAGACAGCCAACGCGTTTGGTCTGCGCGTGCGGCCCAAGCTCGGCAAGGGTGCGGATCTTGCCACCTCGGTCAACTTTGATCCGCACCTGGCCACCATGGATCGCATCATTGATTCCTGGCTGCCGCTCACGTTCGCGGTCAACTCCATCAACCGGAGCATGGGTATCGCCGACCTTTATCCCTTCGTGTTGAGCCCCACGGTGATCGTCAAGCTGGCCTTCGTTCATAATTGTATTCACGCCAACAAGGGCCAGGCGGCAGCGGGCCGGACGCAGGAGGTGCTGCGTGCCGTCGTCGCTGGCCTGAAACGGGCGGTCGGCGTCCCGGATTCGCCCTAACCGATTGTTCAGTCGAGCGAATTATCATTAAAGGTGGGGGTTCATGCCGGCCCAGTGACGGCCTAGAACTTGCATCGCTGAAGTTCAATAGAGTAGCCATGTCAGCATGTCAGTTCTGGTCAGCCTCCACCACGCAACGCGTTACCAATACGACCGCGCCGTCGCCCTGGGCCCACAGATCGTGCGGTTGAGGCCGGCGCCGCATTGCCGGACGCGTATTCAGAGCTACTCACTCAAGGTGACGCCGGCCGAGCATTTCGTGAACTGGCAGCAGGATCCGAACGGGAACTGGCTTGCCCGCTTTGTCTTTCTCGAGCGCACCCGGGAGTTCACCGTCACGGTCGATCTCCTCGCCGACATGTCGGTCATCAATCCATTCGATTTCTTCGTCGATCCGGCGGCGACGGAATATCCGTTCAAATATCCGAGCGAGCTCGACGAGGAGCTCGCTCCCTATCTCAGCAAGGAGACGGCCGGGCCCCTGCTGACAGAATTTGTCGCCTCGATCCCGCGCGCGCCGCTGCACATCGTGGACTTCATCGTGGCGCTCAACCAGCGTCTGCAGAAGGATATTAGCTACCTGATCAGGATGGATCCGGGCGTGCAGGCCACAGAGGAGACCTTAAAGCTTCGCTCCGGCTCGTGTCGCGACAGCGCGTGGCTCATGGTGCAAGTCCTCCGCCATCTTGGCCTCGCAGCCCGTTTCGTCTCGGGCTACCTGATCCAGCTGCGCCCGGACCTGAAGTCGCTCGACGGTCCATCGGGCGCCGCTGAGGACTTTACCGACCTGCATGCCTGGACCGAGGTCTATGTTCCGGGAGCGGGCTGGATCGGGCTCGATCCGACCTCCGGCCTGCTGTGCGGGGAGGGGCACCTTCCGGTTGCGGCTACGCCACACTATCGCGCGGCGGCGCCGATTGCCGGCGGCCTCGAGCCGGCCGAGACGGAATTCTCCTTCGAGATGTCGCTCACGCGCATCAACGAAAAGCCGCGCGTCACGTTCCCATTCTCGGACGAGGCCTGGAACGACCTCGATGCGCTCGGCGAGCGAGTCGATGCGGATCTTGTGGCACAAGACGTACGCCTGACCATGGGCGGCGAGCCGACCTTTGTGTCGATCGACGACTATGAGTCGGCGGAATGGAACACAGCCGCGGTCGGGCCAACCAAGCGCATTCGTGCGGACAATCTGATCCGCCGCCTGCGCGATCGCTACGCGCCGGGCGGACTCCTGCATTACGGGCAGGGCAAATGGTATCCGGGCGAAGAGCTGCCACGCTGGGCGTTTTCGCTGCTCTGGCGCCGAGACGGCAAGCCGATCTGGCAGAACGCCGATCTGATCGCTCTTGAAGCGCGGGCGCATACATCTACTTCTGACGAGGCCCACCGCTTTACCGAAGGTTTTGCAAGCCGGCTCGGCCTCCCGGTCGAGCATGTGCTGCCGGCGTTCGAGGATCCTGCGGATCGGATGCTGAAAGAAGGGCTGCTGCCGGCCAATGTCGATCCCGCCGATCCCAAGATCGACGATCCGATCGAGCGCGCCAGGATCATGCGCGAGTTCGAGCGCAGCCTGTCGGCGCCGGCCGGCTACGTGCTTCCAGTGCAGCGCTGGAACGCGCAGCACACTTCGCGCTGGATGAGCGAGCTGTGGGAGGTGCGGCGCGGCCGGCTGTTCCTGGTGCCGGGCGACTCTCCCATCGGATTCCGCCTGCCGCTCAATTCGCTGCCTTATGTAGCTCCGCTCGACCAGCCAACCATCGTGCCGGCGGATCCGTTTGAGGATCGTGGCCCGCTGCCGGACCCGATCGCCATGCAGCGCATGTTCATGGGCGAAGGTCTGGCAGCGTCATCAGTTGGTGCACGGGCGCGCGCCAACACCAACCGAGCGGGCCGCTCGGTGCGAACTGCCGTCTCGATTGAGCCGCGCGATGGCCGCCTGTGCGTGTTCATGCCGCCGGTCGAGCGGCTGGAGGACTATCTGGAGCTGCTCGCGGCCGTCGAAGCGACTGCGGCTGCGCTCAAGCTTCCGGTGCATATCGAGGGCTACCTGCCGCCTCCCGATCCGCGCGTGAACCTGATCAAGGTGACGCCCGATCCCGGTGTTATCGAAGTCAACATTCATCCCGCATCGACGTGGCGCGAGGCCGTTGATGTGACGCGTACGCTCTACGAGGAAGCTCGCCAGTGCCGCCTCGGCGCCGACAAGTTCATGATCGACGGCCGCCATACCGGGACCAGCGGCGGCAACCACGTCGTGCTGGGCGGACTGGTTGCACCTGACAGCCCGTTCCTGCGCCGTCCGGACCTTTTGAAGAGCCTGGTTCTCTATTTTCAAAGACATCCTTCACTGTCCTATCTCTTCTCCGGACTTTTCATCGGCCCGACCAGCCAGGCGCCACGCGTCGATGAAGCACGGCACGATCTTCTTTATGAGCTGGAGATCGCGATGGCGGCCGTGCCCGCTCCGGGAAACGGTGTGCCAGCCGCTGCCGTGGCTGGTCGATCGTCTGTTCCGCCATCTGCTGATCGACGTCACCGGCAATACGCACCGTGCCGAGATCTGCATCGACAAGCTGTTTTCGCCCGACGGTCCGACCGGCCGGCTTGGCCTTATTGAGTTTCGATCGTTCGAGATGCCGCCTGAACTCACGCATGAGTTCTCGCGCAGCAGCTGCTGCTGCGGGCGCTGGTGGCCTGGTTCTGGCGGCAGCCGCAGCAGGGCGGCTTTGCACGCTGGGGCACCGCACTGCATGACCGCTTCATGCTCGGCCATTTTGTCTGGGAGGATTTCCTCGGCGTGCTCGCCGATCTGCGCAACGCCGGCTATGCCTTTGACCCGGTCTGGTACGAAGCGCAGCGTGAATTCCGCTTCCCGTTCTACGGCACGGCGAATTGCGGTGGCGTCGAGCTCGAGCTCCGGCAGGCGCTGGAGCCATGGCATGTGCTGGGCGAGGAAGGCACGGTCGGCGGCACCTCGCGCTTTGTGGATTCCTCGGTCGAGCGCCTGCAAGTCAAGGCGCAAGGGCTCAACGCTGCGCGCCATGTCATCACCTGCAATGGCCGCCGGGTTCCGCTCGCCTCGACCGGGCGCTCGGGGGAGTATGTCGCCGGCGTTCGCTTCAAGGCGTGGCAGCTCGCATCCGCGCTGCATCCGACCGTCAAGGTTCAGGCGCCGCTCACCTTCGACGTCTACGATCGCTGGAGTGGCCGCTCGCTGGGCGGCTGCGTCTACCATGTCGCACATCCCGGCGGCCGCAACCACGAGACCTTCCCGGTCAATTCCTACGAGGCACAGGCGCGACGCCTCGCCCGGTTCGAGAGCCTGGGCCACACGTCGGGATATTACACCGTTCCGCCCGAGGAGCCTTCGCTCGAATATCCCATGACCCTCGATCTGAGGCGTCCGACTCAGGTTTGATGCGGCCATGGTTCATCTGGACAGTTCCTCGCGGTCGAACGGCTGGGACCTGATTCTCAAGGGGTACAAGCCGCGGCCGGGCAATTTCGATGAGATGATGGATCGCGATGGCCGTGTGCGCGAGCACTGGCGTCCGTTCCTGAACATACTTGCTGCATTGGGGCCGGAGGAAATCGACCGGCGCTTTGCGGCGGCCGATCGGCACCTGCGCGAGTCGGGCGTGTTCTATCGGGTCTACGAGGACCCGGCGGGCGGCGTGCGGCCATGGCCGTTCAGCCACGTCCCGCTGCTGATTGCGCCAGGCGACTGGCGAGCGTTGAAAGCCGGGCTCGTCCAGCGCGCCGAGTTGCTCGAGCGAATTCTCAAAGACATCTATGGTCCCGCTGACCTGGTGCGCGAGCGCAGGCTGCCGGCTGCCGTCGTTGCGGGCAACCCGGAGTTTTTGCGGCCGATGGTCGGCGTCAACCCGGTCGGGGGAGCGCACCTGCGCTTCTGCGCGGTCGATGTCGGGCGCTCGCCTGACGGTCGATGGTGGGTGCTGGGCGATCGAACGCAGGCGCCGTCGGGGGCAGGCTACGCTCTGGAAAACCGGATTGCGTTGTCGCACGCCATGCCGGACGCCTACCGGGAGCTGCGCGTCGAGCGCCTCGCGCCTTTCTTCCAGGCGTTTCAAGCCGAGCTTTCGTCGCTCAACCGCCAGGACGACTCGCGCGTTTGCGTGCTGACGCCGGGGCCGCTGAACGAGACCTATTTCGAGCATGCCTATCTGGCGCGCTATCTCGGATTTCTGCTGGTCGAAGGAGAGGACCTGACAGTTCGGGAAGACGGCGTCTTCATTCGGACCGTGTCGGGGCTGAAGCGCGCCGAGGTGCTGCTGCGGAGGCTCGACTCTGATTTTGCCGATCCGCTCGAGCTGAGCGCCCGCTCGCGACTTGGCGTGCCTGGCTTGATGCAGGCTGTGCGGGATGGCACGGTCGTGATAGCCAATTCGCTTGGAGCAGGTGCGGTCGAAGCGCGTGCGATGCTGAGCTTCACGCCGGCTCTGGCGCAACGGCTGCTGGGAGAGGACCTCGCGATCCCGAACCTCGCGACCTGGTGGCTGGGCGATCCGGCACGACGCGACGAGGTTCTGCAGAAACTGGACAGTGTCGTCATTGGCTCGGCCTTCATGGGAGGCCTGCTGGCCCATGCATGGGATGATGCCGGGGACGACCCCGGAAGCGAGCTGGTGCCTGGCTCGCGGCAGGGCCTCGCCGAAGCCATCGCGCGGCGCGGTGTGGACTTCGTCGCACAAGAAGCGGTGACACTGTCGACCACGCCGGTCTGGCGCAACGGCCGACTCGAGCCGCGTCCCTACATCCTGCGGCTGATGCTGGCGCGGGTCGGCGAGGGCTGGGAGGTCATGCCGGGCGGCTTCGTGCGGGTCGCCGACGACGCCGATGCGCGTGCCGTCAATCTCCAGCTGGGTGGACGCACTGCGGATGCCTGGATGTTGTCGGACAAGCCGGTCGCTGCAGTGACGTTGCTGCCGGCGCCGGACCGCATTCCGATCAATCGCGCCATCGGCGTGCTTCCGAGCCGGGCGGCGGCCAATCTGTTCTGGCTCGGACGCTATGTGGAACGTACCGAAGCAACCTTGCGCCTGGTGCGTGCCTTGATCGGCCGCTCGGTCACCAATCATCCGAACGCTGTTCTTGTGAACCGCCGCATCTGCGCGATGCTGGCTGCATGGGAGGCGATAGCGGAAGACATCCTGAGCGTGACGCCGCGACTGGCGGCTCTCGCAGCCATGCAGCAGCGCGATCTGAACGGGGCGCTGCCGCGTCTTGCGGGCGCCGCGCACCTGGCCGCGTCCGTCATTCGCGAGCGGTTCTCACCGGACGCATGGCGTGCGCTCTCCGATCTGGTCGAGTTGATCGATGCTCCGATCGAGCCGAGCACAACAGAGAGCACGCTGATGGAGCGCGTCAAGGCCGCGCTTCGGATCATCGCGTCGTTTTCCGGGCTCGCGCAGGAGAACATGAACCAGATTGCCGGCTGGCGGTTTCTGGAGATTGGCCGCCGGATCGAGCGGGCGCTGGCGACCTCGCGTTTCATCCGGCAGTTCGCGTTCGGCGAGGCTCCCGACGAGGCACTCGACGTGCTCTTGGAACTCGCCGACAGCCAGATCAGCTACCGGCTGCGCTATGTCATGGTCGCTTCACGTGCGCCGGTCATCGATCTCGTCGGGCTCGATCCGAACAATCCTCGCTCAATTCTGTTTCAAGTGGCGCGGATCGAGGCGCATCTCGCCGCGCTGCCGGGGCATGACAGCGACGGGCGCCTGTCCGCGCCCGAGCAGGTTGCGACCCCGTTGATCGCCCGGATGCGAACAACCGATGCGGCGACGATCGACGAGGACGTGTTGCTCGAGGTCGAGGCGTCGCTGATGAAGCTGTCTGACCTCGTCACTACAAATTATTTTACGACTCGTGCGCGTTCGGATGCTCCGTGGGATTCGCTTGGATGATCTACGACGTCCGCCAGGAGACCATCTACCGCTACGCCTCGTCGGTGGCGTATGCGCGGCATGTCGTGCGGCTCGGCCTGATCGACCGGCCGGACCAGAGGGTCGTCGCCGCAGCTCTCGATTTTGCACCGGCGCCGGTCGAGCGACGCGAGGGGCGTGACTTCTTTGGCAATCGGGTCACCTGGATTGCGCTCGATCAGCCACATGACACGCTGGTCGTGAAGGTCGCCGCGCGGGTTGCAGTCACCCGCAACAGGTCGATCAAGCGTAATGCGACGCCACCGTGGGAGGACGTGCGCCGGGAAGCCTTCGAGAGCGATGATCTCTCGTCGCAGTCGGCGGCGCACTTCCTGTTTCCAAGCCGGCAGGTGTCGCTCGATCCGGAAATTCGTGACTATGCATCGGAAAGTTTTACGCAGGGACGCCCGGTGCTCGCAGGTGCGATCGACCTGATGAGGCGCATCAAGGCGGACTTTGTCTACGAGCTTGGTGCAACCGATGCATCGACCACGCCGCCGATGTCCTTCGCGCTGCGCCGCGGGGTCTGCCAGGACTTCTCGCATATCATGATTTCGGGCATGCGATCGCTCGGCCTGCCGAGTGCCTATGTCAGCGGCTATTTGCGAACCGTGCCGCGCGCGTCCGAGACCAAGCTTGCCGGCGCCGATGCCATGCACGCGTGGGTTCTCGCCTGGTGCGGGCCGGAAGCCGGCTGGATCGGGCTCGATCCCACCAACGGAATTCTCGCCGGCGACGACCATGTGGTGCTCGCGATCGGCCGCGATTACGCCGACGTCGCCCCGATGGATGGGGTCGTTTATGCGTCGGGCCGGCAGCGGCTGGAAGTCGCCGTCAGTGTGATTCCGGTCGGCTGAGCTGATCTCAGCTCACGTGAGCCTTATCGGCCCGATCGAGGGCACGTCGAAGCGCTGTGCCATCGACCGGCTTTTGCAGCACGGGCACGCCGGCGAACCGATCCTCGATCGCATCAGACGCATAGCCGGTCACGAACACGAACGGCACACCGCGGCCGGATAGCTGCTCGGCCACGGGATAGATCTTCTCGCCCGCGAGATTGACGTCCAGCACCGCCCCGACAAGCTGATGCCGGTCCAAGGCCTCCAGCGCGTCAGTGACGGTTCCAAACGGACCGACCACACGAAATCCAAAATCCGCGATCAGGTCCTTCATCATCATGGCAACGAAGGCCTCGTCTTCGACCAAGAGGATGTGGCCGCCTTCAGGGAGCGCGGTGCCTTGTGCAGACGTCTCGAAATCCATCCCCATGTGCGAGGGGCCGTTCTGCCCGGTCACAGCAGCGTCCCCGATCGTCATCGACATTTCAAAATGTAAGCCGTTCGCTTGCCAATCGAATTTCGTCGTGCCGCCGAGCTGCCGTGCGCTCGCGGCGATGACCTTTGAGCCATAGCCGGACGTGTCCGCAGGCTGTACCGGCGGTCCTCCGCTTTCCTGCCATGTCAGCTTGAGCGCGCCTTGCCGCCACTCCCATGCCAGCTTGATCTTGCCCTTACCTTCCGACAGGGCGCCGTATTTGGCAGCGTTGGTGGCGAGCTCATGCACCACCATGGCGATGGTCTGCGCCGTCGCCGGCTTGAGAAACACCTGCGGCCCGGACACGGAAATGCGGCCGGAGTCCCCGACACAATAGGGTGCGAGTTCCTCGCTGATGATCTGGTCCAGATTGGCGCCTTCCCAACGCGATTCCGCCAGCAGAGCGTGCGCGATCGACAGCGCCCTGATGCGCCCTTCGACGATCTTGACGAAATCGCTGGTCGATGGCGCCTTGGTCATGTGCACGATCGATTGAACCACGGCGAGCATGTTGCGCGCCCGATGGTCGACCTCGCGGGTCAACAGCTCGCGCCGCGCTTCAGCCTCCTTGAGATCGGTGATGTCGATGGTCACACCGCTCACGCCCGTGACACGATTGTCGCCGTCCGATGTCATCGCGGCAGCGCAGATGCACCAGCGCGTTTGGCCGTCCGGCCGGCGGGCTCGGATCTCCACTTGAAATGTGCCGTTATCGGACGCGCCCTTTTGCACGATTGCCTCGATGCGTGCCATGTCCTCGGGGTTCACGATCGAGCGGGCGTCCTCGATGGTAGGAGCGGCCAGTGTCGGCTCAACACCGAATATCCGATATTGCCCCGCGTCCCAGACACATTCGCCGGTCGCCACATTCCAGTCCCATGAGCCCATCT
The DNA here is from genome assembly GCA_963745515.1 of uncultured Alphaproteobacteria bacterium. Classification (GTDB taxonomy): domain Bacteria; phylum Pseudomonadota; class Alphaproteobacteria; order Rhizobiales; family Xanthobacteraceae; genus VAZQ01. The sequence continues at coordinate 437,173 of CAVUXO010000004.1, forward strand.
GCCCGGCGGCGAGCGCGAGACTGCGCCGGCGCTCGCTCTCGCGCAGCGAGCGATTGGAGGCTTCGAGCTCTGCCGTGCGTTCCGCCACGCGGCGCTCAAGCTCGACATTGAGAAGCTCGAGTTGGCGGGTCTTGCGAAACAGCTCGGCGAACACCCTGACCTTGGCACGCAAAAGCTCGGGTACGACCGGGACTGGGACATAGTCCACGGCTCCGAGCTCATAGCCTCTGAGCCGGTCAAGGTCGGTCAGATGAATGGCGGACACGAAGATGATCGCGGTCTGCTGAAAGCGCGGATGATTCCGCACCATGCTCGCCAATTCAAATCCGTCCAGATCCGGCATGCAGACGTCGATCAGGATGACCGCGACGTCAGTCTTCAAGAGCCATCCCAAGGCTTCCTTCGCCGAGGAGGCCTTGATGAGAGTCTCACCCAGCTCCTGCAGGATCACTTCGTAGGCGAGGAGCTTGGCCGGCTGGTCATCGACCAGCAGCACGTTGACCTTATCGCCAGGCGACATTGGCGTCTCCTAACGATGCAGCCATGTCCGCAGCGCGGAAAGCAGCTGATCGATGTTGACCGGTTTGGCCAGGTAGTCGGTGGCGCCTGCCTCGAGGCATTTCTCGCGGTCCCCCACCATGGCTTTCGCTGTGAGCGCCACGATCGGCAGGCGGCGATAGGCCGGATTCTCACGCACCATGGCGATGGTCTGATAGCCGTCCATCTCCGGCATCATGATGTCCATCAACACCATGGCGAGATCGGGCGTGCTCTCGATCAGAGCGATCGCCTCCTTGCCGGTTGTTGCGGTCAGGACCTTCATGCCGCGCCGCTCGAGCACACTCGACAGCGCAAAGATGTTGCGTGCGTCGTCGTCGACCAGGAGCACCGTTCTGCCGATCAAATCTTCGTCCGAGCTGTGCAGCCGCTCCAGCAACCGCTGCTTCTCGGGCGGCAGGTCGGTCACGACTCGATGGAGGAAGAGCGCAGTTTCGTCGAGCAGGCGTTCCGGCGATTTAACGCCTTTGACCACGATGCTGCGCGCCATGGAGTGAAGCTTGGCATCCTCCTCCGACGACAATTGCCGGCCGGTGAACACGACCACCGGAATGTCCGCAAGGTCGCGCTCGAGCCGCATTTTCTCCAGCACCTCGAAGCCAGACATATCCGGCAGGCTGAGGTCGAGCACCACGCAGTCGCAGGTGGTCTTGCCCATGAGCGTGAGCGCCTGCGCGCCGGTGGTGGCCGTCACGATCTCGATGTCGTTGTAATCGAGCAGGGCGCCGATGCTCCTTTGCTCCGCCTCATTGTCCTCGACAACCAACAGCCGCCGACGCGGCGATTGCGCGAAGGCCTTTATTTTGGCCAGCGCCTCCGAGAGCCCCTGTGGCGTGGTCGGTTTCGGAACGAAGGCGAAAGCGCCGCGCGACAGAGCATGCTGGCGGTCTTCGTCAAGCGTGACGATCTGCACGGGAATGTGGCGAGTGAGCGGGTTCTGCTTGATCTGACTCAGCACATTCCATCCCAGCATATCTGGGAGGAAGACGTCGAGCGAAATCGCGGTCGGCTGGTACTGCTTGGCAAGCTCGACGGCATCCTCGCCGCGCGTTGTGGCCACGACCTTGAAGCCTTTTTCATGCGCAAGATCGATCATGATCCGCATGTAGTGGGCATCATCTTCCACGACCAGGAGCAAGGGCTCGCCGGGCGCGAGATCGTGCCGGTCGTCGGCCACCGGCTCGAGCGAGCGCTCGGGCTGGGCCGGCAGCAGCCTCACCGGTGGCGGCGCGGACATATCGGCTCCTGTGCTGCTTGATGACGGGCCGACATATCGGAGCGGCAGGAACAATGTGAACGTACTGCCGACATCGGGGCGGCTGCGCAACTGAATCTCGCCGCCAAGGAGAGCCGCGAGCTCGCGGCTGATGGCGAGGCCAAGGCCGGTGCCGCCGAATTTCCGGCTGGTTGACGCGTCCGCCTGCTGGAATGCCTCGAAGATGATCTTCTGCTTGTCGAGAGGAATGCCTATGCCGCTGTCCGACACCTCGAATGCGATCACGACCGGTGATTCGCTGAGCACGGGATGGTCGGGAGACCAGCCGCCAACCACAGCCGAGACGTTGAGCTTGACGCCCCCCTGCGATGTGAACTTGAAAGCGTTGGACAGCAGGTTCTTGAGAACCTGCTGCAGCCGCTTGGCGTCGGTGCTGAAGCTCGGTCCGAGACTTGGATCCACGACGGTCTCGAACAGCAGCTGCCTGGCCTCGGCCTCATGGCGGAACGGACGCGCAACCGTCGCTACGATATTCGAGAAGTAGATTTCTTCGGCTTCGACCGTGACGGTTCCCGACTCGATCTTCGACAGGTCGAGAATGTCGCTGATCAGGTTCAGAAGATCACTTCCCGCGCTGTGAATGGTGCGGGCAAACTCCACCTGCCTTGATGTCAGGTTGCCTTCCGGGTTGTCGGTGAGCTGCTGCCCCAGGATCAATATGGAGTTGAGCGGCGTTCGCAGCTCGTGCGACATGTTGGCGAGGAATTCCGATTTATACTTCGATGTGAGCGCAAGCTCGGCCGCCTTCTCCTCCACCGCGCGGCGAGCGAGCTCGATTTCCTGGTTCTTGCGCTCGACCTCGACGTTTCGTTCCGCGAGCTGCTGGGCTTTCTGCTCGAGCTGATCGTTGGTCTGCTGCAGCTCGCGCTGCTGGGTCTGCAACTCTCCTGCCAGCTGCTGCGACTGCGTCAGCAGGCCTTCGGTCTGCATCGTCGCCTCGATGGAATTGAGCACGATGCCGATGCTGGTCGTGAGCTGATCCAGGAATGTGACCTGGAGGTCCGTGAAGGCATTGATGGAGGCGAGCTCGATGACGGCCTTGACCTGGCTTTCGAACAGGATCGGCAACACGATGATATTGGTCGGCGCCACCTTGAACAGCGAAGAACCGATGGGAGTGGCGGCTTCGGGAATATCTGTGATCAGCTTGCGACGCTTGTCGAGTGCGCACTGGCCAAGCAGGCCCTGGCCCAGCCGAACCCTCAGCGGATGCCCCTCGGCGCCGTCATAGGCATAGGCCGACAGCAGCCGCAACGCGGACCGGTCGTCGGTCTCCATCTGGTAGATCGCACCCTGCTGGGCGTTCACGAGCGGCGCCAGCTCGGTGAGCAGCAGCCGGCCGACGGTGGCGAGATCGCGCTGGCCCTGCAGCATGCCGGTGAACCGCGCCAGGTTGGTCTTCAGCCAGTCCTGCTCGGTGTTGCGCTCGGTTGTCCCGCGCAAGTTGTTGATCATCGTATTGATGTTGTCTTTCAGCTCGGCCACCTCGCCGCGCGCGTCGACCTGAATCGAGCGGGTGAGGTCGCCTTGCGTCACGGCGGTCGCAACCTCGGCGATCGCGCGAACCTGGTTGGTGAGATTCGCCGCCAGCAGGTTCACGTTGCCGGTGAGGTCCTTCCAGGTGCCGGCGGCGCCGGGCACGTTGGCCTGGCCGCCCAGTCGCCCCTCCACGCCGACCTCGCGCGCCACGGTCGTCACCTGGTCCGCGAAGGTCGCCAGCGTCTGGGTCATGTTGTTGATGGTTTCGGCGAGCGCTGCCACCTCACCCTTGGACTTCACCGTCAGGTTTTGCGCGAGGTCGCCGTTGGCGACGGCGGTCACCACCTTGACGATGCCGCGCACCTGCTCGGTCAGGTTGGCGGCCATGACGTTGACGGTGTCGGTGAGGTCTTTCCAGGTGCCGGCGACGCCGGGCACGGCGGCCTGGCCGCCAAGCAAGCCTTCCGTGCCCACTTCGCGAGCGACGCGCGTCACTTCGGACGCGAAGGCGTTGAGCTGATCGACCATGATGTTGACAGTGTTCTTCAGCTCGAGAATCTCGCCCTTCACGTCGACCGTGATCTTGCGCGACAGGTCGCCGCGAGCGACCGCGGTCGTGACCTCGGCGATGTTGCGAACTTGTGTCGTCAGGTTCGCCGCCAGCAGGTTGACCGTATCGGTGAGGTCTTTCCAGGTTCCGGCGACACCCGGCACCACGGCCTGTCCGCCCAGCCGGCCATCGGTGCCGACCTCGCGGGCGACGCGTGTCACCTCGGCGGCGAGCGAGCGCAGCTGCTCGACCATGGTGTTCAGCGTCTCCTTGAGCAGGAGAATTTCGCCGCGCACGTCGACCGTGATCTTCTTCGAGAGATCGCCGCCCGCGATAGCGGTGGCGACCTCCGCGATATTGCGAACCTGCGCGGTCAGGTTCGAGGCCATGAAGTTGACGTTGTCGGTCAGGTCCTTCCAGGTGCCCGCGACGCCTGGCACTTCGGCCTGGCCGCCGAGCTTGCCCTCGGTGCCGACCTCGCGCGCGACGCGCGTCACTTCGGACGCGAAGGCGTTGAGCTGATCGACCATCGTGTTGATGGTGTTCTTGAGCTCGAGAATCTCGCCCTTCACGTCCACCGCAATCTTGCGCGACAGGTCGCCGCGGGCGACCGCGGTGGTGACCTCGGCGATGTTGCGAACTTGCGCTGTCAGATTGCCCGCCATGGAGTTGACGCCATCGGTCAGGTCCTTCCATGTGCCGGCAACGCCACGGACGTTGGCCTGCCCGCCCAGCCGCCCCTCGGTGCCGACCTCGCGCGCGACGCGGGTCACTTCCGATGCGAAGGCGTTGAGCTGGTCGACCATCGTGTTGAGGGTCTCCTTGAGCTGTAGGATTTCGCCGCTGACATTCACCGTGATTTTCTTCGACAGGTCGCCGCCCGCGATGGCGGTTGCGACCTCCGCGATATTGCGGACCTGCGCGGTCAGGTTCGAGGCCATGAAGTTGACGTTATCGGTCAGATCCTTCCAGGTGCCGGCGACGCCTGGCACTTGCGCCTGGCCACCGAGCTTGCCCTCGGTGCCGACCTCGCGCGCCACGCGCGTCACTTCCGACGCAAACGAATTGAGCTGGTCGACCATCGTGTTGATGGTGTTCTTGAGCTCCAGGATTTCGCCTCGCACATCGACCGTGATCTTGCGCGAGAGGTCGCCGCGCGCGACTGCGGTCGTCACATGCGCGATGTTGCGCACCTGATCGGTGAGGTTGCCGCACATGGCGTTCACCGAGTTGGTCAGGTCCTTCCAGGTGCCGGCGACGCCGGGCACCAACGCTTGACCGCCGAGCTTGCCTTCGGTGCCGACCTCGCGTGCCACGCGCGTCACTTCCGACGCAAAGGACCGCAGCTGGTCCACCATCGTGTTGATGGCTTCCTTCAGCAGCAGGATCTCGCCCCGCACGTCCACGGTGATCTTCTTGGACAGGTCGCCGTTGGCGACCGCGATCGTGACTTCCGCAATGTTGCGGACCTGCGCGGTCAGATTGTTGGCCATGGAATTGACGCTCTCCGTCAATTCCTTCCAGACGCCGGTGACCTCGTTGACCTGTGCTTGCCCGCCGAGCTTGCCGTCGGTGCCCACCTCGCGCGCCACGCGCGTCACTTCCGACGTGAACACGCCAAGCTGCTTGATCATGGTGTTGACGATCGTCGCGGCCTGCAGGAATTCGCCCTTGAGCGGTCGGCCATCGACATCGAGCCGCGCGGTCTGCAGCAGGTCTCCCTTCGCCACGGCGGCGACGACGCGCGTCACCTCGGTAGTCGGCCAGAGCAGATCATCGATCAATGTATTGATCGATTGCTCCATGTCGCCCCACGCGCCGCTCGAAACGCCGAGCCGCACGCGCTGCCGGGTGCGCCCGTCGCGGCCGACGCTCTCGCCGACGCCCTCGAGCTGCTGCGCCATGCGTTGATTGGCGGCGGCAATATCATTGAACAGATCGGTAATCTTGCCGCGCACGCCGGCCTGCTCGCCGAGCAACCGGACCGAGAAATCCCCCGACCGGATCGCTTGCAGCGCGTGCAACAGCTCATGCTCAAAGGCACGACCATCTCTGACGTGCTCTGAGAGGGAAGGTGCGGCCAAGCCGTTCGCCTCGGCGCCGACGTCAGCGTGGCTTGTCATCCTGTTCCCCCCGGGCTGAAATATACGAGCGGCCCGGCACATGACGTGCCAGGCGATCAATGCGCGGCTTTGCGGTCCTCAAAACTGGCAAAGACCCTCCGTCAGAGCACCAGTTGCCGTCTTGTGGGGCACCCCGGCCCAATTTTCCAAAGTGCCTCGACGCGAAACTCAGCTGCGGACAGAAAGTTCCAGGGGAGTTCAAGATTATGTGCTGCGGCGCGAATTGAACATCCATACAGTGTTGATTTCTAAGCGGGAATCCGGGTTCCCACGGTCGATCAAGGCTTTAAGGATACCACTAGGGCGGCGCCGGCCGTCAACTGCACCGGAGCCGAGCGTGCTTCGTGCGAGACCGCCGATGCCGAGCTGGCTTGAGTACATCTTCCGCGCTTTCTACAGCGGTCTTCGTCCGCTACCCGCTCTTCACCGGCACCGGCATGCCGGCGATCTTCAGCTTGACCGATCCCAGCGTTGACCGCGTGGTGAAATAGAGCGTCTTCCAGTCGTCGCCGCCGAAGGCGATGTTGGTCGTGCTGGGCTCGCCATGCACGATGCGGCCGAGCTTCTTGCCCTTCGGGTCGACGATCCAGATGCCGCCCGAGCCGCCGCAGTAGACATTGCCGGCGGTGTCGACCTTCATGCCGTCGGGCCCACCGGGCTCCGGCCCGCTCAGGTCGGCGAACACGCGCTCGCTCTGGCGCGCCAGCGTGCCGTTCGGCAGCACGTCGAAGGCGGCGATGCAGGCGGCGGCGCGAGTCGTTGATGTAGAGCACGCTTTCGTCCGGCGAGAACGCGAGTCCGTTCGGGATGACGAAATGGCTGATCAGGAGGCTGAGCGTGCCGCGGTCGGGCGAGAGCGGTAGACGCCGTTGAAGTGCAGGTCCCATTCGTCCGGCGGCGGCGCGATGTTCCACGGATCGGTGAAGTAGATCGCGCCGTCGGACTTCACCACCACGTCGTTCGGCTTGTTGAGGCGGCGGCCCTGGAAGCTGTTGGCCAGCACCGTGAAGCTGCCGTCCTTCTCCTCGCGCGTGACCCGGCGGGTCCAGCCTTCGCAGATCACGAGCCGGCCCTGCGGATCGCGGGTGAGGCCGTTGGCGCCGTTGGTGTTCTCGCGCGCGACGGTGACGCCCTGGCCCGGCGTATATTTGAGGCGGCGGTCCTTGCCGATCTCGCTGAACAGGAGATAGCCGCCTTCCTTCCACCAGACCGGTCCCTCGGTATTGCCGCCGACGCCGAAGCCGCGCCCGAGCTCCAGGATCGGCTCGGAGGTCGAGATGATGGCGTCGAGCTCCGGCGCCAATTGCTCGATGCGTTTGGCGGGCTGGGCCTGCGCGCCGCGCAGGCTCGTGATGGCGAGGCCGCCGGCTGCTATTTGCAGGGCGTGCCGGCGCGAGATGCGCGATGGTCGCATGTTATCCTCCCCGGTGCAGCAAGACGTCTTCGCGCCTTTGCGCTATTCAAAACTCCGCCCTACAGATCTCGTCCCGTTGCATTCACTCCGCAAACGTCGGGTCGAGCCGTTCGGCGAGGCGCACATGATAGCGCCACTCGCTCTCGCTGTAAGCGGGCGTCTTGCGCTTCTCGTCGATCTGCTTGCGCGTGAAGTCGAGCACGTCCTTGCGGGATCGGCCTGATCTCCGCGCCGGTCGCGAGCAGGCGCTCATAGAGCGCGCAGGCGTCGATCAGGCGCCGCATGTACTGGAACGCCTCGCCGAGCGTGCGGCCGACCGTGAGGAGGCCGTGGTTCCACATCATCAGGCAATGCTTGTCGCCGAGGTCGCGCAGGATGCGCGGCACCTCGTCCTCCTCCTGCGCGAAGCCCTCGAAGTCGTGGCCGGCGATCTCACCATAGAGGTGGCAGCCGGACTGATCGACGATCTCGAGCCCGCCCTTGGTGGCGGCGATCACGACGCCGGGCGTGGCGTGCACATGGATCACGCAGTTGAGGTCGGGGCGGGCCTTGAGGATGCCGCTGTGGAAGTTGTAACCCGCCGGCGCGAGCTTGGACGCCTTCGTGGCTGAGCACACGGCCCTCGAAGTCGATGGTGACGAGGTTCGAGGCGGTGATCTCGTCCCAGCCGAGCCCGTAGCGGTTCATCAGGAAGCGGTCCGGATGGTCGGGCAGCCGCGCCGTGATGTGGTTAAGGACCTGCAGATTCCAGCGGTAGTGATGGGCCACCCGGAAGGCTGCCGCCAGCTCGATCCGGAGCGCCCGCTCGGCCTCGCTGATGACGTAGCGATGCTCGGTCGGGTTGAGCGGCCTGGTCACGATATTCATGGCGAGTCCCCTGTTTTGTGGCGGAGCTTTGAGGTCGGGCCGACCACTGTCAAGGGCGGGTCCCCAGGCAGGTCTCAATGCAGGTCTTGGATGGTCCAGCCTTGTGTGATAGGTGCGCGCGGTCCTTGGCGGTCCCTTTGGCCAACCGGGATGACCGGTGCCGCTCCGAGGTGCTGGTCTTGGAACGCTGGCAGCGCCTTCTTATCTAGAGGGCACTCCCCCGCTCCAAAGCCTATGAACAAAGCAGGCCGCGTGCCGCAGGGCAGCGTTGGAAAGAGAGCAGAGATGGCCAAACAGAAATTTGAACGGACGAAGCCGCATTGCAACGTCGGGACGATCGGTCACGTCGACCACGGCAAGACGACGCTGACGGCGGCGCTGACGAAGGTGTCGGTGGACAAGGGCTGGACGACGACGATTGTGTCCTACGACCAGGTCGCGAAGGCGTCGGAAAGCCAGGGCCGGCGCGACCCGACCAAGATTTTGACGATTGCGACGAGCCACGTGGAATACTCGACCGCGAACCGGCACTACGCGCATGTCGACTGCCCCGGCCATGCCGACTACGTGAAGAACATGATCACCGGCGCGGCGCAGATGGACGGCGCCATCCTGGTGGTGTCGGCGGCCGACGGCCCGATGCCGCAGACGCGCGAGCACATCCTGCTGGCGCGCCAGGTGGGCGTGCCCTACATCGTGGTGTTCCTGAACAAGGTCGACGTGGTCGACGATCCCGAGCTGCTCGACCTGGTCGAGCTCGAGGTGCGCGAGCTTCTGATCGAAGTACCAGTTCCCGGGCGACACGGCGCCGGTGATCCGCGGCGCGGCGATCAAGGCGCTCAACGGCGAGAAGGGCGAGTTTGCCGACGAGGCGATCCTCAGGCTCTATGAGGCGCTCGACACGACGGTGCCGCTGCCGGAGCGTCCGATCGACCAGCCGTTCCTGATGCCGATCGAGGACGTGTTCTCGATCTCGGGCCGCGGCACGGTGGTGACGGGGCGCATCGAGCGCGGCAAGATCAAGGTCGGCGAGGAAGTCGAGATCGTCGGCCTGCGCGACACCCAGAAGTCGGTGGTGACCGGCGTCGAGATGTTCCGCAAGCTGCTCGACGAGGGCGTGGCCGGCGACAACGTCGGCTGCCTGCTGCGCGGCATCGACAAGGAAGCGGTCGAGCGCGGCCAGGTGCTGTGCAAGCCGGGCTCGGTGAAGCCGCACAAGAAGTTCAAGGCGGAGGCCTACATCCTGACCAAGGACGAGGGCGGCCGGCACACGCCGTTCTTCAACAACTACCGTCCGCAGTTCTACTTCCGCACCACCGACGTGACCGGGCAGTGCACGCTGCCGGCGGGCACCGAGATGATCATGCCGGGCGACAACGCCGCGATGGACGTCGAGCTGATCACGCCGATCGCCATGGAGGAGAAGCAGCGCTTCGCCATCCGCGAGGGCGGCAAGACCGTCGGCGCCGGCGTCGTCGTCACGATCACTGAGTAGAGCAACCACGCGCCACAGCGCAGGCGCGAACCTGATGACGATGTGGATACGAATGCCCCGCTTCGGCGGGGCATTCGGCTATTTGCGTCGTGCAGGCGGGCAACGCTGCGTCAGACTATTCGGCAGTTTCCCCCGCGATGACGCTGCCCGTAGTATGGCGCAGACGACGACAAGCGCGCGACGGAGACGACTGGCATGCGATTCGGCGCTGCAACTGATCTGGGCGGCCTGCGCTTGCCGCGATCTCGGCGACCGCAAGCTCTGGCGCAGGAGCCCGTTCTACAAGGGCAAGCAGATCCGCATCGTGATCAGCGCCGGCGTCGCCGGCGGCTACACCGAATATGCGCGGCTGCTGGCCGCCCACATGGGCAACCACATCGCCGGCAAGCCCGATTTCATCGTGCAGAGCATGCCGGGCGCGGGCGGGCTGCTCGCCACCAACTATCTCTATGCGCAGGCGCCGCAGGACGGCACCACGCATCGGCCTCATCCATTCGAGCGTGCCGCTCGCGCCGCTGTTCGGCACCCAGGGCGCGCGCTTCGATCCGCAGAAATTCCACTGGATCGGCAGCATGGACCGCTCCGACGGCCCGTGCACCGCCTGGCACACCTCGCCGGCCAAGACCTGGGCCGACCTGCTGCAGACGCCGTTCATCGTCGGCTCCTCCGGCGTCGGCTCGCAGATGGACATCTATCCGGCGATGCTCAACAAGCTGTTCGGCACCAAGATCAAGGTGATCGGCGGCTACAAGGACGGCGCCTCGATCTTCCACGCCATGGAGCGCGAGGAGATCCACGGCCGCTGCGGCCCGCAGCTCACCGCGATCCGCTCGCTGCGCCCGCAATGGTTCACCGAGCACAAGATCATCATCCCGATCATGGTCAGCGAGCGCCGCAGCCGCGATTTTCCGGATGCGCCGAGCGTCATGGAGTTCGCCAAGGACGAGCCGACGCGCCAGCAGATCAGGCTCCTGATCGTCACGCAGGACCTCGACCGCCCGGTGCTGGCGCCGCCCGGCGTGCCGGCCGGAGCGGGTGAAGCTGCTGCGCGACGCCTTCAACGCGACCATGAACGATCCGGCCTTCCGCGCCGACATCGACAAGCTGCGGCTCACGCTCGACTGGGTCGCAGGCGAGGAGGTGGCCAAGACGCATCGCCGGCGCCTATGCGATGCCGCCCGAGGTGGTGGCGGCCGCCAAGGAAACCATGGCCGGCAAGTAGCTGCGCCGACGAATCAGAGCGAACAGGGAGGAGATGACGATGTCAGGTCATGCGAGACGCAGGACGACGAGGACCTGCGCAAGCGCCACGAGGCGGCGGAGGCCGATCCGGTCACCTTCAGCTACGCCAAGCCCGACGGCGTCAGCGCCGGCAAGGGCTTCGTCAACTCTCGGCCGCAAGGACATCGTGCGCGGCGTCGTGCAGGTCGTGAAGAAGAACGGCGGCGAGAACAACCTGCACTACCACACCACGTCGGCGAGCTTCTGGATGGTGCTCAAGGGCCGCGTGCGCTTCTACGGTCCGGACGACGTGCTGATCGGCGAGTTCGGCCCGCACGAGGGCACGATCACGCCGCGCTATTCGCGCTACTGGTTCGAGAACGTGCGGCGACGAGGACCTGGAGATCCTGCAGGTGTCGGCGTTCTCGGAAGGCGCCAGGAGCAGCGGCCGCACCGATGTCTCGGAGCAGCGCTTCAAGATCGACAGCGCGGAGCATTTCACCGCGAGCGCAAGGCCGGCTGAGGCTCTGTGACATGCGGCTTGCGTCGATCGCGGTTGCGATGTTGTCTGGCGTCTTGTCTGGCGCCGGCGCCTGCCTGCGCGCAGGCACAGGAGAGCGCGCCGTTCTATCGCAGGGCAAGACCATCCGCATCGTGATCTCGACCGGCGTCGCCGGCGGCTATGCGGAGTATGCGCGCGTCATCGCCGAGCACATGGGGCGCCATATCGCCGGCAACCCGCATTTCATCGTGCAGAGCATGCCGGGCGCCGGCGGGCTCCTCGCCGCCAACTATCTCTACACCCAGGCGCCGCAGGACGGCACCACCATCGGCATCGTGCATTCGAGCGTGCCGCTGACGCCGCTGTGGGGCAACAAGGGCGTGCGCTTCGACACGCTGAAGTTCAACTGGCTCGGCAGCCTCGACCGCGTCGACGGCATGTGCATTTCCTGGCACGCCTCGCCGATCAAGACCTGGGCCGACATGCTGACGCAAGGAATACACGGTCGGCTCCTCGGGCGCGGGCTCGCAGATGGAGACCTATCCGGCGATCCTCAACAAGCTGTTCGGCACCAAGATCAAGGTGATCGCCGGCTACAAGGACGGCACCGACGGTCTACATCGCCATGGAGCGCGGCGAGCTCGACGGCCGCTGCGGCGGCCAGCTCACGGTGATCAAGTCGACGCGGCCGCACTGGCTCACCGAGCACAAGATTCAGCGTGCCGATCCTGATCGCCGAGAAGCGCAGCCCGGAATTCCCCGACACGCCGACCGTCATGGAATTCGTCAAGGACGAGCCGACCCGCCAGCAGCTCGATCTCGTGATGCTGACGCAGAGGCCTCGACCGGCCGGTGATGCTGCCGCCGGGCGTGCCGGCCGAGCGGGTGAAGGAGCTGCGCGCCGCCTTCGACGCCACCATGGCGGATCCGGCGTTCCGCGCCGACATCGAGCGGCGGAACCTGCATGTCGATCCGGTGCCGCGGCGAGGAGATGGCGCAAGGCGTTCGCGCGCGCCTTTGCGCTGCCGCCGGAGATCATCGCCGGCGCACGCGAAATGATGGCAGGCCGGTAGGGCTTGAACCGGCCGGGCATTGCACACGACTTATAGGGCAGCCTTCCTGACCGAAAGGATTATGGTCCCATGCTCGTCGCCACCACCAACGACCTCGCCGGCCACAAGATCGTGCGCAATCTCGGCGTGGTGCGCGGTATCGTCGTGCGCTCCCGCAGCATCGTCGGCAATATCGGCGCTTCGATCCAGTCGCTGTTTGGCGGCAATATCACGCTCTATACATCGCTGTGCGAGCGGGCGCGGGCCGATGCCTATGAGCTGATGATCCAGCATGCCCAGGAGATGGGCGCCAATGCCGTCATCGCGATGCGCTATGACGCGAACGAGATAGCGGCCGGCATTACTGAAGTGCTGGCCTACGGGACCGCCGTCGTGGCGGCGCCGATGCCCGAGTGATGGCCTGACGCGTGAACGGCCCGGAAGGTGGCCCTTGCATTGGGGCGCGCCTTCATGCACCTGTCAGCGCGCGAAGGAGTGTAGCTCAACTGGCTAGAGCACCGGTCTCCAAAACCGGGGGTTGGGGGTTCGAGTCCCTCCACTCCTGCCACTCCGGTCAAAAGCTCCTGATTTCATTTCTTTTTAAAAGTGGGACCCAAGGTGGGACCCAACGCGTCTAGGCTTTGTTCTCACGCCCGAATGTCCGCCGCGTCGCGATACCGCGTCCGGGCGATGCCTCGGGACAACCCCGACCGGGCGCAACCCAGCAGTTGAAGTTGACCCACATCCAGCCGTCCCGAATCTTCTCTCGCTGCGCCGGCTTTTGCACCTGATTTTGGCTCGTGATAACAATGCACGGCCGACAGAGTTGGCAGGTGAGGCCGCCCTAACGAGGTGTTCGTTCCACATACGAACCCTGCTAGGGCGGCCCCGTTCTTCCAAGGGCTGGGCCGGCCCACCCTTGGAAAGCTCAGTGACGCGTTGTTGCCTCCGATAAGTCCTTTACGGCGTTTGCAGCACCGTCAGAATCCGCTTCGCCGGTCCCGCCCGCAACCCTTCGAACGCGGCTATGCTTATTCTGGACGTTCTCGGGCAGGCCCGCAGCGGCTGCCACCTCACGCCAGACCTGCCTGTACTGATGCTCGTGGTACGGTAGGCCGGTTTTTTCGTAGACAACCAGCGCGCCTCGATCCTTCTTCCCGAACTCGCTCCAGGGCCTGAACGACCCTCGGATACTTCGTCAGGTCCAGTTCCAGCGGCTTGTTACCCTGAGGCGCGAGGTGATGAAGAACGCCTTTCTTGATGTGCTCCCATCGGAAACCACGTATCCATTTCATCGCGCCATCGAACACCTCTGATTCGCCGGGTTCGTCCCGAGGAACCCACTCGCCAAGTACGTCGCGCTGGGCCACACCAAATTCGAAGACAAGTGCCTGCGTGAGCGCTACCGATGGCACGAGATGCTCTATCGCCTTGCGAATGATCGCATCGACCTCATCCCCGGTTATCCGTCTCCTGTGCTTCTTCTTGTTCATTTTGAATTTCATTCGGTGCAGCACCATGGAAAGGCGCTCGCACTGAGGGTCTTTGAGATGAACGGCCCCGAAATTAAACAGCCCCCGTAGCATCGTGACGAGGCTATGGGCAAAGTAGATGTTCTCGCCTTTGCCGCCGCTCTTCCAGCGCTCGTGAAGGTCGCTGATGTACTGCGAATCGATCTGAGCCAGCAGAGAGTTGCCGCAGTCCTGTGCGATCCGACGCAGGTAATAGTCATAGTTGCTGCGCGTTTGGAACCGCACGGCGAGGAATTGCGAGTTCCTTGTGAGTGCGATAGGCTTCCACTAGCTCCGCCATCTCTTTGATTGGAGGGTGGCTATCGCTCGAAGGCGCGGGTGAGTGGGTTTCCTTGGACACCTGCTGAGTAGGGAGCAGCGGGGGCGCGGGTGAGGGCGGCGCTTCCTTGGGCGCTTGCTGAGTAGGCAACAGCGGTATCTGCGATGGTCGCGCAGCGATGCCGTGCCGGCTCGCGGCCCTCTCGCGCATTGCGAGAATGTCCTGATACTCGTGGCCGATCATCTCGAGCAGCTTGTCCCCAAGCTCAACGGCGGTCGGAGACCCCAGGTCTTTGGAAAGGGCGGCCATCCGCTCAGCGTGCGTCATTTGGGTAGGGTCTTTGGCCATGGCCACTCTTCATAGCGTCTGGTTCGCTATGGAACAATGAGGAGCCTAATATTGTCCTGGGGATAATTCCCATCCATGGCGATGAGGTGAAAATAATGAATTTTGTGAAGCGGGAGCAAGTTCAAGAGGTTGCTCGAAAAAGAAAGTGACGCGATGCTCGGTCGAACACCGGACAAGTGGGTCTTCACGGATGTAGCGAAGGCGCTGGGGACGATCGACAAGCATCTTTGGCTAACTGCCTGACAAGGCTAGCTAGCTGCCAAGGTTAGCCACTTTTCATTCCCAACATGAGCGCGCCGGATGCGCGCGCGTTTCCAACGTTCAGTGGCTCCCGCGCGTAGCGTTCCGCCTCGTGCTAGGTCTTGCAGCCGAACCATGCCTTACGCCGGTGACCGACACGGTTTGAATGACAGGAAACGATATGGCCGTGCTTCCTAAAGCCACCCCGGAGCGGCTGAGCATGTTCTCTGATGGCGTGTTCGCTGTTCTGATCACTGTGCTGGTTTTGGAGCTGCGGCCTCCAGAGGATCCCACCTTCGAGGCGCTGCTGTCGCTCTGGCCCACGTGGCTCAGCTACGCCGTGAGCTACCTGTTCATCGCCATTGTCTGGACCAATCACCACTACCTGATGCGCTATGCCACCGAGGCGACCTCTCGCCTGTTGTGGTTCAATTTCGCGCATCTCTTTTCCATGTCGCTGCTTCCGCTCTCGACCGCTTGGATGGCCACCAGCAGATTGGCGCCGCAACCGGTTGCCTTCTATGCAGCGCTCTTCTTCCTCGTGAACGCGACCTATATATATGCTTGATCTGGGAGCTTGTTGATCGAGCGTCGGCTGACGTCTCGCCGAGAGTGCGCCGGATCATGCGCGTTCGATCGATCACGAACTTTATGCCTTTTCGGCGTGGCTGCGCTGGTGGCGCTGAAATATCCGCTGGCGGGACTCGGAACCTGTATTTGCTGTCTGAGTGTTTATCTCAAGCCCGATCCGCCGGAGATGGCGTTACCAGAACCAAAGCAGAAGTAGAGTTCGGTTGTCAGCGCGATCAGGTCTTCAATCACAAGCTCGCGGCGTCAGTCGGATTGGGCCAGCGAGACACGGCGGGCAATCAGGTGTTTGGTAGGGCCTAATTTCTCGAGTTACTAGGAGCTGCGCAGTGCAAAAACCCTAGCCGCTACCCGAAAACAATTGTCTGAAGGTTTAGCAGGGAGAGACTGTCGGGTCATAGTAAGCAACCTATCGCCTGATAGTATACGAACGGCTCGGGAGCGGAATTGACCCCATGTCGTTCGCCTTTGGCAAGCAGATCGCATACTGCTACCGTCGCGCAGCCGAGTGCAGGGAGCTTGCTCTACGCTACTGCGCAGTCGACCGAGAGCACTACTTCCGACGGGAGCAGGCTTGGCTCAAGTTGGCGCGCAGCTATGAATCCCAACAGCGCGTTGACCGAAGATTGACAGAATTGGAATTAAGCATCGGTTGTTTCTCTGTCCGAATTGCCTGCGCTGTATTCACCAATTCGCGAAGCGCTAGAACGCAAATTCTTCCCTTACGTACCGCGGACCTTCCGGTGATCTCGATCATTCCGTCGCAGGATCCGGCCGCTCGCTGGGCGAGGCGATAGTGCTCCGGTTCACAGTCATCAACTACGGAACAGCTAAGATCGCGAAGCAAGAGGCGCAGTCCGTCATTCACGTGGCCGGATCGCGTCGACGAAAGACCGAGCTGCAAACACTCCCCGACGGCTTTCACACGTCCTCGCAAATAAGGAAAGCGGTCCTCCTTCGATTTGAACACGAGGCAGTTTGACTGGCGATGCCGAAGCCAGGGCTCAGCAGCCAGGCAGCCGGCTCAAGAACCACGCTCGACACTTGTTGGGAGGTGGCAAGTCACCCCAAGGGGTGCTTGCCCAATGACGATGGCCTTTCCTCCCAGAACGGCGGTCGAAACTGAAATCATACCGCGCGTAGTGAAAGCGGCTCTTGCCATTTTCATAGAGCCAGGGGTTGGCCGCGTTGGCGCCAGAAATCCACCCGGGCAAGGCAAGGTTCATCACGAGAAGGCTCATCACGAGAATGATAATCCGTTTCATGTTTGGCCTACCGACTTTGCCGCATGTCACACCAAGAAACGGCCCGAGCCTGGGCAAGTTCCTTGTGCTTCCGGCACGTCCTTGTGACCGACGGACAAGATCGGCGTAACCCATTGACACGTCACGGCTATGGTCATGGTCAGGGAGTGGGATCTGCCTTCATCAGAGCAGGAAAAGCGTGTCTTAAGCGGAGGCCCGGTGGTGCCGCTGGATCCGTATGCCTGAGATCTAGGTTGAGATGGGAAGGCTGAAAGGGAAGGCGGAGCACGATGCGAGTGTCAATCAAAGTTGTCAGAGAGCTCGATGATAATGCCGTTCACGAGCGCATTGTGGATGTCCCCCCGGATCGGCGCATTGGCAGTTTTGTTGATGAGGTTTTTGAAAAGATATGGCCCGAGATGGATGTTCCAGGGGTGGCAAAGTACAAGGTGGTCATAGAAGCGGCCGAGTAACTGAAGATGAGTAACTGAAAAAAGCCGGTCCGAGAATTGTTGAGTCCGCCTGTGCCAACATTGAAACAGAGGGATCTGTTCGCGAGCGCTCCTGCTCTGCCGGAGGGCATGCGCTACGCAGCCGACGTCCTCAGCCGTCAGGAAGAGGCGGCGCTGCTCGAGGTGCTTCCGTCACTGCCGTTCAAGGAATTCGAGTTTCACGGCTTTCTCGGCAAGCGACGGGTCGTCTCGTTTGGCTTGCACTACGACTTCAACGGCGGCGGTTTGCGGCTGGTCGGGGAGCTGCCGGATTTTCTTCTGCCCGTGCGCGAACGTGCCGCGCAGTTCGCGGGCGTGGCTTCTGCTGCGCTTGAGCACGCGCTGATCCTTGATTATCCACCGGGCGCCGCAATCGGCTGGCACAAGGACCGGCCCGCCTTCGGGGACGTCATCGGCATCTCGTTGCTTTCTCCCTGCACCTTTCGCTTGCGCCGAAAAGCCGGCTCGAGCTGGGCGCGCTGTTCGCTCACGGCCGAACCACGCTCCGCCTATTTGTTGCGTGGTCCCGCGCGCAACGAATGGGAGCACAGCATTCCTCCGATGGATGCGCGGCGCTACTCCATCACATTTCGCACGCTGCGAGCCGATGCGGCGCAGCGGCGTGTTTGATCATTGACCTCGATGAGTTCAAGCTCAATGTAATCCGCGCCATGGGGTCGTGCGGTCGGGCTCAAGCAAATTATGCGCGATCTCAAATTCCATGCACTCCAAAGCTCCGACGAAGATGTCCATCACAGCAGGTTGCATGTCATGCCCAATATCCGTGTCGATTGCCCCCAGCGTTTGTGAATCAATTTCCACGTTCTCAATCACGTCCAGGACAGCAGGCAATTCCGTGCCGTCAAAATACAAGGTAGCGATGCTCTTGACGTCTTCGACGGTGTAGAAACCACTGTCCCACAACTGACAAACATCATCCCATGTCAGACTGTCGGTTGGACATACGCGGTGAGCACACATGACTACCTCTTTTACAGTACAGGTCGAGTTCCGTTGATCACACTGGTTGTGTCACTGTCCGCAGTTGTGGCCACCACAACAGAACGGCCGTCTTGGATAGGGAACGGCGGGCCCTCACTCGTTCCGGCATGCCCGACATAAGGTCTTTTGTTGGTGCCGCGCCAGAATTGCCGTTCTTGAGCCATGATGAAACGTTTGCGCGTGAAACGCAGGATTGGGGTGCCTCCATCCACGACCCACCCTGTATCCTAGCAGCCCTTAATTTCTGTTAAGTGTCATAGGCGTGACGGCGTTATCAACGTCCGAAGGGACTTCATCTCAGGTCACACGAAGAAACCGCCCGAGCCCCGGCAAGTTCCGCGTAATTCCGGCCTGCCTCGCCGTGCAATTGCAAAGCGGCGCGGATGGTGGTCGAAAGGACTGTCCTAGGGTCGCTCAAGGCATGATTTCCGCTCGGGAGCCTGGCAGGTCCAGACATTGGGCCAGCACGGCCGGTGGGCGGAACGTCCGCGCGTGCCAAATGTCCATCGGATCGGCTCGCAAAGCTGTGGATCACCGACCCGGTACGGGTGGCGGAAGGCCAGCCCAGGATCTCGGCGAGGCGGTGAGGAATAGGCCGCTGTTTGCAGGGCCAAGAGGCACGCGAGACAGCCCGCTGCACTCTCAAAATGCATCCGAGGCATCGCTTTTTGACCTTGGTTATGGGCGTTATCTCGTCACAACCAGCCTGGGGGTCATTCGGTTGCCTCGCCGCCGGTTGCCTCGCCGCGAGAGCCCGCGACCGTCAAGTCGCTATCGAACGCCGCCCATTTAGCTGAATGTTTACCGCGCGTTGGCTTGGGCTCGTGGAAAGCGCTGTCATATAAAATTGTCTTGTTCACTTGAACCGCCGGCAGACGGGCGCGCACTAAATACTACGTGCCTGTACCGGTGGAGGTGGCCATGCTGGCTGAGATCTACTTCTTGCGGATGGAGACCCTCGTGCGCGCGTCGGAAGATGCTGCCCGGGCGCAGAACCCCCGCTTCGTTCCGCTTCAACCCGGCACTTTGAACGACGTTCGGGCGAAGGTGCCGGGACAGATCGGTTAGGGCGCCCGCGGAACGCGCAGCGGTCGAATAAGAGGTCGCAATAGTAAACGACGGGCACGTCGACGGCACAGGCCGCGAACTCTGTCTGATCTCAACCGCGAAATAAAATAGAGCTTTGCCGGAGGCTACCGCCGCCGCTTCTGCCATTCCAGGAACTGCCGAAACAGCGCGTCGCGGTTGGAAGGATCATTCACAGCGGCCGTGCCGGTGTCGGCCAGGAATTGCTCGAACTTGTCGCGGTCGCCTTCCGGTGCCCGCCGGTTGCGAGCCAGCCAATCGTCGGCGGCCTTGAAGCGCTGCCAGCCGGGGATCGTCAGGCTGATGCTCGCCTCTTTCCATTTCGGATGCCGCGGCGGCTTGTGGAACTCCTCGATCCGGGAGAAGAAGGTGTCCACGAAGCGGGCAACTCTGTTGTAGCGCTCGGTGTTCTCCGGCCAATTGAAGCTCACCAGCAGCACGCTGGTGGCGATGGTGTCGATCGTCTGGCCCGCTGGCAGGAGATTTGGATACTCCTCGCTCGACAGCGTCGTCGGCAGATACAGGTCCTGCAGCCTGCGATCAAACGGTACCGGCACCAGATGCAGCGCGCGGTCCTCGTTCTTGATGGCGCGGGCAAGCTGAAACACTTTCCCGGTGCTGGTGATGTAGGCGTCGGCCTCTCCGTCGATGATCTTCTGGATCGAGCGCGCATCGTCGGTCCGGAAGTCGAAGCTTGCCTTGATGCCGAGACGCGAGAAGACGACCTTGGCGGTGTAATAGCCGACGTCGGTCTGCGCGACGATCCGCTTCCCGGCGAGATCGAAGATCGACTTGATCGAGGTCGGCGCAATGATGTGCAGCTCGTTGTGATAGAGCTTGGCGATGTATCGCAAGCGCGACGTGATGTCCGGGACCTTGTATTGCAGCTTGTAGAATTCGGGCACGTCGGCGGCCACCGCGCCCATGTCGATGCTCCTGAGATGGAGAATATCGATGACGTTGCGGACCGGCCCCTTGCCGAGCACGGGGAGCACCCGAATGGTGGCGTCGTCATCGAGCACGCGCGCCATGTCGGAGCCGAACACGGACGTGGCGCCGCCCGCAGGCGCCGTAATCACTGTCACCGTGCCTTCGTTGATGCGATCGCGGTCCGGAATGGTCCAGACGTCGTCGGCGGTGAGGGGAGCGCTCGGCGCGGCCTGTTGCGGCGCACGCTGGGCGGTTTGCGGCGACGCGCTACTCGCAAACAGGCACAGCCCGATCGAGATGAGCATCAAGGCGCGGATCGAAATCATTTTGTGACCTCCCTTATTGACTGGTGCAAGTTCAATTTGACCAACCTCCAGTCGGATCGATCTCCAATCACTGACGGCGCTTCTGCCATTCCATGAACTGTTGAAACAGCGCCTCGCGCCTGGCGGGGTCGTCGCCAGTCGTGAGCCCCGTCTCGACCAGGAACTGCTCGAACTTTCCTCGCTGCGCGTCCGGCGATTGTCTGTTGCGGGCGAGCCAATCATCGGCGGCCTTGAAGCGCTGCCATCCCGGGATGGTCAGGCTGATGTTGGCTTCCTTCCATTTTGGATGGCGCGGCGGCTTCTGGAATTCGTCGAACTTGGAAAAGAACGCATCCACGAAGCGGGCGACCCTGTTGTAGCGCTCCGTGTTCTCCGGCCAGTTGTAGCTCACCAGCAGAACGCTGGTGGCGACGGTGTCGATCGTCTCACCGGGGGCCAGAAGGTTGGGATACTCGTCGCCTGACAGCGTCGTCGGAAGGTACAGGTCCTGCAGCCTGCGATCATAAGGGACTGAGACGAGATGCAGCGCCCGGTTCTCGTTCTTGATCGCTCTAGCAAGCGGAAACACCTTGCCGGTGCTGGTGATATAGGCGTCGGCCTCGCCATCGACGATCTTCTGGATGGCGGTGCCGTCGTCCATCTGAAAATCGAAGTTCGCCTTGATATTGAGACGGGAGAAAATGACTTTGGCCGAATAGAGCCCGACGTCGGTCTGTGCGACGACCTTCTTGCCGTTGAGATCCGCAAGCGATTTGATCGAGGTTTTCGCAATGACGTGAATCTCGTTGTGATAGAGCTTGGCGATGTATCGCAGCTGGGAGGCGATATCCGGAATCTGGTACTGCAGCTTGTAGAACTCGGGCACGTCGGCGGCCACCGCGCCCATGTCGATGCTCTTGAGGTGGAGGATGTCGACCACGTTGCGGACCGGCCCTTTGCCAAGCACGGGGAGCACCCGGACGGTGGCGTCGTCATCGAGAACGCGCGCCATGTCGGAGCCGAACACGGAGGTGGCGCCGCCCGCCGGCGCGGTGATTACAGTCACCGTACCGTCATTGACGCGCTCGCGCTCCGGGATCTTCCAGACGTCATCGGCGCCAAGGTCTTTCGGAGCTTGAACGGGCGCTGCGCTTGGTTGCTGCTTCGTGGCTGGTTGCTGCTTCGCGGTTGGTTGCTGCTTCGCGGTTGGTTGCTGCTTCGTGATTGGTTGCTGTTTCGTGCTCGGTTGCTGCTTTGCGCGTGGAGCATCCTGCGGCGCTGCGCTGTCAGCGAACAGGCAAAGCCCGACCAAGGTGATCATGAAACAGCGAGCACTTTTCATTCTGTCCTCGTGAAGCTCTGCGTGGCGCGCCTTGCTCGGGACGGCAACGGGCATAAAATTTTCCTTCGCGGCCGCGTTGCGGCTGCGCCCAAACACCAACATGACTTATCTCTCAGACGTGGCGGGTTAGAATCCCCGCATCAGCCGGCTCGGCAATTCCCGGCATTGCCGTTCGATCATCGAAATTGAACCCCCATGGACAACGCAGGGCCGCATCTGTTTGATTTACCGCTGGTGCATCCACGCACCATTTATTAACACGAAGAAATCCGTTAAAATTTGTTGCTTTTAGGACGCAACCATCCCTTGCCACAGAAATCTTATTGTACTCGTTTGATTGAAGTGCGTTGTTGGAGAAATGTTTTGCGACACTCGGCTCGATTGCATGGGACACTTCGATTGTGTCAGCAACTCGATGACGTTAGCAATTCAATTCATGAGTAACGAGTGTTTGTTGTATTTGCCCATGCTGCGTGTAAGCGACGATTGTTTTGCGGTGCGCCTCGCATCGCATTGGCATGTTGCGGCTTGTTGCGACAAGTATCGTTCTTGCAGTTTGGCAGTCACAGAAGCGCGCCATCATAGAGTGACTTTGTGACGTCGGCTTGTGAGTGTGCCGATGAGCGTGCCGAAGATTTCTTGAACTCGATGACGAGCCGTCCGATGAGTGGGCGTTCATGGCTTCGACACGGACGGTCTCGATGAGCCCGCTCGCGCTACGACGACGCATAAGGTGGCCACTTGAAGCCGCACATGAGGTGAACACTTGGGTGAGGTGAACACTTGGGGGGGCCAGTGAGGCTGGGTGTGAGGCTGCGCAAAGAAGGATGGCGGTCGCCTCGGAGGTACCCGACGGCTGACCAGCAGCGAAGCTGCCAATACCCCTGGGAGTCGGCCCTCGCGTCCGAGACTCGTGTCGCTCGTCAGGCGGGGGTAGGCCGGGATGGTATCTTGACCGACGGGCAGGGAGACCGTATCTGAACCCCGAGCGCACCCGCCGGGCCGAGTTGGGGCCGGCGTAAGCCACAAGAACTCTAACGCTCTTTGCCGTTGGGTCGAAAAAGCTGATCCGTGCGGCGGGGGTATATTGCCGTTTGGCAAGCGAGTCGATGCAAGCAAAATCCAGAAAGTCAGTCCGTTCAAGTTCCTGCAGGAAGTGCGGGCCGAGGGCCAGAAGGTCACTTGGCCGTCGCGGCGCGAGACCGCGATCACCACCGCCATGGTGTTCGTCATGGTGGCGGTTGCCGTCGATCTTCTTCCTGTTCGCGGACCAGATCATGCGGATGGTCGTGACCCTTGTGCTGAGTGTTGGCGGCGGATGAAGGGGCGAGCGGAAACGGCCATGACCAAGCGCTGGTACATCGTGCAGGCCTACTCGAACTTCGAGAACAAGGTCGCCGAATCGATCCGCGAGCAGGCCAAGCAGCGCCATCTCGAGCACTTGTTCGACGAGATCATGGTGCCGAAGGAAAAGGTCGTCGAGGTGCGCCGCGGCCGCAAGGTCGACGCCGAGCGCAAGTTCTTCCCCGGCTATGTGCTGGTGAAGATGGACCTCTCCGACGAGGCCTATCACCTGATCAAGAACACCCCGAAGGTGACCGGCTTTCTCGGCGCCGACAACAAGCCGATGCCGATCTCGGACGCGGAGGCGCAGCGTATCCTGCACCAGGTGCAGGAGGGCATCGAGCGGCCGAAGCCGTCGGTCTCCTTCGAGGTCGGCGAGCAGGTGCGCGTCTCGGACGGCCCGTTCGCGTCCTTCAACGGCACCGTCGAGGAGGTCGACGACGCCCGCTCGCGCGTCAAGGTCGCGGTGAGCATTTTCGGCCGGCCGACGCCGGTCGAGCTGGAATTCGGGCAGGTGGAGAAAGTCTAGCTGTCCGATGAGGCGTGGGAGGTGAGGCGGCCGCCAACCGCCAACATCCGCACCACTAACAGGAGTAAGACATGGCAAAGAAAGTCACAGGATTTCTCAAATTGCAGGTGCCCGGCCGGCGCGGCCAATCCCTCGCCGCCGATCGGTCCGGCGCTCGGCCAGCGCGGCCTCAACATCATGGAGTTCTGCAAGCAGTTCAACGCGCAGACCGCCAAGATGGAGAAGGGCACGCCGATCCCGGTCGTCATCACGACCTATGCGGATCGCTCGTTCACCTTCGAGATGAAGACGCCGCCGGTGTCGTACTTCATCAAGAAGGCGGCCAAGCTCGAAAGCGGCTCGAAGACCCCCGGCCGCGACAAGGCCGGCGCGATCTACCGAAGCGCAGGTGCGCGAGATCGCCGAGCAGAAGATGAAGGACCTGAACTGCGACACCATCGACTCGGCCATGAAGATGGTCGAAGGTTCCGCCCGCTCGATGGGCATCGAGGTCACGGAGTAATCGCCATGGCAAATCTCGGAAAACGCACGAACAAGGTCCGCGAAGGCGTCGATCGCGAGAAGCTTTATCTCGATCGACGAAGCGGTGAAGATGATCAAGGAGCGCGCCAAGGCGAAGTTCGACGAGACCATCGAGATCGCGATGAATCTCGGCGTCGATCCGCGTCACGCCGACCAGATGGTGCGCGGCGTGGTCGCTGCTGCCGAACGGCACCGGCCGCAGCGCTGCGCGTCGGCGTGTTCGCGCGCGGCGCCAAGGCCGACGAGGCGAGGGCGGCCGGTGCCGACGTGGTCGGCGCCGAGGATCTGGTCGAGAAGGTGCAGGGCGGCAACGATCGATTTCGACCGCTGCATCGCCACGCCCGACCTGATGCCGCTGGTCGGCCGGCTCGGCAAGGTGCTCGGGCCCGCGCGGCATGATGCCGAACCCGAAGGTCGGCACCGTGACGATGGACGTCACCGGTGCGGTCAAGGGCGCCAAGGGCGGCTCGGTCGAGTTCCGGGTCGAGAAGGCCGGCATCGTGCAGGCCGGCGTCGGCAAGGCCTCGTTCGCCGCCGAGAAGCTCGTGCAGAACATCAAGGCATTCGCCGACGCGGTGCAGAAGGCGAAGCCCGCCGGCGCCAAGGGCACCTTCATCAATCGCGTGGCGGTGTCCTCGACGCATGGGCCCGGGCGTGAAGGTCGAGCCGGCGTCGCTGTTCCCGCAGGCGCAGAGCTGACGATCACTAATTGCTGATCGGATTGACGGCCGGTGCGGCGAGCGCCGGCCGTTTTTCATGGAGCGTTCTCGAATTCAACCCCGGCATAGATTTCCGCTAGCGGAAGGTCGATTCCGAGTGATGGGACGCCAATCGCAGCACTCGCTCCGGTGATCACTTTCGGGCCTGGGTGTTGGTCCGAGCCTTTCAGATAGACCCAAGCCTTGATCTCGTCCTGCGAGAGAACGAGATAGGCCGCGAGGCTGGGCAGTCGCAGATATTCCGCCGCCTTGTCGCCGAGGTCGAGTGTTACCGATGATGGCGAAAGAACTTCCGCAATCAGGACCGGTGCGGTGGCCGCCAGTGCGCGCTGACCGCCAATGGTATCCACGATGGCGTCGGGATAGCGCAGGCTCTCAGGTCCGACATCTACCGCAAGGTCGGAGCCCAGAACCACCCACTTCTTCACGTCGATCCGCGTCCACAATGCGCGCATGAGCTGGCTGGCGATGAGCGCATGCGTCTTCGACCCGCCAACCATCATCACGACATGGCGCTCCACCAGCTCGAATCGTCCCTCGCGTCCCTGAGCCCAGGCAAGGAACGTTTCTTTGTCCATTGGCACGCGCGGCTGGACGTTCATGGGAGTTATTATAGTGACTGTGATGCCCGGAAAAAAGCGCTGGTTGCGTGCCAAGTCATTGACCATCGGTCGGTATGCGCGACACGGTATCGCGCCGGTTCCGGACCATAGCCCGCGGTCTTGCCTGAGACGCCTAACGGATGCAGTCTCCGTTCTTTAGACCGAGCCCAAAATAACGTCGGTCGAAAATGGAGGAGACCTCATGAGCAAGCATGACGAAGCTCGCCGTGCGTTTCTGGTTGGCGCGGCGGTGGGAGCAGGGGCAGCGGCCGGCGCGGCGCTCGTGCCCGAGGCGCTGGCGCAGCAGCAGCCGGCGGCCACCAATACAGCAGCACCCGGTCATGACCACGCGGCTGGCAGCGGCTCTGGCTACGGCGCGTTCCTCAACGACGATGAATTCGGCGACGATCGAGGCCTTCGCCGAGCGGCTGATGCCGGGCGCGCCGGGCAAGCCGGGCGCGACGCGATGCGGGCGTGCTCAACTACATCGATCTCGCGCTCGCCGGCGCCTATTCGGACCAGCAGGACTTCTACCGCCGCGGCTTGCGCGCGCTCGATGCCTATTGCCAGGCGACCTACAAGAAGTCGTTCGCGCAGCTTGTCCGCCGCGCGAGCAGGACGAGGTGATCACCGCGCTCGAGCAAGGCAAGGCGACGGGCTTCACCTGGCCGACCGCGCAGGCGTTCTTCAACACGCTGCGCACGCACACGATGGAAGGCATGTTCGCCGACCCGGTCTATGGCGGCAACAAGGACTTCGCCGGCTGGCAGCTGGTCGGCTTCCCCGGCGCGCAGCCGGCGTTCACGCCGAGCCGACATGCAGAGCAAGGAGGCGTTCACGCGCGCGCCCATCATCGGCCTGCAGGCGCAAGCCCCAGCGCGGAGGACTTGAGCCATGGCAACCGAAAAGACAGATGTCGTCATCGTCGGCGTCGGCGCGGCCGGCGGCATTCTCGCGGCCGAGCTCGGCAAGGCCGGCATGAAGGTGATCGGGCTCGAGCGCGGCCCGCGTCTCACGACCACGGATTTCGCGCCGCACGACGAGCTGCGCTACTTCCAGCGCCAGGACCTGCGCCCGAACCCGAAGCGCCAGCCGGTCACCTGGCGGCCGAACGCCGAACGCGCGCGCGCACCGCTCGTCAGCACTCAACTACGGCAACCAGGCCGGCGGCGGCACCGTGCATTACGGCGCGGTGTCGTGGCGCTTCCACGAGGACGACTTCCGCGTGCGCTCGCAGACGATCGAGCGCTACGGCGCGTCCGCGATCCCGGAGGATTCCTCGGTCATCGACTGGCCGCTGAGCTACGCCGAGCTCGAGCCGCTACTACGACCGCGCCGAATACGAGCTCGGCGTGTCGGGCAAGGCCGGCAATCTGCAGGGCAAGAAGATCGACGGCGGCAATGTGTTCGAGGCGCCGCGCCAGCGCGACTATCCGCTGCCGCCGCTGCACGTCGACCAGTCCGGCGTCATCTTCGAAGCGGCGTGCCAAGAAGCTCGGCTATCACCCGTTCTCGACGCCGCGCGCGATCCTCTCGCAGCCCTATAACGGCCGGCCGGGCTGCACCTATTGCGGCTTCTGCCAGGCGTTCGGCTGCCACGTCGGCGCGAAGTCATCGATCCTGGTGACCAAGCTGCCGGAGGCCGACGCCACCGGCAACTTCAAGCTGATCACCGGCGCCATGTGCTACCGCGTCAACAGCGACAACAGCGGGCGCGCGACCGGCGTCTCCTATTACGGGCCGGACCGCTTCCGACAACACGATCGAGGCCGAGATCGTCATCCTCGCGCCCTTCATCTACGACAACATGCGGCTGCTGCTGCTGTCGAAGACCGAGAAATTCCCGAACGGCCTCGCCAATTCGAGCGGCCACCTCGGCAAGCACATCATGGCCCATATCGGCGCGCGCGCGTTCGCGGCCTTCGACGACCGCTACGTCAACATCTACATGGGACCGAGCGCGCAGAAGCACACGATCGACGACTTCAACGCCGACAACTTCGACCACAAGGATCTGGGCTTCATCCGCGGCGCGCAGATTTCGGTCGGGCCCGCCGGCCTCGAAGGCGGCCCGATCGGCAGCCGCCATGAGCATGAACCCGCCGCCCGGCGTGCCGCGCTGGGGCGCCGGCCTATCGCGACTTCTTCGCCAAGTACTACACGCGCCACGCCGCGCATGACCGGGCAGACCGAGAACCTGCCCTACGCCGACCAGACCATCGATCTCGATCCCGAACGTGCGCGACGCCTGGGGCCTGCCGGCGCCGCGCATGACCTACGACTGGCGGCGGCCGAACGAGCGCAGCGCGCGTCGAGTTCATGCAGCGAGAAGCTGCGAGGAGATCGGCCGCGCGATGGGCGCGGCGCATGTGTGGCGCGCGCCGCTCGGCCGCGGCGCGCCCGGCGCGCACCACCAGGGCGGCACCCGCATGGGCAGCGATCCGCAAGACGTCGGTGGTGAACAAATACGGCCAGAGCTGGGACATCCCGAACCTGTTCGTCATCGGCAGCTCGACCTTCCCGTCGCATGAGCGGCTTCAACCCGACGCTGACGATCCAGGCGCTCGCCTACATGACCGCCGATGCGATCGTGAACAAGTACAAGAAGAGACCCGGGCCCGCTGATCTAGCCGCAATTCGGCACGCGGCGGCTCGCGAGCCCGAACCGCTGAACGCACATGAACACTCGCGGAAGTGATTAGGAAGCCATGGCAACCGAAAAGACCGATGTCGTCATCGTCGGCGTCGGCGCGGCCGGCGGCATTCTCGCGGCCGAGCTCGGCAAGGCCGGCATGAAGGTGATCGGGCTCGAACGCGGCCCGCGGCTTGCAGACCGAGGATTTCGCCCCGCAGGACGAGCTGCGCTACTTCCAGCGCCAGGACCTGCGGCCCGACCTCAAGCGCCAGCCGGTCACCTGGCGGCCGAACGCCGAACGCGCGCGCCACGCCGCTGCGAGCCATGAGCTACGGCAACCAGGCCGGCGGCGGCACCGTGCATTACGGCGCGGTGTCGTGGCGCTTCCACGAGGACGATTTCCGCGCCCGCTCGCACACGATCGAGCGCTACGGCGCCAAGGCGATCCCGGAGAACTCCTCGCTCGCCGACTGGCCGCATGAGCTACGCCGAGCTCGAGCCGTACTACGACCGCGCCGAATACGAGCTCGGCGTGTCCGGCAAGGCCGGCAATCTGCAGGGCAAGAAGATCGACGGCGGCAACGTGTTCGAGGCGCCGCGCCAGCGCGACTATCCGCTGCCGCCGCTGACGATGGACCAGTCCGGCGTCGCTGTTCGACGCAGGCGCCAGCAAGCTCGGCTATCACCCGTTCTCGACGCCGCGCGCGATCATCTCGCAGCCCTATAACGGCCGGCCGGGCTGCAGCTATTGCGGCTTCTGCCAGGCGTTCGGCTGCCACGTCGGCGCGAAGTCGTCGATCCTGGTCACCAAGCTGCCGGAGGCCGACGCCACCGGCAACTTCAAGCTGATCACCGGCGCGATGTGCTACCGCGTCAACAGCGACAACAGCGGCCGCGTGACCGGCGTGTCCTATTACGGGCCCGACGGCTCCGACAATACGATCGAGGCCGAGATCGTCATCCTCTCGCCCTTCATCTACGACAACACGCGGCTGCTGCTGCTGTCGAAGACCGAGAAATTCCCGAACGGCCTCGCCAATTCGAGCGGCCAGGTCGGCAAGCACATCATGACCCACATCGGCGCGCGGGTGTTCGCCGCGTTCGACGACCGCTACGTCAACATCTTCATGGGACCGAGCGCGCAGAAGCACACGCTCGACGATTTCAACGCCGACAATTTCGACCACAAGGACCTCGGCTTCATCCGCGGCGCGCAGATTTCGGTCGGCGCCGGCGGGCTCGAAGGCGGCCCGATCGGCGCCGGCCATGAGCATGAACCCGCCGCCCGGCACGCCGCGCTGGGGCGCCGGCTATCGCGATTTCTTCGCCAAGTACTACACGCGCCACGCCGTCATCGCGGCGCAGATCGAGGACCTGCCCTACGCCGCACCAGACCATCGATCTCGATCCCGAACGTGCGCGACGCGTGGGGCCTGCCGGCGCCGCGCCTGACCTACGACTGGCGCCGGCCGAACGAGCTCAAGCGCGTCGAGTTCATCGCAGAAGAAGCTGGAGGAGATCGGCCGCGCCATGGGCGCGACGCATGTCTGGCCGCGCCGCGAAGGCAACGGCGCGCCCGGCGGCGCACCACGAGGGCGGCACCCGCATGGGCAGCGATCCGAAGACCTCGGTGGTCAACAAGTACGGCCAGAGCTGGGACATTCCCAACCTGTTCGTCGTCGGCAGCTCGACCTTCCCGTCGCATGAGCGGCTTCAATCCGACGCTGACGATCCAGGCGCTCGCCTATATGACCGCGGACGCGATCGTGAACCGCTACCGGAAGAGCCCGGGTCCGCTGATCTGATCCGCTCATCTGACGACGCGCGGCTGCTGCGGGACCCGGTCGGGTCTCACAGCGTTTCAGGGTCCGCGCGGCATCCGAGATATGCGGGGACGCTATAAGGAATAAGCAGGATTTGTGATAACCAAACGCCACCGAGGAAACGCAACCAGGAGATTTGCCATGGCCAAGCGCCCCAAGATCCGCCATCTCGCCATCATCACGCTCGATCCGGAGCGCCTGGCCAAGTTCTACGAGCAGACTTTCGAGATGACGCGCTTGCCCGCCAAGGGTGCGTCGGGAAGCAAGGCGATCTATGTGACCGACGGCTACATCACGCTGGCGCTGCTCGAGAACAAGGCGGAGGGCAAGCCGTCCGGCCTTAACCACTTCGGCTTCGAGGTCGAGGATCACGAGGAGATCACCAATCGTCTGGTGAAGGGTGGCGTCAAAACCCCCGCCAAGCGGCCGGCCGACCGGCCCTATGCCGAAACGCGCGCGACCGATCCCGACGGCAACAACTTCGACATCTCGGTCAAGGGCTTTGGCTCCGAAGAGGCGACCACGGTGCCGCGCAAGGAGCCTGCGACGGTTTAGGCCTTGCCACACATTTGCGAACAATGATGTGAACGAGGCGGTTGCGGGCAGCGCAGCCGCCCAAAAAATACGCCCAACAATACTTGCGCGTACGGAGCTGAAAAAATGGCGCGGGAGGAGCGTTGCGACATCATCGTCATCGGCGGCGGCAGTGCGGCGCATGAGGCCGCGGTGGCCGCGCGCGAGGCCGGCGCCGAGCGCATCGTGATGCTGGAGAAGGCGCCGGAGCCGGAGTTCGGCGGCAATGCGCGCTATTCCCACACTGGCTTTCGCTTCGTCTATGACGGCGCCGGTGAGATCCGGCAGTTCATCGAGGTCGATGACACCACCTTCAGCACGTTCGTGATGCCGCCCTATACGCGCGAGAACTTTCTCGCCGACCTCAACCGGGTCACCGAAGGCCGCATCGATCAGGAGCTTGCGACCTTCCTGGTCGACAATTCGAACGCGTCGCTGCATTGGATGCGCCGCAAGGGCATCGCTTCGAGCACGAAAAGCCCGTCCCGGTCAAAGGCAAGAAGTATTTCGAGCCTGGCGCGGTGATCCACACGGTCGGTGGCGGGCTCGGCCAGCTGCTGCAGTGGCGCGACATTGCGGCCGGTTTGGGCGTCGAGATCCGCTACGAGTCCAAGGTGACAGGCTTCCACGGCAATGAGCGCCACATCGAGGGCGTGCGCGTGCTGACGCCGGAGGGCGAATACGATCTCGTCGGCCGCGCCGTGATCTGCTGCAGCGGCGGCTTCCAGGCGAGCGCGGAGATGCGCGCGCGCTATCTCGGCCCGTTCGGTGATCTGATGCGGGTGCGCGGCAGCAAGCACGACACCGGCGAGGTGCTCAATATGCTGATCGCGCTCGGCGCCATGACGGCCGGCCACTGGCAGGGCGCGCACGCGACCCCGATCGGCGCGGAGTTCGCAGGACGGCGCCATTCCGCTGCGGCCGGATGGCCACGGCAACTCGGCCAACCGCTACGAGTACAAGTTCGGCATCACGGTGAACACGCTCGGCCAGCGCTTCTACGATGAAGGCGAGACCAAGCACTCCTACACGTACGCCAAGACCGGACGCGCGGTGCTGGCGCAGCCGCGACGGTCTGGCCCACCAGATCTTCGACGACACCGGCTTCAAGCTGTTTCGCGAGGGCGCCTATGTCGGGGCCAAGGGCTTCGAAGCCAATACGATTGCGGAGCTTGCCGGCAAGATCGGGCTGGTGCCGGAAGTGCTCAAGCACACGGTCGAGGAGTTCAACGCCGCCTGCCGCGACGACCTCTCGTTCGATCCGGGGAATATGGACGGCAAGTGCACGGTCGGGCATCACGCCCAGGAAGTCGAACTGGGCGGTCAAGATCGAGAAGCCGCCGTTCCGGGCCTATCCGATCGTGTGCGGGATCACCTTCACGTTCGGGGGGCTCAAGATCAACACGCGGGCTGAGGTGGTCAGCACATCCGGGAAGCCGATCCGCGGGCTCTATGCCTCAGGTGATGTCGTCGGGCCTGTTCTTCCACAATTATCCAGGCAACACCGGGCAGACCCGCAATGTGGTGTTCAGCCGGGTCGCGGGTCGCGAAGCAGCTGGACGTAACCGGTAGAATAGAACCATTTTGTCGGGGGCTTGGCAAAGCCTAACAAACCCACTAAATAAGTGGGCCTGAGGGCGTGCCGAAGCAGTTTGTCGGCGCGCCTTCACGCGTCCTTTCATTAGCCAAGGTGGTATGCCCTTAGAACCCATCCTCACGGATTATTCTAGGGACGACAAAGACTTATGGCGGGATGAAGGGGGGCGAATGGCCCGGCGCGAGCTGGGCAAGTCCTGTCCGAGACTGCAGGTGCCTCAGGGCTTCGGCCCAAGGCTTAATCCCCTGCATAGATGGGTCGAGACGGATTTTGGACAGACCTCTTTTGGAGCGTTTGTCCGCGCGACCGGTTCGAACCTCGGATGTGCGTGAGTGCATCTCCGGCAGGGCATAGAACGCGTTGCTCAGCCGCGCGATGGGACGAGGCGACAGGTCGCAACCGGCGGTTCCGCGCGCAGCGCGGCCGCCAAACCGGAAAGAGCTTGCTGTGGATCGAGCGGCTAAGAAAGAGCTCGTCGCGACACTCAACGGTGTCTTCAAAGGCACCAATGTCGTCGTCGTCGCTCAAAATTCTGGCCTCACCGTCGCCCAGATGCAGAACCTGCGTAAGCAGATGAAGCAGGCGGGCGGGACTGTGAAGGTCACGAAGAACCGGCTCGCCAAGATCGCTCTCGATGGCACCGACGCAGCTGCGGTCATCCCCTTGCTCAAGGGGCCGACCGTGATCGCCTTCTCAGGCGATCCGATAGCTGCGCCGAAGGTCGCCTCCGACTTCGCCAAGGCGCACGAGAAGTTCGTGATCCTGGGCGGAGCGATGGGCAAGACCGCGCTCGACTCGAACGGCATCAAGGCACTTGCTGCGTTGCCGTCGCTCGATGAGCTGCGGGCCAAGATCGTCGGCCTCATCCAGGCGCCGGCGACCAAGATTGCCCAGGTAATCACTGCGCCGGCGGCGAAAGTCGCCCGTGTGGTGTCGGCCTATGCCAACAAGAGCGAGGCGGCGTAAGCCCCTTCGCAAACTCGACTGGTTCGAACCGATAGGACGTAAACGATGGCTGATCTGCAAAAAATCGTCACTGATCTTTCGAGCCTCACCGTGCTGGAAGCGGCTGAGCTCGCCAAGATGCTGGAAGAGAAATGGGGCGTGTCGGCAGCGGCTGCGGTCGCCGTGGCGGCCGCTCCGGGCGCCGCTGCGGCTCCGGTCGAGGAGAAGACCGAGTTCACGGTCGTGCTCGCCGCGATCGGTGACAAGAAGATCGAGGTGATTAAAGAGGTGCGTGCCGCCACTGGCCTCGGTCTCAAGGAGGCCAAGGACCTGGTCGAGGCCGCGCCCAAGGCCGTCAAGGAAGGCATTCCGAAGGACGAGGCCGAGAAGATCAAAGCCGCCCTCGAGAAGGTCGGCGCCAAGATCGAGCTCAAATAGTCGTGAGCTTGCACGCGCAGTGGCAGCGACAGCACTTCAAGCTGGCCGTGACATCCGCTGCGCGTGGGACGCCCCGCTAAGGGCGAACACAACTTGGTGATTTCGGATAAGCATCTGAAATCACCATCTTATCCGCTGTGAGGCGGGCATGGAGCAGCGGTTCGGCAGGAGCTCGAATCGCGTAGAACAAAAAAGGACTTAGACGCCTGTCCAGACGGTCGCGATGGATTGCGGCCTTCCGGAGAGTCGTCCCGGTCCCGACGGTCCGACAGAGAGAGGCGAGATGACAGCGCAGACATTTACTGGTCGCAAGCGCGTTCGTAAGTTTTTCGGGAAGATCCAGGAAGTCGCAGAGATGCCGAACCTCATCGAGGTTCAGAAGGCGTCCTACGACCAGTTTCTCCTGGTGCAGGAGCCGGTTGGCGGGCGGCCCGATGAGGGGCTGCAGGCCGTGTTCAAATCGGTGTTCCCGATCTCCGATTTTTCCAACACCTCGATGCTCGAATTCGTCAAGTACGAGTTCGAGCCGCCGAAGTATGATGTGGACGAGTGCCGTCAGCGCGGCATGACCTTCGCGGCTCCGCTCAAGGTCACGCTGCGGCTGATCGTGTTCGATATCGATGAGGAGACCGGCGCGCGTTCGGTCAAGGACATCAAGGAGCAGGATGTCTACATGGGCGACATTCCGCTCATGACCAACAACGGCACCTTCATCGTCAACGGCACCGAGCGGGTGATCGTGAGCCAGATGCACCGCTCGCCGGGCGTGTTCTTCGACCACGACAAGGGCAAGACGCACTCCTCCGGCAAGCTGCTGTTCGCGGCCCGCATCATTCCGTATCGCGGCTCGTGGCTCGACATCGAGTTCGACGCCAAGGACATCGTCCATGCGCGCATCGACCGCCGCCGCAAGATTCCGGTGACGTCGCTGCTCTATGCGCTCGGCATGGATGCCGAGGAGATCCTCAACACGTTCTTCCGCAAGATTCCCTACAAGCGGCAGAAGGACGGCTGGCGCGTGCCGTTCGATGCCAACCGCTTCCGCGGCTACAAGGCGATCAACGATCTGGTCGACGCCGACAGCGGCAAGGTCGTGCTCGAGGCCGGCAAGAAGCTCACCGTGCGCTCGGCGCGCCAGCTTGCCGAGAAGGGCCTCAAGGCCCTGCGCATGACCGATCAGGAGTTGGTCGGCCACTACATCGGCGAAGACCTGGTCAACGCCAAGACCGGCGAAATCTTCGTGGAAGCCGGCGAGGAGATTACCGAGAAGAATCTCAAGATCCTCAACGAGGCCGGCTACAAGGAGCTGCCGCTCCTCGACATCGACCACGTCAACATCGGCGCCTACATCCGCAACACGCTCGCGGTCGACAAGAACATGACGCGCGAGGACGCGCTGTTCGACATCTACCGGGTGATGCGGCCGGGCGAGCCACCGACGCTGGACACCGCGCAGTCGATGTTCCAGTCGCTGTTCTTCGATCCGGAGCGTTATGACCTGTCCGCGGTCGGCCGCGTGAAGATGAACATGCGGCTCGAGCTAGACGCGCCCGACACCATGCGGGTGCTGCGCAAGGAGGACATCCTTTCGGTCGTCAAGACGCTGGTCGATCTGCGCGACGGCAAGGGCGAGATCGACGACATCGATCATCTCGGCAACCGGCGTGTGCGCTCGGTCGGCGAGCTGATGGAGAACCAGTACCGCATCGGCCTCCTGCGCATGGAGCGCGCGATCAAGGAGCGGATGTCGTCGGTCGATATCGACACGGTGATGCCGCAGGATCTGATCAACGCGAAGCCGGCGGCGGCGGCGGTGCGCGAGTTCTTCGGCTCCTCGCAGCTCTCGCAGTTCATGGACCAGACCAACCCGCTCTCCGAGATCACGCACAAGCGGCGGCTCTCGGCGCTCGGGCCGGGCGGTCTCACGCGCGAGCGTGCGGGCTTCGAGGTGCGCGACGTGCATCTCACGCACTACGGCCGCATCTGCCCGATCGAGACGCCGGAAGGCCCGAACATCGGTCTGATCAACTCGCTCGCGACCTACGCGCGCGTGAACAAGTACGGCTTCGTCGAGACGCCCTATCGCAAGGTCAAGGACGGCCGCGTCACCGACGAGGTGATCTATCTCTCGGCCATGGAGGAGTCGCGCTACACGGTCGCGCAAGCGAATGCGCCGATGGACGGCCGTGGCCGCCTCACCGAGGATCTGATCGTGTGCCGGCATGCGGGCGAAGTGGAGATGATCGCGCCCGACAAGGTCGACTTCATGGACGTGTCGCCGAAGCAGCTCGTGTCGGTTGCCGCGGCGCTGATCCCGTTCCTGGAGAACGACGACGCCAACCGTGCCCTGATGGGCTCGAACATGCAGCGCCAGGCGGTGCCACTTGTTCGCGCAGAGGCGCCCTTCGTGGGCACCGGCATGGAAGGCGTGGTGGCGCGCGACTCCGGCGCTGCGATCGGTGCGCGTCGCACCGGCATCATCGACCAGGTCGACGCCACCCGTATCGTGGTTCGTGCAACCGAGGAGAACGACCCCTCGAAGTCGGGCGTCGACATCTACCGGCTGCAGAAGTTCCAGCGCTCGAACCAGAACACCTGCATCAATCAGCGTCCGCTGGTGAAGGTCGGTGACTCCGTCAAGAAAAGTGACATCATCGCGGACGGTCCGTCGACCGAGCTCGGCGAGCTCGCGCTCGGCCGTAACGTGCTGGTCGCGTTCATGCCGTGGAACGGCTACAACTTCGAGGACTCGATCCTGCTCTCCGAGCGCATCGTCAAGGACGACGTCTTCACCTCGATCCATATCGAAGAGTTTGAGGTGATGGCGCGCGACACCAAGCTCGGGCCTGAGGAAATCACGCGCGACATCCCGAACGTGTCGGAAGAGGCGCTCAAGAACCTCGACGAGGCGGGCATCGTCTATATCGGGGCCGAGGTTCGCGCCGGCGACATCCTGGTGGGCAAGATCACGCCCAAGGGCGAGAGCCCGATGACGCCGGAAGAGAAGCTCCTGCGCGCGATCTTCGGCGAGAAGGCCTCCGACGTGCGTGACACGTCGTTGCGGGTGCCGCCGGGCGTGCAGGGTACCGTCGTCGAGGTGCGGGTGTTCAACCGCCACGGCGTCGAGAAGGACGAGCGCGCGCTCGCGATCGAGCGCGAGGAGATTGAGCGGCTCGCCAAGGACCGCGACGATGAGCAGGCGATCCTCGACCGTAACGTCTACGGGCGTCTGGCCGAGCTGCTGGAAAACCGGCAGGGCATCGCGGGCCCCAAGGGCTTCAAGAAGGACTCCAAGATCACCCGCGCGGTGCTGGACGAGTATCCGCGCGCGCAGTGGTGGCAGTTCGCCTCGCCCAACGACAAGCTCATGGCCGAGATCGAAGCCATCCACAAGCAGTACGACGAGAGCAAGAAGCGGCTCGAGCAGCGTTTCCTCGACAAGGTCGAGAAGCTGCAGCGCGGCGACGAGCTGCCGCCCGGCGTGATGAAGATGGTCAAGGTCTTCGTCGCGGTGAAGCGCAAGATCCAGCCCGGCGACAAGATGGCCGGCCGCCATGGCAACAAGGGCGTGGTGTCGAAGATCGTGCCGTCTGAGGATATGCCGTTCCTCTCCGACGGGACGCCGGTCGACGTCGTGCTCAATCCGCTCGGCGTGCCGAGCCGCATGAATGTCGGGCAGATTCTCGAGACGCACCTTGGCTGGGCTTGCGCCGGTCTTGGGCTCAAGATCGGCCAAGCGGTCGACGCCTACAACAGCAAGCGCGACCTGCGTCCGCTCAAGGACATCCTGAAGAAGGTGTACGGCGACGAGGAGACCATCAAGACGCTGGGCGAGCACGAGCTGGTCGAGCTTGGCGGCAATCTGCGCCATGGCGTGCCGATTGCCACCCCGGTGTTCGACGGCGCCAAGGAAGCCGACATCGAGAAGATGCTTGATCTTGCCGGGCTCGATCACTCCGGCCAGGTCACGCTGCACGACGGCCGCACGGGCGACGCTTTCGATCGCAAGGTGACAGTGGGCTACATCTACATGCTCAAGCTGCACCACCTGGTCGACGACAAGATCCATGCGCGCTCGATCGGCCCCTACAGCCTGGTCACCCAGCAGCCGCTGGGCGGCAAGGCCCAGTTCGGCGGCCAGCGTTTCGGCGAAATGGAGGTGTGGGCACTCGAAGCCTATGGCGCCGCCTACACGCTGCAGGAAATGCTGACTGTGAAGTCGGACGACGTCGCCGGCCGCACCAAGGTGTACGAGGCGATCGTGCGCGGCGACGACACGTTCGAGGCCGGCATTCCGGAAAGCTTCAACGTGCTGGTCAAGGAAATGCGCTCCCTCGGCCTCAACGTCGACCTGCACAATTCCAAGCAGGGACGCGCCGAGGGAACGGCCGAGGCGGCCGAATAGCCAGGGGTCTCAATGCCCGGACTCAACGCCGGATGGCAGAGGTCCAGATGCGATGGCGGACAGAGCAGGCGAATGGTCGCCTGCCTTCCGCCGTGCGCCCTTGAAGCCGACAACGCTTAAAACCGATCAAGACTCCAGACGGAGACGATGATGAACCAAGAAATTATGAATCTGTTCAGCCCGCAGGTGCCGGCGCAGGTCTTCGACCAGATCCGGATTTCAATCGCGAGCCCGGAGAAGATTCTGTCCTGGTCGTACGGCGAGATCAAAAAGCCGGAGACCATCAACTACCGCACCTTCAAGCCCGAGCGTGACGGCCTGTTCTGCGCGCGCATCTTCGGGCCGATCAAGGACTACGAGTGCTTGTGCGGCAAGTACAAGCGCATGAAGTACAAGGGCATCATCTGCGAGAAGTGCTCGGTCGAGGTGACGCTATCGCGCGTGCGTCGCGAGCGCATGGGTCACATCGAGCTTGCCGCGCCGGTCGCCCACATCTGGTTCCTCAAGTCGCTGCCTTCACGCATCGGGCTGCTGCTCGACATGACGCTGAAGGACCTCGAGCGGATCCTGTATTTCGAATACTACGTCGTGCTCGAGCCGGGCACGACCGCGCTCGAGATGCGCCAGCTCCTGAGCGAGGACGAGTATCTCAAGGCGCAGGAGGACCTCGGGCCCGACAGCTTCACCGCCAAGATCGGCGCGGAAGCGATCCGCGACATGCTGAGCGAGCTCGACCTCAACAGGATGCAGTCTGACCTGCGCGCCGAGATCGGCGAGTCCGATTCCGATGCCAAGAAGAAGAAGCTCGCCAAGCGGCTCAAGATCGTCGAGGCGTTCCAGCAGTCCGGCAACCGTCCGGAGTGGATGATCCTCAAGCAGATTCCGGTGATCCCGCCGGATCTGCGGCCGCTCGTTCCGCTCGACGGCGGGCGCTTCGCCACGTCCGATCTCAACGATCTCTATCGCCGCGTCATCAACCGCAACAACCGCCTCAAGCGGCTGATCGAGCTGCGCGCGCCCGACATCATCATCCGCAACGAGAAGCGGATGCTGCAGGAGGCGGTCGACGCGCTGTTCGACAACGGCCGGCGCGGCCGCGTCATCACCGGCGCCAACAAGCGGCCGCTCAAGTCGCTCGCCGACATGCTCAAGGGCAAGCAGGGCCGCTTCCGGCAGAACCTGCTCGGCAAGCGCGTCGACTATTCGGGCCGTTCGGTGATCGTCGTCGGTCCCGAGCTCAAGCTGCACCAGTGCGGCCTGCCGAAGAAGATGGCGCTCGAGCTGTTCAAGCCGTTCATCTACTCGCGGCTCGACGCCAAGGGCCTCTCCACCACGGTGAAGCAGGCGAAGAAGCTCGTGGAGAAGGAGAAGCCCGAGGTCTGGGATATCCTTGACGAGGTGATCCGCGAGCATCCGGTGCTGCTCAATCGCGCTCCGACGCTGCACCGCCTGGGCATCCAGGCGTTCGAGCCGGTGCTGATCGAGGGCAAGGCGATCCAGCTGCATCCGCTCGTCTGCGCGGCCTTCAACGCCGACTTCGACGGCGATCAGATGGCCGTGCACGTGCCGCTGTCGCTCGAGGCGCAGCTCGAGGCGCGCGTGCTGATGATGTCGACCAATAACATCCTGCACCCCGCCAACGGCTCGCCGATCATCGTGCCGTCGCAGGACATCGTGCTCGGCCTCTACTATCTCTCGCTGGTGCGCGAGGACGCGGGTGAGCAGCGGCCGCGCGTGTTCGGTGACATGGCCCAGATCGAGCATGCCCTGCACGCCAAGGCGATCGATCTGCACACCAAGATCAAGTACCGCTGGGAAGGCCTCGACGAAAAGGGCGACGAGGTCAGGCGCTTGTACGACACCACGCCGGGCCGCGTCATGCTCGGCAACGTGCTGCCGCGGAGCACCAAGGTTTCCTTCGACGTCGTGAACAAGCTCATGACCAAGCGGGAAATCTCCAACATGATCGACCAGGTCTACCGCCACTGCGGGCAGAAGGAGACGGTGATCTTCTGCGACCGGATCATGGCGCTCGGCTTCCATAACGCGTTCAAGGCCGGCATCTCGTTCGGCAAGGACGACATGGTCGTGCCGGCCTCGAAGTGGAAGATCATCGATAAGACGCGCGAATTCGCCAAGGAATTCGAGCAGCAGTACAACGATGGCCTGATCACGCAGGGCGAGAAGTACAACAAGGTGGTCGACGCCTGGTCGAAGTGCACCGAGCAGATTGCCGATGAGATGATGCGCGAGATCTCGGCGGAGCGAAAGGACGGCAACACCGCGCCAGGTCAACTCGATCTACATGATGGCGCATTCCGGTGCGCGCGGCTCGCCCGCGCAGATGCGCCAACTCGCCGGCATGCGCGGCCTGATGGCGAAGCCGTCGGGCGAGATCATCGAGACCCCGATCATCTCCAACTTCAAGGAAGGGCTCACCGTGCTCGAGTACTTCAACTCGACGCACGGCGCCCGCAAGGGCCTCGCCGACACCGCACTCAAGACGGCGAACTCCGGCTACCTCACACGCCGGCTGGTCGACGTGGCGCAGGACTGCATCATCACGACCTACGATTGCGGCACCACGGCGGGCATCAATGTGCGCGCGATCATCGATGCTGGCACGGTCGTGGCCTCGCTCGGCACGCGAATTCTTGGTCGCACGACGGCCGAGGACGTGCGCGATCCGTCCTCGCACGAGGTGATCGTCAAGGGCGGCACGCTGCTCGAGGAGCCGCAGGTCGAAGCGATCATCACGGCGGGGGTGCAGGAGCTGCGCATCCGCTCCGTGCTCACCTGCGAGACCACCTCGGGTGTGTGCGGCAAGTGCTATGGGCGCGACCTCGCACGCGGAACACCGGTCAACCTCGGCGAGGCGGTCGGCGTCATTGCGGCGCAGTCGATCGGCGAGCCGGGCACGCAGCTCACCATGCGTACGTTCCACATCGGCGGCGCTGCTCAGATTTCCGAGCAGTCGTTCATCGAGTCGAACTTCGACGGCAAGGTGAAGATCAAGAACAAGAACATCGTGAAAAACTCCGACGGCCAGAATGTCGCGATGGTTCGCAACATGGTGGTCGCGGTGCTCGATCCCGATGGCACCGAACGCGCCACGCACCGTATCCAATACGGCGCGCGGATGCTGATCGAGGACGGCGCGCAGATCAAGCGCGGTCAGCGCATCGCCGAGTGGGATCCCTACACCCGGCCGATCCTGACCGAGGTCGATGGCGTAATCGGGCTTCGAGGACCTGGTTGAAGGTCAGTCGATGTCGGAGACGCTCGACGAGTCGACCGGTATCGCCAAGCGCGTGGTCATCGACTGGCGCACCGGCTCCGGCCGCAACCAGCAGGACCTGCGTCCGGCGATCGTGATCAAGAAGGACAACAAGATCCTCAAGCTCGGCCGCGGCGCCGAGGCGCGCTACCAGCTCGCCGTCGATGCCATCATCTCGGTCGAGCCGGGCTCCAGTGTGAACGCCGGCGACGTGATCGCGCGTATCTCGACCGAGAGCGCCAAGACACGCGACATCACCGGCGGCTTGCCGCGGGTGGCGGAGCTGTTCGAGGCGCGGCGGCCGAAGGAGGCGGCGGTCATCGCCGAGACCTCAGGCACGGTTCGCTTCGGCAAGGACTACAAGAACAAGCGCCGCGTGATCATCGAGCCCGCCAGCAAGGATGAGGAGCCGAGGGAGTACCTGATCCCGAAGGGCAAGCACATCCACCTGCAGGATGGCGATCTCATCGAGAAGGGCGACTTCATCGTCGAGGGCAATCCCGCTCCGCACGACATCCTGGCGATCAAGGGCGTCGAGGAGCTCGCCGGCTACCTCGTCAACGAGATCCAGGAGGTCTACCGGCTGCAGGGCGTGGCGATCAACGACAAGCACATCGAAGTGATCGTGCGCCAGATGCTGCAGAAGGTGGAGATCGACGACACCGGCGAGACCGAGCTGATCCAGGGCGAGCAGATCGACAAGATCGAGCTCGACGAGATCAACGCCCGGTCGGTGGACGAGGGCAAGAAGCCGGCGACTGGCGCATCCGGTGCTGCTCGGCATCACCAAGGCCTCGCTGCAGACCCGCTCGTTCATCTCGGCGGCATCGTTCCAGGAGACCACGCGCGTGCTCACCGAAGCTGTCGGTCAACGGCAAGGTCGACACGCTCGAGGGCCTCAAGGAGAACGTCATCGTCGGCCGGCTGATCCCGGCCGGCACCGGCGCCATGATGAACCTGGCTGCGCGAAGTGGCCGGCAAGCGCGACGCGCTCATTCTCGAGGAGCGCGAGAAGGAGGCTGCTGCCAAGGTAGAGGCCGCCAAGGCATCTGCCGAGAGCGTGCAATCTCCCGCGGCCCCTCAGCCGGAGCAACTGCCGGCGGCGGAGTGACACCTCGCCCTGAACGGGGCATTTCGCCCTGAATATGGGTGTTCACAAAAAAATGAGGGCCGTCCAGCTAAACTGGACGGCCCTCAACTGCGTTAACTGAAAGGGCCTGCCGCCTAACCCCTCAGAGGCGCGTCTTGCAGGTCGTGACAAGGCTTTGGCGGACAATCGGTTTCCGGGACGGCAGACTAATTTCGCCGCGATCGGGAACCGCTTTCGCCCTAAAGCGCTGTCAGACACGAGCTATGCTAAAGCGTACGTAGAGTCGCCTTAAGTCGCGTTGCCTCAAGTCAGCTGGCGGTTTCATGGACACCCTCCTCATCAAGATCTTTGCGACCGCGCTCACGTTCAGTCAGGTCGCGACCGCCCCTGATCGCGTCAAGACTGAGTTCGATCCCATTCAGGACCGCCAACAGGTTGTGAGCCTTTTGCGCGCGGGTTGCGCGCAGATGCGCAAGGCCTTCGACATCGAGGACCTCAACGTCGACGATCTCATCGCGACCGCGATGGACGATCCCGAGGCGGTTGCCGGTGGCATCGCGGCCTTCCGCGGCATCAACATCGACGACCTGCATGTCTCCTATCGGCAGTTCTGCAAGAACGAGACGGTTGCCAATCGCCCGGTCGACATCGGCGAGGTCATTGAGTTCTACAACCGGACGCTAGCCGATCTGCCCGACCACACCCGCCTCAAGGGCATGCGGCTGCCTGGCATGAGCGAGGTGCTCGACCTCAAAGGCGAGCGCTTTGCCGAAGTCTACGAGCCCGACCAGCGCCGGGTCTGGGTCCGATCTCGCTGATATTCCGGTCCATGTGCGCAAGGCGTTCGTCGCCGCCGAGGACAAGCGCTTCTATCAGCACAAGGGCATCGACGAGCGCGCTCTGATCCGCGCCTTCATCGGCAATCTCGCGCAGTCCGGGCGCCCGCAGGGCGGGTCGACCATCACCCAGCAGGTGGTAAAGAACTTGCTGGTCGGCGAGGATGTGACCTACGAGCGCAAGATGCGCGAGATGATCTTGTCGGCGCGCATCGAGCAGACGCTGAGCAAGGACGAGATCCTCGAGCTCTATCTCAATTCGACGTATCTCGGCCGCGCCTCCTGGGGCGTCGAGATGGCGGCGCGCAGCTATTTCGGCAAGCCGGTGCAGTCACTGAGCATCGGCGAGGGCGCGCTGCTCGCGGCGCTCACCAAGGGACCGAGCTATTTCAATCCGGATCGCTACCCGGAGCGCGCAAAGGATCGCTTCGCCTACGTGCTCGGCCGCATGCAGGAAGACAAGGCGATCGGCGAGGCCGAAGCCAGGCAACTTGCCGCCATGCCGCGGCTTGCTGCGATTGACCGCCCACGGCGCGACACCGGCTTCCATTTCGTCGACCACGTCGCTCGTGAAGCGAAGTCGGTGGCGGGCGTCGATTGACCTACCGACGACTCCTACACGGTGCGCTCGAC
Organism: uncultured Alphaproteobacteria bacterium; assembly: GCA_963745515.1. Taxonomy (GTDB): domain Bacteria; phylum Pseudomonadota; class Alphaproteobacteria; order Rhizobiales; family Xanthobacteraceae; genus VAZQ01. The sequence goes on from CAVUXO010000004.1 coordinate 481,045, forward strand.
CATCAATCCGGCGCTGCAGCGGGCGACCGAGACGGCCTTGCAGGACGGGCTCGCGCGCTATGAGAACGATTTCGGGCCGGGCGCAATTCCAGGCGCCGAGGCCAATCTCGGCGGAGGCGATCCGCCGCATCGAGGCCGAGCAGAAGCCGGGCAAGCCGGCCTGGCAGCAGGCGCTCGAAGGCGCCCGCCTGCCGCTCTACGACGTGCACTGGCCGCCGGCCGTGATTGTCGAGAAGTCCGCGGTGAGGGGCGGTGGTGAGACGCTGAAGGTCGGCCTGACGGATGGCCGCGTGCTGCCGCTGTCGGTGCCGCGCGCGCTCGAATCTGCGGGCTCTCAAGCTCCATGACGTGGTGCTGGTCCGCGTGATCGACGCCAAGGGCAGGAGCCCGCGCGCCGAGCTGCGGGTGCGGCCGACGGTGCAGGGCGCCGCCGTCGTGCTGGAGAACAAGACCGGCCGCATCCTGGCGATGGCCGGCGGTTTCTCCTATCCGCTGAGCCAGCTCAATCGCGCGACCCAGTCGCAGCGCCAGCCCGGTTCCGCGCTCAAGCCGCTGACCTATCTGGCGGCCCTGCAGAAGGGCCTGCAGCCCAACACGCTGGTGCGCGACGAGGCGATCACGCTGCCGCCGATCAGCGGAGAGGTCAACGCGCGACCGCAGGACTACTGGACGCCGAAGAACTACGACGGCGGCTCCTCGGGCGTCATCACGCTGCGCCGGGCGCTGGAAAACTCGAAGAATCTCGCGACCGTCAATCTGCTCGATGGCGGCATCGACTCAACTCCGGCGCTGAGCCTCGATCGCATCTGCGCGCTCGCGATGGAGGCGCAGATCTACAAGGATTGCGTGCGCTACTATCCCGTTCGTGCTGGGCGCGCAGCCGGTGCGGCCGATCGATCTCGCGGCCTTCTACGCCGCGATCGCGAACGAAGGGGCAGCGGCCGACGCCCTATGCGATCGAATCGATCGAGCGCGCGGGCGCACCGTCTATCGCCACAGCCCGGCGCTGACGCAGATCGGCTCGGCCGACCGCGTCTCGTTCTACCAGCTCAAGACCATGCTGCAGGGCGTGCTGCAGCGCGGCACCGCGCACGCCATCGCCAGCATGGCGCCCTATGTGGCGGGCAAGACCGGCACGACCGACGGCGAGAACGACGCCTGGTTCGTGGGCTTCACCAACGACGTCACGGTCGCGGTCTGGGTCGGCTACGACAATGCCGACGGCAAGCGGCGCACGCTGGGCAGCGGCCAGACCGGCGCGACCGTGGCGATTCCGATCTTCGAGCCGATCATGCAGGCGGTCTGGGCGTATCATGCGCCGAAGGCGGCGCTCGCTCCGCCGTCGCCCGAGGCGAGGCGCAACCTGGTGACCCGCAAGCTTGACCTCGAGGCGGGTGACGATCCGGCAAGCCCGCCGCAAGAGCCTGGTCGAATACTTCCGCCGCGACGCGAGCGGCCGGGTCGCCGATACCCAGTACGATTTGGTGTCGCGCGGCGAGGTCTATTCCGCTCACGAGCCGAGCATCGAATGACGGCGGGCCGTTCGAGCCATGGGCGCCCTGGGGCGGCCGGCGGGATTCTCAGCCGCAGCCGAGACAGCAGCAGCAGCGGATGGGGCGGGCTTCTTTGGCTGGCAGCAGCCGCAGCCGCAACCGCCGGCGCCAGCGACTACGATCCGCGCAGCCCGCAACGCGCCCCAATACGATCGGTACCGCCCGCTACTGAAAGCCCTCAAAGATGCATATGCGTCCGCTGTTCTGCCTGCTGGTGGGCCTCGCTTTGCTGCCCGCCAAAGGGAATGCCCAAGGCAACGCTCAAGCCAGTGCTCAGGAGTTCCAGGTTCAGGAGAAGGCTTCGCTCTCCGCCGTGCCGCTGGCCGAGCTGAAGCCCAAGACCATCGTCTTCGCCGACCAGCCGGGGCGCGACACGGACGGGTCTTCATCCGCTATGAGGAGTGGGCCAAGGCGAAGCCCTGCAGCAGCAGCTTCTGAGCCTCTATCCGGGCTACAGCGAGCCCAACCTCGACATCATCGTGGATGGAACGAAGCGTCGCTACACGCGAAAAGCTTCACATGTATGTGGCGCAGGCCCGCTTCATCGTGGCGAAGCCGCCAGGGCTCGATCAATCTCGCGCGTCTTGCCACGCTGCCGTTCGCCGAGCAGCTCGATCCGGCCATCAAACAACGTGTGGTGACGGCGGCCGACGTCATGCGGACCAAGGAAGCCAAGATCGGTCCACAACCAGAACCCGCAGCGCCGCTGGTGCGAGGGCCGGCCGACGGTGATCTGCCTGCACTCGACCTACAAGCTCGAGGGCCGGCTGCCGGTCGGCATCGCGCTCGCCAACAAGATCCGCGAGGGCGGGAGGCAGATCTCCGACACGCTCGAGTTCGAGGGCGAACTCACGTTGCTGTCGCCGGCGGAGGTGGCGGAGCGCGGGACTGACCAAGCTCACCGAGCTCGACACTCCCTCCGCCGGAGCGATCGAGCAGAGCATTTTCTACGTCAACCAGGTGATGCAGTTCGGCAAGCTGTTCGCGGTGTTCCAGCAGCATCCGACCGACCCCAACAAGACGGTGGTCATCGGTCTTCATGACGCTCGCGGTCGAATCGAACATCCTGGTGAAGCGCCGGGAATATCGCCCAGGTGCCGGTGCTGCGGAATCTGGTGCCGGCGTCAGGTGCTTGCCGGCAAGAGCACGCTTCAATTCGGGCAAGTCGCTCAGCGCCGGCCTGCCGGTCTATGCCCGCAACCAGGTCAAGGCGATCGCCGCCATCCTGGAACGGGCGCGGAGCCTGACTGCGCCCGACCGGTGCGGAGGCCCTGAATCTCGTTGCCCCATCGCGCTATTTTGATGTGCCGCGCCTTGACTTGGCAGCTGCCCACCGATACATGTGCCCGACTTTTCGGCAGGCGGTGAGCTTCGCCTCGTCGGAACGGCCGCCGGCTCCGGTTAAGTCATTGAGATAATTCATCTCTTCTGACGGTTACAGGGCTGGCCCCAAGCCTCGATGAATGAAGCTCAAACGCTGCCTCTGACGACTGTCAGACGAAAGGGATGATCGCGCGGCGGTCTAGCGCAACGCGATTCTCTGGGAACGGAAAAGCGCCCTTCCGCACCGGGAAGCGGATGGCGCTCTTCCGTTTTGCGCGTTCGGACAATCCCCTGTCCGGCGGATTGGCGCAGGACAACGAAAGATGAAGGCAAAGCGATGCCGACGATCAATCAGTTGATCCGCAAGCCGCGGAGCGGGTGCGGGCGCGCAACACGGTGCCGGCGCTGCAGCAGTCGCCGCAGAAGCGCGGCGTGTGCACGCGCGTCTACACGACGACGCCCGAAGAAGCCGAACTCGGCGCTGCGCAAGGTTGCGAAGGTGCGCCTCACCAACGGCTTCGAGGTCATCGGCTACATCCCGGGCGAGGGCCACAATCTGCAGGAGCACTCGGTGGTCATGATCCGCGGCGGCCGCGTGAAGGACCTGCCGGGCGTGCGCTACCACATCCTGCGCGGCGTGCTCGACACGCAGGGCGTCAAGAACCGCAAGCAGCGCCGTTCGAAGTACGGCGCCAAGCGGCCCAAGTAAGCGCTGAAGTGAACCTGAGAGATATGTGAGAGAGCCATGTCCCGCCGTCACCGCGCCGACAAGCGCGAGATCAATCCCGGATCCGAAATTCGGGAACCTGGTCGTTTCCAAATTCATGAATTCGATCATGTACGAGGGCAAGAAGTCGGTCGCCGAGATCGATCGTCTACGGCGCCTTCGAGATCATCGAGGGCAAGACCAAGCAAAGTCCGGTCGACGTTTTCGAGCAGGCGCTCGACAACGTGATGCCGTCGATCGAGGTGCGCTCGCGCCGCGTCGGCGGCGCCACCTATCAGGTGCCGGTGGAAGTGCGCATGTCGCGACGCCAGGCGCTCGGCATCCGCTGGATCATTTCGGCCGCACGCGACCGCAACGAGAAGACGATGACCGAGCGGCTCTCGGCAGAGCTGCTCGATGCGTCAAACAACCGGGGGAACGCCGTCAAGAAGCGCGAGGACACGCACAAGATGGCTGAGGCCAACCGCGCGTTCTCGCATTACCGCTGGTGACGGACAGCCAACTCAGCAAGGACAATATCGCTCATGCCCCGCAGTCATCCGATCGAGAACTACCGCAATTTCGGCATCATGGCCCACATCGATGCCGGGAAGACGACGACGACTGAGCGGATTCTCTATTACACCGGCAAGAGCCACAAGATCGGCGAGGTGCATGAAGGCGCTGCGACCATGGATTTCATGGAGCAGGAGCAGGAGCGCGGCATCACCATCACGTCGGCCGCGACCACGGCGTTCTGGCCGCCCGAGAGCAAGAAGCATCGGCTCAACATCATCGACACGCCCGGCCACGTCGACTTCACCATCGAGGTGGAGCGCTCGCTGCGCGTGCTCGACGGCGCCGTCTGCGTGCTCGACTCCAATCAGGGCGTCGAGCCGCAGACCGAGACGGTCTGGCGTCAGGGCGACAAGTACAAAGTTCCGCGCATCGTCTTCTGCAACAAGATGGACAAGATCGGTGCCGACTTCTACCAGTGCCTCAAGGATATCGTAGATCGGCTCGGCGCCAAGCCGATCGCCATCCAGCTTCCGATCGGCGCCGAGCAGCAGTTCAAGGGCATCGTCGACCTCGTTCGCATGAAGGGCGTGGTGTGGGACGAGGAGACGCTCGGGGCCAAGTATCACGACATCGACATCCCCGCCGACATGGCGCGAGCTGGCCAAGGAATATCGCGAAAAGCTGATCGAGGCGGCGGTCGAGCTCGATGACGACGCCATGACCGGCTATCTCGAGGGCAAGGAGCCCGATGAGGCGACGCTCAAGAAGCTGATCCGCAAGGCCGTGATCACCGGCGCGTTCTTCCCGGTGCTCGCCGGCTCCGCGTTCAAGAACAAGGGCGTGCAGCCGCTGCTCGACGCGGTTGTCGACTATCTGCCGTCGCCGCTCGATGTGCCGCCGATCAAGGGCATCGACAGCAAGGGCAACGAGGTCGTGCGCAATCCGGCCGACGCCGAGCCGCTGGCGATGCTGGCGTTCAAGATCATGGACGATCCGTTCGTCGGCACGATCACGTTCTGCCGCATCTACTCTGGCCGCCTCGAGAGCGGCACCGGCGTGATCAATTCCACCAAGGACCGCAAGGAGCGCATCGGCCGCATGCTGCTGATGCACGCGAACAACCGCGAGGACATCAAGGAAGCCTATGCCGGCGACATCGTTGCGCTCGCGGGCCTCAAGGAGGTGCGCACCGGCGACACGCTGTGCGACGCGCAGAAGTCGGTGATCCTGGAGAAGATGGAATTCCCCGATCCGGTGATCGAGATCGCGATCGAGCCGAAGTCGAAGGCCGACCAGGAGAAGCTCGGCGTCGCGCTGGCGAAGCTCGTGGCCGAGGACCCCTCGTTCCGCGTTCACACCGACCAGGAATCGGGCCAGACCATCCTCAAGGGCATGGGCGAGCTTCATCTCGACATCAAGGTCGACATTCTCAAGCGCACCTACAAGGTCGAGGCCAATATCGGCGCGCCGCAGGTCGCCTATCGCGAGAAGATCACCAAGCAGGTGGACGTCAACCTACCTGCACAAGAAGCAGACCGGCGGCACCGGCCAGTTCGCGAAGATCGAGATCGTGGTCGAGCCGCTGCAAGCCGGGCGAAGGCTTCGTGTTCGAGAACGAGGTCGTCGGCGGCGTCGGTGCCGAAGGAGTTCATCCCCGGCGTCGAGAAAGGGCTTGAATCCGTGCTCGGGTCCGGCGTGCTCGCTGGCTTCCCGGTGGTCGATCTCAAGGTCACGCTGATCGACGGCGACTATCACGACGTCGATTCGTCGGCGCTCGCCTTCGAGATCGCGGCGCGCATGGCGCTGCGCGAAGCGCTGCAGAAGGGCGGCCCGGTGCTGCTCGAGCCGATCATGAAGGTCGAGGTGGTGACGCCGGAGGACTATACCGGTTCGGTCATCGGCGACCTCAACTCGCGGCGCGGCCAGATCCAGGGCCAGGACATGCGCGGCAACGCCAACGTGATCAACGCGATGGTGCCGCTCGCCAACATGTTCGGCTACGTGAGCAACCTGCGCTCGATGTCGCAGGGGCGCGCCACGTTCACCATGCAGTTCGATCACTACGAACAGGTTCCCTCGGCGGTTGCCGCCGAGATTCAGGCGAAGTTCGCCTGAGGCAACGCTACAGACAATCAGCTGAGGACGAACGGAGAGTCCCATGGCCAAACAGAAATTTGAACGGACGAAGCCGCACTGCAACGTCGGGACGATCGGTCACGTCGACCATGGCAAGACGACGCTGACGGCGGCGCTGACGAAGGTGTCGGCGGACAAGGGCTGGACCAACACGTTCGTGTCCTACGACCAGGTCGCGAAGGCGTCCGAGAGCCAGGGCCGGCGCGACCCGACCAAGATTTTGACGATTGCGACGAGCCACGTGGAATACTCGACCGACAAGCGCCACTACGCGCACGTCGACTGCCCCGGCCACGCCGACTACGTGAAGAACATGATCACCGGCGCGGCCCAGATGGACGGCGCCATCCTGGTGGTGTCGGCGGCCGACGGCCCGATGCCGCAGACGCGCGAGCACATCCTGTTGGCGCGCCAGGTGGGCGTGCCCTACATCGTGGTGTTCCTCAACAAGGTCGACGTGGTCGACGATCCGGAGCTGCTCGACCTGGTCGAGCTCGAGGTGCGTGAGCTTCTGATCGAAGTACCAGTTCCCGGGCGACAATTGCGCCGGTCATCCGCGGCTCGGCGATCAAGGCGCTCAACGGCGAGAAGGGCCCGACCGCGGACGAGGCGATCCTGAAGCTGTACGAGGCGCTCGACACGACGGTGCCGCTGCCGGAGCGTCCGATCGACCAGCCGTTCCTGATGCCGATCGAGGACGTGTTCTCGATCTCGGGCCGCGGCACGGTGGTGACCGGCCGCATCGAGCGCGGCAAGATCAAGGTCGGCGAGGAAGTCGAGATCGTCGGCCTGCGCGACACCCAGAAGTCGGTGGTGACCGGCGTCGAGATGTTCCGCAAGCTGCTCGATGAGGGCGTCGCCGGCGACAACGTCGGCTGCCTGCTGCGCGGCGTCGACAAGGAAGCGGTCGAGCGCGGCCAGGTGCTGTGCAAGCCGGGCTCGGTGAAGCCGCACAAGAAGTTCAAGGCGGAGGCCTACATCCTGACCAAGGACGAGGGCGGACGGCATACGCCGTTCTTCAACAACTACCGTCCGCAGTTCTACTTCCGCACCACCGACGTGACCGGTCAGTGCACGCTGCCGGAAGGCACCGAGATGATCATGCCGGGCGACAATGCCGCGATGGACGTCGAGCTGATCACGCCGATCGCCATGGAGGAGAAGCAGCGCTTCGCCATCCGTGAGGGCGGCAAGACCGTCGGTGCCGGCGTCGTCGTCTCGATCACTGAGTAGGAGGAACAAGGGGGCGCGTTCTGCGCCCCTTTGCTGTGGAGCAATAGTCCCATGAACGGCCAGAACATCCGGATCAGGCTCAAGGCGTTCGATCACCGCATCCTCGATGCGTCGACGCGCGAGATCGTGGCGACCGCCAAGCGCACGGGCGCTCAGGTGCGCGGCCCGATTCCGCTGCCAACCAAGATCGAGAAATTCACCGTCAACCGCTCGCCGCACATCGACAAGAAGAGCCGCGAGCAGTTCGAGATGCGCACCCACAAGCGCCTGCTCGATATCGTCGATCCGACGCCGCAGACGGTGGACGCGCTGATGAAGCTCGATCTTGCCGCCGGCGTCGACGTTGAGATCAAGCTCTAAGCGATTGGGACGAGAAGGAAGAAGCCAATGCGTTCCGGGGTCATCGCACAAAAAGTCGGGATGACGCGCGTCTTTACCGACGCCGGCGAGCATGTGCCGGTGACGGTGCTGCGCCTGGCCAACTGCCAGGTGGTCGCGCATCGCACCAAGGACAAGAACGGCTATGTGGCCGTTCAGCTCGGGTCGGGCACGCGCAAGAGCAACAACTTGAACAAGCCCGACCGCGGTTACTTCGCGGCGGCCAAGGTCGAGCCCAAGCGCAAGCTCGCCGAGTTTCGCGTCCAGGAAAACGAGCTGATCCCGGTCGGCGCTGAGATCACCGCCGATCATTTCGTTGTCGGGCAGTTCGTCGACGTCACCGGCACTTCGATCGGCAAGGGCTTCGCCGGCCCGATGAAGCGCTGGAATTTCCGTGGCCTGCGCGCGACCCACGGCGTTTCGATCTCGCACCGCTCGCACGGCTCGACCGGCGGCCGTCAGGATCCTGGCAAGACCTTCAAGAACAAGAAGATGGCTGGCCACATGGGCGTCGACCGCGTCACCACACTCAATCTCAAGGTGGTGCAGACTGACGTCGAGCGCGGCCTCGTCCTGGTCGAGGGCGCAGTCCCCGGCAACAACGGCGGCTGGATCACCGTGCGCGATGCCGTCAAGAAGCCGCTGCCGAAAGATTTGCCGAAGCCGGGCAAGTTCCGGCTGGCGGACGCTGCGCCGGCTGCGGAAGCGAAGGAGGGCGCGTGAGATGGAGCTGAAGGTCACGACCCTCGAGGGCAAGGCGGCCGGCGGCGTCACCGTGTCGGATGACATCTTCGGCCTCGAGCCGCGCGCCGACATTCTGCAGCGCTGTGTGGTGTGGCAACTGGCCAAGCGTCAGGCCGGCACCCACGACGTCAAGAACCGCGCCGAGATCAATCGCACCGGCAAGAAGATGTATCGGCAGAAGGGCACCGGCTCCGCCCGCCATGGCCCCGCCAAGGTCAACCTGTTCCGCGGCGGCGGCCGCTCGTTCGGCCCGACCCCGCGCAGCCACGCGATCGACCTGCCCAAAAAGGTGCGCGCGCTGGCGCTGCGGCACGCCTTGTCCGCCAAGGCCAAGGACGGCGGCATCATCGTGCTCGACAAGGTTGCCATGGCGGAGGGCAAGACCAAGGCCCTGCAGTCGCATCTCGACAAGCTCGGCCTCAAGAACGCGCTGTTCATCGACGGCGCCGAGGTCGACGCCGGCTTCCGGCTGGCCGCGCGCAACATTCGCGACATCGACGTGCTGCCGGTTCAGGGCATCAACGTCTACGACATCCTGCGCCGGCACACGCTGGTGCTGACCAAGGCCGCCGTGGAAGCATTGGAGGCGCGATTCAAATGAGTACGTCCGATCCGCGCCACTACGACATCATCCTGTCGCCGATCATCACCGAGAAGGCGACGCTCGCGTCCGAGCGCAGCCAGGTGATGTTCAAGGTCGCCCACAACGCCACCAAGCCGCAGATCAAGGAGGCGGTGGAGAAGCTCTTCGACGTCAAGGTCAAGAGCGTCAACACGCTGGTGCGGCGCGGCAAGTGGAAGACGTTCAAGGGCTCGGTCGGACAGCAATCGCCGACCAAGCGCGCGATCGTGACCCTGGCTGACGGTCACACCATCGACGTGACCACGGGCCTGTGAGGATACGACGATGGCACTCAAATCCTATAATCCGACCACGCCGAGCCAGCGCCAGCTCGTCATCGTCGATCGCTCGGGCCTGCATCGCGGCGCCCCGTTAAAGACGTTGACCGAGGGTAAGAGCGCGAGCGGCGGCCGCAACAATAACGGCCGCACCACCGTGCGTTTCCGCGGCGGCGGCCACAAGCAGACCTACCGCAAGATCGATTTCAAGCGCCGCAAGTTCGACGTGCCGGCGACCGTCGAGCGGCTTGAATACGATCCGAACCGCACTGCCTTCATTGCGCTCCTCAAATACAAGGACGGCGAGCTGGCCTATATCCTGGCGCCACAGCGGATTGCCGCCGGCGATACGGTCGTGTCCGGCGAGCACGTCGACGTGAAGCCCGGCAATGCGATGCCGCTCGGCAATATTCCGATCGGCACCATCGTGCACAATATCGAGCTCAAACTCGGCAAGGGCGGCCAGATCGCGCGCTCGGCCGGTACCTATGCGCAGATTGTGGGTCGTGACGGCGACTACGTCATCATGCGGCTCAATTCGGCCGAGCAGCGCCTGGTCCTGGGCCGCTGCATGGCGACGATCGGGGCGGTTTCGAACCCTGACAACATGAACACCTCGATCGGCAAGGCCGGCCGCAAACGCTGGATGGGCCGGCGACCGCACAATCGCGGCGTATCGATGAACCCGATCGACCATCCGCATGGTGGCGGCGAAGGCCGCACCTCCGGTGGCCGGCATCCGGTCACGCCGTGGGGCTTCCCCACCAAGGGCAAGAAGACCCGCAAGAACAAGTCCACCACCAAGTTCATCCTGGCGAGCCGCCACGTGCGGAAGAAGGGCTAAGGCGAGCAACCATGGGACGTTCAGTCTGGAAAGGCCCGTTTGTCGACGGCTATCTGCTCAAGAAGGCAGAGGCCTCGCGTGCTTCGGGCCGGCACGAAATGATCAAGATCTGGAGCCGGCGCTCGACCATCCTGCCGCAGTTCGTCGGGCTGACCTTCGGGGTCTACAACGGCCAGAAGCACATCCCGGTCATGGTCACCGAGGAGATGGTCGGCCACAAGTTCGGCGAGTTCTCGCCGACGCGCGTGTTCTACGGCCACTCCTCCGACCGCAAGGCGAAGCGGTCGTCAGGTCCCGCGGCACCGAGTGCGGCCGCGGCTCCGGCGGCAGCGCCTGCCAGCAGCTGAGGTGAGATGCGATGGGCAAGAAAAAACGCGAGCGCACTCTCCCCGACAACGAGGCCATGGCGGTGGCCCGCATGCTGCGGGTGAGCCCGCAGAAGCTCAATCTGGTCGCGCAGCTGATCCGCGGCAAGAAAGTTTCGATGGCGCTGGCCGATCTCGAGTTCTCGCGCAAGCGGATCGCGCGCGATGTCCGCAAGTGCCTGCAATCGGCGATCGCCAATGCCGAGAACAATCACGACCTCGATGTCGACGACCTGGTCGTCTCCGAGGCGCATGTCGGCAAGGCGATCGTGATCAAGCGCTTCATGCCGCGCGGCCGTGGCCGCGTGGGACGTATTTTCAAGCCGTTCGCGAACCTGACCATCGTGGTGCGTCAGGTCGAAGCGGCGGCTTCCTGAGGAGTGTGACCAATGGGTCAGAAGGTCAATCCGATCGGCTTGCGGCTCGGCATCAACCGCACCTGGGACTCGCGCTGGTACGCGGGCAAGGCCGAGTACGGCAAGCTCCTGCACGAGGACATGCAGATCCGTGAGGAGCTGATGAAGGACCTCAAGCAGGCCGCGGTCTCCAAGATCGTGATCGAGCGCCCGCACAAGAAGTGCCGCGTCACCGTGCAGTCGGCGCGGCCGGGCGTGGTCATCGGCAAGAAGGGCGCCGACATCGAGAAGCTGCGCAAGAAGGTGGCCAGCCTCACGCAGTCCGACGTCGTCATCAACATCGTCGAGATCAGGAAGCCCGAGCTTGACGCTCAGCTGGTCGCTGAATCGATCGCGCAGCAGCTCGAGCGCCGCGTCGCGTTCCGCCGTGCGATGAAGCGGGCGGTGCAGTCGGCGATGCGGCTCGGCGCCGGCGGCATCCGCATCAACTGCTCGGGGCGCCTGGGCGGCGCCGAGATCGCGCGCATGGAGTGGTACCGCGAGGGTCGCGTGCCGCTGCATACGCTGCGCGCGGACGTCGACTACGGCGTCGCCACTGCGTTCACCACCTACGGCACCTGCGGCGTGAAGGTCTGGATCTTCAAGGGCGAGATCCTGGAGCACGACCCGATGGCGCAGGACAAGAAGATGGCGGAGGGCGATGCCGGCCGCACCCGCCGCGACGGCGCTTCCTGACGCACGGACAACGCTTAAGGATCACAAGGGTTAGACGCCATGCTGCAACCAATGCGCACGAAGTTTCGCAAGGCGCACAAGGGCCGGATCAAGGGGGTCGCGAGCTCGGGTGTTACGCTTGCGTTCGGGCATTACGGCCTCAAGGCGCTCGAGCCCGAGCGCGTCACCGCGCGCCAGATCGAGGCGGCTCGCCGTGCGCTCACGCGCCACATGAAGCGCTCCGGCCAGGTCTGGATCCGCGTCTATCCGGACGTGCCGGTGTCAAAGAAGCCGCTCGAGGTGCGCATGGGCTCGGGCAAGGGCACGCCGGAATACTGGGTCGTTCGGGTCAAGCCCGGCCGCATCCTGTTCGAGATCGACGGCGTGTCGCAACAGATCGCGCGCGAGGCGCTCACTCTTGCGGCAGCCAAGCTGCCGATCAAGACGCGCTTCATCGAGCGCATCGCGGGTTAGGTGGAGAACACACCATGAAGGCTGCCGATCTGCGGGCGATGACCGTCGACCAGCTCGACGACGAAGCCCTCAAGCTTAAGAGGGAGCAGTTCAACCTGCGATTCCAGCGGGCGACGAACCAGCTCGAGAATACGGCGCGGGTGCGCGTGGTGCGTCGCGACATCGCGCGGATCAAGACTGTTGCGGCCCAGAAGCGTGGCGCCGCGAAGCCCAAGGCTTAAAGGATAGCAAAGATGCCGAAGCGTATGCTCGAGGGCGTCGTCGTGAGCGACAAGCAGGACAAGACGGTGGTAGTGCGCGTCGAGCGTCGCTTCACCCATCCGGTCCTGAAGAAGACCGTTCGGCGGACGAAGAAGTATTACGCTCACGACGAGAAGAACGAGTTCTCGGTGGGTGATGTCGTCCGGATCGAGGAGCGCAGGCCGCTGTCGCGGCTCAAGCGCTGGGAAGTGATCGAGGGCGACAAGAAGCACAAGGTCGTGTGAGCGCAATGAGCGCAGAAATCGCAATGGGCGCAGCAACAAAGGCGGGGAGAGCATCATGATCCAGATGCAGACCAACCTCGACGTGGCGGACAATTCCGGCGCGCGTCGGGTCATGTGCATCAAGGTGCTCGGTGGCTCGAAGAAGCGTTACGCCACCATCGGCGACGTGATCGTGGTCTCGGTCAAGGAGGCCATTCCGCGCGGACGCGTGAAGAAGGGCGAGGTGATGAAGGCCGTGGTGGTGCGCATCCGCAAGGATATCAAGCGCCCTGACGGCTCGGTCATCCGCTTCGATCGCAACGCGGCTGTGCTGATCAACCCGCAGATGGAGCCGGTCGGCACCCGCATCTTCGGGCCGGTCCCGCGCGAGCTGCGAGCCAAGAACCACATGAAGATCATTTCGCTCGCGCCGGAGGTGCTGTGATGGCGGCGAAGATCAAGAAGGGCGATAAGGTGATCGTGCTGACCGGCCGTGACAAGGGCCGCAGCGGCGAGGTGATCGAGGTGCGCCCGGCCGTCAGCCGCGCGCTCGTGCGCGGGATCAACATGGTCAAGCGCCATCAGAAGCAGACTGCGCAGCAGGACGGCGGCATCATCAGCAAGGAAGCCTCCGTTCACCTGTCCAATCTGGCGCTGACCGATCCGAAGGACGGCAAGCCAACCCGCGTCGGATTCAAGTTCGTCGGCGAGGGCGATGCGCGCCGCAAGGTGCGCGTGGCCAAGCGCTCAGGAGTAGAGATCGATGGCTGAGAAAGAAGACAAAGCCGCTAAATCCGCAAAGGGTCCCAAGGCTGAGAAGTCTGACAAGGCGCCGCGCGCCGAGGCCGGCGGCAAGGACGGGAAGGGCGGCAAGCAGGCGCAACCTGGCGGCAAAGGGCAGCCGCAGAAGGGCGACAAGGCGCCGAAGGGTGAAGCCGGCGAGAAGAAGCCGCGCGCGCCGCAGGAGCGCGTCACGCCGCGGCTCCGAACTCATTTCGACGACGTCGTGCGCAAGCAGCTGACGGAGGAGCGCGGCTACAAGAACAAGATGGAAGTGCCGAAGCTGCAGAAGATCGTCATCAACATGGGTATCGGTGAGGCCGTGAACGACCGCAAGAAGGTCGAGGCCGCGGCGGCCGATCTCGGGCTGATCGCCGGCCAGAAGGCCGTGATCACCAAGGCGCGCAAGTCGATCGCGACCTTCAAGGTGCGCGATGGTCAGGCGATCGGATGCAAGGTGACGCTACGCAAGACGCGCATGTACGAATTCCTCGACCGGCTGGTCACCATCGCGCTGCCGCGCGTGCGTGACTTCCGCGGCCTGTCGCCGAAGAGCTTCGACGGACGCGGCAACTATACCCTCGGCCTCAAGGAGCACATCATCTTCCCGGAGATCGATTACGACAAGGCGGCCGACATCTGGGGCATGGACATCACGGTCTGCACCAGCGCGAAGACCGACGACGAGGCGCGCGCGTTGCTGGCCGCATTCAACTTCCCATTCCGGCAGTGAGGGGCGAGGCCCCTCAGACGCGGAAATCAGGAGACTTTAATGGCGAAGAAGAGCTCGATCGAAAAGAACAAGCGGCGAGAAAGGCTGACCAAGCAGTATGCGGAACGGCGCGCCAAGCTGAAGGCGGTTGCCGGCGACAAGAACAGGCCGATGGAAGAGCGCTTCGCGGCGGCGCTGAAGCTTGCCGAACTGCCACGCAACTCATCGGCGACGCGGGTTCACAATCGCTGCATCATTACCGGCCGCCCGAAGGCCTATTACCGGAAGCTCAGGATGAGCCGTATCGCGCTGCGCGACATGGGATCGAAGGGAATGATCCCCGGACTTTTGAAGTCAAGCTGGTAAGGAGGGGCGCGCGATGTTGAACGATCCGCTCGGCGATATGATCGCACGCATCCACAATGCGCAGATGCGCAACAAGTCGAAGGTGTCGACCCCGGCATCGCGACTGCGCGTCAGTGTGCTCGACGTGCTCAAGAACGAAGGCTACATCCGCGGCTATGCTTCGGTCGAGCATGCGAGCGGCCGCAGCGAGCTCGAGATCGAGCTCAAATATTTCGACGGCTCGCCGGTGATCCGGGAGATCGCGCGGGTTTCCAAGCCAGGGCGCCGGGTCTACGCGTCGGTAAAAAACCTGCCGCGCATCAACAACGGTCTTGGCGTGGCGATCGTGTCGACGCCCAAGGGCGTGATGGCCGACCATGACGCGCGCGACGCCAACGTGGGCGGCGAGATCCTCTGCACGGTGTTCTAGAGCGCAACGAAGGGAATGAGACCATGTCTCGTGTTGGCAAAAAGCCGGTCGCCGTCCCTTCGGGCGTGACCGCCAATATCGAAGGCCAGACCGTCAAGGTGAAGGGCCCGAAGGGTGCCCTGCAGGTCGTTCTGCACGGCGATGTGTCTGCCAAGCTCGAGGGCGGCAATGTGCACGTCGACCCGCGCAATGACAGCCAGCAGGCGCGTGCCATGTGGGGGACCTATCGGGCCTTGGTGGCCAAGGTGATCGAGGGCGTCACCAAAGGCTACGAGCGCAAGCTCGAGATCAACGGGGTCGGCTATCGCGCGGCTCTGCAGGGCAAGAATTTGCAGCTGCAGCTCGGCTATGCGCACGACATCGTCTATCCGATCCCGGAGGGCGTCACGATTGTGGTGCCGAAGCCGACCGAGATCGTCATCACCGGCGTCGACGCGCAGAAGGTCGGCCAGGCGGCGGCCGAGATCAGGGCGTTTCGCAAGCCGGAGCCCTACAAGGGCAAGGGCGTCAGGTATTCAGGCGAATTCATCTTCCGCAAGGAAGGCAAGAAGAAGTAACAGGAGCTGGCGATGGCAACAGTCATTGATCGGACGCTGCGGCGGACCGCAAAGGTGCGGCGGAACATCCGGCGCGCCGCCGGTGGTCGCGCGCGCCTTTCGGTGTTCCGCTCGTCCAAGCACATCTACGCGCAGGTGATCGACGACATCAAAGGCGAGACGCTGGCGTCGGCATCTTCGCTCGAAAAGACCCTGCGTGAGGGCATGAAGACCGGTGCCAACACCGACGCCGCCAAGGCGGTGGGCAAGCTGTTGGCGGAACGAGCGGCGGTGAAGGGCGTCAAGGAAGTCGTCTTCGATCGCGGCGGCTATCTCTATCACGGGCGCGTCAAGGCGCTGGCGGATGCCGCGCGCGAGGGCGGCCTGAAATTCTAGCAGCAGACGGACGCGATCCCGAACGGAACAGCACAACGGAACATCGGCACAACGGAACATCAATATGGCACGTGAACCACGACATCGAGAGCGGGAACGCGAGGAGAGCGAGTTCACCGACAAGCTCGTCCACATCAATCGCGTGGCCAAGGTGGTCAAGGGCGGCCGTCGCTTCGGCTTCGCCGCGCTCGTGGTGGTCGGCGACGAGAAGGGTCGCGTCGGCTTCGGCCACGGCAAGGCACGCGAGGTGCCGGAGGCGATCCGCAAGGCCACTGACGCCGCCAAGCGCAACCTCATCAGGGTGCCGCTGCGCGAGGGCCGCACGCTCCATCACGACGTGGCGGGGCGCCATGGCGCCGGCAAGGTATTCCTGCGCGCGGCCCCGGCGGGCACCGGCATTATTGCGGGCGGCCCGATGCGCGCCGTGTTCGAGACCCTCGGCATGCAGGACGTGGTGGCGAAGTCGCTCGGCTCGTCCAACCCCTACAACATGGTGCGAGCGACCTTCGACGCGCTCAAGCGCCAGGATTCACCGCGCTCGGTTGCGGCGCGGCGCAACATCAAGGTTTCCGCGCTGCAGGCGAGGCGTCGCGATGGCGGCGAGGCCGAGCAGACGGCGGAATAGGAGATCGACATGAGCAAGAGTGCTGGCAAGATGATCAAGGTCGAGCAGACGGCTAGCGCCTCGCGCCGCCACCACAGCCAGCGGGAAACCCTGATCGGGCTGCGGCTCAACAAGATCGGCCGCGTGTCGGAGTTGCCCGATACGCCGGCGACCCGCGGCATGATCGCGAAGGTTCACCACCTCGTGCGCGTGGTCGATTTAAAGTAATGGGAGAAGAGCGATGAAGCTCAACCAAATCGCCGACCGTCCGGGTGCGCGCAAGCGCCGCACCCGCATCGGGCGCGGAATCGGATCGGGCAGCGGCAAGACCGGCGGCCGTGGCGGCAAGGGCCAGACCGCGCGCTCGGGCGTGCGGATCAAGGGGTTCGAGGGCGGCCAGATGCCGCTGCACCGGCGCCTGCCCAAGCGCGGCTTCAAGAACACGGCGTTTGCCAAGAAGCTCAATGAGGTCAATCTCGAGCGCGTGCAGGCCGCCATCGACGCCGGCAAGCTGAGTGCGGGCGGCACGGTCGATGCCGCGGCGCTGGTCGCGGCGGGCGTGCTGCGCCGTGCCAAGGAGGGGGTCCGGCTCCTGGGCGTCGGCGAGATCAAGGCCAAAGTGAATTTCTCGGTGTGGGGCGCCTCCAAATCGGCCGTGGCCGCGGTCGAGAAGGCGGGCGGCTCGGTGCAGATTCTGGCGCCCAAGCGGTCGGAAGCCGAAGAAGTAGCGTAGTTGCCGCCGATTTGAAGTTCCTAGAGCACCCGCAGCAAGCTCGGTTGGGAATTTCAAATCGAAAAGCGGCACTAAAATCATAGAGTTGCCAGTGCCCCTTTGCTTCGGAAGTTCGTGCCAGAGGATGCCGCAACGACTTACGAACTTCGGAAGCGGGGCGCTCGCCCCCTATGGGAACGGGCGGTCCGATCCCCATATAGATCGGGCGGCGACGCAGAGCGGCGGACATAGCGCGGCGGATATAGCGCAGCGGACATAGCGCAGCGGCTTGGGGGCCGGTGACCCAGGGCGGCGGACGGGAGATTGCGATGGCCTCAGCAGCAGAACAATTGGCGGCCAACCTCAACTTTGCGGCGCTGGCCAAGGCCGAGGAGCTGAAGAAGCGGATCTGGTTCACGCTCGGCGCGCTCTTGGTCTACCGGTTCGGCACCTATATTCCGCTGCCCGGCATCGACCCCTCCGCCTGGGAGCAGATTTTCAAATCGCAGGCCGGCGGCATTCTGGGGATGTTCAACATGTTCTCCGGTGGCGGCATCCACCGGATGGCGATCTTCGCCTTGAACATCATGCCCTACATCTCGGCCTCGATCATCATTCAGCTGATGACCACGGTCTCGCCCACCCTCGAGCAGCTCAAGAAGGAGGGTGAGCAAGGCCGCAAGGTCATGAACCAGTACACGCGCTACCTGACCGTGCTGCTGTCGCTGTTCCAGTCCTACGGCATCGCGATCGGGCTTGAGGGCGCCGCCAATGCGGTGAGCGACCCGGGCTGGTTCTTCCGCATCTCGACCGTGATCACGCTCACGGGCGGGACCATGTTCCTGATGTGGCTCGGCGAGCAGATCACCGCGCGCGGCATCGGCAACGGCATCTCGCTCATCATCATGTCGGGCATCGTGGCGGAGCTGCCGGCGGCGCTGGCGCAGGCGTTCGAGCTCGGCCGCCAGGGCGCGCTGTCGACGGGCCTCCTCCTGGCCGTCCTTGTGATGGCGGTGGTGGTGATTGCCTTCATCGTGTTCATGGAGCGCGCGCAACGGCGCCTCCTCATCCAGTATCCCAAGCGCCAGGTCGGCAACCGGATGTTCGAGGGGCAGAGCTCGCACCTGCCGCTCAAGCTCAACACGTCGGGGGTGATCCCGCCGATTTTCGCATCATCGCTGCTGCTGCTGCCGACGACGGTTGCGAACTTCAATGCCGGCTCCGGCCCCGAATGGTTCCAGGCGATCGTGACCCAGCTCGGCCACGGGCGGCCCCTCTTCCTGGTCCTCTATATCGCGCTGATCATCTTCTTCGCCTTCTTCTACACGGCGATCGTGTTTAATCCGACCGAGACGGCGGAGAACCTCAAGAAGCATGGCGGCTTCATTCCCGGCATCCGGCCGGGCGAGCGGACTGCCGAGTACATCGACTACGTGCTCTCGCGCATCACCGCTATCGGCGCGATCTATCTGGCGCTGGTGTGCTTGTTGCCGGAGATCATCCTCTCCTACGCGCCCGGCATGTTCTATTTCGGCGGCACGTCGCTGCTGATCGTGGTCAGCGTCACCATGGATACGGTCGCGCAGGTTCAGGGCTATCTGCTGGCGCACCAATATGAAGGTCTGATCAAGCGTTCGAAGCTGCGGGGACGGAGGAGATGACACCGGAGTTGACCCGGCGCATCTGGTTCACACTTGGTGCGCTGCTGGTCTACCGGTTAGGGACTTTCATTCCGCTGCCTGGCATTGCGCCTTCGGCTTGGGAGCAGATATTCCGATCGCAGGCTGACGGCATTCTGGGGATGGCCAACCTGCTTTCCGGCGGGGCCATTCATCGGCTGGCGATTCTTGCGCTCGGGCTGATGCCCTATATCTCGGCCGCGGTGCTGCTCCAGCTGCTGCCGATCATCTCCAAGAGGCTCAGAGCGCTGCGGACGCAGGGCGAGCGGGGCCGCCGAACCCTCGACCTCCTCACCCGATCCCTGACCGCGTTGCTGTCGATGTTGCAGGCCTACGGCATCGCCATCGGTCTCGAAAGCGTGCCTGGCCTCGTCTCCGAGCCGGGCTGGCTGTTTCGAACCACCACCGTCCTCACGCTCACGGGCGGTGTGATGGCCCTGGTGTGGCTCAGTGAGTGGATTTCGGCGCGCGGCCTCGGCAATGGTGTGACGCTGATCCTGTTTGCCGGGCTTGTCGCTGAGGTCCCGGCCGGGATTGCGGGTGCGCTGGAGCTTGGCCGTCGCGGCGTTCTCTCGGGCGGGATGATGCTGGCGTTGCTGGCATTGGCCATTGCATTGACGGCATTGGTGGTGGCGGTGGAAAGGGCGCGGCGGCGCCTGCCGGTCCATGTTGAGGGCGGCGCGGGGGATCCGCCATCCTCCCTGTCATTCAAGCTCAACAACGCAGGGATCATACCGGCCGTTCTGGCATCCTGGGTTTTGTTTCTGCCGGCGGCGATTGTCTCGATAGCTGTCCCGGCGTGGGAAGCCGAGTTGCGGGGGCCGCTGTTCACGATCGTCTATGCGGCGCTTATTGTCGCATGCGCGTTCTTCTACACGGCCTTCCTGATCGACCCCGACGCGGCAGCCGAGACGCTCAAGAAGCACGGTGCCGTCCTACCCGGTATCTTCCCAGGCGAGCCCACGGCCGAGCATATTGATGGCGTGATCAGCCGCCTCACAATGATCGGCGCGATCTATCTGGCGCTGGTCTACCTGGTGCCGGTGGTCCTGGTCGCCACGGCGCCGGTGCCTTTCTATTTTGGTGGTGCTTCACTGCTGATCGTGGTTTGTGCGATCCTGGATCTGGAAGCCCACATTCGCGCCTTTGCGTCAGTCAAGACGGGAGTTTGACACCAATGAAATTGATCCTGCTCGGCCCGCCGGGGGCGGGGAAGGGCACGCAAGCACAGCGACTCGTCGACAAGCACGGGATCGTCCAGCTCTCCACCGGCGACATGTTGCGCGCGGCGGTCAAAGCCGGCACGCCGGTCGGGCTACGCGCCAAGGACATCATGGATCGCGGCGAGCTCGTGCCCGACGACGTGGTGGTGGCCATTGTCTCGGACCGGATCGACGAGCCCGACGCCAGGAAGGGCTTCATCCTCGACGGTTTCCCGCGCACGGTGCCGCAGGCAGTCGCGCTCGACCGTCTGCTCAAGGAAAAGGGCCTGAAGCTCGACGCCGTTGTCGAGCTCAAGGTGGACGCCGCCATCCTGCAGAAGCGCATCGAGAACCGCATCGCGGAGGCCAAAGCCAATGGTCAACCATTGCGGTCCGACGACGACCCGGAGAAGCTCAAGCGGCGGGTCGAAATCTATCATGAGCAGACGGCCCCGCTGGTCGACTACTATCGCCTGGAAGGCTCGTTGACGTCGGTCGACGGCATGGCCTCCATCGTGGAGGTGGCGAGCGCGATCGACCAGGCCCTCCGGGGGTCTTCGCAGGGGCGTCCCAAGGCGGCTGCTAGGCGGCCCACCGAAAAGAAGGCAGCACCCAAAAAAGCGGCTACCAAGAAGGCGGCTGCCAAAAAGGCCGGGACATCAGCCAAAAAGGCGGCAAAAGGGGCCGGGAAAGGCCTCGCCAAGGCTGCGAAACGCGGCGCCAAGGGGGCACCTTCGGGGGCCCGTGCCGGCAAGGCTGCTACCAAGACGGCCGCCACGACCACCAAGTCCCGGCGCGCCGCAAGACGGTAACTTTGCCCTCAGCTGTAAGCGTTTGTGAGGTTGACGAAAGGACGTTAAATCCATTAATAACCCACGCATCCAGTTGGAGAAGCGCGAACGATACCGGCCCTAGGGACTTAGGGTGGGTGTCGCATTATCGTTTGCAGCTATAGGATGCAGCCGCCGATCGGTGGCCTCCAGCGCTGGCGACAGGAGTAAGAGCCGTGGCACGAATTGCTGGTGTTAACATACCCACAAACAAGCGGGTGATTATTGCATTGCAGTATATCCATGGGGTTGGACCAAAAATCGCTAAGGAAATCATGGAGAAGGTCAACATTCCGCAGGAGCGTCGAGTATCCCAGTTGACCGATCAGGAAGTCCTGCAGATTCGCGAAATGATCGATCGTGACTATATGGTGGAAGGCGATCTGCGGCGCGACGTTGCCATGAACATCAAACGGCTGATGGATCTCGGCTGCTACCGGGGGTTGCGGCATCGTCGTGGCCTGCCGGTGCGGGGCCAGCGCACGCATACCAATGCGCGCACCCGCAAAGGGCCGGCCAAAGCCATCGCCGGCAAGAAAAAGGCTGTCTAGGGCCGCGTGACAGAGAACAGGATACGGCGACGTCGGTTGCGGAGCCGGGGCCGCGAAAGGATCATGAATGGGTAAGGAAGCCACCCGCGTCCGTCGACGCGAACGCAAGAACATCGCTTCGGGCGTCGCGCATGTCAACGCGTCGTTCAACAACACAATGGTCACTATCACTGACGCCCAGGGCAACACGATTGCCTGGTCGTCGGCTGGCACCATGGGCTTCAAGGGCTCGCGCAAATCGACGCCCTATGCGGCGCAGATGGCGGCCGAGGATGCCGCCAAGAAGGCGCAGGAGCACGGCATGCGCACCCTCGAGGTCGAGGTGGCCGGGCCGGGCTCGGGGCGCGAGTCAGCGCTGCGCTCGCTGCAGTCGGCGGGTTTCACTATCACGTCGATCCGCGACGTCACGCCGATCCCGCATAACGGTTGCCGCCCCCGCAAGAGGCGGCGCGTATGAACGATGACCTTTTGATCCGGCGGACGCCCGACCCGTCCGCCGCCGCTGAATTGTCCCACAGGGCGGAGTGGGATGCGCGTCCGACTGACGCGCCACTCAATACGATGGGTGCCAAGGTGACGATCCAGAAAAACTGGCAGGAATTGATCCGACCGAACAAGCTGCAGGTGACGGTGGGCGCCGATCCCAAGCGTGAGGCGACCGTCATTGCCGAGCCGCTCGAGCGCGGTTTCGGCGTGACGCTCGGCAATGCGCTACGGCGCATTCTCTTGTCGTCGCTGCAGGGCGCTGCTGTTCAGTCGGTGCACATCGACGGCGTGCTGCACGAGTTCTCGTCGATCCCCGGCGTGCGCGAGGACGTGACTGACATCGTCCTCAACATCAAGGACATCGCCATCAAGATGCAGGGCGATGGACCCAAGCGCATGGTGGTGAAGAAGCAGGGCCCGGGCACGGTCACGGCCGGCGACATCCAGACGGTGGGCGACATCGTCGTGCTCAATCCGGACCTCGTGCTGTGCCATCTCGACGAGGGCGCCGAGATCCGCATGGAGTTCACGGTCAACACCGGCAAGGGCTACGTGCCGACCGAGCGCAATCGGCCGGAGGACGCGCCGATCGGCTTGATCCCGGTCGACAGCCTGTACTCGCCGGTGCGCAAGGTCTCCTACAAGGTCGAGAACACCCGCGAGGGCCAGATCCTCGACTACGACAAGCTCACGCTCTCGATCGAGACCAACGGCGCGGTCAGCCCGGATGACTGCGCTCGCCTATGCGGCGCGCATCCTGCAGGACCAGCTCAACGTGTTCGTGAACTTCGAGGAGCCGCACAAGCCGGAGGCCGAGCCGACCATTCCGGACCTCGCCTTCAATCCGGCCTTCCTCAAGAAGGTCGACGAGCTCGAGCTCAGCGTGCGTTCGGCCAACTGTCTCAAGAACGACAACATCGTCTACATCGGCGATCTCGTTCAGAAGACCGAGGCCGAGATGCTGCGCACGCCGAACTTCGGCCGCAAGTCGCTCAACGAGATCAAGGAAGTGCTGGCCCAGATGGGGCTGCATCTCGGCATGGAAGTGCCGGGTTGGCCGCCGGAGAACATCGAGGAGCTCGCCAAGCGCTTCGAGGACCACTACTGATCGAACGAAACATCATGGCCGGGCGTAGCGCGTCGAAGACGCGCGTGAACGCGCTGATGTCCCGGCCATGTGGCGTCTTGAGTGGCGTCTTGATGAGAACAATCTGATGCCCGCCGTCGAGACCGGGCGACACGTGAGTGAGGACTTGAGCGATGCGTCACGGGAACGCCCATCGTAAGCTGAACCGGAAGGCCGAGCATCGCCGCGCCATGTTCGCCAACATGGCCGCCTCGCTGATCCGGCACGAGCAGATCGTCACCACGCTGCCGAAGGCGAAGGATCTGCGCCCGATCGTGGAGAAGCTCGTCACGCTCGGCAAGCGCGGCGATCTGCACGCGCGCCGGCAGGCGATCGCCGAGATGCGCGATATCGCCATGGTCAAGAAGCTCTTTGACGTGATCGGCCCGCGCTACAAGGACCGCAACGGCGGCTATACCCGCGTGCTCAAGGCCGGCTATCGCTACGGTGACTCCGCCGCAGTGGCGGTGATCGAGTTCGTGGACCGCGATGTCGACGCCAGAGGCAAAGAGGATCGCGAGCGGCACGAGGCTGAGAGGGCGGCGGCGCCGTCGCAGCTTCGGCACCGGTCTGAGCGCTGGCGAGTTCAGTGCCAAGGTTTGCAGGGCGGCTTCGGCCGCCCTTTTTGCCTTGTGAGGCGGTGTTCGGCCCTACTTCCGCTTCGGCCGCTCGCGGCCGATCGCGTCGTAGAGATTGACCGGCGCGAAGTCGTCGGTGATGAGCTCGCCGCCGCGCCGCCTGCGCGCTGCGGATTGTCCATGCGCCGCTTGAGCAGCGTCCGGCAGCGGATAGCGGAACTTGTAGCGCTCCTGCAGCGCCGCGGCGCGGCTCGCCAGCGCCTCCTTGTCGGGCGCCGGGCTCAGTGCTCGCGATCGCGATCACCTCGCCCGCGCCCGACGGATAGAGATCGAGCGTCGGGAAACACCTCGCCGAGCGTCTTGCACCGTCGAGTGATAGAGCTTGGTGCCGTCATGGACGTTGGAGGCGACGGCGCCGCCGGGCGTGAGCCGCTGCTTGACCAGCGTATAGAATTCCTTGGTCAGCAGATGGAACGGCACGAAGCCGCCGCGATAGGCGTCGAGCAGGATCAGGTCGTAGAGGCTCCTTGTTGCGGTTGAGGAAGACGCGGCCGTCGCCGTCGAGATAGCGCACGCGCTCGGTTTCGCGCAGGCCGAAATATGTCTTGGCGACCTCGATCACGCGCCGGTCGATCTCGACCGTGTCGATCGCGACCTCCGGCATGAAGCGCCCGAGATAGGTCGAGATCGAGCCGCCGCCGAGCCCGAGCATCAGGATCTTCTTGAGCTCCCCGGGATAGATCGTGGCAATCGTCATGACCTGCGCATAGCGCAGCACCAGGTCGTCGGGATCGCGCAGGTTGGTGACCGACTCGGTGTAGTCCCAGCCCTTGAGCTGGAACGACATGGTGAGCTCGCCGCGCCGCTTGGTGACGTAGATGTCGTTGTACTCGCTCTCGACATGGGCGATGCGCCCGTCGGGGCGCTTGAGCATGTCGGCGCGCACGCTCTCGTCGATCAGCTCGTCGGCGCGCGCGGCCGGCGCGCGAGCGCCAGCCGCGATGAGCCGCCGCCATCAGCAGCATCGCGGCGCGGCGCGCGCTCGAGCCGCGGCAGCGCCATCAGCACGAGCGCCGCAGAGCGAGGCCGGCCGCGCCGAGCGAATAGCGTGATCGCGCGCGTGCCGATCAGCGGGATCAGGAAGAACGTGGTGCCGAGCGTGCCGACGATCGAGCCCGCGGTCGAGACGCCGTAGACCGTGCCCGACACGGTGCCGGAGCGCTGCGGCGGAGCGCAGCATCAGCCGGATCGCGAACGGCGAATAGATGCCGAGCAGCGTCACCGGAAAGAACAGGATGGCGAACGCCGCCACCAGGCTGCCGGCGCGCACGTCGTCGATGTCGGCCAGCACGAATTCGAGCAGCGCCTCGGAGAAGGTCGGCAGCGCCAGGAGGTAGAGCGAGGCGACCAGCACGGTCGCGCCCAGCACCGCCGCGCGAGGCGGTGCGGTCGGCGAGCCAGCCGCCGAGGAAGTAGCCCAGCGGTCAGCGCCGCCAGCACGGTCGAGATCAGCGCCGCCCAGGTGTAGATGCCGCTGCCGAAATAGGGGTTGAGGTAGCGCGAGCCGAGCATCTCGAAGCTCATCACGATCGCGCCGGTGACGAAGGCGACGAGGTAGATCACGGCCGCGCCGGCGCCGGCGTGGGCTCTGGCGGCGCGGTGGCTGCTTCGAGCGCGTGGCTGGTTCACAGTGCCTGGTCCACGGGCTGCTTCGCCAGTGCTGCTGGCCGAACTGGGTTCATACTAGCCGTCATGCGCCTGTTCCGGGGCAGGGCCGGCGCCCTTCATTTGCCACGCCGGTGGCCTTATATCTGGGCGCTTCAGAATCTGGGAATTAGCCTCATGCCTTTGCGCCTGATGCCGCTTCCTCGCGCTTCCGCTTCTGCGCTGCCCTGGTCGCTGGCCGGCGCGGAGGCGTCCGCCCAGGACCGCCGGGTGCCGGCCTCGCCCAACGAGGTGCGGCTGTCCTACGCGCCGATGGTGCAGCGCGCCGCGCCCGCGGTGGTCAATGTCTATGCGGCCACGTACGGTCGCCAATCCGCAATCCGTTGCTGGACGATCCGATCTTCCGCCGCTTCTTCGGCGTGCCGGATGGCGGCGCCCGAGCGAGCAGGTGCAGCGCTCGCTCGGCTCCGGCGTGATCGTCGATGCCGGCGGCCTCGTCGTCACCAACAACCACGTCATCGAGGGCGCCGACCGAGGTGAAGGTCTCGCTCGCCGACAAGCGCGAGTTCGAGGCCGAGATCGTGCTCAAGGATCACGCGCTCCGACCTCGCGGTGCTGCGCCTCAAGGCGCCAGGGCGAGCGCTTCCCGGCGCATCGAGTTCGCCGATTCCGACGCGCTGCAGGTCGGCGACCTGGTGCTCGCGATCGGCAATCCGTTCGGGGTCGGCCAGACCGTGACCCACGGCATCGTGTCGGCGGTGGCGCGCACCCAGGTCGGCATCACCGACTATCAGTTCTTCATCCAGACCGACGCCGCCATCAATCCCGGCAATTCCGGCGGCGCGCTGGTCGACTGACCGGCAAGCTCGTCGGCATCAACACCGCGATCTTCTCGCGCTCGGGCGGCTCGCAGGGCATCGGCTTTGCCATTCCCGCCAACATGGTGCGGGTGGTGGTCGCCTCGCGCCAAGGGCGGCGGCACCGCGGTGAAGCGGCCGTGGCTCGGCGCGCGGCTGCAGGCGGTGACGCCCGAGATCGCCGAGAGCCTCGGCCTCAAGCGCCCGACCGGCGCGCTGGTCGCGAGCGTCACGCCGGGAAGCCCGGCCGCGCGCGCCGGCCTCAAGACCGGCGACCTGATCGTCTCGATCGACGGCCAGGCGGTCGACGATCCCAATGCCTTCGACTATCGCTTCGCCACCAAGGCGCTCGGCGGCACGCGCAAGCTCGGCATCGTGCGCGGCGGCCGCGAGACGACAGCCAATGTCGCGCTCGAGACCGCGCCCGAGACGCCGCACGACGAGCTGGTCATCGGCGCGCGCTCGCCGTTCCAGGGCGCCAAGGTCTCGAACATCTCGCCGGCGCTGGCCGACGAGCTGCGGCTCGATCCGTCGCGCCGAAGGCGTCGTCATGCTCGACGTCGCGCAACGGCTCGCCGGCGCAGAGCCTCGGCTTCCAGCGCGGCGACATCGTGCTCTCGGTCAACAACCAGAAGATCGCCAAGACCCGCGATCTCGAACGCGCGACCGCGCCAGCAGAGCCGGGTCTGGCGCATCACCATCCGGCGCGGCGGCCAGCAGATGTCGGTCGTGCTTGAGCGGATGAGCCACGCGCGCCGAACTCGCGGCAGCGGACCGAGCCTGTTCGCGGCCGCCGGGCTCGATCGCGATGCGCCGCGGCCGCTCGCCGACAAGCTGCGGCCCGACCAAGCTCGCCGAGGTGGTCGGGCAGGATCATCTGCTCGGGCCCGACGGCGCGCTCACGCGCATGCTGGAGACGCGCACGCTCGGCTCGCTGATCTTCTGGGGACCGCCCGGCACCGGCAAGACCACGGTGGCGCGGCTGCTGGCGGAGGCGACCGAGCTGCATTTCGAGCAGATTTCCGCGATCTTCTCCGGCGTCGCCGACCTCAAGAAGGTGTTCGAGGCGGCGCGCGCGCGGCGCGAGACCGGGCAGGGCACGCTGCTCTTCGTCGACGAGATCCATCGCTTCAACCGCGCGCAGCAGGACAGCTTCCTGCCGGTGATGGAGGACGGCACCATCGTGCTGGTCGGCGCCACCACCGAGAACCCGTCGTTCGAGCTCAACGCGCCGCTGCTGTCGCGCGCGCGCGTGCTGGTGTTCAAGTCGCTCGATGCGGCGGCGATCGAGAAGCTGCTCGCGCGCGCCGAGACGATCGAAGGCAAGCCGCTGCCGCTCGACGCGGAGGCGCGCGCCTCGCTCGTCCGCATGGCCGACGGCGACGGCCGCGCGGCGCTCACGCTGGCCGAGGAGGTCTGGCGCGCCGCGCGCAAGGGCGAGACCTTCGATGCCGCGAAGCTGCAGGAGGTGGTGCAGCGGCGCGCGCCGATCTACGACAAGGCGCAGGACGGCCACTACAATCTGATCTCGGCGCTGCACAAGTCGGTGCGCGGCTCCGATCCCGGACGCCGCGCTCTATTATCTCTGCCGCATGCTCGATGCCGGCGAGGACCCGCTCTATCTCGCGCGCCGCGTGGTGCGCATGGCGGTCGAGGACATCGGGCTCGCCGATCCGCAGGCGCTGGTGATCTGCAACGCCGCCAAGGACGCCTACGATTTTCTCGGCTCGCCCGAAGGCGAGCTCGCGATCGCGCAGGCGGTGATCTATGTCGCGACCGCGCCGAAGTCGAACGCCGCCTACATGGCCTATGGCGCCGCGATGCGCGCCGCCAAGGAGGGCGGCTCGCTGCTGCCGCCCAAGCACATCCTCAATGCGCCGACCAAGCTGATGAAGTCGGAAGGCTACGGCGCGGGCTACGACTACGACCACGACGCGCCGGAGGCCTTTTCCGGCCAGGACTACTTCCCGGAAGCGCTCGGCCGCCAGAAATTCTACGATCCGCCCGAGCGCGGCTTCGAGCGCGAGATCAGGAAGCGGCTGGAGTATTGGGCGAAGCTGCGGAAGGAGCGGACGACGTGAAAGGGTTTGGATGTCTGCGCGTCGTCATTTGCGTGTTGCTGGCCGCTGGAGGTACTGCCGCTGCTGCTGAGCCCGCCGACGGCCGCTGGGCACTCGGCCCTTTCTGGTGTGACGGCGAGGCGTTCACGAAGCCGGAGACGCCGCTCATCGTCCAGGCGCTCTCGGTGCGCTGGTTCGACGCCAACTGCAGCATCGTGTCAAACTACAAGGTGAACCAGACACTCTATCTGCAAGGCCGCTGCAACATCGCTGGTCGTGCCGAAACGATCCCGATCATGCTGGAGTGGCTGCGCGGCGATCGGCTGCGCGTCGGCTGGAACCGCGAGCCGATCCAGGAGATGCAGCGATGCCGGTGAGCGCCTGATCGGAGCCGAGGCCTACTTCGCCCGTCTTGACGAACGCCAGGATCTGATCGCTGAGCAGCGTGTCTGACGTATTGATCGCATAGGACTGCGACATGTGGCTGTGCTTGGGCAGCAGCAGCGTGCGCACGCAGCCGCGCTGCGCTCGTGCACATCGCGCTCTTGAGCTGCGTCGAGCTGCTCGACGCATCGAGGGCGGATCGAGCTCGGCGACGTCGACCATGAACGGGATCGACGCTCTTGAGCAGGCCCGGGCAGGGCCGAGCGCTCGCGCATAGAGCGAGCGGTCGGCGCCGAAATAGGCGATGCGGCCTTCGCTCTCGTCGATCGTTGGTCAGGTCGAAAGCCGGCCGGAGGAGAAGATCGCGCCCGCGAGCCCGCTGCCCTTCGGGCGCGTGGAATTCCGGATGCGCCACGTAGGTCGCGACGTGGGTGGCGCCGGCGGAATGGCCCATCAGGAAGATGCGATTGGCGTCGGCGCCGTAGGCCGCGGCGTTGCTCGGCGGCCCAGCGCACGGCCGCGGCGATATCCTCGCTGCCCGGCCGGCCAGGGACGCGGCCGGCGCCAGCCGATACTCGACGTTGACGCCGACCATGCCGTTGCGCGACCGCCCACAGCATGATGTTGTCGTAGAACGGGCTGCCGGGCGGACGCTTGTTGCCGCGGACGAAGCCGCCGCCGTGCACGAACATGCAGCACCGGCCGCGCGCCGGTGCGCGCCCTCCGGCACTGAACACGTCGAGCGACGTTGCGCGCATCCGGCCCGTATTTCACGTCGCGCGTGACCTTGACGCCGGCATAGGGCTCCTTCTCGTGCAGCGGGGCATAGAGCGGCGCGGTCTTGGCGGGATCGACGACGCGGCCGATGGCGGCGATCTTGTCGACGAGCTCGGGCGGCATCTGCGCCAGGGCCGGAGTGGCGACGGTCGCGGCGACCAGCGCCGGCGAGTGCGGCTAGGCGGCGTCAATGCGCATGGCGTCCTCCCGTGGGCCGGCGCGTTCGGCTTGCGCCGGGCGCTATCGCGGTTACATGGATCGTAGTTTCCGACCGCAGGTGTCAAGGAAGCGAACGGAGGCGATGTCGCGACGAGGCGGCAGCGGGCCCCGGCAACCGCGGCGGCGGGCGGCGATCGCCGGACCGCGCGATCACGATCGCGCGGCCGGCCGTGCGATGAGCCGTCCATGCCGGAGGCGCGCCCACAGCGTGCCTCGCAGGGTGGCGGCCGCCATCCGGGCCGACCGTCGTCCGAGGGCAGCCGCTCGGCGGCCGACCGCAGAATGACAGGCCGAAGCCACTGCCGGCGGCCGCTCCCACCGCCGTGCAGACCGTCGCGGTCGACGGCCGACGAAGCCGGCATGCGGGTCGATCGCTTCCTCGAGGCGCGGTTTCCCGGGGCTCTCGTTCTCCCACATCCAGCGCATCATCCGCAAAGGCGAGCTGCGCGTGAACGGCAAGCGCGCGCAGCCGAAGGACCGGCTCGAGGCCGGCCAGGCGGTGCGCATCCCGCCGCTCAAGCTCGACGCGCCGAAGCCGCGCGCGCCAGGCCAGCGAGGCCGACGACAAGACGCGCGCGTTCCTCGAGCTCGATCACGCTGCACGAGGACGCCGACGTGCTGGTGCTCAACAAGCCGATGGGGCTTGCGGTGCAGGGCGGCTCCGGCACCACGCGCCATCTCGACGGCATGCTCGAGGTGCTGCGCGCACCGGGCCCGGACGGCCAGCGCCCGCGCCTGGTGCACCGGCTCGACAAGGACACCGCCGGCTGCCTGCTGGTCGCCAAGACGCGCTTTGCCGCGGCCGCGCTGGCGAAGACCTTCCGCTCGCGCTCGGCGCGCAAGATCTACTGGGCGCTGGTCGCCGGCGTGCCGAAGCCGCGGCAGGGCCGCATCTCGACCTTCCTCGCCAAGGAGGAGCGCGAGGACGAAAGTCATCATGCGCATCGCCCGCCACGGCGAGGAGGGCGCAAGCCACGCGGTCACCTATTACGCGGTGGTCGAGACCTCGGCGCGCACGCTCGCCTGGCTCTCGCTCAAGCCGGTCACCGGCCGCACCCATCAATTGCGCGCCCACATGGCGCATATCGGCCATCCGATCGTCGGCGATCCGAAATATTTCTCGAAGGAGAACTGGGAGCTGCCCGGCGGCATGCAGAACAGGCTGCATCTGCTGGCGCGCCGCATCGCGGTGCCGCATCCGCGCGGCGGCACGATCGACGTCACCGCGCCGCTGCCGCCGCACATGCAGCAGTCGTGGAACCTGCTCGGCCTCGACGCCACGCGCTACGATCCGATCGTCGAGGCGCCGGAGGAATAGCGCCCTTCTGTCCAGGGATCGTCGTTCCTACCTATTCAATGGAGGTCGGGGCAGGAGGTCCAGCCATGATCCGCCTCTATCGAGTGCGCTGGTCGTCTGCCTGCTCGCCGGCGCAGCCTGCCGTTGCGCAGTTCATCGCCGCCGCCCGATGCTTGAACCCGCATTCCGGCGCCGCTGCCGCCGCCCGCGCCGCCGCCGATCATCAACGGCCCGCTTGGCGCAAAGCGCCGCCGCCTGGCGTCTACTACCCGCCGCGCGCTCAGGACTCACAGCGACCGCACGATCGAGTGTCAGCATGAGGGCAGCAGCTACGGGCTGCGCGGCCGCAAGCTCCAGGCCTATACGCGGTCCTGCGCCAACGCGAATTGAGCCAAGCGCCGGACTCTCGGCTCGTCATGCCGGCCGTGATGCCGGCGCATCCGCGCTTGCGTTCCGTGATTGCAGCGCGAGACGTGGATGGCCGGCATAATCGCGCTTCGACGCGCTACGCCCGGCCATGACGTCGAGAGACGTTGACCCCAACGAGCGTCGGTAGTACCGCGCAGCGCTACCGCAGGCTGGCGTTGATCTTCTCGAGCGCCGCCGAGCCCGGGCACAGCTCCTTCTCGGAGAGCGAATTGAGCGGCGTCGTCACCGTGTTGAAATGCGCGTGCAGGTCCTCCGGCTCGCGGTCGACGTAGAGCAGCCCGGTGACGATCTGGCCCTTGGCGGCGTGCTGCTGCAGGAAGCTCATGGCGCCGAGCCGGTCGTGGGCGTCGTAGTCGGCGGCGACCTTCTTGAGCACGAGCTTGGAGCCGTCGTGCTGCTCGACCACCTCGACCGAGCCGGGCTCGTAGGCGACCGTGATCGGCGCGCGGCCGGTGATGAAGTCGAGCCGGTTCACCGCCTCGTTGTGCTCGCGCACGTAGTCGAAGCTCTTGGTCGAGCCGGCGTGGTTGTTGAAGGCGACGCAGGGCGAGATCACGTCGATGCAGCGCCGCGCCCTCGTGCTCGATCGCCGCCTTGATCAGCGGCACGAGCTGCTTCTTGTCGCCGGAGAACGAGCGCGCCACGAAGGTCGCGCCGAGCTGCAGCGCCATCGCGACGAGGTCGATCGAGTTGTCGGTGTTGATCACGCCGCGCTTGCGACTTCGAGCCGCGGTCGGCGGTGGCGGAGAACTGGCCCTTGGTCAGGCCGTACACGCCGTTGTTCTCGACGATGTAGACCATGTTGACGCCGCGGCGCATCGCGTGCGCGAACTGGCCGAAGCCCGATCGAGGCGGAGTCGCCGTCGCCCGAGACGCCGAGATAGATCAGGTCGCGGTTGGCGAGGTTGGCGCCGGTGAGCACCGACGGCATGCGGCCGTGCACCGAGTTGAAGCCGTGCGAGGCGTTGAGGAAATAGTCCGGCGTCTTCGACGAGCAGCCGATGCCGGAAATCTTCGCCACCCGGTGCGGCTCGATCGAGAGCTCGAAGCAGGCCTCGATGATGGAGGCGGTGATCGAGTCGTGGCCGCAGCCGGCGCACAGCGTCGAGATCTTGCCCTCGTAGTCGCGATGGGTGTAGCCGAGCGCGTTCTTCGGCAGCGCGGGGTGATGGAATTTGGGCTTGGCGATGTAGGTCATGAGACCACCTTGCGCAGCGGCGTCACCTTGAGCGCATCGAGATCGTCGCCGATCTCGCGGGCGATGAAGCGCGCGGTGATCGGCGTGCCGTCGTAGTGCAGGATCGGGACCAGCCGCACCGGGTCGATGCCGCATTCGTTGACGATCAGCGAGCGCAGCTGCGCGTCGCGGTTCTGCTCGACCACGAACACGAAGTCATGGTCGGCGATGAAGTCGGGAACGTCCTGGTGGAACGGGAAGGCGCGCACCCGCAGCATGTCGAGCGGGCGGCCCTTGGCCTCGATCATGTCGATCGCCTCGTCCATCGCGGGCGAGGTCGAGCCGTAATAGATCACGCCGTAGTTGGTCGGCTTGTCGGCGTTCGGTGCGCAGCGGGCGCGGCACCAGGTCCTTGGCGGTCTCGAACTTGCGCAGCAGCCGCTGCATGTTGTCGGCGTAGGGCGCGCCTTCCTCGGTGTAGCGCGCATAGCGGTCGCGCGAGGTGCCGCGGGTGAAGAACGCGCCCTTGCTCGGATGCGTGCCCGGATAGGTGCGATAGGGGATGCCGTCGCCGTCGACGTCGAGATAGCGGCCGAACTCCTTGCCGGCGTCGAGGTCGGCGGCGGTCATCACCTTGCCGCGGTCGTATTTGCGGCTGTCGTCCCACTTGAGCGGCCGGCACAGGCGATGGTTCATGCCGATGTCGAGGTCGAGCATGACGAAGATCGGCGTCTGCAGCCGGTCGGCGAGGTCGAAGGCCTGCGCGCCGAACTCGAACGCCTCGGCCGGGTCCTCCGGGAACAGCAGCACGTGCTTGGTGTCGCCGTGCGAGGCGTAGGCGCAGGAGATGATGTCGCACTGCTGCGTGCGCGTCGGCATGCCGGTCGAGGGGCCGGCGCGCTGCACGTCGAACAGGACCGCCGGGATTTCGGCGAAATAGGCAAGGCCCAGGAACTCCTGCATCAGCGAGATGCCGGGACCGGACGTCGCGGTGAAGGCGCGCGCGCCGTTCCAGGCGGCGCCGATCACCATGCCGATCGAGGCCAGTTCGTCCTCGGCCTGCACGATCGCGACCTTGTTCTTCTTGGTCTCCGGATCGACGCGCAGCCGCCGGCAATGGCTGGTGAAGGCGTCGGCCAGCGAGGACGACGGCGTGATCGGATACCAGGCGCACACGGTGGCGCCGCCATAGACGGCGCCGAGCGCGGCCGCGCTGTTGCCCTCGATGAAGATGCGGTCGCCGACCTTGTCGGCGCGCTTGAGGCGCAAGCCCGATCGGGCATTCGAGATTCAGCAGCGCCCAGTCGCGGCCGAGATGCAGCGCGTGCTTGTTGGCGTCGAACAGCTTCTCCTTGCCCTTGAACTGCTCGCTCGATCAGCTTCTCGATCGCGGCGACGTCCATGTCGAGCAGCGCCGAGAGCGCGCCGACATAGATGATGTTCTTGAACAGCTGGCGCTGGCGCGGATCGGTGTATTCGCGATTGCAGATCGCGGTCAGCGGCACGCCGATGACGGTGATGTCGTCGCGGAATTTCGACGCCGGCATCGGCTTGGTCGAGTCGTAGAGCAGATAGCCGCCGGGCTCGATCGAGGCGACGTCCTTGTCCCAGGTCTGCGGGTTCATCGCGACCATGAGATCGGTGCCGCCGCGCGCGCCGAGATGGCCGGCCTCCGAGATCCGCACCTCGTACCAGGTCGGCAGGCCCTGGATGTTGGACGGGAAGATGTTGCGCGGCGCCACCGGCACGCCCATGCGCAGCACCGAGCGCGCGAACAGCTCGTTGGCGCTGGCGGAGCCCGAGCCGTTGACGTTGGCGAACCGGACGACGAAGTCGTTTACGCTGCTGATTGGTGCTTTTGCTCGGCATAGGTCATCCGCGTGCGTCATGTCGATGAGATATTTCTTCATGTCCCAGGCGCCGGTCGGGCAGCGCTCGGCGCACAGCCCGCAGTGCAGGCACACGTCCTCGTCCTTCACCATGACGCGGCCGGTCTTGAGGTCGTTGGCGACATAGAGGTCCTGGGTCAGGTTCTTGGCCGGCGCCTTGAGCCGCGTGCGCAGGTCGGCTTCCTCGCCGTTCTCGGTGAAGGTGATGCAGTCCATCGGGCAGATGTCGACGCAGGCGTCGCACTCGATGCAGAGCTTGGACTCGAACACCGTCTGCACGTCGCAATTGAGGCAGCGCTGCGCTTCCTTGAGCGCCAGCTCGACGTCGAAGCCGAGCTCGACCTCCGCCTTGATGTCGCGCAGCGCCACCACCTTGTCGCGCAGCGGCACGCGGTAGCGCTTGTCGGGCGCGATGTCGTTGTCGTAGCTCCACTCGTGGATGCCCATCTTCTGGCTGACGATCTCGACCATCGGCTGCGGCCGGTCGTTGATGTCCTCGCCGGAGCAGAACTTGTCGATCGAGAGCGCGGCCTCGTGGCCGTGCGCGACCGCCCAGATGATGTTCTTCGGCCCGAACGCGGCGTCGCCGCCGAAGAACACCTTCGGATTGGTCGAGCGCCATGGTCGTGGGATCGACCTTGGGCATGTCCCACTTGTCGAACTCGATGCCGATGTCGCGCTCGATCCAGGGGAAGGCGTTCTCCTGGCCGATCGCGACCAGCACGTCGTCGCAGGGGAAATGCTGGTCGGGCTCGCCGCGTCGGCACCAGGTTGCGCCGGCCCTTGGCGTCGTATTCGGCCTTCACCTTCTCGAACACGACGCCGGTGAGCTTGCCGTTGTCGTGGGTGAATTCCTTCGGCACCAGGAAATTGAGGATCGGGATGTCCTCGTGCATGGCGTCCTCCTTTTCCCAGGGGGACGCCTTCATCTCCTCGAAGCCGGAGCGCACGATCACCTTGACGTCCTCGCCGCCGAGCCGGCGCGAGGAGCGGCAGCAGTCCATGGCGGTGTTGCCGCCGCCGAGCACGATGACGCGCTTGCCGATCTTGCTGATGTGGCCGAACGAGACCGACGAGAGCCAGTCGATGCCGATGTGGATGTTGGCGGCGGCTTCCTTGCGGCCGGGAATTTCGAGATCGCGCCCGCGCGGCGCGCCGGAGCCGACGAAGATCGCGTCCCAGTCTTCCGCCAGCAGCGCCTTGAGGCTGTCGATGCGCTTGCCGCCGCGGAACTCGACGCCGAGATTGAGGATGTAGTCGCACTCCTCGTCGATGATCGATCTCCGGCAGCCGGAAGCGCGGAATCTGCGTGCGGATCATGCCGCCCGCCTTGGGGTCCTGATCGAACACCACGCAGTGGTAGCCGAGCGGCGCGAGATCGCGCGCGACCGCGAGCGAGGCCGGGCCGCCGCCGACGAGCGCGATGCGCTTGCCGTTCTTCGGCCGGCGCGCGCTTCGGCAGGCGGCCGCGGATGTCGTCCTTGTAGTCGGCGGCGACGCGCTTGAGCCGGCAGATCGCGACCGGCTCCTTCTCGACGCGACCGCGCCGGCAGGCCGGCTCGCACGGCCGGTCGCAGGTGCGCCCGAGGATTCCCGGGAACACGTTGGATCTCCAGTTGACCATGTAGGCGTCGCTGTAGCGACCCGCCGCGATCAACCGGATGTATTCCGGCACCGGCGTGTGCGCCGGACAGGCCCACTGGCAATCCACGACCTTGTGGAAGTAGTCAGGCGCCGCAATGTCGGTATTTTTCATCTACTCCTCGTGCACGACACGCGCCGCGCCTTCTGCGGATGGAGCCTGCGCGAGCAGGTGTCGGCCGGTTTCCCTGGCGGTTCGGCTTGTGGGTCCGAATCCGGGCGGCAATCTAGTGGACCGGATCGGGAAATTCCACCGCTACCAACGACATACCAGGGGCTCGCATGCGTCGGGCTGGCTAGCGATGCAGCACGGTCACAGTAGGGCAGGTTAAACACATTCATTTTTTACAATATATGGTTACCGACTAAACCTTTGAACAATATCGCATAATTTATTGAGATGCGATTTTCGGGCAGCAGCCGTGCACGAAAGGTTCCTGCCCGGGCGCTTGATTCAGACGGGTCTCCACGCCATTCAATTGACGTTTCAACGCATTGGTAAACAGCACCCCCATGCGCGATATCTTCGAGGATATCCGCGAGCACCAGCCGCTCGATCCGATCGAGGCGGCGCGCCGCGGCATGCGGCCGCGCTTGCGGCGCCGGTTCTATACAGCAGGTCTCGGTATCGGAGGGGGAGGGCGGCTTCGGCCTCGCGCTCGACGGCCGCCCGGTGCGGACGCCGGCGCAGCGGCCGCTGGCGGCGCCGACGCGCGCGCTGGCGGAAGCGCTCGCCGCGGAATGGCGTGCCCAGCGCGAGTTCATCGATCCGGCGAGCATGCCGCTCACGCGGCTCGCCAATTCGATCATCGACGGCGTGGCCGACGCGGCCCGGCGGTGGCGGCGGAGGTGGAGAAGTATCTCGCCTCCGATCTCCTGTTCTATCGCGCCGAGACGCCGCAAGGACTGGTTCGCAGCCAGGCGGCCGCCTGGGATCCGCTGATCACTTGGGCGCGCGAGGCGCTTGGCGCGACCTTCGCACCGGGGCAGGGGTCGTGCATCTGCCGCAGCCGGAGGCCGCGCTCACCGCGGCGGCGCGCCTCATCCCGCGCAACAACGGAAACGCGACAGACATCTGGCGGCTCGGCGCGCTGCATTCGATCACCACGCTCACCGGCTCGGCGCTGATCGCGCTGGCGGTCCTCTCCGGCCGGCTGTCGGTCGAGGAGGCCTGGGCGGCCGCGCATGTGGACGAGGACTGGAACATGGAGCAGTGGGGCCGCGACGAGCTCGCGCTCGAGCGCCGCGCCTACCGCGACGCCGAGATGCAGGCGGCCGCTCGCGTATTAGCGTTGGTGAGCAACAGCAATTGAGCGCCGCGCCGTTCTGCCGAAGCTAGCGCTGCGCCTCGAGGATGAGAAAATCGAAATTGCTGTCGATCAGACCTGGCTGAACGTAGAAGGCGTTGTTGGGGGTCTGGAAAATGTGAATGACAGCCTCGTCGCGCGAGACGCGGCGTGTCTGGGCATAGCACGGGTGATCATCACTGCCCGAGGTGCTGCGCGCGGTGGCGAGGATGACGGGCGCCCGCGGTAGTGCTGGTTCGAGTGAGGGAGGGTCGGTGTCGAAGTCCAACAGATAGGCTCCGTGTCCGCCCATCTTGCGGGCCTCCACGTTGAAGCCCTGCCGGCAATACTTGCCATCGATGCGAACGTCGCCACCGACGTTCACGACCGTGCCGTAGGCGACGATCAGCGAAGCATCAGGCATGTGGCGCACACCTTCGGCAATTCACTTTGGGTGGCGTCGATCTGCTCACCAGGCTCGACCCCAATGAAGCCGTAACGTCCCGCAGCTTCCATTCCTATTATCTCTTGGTTGTCCGAGCGCTGCAACCATAGGTAAGGTATTCGGGCGCGTCACAATCAATATCCTGTGGATGGTTTGGCCGCGGCTTGTGCTGGAAAACGCGGCTATTGGCGCGTTTCGCGGGCCTCCCGAATGACCCTTTGGCGGTGTGCTATGCATGGCTGATCGCGATTCCGGCCGGGCAGCTACCATGAAAGACATCGTCGACAAGCTCGAAGCGCGGCGCGCGCGCGCACGCGACGGCGGCGGCAAGGCGCGCATCGAGGCGCAGCACAAGCGCGGCAAGCTCACCGCGCGCGAGCGCGTCGAGCTCCTCATGGACAAGGGCACGTTCGAGGAGTTCGACATGTTCGTCGAGCACCGCTCGGCCGAGTTCGGCATGGAGAAGACGAAAATCCCCGGCGACGGCGTGGTCACCGGCTGGGGCACGGTCAACGGCCGCACCGTGTTTGTCTTCGCCAAGGACTTCACCGTGTTCGGCGGCTCGCTGTCGGAGACGCACGCGCAGAAGATCATCAAGATCCAGGACATGGCGATGAAGGCGCGCGCGCCGATCATCGGCCTGTTCGACGCCGGCGGCGCGCGCATCCAGGAGGGCGTGGCGGCGCTCGGCGGCTACGGCGAGGTGTTCAAGCGCAACGTCATCGCCTCGGGCGTGATCCCGCAGATCAGCGTGATCATGGGGCCGTGCGCGGGCGGCGACGTCTATTCGCCGGCGATGACCGACTTCACCTTCATGGTGCGCGACACGAGCTACATGTTCGTCACCGGCCCCGACGTGGTGAAGACCGTCACCAACGAGGTGGTGACCGCGGAGGAGCTCGGCGGCGCCTCGGTGCACACGGCGAAGTCGGGCGTCGCCGACGGCGCCTACGACAACGACCTCGAATGCCTCCTGCAGATGCGCCGGCTGATCGACTTCCTGCCGGCGAACAACGAGGCCGGCGTGCCGGAATGGCCGACGCAGGATCGATCGAGCGCGAGGAGACATCGCTCGACACGCTGGTGCCGGACAATCCCAACAAGCCCTACGACATCAAGGAGCTGATCCTCAAGGTCGCCGACGAGGGCGATTTCTTCGAGCTCGGCGAAGCCTTCGCCAAGAACATCGTCACCGGCTTCGGCCGCATCGCCGGCCGCACCGTTGGCTTCGTCGCCAACCAGCCGATGGTGCTCGCCGGCGTGCTCGACATCGACGCCAGCCGCAAGGCCGCGCGCTTCGTGCGCTTCTGCGACGCCTTCGACATTCCGATCGTGACCTTCGTCGACGTGCCGGGCTTCCTGCCGGGCACCAACCAGGAATACGGCGCGCTGATCAAGCACGGCGCGAAGCTTCTGTTCGCCTACAGCCAGGCGACCGTGCCGCTGGTCACCGTGATCACGCGCAAGGCGTTCGGCGGCGCCTATGACGTGATGGCCTCAAAGCACGTCGGCGGCGACGTCAACTACGCCTGGCCGACCGCGCAGATCGCCGTGATGGGGGCCAAGGGCGCGGTCGAGATCATCTTCCGCGCCGACATCGGCGATGAGAAGAAGATCGCCGCACGCACCAAGGAATACGAGGACCGTTTCCTGTCGCCCTTCGCGGCCGCCGAGCGCGGCTATATCGACGACGTGATCATGCCGCGCGCGACGCGCGCGCGCGTCGCGCGGGCGCTGGCGATGCTGCGAGGGAAGCGGGTGGAGATGCCGGCCCGGAAGCACGACAATTTGCCGGTGTGAGGCGCCTTACCAGTGCGCTAGTGTGGGCCCGCTGGTTGCAGGGAGCTGGAGTGAATGGACAACTATCTGCTTGCTACGAAACTGATGTGCGTTGCCGTGGTTGCCGGCATCATATTTGCCGTTGGACCCGTCATCTTTCCGTTTGTCGAGCCGACGATGGGGGAGTTGCCGTTTGATGTCGCCGAGGCGGTGTTGAGCGCGACGATCGGCTTTGGGCTTCATGCCGCAGTGTTCGGCTAGCGACGATGTCTCTTCTGGCCGCCATTCTCGCATTCCTGGCGCTTGCGACGCCGGCCTTCGCGCAAACCTACCCGGCTAAACCCATCCGCATGATCGTGCCGTTCACGCCCGGCTCGCCGGTCGATGCTTCCGCGCGTGTGATCGCGAAGGAGATGCAGGCGCGGCTCGGCCAAAGCATCGTGCTCGACAATCGCCCGGGCGCCGGCACCACGCTCGGCGCCAAGGCGGCGGCGGGCGCGGAGCCTGACGGCTATACGCTTCTCTACATCAGCAACGGCCATGTGTTCGGGCTCTACAACGACCCCGGATATGACACCGTGAAGAGCTTTGCTCCGGTCGCGACGGTCGCAGGCTGGTCGCAGCTCCTGGTCGTGAGCTCCAGCATTCCGGTCAAGACCGTGAGCGAGCTCGTCAGCTACGCGAAGGCCAATCCCGGCAAGGTGACGTTCGGGTTCGGGCTTGGCACGCCGCCGCAGATCATGGGCGAGTATCTCAAGGCGCTCACCGGCGTCGACATCGTGAGCGTGCCCTATCGCGGCGGCGTGCAGGCGATCACCGACATGCTGGGCGGGCGCATCCATATGTATTTCGGCCCGGTGGTGAACCTGCTGCCGCACATCCGCGAGGGCAAGGTGCGGCCGCTGGCGACAACGAGCGCGACCCGCTACCCGGAATTGCCCGATGTGCCGACCGTGGCGGAGAGCGGCTTCCCGCAACTGGAGCTCAACGCCTGGACCGGCATTCTGGCACCTGCCGGCACGCCTGCGGCCGTGGTCGATACGCTCAATGCTGCCGTCAACGACGGCTTGCAGTCAGCGGAGCTGCAGAAGGGCTTTGCCGGCATGTCATTCGACACCAAGGTCATGTCGCCTGCAGAATTTGCCGCCTTCTTCGCCGCGGAGGCGCGGCGCTGGCCGCCGATCATCAAAGCGGCTGGTATCAAGCCCGAGTGAGCCCCATACTGACAAGCGCAAACCTAAGCCCGATATTGAGCCGGATACTCGGGCGACATAATTCGGCATTGTGCCGGCAACCGGCGAACAGGGAGCCCTGCAATGACTGTTCAACGTAATCACATCGTCTTGGCCGCTGCGGCTTGTGGTGCGGCTGCCCTCGCGACACCTGCCATCGCACAGACCAAATGGAACGAGATTCCCGCGCCCGCCGGCAAGGAAGCGCTGGCGCGCACCTATCCGGCCGGTTACCGGACTGATGTGATCGATGTGCCGATCCGCGGCAACGACGGCGACCTGGAATACAAGATCCAGATGAAGGCGGGAGCAACGGTCGTCTATTCCTGGGAGGTCCAGAGGATCGGCAAGCCGGAAGAATTCTACACGGAGTTTCACGGTCACACCGAGCCGGTCGGCGGGCGCGGCGATCTTATGTTCTACGAGAAAGCGACCGGCGCCAAAGCGAGCGGTGCCTTGGTCGCCCCCTGGGAGGGCATCCATGGCTGGTACTGGCAGAACCAGAGCACGGGGCCGGTTGTGGTCCGGTTGCGCATAGCAGGCTTCTACGAGCTCGTTCCCGGTCAGGCTGGCCAGCCCGTCAAGGAATAGGCCGGATGTCGACGCGGCGCGCCGTTATTGCCGGATTGCTGGGGCTGCCGTTGGCCGAAGCGTTCGCGCAGGACAGCGCGCGGCCGAAGGAATGGGCGACGCCCCTGGCGCTCGAGGGCGCGCCCAACCTCCATCAGGTGGAAAAGAACTTCTTCCGCAGCGCGCAGCCCGACGCGACCGGCTTCAAGGGGCTTAGCACCACGCACGGTGTGCGCAGCGTGATCAGCCTGCGCGCGTTCAACGCCGACGAGCCGCTGGCCGCTGGGCTCGACCTCAAGCTCAAGCGTGTCCGCATCAACACCTGGAACATCCAGCGCAAGGACGTGGTCGTCGCGTTGCAGGACCTGCGCCGCGCGAGCCGCGACGTGCCTGTGCTCCTGCATTGCCAGCACGGCGCCGATCGCACCGGCATGATCTCGGCGCTCTATCGCATTCTCTACCAGGGCTGGAGCAAGGTTGCGGCGCTCGACGAGATGCAGAACGGCATGTTCGGCTATCATGCGGTCTGGGGCAACATTCCACGCTTCATCAGGCGCGTCGATGTCGAGGAGCTGCGCCGCGATGTCGGTGTGCCCTGATTGAGCCGGCGACGACCGACAAATCAAACAACGACATCCCGGGAGGTTCGATATGCCAAGGACAGCACCGATCTTTGCTACGATCTTGGCTGCGCTCCTTGCGTTGCTGGCGTCGTTCGCGGAGGCAGCCGACTATCCGACACGCCCGGTGACAATGGTGCTTGGATTTGCACCCGGCGGGCCGAGCGACGTGGTGGCGCGGCTGGTGGCGCGCAAGCTCGAGCAGGTCATCGGCCAGCCGGTGGTGGTCGAGAACCGTCCCGGTGCGGGCGGCAATGTCGCGGGCGAGATGGTGGCGCGCGCGGCGCCCGACGGCCACACGCTGCTCCTTGGCACCAACGGCATCCTGGCGACCAATGTCAGTCTCTATAAGAAAGTCGGCTTCGACCCGGCCAAAGACTTCGCACCGATCACGCTGGTCGGCGCACAGGCCAACGTGATCTATGTCAATCCCGCCATGCCGGTGCGGACGCTCAGCGAGCTCACCGCCTACGCCAAGGCCAATCCGGGCAAGGTCAGCTATGCGTCGGGCGGGCACGGCACCGCCGCGCACCTCGCCGG
Source organism: uncultured Alphaproteobacteria bacterium (assembly GCA_963745515.1). Taxonomy (GTDB): domain Bacteria; phylum Pseudomonadota; class Alphaproteobacteria; order Rhizobiales; family Xanthobacteraceae; genus VAZQ01. The sequence goes on from CAVUXO010000004.1 coordinate 523,588, forward strand.
CGAGCTTTTGAAGTCCGAGGCCAAGATCGACATCGTGCATGTGCCGTATCGCGGGACCGGGCCGGCGCTGCAGGACGTGCTTGCCGGCCATGTGGCGATGGGCATTTCGGCGGTGGCGCCGGTCGGCGAGCACATCAAGAATGGCGCGTTGCGACCGCTCGCGGTCACGACGCTCACACGGACTGCGCTCTGCCCGACATTGCCACGGTCGCCGAGCTTGGCCTTCCGGGTTACGAGGCGACAACCTGGCACGGCCTGGTGGCGCCCGCCGGCACGTCGTTGGAGATCGTGGCGACGCTCCACAAGGCGATGATGACGACGCTCAACGACGCAGAGGTGCGCAAGTCGCTCACGGACCTCGGCGTCGATGTGGCCGGCAATACCCCCGCGGAGTTCGGGGCCTATATCCGGGCCGAAATCCCGAAATGGGCGGCGATCGTGAAGGCTTCTGGGGCTTCGCTCGATTGACGCCCCAGGTCGCGGCCAGATCGGCTGGCCGCTACAGACTTTCACCAGAAAATGATATGAGGCCTTCGGCAGAGGGCCGCGCGTCGGGCGGACGACGCGCGCCTGCCGAGGAGGGAGTTCTTGCAATGCATATTGCGATCGTCACCGGCATCGGCCTCGTCGTGCTGGCGGTGTTCTTTTTCCTGGCCAGTCTGCTCGGGAAGGGGGGGCCGAGTGGCGCCTACGTTTTCATCTGGGTGTGGCTGGTTGTGTCGATCGCCAATGGTACATACGGCGTGGTGCGCGACGGCATTCCGCTGCTGAACGAGCTCGGCGCCTTCATTCCAATCTTCGGCATTCCGGTGTTGATTGCGTGGTATCTTGCATTCAAATACGGAGCGGGGCGCTAGCAGTCATGCATCCATTCGCTCGCTTCAAGCGCGGACACCTGCACCTCGAGCGGGTCGAGCTTTTCAGCGACGGCGTCTTTGCGATTGTGGTGACCCTGCTGGTGCTGGAGCTGAAGCTGCCGCCGCTCAAGGACCACGCCAGCGTCAGCGAGCTCGCTCATCAGCTCGTCGAGCTGGCGCCCAAGTTCCTGGGCTGGCTGATCAGCTTCATCATTGTCTGTAAGTTCTGGCTCAATCACAACCACGTGCTCGGTCTGGCGCATCGCGCCGACTACGGGCTTGCGTGGCTTAACTCGCTCTTTCTGATGGGCCAGGCTTTCATCCCATTCCCCACGGCGCTGATGGGCGAATATCCCACCAACCCACTGGCGGTCAGCCTCTTCGGCGCGGTGTTCGCCGTGAACACGCTCCTGTTCATAGCGCTGCAGCGCTACATCGTGCGCAACCTGATCAAGCCTGAGCTTGCGTCCGCGCAGGATCCGCGAGCGCTCATCAAGGCAATGGTCGGGCCGGCGTCGTATCTGATAGGTGCGGCAGCGGCCTGGGTGAGCATCCACGCCGCGCTCGTCATTTATCTGCTGACGCCGCTGTTCTACATCACGCCACCGGAGTGGCATGGGAAGGTGCAGCCTGCAGCGGACGAGAAGAAGTCGTGAGTAATGATTGGGAGGTTTACCTGTCCCCTGCCGACGCCAATTGGTCGAGGTCAGTGGGGTGGGCGAGCTGGCCCGATCTGATGCGGTCAGCGTCTTCCGCAAGCTTCAGCCAAGACACCGCGAGCGTGGCCCACAACGGCTTGTCTTGCTGATCCTGGTCAGCTTCGGCCAAACGCAGGCAGTCTTCGGCGTTATTGCGATAGTCTTCAGTGTCACTCATCGCCTGGTACTCCCCTCCGCACGCTACTGTTACAATGACCAGCGACTGCAGGGATGCTACGCGGTTAGCGGTACTATCGTCGAGACAGTCATAGACACTCCTAGGGCACGAACGAGGCGAAAACACGGTCGGATCGCGGCAGCGAATGAGGAAGAGGTAATTCAAGACCCATGAGCAGCAAGGACGTCATCGTGGTCCATAGTTCGGACCTGCATGTGGACCATGATTATACCGCTCGCCTGCATGGCGGGGACGGAACTGCAGGCTTGGCGTGTGTTCTGAATTCAGCTCGCGCGATAAATGCAGACGTTGTGTTGCTTGCCGGCGACACTTTCGAAAGCCATCGCTTGCCGCAGCACGTCCTCGACCGGACCGCAACTGTGATCGCAGCGGCCGGCTTGCCAGTCGTGCTGCTGCCCGGAAACCACGACCCCGCCATCCCGGAGGCGGTGTTTCGGCGTGGCAGCCTTGCCGGCGGTCGACAACCTGATGGTGCTCGGCGTCACCCATCCCGAGGCCGTCGATCTTCCCCATCTTGATCTGGAGATCTGGGGCCGCGCCCATCTCGACTACGGCGACATGGTGCCGCTCGAAACGGTGCGACCGCGCCGCACGCGCTGGCAGATCGCGGCGGCGCATGGGCACTACGATCCGAGTGTCGACCGCAGCGTGGCGCCGCGTCCGTCCTGGCTGATCAATGACGAGGAGATCACCGCCACCGGCGCCGACTATGTGGCGCTCGGCCATTGGAATCGCGCCGTGAAGGTCGGCAATGGGCCAGTCGCGGCCTATTACTCGGGCTCGCCCGAATACGCCGGTACGGTCAACGTGGTCCGCCTCACACCTGATGGCCATGTGCTGGTGGAGCGGATGGAGCTTGATATTCCGCGCGAGGTCGAGCCCGTCTACGTGCCATAACGGCGCTGATGCGGCGGCTTGACGCTGGTATTGCGCTACGAGACTGAGGATAATTCTCGGCGGACGGGGAAACACCGACCGGAGGACACATGGAGCGCGGGATCAAAGCTTCGCTGCTGCTGCTTGCGCTCACCGTGGCGCACGAAGCATCTGGCGCAGGATCGGCTGAAGATCGCGGTCGGTGGCCGCGGCATTGGTGAGACGTTCGTCACCGAGGTCGGCGACAATGCCGGCCTGTTCCGCAAGCACAACCTCGCGCTCGACATCTTCTATACCGACGGCGGCGGCGAGACCCAGCAGGCGGTGATCTCGAACAGCGCCCAGATCGGCGTGGCTTCGGGCTTTCTTGGCGCCATCGGGGTGTTCGCCAAGGGCGCGCCGGTCCGCATCATCGGCGGCTCGTATACCGGCGGCAGCCAGGTTTTCTGGTATGTCCCGGCAAGCTCGCCGATCAAGCGCGTGCAGGATCTCGAAGGCAAGACCGTTGCCTATTCGACAAGCGGTTCCTCGACGCATGCGGGCGCGCTGGCGCTGCAGAAGCACTACAAGGTCAACTTCAAGCTGACGCCAACCGGCAACGCGGCCGCCACCCTGACGGCGGCGATGAGCGGGCAGGTGGACGCCGGCTGGGCCGGTGCACCGTTCGGCGTGGCCGAGCTCGAGGCCGGCAAGACGCGCCTGATCATGAAGTCGTCGGAAGCGCCCGACTTCGACAAGCAGACCGGCCGGGTGATCGTCGCCAATGCGGACGAGCTGAAGGCGCGGCCCGATGTGTTTGTGCGCTACATGCGCGGCTATCGCAAGTCGCTGGCCTGGATTTATTCGACGCCGGAAGGGCTCAAGGCCTATGCGGCGTTCGCGAAGCTTTCGGAGGAGACCGCGCGGCGGGCGCTCAAGGAGTTTCTGCCGCTCAGCGCCGTCGATCCCGACCGCGTGTCAGGTGTCGACGAGGTTGTCGCCGATGCGATCGCCTTCAAGTTCATCACGGCGCCTCTGACGCCGGCGCAGCGCACGGAGCTCATTCGCGTTCCGCAACCGAAGTGAGAGCCATGACTGCCTATGACGCATCGAGGCCTGATCGCGGCCGTCATGGTGCTGGCGGCCGTCACCGGCGCGAATGCGGACGATGTCGCAGATTTCTACAAGGGCAAGACCTTCACCATCGTGGTCGGCCACGAGGTCGGCACCGGCTTCGACATCTATTCGCGCGTGCTGGCGCGCCACATCGGGCGCCACATCCCGGGCCATCCGAACGTGGTGGTGCAGAACATGGTGGGCGCGAGCGGCGTCACGCCGGCCAACTGGCTCTACAACGTCGCGCCGAAGGACGGCAGCGTGATCATGACCTTCGTGCACACGGCCGCGCTCGAGCCGATCTTCGGCAACGGCGCGGCGCGGTTCGATGCCGCCAAGCTCACCTGGATCGGCAACATGGACGAGGGCGTCGGCATCTGCGGCGTCTCGCACGCCTCCGGCATCGGCACGTTCGAGGACATGCTGACCAAAGAGGTCCCGATCGGCTCGACCGGCGCCACCGGCCCGCTCGGCAAATATGCGCTCGCGGTCAAGAACCTGCTCGGCGCCAAGATCAAGCTGGTGTCAGGCTATCAGGGCTCGGCTAGCGTCAAGCTTGCGATCAACCGCGGCGAGGTTCACGGCATCTGCGGTCTGTCGATGTCGAGCGTGACGTCGCAGTGGCGCGACGAGGTGCAGTCGGGCGGCTTCAAGGTGATCCTGCAGCTAAGCGGCAAGACCGCATCCGGCGCTCGCTGGCGTGCCGCACGTCGATCGCTATGCCAAGACCGCGGAGGACGAGCAGGTCTTCGGCCTGATCTTCGGGGCCCAGGCGCTCGGCCGCATCTATGGCTCGACGCCCGGGATTCCGGCCGAGCGCAGAAACGCGCTGCGCGCGGCCTTCACGGCCACGATGAATGATCCGCAATTCCTGACCGACGCCGCCAGGAGCCAGATCGATGTCAATCCAACGAGTGGCGCCGAGGTCGAAGCGTTCATCGCGCGCATGGCTTCGTCGTCGCCCGAGGTGGTGGAGCGGGCGCGGCGCGCGACTGACAGCAAATAGCTTGAGGTGAGGTCAGCATGAAGCTCCTTTCGACGCTGTGCGCGATGATGCTGGTGCACGCCGGCCGTCGCCGACGAGGTTGCCGACTTCTACAAGGGCAAGACCTTCACGATCGTGGTCGGCCACGAGGTCGGCACCGGCTTCGACATCTATGGCCGCACGCTGCAGCGTCATCTCGGCCGCCACATCCCCGGCAACCCGATCGTGGTGGTGCAGAACATGATCGGTGCGAGCGGCATCACCGCCGCCAACTGGCTCTACAACATCGCGCCCAAGGACGGCACGGTGGTCGCGACCTTCGTGCACACGGTGCCGTTCGAGCCGCTGATGGGCAACAGCGCCGCCAAGTTCGAGGCCGCGAAGTTCACCTGGATCGGCAACATGGAGGAGAGCGTCGCGGTCTGCGGCGTGTCGAAGGCGGCCGGCATCGCCACGTTCGACGAGATGCGCAGCGAAGGAGACGATCTTCGGCGCAACCGGCGCGACCGGCCCGCTGGTGAAGTCGGCGCTCGCGGTCAAGAACCTGCTCGGCGTCAAGATGAAGGTCGTGTCCGGCTATCAGGGCTCGGCCAGCGTCAAGCTCGCGATCCAGCGCGGCGAGGTGCACGGCATCTGCGGCCTGCCGATGTCGACCATCACATCGTTCTGGCGCGACGACTATGAGGCGGGCACGTTCAGGCCGATCATCCAGCTCAGCGGCCGCAAGCAGGCCGAGCTCAAGGACATTCCGCACGTCGACGACTACGCCAAGACGGAGGAGGACCGGCAGGTCTTCGGCCTCATCTTCGGCACCCAGGCGCTCGGCCGCATCTATCGTTTCGCCGCCCGGCGATGCCGGCCGCGCGCAGGACGGCGCTGCGCGCGGCCTTGCTCGACACCATGAAGGATCCCGCAATTCATCGCCGACGCCATCAAGACGCAGATCGACATTTCGCCGATGACGGGCGAGGAGGTGGAAGCACTTCATCGCGCGGCTGTCATCGGCGTCGCCGGCCGTGATCGAGCGCACCAAGCAGGCGTTCAAGAACGATTGAGGCCGCTACCCTTCAAGATCGGGCAGCGCTGTTCACGGCCGTTGCGCATTCATCCCGGTTTGCTGGGACGAAGGCGTGTTCTCGGCCGGCATCGGCGTTGCAGCCGAAGCGCTGAGCTTGAGCGACGGCTCGTCGGTCGCGACAGCAAAACGGAGGAGCTCATCACGTGTGAGCTGATACAACGGCTCCCAGGGCGGCACGCGCGCAGCGGCTTCTACCAGCTCAATGCTGACACCCATCTCGATCGTGTAGCGTGCGAGCGAGGCAAGGTCGCGCTGGACCAGGCTGAGCTCGTTGGCAGTATATTGATTCTCAAGCGAGCGCTTTCTCTTGCTCCCGAGCCATATCTGGTGAACGAGGATACGTGCTTCAGAAGGCACGTAGCGATGGACGCCCCCGAGCAGGATGAACGCGCACATCGATTCGCAATCAGCCTTCGATGACAGGGTCGAATGCGACACGGTATCGTCCGGGCACATGACCTTGGTGGTCTTCCCCACGGTCGTCGTCATTCCGCGGCGGCGGATGGCGCGACCGAACTCGAGCGCCGACAGCACGGACCCGCCCTCCGAATCGAGCACAATCAGCGACCCGCGCAGATCGCTGCTGCCAGCAAATGCCTCGAAATCAGCCGCGGTCGTTTCGGTCACGGGCCCGGTCGCCGAAATCCAAACTCGGGCGGCCTGCGTGCCACACGAGGGCACGTCGGTGTTCCATTCAAACCGCATCTTTGCGGGCTTGGTTTGATCATTCGCGGCCGATGCAGCGCTGACGAGCAGCATCAGACAGGCGGCCCCCCGCGCTGCGCATCCAACCAGATATGATTTCACTCCGATCCCTTCCCCAATCCCGGCCCCGTCCCTGCTTCAATCTGTCAAGCCGCGCCCCACGCGGACCTGACGAACCAGGGACCCATCAGTAACCATTATGGTAAATCGAAGGGGCGGTGCGGGTCCAGAGCTATTGATTGGGTGTTCCCAAGACAAAATTCCTGGATCATGGGATTCGACCTCGCGAACCGAAAGTTCCAAGTCGAAGTTCCAAGTCGGAGTTCCAAGGCCAATACACCAAGCTTCTGATGCTGTTGCCTTCTTGATGGTGAACCTCCGAGCTGCAAGGTCGGAATTTCTTGCCCGCTTCGAACGCAACCGCCGCCTGCACGTCCATTGAATCCCGCCACGCTTACGGCGTAGCGATGGCCGGTGGGAGGATTATAATCAAAACAAGAAAAAGGACCGAGGGGAGGAGGGTGGCATGCGAACAATCGCAGGGTCATGGGTTGTCGCAGCGGGGCTCCTGTCCGCTTCGCCGCTCCTCGTCGCCTTGCCGCTCCCTTTCACTTTGCAACTCCTGGCGCAGCCGGCGCCCGTTGGCACGGGGACCTCTGTTGGCACCTGGACCACCAAAGCGCCGCGTCCGGCGATCACCAATGAGGCTGCCGCTGTCGCGATCGGCGGCAAGCTCTATGCGCCCGGTGGCAGCGACAAGGGCAAATCGGTGACACGGCTCGACGAATACGATCCAGCGATGGATCGTTGGCGCGCGCTTGCGGACCTGCCGCAGCCGCTCGACCACCTCGCCGTCGAGGCGGTCAACGGCAAGCTCTATGCCTTTGGTGGCTTTGCCAGTGTCATCCATGCGGGCGCGTCCGACGCTGCACTTGAATATGATCCCGCGAGCAACACGTGGCGGCGGCTGCCGCCGATGAGAGGCCCGCGCGGCGCGGCCGGTGCAGCCGTCATCAACGGCAAGATCCACGTCATCGGTGGGCGGCTGCGCGATCACGTGAGCTACGCCACCCACGAGATCTTCGACCCGGCGAGCGGCACGTGGAGCGAGGGTTTGCCGCTGCCGCTCGCGCGTGATCATCTCGCCGTGGTCGCCGCTGCAGGCAGGATTCACGTGATCGGCGGGCGCATGTCCACGTCCGACGAGCGCACCGGCCAGCACGACATCTTCGACCCTGCAACGAACAGCTGGAGTGCGGGCCCGCCGTTGCCGACGCCGCGCAGCGCGATGGGCTATGCGCTCTACCGTGGCATGATCATCGTTGCCGGTGGAGAGATGCGCGCCCGCACGTTCGACGAAAACGAGGTCTTCGATCTCAAGGCTCAGCGCTGGCTGACGCTCGCCCCGATGCCGTCAGGCCGGCATGGCCATGGCGCGGCCGTCATCGGCGACAATGTCTATTTCGTCGGCGGTGCGCTGCAGCCCGGCGGAACCGGCAATACGGACCAGTTGATCATGTTCCATCAGCCGTGACGGTCGGCAAAGAATTCAAAGGGAGCTTCATATGAAAATCTGTCGTCTTGCGGTGCTGGTGTCGGGCGTGGCGCTGGTTGGCGTGTTGGGCCTGTGCGCAGCGTTACCTGCGCTGTCGCAAGAGTCTGGGGCCTGGGCCGCAAAGGCGCCGATGCCTGCCATCCGCAACGAGGTGGCCGCCGCTTCGGTCAACGGCAAGCTCTATGTGTTCGGGGGCAGTGTCGGCGGCGGCCGCTACGATCTCACGCGCAACGAGGAATATGACCCGGCAGCCAACACTTGGCGCGTGCGCAAGGATCTGCCGAGCGGCGCCAATCACATGACTGCGGTTGCTTCGAACGGCAAGATCTATGTGGTCGGCGGTTTCCTGGGCTCGCAGCACAGAGACGCGGTTGCGGGCGCATACGAATACGATCCCGCGGCGGACAGCTGGCGCACGCTTTCGCCGCTCTCGAGCCCGCGTGGCTCGATCGCGCTGGCCGCGGTCGGCGGAAAGATCCATGCGCTCGGCGGGCGCGGCAGTGATCGCAACACTGTCGCGACGCACCAGGTGCTCGATCCGGCGAGCGGTAAGTGGAGCGATGCCGCGCCACTCACCAAGGCGCGCGACCATACGGCGACGGTCGCGATCGACGGCAAGATTCATGTCATCGGCGGACGCTTCGGTGAGCCTGCCGAAACGACCGACATGCACGAGGTTTATGATCCGGCGACCAACAGCTGGAGCGCGGCGCCGCCGCTGCCGGGGCCGCGTTCGTCGCTGGCGGTCGCGGTCTACAAGGGGATGATCCTTGTGCTCGGCGGCGAGACCACGACCGGCAGCCTCACCGACCACGAAGGCTTTGACGTGAAGCAGAACCGCTGGGTGAACCTCGCTCCGCTGCCGTCGCCGCGTCACGGTATTGCCGGAGCGGCGGTCGGCAATGTGGCGGTTTTTGCGGGCGGCGCAGAAGGCGTCGGCGGCAACGGCACGTCGGATCAGCTGTTTGCCTTTACGCTGCCGTAGGCGCCGCGGATATCGCGGAGCAGCGGGACTATTCGTTCCCGCCCGGCTTGCCGGGAATCTCCTTGGCGTTCGCCGGCTGGATCACGACCTTCACCCGCTCGCGCAGCATCGAGCGGCGCGCCGATGATGTCGCGCACGATGCCTCGAGCTCCGCACCCGTCATCGGCTGAAGCTCGGCGCGCTGCGTCTTCGCCTCCTGCGATGAACGCCGGATCCTTGAGCGTGTCGTCGAACGCGTTGCGCAGCGCCGCGACGCGCTCGGCCGGCACGCCCGGCGTGGTCGCGATCGGGCGTCCGACCGACACCGCCTTCGACATGAAGTCGAGCACCGCCTGATCGGCCGCGTTGCGGGCGAGGTCGCGCATCAGCGGCACGTCCGGCAGATGCGGCGTCCTTCTCCATCCCGATCTGGATGATCGGGATGATCAGCTTGCTGCTCGACATAGTGCGGGTCGGTCGCGATGTAGCTCGACCATGGATTGGTGGCGCGGCCTTCGACCTCGCCGCGCTCCATCGCGAGATTGATGTCGCGGCCGTCCGGATAGCCGTACACGATCTTGATCTTGGTGCCGACGATGTTGTTGAGCACAGCCGGCATCTGCACCGAGATCGAGCCGGCCTGGCTCGAGCCGATCACGGTCTCGCGCCGCATCAGGTCGGCGAGCGTCTTGGTCGGCGAGGTGTGCCAGGTCACCAGCACCTGGTTGGACGCGCTGACGTTGCCGACCCAGTGGAAATCGCGCAGGTCGGCCTGGAAGCTCGCGTTGAGCCCCAGCGCCTGATCGACCGGCAGGCCCTGGCTCACGCATGGTCAGGATGGTGCCGTCCTGCGGCGCGACCTTGGCGACGTAGTTGGCGGAGCGGATGCCGCCGCCGCCCGGCATGTTGAGCGGCACGATCGACGGATTGCCCGGAATGTGCTTGCCGATGTGGCGGCCGAGCAGGCGCGAATAGGAATCGTAGCTGCCGCCGACGCCGGAGCGGATGACGAACTTGATCTGCTTGCCGCTGTAGAAATCGGCGATCGGATCGGCCAGCGCGGCGTGGCAGGCGACGAGCAGTGCTGCGATGATGCGAGCGACCGCCGCATAGGTCTCCACGATGACCGCGTCAGCATATCGAATGAGTTGACGCACTGTCCGCGGCTTGGCGCGGCGCTTCGTCACTCCGGCTGCGGCGCGTCTCGCCGGCAGCACGATCTGGGTCTGGATCACGATGGCGGCGAGCTTGCCGTCGCCGCGGGTGATGTCGGTCTGCAGCACGATGGTGGTGCGGCCGGTATGCAGCGGCGTGCAGACCGCGCGCGCGGTGTCGCCCTTGGGGATCGGCGCGAAGAAGTTGGTCTTGCTCTCGATCGTGGCGGTGCGCTGACCGTCGGTCGAGCGCGGCGCTCGCGGTCATGCCGCCCATGGTGTCGGCCCAGCCCATCACGGCGCCGCCGTGCATGACGCCGCGCCGGTTGCAGAGCTCCTCGCGGATGATGCAGCTCGGCTTCGCTGCGCTCGGGCGAGCGCTTGATGATCTTGACGCCCATCAGCTTGCCAAATCCCATCAGCTGCCATTCCGCCATCGTGGTCCTCGTGTCGACTGCTCTCGTATCTTCCAAATCGCATGGCCGGCTGTATGCTGTCCAGGCAATGGGCGAGCAACGGCCGCCAAGCTTCGAGCGGAGCTGCCAGAGGAGATGAGCGAATGCGCTTGATGTCGACTGCCGTGGCGGCCCTTGCCGTTGCGGCCACCTGGGAGGTGTCCGCCGCCAGCGCTCAGGATTGCGGGGCGTTGTGGGTCGAGCGCAACACCTATTACAAGCACGCGGGCTATTGCTTCCGGACCACGCAGGCGATCCAGTATTTCGGGAATGGCGGCTGCTATATCCACAACGAGGCGCGGGTCAGGTTTCCGCCTCATATCCGCCGCCGCATCGACGAGCTTCTCCGGCTGGAGCGGGTGCGGGGCTGCCCGCGTTGAGGAGCCAGTGTTGAGCGCCAATATTGATACCGTGATACAATGCCGATTGAGTTTATCCGGATCGTGATCTAAGACGGCATCGCCGCTGCACTCAAGCGGTGGCGGTTACCCTGCGGCAAGCGCTCGTAGCTCAGCTGGATAGAGCACCAGACTTCGAATCTGGGGGTCGGGAGTTCGAATCTCT
>CAVUXO010000005.1:0-177285 GCA_963745515.1 uncultured Alphaproteobacteria bacterium
GTTCTCGAGCGGGAGGCGCCTCATGCGGATTGTCATGGCCATAGTGGCGATGCTTCTGGCGGGGATCGCGCCTGCCCTGGCGCAAAGCTGGCCCACCCGGCCGATGACCCTGGTGGTTCCGTTTGCGGCCGGTGGCACATCGGATGTCATCGCGCGCCTGCTGGCCGAGGGCCTGCGGTCGCAGCTTGGGCAGCCGGTGCTGGTCGAGAACGTGGGCGGCGCCGGCGGCATGGTCGGTGGCAGCCGCGTCGCCAAATCGCCGGCGGATGGCTATCAGATGGTGCTCGGCAACGTTGGCACCCACGCGCAGAACCAGTCGCTCTACAAGAGGCCGCTCTACAACGTCGTAAACGACTTTGCTCCGGTCGCGCTCGTCACCGACCAGTCGCTGGTGCTGGTCGCCCGCAAGGACTTTCCGGCCAGCAACCTGCGCGAGTTCACGGCCTACGCAAAAGCCAATCAGTCGACGCTGCAATATGGCTCGGCCGGTCTCGGCGGCTCCAATCATTTGGCCTGCGCGCTCCTCAACTCGGCGCTCGGGATCAACACCACGCACGTTCCGTATCGCAGCGGCGGTCAGGCGATGCAGGATATGCTGGCAGGCCGCATCGACTACCAATGCCCGAGCGCGCCCGTGGCGCTGCCACAGATCGACGCCGGAACAGTGAAAGCGTTTGCGATCTTGAGCCGGAACCGCTCGGCGAGCATGCCAAGCCTGCCGTCCGCGCACGAGCAGGGGCTGACCGATTTCGACATCCCGACCTGGTACGCGCTGTTCCTGCCTGCCGGCACCCCCAAAATCATCGTGCAGCAACTTAATCAGGCGACGGTCGCGACCCTGGCGAATCCTTCGGTGCAACAGCGGCTCAAGGACATCGGCTCCGATCTGGTCCCGCCCGAGCGCATGACGCCCGATTACCTCGGCACGTTCATCGCGACCGAAGTTGAAAAATGGTCGAAGATCATCAAGGCGAACGGCATCTCGCTCGAGTAACGGATTCGTCCCGCGCGAGAGCATGATCCCGAAAAGTGGAAACGGGTTTTCGGAAAAGATCATGCTCCAACAAAAGCTAGACCTCGCCAAGCGTTGGAAACGCGTCGCCTGAGCGCGCGAGCGCAATCCGGGCGACACGGCTGTCCTCGTCCATGCGGCGTACGAGCTCGTCGACGCGTGTCGAGCTTGAGCTCGTGCCGGATCCAGTCGATGAAGGCGACGTCGATCGTCTGGCCGTAGAGGTCGCCGGAGAAATCGAACAGGAACACTTCGAGCAGCACGGTGCCGACGTCGAACATCGGCCGGCGGCCGAAGCTCGCGACCCCGTCGTAGCGGCGCCCGCCGATGCCGACGCGCACCGCGTAGATGCCGTGGCGCAGCCCGCAGGCCGGATCGAGCCGCAGGTTGGCGGTCGGATAGCCGAGCTCGCGCCCGCGCTTGTCGCCGTGCACGACCTCGCCGCTGACGAACCAGGGATAGCCGAGCGAGCGTTGGCCGCCTCCTCGACGTGGCCGGCCGCGAGCGCCTCGCGGATCGCGCCGGAGGAAATGCGCCGTCCCTCGAGCTCGACCGCCGGCACGATGTCGACGGCGAAATGCCGCCGCGCGCCTTCGGCGGCGAGCAGGTCGGGCGTGCCGGCGCGGTTCTTGCCGAAGCGGAAGTCGATAGCCGACGGCGGCGCCCGCGATGCCGAGCCGATGCAGCAGGATGTCGTTGACGAAGTCCTCGGGCGCGGGCTCCGCCAGCGCGGCGTCGAAGGTCAGCACGATCGCGCCGTCGAGCCCGGTGCCGGCGAACAGGCGCAGCTTGGCGCGCTCGTCGGTCAGGCGGAACAGCGGCTCCTGCGGCCGGAAGAAGCTGCGCGGATGCGGCTCGAAGGTCAGCGCCGCAGCCGGCCGGCCGAGTGCACGCGCGCGCGCTGAGCGCCGCCGCGATCACGGCGCGGTGGCCGCGATGCACGCCGTCGAAATTGCCGATCGCGACGACGGCGCCCTTGAGCGCTGGGGTCGGGGCGGCCGGTCCCGCGCTGAACCACGAACGACGGATTGGAGCCTGAGCTAGACCTGTCGGTCATTGCGCGTGCCTTCCCGGTAGCCGCGCAGCGATCCACTCGCAGCAATGTTCCATTATGGTCAAGAAATCGTTGGCTTGATGCAAGGACGTCCCCCGCTGGCGCTCGCTACACCGACAATTAACCGGATATTCAACGAGCTTTGCTAGGGGTCTAGGTGGGGCAGGGGCGGTTGCGGCCAGATGGCCGAGATGCTCCCGCCCGGTGGAGTGTCCGAAGTCCAGCCCGCGCAAGTCGCGGCCATTTGAGTAGGACCATGGCTGTTGACCTGTCGATGCCGATCCTCATCGTCGACGACTACAACTACGATGATCCGCATCATCCGCAATCTCCTGAGCCAGACTCGGCTTTGAGAACGTCGACGACGCCTCCGACGGCTCCGCGCGCGCTGACCAAGATGCGCTCACGCAAATACGGGCTCGTGATCTCGGATTGGAACATGGAGCCGATGACCGGCTACGATCTGCTGCGCGAGGTGCGCGCCGACCCCGCGCTCGCCGAAGACTCCGTTCATCATGGTCACGGCCGAATCGAAGACCGAGAACGTGATCGCGGCCAAGAAGGCCGGGCGTCAACAACTACATCGTCAAGCCGTTCAACGCGCAGACCCTGCAGCACAAGATCGCGGCGGTCTTCCCGGACGACGCGCCGGCGGCTGCCGCTAGGTACAGCCTATCGTCCCGGCTACCACTCGAGCCGACGCATCACCGCGTTCGGAGAAACGCCGGCGGCCGCGAAGATATCGCGGAGCGCCGCCGGATCGGGCTCGTCGCGTCCGCCCAGCTCCTCGGCATGAATGCCGGCGGTCACGAACAGGCAGTCGATCCCGAAGGCGGCGGCGCCCTTGAGATCGGTGCGCACCGAATCGCCGATCGCCAGCACGCGCGCATGGTCGACGGCGCGGCCGCGCAGCGCTCTGCGCGCGCGCGAGCGCCTGCTCGTAGATCGGCCGATAGGGCTTGCCGGCATAGATCACGTCGCCGCCCGCGGCGGCGTAGAGATCGGCGATCGCGCCGGCGCAATAGACCAGATGCGTCGCCGCGCTCGACCACGACGTCCGGATTGGCGCAGATCATCGCAAGTCTGCGCGCGCGCATCGTCGTCGATCAGCGTCGTCATAGTCCTGCGGCGTCTCCGCGCGTGTCGTCGAGCAGGCCCGAGCAGACCACGAAGTCGGCGCGCTCGATCGGCGCGACCTGCGACGTCGAGCCCCTCGAAGATCGGCAGATCGCGCTCGCGGGCCGACATGGAACACGCGCTGGCCGGCGCGCTGCGGCGACCAGCGCGCGGGTCACGTCGCCGGAGCTGACGATGCCGTCATAGGCCTCGCGCGGCACCTTGAGCGCGTCGATGAAGCTCTGCACGACGTCGCCCGGCCGCGGCGCATTGGTGATCAGCACGACGGTGCCGCCCTGCGCTGCGGAAGCGCACCAGCGCGTCGCAGGATTCCGGCGGTCGCGGCGACGCCGTTGTGCACGACGCCCCAGACGTCGCAGAGCAGCACGTCGTAGCCGGTGCGCAAGCGTTGCGAAATGCGGCCGTGAAGGTGAGGCGTGGTGGCGGACATGAGATGCTGATAGGTGGGCGGCGGCGCGGCAGGATGCGAGAGATCAACGGGCAGCTGGTCCCGTCCATAGACGATCGACGCGGCCGCATCAAATGCGCCGCGCGATCTGGCTCAGCGCCGGAGGCGCGTCGCGCCGTCGCGGCCTCGCCGGACGCCGCGACTTCGCGCGCGCCGGTCGCGGCCGGCGGCGCCGCGGGAACGTCCTCGGCCGACCACGTCGCCGCGGTCGGCGATGCCCTGCAGCGCCTCGGCGCGCACCGGCCGCGGCGGCGAGAACAGGAAGCCCTGGCCGAAGCGCACGTCGTAGTCGAGCAGATCGACCACCGATGCCCTCGCTCTCGATCTTCTCGGCGATCAGGTCGATGCCGAAGCGGCCGAGCAGGTCGGAGAGATCGGCCGGATGGATGTCGCTCGTGGCCGTGCCGGCGCGGTTGAGCAGGAGCGTCGGCCGGCACCTTGACGAAGCGGAAGCCGCGGGCGCGCGAGCTCGCGCGGCTCGATCCGCAGATCGCGTGACATTGTCGAGCGAGAAGCGGAAGCCGCGCTCGGCGAGCGCGGCGAGGCTCTCGTTCTCGATCGGCCCGGCGCTGCGCAGCGCGCTCTGCGTGAATTCGAGCACGATCGAGGGCGCGATCGCGCGGTTGGCCTCGAGGAATTCGAGCAGCTGCGGGAACACGCGTGCCGTCGGTCAGCGTCGAGCCCGAGAGGTTGCAGAACAGGCCGATCTCGCGGTTCTTGAACAGCAGCCGGCGCACCACCTGCACGCAGCGGAAGACCACGAGGTTGTCGATCTTGGGCATCAGGCCGCGCGCGTCTCCGCCGGCGCGAGGAAATCGGCGGCCGGCAGCACGTCGCCCTTGTCGGTGCGCAGCCGCGACATCGCCTCGTAGTAGCGCACCTTGCGCTGCGGCAGCGTCACGATCGGCTGCAGATAGAGGTCGACGCGGTTGGCATCGATGGCCGCGCGGATGGTGCGCTGCATCGCGTCGCCGGCTGTCACTTTCGGCGCCGGCGATGGGACGAATGCAGCTGGCGCAGGAGCGGGTGCTTCTGGTGGCGGCGGAAGGGATACGGTTTCTGCGATTGGTGGCACGACTGGCGGCGCGGCAGGCGCCGGTGGCGCCACCGGCTTGAGCCGGGCATGCGTGACCTCGGCGCCGCTCGATGCTCCGCGAGCTCGATCTCGGTCAGCTTGCGCTCGTGGTCGGACGACGCGTCTCGGCGAGTTGCTTGATCGAGCGTGCCAAGCTCGCCGATCTCGGCCGCCAGCGGATCGTGGTCGAGCGTGTGCGCTCGATCGCGCCATCGACCCGCCGCTCGAGCGTCGCGAGCTCGCGCTCGACCTCCCCGACCTGGCGCGCCATGTCCTGGCGTAGCTCTTGCCGGATCTCCTGGCGCACCTGCTCGGCGCAACGCGTCCTGGCGCGCGGCCTCCTGGCGCACGACGTCGGCGGTGATGCGCAGAAGATCACCGGGCTGGCTCTGCGCTGGCGGGCGCTCTGCAACGCGCGCCGACACCAGATTGTAGACAGTCAGGAGCGCCAGCACCGCGATCGCCGTGAGCATGGCCGCAGCCCGCGCCGAAGCCGAGCGCCGAGATAGGCGACTGCTCCGGCGGAACCGGCGATCAGCACCATGCAGACGGCGACAAATATGGCGCCGAGGCGCATGGGATCTCCGGTAGCCGCGCCTGCGGCCGGCGCGGTGATTCGCCTAGCCGTCCAATCTTCACGACGCGCCGCAGCGGGCGCAAGCGTCCTCGCGGGCTCGCCACAACAAGCTACAGTCAAGAGGTGGTCGTCGGAGCCGGTGGCGGCAGGTCAGGACCAAGCCAGTGCCGCAACCGCTAGGGCTGTGGCGGCACGAATGCATAGAAAATGCGGGCCGGTGCGACTCGCTGGTTCCAGGTCTGGCGTGCAAGCACGAGGGGCGGCTGCAATGTCGAGCGGCCCGAAGGTCGCGCGCCACTGTTCTTGCCGCGCGCTCGAAATGGCCCTCCTCCCAGACCAGCAACCGCTCCGCGCCGGGCGAGGTCGCTCATGTCGACCCAGGGCGCGAGCTGTGGGTTCGCCGTGCGGCAGCACATGCGGCCGGTCGGGCGAATAGACCGCGAGATTGTTGACCGCGAACTCGGTGCCGCCGACATAGACGAGCGGCGTGCCATAGCGTCTCGCGCCAGGCGCGGGTGATCGCCTCGGCCATCGACCCGGCCGGGAAACTGTGTCGCCTTCGGCCGGTCGCGCAGGAACGGCTCGCCGATCTCGACCACCGCATAGATCGACCGGAAACGCGATGAAGCACGGCGAGTGAAGCCAGCCGCGAAATCGGCGCAGCCGCGCCGGCTGCTCGACTGGGCCCAGCCACAGCAGCAGCCGCGAGCGGCGCGAACGACCACAGCGGATAGCCCCACATCGCGATCGCGAGCCGCCCGAGCAAGGCCGCGACCACCGTCGTGACCAGGAACGGCCCGAGCGCCAGCATCGTGACATAGCGGCGGTTGAACGCCGCGACCTCGTCGGCAGCAAGCGCCGTGGCGCTGATCGCCAGTGCCGATAGAGCAGCGCAAGCAGCGCCATCGCCGGCAGCAGGGTCAGCAGCCTGGCTCGCCGGTCCATTGCAGCGGAATAGACGATGTATTGATACCAGTGCGCCGCTGTGCGCGCGCGCTCGTCGACATAGTGGAACGGCAGGAAGTCGTGCTCGACCAGCCACCACACGTTGGGCGCGATCACGATCGCGAACGCCAGCGCCATCACATAGGGCCCGGGCGTGCGCCAGGCGCGCCGCGCGACCGGATCGAACAGCAGGAACAGGCCGAGCGTCGCCGCGAGCGCGAAGGCCGCGTATTTCGACCAGAACGCACCGGCGAGGAACGCGCCGGCCAGCGCCCAGTCAACGAAGCCGACCGCGCACGCAGCGCGCGATAGAAGAACAGGCCGGTGAACGCCCAGAACGGCAGCTGCATCTGGTCGTGGGCGAACTTCACGACCGAGAAATTGTAGAAGTGAATGCCTTCGAGCGCGAGCACCGCGATCAGCGCCTGAGCTCGCCGACGACCTCGCGCGCCAGCAGCCAGACGCGCGTAGAGGCAGACGACCGCCGCCAGCGGCCCGAGCAGATAGACCGCGTCGACGTTGCCGGTGAGCGCGATAGAGCGAGGTCGGCGAGCCACCACGGCAGCGGCGGATGCTTCCAGTAGCCGAGCTGCCATTCCTTGCCCAGCGCAAGATCCTCGACGAGATCGAGCTGCAGGTTCGGGCAGACGAGGATCGGCAGGACCGTCCAGACCACAAGATGCAGCCGCCAGCACCGTCAGAGCACGGCGCCGGGGCGGCGGCGGGCGAGCGCCACGAGCCGGTCGAGGAAGCTGTCGGACGCCGCGGTCGTGCTAGCGGCCTGTGCCATGGGACCTCCGCGCTTCATCGGTTCTTGGTCGATCTCGGCCGATGGCGGCAAGCGGCCTCTCCATTGAACCGAGTGCGGGTCGCGAGTCGACCAAACGTGCGCATCGTCCCAGCCGTTGCAGCGGCGCTCAGGCGGCCCCATAGTGAGGCCGCAATCGCCTGGATGGTCATGTCATGGCGGCTCCGCCCCCCGAATTCTCGATCGTGCTGCCGGCCCACAACGAGGCCGCCAACATCGCGCCGATGCTGGCGGCGTTGCGCGAGGTGATGACGCCACTCGGGCCGTTTCGAGATCATCTATCGTCGACGACGGCATCGACCGACGGCACGCTCGCATGCCTTGCGTGCCGCGGCTGCCGCCGATCCGACGCGTGCGCTATCGTCTCGTTCACGCGCAATTTCGGGCACGAGGCCGCGCTGCGCGCGGGTCTGCGCGCACGCGCGCGGCCGCGCCGTCATCGTGATGGATGCCGACTTCGAGCATCCGCCCGGAGCTGATCCCGGATCTGGTGAAGCAGTGGCGCGCGGGCTTCAAGATCGTGACCGCGCAGCGCATCGGCGATGAATCGAGCGTGCCGTCGGTTCAAGCGCGTCACCTCGCGGCTCTATTATCGCATGCTCGACGCGCTCGGCGACGTGCACATCGAGCCGGGCAGCGCCGACTACATGCTGCTCGACCGCGTCGTGGTCGACGCGGTCAATCGCATCGAGGACCAGGACCTGTTCCTGCGCGGGCTGGTGCGCTGGCTCGGCTATCCGCTCGGCAGGCGTGCCGTTCCGCCAGGGCCTGCGCCAGCGCGGCAGCACCAAATACTCGCTGCGCCGCATGGTCGAGCTCGCGGTCACCGGCATCGCGGCGCATAGCGTGCGGCCGCTGCGCTTTGCGATCTGGCTCGCGCTCGGCTTCGCGGCGCTCGGCTGCCTGTCTCGTGGTCTATTCGATCGTGAGCTTCCTGTTCGTGCAGCACACGGTCGCGGGCTGGACGTCGATCATGGCGGCGATCGCGATCCTCGGCGCGGCGCAACTGCTGGTGCTCGGCATCGTCGGCGAATATGTCGGACGCATCCTGCGCGAGACGCGCAAGCGCCCGAGCTACATCGTGGCGGAGACCGAAGCGGACCGGCCCAGCGAGGGCGTCGAGCGAATGGTGCGGCCGGCGGAGTAGGCGGGCACGCGATTGTTAGAGAAGAGAGGCCTGAGCACTTTGGTTTCGTTTTGCCAAAGGCGTGTCGCACCCGAGCTGGAGCTGAGCCGCTCCAGTCCATGTTGAAGTCAATTGCCGAGGACGATTTGAACAAATTGCCGTCGGCCGGACATGAGTCGGCTCCGGCCGATTAGGCTCGATACGCTCGCGGGCAAGACGGCATTCCGGGGGCACCAGCAAGCGCAGTGTCAGCCCGCACAACCATTGCGCGCGCTAGATTCACAGGCAGGCAATAAGGGACTTAATTCGAAAAGGTATTTGGGTGAATGAAAACGGCGAAATATGGTTAAAATCTGTGTTCTTTTCGACACATAGGACAGAAATGGCTTGAGCGGTAAGACTGTCCTGGGGGTACATCCTGCGATTGCTGTACGTGGACACTCACTGCAACATGAGGAGTGGTTCCATGGGGACTAAGAAGGGCTTTCTGATTGCTACCTCGGCTGGCTTCGCGGCGGCGGCGGCGGCGATGTCGGGGGCGCAGGCGGCCGACATGCCGATCAAGGCACCGCGCTATGTTGAGCCGGCAGCGGGTTGGGCGGGTTGGTACATCGGTGCGCACGCTGGTGCGGCGTGGCAGCAGACATCGGCAAACGTCACCGATACTTATGACCTTCCATTCGGCTCTACGTTCTCAAAGACTGGGTTCATCGGCGGCGGCCAGATTGGCTACAACTGGCAACACGGCAACTTCGTGTTTGGTATCGAGGGCGATATCTCGGGGCTGAGCGGCAAGAATTCGCTCAACTCGCCCAGCTTCCCTGGCTCTGAATACGGCTTCTCCAGCCAGATCCGCTGGCTCAGCACTGTCCGGAGTCGCTTCGGACTCGCGGTTGGCGACACTATGGCCTACGTTACCGCTGGCGTGGCATTCGGTGGCGTCAGAAATTCGACCACCATTGACGGCGAGACGTATTCGAGCAGCAAGACCAAGATGGGTTGGACTGTCGGTGGTGGCGTGGAGCACATGCTCAACCGCAATTGGACCATCGGCCTTGAAGGCCTCTTTGTCGATCTGGGGCGGACAAGCGTCAGTTGTTCGGAGTGCAGCAAGACGACCCGCTTCAGCAATCAGGCCGTCATTGGTCGGGTCAAGCTGAACTACAAGTTCTGATCCAGGACGGGGCGAGGCTTACGCGCTCGTCAAGGCAAGTCCGATTGTGTCAAGGGGCCCCGGAAGTCGTTCCGGGGCTTTCTTTTCTGCGTTCGCGCGCTATCAAGCAGGCGCCGTTGCCACGGGCTTTGCATGCGCTGAACAGCCGTCGGACGTAAAGGCTCAATCGAATGCATGTAGTCGACATGGTCTTCCATTGGGCGCGCGTCGATCCGCAGCGGCCTGCGATCGTGCTACCCGAACTTGTGACCACCTTTGCCGGCCTTGCCGATGCGATCGATTCGATCTCGAATCGGATCGATCAGCTTGGACTCGACCCGCGCGAGCCAGTGGCGACAGCGATCGGCAACCCCGCGCTGTCGATGGCGGTGGTGTTCGCACTCTTGCGCTCGGGCTTCAGCGCTGCGCCAGCGAATCGCAGGCCTGATCAAGCACCTGCAGCCCAATGGCATCCGCAACCTGATCTACGATGTGGAGGGCTTCGTCGCGAGCGGCGGGCGCAACATTCGTTTCGACAACTCGTGGCTGCCCGCCCGGTCCTCTAGCTCTGTCAGCCGAGCTTACGGGCGGCGACCAATCGGTGACGTCGACGTCATCTTGTTCACCTCCGGCACGACCGGGCTACCGAAGAAATTTGTGCAGACCCGCCTCGGCTCTGGATGCGCAGGATGGCCACTGCGCTTCACGACCGAGTGATGCCACGCGGCAGTCCGTTCTCATCGTTCCAGGGCTTGCGAGCTCGTTCGGCTTCAATCGAAGCTGCGAGATGCTTCATTCCGGCAAGACCGTTTGTTTCGCCCCGACTCCAGAAGCGATGCTGCAGCTGATCGGTTTGTTCCGAATCGATACGATGGTCGCGTCGCCCAGGCAGGCGCTGGGGCTTGCAACTCTCAAGGAATCGAAGCCCGAGCTGCCAGTCGATTCGCTGCAGACCATCATGATCGGTGGCGCGAGCATCGGTCGCGAAGGCGTCAGGCGTATCCGCGCCACGCTCTGCCGCAACGTCATCAACGAATATGCGTCGACCGAAGGCGGGCTTGCCGCCTGTGCGCCATTTGATTTGATCGAAGGAATCGCGGGTGCTGTCGGCTTCGTAGCGGCCTTGGGCCGAGGTCGAGATTGTGGATGAGTGCTGGGAAACCCGGCTCCAATGGCCGGGACGGCATCATTCGTTATCGCACGCCACGCTTTCTCGGCAATGTCGGTCCTCAGGCGCGTCCGTGCAGCAGATCAGTGGTTTTATCCTGGCGACATGGGGCATCTCACCGATGACGGAATTCTATGCCTTACCGGGCGGACTTCCGATGTCATCAATATCGGTGGCACAAGCTGTCGGCGCGCCGGATCGAGGACGTCTTCGAAACCCTGGAGGAAGTGCGGGAGGCGGCCGCTTGCAGTGTGCCCGACGCGGCCGGCGTGGAGCAACTGTGGGTGGCAGTGGTGACGAACGGTCCGGTCGACAGCGAAGACGCTCAAGGCCAAGGCCCGGGCCAACGCCGACGTCGGCGAAAATCTGTCCGAGTTGTTTGTTCTGCCGGAGTTGCCGCGTGGCGATCTCGGCAAGGTGCAGAAGCCGAGACTGAAGGAACTGCTGCTTGGCCTGCGCAAGGGAGCGCGCGTGATGCAGATCGTCGACGCGATCCTGTTCTGGGCGAATGCGACGCCGGCGCGGCCCGCCATTATCCAGCCGCATGGCGTGCAGACCTACCGGATGCTGGCCGATGCGATCATGGCGGCGACGGCTCATTTCGCGCGCTCGGAGCTTGATCCCGCAAAGCCGGTTGCGGTTGCGATCGAGGATCCGGCCCGCATGCTGGTCGCGAGCTTCGGCCTGTTACAGGCGGGGTTCAGCATTGTGCCGGCCTCGCAGACGCTGCTCCCCCAACTGCCGCTGGCAGGGGCGGATACGCTCGTCTCCGAGCATGGCGGACTGGTGTGGACGGATCACACTACGATGCTTTTCAACGAAGCTTGGCTGCGTGCACATGCGCGTCGCTCCGAGAGCGGGACCGTAGTCCCGTCGATGGCTGCCTGCGATGGTGATGTGATCCTGTTCACGTCAGGCTCAACGGGCAGGCCGAAGATGGCGGTGTACGGGCCTGAGATGCGAGCGGAGCGCGTTCGCTGTCTGCTAGGCACGGAAGTCATTGACTACGAGCGGGCCCTGGTTGTGCCGAGCCTTGCCAGCGGCTTCGGCTTTGATCGCGCGAGCGAAATCCTCTATGCCGGCAAGACTGCCTGCTTTGCCCCCTTCGGGCAGCCTGCGTTGCTGCTCGCGAACCTCTACAATATCGAGCTGATCGTGGCGTCGACGCAGCAGGCGATCGCGCTCGCCGAGTTGCAGGAGAAAGGCACGCGCGTTCGGCTGCCGAGTACCTCAAGGCGCTACGCACCGGCGGCGGCATGATATCGCGTCAGGGCGTCGATCGGCTCAAGCGCAACCTGTGCCGCAATATCATTGTGATCTATGCCTCGACCGAGGCCGGCTCGGTCGCGCTTGCGCTCCACGATATGATTGCGGACATCCCTGACGCGGTCGGCTTCGTGCTACCGGAAGTGAAGGTGGAGATCGTCGATGCCGCGGGTGCAGTGCTGCCGGTTGGGAGCGAAGGATTTGTGCGGGTCGAGACGCCTGTGACCATGCTCGCCGCGGCCGCGCGCAAGACTGCCCCAGGCTCACACTCCTCATGGTATTATCCAGGCGATATTGGCCGACTAACCGACAACGGGGTGCTGTGTATCGCCGGCCGCCGCGAGGACGTGCTCAATCGCGGCGGTGTCAAGCTTGCGACCACCGACGTTGAGGAGTTCCTGTTGGCGCCGCATGCTGGTCGCGAGCCTGGGTCTCTTGCACCTGGGTTTCAGCGTTGTACCTGGCCTCGCAGGCACTGTTGCCACACCTGGCAATGACCGGTGCCGATACGCTTGTCTCCGAGCACGGCGGGCTGGTCTGGACCGATCGCACCACCATTCTGTTCAATGAAGCGTGGATGAGTGCGCACACCCGTCGTTCTGATGCCGGCGCGGTCGCGTCGCCCGCGGCCGGTCCGGAAAGCAACATGATCTTCTTCACCTCCGGTTCGACCGGCAGGCCCAAGATGGTCGCATACACGCCGGAGGCGCGCGCACATCGCATCCGTTTTTGAAGAATTTGACGGTTGTCGACTTCGAGCGTGCCTTGGTCGTGCCGGGCCTCGCCAGCACGTTGGCTTCTATGCGGTGATCGCAGTCCTCGACATCGGCAAGACCGTTTGCTTTGCTCCCTATGGGGCAGCCCACGCTGGTGCTGGCCAACGTTTACGGCGTCGAGTTCATGGTCGCGTCGACGCAGCAGGCGATCGCACTTGCCGAATTGCAGGAGAAGGGTGCGCGCGTCCGGCTGCCGTACCTCAAGGCGTTGCGCACTCGGTGGTGGCATGATCTCGCGCCAGGGCGTCGATCGGCTCAAGCGCAATCTGTGCCGCAACATCATCATGGCCTATTCCGCGACCGAGGCCGGCGCCGTCGCGCTGGCACCGCACGACATGATCGCGAGCATTCCCGGATGCGGTCGGCTTTGTGGTGCCTGAGGTGAAGGTCGAGATCGTCGATGCGGCCGGCGCGGTGCTTCCGGTCGGAAGCGAGGGCTTCGTGCGGGTCGAGACGCCACTGACCAGGCTCGTCGGCGGCTGCGCGCAGACCCGACTCGACGCCGAGTCTCATTGGTATTATCCTGGCGACATCGGCCGCCTTACCGACAACGGTGTGCTGTGCATCGCCGGCCGGCGCGAGGACGTGCTCAATCGCGGCGGCGTCAAGCTGGCGACCACCGATGTCGAGGAGTATCTGCTCGCCGCGCCGGGCGTGCGCGACGCCGGTGTCTGCAGCGTGATGGGCGAGACGGGTTTTGCGGAGATCTGGGTCGGCGTCGTGCTTGAGGATCGGCGTCGATATGGGCGACTTCCGGCGCCATATCGAGTCGAATCAGAAGTTCAGCGGCAACATCGACAAGATGTTTGTGGTCGAGGAGATCCCGCGCGGCGAGAACCGCAAGCTGCAGCGCGAGCAGCTACAGGCCATGCTGAAGTCGATCGTCGAGGAGGCGTGAGCGGACGAGCCGTCTGCGCGGCCGATCACGAGCTGGCTTGGCCGGCCAGGCTCGCCCGCAGCCGTTCGACCAGTTGGGGCCGGTCGATCTTGCCCATGTCGTTGCGCGGCAGACGGTCGGTTACGGCGAAGTGTCGCCGGCACGAACTGGGGCGAAAGCTGCGCCGCGCAATGGCGGCCGAGCGCCTCGAGGTCGATCTCGCCGTTGCCCACGATGACCGCGACAATCTCATGGTTGCCGACGGCGTTCGGCAGGCTCGTGACGGCGACCTCCGCAATGCCCGGAAACGCCGCCACCACCGCCTCGATCACCTCCGGGCTGATCTTGTCGCCGCCGATGCTCAGCACGTTCTTGTCGCGCCCGGTGATTGCGAGAAGCCCCTCGGCGTCGAGAGTGGCGAAATCGCCCGGCTGGAACCAGCCGTCGCGGAACATGCGCTCGCTGCCGGATGGTTCGCCCAAGATAGCGATCGACCGCGAACTCGCTGCGGATCCGCAACAGGCCCTCGCATGCCCGGCGGCTGCACCACGCCATCGCGGTCGACGATCTGCGCCCGCACGCCGGGTGTGAGATAGCCGACTGCGCCCGACATGCGGTCGATCTCGTGCGCCGGCGCGCGTCGCCGTGATGCTCGCTTCGGTCGAGCCGTATGCGGAGACGAGGTGCGAGCACATTCGCATGCGCACCCGGCGTGACAGCGTCTGCGAGAGAAGGTCGCCGCCGCTGATCACGACCTGAAGGTTGCTCTGATAGGCAGGCGTCACCTCGAACCATTTCAACAGCAGCTCGAGCCCGCTCGGTGGCGCCAGCACGCATTGAGTTCGGTATTGCTCCATCGCCGTGAGCGTGCTCTCGAAACTGTCGCCCGGCAGGAAGTAGGTGCCGCCGCGCCAGAGCGTGGCGAGCAGGAACTGGAAGCCGAGCGAGGTGGTGATCGGCATGTCGCTGTAGATGCGCCGGCAGTCGGCCACCCGTGCGCCGAACACGGTGGTGTGGCGGGCGATGCGGTCGGCGAGCAGGCGATGGCTGATCGGCACGCCCTTGGGCTCGCCGGTGGTGCCTGAGGTCAGGATCACGCGGCAGAGGTCGTCGGGGCGCACGGGCGCAGCGTCGACCGGGACGCCGTCGCCCTCGGTCCAGGACATGTCGGCGAGGATCACACGGTCGGTGACGCCCGCCGGCAGTGTCTTGTCGGTGATGAAGCCGTCGACCGGCAGCGGTGGGCGCGTCGCGCCGCGCGCCGAGACGCTCGCCATTCCAAGCCGTGCGAGCGCAAGCAGCATGGCAATGTGGAAGATCTGGTCCTCGATGCTGACTGCCACGAGCTGCCCGGGCCGCAATCCAGTCGCTGCGAGCCTCCGGCTGATATTGTGAATGAAGAGCGCAAGCCGCCGATAGCTGATCAGGCTGATCTCGGCGCCGGGCACGCAGATCGCCGCCACCGGCGGCTGCCGCCGGCACTGGAACAGGATCGGATCGACAATGTTCATGGCTAAAGGCGCGCGCTCATGAGGATCGCGTGCATGCGCCGGCCTTGGCGAGAGTCGGCCATCCGATGCCGATCGATCTTGCCCTGTCCTGCCGCGCGGAAGGGTGGCGACCACGATCAGCCGCACCGGCACGCAGGACGGCGGCAGTCGTTGCGCGCAAAGTCGCGCAGCGCCTGCTCGTGACCGGCCAGCGGGCCGACGATCAGCGCAGTCAGCTCGCCGATGCCGAGCGTGTTGTCGGTTGCGAACACGGCCGCTTCCGTGCACTCCGGCAAAGGCCGTGAGGACTTCCTCGACGCGTTCCGGGCTGACGGTGTCGCCGCCGATGTTGAGCGCTGTCTTCTCGCGGCCTGAAATGATGAGGAGCCGTCCTCCGGCGTCAATCGCCCGATATCGCCGGAATAGAACCAACCATCGCGGAAGTGGATGCGCGGGTCTTCGGGATCGCCAACGTATCCGCTGCGGTGTGTGTGACTGCGGATGCGGACCGGCCGTCCGCATCGGGTGGCAACAGATCTCCTTGCGTCGTCGACGATCTCGATCCTTGACGCCCGCGGCACATAGCCGACGGCGCCGGGCATCGACTCGGTGACGCTGGCCGGCCCGAACGCGACGGTCGTTGTCTCGGTGGCGCCGTAGATGCTGTAGAGGTTCTGGCACATGCGGGCGCGCGCGCGCCGCGACAGCTCGCGCGACAGCATCGCGCCCTGGCAGATGATGTGGTCGAAGCGGATCTCGAACGCGCTGTCGGCCTCGAAGAACTTGAGGAACTCGCCAAGCCCATAGGGCGATGTCGCCATCCCTTCGATCTGGTGCAGGTCGAGGGTCTGCAGAATGTCGGTTGGGTCGGGACCCAGAAAGTAGATCGTGCCACCACGGCTCAGCAGCGACAGCGCATAGCGGAAGCCAGGCGAGGTCGCAAAGCCGAGATCACAGAACAAGCGCGCGCAATGAGCAAAGCGCGAGCCCTTCGACATAGGTTGCGTGCGCGGTGCGCGCCGCCAGATCTTGATGGGTGAAGGCAACGCCCTTGGATTCGCCGGTCGAGCCGGAGGTCAGGATGATGCGGCAGACCTTGCTTTCATCGTCGGGGCAAACGCGATCATAGTCAGGCACGCCGCCCTCGCTATTGATCCAGTCATAGCTGATCGGCGACGACCGGATCGGATGGCTGCCAATTGAGTGTCGGCCGGTCTGTGAGGATGGCGTCGACGGCGATCTCTTTCGGCACGCGCAGACGCGTGAGCGAGACCGTGGCAATGCCCAGTCGCATGAGCGCGAACGCAACGAGCCGCGTGAAGCACTGTGTCCGCGATAAACAGCGCGACCGTCTGTCCGGGTGCGAGCCCGGCCTTGAGAGCGGAGCGAGCTGCACTGTGTATCGAGCGGTCGAGTGTTGCATAGTTGATCGATGCGACGTTTGCACCCGGCGTGCAGATCGCTGTGACCAGAGGATTAATCTTGCACTGGTAAAGGATTGGGTCGACTATATTCATCGGACCTGAGGGACAAGCGCGACAAAGTTCGCGCGTATATTGGTGAGGGGGAACGTGAAGTCAACCGCGTTACCGCTCTTGATCACGCAACCTTCTCAATCATCCCGTCGGCTTATTGGCTTATCATGTCACCGCTCGCGCTCGACTGCGAGCGCTGGACATTGCTGGGCTTTAGTGGGCTTTGCTGGCCGCGGGCGGGCGCTATATTCCCCGGTGAAGTAGGTGAGTCAAGCCAAGCACATCCGGCGTGGCAGGGAGCCATAGAGGTGCGGTGATGCGCGGCAAGCGCGTTCAATTCGACGACGAGACCTGGCACGCGCTGAACCTGCTGGCGCATGACCAGATGAAGGACTTTCAGGAGCTCGCCGACGAGGCGTTTCGCGATCTCTTGCGCAAGCATGGGCGGCCGCTGGATCTCAAGGAGGCGCTGCGCCGGAGCGCCGGTGTGTCCAACGTGGTGCCGCTGCGTGGTTCCGGAAAAGGCAAGACCAGCAAGAGCAAGCCTAAGAGAAGCTCCTAGGGTCAGCCCGCTCGCCTGCGCAATCGGAATCGATGCTGTCACCCCAACTCTTTCGCTCGCCGCAAGCTGGCGATCATCGAGACCCGCAGCAGATAGTCGTAGGTTCGGCCACTGTCGGCTGCGATGTGCCGCAGCGCTCGTCCAAAGTCCTCGCCATCGGATTCGAGGTTGCGCTTGTTCTGAATCGATTGCGTCTCGATATATTCGAGCGTGACTAGCCTTCGCTGGAGATCGAAGCGTTCAAAGTCGGCTGCACCGCCCTGTCCATGCCAGACGCCCGCCAACCGGTCGGTCAAATTGATCGCGTCGTGAATGCCGCCGTTCATTCCCATGCCCCCAAGGGGATTGTTGATATGGGCCGCGTCGCCAATCAGGAATGTGCGCCCAAGCGCAAATGTCTCGGCGACGCGCTGGTGAACCCGGTAGAGCGTGACGTGCGCGATCTCATAAGTGGACAGACCGGGCACGATGGTCGCCATCAGGGATTGCGCAAAGGCGGGGTTCAGGGCCAGCTCGTCGCTCTCGTGCTGCGCAATCGGAAACATCACGCGGCATAGCCCGGGAATTTGCAGCAGGAAGTGCCAGCGCTGCGGATCGGCAACGTAGCAAACCTCGACCAGGCCGGGAATGACTTGGCCAAGGTCGAACGGCGTGCTGACGACGAGAAACCGATCCGGCCAGGTGAACCCCTCAAATGCGATGCCGAGCGATCGGCGCACGTCGCTGCGGGCGCCGTCGGCACCGATGAGCCAGCGTCCGCGACGGCTTTCAGTGCGTCCATTGCGTTGAATGGCAATCTCTATGCTATTGCTATCCTGGGTTACGTCTTGAACGGCACTGCCAAACTCGATTTGAAAATTCGGCTGCGAGCTGAGCTGATCAAGCAGGATGCGGGTGAGCTTCGACTGCTCGCATTGCACCCGGTAGGGATTGCGCGTGGAGTCCGCAATTGCGCTGAAATCAAACTCCGCCAGCAATCCGTGTTTCTTGGAGCGAAACTGGAAGCGTGGCGCTTTCAATCCCTGCGCAATCAGCGGCGCTGTGACACCGAAGCTATTCAGCATATCCAGTGTCGGCGGGTGGAACGTCGAGGCGCGCGATTCCTCGCTGAGTGTCGCTCCCGCCTCGAATACGGTCACCGGCACACCACGGTGAACGAGATTGGCCGCCGCAACCAGGCCGACCGGCCCGGCGCCGACAATTAAGACGCGCTCCTGCATCAAACGATGCTATTCGATCTTCTCGATACCGGCCTTGGAGATGATGTCGCGATATTTCTCTATTTCGCCCTTATGCCATTGCCTGACTTGGTCGAGCGGCATCCACATCGTCTCTGCACCCACCTTTTCAAAGCCGGCCTTCACGGCGGGGTCCTTCAGCGCGGCGGCCACCTCCTTGCTGAGCCGCTCCAGGATCGGCTTCGGCGTTTTCCCGGGCGCAAGCAGCGCGAACCAGCCGCGTTCCTTATATTCCGGCAGGCCGGCCTCGGTTGTCGTCGGCGTGTCCGGAATGGTGGGAAGATGGGCATCGCCCGCGACCGCAAGCGGAAGCGCGCCTTGCGACTGCAGCGGGCCTGCAACGTTCGGAAACCACTGGAAACCGAGTGGCACTGTGCCGGCGATCAGGTCGGGGCCATATTGCGCGATGTTGCGATAGGGGATGTGTGTCATCTTCACGCCCGTGGTCTGCGCAAAATATTCGCCCGCCAGATGCTGTGAAGAGCCGATGCCGACCGATCCGAAGTTCAGGCCCGGATGGGCCTTGGCGTAGGCGATCAGGTCCTTGAGGGTACGCGGCGGCAAGCTCTTGCTGACCACCACCACAATGGTGAAGCCCGCAAACGGCGAAATGATCTCAAGATCGTTCTCAGGGTCGTAGCCCAGCGATTTGTAGAGCGTCAGATTGGCGGCGACCGGGCCGGAGCCGCCACCGATCAGCGTATAGCCATCGGGCGCAGAGCGCGCGCCTTGCAACGTACCGGAATTGCCACCGGCACCGGGACGATTTTCGACGACGATCGGCTGGCCCATGTTCTTCGACATCTTGTCGAACATGATCCGGCTGACCACGTCACTGGCGCTGCCGCCCGCGAACGGGATGATCACCGTGATCGGCCGAGACGGATAGTCTTGCGCGCCGGCCGGTTCGTCGCCGAGCAGCAAGGCCAACGCAAGACCGGCACTCAGCATGATGTGTCTTGAATTGATCGTTGACATTGTCACATCCTTGCCCCTCTTGAGGTGACATGTGTTTCGCCCGTAGCGCGTCGAAAGACGCGCGTAAACGCGCTTGTGGCGCGTCGAAAGACGCGCGTAAACGCGCTTGTGGCGCAACCTTCCGTCCGACAACGTTCAAGTGTAGGTCTGAAATCGTTCCAGAGGAAGTCATGCCCCACGGTGGTCTCAAAATCCTGATCGCAGGCGGCGGGATCGGTGGCATCACCACGGCCCTGGCGCTTCAGCAACGCGGCATCGAAGCAATTCTGTTCGAGCAGGCGAAGGCCTTCAGTCAGGTCGGAGCCGGCATTCAGCTCAGTGCCAATGCCACGCGCGTTCTCCGGACGCTCGGCCTCGGTGACGCATTGGCACGTGTGGCCGTCTATCCGGAGGGGCGGGACTACCGGGCCTGGGACGATGGTGACCGCCTCTACTGGACGCCGCTCGGCGAGCGGGCGGAGGCGCATTTCGGTGCGCCCTACTATCACGCACACCGGGCTGATTTGCTCGACGTGCTGTTGGGCGGCCTCGGCGACACAGGCTTCCGCCTGAACGCGCATGTCGACCGTTTCGAGCAGGACGCACACGGTGTCACCGTCACACTCGCCGATGGCACCACTGCGACCGGCGATGTCCTCATCGGTGCGGACGGGATCCATTCAACGGTGCGGGCCCAGCTCTTCGGGCGCGAGCTGCCGCGCTACACCGGCAACGTCGCCTGGCGCGGACTCGTCCCGGCGGAGCGGGTTGCCCACCTTGATCTAGGCCGGGTGACCGGCGTCTGGATGGGGCCCAACCGGAGCATCGTTCAGTACTATGTCGCGGCGGGACGCACCTTCAACTGGATCGGCATCAGCCGCTCGGAACAGCCGGCGCGAGAGTCCTGGCTAGCCGAGGGACGCATCGAGGACGCGCTGGCAGAATACACCGGCTGGCACGACACCATCCGGACCATCATTGCAGCGACCCCGCGGGTGCTTCGCCAGGCGCTGTACGATCGCGAGCCGCTGCCGGATTGGCGCGTGGGGAGGGTGGTTCTGCTGGGCGACGCCGCCCATCCGATGATGCCGTTTTACGCCCAGGGCGCCGCGCAGAGCATTGAGGATGCTTACGTCCTTGCCGGCTGTGTCGCCGAAAGCGCCCACGATCCGGTCGCCGCCCTTAAACGCTACGTCCAGCTTCGGCAGCCGCGCACGGCCTGGATGCAGGAACTCTCCCGCCACGAGGAGGAACTCTACCAGATGACCGATGCGGCCGCGATCGCAGATCGCAATGCGCGCATGCGGTCGAACCGGATCCCTGAGTCGGCGACTTTTCCGTCGGAACAGGAGCGGCTCTATGGATATGACGCAGAGGCGGTCTTGCGAACGAGTTGAGCGAAGACATTCGGACAAATCACGCCTTTCGGACAGGTGAATTCGCGACAACCGAACTGCCGGATCACGCGATGGACGCCGCAACGAGCGCCGATGCGCTTCTGTTCGCTCCAGCGCGTTTGCCAGCTCGCCGAGGGACCGACGCGCATCCTGAAAAGGGACCAAGCTTTGGGCGGGTCGAAAGAATAGGCCGCAAGGAAGATAAACCATTGGACAGATGACCGCTCCTTGGGAGCTGCGGTAACATGTTCACTCCTGGTACTGCGAAAAGCTCCAGCCGCCGATCGAGTGCTTGCGCTTGGTTCCCTTCCCGCGGCTGTGGCTCGGAGAGTGTGCGGCAAGCCCGTCGTCGCAACGATGAGCCTGAGCAGGGTTGGTCCAGTGCTCCGGTTGAGCCTGGACTGAGCTGCCTCGGCTGCTGAGATGTTGAGAGGAGAGATGTCCTTGGTCAGTCCGCAGCCTTACGCGCTCGCACATGGCATCGAATATGACAAATTCATCCTCAGTTAGGACCCGCAGCAGAAGAGCAAACCGGGCTTCGTCGGGCGGGCCCAAGTGAATGGATACAGAGGAGAAACGCCCGACGTGCCCGACGTGCACATAAGGAGACATCGGGTCGAATACGATCACTGCTGTATTGTCTGCTAGCCGCTTTGGTTTGACTTCCGCATTCTTCTGATGACCCGCCCCAGCTTTGGTAGTCCAACAATGCATACTGAAGGTCACCATGAAAGCGACCAGATGTCGGACGTCTGTCGCGGACCCGTCAGGCGACTTCCAATCGCGCACAAGACAATGCCACGCGACCAACTGGGGTTCACGCCCAGCTCGCTTGCAATGCGTCTTCATGAAGAGCTTGGGGACGGATCCAAGTTGCTGGGTCAACTGGCTGCTCGCTGGGGCATTATCTCCGTGACCTTTCTTGTCTGCTTGATAGCGGGCTTGTACATCGTCCTGAATATTCCCCGACAGTTCACGGCGGAAGCAGTCCTGATCGTCGATCCCAGGAGAAATCCTGTCGTTGAAGGTCCCGTATCGCTTACTGGCACGCTATGGGACGACGGTGTTGCGGTGAACACCGAAGTCAGCATGCTGATGCTACCGCAACTGATAGCCGATGTTGTTAAGCGACTGAAGCTCACTAGC
This sequence comes from uncultured Alphaproteobacteria bacterium, assembly GCA_963745515.1. Classification (GTDB taxonomy): domain Bacteria; phylum Pseudomonadota; class Alphaproteobacteria; order Rhizobiales; family Xanthobacteraceae; genus VAZQ01. The sequence goes on from CAVUXO010000005.1 coordinate 21,688, forward strand.
CGCTCTGAATATCAAAGGAGCACAGCGGGCTCGGCGATGACGTTCCTAAACTTCTTCCGACAACCGATGCCACCCATTCCGGCCGCGAGGCAAGAGGAAGCATTTGCGATCGGCATGGCTGCTCGCAATATGCGGATCGTTACCGACCCGCGGGCCTATACGATCCGTGTTCGATATACTTGGCCAGACCCCGAACATGCTGCTGAAGTTGCTAATGCGATTGCAGACGCTCACATTGCGGCTCAGCGTGCGGCCCGGATGCAGTCGATTCAGGAAGCAAGCGACTGGCTCCATCGGGAGATCGCCACCCTGCAGGAACGTGTGGTCAAAGCGGAAACGGTCGAGCTGGCCTATCGCAAAGAGCACGGCCTTGGTGATGAACGTGCAACCTCCACAGCTCAGCAGGAAGTCAATGCACTCGCGTTGCAGGTCACCCTCGCCACTTCGGAGCGAGCGCAAGCTGAGGCGCGGCTGCAACAGGCCACTGCCGGTGTCATGACCACATTGGAAGAAGCTGCGAACGTCGCGACCGACCGCGAAATCAACGTGCGACAACAGCTCAAGGAGGCCCAGGCTCGTCTCGATCAGGTCTTGGCGGCGGAAGGCGGACTGCGTGCGGTAACGCGCGAGTCCGCAGCAAGTCGCGTCTTGCTGGAAGATCTGTTGCGGAGGGCGCGATCAGCGGACTCCCTGATCGAGGCTCCGCGTCCCGAGACCCGTATCGGCTCGCGCGCCCAGATACCGATCCAAACATCAGGATTGCCATTGAGCTATTTGGTTCCCGGTACTGTCTTTGGGTCGCTGGTACTCGCCCTCGGTTTCGGAATTTTACTGGCCAAGCTTCAGGTGGGTTTTCGATCGGCCGAGGAGATGGAGTGTGCGCTCGGCATGGAGACTTTGGGCGAGGTTCCAAAGTTTCGAGGGGGTGGCCGGCGCGTGCTCAAGACCATCGTTGGAGACCCGACCAGCCCGTTGGCCGAGGCCGTGCGGACAATTTGTGCACGGTTGAGTGATCCTGGCGTGATCCTCGTCACTTCAGCGGCACCGGGCGACGGCAAGACGGTCCTTGCGTCAGCCCTGGCACAGACGTTCGCGCTCTCGAACAGATCCTGCTTGCTCGTCGATGCGGACTTTCGCCGCCCGTCCGCGCACCGTGTCTTCAACGTCGATTCGTCCGCCGGCCTCGGCGAGGTCCTTGCCGGAACGACTCCTTTGGAAAAGGCGCTCATCAAGTTGCTGCCGGGTCCGCTGACGTTTCTGCCAGCCGGCGAGGTGGTACGTGACCCGCTTGAGTTGCTGAGTCCAGATCGGCTGCTTCCGTTTCTCGATTCGGTGCGTCAAATGTTCGACGTGGTCGTATTGGATTCGCCACCGGTGCTTCCCGTGGCGGATGCCAGCCTGATCGCGGGTCATGTCGACCGTGTTCTGTTTGCAATTCGCTGGTGTGTCACCACGCGATCCGCCGCGGACCGCGCCATCACGATTCTGAAGCGGCAAGGTGGGCCATTGCCGGTTTTGGCGCTGACGCAAGTGGATCCGCGAAAGATCAGCAAGTACGAGGGAGGCCGGTATGGCATGGATCTTTCCTATCGCGGGCGCGCATGGGCACATAAAGGCGAATCATCAGGTCGGCGTTGAAAGTCGATCGGGCAAGATGCACTGGTTCTTCGGTCAGTGAGGGCACGACATGACACCTCAGCCTCGCAAGACCTCGGCGCGCAGCCAAATGACGGGACTGCAGGTCGTCTTGGTGGTCGTTGCCAGCTTATGGCGCACGGATGCGCACGCGCAATATCGACTCGATAGCGGTGACGTAGTCGAGGTCTCCGTCTTCGGGGTGCAGGATTTTAAGCGGCGCACCGCGATCAATGTCGATGGCGATATATCTCTTCCGCTGTTGGGAGACATCCGGGCGGCCGGCTTGACGCTCGCCGAATTGCGCACCAAGTTGAGAGAGTCGCTGGCCAAGAGCAATATCATCCGATCACCGGATGTCACTGCAGAGATCGTTGAGCACCGCCCATTCTACGTGAACGGGAATGTCGCAAAACCGGGTGCGCATGCGTATCAGCCGTCTCTCACCGTGAGACATGCTGTGGCGATCGCGGGCGGCTATGAATTGATGCGCTTTAAGATGGAGAATCCGTTGTTGCTCGCAGCTGATCTTCGCAGCCAATACGAAAGCCTGTGGACGGAGTACGTTGGACGCGAAGCGCGGGTGACAAGTCTCCGGGCGTCGCTTGATGGCACCGAGGCTCCGGATTTCAGCAAGCTGGACGCGCCAGTGGCGCGTCGGATCATTTCCGATTTGATCAAGCTCGAGATGGATTACTTCAATGTCCGCAGTGCCGATCAACAAAAAGAGACGAAATATCTTGAGCTGGCTAAGAAAAGCGCTGAAGATCAAGTTGAATCCCTCATTGCTGGTCAGCAAAAAGAAGAGGAAGCGATCAAGCTGCAAACCGAAAATCTCGCAAGGATCACAACCCTCAGCAAGCAGGGGTTGGCAACGACAAATCGAGTTACTGACGACCAACGAGCCATCGCCTTACAGAGGAGCAGGCAACTCGACGTCGGCTCAAAGCTAGCGGACTCCCGGCGTATTCTTTATGAATATAGCAGGCGAATCGAAAAGGCGGACGACGACAACCGTGTGCGTCTGTTGCGGGAGTTGCAGGAAGCCACTAACAATCTGGACCGAGTTAGGACGCAATTGCAGGCGGTCGGCGAAAAGCTCCTCTATGTCGCGGCCATCAAGTCGCAGATTGCCGAGGGCAACTTTGGTGAACCACACATCGTGATCTATCGGAAGATCGACGGCAAGCAATCTCCCCTGGCGGCGGACGAAAGCACCGAAGTCCATCCAGGCGATGTCATCGACATCGCGTTCGCGCAAAAGCAAATGTTGTTGTCCGGCACGCGATAGTGGGGCGCCCCACATCGCGCCGTGTCGATTGCGGGATATGATGCAGAGGCGTCTTACGAACGGGTTGAGCGAAGTGACTCTCGGGACGAAGCACACTCGATTGGCAAAGTACAATTTCAGCAAGGTTGCTGCATCACTCTGGCTTGATGCCCGCGGCCCTGATGATCGGCCACCACTTCTCAATCTCGGCCTTCTGCAGCGCGCCGAGCGCCTCCGGCGTCTGCTCGTCCCGCGGCGGGATCTCCAGGCCGAGTTCGCCGAACCGGCTGCGCAGTGCCGGATCGGCCAACGCCTCCACGACCGCAGCGTTGAGCTTGGCAATGATGGGCGCAGGCGTCGCCTTCGGTGCCCAGATCGCATTCCACAGCGAAATGTGGAAGCCGGGCATCCCCGCTTCATCTGCGGTTGGAATATCGGGCGCTGCAGCGAGCGGGCGATTGGCAGCGACCGCATAGGCCTTGATTTGCCCGGCACGGACCAGCCCCAGCGAATTCGCCGGCTGCTCAAATTTCAGGTCGACCTGTCCGGAGATAAGGTCCTGTACGGCCTGGCTGCCGCCCCGATATGGCACCATCGCAAAACGGGCGCGCGTCTCTCGCTGGAAGAAGACCGCGGCAATATGCGTGGCACTGCCGCTGCCGCTCGTCGCCATTGATGCCTTGTCGGGATTTGCCTTGAGCCATGCGATCACTCCGCGAAGGTCATTCGCAGGAAACCGGTTCGTGCCGACGATCAGCAGCGGCTGGCTCGTCACCGTGGCGACGGGCTCGAAATCGTTCAGCACGTCGTAGGGAAGTGAGAGCACCGCTCCGTTCACGACATGCGTAGCCCAGCCGCCGAGAATTAGCGAATAGCCGTCAGGGGCGGAGCGCGCAACCCGGCCGGTGCCGATGCTGCCGCCACCGCCCGTCACGTTTTCGACGATCACGGGTTGACCGAGGGTCACTCGCATTCGCTCTGCCAGAATGCGCGAAAACGTGTCGGCGCCGCCACCCGCGGTAAATGGCACACCCAGGGTGATGGGGCGCGACGGATAGGCTTGCGCCCAAGCGATCCGCGACACGGCGGGCAGTGCGGCAGCGCCGGCGGCCAGATGCAGAAATTGCCGGCGGGGAAATTTCATGATGTCCTCAGATCACGTGCAGGACGAACGAAGGGGCATTAGTCGCCACACTCATTCAAGTCCGAGTATTTTCTAAATGCTTGCCCGCCGACGGCATGAGCGCTGCCGCTCAAAAGGGACTTCGGCATGTCCCGCCGGGCAGCTCTGCTGTCAGGCTACCTTAGTCTTACATCGAAGCGGAAGGGCGAAAGGCCGTTTTTGTTACTTCTCACGCCCTCTACGCCACCGCCTTGATCACGCGCGCCACCTTTTCGACGATCTCATCGATCTGCGCGTCGCTCACGATCAGAGGCGGTGTGAGCGCGATGCGTGTCGCCGGTGGTGCGGATCATCAGGCTCTCGCGTTCGAAGGCGTGCACCATCGCGTCATAAGCGCGCCTGCCGACCGCATCGGGGCGTGACGCCAGGTCGATGCCGGCGGTGATCCCGACGCAGCGGATGTCGAGCACGTTCGGCAAGCCCTTGAGGCTCATCACGGCGTCGCACCATGTCGGCTCGAGCACGCGCGCGCGCTCGAACAGGCCTTCGGCGCGATAGAGGTCGAGCGCCGCCAGGCCTGCCGCGCAGGCGAGCGGATGCGCCGAATAGGTGTAGCCGTGAAAGAGCTCCACCGCATGCTCGGGCCCGCGCATGAAGGCGTCGTGAATTTGGCTCTTCACGATCACGCCGCCCATCGGCACCGCGCCCGATGTGATCCCTTTCGCGAACGTGATCAGGTCGGGCGTGACGCCATAGCGCTCGGCCGCGAACGCATGGCCGAGCCGGCCGAAGCCGGTGATCACCTCGTCGAAGATGAGCAAGATTCCGTGCTTGTCGCAGATCGCGCGCAGCCGTTGCAGATAGCCCTTGGGCGTCGGCAGCACGCCGGTCGAGCCCGCCATCGGCTCGACGATCACGGCCGCGATGGTCGAGGCATCATGCAGCGCCACGATGCGCTCGAGCTCGTCAGCAAGGTGTGCGCCCCATTCCGGCTCGCCTTTCGTGAAGGCCTGCTGCTCGCGATTGTAGGTCGTCGGCAGATGGTCGACGCCGGCCAGGAGCGAGCCGAAGAATTTCCGGTTGTTGACGATGCCGCCGACCGCGATGCCGCCGAAGCCGACGCCGTGATAGCCACGCTCGCGCCCGATCAGCCGCGTGCGCGCGCCTTCGCCGCGGACGTTGTGATAGGCGAGCGCGATCTTGAGCGCGGTGTCGACGGCCTCGGAGCCTGAATTGGTGAAGAACACATGGTCGAGACCCTCCGGCGCGAGCGCGGCGACGCGGCTGGCAAGCTCAAACGCCTTGGGATGGGCAAACTGAAACGCCGGCGCGTAGTCGAGCTCGGCCGCCTGCGCGCGGATCGCCTCTACGATCGGGTCGCGGTTGTGGCCCGCATTGGTGCACCAGAGCCCGGCGGCGCCGTCGAGCACCGCGCGCCCCTCCGGGGTGTAGTAATGCATGTCCTTGGCGCGCGCGACGAGCCGCGGCGCCTTCTTGAAGGCGCGGTTGGCGGTGAACGGGAGCCAATAGGCGTTCAGGTCGTTGGGGACCGGGGCGGTGGCGGGCATCGGTGCACCTTTGTCATGGCCCGGGCTTGACCCGGGCGTCCATCTTCGTCGTGAAAAGAGTTGATCCCAATGATGGATTGCCGGGTCAAGCCCGGCAACGACGAACGAGCGCGCTTGCCGCCTTTTCGCGTGACTGCTACCACCCGCGCATGGCCGAGAAATCCGATAAATCCAACAAGCTCAAGGCGCGGCTGCCGCGCGGTCTCGCCGATCGCGGCGTGGCCGAGATCGCGGCGACGCGGCGCATGGTGGAGCAGATCCGCGCGGTCTACGAGCGCTACGGATTTGAGCCGGTGGAGACCCCGGCGTTCGAATATACCGACGCGCTCGGCAAGTTCCTGCCCGACCAGGACCGCCCGAACGAGGGCGTGTTCTCGTTTCAGGACGACGACGAGCAGTGGCTCTCGCTGCGCTATGACTTGACCGCGCCGCTCGCGCGCTACGTGGCGGAGAATTTCGACGCGCTGGCGAAGCCCTATCGCTCGTATCGCTTCGGCTATGTGTTTCGCAACGAGAAGCCGGGGCCGGGCCGCTTCCGACAGTTCATGCAGTTCGATGCCGATACGGTCGGCTCGGGCTCGATGGCTGCGGATGCCGAGATGTGCATGATGGCGGCGGACACGATGGAGGCGCTGGGCGTTCCGCGCGGCAGCTATGTGGTGAAGGTGAATAATCGCAAGGTGCTCGACGGGGTGATGGAGGCGATCGGTCTTGGTGGGGAGGCAAGTGCTGGACGACGTCTTACCGTGCTGCGCGCAATCGATAAGCTCGATCGCCTCGGTGTTGAAGGCGTGAGGATGTTGCTCGGTAGCAGGACGCAAGGATGAGAGCGGAGATTTCACGAAAGGCGCCGGACCTTTCGTCGAGCAAAGAGCAGTCGAGCTGTTACTGAAACTGCTTGTCGATTTCTTGAGTGCTGCACGGCCACCGGCAATCTGAAATATGATCGCGTACGCATCAAGATGATCATTGGATCGACCGGTGAAGGTGGTGAAAGGGCCCGCTTGGACGATGAGCATCATTTGGTCGATTGGGAAGAAGATCTTGCGCAGACTGCCATTGGCGCTGAGGCGTATACGGGAGCTCAGAGCCATATATGAGATCTACGCAGGCTGCGGTTATGGATCGAGGCGCATCCGCATCGATCCTTCCGTCGTCCGCGGCCTCGAATACTACACCGGCCCGGTCTACGAGGTTGAGCTGCTGCTCGACACCAAGGACGAAAAGGGCCGCCCGGTTCGTTTTGGCTCGGTCGGCGGCGGCGGGCGCTACGATGGTCTGGTGTCGCGCTTCCGCGGCGAGCCGGTGCCGGCAACGGGATTTTCGATCGGCGTGTCGCGCCTGCTCGCCGCGCTGCAGCTCATCGGCAAGATCGACAGCAAGCCTGCGCCCGGTCCGGTCGTGGTCACCGTGTTCGAGCAGGACCGCATCGCCGACTATCAGCGCATGGTGCAGGAGCTGCGCAACGCCAGCATCCGCGCCGAGCTTTATCTCGGCGCCGGCAAGTTCGGCGCGCAGATGAAATATGCCGACAAGCGTGCCGCGCCGTGCGTGGTCATCCAGGGCGGCGACGAAAAGGCCAAGGGCGAGGTGCAGATCAAGGACCTCACGCTCGGCGCCGAGCTTGCCGGCATGAGCAAGGATCGCGACGAGTACAAGCAGAAGCAGGCCGAGGCGCAGTTCGCGATCAAGGAGAGCGAGCTTGTCGCCGGTGTGCGCCGCGTGCTCGACCGCCACAAGGTGCGGTGGGAATAGCCGCGAACTCGTGTCCCGGCCGAGCGAAGCGAGCCGGGACCCAATATCTTCATAGTGCTTGTGGCTCCTGGGTCCCGGCTCTCGCTTCGCTCGGCCGGGACACGCCAATCAGTGCTCCGTTCACTTGTTCTGTCCGTCACCATCCACCTCGGCTGACGGAGCCGCGGAGCGATAGCCAGAGAATCCTATTCAGCTTGGCAAAATTGCGTCTCCGCAACCCGTGCACAGGACTGTTTGGACCAGGAACGGCAACTGCTCAGGCAGCATGTCGGCGAAGTCATCAAGGATCGCATACGCCTCGACGTCCGGTGTTTCGCCGAGGAACTGAGCGATCTCGTGCCCACGGATGGCCCGAAGATCGGAAGTTTGACCGATCCACGACAAGCCCGCGGCGGCCAGTTGTTCCTTCGTGTCATCGTAGAGCCGCCAGGTTGACGAAAGCACGATGCGGACGTCAATATCGAGGAACAGGAGCTTCATCGATCACCGAACGCCAAAAGCGCTCGGCAATCCTACCATCGGGCCAACGCGGCGGGAGCCCGTGTCCTGGTCAACGGCCGGGACACAACCACGCTCCGCCTACTTCTTCTGCCCCGTGCCGCGCATGTTGGGCGGCATCATGTTCTGCATGTCGACGATATTGATCTTGCGGCCGTCCGCCATGATCATGTCGCCGGGCTTCTGATCAGGCTTGCAGGCGCTGAGCCACTTGGCCTCGATTGTCATATTGGACTTGCCGTCGGCAGGCATCCCGGGAATCGCGGGGCCGCCCGTGCGCGTCGAGCTCACCTTCACGGAGTAGCTGCTGTTGAAGTCGCCGGTGACGACGCCGTGCGAGGTCGTGGTCATGCCGGCGATCTGGCACTCGCTATCGATCACCAGCGTGTTGCCGACTTTCTGAACGTCCTGCTTGGAGCACATGTTCTGCTGCAGGCTGCTGCCGAACGCGCTCATCATCTTGTCGGTTGCCGCGTCGATGCATTGCTGCACGACCTGTGACGGCAGGTTGCGGCCCTCGAACGCCATCTTGACCTCCCAGAGCCCGACCTTGCGGGCCGGCAGGTCGAGCGCGCCGGCGGGCGCGCCAGCGAGCACGGACAAGGCTGCAATCGAGACAGCGTGTAGAGGATGGCGCATGGCGCTTTGGGTCTCCACCGTTGCGACGAATCAAATTGATCATACCGCCCAGATCATAGCGAGCCGATCATGCCGCATTGGCGCACGCCACGGCGGCTGCGTGCTGCATGTGTCGTGCGCGGCCTGATCAATAGCGCGCGGAAATGGCGGGCCGATAAGACGGGCAGGCGTGAGTGCGGGTGCCCACGGCCGGCAGGGCAAAGCGCGCGAGGCGCGGGTTCCAGAAGCACTGGAAGCTGATGTAGTCGCCGTACTGGCGATGCACGCCGGTGATGCGATGATACTTGTTGTACCAGGCGCAGTGGTCGGCCGCGATCCGCTGTGCCATCAGCTCGGCCTCGCACGACCAGGCGATGATGCCGCCGGTATCATTGCCCTTGGTGTAAGGCTGCGCTTGCGCGGTTCCGACCACGCCGATCGTCATGGCGACGACTGCCCACAAAGCCGCTGTTCGCATCGCTGCCTCCTGACCGCTGAGCCTAGCGAATCTTAGTCAGCTGCGGCAGTTATGGAAAGCGCGCCGCACGCGCCGCCCACAGGCGCAGGCACTCACGCGCCCGTTGACTGACTGCTCACGTGGCGCAAGTGCCACAATCAAGGGGATTATGGGGATCGCCTCGCCTATCGGGCTTGACCGGGGCCTGAGCCGCGCGGCACCGTTGCGTCTCCAGTAGAGAGGATTGATTCCAATGTTGAGCCGGTATGCCTTGGCACTCGCCGCGGGGCTTGCTGCCCTCTCAGCCGTCCCAGCGGCAGCGGCCAATCTTCTTGAGCTCAATTTCTATCTCGGAGGGCCGCGCTTCGAGGGCGTGTTGCCGCCTTGCGACTTCCCCGGTGCGCTGGCCAAGATCAGCTCGCGCTTCGCCGAGAAGGAGGGCCGCTTCTGGAACTCGGACCTGTCGATCGTGGCGTTCGACAAGGTGCGCGAGGTCGCCTTTCGGCCCGGACCCCCCAATACGATACCGCGCCGGTTTTGCAGCGCGCTTGCGTTCGTGTCCGATGGCCTCAAGCATCCGATCTACTACTCGATCGGCGAGGACACCGGCATCATCGGTTCGACCTATGGGGTCGAATGGTGTGTGGTCGGCCTTGACCGCAACTGGGCCTACAACCCCACCTGCAAGATGGCGCGGCCCTAAAGGGCCGCGAACTGGCAGCTCCGCTGTACATTTGACGATAGATATTTGTTATTTATAGCCTCTTTTCATTTCCTTTTTGTTCTTGTAACGTTCCTGGCCTCGCGCTGATCGGGCAGACCTAATCAGGCAGACTTGGTACATCGAGTTGAGTGAGGGGTATTGCATGGCCAGGTTTCGTTCGTCGCTTCTCGTTCGTTCGTCGCTTGCCGTCATGGTCACCATGGCGCTCGCCGCCGGGCTCGCGCTGGCGCAGGATCGCCGGCAGAACCGGCCCGGACAATTCGACTTCTTTGTGCTGTCGCTGTCCTGGTCGCCATCGTTCTGCGACTCGGCAGGCGAGCGCGGAACGCCCCCACAGGAGCAATGCGGAGCGCGGCCATTCTCATTCGTGGTGCATGGCCTGTGGCCGCAATATGAGCGTGGCTTCCCGGAATTCTGTCAGGTGCCGGCGCCGCGACTGGACCGCAACATCGTGAGCTCCATGCTCGACCTGATGCCGGCGCCACGGCTGATCTTCCACGAATGGGACCGGCATGGCACCTGCTCGGGGCTGAACGCGCGCGCCTATTTCGATACCGTGCGCAAGGCGCGGGCGCAGGTGAAGATCCCTGAGGCCTACATCGAGCTCACGCGACCGCTCACGGTGACACCAGACGAAGTCGAGGAGGCGTTTGTCGAAGCCAATCCTGGCCTCTCGCGCGACGGCATCGCGATCAGCTGCGACAGCCGGCGACTACAAGAGGTGCGTATCTGTCTCTCCAAGGAACTCGGCTTCCGCGATTGCGAGGAGACGAACCGGCGTGCGTGCCGCCGTGACAAGCTGGTGATGCCGCCGCTGCGTCAGCGTCGCGGAGCGGCTGTGTCGGAGCCGTGAGGCACGATCTTCTGCTTCACGATCTTCGACGTCGCGATCCTCAGCGTGCGCGGGCTGGCGCGCGATGAACTACCGCCATGCCTTTCACGCTGGCAACTTTGCCGATGTCGTCAAGCACGTGGTCCTCGCGCGCATTCTGGTGCACCTGCGCGGCAAGCCTGCCGCGTTTCGTGTGATCGACACGCATGCGGGGGCAGGCGTTTACGATCTCGCCGGCGAGGAGGCAAGCCGCAGCGGGGAATGGCGCGCCGGCATCGGGCGTCTGCTGACGGCGCCGATTGGGCCTGCTGTGCAGGCGTTGCTCAAGCCCTATCTCGACGTCGTCGCATCCCTCAACAGCGCGCCCGCTGCCTCGATCGTCCCCGCGCAAGCGGGCACCCAGGGCGACGACTCTGGTCAGAACCAGCGGTCGCTGGATCACGGCGTGCGCGGGAATGAGCAGGTTGCTGACGCTTCGCCCGGAATGGAATCGACGCTGACCATCTATCCGGGCTCGCCCGTGCTCGCGCGTGCGTTCCTGCGTCCGCAGGATCGTCTGGTCGCCTGCGAGCTCGAACCCAAAGCTTATGCGTTACTTGCGCATCATCTCGCGCGTGATCGCCGTGTCAAAACAGTCGCTATCGATGGCTGGATGGCGTTGAACGCCTACGTGCCGCCATCGGAGCGACGCGGCATTGTGATTGTCGATCCGCCATTCGAGGAAGCACAAGACTTCACGCGCCTGGCGCATGGGCTTGAGGCTGCGCATCGCAAATGGGCGAATGGCATCTACCTCCTCTGGTACCCGATCAAAGGCCGACAGGACGCCGATGCGCTGGCGCGCAGGCTCAAGCGCAGCGGCATCGCCCGCATCTTGCGAGCAGAGCTCGCAGTCGATGCCACGCCGGCGCAAGGTCCACTTGGTGGCTGCGGCCTGATCGTTCTCAATCCACCATGGACGCTTGAAAACGAGCTCGCCGCGATCCTTCCAGAGCTTGTTAAGGTGCTCGGTAGTCGCAACAGTAACTATCGGCTTGATTGGATTGCAGGTGAAAATTAGTTTCAGCACTTTTCCACAGCGCGTGTTTAGATTAACGTCATGCCGTTGGCTTTGACGTTCCGCCTCCGATGGGGGCTGGCGGAGTGACTGAGGCCCGAAAAACGGCCGATGCCCTACCCCGCATGTGAATGTCCGGCCGAGCCGTCGCGCCGTGGGGGCCGGCGGCAGCTATGGGGTTGGGAGTTTCCCAATGGCAATGGCAGGTATTGTTAAGTTCTTCAATGCAGAGCGTGGCTACGGCTTCATCAAGCCGGATGATGGCGGCCGCGACGTGTTCGTGCACATCACCGCCGTCGAGCGGGCCGGGCTCAAAGCGCTTGAACGGAGGGGCAGCGCATCTCCTTCGATGTCGAGCCCGACAAGAAAGGCAAAGGCCCCAAGGCCGTAAACCTCGTCATTACCGGCTGATCATTCGCACGGGCGCGCTTGCCGGCGCGCCCGATCTGGCTTTCCCTGACAATTCGCCGCAACCGTGCCTGCAACGGTGGCGGCCATGGAAAGTGCTGTTGTCCATGGTGACGCTACGTACTGGTTTTGGTTCTCCGTTCGGCCGCAAGGCTCGCATCGCGGTGAGCGTGCTCGGCCTCGATGGCAAGGTCAAGGTCGAGCCGGCCTCCACGCAGGATGACTGCCGATCCGCATCCGCAAGCAGAATCCGCTCGGCAAGGTGCCGGTGCTTATTCTCGACGACGGCTCGACGCTGTTCGATTCACCGGTCATCCTCGAATATCTCGACACGCTGGCCGGCGGCGGCAAGATTCTTCCGAAGGACACCAAGGCGCGCTTCGACGCGCTGCGGCTGGAAGCGCTCGCCGACGGCATTCTCGATGCCGTCGATCCTGCATCGTCTACGAGGGACGCTACCGGCCGCCCGAGATGGCACGTGCAGAAATGGCTCGATCACCAGGCCGGCAAGGTCGCGCGCGGGCTCGCTGCGCTCGAAGCGGCGCCGCCCGGCGCTCGATTCGCCGCCGACTGTCGGGCAGATCACGCTCGCCTGCGCGCTCGGCTATCTCGACTTCCGCTTCAAGGGCGAGTGGCGCAAGGACCATCCGCGGCTCGTCGCCTGGCTCGACAGTTTCGCCGCGCGCGTGCCGTCCTTCGCCGCGACCGCGCCGCCGCCGGGCTGATGAGCAGTTCGCGACATAGCAAACAAAAAGGCCCCGGGCGATGCCCGGGGCTTTCTCGCTGTGTTCGGTGCCGAGAGCGGGTCAGAACCGGAAGTTGATGCCGCCGCGCAGCGATGTGGGTCGTGAACGACACGTGGTCGTGGCCAGCGAGCCCGCAGCCAAGACCGCAATTGATGTCGCCGAGATCGACGTAGAGATATTCGGCCTTCGCGCGTCCAGGTTGCCGAACGAGCGCGATCTCGAGCGCCGGCGCCGACAGTCCAGCCGAAATTGGTGTCATCCTGGCCGACGTAGCCTGGCGTGTGCGCGCGGATGTCGCCGAGCGCAAGGCCGCCCGTCACGTAGGGCATGAAGCGGTCGAAGGTGTAGCCGACCCGGCCGCGCACGGTGGCGAGCCAGGAGTTGCTGGTCTCGCAGCCGGGCGCGCAGAACGCAAACGTGTTGCCGTTGATGTTGGACCAGTCGATGTCGCCTTCGAGACCGAGCACGAAGGCGCCGATCTGCCAGTTGTAGCCGGCGGTGCCGCCGACGAGACCGCCCGACAGGTCGAAGTCGCCGGTCGAATCCCAGGTCGACGAGCCCCAGCCGCCGCCGCCGTTGAAGCCGAGATAGAAACCGGTCCAGTTGTAGACCGGCGCGTAGTACGGGGCCTTTGGTCACCGGATAGCGGGGAGGAAGATCGGCAGCCGTCGCGGCGCTGACCAGCGCCAGCGTGCCGCAGCATGCGAGCAACACTTGTTTCATGACGCAACTCCTACACACACGCACACACTCAAGGCGGATCCGCGCTCGCGCGGACTTGGTTCACGGACGGTATCGCGACGTGCTGAAGGATGAGTGAATTCGCAGACCGTTTACTTACGAAATGATTTATCGTTACCGAATGATGAATAGTGTCGCGCTCAAGCCGAAAACGCGTGCGAACGCTTCTATGTCTTGAGCCGCATCAAAAATGCACATGGCCGGGAAAGCCCGGCCATGACGTGGTGAGTGAATCGATCGCGGAGAGGGCTATCGGCCGCAGTCAACGACCACCGACGAGATGCGGTCGTTCCACCCGCGTCCCACGAAGGGAACGCTGCCGCCCCAGGTCTGCCTTCGGCCGCCGAAGTTCGCATGCTCGAACGTCGTGATGTCGCACCCCGGCGCGCAGGTGAAAGAGGAAATCCTGTCGTTCCAGAAGCCTGGCATGAATCCGATGCTGCTATTGGCTCGGATCGGAAGCTGTCGGCCGCCGAAATCAGCGTGCTCGAACGCAACGCAGCCGTAGAATCGAGGGCCGCCGCCATACGGATACTGGGCGCTCGCGCTGCCGACACACGTGAGCAGGAACAGAACACTTGCAACGGTTTTGAGCATGGTGACCCCCGAAGGCTCTAGTGAGGGATCGAGCGTATACGACCGTCGCGGTCGCGAACAGCAATGCGCGCGTGTGACGGCGCGAAATTTTCCTGGCGTTGCAGGCGTGCACGTACGGTGTGGCGGGACCGGCTCGATAGCGATGCCTCAGAACCGGTAATTGACCCCGATGCGAAACAGGCTCGATTCAAAGCCGTGATTGCTGCCCGTCAACCCATAGGGCCGATCCGACAAATCGACATAAAGGTACTCGACTCGCGCCGACCAGGCATTGGTGAGCGCGACCTCCATGCCGGCACCTGCGGTCCATCCGGTGTGGATTCTGTTTTCGCTCGCACCGCCGAGCTCGACGCGGCCGCCGCCGACGGCGAGCCCGAGCGTGCCGTAGACGAGCACGTTGCTGAACGCATAGCCGACGCGGCCGCGCACGGTGCCGAACCACGGATTGGAGAATTTCCAACCGGCGAAGCGGTCCTCCGCCGCCGAGATGTTGAGATCGGCCTCGGCGCCAAACACGAAGCTGCCGGTCTGCCAGTTGTAGCCGGCGCGCACACCACCGGCGATGCCGGAGGGCCGCGCCGGGTTGTTGGTGGCACTGCCCCATTGATAGCCAAGCTGGCCGCCGAGGTAGGGACCACACCAGCTGTGGACGCTCACCAGATAAGGCGTCGCATAAGGCAAGCGTGGGATCTCGGCGGCGCTGGCGGCGCCGGCCGTCGTGATCGCGGCCGCGCCGCAGATCAGGCGTATCATCGTGGGTCTCCGGGGCCGCCGTCGAGGCCGGCATTCGGCCGCGATCGGCGAAAAGCCGGCCAATTCCGAGCGGTTTTCTTCGCTAAAATTTATGGCGAGTTGCTATTTAACCGTTGATGAATCGTTAGGGAGCAAGCGCGCCACAGGCTTAAGAAACCCTGTCGCCGGCGCGCCGCGATCGACGTTTGATTCACCATGCGGAGAGCTTACCTTTAAGGCCAAGAGCTGAGGCCAACAGCGTGAGGCCAACAGCGTGAGGACATGAGCGGCACGACAAAAGACATCGATCCGTCGACCGAGCTCGTCGAGGAGGACGACGAGCAGAGCCTGCCCGAGGTCGAGCAGGGCGATCGATCTCGCGACTGCGGCAGGCCCGCTCGCGGCCGGCCGCGCCGTCATCATGCGCCACGCCAAGCCCGCGCCCGGCGGTCCCGGCGTCTATCGCATGATCGACAGCCAATGGCGACGTGCTCTACGTCGGCAAGGCCAAGAGCATCCGCAAGCGCATCCTCTCCTATACGCGGCCGACCGGCTACGACCCGCGCATCGAGCGCATGATCGCGGCGACCGCCTCGCTCGAGTTCGTCTCGACCACGACCGAGACCGAGGCGCTGCTGCTCGAAGCCAACCTGATCAAGCGGCTGCGGCCGCGCTTCAACGTGCTGCTGCGCGACGACAAGTCGTTCCCCTATATCCTGATCACCGGCGATCACTGGGCGCCGCAGATCCTCAAGCATCGCGGCGCGCGCAATCGGGAAGGGCGCTACTACGGCCCGTTCGCCTCGGTGTGGGCGGTCAACCGCACCATCACGGCGTTGCAGCGCGCGTTCCTGTTGCGCTCGTGCTCGGACGGCTTCTTCGAAAGCCGCACGCGGCCGTGCCTGCTGTACCAGATCAAGCGCTGCTCCGGCCCGTGCACGCGCGAGATCGAGTTCGCCGACTATCGCGAGCTGGTGCGCGAGGCCAACGCCTTTCTCTCCGGCAAGAGCCGCAAGGTGAAGGAGGAGCTGGCCGCCGAGATGGAGAAGGCGTCGGAGGCGCTCGATTTCGAGCGCGCCGCGATCTATCGCGACCGGCTCGCCGCGCTCTCGGCGGTGCAGGCGCATCAGGGCATCAATCCGCGCGGCGTCGAGGAGGCCGACGTGTTCGCGGTGCATCAGGAGGGCGGTTTCTTCTGCGTGCAGGTGTTCTTCTTCCGCACCGGCCAGAACTGGGGCAACCGCGCCTATTTCCCGAAGGCCGACCGCAGCTCGACGCCGGCGAGGTGCTGGGCGCGTTCCTGGCGCAGTTCTACGACGACAAGCCGCGCCGCGGCTCATCCTCGTCTCGCACGATTCGAGGAACGCGCGCTGCTGGCGCAGGCGCTCTCCGCCAAGAGCGGCCACAAGATCGAGATGCGCGTGCCGCCGCGCGGCGAGAAGAAGGAGCTCGTCGACCATGCGCTCGCCAATGCGCGCGAGGCGCTGGGACGCAAGCTCGCCGACACCTCCTCGCAGCGCAAGCTGCTCGCGGCGCTGGCGGAGTGCTTCGGCCTTGCCGCGTCCGCCGCGCCGGATCGAGGTCTACGACAACAGCCACATCCAGGGCACGAACGCGGTCGGCGCCATGATCGTCGCGGGGCCGGAGGGTTTCCGGAAGAACCAGTATCGCAAGTTCAACATCCGCTCGGCCGATCTCACGCCGGGCGACGACTTCGCGCATGATGCGCGAGGTGCTGGAGCGTCGCTTCAAGCGGCTGATGGCGGAGGCGCCAGCGGAAATCCGTTGCGGTCGATGGAAGCACGGACGAGAGGCTGGCTCCGGTACCCTCTCCCCTTGGGGAGAGGGTGGCGAGCGAAGCGAGCCGGGTGAGGGGCGACAGGATGATCGCGAGCTACGAACCCCCTCACCCGCCTCGCTGCGCTCGGGCACCCTCTCCCGCACAGGGGAGAGGTGCGAGCGTGACGGCTCACGAGCGAGAGTGTCGAGCAGCGACGGAAGCGTCGCAGCGATAGGACACCGAATCCCCCTGGCCCGATCTCGTGATCATCGATGGCGGGCGTGGTCAGCTCTCCGCCGCGCAGGAGACGCTCGCCGCGCTTGGTCTTACTGACATACCCCTCGTGGGTGTCGCCAAGGGGCCCGACCGCGATGCCGGGCGGGAGACCTTCCATGTGGCGGGGCGCGAGCCGTTCATGCTCAAGCCGCGCGATCCGGTGCTCTACTTCATCCAGCGGCTGCGCGACGAGGCGCACCGCTTCGCCATCGGGTCGCACCGGGCCCGCCGCAAGAAGGACCTGCGCGAGGCCGGGCTGCAGGAGATCCCCGGCATCGGCCCGACCCGCAAGCGCGCGCTCCTGCAGCACTTCGGCA
This sequence comes from uncultured Alphaproteobacteria bacterium, assembly GCA_963745515.1. Classification (GTDB taxonomy): domain Bacteria; phylum Pseudomonadota; class Alphaproteobacteria; order Rhizobiales; family Xanthobacteraceae; genus VAZQ01. The sequence goes on from CAVUXO010000005.1 coordinate 38,822, forward strand.
CGCTGAAAGCGATCGAGCGCGCCTCCGCGGCGGACCTCGCCAAAGTTCCCGGCGTAAGCGCCGAGACGGCGCGCAAAATTTACGACTTTTTTCACGACCGGCCTCATTAACCAGCGATAACGCAAATGTGCGCCGGCTGTGCTCTGACGGCCTGAAAATGGCCCGTTCTTCGCTTGAAACCGAGGGTTCATGAGCCCAGGTCGAGGCTCAAGTCGGGCCCAACTCGCCCCTGCGGTCGCAAGGATGGGGACGGTCGCAAAACGGTTGCTTTTGATGTGAGATCAGGAAGGGTATTCTCTAATTCATGGAAGCCGTGACTCCAAGGCCGATCATTGTCCCGGGGCGCCCGTTCGCGCTGCCCAATGTTCTGACCTATGGGCGGATCGCGGCGGTGCCGGCCGTGGTGGCCTGCATGTACTGGCAGGACATCTGGCAGGGCGGGATCTGGCTGCGCTGGGTGGCGCTGGCGATCTTCATCTCGGCTGGGGTGACCGATTTTCTCGACGGGTATTTCGCCCGCAAATACGGCGAGCAATCGACCTTCGGGCGCATGCTCGATCCGATCGCCGACAAGCTCCTGGTGGCCTCCTGCCTGATGATGCTGGCGGTCGATGGCACCATCCGCGGCGCGCATGTGTGGGCCGCGATCGTGATCCTGTGCCGCGAGATCCTGGTTTCTGGGCTGCGCGAATATCTCGCCGAGCTGCGGGTGAGCGTGCCGGTCACCCAGCTCGCCAAATGGAAGACCACGCTGCAGCTCATTGCGGTGGGCTTTCTGATCGCGGGCGACGCCGGCGATGCGATCCTGCCGGTGGTGACGCCGATCGGGCTGTCGCTGCTGTGGCTGTCCGCGCTCCTCACTCTCTACACCGGCTACGACTATTTCCGCGCCGGTGTGCACCATCTGATCAAGTGATCGGTAGGACGGAGGCGTGAAGGTTCTGTACTTTGCGTGGGTGCGCGAGCGGGTCGGCAAGCCCGAGGAGGACGTCACGCCGCCCGCATCGGTCGCCACTGTCGGCGATCTGATCGCGTGGCTGTCCGGGCGCGGCGAGGGCTACGCGCATGCGTTCGAGAACCCGCGCGTGATCCGCGCAGCGATCGACCGCGCGCACGTGCGCGCCGATGCGGCGATCGCGGGCGCGCGCGAGATCGCGTTCTTCCCGCCCATGACTGGAGGATGACTGGCGGTGCAGGAGGGTGATGAGCGAGTGATATGACCGCGACCATCCGCCTGCAGCAGGAGCCGTTCGACGCCGCCGCCGAGGCGCGCGCGCTCACGCATGGGCGCACCGATATCGGCGCGGTGGTCACCTTCACCGGCATCTGCCGCGGCGACGAGAACGGCGAGCCGATCGCCGGCCCTCACGCTCGAGCACTATCCCGGCATGGCGGAAGCCGAGATCGGTCGCCACGTCGAGGCTGCCGAGCGCCGCTGGTCGCTGCGTGGCGTCACCGTGATCCATCGCTACGGCCGGATCACGCCCGGCGAGGACATCGTGCTGGTGGTGACAGCCTCGTCGCACCGGCATGACGCGTTTGCGGCCGCCGAGTTCCTGATGGACTATCTCAAGACCCGCGCGCCGTTCTGGAAGCGGGTCGAGCGCGCTCACGAGTGGTAGCGTCAGCGGTTGGGTCGACGCCAAGTCATCCGACGATGCCGCGGCCGACCGCTGGAGTAAAAAGCCAGGCCACAATCAGGCGGCCGAGTGAGCGGCCAGTGGTCGTGGCGCGTGGCTGTGGCTTGATGTAGGCTCAAGCCATTCACCTGCTCCATCAGGGTGTTCCCATGTGGCTAGCGCGCCCGATCCTGGCCTTGGCTGCGCTTCTTGCGTTGCTCGCTGTTCGCCGCCGATCGCGGCCCAGCAGCCTAACGACGCGCCCCAGCAGGCACCCGAGAAATTCGCCTCGCTCGCCGGCCAGTTCCTGGTCGCGACGCCCTCGATGGAGGACCCGCGTTTCGAGCGGACGCGTGATCCTGATGGCCCGTCACAACAAGGACGGCGCCTTCGGGCTGATCATCAACCGGCCGGCCGCCGAGCGGCCGCTGTCGCAGCTGCTCGAGGCGCTCGGCGAGAAAGGGTCGGCGGTCAGCGGAACGCGTGCGTCTGTTCGCGGGCGGCCCGGTGCAGCCCGAGCTCGGCTTTGTCATTCACAGCCCCGACTATATGGGGCCGCAGACGCTTGGCGTCGACAGCCACGTGTCGGTCACCATCGAGCCTCGACATCCTGCGCGACATCGCCACCGGCAAGGGCCCGCAAAAGAGCCTGATCACGTTCGGCTACGCGGGCTGGGCACCGGGGCAGCTCGAGGGCGAGATCGCGCGCCGGTCGTGGACCACCGCGCCCGCCGACCGCAAGCTGATCTTCGACGAGGACCGCGGCAAGCTCTGGGACATCGTCTATGCGCTGCGCATCCAGGATCTTTAATCGGAATCTTGCGAGACGATTGGACATGCGGTGCCGGCGATCTCGTTGCCGTGCGTCTGATTGCAGCTGGGCCTCAGCTCCTTCCGTATGGGCGCAGGCAGCACGCACAATCCGGATCGTCGTGTCTGTGCCGCGCCGGCGGCGCCATTGATTCGCTCGCGCGTATCCTGGCTGACGAGATCGCACGCACCAGCGGACAGACGATCATCATCGACAGCCGGCCGGGCGGCGGTGGCGTGATCGCGGCCGAGGCGGTGGCGCGCGCCGCGCCCGACGGCAATACGCTGCTCATCAACACCAACGGCATGATCGTCAACGCGCTCCTGCGCAAGGTCAGCTTCGATCCGCTGACGAGCTTTGAGCCGATCTGCAAGCTGGTCACCTCGCCGCTGGTGCTGGTCGTCAACAGCGCCTCGCCCTACCGCACGCTCAACGAGCTTGTGGCAGGCGGCGCGCGCGAAGCCCGGGGAGCTGTCGTTCGCGAGCGTCGGCCCCCATAGCACGCAGCACATGGCGATCGAGCGGTTCAAGCGGCAGGCCGGCATCGACATCACCTACGTGCCTTATCCTGGTGGCGCGCCCGCGATCAACGCGCTGATGGGTCAGCACGTGACCGCCGTGCTGCAGAACTATCAGGAGGTCAAAGGGCAACTGGATGCCGGGATCGCTGCGCGCGATCGCGGTCCCGTCGGCGCGGCGCATCGAGCCCTTGCCCGAGCTGCCCACCATCGCGGAATCCGGCTTTCCGGGTTTCGATGCGGAAGTGTGGTTCGGCTTGGTCGCGCCGGCGAAGACGCCGCCTGCGACGGTGGCGCAGCTCGTGGGCTCCTTCAGCCGTGCGGTCGAGGCGCCGGAGGTCAAGCCCAAGCTTGCGGTCCAGGCGCTCTATCCGGACCCGCGTTGCGGCGCCGAGTTTGCCGCCCACCTGCGCCGTCAGTCCGACGACTATGCGCAGATGATCCGCGCGCTGAACATCAAAGGCGAGTAGCTCAGTGCTTTGACAGGGTACCGGGCAGGGCGCACAGTGCGTCAAAACGCGACGAGCTCAATTTATTGAGACGCAAAGGGAGAAATGCCGATGTCCCAGCTCACCGCCGCCTGGTTTGGCCTCGCCGCGCTTGCGGCGGCTGCCGTCGCGCAGCCTGCGAGCGCGCAGACCGTGCTGTTCGAAGGCGCGCGCGTCATTCCCGGCGACGGCAGCGCGGCGATCGAGAATGCGGCGATTCTGGTCGAGCGCGGCATCATCACGCGCATCGGCCGCAGGGGCGAGATCGCGGCGCCCGCGGGCGCCACGCGGATCGACCTCGCCGGCAAGACCGTGATGCCGGCGATCATCGCCACCCATGTGCATCCGGGCTTCCAGAACGGGCTGACCTATCTCGCGGAGAATTTCACGCGCGAGAACATCCTCGACGATCTCAACCGCGCGCTCTATTTCGGCATCTCGACCGTGATGTCGCAGGGCATCGAGAAGGGCGACGTCATGTACGAGATCCGCGCCGAGCAGGCGGCAGGCCGCCTCGGCGGCGCGCGCCTGATGCTCGCCGGGCCGCGGCATCGGCGCGCCCAATGCCGGCCCGGGCAATCCGATCTATGCCAACATCGCCTATGAGGTCACGACCGAGGAGCAGGCGCGCGCGCCGTGCGCGAGCTGGCCGCCAACAAGGTCGACGCCATCAAGATCTGGGTCGACGACCGCGGCGGCCGCGCGCCGAAGCTGCCGATCGCGCTGTCGCGCGCGGTGATCGACGAGGCCCACAAGCTCGGCCTCAAGGTCACCGCGCACGTCTTCTATCACGACGACGCGGTCGAGCTCGCCGACGCCGGCATCGACAGCTTTCGCGCATCTGGTGCGCGACAAGGACATGAGCGACGCGCTGATCGCGCTCATGCATCAAGAACAAGGTCTATGTGATGCCCAATATCGGCGCGCCCGAGCGCGGCATCTACACGACGCCGCCGCCCTGGCTCGACGAGCCCTATCTCGCGGGCCTGTTGCGCGACACCGTGGCGCCCGAGGTGATCGCGCGCATGCGCAAGGCGCATGTCTCGCGCGATCCGGCGCTCGCCGAGCGCAATCCAAGAACTACGACATCCTGCAGCGCAGCCTCGCCAAGCTCAACGCCGCCGGCGCGCACGTCATTCTCGGCAGCGACACCGGGCTCGAGGATCATTTCTTCGGCTATGCCGAGCAGAAGGAGCTCGAGCTGATGGCGGAGGCCGGCATGACGCCGTCGCAGGTGATCGTGGCGGCGACCAGCCGCGCGGCGGAGTATCTCGGCCTGGCCGATCGCGGCACTGCTCGCGCCGGGCAAGCGCGCCGATTTCCTGGTGCTCGACGCCAATCCGCTCGACGACATTCGCAACACGCGGCGCATCGCGAAGATTTATCTCGCCGGCACGGAGGTCGATCGCGCAGCTCTCAAGGCCTCGCTCACGAAGGCTGCGAGGAACTGATTGCTGAGCTATGCTCTTCGATGAATGTGGGACCCAAGGAGGACAAGCGTCATGATTGGAAAATTGACTACGTCCGTGGCGGCGCTGGCGTTCGCGATGACGGCGGCTGAGGCCGCGCAGGTCTCCTTCTATCAGCTCCCGTCGGGCGCCTATCCGCACGACGTGTCGCCGGCGCCCGACGGCAAGGTCTGGTACTCCGGCCAGCAACTCGGCGTGCTCGGCATATTCGATCCCAAGACCGGCAAGGCCGAGCATGTTTCGCTTGGATCGAACTCGTCGCCGCATGGCGTGATCACGGCGCCTGACGGCTCGGCCTGGCTCACCGACGGCGGGCAGAACGCGATGGTGCGCTTCGACCCCGCAACGCGCGCCATCAAGGTGTTTCCGCTGCCGAAGGAGTTTCCGCGCGCCAATCTTAATACAGCCGTGATCGACAAGCGCGGCGTCGTCTGGTTCACCGGGCAGAACGGCGTTTACGGGCGTGTCGATCCGAAGGTTGACAAGGTCGAGGCCTGGGCCTCCCCACGCGGGCGCGGGACTTATGGCATCACGGTGACGCCCAAGGGCGAGATCTGGTACGCCTCGCTTGCCGGTGACCACATTGCGCATGTCGATCCCGAGACCGGCGCTGCGACTGTGGTCGAGCCGCCGCGCAAGGGCGTCGGGCCGCGCCGGGTCTGGTCGGATTCCAAGGGCATGCTGTGGGCAAGCTTCTGGAACGCCGGTGGCATCGGCCGCTACGATCCGGAGAAGAAGACCTGGATGCATTTCCCAATGCCGCAGAGCAAGTCGAGCACCTATGCAGTCTACGTCGATGAGAAGGACCAGGTCTGGGCGACCGACTGGGCCGCGAACTCGATCCAGCGGTTCGATCCGGTGAGTGAGCGCTATGAGACATTCCCGAGCGACAAGCGCGGCGCCAATGTGCGCCAGATGCTGGGGCGTCCCGGTGAAGCCTGGGGCGGGGAATCCGGCACTGACCGGCTGGTGGTGATCCGCGATTGACGGTCTTGCAGAGGAACTTGCACGCCGGCCTGACCGCCCTGAGCGGTTAGGCCGACGTGCGTAAGAGTGTCAGGCGATGCGATCGGGCAAAGCCGGATAGTCGATGTAACCTCTCTCTTCGCCGGAATAGAACGTGGCCTGATCGGCGGCGTTGAGTGGCGCGTGCTCACGGTAGCGCCGCGGAAGATCGGGATTCGCGAGAAACGGAACGCCAAACGCCACCAGATCGGCTTCGCCGCTTGCAATCGCGGCGTTGCCCGACTTTGCATCATAGCCGCCGTTCACCATCAGGGTGCCATTGAACACCTCGCGCAAGAGCGGCGTCACTCGAGTTTGGCCCGGCATTGCCCTTTCGGTGACGTGCAGATAGCCGAGATTGAGCGCGCTCAGCTGCGTGGCGAGATAAGTGAAGGTCTCAGGCGGATTGGAGTCGGACATCGAGTATCCCGAGAAGGCGGGAGACATCTTGTATCCGACGCGCTCAGGCCCCCAGACGTCGATCACGGCGGCTGTCACTTCGAGCGGCAGGCGGGCCCGATTGCGGATCGTTCCGCCATACTGGTCGGTGCGCTGGTTGGCGCCGTCGCGCAGAAACTGGTCGAGCAGGTAGCCGTTGGCGCCATGCAGCTCGACGCCGTCGAAGCCGGCTACCTTGGCGTTCTCAGCAGCCTTGCGGAATTGCTCGACGATGCCGGGAATCTCCTGGGCGGCCAGCGCACGTGGCGTGGGAATCTTCACCCGGCCATTTTGCGTGAATGCTTCGCCTTCAACGGGCAATGCCGAGGGCGCGACCGGCAGCGCACCGTCGTGGAAATCGGCATGCGAGACCCGCCCGACATGCCAGAGCTGGGCAAAGATCGTTCCGCCCGCTGCAGTGCACCGCGTCGGTCACCCTCTTCCAGCCTGCGACCTGCTCGGCGGAATGGATACCGGGCGTGCGGATGTAGCCGACGCCCTGCGGGCTCACCTGGGTGCCCTCGGTGATCTGCAAGCCTGCCGATGCGCGCTGCGCGTAGTACTGAGCTGCGATCGGATTGGGAACGTTGCCCGCAACGGCCCGGCTGCGTGTCATCGGCGACAGCACTATTCGGTTGCCAAGCCGCAATCCGCCAAGGTGATAGGGCGTGAGCAGGGACGCGGGCTCAAGTCTCGTTTCCGGTGAGAAAGCGGCAGTGCGCGCTGTGGCAGCAGATCATTGTCATAGAGGGACTCCTTTGGGCGTGGCTGTCCGGTCGGCGTGACTTTAAGCTCGACTTGTGGTACTGACCGGTAACATACATATATAGATACTGACCGGTAACACCCGTGTCAAGAGAGGTGACCGCCATGGCCGGAAAGTCGGCATTAAGTCCCGATATGACCGAGAGAATTCCGCCCCGCGACCGGCTCCTGGCGGCTGCGGCGGAGCTGTTCTATCGGCATGGCATCAAGGCGGTCGGGGTCGAGGCCATCGCTGAAGCCGCTGCCACCAACAAGATGACGCTCTACCGCCACTTCGCTTCCAAGGATGAGCTGGTAGCAGAATACCTACGAACCGCCGCGCGACAGGCTGACTGCTGCTGGGCGCGGCTCGAGCAGGCGCATCCCGGCGACGCACTGGCGCAATTGCGGACCTTCATCCGGGACATGGCTGACCACGCGACCGATACACGCGGGTGTGCGCTCGCCAATGCGGCGGTCGAGCTGCCGGAGAAGGATCACCCGGCGCGCCGCGTCATCGAGGAGCACAAGACTGCTTGGCGCGCGCGGCTGGTCGCGCTCTGTCAGGCTGCCGGTCTGGCGGAGCCCGAGCTGCTCGCCGACGAGCTCAACCTGATGCTGGAAGGTGCGCGGGTGAGCTCGCAAAGCGTGGGACCGGAGGGCCTGCGCGCCCGGGTGATGCGGATCAGCGAGGCGCTGATCGCGTCGCATTCGCAGACATGAGCAGGGGGAGGAGCTTGTGGCAGCGGAGAACCGGCCGAACCGGTGCAGCGAATGATATAGGGTGAGATCAGGACGCTTCGCGCGGCGGCGGATTCAACATGAGCATCCTGGTCGAATTGCCTGAACGGCTCTATCAACGCGACGCCTTTGCGTCGTTTGCGGCAGTCGCGCCCTACAGCCTCGGCACCGCGCGTGCGATGGCATGGATGTCGCAGCTTGCCTACGAGACCGCGCATCGGGACAAGATCGAGACGATCTGCCGGCTATGGGACCTGCGTCTCCTGCAGATCATCGCCAATGACAATGGCGGTGGATCGGGCCTGCTCAAGATCCACACGCGCGGTGTGGTCGTGAAGGGGCACGGCGCGATCATCATTGCATTTGCGGGCACCGATCCGCTTGTCCCAGCCAACTGGATCTCCGATTTCGATGTCGGGCTCAACGTCGGGTTCAATCCCGGGCCCGGGCTTGAGGTGAAGCCGGGTGCGGTCCATCGTGGCTTTGACAAAGCGCTTGACGCTGTGTCGGATCAGCTCACCCAGGCGCTCGCTGAGCGCGGCCCAGAGCCTTTGCTGATCACCGGCCACAGCATGGGTGCCGCGCTCGGGGTCATCGCGGCCGATCACCTCCTCTCGGAGGAAAAGTTGCGCGCCACGGCGGTCTATGCCTTCGGCATGCCGCGCGTGGGCGACGAGGATTTCTCGGTGCGCTACAACGACACGCTTGGCGCTATCACCTATCGTCTTGTGCACGGCGACGACATCGTGGCGAGCGTGCCGCCGTCGCGGTTAGGCTTTCGCCATGTCGGCCGGCTGATCAGCTGCCCACGCGGAAGTCACTTTGCGCCGGATCAGCCGGCGTCGGAGTTCTCCGATGAGCCGCAGTTCGGAGGCTCGCTGATGAGCGGATTGCAGCAGGGCATACGCGACCTGTTCGCTCTGCAGCTGCAGCCGACGTTCCGCGACGATGTCCTCGGCCGCATGTCCGGTCTTCTGGCGCCGCCAATCGCGGATCATCTGCCTGATCGCTACTTGCACGCCTGCGAGGGATGAGCGCTTTCACAGTTGCGCGCGCAACGCCTCACAGGCGCTTTCGGCGGTGATCGGTTTGTTGGTCACGCGTCAGGCGCCGCGCGCCGCGTCCGCGCTCCAGGCTCCGCCGCCGGCGACCGAGAGATACAGGAAGACAAAGCAATAGAGCACGGCGAGCTCGCCTTGGTTCAGCAGCGGGTAAAAGCCCTGCGGGGCATGCGCCATGAAATAAGCAACCGCCATGAAGCCCGACAAGATGAAGGCGACTGGGCGCGTGAAAAGACCAATTAGCAACAGCACTCCACCGACGATCTCGAGCACACCCGCCGCGCCGAGGAGCGAGAAAATTTGCAGATTGTCAAACCCCGCGACATGCGGAAAGCCGAAGAACTTAGCAGTGCCGTGCTGAAGGAACATAAGCGCGGTCACGATGCGCAGAACCGAGAGCAGGCGCGGCGACCAAGTCTGGCAAAAAGAATCCATTGGATGTGGCCTCTGTTGCATGAACTCGAAGCCCGACGCTCCGAGTCCGCGACCACATCTAGGAACGGTCCCAGAATTGTCCAGCTCTATGCCGCTACCGCCTTGCCCTTCGGCTGCACCTCGGCGGTGTAGTCGTCCATCAGCTGCTTGGTGATGGTGGCAGGCGTGAACCGCCAATCCGCTATCTCGGAGACTGCCGTGACCTCGGCAGCGCTGCCGGTGATGAAGCACTCGGAGAAGCTCGTCAACTCATCCGGCATGATGCGCCGCTCCGCCACTTCGATGCCGCGCCGCCGCGCCAGCGCGATCACGGTCTGTCGCGTGATGCCGTCAAGGAAGCAGTCGGCGGTCGGCGTGTGGATCTTGCCGTCCTTGATGAAGAAGATGTTGGCGCCGGTGCATTCGGCGACGCGGCCTTGCCAGTCGAGCATCATGGCGTCGGCATAGCCTTTGCGCTCGGCCTTGTGCTTGGAGATGGTGCAGATCATGTAGAGGCCGGCTGCCTTGGCGCGGCACGGCGCGGTCGCCGGATCGGGCCGGCGATACTCGGCGAGATCGAGCCTGATGCCCTTGAGCCGCTGCACCGGATCGAAATAGCTCGGCCACTGCCAGGTGGCGATGGCGAGGTGAATCTTGTTGTTCTGCGCCGAGACGCCCATCTGCTCGGAGCCGCGCCAGGCGATCGGGCGCACATAGGCTTCCTTCTGCCCGTTCTTTTCGAGCACGAGCCGCTTGGCGGCGTCGATCTCGGCGACCGAATAGGGGATCTCGAAGTCGAGCAATTGTGCCGAACGCTTGAGCCGCTCGGAATGCTCGGTGCACTTGAAGATCTCGCCGCCATAGGCCCGCTCACCTTCGAACACGGCGCTCGCATAGTGCAGGCCGTGGGAACAGCACATGGAGCGTCGCATCGCCCCAGGGGACAAGCTTGCCGTCATACCAGATGACGCCATCAAGCCGGTCATAGGGTTTGTCGGCCATAGTCTCCTCCGTGCGGATCAGTCCGTCGGCGCTCGCCCGCCGCCGAAATCGATGTTCGCCTGCTGTTCGCGCGTTTGCGCTTTTGCGTCCCGGGCCAACACCCGGTATGGTTCGAAGGCCCCACTGAGAGCGTGACGGGAGAGCGCTACTATAGCGCTCGGCGCAACGTCGGGGAGGGCCACGACCCGTTGTTTCGGTGCTGTCTCATAGCAATCAAACCAAAATATGTCAATATGGCTGACCTAACTGCCCCGATTGCCAATGATCCATTGTCGCTCTCGGAAGAGCGCCCCGGGCGTGAGAGCGAGCCTGCGTGGGATATCATCGAGCTTTTGTTCTTTGCCTACCGAGACTTTGTCGGCGATCCCGACGAGGTGCTGGCCAAGTTCGGCTTCGGCCGCGCCCACCATCGGGTCCTGCACTTCGTCAACCGCAATCCGGGCATGAAGGTTGCCGAGCTGCTCGACATTCTCAAGATCACCAAGCAATCGCTGGGCCGGGTGCTCAAGCAGCTGGTCGATCAGGGCTATGTGCTGCAGAAAGAAGGTGCCAACGATCGGCGCCAGCGGCTGCTCTATGTGACCGCTAAGGGCGAGGCGCTGGCGATGCGGCTGGCCGGACTGCAGACCGTGCGGATCAACCATGCTCTGGCGGAGCACGGCCCCAACGCCAACGATGCGGCCTGCCGGTTCCTGGCAGCCATGATCAACACTGACAATCGGGACGAGGTGCTGCGATTCATCGCGCGGGCAGACCGCGCACGCCGTTCACGCAGGTGATCATGAAGGCAGAGCCGACAGCGCTTGCCGACGACGCCCCGCATCTGCTGCTGGTGGATGACGATCGGCGCATTCGAAGCCTGTTATCGCGTTTCCTGCTGTCGGAGGGCTATCGGGTCACCACCGCGGAGAGCGCCGCCGAGGCACGTGCCAAGCTCGAAGGGCTGCACTTTGACCTGATGATTCTCGATGTCATGATGCCGGGCGAAAGCGGGTTCGAGTTTGCCCGCGATCTGCGCACGCGCTCGAGCGTGCCGATCCTGATGCTGACCGCGCGCGGCGAGGCGGAAAGTCGCATCGAAGGGCTCGAGTGCGGCGCCGACGACTATGTCGGCAAGCCATTCGAGCCGCGTGAGTTGTCGCTACGGATCGGCAACATCCTCAAGCGCGCCCGGCCGGCGCCGGCGCCGCAGCTCGAGTCGGTACGCTTTGGCGAATTCGTCTTTAACCTCGGCCGCGGCGAGCTCAAGCGCGGCGACGAGGTGATCCACCTCACCGATCGTGAGCGTGAGATGATGCGGCTGCTCGCAACTGCGCCGGGGGAGACCGTGACGCGAACTCGATCTCGCCGGTGGCAATGGCAACGGCAATTCGATCGGCGAGCGGGCGGTGGACGTGCAGATCAATCGCCTGCGCCGCAAGATCGAGGGCGATCCCACGAACCCGCTGTTCATCCAGACAGCGCGTGGCATCGGCTACCGGCTGGTGACGACACCGTGACGACGCTCGACACCGGAAGGCGCGTCTTGCAATCGGCCGCCGTCCGGTTGACGGACCTCTATGAGCGCTACGGCTTCTCGCTGCGTGGGGTGATGCCGAAGGGGCTCTATGCCCGCGCGCTCCTCATCATCATTGTGCCGATGGTGGTCCTGCAGTCGGTGGTCGCGTTCGCATTCATGGAGCGCCATTGGAACACCGTCACGCAGCGGCTTTCGCGCGCGGTGGTGCAGGACATCAGCGCGCTGATCGATGTCTACACAACCTTCCCGCAGGCCGAGCAGTCCCAGCTGCGTCGCCTGGCGCAGGACAAGCTCGGCCTTGCGGTTGATTTCCTGCCGGTCACCGAGATGCCGCCGCCGGGGCCGAAGCCGTTCTTCTCGCTGCTCGATCAGTCGCTCTCGGAGGAGATCAGCCGGCAGATCCGCCGGCCATTCTGGATCGACACGGTAGGGCGCTCGGCGCTGGTCGAGATCAGGGTGCGACTCGACAACACGGTGATGCGCGTGTTCGCCCGCCGCAACGCGGCCTACGCGTCGAATTCGCATATCTTTCTGTTGTGGATGGTGGGTACCTCGGTCGTGCTGCTCAGTGTCGCGATCGCCTTCCTGCGCAACCAGATCCGCCCGATCCTGCGGCTCGCCGACGCTGCCGAGAGCTTCGGCAAGGGCCGTGAGGTGCCAAACTTCCGCCCGCGCGGCGCGCGCGAGGTGCGGCGCGCGGCGGCCGCCTTCATCGAGATGAAGACCCGCATCGAGCGCACGATCGAGCAGCGTACTGCCATGCTCGCGGGCGTTTCGCATGACCTGCGTACGATCCTGACCCGCTTCAAGCTCGAGCTCGCTTTGATCGGCGACAGCCCCGAGATCGACGCCATGCGCAAGGACGTCGACGAGATGGCGCGCATGCTCGAGGCCTATCTTGCGTTTGCGCGCGGCGATTCCGGCGAGCAGTCGGCGCCGACCGACATGGCGGCGCTGCTCGAGGAGCTGCGCAGCGAAGCCGACCGCAATGGCCATCAGGCGAGCGTCGCGTTCCACGGCCAGCCGGTTGTTACTGTGCGCCCGGCGGCGCTCAAGCGCTGCCTTGCCAATCTGGTATCGAATGCCGCTCGCTATGCCCGCTCGATCGCGATCGTGGGGCATCGCGACCATCGCTGGCTGACCGTGACGGTCGACGACGACGGCCCCGGCATTCCGGCGCATCTGCGCGAGGAGGTGTTCAAGCCGTTCCTGCGCCTCGATCACGCTCGCAACCAGGATCAGGTCGGTACCGGTTTGGGGCTTGCGATTGCGCGCGACATCGCACGCTCGCACGGCGGCGACATTGTGTTGTCGAACTCGCCGATGGGCGGCCTGCGCGCGATCGTGCGGATACCAGTCTAAATTAGTGCCGCCAATTTGAAGTTCCTACACCATCTGCGGCAAACTCTGTTAGGAACTTCAAATCGAAAAGCGGCACTAGAATCATAGAGTTGCTAGTGCCCCTTTGTTTTCGAAGTTCGTGTCAGAGTGTGCTGAGGGGTATCACGAACTTCGGAAATGGGGCACTACGCCGCGACCGTTTCGTCGCCGGCATCATCGCGGCGGGCGCGCCGGCGCGTCCGGGTCGGGCACAAGCGCGAGGGCACTGACAAAAGATCATCGAGCATGCCCGACCAGCGCTGACCGCGCGCGAGCGCGCTGTCGAGCGCCGCCATGGTGCGGGCAAGTCCGGGATCGGTGTCGTCAAGCCAGGTGCGCAGCACCGAGGCATAAAGAAGCGCGAGTCCCTGTGCCTGCACCATGCCTTTCGGGCCGGACGAGGGAACGGCGGCGGCGGCCAGCATCCATTGCTGCGATTGCACGGCCAGGCCATTGAGCGCGACTGCGAGAGGAGGATTGCGGACAGCCGAGCGCAAGAGTGAGCGTACTGCTTCGCGGTGCGGCGCGTGCGCCTCGAGCCGGCGCATCAGCACATCGAACAGCCGCTCGCGCGGAGGCTCCTGCGCCATGTCACCGTCGCCGCCACGCAATACGGCACGGTCGATCTCTTTCATATGCGCGGCCAGGATCGCGAGCGTGGTGCTGAACTCGCCGCGCAGATCGGCAAGCGATACTTCGGCGCGCTTGGCGATCTCGGCGAGGTCGATGCGCTCGATCTGCTTCTCGGCCAGCAGGGCCATCAAGGCCGCAACGATGCGGTCGCGCGGCGGTCTGAAAGACGGCTGGGTTTCATTCACCATGATGCGACCTCAACGTGATGCGACCTCAACGTGTTCCGTCGCTTATGTAGACCTGCAAGTGGGGCGCCAAAAGGGCTGCCGAGGAAGGCCCCAGCCTCAGCCCGCGAGCTCACGCGAGCGTCGTGTTGCGGCCGTGACGGCCCTGTTCATGAGCTCCGCCATGCCGTCGGGAGCCATCAGCACATCGAGCGCAGCCGCGGTGGTGCCGCCAGGCGAGGTGACGTTCTGGCGCAAGATCGCGGGATCGAGCGACGAGCGGTTAAGGAGCTCGCCCGAGCCCGAAACCGTCGCGCGCGCGAGCTTCGCGGCAAGCTCCGGCGGCAAGCCGGCGGACGTGCCTGCGCGGGTCAATGCCTCGGCCAAGAGGAACACATAGGCCGGCCCGGAGCCTGACACGGCCGTGACCGCGTCCATCAGGCCCTCGTCAGTCACCCATTCGACCAGGCCGGTTGCCGCCAGCAATGCGTGCACGAGCTCGCGCTGGCGCTGCGAGACCTTTGCGTTCGCAGCCACGACCGTGATCCCGCGGCCGATCGCGGCCGGCGTATTCGGCATCGCGCGCACCAACGCGATATTCGGCGCCAGAGTCCCCTCGAGAAAAGCCAACGTCCGGCCGGCCATGATCGAGAGCACCACCGTGTCGGGGGCGAGCAGAGGCACGAGCGTCGGTACCACCGCCGGCGCAATCTGCGGCTTGATCGCGATCACGATTGCTGAGGCGTCGCGTACAGCCTTTGGTGGTGGATTGAGTTTTAACCCGCGTGAGGTGAGCGCAGTGAGCTCAAGGGGCGGCTGCGGCTCGATCACCACGACCGATGCGGGGGGAAGGCCGAGCGCCAGCCAGCCATCGAGCATCGCACCTCCCATCTTGCCGGCGCCGACCAGCACGATGGTCCCGGCAAAATCGGCAAGCGTGCGCGCTCCCGGAGCGGTTGGTGTCATCATGACAAGTCCCTCGGCAGTCCCTCGTGTCATCGGCCGTGAAGGCGGTCGATCCGGAAATATCACCGGGGCTGGAGACTACCAAACGAAGCGGGCTGAGACTGCCGTCTCGGTCAGAGGCGGGTCTTTACTGTGGAGCTGATCAGGCTCGTCAGGCTTGGCCTGCGGTCTCGAACATGGCTGCTTCGAGCGCCTCGCGCGCCGACTTTCCGGCCCAGATCACGAACTGGAACGCCGGATAGTAACGCTCGCATGCTTCGAGTGCCGTTGCCAGCAGCGCCTCGCACTGCCGTCTGGAGGCCTCGACACCCCCGGCAAGCACGAGCGCATGCCGGAACATCATCAGTCCGTCCTGGCCCCAGAAATCGAAATGCCCGACCCACATCTGCTCGTTGACCAGAGCGGTCAGGAGCTGCACCTCGGCGCGGCAGCGCTCCGGCGTCTTGATCTCGAACGCGCAGGCAAGATGCAGCGCTTCGATATCGTCCATCCAAGTAAAGGAGACTTGGTAGTCGGTCCACTTGCCGCGCACCAGGATCGTGATCTCGTCCTCGCCGGCACGCTCAAACGACCAGTCATTGGTCGACGCCATGCGCTCGACCACTTCGAGCGGATTTCCTCGGTGATCCGTTATTTCAATCAGGGACATCCCTGTCTCCACCTGCCGCCCGATTCACGCAAAGCGTACTCAACCGTGTACGCATGCCGACTTGTTTTTGAGGACACTGCCCCTACGGAGCCGCTCGTTTACTCCGGGGCGAATCACTTGACTGATTGACTATAGACTCCACGATTCCACGGGAGATAGCCCCATTGAGCCCGCCAAAGGTTAACGATTGGTGGATATCGACGGTCCATCCACAACTTGCTGTTTCGCAAAAGTGCGCGCGAGAAAAACTCAACGAGTCGCTACGATGAAACGCGCGACCGCGCGCTCGCACTGTTTGATAGATGCCAGCTCCGATGTCTGTTGCGACCAAGATGCCGTGCGCACGCGTGCAATGTGGACAACTACAGTGGCCGACGCCTGTCTGGTACCGTTTCTCGGCAAGTGTTGGTTAGATCAGCAGGTATCCGGCGCGCGACGCGGTGTTGAAAGGCTGTGGAGATTGTTTGGAAAAGTCTTGAAAACTTGCGCAGACGTTCTGCGGAGCAGCGTGCGCCGCGTCGGCATCAATCGAACAGGCTAGAGACTGACTCCTCGGCAGCCGTGCGTGCGATCGCTTCGCCGATCAAGGTCGAGACTGACAGCACCCGGATATTGCGTGCGACCCGCACCGCCTCGGTCGGCTGGATCGAGTCGGTGATCACGAGCTCTTTCAGATTCGACGACGCAATGCGCGCAACCGCTCCGCCTGAGAGTACACCATGAGTAATGTAGGCGTAGACGTCAGTCGCGCCCTTCTCGAGCAGCGCATCGGCCGCGTTCACGACCGTGCCGCCCGAAGTCGATGATGTCGTCGACCAGGATGCAGGTGTGGCCCTCGACGTCGCCGATCACGTTCATCACCTCGGATTCGCCCGGGCGCTCGCGCCGCTTGTCGACGATCGCAAGCGGCGCATTGATGCGCTTGGCGAGCCCGCGAGCTCGACCCACCCCGCCGACGTCGGGTGAGATCACCATGACCTTGCCGAGGTCGAAGCGCTCCTTGATGTCACGCACCATCATGGGGGCGGCGTAGAGATTGTCGGTCGGGATGTCGAAGAAGCCCTGGATCTGACCCGCATGCAGGTCGAGCGTCATGACGCGATCGGCGCCCGCATTGGTGATCAGGTTGGCGACCAGCTTGGCCGAGATCGGCGTGCGCGGCCCGGGCTTGCGGTCCTGCCGGGCATAGCCGAAGTAGGGGATCACGGCCGTGACGCGCCGCCCCGAAGCGCGGCGCAGCGCATCGATGATGATCAACAGCTCCATGAGATGGTCATTGGTCGGAAACGAGGTCGACTGGATCACGAAGACGTCGGACCCGCGGACGTTCTCCTGGATCTCGACAAAAATCTCCATGTCGGCGAACCGCCGGACCACGGCCTTGGTCATAGGCGTCTGCAGATAGGCCGCAATCGCGTCGGCGAGCGCCGGATTGGAGTTGCCGGCTACCAATTTGATCGTACCGTTATTGGCTCGCATGGCTCTCTTGTCGGCCGCCATCCCAGTCTCCGACGCGAGTCCCCCGCTCGCTTGCGGGGTCCTGATAACAAGGACGCGCCGCTGCTGGCAATATCGGGGGGTATTAAAGTCAGGAGTTTTTCTCGCCGGGCCGGGAGCGAAAAATGTGCAAATGGCGGTATTTGGGGTGGATTGTGGCCGGTGGGCCACGCCGCCGGCCGGTTCAGCTGGCAAGTGCTTAACCAGCAAGTGCGATGGCGTTGAGGTGCCGGCCGTAGTCCGGCTCGCGGCGGTGGACGGAGCGGCGATAGCTGAAGAAGGTCTCTGGCTCGGCATAGGTGCAGCGGCCGAGGTCGTCGACGTGGCCTATGCTGGCCCGTGCCAGCCGCGCCGCGATGTAGCCGGCAAGATCGAATAGAGAGTGGCCCGCCCGCGGCGCGTTCTGGAAGAAGCGCTCGTTGCTGAAGTCGGCGGCGGCGAACTGTGCAACGAACTCCGGCCCGACCTCATAGTTCTGCTGCCGGATCATCGGGCCGAGCGCGGCCACGATGCGGGAGCGGTCGGCGCCGCACTGCTCCATCGCCGCGATGGTCGCTTCCGCGACGCCGGAGAGCGCGCCGCGCCAGCCGGCATGCGCGGCGCCGATCACGCCGGCCTTGGCGTCAGCGAACAAGATCGGGCCGCAGTCGGCGGTGCTGACCGCGATTGCGAGCCCTGAAACGCGCGTGACGATCGCGTCGGCCTTCGGGCGCGCGTTCGCGTCCCAGGGCTCAGCTACGGTGACCACAACGGGTGAATGGATCTGATAGGCCGAAATCAGGCGCGCGGGCAAAACGCCCACGGCGGCTGCCATGCGGGCGCGGTTCTCGGCGACGTGCGCGGGCGCATCATTGGAGCCGACGCCGCCATTGAGGCTCTCATAGCAGCCCGCTCGATACGCCGCCCGTGCGGGTGAAGAAGCCGTGTCGGATTCCACTAAGCGCGCTCAGAGCAGATGACTGGAGCATGGTTGCCATAAGGATCAGCGCCGATCAGAACGCGGGCAGTGCACCGAGCTTGGGATGTGCGAAGCCGATCACCTTGAACAAGCTGCCCCATGCCGGTGCGGCTCGTGCTGGTGAGGCGGTCGAGCGCGGCGTCGATCTCGGGGACCTTCGATGGCGGTACTGCCTTGCGCAGCACCGCGGCGCGGCTCTCGATGCCGAGATTGCGCAGGAACGCGGCCTGGTCGAGTGGGCCGAAGACGCGCGCCCCCATGCTCTCGGCGGCCTGCGCCAGCGCCTGGAAATCGACGTGCGCGGTGAGGTCGACCGCGCCTGGCGCCTCCAGCGGGTTGGCGAAGGTGTGCTGGCCGACCGCCTGCAGCGTGTCGCCGGTGGCGCTTTCGATATGGCCGTAGTCGATCACGAGCGCAGCGACCCGGGGTGCGTGCCACCCGGCGGCCGAGCTCGAGCGCGATGTTGTCGGCGCGCCACTCGAAGATTTCACCGATCTCGGAATCGCGCAGCGCCTTCGGCAGCATCTGCTCGAACAGCGGGATCGGATCGCGCGCGTTGCTGAATTGCAGCCGATCGCGCTGATCGAGCTTGATCACACGCTCATGCCAGCCGTCGACGCACATGACGGCCTGCTGCACCGGCAAAGCGTCGAAGAACTCGTTGGCTAGGATGATCGACGGCCCATACGGAACCTCGTCGAGGGTCTTGTGCCACTCGACCGGCACATTGCTGCTATTGACGGCGCGGCGTTGGCGCTCTTCGAGCATCGGGCTGACCTCGACGAAGTGCACGCGCACCGCCTTGCGAAAATCGGGTAACGCATAGGCGGTGCGCAGGATGTCGAGCATCATGGTGCCGCGCCCCGGCCCGAGCTCGATCAGCCGCACTAAGTCCGGCTCGCCCATCAGCTTCCACACCGCCATGCTCCACAGCCCGAGGAGCTCGCCGAACATCTGGCTGATCTCGGGTGCGGTGATGAAATCGCCGCGCGCGCCGAGCGGGTCGCGGTGCATGTAGTAGCCGTGTCTGGGATCGGTCAGGCAGAGCGCCATGTATTGCCCGACCGGGATTGGGCCCGCGCCCGTGATGCGGCGGCGGATCTCGGTCTCCAGGGCTTGCAAGTCGTCGGTCTTCGAGTCGGTCATCCGGTCGCCTGCGCGGGCTTGGCCCTGTGCGCCGCCCACAGGAACGCGATGCCGGCCAGCATCAGCGGCAGCGACAGCAGCATGCCCATGGTGGCCCAGCCCCAGTAGAAGTCGAGTTGCGCATCGGGCTGGCGGAAGAACTCGCAGATGAAACGCGCAATGCCATAGCCGATTGCGAACACGCCGATGATGGTGCCGGGCCGCTTGAGCGCGCCGGCACGCAGGAACAGCGCCAGCACAATCAGCAGCACAAGGCCTTCGAGCACGGCCTCATAGAGTTGGCTTGGATGGCGCGGCAGGGCGCCGCGCCAGGAAACACAATCGCCCATGGCACGTCGGTGACGCGACCCCACAGTTCGGCATTGATGAAGTTCGCGAGCCGCCCGAGGAACAGACCGATCGGAGCGACCGCGCAGGTGATATCGCCGAGCGAGAGCCACGAGAATCGCCACGACGCCAGGCGAACAGCACCACGGCGAGCACGCAGCCGATGAAACCCGCCGTGGAACGACATGCCGCCCTTCCAGAGCTGCACGATCTCGGCCGGATGGTCGACGAAATAGGGCGCGTTGTAGAACAGCACGTAGCCGATGCGGCCGCCCAGGATGATGCCGAGCGTCACCCACAGGATGAAGTCATCGTAGTCGGTGACAGTGAGCGGCGCCTTTCCGCCCCATAGCGCCTCGGAGCGCACGATCGCGCGCGCATAGAACCAGCCACCCAGGATACCCACGATATAGGCGAGCGCGTACCAGCGAATGGCGAACGGCCCGATGCTCATCAGCACCGGGTCGATGTTGGGGAACGGGATGACGTTGAGCGGCATCGGGATTTGTGACTGCGTTCGACGTGTGCGTGATGCAGGCAGGGCGCGCGAGCGAAGTCAAGCTATCACTTCACCAACATCGTCGTAACCATGGCAGATGGCATTCGATCCTGGGCGTCAACTATGGATTCAGGCCGATTGCTTGTCTTTGGCGTCTTTCGGCCACTCTAGTGCGACGGCGGCCCGCTCGATGCCGGCAGGGAAGCGCGCCCGCTGCAAGGGTTCGGCACGGACGAACAGAAGCCGGGAGCGGAAAGCGGGTGGGCTCTCCACAATCAGGATGCCTCTAAGTGCGGCTGAGTTGGGTGAGAATACCGGCTGCTCGAGTGCAAAGTGACAGGTCGCGCTGGGTCCAGGCTGGCACCGCGAGGTTCCAGCGCAGCGCCAGATGCTCTCCCACTGCGCCTATCCAAGCGTCGATGCGCGGATCGCCAACTGGTTCCGGTGCAGTACCGAGCCGTTGTTGTTGCGCGACCTTGTCGCCGTGGTCGAGATAGAACTCGTCGACGAACTCGTCGGAGCGCCATGGCGAAGTCGGGCGGCCGGAGCGCTCGGCAATCCGTCCGACTTCGGCCAAAGTTTGCGGGCGCGCCATGGTTTCACCCGCCGCTGGTCGCTCTGAAAGGTCTCGCGAAGCTCCATCCACCGTGTTGACTCCGCATGCGATGCCAAGCTGGACCGCATCTGCAAAGTCGCGATCGTCGGCCGTTGAGCGCTCAAGGGCGCTGAGTTTCATCGCCAGCATATAGGACGGCTTCGCCGCAACGACGCGGAGTCCGACCCGCTCAGGCGAAGGGTACGTCCCGACCAATGATTCGATCACCTGCCGCTTCACCCTTGCGGGCGTACATGGCGACGCTTTCGCTGAGCCAGGATCGTGGTAGTTCAAGCTGCAGAGCGGCTTCTGCGGCCGCTCCAATGACCAGCCCATGATTACCGCTGAGCACCCGGGCATCGACATCCTCGGAAGTCTTCGCCAATCGAACTGAACAAAATCGCGCTACCGCCGTAGATGGCGATCTCACCGAGGGCCTTTCGATCGAGCAGATATTGCCCCATGATTCGAAATGCCTCCTCGATGACCTCGCGATCAAGCTTTTTCCGTTCCGTCATCGTGTCGATATCTCGGCACCAGTTCCGCACCAAGTTTAGCAGCCCCAGCGGTAATTACATCTCGGTCAGGCTTGCCTTCCGGGGCTCGCCTCCCCATTCTTCCCACAAAGATGTTTGGCGCTACCGGAGCCTGCCGATGACCCAGACCAGCAACCGCTTCTTCGATGAGGTCGCCCGCCTGATGAACGATGCCGCCGGCGTCGCGCAGGGTATCAAGCGCGAGGTCGACACCATGTTCAAGACGCAGGCGGAGAAGTGGTTGCGCGACCTCGACCTGGTCAAGCGCGAGGAGTTTGAGGCGGTCAAGGACATGGCCCGGCTGGCGCGCGAGGAGAACGAGGTACTGCGGACCCGCATCGCAGCCTTGGAGGCCAAGCTTTCCGGTGGTCCATCGGCATCTCCAGCATCACCGCCGCCACCACCCCCGCCGAGCAGCGATCCGACCTCGCCTGTGGCCTGACGTCCGAAATCCCTGTTTTCAATTCAAGAACTTGCCGGTATAAGCCCGGGCAGCCCGCGGCCCCGACACCCCTGGAGGCAGGCCGAGGCTATTTCGTCATCCAATTCAAAGGGATACCACAATGGCGACCATCCAGCAGCTGAAGGCGATGGCGCGTCCGCGTGGCGGCAAGGGGGCCGCCCGGGCGGAGCGTCGCCAAGGCCGCGTGCCGGGCGTGATCTACGGCGACAACCAGGACCCCGTCACCATCTCGGTCGATCATGCCGAGCTCAAGCGCCGCATCTATGCCGGGCGCTTCCTGAGCACGATCTACGAGATCGAGCTCGATGGCGCGACGCACCGGGTGATCCCGCGTGACTTCCAGCTCGATCCGGTGAAGGACCTGCCGGTTCATGTCGACTTCATGCGGCTCGGCAAGGGCGCCAAGATCCGCGTGCGCATCCCGATCAAGGTCTTGAACGCCGACCAATCACCCGGCGTCAAGCGCGGCGGTACGGTCAATATCGTGACTCACGCGATCGAGGTGCAGTGCGCGCCGGAGGAGATTCCGGAAGCGATCGAGGTCGATATCTCGAGCCTCGAGATCAACTATTCGAAGCACCTGAGCGACATCGCACTGCCCAAGTCCCTGCGGGTGGTGGAGCGCATCGATCCGACGCTCGTCACCATCGTGCCGCCGTCGGGCTACGCCGAAGAGCTCAAGGCGGCTGCGGAAGCGGCTGCAGCGGCTGCAGCGGCTGCTGCGGCGGCGCCAGCGGCTGGTGCGGCGGCCGAAGGTGGCGCGGCTCCAGGCGCGGCTGCGCCGGCACCTGGTGCGGCTGCTCCGGCGGCAGCGCCTGCTGCGCCGAAGAAATAGTGTTGCTTCGCCTCCTCAACGTTTGGTGGAGGCGAATGGCGAAATAGCGAATGGCGAATGGCGGGCTAGGGAAGTAGGCTGATCTCCCCATTCGCTACTCGCCGCTCGCTATTCGCCTTCTTTGCGCAGGCGAAGCATGCTGCTCCTCGTCGGTCTCGGCAACCCTGGCGCCAATCACGTCGGCAATCGCCACAACATTGGTTTCATGGTGGTGCAGGCGATCGCCGCGCGCCACAACATCGCGCCCTGGCGGCGCCGCTTCCAGGGCGTTGCCGTGGAAGGCCCGATCGGATCGGAGCGCGTGCTGCTGCTGTTGCCCGGGACTTATATGAATGAGTTCGGGACGCGCCGTGGCCGAGGCTGCGCGCTTCTACAAGCTCGAGGTGGGGCAGGTCGTGGTTTTTCACGACGAGCTCGATCTTGCGCCCGCCAAGGTCCGGGTGAAGACCGGCGGCGGGGTCGCGGGGCACAACGGCCTGCGCTCGATCACCGCGCATATCGGCAATGACTATCGCCGCGTCCGTATCGGCATCGGCCATCCAGGCGATAAGCATCTGGTGCACCCGCATGTGCTGTCCGACTTTGCCAAGAGCGAACGGCCCTGGGTGATCGCGCTCTGCGACATCATCGCCGACACCGCCGAGCTATTGGTCAAGGGCCAGGACGCCACGTTCCAGAACAAGGTCCACCTCGCCATGCAGGCGAAGGGATTTTCCGACAGCAAAGAGCAGGCGCCGAATGACTGACGTCGTCACCGCCATCCGGAGCCGCGCGCTGCGCGCGAGAGATTAGCAATGGGATTCAAGTGCGGCCTTCTCGGCCTGCCGAATGTCGGCAAGTCGACCGTCTTCAACGCGTTGACCGCGACCGCGGCGGCGCAGGCCTCGAACTATCCATTCTGCACGATCGAGCCGATGGTGGGCGAGGTGCTGGTGCCGGACCCGCGGCTCGACACGCTCGCCAAGCTCGCGAAATCGGCCGTGATCAAGCCGACGCGGCTTTCCTTTGTCGACATCGCGGGCCTCGTCGCCGGCGCGTCCAAGGGGGAGGGGCTCGGCAACCAGTTCCTGGCGCATGTGCGTGAGGTCGATGCAGTCGCGCATGTGGTGCGGTGCTTCGTCGACAACGACATCACCCACGTGGCCGGCAAGGTCGATCCGATCGCCGACATCGAGATCATCGAGACCGAGCTGATGCTCGCCGACCTCGATAGCCTCGAGAAGCGCGTCGACAATCTCGCCAAGAAGGCCAAGGGCAGCGACCGCGACGCGCTGGAGGCCAAGGCGTCGCTCGATCTGGTCAACCGCGCGCTCGCGCTCCTGCGCGAAGGCAAGCCTGCGCGCCTGGTCGAGCGCACGCCGGAGGAGGAGAAGGCGTTCCAGATGCTCGGCCTCCTGACCGCGATCCCGATGCTCTACGTGTGCAACGTCGACGAGGCATCGGCCGCGACCGGCAATGAACTCTCACGCCGCGTCGAGGCGCGCGCGCAAGCAGAGGGCGCGGCCTGCGTCGTCATCTCGGCCAAGATCGAAGCGGAGATCGCGGTGCTGCCGCCGGCGCGAGCGCGCCGAGTATCTGGCCGCCATCGGGCTCAAGGAGCCGGCCTCGATCGGCTGATCCGCGCCGGCTATGCGCTGCTCGACCTGATCACCTATTTCACCGCCGGGCCCAAGGAGGCGGCGGCCTGGACGATCACGCGCGGCACCAAGGCGCCGCAGGCAGCGGCCGTCATCCATTCCGATTTCGAGCGCGGCTTCATCCGCGCCGAGACCATCGCTTACGACGACTATGTCGGCCTCGGCGGCGAGGCCGGCGCGCAGGCGGCCGGCAAGATGCGGCTCGAGGGCAAGACCTACGTGGTCGCGGACGGCGACGTGATGCATTTCCGGTTCGCGACGTGAGCCGGCTCTACATCTGTCCGCGATTGCGGATGGCGCCGAGATGCTCGTTGATGCGGAAGGTGATCAGGATGAATTCCGCAACGATGCGGGCCGTCAAAATCCCGATCAGGACACCGACGAGGCTGGCCGACCATCATGAGCAAGCCGCGAACGGGTTGACCGCCATCATCAGCAGTCCGGTGAAGAGGTACGAGAGTCCAAACAGCACCGATAGGCCGACCGCGAGCCAGTAGAATACCTTGATGATCGATGGTGTTATGAATCGTTCCCACTGGAACAGGTCGCGTAGATCGAGCATGAGGCCTCCTCTCGACGGGCGCGGCGGCGGAGACTGCACCTGTGGCCGATTTGGGTCAATCGAGGCGTCAATCGGTTGCGTTTGTGCCCATTTGGTGACAGGGATCGGGCGGCGGGAACCGAGCTTTTCCCCCGATTGCTGCTGGTTGATCGTCCGTCACTCATCCCCAGGTTCTCGAAATCGCTGTGCCGCAACGCTCATTGGGAAGATTTCAGTCCGGGAAGCGTGTCGGAGTTCGGACCGCGACTCGTCACGCGGGACGAGATCGTGGAGTTCGCCGCGGCGTTCGATCCGCAGCCGATGCACCTCGATGAAGGCGGCGGCGCGCGCCAGCATGCTCGGCTCGCTGGCGGCGTCCGGCTGGCATAGCTGCTGCCTGCTCATGCGGATGATCAGCGATGGCTTCCTTGGCCAGTCGCACTTCCTGGGAGCGCCCGGCGTCGACGAGGTGCGCTGGCTCAAGCCGTTGCGGGCGGGCGAAAGCATCCGCGTCCGCGCGACCGTGCTGGAGACGCGGCCCTCGCGCAGCCGACCGCAGATCGGGTTCGTCAAGTTTCTGTTCGAGCTTCTCGATTCCTCGGGCGCCGTCCTGATGACCCTCACCGTGAGCCCGATGTTTGGGCGGCGCGAGGCGGCCAGCGCATCGCAGGACGGAATGTCCGGCTGATGAGGTTCTTCGAGGACATGCGCGTCGGCGACCGTGCCGAGATTGGCCGCCACACTTTCACGGTCGAGGAGATCAAATCGTTCGCGCAGCGGTTCGATCCACAGCCGTTCCATCTCGACGAAGCTGCGGCTGCGCAATCGCTGTTCGGGGCGCTCTGCGCCTCCGGCTGGCACACCGCCTGCATGTGGATGCGGCTTGCGGTGGAGTACCGCCGGCGCGAGGACGACGAGCGCCGTGCGCGCGGCGAGCCGGTCGCGGCGCTTGGCGTGTCGCCCGGCTTCCGTGAGCTGCGCTGGCTCAAGCCGGTCTATCCCGGCGACACCATCACTTACGCCACCGAGATTGTGGAGCTGCGCCCATCGGCGAGCCGGCCCGAATGGGGTATCATGACGTCACGTAACACCGGCACCAACCAGCACGGGGAGCCGGTGTTGTCGTTCATCAGCTCGGCCTTTGTCGAGCGGAGGCACGCGGATCGGCCATGACGTGTTGCGCGGCGGTGAGATCGAGTCGAACGTGAGACCTGAGGGTCGCGAGCCGAGCCGGGCTCATGCGGGTGTGAGGCGATCGGCCGGCACGCGCGAGAGCGCCGCGCAGCCGGCGTCGCCTGCGGCGCGCATGCGCTGCATGACGGCTACACCGATCTCATCGTCGTGATGCTGCCGATCTGGCAGGCCGAATTCGGTCTCGGCTATGCGGAGCTCGGCCTGATGCGCGGTCTGTTCGCCGGCACCATGGCGACGTTTCAGATCCCCGCTGGTCTGCTCGCGGAGCGGTTGGGAACGCCGATGGTGCTGGCGCGGCGGGACTGCGCTCGCGGGACTTGGCTATTGTCTCGCCGGCGCGAGCGCGGGCTTTGCGCTTCTGCTCGTCGCGCTGGTTATCGGCGGGCTCGGCGCCAGCACCCAGCATCCGCTCGCATCGGCGCTGATGGCGCGCGCATTCGCGGGCGCTCGTTCCATGAAGGCACTCGGCACCTACAACTTCGCAGGTGACATCGGCAAGATGACGGTGCCGGCGGTCGCGTCGGTCATGCTGGTGGCGATGCCGTGGCGGCCGGTGCTGGCGCTGATCGGAGCCTGCGGGCTCGTTGCCGCCGCTGCGATCTATCTGCTGACGCCGCGCTACAGTGCGGAGCCGCAAGGCCACGACCCAGGATGCGACAGTAGACGTCGCGACGTCGGCCGGACGATCTCGCCTTGCTTATCCGGTTCTCGTGTCGATCGGCGTGCTCGACAGCGCCACCCGCATGGGCTTCCTGTTGTTCCTGCCGTTCGTGCTCACCGAAAAGGGCGCGAGCCTGCCGACCATCGGGCTTGCCTTGACGCTGGTGTTCGCCGGCGGCGCTGTCGGCAAGCTCGTCTGCGCCTTCATCGGAGCGCGCATCGGGGCGATCGCCACGGTGTGGCTGACCGAGGGACTGACCGCGGTGGTGATTGTCGCGCTGCTGCCGCTGCCGCTCGAAGCCGCGCTTGTGCTCTTGCCGTTGATCGGGATCGCGCTCAACGGCACCTCCTCGGTGCTCTACGGCTCGGTGCCCGATCTGGTGACCCCGGAATGGCGCGCGCGCGCGTTCTCGATCTTCTATACCGGCACGATCGGCTCCGGCGCGATTGCGCCTGTGCTCTATGGCTTTGTCGGCGATCTTCTGGGTGTGCCGGCGGCCCTGCTGGTCGTTGCCGGAGTCGTAACCTTAACACTGCCCTTATCGCTGGCGTTGCGTCCGGCGCTGGCGAGGCGATGAACGCAACGCCGCTCCAGCCGATCCATCAAATTGTATCGATCCGTGCAACGGTTTGCTGAGCGTTCCATCCTATAGTGGGATACAGGCGTCGAAGGAGGCGTCGAATGGAACGTAGGCATCAATCGCGGTCGCGCACGCTGAAGTCGGCGCGCATCCTGCTCAACCACCATCAGTCGGTCATTGACTGCGTCGTGCGCAATCTGTCGCCAATCGGCGCCTGCCTGAAGGTGGAAACCACGTTCGGTATTCCGGACCGCTTCGATGTCATGTTCGATGTCGACAAGACGATCCGCACCTGCCGCTTGATCTGGCACAAGGACAGGCAGATCGGCGTGGAGTTCGAGGGCGACGGCAAGGCGGCGTAGGCACGAACGGCGCCTTCAGCATCCGTTGACCATAGCGGGTTCCAATTCAGCTTCTCTTGACCATGTGGTGCGGGCAGCGCATCGCAGTGCGCCGCATTAACACGGCGGGAAGGGCTCGTGGCTAAGCCTTGAAGCGGGGATTTCAGGGGAGATCACGATGCCAATTCGCCAAGGCGCGATCCTTTTCACGTTGCTCTGCACCGTCGCGATCACGGTCGCGCACCAGATCGGCTCCGGCCCGGACCGGCTTGCGAGCCTAGCTGGCCGGATCGCGGGCACGAGCGAGGCGACGGGTAGCATCGATCCCGCTACGCAGACCGGATGGATCGACCTGAGCGACGAGCAGCGCGGCTTTCTCTTCCTTGGCGTGATGAATCTGACCGATGTGCCGGATGTCGAGTTGCCGGAGACCGCGACACTTATCGGATTGCCCGCCGTGCTGCCGGACTCTGTCGAGCTGCAGGACCTGCCCGCCATGGTGACGCGCAAGATTCCGACGGTGCGGCACTATAAGTTCGTCAAGCTCGACGACCGCATTCTCGTGGTCCGACCCGCCGACCGCGTCGTGGTGTCGGAGATTCCGCGCTATCGCCTGCTGCCATAGTCAAACGCAAAGTCGTCAAACGCGAAATCGTAAAAAGAAACGCGTGCGACGTTGCCGCCGCACGCGCCAGAGCCGAATATTAGCCGGCCCCATCCCCAACTGGTTTGCTCTTTAACGCTGTGCAGTGCGGGGCGTCCAGTCGGCGCCACCCTTCCACTTGCCGAGACTCTCCGCGATGATCTTCGTCGACTGCATCGCCGACTGGCTCAGATGCGCGTACTCGGTGATCTCACGCTGAACGCGGGCACCTTCCTCTTCCAGCATGTCGCGCAGGGTCTGCAGCTCGGTGATCAGCCGGTCGATCTCTTGGACCGACGATCCGGCCACGCGCTGCAGCAGCGTCGAGATGTTGTTGGCGACCAACTCGCTGTCCATCTCGGGCGAGCGGCGGAGGCTGGGGCCGTCGCGGCGGACAAATTCCCGGATCTCTCCTTCGACCGCGGCTTCGGCCGCCGGCTGATCGAGATCCGCAGGCTTGCTGCTAACCACAAGTGTCATGTTCAATTACCCCCTGCTCCGACCCCGCGGGAGAGCGCGCTATGCACGTTCCTCTCGCGCCACGGATAGCGACATCAGAATGTGACCAGATCGCGGCCACACCCCATTCGTCCACCGTCGTCAACAGCGCTCGATGTTCAGACGTGTGGCGATGCTGTGGCGCGTCGTGCGAAAGCGGCAGGATGCAGACGCATTCGCTAACATGGTACCAGCTGGGGACTTGTCTCTGCCATGCAAGTTAACAGCGTATGCGACATTGCATCGCTGATTCGTACCAATTGCAGGCTGAGTTCCAGATATTTTCGAATCACGCAGATGGTTGTTGGTGCTGCGCGACTGACGTCATGCTTGTGGGACCGAGCAGACAGTAACTCCTGGTGACAAGCGCCTCGGCCTGCTCCTGCTCGGATTGTGGATGCTTGGATGTCGTGACGTCGATTGCGATCGTGGCGGGCGAGTCGCAGCTCTCTCGATACCTCAGTAGCCGACAATGATCTCTGCGACCGCTGGCTTGATTGCTTTCACGGCGGCGTCGGTCGATGCGAGCTCTGCAGCCGCCAGTTCGATCGCGTTGGGCGATGCCTTGGCGTCGGCGCGCATTGACACTCCGACCTTGCAACCGCCTGCAATCGACTCGAGTGCACCGCCCTGCCAATCGCTGACCGATCCTTCGCTGCTGCTGCCGAAGCCTTTGAGCTTGAACGGCTTGCCGTTCAGTCGCTCGAGCTGGGCAACCTGCAGTCCGAGCTTGACGCCCTTCGGAGCGGTCCATGTGGACTGACCGTTGATCACGATCAGATAGGTGCCGCTACGGGACGTTTCGTTGTCCCACCAAACTTCCAGGCGTCGCTTCGGATCCTTCGGGAACAGCACGGTGGCCATCAGCTTCTTGCCTTCGGAGGCGTCGACCTCCGTGAACACGATGTTCTCCGGTTTGTAGGCGGTCGCGAGCTTGAGGTGGCTTGAGTCCTTCGCGAAAGCGCCGCCGCAAGTGACGGCTCGCGCCGGCTGCGCGGGTGGCTGGGCCGGTGGATACGATGTCGGCTGCCGCTGCGGTTGCGTCTGCGATCGCGCTGGTGCCGTCTGTACGCGGCTTGATGGTGAAGCTTGTCGCTCTAACGGGTCGGGGGCCGGCTCGCGCTGCATCTGCCGCGGCGACAGCTCCTCGGTGTAGATCTTCGGATCAGGAAACGGCGAGCGCTGCTGCGCTGATGCGAAAGACGGAGCGGCAGTCCCCATAGCGACGAGCGAAACAAGCAACCAGCGACTTGTCATCCCTTGCCTCATAGCCCCACGACATGCCCCAGCTCTGCAGCATACAGAAGTTTGTGGCCGTTTGGCGTGCTTCAAAATTCGTGTCCATCGGTTGAATGGCTGACGAGAAGACGCCGGCCATGCACTTAAGTCTTCGCACAGTTGTACGAGGGTGAACGACGGCTCCGCGTCGTTGCTTGGTACGATGCAGCGGCCCTATTTCGTCGCGTCCGGGCCTTCATGAGTTCAAATGAGGCCGTGCTTCTTTGTGGATGGCTGATGCGGTCCAAGTCGCCGACGAAATTGGTCGTGATCAATCAGCCGTTGCTTTTGCGGTTTGTCGACCCGCTCCGACACGTGTTGTAGCGATCGCCGCAGATGCGGTCGGAGGTAAAGAGTGGGTTGGGCCGAAAAATAAAGAGACCCGGATCGCGGGGGGGGCGGCGATCCGGGTCTCGGAGAATGCGGGTGGGGGGAACCCGCACTTCACACACTTTAACGGGTCAGCGCATCACAGTAGCACCGGCAACGTCGGCAACCGCACAGGCTGACACCAAGGTGTTCGCTGGAGCCGTGCAACTTGTTACCTGATGCACGCTCGGTTCAGGCGTTCCGGCTGAGCCGGTCCCCTGGTGTTGGGCTTGAGCGAGCCCGACGATGATGGCGAGCGCGGCTGCCGGAAGAGCGACGTAGCGGGGGGACAGGGGGGACATTGTGTCGATCCTCGGCGGGCCGCGCCCGCATGTGATCCCTATAGGGACCCCATGTTTCTGGATGATGTCCTCGAATGTTTCAGGATTGTTTCGCTAGTGCCGCCGATTTGAAGTTCCTACACCACCCGCAGCAAGCTCGGTTAGGAACTTCAAATCGAAAAGCGGCACTAGAATCATAGAGTTGCTAGTGCCCCTTTGTTTCCGAAGTTCGTGTCAGAGTACGCTGAGATGTATCTCGAACTCCGGAAACGGGGCACTAGGGATACCTCTCAGCGAGGCAGGTCTGCAGCGAGGACTCGCTCAAACAGCGCTTCCGAGCTGACGCGGGCGTCAGCGGTTGCGGCGCGGTTTGCTGATACCTTCTGTCGGCCTGGATCGTCAAAGCCGTGGCTGGCGCCGGGGTAAAGCTTAAGCGTGATGTCGCCGCCAAGTGCGCGGCTGCGCTGGACAAATCTCTGGCAGAGCCTGGGCGAGGTCTCCTCATCGGCGGTGCCGTGGAAGGCCAGCACCGTGGCGTAGGGCCGATAGCCTTGTGCGTCAAAATGCCCGCGTAGTCCGCAGCCCGCATAAAACACCAGCGCGGCGCGGAAGGCGGTCGGGCCAGCGGGTCGCTGCGCATCCACCGCCATGGCGGCCAGTGCCGCGCTGCCGCCATTCGACCAGCCCTGCAGCCCGATGCGATCAGGAGCCACATCGGAGCGGCTGCGCAGATAGGCGAGCGCCCCATAGGCATCGAGCGGGCGCACCGTGACCTCGTTCACGGCATCGGGGCGCTCGTTGATGGTGTGGCGGCCGAAGCCCCCCGGATAACCGCGCGGCCCAAAGCTGTCGACCAACACCGCAACGTAGCCGAGCACCGACCAGCTCTCGCCCCACATCTTGTGACGCTTCGACAGCGTCGAGGCGTTGTAGGGGCCGCCGTTCTTCACATTGGTCGAATAGGGGCCGGCACGGCCGTGCATCATCACCACCGCGGGCGCGCGCTCGGCGCGCTTGTCCTTCGGCGTGTAGACGAAGCCGGTGAGCGTCGTCGTGCCGTCGGCGCTCGGGAATTGGACGGTGACCGGAAGAATGCCTTGGGCCTGCCCGCGCACAGGCAATGCGCCGATAGCGATCATCGCGCCCACCAGCACGATGGCCGCCGCATGATATTGCAAGAGCTGCATCCTCGCCGTCCGTCAAAACTGTGCCGGAGAAGCTTAGCGCGCCGCCGCCGATACGGTATAGAGCGCTTGGCCAGAATCAATTGATGGGGGGCAGTTGTGAGTAGTGTTTCGCCTGATCTTGTAAAGGAATTGGCTCCGACCGGCACGCTGCGCGCCGCTATCAACGTGGGCAATCCGGTGCTGGTGCAGACCGACGCGGCTGGCACGCCGAGCGGAGTCACGATCGATCTTGCCCGTGAGCTTGCCAAGCGGCTTGGTGTGGCGCTCGAGACAGTCGTGATTGATGGCGCTGGCAAGTCGTTCGAGGCGGTCAAGGCAGCCCGCTGCGACATCGGCTTCCTGGCGATCGAGCCGGCGCGCGCGGCCGAGATCGATTTCACCGCGCCCTATGTGGTCATCGAAGGCGTCTATGCGGTGCATCCGGATGCCGGGCTTGCGAGCAATGCCGAGGTCGATCGTGCGGGTGTGCGCATCGCGGTCAACAAAGGCGCCGCGTATGACCTCTTTCTCACCCGCTCGCTCAAGCACGCGACGCTCGCGCGCGCCGAGGATTCCTTTGAGATGTTCCGTGCGCGACAAGCTCGAAGCAGTCGCGGGCGTGAGGCAGGCGGTGGTGCGCTTCATTGCCGCACACCCGGAGATCCGGCTGCTCGACGGCCGCTTCATGGAAATTGCGCAGGCGATGTGCCTGCCGAAGGGGCGGCCGAATGCGGGGCGTTATCTGGCAGCGTTCGTGGAGGAGATGAAGGCCTCAGGCTTCGTTGCCGATGCGCTGACACGCGCGAAGCAGGAGGCGACGGTCGCGCCGCCTGCGAATTGACGCTGTCGTACGTGGGAGCCTAGATTTGAGCAAAGCCGATCGCTGATCGGCAGGGAGGAACACCATGTCGCATAACGCCATGTCGCATCTCGGGTCGAAGGTTGCCTGCTCGTTGCTGTTTGTCGTGTCGGGCGCATTTGCAGCCCACGCGCAGGGCGCTGCGCCGCCTGAGGTGGTGAAGGAGATCGCGCCGACCGGCAAGCTGCGCGCCGCGATCAATCTCGGCAATGCGGTGTTGGCGCAGAAGGGCGCCGACGGCCCCAAGGGCGTCTCGGTCGATCTCTCGCGCGAGCTGGCGCGCCGGCTCGGCGTCCCGATCGAGATCACCCCCTTCGAGGCCGCCGGCAAGGTGTTCGAAGGGATCAAGGCCGGCAGCGTCGACCTGGCGTTCATCGCGATCGAGCCAGTGCGCGCCGCCGAGATCGAGTTCTCCTCGCCCTACGTGCTGATCGAGGGCGGCTACATGGTGGCGAAGGATTCGCCCCTGAAGGCGATCGAGGACGTCGACCGGGCGGGCATCAAGATCGCGGTTGGACTCAACTCCGCCTACGATCTGTTTCTCACGCGCACCATCAAGAACGCCCAGGTCGTGCGCGCGCACACCGGCGGCGGCGAGGCCATGATCGAGCTCTTTCTCAAGGACAAGCTCGACGTGGTGGCGGGCGTGAAGCCGGTGCTGGTCGAGTATGCCAAGACCAATGCGGCCATGCGGATTATTGACGGCCGCTTCATGGTGATCCAGCAGTCGATGGGCCTGCCCAAGGGCCGCACGACTGCGGCGCGCTATGTACGCACGTTCGTGGAGGACGTGAAGGCGTCCGGCTTCGTCGCCGATGCGCTCAAGCGCAGCAACCAGACCGACGCCACGGTCGCGCCGGCCGAGCGCGCGGGCGGTTGAGCGCCTTCGAGGTAGGTGCAAAACCTCTCAACGTCATGGCCGAAAGCTTGTTGACTTAGTCCGACCATGACGATGTGGCGAGTTCACAGTTCGCAAACCAACGGTCTGCGTTCGCGTCACAGCCCCAGATAAAACTTCTTGATCAAATCGTTGTTGTTGAGCTCCTCGGCCGAGCGGCCCTCGAACGCGATCTGGCCGTGCACGATCACGTAGCCGCGGTCGGCGATGCGCAGCGCCTGCGGGAAGTTCTGCTCCGCCATCAGCACGGTGAGCTTGTAGCGCTCCTTGAGCTCCTTGATCTTCTCGATCGTGCGGCGACCAGGACGGGCGCCAGTCCCACCGAGGGCTCGTCGATCAGGAGGATGCGCGGCGACTGCATCAGGGCGCGCGCGAGCGCCAGCATCTGCTGCTCGCCGCCGCTCATCGAGCCAGCGAGCTGCGAGCGCCGCTCGGCCAGCCGCGGGAAGCATTCGAAACAGAACGCGCGGTTGGTCTCGATCTCGGCGCGCGCCTTCTTGCGGAACGCACCGAGCAGGAGATTCTCCTCGACCGTGAGGCGCGGGAACAGGCGGCGGCCTTCCGGCACCAGCGCAATGCCGAGGTCGACGATCTCTTCGGTCGTGCGGCCGACGAGGTCGTGCGCGACGCCGTCGATCTCGGCCACGATGCGGCCGGCGCGCGGCGGCACGATGCCCATCACGCATTTCATCAGGGTCGACTTGCCGTTGCCGTTGGTGCCGAGCAGCACCACGGTCTCGCCCGAGCGCACGTTGAGCGAAACGCCCTCGATCACGCGCACCGCGCCATAGGCGGCGTCGAGCCCCTCGATGGTGAGGTTGTTGGCCTTGCTGCCGTTACTGTCCAAGGTACGCCCTCTCGACCTCGGGGTCGCGGATGACGGTGTCGGGTGCGCCGTCGGCGATCTTCTTGCCGGAGACCAGCACGACCAGCCGCTGCGAGAAGCTCATCACCGCGCGCATGATGTGCTCGATCAGGATGATGGTGATGCCGCGCTCGTTGAGCCGGATCAGCAGCGCCACGATGTCGGCCACCTCGGTGTTGGAGAGCCCGGCCATCGACTCGTCGGCGATCAGAAGCTTCGGCTCGGCCGCGAGCGCGCGCGCGAGCTCGAGCTTGCGCATGTCGACCTGCGTCAGGTCGCGCGGCTGTTGGCTGCCCCTGTCGGCAAGCCCGACCAGCGACAACAGCTCGGCCGTGCGCGCCTCGATTTCGGCGGCGGACAGATGCGGGCCGGAGCGCGCGTTCACGGTGTAGAGGAGCGGCACGCGCAGGTTCTCGGCGACGCTCAAGCTCGCGAATGGCCGCGGCAGCTGGAAGCTGCGCGCAAGACCGCGGCGGGTGCGCTCGTGCGCGGTCAGGCCGTTCATGAGCAGTGCCGTCGAAGCGCACGGTGCCCATCTCGTTGGTGAGCGTGCCGCAGATGCAGTTGACCAGCGTCGATTTGCCGGAGCCGTTCGGACCAATGAGGCCGAGCCGCTCGCCGGCCCTGACCGACAGGTCGATGCCGTCGAGCGCCACGAAGCCGCCGAAGCGCTTGCTCGACGTTGTCGACCTCGAGCAGCGCGGTCATGGCGTGCTCCGTGCGACGGCGATCGCGCGGTCGCAGCACAAGGCCGGCAACCAGGCAGATCGCGAGCGCGAGCGCCGAAACGAGCCAGAGCCAGGACGGACCGGGTACGACGCTGAGCAGCGCCCCGATAGATTGGCAGGCCGACGAGCCAGGAGAGGCCGATGAGGCGCCCGCGCGCGAAGGCGAGGAAGACCAGAACGCCCCAGAAGATGATCTCGAGACCACGCGTGAGAGCAAGAGAGCCGATGATTGTCCAGAAGGCTGCTTCAGGTGGAAGTGCGCCGCGCGCTTCCTGATGCAGGAAATAGATCGGGATCACGTTGACCGCGAACGAGCAGCGCGAACACGGCCGGATCGGCCACGACATCGCGTGCGGTGCGGCGGCCCTGGAGCAGGCCGAGAATGCCGGTCGGCGCGATGATGACGCAGTCGACGATCAGGAGGCCGACGATCAGGAGGTTGACCGACGACGAGATGGTGACGGTCGCGACCTGCTGCAGCGTGCCGAGCAGGATCGCGCCGATCAGCGGGCCGATCCAGCTGGTGGTGCCGCCGATCATCGGCATCGCGATCGAGTTGACCGCGTAGTCGAGCGCGAACGCCGACGTCGGCTGCAGATAGCCGATGTAATAGGGAAACGGCGCGCCGGCCATGCCCATGAGTGCGCCCGAGATCGTGGTGGCGATCAGCTTGAGCTTCAGCGTCGGCACGCCGGAGGCTTCGGCCGCGAGCTCGTCGTCGCGGATCGCGGCAAAGCCGAAGCCGAGCCGCGAGCGCTCGATGCTGCGCGCCACCGTGAGCGCGATCACCGCAAGCGCAAGCATCAGCAGGAACAGGTATTGGATGTAGGGGCCGATCGGCTCGATCTCGTTCGGCCGGATCACATAGGCGCCGCGCGCGCCGCCGACATAGGTCCAGTTGGTGATGAACGTCTGCAGCACCACCGCCAGCGCGAGCGTCGCGATGGCGAAGAAGGCGCCGCGCAGCCGCAGCGTCAGATAGCCCATGCCGAGCCCGACGATGCCGGAGACGACGGCGCCAATGACGATCAGCACCGGGATCGGCAGCGGATAGGCCTTGTGGAGGAACACGGTCGAGTAGGCGCCGAGCGCAAAGAACGCCGCCGAGCCGAAGTTCACATAGCCGGTGTAGCCGCCGAGGATGTTCCAGGCGGTCGCCAGCACGATGTATTGCAGCACGACGTAGCCGGCGAAGAATATGTAGTCGTTGCCGACCAGCCGCGCGCGCGCACGAACATGGCGGCGGCGACTGCGACGCAGATCGAGGACGAATGTGAAGGTGCGCACGCGCTACCGTCCGAACAGTCCGGCCGGCCGGACCGCCAGCGTGATGCAGCAGAAACCCGAACGCCACCGCCGGCGCCCAGGACGGGCCGTAGAAGGTCGACGTGACGCTCTCGACGATGCCGAGCAGCATCGCGCCGATCAGCGTGCCGGTCAGGCTGCCGAGCCCGCCGAGCACGCAGATCGCGAACACGCGCCCGATATATTCGCGCCCGATCGACGGCTCGACCGGCTGGATGACGATCAGCAGCGCGCCCGCGATCGACGCGGTCGCGATCGAGATCGCGAAGGCGATGCGCTTGATGCGCGTCGGCGAGGCCGCCATCAGCTGCAGCGCAAGCTGGTCCTGCGCCACCGCCATGATGGCGCGCCCGATGAAAGCTGCGGGTCAGGAAGAGCTGCAAGCGCGCCGAACAGCGCAAGCGCGACCAGGCACGGCACCAGCATGCGCAGCGGCAGGTCGATCAGGCCGATGTGGAGGCTCGGCCCGATATAGGCCGCCTCGACGTAGCGGTAGTCGACGCCGAACACGAGGATGAGCGTCACCTCGGTGACGAACAGGAGCCCGAAGAAGAACGCGAGCCCGCGCAGCGACTCCTGTCCGTAGCGCTCGAACGAGGCGTAGTAGACCTGATAGACCAGCGCGCCGAGCGCATAGAACGCCGGCAGCGACCACGATGCTCGCCACGATCGGATCGATGCCGAGCCGGGTGTTGACGATATAGGCGATGTAGGAGCCGAGGATGATGAAGGCCGGATGCGCGATGTTGACGATGTCGAGCATGCCGAACGAGATCGAGACGCCGATCGTCACGGCGGCATAGAAGGCGCCGAGCAGGAGGCCCGCGACCAGCGCGTTGATCAGAAGGTCGAAAGGAATGTCCACCAGTTCCCCCAACGGCCCGCTATGAGGCACTGCCTCGCCGCAAGCGCGACCTGCTCCTCCCCCACAAGGCGGAGGGAACGATGTGGCGCAGCCTCTCGTCGCAACGATGAGGATGCGCCGGCGCTTTCTCTCTTCGAGGCTTTTCTTGAGGGTTAAGCGCGCAGCCCGTTCGTGCCCGCGCTTCTCCTGGCCGTTACTTCATCTTCACCGAATCCGGGACCGGCAGCGGCTTGTTGGCGCTGTCGAGGAACTCGACCGTGGTGAAGTTCAGCTCGGTCGTGCCCGATGTTCTCGAGATCGTGCACCTTGAAGTGACCCTTGCTCGTGGGTCTCGTGGCGGGTCTCGCCGGCCGTGTAGGTGTGCTCGACGTGGTGCCGTCGTCGAGATGCGCGCGCGCCTTGCCGTCGGTCGAACACCGACCAGAAGTAATCGAGCACATGGCGGTGGAAGCCGAAGCGCTCGCCCGGCTTGAGCCGGATATCCCAGACCCGCACGCGCTCGTTCTCCGACAGCAGCCGCTGGCCGACGCAGCCATTGGGGCTCTTCTTCTCGCGCTCGAATTCGGCGCTGATCTCGGCCGGCCAGGCGGCCTTGGTCGCGGCGACCGGTTTCTTGTCCAGCATGGTCAGGGCCATGGAAATCCTCCATGTGCAATATTTGGGCTACCGATGATAGAGCAGACTTTCGGCGCGCTCGCGGGAAACGGCACCTTGGCCGCAATCCCGGCACGCACGGCGCGCCCTGGTCATCGGCGGCTCGATGAGCGGCCTGTTCGCGGCCATTCTGCTGCGGCGGGCGGGCTGTGTCGGTCGACATCTACGAGCGCGCCGAGGTGGAGCTCACCGGCCGCGGCGCCGGCATCGTGACCCAGCCGAGATGCGCGCGGTGCTGCGGCAACGCCGGCTGCGATCCGAGCCGCGACCTCGGCGTCGAGGTGACGAGCCGCCGCACGCTCGACCGCAGCGGCCGCGTGCTCGGCGAGTATGCCTGCCCGCAGACGGTGACATCCTGGGACCGGGTGTTCCGCATGCTTGCGGGCGCAGTTTCCGGCCGCGCACTACCACCTCGGCAAGGAGCTCGTGCGCATCGAGGAGCACGCCGCTGGCGTCATCGCGCATTTCGCCGACGGCAGCCGTGCCGAGGGCGATCTCCTCGTCGGCGCCGATGGCTTCCGCTCGACCGTGCGCGGCCAGATCGCTGCCTGCGATGAGGCCGGTCTATGCCGGCTATGTCGCCTGGCGCGGCCTGGTCGACGAGGCGGCGCTGTCGCGCGCGACCCACGCCGCGATCTTCGACGCCATGGTGTTCGCGCTGCCGCCGAGCGAGCAGTTCATCAGCTATCCGATCGCGGGGCGCGACAACGATCTCACGCCCGGCCACCGCCGCTGCAATTTCGTCTGGTATCGGCCGGCGGCCGACGGGCGAGTTGCGGCTCATGCTCACCGACGCCAGCGGGCGCATCCATCCGCTCGGCATTCCGCCGCCGCTGGTCCGCCCCGAGGTCACGGCCGCCTTGCGCGAGGCGGCGCGCGCGCTGCTCGCGCCGCCGCTCGAGGAGGTGGTGCGGCTGACGCCGCAGCCGTTCCTGCAGCCGATCTTCGACGTCGAGAGCGAGCGCATGGCGGTCGGCCGCGTCGCGATCGTCGGCGATGCCGCGTTTCTGGCGCGCCCGCATGTGGCGGCCGGCGTCACCAAGGCGGCCGAGGATGCCGATGGCGCTCGCGCAGGCGCTCGCCGCGCATGGCGATCTTGCGACGGCGCTCGCCGCGTTCGAGCGCGACGCGCATCCCCGCCAATCGCCGCATCATGGCGCGCGGCCGCGAGCTCGGCGGTTATCTGCGGCCGGGACTATGCGAGCGAAGCGGAGCGGGAAACAGCCGAGCGGCACCATACGCCGGAGGCGGTGATGCGCGAGATCGCGGTGCTGGATTTTTGAGAGATATTCTGGTCAATGGCTTATAGGCATGGCGAGCAAGATCCCCAGCAAAACCCGACGAAAGCCTCCCAGAGCGCAGCAGGGCAATCGCTGGCGTCTGCAGGACGCTAAGGCCCGGTTCAGCGAGCTGGTGAGGCAAGCGCGGCAGCGCGGCCCGCAGCGGATCACGTTGTATGGCCGTGATGCCGTGGTGGTTGTACGGGCCGATGTGTTTGATCGTTTGCTGCGGCCGATTTCTGGCCGCGACATCGTTGCCGCGCTTGCGACCTCGCCGCTTGGAGAAGTGGCCATCGAGCGGCTTACGGTCAAATCTCGGGCGCGCGACGTCGGGTTCTGAAAGCTGCCCCTTCGGTGAGGTGCAAAATCGCGGTGCTGGATTTTTAGCGATATTGGATTATCGGACTGGCGCTACCGCACCGTCGCGATCGCCCGTTTCGCCTCTACTTCGCTCATCGGAATCAAATCGATCGGCCCGGTACCGTCGTCGGTTGCGGCCGTCACAAGCGCATAGCCGGCCAGTCCACCCAAGACCGTTGCCGCGTAGATGTCGTTGACCTTCTTCTTGTAACCGGCAGAGAAATAGTAGATGCGCCCGGAAGCCGCATTGAAATCGTACCGGCTCACTCCGGCGTGATCCTGCAGTTCCCCAGTGATCTGGTGCCGCCCGGGCGGACGGTCTACGGACGCGTACGTGCCAGTCAAGAGTTCGCCCAGCGGTTCGCCGTCGATCTTGACGGGCAGTGCGCGATCGCTCCAGCCGGCGAGCCCCTTCTCAGGCCGCATCACGACGATGCGGGTCTTGCCGGCAGGCGGTGGACCGATTGAAGCGAGTGACGCGATGGGCGGGCCGCTACTTTGGGTGGTGGCGCACCCCATCAGCGCTGCCGTTGCAATGAACACCGCCGCGATCCGGTTCTTGGTGTCGAGCAATGATGTACTCAAGACAAACCCCCAACGCATGACCCAATGCACGACCTGATAGCATGCCCTGCATCCCAGGATTGTGTCCCGGCAACAACACCGCTCGTAAAATTCCGTCGGTAGGATCGCGCTCTTGCATCATGCTAGCCTGTCACCGCCAGAGCAGGTTCGCGCATGGACGAGCAGGGCGTCCCACAGCCTGAAGTCATTCGCCGCCATTCGCTAGCGGTGCGGCTGACGCATTGGATCAACGTCGTCTGCCTCGCGATGCTGTTGATGAGCGGGCTCGCGATCTTCAATGCGCATCCGCTGCTCTACTGGGGCCACACCGGCTATCGCGGCATGCCGTTTGTGTTCGGGATCGGCGCCAGGACCGAAGAGGGCCGCGCCGTCGGCGTCACCCGGATCGCCGAGGTGGACTTCGAAACGACCGGCGTGCTCGGGGTCTCCTATGACGGCGACGGCCGCGCGCTGCGGCGGGCGTTTCCGCCCTGGCTGACGCTGCCGTCGAATGCGAGCCTCGCGCTCGCGCGCGACTGGCATTTCCTGCTCGCATGGCTGTTCGTTCTCAATGGCGCGGTCTATCTCGGCTTCAGTCTGCTCAGCGGCCATGTCCGGCGCGATCTCCTGCCGGGCGCGAAGGAGCTGCGGCCACGGCATATCGGCTGCGTGATCCTCTGGAACCACCTGCGGCTGCGCTTCCCGCGTGGCGAGGAGGACCGCCGCTACAACGTGCTGCAGAAGCTGACCTACCTCGCGGTCGTGTTCGGGTTGCTGCCGGTGATGGTGATGTCAGGGCTCACCATGTCGCCGGCCGTGACGGCGGCGGCGCCGTTCCTGTTCGATCTGTTCGGTGGCCGCCAGTCGGCGCGAACCATTCATTTCATGACCGCGAACCTGCTGGTGCTGTTCGTGCTGGTGCACATCATCCAGGTGCTGCTGTCGGGCGCCTTCAACCGCCTGCGCTCGATGATCACCGGCCGCTATGTCGATCCACTCGGAGCGCACGCCATGAAACGTCATCTCTTGAAGCGGCCCGCGTGCCTCCTCTCCCGCCGCCAGCTGCTCACCGCCGGCGTGGCCACGGCCGGCAGCGCGCTGCTCACCGGCTGCGACGACATCGCGGGCGGGCCGCCGTTCCGCGCTGCGCTCGATTTCGGCGAGATGCTGTCGTTGCGGCTGCAGCGGCTGCTGCTCGCCCGCCAGCCGCTGGTGCGCGAATATGCCCCCACGCTGATCTCGCAGGACTTCCCGCCCAACGGTACGGAGATGCCGTCAGGCTTTGCCTACTTCGAGCTGATGATCTCGCAGTTCGCGCGCTGGCGACTGACGGTCGATGGCCTGGTGGACAATCCGCTGTCGCTCTCGCTCGCCGAGCTCAAGGCGATGCCGGCTCGCACCCAGGTCACCCAGCACAATTGCGATGAGGGCTGGACCGCGATCGGGCAGTGGACCGGCGTGCCGCTCGCGAATGTGCTGCGCCAGGCCGGGCTTAAGCCGGAGGCGCGCTACATCGTCTTCCATTGCCTCGACGAGATGGTGCGCAGCTCCGACCGCAGCGGCTTCTATTACGAAAGCATCGATTTGTTCGATGCCTTCCACCCGCAGACCATCCTGGCCTACGAGATGAACGGCTCTACGCTGCCGGTGCGTCACGGCGCGCCGCTGCGGCTGCGGGTCGAGCGCCACGTCGGCTACAAGCACGCCAAGTTCATCACTCGCATCGAAGCGGTCGAGCGGCTCGGCCGCATCGGACGCGGCAAGGGCGGCTTCTGGGAAGACCGCGGCTACCAGTGGTACGGCGGGATCTGACCGACGCTGCGTTCAGCGACGCTCATTGAAAACGCTCATTGAACATGAGCTGCTTCACCCGCCACTGCAGGAATTCCTCGTAGAGCGACCTCTGCCACTCGGACTGCTGATCGGAGGGGGTGGCGACTTCCTTGTTTTCAGTCGCCTCTCTGGCGGACTCGGGCAATTGCTGCGCGCGGGCGGCCTTGCTCTCCGTGCGCTCCGCCGTAGCGGCGCGCCGCTTGGGCGGGGGTGGGGCTTCGTTTGCGGCCGGCTCGCGCGTCCCGGTGGTCGGCGCGCTCGAGCCAGTCAGGGCGTTGAACGTCGCGGCGAACCACGACGTGACGGATGAATCATTCTCCGCCGGTGCCGCGACTTCGACCGGTGCGGCGCGCGATGGCGTCGCGGCTACGTCACGGGTCACGCGCGAGCGCGTGGCGTGCGCCACACTTGTTGGCCGCGGCCGCGATTTCCCGCCGACTTTTTTGAGATACCAGCAGTGCTGCTTCGTCGTTTGGTCAATACGGTAGTTCCAATGGGTGCCCGGGCCCGATTCTCGATTGGGTGCAGCGAGACACCCGGAGGCTGCGTGTGCGCTGCCGTTGAGCGTGCTTGCAAACAAACCGACGAGGACGCCGATCGCCGCGCCGATCGGGCAAACTAATTCTCTTCGACATTGTCCCAACTCCCCCTTCAACGCCCCATCGCCAATGATCGAAATGCCTGAGTGATTTTGCACTCCGTTGGCGATCCCGTTGATCCGACGAGAGTTTTTTGATTCTGATTGGGGCCTCAGTGCGCTGCAAATGGGGCATTTCGATCGGGCGCAGCCGCGAAAATGCCCGACAGGTTAAGAAGCAGGAGTGCTCACGGCGGTATGGAATTGCGGACTCGAAAAATACCGCAGAAATCTTCATAGCGGCATCAAGCCGCTAAAGACGTCCGTGTGAAATTTACTGTGTGAAACCTGATGGCGATCTGAGTCGCGGGCCGTTCAGCTATGCCTCAGCCAGCCCTGGGTTTTCGCCGGCGCACGCGCGCCTTCTTTTCCAACACGGCACAGACGGCGGCGGTGTCGTGCATCGCATGGCCGCCTGCGAGCGCGGCCTGGTAGACCGGCCGGG
The DNA here is from genome assembly GCA_963745515.1 of uncultured Alphaproteobacteria bacterium. Lineage (GTDB taxonomy): Bacteria > Pseudomonadota > Alphaproteobacteria > Rhizobiales > Xanthobacteraceae > VAZQ01. The sequence continues at coordinate 81,781 of CAVUXO010000005.1, forward strand.
TGGCTGCAAACAGCGGCACGGGGGCGCCGATCTTCTTCGCAAAGTCGCCGATCACCTGCATGTCTTTCTGCCAGATCGCGATCTTCATGGTGGCGTCGTCGTAGCGGCCCTTGACCATCATGGGGGCGCGCAGCTCGAACACGCGCGAATTGCCGGCGCCGGCCGTGACCATGTCGTGGATGACCTGCGGGTCGAGGCCGGCTTTCATGCCGAGCACCATCGCTTCGGCCGCCGCCACGTTGTTGATCGCGACCAGAAGGTTGGCGACGTATTTCATGTTGCTGCCGTTGCCGAAGTCGCCGAGGTCGTGGATTGCGCGCGAGAAGTCGGCGAGCAGCGGGCGCACCTGCGGATCGCCTTGGGGTCACCGCTGGCGTAGATGATGATGTCCTTGACGCGCGCCTGTGCGCCGGTGCCGCTCACCGGGCAATCGAGCAGGGTGTGGCCGGCTTTGGCGAGCACGCGCTCGGCCTTGAGCTTGTCGTCGAGTCGCGAAGGTGCTCGCCTCGATCACCACGCGGCCTGGGGCCTCGGCGGCGATGATCGCCTTGACGGTGTCGTGCAGGGCGCGCGGGCTCGGCAGGCTGGTGATGATCGATCGTGGCTTTAGCCGCCACTGCCGTGGCATCGTCCACGATCTCGATGCCCGCCTTGGCCAGCGCCCGCCGCCGCTTGGCATCGAGGTCGTAGCCGATCACGCGCCAGCCGGCGGCGGCGAGGTTCTGCGCGAACGCGCCACCCATGATGCCGAGGCCGATGACGCCGACCGTACCCTTTGCCGCCATGCGCGATCCCTCGTTGTCGCGGCAGCGCTCGACTGCAATCAGCACGCCGAAGCTGCGCCGTGAAAAGCCTGCGTAATGCGGCGGGATTCGAGCCTTCGTCGCTTCGCTTCAGTCAGCAGATCAAGCCGAACGGAGTTCATCCATGCACGTCGGGGTCGCCGGTCTCGGCATGATGGGCGCGGCGATCGCGCAGCGGCTGATCGAGGTCGGCCACGCGGTCACGGTGTGGAATCGCACCGCCGACAAGGCGAAGCCGCTCGCTGCAGCCGGCGCGACCGTCGCCGCGACGCCGGCGGCGACTTGCGCGGCGCGTGCGAGGCGATCATCACCATCCTCACCGACGCCGCCGCGATCGATGCGGTCTATGACGGGCCGGCCGGACTGCTCGCCGGCGACGTGCGCGGCAAGCTGTTCATCGAGATGAGCACGGTGCAGCCCGCGACCGAGCTCGCGCTCGCCGACAAGGTGCGCGCGCAAGGGCGCCGCCTTCGTCGAATGTCCGGTCGGCGGCACCACCGGCCCGGCGCGGCAGGGCCAGCTCATCGGGCTCCTGGGCGCCGAGCCGGCCGACGCCGACTCGCGCGCGGCCGCTGCTCGACCAGCTTTGCCGCCGCATCGAGCATTGCGGCCCGGTCGGCGCCGGCTCGACCATGAAGCTCGCGATCAACCTGCCGCTGATGATCTCCTGGCAGGCGTTCGGCGAGGCGTTCGCGCTCTGCCGCGATCTCGGCATCGATCCGGACCGGCTGATCAACCTGTTCACCGACATTTCGGCTGGCCACCAACGTGCATCAAGGCGCGCGCCGCCGATGATCGCGCGCTGAGCTCAAGGGCACGATGCCGGCGGCGCGTCACCTTCACCGTCGATTCCGGCGCCAAGGACCTGCGCACCATGGCTGGCCGAAGGCACGCGCCCGCGGCCTCGAGCTGCCGCTCGTCGAGCGCGCGCTCGCCTGCTTCGAGGAGGCGAGCCGCAACGGCTGGGCGCGCGCGCGAGGTCTCGGCGCGTCGCGGTCTACTGGTCGAACCGCGGCAAGTCGGTGACATGCCGCACCGAGCTGGCACCGCTGTCATTCATCCATCGCCGACATCTGCAAGCTTCAAACGGAGCCACCATGTCGTCCACTCACGCTCGCGCAAGCCTCCACCATCGTCGACGTCGCGCTCAAGACCGGGCGCGAGCAGCAAATTCGTGCCGCTCGTCGGTCGCCGTGCTCGATGCCGGCGGCCATCTGGTCGCGTTCAAGCGCGAGGACAAGTCCGGCATCCTGCGCTTCGACATCGCCTTCGGCAAAGCCTGGGGCGCGCTCGGCATGGGCTTCGGCTCGCGCACGCTCGCCGGCCGCGCGCGCCAAGCAGCCGCAGTTCTTCACGACGCTCGCGGCCGCGAGCGACGGGCCGCTTCGTCGCCGGTCCCGGCGGCGTGCTGATCCGCGACAGCGCTGGCGACGTGATCGGCGCCGTCGGCATTTCCGGCGACACGTCGGACAACGACGAGAAATGCGCGCATCGCCGGCATCGAGGCGGCCGGCCTCAAGGCCGATCCGGGCAAGGAGCCGGCCTGAGAGCATCGTGCGGCACGTCGTTCGATTGACCCGCAGCGCGCCCGGCTAGGGTTGTGCGAACTATCGCCGGCGCGGCACGCGCGCGGCACGAGCGGGGAGACCGTCGATGGGAGCGAATTTCGGCATCGCCGGCCTGGATTGGCAGCAGCGCGTCAACTGGGACCGCATGCGCAAGTACCGGACCGAGCGGGCGCGCGAGATGATGAAGAAGCACGGGCTCGGCGCCGTGCTGTGCATGTACGACGAGAACGTGCGCTACATCACCGGCACGCTGACGCCCGGCTGGAACCGGCTCAAGCCGGGCCTGCGCTACGCGCATGCTGTGCGGCGACGGCGCGCCGGTGCTGTTCGAGCAGGGCGACCTCGGCTTCCAGATCGAGCGCCATTCGCCCTGGATGCCGAAGGAGAACGTGCGCCACTCGTTCGCCTGGATCAAGGGCGCGGCCGGGACCGGCCTCGACCCAGCAGGTCAACAAGTTCACCAAGGCCATCCTGGAGGAGATGAAGCGGCACGGCGTCGCCGGCCAGAAGCTCGGCGTCGACTTCATCGACATCAACATGATCAACATCTTCAAGGAGAACAACATCAACTGGGTCGACGGCATGACCCCGATGATGGAGGCGCGCGCGGTCAAGAACGTCGACGAGCAGGAATGCTTCCGCATCGTCGGCGCGATCGGCGACGCCACGCACTGGGAGTGCATGAAGTTCCTGCGCCCCGGCATCACCGAGAACCAGGTCACCGCGCACCTGATGGAATACCTCTACTACGATCCCCGGCATGGAGGACGTCGAGGACGTGATCGTGTCGTCCGGTCCGAACACCTGGCCGAACTGGCGCAACTTCTCCGACCGCATCATCCAGCCCGGCGACATCGTGTTCATGGATTTGGCCGCGCTGACCTGGAACGGCTACAAGTCCTGCTATTACCGCACCTATTGCGTCGGCAAGGAGCCCTCGCAGGAGCAGAAGGACACCTACGAGACCGCGCTCGGCTGGCTCTACGACTTCGATCGGCGCCGTGAAGGCCGGCGCCACCACGCGCGACATCGCGCTGAAGTGGCCGTCGGCGATGGAGACCTGGGGCTACGAGGACGAGGACCAGGCCGCCGCCAATCTCTGGGGCCACGGGCTCGGCCTCGCGCAATACGATCCGCCGGTGATCTCGCGCATCTGGTCGCTCGACCATCCGATCGAGATCAAGGAAGGCATGACGTTCGCGCTCGAGACGCAGCACGGCAAGCGCTTCCGCTACGGCGTGCGCATCGAGGAGATGCTGATCGTGCACAAGGACGAGATCGAGATCGTGTCGAACTTCCCGGTCAAGCAGATCACCGTGGTCGATCCGCTGCCGGGCTACGGGGATCATGTGAAGTGACGCGCAGACGCGTTGCGGATCGTAGCCCGGATGGAGCGAAGCGACATCCGGGAAGATCGTCGACCCGGACGTCGCCATAGCGCGTCGAAGCGTAACGCGCTTATGGCTCCATCCGGGCTACACGCCGACATCGCAATGCCTGCGAGTGCTGCGGCGAGCATGAGCGATTGCATCCTCATCCCGCTCGATGCGCCTGGCGCGACCGACCCCGACCGCGTCGGCCCGAAGGCGGCGAACCTCGCGGCGCTCGCGCACGCGGGCCTGCCGACGCCGGGCGGGTTCTGCTCTCACCGCGGATGCCTATCGCCGGCAGATCGCGCATCTCGGGCTCGGCGAGGCGGTGCGCGAGCTATCGCCGACGCTCGACCGCCGCAGCAGCGCCGGCTCTCGGTCGAGATCAGGCTCAAGCTCTATCAGGAGCCGATCGCGCCGGAGATTCTCGCACCGCTGCTCGCCGCCTGGCGCGCGCAGCGCGCGGCGAGCGGGCAGCCCGGCGCGATCCGCTCCTCGGCGCTGATCGAGGATCGCGCCGGCGCCAATTTCGCCGGCCAGTTCGAGAGCTTCCTCGGCATCGCCGACGAAGCCGAGTTTCTCACCGCGGTGCGCGCCTGCTGGGCGGCGCTGTGGACCACCAATGCGCGCCGCTACATGGACAACCACGGGCTCGATCCGGCCGACACCGCGATGGCGGTGCTGATCCAGCCGCTGGTCGCGGCGCGCGCCTCCGGCGGCGGCTTGAGCGAGACCGCCGACGGCCAGATGCTGATCAGCGCCACCTGGGGGCTCGGCTCGGCGATCGCGCAGGGCGAGGTGGTGCCCGACCGCATCGTGCTCAGCCGCCAGGGCTTCGTGCGCACGATCGAGGCCGGCCGCAAGGATCACCGCGAGACCTGCGGCCACGGCGGGCACGGCGCCGCAGGCGGTGCCGGACGCGCTTGCGCGCGAGCCCTGCCTCGATGCCGGGCAGGCGGTGACGCTCGGGCGCCTGATCCGCAAGGCCGAGGCGCTCATGGGCATGCCGGTCGAGATCGAATGGGCGCTCGACGACGAAGGCTTCAAGCTGCTGCAGGCGCGGCCGCTGCACGTTGCAGCCCGCGCATGTGCCGGACGAGATCTGGCTGCAGCATCCCGGACTCAACGGCCATCCCGCCGGCATCGGCTGGGGCTCCGGCCGCGCCGTGGTGGTGAACTGCGAGTGCGAGCTGTCGCGCGTCGCGCCCGGCGACATCCTGGTGACCAGGGTCGCGGGGCCGGCGCTCAGCCACATCCTGCCGCGGGTCGCCGGCGTGGTGGCGGAGCTCGGCGGCTCGACCTCGCATCTCGCCTCGCTCGCGCGCGAGCGCGGCATTCCGATGGTGCTCGGCGTGCTCGACGCCACGCGCCACATTCCGGACGGCTCGCAGGTCGCGGTCGACGGCGTCGCCGGCATCGTGCGGTGGCTGCGCTGATGGCCGAATGCGCACGCCCGCGCATCTTCGTCACCCAGCCGGTGGCCGAGAGCGCGCTCGAGCGCCTGCGCAAGGTGGCGAGCGTCAAGGTCAATCCGGACGACAGCCGCATCATTCCCAAGCGCGCGCTGATCGCCGCCGTGCGCAGGTGCGACATCCTGTTCTGCCTGCTGCACGACAAGATCGACCGCGCCGTGATCGCGGCCAATCCGAAGCTCGCGCAGATCGCGGCGCAGTCGATCTCGCCGTCGAACATCGACGTTGCCGCGGCGACCGCGCGGCGCATTCCGGTCACCGTCGTGCCGCCGGTCACCACCGAGGCGACCGCCGATCTCAATTTCGGCCTGATGCTCGCGGTGGCGCGCCGCATGGTCGAGGGCGACCGCCTGGTGCGCGCCGGCAAATTCCCCGGCGGCGCAGTCGCGCCATCTGCTCGGCTCGTTCGTCTGGGGCAAGACCATCGGCCTGATCGGCGGCGGCGGGCTGATCGGCAAGGCGGTGGCGCGGCGCGCGCACGGCTTTCGGCATGCGCGTGCTCTACTGGACGCCGCGCCGCAAGCCCGAAGCCGAGGAGCGCGAGGCCGGCCTCACCTACGTGCCGCTCGACGAGCTGCTGCGCGAATCCGATTTCGTCTCGCTGCATTCGCCGCTCAATGCGCGAGACGCGCCACCAGATCGGCGCGCGCGAGCTGCGGCCTGATGAAGAAGACCGCGTTCCTCATCAACACCGCGCGCGGCGCCGATCGTCGACGAGGCGGCGCTGGTCCGCGCGCTCAAGGCGCAAGAAGATCGCCGGCGCCGGCCTCGACGTGTTCGAGCACGAGCCCAAGGTCGACGCGGCGCTGCGCCAGATGACGAACGTGGTGCTCACGCCGCATCTCGGCAGCGCCACCGTCGAGGTGCGCGAGGAGATGGCCAACATCGTGGTCGACAACATCCTGGCGTTGCTCGACGGCCAGCGGCCGCCGAACATCGTCAATCCGGAGGTGCTGCCATGCCCCGCCCCATCATCGCCGTCACCGACAGCCTGTTTCCGTCGCTCGATCCGGCCAAGAAGGCGCTGGCGCGCGTCGATCCCGAGTTCCGCATGTCGAAGAGCACCAGCGCCGACGACATTCTCGCGGTCGCGCGCGATGCCGACGCGATCCTCGTCACCTACGCCAAGCTGCCGGGCGAGCTGTTGCGCGCAGCTCACGCGCTGCAAGGCGATCGGCCGCTTCGGGCTCGGCGTCGACAATATCGACGTGCCGGCGGCCACGGCGCGCGGCATCACGGTCACCTATGTGCCGGACTACTGCATGCAGGAGGTGTCCGACCACGCCATGGCGCTGCTGCTGGCGCTCGCGCGCAAGGTGCCGTTCTCGAACACGCTGGTGCAGTCCGGCCGCTGGGAGATGCCGGCGGTCGTGCCGCTGCGCCGGCTCGAAGGCCAGGTGCTCGGCCTGATCGGCTTCGGCAACATCCCGCGCGCGGTCGCGCCCAAGGCGCAAGGCGTTCGGGCTCAAGGTGATCACGCACGATCCGTACGTGTCGAAGGAGTGCTTCGCCGCGCCGGCGTCGAGGGCGTGAGCTTCGACGATCTGCTCGCGCGCTCCGATTTCATCTCGGTGCATGCGCCGCTGATGCCGGCGACGCGCGGCCTCGTCAACGCGGCGGCTTCGCCAAGATGAAGAAGGGCGCGCTGATCGTGAACACCGCGCGCGGGCCGCTGATCGACGAGGCGGCGCTGATCGCGGCGCTCGATTCCGGCCATCTCGGCGGCGCCGCGCTCGACGTGGTGACGACCGAGCCGCTGGCGAAGGATTCACCGCTGCTCGGCCGCGACAACGTGATCCTCACGCCGCACACGGCGTTCTATTCGGTCGAGGCGCTGGAGGAATTGCAGACCAAATGCGCGAGCGACGTCGCGCGCGTGCTCGTCGGCGAGAAGCCGGTCTATCCGGTGAAGGCTGTGAGCCAAGTCTACTTCTCCCGGTCCCAGATCACGATCACCTTCACGACCTTGTTGTTGACGTTGGGGTGCGGCATCGGCGGGCTCTCGATGAACAGCCGGTCGCCCTCGAAGCGGATGAAGCGCGTCTGCTCGCCGCCGACCCAGGCCTCGTTCCAGGCGGCTTCGACCTTGGTGACGACCTTGCCGTCCTCGACCCGGTAGCGGCCCGTATAGGCGATCATGGTGGTGCAGCGCGCGGGCGCGCTCCTCGTCGGTCTTCGGCACCGGGCGGCCCTCGGCGGTGACGAGCGCAAGCCAGCGCCCGTCGGCGGTGGCGATCTGGCGGCCGCGCGGATGCTCGCCCAGCACGGGCGTACGCTCCTTGGTCTCCTGGTCCTCGTAGACCACGGAGACCAGCGTCCAGGTGCCGACGATCTTCTGCCGCAGCTCGGCGTCGTCGGCGTGGGCGGAGGATGAAAGGCTCATCAGGAGAGCCGCCAGCGACGAGACGCATGTTTTCCCTCTTCGTTGAGGTCGCAACGTTACTCCGCCGTCCAGCCGCCGTCGACCACCAGCGCCGAGCCGGTCATCAGCGACGAGGCGTCGGAGGCCAGGAACACGATCGCGCCGGTCAGCTCCTCGAGCTGGCCGAGGCGGCCGAGCTTGATCTTCGACAGCACCTCGTCGCGGAACGCCTTGTTCTCGAAGAACGGCCGCGTCATCGGCGTCTCGAGGAAGGTCGGGCCGAGGCTGTTGACGCGGATGTCGTGCGGCGCGAGCTCGATCGCCATCGCCTTGGTGAAGCCCTCGATCGCGTGCTTGCGATGGCGCAATAGACGGTGCGGCGCGCGGCGCCGACATGGCCCATCTGCGAGGAGATGTTGATGATCGAGCCGGGCCGCTTGGCCTCGATCAGCCGCCGCGCCACCGCCTGCGCCACGAAGAAGGCGGCGCGCACGTTGAGCGCGAAGATGGCGTCGAAGTCCTCGACCGTCACGTCGACAGAAAGGCTGGGCGGTTGCGTGCCGGCATTGTTGACCAGGATGTCGAACGGCTCGGCGCTCGCCGATCGCGGCGCGCACGGCTCCGACATCGGTCACGTCGAGCACCAGCGCCTCGGCCTTGTCGCCGCGCGCGCGGATCGCCGCCGCCGCCGCCTCGATCTCGGCCTTGCGTGCGCGCCGCGAGCGTCACATGCGCGCCCGCCTCCGCCAGCGCCGACGCCGCCGCCAGCCCGATGCCGCGCCCGCCGCCGGTGACCAGCGCGCGCTTGCCGTCGAGGCGGAAGGACGGCGTGCGCGGCAAGCTCACCGCGCTGCTCACTCCGCCGCCTGCGCATAGGGCACGTTGCGGCCGCCGTAGCGGCGCACGCGCAGATTGGCCTGCTCGGCGTGGCCGGCAGAAGCCTTCGAGCATGCACAGCCGCGAGCAGTATTCGCCGACCATGGCGCTGGCCTCGTCGGTCAGCACCTTCTGATAGGTGCAGGTCTTGAGGAACTTGCCGACCCACAGGCCGCCGGTGTAGCGCGCCGCCTTCTTGGTCGGCAGCGTGTGGTTGGTGCCGATCACCTTGTCGCCGTAGGCGACGTTGGTGCGCGGCCCGAGGAACAGCGCGCCGTAGTTCGTCATGTTGGTCGAGGAAATAGTCCGGATCGCGCGTCATCACCTGCACGTGCTCGGAGGCGATGCGGTCGGCTTCGCGCACCATCTCGTCGTCGTCGTCGCAGACGATGACCTCGCCGTAATCCTCCCACGCCTCGCCGGCGACGTCGGCGGTCGGCAGGATCGTCAGCAGCCGCTCGACCTCGGCCATCGTCTCGCGCGCGAGCTTCTCCGAATTGGTGAGCAGGATCGCCGGCGAGGTCGGGCCGTGCTCGGCCTGGCCGAGCAGATCGGTGGCGCACATCTCGGCGTCGACGCTGTCGTCGGCGATGATCAGCGTCTCGGTCGGGCCGGCGAACAGGTCGATGCCGACGCGGCCGAAGAGCTGGCGCTTGGCCTCGGCGACGTAGGCGTTGCCGGGGCCGACGATCATGTCGACCGGCGCGATGCGTCTCGGTGCCGAGCGCCATGGCGGCGACCGCCTGCACGCCGCCGAGCACGATAGATCTCGTCGGCGCCGCCGAGATGCATCGCCGCGACGATCGCCGGATGCGGCCCGCCCTTGAACGGCGGCGCGCAGGCGATGATGCGCTTCACGCCCGCGACCTTGCGCGGTGACGATCGTCATGTGCGCCGAGGCGACCATCGGATAGCGCCCGCCCGGCACGTAGCAGCCGACGCGTTGACCGGGATGTGCTTGTGGCCGAGCACGACGCCGGGCAGCGTCTCGACCTCGACGTCGCGCATGCGTGTCCTTCTGCTTCTGCGCGAAGTTGCGGACCTGCGCCTGCGCGAACTTGATGTCGTCGAGGTCGCGCTTGGCGACCTGGCCGATGGCGCGCTCGATCTCGGCTCGGCGTCAGCCGGAAGTCCTGCGGCGACCAGTTGTCGAACTTCTGCGACAGCTCGCGCACCGCCGCGTCCCCGCGCGCCTCGACGTCGGCGAGGATCTGCCTCGACCGTCTCGCGCACCTTGGCGTCGGCCGCCTTGATCGCGCTCGCGTCCATTCCGCGCTTGAGCCAGCGGGCCATGTCATCCTCCTGCATTGCTGTGCGATAAGATCGGCTCGATCTTAGCGCGATACTGCGCCGTCTCTAATCTGCGCCGACTCATGCGCGCTTGGCCAGCACGCAGCGGATGCCGCCGCGTGGGTCGGCAACGTCGCCGTCATAGCGCGGGATCAGATGCACATGCACGTGCATCCGCGACTGGCCGGCGGCGCGCCCGATATTGACGCCGATGTTGTAGCCGTCCGGCGCGAACTCGCGCTCGATCTGCGCCTTGGCGCGATCGAGCAGCGACAGGATCGCAGCCTTCTCGTCGGCGCTCATGTCGAAGAAGCTCGCCACATGCCGGCGCGGCACCACCAGCACGTGGCCCTTGCTCAGGCTGTTGTTGTCGTAGCGCACATAGGCGAGCGCGTCCTCGATCAGCACCATGTCGGGCGTGCAGAGCTCGCAGCCGTCATCGGTCACTTGATCGCCTGCGGGTTGATCGGCGAGCCGGTGCCGCCGGTGATGATGAGCGGCGGGCCGCAGAAGAAGAACTCGTAGATGCCGTCCTCGGCGCAGTCCTCGGCCAGCTCCTTGAGATAGAAGATCTCGCCCATGCACAGGCCCATGGCCGGGATCACCACCCAGTGCCAGGGCTGGTTGGCCTCGGTGGTCTCGTTCGGCCGCACCTCGACGCCCCAGGTGTCGGTGCAGATCGCGGCGATCTGCTTGTCCTGGCACCAGTAGCAGTTCTCGAACTTGACGCCCGGCGCGTCGCCGCCGGCATAGCCGCCCCATTCCTTCTCCTTGAGGCAGCGCTCCATCTGCCCGGTGCGCACGATCACGAAGTCGCCGCGGCCGATCGTCGACGTTCTGCGTCCTTGGCGCATTTGTCGAGCTCGTCGTTGGAGATGCCTTCGCCGTCCTTCAGCCAGTCGACGCCGCGGAAGCGCGCGATGTCGAGCAGCACGCCGCGGCCCGACCATCTTGTTCTTGGAATGCTCGATGCCGAGCACGTTGAGCCCGTTGGCGTCGATCAGCTTGGCGTCGTGGCCGTTGTAGGCCTTGTCCTCGTAGAAGATGTGGCCGAGCGCGTCCCAGTGGGTGGCGCCCTGCACGCACAGCATCAGCGTGTCGTCGGCGTAGCGGATCTTGTTCCAGTCCTGCCGGCCGGCGATGGCGTCGGTGCCGGTCGCCAGCATCTGGTGGATCGGATTGAAGCGGCCGCCGAACAGGCCGGTCTGCGGGCCGTTGCGGTCGAGCGGGATGCCGAGCGCGAACACCTTGCCGGTGCGGATCAGGCTCGCCGCCTTGACGATGTCCTCGGGCGTGACGTGGTTGAGCGTGCCGATCTGGTCGTCCTTGCCCCAGCGGCCCCAGTTCGTGAGCTTCTCGGAGGCCTCCTCGATCGCCTGTCGTCCGACCTTGATGTCCATTGTGTCTGGTTCCCTGACTTGTCCTTGGCCGCCGCCGCGACGACGTCCCTAATGGGGCGCGGATTTTGACCGGCCGACCTGCTGTCGTCTATCGGGCAATTTGGCCTAAACGCGACCCAGCGCCCGCAGGATGACTTCGGGCGTGAGCGGCATTTCGGTGATCGCCTTCGCCCCAAGCGGGCGCAGCGCGTCGTTGATCGCGTTCATCACCGCGCCCGGCGCGCCGGCGGTGCCGGCCTCGCCCGCGCCCTTGGCGCCGAGCTCGGAATCGGCGGTCGGCGACACCACGTGGCCGACCTCGATGTCGGGCATCTCGCCCGCCATCGGCACCAGGTAGTCGGCCATGTTGCCGTTGAGCAGCTGGCCGCGCTCGTCATAGAGGCAGTGCTCGAACAGCGCCGCGCCGATGCCCTGCACGACGCCGCCGCGGATCTGCTCGTCGACCAGCTGCGGGTTGATGACGGTGCCGCAGTCCTCCACGCACCAGTGCTTGAGCAGCTTGACGAAGCCGGTGTCGGTGTCGACTTCGAGCTAGCTCGCCTGGATGCCGTTGGTGAAGGCGAACGGCCAGGCGCGCGGCACGTAGTGGCGCGTCACCATCAGCTCGGCCTGGAAGCCGGGCGGCAGCGTGTCGGGCCGGAAATAGGCGATGCGGGCGACCTCTCGAGCGGCGAGGCGCTCGCGTGCCGGTGTCGGCGATCGACCACGATGCCGTTGCGGATGTCGAGCGCTCTCGGGCTTCGCCTGCAGGATCGAGGCCGCGACCGCGAGCACGTTCGCGCGCAGCGCCTTGCCGGCCTGCCAGGCCGCTTCGCCGCCGATGCCGGCGGCGCGCGACGCCCAGGTGCCGCCGCCATAGGGCGTGTTGTCGGTGTCGCCGGTGATCACGCGCACGCGCTCGATCGGCACGCCGAACGCGGTCGCGACGCACTGCGCGATGACCGCCTCGGCGCCCTGGCCCTGCTCGGTGACGCCGGTCTGGCAGATGATCGCGCCCTGCGCGTCGAGCTTCATGGTGCGCCGTCCTGCGCCGAGATCTTGCGCGCCGCCGACGCCGTAGAACGCGGCCGACGGATTGGTCACCTCGATGAAGGTCGCAAAGCCGATGCCGCGATAGATGCCCTGCTCGCGCAGCCGCTCCTGCTCGGCGCGCAGGCCGGCGTAGTTCATCATCGCGTCGAGATGCGCGAGCGACTCGTGGTGCGAGAGCTTCTCGAACTTGATGCCCGACGGCGCCGCGCACGGATAGGCGTCGTCGGGAATGAGATTGCGCCGCCGGATCTCCAGCGGGTCCATGCCGATCCTCGCCGCCGCGAGCTCGACCAGCCCTTCGGTCACCGCGATCGCGATCGGATGGCCGACCGCGCGGTACTGGCACATCACGTTCTTGTTCTGGAACACGACGCGGGCGCGGGCGCGGTAGTTCGGGCAGGTGTAGGGCCCGCCGGTCAGGTTGACGACCTGGTTCGCCTCGATGCCGGAGGTGCGCGGATAGACCGAATAGGGCCCGATGCCGGTGAGGTCGTCGATCTCGAACGCGGTGATGGTGCCGTCGTTCTTGACGCCGATCTTCGCCTTGACGCGGTGGTCGCGCGCGTGGATGTCGGTGACGAAGCTCTCGATCCGGTCGGCGACGAACTTCACCGGCCGCTTGAGCAGCTTCGACAGCGCGACCGTCGCCATCTCGTCGGCATAGGTGTGCACCTTGATGCCGAACGAGCCGCCGACGTCCTTGGTGACGACGCGCACCTGGTGCTCCTCGAGCCCGAGATGCTTGGCGAACAGGTTCTGCATCATGTGCGGCGCCTGCGTGCCCTGGTAGACGGTGAGGCGCTGCTCGCCCGGGTTCCAGTCGGCGACGATCGCGCGCGGCTCGTTGGTGACGCCGGTGTGGCGGCCGAACACGAACGTCGTCTCGACCACCACGTCGGCCTCGGCGAAGCCCTTGTCGACATCGCCGGCCTCGTGCTTGCGCTCGAAGGTGAGATTGTCGCCGAGCTCGGGATGGATGACCGGCGTTGCCGGATCGAGCGCGGTCTCGGCGTCGGTGACCGCCGGCAGCTCCTCGTAGTCGACCTCGACCAGCTCGCAGCGCGTCCTCGGCCTCGGCGCGCGTCCGCGCCACCACCGCGCACACCGCCTCGCCCTGCCAGCAGGCGCGCTCGACCGCGATCGCGTGCTGCGGCGCCGACTTGATGCCCTTGAGATGCGTGAGCACGCCGACCCACGGCGTGATCACCTTCGGCAAGCTCCGCGCCGGTGACGACCGCGATCACGCCCGGCGCTTTCTTCGCCGCCGCGCGTGTCGATCGCGGTGATGCGCGCATGCGCGTGCGGCGAGCGCACGAACGCGACATGCGCCATGCGCGGCAGCGTCACGTCGCTGACATATTGCGCGCGCCCTTGCGTGAGCCGCGCCAGATTCGGCCGCGGCACCGAGCGGCCGATATAGGAGTTCGGCCGGTCGAGCGCGGTGAGCGCAGAGGGCACGTCGTCGGCGATTTTCATCGGTTGCCTCCGGCGCGGCTTGCGCCACCGCTTCGATCGCATCGACGATCGCCTGATAGCCGGTGCAGCGGCAGTAGTTGCCCGAAATGTGCTCGCGGATCTCGTCGCGGCTCGGCACGCCGCCGCGCGCGAGCAGCTCCTGCGCGGTCAGCAGCATGCCGGGCGTGCAGAAGCCGCATTGCAGCGCGTTGCGCTCTGCGAACGCCTGCTGCAGGTCGGCGATCTCGCCCGGAGTCGGACACGCCCTCGATGGTCTCGACGCTGCGCGCCGTCGCACTGCACCGCGAGCATCAGGCAGCCGCGCACGATCGCGCCGTCGACGCGCACCGTGCAGGCGCCGCACACGCCGTGCTCGCAGCCGACATGGCTGCCGGTGAGGCCGAGATCCTCGCGCAGGAAATCGACCAGGGTCGTGCGGGCATCGACGCGCTCGCGCACCTCCTCGCCGTTCACCGTGAGGGCGATGTCGTGGAAGCGCTCGCTCATCGGTCGCGCCTCCGCATGAGCTGCCGCGCGACGCGCCGCAGCAGCACGCCGGCGAGATGCCGCTTCACGGCGCCGCGTCGCCTGCACGTCGTCCGGCGGATCGAGATCGGTAGCGAGCGCGTGCACGCGGCATCAACGTCGCCGCCCGCGAGCGCGGCTTCGGCGTTGCGCGCGCGCACCGGCGTCGCGCCGACGCCGAAGAAGACGAGCCGCACATCGCCGAGCGCCTTGCCGTCGGCGCTCGCGCGCGGCGGCAAGCCCGACCATCGCGTAGTCGCCATGCCGGCGCGCAAGTTCGGCGAAGCCGAGCGCGTCTCGCTGCGTCGCCGCCGGAACGCGGATCGCGGTCAGCACGTCGCGCGGCGTCGAGCGCGGTCTCGAACAGGCCCTTGAAGAAATCGTCCGCCTTGACGGCGCGCTTGCCGGTCGGGCCCGCGATCTCGACCTCGCCGTCGAGCGCGACGCAGGCAGGCCGGCAGTTCGGCGGCCGGATCGGCGAAGGCGATCGAGCCGCCGATGGTGCCGCGGTTGCGGATCGCCGGATGCGCGATGTGCGGCAGCGCCGAGCGCGATCAGCGGCGCATGCGTCGCGATCTCGGCCGAGCGCTCGGCCTGGCGTGGCGCACCAGCGCGCCGATCTCGACCTGACCGTCCTTGACGCGATACGGTCGAGCCCGGCGACGCGGTTGATGTCGACCAGCAGCGCGGCGCGGCACAGCCGCATGTTCAGCGTGGCGATCAGGCTCTGCCCGCCGGCCAGCAGGCGCGTGTCCTCCGTGCCGGCGAGCAGCTCGATCGCATGATCGAGCGAGCGCGCCCTCGCATAGGCGAATGGCGCCGGCTTCACGCGATCCTCCTCGCACTACGCGACGTTCACCGAGGTCGAGCCACAAACTCCGTTCATTCCCGCGCAAGCGGGAATCCAGCATTTGTTACTGGGTCCCCGCTTTCGCGGGGACGAACGGCCAATCTAAAGCTATTCGATTTCATCAAGACCTGATCTAGCGACATCGGCATTTAACATCCCGGATGCGCGGCTGTCATGGCATCCCACGACCCGCCGCACGATGTCGATCGCGCGCCGCATCAGCGTCATCGAGGCTTCGAGCGTGCGGAAGGCGGCGTGCGAGGAGAGCGTCACGTTCTCCATGCGGGCGAGCGGGTGATCGCGCTGCGAGCGGCTCGGCATGAAAGACGTCGAGCCCGGCGTGGCGCGATCTGACCGCTGCGCGAGCGCCTCGATCAGCGCCGCCTCGTCGACCAGCGCGCCGCGCGCGGTGTTGATCAGGATCACGCCGCGGCTTCATGCGGGCGATGCGCGCGGCATCGATGATGCCGCGCGTCTCGTCGTTGAGCGCGAGGTTGAGCGAGATCACGTCGGCGCGCGCCAGCAGCGTGTCGAGATCGACCAGCGGCACGCCGGCGTCGGGCGCGGCGTGCGGTTCCAGGCGATCACCTCCATGCCGATGCCGCGCGCGATGCGCGCGACTTCGCGGCCGATGCCGCCGAGCCCGATCACGCCGAGCGTCTTGCCCTGAAGCTGCATGCCTTCGAGCGGCACCCACAGGCCGGCGCGCACGCCGCGGTCCATGCGCGCGAGCTCGCGCGCGCAGGCGAACATCAGCGCGATCGTGTGCTCGGCGACCGCGCGGTCGCCATAGCCCTTGATGGTGTGCACGGTGACGCCGAGCGCCTTGAGCGCCGGCACGTCCATGTAGCTCGACGCGCCGGTGCCGAGAAACACGATGTGCTTGAGCGCAGCGGCACTGCGCGACCAGCTCGGTCGGCATGTAGGAATGATCGTCGAGGCAGATGTCGTAGCCGTCGAGCAGCCGCGGGAGGGCGTCGCGCTCGAACGGCGCGGTGTTGACCACGATCGGCGGATCGTCGGCGCCGGTGCACGCGGGCGAACACCTGTCGAGCTGGTCGTTGCAGTCGATGAAGATCGATTTCATGGCGTCCGATGTCTCCAGCGCCTCGCTGTCGCGAAGTATGATATGGCAAAGCGCCGAGCGAAGAAGGCACGAGTGACGAGCATGCGCGGGAGAATTCCAGGGACAAGGTCGTCGTCATCTCAGGCGGCAGCCGCGGCATCGGCCGCGGCATTGCGACGGCGTTCGCGCGCGAAGGCGCGCAGACGCGTGCTGGCCTCCTCCTCGGCCGACAACCTCGCCGCGGCCGCGCAAGGCGATCGCCAGGCCGGGCCGCCGAGCCGCTGACGGTCGCGGGCGATCTGCGCGAGCTCGCCGGCTGCGAGCAGGTGTTCGCCCGCGTCAAGGAGCGCTTCAAGCGCTGCGACATCCTGGTCAACAACGCCGGGCGCACCCGCGCCGGCAACTTCCTCGAACTGCCGGACGAGGCCTTCTTCGACGGCTTTGCGCTGAAGTATTTCGCCGCGGTGCGGCTGACGCGGCTGTTCTGGCCGCTGCTCAAGGCCGCGCAGGGCCACGTCGTCAACATCGTGGGCGGCGCCGCGCGCTCGCCGGAGCCGGAATTCCTGATCGGCAGCTCGGTCAACGCGGCGGTGCGCCAATTTCTCCAAGGGACTGTCGAAGCTCGGCATGCGCGACGGCGTCAACGTCAATGTGATCCATCCCGGCAATACCGCGACCGAGCGCCAGGAGGAGTTGCTGGCGCAGCGCGCGGCCGCGACCGGCAAGACGGTCGAGGAATTGCGCGCCGCGGCGCTGGCCAAGAGCGGCATCCGCCGGGTCGGCAAGGTCGAGGACGTCGCCGCGCTTGCGCTGTTCCTGTGCTCGGAGCGCGCGCGCCACATCCAGGGCACCGCGATTGCGGTCGATGGCGGCGCCACTGTCGGATATTATTAGACATGTGCTGACCTCACGGACAGCGGCAACAAAGCCGCCTGCGTGATCGGCTGGCCGGTCGAGCATTCGCGCTCGCCGCTGATCCACAATTATTGGATCAAGCAGCACGGCCTCGACGCCGAGTACCGGCGCGAGGCGGTGCCGCCGGAGCAATTCGCGGATTTTGTCACCCAGTCTCGCGGAGCGCGGCTATGTCGGCGCCAATGTCACGGTGCCGCACAAGGAGGCGGCGCTCGCGCTGTCGGAGCCCGGATGATCGGGCGCGCGCGGTCGGCGCCGCCAACACGCTGTGGCTCGATGGCGGCGCGCTGCGCTCGACCAATACCGACGTCGAGGGTTTCATCGCCAATCTCGACGCGACCGTGCCGGGCTGGGATCGCGGTCTGCGACGGCGCGTGGTGCTGGGCGCTGGCGGGGCCGCGCGCGCGGTGGTGTTCGGCCTGCTCGAGCGCGGGGTCGACGCATCCACGTCGCCAACCGCAACTTCGACCGGGCGGCCGCGCTGCGGGCCGCAGTTCGGCGACCGGGTCGAGCCGGCGCGCTGGGACGATGCCGACGGGCTGCTCGCCGACGCCGACCTGCTCGTGAACACCACCTCGCTCGGCATGGCCGGCCAGCCGCCGCTCGAGCATCGACCTCGCGCCGGCTGCCGGCGCAGCGCGGTGGTCGCCGACCTCGTCTATGCGCCGCTCGAGACCGCGCTGCTCAAGGCCGCAAGCGCGCGCGGGCTGCGCACGGTCGATGGTCTCGGCATGCTGCTGCACCAGGCGGTCGGCGGCTTCGAGCGCTGGTTCGGCGTGCGGCCGCAGGTGACGGAGGCCTTGCGCGCCCTGGTGGAGGCTGATCTTATCCGGCAATAGACCCCGTTGCAGTGCTGCCCGATCTCGGGAATAACGGCTCGGCGAGCGGGGTTGTCAGTGGAGTCGCCGCCGGGTTGCATGCGGCGATCTTCGGGAGGACTGATCGAATGCACAAGATGACGCGGCGCGCGCTCGGCGCCGCCGGGCTTGCGGTGGTGTTCGCCGCGACGGCGAGCTTTGCCCAGCAGCCGCAGACGATTCCGCATCCGCGCGCACGATCGAGAAGGTCGACGGCAGGTGCTGACGGTGAAGTCGCGCGACGGCGCGAACGTCAGAAGATCAAGCATGGCCGACAACGTGCGCGCTCACCGCGATGATCAAGGCGACGCTCGCCGACCTCAAGCCCGAACACCTATATCGGCGTCACCGCGATGCCGCAGGCCGACGGCAGCCAGAAGGCGGTCGCGATCCACATCTTCCAGGCGAATCGCAGCGCGGCGCCGGCGAAGGGCACCGGCCCGTGGGACCTGCAGCCCGGCAGCACCATGACCAACGCGGCGATCGAGACCACGGTTGCGGCGTCGACGGCCAGGTCGCTCACGGTGAAGTACAAGCAGGGCGACAAGGATGGACGAGAAGAAGATCATCGTGACGCCGCAGACCGTCGATCGTGCGCTACGTGCCCGGCGACAAGGCCGAGCTCAAGCCCGGCGTGCACATCATCATCGGCGCGGCCACCAAGGAGGCCGACGGATCAGTCGAGGCGCCGAGCGCTCAACTTCGGCCGGGACGGCATCGTCGCCGCCGATGTGATGCGGCCGTCGACACGGCCGATCAGCGGCCTATGCGTCGCATGCGACGTAATCAGCGCGCGCCTGCCGAACAGAGGGGCGCACATCAACAGAAAGACCAAGGGAGAAACGACATGAGAATGACATCACGAATTCTGACTGCCGCCGCCGTTGTCGCGGCATTTGCGGTGACCTCGGTTGTCGGCGCAAGCGCAGAACGTGCGCGTGCGCGGCACGATCGAGAAGCTCGACGGCAACACCCTGATGGTCAAGTCGCGCGACGGCGCCGAGCTCAAGCTCACGCTCAAGGACAACGCCGCCGATCGCGCGGCGTCGTCAAGGCCTCGCTCGCCGACGTCAAGGCCGACACCAATGTCGCCATCACCTCGCGGCCGCGCGCCGACGGAACGCTCGAGGCGGTCGAGCTGCGCATCTTCCCCGCCGGGCAGCCCTTCAACTCGTTCCACGGCGACTGGGACCTGATGCCGAACAGCTTCATGACCAACGGCGCGGTGCAGACCTCGGTCGCCGCCGTCGACGGCCAGGTGCTCACGGTCGAGTACAAGGTCCGGGACAAGCCCGACGAGGAGAAGAAGATCCTGGTGACGCCGAAGACCATCATCGCCACCACGGTCGCCGGCACCAAGGCCGACCTCAAGCCCGGCCTGAAGGTGTTCGTCGCCGGTGCGCCGAAGCTGCCCGACGGCTCGCTCGACGTCGCGGCGATCCAGGTCGAAAAGGAAATCCCCCCGCCGCAGTGAAGCGCGGCTGGCTGCAAATGTCGGGCAGTCGAGCTGCGCGATTCGCTTCGACCAGCGCGGCGTTGCAGCGCCCTGATGCTGGTCGCGCAGTCATCTTTCGGAGGAACACGACCATGAGCAACCTGACGCATCACTGACCGCCGCCGCCATCGTCACGGCGCTCGCGCTGCCACCGTCCGCCCAGCAGCCGCAGAGCCCAGCGCCTGCGCGGCGACGATCGAGCGGGTCGACGGCAACACCGTCTTCGCGAAAGGACGCGACGGCTCCGCCGATCACGCTCAAGCTCGCCGACAACGTGGTCGTCACCGCCGTGTTGAAGGCGACGGTCGCCGACATCAAGCCGGGCGCCTACATCGGCAGCGGCGCGGTGCCGCAGGCCGACGGCAGCCAGAAGGCGGTCGAAGTGCACATCTTCGCCGAATCGATGCGCGGCCAGGGCGACGGCCATCGTCCGGGTGGTACGGCGCACCCAACGGCACCATGACCAATGGCGCGGTCGAGCCGACCGGCGCGGTCAGTCGGCCGTCGAGCGGCGGCGAGCCGAGCTTCGTCGTCAAGTACAAGGACGGCGAGAAGCGGATCGTCGTGCCCGCCGAACGCGCACATCGTGCGCTATGAAGTCGGCAGCAAGAGCGACATCAAGGCCGGCGCGCCCTTCGCCATCCAGGCGGCGACCAAGCAGCCGGACGGCACCTTCACGGCGCCGCGCATCAACGTCGGCCGCGACGGCGGTCGGCCGTTCTGAGTGGAGGAACGGTTACGTCGTCACGCAATTCTCGTAGTCGGGCCGATCGGGCGCCGCGGCGGCCTTTCGCTTCGCGGCGCGATCGGTGTATGCTTAAGGCTTCCTGCACATTCCAAAAGGGAGGAACAATCATGAAACATCACGAATTCTCACTGCGGCGGCCGCTCGTCACGGCGTTCGCGGTCACGACGGCTTCGGCGCAGCAGCCGCAGGCCGTGCGCGTGATCGGGCAGATCGAGGGCGTCGACGGCCGACCGTCTCGTCGTCAAGACGCCAGCGGGCGAGCAGAAGGTGAACGCTCGACCAACAACGTGGCCGTGTTGGGCGCTCGCCAAGGCCACGGTCGCCGACATCAAGCCAAACTCGTTCATCGGCGTCGGCGCGACGCCGCAGGCCGACGGCAGCCAGAAGGCGATCCGCGTGATGATCTTCGCCGAGGCGCAGCGCGGCACCGGCGAAGGCCATCGGCCGTGGACCGGCCCGAACACCACCATGACCAACGCCACCGTCGACACCACGGTGTCCGGCGTCGATGGCCAGGTGCTCATGGTCAAGTACAAGGACGGCGAGAAGAAGATCGTCATCGGCCCCGACGCCGTGATCAGGCAATATCTCGCCGGCGACAAGAGCGAGCTCAAGCCCGGCGCCCACGTCGGCATCAACGCGACCAAGAAGCCGGACGGCTCACTGCAAACCGCCCGCGTCAATGTCGGCCGCGGCGACGTGATGCCGGACTGAGCAGCCGAACTGGACAGATATTCTGGCGTGAATGTTGCGGGCGGCCCATGGCCGCCCGTTTCTTCTTTGGCCCAAGTGATGCGAAATTGATCAGGCGCTCGTGCGGCGCTGATCGAAACTTCGGCGGATGCCCAATAATGCGGCGGCAATCGTCCGGCTGATTCCGCTAACATATTAAATCACTTAGCGAATCTTCGCATCCCCGTTGCCGCACGGCTGGCACGTCCATTGCAAAAATCGCTCGGAACGTCGGCGGCTTGCCGCCGGCGCAACGATGGAGCGCGTCAGCATGTCGACCTTCGACAATCCGTTCGATCCGCACCGGCGGCTGCAGGGATGTTCCTGCGGCCGGCATGTCGATCAGGCCGAGCACGACCGGGATGCCGCGCGGCAGCTCCAATGCGCGCCGGTCGAGGCGAAGCGCGAGCGAGGACAAGCGCTACGAGGGCGTCGTCGCCTCCGCGGTGATGCGCGCGGTGTTTCCGAAGGACGCGGCGCGCCGCGCCTTCCTGAAGTCGGTCGGCGCCTCGACCGCGCTCGCGGCGCTCTCGCAGTTCTTCCCGCTCAAGACCGCGACCGAGGTGTTCGCGCAGGGCGGCGCGATCGAGAAGAAGGACCTCAAGGTCGGCTTCATTCCGATCACCTGCGCCACGCCGATCATCATGGCGCATCCGATGGGCTTCTATACCAAGCACGGCCTCAACGTCGAGGTGATCAAGACCGCCGGCTGGGCGGTGATCCGCGACAAGACGCTCAACAAGGAATACGACGCCGCCCACATGCTCTCGCCGATGCCGCTCGCGATCACGCTCGGCACCGGCTCGAACCCGATCCCCTATACGATGCCGGCGGTCGAGAACATCAACGGCCAGGCGATCACGCTCAGCCGTCAAGCACAAGGACAAGCGCGATCCGAAGCAGTGGAAGGGCTTCAAGTTCGCGGTGCCGTTCGACTATTCGATGCACAATTATCTCTTGCGCTACTACGTCGCCGAGCACGGCCTCGATCCCGACACCGACATCCAGATCCGCGCGGTGCCGCCGCCCGAGATGGTGGCGAACCTGCGCGCCGACAATATCGACGGCTTCCTCGGGCCCGATCCGATGAACCAGCGCGCGGTCTACGACGGCGTCGGCTTCATCCACATCCTGTCGAAGAATATCTGGGACGGCCATCCGTGCTGCGCGTTCGCGGCCTCGAAGGAGTTCGTCACCACGATGCCGAACACCTACGCGGCGCTGCTCAAGGCGATCATCGACGCGACCGCCTTCGCGCACAAGCCGGAGAACCGCAAGCAGATCGCCGCCGCCATCGCGCCGGCGAACTATCTGAACCAGCCCGAGACCGTGCTCGAGCAGATCCTCACCGGCACCTATGCGGACGGCCTCGGCAACGTGAAGCGCGATCCGAACCGCATCGATTTCGATCCGTTCCCCTGGCAGTCGTTCGCGATCTGGATCCTGACGCAGATGAAGCGCTGGGGTCAGATCAAGGGCGACGTCGACTACAAGGCGGTGGCCGAGCAGGTCTTCTCGCGACCGACACGGCCAAGCTGATGAAGGAGGTCGGGCTCACGCCGCCGGCCACGACCTCGAAGACATTCTCGGTCATGGGCAAGACCGTTCGATCCGGCGAAGCCGGAGGACTACATCAAGAGCTTCAAGATCAAGCGGATCAGCATAAGGCCAGAAGGATGATGCACGCGCCGGGCGTCATTACCATCTCGGCCATCGCACCGCAATCCACCGCTCAGTCGGGCGAGCTGCGCGGGGGGCGCGACATGACCCGCTCGCTCACGCTGCGCGCGGCGCTCGTGTCGCTCGCGATCTTCGCCGTGTTCATCGCGGTCTGGCACCTCGCCACGCATGGGCAGCGGCCCGGTCGGTCCACGATGGACCCGGAATACGCCAAGCTCGATCGGCGCGACCGCGACCCAGGGCAAGTCGGCGATGCCGGGCCCGCTCGACGTCGGCGCGAAGATCTGGGAGCACCTGAAGAACCCGTTCTACGACCGCGGCTCGAACGACAAGGGCCTCGGCATCCAGCTCGCCTGTTCGATCGCGCGGGTGACGATCGGCTATCTGCTCGCCGTGCTCGTCGCGATTCCGATCGGCTTCCTGATCGGCATGTCGCCGCTGATGAGCCGCGCGCTCGATCCCTTCATCCAGGTGCTGAAGCCGATCTCGCCGCTCGCCTGGATGCCGCTCGCGCTCTACACCATCAAGGATTCGGGCCTCTCGTCGATCTTCGTGATCTTCATCTGCTCGCTCTGGCCGATGCTGATCAACACCGCGTTCGGGGTCGCGGCGGTGCGCAAGGAATGGCTCAACGTCGCGCGCACGCTCGAGGTCGGCACGCTTGCGGCGCGCCTTCACGATCATCCTGCCGGCGGCGGCGCCGACCATCCTCACCGGCATGCGCATCTCGATCGGCATCGCCTGGCTGGTGATCGTGGCGGCCGAGATGCTCGTCGGCGGCACCGGCATCGGCTACTTCGTCTGGAATGAGTGGAACAACCTGTCGATCACCAATGTGATCACGGCGATCCTGGTGATCGGCGTCGTCGGCATGATGCTCGACCAGGTGCTGGCGCGCGCCACGCGGCTCGTGACGTTCCCGGAGTGAAGCGCACGTGTCCGAGGACAAGTTCATCTCCATCGAAGGCATCACCAAGCGCTTCCCGGCGCGCGGGCGGCGGCGCCACGACGGTGTTCGAGGATCTGTGGCTGTCGATGGCGCGCGGCGAGTTCACCTGCATCATCGGCCATTCCGGCTGCGGCAAGACCACCGTGCTCAACATCCTCGCCGGCCTCGACGCGCCGTCGGAGGGCACCGTCATCGTCGACAACCAGTCGATCGAGGGCCCGAGCCTCGACCGCGCCGTGATCTTCCAGAGCCACGCGCTGCTGCCCTGGCGCACGGTCATGGGCAACGTCGCCTATGCGGTGTCGTCGAAGTGGCGGCGCTGCGAGCAAGGCCGAGGTCGAGCGGCAGGCGCAGAAGTTCATCGATCTCGTCGGCCTCACCGGCGCCGAGCACAAGCGCCCGGCGGAGCTCTCCGGCGGCATGAAGCAGCGCGTCGGCATCGCGCGCGCGCTCTCGATCGAGCCGAAGATCATGCTGATGGACGAGCCGTTCTCCGCGCTCGACGCGCTCACGCGCGGCACGTTGCAGGACGAGGTGCGCCGCATCTGCCTGGAGACCGGCCAGACCGTGTTCATGATCACGCACGACGTCGACGAGGCGATCTATCTCGCCGACCGCGTGGTGCTGATGACCAACGGGCCCGGCGCGGTGCTGGCCGAGATCGTCGACAACCCGCTGCCGAAGGAGCGCAAGCGCGCCGACTTCCACAAGCATCCGCTCTATTACGGCGTGCGCAACCACATCATCGATTTCCTGGTGAGCCGCAGCAAGAGTTTCGCCGACGAGATGACGGAGCGCGGCTACGATCGCCGCCACGTGCCGGTGGTGCGGCCGGGCGCGCCCGAGCCGGTGATCGCGGCCGACGACGCTCATGCCCGCGCCGTCACGTATCGGGCGTGACGCACGAGCCGATCCGCTGTGGCGGGCCTGAGCGTAATGCTCACTGAGCGTTGGCAGACAGCATGGTTAGCCAAGAAGGAGACACCGATGAAACGCGCCGACCTCACCGAGAAGATTCTCGACATCAAGCGCGAGAAGGGCTGGACCTGGAAACACATCTGCAGCCAGATCGGCGGCTATTCCGAGGTTCTGATCGTCGGCGCGCTGCTCGGCCAGATGAAGCTGACCAAGCCGCAGGCCGCCAAGGCCGGCGAGCTGTTCGGGCTTTCGGCAAGGCCGAGACCGCGATGCTCAACGAGGTGCCGATGCGCGGCGCGGGCGTGCCGATGCCGCCGACCGATCCCGCTGATCTACCGCTTCTACGAGCTGGTGATGGTCAACGGCCCGGCCTGGAAGGCGCTGATCGAGGAGGAGTTCGGCGACGGCATCATGTCGGCGATCGACTTCGACATGCAGATGGAGCGGCTGCCGAATCCGAAGGGCGATCGCGTCAAGATCACGATGTCGGGCAAGTTCCTGCCGTTCAAGTATTACGGCAATACCGGCAACATTCCGGAATACGGCTTTAAGGAAGGCTGACGCGGCCTGATTGGCATCGCGAAAGGTGCCGGCACGGCGAACCGCGCCGGCACCTCCGGCTCCCCCATAGACTTATTGCTTGAGCATGATCTTTTCCGAAAGCCGGTGTCCACCCCGGGTCAAGCCCGGGGCAGGCTTTTTCGGGATCATGCTCTACGCCGCGCGTTTGAGCTCTTCCGCCCGGATGGCGAACAGCTTCGCCAGCGGACTCGATGGCCGGACCGCCTGCCGCTCGGCAGCGAGCGCGGACGCGAGCGCCGGCTGCCCGTCGCGCAGTGCCGCCTCGATCATCGTGAGATCGATGAGGTCGCGCTGGGCATGGCTGCCGCCGAAGCGCTGGGCCACGTTGCGCACTGAACGCAGGCGCTGCACACACTCGGCATAGCAGCCGTTTCCGAAGGCCTTGATGGCGAGCGCGACCGGCCGGCCGACTTCGCGCGTGAAGGTCGCGTTGTCGGCGGCAGCTGCCATGGCGGCATCCTGGGCCTGCAGCAGTCGCCGCACCAGGTCAGGCCGCTGGCCGCCAACGAATGCCATCATCGCGTGCACATCGTTGAAGGCGTAGGTGCTGGCATCCGTCACCGGCTCCCACGCCTCGATCAGTGGCTTCCAGCGGTCACCGACGTCAATGCCTCGCAGACTGAAGCCGCCAGAGCAGCGCGGACGCATCGATCAGCTCGAGGATGATGCGCGAGCGCGCGCCGTAGATCGGCCCGTCGAACAGGGCGAGCGCCTCCTCGATCTCGCCGAGATCCAGATGATAGAGCGCGAGATGCCACCAGTTATGAACGGAAAGGAAGCTGTTCTTCGACAAGCCCGCCATGTTCTTCTGCATCCAGGCGATGCCTTCGCGCGGCCGGCCCTGCATTTCCATGACATGCGCGACAGCGTGCTGAGCCCAGCCGTCGCGCGGCTCGAGCTCGATCGCGCGGCGGCCGGCTTTCTCCGCGGCGGCGTACTGGCCGGTTTCCTCGAGGCCGAATGACTGCATGCCGAGCACGGCGTGATAGCCGGGCAGATCGGGCGACCACGCCGGCAGGGCGCGTGCGACCCGGTCGCGCAGCATGCGGGCATCGCCGCGAAAGAAATCGGTCTGATGACCGACCTGCAGTGCCAGCAGGTCGCCAGGATACTCGATGGTGATGTCCTCCAGCACTTGCGAGGCCGCCCACCAGCGCCCTTCGACCAGATGGCCGATGGCCGTCAGATGGCCCTGTTCCCGAACGGTTGCCGGCAGCTTTTGCGCAGCTGCGAGCGAAGCGCGCGCAATCTGCATGCCGGCGGGCTCGGTCCCGAGCAGGTGCAGCCACGCCCGCAGCGCGTGCGCCATCACGAACTCGGGACTTTCGGCTAAGGCCTGATCGACGGTTGCGACCGGATCATCGATGAAGAGATTGAGCTGGCGAACGGCGGCTTCGAAGCGCGGCAAGCTCGCAGCGGTCGCGCCAGAGAGCGCAAGACCGCGGATGTCGTGAACCATTCCAGTGGCACTCCATGTTGGGGGATTGCCTTTGAGTTGTATCGAGGAGATGTTTGGTTCATTGGCGCTCTGAAAAAAGTGTCGGAAGCAAATCATACTTTGGGAGTAACGATGGTTGTCGCTTTCGCCAGTCATTCTCACATGTCTTCAACGACGAGAATTGTTGCTTGGACTTCGGCAATAGCGACTTTTGTTACGTCCATGTTGCTTGAGTGTTTCATGGGCTTGTCGGTGTTTGCCACGGCGTGTCGGCGCTATGATAGGATGCTGATGTTCCGCCGTTCGTAGGAGCCGACAGTGCGCGCATCCTCATCGTTGGTCTTTAGTCTTGCGACGATTGTTCTGGCCTTGTCATCGTTCGCCACCTCATCGGGCGCGCAGGACTTCTATCGCGGCAAGAGCGTCACGCTGTTTGCCGGCCAGCCGCCGGGCGGCGGCATCGACAGCGAGATGCGCCTGGTCGGGCAGTTCCTCGGCAAGCACATTCCGGGCGAGCCCACGATCGTGCCGCGCAACATGCCGGGCGCCGGCGGCATGATCCTCGGCAATCATCTCTTTGGCGTCGCCAAGCCCGACGGCCTCACGCTCGGCATGCCGGGACGGTCGGGCTTCGTGCTGGCGCCGCTCATCAGCGCGGCCGACACCAAGTACGACCTGCGGCGCTTCACCTGGATCGGCAGCTCGGCGAGCAGCAACTTCGTGCTGTTCATGCGGCGGCAGTCGAACATCAGGACCTTCGACGACCTCCGGAACGCCAAGCGGCAGATCATCATCGCGGGCTCAGGCTCCACCACCGCCAATTCGGTCATGCCGGAGGTGCTCGCCAAGTACGAGAACCTGCCGATCAAGGTCGTGCGCGGCTATCCGGGCATCATCGACGCGATCCTCGCGGTCGAGCGCGGCGAGGCGGATGGCGTGTTCTGCCAGCGCGCGAGCATTCGGTCTGACATGCTGGCCTCGGGCTCGGTGGTGCCGGTGCTTCAGGTCTTCGACATGGAGCCCAGACCTGCCGGTCCTCGATCGCTACATCAGCAACCCGAAGGAGAAGGCGCTGCTCGAGCTTCTGAGCGCGCCGCAGCGGCTCGGGCTTGCCGTGATCGCGCCGCCGGGGCTGCCCGACGATCTCACCCGCATCCTGCGGCAGTCCTATCTCACGATGGTCGAGGAGCCGCGAGTATGTGGAGGAGGCCATCAAGCGCAACTTTGACGTGGGGCGTCCTAACACTGGCGAGGAGATCACGGACTACGTGACCAACACGCTCATGAGCTTTCCGGCCGAGACCATCCGCGAGTATCGCAGCTATGTCGAGAAGCAGTAGCGCACGGTAAACAGCCGCATCGCCGGTTTCTGGTATCTCCGAACGATCATGCTATCTTGCCCCTGAGCCCGCCTGACGGGCCAGGGAGGAACTCATGGTTTCAAGACTGCTGCTGGCGCTGCTTGGCGGTGTCGCACTTCATCACCCAAGTCGCGACCCAAGCCGCGCAGGCGCAGACGCTCGTGATCCAGGGCGGCACGCTGATCGACGGCACCGGCCGGCCGCCGATCGAGAATTCCGTCATCGTCATCGAGGGCAACCGCTTCAAGGCCGATCGGCCGCACGCGGCGAGGTGCGATCCCGGCCGGCGCCCAGATCGTCGACGTGCAGCGGCAAGACCGTCCTGCCCGGCTTCATCGACGGCCACTGCCACTGGGAATCGTTCTGGGGCGAGATCTATCTGCATCTCGGCATCACCACCTGCGTGCAGATCGAGACCCAGCAGAACGGCCCCTGGGCGCTGGCGCAGAAAGACGGCACCGAGATGGGCAAGATCCGCGGGCCGCGCATCTGGCCGACCGGCCAGGCGCTCGGCGCGCGCGAGGGCGAGTTCGAGACCGAAGGCTCGCGCGCCTGGCGCGGCTACATGAAGGTGCCGAACGCCGGACGCGGCGCGCGCCATCGTGCAGCAGAAGAAGAAGGACGGCTACGACGGCATCAAGCTCAGCGAGTTCCTCACGCCCGACCTGATCGCGGTCGATCACCGACGAGGCGCACAAGCTCGGCATGGGCGTCACCGGCCACACCTGGGACGCGATCGCCTACGCCAAGGCCGGCGTCGACGGCATCGAGCACATCTGGTCGGTCGGCTACTTCGTCGATCCGCGATCTGAAGAAGCGCAACAAGCTCGCGGTCGACCGCACCGCCGGCCGCATCGACGCCGAGGAGGCGGGCGCGCACTACGAGGTCGAAGGCTTCGACGACGTCATCAAGGCGATGGTCGAGCAACAACGTCGCCTGGACGCCGACCATCGCCAAGTGGCTGCGGCCGCTGTCGCCGAGCGCGCGAGCGGTTCTGGAAGCGCGAGCAGGAGATCCTCGCCAATCCGAAGGCGAAATTTCCCGACGCGGTGCGCGTCGTCACCGAGTACACCACCGAGAAGCTGTTCAAGCGCTACAAGCCGGAGCAGCTCGCAGCGCGCCAAGGTCGGCTATCAGAAGGCCAACGAGTTCATCCGCCGCTTCGTCGCGGCCGGCGGCATCCTCAAGGAAGGCTCGGACTCGCCGCGCGGCATGGCCGGCCTGCTGATGCACGAGGCGCTGACGATGGATGTCGAGGCCGGCGTGCCGCCGATGACGGCGATCCAGGCCGCGACCATCAACGTGGCCAAGACCTTCCACAAGGACAAGGACTACGGCAGCGTCGAGCCCGGCAAGGTCGCCGATCTCTCGATCATCGAGGGCGATCCGCTGCAAGGACATCTGGATGACGCAGAACGTCAAGCTGGTGGTGCTCGACGGCAAGATCGTCGATCCGGCAGTTCACCGGCTACGTCAATCCGATCCCCGAGTTCAATTCGTGGCAGCAGCTTGTCGGTGCACATCGAGGTGACGCCGCTATCGATCACGCAGGGCACCGGACCGACGACGCTGAAGGTGCGCGGCAAGGGCTTCTGGCCGTTCCACCAGGTGCTGCTCAACGGCAAGGAGCTCGAGACCAAGTTCGTCAGCCGCAGCGAGCTGCAGGCGATCGTGCCGGCCGAGGCGGTCAAGGACGTCGGCATGTACAAGGTCACGGTGAAGAGCCGCGGCGAGACGATCGCGGAGTCGAACCCCGCGCCGCTGGTGGTGAAGTTCAAGTAGCCCGTGTCGATGCGGCAATACTGCTGCAGCGATATTCTCTGACATTGCCGCGAGCTCGGCACTCGCCCTTGCGGAGAGGGTGGACGCGAGCGCATGCGAGCGGCCGTGAGGGGGCTTCGCCAGACGCTCGAAGATACCCCTCAGCCGTCGATGCGCTCCTCGGCACCCGCTCCCGCGGGGAGAGGGTTGAGCGGCTAGTGCAAACTAGCCACTCGCCTATCCTTCAGCAGCGTGCGCAGCGCCTCGACGGTCGGCTTCGGCAGGCTCATGGTCTCGCGCTTGATGGCGTCCATCTCCTCGCCGGCGCCGGGTCGATCATCAGTTGCGCTTCGCCAGGCGGCGAGGAAATCCGGATCCTTGAGCATGCGCTGGAAGGCGGTGCGCAGCGCGCCAAGCCGCTCCTGCCGGCACGCCGGGCGTGGTCAGGATCGAGCGGCCGATCTCGGCCGTGCCGGCGATGCATCACTGCGCCACCGCGCGGCCTTCGTCGGAGAGCACCAGCTCGGACATGGTCGGCACCTGCGGCAGCTGCGGAAACCGCTTGAGCGCGTTCTGATAGAGGATCACGGCCTTGCCGTCGCGCACCCAGTCCGGATGCGAGACCAGCACGGCGGGCAGCGAGTAGGAGCCGTTGACCTCGACCTCGCCGCGCTCGGCCGCGAGCTGGATCTCGGCCGAGCCGCTGAATAGCCGCGTGACGATCTTGAGCTTGGCGCCCGCATAGGCGTTCAGCGCGCAGCGCATAGACGACCGACATCGAGCCGCTCTGGTCGGCGCCGACCGACGACCTCGCGCTTGCGCGCGTCCTCGAACGACTTGATGCCGGTCTGCGGCAGCGCCACCGCGATATCGATGTTGGTGGTGAAGCGGCCGAGATAGCGGAAGCCGGTCGACGTCGATCGCGTTCTTCTCGTCGACGAGCGCGTTCATCGCCAGCTGCTGCGACGACGCTGCCGAGGTAGGTGCCGTCCTGCGGCGCCACCTTGTAGAGATATTCGATCGCCTTGAGGCTGCCGCCGCCCGGCATGTTCACCGGGATGATGGTCGGGTTGCCGGGGATGTGGCGGCCGAGGAATTCCGCGGCGAGCCGGCCGTAGAGGTCGTAGCCGCCGCCCGGGCCGTAGCCGATGATCAACGCGCATCGGTCTTGCCGCGATAGAAGTCGGCGACCGGCTCGGCCCACGGTGCGGACGTCGTTGCCAGCAGCGTCATGAACGCCGCGGCCTGACGATCAAACGCCTTGCGCAGTGCATTGTAGTCCTCCCATTGCTCAGGTGTTCCGGAGAGGCGCTGTCGCCTACGTCATGCCCAGCTCTTTGCGCCAGGTGTCCCAGGGACGATCGACGTTCTGGCTCTTCTCCTGCTCGTATTGATTGAGGAAGTTGATCGGCCCGCCGAGCATCACCGCCTGCATCTGCAGCTTGGCGTTGACCTCGGTGTAGATCGCGCGAAACACCGCGGTCTTGAGGTCGGAGCCCGCGACCGCATTGCCGTGCCCGCGCATCAGCACGACCGAGCCCTTGCCGAGCGTTTGCGGCGAGCGATGTGCCGAGCTCGTTGCTGAGCACCAGCATGTTGTTCTTTTCGCCGGCAGACCGGCGGATCTCCCAGACCGGCGTGCCCTGCCCGAGGAAGTGGCCGTTGTGGAAGATGGCGCGCAGCGGCTTCTCGGTGACGCTGAACGGGATGACGGTGGGCGAATGGCTGTGGATGACGGCATTCACGTCCGGCCGCAGCTTGTAGATCTGGCCGTGGATGAAACGCTCGCGATAGATCGGGCGGCCGCGCGCGTTGATGGCGTTGCTGTCGAGATCGAAGGTGATGAGATCGCGCGACCGACACGTCGCGCGGCGCGATCGCCTGCATCTGCAGGTAGCGATCCGGATTGCGCGGGTCGCGAACGCTGACGTGGCCGAACGAGTCGAGCACGCCGTGATTGGCGAGGATGTGATTGGCCGCGACCAGGTCGATGGCGACTGTCGGGTCGAGATCGGCATAGTCGGGGCCGAGCTCCCGAGCCACGTCAGCCTTGTCGTTCAACGCCATGGTCCCGCGTCCTCCCGCGTTCGTTGATGTCACTAAATGTTATGCGCTGTGCGACCGGTGTGGGCAAGCGCCCCGGTCCGGCGCGATCATCGGTCGCATCGATACTATAACAAGGGTCACTGCGCGCGCGTCTGGATTCCGCCGGTCGGGATCTGGTTGCGGCTCGCATCCAGCGCTTCGGCAATCTTTTCGGCGAGCGTGGTCGTGTGGATGCACTGGTCGAAGCCTTCGCCGCCTTCGGGCCTGCGGTACTTGCGGGCTTCGGCGACATGCTGAGCCGCGCGCGTAAGCGCAGCGATGCGGTCCTGGCGATCCGTCAGCGCCAGCGCATGCAGATAGAAGTCGTTGGCGAACAGGTGATAGATCCAGGCGGTGCGCTGCACGCAATAGCCCTTCGGCCGGCGGTAGCAGGTCTCCGAGCCGCTGTCGCCGCCGGTTTCGAGCGCGGGCAACGACAGCGCGATCTCCAGATAGCGGTGGAAGTCCTGCTGATAGGTCTCCAGGCTGCCAGTCTCGATTGCAGGCCAACTCCTGAAGCAGCTCTTCGGAGTAAAGGCCGCGCGATGCTGGATGCGCTTGATCTCGCCGGCAAAGTACCAGGCGTGACCGTTGTGCTGGTCTGTGCCCTTCAACGTCTCGATCAATGCTTCGGCGCGGGCGAAATCCGTGCTCCCGGTTCTCTCCAGATTGTCGCGCGCTTTTTGGAATGCGGTCCGCAGCTCGCCCGCCAGATGCAGGGGATCGAGCGACGTGTGGCTCGCCAGAAACGGCGAGTAGATGCCGAGCGCGAGCAGCAACAGGAACGCCAGCGCGCCGCCGGCGACGCTGAACGCCACGGGACGTCTCTGGCAAGCGATGAGCGGAACGCGACGCTTGACGGCCGCATCGCCACCGGCGAATGCGCAGGCGAGCGCCAGGCCGAGGCTGACCGCCGTGACGCCGGCGAGTCCAAGCGCCAAGGAGGGCGGCCGGCCGAGCAGCGATAGCGTGCCGAGCGTGACCAGCGCGGCGATTGCTGTCAGCGCGCAGCCGGCGGCGGCTCGCAGCGCCCAGCTGGGAAACGACGCGACAAACTTGCCGCGCTGCTCCAGGATGGCGTCGATCGATTGCATCAACCGCTCAAGGTGGGTGTCGAAATCCTCGACGTTGATCCGCGTGCCCGCCAGTGCCGGAAAGGTCTTGAGGCTTTCGGGCAGATCCGCTGGTTTGGGGATTGCGGCATCATCCACCATGACAGGAATGACGGTCGCGCCCGATTGCAGCGCCGCTTCGACTTCGAGCCGCACCGGATCGTCCGATTGCTGGATACGCGAATGTCCCTGCGCGTCGATCGCGAGCCATTGCGGGCCGATCACGGCCAGCACGACGTCACAGCCTGACAGCTCTTCCTTGATGTGGTCGTAAAAGTTCTTGCCGAGGGGCATCTTGTTGATGTCCCTGAACACCGACTTTGTTTTGTAGCGGGCGGCGAGGCGCTCGTAGATGTGCCCGACGATCGCGGCCGAGTCGGAGCGGCGGTAGGAAATAAAAATCCTCGGCCGCCTGTCGCGTGAACGCGGCGACCGACTTTCCGAAATTGAATTCGGCAGCGCCCCCATTGGTAAAATTGTATGATCGGAACAAGCCCCTGTAAACGGGTGAATTGAGCTTGCCTGAGCGATCACACCTTTAAGCGATCACGACCTACGCGATCACTTGGCGGCCGATCTCGCGCACGTTGTTCACGCCGCAGAGCGCCATGGTCACGTCGAGCTCCTTGCGGAGGAAATGGATCGCGCGCGCGACGCCGTGCTCGCCCAAAGCGCCCAGACCATAGATGTAGGCGCGGCCGATCAGGCATGAGCGCGCGCCGAGCGCGAGCGCGCGCATGATATCCTGCCCGGAGCGGATGCCGCCGTCGAACATCACCTCGATCTCGCCGCCCACCGCATCGACGATCTTCGGCAAAGCAGAGATCGAGGACGGCGCGCCGTCGAGCTGGCGGCCACCGTGGTTGGAAACCACCAGGGCGCTTGCGCCGGTCTTCGCCGCGAGCCGCGCGTCGTCGGCGTCGAGCACGCCCTTGAGAATGAGCTTGCCGGGCCATAGCGACCTGATCCACTCGACGTCCTTCCACGAGAACGTCGGATCGAACTGGGTCGCGATCCAGGACGAGAGCGACTTCACATCGGTGCCGCCGCTGCGCGCATAGCCGGAGAGATTGCCGAAGGTCTTGCGCTTCGCTCGCAGCATGCCGAAGGCCCAGCTCGGCTTGCTCATGATGTCGAGCACATTGCGGATCTTGATCTCGGGCGGCACCGAGAGCCCGTTGTGCACATCGCAGTGGCGCTGGCCGAGCACCTGCAGGTCGATGGTCAGCACGAGCGCGGTGCATCTGGCGGCAGCGGCTCGCTCGATCAGCGAGCGCGCAAAGCCGCGATCCTTCATCACGTAGAGCTGGAACCAGAATGGCTTGTCGACCGCCTCCGCCACGTCCTCGATCGAGCAGACCGACATGGTGCTGAGCGTGAACGGAATGCCGGCCGCCTGCGCGGCGCGGCAGGCGGCAATCTCGCCGTTCGGATGCTGCATGCCGGCGAGGCCGATCGGCGCGAGCGCGATCGGCAGCGGCACGGTCTCGCCGATGATGGTGGTCGTGAGATCGCGGCGCGAGACGTCGACCAGCACGCGCTGGCGTAACTTGATCCGCTCGAGATCGGCGCGGTTCGCGCGCAATGTCTCCTGGGCATAAGACCCGGCCTCGACATAGTCGAAGAACATTTTCGGGACCTTGCGGCGGGCGTGCTGCCGGAGATCTTCGATGCAGGTCACTGTCGCCATGCCGATTCACGCCCCGATTCACGCTCGCTTGGCCGTCGGCGCACCATAGCAAGCGCATTCGGGCTCTGCCGAGGTCGGGAACTCTGGAGGTACTCGGGGTGTTAATGAAGAGACGCGATCGGCGGGAGAAGTTGCCAGGAGACGCATCATGGGAATTCCGAACGAGACCGAGATGGAAAACGAGGCGTTGGAAGCAAAAAGGAAGCGCGAGGAGACCGAGAAGGAGCGGGAAGAGGCGCGCAAGCGAAGCCGACTCGAGAGGTCGCTGGAGGAAGGCTTGGAGGACAGTTTTCCGGCCTCCGATCCCATCAATGTGACGCAGCCGCCGCCGTCGGTGCAGGACAAGCGTGAGGGCGCGCGGCCAAAGAAATAAGGCAACGCATTATTTACCCAATTCTGAACGTCAAGCGGCGCTGCCGGAACCCGGCGGCGCCGTTTATCATGTACTCAACTACCCGAAAGAATGTGAGGAATTCTGTCGTCGACCTAGCGTATGATAGGTAAACAAGTGACAACTCCAGCGATTTCCCCAGTGCGGCGGAGGGGACAGGAATGGCGCGACGATATTTCGGCACCGATGGCATCAGGGGCCGTGCCAACGGCGTGATTACCCCGGAACTCGCCTTGCGGGTCGGCCAGGCGGCCGGCGTCGTGTTTCGCCGGGGCGAGCACCGCCATCGCGTGCTCATTGGCAAGGATACGCGGCTGTCGGGCTATATGATCGAGACCGCGTTGGTTGCGGGCTTCACCTCGGTCGGCATGGATGTGTTCCAGACCGGCCCGATGCCGACGCCGGCGGTTGCCATGCTCACGCGTTCGATGCGCTGTGATCTCGGGGTGATGATCTCGGCCTCGCACAATCCATTTGACGACAACGGCATCAAGTTGTTCGGGCCTGACGGCTACAAGCTCTCCGATGAGCTCGAGGACAGGATCGAGGCGCTGATCGACGCCGACCTCACCAAAAGTCTCGCCAAGAGTACTGACCTCGGGCGCGCCAAGCGCATCGATGGCGTGCATGATCGCTACATCGAGTTCGCCAAGCGCACATTGCCGCGCACCATGAGCTTCGAGGGCCTGCGGATCGTGATCGATTGCGCCAATGGCGCGGCCTACCAGGTGGTGCCGGAGGCGCTGTGGGAGCTTGGCGCCGAGGTGATCCCGGTGGGTGTCGAGCCCGATGGCTTCAACATCAACCACGAGTGCGGCTCGACGGCGCCCGATGAGCTGTGTCGCAAGGTGCGCGAGATGCGCGCCGACATCGGCATTGCGCTCGACGGCGATGCCGACCGCGTCCTGGTAGCTGACGAGCGCGGCCATATCGTCGACGGCGACCAGCTGCTCGCCGTGATCGCCGAAAGCCTCAAAGATGACGGCCGCCTCGCCAAGCCCGGCGTGGTTGGCACCGTCATGTCGAACCTTGGGCTCGAGCGCTATCTGGGAGGGCTTGGCCTGTCGCTCGAGCGCACCCCGGTCGGCGACCGCTATGTGCTCGAGCATATGCGCGAGCACGGGTTCAACATCGGCGGCGAGCAGTCCGGCCACATCATCATGTCGGACTTCACCACCACGGGCGACGGCTTCGTGGCGGCGCTGCAGGTTCTTGCCGTGGTGAAGAAGCAGGATCAGCCGGTGTCGAAAGTCTGCCACCGCTTCGACCCGCTGCCGCAGGTTCTCAAGAACGTGCGCTACAAGAGCGGCAAGCCGCTTGAGAATGCCAAGGTCCGCACCGCCATCAAACAGGCCCAGGCCCGGCTGAACGGCCAGGGCCGGCTGGTTGTGCGCCCCTCAGGCACCGAGCCGGTCATCCGGGTGATGGTCGAGGGCGACGACAAAGGGCTGGTCGAGGAGGTCGTCGACGGGATTGTGGAAGCATTAACCCAGGCGGCCGCTTAAGGTGCGGCACCTAAAGGTGCGGCCGCCCATAAAGGCGGCTGCGTAAGGTGAGGCTGCTTAAAGTGGTGGCGCTTCAAGTTAAGCGAGAGTTAAAGGGGCACGGGCGCAATATTGGAATACGTATAAGTTCGGAGTTTTTCCTTTGCCCGGCATCCGGTAGATCGGTATCGATAGCCGTCCAACAAACCTCACTGGTCTCCGGGCTGCCATGATTGTTTGTTCTTGCAATGTACTTACCGATGCCGACGTGCGGACTGCCTTGAGCGTCGAGGCGCGACCACGGACCACCGGCGAGGTGTACGGTTGCCTGGGCTGCTCGCCGCAATGCGGCCGCTGTGCCCGCACCATCAGGCAGATCATGGACGATGCCGGCGGCCGGGGACCAGGCCCAGTCGGGGGACTTGGCGACTGAGATTGCTGACTGGCGGCTGAGACTTTGGCGGCTGACTGTGTCCCCAGTGTTCTGATCTGATCGGGCCCCAAAAAACTTCGGGGCCCTTGTCGTTTGGCGACGCAGCATGCACATTATAGTGGTTCTAGTCTAGAAATGGCGTGTCGGAGACGGCGCCTCAGCGAGGATTTCTCATTATGAAGGGCGACCCCAAGGTTATCGAGTATCTCAACCGCGGCCTGCGGCATGAGCTGGCGGCCATCAACCAGTACTGGTTGCACTATCGGTTGCTCGACAACTGGGGCCTCAGGGCGCTTGCCAAGCAATGGCGCAAGGAATCGATCGAGGAGATGGAGCACGCCGACAAGCTCGTGACGCGCATTATCTTTCTCGATGGCTTTCCCAACATGCAGGTCATCGACCCGCTGCGCATCGGACAGAACGTGAAGGAAGTGCTCGATTGCGACCTGGCGGCCGAGCATTCGGCGCGCAACCTCTATCAGGAGGCTTCGACCCACTGCCATACGGTGAAGGACTATGTCACGCGCGACCTGTTCGAGAGCCTGATGAAGGCCGAGGAAGAGCATATCGATTTCCTCGAGACCCAGATCGATCTCGTCAGCAAGCTCGGAGTCGAGCTCTATTCGCAGCATCACATCGGTGAGCTCGAGCACGACTGATATCTGTCGGCCTGGTCAGCTCGAGCGCCGATGCTTAACGCTTCGTTAAATGCCATGCGCTCCGTCAGACAGCGCCCACGTGATGCGTGGGCGCGTCATGCTGCGCGAGCTCTTCGATCCGCGACAATTAATAATCACGGTAAATTATTAGGGTTAAGCTCCATTTAAGGGATTGCTGCGATCTTCGCCTTCGTAGGCATTCGGGTAGGGGCTGACGCCCTGCGTGCTGACGAAAGGACGAAGTCATGAGTCGTGTAAGTACGTTCGCGCTCGCAGGAGCCACCGCGCTGATGGTGGGCTCAGGGGCGCTCGCAGCAGATCTTGCAGCACCGTATCAGCCGATTGCGACCGGCGGCTGGTATCTGCGCGGCTATATCGGCCAGAGCAATCAATTCGTGAACAGCATCTCGCATCCCTCGTTCGCGACGGCGCCGCAGTTCACCTTCTTCGACAAGGGCGGCTTCGATAGCGCGCCGTTCTTCGGTGCCGGCGTCGGCTATCAGTGGAACAGCTGGTTCCGTACCGATGTGACCGGCGAATATCGTGGCAAAGCCGGCTTCCACGCGCTCGACAGCTACTACGACACTGTCAACGCGGGCTATCGCACCAACGATTACACCGCGAGCAAGTCGGAGTGGGTTGCGCTTGCCAACGCCTATATCGATCTTGGCACCTGGTGGTCCATCACGCCCTTCATCGGCGCCGGCGTTGGCGTGGCGTTCAACACCATCGAGCATTTCCGCGACACCAATGTCATCGCGGGCGGCGGCGGTTGGGCCGACACCGGCACGCAGACCAGTCTCGCCTGGGCGCTGCATGCCGGCGCCTCCTATCGCGCGTCGCAGAACTTCGCGGTCGAGCTCTCGTATCGCTATCTCAACGTCGGCAATGGGCGCTCGGGGCTCTTGCAGAACCTCGATCCGTCATTCTCGTCCGGAAATCCGCTCGCGCCGATGACGTTCCACAACATCCAATCCCACGATCTGATGCTGGGCCTGCGCTGGCTGTTGCAGCCGGAGCCGATGTATTCACCGACGCTCATCCGCAAGGGCTGAACCAGCAGCGAGCGATCGACGAACGGCGCGGAAATCCGCGCCGTTTTTTCATGGGGGCCGCGTAGGGCCGAAATCCTATGAGCGGTGGGGGTAATGGATAACCGCTCATTAAGGTTAATCAACCATGGTAGGCGCGTGCGGTGAGTCGTCCCGCGAACGGAATGGGGCCTGTCATGCGTCGTCTGACTGCTATTGCTTCGATTGCATTTGCCGCAGGCGCATGGGCGACCGGCGCAGGGTCGACTGGGGCATGGGCCGCCGACTACGAGCCGTCTGATTTCCCCACGTTGCGAGGGTCAAATCCCTACATCCCGGCTACGCCACGCCACACGAACTGGGGCGGCTTCTATGCCGGCGGGCAGGCCGGCTACAGCGCCTCCTACATGGATTTTGCCAAGGCGGGCCGCTCCATCAACGCATTCGATCCGAACGTCTCGTTTACGCAGCCCTTCGGCTCGGTATCGAGTTGGGCCAGTCTCGGCACCGACACCGGCAAGGCACCGACTTACGGCGCCTTCGTCGGCTACAACTGGCAATTTGATGACCTCATCCTTGGTTTTGAGGCCAACTACAGCCACACCAGCCTGTTCGGAACGGCAAACGCCACGCGTTGCTACGCCTCCTCGCCGTCGCTACCGAACTGCTCCGCGGCCATTACGCTCGGTGACGGCAATGACTACAACGCGACGGTCACCGCCACCGCATCGATGCGCATCACGGACTACGCTACGGCGCGACTTCGTGCTGGCTGGGTCGTCGACAATGTGCTGCCCTATGCGATGGTTGGCTTGGCGGTCGGCCGGGCTGAAATCAGCCGCTACGCCACCGCGACCGGAACGCCGGTCAATCCGCCCGGAACGGGTACGCCGTTCACCAGAACCGAAGGCACATTCAATTCGGCGATGCTCACCTGGGGCTATTCGGCCGGTCTCGGCGCTGACTGGTTGATTCTCCCCGACGTCTTCGTGCGGGCCGAATACGAGTTTGTGAAGTTCATGCTGGTGTCCGATTTTCGATCGCAGATCCACAACGGCCGTCTGGGCCTGGGCGTGAGGTTCTAAAGGCGCGAATGCTTCCGCTGCCGAGGCGCCGGATGCGGGGGCATCCGGCGCCTTCTCCATATGTCGATTTCCTTGCCCCAGTTGTCGACGCACAAAGGCGCGCTTGACGACGCGCGCGCGTCTTCCTTATCTCCGCCAGTGGGACACCCCTCCCCACCGAGGGGCGACTATCTGGAAGGATAGGCCATGACGACGATGCCCTCTGCGCGGCCATCCGTGCCGCATTTCTCCTCCGGACCCTGCGCCAAGCGCCCCGGATGGAGCCTCCAAGCCCTCACCGACGCGGTTCTCGGACGCTCCCACCGCTCGAAGATCGGTAAGGCGAAGCTCAAGCGCGCCATCGATCTGACGCGCGAGATCCTCGGGGTGCCGGCCGACTATCGAATCGGCATCGTGCCGGCGTCCGATACGGGTGCGGTCGAGATGGCGATGTGGTCGCTGCTGGGCGCCCGGCCGGTCACAATGGTGGCCTGGGAGTCGTTCGGCGAAGGCTGGGTCACCGACGTTGCCAAGCAGCTCAAGCTCAAGGACGTCAAGACGCTCAAGGCCGGCTATGGCGAGCTGCCGGATCTCGGCAAGATCGATTTTGCGACCGACGTGGTGTTCACCTGGAACGGCACCACCTCGGGCGTGCGCGTGCCCAATGCCGATTGGATCCCGGCCGACCGGGCGGGGCTGACTATCTGCGACGCCACCTCGGCCTGCTTCTCGCAGCCGCTCGACTTCCCCAAGCTCGATGTCGTGACCTTCTCGTGGCAGAAGGCGCTGGGCGGCGAAGCTGCGCATGGCATGCTCATTCTCTCGCCGCGCGCCGCCGAGCGCCTCACGACCTATACGCCGGCGTGGCCGTTGCCGAAGATCTTCCGCCTTACCAACAACGGCAAGCTGATCGAGGGCGTGTTTGACGGCGAGACCATCAACACCCCTTCGATGCTGTGCGTGGAGGATTATCTCGACGCGCTCAATTGGGGCAAATCAGTCGGCAGTCTCAAGGGCCTGATCGCGCGCTCTGACGCCAACACCAAAGTGATCGCCGACTGGGTCGCACGTGCGCCTTGGATTGACTTCCTTGCCAAGGATCCGGCGATCCGCTCCAACACCTCGGTGTGCCTGAAGGTCGTTGATCCCGCCGTTACGGCGCTTGCGGCCGATGCGCAGGCGGCTTTCGTGAAGTCGCTTGCGGCTGCGCTCGAGAAGGAAGGCGTCGCCTACGACATCGATGCCTATCGCGATGCGCCACCCGGCCTGCGCGTCTGGTGCGGCGCGACTGTTGAAGCCCGCGATGTCGAAGCTCTCACGCAGTGGCTCGATTGGGCCTTCGCCAAGACCAAGGAGTCGCTGGCGAAAGCGGCGTAAGCGCGCGCTCTCTCCAGCAAGGCGCGCAGGGCTTCAGTCTGCTCAGCCGCCACACACTGGCCTTCCACACTGGCCTCCAACAATGACACTCCAGGATATCGGGTGAATGCCATGGCCCCCAGGGTTCTGATTTCTGATGCGCTTTCCGATGCCGCCGTGCAGATTTTCAAGGATCGCGGCATCGACACCGTATTCCAGCCCAAGCTTGGCGCCGACAAGGACAAGCTCGCCGAGATGATCGGCGACTTCGATGGCCTTGCCATCCGCTCGGCCACCAAGGTGACGGCGAAACTTCTGGAGAAAGCCAAGAAATTGCGGGTGGTGGGCCGCGCCGGCATCGGCGTCGACAACGTCGACATTCCGGCTGCTACGGCCAGAGGAGTGATCGTGATGAACACGCCGTTTGGCAATTCGATCACCACCGCCGAGCACGCCATCACGCTGATGCTCGCGCTGGCGCGTCAGATCCCGCAGGCCGATGCTTCGACGCAGGCCGGCAAATGGGAAAAGAACCGCTTCATGGGGGTCGAGATCACCGCCAAGACGCTGGGCGTGATCGGTTGCGGCAATATCGGATCGATCGTGGCCGACCGTGGCCACGGCTTGCGCATGAAGGTGATCGCTTACGACCCGTTCCTGTCGCCCGACCGTGCGCGCGACCTTGGAGTCGAGAAGGTCGACCTTCCGGAACTGTTCAAGCGCGCCGACTTCATCACGCTGCACACGCCGCTGACCGATAAGACCAAGAACATTGTCGATGCCGCTGCCATCGCGACGATGAAGAAAGGCGTGCGCATCATCAACTGTGCGCGCGGCGGGCTGGTCGACGAGCAGGCGCTGCGGCAGGCGCTCGATTCAGGCCAGGTCGCGGGCGCCGCCTTTGACGTGTTCGTCGAGGAGCCGGCGACAGCCAATCCGCTGTTCGGCCATCCCAACGTGGTGTGCACGCCGCACCTTGGTGCCGCCACCACGGAGGCGCAGGAAAACGTGGCGCTGCAGGTGGCCGAGCAGATGTCGGATTATCTGTTGACCGGCGCCATCACCAACGCGATCAATTTCCCCTCGATCACGGCCGAGGAGGCGCCCAGGCTCAAGCCGTTCGTGGCGCTCGCTGAGCGGCTTGGTTCGTTCGCCGGCCAGCTCACCGAGACTGGCATCACCAAAGTGCAGATCGCCTATCAGGGCATCGTCGCAGGGATGAACACCAAGGCGCTCACGTCGGCTGCGATTGCCGGCCTGCTGCGGCCGATGCTGCAGGACGTGAACGTTGTCTCGGCTCCGATCATCGCCAAGGAGCGCGGCATTGTGGTCGAGGAGGTGACGCGCGAAGCTGCGGGCGATT
This sequence comes from uncultured Alphaproteobacteria bacterium, assembly GCA_963745515.1. GTDB lineage: Bacteria > Pseudomonadota > Alphaproteobacteria > Rhizobiales > Xanthobacteraceae > VAZQ01. The sequence goes on from CAVUXO010000005.1 coordinate 123,955, forward strand.
ACGAGAGCCTGATCACCCTGACCATCGTGAGCGAGCGCCAGTCGCGTCACGTGTCGGGAACGGTCTATGCCGATGGCCGCCCCCGCATCGTCAACATCAAGGGCATCCGCATGGACGCCGAGTTCGGCCCGTCGATGATCTACATCACCAATCTCGACAAGCCCGGTTTCATCGGCAAGTTCTCCTCCACGCTAGGAGATGCCGGCATCAACATTGCGACCTTCCATGTCGGCCGCGAGGCGCCCGGCGGCAATGCCATCGCGCTGATCGAAATCGACGGCGTGCTGCCGCCCGACTTACTCGCCAAGGTACGCGCGCTGCCGCAGGTGCAGCAGGCGCGGCCGCTGTCGTTCTGATCATGCTCGCCGGCCGCGAAATGGCGCGGGGAGCCGTCGCGTGGGTAGAGATGAGGCAGTTTATTACCACCAAGGTATGGGATTGACCGAAAAAGCCCAATGACCTGTGGGTATTGCGGATCATCGCCGCGATATCGCCCCGAGATTGCCTTTTAGTGATCTGATTCATCGGGCCTGCTCCACTTACCAAGCCAGGGAGAGGGGCGGCTGCCCGTTATCGGCTGCCTAAGGGTCGTGCTTGGCCCCCATGCCGCCTTGCTTGCGGCAGTAGCTTCCGATAATTCCGGGAGGGCCGGAGCTTGGGTAATCCACTGCTGAGTTGCGATCATTTCTGGCCACACGGCGGAAGGACAGCTCATGGCCAACGTGGTCGTAGTCGGCTCCCAGTGGGGAGACGAAGGCAAGGGGAAAATTGTCGACTGGCTCTCGGAGCAGGCCGACATCGTGGTACGCTTCCAGGGCGGCCACAACGCGGGTCACACGCTCGTCATCGATGGCGCAATCTACAAGCTGTCGCTGCTGCCATCCGGGGTGGTGCGGCCAGGCAAGCTGTCGGTCATCGGCAATGGCGTCGTGCTCGATCCGCGGGCGCTGATCGAGGAGATCGACCGGCTCGCCGGGCAGGGGGTTTCCGTGACGCCTGACAGCCTGCGCATCGCCGAGAATGCGACCTTGATCCTGCCGCTGCATCAGCAGCTCGATGTGGCGCGCGAGACCTCCAATTCTGCAACCCGTATCGGCACCACCGGCCGCGGCATCGGTCCGGCCTACGAGGACAAAGTGGGCCGGCGGGCGATCCGCCTGATGGATCTTGCCGATCTGCCGGCGCTCGGCAGCAAGATCGACCGCCTGCTTTCCCACCATAATGCGCTGCGGCGCGGGCTCGGCCTCGAGCAACTCGCGGGGTCCGCGATCAAGGAGCAGCTGGCGAGCGTGGCGCCGCGCGTGTTGCCCTACATGGATTCGGTGTGGTCGCTGCTCGACCGCAAGCGCCGCGAGGGCAAGCGAATCCTGTTCGAGGGCGCGCAAGGCGCGCTGCTCGACATTGACCACGGCACCTATCCGTTCGTGACCTCGTCCAACACGGTTGCGGCGCAGGCGGCGACTGGCTCTGGCCTCGGCCCCTCGGCGATCGACTACGTGTTGGGTATCTGCAAGGCCTATACGACTCGGGTCGGGGAGGGGCCGTTCCCGACCGAGCAGAAGAACGAGATCGGCCGGCTGCTGGGTGAGCGCGGTCACGAGTTCGGGACCGTCACCGGCCGGCCGCGGCGCTGCGGCTGGTTCGATGCCGTCCTGGTGCGCCAGACGGTGCGGACCAGCGGCATCAACGGGCTGGCGTTAACCAAACTCGACATCCTGGATGGCCTGCCCGAGATCAAGGTTTGCGTGGCTTATCGGCTCGACGGTCGCGAAATCGACTATCTGCCGGCCAGTGAGCATGCCCAGGCGCAAGTCGAGCCGATCTACGAAACGGTCGAGGGTTGGCAGGGCAAGACTGCTCTGGCACGTTCCTGGGCCGAGCTTCCAGCCCCGGCCATTAAGTATGTTCGGCGGGTTGAGGAGCTGGTGGGCTGTTCAGTCGCGCTTCTGTCCACTAGTCCCGAGCGGGAGGACACAATTTTGGTCCACAATCCGTTTGAAAACTAGGGGCGGAAATCGGAGCATGAAGGTGTAAGCTAGTAGTATGGCAGACTACCACCCGCTGATCGCCCGCGCCGTTGCGGGCCTCGAACGGAACACCGGCGACGCTCGGCGTGCGCTCTACGAGCGCGCACGCACGGCGCTGGTCGCCCAGTTGCGGAGTGTAACCCCGGCGCTCAGCGAGTTCGGACGTCACGCGCGAGCGCCTCGCGCTCGAGGAGGCAATCCGCAAGGTTGAGGCTGAATCAGCGCGCCAGACCTTGGCCGAGCCTGCACCTCAGAAAGAGGCCTCACGCCGCGTGCGCGCGCCCGAGATGCCGCGCTGGGATCCGCCAAATCCGCCGGCCTCCGAGCGCCCAAGCAGCCCGCCGCTGACATCGCGGTCCAACTCGCTCGCGCGCAAACCATTGCCGCGGCAGTCTTCGAATCTGGCGTCGAATCCGATGCTGGGCGAGGAGCGCTACATCGATCCGGTGTTCGATCAGCCGATGACGAGCCCGCAAGCGAAGGCGCAGCCGCAACCGGTGCCGCCACCGACGCAGCGCCATCCGCTGCGTCGTCCCGCCAGCGAGCGGACCAGCGACGAGCGCCCCGCCAGCGAGCGTCCTGCCCCGGGTGATCGTCGGTCGCTGTTGGATTCCGGGCTCGCCGGCCTGCGCAATGCCCTCGCGGAGGGAAGCGAGCTGGGCGGAGCGAGCGCTCGCTCGCGAACGGCGCGCGAGAAGTATGCCGACGTTGCGCCCTCGCCGCGTGAGTTTGATCGCGTTGCGCTCAACATTCCGGATGGGCGCGGCCAGGACGACATGCTGCAGGATGCGCCTGTGCCGCGCATGCTGGAGCCGGCAATTGACGATGAGACCCAGGCGATCCCGTCGCGCATCCGCATGGCGCCATTGGCGGTCGGCGAAGAGGCGAGCGAGAAGCCAAGAAAGAAGGGGTCGGGCCGGGGTTTCGTCAAAATCCTGCTCGTGCTGCTGCTGCTGGGCGCCCTGGCGGGCAGTCTGCTGGTGTTGTGGCCCACCGTCTCGCAGCTCTATTCGTCATTGCGTTCGCCCACTCCGGTTGAGGTGGCATCGGAGCCGACCGTGTCGACTCCCTCGAACCGCACCAAGATTCCGGAGCGGTTTGAACCCAGTGGCCAGCCGGCAGTGACTCCGGCACCCCTGCCGACGAACACAGCGCCCGCTGGTGCCGCGGTGGCTCAGCGCGTCGTTCTCTATGAAGAGGATCCCAACGATCCGCAGGGCAAGCGCTTCGTTGGATCGGCGATCTGGCGCACCGAAACCGTGTCGCCGGGACCGGGGCAGGCGGCGGAAGTCGCCGTGCGGGCCGATGTCGAGATTCCCGAGCGGCGCATCGCCATGACATGGTCGCTGCGACGCAACAGCGATCCCAACCTGCCAGCGAGCCATACGGTTGAGATCATGTTCCGCCTGCCGCAGGATTTCCCGTCAGGCGGCGTCTCCAATGTGCCCGGCATTCTGATGAAACAGGCCGAGCAGAGCCGTGGCACGCCGCTGTCCGGCCTCGCCGTCAAGGTCACCACCGGCTTCTTCCTGATCGGGCTGTCGTCGACCGACGCCGATCGCGAGCGCAATGTGCAGCTGCTCAAGGAGCGCGGCTGGTTCGACATTCCGGTCGTCTACGGCAACAATCGGCGGGCGATCCTGGCGCTCGAAAAGGGCACGCCCGGCGAGCGCGCGTTCGAGGAAGCCTTCAAGGCTGGCGGCAGTAAGGCTTTTGGCGGCAGTAAGGCTTTTGGCAGCAGTAAGGCTTTTGGCAGCAGTAAGGCTTGGCGGCGGTGAACCGTCTGCCGTTCCGGAAGCCGATCGCCGCTTGGCGATGAGCTGACGGCAGGCATGTGGCGTGCGTGAGCGTCACGGTCAGCGCGCTTGCAGTCTCGTCACGCCGCTTCCTTTGTGAGACGAGACATTTCCTGCTTGATCAGATCGCGGTAGGGGCCGTCGCTCTGGATCAATTTGTCGGGAGACCCATCCTGCTCGATGCGTCCTTCGCGCAGCACAACAATGCGATCGGAACTGCGCAACGTCGACAGCCGATGCGCAATTGCAATGACGGTCCGTCCGCGCACAAGGCGGACCAGTGCCTCGCGGATCGCCTCCTCGGATTCGATGTCGAGCGACGAGGTGGCCTCGTCGAGCATCAGGATCGGTGCGTCCTTGAGAAATGCCCGCGCGATCGCGATGCGCTGCCGCTGACCGCCTGACAATTTGACGCCCCGCTCACCGACCATCGTATCAAAGCCCTCCGGCAGGGCCGCGATGAATTGATCGCATTTGGCGGCGATGGCTGCCTGCATGACCTCGTCGTCGGAAGCATCCGGCCGGCCATAACGGATATTCTCCATGACCGATCGATGAAACAGCGAGATGTCCTGTGGCACGACCGATATCGCGTCGCGCACGCTCTGCTGTGTCACCCTGGACACGTCCTGACCATCGATCAAGATGCGCCCGCCCTGAACGTCGTAGAAGCGCTGGACCAGCGCGAACAACGTCGACTTGCCGCTGCCCGACCGCCCGATCAAGCCGAGGCGCTGTCCGGGCTCGATGTCCAGGCTGAAAGTGCTGAAGATTTTATGGCCGTCAGGATAGCTGAACGAAATATCCTCGAACGTCACGCGCGCCCCGCGCCCGACCAGTGGTGCCGCCCCTGGAACGTCGCGCAGCTCGTGCGGGACGAGCAGCGTCCCCAGCGCTTCGGACAGCCGTGCCATGTGCTGGGTCACGTCGACGAGCGCGACCGCGAGATCGCGGGTGGCGTGCAGAACGGAGAGTCCAAGGGTGCAGACCAGGACGACCTCGCCGGCGCTTGCCTCGCCGCGCTGCCACAGCACGATCGCCCACACCAACAGCCCGATCGTCAGAACGACCGTCACCACCGCATGCAGGAGCCGCAGCCTTTCGAGATAGCGCAGGCTGCGCTGGCGTGCTCCCAATTCGCGATCGAGCGTCGCATCGAAGCGGCTGTGCTCGCGTGTGATGCCGCCGAACGCGCGCACGACCGGCATGTTGCCGATCACGTCGATCATCTCGCCGTCGACCGCGGCGGTCTTGTCAGCAAAATCATAATGCAACGGCTTTCCGGCGGCAGCGAGGCGAAACATGGTCACGACCACGATGGCGGCGACGACGACCAGCAGCGCGGCCATCGGGCCGCTCACCGTCAGCACCAGCGCAATCGCGCCGAACGTTGCCAAGCAGGGTGGCAACACGTTCCAGATAAACATGTTTTCGAGCATATAGACGGCGTTCGAGGTCGCCGTAATGCGGCTCGTCAACATGCCGGGCATGCGATCCATGAAATAGCTTGGCGCGTGACCGGTGAGATGCCGAAACAGGTCGCGGCGCAGGTCGCAGGTGACGCTGGGAAACGTGAGGCTCGCGATCCAGCTGGCTAATCGCCATAACAGGTTGTCGCCTGTAATCAAGGCAATGAGCACGCCAACGGCGAGCCACGCCTGTTCCGCCGGGCCTTGGGCAACCAAGCTATCGACCAGAAATTTGACCCCCCACTGCGTCGTGACGGCGCAGCCGACAGCTGCCAATACGCAGGTCAGGATGATGGCGTGGGAATAAGGCCGGCCGCGGAGATAGTGAACGATGAAGGACACAGGACGGTCGGCATACTGACAAAGATTATTCATCGAACCTCGTACTCCCCCGTGGGTTCGTGTGGCTTTCGTCTTAAGTAGCTAACTAGCAAGTCAGGAAACTCCGAAGCGGGGGAAAATGTTTCCGCGGAACCACTCTTTAAGTTCGTCGTTGAGCAAGTTCGTCCTTGAGCGGAGTGGGTCTTTCGTGTGGGGGGCATCCTCATCGTTTCAGACCCCGATGGATCCGCTGGCGCATGTCCCGGGAACCGGTTTCCCATAAGGGTATGTGCTGCTCAATAAGTTTGGAGTGCGTCTCCAATTCCCTCGGGACGCGCTTTACAAAGCGGGATGGTGTGAATGCGAATTGCGCAGATTGCTCCGCTGACCGAGGCTATCCCTCCAAAGCTCTATGGCGGCACCGAGCGGGTCATCTCCTGGCTTACGGAAGAGCTTGTCGCGCTCGGCCATGACGTCACGTTGTTCGCCAGTGGCGACTTGCACACATCAGCAAAGCTTGTGTCGGGATGGCCTCGCGCGCTGCGTCTGGATGGCGAGGTGCGTGACGCCAACGCCCTCCATCTTACGATGCTTGAGCAGGTTTGCCGGCGGGCGTGGGATTTCGATATCCTGCACTTTCATCTCGACTACTACCCGTTTTCGTTGTTCGCGCGGGGGGCAACGCCGTTCGTGACCACGCTCCATGGCCGACTTGATCTGCCCGAGCATCAGCACTTGTTCGCGACGTTTGCGTCGGCGCCGATTGTCTCGATCTCCGATGCGCAGCGGCTACCCGTGCCTGATGCGGGCTGGGTGCGCACCATCCATCACGGCTTGCCGGAACGTTCGCTCATGCCGCAGCCGGTTAAGCCAAGCTATTTTGCCTTCCTGGGCCGCATCTCGCCGGAGAAAGCGGTCGATGACGCCATTCGAATCGCGCAACGTTGCGGGGTGCCGCTGAAGCTGGCGGCGAAAGTGGACAAGGTCGACCGCGAGTATTTCGAGGACAAAATCCGTCCGCTGCTGCGGCCGCCGGCGGTCGAATACGTCGGTGAGATCAGCGACAGCCAGAAATCCGAATTTCTGAGCGGTGCCATCTGTCTTTTGGCGCCATCAGCCTGGCCGGAGCCGTTCGGCCTGGTCATGATCGAGGCCATGGCCTGCGGGTGCCCGGTGATTGCCTACAATCGGGGCGCCCTCCCGGAGGTCATCGAGGAAGGTGTCACGGGTTTCCTGGTCGATGACGAGGTCGCTGCGAGCGCCGCAGTCGGCCGGCTTGGAACGTTGTCCCGACGGGCCATTAGAAAGCGTTTCGAGGCGCGGTTTACGGCGCGCCGCATGGCCGACGACTATCTGGCGCTATATCGCGAGCTCATCGACGCAGCCTTCGGTACCTTCAATACCCAAAGAGCTTCGGCAAGAGGATCAAGAGGATAAGGCCCGGCTGGCCTGGACGTTCGTCATCGGATCTTGAGGTCGTCCGGCGAGGCCGGTTCACCGCCCCGCGTGTGCGTCTCCGCCATCAGCACCAACACAAGGATTGCGCCGACCGCTGCGACCCCGGCCAGCGTGAAGAAGGTAGGCCCGCGCCCGAAGTGGTCGAACAGGTAGCCGGCCAGGATCGTGCTCGACGCGGCGCCGATGCCGACCGCGCTGCCGACGATGCCGAGCCCAAGGCTGAAGCGGCCGGTCTCGCGCGTGATGTCGGCCACCACCAGCGGAAACATGACGCCGATGATCGCCGCCGAGATGCCGTCGAGGGCCTGAATGGCCACGACCCCGAATGGATCGCTAACGAATGCGAACAAGAGGGCGCGCACGATGAGTGCGCCGAAGCATAGGAGCATGAGCGGCCGGCGGCCGAATGATTGCGCCTGGCGCCCGACCCACGGCGCCATCCCAACGACCACGAGCTGCGGTATGACTACGCAAGCCGCGACGATGATGGCGGCCCCGCTGTTCGCGTCCATCGTCAGAATGCCGCCCATGAGCGGGAGCATCGCCGCATTGGCGAGCTGGAACAGCGCGATGCAGGCCGCGAAGATGAGCAGCTGCCGATTCCTGAATAGCTGCCGGGCAGGGACCCCTGGTACCGAAGTGTCCTCGGCGCGCTGCGCTGTCGGCACTGTTAGTTCCGCGTTGCGCGTTCGCACCCGCGCCAGCGCGAACAGCGCTGGTATGACCAGGATCGCGGTCAGGAACAGGATCGAGCGGTCGGACAGCCAATAGCCGCACGCCCCCATCGCTGCAGCGGAAACGCCCGCGCCGATCGACGCAAAGCGCGCGTTGCGCCCGATCCGTTCGCCAAGCCCGGCGTGGCCGACAAGACTGAGGCTGATGACGGCGATCGCAGGACCCAACGCGCAGCTTGCCGCGGCATGGATAGCACGAGCGCTGAGTACGACCGGGAACACGGGCCATACGGCCATGGTGAGGGCGCTGGCGCAGATCGCAAGCAGCGCAACACCTGCGACCAGCCGCGCTGAGCGGACCGCATCGACCAGCGCGCCGGCCGGAAGCTGGCTGGCCAAGGCGACGAGCCCACTGGCGGTGAGGACGAGGCCGATATCGAGCTGTGTCCAGGAATGCGCCGTCAGGTAGATCGCCACAAAGGGACCAAACCCGGCCTGAATGTCGGCGAGGAAGAAGCTGAACCAGTCGAGGCTGCGATGACTGCCGCGCGTCATGGCGTCGGCGGGCGTGTCGCTCGCACGCGCCCGTGCCGCTGCCTGCGGCAGGATCCGACCGCCTTCAATCAGTCCGGCGTCAATCGACGGGGACAGTGTTGACAAGGCCATTCCTCCGGCGCCGCGGGGGCGGCGGCGTCGGTTTGGCCGGCTGCATCACGCCACCGACCATCCCCCTCAGTTGCTTCTCTACTGCGCACTCTCTGCGCGACCTCTGCGGGTCGTGACCATCCCGGAGTGCTCGGACACCCCATGTGCCAGAAGACTCCCGACGTGGGAAGTCAAAATTTTCTCGAAGTCACTGAAATTGCTAGCGAAAAGTTCCATCCTATGGAACTCGCGAATAATGTCGATGGCTGAATGACATGCGGCGCAGACTGATGAAGCCTGCGCCGCCACAAGATCAGAAAGTTCCGTGCGGGAACTCTTAATGGACGGGCAACGCCTGCTGCGTTTGCGGCGCTTCCATCGCGGTCACCCGGGTTTTGACCGCCTTCTGGACCTTCTCGAAGGCGCGCACCTCGATCTGGCGCACGCGCTCGCGTGACACGCCAAACTCGTCGGCCAGCTCCTCGAGCGTGATCGGCTCGTCGACCAGCCGCCGCGCCTCGAAGATGCGCCGCTCGCGTTCGTTGAGCACAGTGAGCGCCTCGCCGAGCGCCTTGCGACGATTGTCGCTCTCTTCGCTCGCGACCAGACGGGCTTCCTGGCTCGAGCTTTCGTCGACCAGCCAGTCCTGCCACTCGCCGGAATCGCCGTCCTCGCGGATCGGGGCGTTGAGCGAGACGTCGCCGCCGAGACGACGGTTCATCTCGATCACGTCCTGCTCGGTGACGCCGAGCCGCTTGGCGATGATCTGCACCTGCTCAGGGCGCAGGTCGCCCTCTTCCAGCGCGGAGATCTTGCTCTTGGCCTTGCGCAGGTTGAAGAACAGCTTCTTCTGGTTCGCGGTGGTGCCCATCTTCACCAGCGACCACGAGCGCAGGATGTATTCCTGGATGGCGGCCTTGATCCACCACATCGCGTAGGTCGCGAGGCGGAAGCCCTTCTCGGGCTCGAACCGCTTGACCGCCTGCATCAGGCCGACATTGCCTTCCGAGATGACCTCGGAGATCGGCAGGCCGTAGCCGCGGTAGCCCATGGCAATCTTGGCGACCAGCCGCAAGTGGCTGGTTACCAGCTTGTGGGCCGCAGTGCGGTCGCCATGCTCACGCCAGCTCTTCGCCAGCATGTATTCTTCCTGCGGCTCCAACATCGGGAAACCGCCGGATCTCTTCAAGATAACGGGACAGACCGTTTTCGGCGGTGAGTGATGGGTAACGATGCAGCGTGGGCCATGATAGCGCCCTCCTTCAAGTGCCCCCGGTGACCGGCGGGCGATCGGCTTCGACGCTGTCCAAGCCGGCGAAGCCAAATGCGCGAGCGCGGTATGCGTTCGCAGGTGCAACATACACGAATCAAGGCGGCGAAACAAAGAACACGGGGCGTCACGTCGCTGTGACCCCGTCGTGATTTTGCAAGCCTTTGATTCGTCTACATGTTTTTTGGGTCCTGCGGGCCAGCGTCGTGGAAGCTCGTGCGTAAACACGCAAGATCGGCCGGTAGTTCCGTCCGGAACTCCAGCACTTTGCCAGTCACAGGGTGCTACGATGGCCAGTAGATAAGCATGCAGGGCCTGTCTTCCAAGGGCGGCGAGCGAACCAGCGGCGGCTTTCGGGAGCCTCGCGGCCTTGGTCTTGAAGCCCGGCCCGTAGACCGAATCGCCCATCAGCGGGTGGCCGATATGGGCGAGATGGACGCGGATCTGGTGGGTCCGGCCGGTCTCCAGCTCGCAGGCCAGCGAGGCTTGCGACCGGCTTGCCGTCGGCCCCCGCGATAGGTCTCGAGCTTCTGCCAGTGGGTGACGGCCTCGCGGCCATCTGCGCGCACCGCCATCTTGTCGCGGGCATGGGGATGGCGGCCGAGCGGCTTGTCGATGGTGCCGCGGGGGCGGTCCGGAGCGCCCCACACAAAGGCGAGATAGCCGCGCCGCATCGCCCCGGTGCGGCCATGGTCGGCGAACTGGCGCGTCAGCGAGGCGTGGGCGCGATCGGTCTTGGCCACCACCATCAGGCCGGTCGTGTCCTTGTCGAGCCGGTGCACGATGCCGGGCCGGCGCACGCCGCCGATGCCGGAGAGGCTTTCGCCGCAGTGGGCGATCAGCGCATTGACCAGCGTGCCCGACGCGTGCCCGGCGGCGGGATGCACGACCAGGCCCTTGGGCTTGTCGATGCACGATGATCTCGTCGTCCTCGTAGACGATGTCGAGCGGGATGGCCTCGCCCTCGGGCGTCGCCGGCTCCGGCGCCGGGATCGCGATCGCGATCGCCTCGCCGGCGTTGACGCGATGGCCGGGATCGCGGATCGTGCGCCCGCCGAGACTGACCTCGCCGGCGAGAATCAGCGCCTTGATGCGGGTGCGGGACAGCTCGGCGATGCGGGCGGCGAGCACGCGGTCAAGGCGGTTGCCGGTCTCCGCGTCGGCGGTGACGAACTCTTCCCGAGCTGGCTGACCTTGCGCCATGAGCGATCCGTTCCAAGCGGCCCATTATGGTGATTTACATTATGGATGATTCACAATGAGCGTTGCACGATGAGCGATCCGCTTGCGGATGACGAAAAGCCACTCGATCCCGCTGCGGCCAGCATCGTCGCCAGGGTGCGGTGGCTGATGCTGATCTCCGGCGCCACCACCTTCGTCGGCGTGGCCGCCATCCTGGGCGTCATCGGCTATCGCGTTTTCAAGTCCGAGGGAAGCGCCGCGCAAGCCGACACGACCGCGCTCCTGCCCAAGGGGGCCCGCATTGTCTCGACCGCCGTGGCGGAGGATCGCCTGGCGGTGACGATCGATATCAACGGCGCGATCGAGGTGCGCACCTTCGACATCAAGTCGCTGCGGCAGGTGGGGCGGCTGCGGTTTGCGACCGAGCCGTAAAACCCCGGCAGTCGCCGGCTGATTTCCGATTGCGTCGATGTCATCGACGCTATTTGATTGGTGCACTGACGTCAGCCCCGCACGGTCAGCACGCATGAGCCACAGCACCAGCCCGCATTCGCAACAGCCCTACCAAGACCCCAACGCGGGCGCGGGAGCTTTCCTTGCCGTGGGCGCGGTCGTCGGCTCGATCATCGCGTTCGTCTCCTTGTTCAGCTACGCGATCATTGCCGGCATTGTGGCCCTCATCTACATCGCGACCGCGACCGCGATTGGGGCTCGCCTGCATATCAAGTTTCCCGATAAGCTGAAGTTGCCGAAGGCGCTTCTCGCCCTCAGCATTCTCTGCGCCATTTGGGCGGGCGTCGTGGTGTTTCACCTCCACTGGCTCGCTTTCGATGTCGCCGCATGGATCGTCACGGGCCTTTATGTCGCGGGACTCGTGCTGGGCGGCTTGGCCGCGCTGGAAATCGTATGGCGTGTCATCGCAACGCTGCTGGCGGCCGCCATGGTGGTCGCGATTGTGGTCTTGCCGGTTCCTGCTGGCGGTGAGGATGCGAGCAAGGAGTCCAATCGCTGGAGCGTTGCAGTCGTTGTTACGGATTCGGAAAATCAGCCGCTCTCTGGCGTGCTGGCGCAGTGCGCTGTGATGATGTCGTGGCAACGGGAGCTAGCTATGGACGTCACCACCGCGCGCATGACCAACGAGGCGGGCAAGACTGAGCCGTGGCGCTTCACCGAAGACAGGCGGTTCAAGGTTGTCATCTGCAACGCGCTCAAGCAGGAAAATGAGGGCAATGCGGGGTATCCGCTCAAGAGCGCCGTTCTGGTTTCACCGCGTCAAGGCGACAACGAGTTGCGCATTGCATTGACGGAGCGGCCGCATCCCGACGTAGCGTATTTGCTCGTCAAGGCTTCGGAGCCCAGTGTCAATTGGTATTACCTCGATTTTGAATTGTGGGCCGGCGCGCCGGGCAACATTCCTTTTGGGGCCAACAGCGGCACTTTCAAGCCGATCGTAAAGAAATCGTGGCGCGAGCTCAGGGGCGTTGGCTTTGCCATCCGCGGTGGACAGCCGACACGTGATATCCACCTGCGGCTACGATACGAAGGCCCGAGCTCGGATGGACTTGCTCCGCCCAAGGTGGAAGTCGCGACCCACCGCATTGGAGATATCGTCTTGGGCGGCCGTAGGAGCGTGACGATACCCATCCCGTGGGAATATCGAAGTCGCTAGTGCGAGCAGACATCAACTCGCAGATGGAGGTCCGCTTTTGGCAAACCGGAAAGCATATGCTCAGGCTGAGGTCTTTGCATTTGACCCGAACCGGACCTTGCGAGGAAATCGATAACGTCACGGCTTCTTGTGCAGCGCGTAACGCGATCATTTCGTGTCGAAATATCGCGCATCGGGCGGCGACTGCCCCTTCCTGGTTGGCATCAGATGTCCGTCCGCGCTCAAGTAATACAGCTCCTTGCCGACGAAGATTTGCGAATTGACTTCGGTGCAAACTGACTCAGGCCATTCCGCGAGCGGATCGGCGTTGCGGATATATCGCTTGTCGACCGTCCAGGGCCGGGTCAAGGCATTGTCAATCACAGTGATCTCGTCATGAAGGAGATTCGGATCGGCCTTATCAAGGTAAATTCGCTCCTTGAAGACAGACTGATTGTCGCGATGAAGCGGTAGACCGCTGGAGTCATACACGCGAGGTCCCTTGAAATTGCGGGTTTCGACTTCGAGCACGTCATATTTTCCGTCTCCATCCTCGTCGATCCATTTGCCGATCGAGTACCCCGCAAACGTCGGCTCCTGACTCTTGGGAAAGTCGCGGCCGTCGGTATAGATTCGGCGCAACGCGTCGTAGTCGGCGATGATGATATGGGTCACGTCCGGTGCGACGAGGACTTCCAATGGCCGGAACCCGATCATCATCCAGGGCATGCCGGCCGCAACGCACCGAGCGTGCTCGACATTGTTGCCCTGTCCGCCTGCCCGCTGGTCTGCGAGGCTATCCTCCAGAATTTTTTGATATTCGGGCGTAAGCGGAGCTTGTTGCCGAAGTCCGTTACCTTTCGTCTGATCGAACGATGGTGGGCCGGGAACCCCGGAAACTATGACACGGTGCCACTGACCCTTCAGGTTAGGGTACTTGGTGTCAGCTAATGCATGCGCGCCGCCGAGAGCTGTCAGCAGCGCCAGGGCTTGGGCAACCACACAGATGGAGCTCCAGTGACGCATGGTGTTCTCCTGGTAAGCGAAGTAAAAGATAACCCAAGTCTAGCAGCAAGAAAACGCGATCGTTCGAGATGCCGTAGCTGCAGTCAATATTGTCGCTGCCGTTAAATGGAGGAGTTCGGAGTGTCCCGGCGGTACAGCGGCTGAACAGTTCGGCGCACAACGGATGCGATCTGACCTGCCAAAAGTCCTTACCGCCGCGCCGTGATCTCGATCTCGACCAGCTTTCCCGGCCGCGAAAAGCCCTCGACGAACTCCACCTCCGCGTTGTCGAGCGACACCGGTGCCGTCTTGGCAACGCCGGTCAGAAGCGCATCGGGATCGTGGTCCTTGTGCAGGAAGAAAGAGATGCCGACCACGTTGCGCCAGTCGCAGCTGGCTTCCTGCAGGAGCTTGCCGGCGCGCGGCAGGATGTCCTCGTATTGCTGCTTGAGCGTGGGATATTCCTCGCAGGTCATGCCGGCGAGAAACACCATCGGGCCCCACGTGAGATAGCGGATGAAGGTCTGCTGCGGCTGGTGCTCGACGACCTTGCGCGCGGCTTCCTCGCCGGGCGGCGACATGGCGTAAAGATCAAGCGCGACGTCGGCGCCCGACTCGAAATGCGCCGGCGCGATGAAGCTCGAGCTCGCGGCGCGTGCCGACCCGATGAAAGTCTTGGCGCGGGTATCGCTCACCGCATTGCGCGCCTCGCGCGTGCGGCCGAATACGCGCGAGCGTACGACGTTCTTGTCGAGCGACAGGCCAAACGAGCGCAGCTCGCTGCCAGCGCGCGCGAACAGTGCCTGCGACTGCTGCTCGAGCGGCTCGCCCGCCTTGCCTTCAAGCCCGAGATAGACGAAGCCCTGGCCCTGCCAGTTGAACACCCGCTTACGCATGTGCGCTACTTCTTCGCTGTCTCGAAATAGCTCAGATCGGGCGGCGCCTGGTTCTTGCGCGTCGGCATCAACCTGCCGTCAGCGCTCATCACGTAATTGTCCTTGCCGATCAGCACGTGGTTGTTGCCCTCCTGGCAGTTGTTCTCGTACCACATCGGATTGCGCGAGCGGATCAAGGTCTTGAGCACGGTCCAGGGGCGGGTGAGCGCGTTGTCGATGGTGGTGATCTCGTCGTAGAGGATGCCCTTGTCGACCTTGTCGTTGTAGAAGCGCTCCTTGATGATGGTCTGGTTGTCGGCGTGCAGCGGAATGCCGCTCGGCTCATAGGCGCGCGGGCCACGGAAGCCGCGGGTCTCGACCTCGAGCAGATCGTAGCGGCCGTCGCCGTCAGTATCCCGCCACTTGCCGATCGAATAGCCCGCGAACGACGGCTCCTGATCCTTCGGCCAGTCGCGCCCGTCCGTGTAGATGCGGCGGAATACGTTGCCCTGCTCGAACGCCATGTAGGTGGTGCCCGGCATGATGATGACCTCCATCGGGAACACCACGGTCATCTGCCGCGGCATGCCGGGCGGAAGGCAGCGAAAGAGCGGATCGGTGCCCTGGCCGCCGGTCTTCTGGTCGGCGAGATTAGCCTCGTAGATCGCCTGATATTCCGGCTTCAGCGGCGCCTGCTGGGCGGGTCCACCGGGCTTGGTCGGGTCCCATTGGTTGCCGACGCCGTTCGGCCGCGTCCACTGGCCGTACCATTCGGGATATTTGCTCTCGTCGAAGGCCCGCGCATCTGCAAGCGTCATGCACGCTGCGGCTGCAAGCGTGAGAGCTCCGATAAAGATGCGAGACGAGATGCGGCGAGACATGGCACTACCCTCCCCAGGATTTTGACGCGGACGCTAACACGCAGCGCGTTCGCCTGCCAACGCTCGGAGGGAGCGGCGAATTGCGAAGAGAACGTCGGTCGGTCCGAAAACAGGGGCTCGAGTTTGAAGCGGCGGTCGGGTCCAAAATGGGTCCAATATCGAGGCTTGCAACTCGCGACGGCGAAAGCCACTTTAACCCCACAAAGTCGTGCCGTGCGACCATCACCGCCATGGGGCTATCAATGCAGACTGATCAAGCCATCACCTTCGCGGCACTACAGCCGGGCCACGTGTTCCGTTTCCACCATCGCGATAAAGTGGCCATCGAACTCAAGGCTCAATTCGCCTTCGGCACGCGCGACCATGCGGCCGTGATCTTGAAGCCAACTCATTACCTCCCGTTCGGCGAACTCGTCGGTGCGTCTGAAGTTGGTGACGCGGTGTTGCTGGGAGGAGCCAAAATCCTCCCATCGGCAAAGCCCGAGTCAGTCACGGCCGGAAAGAACAATATTGCGGAGCCGGGGGAAATCGAGCTTCGCGGCGCGGGTTTGCACTTCATCACGCTGCCGCACGGCAAATCAATGGGAAAGGTGTATCGAGTCAACATCAACTCCGGTGCAATTGCCCTGTCAGGTGAAGCCGCTCCGGTGGAAATCTATTCGTGTTGGTCGATCACGCGCGGCGACGAAACGATCTATGAGCACAAGCCCGCGCCGAAGCAATCAGCGGCCTAGTGCCTCGGAATTACGGTGACAGTGCATTCAATTGTGCCGCGCCTCTGGTCTGGCCTCCTGCGGACTCGGCCGGAGGGCGACGCGCCGTCATCCTTTCTCGGTCACAGTGTACTGTCACCGTAATGCTTTGACGAAACCGGTCGGGCCTGATGCCCCGCGCCGGCCAATCGCACGCCATCCGCGGGTGGGATGAGCGATCGCCGGCGCCAAGCACGATGAGTAGCGGGCATCGGATCTGGTGAGCCCACGCCTCAGATCAGGTGGATGTCCGTGCTGTTGAGGACAAAGTGATTGTCGAACACCGCAACAGCGACGGCGGCGCCGCTGCCTGATCCATCCGCGTCGTAATAGAGCGTGGAATTGCTGGTGTTATACCAGTACACCTGTTGCGCATTGGTCGCGCCGGTCGCATTGGCGACGAAATGGGACGCATCGAGCGTGCCGGTGTCCGCGCCGCCGGCAGCCAGTCCATTGCCGAATGCCAGATGATCGAAATCGAGCACATCGTTCTGGCCGCCATGGCCGCTGAAGTCGACGATGTGATCGAGCCCGCTGTTGACCGCGGCGTAGACGAAGTGGTCGGCCCCGCCGCCGCCAGTCAGCGTGTCGTTGCCGCCCTGGCCTTCGAGAAAGTTGATTCCGCCGTTGCCTGAGATCGTGTCGGCAAAGTCGGAGCCGCGGACGCGGAAGACACCGCTGATGAACGTATCGGTTCCGACCGAGGCATCGCCGGTGGCGGTGCCCGATCCGTTTACTCCGAGCGTGACCGTCACACCGGCGGTGGCGTTGTCGTAGCTGACGCGGGTGTTGCCGTTGCCGGTGATCGTATCGTTGCCGCCCATGCCCTCGAATTCATTGAAGGCCGCACCGCTGGCGTTCACACCGGCGCTGCCCGCGTTCGTGCTCGTGGCGGTAAAGCCGGTCGCGTCGAACGTGTCGGCGAAGTCGGTGCCACGCACGGCCTCGACGGACATGAGTGTATCAGTTCCGACCGACGCATCGCCGGTGACGATGCCGGCCGCGAGGTGGACGGCGATGCCCGCTGTTGTCTTGCCATCGCCGTTGTAGATCGCCCGGTCGAAGCCGCCGCCGCCATTGATCACATCATTGCCGCCGCGGCCCTCGAAATTCTCGGGTGTGCCCGCGGGGTTGGTGCTGCCGACGAACAGGTCGGCAAAGTCCGAGCCGCGGACCGTATTCACGCCCGTAAAGGTGTCGATGCCGACGCCCGCGATGTCGCCAGCGTCTCTTCCACGCGCGGTACCTGCGCCCACACCGGTCATGACGACGCTCACTCCAGCCAGCGCATTCACGTAGCTGATGCGGGTGTTGCCGTTGCCGGTGATCGTGTCATTGCCGCCGAGGCCCTCGAATTCGTTGAAGGCCGCGCCGAAGGCGTTCACGCCGGCGCTGCCCGCGTTCGTGCTCGTGGCGGTGAAGCCGGTCGCGTTGAACGTGTCGGCGAAGGCTGTGCCGCGCACGGCCTCGACCGACCGCAGCGTATCGGTGCCAATTCTCGCATCGCCGGTCACGGTGCCGGCGGCGAGATTGACGTTGATTCCCGCCGCGACAGCGGCATCGCTGCTGTAGATCGCTCGGTCAAAGCCGCCACGACCGTCGATCGTGTCGTTGCCGAGGCCCCCGACGAAATTCTCGGCTGAGAACGGGGCATTGTTGCTCCCGAACAGCAGGTCGTTGAAGTCCGATCCTTCAATCCCATTCACGCCCGTGAAGGTGTCGGTGCCGACGCCAGCAAGGTCTCCGGCCGCGGTTCCATGCCCAGTTCCAGCCTGGATATCGACCGTCACGCCCGCCCGCGCGAACTGGTAGCTGACACGCGTGTTGCCGTTGCCGGTGATCGTGTCGTTGCCACCCATGCCTTCGAATTCGTTGAAGGCCGCGCCGCGCTCGTTCACGCCATCGCTGCCGGCATTAGTGCTCGTTGCTGTGAAGCCGGTGGCATTGAAGGTGTCGGCGAAGTCGGTACCGCGCACGGCCTCGATTGACCGCAACGTGTCGGTGCCGACTCCGGCGCCGCCGGTCACGCTGCCGGCCGCGAGGTTGACGTTGATGCCCGCGGTGATGTTGGGATTGCTGCCGTAGATCGCCCGGTCGAAGCCGCCGCGACCATCGATAAAGTCGTTGCCGCCGCGTCCCTCGAAGTTCTCAGCGGTGAATACTTTGTTGTTGCTTCCCGACAGCGTGTCATTGAAGGCGGAGCCGCGCACGGAGTTGACACCGGTGAAGCTGTCGACGCCGACGCCGGCGAGGTCGCCGGCCGCCGTTCCTTGCCCGGTTCCGGCGGCGATATCGACTGTGACGGCGGCCGTCGCGTTGAGATAGGACACCCGCGTGAACCCGTTTCCGGTGATGGTGTCGTTGCCGCCCATTCCCTCGAATTCATTGAACAGGGGCGACGTTCCGGGCTGCGGGCTCGCGCTGGCCTTGAAGCCTGTTGCAATATAGATATCGGCAAAGCTGCTGCCGCGAATCTGTTCGATGCCGGTCAGGGTGTCGGTGCCGACACCGGCTCCGGTCACGGTGCCGGCGGTCAGATTGGCGGTGATGCCGGCGGTCGCGTTCGTGTAGCGCGCCAGATCGATGCCCAGGCCGCCGTTGAGGGTGTCGTTGCCGGCGCCGCCGTCAAGCACGTCATTGCCGTCGAGCCCGTTAATGGTGTCGTTGTCGGATGTGCCGGTGAGCGTGTCGTCACCGTTTGTCCCGTTGATGATGGCCATAGGTTTCCTCTTCGCTGTGAGTGGCGCAAACAGATCGATGTTGCAGTTGGGGGCGGACGAAAGGTTTAGTTGCGCATCTTTTTGTCGCTCAGCCTCGCATCACCGGTGAGTGGCCGGAACTTATGCAGGGTGTTGAAGCAGACATGATTGCTTTCCTCGAACACGACCAATGTTCCGCCGTCACTGCTGCGATCGATGGAAGACGGGCAACCGTGACGGAGTGGCATATTGCTAGGAAAGCATGGGAATGTAATCGACCTAATGGATGTCATTCATTTGGATTACGCCCGTTGGATTTTTCCCGGCAGCGCTGACAGGGACGCCCCTATCGCTGAAAGCGATTTTCGGCTCACTGCCGCTGATCCAATACGAATTGAGGCCCGGCGGTCGACCGGGCCTCAACGTCCTCCAGCAATGGGATCACGTCCTAGATCAGGTGAATGTCCGTGCTGTTGAGAACAAAGCCATTGTTGAACACCGCGACAGCGACGGCGGTGCCGCTTCCTGATCCGTCCGCGTCGTAGTAGAGCGTGGAATTGTCGGTGTCATACCAGAACACTTGTTGCGCGGTTGTCGGGCCGGTCCCATCCGCGACGAAATGGGAGGCATCGAGCGTGCCGGTGTCCGCACCGCCGACAGCCAGTCCACTACCGAACGCCAGATGGTCGAAATCGAGTTCATCGTTCTGGCCGCCATGGCCGCTGAAATCGGTGATGTGATCGAGTCCGTCGTTGACCGCGCTGTAGATGAAGCGGTCGAGCCCGCCTCCGCCGGTCAACGTGTCGTCGCCGCCCTGGCCTTCGATAAAGTTGTTTCCGCCATTGCCTGTGATCGTGTCGGCAAAGTCGGAGCCGCGGACGCGCGAGACACCGCTGATGAACGTGTCGGTTCCGATCGAATCATCGCCGGTGGCAGTGCCCGATCCCCCCGCTCCGAGAGTGACTGTCACGCCGGCGGTGGCGTTGTCGTAGCTGACGCGGGTGTTGCCGTTGCCGGTGACCGTATCGTTGCCGCCCATGCCCTCGAATTCATTGAAGTTGCTGCCACTGCCTGCGTTGGCGCTGGGTGTCGGGGCGGTGTCGCTGGTGAAGCCAGCGGCATTGTAGGCGTCGGCGAAATCGGTGCCGCGCACAGCCTCGACCGAGATGAGCGTATCGGTCCCGACCGCCGCATCGCCGGTAACGATGCCGGCCGCGAGCGCGACGCTGATGCCCGCCGTTACGTCACCATCGCCGTTGTAGATCGCGCGGTCGAAGCCGCTGTCGCCATTGATCAGGTCATTGCCGCCGAGGCCGGCGAAATTCTCGGCCGTGCCCGCGGGGTTGGCACTGCCGACGAACACGTCGGCAAAGTCCGAGCCGCGGACCGCACTCACTCCGGCAAAGGTGTCGGTGCCGACACCCGCGATGTCGCCAGGGTCTGTTCCATGCGCGGTGCCTGCGCCCACGCTGGTCATGGCGACCGTGACCCCGGCCAGCGCATTCTGGTAGCTGATGCGCGTGTTGCCGTTGCCCGTGATCGTGTCATCGCCGCCCAGGCCCTCGAACTCGTTGAAGGCCGCGCCGCTCGCGTTCACGCCGGCGCTGCCGGCGTTCGTGCTCGTGGCAGTGAAGCCGGTCGCATCGAAGGTGTCGGCGAAGTCAGTGCCGCGCACGGCCTCGACCGACCGCAGCGTGTCGGTGCCGATCCTCACATCGCCAGCCACGATGCCGGCGGCGAGATTGACGCTGATCCCCGCTGCGACAGCGTCATCGAGGCTGTAGACCGCCCGGTCGAAGCCGCCGCGACCGTCGATCGTGTCGTTGCCGACGCCGCCGACAAAATTCTCGGCCGTGAGCGGGGCGTTGTTGCTGCCCAACAGCAGGTCGTCGAAGTTCGACCCTTCCAGCCCATTGACGCCCGTGAAGGTGTCGGTGCCGACGCCGGCAAGGTCCCCAGGCGCGGTGCCATGGCCGGTTCCGGCCTGGATGTCGGCCGTCACGCCCGCCAGCGCGAACAGATAGCTGACACGGGTGTCGCCATTGCCGATGATGGTGTCATCGCCGCCCATGCCTTCGAATTCATTGAAGGCCGCGCCGCGCTCGTTTACGCCGTTGCTGCCGGCGTTGGTGCTCGACGCTGTGAAGCCGGTGGCATCGAACGTGTCCGCGAAGTCGGTGCCGCGCGCGGCCTCGACGGACCGCAACGTGTCGGTGCCGGTTGCAGCATCGCCGGTCACGCTGCCGGCGGCGAGATTGACGATGATGCCGGTGGTGACGGCAGGGTCGTTGCTGTAGACCGCCCGGTCGAAGCCGCCGCGGCCGTCGATGAAGTCGTTGCCGCCGCGCCCCTCGAAGTTCTCAACGCTGAATTTCCTGTTATCACTCCCCAACAGCACGTCATTGAAGTTGGAGCCGCGCACTGCGTTCACGCCGGTGAAGCTATCGACGCCGACGCCAGCGAGGTCGCCGGGCGCCGTTCCTTGCCCGGCTCCAGCCGCGATATCGACTGTGACGGCGGCCGTCGCGTTGAGATAGGACACCCGTGTGTGTCCGTTGCCGGTAATGGTGTCGTTGCCGCCCATTCCCTCGAATTCATTGAACAGGGGCGATGTTCCGGGTCGCGGGCTCGAACCGGCATTGAAACCGGTCGCAACATACGTGTCCGCAAAGCTGCTGCCGCGAATCCGTTCTACGCCAGTCAGCAGGTCGGTGCCGACACCCGCTCCGCTCACGATGCCAGCGGTCAGATTGGCGGTGATGCTGCCGGTCGCGTTGGTGTAACGCGCGAGATCGACGCCCTGGCCGCCGAGGAGGATGTCGTTGCCGGCGCCGCCGTCAAGTGTGTCGTCACCGTTGTCGCCGGACAGGATGTCATTGCCGTTGCCGCCGAGCACGGTGTCGTTGCCGTTGCCGCCGAGGAGAATGTCGTTGCCGGCGCCACCGGAGAGCACGTCGTTGCCGTCGAGCCCGATGATAATGTCGCTGCCGGATGTGCCGTTGAGCGTGTCGTCACTATTTGTCCCAATAATAATGGCCATAGGTTTCCTCATCGCTGTGAGTGGCGCAAACAGATCAATGGTGCCCGATGCAGTTGGGAGCGGATGAAATGGTTGGTCGAGTATTTTTCGCCGCTTAACATCGCACTAGATGCACGACATTGTGACGAACGCTTGGCGATGGGGAGGCGGCAGTTCCGATTAGCGGCGGCGGCGGGGAAGAAGTTTCCAAATTTTACGAATAGTCTTGCGTTGGGCAGCGACATTTACAAATCGCAACACCACTTGAGTTGATGCGGATGCCAGCATGCAGCGAATGGGCTGCCAACATCGATAGCGAATAGGAATGGCGAATAGGAATGGTGAATGGAATGACGAATGCCTGGTCGGAGTCGTTCACCCCCTATTCGCTACTCGCTCCGCGCCATTCGAAGTTCTTATCGCGCGCGGCCCACGATGATCTCCTTGAACAGTACGTCCGCCTTGCGCTCCTTCTCGGGGCTGTAGGTGCTCGGCATCACTTTCTTAGCGTGCAGTGCCTGCAGCACGCCGGGCGGATTGGTCTCGACGTCGGGCCGCGTCGGGATGCGGCCGCGCCTTGTGAGGAGCTTCTGGCCTTCCGGGCTCAGGATGAAGTTTGCCGCCAGCCGCGCGGCGTTGGGATGCGGCGCCTGCGTGTCGATGCCGATCTGCTGGTAGAACACGCCGATGGGATCGAGCGCCCAGAAATCAGTCGGCCCGCCGTTGAGCTTCACATTGATGGTGAGGTTCACATAGTTATTCAGCGCCACCATGTATTCGCCGGCGCCGACGGTGCGCGCCACTTGCAGGTGGCTGCCGACGATCGCGGGCTTGAGATTGCTCGCGAGGCTGCGCAGCAGCTCGCGCGCTTTGCTCTCGCCGTAGTGATCGAGGAACGCGACCACCCATTCGGTGTCGCTCTCATTGATCACGGTGCGCCCGGCCCATTCGGTCTTCTTCGCGAACTCCTCGTAGCTCTGCGGCAGGTCCTGCGGCTTCACCAGCCGGGTGTTGTAGGCCGGCACGTCGTAGTTCGCCGCGAAGCCATACCAGCGCCGGCCCGGATCGCGCGCGGAGGGGAAGAGATTCGCCGCCTGCGGCGGCTCGTATTCCGCCAGCAGCGCGGACGGCAGCCGCTGCACCGACGTCACCGCCACCACGTCCCAGGCCGGCCGCCCGCCACGGTTCTCGATCAGGATTCGGCCGATCATCTGGCTGTCGGAGCCGCGGATGTATTCCACCTTGATGCCGGTATCCTGCTCGAACAGCTTCCAGATCGGCAGGCCTTCCTCCTCGTTCACCGAGGTATAGATGACGAGGGAGCCTTCCTTCCGCGCGGCCTCGAGCAGGCCGGGATCGACCCAGGACTGCGCTTTCGCGGCAGGCGAGGGCACGGCGACAAGCGCGGCCGCGAGCGCAGTAAGCCCTCTGAACAGGCGCATGGGCGTCTCCCGGTGTTTTCGGGAGCTTAGAGCGGATTTTGCCCCAGCGGAACGCTTGCACCGCCGCCCGTTCAAGGCTATCTCGTGGCCTCTGGCTCCCTTCGTCTAGCGGCCCAGGACGTCGCCCTCTCACGGCGAAAACGGGGGTTCGAGTCCCCCAGGGAGCGCCAGTTCCCGATCAAGCTATTGATTTGCAAGGCCTCGTCTGCCTGGCCGCTATGTCCGCGGTAAGCGCTCGTTCGTTCCTGAGATTGCGGCAATCTCGCTTGTGAAGCATCCTTCGCTTTGCGTGCGCTGCGATTGCTTCAGCAACTCGTGCGTTCGTCCGCTTCAGGCAAATGCTGAACAGGGTAGGGACACATGAACGGTCGTCGACTCTTCTTGTTCGTGGCAGCGGCCGCATTTGCATCTGCCATCAGCCCCACCGCGCACGCCCAGAAGCGTCTCGACCTGGCGACATTCTTCGTCGGCTTTCCACCGGGTGGCGCAACCGATGCCGTTGCGCGTCTCGTGGCGGACGCGGTGCAGGGCCAATATGCGGACGCTGTCGTGGTTCAGAATCGGCCAGGGGCAGGCGGGCAGATCGCGGCCGCGTTCGTCAAGGGACAGCCGGCGGATGGCTCCGCGCTCCTGTTCACGCCGGCGTTCCCGATGGTCATCCACCCGCATGTCTACAAGGACATTCGCTACGATACCTTGAAGGACTTCGCGCCGGTCGCGACCACGCATTTCGGCACGCTTGCGCTCTCGGTCGGTCCCGCCGTGCCCGCCAATGTACAAACGCTGCAGGACTTCATCGCCTGGGCAAAGAGCAACCCGGACAAGGCGAGCTTCGGCGCGCCGAGCGGCGGCTCGCAGCACTTCACCGGCCTGATGCTGGCGCGCGACGCCAATATCAAGCTGCAGCTGGTGACCTATCGCGGCGGCGCGCCGTCGGTGGTGGATGCGCTCGGCGGGCATGTGCCCGCGGTCATCTCGCCGCTCGCGGAAGTGCTTCCGCATGGCCGCGACGGCAAGCTGCGCATTCTAGCCACCACGGCGCGCGAGCGCTCGACGCTCGCGCCCGACATTCCGACGTTCTTTGAGGCGGGCTTCCAGAAGATCGTGGTGCAGGACTGGTCGGGCTTCCTGGCGCCGGCCGCAACGCCGCCCGAGGTGGTCGCCCGCGCCAATGCCGCCATCAGCGCCGCGGTGGAATCGCCCAAGGTGAAGGAGGCGATGGCCAAGCTCGGAATGGAGGCGGTCACGCGCACGCCGGCGGCCTTCGCGCAGACGATCCGCGACAGCTGGGAGCGCTATCGCGACATCATTAAAGAGTTGGGTTTCCAGCCGGAGCAATGACTTTCAGGGGTGGCCTGCGGGCTGCCACGACTGTCTGCTTTCGGCTATTCTTAGATGATGAGTGGTAAATACGACGTCGTCGTCATTGGTGGCGGATTGGCTGGCTTGACCGCCGCCTTGACGAGCGCGCGGCTTGGCCGGCGCACCGCATTGCTCACGGGTGGCGTGCTGGGTGGGCAACTCGTCAGTATCGACAAGGTCGAGGGTGTGCCGGGCTTTCCAGACGGCGTGCCCGGCTATGACCTTTGCCCCATGACGCATGAGCAGGCGGATGCGGCCGGCGTCGAATGCCTGATGGCCGGCTGCGAGCAGCTTACGGCGCAAGGCGACCGCTGGGTGCTCGCCAGCGATGGCAACACTATGATCGCACGCGCAGTCGTGATCGCGACCGGAACCGCGCTTGCCAAGCTCGGCGTCCCCGGCGAGGAGCGGCTGTTTGGCAAAGGCGTCAGCGAGTGCGCGAGCTGCGATGGGCCGCTCCTGCGCGACAAGGTCGCCGTGGTGGTGGGCGGTGGCGACTCCGCGATGCAGGAGGCGCTCACGCTCGGCGAACATGTCGCGAAGGTCGTGATGCTCGAGCGCGGTGGCGCGCTCAGCGGGCAGGCGAGCTATCGCGATCGGATTGGCGCGCATGACAAGATCGAGGTGCGGCTCGGCGCAACCGTCAGCGAGATCGTCGGCGACCAATCCGTGAGCCAGGTGCGCGTCAAGGATGTCAGCTCGGGCGCGGAAAGCGAGCTTGCGACCGCCGCGGTGTTTGCGTGCGTTGGCCTTGTTCCGAACACGCAGCTGTTTCGCGGGCTGCTGCCGCTCGATCCCACTGGGCGTGTCTGTATCGATGCCGCGATGCGCACGCCGGCGAAGGGCATCTGCGCAGCCGGCAATGTACGCCAGGGCTCTCCGCACCGGGCTGCTGGCGCGATGGGAGACGGCACCGCCGCTGCGGTCGCGATTGATCGCTATCTCGCGACCGGCGCATGGCGTGACGGTGTTTGAAGGCGCTTAGAACGGAATGAATTTAAGTTTGCACCGCCATTGAACCAATCTCCGTTCGTTCCCGCGAAAGCGGGAACTTAGGGCCAAGCCCTCATAGCTCTCAAAGGCTGGGTCCCCGCTTCCGCGAGGACGAACGGAATTCACAGGCGATTCAAACTCAACTCATCTCGCTCCGGCTCACTGTTTCCGCAAATCCTTGACCCGCACGGCCTTGCCTTGCGATCGCGGCACCTCGCCGGGCGACTTCACCGCGATCTTGCAGGTGACGCCAACGTGCGTCTTGATGTGGGTGGCGATCTCGACAGCCTTGTGGGCGCGGTCGGCGTCAAACATCGAGACCTGTGGGGCCAGCTCGACCTCGACCGTCATGGCATCGAGCGCACCCTCGCGCGTCAGCACAATCTGATAGTGCGGCGCGAGGTCCGGCAAATTGACCAGGACCGCCTCGACCTGCGAGGGATACACATTGACGCCGCGGATGATGAGCATGTCGTCGTTGCGTCCGGTCACGCGCATGATCCGGACATGGGTGCGTCCGCACGCGCACGGCTCATGGCTGAACCGCGTGATGTCGCGTGTGCGATAGCGGATCATCGGCAGCGCTTGCTTGGTGAGCGTGGTGATGACGAGCTCGCCGCTTTCGCCGACGGGACGTGGTTCGAGCGTCTCCGGATCGATCACCTCGAACAGGAAATGATCCTCCCAGCCGTGCAGGCCGGACCGAGCCACGAGGCATTCGGAGGCGACGCCGGGGCCTAAGATCTCCGACAGGCCGTAGAGGTCCACGGCCTTGATGCCGAGTTGCTCGTCCAGCACGTGCCGCATCGACTCGCTCCAGGGCTCTGCCCCGAACACGCCGATCCGCAACGCTGAACGCCGCAAGTCGACACCCATGCCGGTCGCGACCTCGGCAATGTTGAGCGCGTAGGAAGGTGTCGCGCACAGCACGTTGGCGCCGAAATCCTGGAGCAGCGTCACCTGCCGCTCGGTTCCGCCGCCCGACATGGGCACGACGGTGCAGCCAAGCCGCTCGGCGCCGTAGTGCGCGCCGAGGCCGCCCGTGAACAGGCCGTAGCCATAGGCATTGTGCACGATGTCGCCGGGCCGCGCGCCGGCGCAGGCCATCGAGCGCGCCATCAGGTCCGACCAGAGATCGAGGTCGCCCTTGGAATAGCCGACGACCGTCGGCTTGCCCGAGGTTCCCGATGACGCATGCAGGCGAAGCACCTGCTCACGCGGCACCGCGAACATGCGAAAAGGATAATTGTCGCGCAGGTCGCTCTTGAGCGTGAACGGAAAGCGCCCGATGTCGGCCAGCGCCTTGAAGTCGCCAGGCTTCACGCCGGCGGCATCGAAGCGCTGGCGATAGAGCGGGACGTTGGCGTAGGCGTGCTGCAGGGTGCGCTGCGCACGCTCTGTCTGAAGATCCGTGAGAGCATCCCGCGACATCGTCTCGGCGCCGGGATCGAACATGAAAGCGTCCGCGGCGCGCGTTGCGGTCGGTGTGGTCATCGTCGATCCCTCCCGTTCGCTTTGTCCCGGTGCGGAGGGCATCATAACAGCCCGTCGAGTCGGCGGCATGGCGCTCGCTCGTGTCGCATGATGCGCTGACCAGGTGGGGCCTGTTGGGGCGCGTCATCCGGCCAACGGTGCTGGCGCCGTGAACTAGCGCCTCCCGATAAGGCGCGCTGGCCAATGCATTCGTTTGCAGCTAGCGGTAAATAGCCGAGATCTTAGCATCGCCGTGCCGATGCAAAATCTGCACCGACGTGCTGCTTCCTTGACGGCGAATTGAGAAATCCAGGCTTGAGCGGCCTACGGCGAGATTGCGCACGACCACCTCTTCGAGGAAGGCCGGCAGATGCGGCTCGACGAAACGAACCTCCTCGGCCTTTGCATCGATCTGCAGGCCGAGGGAGGCTTCCAGCAGCGTCAATGGCGTGGCGCTCGCCCAGGCCTGCGGATTGCACGCAACCGGATATAACGTTGGCCCGCGTCGCGGCCCGCGCTGGAAGCCGCAGAACAGCTCAGGCAGGCGCCGCAGATCCATGTAGGTGGCGGCATCGAACATGCCTTTGAACAGCTGCTCGATCTTGGTCTTATGGCCATAGCGGGCAAGGCCGAGCGCGATCAGGGCGTTGTCGTGCGGCCAGACCGAGCCGTTGTGATACGACATCGGATTGTAGCGCGCCTCGCGCCTGGCAATGGTCCGGATGCCCCATCCGGAGAAGAACTGCGGCGTCAGGAGCATCGCGGCGACTTCGCGAGCGTGCTCCGGCCGTGCGATGCCGCTGAACAAGACCTGCCCGGCATTGGAGCTGCGCACCAGGCAAGGCGCCTTGGCGCCATCGAGCGCAAGCGCGTAGGTGCCGAGATCGGCGGACCAGAAGCTTTCCTCAAACCGCGCGGCGAGCCGGTCGGCCTGGGTGTCGAGCTCACGCGCGTGCTCGGCCCGGCCGATCTGCGCAGCACAGCGCGCCAACGCCTTTTTCGCCGCGTAGACGTAGCCTTGCACTTCGGCAAGCGCGATCGGTCCTTCCGCCAGGCGGCCGTCGGCGTGGAAAACGGCGTCGAGGAATCCTTCCAGCCTTGATTGACGAGCCCGTCCGCGGTTTCGCGATGATATTCGACGAAGCCGTCGCGATCCTTGTCGCCAGGGCCGTCAATCCAGGCCAGTGCGGCTTCCAGATTGGGCCAGATCGCGCGGATCGTCTCGTAGTCTCCCGTTCTCTCCGCATAGAGCCCGGCCAGCAGCACGAACAGCGGCGTCGAATCGACGGTCCCGTAGTAGAGCGCGAACGGGACTTCGCGCAGCGCCGCCATTTCGCCGGCGCGCATCTCGTGCAGGATCTTGCCGGGTTGCGCATCGAACTCAGGATCGTCCACCTTCGCCTGCAGGGCGGCGAGGCGGTGCAAGACGCCTCGCGCCACGGATGGATCAAGCCACAGCATCTGCAGCGCAGTGATCAGCCCGTCGCGCCCGAATGTGGTCGAATACCAGGGAATTCCCGCATAGGGGTATGGTCCCTGCGGCGTGTCGGTCGACAGCATGCGGAGATCGGCTACGGATCGGCACACGATCTCGTTGAAGATCGGATTGGATGTTGCGATCGTGGTGGCGTGATGAGAGATAGTGTGCTGCCGCCGATAGATCGCGCGTACGCCTCGGCTGAAGCCGAGGGTTTGCGTAAGCTCCGGATTGCCGCAGCTCACGCAGCAGAACAGTGACCGCGCCTCCCTCACTGCGAGCGAAAGTCGATAGGTTGCCGCCGTCTCCAGCAGCTCGCTCGGGTGCGGATCAAACTCGATATTCGTTTGTCGCAGCTTGCCGTCGAGCCCCTGGTAGGTCAGAAGCGTGCGAGCACGGCCTGCAACCAGGCGCTCGATCTTGCCTCGGCGCGGGCGGCGAAGGCCGCGCACCTCGAAGACATCGGCGAAGTCGTTGTCGAACACGAGCGACAAGCTCAGGCTGATGGGGTGGTTGGCGTAATTCCGCAGTGCAATTCTCTGGTAGAGAGAGTTGCGGTAGACAAAGATCGTGCGCACGATGTGCACGGTGTCCTTCGGCAGGACGAGACGCTGCTCCGCATACAGATCCGGATTGGTGAGGTCGATGATCAGTGACGTATTGTCGTCGCGCGTGTTGGAGCCCAGGAGCAATGCCTGCATCCCGTTGATCCGTAATTCAAAATACGACAGGAACCGGGTGTCGCTAAGAAACAGGCCGTCGCTGCCGCCGGGCGACGCGCCGATATCACCATGGCTATCGACCACCACGAACGTGTCGTCTTGCTTGAGCGTGCGCCGTGGCCGCGATGCCGGACCGACTGCCGGGATGTAGAACTGAGCTTCCGGAGAATTGTCGATCGGTGGCACCCCCGCAGGAGCGATCGTCATGGAGTCTCCGTCAGTCGAGCGTTTCTTCCAGTGCCGGCTGCAGCAGTGGAACGACCTCCCGCATCGATGAGGCCGGAGCTTGCTTCAGCAGGGAGCGATAGGTCTGCACGTATTCCTTGGCCATGCGGGTTGCGGTAAAACGCTGGTCGAAGCGCCGCCGCACCGCGCGCCGGTCAAGCGCCAGCACGTGAGGCAGTTTCCGAACGGCCTCATCCATCGAATCCACTATCATGCCGGTGACACCTTCGTCGATCACCTCCGGCACCGATCCATGCCGGAACGCGAGCACGGGCGTGCCACAGGCCATGGCCTCGATCATGGCCAAGCCGAACGGCTCCGGCCAATCGATGGGAAAGAGCAGCGCCAGCGCCTCCCCGAGAAACTCGGTCTTGGCGCTCTCATTGATCTCGCCGATATACTCCACGCCGGGTTGATTGATGAGCGGCGCGATCTGCTCCCGGAAATAGACCTCGTCCGCCTTGTCGACTTTTGCCGCGATCCTCAAAGGAATTCCCAGCGTCCGGGCAAGCTTGATGGCGCGGTCGGGACGCTTCTCCGGAGAGATGCGGCCGATGAACGCCAGATAGCCACCGCGCGGCTTGAATGTGGGCTCATAAAGATGCTTGGGAAGCCCGTGGTGGATGGTGGCCACAAAGTTGGCGTTAGGGATCGGCCGCCGTTGGGCGTTCGAGATCGATACCAGCGGCATATCGCTGAAGCCGATGTAGAGTGGCTTCAGATCGGGCAGATCCTGCCTGCCATGGACCGTGGTTACTGTCCGCTCCGCCTGCGAGCGAAAGAGCGGAAAATGAAACTGATCGATGTGAAAGTGAAGAATGTCGAAGTCCTCGGCGGCCGCGCGCACACGGTCGAGCATGAGCATGTAATAAGGAATGACGTCGCGGACGCCGGCATCGAGCCGCAGCGCCTTGGGGACGCAGCTCACCAGGTTGGCATTGGTGATCGAGTCGCCGCTGGCAAACAACGTCACCTCGTGACCCAACTGAACGAGCTCGTCGGCCAGATAGGACACGATCCTCTCGGTACCGCCATAAAGCCGTGGTGGAACGCTTTCGATCAGCGGTGCAATCTGCGCAATTCTCATAGACGAAGCTCCGGGTGGTACAGCCCCCCTTCTGAACTGTGACGGAGTGAAAAAGTTCCTGCTTTGGCTTGGCAGCTATGCAAGTCAAGAAAAGGCGCTGTGCAGTCAAGAAAAGTCGCTCAGTGCATCAAATCTCATCAGCTCTTGCACGCGGGATGGGCGAAATTTTGGTTGATCCGGCGTGACAGGACTTCGCATTCGGGTCGCGAATGCTGCGCGTTGATTGAAACGTTCCGCGCCGAAGTCTACGCCCATGTCTCGCCCGCGCCGCAGTACCCTTCGCAAACCACCCCGCGTCGCGTTGGCAACCCGCAAGGACGCCTGCCATGGATGCTGAGCGTGTTGCGCGAAGGCGAATGTCATTGGTCGGTCGAACGCTGTGCCAGCGACCGAGGACAATGATTTTCATGGCTGCCAAATCTTAGCCGGTACAGTACGGCGTAAAATAGACAAGATGTCGGATATCAATTTTCTGCGGGTATCGGAGGCTCAGCTACCCAAGACTGTCAGCTCATCTTACTATGCTGCGCAGCGGGGCGTTGTGCCGCCACGAAATCGTTGTCTGTTCGCATGTTTTTGCGCTTGGGGAGGCGAAATCAATGCACCAGCCGGGCAAGTGGTGGGTGGGGCTACTTCCAATCGCGGCGCTTTGGGTGCTCGCGAACGGCTTGCGGACGGAATCGGTCGAGGCCGATGTGGCGTCGCGAGCGCAAGCGGTTCTCGCCGAGGCGCCTGATATCGCCAGCGAAATGAAGGCAACAGCCTTTGGCCGTGATGTCCGGCTCGAGGGGCTGGAATTCGCCGACGGCGACGGCACTCGCATGGGCCAGGCGGTGGACCGTGCCAACGGCGTGCGGCTGGTCGATTGGCGTCTGCAGCGGGTCTTGCCGGCAAGGCCGTTCGAGTTTGCCGCCACCCGGGTGGGAGATGAGCTCAGACTGACGGGATCGGTGCCGACGCCCGCGATCCGCGGCCGGGTTCGGGACATGGCGAAGGAGAACGCGGCCGGCAAATCGGTGGTCGACGCGCTTGCTTACGCCACTGGCGCGCCGAATGGATTTGAATCAATCGTTGCCTACGGTCTCGGCGAGGCGGCAAAGCTCGATGGCGGGTCGTTCGGCATTGTCGATACGGGCTATTCGATCTCCGGTGCCGCGGGAAGCTTCGAGATCTACGATGCGGCCATCGCGGCCACCCGGAGCCTGCCGGCTGGCTTGCAGCTGGCGCGCGTCGAGATCCTGCCGCCTGAAATCAAGCCCTACCGCTGGGATGCCAGCAACGACGGCAAAAGCGTGACATTGCAAGGCCTGGCGCCGAGCGATGCCATTGGCGCCGAGATTGCTGCGACCGCCACGCGATTGTTTGCTGGCCGGGAGGTTGTCAACCGGATGAGGCTTGCGCGCGGGGCGCCAAACGGCGATTTCGTGCGCGCGGCCACCAGCGCGCTGACCGAGCTTGCCAAGCTCGCGGACGGCGAGACAACCATGACCGATGCGGAGCTCTCGATCCGCGGGCATGGCTCGGCCTCGGTGACGACCGATGCCGTGACCGCATCGGTCCGCGCCTCGCTGCCGGCGCCGTTCACGGTCGGCGTCATCGACATTATTGCGCCCTATGCGCTCAAGATCGCGAAGGGCGGCGGGCACGTCGTGCTCACCGGCTTTGCGCCGAACGATGCGGCGCGCAATGATCTGGCCGCCGCGGCCAAGGCGGCGTTCCTCGGCGAACCCGTCGAGAACCAGCTCGCCAACCGCAGCGACGCACCGGCGCGGCTCGTCGATGCGGTGAAAGCGCTGTTTCCGTCGCTCGCACGCCTTGCCTCCGGCTCGCTGACCTCGGATGACACGGTCTTCAACGTCGAGGGGCTCGCGATCTACGACAAGGCGGCGGATCAGATCAAACTTGAGCTCGGGCGGGCGCTGGTGCGGGGCTTCAAGTTCGGTGTCGTGACGATCGGGGTCATCCCGCCGCCGCCGGCGCTGGCGGTCAACGAGTGTCAACCGGCCTTGGACGGCCTCTTGGCCAAGGGGCGCATCCTGTTCGAGACCGGCAGCGCCAATCTGAGCAAGGAGTCGCTCGCGCTCTTGGATCATCTCATCGAGGTGGTGCGGCGCTGTCGCGAGGCCAGCATCGAGGTGGCCGGGCATACCGACTCCCAGGGCGCGCCCGAGAACAATCTCGATCTGTCGCAGCGACGGGCCGAGGCCGTCACCTCCTATATCGGCGAGTCCGGTGTCGACACCTCGCGCATGACTTCGGCCGGCTACGGTGAGACGAAGCCGGTCGCCAGCAATGACACGCCTGAAGGGCGTGCGCAGAATCGGCGCATCGAGTTTGTGGTGAAATAGGAACGCATAGCCATGCTCTACGATCTTATGAGCTACCCCGTGTGGCTGGTCGCGGCGTTGGCGATCGGCCTGGTGATCGGGTGGCAGACATACTCCGATGCGCCGCAGCGTTACTGGCGCGATGGCTGGATCCTCTGGGGCGCGGTCGCCTTTGTCATCGGCGTCATCGTCGCCGCCTTGAAGCTTCTGCCCGGGCGCTACGGGCTGTGGCTTGAGGTCGCTCTGTTGATCGGCGCATTCTACATCGTTGGCTGTTTCGTCGGCGGCTGGCTCAAAAACATCCTGATTGTGCAGGCGCCGATTGCCCGCTTGATGCCGGACGTCGAGGATCGGCACGGCTAGTGCCCCGTTTCCGAAGCTCGTGATACGTCTCAGCACACTCTGACACGAGCTTCAGAAACTAAGGGGCACTAGCAACGCTATGATTCTAGTGCCGCTTTTCGATTTGAAGTTCCTAACCGAGTTTGCTGCAGGTGGTGTAGGAACTTCAAATCGGCGGCACTAGGTCGGCACACTGAGTTTGGTGATGGAGCAGGATGCGTATGTTGTTTGATCTTGTAAGCTATCCTGGTTGGTTGATCGCTGCGTTGGGAATCGGCCTGGTGGTAGGCTGGAGGACCTATTTGGATGCGCCGCGGCGCAACTGGCGTGATGGATGGATCCTCTGGGGCGCGCTTGCCTTCGTCATTGGCGTCATCGTCGCCGCCTTGAAGCTTTTGCCCGGGCGCTACGGGCTGTGGCTCGAGATCGCGCTGTTGATGTTTGCCTTCTATATAGTGGGCTGCTTCCTGGGCGGCAGGCTGAAGAGACTGCTGGGTGCACATGAATCCGGCGGCGTGGCCGCCATGCCGCCCGTCGCGGACATCCGCAATGGCGCGAAGCTTGAGGCCGAGCGACAGGCGACCGCCAAGGCGGCCGCGGATCGTCTGGTGGTCGAAATCGCCGCAAAGGCGGAGGCAGATCGCAAGGCGGCGGCCGCCAAGGCAGAGGCCGATCGTCTGGCGGCGGAAGCTCTCGCGAAAGCCGAGGCTGATCGCAAGGCCGCGGCTGTCAAGGCCGAGGCTGATCGTCTGGCGGCAGAAGCTGCCGCGAACGCCGAGGTGGAAAGAACGAGAGTTGAGATAGAACGAAGGGCTGCCGCTGCTGCAAGGGCGGAAGCCGAGCGGCTCGCTGCGGCGGCTCTTGCAAGGGCGGAAGCCGAGCGTCTGACCGCGGCGGCTGTCGCAAAGGCCCTGGCGGATCGCAAAGCTGCGGCTGACAAAGCCGAGGCTGATCGTCTCGCGCTGGCGGCCGTCGCAAAAGGTGAGGCTGACGGAAGCGCCGCCAAGTCTGAGCCCGATGGTCTGGTGCGCACACGCAGGTGCAGACCGAGCGAGCGGCGGTTGCCGCCGCCAACGCACAGGCGGATCGTCCTGTGGCGCAAACCACCGCAACGGCCGCGACTGCACGAGAAGCAGATACGGCCGTCAAAGCCGAGGCGGGTTACCTGGCTGCAGCGGGTATCACAGAGCTCGAGGCTCGGCGAAACGCCGCCATCGCGACCCACGCGCCCCATGCGCAGGCGGACCGTCTGGTTGCGCAGGCTGCCGCGACCGCGGCCGATTGGCGCCCCGAGCCTGAGCTACTTGCGGCGCCGGACTGAGCAGACCTGATCACCTGGATGCGTGGCGTCGCGCGCGCGATGGTCTGAGTGTTTGGAAGAAAATTTGCAAACCGCAGCGCACACGATCAGGCTGCGCTGAAAAGGGGGAACGGCTATGGGAAGGCGCATCTTTGGTGGTGCCGCGCTGACGGTCCTCGCATTGGCCGCTGGTCTCGCCGGGCTCGAGCAGATGGCCGCTGCGCAAGACCAGCGATCGGGTCCAGCCTTGCCGGCTTTCGAAGTGGATCCCAATTTTCCCATCATGCCGGACCGGATGCTGTTGGGCGGCGTGGGTGGAGCGACCGCGGATTCCCACGGCAACGTCTGGGTATTCCACCGCCCGCATACGCTCGAGGAAGACAACGCCACGCTGAATGGATATGTGCCGGCCCCACCCGTTCTGCAATTCAGCGCGACCGGCCGCTACATCCAGGGATGGGGCGGTCCGACCAAGAGCGGCCAGTACGATTGGTTCAACCGCGGCGGGCTGTTTTCGGCGCATGTCGAGTGCGCGTCGTGCACGACCGAGCGGCGCCGCAACGGCGATGGGCGTCCCGGGAGCGGCGAGCATGGCATTGCTGTCGACGACAAGGACAATGTCTGGCTGACGGGCAACGGCAACGGTGATGGTCAAATCCTGAAATTCACCAAGGACGGCAAGTTTCTGCTGCAGATTGGCAAAGGCGGCGTGAAGGCCGACAGTAGCGACACCACGCATCTGAGCCGTCCGGCAGGCATCACCGTGCATTCGAAAACCAACGAGGTGCTGGTTGCCGACGGATACGGCAATCGGCGCGTGATCGTGTTCGATGCTGATAGCGGTGCGTACAAGCGTCACTTCGGTGCCTATGGCAACAAGCCCGACGACGCGGCCGCGACCGCGCGCCAGCCGACCGGACCAGGACCGCAGCAGTTCAATACGCCGCACGGCATCACAGTCTCCAACGATGGCGTCGTGTATGTGGCGGATCGCGCGAACAACCGCGTGCAGTCGTTCCGGCTGGACGGCACGTTTCTGAAGGAAGGGTTTGTGAGGCGCGAGTCGCAGGGAACCGGCACGGCCTTCGGCGTCGCCCTGTCGGCCGATCCGGAACAGCGCTTCCTTTATGTCGCAGACGGCTCGAACGATCGGATCGCAATCCTCGATCGCACGTCGCTGCAGGAGATCGGTCAAATCGGCGGACCGGGGCGCAAAGCCGGTGAGTTCTATCACATCCACAGCCTCGGGGTTGATCCGAACGGCAATCTCGTGGCCGGCGAGTCGCAGGGCTACCGCGTGCAGAAATTCATCTACAAGGGACTGTCGACGGCGGCGGCCCGATAGGATCGAACTCATCAGATCGCTCTTGCGCGAACGCAGGAGATGGAGATTGCAGGCTCTTCCACGAGCGATGACGCCAGCTTGGCGTCAAAGGCTGATAACGAAAGCGCTGCCGTGCCGAAGATCGACATCGCTGCCGTGCCGGAACGCAAAGGCTCGGGCTACCCGCCGCCATTCGACGCACCGTGTGCCGAGCGCGTGCGGCAGCAGCTGGGCAACGCCGGCGGGCTCACCGATTTCGGGGTCAATCTCATGCGCCTGCCACCGGGCAACTGGTCGAGCCAGCGCCACTGGCATTCGGACGAAGACGAATTCGTCTATGTGCTCGAAGGCGAACTGACGCTGATCGAAGATGGCGGCGCGACGGTGCTGCGTGTTGGCGATTGCGCGGCCTTTCCGAAAGGCTCCGGCAACGGCCATCACTTGATCAACAAATCGGGCGCAATGGCGGTTTATCTCGAGGTCGGATCGCGCTCGCCCGCCGACGTTACCATCTGCTCCGATATTGACATGATGAGCTCCAACGCCGACGGTCGGTTCGTGCACAAGGATGGCACGCCCTATTCCGGACCGTAGAGCGTTTCAGGAAAGTGGAGACCGTCTTTCCGTCAATGCGACCATGCGATAGTGCTGGACCACGTTCAGTTTCCATCGAAACTGAACGTGGTCTAGGGCGCATCTATAGCTCGGCCTCTATGACGTGCCCGCGTTAATGTCTGCTTTGCCTCAAAAGCGACTAAAGTGCTGCGTTGCCGCGAACAACGCGATGGGCCAATTGCTGACATCCATTGAGCTACCGATTGAAGGTTCACGGATGCCGTGCGAAATTAAAGCCCAAACCCAAGCCTACCCGCTGAACGGGCGACTTAAGATGAGACGGACGCACGAGCCCTCGGCAGCACTCCAGCTTGTTCTTACTGCCGGGGCACTTCTGCTCTCCGATGTCGCGAGGGCAGATCAACTATGCGGCCGGTCATTCGATACGCTAACGCAGCTCCATACCGACGTCAGCACCGTGAGGCACGCTGGTCGAACTGTTATGCAGTTCGCCACACACGTAGTCGTTCAAGAGAGTGGAAAGATGTGGGTCTTTGCCAAGGAGTTCCTATCCGGCTTGGCCAGCTGCTCTTTGCCATCAGTGGAATTCAGGTTGGCAACCAAATCGACCATCAAATTCAAAGCCGGTGCGCGGGCACTAAGGCCGCCTGTGATGCATTTGTCACCAAGTTCAGCACCGCTGATTGGAGCGGTCCCCTTCCACAATGATCGACATGCGGTATTTCAAGGTTGGATAGCCGCAAGCTCCCTACTGCCCCGCAGTTTAGTGCAATATGTGTTTCGCGACAGGCAACGTTTACGACATGACAGCAAGCGTTCGTCCGTAGGCCGAACTTCCGGTATGGGTCATGAACGACAAAACTGGAAGCGAGCACAACGATTCCGGTGTAACCCCCAACAGCCGACATTGGAGCGGACATCGATTTCCGCCGCTTCGGGCCATGTGTGGACGGCTCCGGGTTGGCAAGGAAAATCTTCACGTCGCAGGCTTGGTCGGTGCAGCCATGTGTTCGGCCTGTTAGTGCGGTTCACATGACCGCTGGCCATAATGCCCTCCGCGGATCAGGTCCCGGTCAAAAGCACGCATTCGATGATGCTGTGGCCCGAGTGGGTTGTCCTGATCGCCGGAACGACCGGCTCTGCATTAAGTGCTGTTCGCCCTCCCAACCGTCACATCACGCCGGATGTCCGGCATGATCTCGTTATGCCGCAAGCGCGGCGGGTTCTCTGTACTGCTCACCTCGGGCCATCATGGCCCACGCCATCCTGGCGAGCTTGTTGGCCAGGGCGATCGCCGCGACCTTCGTCGGACGCCGCGCTAACAGCGCTGTGAGCCACGGCCGATGCGTCGTGCCGTGGATTTTGGCGTAGCGGATGACGGCCAGCGCACCGGTCGTAAACAGGCTGCGCAAGTAGCGATCGCCTCGTTTGCTGATGTTGCCAAGCTTGTCCTTGCCACCGCTCGAATTCTGCTTCGGTACAAGCCCAATCCAGGCTGAGAAGTCCCTCCCGGACCGGAACGCTTTCGGGTCAGGCACGCTGACAACCAGCGCGGTCGCAAGTGCAGGGCCGACGCCAGGAATCGCATCGAGCCTCTTACTCACCTCACTGGATCGGTGCCAAGCCGTGATCATACGGTCAAATTGGAGGATCTGCGCCTTCAACATCTGCAGATGGGCGCCGAGCGCAGCAACACACGTACGTGCGACCTCAGGCAATCGTTTGTCATTTGCATCGGCAACGACGCCGAGCAGCTGTTCGACACCGCGACGCCCGACCGGCGCGACGATGCCAAACTCGGCAAGATGAGCACGGATCGCATTGATCACCGCAGTCTGCTGGCGGATGAAGAGATGACGCGTCCGATGCAGCATCAGGCAGCTCTGCTGTTCAGGTGTCTTGGTCTCAACGAACCGCATGTTCGGCCGGCTCACAGCCTCGCAGATTGCCTCTGCGTCGGTAGCATCGTTCTTTTGTCGCTTGACGTAGGGCTTCACATAGGCTGGCGGCATGAGCCGGACACGGTGGCCGAGTGCCTGAAGTTCACGCGACCAGTGATGCGAAGAGGCGCAGGCCTCGATGCCAACCAGGCATGGCGACAGCTTCTGGAAGAAGGCCAGCACGTACCGGCGCTTTAATCGGCGGCGCAGAACAACATTCCCTTCGACGTCGACGCAGTGAACCTGAAAAACAGACTTCGCGATATCAAGACCGATCGTCCTAATCGCTTGCATGACTTGGCTCCTCCAAATCGTGGGCGCCTTAACAGCACCCAAATCCATGGCGCTCACGCGCCGGGTGAGGAGCCGTCCACAGCATCAATAGCCGACCTTGAGTAGGCGCGCCACATCGTGCCTGCGACCTGAATTCCGCCCATTTATTGCGGCTGATCAGCCGTAGTGCAACGCTGTTGATGTACGGGGGACATGCGCTATGCGTATCTTGCCGACCCTTTGTGTGTCCGGCTGGTTAGTTGCGGCCGTGGCATTGCCTTCGCTGAGTGCGGTTGAGTTATTGGCTGGCGGAGTGGCACAAGCCAGCAACTTGGTCCGCCGGAGACGAGCGGACTGAACCGAATTCAGAAAGAGCCGTTTGATCCGTTTCAGAGCGAACCGCTTTATGGCTGGTATCAAGGTCTCGTTGGCGGGGTTGAACCATCCAACCCGCAAGCTAACAATCTGCCAACGAGCGACGGGCTGAGCAGCCTATGGCTGAACAGTGCCGGCGATTTTCTGATTGGCTACTCGGCTGAGCAGGCTGCGCGCGCGAGCCGCGACTTGAAGCTTTTTTTCAGCTTTCGTTCAGGACCCTGAACAGTCCGACCGCAGGAAAGGGAGACCATTCAGCGCCGGGCGAGGTCGACCGTCCGTTAGGGCCGCGATGATCCTGACAAACG
Source organism: uncultured Alphaproteobacteria bacterium (assembly GCA_963745515.1). GTDB lineage: Bacteria > Pseudomonadota > Alphaproteobacteria > Rhizobiales > Xanthobacteraceae > VAZQ01. Next base: position 163,222 of record CAVUXO010000005.1, read on the forward strand.
CGACGAGATCGAACGGGCAATTCCCGTCACCGAAGGCGCTCTTACCAACGTCCGCTTGGGTTCACGAGCGACATTCACAACCACACACGATCGAAATAGCGATGCCCCGAACCTTGCTATTGATCTTATCGTCATTCTTAGCCCTTCATGCCGCGGCTCAACCAACTGATAGCAAACCCTCGGCGACAACCGGAGAGCAGTGCAACGGCGGGACGGCCGTGGAGCGCGCGAAGGTCGGGGAAACGGCTTTGATCTGGGACTGCTCGAACCTATTCCAATTGCCACCACAATACCGAATGAGACGCACTCGTCCGTTGTTTCGAACTTCTCCGAGTAAGGAGCAGCGCTTGCCGCGCAATTACCGGGTTATGTCTCCTACGGGTCATTTTCGACCGACAAATCCGGAGTTGCCTCTGGCCCATTTCCGCTTGGCACCGCAAGCGGACTTCGATCGCGCTGTTGACGCGTTAATCGTGGGCATCCTCTATGCATAGAAAACCGCCCGGCTCGTAAGAGCCGGGCGGTCATGTGGAAGGGATTCGCTGCCGCGCTTGCGATCAATGCGCGAGCGGATCGGGGCGCAGCTGCAGCTTCACGAGCTTCGGCACGTCGCCCTTGCCGATGCCTTCGCCATGGAACGGCGTGCGGTTGCCGGAGCTGGCCCACATGCCGCGGCCCTTCCAGCCGCCGTTCGGATCGTCGATGCGGCCGTCGACGAGCTTGGCGAAGAAGCCCATCGGGTAGGGCACCACGAAGTTGACCATCTTGCCGTCCTTGAGCGCGATGATCGACTCGTTCTGGTTGCCGGTCGCGAACGGCACGTCCTTGCCGAGGCCGAGCGTGTCGTGCTGGTCGACCCAGGTGTAGTAGCTCGCTTCGGCCGAGCCCGTGCCGGCGTCGTTGGTGAGCTTCGGGCCCGGGAACGGATAGAGCGTCCAGCCTTCGGGGCAATGCTTGCCGTCGCGGATGGTCGGGCCGTTGAGGACCTTGCACTTGCGGCGGTCGAAGGAGGCCATGTGGCCGCTCGACAGCGGCACCCACACGACGTTCTGGGTGTCGATGTCCATGCCACGCGGGCCATAGCCGGGAGCCGGGAATTCGTAGATTTCCGCCAGCGACGTCGTTGACGGATCGCCCTTGGTCGGATCGAGCCGAACGACGTAGCCCGGGAAGCCGAGCGAGGTGCCCCACACCGTGCCGTCGCGGCTCGGCGACACGCCGTAGAACGCCACCTGCACGCGGCGATCCTTGTTGGGATCGAACGGCTGGTTCGGCTCGGTGTATTCGCCGCGCTTGCCGTCGCCGTTGGTGTCGAGGATGAACGGGGTCCAGCCCTGCGACTTCACCTCGTCGCCGGTCTCCTCGTACATCTTCATGTTGATCCAGCCGGCCGCACCGCTCTGCGCGCCGCCTGCGCTCGCCCACAGCGTGTTGTTGGCATCGAAGCCGAACTGCACGTGATGGGTCGGGAAGCAGGTGTCGATCATCTTGAACTGCTGCGTCTTCGGATCGTACATCGTGATGCTGACGGCCCGAAGTCGCAATCGGGAACACCTTCGCGGACGGATGATCGGAGCCCGCCTTGCAGAAGTCCGGATTGGCCGCCGGACGGATCCTGGCGGCAAACCAGATCCGCGCCTTCTCGTCGAAGTAGAGGCTGTGCGGGCTCGTCTGCGCGTCCCAGATCTTCTCGTCGCCGAAGTACGGCGAAGCGGCGAACATCGGCGCTTCCGCTTCCGACGGCGTCTTCGGGTCGCGCACCGGCAGCTTCACCTCATAGGCGACGTTCTTCACCGGATCGAACACCGGCACCATGTCGGTCGAGTTCTCGGTCGCGCCGAAGATCAGCCCGTTGGCGTTGACGGTCGGGTTGCGCTTGTCGCTCGCCGCCGCGTCGTGCAGGTAGGCCTTCGGGTTCGACCAGTCCCACACCGTGATGACGGCGTTGCGCTCGACGCCCTGCGGCCGTTGCGGCTTCGACGCCGGCAGCTCGCCCGCGGCGACGCGGTCGGTCCAGTCGCCCAGCATGCGCAGCGCAGCCTGCGTGCCCATGCGTTCCGTATTGGTGACCATCTGAGTCGAGGCCTGGCCGGACTGGATGCGGCGTGTCCACGCCTCATGCCCGCTCGAGAACTTGCCGAGCACCGCCGGGATCGGTACGCGTCGCCTTGTTGCCAAGCTGGTGGCAGCCGACACAGCCATTGGTCTTGATGATGTCGAGGAACTGGCCCTGGCTCTTGACGTTCGGGTTGATGCCGTTGCCGGTCGGTCCGGTGCCCGGGAACGTCGACTGCTTCCGGCACCTTGATCATCGAGTACCAGTAGATCGCCGGATAGTATTCTGCCGCTGCCTTCTCATCGGGCGCCTTCACAGCGGTGAGATTGAGCTGCTTGCCCGGCTCGCTGTCGACCTTCGCGGAATCGACGAGGCCATAGCCGCGCACCCAGACCTTGTACTTCGCCTTCGGCAGGTCGGGAATGACATAGCGGCCCTGGTCGTCGGTGACGACCATCTTGGCCATCTTGGTGCCGAGATCAGTGGTCTCGGCGATCACCCACACGCCCGCTTCGGGGCCGGCCGGTCCGGTGACCACGCCGCCGATGTCGTCGGCGTCGATGGTGACCTGGGCGTTGAGCGGCGTGATGGTCAGGTAGGCCGCTGCGGCCGCGACCGCCACGCCCAACAAGAGTGTCTGCTTGATCCTCATCGTTTCCTCCTGGGTGATTCTGCTTTGAATTTGCGAATTTGCCTTGGATTTCGTTCGCGATCCCAGCTTGGCTGGGTTTCGCGAGCGCACGCTCTTACAATGGACATGCGGATTGCACCCCCATGGTGCACAAACCCATGACCTCTGGCAATGACGCAAAATGCGTCATTACAGCGAGGGCATTTCGACGGCTGGTTGTCTGATCGCCGCTTTTGAAGCGTCGCTTTTGAAGCGTCGCTTTTAAGGAGTCGCGGGCCGCAGGATCTCGCGCATCAGGATGGCGGCTTCGGTTTGCGGCAGTTTTCCGACCTCGCGCACGAAGATGGTTGCGATCGTGCAGTAGCGGGCGTGGCTGGGCTTCGCCACTCTCCGGGTCTCAAACAGCGTCCAATCTGCGTTGGTGACCCCGCTCGCGCTCATCTGCGTGTGCACGCGCCGCCACAGTTCTTCGATTCGGTTCTTGTCGACCAGCTCTCGCTTGGCTGCAGTCTTCACCGCCCGCTCGTTCAGCGCGAGCTCCTGCTGCAGCAGCCGCTTGGATAGCTCGCTGGAGAAATTTGCGCGTGAGTCTTCGCCGGACGCATAGGCGTAGCAGCGCGACGAGTCCTTGGCGCTGAGCTCCCGATATTGGTCCTGCAGCAGCCGGTTATAGTCGACAAGCACGTCATCATCCGCCAGCGGCAGCAGCGTCCTGATGAACGGCATCAGCTTGCCGCGCAGCGCCTCGATGGTCTCGGCCTCCGTCTTCCCCTTCACGAGGTTGTTGTAATATTCCTCGGCGAGCGCGGCATACTGATCGGGAAACCGGGTTCGGATCGTATCGAACACCGGCAGGGCGCCCGCCAGAACCTTGCCGACCCGCTCCTTGGAGAGGTCGGCGCCCAGGCCCGAGAAGGCGAATTTGCTGCCATCCGCGATTCCGGTCACCACCTTCGCCCGCATCAGCGCCTGCGGCGAGGGCCGCCACATCTCGTTGTGCGGTGTCGACAGCGCTTCGACGATGAAGGTCTCGTCGAAGCCCGCCGAGCGGAACACGTTGCGCTGGATGGAATCGAAATCGCCCTCGCGCACGCCCGGGAACGTGCCTTTGTGGAAGCCGAGCGATGCATCGCGGTGGAGGAAACGCTCGCGGCCGCCGGCGAACGCCAGCGTACAGGCGGACAGGCATTTCGACGACACATAGGTGTTCAAGCCGCGATCGCGGATGAGCTTGAACATCTTCTCGCCTTCGCCCAGGCGGCCGCCGATGCTGTCGAGATGAACGACCGAGATTTGGCGCGACGCGGACAGGATCTTTACGAAGTCTTCGGTCAGGCCGAACTTGAAGCCGCCGACGATCTCGGCCTCAGTGCCGTCCCGCATTACGCGGATCGCGTAGTCAGGCACATCCGGATCGTTGCGGAACGCCATGCTGGAGACTTCGACGACCTGCGGAGCGCCCTCGCGCATGAAGGTCGCAAAATTTCCGATCGCCCCCAGGATCACGGCGGCTTGCGCCAGCCGTCCCCAGAATGCTCCGAGCCCCGCACGCGCACGCGACTGCGCGTATTTGTTGGCGGAGCGCCAGACGCCGACCAGCTGCCAGGTGACGACCACGACCAGGGTCGACCAGGTCAGCACGATCACCGCGAAGATATTGGTGGGGTTGTAGCCGCTCTCGGCCTTGAATGCCTTGGCTATCCCCAGGCCAAGGATCGCGAAGGCAATGTTGCCGAGCCAGACCACCAGCCAATAGGACGCCCACAGCGGCAGCTCACCGCGCCAATGGCGCGCCACGATATTGCGGCGATCGGAGGACGGCTCCGGTGCAATGGGAGGCTGCTTTTGGCGGCCGTGGGTCCTGTCCGCGATCGCGCCGGCGATGAGCCCGATCAGGCCGCAAAGGAGGACGCCGCCGAGGACATAGCCGACAAGGAACCACGGGTCGCCGAGCCGCGCGTCGCCGCCGATGAGCAGTCTCGGAAGCGACATCAAAAGCCCGATGGTCGCCCCAATACCGGACCAGATCAGCTTGCGGCTCGTCGCTGCACGTGCGGCCGGAAGCTCGATCGGTGCTGCCGGCGGTTCTGCGGCCACGTGCGGCGGGGGCGGTGGCAGCGCCAACTCGGGCACGTCAGATGCGAGCTGCCAGTCGGTGAAGCCTTCGCGCCAGACATAGACTGGCGGCGCCGGATGGGATTCGTCGTGCGGCGCGGTATGCGATTCCAGGAACGTGACGAGGCGTTCGCTCGGAACAGGGCCGTGCCGCTGCCCCTCAACGAACACGAACCAACTGATGTTCTCTTCAAGCGGCATGAAGAGGCGTCCTGGGACCAATGATTGAACTCTGCCACCCAAAAGCGCGATTAAAAAGGGCGGCCAGCAAATTTCTTAATCACGTGGCGGCGGCGCAATAAAGGTATTTTGGTGGTTTTTGCAGTTGTTAACGCCATCAGAAACCACAGTGCGATTATGGAAAATCAGGCCTTGCCCCGTTCACGCCAACTATCGCTAAATCTCTGTACCAAGCAAGGAAAGGCGCGAGGGCATCGAAGGCAGAATTTTCGAGAAGTTATGAGCTATCCACGCATGGAATTGTATGGGGCCGTGATCTAGCGTACCGGCCCTGGACGTGATTGGTTTCAGAAAGAAATTGGGGGAAACGATGATCAAGGTGTTGGCATCATTCACGCTTGTGCTGATGAGCGGCGCCGCCGCGGCCGAAACACCGCTGGAGCGGGGCAAATACCTCGTCGATGCGGTGATGGCTTGCGATGGCTGCCACACCCCGCGACCAGGCGGCAATTTCAACATGGAGAAGCGCTTCTCGGGCGGATCGCAGGTCTGGGATGAGCACGCCTACACGGTGCGCGGCTCCAATATCAGCTCCGATCGCGAGACCGGGGTCGGCTCCTGGAGTGCGGATGATCTCAAGCGACTGCTGCGCGAGGGCGTCCGTCCATCCGGCGTCAAGGTCGCGCCGCAGATGCCGTTCGTGTTCTACCAGATCCTCACGCCGGGCGATCTCGACGCCGTCGTGACCTATATCCGTTCGGCGGCGCCGGTGAAGAACCAGGTGCCGGCACCGGTCTACAAGGCGGAGATGACGTATTATCCGATTCCGAACGCCGAGAAGCCCTACAGCGATGAGATGCTGGCCGATCCGGTCAAGCGCGGCTTCTATCTCGCAACGATCGCGCACTGCATGGAGTGTCATTCGCGGCGGCCGGACGGCGCGCAGGACTACAAGAACTGGTACGGCAAGGGTGGCGCCGAGTTCACCGGCCCGTTCGGCAAAGTGCTGGCCGCCAACATCTCGTCGCACCCGACCAAGGGCATCAGCAAGATGACCGATGATGAGCTCAAGCGGGTGTTGAAAGAGGGCGTCAGCCGCGACGGCCGCAAGCTCGCGCCCCCGATGGCACGCCAAGTCTGGTTCTCCAGGATGACCGACCAGGACATCAACGCGATCGTGGCCTGGGTGCGGACCATCCCGCCGATCGAGTGAGGTGGTCGGGATCGCGTCTGCGGGCGAGCAATCTCGCCCGCCGTGCCGCTACTTCCGCTTCTCGGAAAACCCTGCTTTGCGCAGCGCATCGGCAAGCGCGCCGCCGCCTGGTTCCTCGCGCGCGGGGGCGGCGCTACGCATCGGCGCGTGCGACCGCGAGCGGCCGCCGTCATTACGCGGCGCGCCGGTGCGCTCGGCCGCGTGCCGACCTCGTCGTCGAGCCGCAGCGTCAGCGCGATGCGCTTGCGCGCCTTGTCGACCTCCAGGACCTTGACGCGCACGATGTCGCCGGGCTTCACCACCTCGCGCGGATCCTTCACGAACGTCTTCGACATCGCCGAGACGTGCACCAGGCCGTCCTGGTGCACGCCGATGTCGACGAAGGCGCCGAACGCCGCGACGTTGGTCACCGCGCCTTCCAGCACCATGCCGGGCTTCAGGTCGTCGAGGGTTTCGACGCCCTCCTTGAACACCGCGGCCTTGAAGGCCGGGCGCGGATCGCGGCCGGGCTTTTCCAATTCGCGCAGGATGTCGGTCACGGTCGGCAGGCCGAAGGTCGTCGTCGACGAAATGTCTTCGGCGACAGCGCGCGCAGCACGGTGGCGTTGCCGATCAGGCCCTTGATGTCGCTCTTGGCCGCCTCGATGATCCGCCGCACCACCGGATAGGCTTCCGGATGCACGCCGGAGGCATCGAGCGGATCCTCGCCGCCGGGAATGCGCAGGAAGCCGGCGCATTGCTCGAACGCCTTCGGCCCCAGCCGCGGCACCTTCTTGAACGCCTTGCGCGAGCGGAACGGGCCGTTGGCGTCGCGGTGCAGCACGATGTTCTGCGCCAGGCCCGCGCCGATGCCCGATACGCGCGCCAGCAGCGGCGCCGAGGCGGTGTTGAGCATCGACGCCGACCGCGTTCACGCAATCCTCGACCACGGCATCGAGCGAGCGCGACAGCTTGTGTTCGCTGAGATCGTGCTGGTACTGGCCGACGCCGATCGATTTCGGATCGATCTTGACCAGCTCGGCGAGCGGATCCTGCAGCCGGCGCGCGATCGACACCGCGCCGCGCAGGGTCACGTCGAGGTCGGGCAGTTCCTCCGACGCATAGGCGGAGGCGGAATAGACCGAGGCGCCGGCCTCCGACACCACGATCTTCGACATCTTCAGGTCGGGCAGCAGCTTGACCAGCTCGGTGGCGAGCTTGTCGGTCTCGCGCGACGCGGTGCCGTTGCCGATCGAGATCAGCTCGACCTTGTGCTGCTTGGCGAGCTTGCCGAGGATGGCGAGCGCCTCGTCCCAGCGGCCGCTGCGGCTCATGCGGATAGATCACCGAGGTCGCCACCACCTTGCCGGTGGCATCGACCACCGCGACCTTGACGCCGGTGCGAAAGCCGGGATCGAGGCCCATGGTGGCGCGGGCGCCGGCGGGAGCGGCGAGCAGGAGGTCGCGCAGGTTGGCGGCGAACACCCGCACCGCTTCCTGCTCGGCCGCGTTCCACAGCCGCAGCCGCAGATCGATGCCGAGATGGACCTCGATCTTGGTGCGCCAGGCCCAGCGCGCGGTCTCGATCAGCCATTTGTCGCCGGGGCGCCCGCGATCGCTGATGCCGAAGCGGCGCATGATCCGCAGCTCGTAGGGGCTGGCGCCGGCGGCCTGCCGTCGCCGGATTTTCCGGCTCGATGGCGACATCGAGAATCTCTTCCTTCTCGCCGCGGAACAGCGCCAGGATGCGATGCGACGGCACCTTCGCGAGCTTCTCGGCGAAATCGAAATAGTCGCTGAACTTGGCGCCGGCTTCCTGCTTGTCCGTCGCGCACCTTGGAGGCGAGGCGGCCGGCCGACCACATCTCCTCGCGCAGCGAGCCGATCAGGTCGGCGTCCTCGGCAAAGCGCTCGACCAGGATGGCGCGCGCGCCGTCGAGCGCGGCGGCGACATCGGCGACCTGCTTTTCGGCATCGACGAAGCGCGCGGCCGCGACCGGCGGGTCGTTCTCCGGCGTGCGCCAGCAGCAGATCGGCGAGCGGCTCGAGGCCGGCCTCCTTGGCGATCTCGGCCTTGGTGCGGCGCTTCGGCTTGAACGGCAGATAGATGTCCTCGAGCCGCCCCTTGCTGTCGGCGGCGCGGATCGCGGCTTCGAGCGCGTCGTCGAGCTTGCCCTGCTCGCGGATCGAATTGAGGATGACGGTGCGCCGCTCCTCCAGCTCGCGCAGATAGCGCAGCCGCTCTTCGAGCGTGCGCAATTGCGCGTCGTCGAGCGCGCCGGTCGCTTCCTTGCGATAGCGGGCGATGAACGGCACGGTCGCGCCGCCGTCGAGCAGCGCCACGGCGGCTGCTCACCTGCTCCTCGCGGACGCCGAGCTCCTGCGCGATCTGTCCGGTCAATGGAAGTCGTCACGCTTGCACCTTCATATGCGCCATCGACAATATGTTGCGAAGCAGAACGATGCGTTCGCTCCGAGGGCATGCATATGGCCGTCGCGCCAGTGATTCTTCAAGTACCCGCTATTTTGTATTGCCAAAGCAACATTCTCCGTTCGTCCCCGCGGAAGCGGGGACCCAGGAGCCGAAGCTTTGCTAGCGCTCAAAGACTGGGTCCCCGCTTGCGCGGGGACGAACGGCGGAGAGGCTTTGCAAAACGAACCAACTTGACCTGGCAAAACGAAACCAACCGTGCCAATTCGCAAGCCGGCCGGAGCGGCACACCGCCCCCCGCCATTGCCCTGCGACCGATTGAGCCCTATTCTTAGGGCAATTGTTGGACCAACCGATCAACGAAAACGGGGAGGACGTGACGTGAACAGGGCGATCTTGATGGCGTCTGTTGCGATCGCGGGTGGACTTTTGGGTGCGACGCTCGCGATGTCGAGTGCACTTGCACAAGGTCTGAGCATCGAGGTGCTGTCGTCGCGGCCCGAGCTGGTGACCGGCGGCGACGCGCTGGTGCGGATCGCGGGCGCAGCGCCGCTCCGGCGGTGTCGGTCGGCGGCAACGATGTCTCGGCAGCCTTCAAGTCCGACGCCAAGGGCGGCTGGGTCGGCCTGGTGACCGGCCTCAAGGACGGCAGCAACGCGCTCGCCGTGAAGGCCGGCGGCAAGGACGCGAGCCTCACGCTGGTCAATCATCCGATCAACGGCACGCTGTTCGCCGGTCCGCAGCAGGCGCCGTTCGTCTGCGAGAACGAGTCGCACGGGCTCGAGCTCGGCGAAGGACGCGAGCTGCGCGGCGCCGACCACGGTCAAGTATTTCTATCGCGACCGCGCCGGCGACTGGAAGCCGTTCAATCCGAGCGGCGCGCGCCCGACCGACATCTCGACGACCAAGACCAGCGAAGGCCACGAGGTCCCGCTGATCGTGCGGCAGGAGAAGGGCGTCATCAATCGCTCGGCCTATCTCATCAACATCCTGCACGATCCGGCGGCCGGGCCGCTGCCGACACCGGCGGCGACCGTCGTCGGCGTCGGGCTGGAACGGCAAGCTGATCTACAGCTTCGGCGGCGGCGTGCAGGCCAACTATCACATGGGCCGCACGCTCGGCGCCATGACCGGCACCGAAGGCAAGATCTTCATGGAGGACCTGGGCGCCGGCTTCCTCGACTTCTTCATCACGCGCGGCTACGCGATCGCGACCGGCTCGCTCAACGTGATCGGCACCAACAACGACGACGTGAAGTCGGCCGAGACCGTCGCCAAGGTCAAGGAGCACTTCATCGAGGAGTTCGGCACGCCGCTGTTCACGATCGGGCACGGCGCGTCCGGCGGCTCGATGCAGCAGCACCTGATCGCCAACGCCTATCCGGGCCTCCTCGACGGCATCATGCCGGGCCGCAGCTATGCCGACACGATGACGTTCCTGCAGCCGCTCTACGACTGCGAGCTGCTGCAGAACGTGTTCAACACGCGAACGGCACGTGGACGGACGAGCAGAAGGGCGCGGTCTCCGGCAAGTACTGGGGCTACTGCGTCAGCAACGGCACGCGCTATCCGAACGCGCGGCCCGACAACTGCGACGCCGCCGTCAAGGACGAGGTGGCGAATGACCCGGCGCTGAAGGCCAAGGGCGTGCGCTGCACCTTCCAGGACAATCTGGTCAACGTCTTCGGCAACGATCCCGAGACCGGCTTCGCCCGCAACCCGTTCGACAATGTGGGCGTGCAGTACGGCCTGCAGGCGCTTCAACGACGGCAAGATCACCTTCGACCAGTTCGTCGACATCAACACCCGCGTCGGCGGCCTCGCTGACGAGACCGGCAGCGAGCGCGCGGCTGCGGAACTTCCGCTCGAGCGCAGGTTCGCCCAGCCGGGCGGCGTCCGCGCAGAGGAAGACGGCGGCAAGGTACGCGGCGGTCGCGACGGCGAGGACGCCGATCAGAAGCGAGGTCGGGTTGAGCCAGCTCGAGAACGGGTCGCCGGCGGCGTTTCCGACCGGGACGCGGAGCGAAGCGATCCCGCCGACCGCGGCGCCGAGCGCGAACGGGGTCAGGATCGAGGAGATGGCAAAGGCGGTGTCGATCGCGCTCAGTTCGCGCATCGTCGACGCGCCGGAGCGCAGGGCGTAGGCGGTGCCGCGGAAGATGATCCCGACCGCGGCGATGAAGAGCGGAATCGAGAGCGTCGAGGCGATCGAGCCGAACGCGGTCGGGTAGGTGGTCCAGACGACGGTCAGCACGAAGATGAGCCAGACGTGGTTCGCCTCCCAGACGGGGCCGATCGCCTGGTGGGCGTGGTCGCGTATCGAGTCGGCATCGGCGGCCTTTCCCCGCCGTCAACTGCCACCAGCCGGCGCCGAAGTCGGCTCCCGCAAGCACCGTGTAAAAGGCCAACCCGATCAGCGCGAAGAGCAGCGGCAGCTCGTACAAATGCACGATCAGGGCTCCTCGACGGCGACGGGTGCCGGATCGAGTGGAACGCGGGCGAGCCGACGGAGAATCCAGGCGACCGCCAGCGCGAGCCCGAGGTAGACGAGCGCGAGCGTCGCGTAGCCGACCGGGATGCCGCCGGCGCCGGTGACGGCCTCGGAGGTGCGCATCACCCGGTAGACGACCCAGGGTTGGCGGCCGACCTCGGTCGTCACCCAGCCGCAGATCAGTGCGACGACCGAGAGCGGCCCTGCCGACACAAGCGCGCGGTAGAACCACCGCGACTCCGGTAGCCGCTTCTGCCGCCAGCGAACGGCGAGGTAGGCAAGGCCGAGCAGGGCGAGGCAGGTTCCGATTCCGACCATCGTCTGAAAGGCGATGCGGACGACGTTGACGGGCGGGCGCTCGTCCGCCCGCACGGAGTCGAGGCCTGCGACACCGGCGTTCGGGTCGTGGTAAGCGAGCAGGGAAAGCAACCGCGGGATGGGGATCCCGTACTCGACGCGGCCATCGCTGTACCAGCCGAGCAGGTGCACGGGCGCCCCCCGTCTCGTCTCGCCGAGCCCTTCGAAGGCAGCGAGCTTGGTCGGCTGTGCACGCGCCACCTCACGCCCGTTCCAGTCGCCGACGAGCACCTGCACCGGCGCACAGAGCGCGGCGACGGTGAGCGGGATCGCGAGCGCGGTGCGCTCGTAGCGGCCCGAGCGCCCGCGCAGGCGCGCGGCCGCGTAGGCAGCCGCGACGAGGAAGCCGGTGACCATGTAGCCGGCCAGATACATGTGCACGAGCTCGTGCCAGAAGTAGCTGTTGCCGAAGAGCGCTTGGACGGGATGCACATCGACCGCTTTGCCCTCGCGTAGATGGAAGCCGGTCGGGTGATTCATCCAGCCGTTGACCGAGATCACCGTCAGGGAGCCGGTGAAGCCGGCGATCGCGATCGGGATGCCGCTGGCGAAGTGGGCGCGGGGAGAGAGCCGGTCCCAGCCGTAGATGTAGATCCCGATGAAGATCGCCTCTATGAAGAAGGAGAAGCCCTCGATCGCGAAGCCGAGGCCGAAGACGCTGCCGAAGCTGGCGGTGAAGGCGGGCCACAGGAGGCCCATCTCGAAACTGAGGATCGTCCCCGTCACGACCCCGGCGGCGAACAGGGCCGCCATCACCTTCGTCCAGCGCCTCGCCAACGTCCGATAGAGCTCATCGCCCGTGCGCAGATAGAGCCACTCGACAAACAGCACCAGCGCCGGGAATGCGATCCCGAAGCAGACAAGCGGGATGTGCACCACGAAGGAGAGCGCCTGCATTTGCCTGGCCTGCAGGAGGTACTCCTGGTTGATCTCAGCCGGGGCGGCGCTCCCCAAAAGGACGAGGTGGCTCACCGTCTACGCCTTCTGTGGCTCGATCGAACTCGCATCTCCTCGATGTTGTCTGATCGCATCGGCCAAACCAGGGACTGAGTGTCCGCCTGAGCCTTCCTGCTTCCGGCGCTCCGCCGGAGCGACACCATCCTGACTGTGCGTGACGACCCGTCACTGCTTCTGACGAGTCGGCGTGCATGGTGGGGCGCCGACCGCGTTCCACCCCCGAGCCGCGTCCCGGGCCGGCTGCAGGTGACGTGCTCGATCCTCGTCTCCATCACCAGAGCACGCCAGCACCCGCCGCTCGGTCACCGCAGACTGGGGCACCGACTCGGGCCCCCACAGACGCGACGGGCCGGCCAACGCGCGACCCTTGATGCCACTACATCCCATCCATCGACTGGAGGTCACACATGTCCGCATCAAGCATCGTGAGTAAGGAAAGGACAGGGTCGCTCGGCGACAACGAGAGCCTGCAGGAGGTGCTCGACTTCCTGGTCACCGAGGAACAGCTCGGCGTAACGCTCGTGTCCGCCGCGATCGAGAACGCGCCCGGCACCCCTTCAGAAGCGTTCCTTCCCGTCTTGCGCAACGGCGTCACTCAGGAATACCTCCACGTGGAGGCACTCAAGGAAGCCGGCGGCAAGCCACTAACGACCAGGTACTGGTTCCCGCACGCGGCCCTCGACAACGGCGGCATCGGCGTGTTCGAGACCCTCGAGGTCATCGAGACGATCGAGATCAGCCTCTACCTGATCGGCGTCAGCGCCTTCGCCCGCCGCGGCGACGACTTCGGCGCCCGCCTCTGCGCAGAAGCGATGGGCACCGAGGCTGTCCACCGCGCGCTCGTACGCTTCGCACAAGGTGAACTGGGCAAGAAGATCGGCCCGCCCAACGACGTAGGCTTCGAGAACTTTGACTGGCCTACGCTCGGCGCGGTCCGCGAAGCCCTCGAGGCACTCGGCATCGGTTACGGAGTCGAGACCTCACAGCCCGGCAGGTTCTACGAATACCCTGGCGACCCGCTCGCCAACGGCCTCGGCACTCCCGTCAACCACACCGAGCCACGCTGAACGCACCACCGCGCGGCGCGCGGCCCCATGCGGCGCGCGCCGCGCGCACACGCGTCAAGAGACATGACCCGTGCCCGCAAGGGTTCAAGGGGCGCACATGAGGAGCGCTTGCGTAATGACTGTCGGGGCTGACAGTTTGCTGACCGTCTGATGGCGGGATCCCTCCTTCGTTCTACGCGCCCCGGAACAAGTCGACGAACTCGCGCGGAGGCTTAGGCAAAGGGGCTTGGCCCACATCGCGGAGTCGATTAGAGGCGCGGTGGCCGAGGACAAAACGGCCGCTTTGAAAGTCCTCAGCGACGCGGAGCGTGAGGCTGTCTGTGCCGTGTTGACTGACGACGCGAGCGATCCGGCGCTGAGGAGAGCCTTCACTCTCCTGTGCGCAGAACCGGAACCCTCGGAAGCGACCTAGGCTCCGCGTCGTAACCCGCTTGGGGACGTTCTCGGCGTTGGCGGCCTGCAAGTGTCGCGGCCGCCGCCCTCGTCCGTTTGCCCGAGCGGCCGCACTTACCTCCTCAAGAACGCCTAAGCGCTTCGAGTAGCTCGCGTAGTCCGCGCGGCAGTCCTCCAAGCAAATGACCAAACGG
>CAVUXO010000006.1:0-284406 GCA_963745515.1 uncultured Alphaproteobacteria bacterium
TCAACAGCCGCGTCGGCGGCCTCGACATCAACGGCAAGATCGTGCCGAAGCGCATGGTCGGCGATCCGGTGGCGCTGCGGCGCGCCTACCAGAGCGGCCGCGTCAATGTCGGCACGGGTCTCGCTTCGACGGCGATCGTCGACGTGCGCTCCTATGTCGATGGCGCGCCGCCGCCGCCGTTCGATGCACTCAAGGACGTGGACGTGCATGACGGCTATCACAGCATGGTCATGCGCGCGCGGCTGCTCAAGTACAACGGCAACGCCGCCAACCACGTGATGCTGACTGCGGCAAGCTATGGGCGCGTGCAGACCGATACCCGCACGGCCGGCTCGCCGCTCACGCGCATGAGCGGCGACGCGCTCGCTCAGCTCGACCGCTGGCTCACGGCTGTCGTCAAGCGACACATCGAGCGAGCCGCTCGCCAAGAAGGTCGCCGCGCACAGGCCTGCCGATCTGGTCGATGCCTGCTATCCGGCGGTGTCGCGGGCCGCTGATCGGCGCGACCGAGAAGGTGACCGACATGGCGCGCTGCAAGGCGCTGTTTCCGTTCGCCGCCGATGCGCGGCTTGCGGCCGGCGCACCGGCGAGCGACGACGTCTTCAAGTGCGCGCTCAAGCCGGTCGATGCGAAGGACTACAAGCAGCCGCTCACTGCCGAGCAGCTGGCGCAGCTGGCGCGCAGTCTTCCCTGAAGGCGTGTGCGACTACACGAAGCCCGGCGTCGGGCAGGAGCCGCTCGCCGGCACCTGGGCGGTGTTCAAGGGCGATGGCGAGCTGGTGATGCTCGAGCCGCGCCGCTGATCAGGGACGTATGGAAGGGAGTCAGCAATGCCAATCGCATCCTATCTTCGCAACGGTGCGGCGCCTCGGCGCGCTGGCGGTCCTGTGTGCTGCGACGTTCATCGCGGCGCGTGCCGAGCAGGGCGTGCCCGGCTTGACCGGGATCGATCACGCCGCCGAGGTGGTGCAGGCGCGCCAGCTTCTGATGTCCCAGATCGACGACGAAATGCAGCCGGTCGATCTTGTGGCCGGTGGCAAGGACTTATCCCTCGACGAGCTCAAATCGAATGCCAACCGGATCAGTATAATGCTCGGGGCATTCCCGCATCTGTTCCCGCCGCAGACCAAGCCCGGACCCGATGCCTTCTCGACCGCGGCGGCGCCGGCGATCTGGCAGGACTTCGAGGCCTTCTACGGCCAGACCGACGCTGCCGCGAAACGTCGCCTACGATGCGAGCCAGGCCACCGCGATCGACCAGTTTCGGGACAGCGCCAAGAAGCTGCGGGCGGCCTGCGATGGCTGCCATGCGCAAGTATATGAAGGTCGACCCGCCGCCGCCCCCTCCTTGAGGGTCGAGTGCGGGGCGAGTTGACGGGCAGATGGCCTGGCGCTTAACTGCGATTTGACTTGAAAAAACAGTAGGGAGGCGTCGTGAGAGCAATTCTCAAGTGCGCAATTCTCAAGTTCACGTACGCGGCGACTGCCGTTGCCGCCGTCGCGCTCGGCGCGGACCGCGCCGCCGCTCAGGCACCGTTCCCGGTACCGCCACAGGCCTGGGGTCCCGCGGTCGCGGTCAAGGACATCGATCCGGTCATTCGCGCGGCCGCCGAAGTGATGGGCATGGTTCGCACCCGCGCGCTGGTGATCGGGCAGGTGAACCTGCCGGAATATGTCGGCAAGGGCACGATGGTGGACCTCGAGGCCGCGGCGCCTGCGTCAGCCGGTCGAGGTGAGCCGCTATAGCTACGCGGTCGCGCTCCACTTCCAGGCGAGCCGGCTCGACTTACGAAGGCCCGCAGACACCGCGCACGATCCGGGTCGTGAAGGGCAACCGGGCCTGGAATGAAGCCTGGAGCGACGACAAGACCAAGCTCAGCACCACGCCCGTCCAGACAACGCCAGCCTATCGCTGCGCAGATGATGTGGCTTGCAGCCGCACGCGTTCGTGCATGCGGCGGCCTTCTGCGTCGGCCAAGAAGTGCCTCGACGGCAAGGCCTGCACCACGCCGGTCAAGGTGGCGCAGGAGAGCGGCAAGACCATGATCGAGGTTGAGGTCGAACGGCCACGCCTACAAGGCGACGATGGGCGCCGACAAGCGGCCCGAGCGGATCGAGACCATGATCACGATGCCGGGCGGCGGCACCAAGAAGCTGGTCGCCAGCTACGCCGACTATCGCACCGGCGAGAAGCCGGACGCCGGCTTCGGCCTCGCCGAAGGCAAGGAGGCGCTGGACAGGTATCACTCCGGCACCTATTGGCCTTCGCGCGTCACGCACGAGCTCGATGGCATGAAAGTCCTTGATCTGACGATCAGCGAAGGCTGGGCCAATCCGTATCGTGGTGTTTCCGGATCCGGAGCTGTTGGCCAAGGGCGCAGTAGACGCGAATGCGGATCGATGAATTCGAATGGCCATCGCCTTCTGACATTAAGGAGAAAGCTGAATGCGCAAGACTGCACTCTTCGCCTTGTTGACTGCGTTCGCGCTCGCCGGAGGCGCGACGACGTACGCGCATCACGCGGTTCAGGCGCAGTTCGACGTCACCAAGAACGTGATCCTGAGCGGCACGCTCAAGAAGGTCGACTGGACCAATCCGCACGCCTGGTTCCACTTCGACGTGAAGGGCCAGGACGGCGCGGTCACGGTCTGGTCGGTCGAGACCATCGGGCCGAACGGGCTGCGCCGGCTCGGCATCAGCGACCGGCGGCTGTTCCAGATCGGCACCGAGTACAAGATCGACATCCATCCCGACCGCTCCGGCAAGAACTCTCGGCTTCGTCAACTCGTTCACCTTCCCGGACGGCAAGGTCATCAAGGTCGGGTTCCCCGAGGAAGAGGGCGGCGAGCCGCCGACGCTGAACGGCGCGCGAGACGCTGAAATCCTAGTCGCAGGACAATCGAGCGCCCATCAAGGGAGGCACTCATGAACCATGAATGCAGTCTCTGCTCAGCGTCAGTGTGGCGGCGCTGGCCGCCGCCATCTGGATGCGCCGACGCCGATCTGGCGCGCAGAACCAGAACAAGCCCGACTTCAACGGCATCTGGGGCGGCGGCATCGCCCAACTGACGCCGACGACCTGCAAGCAGAAGGTCGATGCGTTCCCGCAGGAACGTCCGAGCGGTTCTCGGCCGGCGGCGCCAAGGGCGGCCTGAAGTGGATCACCTTCGAGCAGGACTGCTCGATCCAGAACCGCGGGCGGGTGAACAAGCCGCTGTACAAGCCGCAGTACTGGGAGAAGGTGCGCCTGCACGACTATTACGCCAATGCGGGCGGCCAGTGGATCGAGTACGCCGATCCCGAATGGCTCAACCTGCCGCGCGGCGTGCCGCGGCTCGGGCCGCCGAACAAGATCGTGCAGACCGCGAATGAGGTGATCTTCCTCTACGAGAACCAGAACCAGTTCCGCGTGGTGCCGACCGACTGCCGCGAGCACGATCCGGTGCTCAAATACGACCAGTCGTTCAACGGGCTCGCGGTCGGCTGCTGGGAAGGCGACACGCTGGTCGTCACCTCGATGGGCTTCACCGACCGCACCTGGCTGCACTGGAGCGGCTACATCCACAGCAACGAGATGATGGTGATCGAGCGGCTGCGCCGCCAGGGCGACACCCTGATCTATCAGGCCACGGTGGAAGACCCGGTGATGTTCCTGCAGCCGTGGACGATGGACGAGGTCCGTCTGAACCTGAACAAGAACCCCGGCGCGCAGCTGATGCAGGACGTGCCCTATAACGACAAGTCGCTCGGCAACCTGGTCGATCCGAACTATCGCGGTTGAATGGTACAAGGCCTCCACCGTCATGGCCGGGCATAGCGCGTCGCAGACGCGCGTGAACGCGCTTATGTCCCCGCCTCACAGGTCTTTGCCATGCTGCCTCCGGATGATCAGCGCTCTCAGTGTCGTCCCCGCGGAAGCGGGGACCCAGTATCCCAGAGCGTTTGTTGCATTGCCGGAGCACATATGTTCGGTCGGTGTTTACTGGGTCCCCGCTTTCGCGGGGACGACAGAAAGCAAGAACCGATCAACCGGATTGCGTATCACGCGCCAAAGCAAGAGGCGGATGGCCACGACGAGCCCGGCCATGACGACGCCGCGAGGCTTTGTCCAACATCGCTGGCGCTATTTGCAAAGGGCCGGCGCCCGTGAGGTGGAAAGATACGCGCAGTGGCTACGGCTGGGTCTCGATCGCGCTGCACTGGCTCACAGCCGTTGTCGTGCTGACGATGTGGACGCTCGGCACCATGTCGCAGACGGATGTCCAGGCCGACTCCGCCTGGTACGCGCATCTGCACATGAGCCATCGGTGTAAGCGCCTATCTGCTGCTGTGGGCGACGCATTCTCTGGCGCTTTGCGGTCGGCCATCCGGCCCGCATCCGGGCCAGAGCGCGTTGCTGTTTCCGGTCGCGAAAGCCTTCCACTATCTGTTCCTGATCGCGATCGGCGTGATGCTGCTCTCGGGCCCGCTGATGGTCTGGTCGGGCGGCGACGCGATCGAGGTGTTTGCCTTCGCGATCCCGAGCCCGTTCGCGCCGTCGTCTGGCCTGCACGATCTGTTGCGGCGCATTCATGGGGTGACCGCATCCATCATCATCCTGGGCGCAATCCTGCACATCCTCGCCGCCTTGAAGCACATCGTCATCAATCGCGACGGGACCTTCGACAAGATCATGATCGCTGACGGCGCGGAGCGAGGCGACATGGCCGTCAGCCAGCAAGGCGAAAGCATAGCCGCAATGGAATTCCTCATCTGGCTTGAGCACTCGGAGTTCTCGACCTGGATGCGCGAGTCGGATTGGGGGCATCCGATCGCGCTGTGCTTTCATGCCGTCGGCATGGCCCTTGTGGTCGGCATCAGCTTCATGTTCAGCGCGCGTGTGCTCGGCTACGCCAAGAGCGTCTCCCTGTCGGCATTCGATCAGCTCTTCGGACTTGCCTGGTTCGGCTTTGCCATGAACGCTGCTTCCGGCATCGTGCTGCTGATGGCCGAGCCGCGGCGCATGCCGGTCACGCCTGCATTCCTGATCAAGATGATCCTGATCGTCCTTGCGGGTCTCTCGCGTGTGGGCGCTGTCGCGCGCGCTCGAAGGCATGGAGCGCGCGCCTGCGGGAGAGCTGAAAGTTCCAACCGGAGCGAAGGTGTCCGCGATTACATCGATCGTGTTCTGGTGCGGCGCGATCGTCGCCGGGAGGCTGATCGGATACACGATCGGGCCGCCACCGGTGTGAGGTGTGGATGCGATCGAAGGGAAACGCCGAGCACGGGTTGGCACGCGATGACTGAAGCAGACATTCTGCACTGGATCAGGGACACCTCGCTCGGCGTCGCCGTGCGGCAGAGCCGCTGGATGTTCGCGACCGGCGAGACGCTGCATTTCCTCGGCCTGTCGCTATTGGTCGGCGGCATCCTGATCGTCGATCTGCGCATTCTTGGCTTCCTGCGGAATATCTCGATGCGCTCGGCGCTCTCCTTTCTGCCGTTCGTGATCATCGGGTTTGTGATCAACCTGTTGACCGGCATCCTGTTCTTTGCTGCCGATCCGATGATGTATTGGCCTAATCCCGCGTTCAAATTGAAGATGTTCCTGATCCTGCTGGCCGGCCTCAATGCGCTCGTCTTTACGTTGATGGAGCACAGGCACGCGCTTGTGCTCGGCGAGGATGATCAGGCCACGACCTTCATGAAGGTGTCGGCAGGCCTTTCGCTCAGCTTCTGGCTGCTGGTGCTGCTGCTCGGCCGCCTCTTGCCGGCGTTCGAGGGATCGACCAGTTTTCTCTGAGGCGCGTGACATGATCGACGCGCGAGCTCCTGATGCTCGTCTATCGCCTGCTGGCGCTCTTCGTTGCCGTCATGATGGTGATCGTGCTCTGGCGCGAGCGCGACTGGCGCTCGCAGTTGTTCGCCGCGCTGGTGTTCGTGCCGTTCGCGCTGCGCGCCGCGGGAGTGAAGTGATGGGCGCATTTATCCGCGTTCGCTTTTGCGCGCTCGCCTTTTCCATCGGGGCGCTGGTGGTGACGCTCTCGGCGGCGTCGATCTTCCGCTCGATGCAGGAGGCCGAGCCGATCGTCGCCGGCGCGGGCGTCACGGCGCAGCGCATGCTGAGCGCAACCGAGCCGAGCCTCGCGGGCGGACCTGGCGATACGCCGGTGTTCGAGCTTGCGGGCGAGCCCGGCGGCACGATGCTGCTTCTCGGCGGCACGCATCCGCAGGAGATCGGCGGCGTGATGGCGGCGATTCTGATGGTCGAGAATGCGCGCGTCAAACGCGGCCGCCTCATCGTGGTGCCGCAGGCCAATCGCTCGCGGTTTCACCCACACCGATCCGATGGAAGCCTATCTGCACCGCTACGAGATCGCGACGCCGGCGGGGCCGCGCTGGTTTCGTGTCGGCATGCGGCTGACCAATCCGGCGCATCAATGGCCCGATCCGGACGTGTTCGTGCATCAGCCGATCACTCGAGCGGATGGTCGGCCACGAGACGCGTAACTTCAATCGCAATCATCCGGGCCTGACGAGCGGCTGGCTGACGGCGCGCGTGAGCCATGCGCTCACAGCGATCGGCCAAGGACGCCTCGCTCGTGCTCGACCTGCACGAGGCGCAGCCGGAATATCCGGTGATCAACACCATGGTGGCGCACGAGAATGCGTTCGAGACGGCGGCGACCGCAGTCGGGACGCTGCAGGCACGGCGCATCCCGATCGGGCTTTCGGCCTCGCCGAAAAATCTGCATGGGCTGAGCCATCGCGAGTTCGGCGATCATGCCAAGGCGCAGGCGATCCTGACCGAGAGCGCCAACCCGGCGATGGGGCGGTTCCGCGGCCGCACCGGCGTAGAGCTGGTGGTCGAAGGCCGCGACCCGAATTATGTGCGCGCGGCCGCGCTCAAGCGGCTGTTCGTCGGCTTCGACGAGCGCGGCTGGCCGTTGAAGCTGCGTGTCGCGCGCAATCTCGCGTCCATCAAGGAGATCATCGACGCCTACAACGATCTCAATCCGCAATCGCCGATCGAGGTCGAGAATATTCCCGGACTACAACGAGGTCAACACGCGCGGGCTCGGCGCGTTCCTGCAGCCGCCGCCGCGCTCGTGAAGTGTCACGTCAGAATGCCGGTGAGCTGGCGCGCGAAGACGAGCATGAGCAGCGCGACAACGCAGCAGCACCGCCATCGGCGGCCAGGCGCGCCGGATCACCTGGCCGATGCTTCCGCCGCCAACGACGTAGCACGAGAGCGCGGCCGCGATCGCGGTCGGCGGCACGAACTCGGCGAGCGAGGCGATCGCCGAGAGCGCCGCGACGTTGATGATCATGTCCTGGCCGATGAACGAGAACGCCGCCGGCACGCCGATCACGTCGCTGACCGACATGGCGGTGAGCGCGCCGCCGAGGAGCGGCATGCCGAGCGAGCAGGCTCAGATAGTTCCAGGGCACAGTGAGCGACATGGTGCTGATGACGAGCCAGCCGCGCACGCCGGTCAGCGTCATGATCTGCACCAGGATGCCGACCGTCACCAGCACGGCGGCGAGCAGCAGTGGCGTGCCGGTGAAGGTCGCCATCACCACCTTGCGCAGCTCGCCCTCGGGCAGCATCGGCAGCGCCGCGAGGCCGCCGATCACCAGGATCAGCGGGCTTGCCGGATCGATGAGCACGGTCGGGAACAGCCGCACCGCGATCCAGATCACGACGATCAGCAGCGAGCGGTGCAAAGCCGCGCAGGCAGCGCGCGCGATGCTGCTCTGCGCCGGCGCGCTTGCGCGGCTTGGTCGGGCCCTGACCAGACCGTGAACCAGACGAGCGCCGCAGCCGCGAGCGGCAGCGCCAGTGCAAGCAGCGCGCCGGCTGGTGTTGGTCCATGGCATGTTGACGCCGTCGGCGATCAGCATCGCCGGCACGTTCATGGGCGGCGCGATCATGCCGGCGGTGGCCATGACGGCGATGAAGGCCGCCATGGTGGCATCATCGAAGCCGCTCTGCCGCAGCGCCGGCACGGCGACCACGCCCGCCGCAAGCACGGCGACGCCGGAGAGCCCGACGAACATGCCGACCACGAACAGCGGCAGCGCGGCGAGCGTGAGCAGCAGCAGTCGGCGGCCGCCGCTCAGGCGCACGATCCCGGCCGCGGCCGCTTCGGCCGCGCCGCTTGCCTCGCATCATGTGGCCGAAGAAGGCGCCGGCAAACAGCGCCAGCACCAGATTGATGAAGCCGAAACCGCCTTCGACCAGATGGCGGAACGGGATGCCGAAATCGCCGATGAGCGCGGTTACAGCAGCCACGATGATGAAGGAGAGCGGCAGCGGAGCACGCAGCAGAAAGTGCGAGGCCAGGAACAGCGCGATCGCGATCGCAAAGATCGTCCCCGGCTGCAGACCGAATTCCATTCCATTCCCCCCTCGCGGTTACGGAGCCGGTTTGGCCGACCCGTAGATCGGCCCTGTTGTTACCAGGGATTGGCAGCGGTGTCGGGTCGAATGGCAAGCCCCATTCGAGCGCCAGCCGCCGCATGTTGATGATGTGCAGGACCGGCAGGCCATCGGCGGCGAGCCGCATCGCGAGGCCCGGCGTGCCGTCGCTGCAAGGCGGCGCGCGCCGCGTCAGGCCTGGCGGCCATTCATACGATTCGCGGCAGGAGCCAAGGCCGATCAGCGCGCCGCCGACATTGATCACGGCGCCCGGGCGCGCTTGTCGCCAGCCGCGGCCTTGATGCGCGCGAGCAGGGCGTCGATCAGCGCCACGACCGGGCGCACCTCGATGATCGGCACGCCATCGCGCGCGGCCGAGCGGCGCAACGCCGCGACGCCATCCGGGTCCATGCTGCCGCCGATCGCGCCGCCGCCGCCGAGCACAGCCGCAACCGCGCGGGTGCGGATCACGTTGTGCTCACGCAGTGCGGCGAGCATGTCGATGAGGTTGAACTCGGGATCGTTGGCGCCCCACATCGAGGCGCTGAGCGAGGCGATCACGATCGGGCGCAGCCCGAGCGTCTCGGTGGCGGTGATCGCCGCGACATCGCCGCCGACGAAGGAGCCGGAAACGACGATCACCACCGGTGTGCCGCGCGCGAGCTCAAGCGAGGCGATCTGGCGCACGAGCGCGGCGGCGAAATCCGGATTGGTGGCGGTGCGCTTGGCGGGAAGCTCGCCAATCGTGGTGGTGATCGGCGTGTATTCCTGTCCGATCATGCCGGTGCGATTGGGATCGGCTTGCATCGGACGGCGTCAAGCCCGCGCATCTCCTTCTCCAGCCAACAGCACGCGGCTCGCGGCCTGCATGGTGCGCGCCGCCATCAGCATCTCGGCAAACTGCGGATGGATCGGGCGCTGCAGCGCCTGCTCGACCACGAGCCAGAGCGCAATGCTCAGCTGCGGCAGCGACAGCAAGCCACGTCGGCTTGAGGCGGCTCTGCACGCGCGGCGCATTGGAGGTGCGCTCATAGTCGCACCACCACGATAACGATCAGCCGTATGAGCGGCGCCGCGATCGCGAGCATGAGCAGCGTCGGCAGCACGCCTTGCCGGTCGAACTGATGCGCGAGCAATCCTGGCACGATCAGTCCCAGTCCGACCCATTCCACATAGGCCGGCACGAACATCGGCACCAGCCATTGCGCGCCGACACTCAGCGTCAGGCCGGCGATGAGCGCAATCGGCAAAGCGGCGGTGGCCATAGAGCATGAGGCGCGTGCCGAGCGCGAGCAGGATGCCGTAGCTCAGGAGCGCGACCGTGAGGAATGCGGCCAGCGCCAGCGGCCGATCGAGCAGAAGCGCCACGTAGCCGGGCACGATGATGCCGCCAGGCGAGAGCCCGAGAAGCTCGGTCAGCGCGAGGCTGACCACGACGCCGATGATCAGCGCGGCGGTCAGCACGGTGCGTCGCGCCCGGCAAGCTCGGCGATGAGACGGGCGCCGAAGCCCTGGTAGTTGCCGACGCCCCAGATCACGCCGCCGGATGGCGCGGACGCGGCAAGCTCGCGCAGCGCACTGTCGGGCGAACGTGCGCGCAGTCGCCGCACCGCATCAGGGCCGAAGCCGGCGCGGCGGGCGAGACGAGCGGCGAGCGGATCGCCGACGACAAAGAGCAACGGCGTCGGCACTTGCGCCGCCAGAAAGGCGAGGAAGCGCTGCGTCCGCAGCGGCCGGTCGCGCCGTGCATTGAGGAGCACGACCGGGCGTTCGCTGGTCGCAACGGTCGGCCACAGCAGCTTGAGCGAATCGACGTCGTTGCACGCGAATGCGTTGGCGAAACGAACCGGCTTGCCCTCGATGTCGAGCGTGCGTTCGCGGAAGCTGCCGGGATCAGGCGCGGCCGCATCCATCGCTGGCTTCGCGATCGCGGCCGGCACGCCGTGCGCGGTCGCGACCGCAAGCGCGAGCGCGCGATCGGCTGTCGATCGGGGTCGAGGCCTGCTGTGTCCACGATGGTGACGGTCGGTGCCGCGCGCCTTGGCGCGAGCGAGGAGCGCGGGGCTCGCCGCCTCGGCGCTGACGACCAGCTGGCCGTTGGCGCAGATCGACCAGGCCAGCGCCTGCGCGCTGGCCTCCGAGCTCTCGCCGATGTCCTCGAGATGGTCGGCCCGCGTATTGGTGATGACAGTCGTGGTGGCCTCGACCAGATGGCGCTCGCTGGCGAACACGAATTCCGGACGGATCGCCATGCATTCGACGACGATCGTGTCGGCGCCGAGCTGTGCGGCGCGTCTGACGAAGCCTATCTGCTCGCGGATCGATGCCGGCCCGCGCCGAGGCCAGATCTCGTCGCGTCCGTCGGGCAGGATCAGGCGCGGCTCCGAGCCGGTGGTCTTGGCGACCACGCGCCGTCCGCCGGCGCGCAGAGCCGGCAGCGATCAGTCGTGTCGTCGTCGACTTGCCGCGCGTGCCAGCGACATGGATGCGCACCGGTATGGCGCGAAGAGTGCGGCGATGCCGCCACGCCACGGTGCCTTGCCAAAGGATGCAGCCGGCAAGCGCCAGCAGCGCGACGACAAACAACCGGGCGTCGGAGATATGCTCGCCCGACGGCAGGCCGATCGCGGGGATCAGCAGCGGGCGCATCGTTGTACTCTGCGCAATTGCTTAGCCGCCCGCGAACATCTCCTGCAGCGGCTTCCTGAGATTGATCACGTTGTCGATCACGGTGAGCGGAATGTTACCCGCCTTGGCGATCCCGGCGAACATGCCGTCGGCGTCGCTGTCCTCGCGGATGATAAGCTGATGGGCGCGCGGCGCGGTGAGCTCGATCAGCTGATTGGAGAGCACGTCGCGGCGCTCCTCGCCGCCCATGTGCAGCACGACGATGTAGGTGCCGCTGCTCTTGGCGGCGTCAAGCAGCTTGCCGGTGCGCGCCAGCTCGTCCTTGATGGTGATGCCGGCGTCGCCAAAGCCTTTGAGGCTGGCGCCGACCGCGAGAAACACGGTCTTCACCTCGGCGAGCTTGTCGGCCTCGGCGCGCGGATCGTACTGGAAGGCAATGCCGGCGCGCCGCACCGCAAGCTGGACCTGGAAGCCATCCAGGCTCTGGCCGATCGAGGTCACCAGCACCGGCGGGCTTGCCTTGCGCTTGTCTTGAGCGGAGACGTTGGACGCCGCTGTCACGAGGCCAAGGATGACACACGCGACGACACATCCGACGGCGGTCATGCGCTGGAGCAGGCTGGCGGATTGGTGCATGGGTGTCCCTCCGAATTGCGACGGGGCCATTGCGAAGGCAGCCGCTCGCCGCAGCCTGCCGGTCCCTCTTGTCGGAGGACATTGCCATTGGGGTCCGGTCGTGTCCAGAACCCGCGTCGGGACGGTCTTGGATCGCCGCTCCAGATCGCCGTCTCAGATCGCCATCGCGCGCTTGAGTGCGGTTTCGTCGATGCGTCTCGCGCGTGCAGGAATACACGATGGCGCCGCGGTCCATCACGGCGAAATAGTCGCCGAGCTCGAGTGCAAAGTCGAGATATTGCTCGACCAGCACGGTGGCGATCTGGCCGAGGTTGCGCAGATACGCGATGGCGCGACCGATGTCCTTGATGATCGAGGGCTGGATGCCTTCGGTCGGTTCGTCGAGCAGCAGCGCGCGCGGCCGCATGACCAGCGCACGACCGATTGCGAGCTGCTGTTGCTGGCCGCCCGAAAGGTCGCCGCCGCGCCGACCGAGCATGGTGTTGAGTATCGGAAACAACGAGAACACGTCGTCCGGGATGGTGCGGTCCTCGCGCTTGAGCGGTGCGAAGCCGGTCTTGAGATTCTCCTCCACGGTAAGCAGCGGAAAGATCTCACGGCCCTGCGGTACATAGGCGATGCCGCGGCGCGCGCGGTCGGAGGACTTGAGTGGGGTGATATCCTGGCCGTCGAAGCTGATGCTGCCGCGGCTGATCGGCTGCTGGCCGGCCAGTGCATCAAGCAGGCTCGTCTTGCCGACACCGTTGCGGCCGAGCACGCAGGTCACTTTGCCGGGCTCGGCGGTGAGCGAGACCGAGCGTAGCGCCTGCGCGGCGCCGTAGTGCAGGTCGATGGTCTTTGCCTCGAGCATCGCTATCGTCCCAAATACACTTCGATTACGCGCTGGTTGGCCGACACCTGGTCGATCGTGCCCTCGGCGATTGCCGTGCCTTCGTGCAGGCAGGTGACCTTGACGCCGAGATCGCGCACGAAGGTCATGTCGTGCTCGACCACGATCACGGTACGGTCGCGGTTGATCTCCTTCAGCAGCTCGGCGGTCTGGCGCGTTTCGGTGTCGGTCATGCCGGCGACCGGCTCGTCGACCAGCAGGAGCTTGGGCTCCTGCGCGAGCAGCATGCCGATCTCCAGCCATTGCTTCTGCCCGTGTGACAGGCTGCCGGCGATTCGCTGCCGCAGGGGAGAGAGCCGCACGATCTGCAGGATGCTCTCGATGCGGCGGTCATCCTCGTTGTTCGGGCGCCAGAACAGGGTCGCGCGCGAGCGGCGGTCGCTCTTGAGCGCTAAAAGGATATTGTCCTCGACCGTGTGCATCTCGAACACGGTCGGCTTCTGGAATTTGCGGCCGATGCCAAGCTCGGCGATTTGAGTTTCGTCGAGCGTGGTGAGATCCTGCGTGCCGTTGAAGAAGACGTCGCCGTCGTCGGGCCGGGTCTTGCCGGTGACCACGTCCATCATGGTGGTCTTGCCGGCGCCGTTCGGGCCGATGATCGCGCGCATCTCGCCGGGCGCGACCGTTAGCGAGAGCTTGTTGAGCGCCTTGAAGCCGTCGAAGGAGACGGAGACGCCGTCGAGGTAGAGCATCGAGCCGGCGGTGAGGTCTTCGTCCATGGCCATTCACTCCGCCGGCCGCGGTGCAGGCTCGGGTGGCGGCGGGCTGACGGCGGCCGCGCCACTCGCCGCGGGGCTTTGTTCGTTTGGCTCGCGCCAGCGCTCCATCCAATGCTGCGCGGTGCCGACGATGCCGCGCGGCAGGAACAGAGTAACGGCGACGAAGAGACCGCCGAGTATGAACAGCCAGTAGGGCGCGAGCGGCCCGCTGGTGAAGAAGGTCTTGCCGTAGTTGACCACGATGGCGCCGAGGATCGCTCCGCTGAGCGTGCCGCGGCCGCCGACCGCGACCCAGATCACGGCTTCGATGGAATTTCCGGGCGAGAACTCGCTCGGATTGATGATGCCGACCTGCGGAACGTAGAGGGCGCCGGCGATACCGGCCATGCAGGCCGACAGCGTGAACACGAACAGCTTGTAGGATTCCACGCGATAGCCAAGGAAGCGCGTCCGGCTCTCGGCGTCGCGGATCGCGATCAGCACCTTGCCGAACTTGGAGGCGACAATCGAGCGGCAGACCAGGAACCCGATCATCAAGGCGAGCGTCGAGATGGCGAACAGCGCCGCGCGCGTGCCCGGCGCTTGCACATTGAAGCCCAGGATGTCCTTGAAGTCGGTGAGGCCGTTGTTGCCGCCGAAGCCGAAATTGTTGCGGAAGAAGCCGAGCAGCAGCGCGAAGGTGAGCGCCTGCGTGATGATCGAGAGATAGACGCCGGTGACGCGGCTGCGGAAGGCGAACCAGCCGAACACGAGCGCGAGGAGCCCCGGCACCAGCACGATCATCAAGAGCGCGTAGGGAAAGTGCTGGAAGCCGTACCAGTAGACCGGCAGCTCGGGCCAGTTCAGGAACACCATGAAGTCGGGCAGGATCGGATTGGCATAGACGCCGCGCGTCCCGATCTGCCTCATCAGATACATGCCCATCGCATAGCCGCCGAGCGCAAAGAAGGCGCCATGGCCGAGCGAGAGGATGCCGCAATAGCCCCAGATCAGGTCGATCGAGAGCGCCAGGATCGCGTAGCAGATGTATTTGCCGAACAGCGCGACGAAGTAGCTCGATACGTGGAAGGGCGAGGAGGCAGGCACGAACAGATTGAGCAGTGGCACCAGGATCGCAAAGCCGGCGAGCAGCACCACCACAATGATGGTTGCGCGATCGAGTGCGCGGATCAGCGGAAACGCGCTCATGCTTCCACCGCCCGGCCCTTGAGTGCGAACAGCCCGCGCGGGCGCTTTTGGATGAACAGAATGATCAGTACCAGGATCGCGATCTTGGCGAGAACGGCACCGGCAAACGGCTCGAGGAACTTGTTGGCGACGCCAAGCGTGAGCGCGCCAACCAGCGTGCCCCAGAGATTGCCGACTCCGCCGAACACCACGACCATGAACGAGTCGATGATGTAGCCCTGGCCGAGATTGGGGCTGACGTTGTCGATCTGCGAGAGCGCGACGCCGGCGATGCCGGCGATGCCGGAGCCAAGCCCGAAGGTCATGGCATCGATCCAGCCGGTGCGGATGCCCATGGAGGCGGCCATCGCCCTGTTCTGGGTGACGGCACGCATCTCGAGCCCGAGGCGAGTGTAGCGCAGGAGCGCCAGCAGCAGGACGAACACCAGCAGTGTGAACACCACGATCCAGAGCCGGCTATAGGTGATGGTGATGTGGCCGAGATCGAACGAGCCGCTCATCCAGGACGGATTGCCGACATCCTTGTTGGTCGGGCCGAAGGCGGTGCGTACCGCCTGCTGCAGGATGAGGGAGAGGCCCCAGGTCGCAAGCAGCGTCTCGAGCGGTCGTCCATAGAGGAACCGGATGATGCCCCGCTCGATCAGGACGCCGACAAAGCCCGCGATCAGGAAGGCGAGCGGCGTCGCGATGAACAGTGAATAGTCGAACAGGCCAGGATAGCGGGTGCGGATGATCTCCTGCACCACGAACGTTGTATAGGCGCCGAGCATCACCATCTCGCCGTGCGCCATGTTGATGACGCCCATCACGCCGAATGTGATGGCGAGCCCGATGGCGGCCAGCAGCAGCACCGAGCCGAGCGAAATTCCGTACCAGGCATTCTGCACGGTCTCCCAGGCTCCCAGCGTCCGCTCGATCGAGGCGATCGCGTCCGCAGCGAGCTGCTTGACGGCGGGCGGTGTGCTGTCCGGCAGGCCGCGCAGCAGGGACAGCGCTTCGTTGTCGCCGCGGTCGCGGATCACGCCGACCGCGTCGATCTTGTCGGTTTCGGCCGCGCTGTCGAGATAGAGGATGACGGCGGCGCGCGCCTCGCTCAAGGCGCGCTTGACGCGTGCATTGGTTTCCTTGGCGATTGCTTGCTCGAGAGCCGGCAGCGCATTGGCATCCTTCGACTTGAACACGGCCTGTGCGGCCTCGAGCCGCTTGGCCGGATCTGGCGCTAAGAGCGTGAGGCCGCCGAGGGTCGCCTCGACGATGCGCCGCAGGCGGTTGTTGAGACGCACCGGCGCGAGATCGGCGGGTGGTGAACCGGTCGCTGGCGATCCGGAGGCGGCGTCGAACAGGCTGTCGGCTTCGTCCTTGAAGAACACGCGCTTCTGTTCTGCGCTGAACAGCAGGCGACCGGACTGCAATGCGCCAATCACCTTCTCGGCGAGCGGATTGCCGCTGGCCACGACGGCGTTGATACCCTCAATCGTTTCGTCGAAGCTGTCGGCAAGGAAATGGGCGAGGGCATCCTCGTAGGCGTCCGCGCGGGCCGCAGGGGCGGCGACGCACAGAACACACAAGGCGAATACCAGCGCCAGCAGGCGTTCGCAGAAGGCGCTCATGTCTCTAGTCCCGGCATTGCAGTCGAAGGGGCGGCGACTTGCCGCCCCTGGATTGTGTCATGGCTGCTAGGTCGCTGTCAGGCGCCTCCGCACTTCTTGGTGACCTTGTTGTAGTTACCGCACTTGAGGGTGACCCAGTCGGCCTCGAGGTCCTTGGAGCCGTCGAGAAAGTCGGACCAGGCGTCGCCGGGCACGAGGCCGGGCGTCTTCCACACCACGTCGAACTGGCCGTCGCCGCGCACCTCGCCGATGAACACCGGCTTGGTGATGTGATGGTTGGGCAGCATCTTCGAGGTGCCGCCGGTCAGGTTGGGCGCCTCGATGCCGGGCAGTGCCTCGATGACCTTATTCGGATCGATCGATTTCGCCTTCTCGACCGCCTTAACCCACATCGCGAAGCCGATCACGTGCGCTTCCATCGGGTCGTTGGTCACGCGCTTGGGATTCTTGGTGAAAGTCTGCCAAGTCTTGATGAATCTGTCGTTGACCGGCGACTTGATCGACTGGAAGTAGTTCCAGGCGGCCAAGTGTCCGAGCAGCGGCTTGGTGTCGAGGCCGGCGAGCTCTTCCTCACCGACCGAGAACGCTACCACCGGGATGTCGGTGGCCTTGACGCCCTGGTTGCCGAGCTCCTTGTAGAACGGCACGTTGGCGTCACCATTGATGGTCGACACCACGGCGGTCTTCTTGCCGGCCGAGCCGAACTTCTTGATATCGGATACGATCGTCTGCCAGTCGGAATGTCCGAACGGCGTGTAGTTGATCATGATGTCGGCTTGCGCGACGCCTTTCTGCTTCAGATAGGCCTCGAGGATCTTGTTGGTGGTGCGCGGATAGACGTAGTCGGTGCCCGCGAGCACCCAGCGCTTGGCCGCGCCGCCGTCCTTGCTCATCAGGTAGTCGACGGCCGGGATCGCCTGCTGGTTGGGGGCGGCGCCGGTGTAGAACACGTTGCGCTCGCTCTCCTCGCCTTCATATTGCACCGGATAGAACAGGATGCTGTTGAGCTCCTTGAACACCGGCAGCACCGACTTGCGAGACACCGAGGTCCAGCAGCCGAACACGACGGACACCTTGTCCTTGGTGATGAGCTCGCGCGCCTTCTCGGCGAACAGCGGCCAGTTCGAGGCCGGATCGACCACGACGGCCTCGAGCTTCTTGCCGAGCACACCGCCTTTCTTGTTCTGCTCCTCGATAAGCATCAGCATGACGTCCTTCAGCGTGGTCTCGCTGATCGCCATGGTGCCGGAGAGTGAGTGAAGGATGCCGACCTTGATTGTTTCCTGAGCCTGCGCAGGCCCCACAAAACCGGCGCCGAGCGCAAGTCCCGCCGCGGCGACCAGCCAACGACGGGTGAGCGGCCGTCCGGCGGCCGCACTATTGGTAATGAACATCGCGATGTCCTCTGTTTGACGCGT
This sequence comes from uncultured Alphaproteobacteria bacterium, assembly GCA_963745515.1. Classification (GTDB taxonomy): domain Bacteria; phylum Pseudomonadota; class Alphaproteobacteria; order Rhizobiales; family Xanthobacteraceae; genus VAZQ01. Next base: position 17,491 of record CAVUXO010000006.1, read on the forward strand.
GCGATCGGCCGTTGAGGCGACCGCGTTCACCCAATTCGCAAAGACCATGCCAAGCCTGTGCCATGCCGTAACAATTTGATTTACCTAGCTAAATTATCGTTGGGCGTGGGGGGCGTGGTAGCCGTTGAGGGGCTTGCGAAGGTTTGGCTGTCGCTTGCCGCCTATATTATGGGCAGGCGCCTGACGGGCGATGGACAGAAAATCAGCATGGGAACGAAGGGGTGACGTGGCAGTTGGCCTCGCATCCCGGACTAGGCCACGAAAAATAATGCGGACTTTCCGACCGCCACACCCGTGCCCCTTACTTCCGAAACTCGGACCGAGGGTGCCGCGATGGATCATGAGCTTCGAAAGCGGGGCACCATGACGGCGAGTAAGCATTTGTTTGCAGTCGCGTGGGTTGCAGTGCTCTTGCTGCAACCTGCACCGCTCCTGGCGCAGACGCTCCCGCGCGGGGCGGGCTGGGGCGCCACGATGGTGATCGAGCCCGTCATTATTGCGCATGGCGGATTTTCGGCGCTTTGCAATCCGCGTGCGGCGACGCAAGCGGGCTGGGGCGTGGACCAGATCGAAAAGCTGGTGAGTCCGACCGGTCCACAACAGCCGGCGCTTGCCGAGCTCAAGGCCGCCGTGACGAAAGCGGCCGATACGAGCGCTGGCGTGTGCCCCGCGCAAATTCCACGCAGCGCGCAGGAGCGGCTGGTGTTCCTGGAGAAGCGGCTCGCGGCATTACGGGAGGCAGTGCGCCTCGTTGTGCCGGCCTTCGAAGCCTTTCATGCCTCGCTCAACGAGGAGCAGAAGGCCCGGCTTGACAGCGGCCCGCGGAGCTGGCGCTGGCCACGCAGCCCGGGCGAGTAGCAGGCGCGCGCCCATCAGGTGTGACCCACAATCTCGTCACGCGCTCACGGCGCTGCTCGTCCCTGACGAATTGACCAAAGGTGAATAGGTTGCCTCAATACAATTGGCCCTCACGTGCCGAGCGCGCGGCGCTGCGCTGCGCATTCTCGACAACGACGACATCGAGGCGTCGTCGGAGTGTCGAGCCAAGCGATCGTTCGCACGAAACTCGGAGTCGTTGAGGCGGGACAGTGGCCAGCTGATCGCCTCGAAAGCCTACCGGTTGGGTGGCGTTAGTTGAGTGGGCGGCCCGAGACAGCTTGTCATGAAATCGGGCAGCGCTTCGAGCTTGGAGTCGGGTACTCTCTTGAGCTTTTCCCATTCGCACTGTTCCCGCTTGTTGCGATCTAGTGCGGGTTGGAGATCGACTGGCGGCGCGTCCAGTGCGATCAACTCGTCTGGCCTTGGCCTCGGAAGCGGTACTTTTTCTGGCGTAGGATCATTAGAAACGTCATCGAAGAAGAAGCGCAGTCGAACCGTGTCTGCAGCCGATAGAATGATACGATCGCCTTTGTTCTCTTTGTTCGTCTGAATGGCCCAAGTGACTGCTACAGGGATCGCGACTTTGTGGCTGTCGCCGTTCCCAGTCGTGCCCGCACCGAGAAAGGCATGAACTCCGTAAGACATGAGCGCCAAGGCGGGGGCACTCAGGAATACGATTACTCCTGTGATGGTGATCGCCATGTGGTCGTGGAACTTGCGGTTCAATTTATTGAACCGTAGGGCCAAGACGAGGGCGCTAAGGAATGCGATGACCCCTGTGGTGATGATCGCTATGCGGCCGCGAAACGTGCGGTTCAATTTGTCGAACCACGCCCACAGTGTAAGGCCAAGCCTCGTCATGGCTCGTGCTCCTCGGTCCATCATCGAGCAGTACGCGCTACAACTCCACGCTACAAAACTTTCTTACTCCTGATTCGCGTGCCGTGACATTCAAGAGCTGCCTTAGGCGCCTCGCACAGCCACTCTACCTATCGATGGCCGCCATTTTATTTGGCTGGATGGGGCTCTCGGAGCCACTCTGGTATTGCATCACCAAGTTATCCACAAGCATTGTTGATCAGCCGGCTGGCGCTGGCTCGGCTACGTTGACGCGCTCAGCGGCCGAATTGATGTCAATTAAAACCACTGCGGCTGCTGCACCTAGAATAGAGATGCAGTTTGTCGGCAGGAGATTCAAATGACGTTCTCGACTCTGATGGTCCATCTGGACCTCGAGCAGCAGAACGACGCGCGATTGCAGATCGCGGGCTATCTCAAGCTCGACAACGTGCTGGTGGCCTGGAAGGACACCCGCGAGGCCCGGCGCGCCGTCGTCGATGCGCTGCCGCTGCTGCATAAGGCGAAGGACACCAGTGTGCTCGAGATCGTGGAAAGCGAGGCCAGCCGCGGCGCGGCGCAAGGGCGCGTCACGATGTCGTTGCATGGCTCAAACGCCACGACGTTCTGGCCGCGAGCGAGGCGGAGCAGATCGATCGCATCTGGAAGACCGAGGCGGATCTTGTCGCTGCCGGCGCCTAAGGGCACGCGCGCTTGCGTGAATAGGTGTTCGGCGGTGTGACCCGCAATATCATCACCGGCTTACCGCGCTGCTCGTTCCTGGCGCATTGACCAGCAGCATTGGGCAAGGGCGAGAAGCTGTAGATGGGCATAAAGCTTTGCCCATCTACGAAGCCCTTTTGAAAGCGGTGGGAGTGAGCGTTAGTGCCGGATGCGGCCCTCCAGGCATTGATAGATGAACAGATCAAGATTGCGCTTGTCGCCGACCGTGACCGTCAGGCCGCGGTGAAGGGCAAGCTGGAAGCACGCATTGTAGCTTTCCTGCGTCGCCGGCACGCACCCGCGGCCCGCTATGCATTGCGAGTATTGAGCAAAGCTCGGCGTCGACAGCGTGGTCGTGCAGACAGCCAACGCTGCTGCAGTGATAGCCAGTCGCATCGGGTTCTCCCTTTTTTCAGGCAATTTCCATCCGCATGCAAAGGTGTGCAAGTCTGCGTCTGAATTCAAGCAGCGTCCGTGTTAATTCGACATAAACAGCTGTTGCACTGCATCACCATCCCAGGATCTTGGCGGTGCGCTCGAGTACCGGCTTGGACGTGTCGGTTACGCGCTTCGCGAGCGTGCTCACCTGTGCGCCGCTTTGAGGGCGCAGCTCCATATTGAGCTTCTGTGCCTCCGCGATGAACTCCGCGTCTTTCATCGTGGCCGCATAGGCCTGCCGCAACGCCTCGACGCGATCGCTTGGCACGCCGGGCGCGACCCAGTGCGCGTAGCCGAGCGCGGTCGGCAGGCTGACCACGTTGGCGACTTTGAGGTCGTCATCGTTGCTGACCACGTCCTGCAGGAGCGGCACTGATTTGAGCTCCGGCTCCTTCTCGAAGCCAATCTGCAGCAGGATGTTGAGCCGGTTGCCTTCGAGCCACGCCCGATTGCTGCTCTGCACGCTTGCCCAGGTGGTGCCGCCGCGCCCCATCACTTCGCCGCGCTCGATCGCGATGTTGATCTGCCCGGTGCCGGAATAGCCGGGGATCGGCTTGAACTTGGTGCCGGCGAGCGCGTTCACCACGGTCGGAAAAATGTAGGAGTTGGACGCGGTGCCGACCGCGCCGAGCGGCACGAGCTGTGTCTTGGCATCCTCGATGGTGCGCACGCCGCTTGTGTGCCACGTGTAGACCACGCCGTTCGAGTTCGCCATGCTGCCGAGCCAGACGAGTTTCTCGGCCTCGAACTGTGCGCCGGCGCCGCCGAGCAGCTGATACATCGGCATGTTCTGATTCACCGCCGCGATCACGGTGCCGTCCTTGGGCGCGACTGCGTAGACGTAGTTCGAGGCGCGCACGCTGCCGGCGCCATCCATGTTCTGCACCACCACGATCGGATTGCCCGGGATGTGGCGGCCGATATGGCGGCTGATGACGCGCGCATAGAGATCGTAGCCGCCGCCGGGGCCGAAGCCGACGACAAAGTTGATGGTGCGGCCGCGATAGAAATCGGCGACACCTTGCGCGGCGGCGGGCGCGCTCGCAAGCGCCAGCCCGGCCACGAGCAATGCCACGGGCGAGAGTGGCGCACGCGATGTCTGGGCGAAGGCCATGCTGGTTTCCTCTAGCATCGGGTCGCGATCATACGCAGCCTAGCCTTGGCGCGCGGCAAGCGAAATGCGCATCGATGTCCCAGGTGTCAATGTTTGAGCTGGCATCGCCGAAAATGAAAGGGCCCGGCGGGGGGAACGCCGGGCCCGAGAACCGCAGGATAGCCGGGGGTGGGCATTTAGCCACGGTCAGTGATTGGTTGCGGCGCCCCCTGCGCAGGTTCAAGCCGCGCGCGGCAGCATCAATGAAATCGCAAACAATGTGATCGCGATCACATTTGGCAATTGGTCGAATAGTAAACGAACAGTTGCCGGGCTGGCTTAGGCCGCCACGGTGTCCGCACGCTTCTGGCTGCGATAGCCGGCTTCGGCCGCGCACTTGGCCACATGGGCTTCGCGGTTGATGAGCTGCAGGTTGGGCAGGCCCCAGTAGCTCAACAGCTGCGGCCACGGCAGGTCGCGGTGCTCCTTGTACACCTGGAACAGCGGCAGCCGGTGGTCGACCTCGGCGGTCTTGAGCAGACGCTTGCCACTCTCCCGGCAACGCCGTTCCTGCAGCCTTCGCAACAGCCGCACCTGGTCGCTCGGGGCGCTCCAGAAATTCCAGGCGGCCACGCAGGCCGAGTGCCAGCTCGCTTTCGGGTTGGGCCCGGTGCCCCAGAGGTCGACGTGCCATCCGAGCCGATAGACCGGCTGGCCGCAGACGCAGCAGAAGCCGCCGCCGCGCGCATGAGCGCGCTCACGGTAGGGCGCGGGCGGCAGCCGGAAGCTCTTCGGCAGGTCGCTCATTGCGGCCCTCGGCCAGCCGCCAGGTCCAGCCCGCTGGCGCGCCGCTCTTTGCAGCGAGCGCGCGGGCAAGCCGGTCGGCGCGCAGCGGGTGCGCACGCCAGTAGCCATCGACCGCGAGGCGCGGCATCGGCGGGATGAACGCCCGCTTGAGGGCGTAAGTGAGCACCGGCGCCGGGAAGATCGCCGGCAGCGCTTTGGTCAGCCGCGCCAAGGCCTTGCGATTGCGCTCGGCGCGCCAGGCGGAGGTTTTCAGGGCCATGCCGTGATGCTGGCACGAAGGCGTAAAGGTTTTGTCAGCAACTCACTCCGCCTTGCGCCGTTTCTCGGTAAGCACGAGGTAGAGCGAGCAGGCCACGATCAGCCCCATGCCGGCAAAGCTCCAGGGGCCCGGGATCTCGTTGAACAGCAGGTAGCCGAGCGCGGCCGAATAGATGATGCGCGAGTAGTCGAGCGGCACCAGCACGGTCGCTTCGCCCATGGTGAGCCCGTGCGTGATCAGGCTCTGCCCACCGATGCCGAAGAATGCCGACCACGGTGAGTAGCGCGAGCTGCGGCAGCGTCGGCGTGACCCAGAACAGCGCCGCCGGGATGAGCGCGAACAAGGCGTTCCAGAAGGCGTAGTAGAACATGATGACGCGCGTCGGCTCGGTGGTGGCGAGCCGCTTGATGCAGATCACCACCAGGCCGCCTGCGAGCGCGCCAAGCGCGCCGACAAACGCATCCGGCTCGAAACCGCCCGTGAACGGGCGCGCGTAGAGCACGATGCCGACAAAGCCGACCGCAGCCACCATCGTGCGGCGCAACCCGACCGTCTCGCCGAGCAGGAACACGGCGAGCGGGATCATGAACAGCGGGCGCGAGAACTGCAGCGCCATGGCGTCGGCGAGCAGCATGTGGGTGATCGTCCAGAAGAAGCAGGCATTGCCGACCGCGCCGACCGCGCCGCGCAGGAGATGCATGCCAGGACGTTTGGTGCGAAACGGCTCGAGCGGATTGCGCGCGAACAGCGGCAGCACGAACAGAAATCCGATGGCGGAGCGGAAGAACAGGATCTCCATCGCGGGCAGCTCGTTGCCCAGATGCTTCACCACGGTTGCCATCACGACGAGCGTCAAGGAGCCCGCCGAGACAAGCGCAGCCGCGCGCGCAACATTGCGGGGCTTCGGCGCCCATCGTGGCTCGGTCATTGCGCGCGCCGCTGCATCTGCGCGACCGCGCCAGATATGCCGAGGCTCGCCCCGATGATGAGGAAGATGCCGGCAACTCCGGAGGCGGCCGCGATCAGCCCGGCCAGGAATGGAATCACGAACTGCCCCATCCGGTTGCCCATCATGCGCAGCGAGTTGGCGGTGCCGCGGGTCTCGTCGCCGGTGATCGCAAGCAGCGTCGCGATGCTCACCGTGATGGCATTGCTGAGCGCGAAGCCGGCGGCCGCGACCATCGCGACCAAGAGCGGGATCGGCAGCGGCAGGGCGATTGCGGCGTAGAAGATCGCGCTCGCCAATGTGCTCACCGCCATCAGCCGCCAGCGGCCCATCAGCGCGCTCAGCCGCGCATAGAGGAAGCGCGAGGCCATCGAGGCGACCGCGCGCACGGCCAGCACCATGCCGATGATGTCGACCGAGATCGAGCGCTCGGCCCCGAGCGCCGGCAGATAGACCACGATCAGGTCCTGCGCCGCGACCGTCACCACGCTGACGAAGAAAATAAGCTTGAGCCCCGGAATGCGTGCGATCTCGCTGACCGGAACCGGCTTGTCGCCCCCGCGCTTCGGCGGCCGCGGCGGCCCGGGACGCAGAAAGAACGAGGCGGCGAACGACAGTAACGCGAAGGCAAGCCCGATGGTGAACAGGAGCCTGGTTGGCGGGATGCTGGCGGAGCCGCCGGCCCAGCCCACGATCGCGGGGCCGATGCCCTGGCCGATGGCGTTTGCCACCATGTAGTTGCCGACCATGCGGTCGACGCCCTCCCGGCCGCCGTGGCGCGCGCACAGAACCTGCTGGCTGATCACCAGCATGAGGTGTGCGATGCCGAGCAGGGCGGTGAAGAGCAAAAGTGAAACAAGCGATTGGTCCAGCGCAAAGCCCGCACAGGCGAGCACCAGGAGGCCGCCGCCGATCCAGGCCGTGCGGGCGTCGTTGCCGCGGTCGATGAAGCGGCCGATCTTGACCGCCGTCAGCATCGGCAGCACCGCGAAGAAGGCCGTGATGATACCGAGCCACACCACCGAGAGGCCAAGCTCCACCGCCCGATACGAGGTGGTGATGCGCATCAGCGACGTCACGATCTGCTCGCACATGGCGGTGAGCAGCAGGGGGAGGACGAATCGATAGGTCATGATGGCGGGGGTGAGAACCAGGCGAGAATCCCTGATAGCACGCTTTCCCGCGGCGGCGCGCGGGTTTTCATGCATGACTGCGGTGCGCTGGCTTGTGTCAGGGACTGGCTCGCACCATCCGGACGTCGACCGCGCGCACGCCGTGGCCCTTGGCCAGCACGATCAGCGGATTGATCTCGAGGTCGCTCAGCAGGTGGCGATGGTCGAGATAGAAGTCGGACGAGGCCGCAGATGGCCGTGCACCAGCGCCTCGATGTCGGCCGGCGGGCCGGCCGCGGAAGCCGGCGAGGAGCTTCGCGACCTTCAGCTCGGCGATCATGGCGCGCGCATCGTCGGGCGTGACCGGCAGCAGCCGGACCGCCACGTCCTTGATCAGCTCGACCAGGATGCCGCCGGCGCCGACCACCAGCATCGGGCCGTAGAGCGGATCGGTGCGGGCGCCGACGATGATCTCGATGCCCTCGACCATCTCCTGCACCAGGAACCCGTCGATCGGCGCGCCCGGCGCGGCCTTGGCGGCGGCCGCAAGAGCGCTTGCGCCGGCGCGCTCGACCTGCGTCGGCCGACGCAAGGTTGAGGCGCACGCCGCCGACCTCGGTCTTGTGGCTGATCGGCGCGTGAGACGATCTTGAGCGCCACCGGAAAGCCGATGCGCGTCGGCCAGCGCGGCGGCCTCGCGCGGGCGATGCGGCGAGCGCCGCTTTTCGGCGGCGTCAGGCCGTGGCGCGCGAGCGCCGCCTCGAAGGCCGCACCTTGCAGCGTCTCGGCGCGCCCGGTTGCGGGCGGGCAGCGGCGCGATCGTGCGGCCCTTGCGCGCGCCGTAGAAGGCGAGCGCGCCAGCGCGCGGATGACCGCCGGCAGGCCCTGCAGGAACGGAAAGCCGACCTGCTCCTGGAATTCCACCGCCTCCTTGTCGGTCGACGTGCTGCATGCGGATGAAGCCGATCACCGGCTTGTCGGTCGCCTCCGCGACGCGCTGCTGGTGACGGCGGATCGCGCACGCGCTGTGCCGCTCGGCGGCGTGCCGCCCCAGGCCAGCATGTCGACGTTGGGATCGGCGGCGACCGCGCTGCAGAGCGCGGCGTCGGCGGCATCGCCGATCGGATTGCCGGCATCGAGCGGGTTCTTCAGCGCGAGCTCGGGCGAGACCAGCGGGCGCAGCGTCGCCTTGGTGGCGGCGTCGAATTCCGGCGTCGCGATGCCGCCGATCTCTTCGAGATAGTCGTAGAGCAGATCGACGGTGCCGCCCGAGGTCGTCACCCAGCCGACGCGCGGCCCCTTCGGCAGCCGGCCGGCCTGGAACGCCAGCAGCATCTCGACCATGTCGTCGAGCGTCGGGCAGACGACGATGCCGTAGCGCTCGCACATGGCGGTGAAGGCGCCGTAGTCGCCGGCGATCGCGCCGGTGTGCGATTGCGCGCTGTCGCGCGCCTTCTGCGACTTGCCGGTCTTGATCGCGATGATCGGCTTGCCGGCCGCGAGCGCCTTGGCGGCCGCCGCCATGAAGGCCTGCGGGCGGCGGATGCCCTCGATGAACAGCGCGATCACGCGCGTGTGCTCATCCTCGACGAAGAAATTGACGTAGTCGGCGAGGTCGAGGCTGAGCTCGTTGCCGCTCGAGATCAGGTAGTTGAAGTTCACGCCGCGATGCGCGCCGGTGCTGGCGATATATTGCACGGTGCCGCCGGACTGCGTGACGAAGGCGACCGAGCCGGGCGTCAAGCTCGCACAGGTCGGCGTTGGGATAGCCGAAGTTCTTCTCGCGCAGCGCGTTGATGCCCATGCAGTTGGGACCGCAGATCGACGAAGCCCGCTGCGCGTCGATCAGCGCCTTGAGCGCCGCGCCGCGCGCGACGATCTCGGGATCGTCGCCTTCGCCGATCTGGCTCGCATAGACGGTCGCGCTCTTGAGGCCGGCCGCGACGCCGGTCTCCAGCACGCCCTGCACGGCCGGCGCCGGCACGATCACCAGCGCATGCGTCGGGCGGCTCCGGCAGCGAGGCGAGATCGGGATAGCATTTGCTGCCCCACACTTCGCCGCCGCGCGGGTTCACCGGATAGATTTTGCCCGGATATCCGAAGTCGCGCAGGTTGCGATAGATCTGCGTCGGCCATTTGCGCGCGCTCGGACGCGCCCACGATGGCGATCGACGGCGGTGCAAACAGGGGGGCAGGGGATTTGAATGCGAGGTCGGTGGCGGATGAACCCGGTACGGTGCCGTGTGGCACTTCAGCTTTTCTTGTCTCATTCAAGTCCAAGTTCCTCAAATGTAGTTAGGTTTCGGGAGCTGATCTTCCGACACCATCGAGTGCGATGTCACCACCATATGGGCGTCTTGTCGAGCATTGGCCGACGTCGGGCTGATCTGAAACCTTGATGCCGGTGCCAATGGAGTAGTATGGTTTGTCATGGTCAAAGTTCTCGAACAAGCGATCGCCGAAGTGGCGAACCTGTCTGCTGCCGATCAGGAGCAAATTGGCCGCAGTCTGCTGTCTCACGTCGAGAAGCTGCGCAAGCTGCGGGCTGAGATTGACAAGGGCCTCAGGTCTCTCGATGCCGGTGAGGGCAAGCCGCTCGACATTGAGGAGTTCGTCCGGCAATCGAACGAGAAGCATGGCCGGTCCTAGATGACCGATCATCTGGTCGCCGGACGCGCACTCCGACCTTTCCAAGATCTGGGGCTACTATTTCGGGGCAGCCGGACGATCGACCGCAGAAAGAATCGTTCGCGAGATCGGCCAAGCCTGCCGGATACTCGAGGAGCATCCCTTTGCGGGACGATCCCGAGACGAGATCAGACCGGGCCTTCGCTCGGTCGTTGCAAGTCCGCATGTTGTCTTTTATCGCGTGACGGATGGTGTAGCTGAGGTCGTGCGTGTGCTGGATGGCCGTCAGGACTTGGACGAGATCTTTGCTGTTTCGGGCAGCGGGCATTAGGACGCACGCGCGCATTGCCCTTGCGCTGGGTGGGAATTCGAGCTTGTTTGATTATCATGGCGCAGAAGCGCCGCGCCTCAGGATAACCGCGCGCCAGGACAAATGGGTGGGAGCCATGGGCACACACGGGATGACAGCCCCTCACAAAATGCTAGCGCGACGCAGCCTGCTTGCGGTGAGCTTTTTCGCCTTCTGTACCACTCATGCGCCTGCCGCCGATCTGGTTCGCGTCGGCAAGGCCTCCGCCACGACCTTCGCGTTCGCGCCGATCGACATCGGCAAGGAGAAGGGGATCTGGGCCAAGTACAACCTTGATGTCGAATCGATCGGCTTCGGTGGTGACGCGCGTCTGCAGCAGGCGATGGTGGCCGACTCGATCGATTTCTCGCTCGGCTCCGGCCCCGGCATGGGTTTCCTGGCGAAAGGCGTGCCGGCGGTGACCGTCGCCGCCATGGCGAACGAACCGCTCGCGATGGGGCTTTCCATCGGCAAGAACTCTCCGATCAAGATCTTACGACGATCTCAAGGGCGCGACCGTGTCGGTCTCGACCGGCGGCTCGCTGACCTTCTGGCTGGTGCGCGAGTTCTCGCGCCAGCGCGGCTGGGGTCCGACCGGCATCAAGACCGTGCCGCTCGGCGTCAATCCGGCGCAGGTCGCCGCCCTCAAGGCCGGCAATGTGCAGGGCATCGTGACCTCGTCCTCGATCGGCTACATGCTGGAGAAGAGCGGTGACGGCCGCGTGCTGGTCGAGTTCGGCGACCACGTGAAGGACTTCCACACCCACGTCATCTTCGGCACGAAGAAGTTCGTCACCACTCACCCGGATCGCGTGCGGCGTTTTCTCGCCGGCTGGATCGAGGTGATCGACTTCATGGCGAAGAATCGCGACGAGACCATCAAGCTGGTCGCGCCGGTGAGCCAGCTCTCCGAGGACATCCAGACGCGTGAATACGACAAGGCGATGCCGATGCTGTCGCGCGACCTGCGGTTCCAGCCCAAGGCGCTCGAGGTGCTGGCGCGCTCGCTGGTCGAGCTCGAAATTCTGCCGACTGCGCCGGACATGAAGACGCTCTACACCGAGGAGTTCCTGCCTGTGAGGAATTGACCCGATGGCAGTTCAGCTGATCCAGCATCACTCGCACTTGGGCGCATTCCAGGCCGAGGTCGACAACGGGCGCATCGTCGGCGTCCGTCCGTTCGCGCGCGATCCCGATCCTTCGCCGCTGATCGAGGCGATCCCGGCGGCGGTGCATTCGCCGACCCGCATCGCGCGCCCGATGGTGCGCGAAGGCTATCTGGCGCGCGGGCCCGGCAGCGGCGCCGGCCGCGGCCGCGAGCGCGTTCGTGCCGGTGTCATGGGAGCGCGCGCTCGATCTCGTCGCGCGGGCGAGCTCGCGCGTGTCAGGCGCGAGCACGGCCACGCCGCGATCATGGGCGGCTCGCTACGGCTGGGGCTTCGGCCGGCATCTTCCACGAAGCGCGCACGCAGACGCGCCGCTTCCTGTCGGCGTTCGGCGGCTTCATCGACCAGGACTCCAACTACAGCTTCGGCACGGCGCTCAAGTTCCTGCCGCATGTGCTCGGCTCGGCGCAGGCGGTGACCGGCCCGCTCACGTCGTGGTCGTCGATCGCGCGGCACAGCCGGCTCGTGGTGCTGTTCGGCGGCGCCAATCCCAAGAACATGCAGGTCGCCAAGGGCGGCTGCGGCGAGCACGCGGTCGGCGGCTGGATGGCGGAGCTGGCGCGCGCCGGCGTCGAGGTCGTCAATGTCAGCCCGATCCGCGACGACGGACCGCAGGCCGCCGGCGGCGTCGTGGATTCCGATCCGGCCCAACACCGACACCGCGATGCTGCTCGCGCTCGCTGCACACGCTCGTCACCGAAGGACTGCACGACGAAGCGTTTCTGGCGCGCTACTGCGTCGGGCTTCGAGCGCGTGCGGCCCTATCTGATGGGCGCAGACCGACGGCCAGCCGAAGGACGCCGACTGGGCCGCCGCGATCACCGGCGTCGCCGCCGAGACGATCCGCGCGCTGGCGCGCCGCATGGCGGCGAACGCGCACCATGATCAGCGCGTCCTGGTCGCTGCAGCGCGCCGACCACGGCGAGCAGCCTTACTGGGCGGTGATCCTGCTGGCGGCCGCGCTCGGCCAGATCGGCCTGCCGGGCGGCGGCTTCGGTTTCGGCTATGGCTCGGCGACCGGCATCGCCGAGGCGCCGCTCGCGTTCGGGCCGCCCGGCGATGGAGGTCGCTGTCCAACCCGCTCGGCCGCGCCGATCCCGGTCGCGCGCATCGCCGACTGCCTGCTCCATCCGGGCGAGCGCTACGACTACAACGGCAAGCAGCGACACCTATCCGGACATCCGCCTGGTCTACTGGGCCGGCGGCAATCCGTTCCATCATCACCAGGACATCAACCGGCTGCGCCGCGCCTGGCAGCGGCCCGAGACCATCATCGTGCACGAGCCGTGGTGGACCGCGACCGCGCGCCACGCCGACATCGTGCTGCCGGCGACCACCACGCTCGAGCGCAACGACATCGGCGCCGCGCATCGCGACGCTTACGTGGTCGCCATGCAGCAGGCGATCGCGCCGGTCGGCGAGGCGCGCAGCGACTACGCGATCTTCGCGACGCTGGCGCAGCGCGCTCGGCTGCGAGGCGGCCTACACGGAAGGGCGCGACGAGATGGAGTGGCTGCGCCATCTCTACGGCCGCTGGCGCGACGAGCTGCGCACCAATCAGGCGGCGATCCCGGACTTCGACGGTTTCTGGAGCGACGGGCTTCCTCGAGATTCCCGCGGCGCGCCGACGACTACGTGCATGCTCGGCGGAATTCCGCGCCGATCCGCAGAGCAAGCGGCTGCGACGCCGTCGGGCCGGATCGAGCTTTATTCCGAGCGCATCGCGGGCTTCGGCTACGACGATTGCCCGCCGCACGCGACCTGGCTCGAGCCGGCCGAATGGCTCGGCGCGCGGTCGGCCGACCTATCCGCTGCATCTCGTGTCGAGCCAGCCGCGCTATCGGCTGCACAGCCAGATGGACTGGCGGCCCGGTGAGCGCGCGCGGCAAGGTCGCCGGCCGCGAGGCGATCGCGATCAATCCGGCGGACGCCGCGCGCGCGGCATCGCGGATGGCGACGTGGTGCGCCTGTTCAACGCCCGCGGCGCCTGCCTCGCCGGCGCGGTGGTGACCGACGCGGTGGCGCCCGGCGTGGTGCGGCTCTCCTGCGGCGCCTGGTACGATCCGTCGACGGCGGCGACGGCGCAACTCTGCGCGCACGGCAACGCCAATGTGCTGACCCGCGACCGCGGCACGTCGCGGCTCGGGCAGGGCCCGAGCTCGGCAACGGCGCTGGTCGAGATCGAGCGCTGCAACGAGCCGGCGCCGCCGGTTCGCGCTTTCGTGCCGCCGCTTCTCGCTGATAGTGCTGCCAGCCGATGACGCATGCCGAGCTGATCGACGACCTCGTCGCGGCCAATCGCATTCTCGCCGACCGCGGCGTGCTTCGACGCCTACGGCCACATCAGCGCGCGCGATCCGCGCAACCCGGAGCGCTATTGGCTCTCCCGCAGCATGCCGCCCGCCGATGGTGACCGCCGACGACATCATCGAGTTCGATCTCGACAACCATCCGGTGCGCGCCGGCGAGAACCGGCTGTTCTTCGAGCGGGTCATCCACGGCGAGGTCTACAAGGCGCGGCCCGACGTGATGGCGGTGTGCCACAATCATTCGCCGAGCCTCATCCCGTTCTGCAACAGCGACACGCGGCTGCGGCCGATGGTCGGCAACGCCGCTTTCCTGGGCGAGGGCGCGCCGGTGTTCGACATCCGCACCGTCGACGACGAGGGCGATCTCAACGTCTGCACGGTGCCGCAGGCGCAGCGCGATGGCGCGGCGCTCGGATCGCACGGGCTCGTGCTGCTGCGCGGTCATGGCGCGGTCGTGGTCGGCGAATCGATGCGCCAGTGCGTGCGCCACGCGATCATCGCCGAAACCAATGCGCGCGCGCAGATCGAGGCCACGATCCTCGGCCCGGTGCACTTTCTCACCGCAAGCGAGATCGCCTACGCGCAGCGCCAGAAGCCGAAGGATGCCGACCGCGCCTGGCAGCATCTGGAAGAGGCAGGCGCGATGGGCGAGTCGTGAAGCGGCGACGTCGTGAGCGCTCGACGCCGCGCGAATGGCGCGCAGGATCTACGCTCTAGGAATAGCTGACGGCGGCGCCCGGGCGCTTTGCCGACGCGCCGCTGAAATTTCGGCGCAGCGCTGTTGCGCTGTTCGCTCGCGCGCTCGAGGCCGGCCACGCGCCGGCTGCGCAGATAGGCCTCGAACTCGGCGGCCGGCAGCGGCTTGGCGTAGAGGATAGCCCTGCGCCTCCTGACACTGCTCATTGAGCAGGAATTCGGCCTGCGCGCGGGTCTCGACGCCTTCGGCGATCACTTCGAGACCGAGATTGTGCGCCATCGCGATCAGCGAGCGCACGATCGCGGCGTCGCCGGCATCGTCGGTGATCTTGCCGACGAAGCTGCGGTCGATCTTGATCCGCGCCAGCGGAAAGCGCGTCAGATAGCTCAGCGACGCATAGCCGGTGCCGAAGTCGTCGAAGGCGAGCTTGACGCCCTTGTCGCGCAGCTTCTGCAGCACCGCGGCGTCCTCGAAGTTGAGCGCGACGTTCTCGGTGATCTCGAGTTCGAGCGCTCCGGCCGGCAGGCCGGTCGCCTGCAGTGCCTCGTCGATGTCGGTCGAGCAGGGCGTCGTCGCCGAGCTGGCTCGGGAACAGGTTGACGCCGATGCGGCCGAGCGCAAGCCCGTCGGCGCGCCATGCCGCCGTCCGCGCGCAGGCGGTGCGGATGATCCAGCGGCTCACCGTCGGGCGCGATCGAGCTCGCCGCCAGCGTGTCGATGAAGGCGCCCGGCGCAAGAATGCCGCGCTCCGGATGGCGCCAGCGGATCAGCGCCTCGGCGCCGACGACCGCTTCGTCCGACAGCCGGACCTGCGGCTGGAAGTAGAGCTCGAATTCGTTGTCGGCGAAGGCGCGCCGCAGCTCCAGATCGAGGCTGCGGCGCGCCTGCGCCTGCGCGCGCAGCACCGGCAGGAAGAAGCGGTAGCCGCGGCCGCCGTCGGATTTCGCCTGGTAGAGCGCGAGATCGGCATTGGCGATCAGCTCGTCGACGCTTGCGCCGTCGGTCGGCGCGATGGCGATGCCGGCGCTGCCGCCGATATGCAGGATCGTGGTCGTTGATCTCGATAGGGCTCCGCCAGCCGCTTGCAGCATGGCGTCGATGACGCCGCCGATCACGAGCGGATCGCCGCAGTCGGGGATGATCACGACGAACTCGTCGCCGCCCAGCCGGCAGACCTGGCCGCGCGCCCGCCACGACTTCGGTCAGGCGCTGCCCCGACCTCGATCAGGAGCTGGTCGCCGGTCGAATGGCCGAGCGTGTCGTTGACGTCCTTGAAGCCGTCGAGATCGAACAGCGCGATCGCGGTCGGCTCCTTGGCGGCCGCCACCCGATAAGCAGCCGGCCGAGCTCCTTCTGCAGCGAAAGCCGGTTGGGCAGGCCGGTGAGCTGGTCGTAGTGGGCGACGCGCTGCAGCTGATCCTCGGCGCGCCTGCGCTCGGTGATGTCCTCGTAGGCGCGCACCACGCCGCGCACCGTGCCGTCCGGATTGTACATCGGCGCAGCGGCGACACGCACGTCGATCATCCGGCCGTCCTTGCGCACGCGCTTGAGGTGCAGATCGCGGATGGTCTCGCCCGCAAGAATGCGATCGAACAGCGACCAGGACTCGTTCTCTTGTCCCGGCGGTGAGAGCGATGAGACCATGGCCGATCGTTCTCCTCGGCTGAATAGCCGAAGATCTGCTCGGCGGCGTTGCTCCAGATGAAGATCTTGCGTTCGCGGTCGGAGCAGATGATGGCGACCGGCGAGGCGTCGATGACGGCGCCCAGTGCATCCTTGGCGCGCCGCATCTCGTGGGCGGCGTCGCGCGCTTCCTGGCGTCGTTCCTCGAGGCGCTCCGCCATCCGGTTGAACGCATCCGCGAGAGTGCCGACCTCGTCCTGCGTTTGCACGACGGTGCGGTGCTCGAGCTTGCCGGCGGCGAGTGCCAGAGCATCCTTCCGCAGCTGCCGCAGCGGACTGACGATACGCCCCGACAGCGTCCAGGCGATAGCGGACGCGATCATCAGCGTGGCGAAGGCGAACAGCGCGCCCAAGGTCAAACGCCGGAGCACCGGCGCGAATGCAATGTCGGTCGGCAGTCCGACCGAGACGAGCCAGGGGACCAGCTTGCGCGCTTGATGAGCCGGTGATGCGCTCGACCCCGTCCGACCACGCGGCGCGCTCGCTCGCTTCGCGCGTCGCGATGTAGCGTGCCACATCAGAATGGCGGCTCAGATCGGCGCCGATGACGTCAGGGCCATTGTCGCTCTGAGCGACGACGATGCCTTTCTCGTTGACGATGCGGACGACACTGCCGGGTGGAAGCCGCGCCAGGCCGAGCGCGTCCTGGAAGTGCTCCAGCTGGGTGCCGATCGCCAGCACCGCGCGGATGCGGCCGGTCTCGTCCTTGATCGGTCGCGCCAGCGTAACCACCCATCGGCCGTTGACGCGGGAGCGAAACACTTCGCCGATTGCCCGCTGCTCTCCCGTCATGGCCTGCTGGAAATAGCGGCGGTCGCTGCCGTGGACGCGATTGATGGTCGAGGACAGGCCGATATTGGTGCCGTCGGGAGCAAACAGCAGAAGGTTTGCAATGACGGTCGGCACCTCGCTCTTGATCTTGCTCAGGATGGCGTCGTTCCTGGCGGTGTCGGCCTTGTTCCAGGAGATGGCGCGGCTCATCCCGACCAGGAGGCTCTCGAGGTTGCTGATGTGGTCATCGATGCGGACCGCGATCAGGCGGGCTTCGTCGAATGCGCGCTGGATTGCGGCGGCCTGGTCATGGCGCCACTGATTCCACAGGCCCACGCCGATCAGCGCCGTGAACGGAATCACGGTCGCGACCACGAGCCCCAACATTCGCGATCGAATGCTGCTCAGCAGCATCGGCACGCACCCCGGGTTGACCAATCGCGTGTTGTAGAGGTGGTGCGTTTCCACCGTGTTCAACGGCACACATCAGAGACAAATTTTCTGGATAGGTTAAATCGAAACTTAACGAAGTGCGTGACGGCGGCATGCAACTTGGGCGAAGTAAAAGAGATGACAATTCAATTGGAGGGCGGGGCGAGAAGGCCGTAGGTGGGGTTCGCGCGGCCAGCCATGCTCCAGATTGCAACGGAAGCTCAATCCGCGCGTAACCCAACGCGGGTAAGCAGAGGCATTGATGTTGGGCTACGCGCGGATCATCGGCCCTGCCATTCGGCGGCACAGGGGCCGCGCTAACCCGGCCTATGACCTCCGTGATCAACCCGTCTCCGCGAGCCCGACGAGCTGCGCGAGCTTCTCGGCGTCATCGCGCAGCGCCGCCGAGGCGCCGTCGTAGACGATGCGGCCCTTGCTCATGACCA
This sequence comes from uncultured Alphaproteobacteria bacterium, assembly GCA_963745515.1. GTDB lineage: Bacteria > Pseudomonadota > Alphaproteobacteria > Rhizobiales > Xanthobacteraceae > VAZQ01. The sequence goes on from CAVUXO010000006.1 coordinate 35,066, forward strand.
CGGTGCGCTCCGAGAAGGCGAGCGCCACGCGGCTGTTCTGCTCGACCAGGATGATCGACAGCGCGCTCTCGCCGCGCAGCCGGATCAGCACGCGCGGTGAGCGCCTCGACGATCACCGGCGCGAGGCCCTCGGTCGGCTCGTCCATCAGCAGCACCGACGGGTTGGTGAGCAGCGCGCGCGCGATCGAGAGCATCTGCTGCTCGCCGCCCGAGAGCTGGTTGCCCATGTTGGACGAGCCGCTCCTTCAGGTTCGGGAACAGCTCGAACACGCGCGCCTGCGTCCAGTGTCCCGGCCGCGCCGCGATCTCGAGGTTTTCGCGCACCGACGAGCGAGGGAAAGATCTCGCGCTCCTGCGGCACGAAGCCGAGCCCCGCGAGCGCGCGGCGATAGACCGGCACGCGGTTGAGGCTGCGTGCCGTCGAGCAGGACCTCGCCCTTGTGCAGGCGGGTGTGGCCCATCACGGTCGCGAGCAGCGTGGTCTTGCCGACGCCGTTGCGCCCGATGACGCTGACGTTCTCGCCCGGCGCGAGCGCGAGGTTGATGTCCTCGAGCACGACGGTCTCGCCGTAGCCCGCCGAGACTTGCCGCAGTTCGAGCGCGCTAGCCATGGCCGGCCTGCCCGAGATAGACGGCGCGCACGTCCGGATTGGCGCCGATCTCCTTCGGCGTTCCTTCCGCGAACACGGCGCCGCCGACCAGCACGGTGATGCGCTCGGCGAAGCGGAACACGAGGTCCATGTCGTGATCGATGATGAGCACGCCGATGTGCGTGGGCAGCGCCGCGACGGCGTCGAGAATGATGTGGCTCTCGGTCGACGGCACGCCGGCGGCGGGCTCGTCGAGCAGCAGCACCTCGGGCTTGAGGCCGAGCGCGATCGCGAGCTCGACCAGGCGCTGGCGGCCGTAGGGCAGTTCGGAGATGCGCTGCGCGGCGTCGTCGGCGAGCTTGAGCGTTTCGAGCAGCGCCATCGCCTCGTCGACCACGTCCTGGCGCCGGCCGGCCGGCCGGAACATGCGCGGGCGCGACGCCGAGCCGCTCGGCGACCGCGATGTAGACGTTCTCCAGCACCGAGAGGCCGCGGAACAGCCGGTTGATCTGGAAGGTGCGCGCGATGCCGAGCTTGACGCGGTCGGCCTGCGCCACCGCGGTGATGTCGCTGCCCTTGAGCAGCACCTGGCCCGGCGGTCGGCTGGAGCACGCCGGTCAGCAGGTTGATGAACGTGGTCTTGCCGGCGCCGTTCGGACCGATCAGCGCGTGGCGCGCGCCGGCGCTCGAGCGGGAAGTCGATGTCGCGCGTGGCGGCGAGCGCGCCGAAATTGATGCGACAGTGCCGGGTTTCGAGCAGCGGCGTTCGCTCATGGCGGCGCCCGCCTGCCCCGCAAGCGCCCGACGATCCGATCGTAGAGGCCGATGATGCCGTTGCGCGCGAACAGCGCGATCAGCGACGAGCAGGAGCCCGAGGCCGAGCTGCCAGGCGGTCGGATAGAGCCTTCGCCAGGAAGTGCGAGAGCGCCATGTAGGCGATGGCGCCGATGAAGGCGCCGTAGAGCCGGCCGTAGCCGCCGAGCACCAGGATGATCAGCACGGTCGCGGCGCGGTCGAGACCGAGCGTGCTCAGGTTCACGTAGGCGTTGGTCTGCGCCCACAGGCCGCCCGCGATGCCGGCGATGCGCCGCCGAGATCGTGTAGCAGGTGACGAGCCGCCGACGCACCGGCGCGCCGACCGCGTGCATGCGCAGCGTGTTCTCGCGAATGCCGGTCAGGCTCTGCCCGAACGGCGAATAGACCAGCGTGCGCACGAACACGAAGCAGACGAACAGCACGCCGAGGCACGTAGAGATACTGCGTCTTCGGATACAGCGGATTGAACTCGAACACGCCGAACAGCGGCGGGATCGGCAGGTTGTCGAGGCCGTCGAAGCCGCCGGTGTAGGCCTGGCCCAGGTTGGCGGCCTCCTCCAGCAGCGCCATGGTGCACAGCGTGAGCATCAGCAGCGTCAGGCCGCGTGGTGCGCAGCAGCACGCAGGCCCGAGGCGAGGCCGATCAGCGGCCGCCGCCAGCGCCGCGAGCGATCAGGCCCGTGATCGGCTCGTTCCAGATCCCGTGCTTGGCCAGCATCCCGACCGTATAGGCGCCGGCGCCGAAGAACGCGGCATGGCCGAGCGTGACGATGCCGGCATAGCCGAGCGCGAGATCGAGCGAGAGCGCGAACAGGATCGTGATCAGCAGCTCGGTGCCGAAGCCGAGATAGCGCGGGAACGCGAAGTAGAAGGCGAGCGCGAGGATCCAGGGGATCGGCTCCCACGAGCGCAGCCGGTGGCGGTGTGGCGAGCGCGAGCGGCCGCCGGATGCTGGTCGGCCGGCCGACGGCGCGCTCATGCCGCTTGCCCCCGAACAGGCCCTGCGGCCGCCACAGCAGCAGCAGGATGGTGAGCGCGTAGATGAACAGCGTGCCGCCCTGCGGCAGGTATTTCTTGAGCACGAAGTCGAGCACGCCGATCAGGAGCGCCGCGTAGAACACGCCGGTGACGCGGCCGAGCCCGCCGACCGCCACCACGATCAGGAAGAACACGAGATACTTGAGCGGATATTGCGGATCGAGGCCGAGGAACTCGGCGCCGAGCCCGCCGCCGAGCGCGGCCATGCCGCTGCCGAAGGCGAAGGTGATCGTGAACAGGCGGCCGATGTTGATGCCGAGCGATTCCGCCATGCGCCGGTTGTCGACCGCGGCGCGGATCTGCGCGCCCATGCGGGTGCGCTCGAAGCCGAGCCAGAGGCCGAGCACGATCACGACGCCGACGACGATCAGGAAGATGCTGTAGGTGCGGTAGTGCATGAATGCCGAGATCGATCTGCCCCTGCAGCGCATCGCGGCAGCGTCAGCGGCTGGTTCTCCGGGCCCGATCAGCAGCGTGACCGAGGCGATCATGATGAAGACGAGGCCGATGGTGAACAGCACCTGGTCGAGCTCGGCCGCCCGGTAGAGCCGGGCATAGAGCAGGCGCTCGAACACGACGCTGACCGCCGCGATGGCGATGAAGCCGAGCGCGAGCGCCGGCGCGAAGCCGAGGCCCCAGCGCCGCATCGCTCAGCACGATGACGTAGCCGCCGAGCATGGCGAAGGCGCCGTGGGCGAGGTTGACGAAGCCCATCAGGCCCATGGTGACGGAGAGCCCGACCGACACGATGAACAGCACCATGCCGGCGGCCAGCCGCCGAGCAGCATGCTGGCGACGTCGATGCCGAAGATCACAAGAGCCCCCGCCCCGAAAGTGCCTCACATCAGCTCCGCTCGCGCATGCGGGCCGGTTCCCGACCCGCACGCTCGGCGATCACATTGGTGAAGCCGCTGTGGCGGCAATCTCACGTGCAGGGCGCGATCTTCTGCGCCTTGCAGGCGTCCTTCACGTTGTCGATCTTGCCGATCACCTTCTGGGCGAGCGCGGCCGTCCTTCATGACCACCTCGGACAGGTACTCGTTCATGACGATGTCGCGGGTGTCGGGATCGATCATGATCGGGCCGCGCGGGCTGTTGAACTTCCAGCCCTTGAGCGCCTCCAGCGCCTTGTCGACATCGATCTTGCCCTTGAGCGCCTGCACGGCGTGCACGATCGCCGCCATGCCGTCGTAGCCGCCGACCGCCATGAAGTCGGGCGTCGAGTTGGCGCCGTATTCCTTCTTCCACGCCTCGACGAAGCGCTTGTTCTCGGGATTGTCGAGGTCGGCGTTGTAGTGGTGCATGGTGATGAGGCCGACGGCCGCCGGTCCCATGGCCTGCAGCTTGGTGTCCTGGGTGATGTCGCCCGGGCCGATCAGCTTGATGCCGGCCGCCCGCATGCCGAGCGCGCCGTAGGTCTTGACCACCGCGGCCGCGTGATCGCCGGCCGGCACGAACACGAAGAACACGTCCGGCTTCTTGTCCTTGGCGCGCTGGAAGAACGGCGTGAAGTCCGGCACCGCGCCGGCGCCGCCCATCGGGATCTCGTCGATCACCTTGCCGCCGTTGGCCTCGAAGCGCGCGCTTGAACGCGTCGAGGCTGTCCTTGCCGGGCGGGAAGTCGGTGTAGCCGACCACCGCGGTCTTGGCGTTGAGCTGCTTGGCCGCGGCCTCGCCCATGCGCGTAGCCGGCAGTGCCACATGCTGAACGAGGTGCGCACGTAGTAGGGCGACATGCTGGGTGATGTGCGCGGTGCCGGCGTTCATGATCACGGCGAGCTTCTTGCCGGCGCTCACGATCGGGGCGGACGCGATCGCGTTCGGCGAATAGACCCAGCCGGCGAGCGACGTCGACGTTGTCCTGGGTGAGCAGTTCCTGCACCACGGTCTCGGGCGTTGGCGCCGCTCGGGTCCTTCACGTCGCGCTTGATCAGCGTGATCTTGTAGGGCTGCACCTTGTCGGCATTGAGCTTGAGATACAGCTCGATGCCGCGGTCGATCGGCTGGCCGAACTCGGCGCCGATGCCGGTGTAGGGCAGGACGACGCCGACCTTGACCTCCTGCGCCAACGCAGTGCTGGCGGCGAGCGCCAGCGCGCCCGCCAGGATCGTTTGCTTGACCATGTCCTCCTCCAAGGCGTGAATGGATGCTGTAGGCCCGCGACGGTTTTCCGCGATTATTTTTGCCAGGATAGCATTTTTCCGGAGCGCCACACGAGGCGCATTGGCGGCTTCCCGCGCGGAATTTGTCGCATCAAAGGCCAGCCCAAAGGGGGCGTCAAGGCTTGCCCCTGCGCCTTGGTGTCACTCGGTTAGTAACCCTGATGCCCTATTTTGCAAGGTTTACTCGCCAAGGCGGCTATTTCGCTTCAGCAGCAACCCGCTGCAGGATCGGCCGCCAGGTTCGCTGCTCGGCCTGCACAAAGGCTGTGACCTCTGCGGGCGTCATGTAGCGCGCGAACGCGCCATTGGCGGCGAGCTTGGCGGCAACCTCGGGATCGTCGAGCGCCACGCGCAGATCGGCGTTAACTTTGCGCACGATGGCATCAGGTGTGCCGTTCGGTGCCAGCATCACGTTCCAGGCGCCGACGAAGAAATCCGGCAAGGTTTCGGCGACGGTCGCAAGCGTCTCGAATCCTGGCAGCCGCTCCAACGACGTGGCGGCGAGCCCGCGGATCAGGTCGCCCTTGAGTGCACCGGCAAGCCCCGCATAGGCATCGAGCACGAGCTCGACACGACCACTGACGACATCGTTCATCGCCTGTGCCGGGCCGCCCGCATAGGGGACGAGCTGCAGATTGATCCCGGCGCGGGCCTGCAGGAACTCCATCGTCAGGTGGGTGAGCCGGCCGCGCCCCGTTGCGGCATAGGAGATCGCGCCGGGCTTCTCCTTCGCCAGCGCGATCAGTTGCGACAGCGAGGTGATGCCGGACTTGTGGGATACGCCAATGAACAGCGGCTGCTGCAGAACAAAACTGATGGACACGAAGTCGCGCGGCAGCTCGATCGGCAGGTTGGGCGCCACGCCCAGCGCGCCGGGCAGTGCCAGAAATGGCGACGTGGCGGGCATATAGAGCGTGTAGCCATCAGCAGGCGAGCTGGCTGCGGCGCGCGCCGAGATGCTGCCGCCGGCACCCGGCTGGTTGAGCGTGAGCACCTGCTCCTTCCAGAGCTTGCCGAGCTTGTCGGCGAGAATGCGCGCGGTCGCGTCGTTGGCGCTGCCGGCTGCTGAGTTGACGACGATCCGCACCGGCTTCGATGGATAGTTTTCCTGCGCGCCAGCATTGCCTGCCGACAGCAAGAGAAGCCATGCCAGTGCCAGACTCCAGTGCGGTGTCATGCCGTCCTCCGCCAGCCAAGCATCAGCATAGCATGGTCAGCGCGCGTTCTCCCCGCGCACGATCGGATGGCCGATGCCGAGCGGCTTGGCGTCGATCAGCACGAAGGCGGCGCGCGCCACCTCCTTGCCGCGGTTGACCCAGGCATGGTTGGTGCCGCGCTGCACCATCACGTCGCCGGCCTTGAGCTTGACGGTGGAGTCGTCCATGTCCATGTCGAGCTCGCCCTGCATCACGATGACGTAGTCGATGGTCTCGGTGCGATGCATGCGGCCGGGATTGCCGGGCGGAAAGGTGATCACCGCAGAAGCGGGTGCCGTTGGCGGGCGGCGGCGTGCCGAGGATGCGCGCGCCGAGGTCCTCGACCTGCTCTCCGACCGGCATCTCGGCCGGCGCGCCCTCGGTGATCCAGATCAGGGTCGACTGGGCGCCTGAGGCGCCGCCCTTATGGTTGGTGGCCTCGCCATCCATGATCACCTTGGCGACGTTCTTGTTGTCGTGGCCGGTCACCACCCGGCGGATCGGCGGATATTTCGGCTGTTCGGCATTCATTGCGTGGACTTCCCTGTTCATTGGCGATCGGCGGTATCGGTGCCACAGCGCGGCAGTCGTGTCACTATGGCGCGCGGGTGAGGGCGTTTTGCTGTTGGATGGGGAAGCCGGATGCGGCAATCTAGACCGCAAGTCTGCCAGGGAGAGAAACCATGTTGACGCGACGCCTGCTCGTTCTTGCCGCGCTCTTGCCGCTCCTGCGGCCGGCACGATCTCGACCGAAAGCCTCGCCCAGGCACCCGACAAGCTCAAGGTCGCGATCTCGCAGCGCGGCTTCTGGGACAGCTCGTTCCTGGAATTCGCCCAGAAGGAGGGCTTCCTCAAGGAGGCCAATCTCGACGTCGAGTTCTTCTACACCGAAGGCGGCGGCCAGACGCTGCAGGTGGTTACATCCGGCAGCGTCGACGTCGCGATGTCGAACGGCCTGCTCGGCACCATCGGGGCCTTCTCCAAGGGCGCGCCGATCCGCGCCATCTCGGCGCAGATGACGGGCGCGCAACGAGCTGTTCTGGTACGTCAAGTCCGACAGCAAGATCCGCAGCCTCAAGGACGCCGACGACAGCAACACCATCGCGTTCTCGGCGCCGGGCTCGTCGTCGAACCTCATTCTGCTCTCGCTGCTCAAGCAGGCTGGCTCGAAGGCGAAGCCGACCGCGACCGGCGGGCTGCCCGGCACGCTCACATCGGTGATGACCGGCCAGATCGACATCGGCTGGGCGGCGCCGCCATTTGCGTTGCGCGAGCGACAGGAGAACAAGATCACCATCGTGGCGCGGGCGCGCGAGGCGACCGAGCTGCAAGGACCAGACCATCCGGGTCAATATCGCCAACGTGGACGCGCTCAAGACCAAGCGCGCCGCCATCACGCGCCTGATGCAGGTCTATGACCGGTCGATCAAATGGGCCTACGCCAACCCCAAGTCGATCGACTATTTCGCCGAATTCGCCAAGGCGCCGCGCGACATCGCCAAGCAGGCGGTGGACGAGTTCTTCCCGCAGGCGGCGTTGCAGATCGGCGAGATTCGCGGCCTCGACATGACGCTCAGGGACGCGCTGCAGTACAAGTTCATCACCGCGGCCATGACGCCGAAGGATGTCGAGCCGTTGTTCGATATCGTGTACAAGCCCGGGCGTTGAGTCACAGTTTCCGTAGCCCGCATTGAGCGAAGCGAAATGCGGGACAGCGTGCCGTTGTGGCGCGGCTGCCCCGGATTTCGCTTCGCTCAATCCGGGCTACGATCTGAAAGTTTGGCTCACACAACGAAGGACCCTCCATGCCCAATGCCGTCGATGAAGCCTGCTACGCGCTTGCCCTTGCCAATCGCATCGTCGCCTATGAGGGCGTGCTCGACGGTTTCGGCCATATCAGCGTGCGGCATCCCGACCAATCCCGACCACTATCTGCTGTCGCGCTCGCGCAGCCCGGAGCTGGTCGAGCCCTCCGACATTCTCGAGTTCACGCTCGATTCCGAGAAGGTAACGCCAGGCGACATCCTGCCCTACGGCGAGTGCGTCATTCACGGCGAGATCTACAAGGCGCGGCCCGATGTCAACGCGGTGTGCCATCATCATTCGGCCGCGGTGCTGCCGTTCTGCGTCACCGGCGTTGATCTCGTGCCGATCATGGGGCTCGGCGCCACCATGGGAGCCGATGGTGCCGTTCTGGGACAGCGCCGACGAGTTCGGCGACACCCCGATGGTGCTGACCACGGCCGAGCACGGCGCCTCGCTCGCGCGCACGCTCGGGCCGCACGCCATGGTGCTGATGCGTCGCCATGGTGCGACGGTTGTCGGCGCAAGCTTGCAGGAAGTCGTGTTCCGTTCGATCCATACTCACCGCAATGCCGAATTGCTGCTGCGCGCGCGCGCGCTTGGAACGGTGACGCCGCTGAGCAAGGGCGAGGCCGAGATGGCCTGCGCCTATAGCCTGCGCGAGCGGCCGATGGGCCGGGCCTGGGAATATTGGGTGACGCGGCTCACCAAGGCGGGCGAGCTGCCGCCGAAAATGGCGCCTGCGTAAGGGCCCGTAGCCCGCATTGAGCGTAAGCGAAATGCGGGAGCAGTTTAACCATGGGAATACAGCCCCGGATGTCGTTTCACTCCATCCGGGCTACAATCGCTACTGCTTCGGAATGTCTGCCGCCTTGACCAGCGCGACGGCCGCTTCGACGTCGTCCCTGAAGAACGTCTCGAATTGAGCGATCGTCATCGGCATCGGCTCGACGCCGAGCTGCTTGAAGCGCTCCTGCACTAAAGGCTCCTGCATCGCCTTGGTGGCCTCCTGGTGCAGCTTTTCGACAATGGCGCGTGGCGTCTTCGCGTGCATGAACAAGCCGCTGTAGAACGGATAGATCGAATCCGCGGGGAGGCCGGCTTCGAGCGTCGTCGGCACCTGCGGCATGCTGGCGGCGCGCTTGCTCGGCGCTCACCGCGAGCGCGACCAGCTTGCCCTCGCCGATCAGCTGCAGCGTCGTCGACGGCAGCTGCGCGCTGAAATCCGCGCGTTCCGCCACCACCTCCGTCACGGCTTCGGCGGCGCCGCGGAACGGAATGTGCTGCGCCGTGAAGCCCGCGCTGATGCGCAACCGCTCGGCGGCAAAGTGTGACGCCGAGCCGACGCCGGCGCTGGAATAGTTGAGCGCGCCAGGCTTGGCCTTGCCGGCAGCGACCAGGTCGACGCAGCGTCTTGTAGCCCTTGGCGGGCGAGGCGACCACGACCAGCGGCTGCTGCCCGAACGGGATCACCGGCGTGAATGCGGTGAGCGTGTCGTACGGGCAGCTTCGTATAGAGCGCATGCGCGGTGCCGAGCGCGCCGTAGGCCAGGATCGTGTGGCCGTCGGGCGGCGCGTTGGCGACCATGTTGGCGCCGACCGTGCCGCCCGCGCCAGGGCGGTTCTCGATGATGAATGTCTTTCCGAGCTGCCGTGCCGACCTGCTCCATCACGACACGCGCCATGATGTCGCTCGCGCTGCCGGCGCCGAGCGGCACCACCACGGTGACGTTGCGCGCGGGCCAGTCCTGCGCCGACGCGACGCCTGCGATCGGCAGGCTCATGAGCGCAACCAGAGCGAAGACGAGGCGAATATGTTGTCGAGCCGTCATCGTAGCCTCCTGGCTATGCGGTTGGCGGTCCGGAATGCTAACGCGAACAGTCATGGCGGCTCAAGCTTGCATCCTATGGCGCCTAATGTCGCGCTTGAAGCAGGTGGCCGCTCCGATCACAGCTCCCAGATCTTCTGCTCGCTCTTGTGCAGGTGCTCGACCGAGCCGTCGGGCTTGATCAGGAAGTTGTCGCAGATGAAGGCGAAGTTGGTCTTGGTGAAGAAGCCCGGATGCACCGCCATGTTCATGTTGGCGGCGAGCGGCATGGTCTCGTCCGAGCGCAGCAGCGGCCGCTCGACCAGATCGTAGCCCTGGCTGTGGCCGAACAGGCGCAGCTCCGGCCGGCGCGCCGTGGCTGGTCATGTAGTCGTTGTGGCTGGCATAGATCGTCGGCGGGCGATGCGCCGATCTTGAGGTTCTTGACCGTGTGCTTCTGCGCGTCGACGCACGACCGCAAAGGCGTCGCGCAGTTCCTGCGACGCCTTGCCGAACACGAAGGTGCGCGCGAGCTCGGCATAGTGCCCGCCCGGGCCGTTGTTCTCGATCAGGAGCGTCATGTAGTCGCCGCGCTGCATGACGCGGCCCTGATAGTGGCGGCCGCGCAGGATCGCGGGCTCGCCGAGCGGCGCCGAGGAGCAGCGGAACAGGCCCTGCTCGCTGCCGAGAAGCTCGCCCTCGATATTGCGCGAGCGCGGTGATCTCGCTGTCGCGCATGCCGGGCTTCACGGCGCCGACGACCTTCGCCCATTGCGCGTCCTGCATGGCGGCGGCGCGGCGGATGAGCGCGATCTCCTCGTCGCTCTTGATCGCCTTGATGCGGTCGACGAGGTCGGTGGCGTCGACGAAGGTGGCGTTCGGCACCTGCTCCTCGACGATCGCGCACGAGGTCGTATTGCAGCCGCCCGCGCCCGACCCAGCCGATGGTCTTGTAGCCGCGGCGCTTGAGCTCCTGCGCGACCAGCTCGCGCGTCGTAGTCGTGGGTGTAGGCGACCGAGAAGAACGACGGGCTGAAGATCCAGTCGCCGACGCCGGGATTGAGCGGGTCCTTGCCGCCGAGATTGGTCGCGCGATCCTTGTTGCCCATCTCGACCACGGTCATCAGGTCGTCGCGATGGAAGATGACGTTGCGCGGATAGTCGTTGTGCGCCGGCACGTCGGTGAACCACTTGACGTAGCCGCCGAGCCAGTCGCTCGAATTCTGCGTGATCAGCGCGTCGATGTTGCGCGCCTCCATCTCCTTGCGCACGGCCGCCCAGCGCCGCTCGAGCTCCTGCATGGAGATGGGAGTTTCGACGCGTTCGATGGCGGACATGGTGGGTTCCTTTCTGCTTCGGCTTATCTTGCACGATGTAGCGCATGCGCTCCGGCGTCCCTTCCACGAACGCGCGCAGGTTGTCGATGAGGAGCGGCATCACCTGCTCGGCATAGGTCTCGCTCATGCCGCCGACATGCGACGTGATGATCACGTTCGGCGTGTCCCAGAGCGGGCTCTCCGGCGGCAGCGGCTCGGTCTGGAACACGTCGAGGCCGGCGCCGGCGATGCGGCCTGCGCAGCAGCGCGCGGCGCAGCGCCTCCTCGTCGAGCACGCCGCCGCGCGCGATGTTGATGAGAACACCGTCCGGCTTCATGGCGTCGATCACGGCGGCGTCGATCGAGATGATGGTTCTCCTTGGTGTAGGGCGCCAGCACGATCAGGAAGTCCGCCGTGCGACGGCGGCCTTGGCGATCTGCGCGCGCGGATACATGGCGTCGAAGTGCGGGCGCCGTGGCGCGCCGTGCTCACGCCGACGACGCGTCATGCCGAACACCTTGCAGCGCTTGCGCCAGCTCCTCGGCGATGCGCGCCGACGCCGACCATCACGACGGTCTTGCCGGCGAGCAGGCGCTGCTCGCGCCGATCCCAGATCGCTGTTGCTTCTGGTTCTCCAGCACGGCCGGAAACTTGCGCGCGAATGCGAGCATGAACAGGAAGGCGAGCTCCGACATCTGCGGCCCGTGGAAGCCGCGCGCGGCCGCGATCATGCACGTGCGGCGGCAGGTTGGGCAGCGCCACGATGTGGTCGGTGCCGGTCGTGAGCGCCTGGATCAGCCGCAGCCGCGGCATCGCGGCGATGAGGTCGGCGAAGATCTCGTCGGTGCGGATGATCAGGATGTCGCACGGGCGCGCGAGCGCCAGCGCCTCGGCGGAATTGTGCGCGCAGCGGAACCGCAGCCCGGAAAATTGCGGGCCGAGATGCTCGGCGAACACGTCGGAGTCGCGCCCGACGATCAGCACGTCGGTGGTCACGTCGTTGGTCATCGGCAGGAGCGGCACCTGAGCGGGCAGGGAGGTGCGAAGGCGGGCGGGACCCTAGTGATCTGCGATTTCGTCACGCAAGGGCGCTGCTGTCGACAAAGCCGGCCTTGGATTTTGTCGCTGCCGCGTCCAAGATCGTAGCGGCGATCGGTCCATCAGGGGTGCCGCGATGCGAAACCATGCGATCGGCTTGATGCTTGCCGCTGGCGCTTTGCTGCCTGCTCCGGCGATCGGCGCAGGAGCCGAGGACGTCATCGCTCGCCTATCCCAACGTGGCGTTCACCTTCGCGGCCGCCTATGTGGCCGAGGACGCTCGGCTTGTTCGCCAAGCACGGGCTGAGGCTCAAGCCGCTGGTGATCGCCGGGACCGGGCTCAACCAACGCGGTGATCTCGGGCAGCGCCGACTTCGCGCTCGCCTCGACCGTGGTGCAGACGCGCGCCGCCGCGCGCGGGCAGCGGCTGCTCTCGATCGCCAATCCGACCGACCGGCCGATCGTGCAGATCATCCTGCGCAAGGATCTCGTGCCCAAGTTCGATCCCAAGGCGCCGCTCGCCGATCGCGTGCAAGCTCCTGCGCGGCCGCACGATCGCGGTCGACGCCATCGGCTCGATCATCCACGGCTATCCGCTGATGCTGGCCAAGCGCGCGGGCTTTGATCCGAACGAGATCCGCATCTCGCCGATGGCGCCGCCGACGGCGCTCGCGGCGTTCGCAGGCCCGCCAGATCGACGGCTTCGCGATGTCGATGCCGTGGCCGATCGGTCCGGTGCTCGACGGCAACGCCACCCTGATCGCGAGCGGCACCGGATGGCGATCCGCCCGACATGACGCCGTTCGGCATGGCCACCGTGATCACCAAGCCGGAGACCTGCGAGAAGCGCAAATCGATCTGCCAGAAGATGGGCCGCGCCATGGTCGAAGCGGTCGCCTATCTGCACGACCATCCCGCCGAGACGCTCGCGCTGTTGAAGAAGCGGTTCTCGACGCTCGACGACAAGGTGCTGGCGGCCGGCTTCGAGCAGATCCGCAAGTCGACGCCGCGTTCGCCGGTGACGGTGCGCGCCGCGCTCGAGAACGGCGAGATTTACAATATCGAGGCCGGGCTGTTGAAGACGGAGGACAAGCTCAAGTCATACGACGGGCTCTTCACCGACGAATATGTGAAGTGATGACTATCCTCCGTCGTCCCCGCGAAAGCGGGGACCCATACGCCGCAGCGATGCGATGTGGCACGGCCTCGACGATTTCATGAAACTGGGCTTATGGGTCCCCGCCTTCGCGGGGACGACGCCTGAGTGTGGGGCTGCTCATTGTTCATGTCACTGCCCAAACTCACTAACCTGCTCTCCGCTCACTACTCACGCCTTCTCATCCACCACCTTGTTGCGCAGCACGCCGATGCCGGTGATCTCGACCTCGAGCACGTCGCCGGGCTTCATCCACAGCTGCGGATTGCGGCGATGGCCGACGCCTTCGGGCGTGCCGGTCGCGATCACGTCGCCGGGCGCGAGCGGGGTGAAGTCGGAGCAGAACGCGATGATGTGCGGGATCGAATAGATCAGGAGGTCGGTGCCCGAGCGCTGCATCTCCTGGCCGTTGAGCCGCGTCATCAGCGTGAGCTTGGTCGGGTCGGGAATCTCGTCGGTGGTGACCATCCAGGGGCCGAGCGGTCCGGTGCCGGGAAAGTTCTTGCCGGAGGTGACCGAGAATTTCTGATAGTCGCGCACGCTGCCGTCGACGAAGCAGGTGTAGCCCGCGACATGGTCGAGCGCGTGCTCGATCTTGATGTGACGGCCGCCGCGCCCGATGATCACCGCGAGCTCGCCCTCGAAATCGAAATGCTGCGACACGGTCGGGCGGATCATCTCGCCCTCGTGGCCGACGAGCGTGTTGGTGCGGCGGATGAACATGCTCGGCTGCTTCGGGATCTCGCGGCCGGTCTCGGTGGCGTGCGAGCGATAGTTGATGCCGGCGCAGGTGATCAGCTCCGGGTCCGGAATGACCGGCAGGAACGTGATCGTCCGAGAGCTTGTGATCGGGCGCGGCGCCCTCCGCGGCGGCCTTGATCTGCGGCAGAAGACCCGCGGCCAGCGCCTCGCGCAGGCTCTTGCAGCCGACGCGCCGCGTTCATCGTGATGACGCCGTCGCCGCTCACGACGCCGAACAGGCTCTCGCCGTTCGCCATATAGCTCTGCAAGTTTCATCGTCGCTCCCCCTAGATCTCCATCTCCCGTTCGACCGGCCGCCAGCGCAGCGCCCAGCGTTCGATCAGGTTGACGATCCCGTTGATCGCCAGCACCAGCGCGATCGCGATCACGATGCCGGCGAACACGCCGGTCGTGTCGGAGATCTGCCGCGCGTGTTCGATATAGCGTCCGACGCCTTCCGTCGAGACCAGGAACTCGCCCACGATGGTGGCGCTGACCGCGCGCGGAAACGCGATCTTGAGCCCGGTGAAGAAGAACGGCAGCAGCGAGGTCCAGATGATCTCGCGCGCGATCACGCGTTCGCTGGCGCCGATGATGCGCGCCATGTTGATCAGCCGCTGGTCGACGCCGCGGATGCCGGCAAAGGTGGTGATGAAGAGGATGTAGAACACGACCAGCGTCACCACGACGAGCTTCGGCAGGTCGCCGATGCCGAACCAGAGGATCAGCCAGGGCGCGAGCGCGTATTTCGGGAATGCCCATCGAGGCCATGATGTAGGGCTCGATCGCCTCGGTCGCGCGCAGCGAGCGCCGCAGCAGGAACGGCAGCAGCACGCCGCAGACCGCCGCGATGGCGAAGCCCGCCGCCGAGACGCGCAGCGTCGCCGCGATGTCGGTGAACATCTGGCCGCTCATGGCGAGCGTCGCCGATGCGCTCGAGCACGTCGAGCGGCGGCGCGAAGAACAGCGGGCCGAGCGTGCGCGCGCCGTACTCCCAGGCGAGGATGAGCGCCGCCGCGAGCGCAAGACGTCCGCCATAGACCGCCGCCTTGCGGGAAACGGCGGAGGCCTCTGCCGGGGCTTCGAGGCGTGCGCGTCGGTCATTGCACGTCCGCCCGGATTTTCTCGTACGTCGCCGCGAAGCCTGCGAAGCGCGAAGATGTCCTTCACGTTGCGCGGCCGCGGGATCGGGATCGTGTGCTCGGCCGCGATGCGCGAGGGCTGCTTGCTCAGCACCAGCGCGCGGTCGCCGAGCGCAATCGCCTCGGTGATGTCGTGGGTGACGAAGATGATGGTCTTGCGCCCGAGGCTCCCACAGCTTGAGCAGATCGGCCTGCAACTGCGTGCGCGTCTGCGCGTCGACCGCGGCGAACGGCTCGTCCATCAGGATCACCGGCGGGTCGTAGACCAGCGTGCGGATCAGCGCGGTGCGCTTGCGCATGCCGCCGGAGAGCTCGTGCGGATAGTAGTGCTCGAAGCCGGCGAGCCCGACCGCGCGGATCAGCATCTCGGCGCGCGCGCGGGTCTCGTCGTTGAGGCGGCCCTGCACTTCGAGCGCGAACAGCACGTTGTCGAGCGTGATGCGCCAGGGCAGCAGGTTGTCGTCCTGCGTGACGTAGCCGATGCGGCGGTCGATGCCGGGCTTGAGCGCGCGCGGATCGCGCGCTGCGTGACCGTCGTGCCGTCGAACACGATCTCGCCGGCGCTCGCGGTGTCGGTCTGCGCGATGATGTTGAGCAGCGTCGACTTGCCGGCGCCCGAGGGGCCGACGATGGTGAGGAACTCGCCCGTCGCGCACCGAGAACGACAGGTCCTGGATCACCCAGGGCGATGGCTCGCGGCCCTGGCGCTGCGCGAAGCGCTTGCCGAGCTTGCGGATTTCGAGCAGCGCGGCCATGTGTCGCGTCCACGGCTCAGGTCTCCATCATGGATTGGATCGGCGGCCGCCAGCGCAGCAGCAGCGCTTCGAGCGCGTTCATCAGCCAGTTGGCGGCGTGCACCAGCAGCGTCGCCGCCACGATGGCGGCGAACACGCTGGTGGTGTCGAAGTTCATGGCGCCGGTCTGCACCAGATAGCCGAGCCCGCGGTTGGACGAGATCAGCTCGGCGATCACGGCGGACGCGATCGCATAGGGCACCGCGATGCGGAAGCCGGCGAAGATGTTGGGCACCGCGCCCGGCATCACGATGTGGCGCGCGACCTGCCGCTCGCTCGCGCCGGCGATCTGCGCCATCTGCACCGAGCTTGCGGATCGAGCGCGCGCACGCCCGAGAGCGTCGGCGAAATAGACGATGAAGAAGACGACGCTCGCGACCAGCGCGATCTTCGATTCGATGCCGATGCCGAACCACAGGATGAACAGCGGCGCGAACGCGAGCTTGGGCGCGCCATAGCCGCCGATCATGAACGGATCGAGGATCGCGACGATGATCGGATGCCGCCGCAGCAGGAACGGCAGCAGCACCGCCGGCACGCCGCCGATCAGCGTGCCGGCGCCGGCCTCGCCGAGCGTGTAGCCGGCGTGGCGGATCAAGTTCGCCGTTGAGGATCTGCTCGACGAAGCGCGTCGTCGTCGCCCAGGGCGAGCTGACAGCCAATAGGTGCCGAACCAACAGGCTCCCGACCTGCCAGACGGCGATGATCACGACGAGCACCAGCACGCGGTCGAGCACGCGTGCGCCAGCGGATGGCGCGTAGGCCGGAGGGTGCTGCAGACGACGTTATGGATGTCATGGTCGCGACACCCACCGGCTGTCGTCCCCGCGAAGGCGGGGACCCATACGCCGTGTCCGTGAGATGTGGGACAGTCCGTGACAAGTCGAAAGCGCGGTGGTTATGGGTCCCCGCCTTCGCGGGGACGACGGCAGAGTGCGTTGCGATAATGGCGTGATGCTTCAAGCAAATGTGTATCGAGGACGCACTCACGACTTCGCTTCCTGGCCGTAGATCGGCACGAACAGCTCTCGATCGGCACCGGCTTCTCGATCAGCGCCTGATCGGCGAGATATTGCACCAGCGCTTCGAGCGTCGCGCCGGTTCGGCTCGATGCCGTAGGGCCAGGGATCGCCGCCGAACGACCTCGTCGATCTCCTCGATCTCCGGCGGCCATCCACGGCAGCATGTAGCGCAGCGTGCCGAGCTCGCGCATCTTCTTGGCGCGCGATCGCCTTGGCCTCGCAGAAGGCGTTGAACAGGCTCGTCGCCACGAACGGATGCTTCTCGTAGACGTCGCGGCGGATGCACGACGAGATGCATGATCGGAAAGATTTTGGTGCGCCGGTAGTAGTCCTTCTCGCGCGCGCGGTAGTCCGGAAACAGCCGCACGATGTTCGGGTTGCGTCTTGAGCGACTTCGGCAGGCCCGAGCCGATGATGGCGGCGATGTCGCCGGCTTCGAGCCGGTCGTTGAGCGACATCGCCGCTGTTGTGCGGCTCGATCGCGACCGGCTTGCGCGCAGCGGAATGGTCGGGCGGCGCGCCGTGCGGCTTGGTGTCGTTGATGCCGCCCTCGACCCAGGTGCACGCCGGAGAGGTCGACGCCGTGGTCGTGCTGCAGCAGGCCGCGGATGAAGATCGCCGCCGTCATGGCGTAGAGCGGCACGCCGATGCGCTTGCCGGCGAGGTCCTTCGGCTCGCGATCACCTGGCGTGTCGATCGCGATGTAGCCGTGGCGGAACACGCGCGACGGAAACACCGGGATCGCCACCAACGGGCAGTCGCCGCGCACGACGTGGCGGATGAACTCCGAGCTCGACATTTCGGAGGCGTCGAACTCGAGCGTGATCTGCATCCGGTCGAAGATCTCGCGCGGATGGTCGATGGCCAGGAAGTTGAGGTCGATGCCGTCGCGGCTTCACGTCGCCGGTGTAGAGCGCCAGCATGCGGTCGTAGAGCCCGCAGGCGAAGGTGATCGGAATTCCGGACATACGCTCCCGCCCATCTGCTGTCGTCCCCGCTCTCCCGCTGTCATCCCCGCGAAAGCGGGGATCCAGTATTCCAGCGGCCGGTGTTGTTGGCTCTGGGTCCCCGCTTGCGCGGGGACGAACGGGTGGGGTCATTATTCGCAATCTAGCCGCGCGCAGCGCAACAGCGGCTATAAGGCGCCGCGATGACAGCAGATCCCTGCACCCGCCAGCAATTCCGAACGCTGCTCAAGCCCGGCGCCGCCGTCGTGCTGCCCGGCGTGAGCAATGCGCTTGCGGCCCGCGTCGTGGCCGATCTCGGCTTTCCGGCCGCCTACATCACCGGCGCCGGTATCGCCAACACCTATCTCGGCATTCCGGACAACGGGCTGGTCACGCTCATCGGAGCTCACCGATCACGTCGGCGCCATTCGCGAGGTGTTTCCGGGGCCGCTGATGGTCGATGCCGACACCGGCTTCGGCAACGCCATGAACATGGTGCGCACCATGAAGCTCCTGGAGCGCGCCGGCGCCGACGCGATCCAGATCGAGGACCAGGTGTTCCCCAAGCGCTGCGGCCATTTCGACGGCAAGGAGGTGATCCCGAGCGCCGAGATGGTGGCGAAGGTGAAGGCCGCGGCCGATGCACGCAGCGGATCGCGATCTCCTCATCGTGGCGCGCACCGACGCCATCGCGGTCGAGGGCTTCGACGCTGCGATCGAGCGCGCGCACGCTATCGCGAGGCCGGCGCCGACGTGACCTTCGTCGAGGCGCCGAAGACGCCCGAGCAGATCGCCGCCATCGGCAAGCTGCCGTGGCCGCAGATCATCAACATCGTGCTCGGCGGCCGCACGCCGGAACTGCCGAACGAGAAGCTCAAGCGAGCTCGGCTTTGCGGGCGTGCTCTACGCCAACCTGGCGCTGCAGGCGTCGCGTGCGCGGCATGCAGCTCGCGCTCGGCGTGCTGCGCAAGAACGGCCAGGTCGGCGACGCCAATGCGCTGGCGGTCGATTTCTCCGAGCGCCAGCGCCTGGTCGGCAAGGATGCGTTCGACGCGCTGGAGCAGAAATACAAGGTATGACGGGCTTCTCTGGCGCCGTTTACCAATCATTTGCTTTCTACTTTTCATTCACCATGATGCATGGCTCAATGCTGCCGTGACGTCGTCGTTGGAGGGGCTTGATGATCCACCAGCAAGCAGCGCACCAGCAAACAGCACAAGAGCGTCGGCAGGGTGCGTGGTTCAGTTCCCTGATCGACAAACTCCTGGATTACATCGACGAGGTTGGGAGCAGCCTGGGGCTGCCGACCAGTGCCGATGATCTCTACTGTCAGAAGGTAAGGGTCGAGGCCCGCATCGATCGGCTCGGCCGCTAGCGGCACCAAACGCAAATCACGAAAAGTGGCGGTTTGACCGAGATCAAAGCGCCACTTCCAGGCCCGGCGGAGGATTTGGTACCACCTCCGAGACCGGACCACCATGAAAACCATCCTTGTTTTGAGCGGCGGCAGCAATTCCAATTCTCTGGTATTCGAAACCGCGCTCGCCGCCGCTCAACCGCTGGGCGCGCATCTGCGCTTCGTGCATATCCGGATCGGCACCGGCCAGGCCGCGATGTATTCGCCGCATGTCGAGTTCGCCCGCGGCCCCGCGCTGGTGGATGCCCTCGGCCGGCTCGAGAACGATGCGGAGCGCCGCTCGGCGGCGTTCGGCGATCACGTGCGGGCGTTCTGCACGCGCTTCAACATCACGATGCAGGATGCGCCGGGTCCGGCGAAAGGCGTGACCGCAAGTTTCCTGGAAGAATCCAACGATGCGACGCGTCGCCTCATCGGCCATGCCCGCCACCACGATCTCGTGGTCATGGCGCGGGCCAAGCGCGCGAACGGGCTGCCGCCCGACTTCATCGAGACGCTGCTCCTCAATAGCGGGCGTCCGGTCCTGCTCGCGACCAGCGAGGCGCCGCGCAAGCTCAATGGCACGGTGATGGTGTGCTGGCGCGAGACGCCGGACGCCGCGCGCGCGCTTGGCGTCGCCATGCCGCTCCTCACCAGGGCGGAGCGGGTCGTGTTCGTCGGTGTGCAGGAGAAGGGCAACGACATCGAGGAAGCGCTCAACGACGTTGCGGCCCAGTTCCGCTGGACGGGCGTGCCGGCCCATATCCGCCCGATCTCGTCTCAGGGCCGCTCGGTCGCCGACGTTCTGGCGTCGGCCGCCGAGGCCTGCGCCGCCGATCTGATGGTCATGGGCGCCTATGGCCATTCGTCACATGCGCGAGGTGATCTTCGGCGGCTGCACCCAGGCGGTGATCCGCCATGCCGAGCGGCCGGTGCTGCTGCTGCATTGAACGGGTGCCCGCGGCAACTCGGCGCCGGGGCAAGGGGCTCGACTGCCGCCGCGAACCCCACTACAATTTGGTTACAAATGATACCAAGCGGCGCGAACGCCTCTGCATGACCATTCCTGTCCTCATCGTCGGCGCCGGCCCCGTCGGGCTTGCGCTTGCGGGCGATCTCGGCTGGCGCGGCAACGCCTGCACGCTCATCGAGAAGACCGACGGCCGTATCGAGCACCCGAAGATGGACCTCATCGGCGTGCGCACGATGGAGTTCTGCCGCCGCTGGGGCATCGCCGACTGGGTGCGCGACGCGCCTTATCCGGGCGACTATCCGCAGGACTACGTCTGGCTCACCTCGCTCACCGGCTATGAGCTCGGGCGCGAGACGCTTCCCGGGCCGCGCATTCGAGGCCTGCCCGCCGGAGAGCCCGCAGAAGCGCGAGCGCGTGCCGCAGGACATGTTCGATCCGATCATCAAGCGGTTCGCGACCTCGTTTCCACATGTCACGCTGCATCAACAACACCGAGCTGATCGCGTTCGAGGAGAAGCCCGATCGCGTGGTCGCGACCGTGCGCGACACTCTCACCGGCGCGACGCGCACGCATCGAAGCCGACTACCTGGTCGGCACCGACGGCGGCGGCTCGATGGTGCGCGAGCAGCTCGGCATCGGCATGAGCGGCCATCCGGCGCTCACCTACACCACCAACGTGATCTTCCGCTGCCCGGACTTCGCCTCGCTGCACGACAAGGGCAAAGGCTACCGCTTCATCTTCATCGGGCCGGAAGGCACCTGGCTCACCATCGTGGCGATCAACGGCGGCGATCGCTTCCGCATGTCGATCGTCGGCACGCCCGACAAGGTAACCCACACCGAGGCCGACATCCGCGCCGCGCTCAAGCGCGCGATGGGCAAGGATTTCGACTACGAGATCCTCTCGGTGATGCGCTGGGTGCGGCGCGAGCTGGTCGCCGACAGCTATGGGCGCGGGCGCGTCTTCATCGCGGGCGACTCGGTGCATCTCACCTCGCCGACCGGCGCGCTCGGCATGAACACCGGCATGCAGGACGCGGTCGATCTCGGCTGGAAGCTCGACGCGGTGCTCAAGGGCTGGGGCGGGCCGGACCTGCTCGCGACCTACGAGATCGAGCGCAAGCCGGTCGCGGTGCGCAACATCAAGGCCTCGACCGACAATCTCGAGCGCATGCTGGCGCCGCGCACGACCCACAAGCCGCCGCCCGAGGTGTTCCAGCCCGGGCCGGCTGGCGACGCCGCGCGCAAGGCCTATGGCGACTGGTACACCGAGCTGATGCGCCACGAGTGGTTCATGAACGGCTATCACCTCGGCTATCGCTACGACGATTCGCCGATCGTGGTGCCGGACGGCACGCCGGCGCCGCCGCTCGAGGGCAAGACCTATACGCAGACCGCGCGGCCCGGCGCGCGCGCGCCGCATGTGTGGCTCGCGGACGGGCGCTCGACGCTCGATCTCTATGGCCGCGGCTTCGTGCTGCTGCGCCTGGGCGCCGATGCGCCCGCGGGCGAGGCCTTGCAGCGCGCCGCGCGCGAGCGCGGCGTGCCGCTCGAGGTCGTCGCGCTCGACGCGCCGGAGGTGCTCGACGGCCTACGAGCGCCGGCTGGTGCTGGTGCGGCCCGATGGCCATGTCGCCTGGCGCGCCGATGCGGAGCCCACGGATGCGCGCGCGATCATCGATCGCGTGCGCGGCGCGCTGCCGTCGGCGGCGGCGCAGGCCGTCAGCACGCTTGAGGTTGCCTCATGAGTCGCGTCACAAAGATACGGGGCGACAGGAGATGGCTACGACCATGAAGCACGACCCGCAGCTCGCCCTATTACTCGAACTCGGCACGCGCAGCAGCTTCTCGCCCGGCTGGGCGCGGCCGGAGCCGTCGATGTGGGCGGAGCCGAAGCCGAAGTTCAAGCCGGCGGTGTGGCGCTTCGCCGCCGCCAAGCAGCGCGCTCGACGCGTCCCACAACATGGTGCCGGCCGAGCAGACCGAGCGGCGCAACCTCATCATGGTCAATCCGATCGAGGGCAACACCTACGCCACCACGCGCCATCTCGTCGCCGCCTATCAGTGCGTCATGCCCGGCGACACCGCGCGCACGCACCGCCATTCGGCCGCGGCGCTGCGGCTCGTGCTCAAGGGCAAGCCCGGCATCTACACGATCGTCAACGGCGCGCGCGATCGACATGGCGCCGGGCGACGTGGTGCTGACGCCGGCGTGGATGCTGGCACGGCCACGTCAACGAGACCGACGAGACCAGCTACTGGATCGACTTCCTCGACATCCCGTTCGTGCAGCTCAGCGAGGCGATGTTCTTCGAGCCCTATCCGACCGGCGGCCTCGAGCCGATCACGTCGCGCGGACCGACGCCGATGCGCATTCCCTCGGGCGAGGCGCTCGGGCCGGGGCGCGACGCCAAGACCGTCGAGGTCGCCAAGGACGTCATGCCGACGATCGCGATGCATCTCATCCGCCAGCCCAAGGGCGGCCGCATCGAGATGCCGCAAGACCACGATCAACAACATCTACGCGGTGGTCGAGCGGCAAGGCGCGCTTCACGCGCGGAAGGCTTCGCCGAGACGCTCGCGCGTCGGCGACGTGATCGCGATGCCGTGCTGGCACGCGCACGCGATCGAGGCGGCGGAGGATGCGGTGGTGTTCCGCGTCTCCGACGAGCCGCTGCTGACGAAGCTCGGGCTGGTGCGGACGGCGGATTGACGCGTTGCGGCGCGCTGCAACCTTGCCGGTCATCGCCGCGAAGCGGGCGATCCAGTATTCAGCAATTGGCGCAATGGCAGAGGTATGGATCCCGCTTGCGCGGGCATGACACTGAATGTGCGGCTCGTTGGGGATAACAGGAGAACGCATCCGTGCGCTACATCGACGCCTTCAATCATTTCTTCCCCAAGCGCTACTACGATGCGCTGCTGGAAACGCCCGCCGGCGCCAAGGACCTCGGCAAGCGCGTGCGCGGCATTCCGGCGCTGTCCGACATCGATCAGCGGCTGCGCGTGGTCGAGCAGTTCCACGACTACACGCAGGTGCTCTCGCACGGCCTGCCGCCGGTCGAGCGGCTGTTGGGGCCCGGACAAGTCGCCCGAGATGGCGCAAGATCGCCAATGACGGCCTCGCCGAGGTCGTCGCCAAGCATCCCAAGCACTTCGTCGGCTATTCGGCGCTGCTGCCGATGAACGCGCCCGAGGCCGCGGCAAAGGAAGCCGAGCGCGTGCTCAAGAACGGCGCCAACGCCATCCAGCTCGCCACCAACGCCAACGGCGAGCCGATCGACGAGAAGAAGTTCTGGCCGATCTACGAGGTGATCGAGAAATCCGGCAAGCCGATCCTGCTGCATCCCTCGCGCACGCGCGCAGATGCCGGACTATCCGACCGAGAACCTACTCCAAATACGAAATCTGCAGCGTGCTCGGCTGGCCCTACGAGACCGGCGTGACGCTCGCGCGCTTCGTGTTCTCCGGGATCATCGACCGCTATCCCGATCTCAAGATCATCGCGCACCATCTCGGCGGCGTCATTCCCTATCTCGAAGGCCGCGTCGCGCCACAGCTTCGATCAGCTCGGCGCGCGCACCTCGGACGAGGACTACGGCGCGCTGCTCAAGAGCCTCAAGAAGCGCCCCTACGACTATTTCAAGGACTTCTACGGCGACACCGCGGTCGAGGGCGCGCGCGCCGCGACCGTCTGCGGCATCGATTTCTTCACGCCCGACCACGTGCTGTTCGCGTCCGACTGCCCGTTCGACAAGGAGAAGGGCCCGGGCTACATCCGCGACACCATCAAGGTGCTGCGACTCGCTCGGGCTTGTCGCCGGCCGACAAGGAGAAGATCTGCTACCGCAATGCGCAGCAGTTGTTCGGGCTTGCGTGAATAGGCAAAGCGCTCTCTGCTGTCGTCCCCGCGAAGGCGGGGACCCATAGCCACCGCGCTTTCGATATCTCATCCTGCCATGCCGCATGCGCGAGGACACGGCGTATGGGTCCCCGCCTTCGCGGGGACGACAGCAGACGTACGACGCATAGCTGTGTTTCATCCATGAGCTCTCTGATGCCCTCCCCCCGCCGCATCGATTTCCACTTCCATCTCATCCCGCAGTTCTATCAGGACGCCGCCTATGCGGCCGGCGCCGGGCCGGCGATCGGGCGCTATCCGGACTGGTCGCCCGAGCTGGCGCTCGAGCTGATGGACGCAGAACGGCATCGAGGTCGCGCTCACCTCGCTGGCGCAGCCCGGCGTGCAGTTCGGCGATCCGCGAGCAGGGCGCCGCGCTCGCGCGGCGCTGCAACGACTATGCGACCGAGCTCGCGGCGCGCTGGCCGCAAGCGCTTCGGCGCGTTCGCGACGCGTGCCGATGTGGGATATGCGCGAGGCGGTCGCCGAGATCGACCATGCGCTCGGCGCGCTCAAGCACCAGGGCGTCTGCCTGTTCGCGAGCTATGGCGAGAAATTTCTCGGCGATCCGCAGTTCGATCCGGTGCTGGAGGCGCTCAACGCGCGCGCCGCGGTCGTGTTCGTGCATCCGGCGCTGCATCCGTCGAGCCGCAAGCTCGATCTGCCCTGGCCGGGCTTCATGATGGAATACGTGTTCGACACCACGCGCGCGGCGGTGAACCTGGTGTTCGGCGGCGCGATCGAGCGCTTTCCGCGCATCCGCTTCGTGCTCGCGCATGCCGGCGGGCTGATGCCCTATTTCGCCTGGCGGCTGTCGGTCTCGCCGATGATCGACAAGCGGCTGCCGCAGCTCTCGCGCGCCGACAGGTCTACGCGCGGCTCGGCCGCTTCTGGTACGACAACGCGCTGTCGCCGACCGCGGAGACGCTGGCCTGCCTGCAACGGCGTCGCGCGCGCCGGAGCAGATCGTGTTCGGCAGCGACTGGCCGTTCGCCAATGCGCGCGTGATCGCGCGAGGCGGTGAAGACCTACGAGGCGGTTCCGATGCCGCAGGAGCAGCGCGAGGCGATCGATCGCGGCAATGCCTTGTCGCTTTTCCCGCAATTCGCCTGACGGTATGATGGCGGCCGAAGCCGCATCGCCAATTCAAGGAGGCGTCCGATGACGCAGATCCGCCCGCTGACGCAGCCGCGTGCAGCCGCCGTCCGGGCGAGCTCGGCGTGCATTCGCTCGACCGCTTCAATTTCTCGGTGCCCGACGCTCGAAGCGGCGCGCAAATTCTATTCGAGCTTCGGCCTCGACCTGCGCGAGGAGGGCGGCGCGCTGAACCTCCACACCCACGGCCATCCGCATCGCTGGGGCTCGGTGGTCGAGGGGCCGACGCAAGAAGCTGCAATTCATCTCGTTCGGCGCGTTCGAGGACGACCTGCCGCGCTTCCGCGAGCGGCTCGACGCGCTTGCGCATCGCGCGCATCGATCCGCCGCCCGGCGTCGCAATCGAACGGGCTCTGGTTCCGCGATCCCGACGGCACGCCGATCGAAATCCGCGTCGCCGAGAAATCGCTCGCCGAACGAGAAATCGTCGCATCGAGAGCATCTCGTGCCCGGCCGGCGTCGCCGGCGCGCCGAGCTGCAGCACCAAGCCGGTCGTGCAGCCGCGGCGGCTCGCGCACATCCTGGTGTTCACGCGCGACATCCCGCAAGACGATCAAGTTCTACAGCGAGGTGCTGGGGCTGCGGCTGTCCGATCGCTCCGGCGACATGATCGCCTTCATGCACGCGATCCACGGCAGCGATCATCACGTGATCGCGTTCGTGAAGTCGGAAGGCCCGGGTCTGCATCACCTGAGCTGGGACGTGCCCTCGATCAACGATATCGGGCTCGGCGCCATGCAGATGGCCGACAAGGGCTTCATCGCCGGCTGGGGGCTCGGCCGCCACGTGCTCGGCTCGAACTACTTCCACTACGTGCGCGACCCGTGGGGCAGCTACGCCGAATATTCCTCCGACGTCGACTACATCCCGGTCGATCACGACTGGAAGAGCGGCGATCATCCGCCGGAGGATTCATTCTACGTCTGGGGGCCGACGCCGCCGGCGGATTTCGCCTTCAATCACGAGGCGGTCGCTTAGCGTCTTAGAGACTGCTCGCCTTGGGCGGCGAGCGGTGCGCCTTAGCCGAGCTCACTGCTGGCCGGCGCGGCGGCGAAGCAACGCTCGATGATCGGTTTGATGCGGATCGTGCTGGCGCTCAACTCGCATCCGTCCGGAAGCTTCGGCTGTCCGCTCGGTGAGGTGCTGGGGCGCATGCCGTGTTGGCGGCGGGCGTCGAGGCGATCGCCTTTGAAGCTGCGGTCGATGCGTGGTCGCCGTGCTTGCCGTGCTACGAGCGGTCGCGTTCTCGACCTCGAGCCCAATCGACAAGGGACGCGGCCGCGAGGCCAATCCCGCCCAGACAATAACTCCACCGTACGCGCATTGCCGAACCCTCCACCCGACCCGGCCTGGCGCGATTTTCCGCGCCTGCTTGAGCAGGTACCGTTCGACTCGCCGACGGGCGTTTTGGTTCAAAGAAAAAAGGCCAGCGGGCCATAAATTTGCCCGGGTGGTATTCGCGCCACACCGCATTTTTGCGTGTTTCTGGTGTCACTTAGACGCCCGGCGGATTTGGTTGCACCTCCAGCCACGCAAGAATCACAGGGCGGCCATGCCAATAGCGAGGCGTCATTGAAAATGGCGCGGCCGGGCAGGCTGCTGCAGCCCCTACGGATGCACGTCCTCGGTGAACCACTCGGTCGGCAGCTCGTGGCCGAGCCCGCTGCCCTTGGCCTTGCGGTAGACCACCGCGCCGGCGGCGGCGAACTGATAGCCGAGCCCGATATTGTTCAGGAAGCAGGTGATCTCGCTGTCGGACTTGCGGCCCTTGCGCGCGGCCGGCGATCAGCTCGGGCAGGGTCGGCAGCTTGTCGAAGTCGAGTCCTTGCGGCGCCGACCAGCCGTGCTCGTTGGCCTTCTTGGCGAGCGCGAGATCGCGCGTGGTGACATGGATCGGGCTCTGCCTCGTGCGCATGCAGCACGAGCCGGTCGGCGCGCTTGACCGCCTTCACCTCGATCTCCGGCAGCTTGATCGAGCTCATGTGCATGCCCGGCTCGACCCAGCGCTCGAAGAAGATCGGTGTCGAGGCTGTTGCTCGCGCACATCGCGATGTCGGCGCCGGCGATGCGCCTCCTCCGGCTGGTCGACCGGCGATGACCTCGACGCCGAGCAGCGCGCTCATCTGCTTGGCGAAGGCTTCGCGGTTGGTCCTTCGTCGGGCTGAAGCAGCGGATCGACGTGATCTTGCGCACCGCGCAGGCCGCCATCAGCTGCGCGCCGGCCTGCCAGCCGCAGCCCAGGATGCCGACCGTGCTGGCGTTCTTGCGCGCCAGATATTTGATGCCGAGCCCGTTGGCGGCGCCGACCCGCATGCGCTGCATCACGCCGTCCGGCATGATCGCGAGCGGCTCGCCGTTCTCGGACGAGAACAGCAGCACCAGCCCGACATAGCGGCCGTTGGCGGCCGGCACCTTTTCGCGCACGACGTTGTTGCCCTTCTTCGGGAAGGTCACGATGTCGGAATTGATGCGGATCGCGCCGATGCCGAGCTTCGGGATCACGCCGTCCATCGACTTGAGGCCGTAGACCGCGTCCGGATTGGAGGTCGGCGTGATGCAGTCGGAGCGCGTGCGGTTCACGCCGCGGCCCTCGGCCAGCTCGACATAGGCTTCCTCCAGCACGTCGATGCACTCGGGCATCGTCAGGAGCTTCTCGACATCGTCGTTGGATAAGATCAAAGTCATGGCTGGTGCCGTTCAATTTGAAGAGTGCGGTGATCAGCGCCATCGAGGTCTGGCAGACCGCACGGGGAGGAAGCAAGCCACGATGAGTCGCAGATCAGGTCACGACGCTGCAGCGTCGCCTTCGACGACTATCCGCAGACGCGCGCGCTCAAGAGCGGCGAGGTGAAGTCGGACCGCGTCGCGCTCAACTTCAGCCGACATCAAGCCGGCCAACAAGTTCTTCAAGCCGATGGTGCGGGAGCTGAAATTCGACATCAGCGAGATGGCGATCGGGACCTATCTGCAGGCGAAGGCCTACGGCAAGCCGCTGGTGCTGATGCCGGCGACCATCATGGGGCGCTTCCAGCACGGCACGATGCTGTGCAACGCGGCGCGCGGCACGCTGACGCCCGGCCGACCTCCCCGGCAAGCGCGTCGGGCGTGCGCTCCTACAGCCAGACCACCGGTCACCTGGGTGCGCGGCATCCTGGCGAACGACTACGGCGTCGATCTCGACAGCATCCACTGGGTCATCGCAGGAGGACGGCCACGTGGCCGAATACCGCGAGCCGCCGGGCGTCGAGCGCGCGCCGCCGACAGAAAGACCTGCTGCAGATGCTGCGCGACGGCGAGATCGACGCGGCGATCTATGGCGCCGATCTGCCCAACGATCCGAGCCTCAAGAGCGTGATCCCCGATCCCGGATGCGGCGGCGCGCGAAGTGGTACGCCAAGCACAAGGTCGTGCCGATCAATCACATGGTGGTGGTGACCGAAGCGCTGTCGCAGTCCAATCCGGACGCGGTGCGGGAGGTCTTCCGGCTGCTGGCCGAAAGCAAGCGCGCCGCCGGGCTGCCGAAGCCGGGCAGCATCGACTTCCTGCCGTTCGGGGTCGAGGCCTGCCGGCCGGCGCTCGAGCACGATGATCAAGTATACGCGCAGCAGAAGCTCCTCCCGCGCGCCGCTGACGGTCGACGAGCTGTTCGACGAGACCACCCGGGCGCTTATGCCTTGAGAGTGAGCATCCGGGGCGCGAGATGGGCCGTAGCTACGCCCGGAGAACGACGCTGGGGACGATCAGTGGCAGGGCCTCGTCGGAATATCCGAAAATCTTGGCAAATCTGCCAAGCGTTGCGGGCAACGTCGTTGGTAAAGCGTTGCAGTCGGGCAACGCTTTACGGCTTTTATGTAAATGGGGCGTGCAACTTTACCCCGGCGCAACGCTTAATCTGTATCGTTGTTGTGAAGGGTAAGACCGGAACGAAACGTCATAGAAGACTGTTAGGAGACGCGGCCTTGGCAAATGCTGGTCGGGAGTGAACCTGATCGGGACTGGCTGGCTTGGGACGGACCTCGTGGCGCCGCGTCGCTGGCGTCAGGCGTGGCTTTGGCCTTCGTCGCAGGCTTCGTCGGCTCGGCGGACGCAGCCGTCCCGCTACGAGCCGCACGCAGACGGTCAGCAAGCAAGCGCGATGCCGCGCCAAGGCGCCGTTCGGCGAATTGCCGAAGGGACCGCTGCAGATCGTGGTGTCGATCGGCGGCCAGCACGTGACGCTCTACGCCAACGGCCAGCGGATCGAGCAGGCCAGGGTCTCGACCGGCACGCCCGGCCATCCGACGCCGCTCGGCGTCTTCAGCGTCATCGAGAAGGACCGCTATCACCACTCCAATCTCTACGGCAACGCGCCGATGTTCTACATGCATCGCCTGACCTGGTCGGGCGTGGCGATGCACGAAGGGCGTCTTGCCGGGCTTCGCGGCGTCGCACGGCTGCATCCGCATGCCGACCGAGTTCGTCTCGCGGCTGTGGCAGATCAGCAAGCTCGGCGTGCGCGTCGTCGTCGCGCGCAACGACCCCGTGCCCTACGAGTTCGATCATCGCCAAGCTGTTCAATCCGAGCCTGAAGCCGGTCGGCGCAGCTGTCCTCGGTCGAGCCGGGCGCAGGCTTGCGCTCGACGATCGCCGCCAATGCGCCGACGGCGTCCGGTCACCCGGTCGTGCTGGCCCAGGCGACCGTGACCGACGCCAGTCCGAGCAGGCGTCAACCGGTCGACGGGTCGATCGAAGCCGCCTGCCGCAAGCCAGCCGGCCGATGTCGCGACCACCAGCCGCGGTCGACTCCGCCAGCGCAGGCCGGTGTGACTAGCCGCCGACGCCGTTGCCGTCCGGCCGGCCGCGCCCACGCCGGTGGCCGCGGCTGCCAGAGCCCGAGAAGCGCGAGCCGACGACGCGCGAACCCGAAGAAGCCCGTGCCGCCCCGCAACCGCGGCTGCCGAGCCGGTCAAGACGTCCGGCCAGGTCGCGGTCTTCATCAGCAAGAAGGAAAAGAAGATCTTCGTGCGGCAGGGCTTCGTGCCGCTGTTCGACATGCCGATCGAGATCGCCAATCCTGAGCAGCCGCTCGGCACCCACGTCTTCACCGCGATGGAAGTGATCGAGGACGGCGCGGCCACATGCGCTGGAACGCGATCACCATGCCGGCTGAGCAGTCGCCCGCCGATCGACGTCCGCGGCGGCAAGAAGTCGGCAGGAAGCCGAGCCGGCGCCCGCCCAGTCGATGGCGAAGGCGCCGTCGACCGCCGCGCAGGCGCTCGATCGCGTCAACCATCCCGCAGGAGGCGATCGACCGGATCAGCGAGCTGCTGATCGCCGGGCTCGTCGCTGATCATCTCCGATCATGGCCTCGGCCACGAGACCGGCCGCTACACCGAGTTCATCGTCCTGACGCACGCTGAATCCTCTGCTGCCGCGGCCCGGCGATGGTGAGGCCCCGCAATCCGATCAGCTAGGCTGCCGCTGCTGCGGCAGCCTGCTTTGTTTCTGCCGGCCTGCGTTTGGAGCGGGCAGAGGGAGCGCGACATGGAATACCGGATGGCGCGATACGGCCGCATCTGCGGCAATCGCGATCGCTATCGCTGTCGTGGCGGCCGACCTTGCCCTCGGGCAAAGCTGGCCCACCAAGCCGGTCCGGGTGATCGTGCCGTTCTCGCCCGGCAGCGCCACCGACCTCGTCCCGCGCACCGTGTTCGACCAGGTGTCGCGCCAGGTCGGGCAGACCATCATCATCGACAACCGCGCCGGCGGCGGCACCACGATCGGCACCGCCGCGGTCGCCAAGGCCGAGCCGGACGGCCACACCGCTGCTGGTCCATTCGAACGGCCATCGTGACCACGCCGGCGATCCAGGCCAATGTCGGCTATGATCCGGTGGCGGATTTCGCCGGCGATCACGCCGCTCGGCAACGTGCCGATGGTGCTGGTGATCTCGCCGGAGAAGAAGATCAAGACGCTCAGGCAGCTCGTCGATGTACGCCAAGGCCAAGCCGGGCACGCTCAACTACGCGGCCGCCGGCATCGGCACGCCGCCGCATCTGACGATGGAGCGCTTCCGCATCGCCGCCGGCTTCACGGGCCAGCTCGTGCCGTTCCGCGGCGCGCCGGAGGCGCTGACCGAGGTGCTGGCCGGCCGGGTCGACGTCTATTTCGCGCCGCTGCCGCCGGCGATCTCGTTCATCCGCGACGGCAAGCTTCTCGCGCTGGCGGTGTCGAGCGTCCAAGCGGGCGGCCGCGCTGCCGGACGTGCCGACCACGGTCGAGGCGGGCTTTCCCGAATTCCGACTTCGACTTCTGGATCGGCATGTTCGTGCCCAAGCAGACGCCGCGCGCGATCGTGAGCGCGCATCCAGGCGAGATCGTCAAGGCGCTGCGACGAACCCGTCGGTCAAGGCCAAGCTCGCCAATCTCGGCGTTGAGCCGATGATCATGAGCCCGGAGGATTTCGATGCGCGGGTGGCCAAGGAGGCGCACGATCGCGGTCGAGCTCGCGCGCGCGGCCGAAGATTCCGCTGCAGTGATGGCGTGAGTTGGCCGCCGTCACGCCAATCAGAAGCGACCGAGCTCGATGCATGTTCGAAGGCTTCACCCAGCACCGGAAGATCAAGACCCCGGCGCCCGCATCGTGACGGTCCATGGCGGCAAGGGTCCGCCGGTGCTGCTGATGCACGGCAATCCGTTCTCGCACGTGTCCTGGCACAAGGTCGCGCCGCGGCTCGCCGAGGAGTTCACCGTGGTCGCCACCGACCTGCGCGGCTACGGCGATTCCGAGAAGCCGCCCGGCGGTGACGACCATTCCGGCTATTCGTTCCGCACCATGGCGCAGGACCAGGTCGAGGTCATGGCGGCGCTCGGCTTCTACGCGCTTCTACGCGGCCGGTCACGACCGCGGCGCCCGCGTGCTGCATCGCATGTGCCTCGACCACCCCGACAAGGTTGCAGCGCGCCGCGATCCTCGACATCATCCCGCAGCATCACCTGCTCAACAACGTGACCCGCCAGTGGGGCACGTTCTCCTGGCACTGGTTCTTCATGATCCAGCCCTACGACTTCCCGGAGCGGCTGATGGGCGCCGACCCCGACTATTTCATCGAGAAGAAGCTCGCCAAGACCGAGCAGGGCCTGAGCTTCTTCGACCCGGCGGCGCTCGCCGAATACAAGCGCTGCTTCCGCAATCCGGCCACCATCCACGCCATGTGCGAGGACTATCGCGCCACCCACGGCGTCGACCTCGCCATGGACGAGGCGGACTTCAAGGCCGGCCGCAAGATCGCCTGCCCGGTGCTGCTGCTGTGGGGCGCGACCGGCGGGGTCGGGCGCAACCACAAGTCGATGGAAATCTGGCCGCGCTACGCCGCCGACATCCGGGGCGGCAAGGCGCTGCCCTGCGGCCACTACCTGTCCGAGGAAGCGCCCGAACGAAACCTATGCCGAGCTGCGCGCGTTCTTTGCCGAGGGTGAGGCGCATTAGCGCAATCCGCGCCCTCGCGCGGGCGACGGAGTTTTGCTACTGATCCGAGGGCCTAGCATGACGTCGGCTGCATCCCATTCGCTAGCCTCACATCGCGACGTGACTCACGTGTAACGAAACCGCACCGATGCAGCCCAATCCAGCCGATCGGTGGCAGGCAGTGCTCAACGCGGCGCGCGCTGCGGCGCGATTTTGCGACGACACGAT
This sequence comes from uncultured Alphaproteobacteria bacterium, assembly GCA_963745515.1. Lineage (GTDB taxonomy): Bacteria > Pseudomonadota > Alphaproteobacteria > Rhizobiales > Xanthobacteraceae > VAZQ01. The sequence goes on from CAVUXO010000006.1 coordinate 67,737, forward strand.
CGGCTGGAACCGGATCGGCTTTCTGCTCAGCGTCGCCATCATCGTCATCGCGGCGTGGTGCTGTTCCGCATCCTGCGCGACATCGAGGTCAGCGAGGTCGTGCAGGCGCTCGCGCGACACCGAGCCGCAGCGACATCGCGCTCGCCGCGCTGTTCGTCGCCGTGCGGCTATTTCACGCTGACGTTCTACGATCTGTTCGCGCTGCGCACGATCGGGCGTTCGCGACGTTCCCTATCGGGTGGCGGCGCTCGGCGGGCTTCACCAGCTATTCGGTCGGCCACAATGTCGGCGCGAGCGTGCTGACCGGCGGTGCGGTGCGCTATCGCATCTATTCGGCCTGGGGACTCGATGCGATCGAGGTCGCCAAGATCTGCTTCGTCGCCGGCCTGACGTTCTGGCTCGGCAACGCCACCGTGCTCGGACTCGGCATCGCCTATGCGCCGCAGGCCGCGACCGCCATCGACCAGCTGCCGACCGTGGTTCAACCGCGGCGCCGCGATCCTGACGCTGGTCGTGCTGGCGAGCTATGTCGCCTGGGTGTGGCGCAGGCCGCGCGTCATCGGCCGCGACGGCTGGCAGGTCACGCTGCCGGGCGGGCCGCTCACGCTGCTGCAGATCGGCATCGGCATCGTCGATCTCGGCCTTCTGCGCGCTCGCCATGTACATGCTGGTGCCGGACGAGCCGAACATCGGCTTCGTCACGGTGGCGGTGATCTTCGTGTCGGCGACGCTGCTCGGCTTTGCGAGCGCGTGCGCCCGGCGGCATCGGCGTGTTCGACGCCGCCATGCTGGTCGCGCTGTGGCAGTTCGACAAGGAGGAGCTGCTGGCCGGGCTGCTGCTGTTCCGGTTGATCTATTACATCGTCCCGTTTGCGATCTCGCTGGTCGATCCTGGGCATGCGCGAGCTCTTGCTCGCATCGCGCGGCCCGCCACCGCCGGCCGGCTGTCCGACGCGGAGTCGGTCTGAGCGTCGCGCGCCGTGCAAGCGCCATGAGATGGCAGTGCCGCGATTGAAGTTCCAGCACCTGCGCAAGTCTGGACTTGTCGGCCATGTCAAGATGCCAGGCCGCTTGATCGAAGTCGTGCAGAGCGGCTGAGATGGATCACGAACTCGGACGCATGGCGACCGACAGCCGACGCTGGGCATGCGATGCGCCGATCAATCGCCTGGATGGCTGCGAATTGGCCGGTGGATCGACTGGCGTCGTCCGCGCAGCTTGTGCTGGCCGCTGCCGTCGTCGCATTCGGCGGGCTTTGGGCGCTCGGTTACATGTCGATTGCTCCGGCGCTCGTCGGCTTCGCCTGATTGCTGCATCGGCGCTCGTCACCGCAGTGCGCGCCGCGGCCACGCGGGAGGCTTCCGTACCGCGCTGCGCCGGCGACTCAGCGCCGCCAGCGATGCGCTGGTCGAGGCCGTGCTGGCCGGCCTGCCCGATCCGGTGGTGGCGCTCGATCCGCAGGGCGAGGTGGTGGCGCTCAATGCGCGCGCGAGCGCGATCGCGCCGGCGCTGCGGCGCGGCGAGCCGGTGTCGCTCGGGCTGCGCAATCCCGAGGTGCTGGACGCGATCCGCCGCGCCGCGAGCGAGCGGCGAGCGTCGCAGCGGGTCGAGTTCTTCGTGCGCGTGCCGGTCGAGCGCTGGTACGAGGCGATCGCGTGCCGGTCGACGCCGGTCGCCGCGGCTCCGGCCGGCAGGCTCGTGCTGATGACGTTCCACGATCTCACGCCGCTGCGCCGGGTCGAGGAGATGCGCGCCGATTTCGTCGCCAATGCCAGCCACGAATTGCGCACGCCGCTGGCCGCGCTGTCGGGCTTCATCGAGACGCTGCAGGGCCGGCGCGCGACGATCCCGCCGCGCGCGAGCGCTTCCTCGGCGATCATGCAGGCGCAGGCGACTCGCATGGCGCGCCTGATCGACGACCTGCTGTCGCTCTCGCGCATCGAGCTCAACGCGCATCTGCGTCCGGACAAGGAGGTCGATCTCGTCGCCATCGTCCGTCAGGTCGTCGATGGGCTGCAGACGCTGGCGCGCGACCGCGAGCGTCGAGGTGCGGCGTGAGCGCGCCGGCCGAGCGGCTGATGGTGCGCGGCGATCGCGACGAATTGCTGCGGCGTGTTCGAGAACCTGGTCGAGAACGCGCTGAAATATGCCGCCTCCGGCAAGCGCGTCGACATCACGCCTCGTCGCCGGCGCATCCGAGCGCGAGGCGCGCGTCGCGGTGCGCGACTATGGCCCCGGCATCGCGCCCGAGCATCTGCCGCGGCTGACCGAGCGCTTCTATCGCGTCGATGTGACGGAGAGCCGGGCGCAGGGCGGCACCGGGCTCGGCCTCGCCCTGGTCAAGCACATCCTCAACCGCCACGGCGGACGGCTGACGATCGAAAGCGTGCCGGGGCAGGGGGCGACCTTCACGGTGCATCTGCCGGCGCTGCGGTCGTGGCGCTAGCCCGCGCATTTCGTTGCTATGTTGCCTTTTGCCATTATCTAACTGAAAAAAATACGCTTTCTGCCCTAGTGGTTTCGTTTTGCCAAAAATGGGTGCTGTGTCGACTTGTTGGCCCTACAAAGCTTGCATCTTCCTAACTTCACCTGAGGTGAAATATAGCGCGTGGCGCGTGGCGCGCAAGGGAGAGAAGCGAGGCCCTCGACAGAGCTGCAGCCCGCTGGTATGAGATTTCGAGATTTCTCGAATTAATGGAGCAATGGTGAAGCGCGCTGCCGCTCCCAAGCTTGCCGTGGTTGGACACGTCGGTCCCGCATCCTCCGGCGGCAATCTCTCCGCGGCGCACGCCCTTGCGGCGCTCGCGGCGCTCGGCCAGCCGACCCGGCTCGAAATTTTTCGCCTGCTGGTCCGCTGCGCTCCCAACGGAGTGGCCGCTGGCACGATCGCCGCAACGATCAGCTGTCCTAACAACACGCTGTCATCCCATCTGGCGATTCTCGCGCGCGCCGGACTCATTCACGGAACCCGCGACGGGCGATCGATCCTGTATCGCGCCGATCTCGATGGCATGCGGGCGCTGGTCGCATTCCTGTTGACCGACTGCTGCAATGGCCATCCGGAAGTCTGTACCCCGATTTCCTCGGTCATCGATTCCGCCTGTGGATGTCCCGCCATGCCAGCAAAGAAGGGAGGTTCTGATGCGCGTCGTAAGTGATCACGAGCGGTTCAACGTTTTGTTTCTCTGCACCGGCAATTCCGCCCGCTCGATCATGGCCGAAGCTATTCTGAACAAGCTCGGAGCCGGCAAGTTTCTCGCCTACAGCGCCGGCAGTAAGCCCAAGGGGCAGCGCAATCCGGAAGCGATCAGGCTGCTGCAGAGCCTCGACTACGACACGTCCAAGTCGCGGTCGAAATCGTGGAGCGAGTTCGCCAAGCCAGACGCTCCCGCGCTCAATTTCGTATTCACGGTTTGCGACAACGCGGCTGGCGAGGCTTGTCCGTTCTGGCCCGGTCAGCCAATGACAGCGCACTGGGGCATTCCTGATCCCGCCGAAGCCACAGGCACACCCGCCGAGATCGCATTCGCGTTCAAGGACGCCTATCGGATGCTCCGTCAGCGCATCGGGATCTTCGTGGCGTTGCCGATCCGAAGCCTCGATCAGCTCACGCTGCAGCGGCGGCTACAGGAGATCGGGCGCACCGACGCGCTCGCCAAGGCGACCGAGCCGAATTGATGCCGTCGCTGGCGCAGCGCGTCTTCTGCGAGTGGCTGGGCACGGCGCTCCTGCTCGCCGCCGTGGTTGGCTCCGGGATCATGGCGCAGCGCCTTGCAGGCGGAAACGTCGCACTGGCGCTCCTCTGCAATACACTCGCCACCGGCGCGATCCTCCCGGTTCTCATTCTGGTGTTCGGTCCACTGTCGGGCGCGCATTTCAATCCGGCGGTGAGCCTTGCATTCACGCTACGCGGCGGTCTGTCGTGGCCGGCGCTCCCGACTTACGTGCTGGCGCAGGTGCTCGGCGGGATTGCGGGCGTCTGGGCCGCGCATCTGATGTTCGAATTGCCGGTCTTGCAGATCTCGGCAACGACGCGCACCGGTGTCGGGCAGTGGCTGGCGGAAGCGATCGCCAGTTTCGGATTGGGGCTGACGATCTTCGGCTGCGTGGCGCGGGCACCAGCGGCCGTGCCTTATGCGGTCGGTCTCTACATCACCGCGGCCTATTGGTTTACGGCATCGACCTCTTTTGCGAACCCTGCGGTCACGATTGCGCGTTCCCTCTCCGACACCTTCGCGGGAATTGCACCGGCTGGAGTGCTGCCATTCATCGCTGCTCAACTCTTGGGAATGCTCACTGGGCTGGCTGTGGATAGCTGGCTCGGGCGCGCTGTCATGAAGCCCGTCGGCGTTGAAAATTGATATAGAACAATAGCTTGCGCTGTCATCTAACTGTCATCGAGCGATCATAGAACGATGACATGCGACGTGTAGCGATACCGCCAACCGGATGGCTCGTCGATCGGACGGGGCAGGTCGGTGGCGCACTGAGCGCGTCAGTAACCAAGCTTAACAAATCCAGAGGTTTTTCCGTCGTGGGTCAGGGGCCCGCGCCGGTTTGCTTTTGGCTGATGGACAGGAGAAGAGGCATGAGATTGCTCCCGACCCTCGCGACCGCAAGCGTGATTGCAGCGGCAGGCCTGACACAGGCGATCGCCGCCGACATTTCCGGCGCCGGTGCGACCTTCCCGTATCCGATCTATGCCAAGTGGGCAGATGCCTACAAAAAAGAGACCGGCGTTGGCTTGAACTATCAGTCGATCGGCTCGGGCGGTGGCATCAAGCAGATCCAGGCCAAGACCGTGACCTTTGGCGCCAGCGACATGCCGCTCAAGGCCGCGGAGCTCGACAAGGATGGCCTGGCGCAATTCCCGACCGTGATGGGTGGCGTTGTGCCGGTGGTCAACCTCGAAGGCGTCAAGGGCGGCGAGCTCGCGCTCGATGGCGCGACGCTGGCGAAAATCTTCCTCGGCGAGATCAAGACCTGGAACGATCCCGCGATCGCGAAGCTCAATGCCAACGTGAAGCTGCCGGCGCAGCCGATCGTGGTGGTCCACCGCTCCGACGGATCGGGCACGACCTTCCTGTTCACCGACTATCTCTCCAAGACCAACCCGGACTGGAAGAGCAAGGTCGGTGCGAACACTGCGGTCGAGTGGCCGGTCGGCATCGGCGCCAAGGGCAATGAAGGCGTTGCCAACAACGTCAGCCAGACCAAGGGCTCGATCGGCTACGTCGAATATGCCTACGCCAAGCAGAACAAGCTCAGCCATTCCAAGATGGCGAACAAGGACGGCAAGGTGGTCGACCCGAACTCGGATGCGTTCTCGGCTGCCGCCGCGAATGCCAATTGGGAAGCCACTCCTGGCTTCGGCGTGGTCCTGACGGACGAACCCGGCGCCGGCTCGTGGCCGATCGCGGGCGCCACCTTCATCCTCATCCACAAGAAGCCGGCGAAGCCGGCTGATGCTGCCGAGGCGCTCAAGTTCTTCGCCTGGGCCTATACCAAGGGCAGCAAGATGGCCGAGGAGCTCGACTACGTGCCGATGCCGGCCAAGGTCGTCACCTCGATCCAGAAGAGCTGGCAGGACATCAAGGACGACAAAGGTCAGCCGGTCTTCACGGCAGCCCACTAAACCATGAGCCAGTGGTCCCTCTCCCATAGGTCTTGGGAGAGGGACCATTTGCGGCTTGTGCCAAGCATGCAAGATCGGTTGATTGGGCTCTCCCGCGTCTATCTCAGGAGAGCCTTTCTATGGAACCCGCCAGGGAAGCCACCAGGAGGCAGTCTGTGGTCGACGTAGCGTTGCAGGCTGGAGCTGGCACGGTCGACGCACAGGCCACACGGGCCCGCGCGCTCGATAGCTTGCGCTTCTGGGACAACGTCTATCGTTGGCTCACGCGCGGCGCAGCGATCGGCGTCCTGGTCATTCTGAGCGGCATCATCGTGTCGCTTTTCATTGGCTCATTGCCGGCGCTGCGGGAATTTGGTTTCAGCTTTCTGACTGAGCAACGCTGGAATCCGGTCACCGAGAAGTTCGGTGCGCTCGCGCCCATCTACGGTACGGTGGTCACCTCCTTCATCGCCATGCTGATCGCCGTGCCGGTCGGGCTGATGATCGCGGTCTTTCTCACCGAGCTGTGCCCGAAGATGCTGCGGCGGCCGATCGGCATCGCGATTGAATTGCTCGCCGGCATTCCCAGCATCATCTACGGTATCTGGGGTCTGTTCGTGTTCGCGCCGTTCCTGCAGGACACGTTGCAGCCCGCTCTGATCACGATCTTCGGCAATGTTCCGATCCTGTCGGCGCTGTTCGAGGGGCCCCCTTACGGGATCGGCGTGCTCACCGCGAGCCTCATCCTCGCCATCATGGTGCTGCCGTTCATCACCTCGATCTCGCGTGATGTGTTCGAGGCCGTCCCGCCCGTGCTGAAGGAAGCGGCCTACGGGCTCGGCTGCACGACCTGGGAAGTGGTGCGCTATGTGGTGATCCCCTATACACGTGTCGGTGTGATCGGCGGCGTCATGCTCGGGCTTGGCCGTGCGCTGGGCGAGACCATGGCGGTCACCTTCGTGATCGGCAACGCCCACAAGATCTCGAGCTCGATCATCGCGCCCGGCACCACGATCTCGGCCACCATCGCCAACGAGTTCACTGAAGCTGTTGGCGATCTCTACACGTCATCGCTCATTGCGCTGGGGCTGATCCTCTTCGTCATCACGTTCTTTGTGCTCGCGGCGGCGCGTTATATGCTGATGCGCATCGAGCGCAGGATAGGGTGATCTCATGAGCTCGCTCTACGCCTCGCGCCGCCGCCGCAACTTCATCGCGATGGGCTTGTCGCTGACCGCCACCGCGTTCGGGCTGGGCTGGCTGGTGCTCATCCTGGGCGTCCTGCTGTGGGAGGGCTTCTCCGGGCTTTCGCTCCGCGTCTTCACCGAGATGACGCCGCCGCCTGGTAGCGCGGGTGGGCTGCTCAACCCGATCTTCGGGAGCCTCATTCTCACCGTGCTGGCCGTCATGATTGGAACCCCGATTGGAATCCTGGCCGGCACCTACATGGCCGAATACGGCCGCCACGATCGGCTCACGTCGGTTGTTCGCTTCATCAATGACATCCTGTTGAGCGCGCCTTCGATCGTTGTCGGCCTGTTCATATACGAGGTCATGGTCCACCCCATGGGTCATTTCTCCGGCCTTGCGGGCGGGGTCGCGCTGGCCGTCATCGTGATTCCGGTCGTCGTACGCACCACCGAGGACATGCTCAACCTGGTGCCCAATCAGCTGCGCGAGGCGGCGGCGTCGCTCGGCATGCCGCGTGCCTACATCATTGCGCGGGTATGCTACCGGGCTGCACAGGCCGGCATGGTCACCGGCGTTCTGCTCGCCATTGCGCGTATCTCGGGAGAGACCGCTCCGCTCCTGTTCACCGCGCTCAACAACCAGTTCTGGAGCGCCGACCTCAACGCCCCGATGGCAAGCCTGCCGGTCGTGATCTTCCAGTTCGCGCTGTCGCCCTACAAAGACTGGCAGCAACTCGCCTGGACCGGCGCCTTGATCATCACCTTTACGGTGCTCGCGCTGTCGATCGGCGCGCGTGCGCTAACCGCGAGAAAGTAGTCATGACCGTTGCATCCGTAGCCGCCCCCGCCGTGACCGTCACGCATCGCGCGCCGGAGCGCGACAATCTGCCCGAGAAGGTCTCGCTCCGGGACCTCGAGTTCTTTTACGGCGATAGCCGGGCCCTCAAGTCGATTACGCTACCGCTCTACGAGAACAAGGTGACGGCGTTCATCGGTCCTTCGGGTTGCGGGAAATCGACGCTGTTGCGCGTTCTCAACCGGATGTACGATCTCTATCCGAACCAGCGCGCGCAGGGACAGGTGCTGTTCGACGGGGAAGATATCCTGGCGCCCCGGCAGGATCTTAATCTGCTGCGCGCCCGCATCGGCATGGTGTTCCAGAAGCCGACCCCGTTTCCGATGTCGATCTACGAGAACATCGCCTTCGGCATTCGCCTTTATGAGAAGCTGCCGAAGTCGGAGCTTGACAGCCGGGTCGAGATGTCGCTGCGGCGCGCCGCGTTGTGGGACGAGGTGAAGGACAAGCTCGCGATCAACGGGCTGAGCCTGTCGGGCGGCCAGCAGCAGCGGCTGTGCATTGCGCGCACCGTCGCGGTCAAGCCCGAGGTGATCCTGTTCGACGAGCCTTGCTCGGCGCTCGATCCGATCTCGACCGCCAAGATCGAGGAGCTGATCGACGAGCTCAAGGCCGACTATACGATCGTGATCGTGACTCATAACATGCAGCAGGCCGCCCGCGTCTCCGATTTCACGGCGTTCATGTATCTGGGTGAGCTGGTGGAGTTCGACACGACCAGCAAGGTGTTTACGACGCCGCGTGACAAGCGCACGCAGGACTACGTCACCGGCCGGTTCGGCTGATCGACAAAGGAATGACGCCAATGACAATGACGATGAGCGAGCACACCGCCAAGGCCTTCGATGTCGATCTGCAGGACATCGCCCGCATGGTCGCGGAAATGGGTGGTCTGGCTGAGAAGCAGGTTGCCGACGCAGTCGAGGCGCTGGCCAGGCGCGATGCCGAGCGGGCCCAGCGCGCGATTGCGCTCGATCCGTCGATCGATGCGCTGCAGCGCGAGGTCGAGGAGAAGGCGGTGCTGACGATCGCGCGCCGGCAGCCGATGGCGGTCGACCTGCGCGAGGTGGTGAGCGCGCTGCGCATCGCCAACGACCTCGAGCGCGTCGGCGATCTGGCCAAGAACATCGGCAAGCGGGTGACGGCGATCAGCGGCGATTTCCATCCGCAGAAGCTGATCCGCGGGGTCGAGCACATGGCCGGGATGGTGCTCACCCAGCTCAAGGAAGTGCTGGACAGCTATGTCGGGCACGACATCGATAAGGCGCTTGCGGTGTGGAAGGGCGACGAAGGGATCGACGCCATGTGCACATCGCTGTTCCGCGAGCTTCTGACCTACATGATGGAAGATCCCCGCAACATCACATTCTGCATCCACCTGATGTTCTGCGCCAAGAATATCGAGCGCATGGGAGACCACGCGACCAACATCGCGGAAACCGTTTACTACATGATCGAGGGCCGGCCGATCGCCGAGCAGCGACCGAAGGGTGACACCACCACCTTGGCTGCTGCCTTGGCGACGGACAACTGAGTGACTGCATGAATCCAAATATCCTGATCGTCGAGGACGAAGAGGCGCTCACTCTGCTGCTGCGCTACAATCTGGAAGCCGCCGGCTACGACGTCGAGAGCGTGGCGCGCGGCGACGAGGCCGACCTGCGTCTGCGGGAGGCGGTCCCCGATCTCGTCATCCTCGACTGGATGCTGCCCGGCGTGTCCGGCATCGAGCTGTGCCGGCGGCTGCGCTCGCGGCCGGAGACACGGCAGCTGCCGATCGTCATGCTGACTGCGCGCGGCGAGGAGAGCGAGCGCGTGCGCGGTCTGTCGACCGGTGCGGACGATTATGTGGTCAAGCCGTTCTCCGTCCCCGAACTGCTCGCTCGCGTGGCCGCGCTGCTGCGTCGCGCCTCGCCGGAGCGCGTTGCCGATGTGCTCGGGTTCGGCGACATCGCGATCGACCGCGAGAAAAAGCGGGTCACGCGCGGGGGCCGCCCGATCGATCTCGGGCCGACCGAATATCGTCTGCTCGAGTTTCTGATGGAGCGGCCGGGCCGCGTGTTCTCGCGCGAGCAGTTGCTCGACGGGGTGTGGGGCTCCGACATCTATATTGATGAGCGCACGGTCGACGTGCATGTCGGGCGCCTGCGCAAGGCGCTCAACCGCGGCGACGAGGTCGATCCCATCCGCACCGTGCGTGGGTCGGGCTACGCCCTTGATGATCGGTTTGGAAAGCCGGTCTGATCTTCATTCTCGAAACTATCGAGCGTCATGCCCGCGTAGCGTGTCCATAAGGACGTTTACGTCCGTCTTCGACGCGCTGTGCCCGGCCATGACGTGGAAGGCAGGTGGATCGCTTAGCGCGGCGGCCGCCGGTCGCGCCGCAGGTTCGGCGGCTGATAGGCGACGCGCGAGTGATAGGCGCAGTACGGCAGGTTCGTCACCGTCTGGCCGCCGCAGAAAAAGAAGTCCGCGCTGCCGGGATCGCCGATCGGCCAGCGACAGGTCATCTCGTTGAGCTCGAGCAACGAGCGGCGCTGGCCGATCGGGATGATGTTGTCGAGCACTTCCGGCTCGGGCTCCGCATCGTATTCGAACGCATGCGCGAGCGCGGTGTTGCCGCGCATCGCAGGACGCGGAACGCGCAGCATGTGTGAGTGCGTGCGCGGCTTGCGCGGACGCGGCGTGGAAGAGGACGGCGACTTCGCACGGCCCGACAGACCGAGCCGATGAACTTTGCCAATCACTGCATTGCGCGTGATACCGCCAAGCTCCGCAGCGATTTGACTTGCAGAGAGACCGTCGGACCACAGCTTCTTCAACAGCTCGACGCGTTCGTCAGTCCAGCTCATGCTTTCAAGTCCTAGAAGGCGCGGGGATCGCACGATCGTCACAGAATCCAGCGCCTAGCCTGGGCAACGATGAGGTTACCCGACGCCTAGTCCTTACTGACGATGACTCTAGGGGCTCTAGAGACCGATCCGCCGCACGAAATGTCGTGTCTCAGTGACACGAAAGCTACAATACGGCGAGAGTCAGGCGCAAGAGTCGCGCTCTCTTGCGTCCACACCTTCGAGCCGCGTGGCGCTTGTCGTCCACATGTTTCCCCCGATCGAGCGTTGCTCGCACAGTGCGTGGCGGTGCCAGCGTGTCGCCAACGCAACACTTCGCCAGGGTTCGTGCCGCGCGCGTGCCGCGCGTGCTCGTGATTTCAGAGCAGCACCCGGACACGAATTCGGACGCAAAAGGAACCAGCAACTCCATGACTCCAGTGCCGCTTTTCGATTTGAAGTACCTGATCGAGTGAACCGCAACTCCTGTCGGAGCCTGAAACCGGCGGCACCAGCAGCCGAGACCCGTGTTGACAGCCGTTCGCCCAGCAATAGAATATGTGCCTGTGCCGCCCGGAGAGGCGGCACATTTCGTTTCGGCAAGTTAGTCAATATGATGAACGCAACTTCGACATCGCATCTGCTGCCGACCTATGCACGGGTGGATCTCGCCTTCGAGCGGGGTGAGGGTGCTTGGCTCACGGCCACCAATGGCGAGCGCTATCTCGACTTCACCTCCGGTGTGGCGGTTAACGCTCTTGGCCACAGCCATCCGAAGCTTGTCGCTGCGATCAGCGAGCAGGCCAACAAGCTGATCCACGTCTCCAATCTCTATCGCATTCCGGAGGCGGAGCGGCTGGCGGCGCGGCTGTGCGCGGCGAGCTTCGCGGACTTGGTGTTCTTCTGCAATTCCGGCGCCGAAGCCATGGAGTGCTCGATCAAGACGGCGCGCAAGTTCCATGCGGCAAATGGTCAGCCCGAGCGCTATCGCATCATCACGTTCGAAGGAGCGTTTCATGGCCGCACGCTCGCGACCCTCGCGGCCGGCGGCCAGAAAAAATATCTCGATGGCTTCGGCCCGGTGTTCGATGGCTTCGACCAGATGCCGTTCGGCGATCTCGCGGCGACCAAGCGCGCCATCAGTCCAGCGACGGCCGCGATCCTGATCGAGCCGATCATGGGCGAGGGCGGCGTGCGCGTGGTGCCGCCCGAGCTTCTTCGGGCGCTGCGGGCGCTGTGCGACGAGCACGGCATGCTTTTGATATTCGACGAGGTGCAGACCGGCGTCGGGCGCACTGGCGAGTTTTTTGCTTATCAACGTACCGGCATCGTGCCTGATATCATGGCGCTCGCGAAGGCGCTCGGCGGTGGCTTTCCGCTCGGCGCTTGCCTCGCCACCGCGGCGGCCGGCAAGGGCATGACGGCGGGCACCCATGGCTCGACCTTTGGCGGCAACCCGCTCGCCATGGCGGCGGCCCATGCGGTGCTCGACGTGGTGCTTGCGGATGATTTCCTCGACAACGTGCGCCGCCGTGGGCTGTTGCTGAAGCAGAAGCTGGCCGAGCTCAAGGATCGCTTCCCGGCAGTGATTGCCGAAGTGCGCGGAGAGGGATTTCTGGTCGGCCTGCGTTCCGTTGTGCCGAACGGTGAGCTTGTCGATGAGCTGCGTGCCGAAAAGCTGATCACGGTTGCGGCCGGCGACAATGTGGTGCGGCTGCTGCCGCCGCTGATCGTGTCCGACGCCGAGATCGCAGAGGCTGCGCGGCGGCTGGAACGGGCGTGCAGCCGGCTCACGGAGCGGCACGCGCGCCATGGTGCTGTCGATGGGGCGGTCGGATGAGCACCGCCAACATCCGCCACTTCCTCGATCTGTGCGATGTCAGCTCGAAGGATCTGCGCGGCATGATCGACGCGAGCCGCACCATGAAGGACCGCCTCAAGCGCGACGGGCAGCCCGGCAAGGCGCCGCTCAAGGGCAAGACGCTCGCCATGATCTTCGAACGGCCATCGACGCGCACGCGCGTTTCCTTCGACGTCGCGATGCGCCAGCTCGGTGGGGAGTCGATCACGCTGACCGGCCAGGAGATGCAGCTTGGTCGCGGCGAGACCATCGCGGACACCGCGCGCGTGCTCTCGCGCTACGTTGACGGCATCATGATCCGCACGCTAGAGCACGAGACGCTGCTCGAGCTCGCTCAGCATGCTACCGTGCCGGTGATCAACGGCCTCACCCACCGCTCGCATCCATGCCAGGTGTTGGCCGATGTGATGACCTTCGAGGAGCATCGCGGATCGATCCGCGGCAAGACGGTGGCCTGGTCGGGAGACGCCAACAACGTGCTGGCCTCGTGGGTGCATGCCGCCGGCCGCTTTGAGTTCCGGCTGCGCGTTGCCTCGCCGCCCGAGCTCAAGCCGAAGAAGTGGCTGATGGATTGGATCAAGGCGTCGCCGGCGGACATCCGGATCGGCTCCGATCCGGAAGAGGCGGTGAAGGGAGCCGATTGTGTCGTCACCGACACCTGGGTGTCGATGGGTGACCGCGACGGAGCGCGCCGTCACAATCTGCTCAAGCGCTATCAGGTCAATGCCCGGCTCCTGGCGCGCGCCAAGCCGGACGCGATCTTCTTGCACTGTCTGCCCGCCCATCGCGGCGAGGAGGTCACGGCCGACGTGATCGACGGACCGCAATCGGTAGTCTTCGACGAGGCGGAAAACCGGCTGCATGCCCAGAAGGGCATCTTGGCCTGGTGCCTTGCTGACTAATCGGGGACAGACCCCAATTTCGAATTGGGGACAGATCCAGTTCCGCATTGCATGCCTCGGCGGCTCGCAAAGCGGGCCTCGGGGGTCCATATAGTGCCAATGTCTGAACCCGATACCGGTATTCCCGTTCGCGAACCAGCCGCGACCTCCGTCGACGATACCATCCTGCCGTTTGCGGTGGAGGCACTCGACGTGCGCGGCCGCGTGGTGCGGCTTGGGCCGCTCGTCGACGCGGTTCTGCGCAACCATGCCTATCCCACGCCCGTGGCGCGCCTCCTGGGCGAAGCCATCGTGCTCACCGTGATGCTCGGCTCGGTGCTCAAGTTCGAGGGGCGCTTCATCCTGCAGACCCAGACCGACGGGCCGGTGCGCATGCTGGTCGTCGATTTTCGCACACCGGGAAGCGTGCGTGGCTGTGCCCGCTTTGACAAGCAGCGCGTGGCGGCGGCCATGGCGGCTGGCCAAGATGGTCCAGGGGAGCTCCTGGGCGATGGTCATCTGGCGATGACGATCGACCAAGGCCCGGAGACGAGCCGCTACCAGGGCCTGGTCGCGCTCGAAGGCAAGGACCTCGAGCATGCCGCGCATGAATATTTCCTGCGCTCGGAACAAATCCCGACAAAGGTGCGGATCGCGGTCGGCGAGGAAGTCGTAGTGGGCTCTGACGGTGCCCGCCAGCACTGGCGCGCCGGTGGTCTCGTGCTTCAGTTTTTGCCCCGTGATCCCAAGCGCGCCCAGCAGGCCGATCTCGACCCGGGCGACGCGCCCGAGGGCGTCGAGCCGCACAGCCTGCCCGAGGATGATGCCTGGCGCGAAGGCCGCTCGCTGGTCGCGACCGTGCAGGATGACGAGCTGATCGATCCCACCGTGTCGTCCGAGCGGCTGCTTTATCAGTTGTTCCATCAGCGCGGCGTGCGGGTGTTCCGCAGCCGCAAGCTCGTCGCGCAATGCTCATGTTCGCGCGATGGTGTTGCCGCCATGCTCGGGAACTTCTCGCAGGACGACCGCGACCACATGGTCGAGAACGGCGTCATCACCGTCACCTGCGAGTTCTGCAGCGCGACCTACGTGTTCCAGCCAAGTGAAGTCGCAAGTGAAGTTGCAAGCGAGGAGGAGGCTGGCGCGGGAAGCGCGGAACCCTGAACGTGGCGGGCACGACGCTGCGCGCTTCAATTGATTGTGCGTGCGTCCTGCGGCAGGTCGAGCGAGAACGCAGGGATATCGATATCGAACGGCTCGCCGGTGTCGGTCACCATGCCATAGCTACCCGCCATGAAGCCGGACGGTGTCGGCAGCGGCACGCCGCTCGTATACTCGTAGTTCTGACCGGGCTTGATGACGGGCTGCTCGCCCACGACTTCGGCGCCACGCACTTCTTGCAGGCGGCCGTTAGCATCGGTGATTCGCCAGTGGCGGGTCTTGAGCTGAACTGTCTCCTGACCAAGGTTGGTCAGGGTGATGGTATAGGCCCAGAAGAAATATCCGTTCTCCGGCGACGAGCGGTCCGGCAGGAAAGTCGGCGACGCCTTGACCTCGATCTGGCGTGTGACCGTGCGGTATGCTGGTTTCGTAGCGGTCATTGTTGAGGAGCGGTCATCGTTAAGAGGCGGTCATCGGTTGAAAGCCTTGGGCAGCCTTTGGGCAACCTTGGGCCTCTGAGCTATCGCGTGGTCCGCCTGCAGTGAACCGTGTCTTTCGGCCAGTTGCAATCGCCTCGCATCGGCCGCGACATCGTGAGTTCTGGAATGGCCGCATTGGCAGTATTGTGCGGTATGTCCGCCCTCTGGTGCCCCGGCTCAGTATAAGCCAGGGTAGGCTGCGAGGTGAATATCAATGGAACTGGGAGCCCGAAGATTGTGGCGCAGATCTTGAATCCGGAGCGTTGCGGCGCGTCGCCGCGCTGATCGCGAAAATCAGCAAGCCTCCCACACGAGCGAGAGAGATCGCCTGGCAATGCATTCTCCTGTGGTCACGACGACCGGACGCGATTTGCGGCTCGATCTTTTTCGCGGGCTGGCATTGTGGCTGATCTTCCTCGATCATATTCCGTCGAATGTGGTGAGCTGGATCACGCTTCGGAACTACGGCTTCAGCGACGCCACCGAGATATTCATATTCATATCAGGCTATACGGCCGCCTTCGTCTACGGCCGGGCCATGAAGGATCGCGGCTTCGTGGTCGCGGGCGCCCGCATTCTCAAGCGTGCCTGGCAGATCTACGTCGCGCATATTTTTCTGTTCGCCATCTACTTGGCAGAGATCTCCTATGTGGCGACCAGCTTCGAGAATCCGCTCTACGCCGAGGAGATGAACATCCTCGATTTTCTCAAGCAGCCGGATCAAACCATCGTCCAGGCGCTGCTCTTGAAGTTCAAGCCGGCCAACATGGATGTGTTGCCACTCTATATCGTGCTCCTGATCTTGTTTCCGCCGATCCTCTGGCTGCTGCAGCGGGCACCCACCGTGGCGCTCGGGGCATCGGCGGCGTTGTATGTGCTGGCCTGGTGGCTCAATATCAATCTGTCGGCCTATCCGGAAGGCGTCTGGTACTTCAACCCGTTCGCATGGCAATTGCTGTTCGTCTTTGGTGCCTGGTGCGCGCTCGGCGGCGCCGAACGGCTCGGCCCTGCCTTGCGCTCGCCCTTCACCACGGGTGTCGCGCTGGCCTATATCACATTCGGAGTTGTCATCGCTTTGACCTGGTATGTGCCGGGCCTCAACCGCCTCATTCATCTGCCGGTCTGGTTTGAGGATCTGATCTATCCAATCGACAAGACCAACCTCGACGTCCTGCGTTTTGCCCACTTCCTGGCACTGGCGGCCGTAACGGTGAGGTTCGTGCCCCAGACTTGGCCGGGCCTAAACTCCTGGGCGCTCTATCCGGCCATTCTGTGCGGCCAGCATTCTTTGGAAGTCTTTTGTTTAGGCATTTTTCTGGCCTTTGCGGGCCATTTTGCGATGGTTGAGGTGTCCGCAGCGATTTGGATGCAAATCCTCATCAGTGCATTAGGTATTATCATAATGATTGGGACAGCAGCCCTGATTATGTGGTATAAGACCGTCGAAGGGCGTGGGGCGACAACCCGCCCGAAAACGACCAACGCTGACCTCGCGGGAGGCGAGGCATGAAACTTTTGGCAGCAGCGGCTCTGGCCGCATTTGTGTTTGCCGATGGCGCCGTGGCAGCGGAGCGTCCGCGCTGTGGTGTTCCTGACTATCTGTTGTTTGGTGAAAGCCCGCTCAAGCGGGTCTCCGGTGTGGTCGCGACGCAGAAGCGATTGCGGATCGCAGTGGTGGGCACTGGCTCGTCGGCGCTTGCGGGCCCAGATGGGCCGCCGTCAGCGTATCCGGCAAGGCTTGAGGCGGTGCTTAGCCAGCGCCTCTCGGGGGTGGCGGTGAAGGTGGTCACTCTGCTGCGTACCCGGCAGACCGCGGAGGACCTTGCAAAAGGTATGGACAAGTTGGTGGCGGACGAGAAACCCAACTTGGTCATATGGCAGACTGGAACCATTGACTCGATCCGGCGGCTCGATCCGGACGCGTTCAAGGGCGCGCTCGAGGACGGCGTGGAGCGTCTGCACAGGGGTGGCGCCGATGTCATCCTGATGAACATGCAATACAGCCCGCGGACCGAGAGCATGATCTCGGTCAGCCCGTACGCGGATGTCATGCGCGTGGTGGCGCAGCATTTTGACACTCCGCTGTTCGATCGGCTCGGGATCATGCGGCATTGGTCGGAAACGGGGGCCTTCGATCTGTACGCGGCCGGAAGGGACAATGTGCTGGCTCAGCGCGTCCATGACTGTATCGGCCGGGCAATAGCCGCACTGGTGATCAATGCGGGCAAATTGCCGGCGGTGCCGGCTGCACAGGCGGGACAATAACCGCCGCACAATAACAACCAGAAAAAAAGCACGGGGATTGAACGAACAGGCAGCACCAACTTCATGACACACACTCTTGCTCTTCGGCGCGCCGCCACTCTCTCGGCCCTCGCGCTGGCGCTAATCGTCGCCTGCAATCCTGTGTCGGCACAGGAACGCACGGCCGTCGCTGGAACTCCCAAGGCCGCCGAAGCTCTCAAAACTGCTCAAGCGGCCAAGTGCGCCGTGCAGCCGGATATCGCCCGCTTTGATCAGCGCTTGTCGCGGGTTGCGCTGCGTCTCTCCGGCGGCATGCCGATCAAGATCGTAGCAATCGGCTCCTCATCGACAGCGGGAGCGGGAGCAAGCTCCCCCGCCAACACCTATCCGAGCCGGCTCGAGGAGGAGTTGCGCCAACACTTCCCTGGCCATCCGATCACGGTTGTCAATCGCGGCGTCAACGGCGAAGAAGCCACCGACATGCTCGCGCGCTTCGAAACCAGCGTGATCGCCGAGGATCCGCATCTGGTGATCTGGCAGGTCGGCACCAACTCGCTGCTGCGTGACCGTCCGATCGATGTGCGCTCAAAGGTTCTGCAGGACGGCATTGCGCAGCTCAAGTCGCGGCGCATGGATGTCGTAATGATGGATCCGCAATATGTTCCCCGCGTGCTGGCAAAACCCGCCCGCGATGCGGCCGTGGCGCAGATTGCCAACGTTGCCAAGGAGCAGAAGGTCGATGTGCTGCATCGCTACGATATGATGCGGCATTGGTATGAGATCGAGCGCCTCGCCTTCGAGACGTTCGTGACCAGCGACGGCCTGCACATGAACGACTGGGGCTATGGCTGCCTTGCGGCCTCGCTGGGCGTTGCCATCGCCGACGCCGCAACCCGTCCCACCGAGACGGCGGCGGTGCCGCCGGTGAGACATTGAGCCGATCGGCTCTCGCTTTCAGGTGAGCAGCGATCGCTCTTTGCAGCCATAGCTTGCTGTCGTTGTCACGGCCGATAGGGCAATCTCGATTCAATCCGGCATAGACCGGAGAACCGTCCCGGGAACTTGAAGACGGATGCGGGAAACGCCTTGATGATCGAAAGAGGTTTGCCTTGGCGTGCCGCTGTTTTGTCGGCCGTTGCGGGCGCGTTCGCTTGCGGCTTTGCCGTAGCACAAGATCTGGCACAAGATCAGGTGCCCGCAGTGGCCCCGGCTTCCACCCAATGCCAGGTGCAGCCCGACATTGTCCGCTTTGAGCGCCCGCTGACCAACCTCGCGCATCGGCTCTCGATCGGCAGGCCTATCAGGATCGTGGCGATCGGATCGTCCTCCACGGCTGGATTTGGTGCGAGTTCGCTGAGTGCGAGCTATCCCAGCAGACTCGAGGCAGAGCTGCGCGAGCACTTCCCGGGGCACGCACTGACGGTCCTCAATCGCGGCGTCTATAGCGAGGAGCTGCCAAATATGATCGCGCGGTTCGAGACCGCTGTGATCGCGGAACGTCCGCACCTGGTGATCTGGCAATTCGGCACCAACGCCTTGATGTATGACCGTCCGCTCAATCCGGCCCTGGTCGCGGCAGGCGTCGCACGCCTGAAGGCGGTCGGAGCTGATGTGGTGCTGATGGATCCGCAATACGCTCCGCGTGTGCTGGCAAAACCCGCCCGCGATGTGCTCATCGCCCGCATGTCCCAGGCCGCGAAGGAGTACAGAGTCGACCTGCTGCACCGCTATGACATCATGCGGCACTGGCATGAGGTCGAAGGTCTTCCATTCGAGACCTTCGTGACCCAGGACGGGCTTCACCTCAATGACTGGGGCTATGCCTGCATGGCGAAATCGCTCGGCGTTGCCATCGCAGAAGCGACATCCCGTCCGACGAACCAGGTGGCGGTTCCGAGCAAGAGACGCTGAAAAGAGCCGGCTTGCTATTCGTCCCGCCGTTCGAGCGCCTCGAGCTCTTTGATTGCGACATCCTCGGGCAAACCGAGACGCAGCAGCGTGCGGCGGCCCACTTTGGCGACATACTGATCGCCGCGGTTGCTCATGATCATCAGACCGATACGCCGATCCGGTGCGAGCCCGATATAGGATGACGTGTTGTCGAGAGCGCCGTTCTTGTCGACGATCGTGAGCGCTCCCTTCCGGACCTCCCAGGCCAGCGCCTGCAGGAAATTCGGCGGGTTGGCGGCGATCGGCTTGTGCGAGAGCGCGACCGCCTCTGGCAGTATGGCTGGCTCGCTCAGCTCGCCGAGCTGGGACGCGAGGAATGTCGCCATATCGCGCGCCGAGGAGAACATCTGCCCGGTGCCGGGCCAGTGATAGAAGCTCTGCACATTGCCGGGTTTGCCGACGCGCCGGCCGTTCTCGTCGTGATTTTGCACCACGCGCCGCATCAGCTCAGGAGGAAGTTGTGCCATTGCATTGCGGTGGGGTGGCAGGCTGGTGGAGGACAGCCCAAGCGGATCGAGCAGCCGCTCTTTCAGCAGCTCCGCATAAGGCATGCCAAACCGCCGCTCGAGCACGATATGCAGGAGCATATAGGCGGCATGTGAATAGATGTATGTCTTGCCCGGCTCATGATCGTCGGGAGTTTTCCATGTCTTCAGGTACTGCATGAATTTGGGCAGGTCGTAAAAGACGTCCGGCCAAGGCGGCAGGTCCTGCGGCAGGCTCAGCCCGGATGTGTAGCTGACCAAGTGGCCCAACCTGATATTGCTGACATCGCCGACGTCTTGCAGCTCCGAGACATATTTTCCAACCGTGTCGTCGAGCGAAAGCTCGCCTTGCAGCACCGCCATCGACAGCAACGTTACGTCGAAGGTCTTGCCAATTGAAGCGAGGTTGAACAGCGTGTCCGAAGTGATCACCTTGCCGCGCGCGGCTGTTCCATAGTTGAAGAACAGCGTGCGCCCATCGATGCGGACCACGACCGCCGCGCCACCTGGACGATTGTCCTTCGTCAGAATCTCGTCGAGCTCGTCCTCGACCGCCTCTTTGACCTGTCGATCGGTCAGTGCCCATGCGGGTATGGCGATGAAGGTCGCAAATGCTGCGACCAGGATTTTTTTCAAGAGTTGCATTGGGGCTCGTTGGCTCGCCAAAAAAGGAATTTTCTGGGGTAGACCAAACTTAATGCAGTGCAGCACAGTTGGTTCCCCATCACCACGCGCAAATCAAGGCAGATCAACGAACGCCCTGCTCAAATTTTTGGCATCGAAAATCCAGTACCAGAGGCCCGTCGACCTGGGCTGTGCAGGACCCCATCGTAAGATCAAACGACGGCAAACTCCTACACGTCGGCTACACGTCGGCGAGCGCGGTAACGAGGTCTTCGACGATGTCGTCAACGTGTTCCAGTCCGCACGAGAGCCGGACCATTCCATCGCTGATACCAAGCTCCCCACGTGCAGCCGGAGTGAGCCGCTGATGCGTGGTTGTTGCCGGGTGGGTAATCAGGCTCTTGGCGTCGCCGAGATTGTTGCTGATCTTGACGAGCTTGAGCGCGTCCTGGAAGCGGAAGGCGCCGGCTTTCTCGCCTTTGACCTCGAATGCGACCAGGTTTGAGCCGGCCTGCATCTGCCGCCGAATAACCGCGGCCTGAGGGTGATCGGACCGGCCCGGATAAATGAGGCGCGTGACCTTCGGATGCTCAGCGAGCGTCGCTGCGACGGCGGCCGCAGTCTCGGTCTGCCGCTGCACGCGTACTGGAAGCGTCTCCAGCCCCTTCAGCATCACCCAGGCGTTGAAGGGCGACAGCGAAGGACCTGTCTGCCGGATCAGCGTGTGAATGTGATCCTGAATGAATTTCTCCGAGCCAAGCACGACGCCGCCAAGGCAGCGGCCCTGGCCGTCGATGTGCTTGGTCGCCGAGTAGACGACGCAATCGGCGCCAAGCTCGAGCGGGCGTTGATAGAGCGGCGTGGCGAACACATTGTCGACCACGAGCGTGGCGCCGGCCGCGTGCGCAATGTCGGCGATTGCCTTGATGTCGAGCACTTCAAGCGTCGGGTTGGTCGGGCTCTCCAGGAAGAACGTCTTGGTGTTGGGCCGCACCGCGTTCTTCCATTGCGCCAGATCCGTGCCGTCGACCAGCGTGGACGCAATCCCGTAGCGATTGCAGTGCTCCTCGACCACGTAGCGGCAGGAGCCGAACAGCGCCTTCGAAGCGACCACATGATCGCCGGCGCGCAGCTGCCCCATCACCGCGGTAGTGACCGCAGCCATGCCGGTCGCGGTCGCGCGTGCGGCCTCCGCGCCTTCGAGCGCGGCCATGCGCTGCTCGAACATGGTGACGGTCGGATTGGAGAAGCGCGAATACTGGTATCCCGGGTCTTCGTTCTTGAAGCGCCGCTCAGCGGTGAGCGAGCTGTCGTAGACGTAGCCCTGGGTGAGGAACAATGCCTCCGAGGTCTCGCCGAACTGCGAGCGCAGCGTGCCGGAATGGACCAGACGGGTCTCGGGGCGGTAACGCTTTGAAGCAGACTTGGACGCTGACTCTGACGCGGACATGAGGGGCCTCCTTTGCCCAACAAAAATCCCGGCCGGAAAATCATTCCGCCGGGTCCACGCGTCCCCGGCCTTTTAGCGACTTGTTTAACGTGGCTGCAAGCCGGCCGGCTCAAATGACCACGGGATAAGGGGCTCTTACGCGGCTTCAACCTTTCCGTCAAGCGGGCGATCGGATAGAGGAGCTAGTGCCGCCGATTTGAAGTTTCTACAGCACTTGCAGCAAGCTCGGCTAGAAACTTCAAATCGAAAAGCGGCACTAGAATCATAGCGTTGCTAGTGCCCCTTTGCTTCCGAAGTTCGTGTCAGAGGTTGCTGCGATGTATCACGAACTTCGGAAGCGGGCACTAGGGATGGAGGGCGCGACCGTGCCGCTCGATTTTGCAGATGGCCAACGTGGCATTCTGCCGGACCACATGATTGCGTCGCTCGTCGATCGCGGCGCCATCAAGCCGGCCTATGCGCTCGATGCCGACCAGATTCAGCCGGCGAGCCTCGACCTGCGGTTGGGTGATGTCGCCTATCGCGTGCGCGCGAGCTTCCTGCCCGGTCCGCGCACCACGGTCGGTGAACGCATCGATGACCTCAAGCTGCACCAGATTTCGCTCTCCGACGGCGCAGTGCTGGAGACCGGCTGCGTCTACATCGTGCCGCTGATCGAGAGCCTTGCTCTGCCGGATGAGATCGCGGCCGCCGCCAACCCGAAAAGCTCAACCGGGCGGCTTGATGTGTTTACCCGCGTGATCGCGGACAAGACGCGCGGTTTCGATCGCATCAAGGCTGGCTACCACGGTCCGCTCTACGCCGAGATCAGCCCGAAGACCTTCCCGGTGCTGGTGCGCAAAGGCTCGCGGCTCTCGCAGATCCGCTTTCGTCACGGCAATGCGCTGCTCGATGGCGAGGCGCTGCGCACGCTGCATGCGCGAGAGCGGCTGGTCGACGACGACGAGGCCGACGTGAGCGAGGGCGTTGCGGTCGGCGTCGATCTCTCCGGGCTCGGTCCCGATCGGCTGGTGGGTTATCGCGCCAAGCGTCACACCGCAGTCATCGACGTCGAGCGGCGCTCGGGCTACGACGTCGCCGACTTCTGGGAGCCGATCAAGGCGCGCGCCGATGCGAGCCTGATCCTCGATCCCGACGAGTTCTACATTCTCGCCTCCAAGGAAGCCGTGCAGGTGCCGCCCGACTACGCCGCCGAGATGGTGCCGTTCGATCCGCTGGTGGGCGAGTTTCGCGTGCACTACGCGGGATTCTTCGATCCGGGCTTCGGCTATGCGGGTGCCGGCGGGCGCGGCTCACGCGCGGTGCTGGAAGTGCGCTCGCGCGAGGTGCCGTTCATTCTGGAGCATGGCCAGATCGTCGGCCGCCTGGTCTATGAGAAGATGCTGGCGCGGCCGAACACGCTCTACGGCGCCGGCATCGGCTCCAACTATCAGGCACAGAGCCTGAAGCTGTCGAAGCATTTCCGAGCGTAGGGCCTGCGCACAATGAGTGCGCATCAACCGAGCCCCCGGGTGGTCATCACGGCCTTGGGCTTCGCCCAAATTCTCGCATGGGGCACGTCGTTCTACTTTCCCGCCGTCCTGGCCGCGCCGATCGTCGCCGACACTGGCTGGTCGCTGGCCTGGGTTGTCGGCGGGACCTCGATTGGCCTCCTGGTCGCGGGGTTGATCTCACCGCAGGTCGGCCGCCTCGTGCACGAGAGAGGCGGCCGCCCTGTTCTCGCTGCGAGCTCGGTGCTGTTTGCGGCTGGTCTTGCTGGCATTGGCCTTGCTCCGTCGTTGCCGTTCTATCTCATCGCCTGGATCGTGCTGGGCGCCGGCATGGGCTGCGGACTCTACGATGCCGCCTTCGCGGCGCTCGGGCGGCTGTATGGGCACGGCGCGCGCGGACCGATCACCAACCTGACTTTGTTTGGTGGCTTCGCCAGCACCGTGTGCTGGCCGCTGAGCGCGTTCCTCGCCAACACCTTCGGCTGGCGCGAAGCCTGTCTGGTCTATGCGGCCATGCATCTCGTCGTTGCGCTGCCGCTGCAACTGGTGATGCCGGCAGGTCGGGCCTATGACGTCAATCGTGACACCGATGATGCGCCGGCGAGATCAGAGCCGGGCGAGACGAGAGCGCTGGCACACGAGCAGCTTGTCCTCGTGCTCCTGGCCCTGGTGATGACCATTGCGGCCGGCATCGGCTCGATCGTGGTGGTGCACCTGTTGATCTTCCTGCAGGCGCGGGGCGTCGAGCTCGCCATGGCGGTGACATTCGGGACATTGTTTGGGCCGGCGCAGGTCGGCGCGCGCGTGTTGGAGCGCGTGTTCGGGCAGCACTATCATCCGATCTGGACCATGATCGCGTCCTGCGCGCTCATGTTCGTGGGATTGCTGCTGTTGATGATCTCGTCGCCGATCCTGGCAATCGCCATTCTGCTTTATGGTGCCGGCTATGGCATCTCCTGGATCGCGCGCGGGACGCTGCCGCTCGCGTTGTTCGGCCCACAGCGCTATCCGATCCTGATCGGCCGGTTGGCATTTCCGAGCCTGATCGCGCAGGCGCTCGCGCCGGCGCTCGGCGCGCTGCTGCTCGAGCACTATGGAGCCGACGTGACCATCGCGGTGCTAACCTCATTCGCGGCCGTCAATCTGGTGGTGATTGGCCTGCTCTGGCGCATGTGCCGAAATAAAGTCTCTTCACCGTAGCGGCTTTGCTGAGAGTGGGCCTGAAACCGTCAAAGCATTTTCAGACGTCATTCATGCCTTGGATTTTGAGGATATTGGGCACGACCCCTCTTGTTGTCGTCCCCCGCGCAGGCGGGGACCCATAACCACCGGCCGTCTTTGTTATGAGGCCTTCGTGAGATTGCTCCTGCTGCGGCGTATGGGTCCCCGCCTTCGCGGGGACGACAGCAAGAGAGGCTATGGGAACGACAGCAATGGCTACCCGCCAGCCTTGCGCCCCGCCATCTCGGTGCGCAGCGCGGCGAGCTCCTGCCGCATGCTTTTCACTTCCGCGAGGATCGGCGCCGCTTCCTCGTGCACGATCACCCGCTCGGCTTCCTCCGCCTTCATGGCTTCAGCCTGCATGGAGTTCACGACCACGCCGATGAACAGGTTGAGCACCATGAAGGTGCGTACGATGATGAAGGCGAACAGATAGATCCAGCCGTAAGGATGATGCTCCATCACCGGCTTGGCGACGTCGTTGGTCCAGCCTTCGAGCGTCATCACCGTGAACAGCGTGTAGAGCGATTTGCCGAGCGTGCCGAACAACTCCGGGTTCGTCGCGCCGAACAGCTTGGTGCCCATGACGCCGAACACGTAGTAGATGAGCCCGATCAGGAAGAGGATCGAGCCCATGCCGGGGAGCGAGGCGAGGAAGCCCGCGACCACTCGCTTGAGGGTGGGGATCGCGGTGATCAGGCGCAGCACGCGCAGGATGCGCAGCGCGCGTAACACCGTGAAAGTCTCGCTCGCCGGCACGAGTGCGATGCCGACCACGACGAAGTCGAACACGCTCCACGGATCGCGGAAAAACTCCATCCGATGCACGACGATGCGCGCCGTGAGCTCGACGACGAATACCGCCAGCAGCAGGTGGTCGATGAATTCGAGCGCCGGGCCGGCTGTGGCCATCGCTTGCTGCGACGTCTCAAGCCCCAGGATGGTGGCGTTGATGATGATGAGCGACATGATCACGCGCTCGGTTTGTGGGTCTTCCACGATGGTGCGGAGCCAGGCGATCACGGTGTTCCCCTTTGTTTTGCAGCGATCGTCGGATGAGGATTCGCGGGGGGTGATTTTAGGCGAGGGCGCGGGTGCTGTCGCGGTCAAGGGAGCCGTTGATGCGGACCGTTTCGAACAAGCGCCAGGCGGGCTACGATGCTCATCCGTTGCGGTGACCTGCCGCCCGGCCGCACACCCGGAGCAATACATGCGCCTCGATGCCATCGCGATCGGCCACAACCCGCCCGAGGACGTCAACGTCATCGTCGAGGTCCCGATCGGCGGCGAGCCGATCAAGTACGAGATGGACAAGGCCGCGGGCACGCTCGTAGTCGACCGCTTTCTGCATACTGCGATGCGCTATCCGGGCAATTATGGCTTCGTGCCCCACACGCTGTCCGACGACGGCGATCCTATCGACGTGCTCATCGCCAACACGCGGCCGATCGTGCCCGGCGCGATCGTCAACGTGCGGCCGGTGGGCGTTCTCAAGATGGAGGACGATGCCGGCGGCGACGAGAAGATCATCGCGGTGCCGGTGCCCAAGCTGACGAAGCGCTATGCCCACATCACCGAACTATTCGCAGATGCCGGAGATCACGATCCAGCAGATCCAGCATTTCTTCGAGCACTACAAGGATCTCGAGCCCGGCAAATGGGTGAAGGTGATCGGCTGGGGCGACGCCGCCGAGGCGCGACGCTTTATTGCGGATGCGATCGCGCGCGCAAAGGCGAAGGGCGGCTGAAGTCATTTGAACGCAAGTTCCGTACCATTGAACCGGCTGGCTTGCGGCGTGGAGACTTATCCACAGAATTGATTCTGGGCTCTGCCTAACTGTCGTCCAGAAGTACCGTCTAACTTGCGGGGCAGGGACGAGGCTGCCTGCGGCTTCCCGAGACGCCGGAATGTATTCCGCGTCGGAAACAGGACTCGCTGACCCGTGCGTATTGTCTGTGTTGTTGTGTTCTGGCTTGTGGCGTTGACGGTCGCGAAAGCCGCCGACATCGTCGTCAAGCCGCTCGAAGGCGGATCAAGTCTGATCGCCATCGATGGTGAGCTTGACCTCAGCGACATCGAAAACTTTCGGGCCAAAGCCGAGCCGCTGCCGGTTGGCCGCACGACGGTGGAATTCCGGAGCAAAGGCGGCAAGCTGCTCGCGGGCATCCGTATCGGAGCGCAGATCCGCGCCAAGAAGTTCAATACGGTTGTGCCCGATGGGGCGCAGTGCGCTTCGGCGTGTGCGCTTGCGTGGCTCGGCGGCGCCCGGCGGTTCGTAGGCGAACAGTCGAATGTCGGATTCCACACGGCCTACATCTTGAAGACGGGCGGGCCGGCGGAGAGCGGCCCCGGCAATGCGATCCTGGGGGCCTATCTCAATCAGCTCGGTCTTTCGGAAGACGCCATTCTGTACATCACCTACGCGGCTCCGACGTCCGTGCACTGGATGAGCCTGGAAGAGGCCGCTGAATACGGGATCGCGGTTGCGAAATTGCCGCCGACCAGCGGGAGCCCTGGTGCAAACGATGCAGTGGGTACGGAGGGTCCGCAGGGAAGCCAGGAGCATCAGCAGGGAAGCCCGGAGCAACGCGCCATCGATTTCGTGCATTTTCTGTTTGAGCGCTGGTCTGGACCGAATGCCGAGCTCTTGCCCGCCCTGGATAGGCTCTACACCGAGAAGGTTCTCTATCACGGCAAATCGACGCCCCGGCAGTCGGTCTTGCTCAGCAAACGTCGTTTTGCCAGCCGTTGGACTCAGCGAAACTACGCCATACGACCGGGCTCGGTGTCCGCGACATGTGTCGCCGCAGGTGGCGCGTGCCGGGTGAAAGGCACCATGACCTGGAGGCTGCACGAGGCCAAGACGACGACGCCATCCCGCGGGATCGCGAGCTTTTCCTACAGCATCGTCCTCAAGGATTCCGGTCCGCAGATTTCGGCCGAAACGGACACCGTGAACGATAAGCCATCGACCGCCTCGAGCTCGTTGAGCCAGGTGGGACGCAGCATTCAGCAGCTGCTCGCGCAGATTGCCAAGCCGGCCAAGGCGCCAGCGCCAGCCGCTGCGCCAGCGAAAGCGGCGGCAAAAGCATCGGTGAGGCCCAAGCCGCCGGTCGCGCAGTAAGCCGGCTAAAGCTTTCGGTGGAGCTTCTTTATCTTGGAGCGGGCCGGGGCGATGGCACCGGCGCGGCGGCCGGCAGCTGGCTCAGCCGCTGTGCGGCTTCAGGCGAGCCGAGATCCTTCGCCTTCTCATACCAGACCCGCGCCATCGCCATGTCAGGTGGCGCGTCGGGGCGCACTGCCGACCGCTCCATGAGCGGGTCATAGGTTTGCCCGAGTGCGAACGCTGCGGATGCGTTCTTCGCCTCGGCCGCCTGCTCCAGCACCATTCGGGCAAAGCGGAACCTGCCCAGCGCGATCAGCTCCCTTCCATGCTTGAGCAGTGCTGCGACTTCATCAGGACTTAGCCGTGCGACATTGAGTGCAGAAGCGAGCTCGCGCTGCGCTTCGGCCATCATGCGGGGGTCGGAGCGGGATGGCGTCTGCCCCGAAGGATCGGATGGCGGAGCTTGAATGGCCAGGCGGGAATTGTCCGGCGACCGCGCCGTTTGCGAGACCGTGCCTGCCCAGTATCCTAGCGCTGCAGCAAGGGCTGCAGCCGAGCATACCGTGGCGAGGCCGTAGAGGATGCGATTCTCCAAGAACCAGGAGAGCCGCGGGCGCTGCGAGACCTGTTCCGAGAAGACCGGGGAAGCGTCCGGCGGCACGTCATCGCTGACGTCAATGTCCTGATTGTCAATGTCTCGATCGTCAATGTCCTGATCCGGGCGCAAGCCGGGCACGGTCATGGGTTCAAGGTCTGGCAGCAGCAGGGCATTGTCTTGCAACACAGCCTTCGGGGAGCCGCGTTCTGATCGTGCCGAAATGTCAGCGGCCATCGCGTCCATGATCAGATCGCGCGCATTCGCATGCTCTTCGCTGCTGAAATCGCGGTCGCCATGAACGGCCCGCAGATAGAAGCTTGCACGCTCGTCCAACGTTGGGAGTGGCAATTGATCGCGCGGCTCATGCGCATCGCTCGACATGCGATCGTCTACATCGACGCTGAGAGCTCCTAAAATTCGTGTTCTAGCCATCGAAGCATCCAATCGTCGTCAGTTCTGTAGATTGAGATGACGCCATTTCGGCGCCGTCGGGCTGCCGCGCTCCTGCTCGCGTGCCACGCGCGCAAACAGCGCCTCAAGGTCCACGTCGTCGAGCCCGTTCTTGCGCTTGAGACGCTTGATCCAGTTCATCAAACGCCTTTTTGCGTTGTCCACGCGGTCGCTCGTCCATGCGGGGGGCGGGAAGCGGATGTTCAGCCGATTGACGATGTCCATGATCGGCCATTGTCCACCGGGTGCATCCTGCAGCAGTCCGGGCTGCTCGGACACAAGCCGCAGCAGCATGAAAAGGTCGTCGCCCGGCTCAAACTCGAGCTCGACCATCGCCAGCAGCCCGCGCCAGACGCGCCGTTGGTCGCTTGCCTCCAGCGACCTTGCGGCATCTGCATCCGAAACAATGTCTGAAAACATGGCGTCGTCGTGCGGCTGCACCAGCGGGCGGCCGCTTCCGCCGCTCGCCCTTCCAAATCGCCGGCGCAGGATGTCCTCCCGGCGATGCGCCATCGCCATCGAGCCGCCGATCTGCTCGATCAGCCATACGACGCGCCCGTCGCGCTCGGGCACGTCCGGATCGATGCTCACCTGCGTCAGATCGTTGGAGTAAAGCTCAACCGTGTCGCCGGAGCCGGTTGGCACAGTACCGAGGAGCTTTTGCCAGATTTCGCTGAGCAGCTCCTCCGGGGTCATCTCCGATGACGGCACTCCCCGGTTGCGTAGAAAATCGCGGCACACTTTGCGTATCTCCTCAAAAAGGTACCGCTGGTGCCGCGGGGGCAGCGAACGCAGGACACGCAGCCGAAGCTCGGCGTGCGCTTGCCCCAATCTGTCGGTTCCACCAAAGGGTTGCACTTCGATCTCTTCACGGCCTGAGGAGCGCGCTTCCGGTAGCTGCAAGACGAAAATTTTTTTTCGCGAGGCGCGCCGGATTGGCAGTGAGCCTGCCGTCTATCGGCAGGCGCCATCCAACGCGCCATCCCCACCACGGGGGGAACGGGGTGGGGACACGCGACGTGCAAGAGACGGAAAGCTCCAGCGAAACCAAGGCGCAACACCGTCTCCTGCCTTCTAAACGGGGGAGTCTGTGGGGGGCGCGAGGCCGGCCGGGGGTAATCTTCGGAGAAGCCGAGAACTCGCGCCCCAACCGCAATGTCCAGCGTCGATGGTGCCTTCCGTTCAAGCGTGCACATGATACCCCTCATGGTACCCCTTCAATGTTCGGCAACATCTCGGCGGAAGTTGGCCGCCTAGAAGCAACAAGAATTGACCGGGCGGGCAGGATCCATGCAGGACCCACAAAGCCACAGCCAGGCTTCGAAGCTCAGCAATGTCTTGGTCGGGCGGGGCTATCTGGAGCGAGCGTGAGGTCGACCTCCTGATGGAAGCGGCCCGGCAGCATCGCTGGGGGCATCGTGACGCCACCGCAATTCTGGTTGCCTACCAGCACGGATTGCGCGCCTCCGAGCTCGTTGCCTTGCGCTGGACCGACATCGATCTCACCAGCGGACGGTTGCGCATCCGCCGAGCCAAGGGCGTCGCCGCCAGCGCCCATGCGATCTCGGCCCAGGAGTCGCTGGCCTTGCGCCGGCTGCGAGATGAAGCCGCGCCATCGCTCTACGTGTTTGCCTCGGAGCATGGCGCTGCGTTCCGCGTGACAGGCTACGAGCGCATGATCGCGCGCGCCGGGGCGGAAGCGGGCTTTGGCTTTGTGGTCCGCTCGCGGATGCTGCGGCGAGACGTCGCCGCGGAACGCTCTGCCGAGCCCAGCATCCGACAGTGATCGTGATCAGGCCCACGGCTCTTGTGGGACGGCGAGCCGAGGACAGCGAACCCGTCGGCGTGCCCGACCAGTGCGGCGTCGTCGCAGCCTCATAGCGTATGGGAATCCCGCAATCAGGGCGATGAGACGGCCGCCGGTCCGCGCTTCCTACAGCTGCCGAACTATTGCATCTATCTGAAGCTCATGATCGATGGCACGCCGTTCAGTGCTCGCACGCTTCCACCGCGGATGCCGAATTCGCACGCGTGGACGCGAAACTCAATCACTTAGGTCGGCATCATCAGTTCTTTGAGTCATTGATTGGCCATTGGAGTCCAAGGTCACCCCAACGGTCCACAACTCGCCCTAAATTCGTCCTCCCCCGCTGCCAGCTGAGCCCGGTCGGTCTCAAGCTCTTGTTTGAGGTTCTTGACTTCCCCTTTTAGCTCTTGGATCAGGGTCTCATCAGGGTGAGGCTGACTTTCAAGTTTCCGGATTTGTGCTTCCAGGTTGCTAATCGTTCGCTGCCCGTTTTTGATCTTCTTTGGCTTTGACGATGAATTGTTTCAATAAGTCACATGGATTGAGTGCATCGGCCATGAACTCCTCCTAATATCACTTTGGACAAATGAAGCTGCAGGAGGGCGGTATCCACGGGTCATCACAACAGAGAAATCTCGGATCGCTTGTGGGTATTGGCGTCTTGTTGTAGCCCTTCAGCAATCTGTCCCAGATGCCAAATCGCTTGGCAGCCTCGGGATGCTTTTGCATAGCGCTATAGACGTCATCGAAAAAAGCTTCGTGCTCCTTCGGTATTTGCGCCGTTGGAGGATTTGTTGTTTGAGCTTGAGCCATATGTGGCCAAGCCAACGATGAAGCCAGCAGACACGAAATGATAAGGCGCATGTCGAGTCCTCCGTGCAATAGCGAGGGTTGAGCCCTTCGCATTAGTCCTTAGTAGGATCACGGATCGAATCGGTTCTCTCTTGGCTAGAAATATTTTCTAATGCCACCAGCCCCCGACGTCGGACTGCTGGCCAACAATCATAAGATACCCTTCTTCCTAGCTCGGCTCATGTGTTTTGCTTGCGACCCTGGTCCGCGGCAAGTGGGGTCAACGCGTTGGTGATACCTTGAGTTAGCCCTTCTGCAGTGGATTTGTTGAAATTGAACACTAATGTTTAGGGAGTTGAAGGAAGGACACACGCACATTGCGAATGCAACCCCGTCCAGGTTATGATTGGGTGCGTAAAGCATCGAAACTCGCATATGATCTTGGCAATCCGTGCCAAATTCATGCCAAAAGAGTGAGTTGCGGGCGTAGTTCAATGGTAGAACGGCAGCTTCCCAAGCTGCATACGAGGGTTCGAATTCCCTTCGCCCGCTCCAATTTCTGCCGTGACGATTTGATCGTAGGGAGGGTTAGGCGCGCAGCGCCGTAACCCACCATCGGACTCGCAACGCGACACAGACGGTGGGTTACGCGCCTTCGGCGCTAACCCACCCTACGACCGCTAAGCACAGCGTAGGGCGCTGGCGCGGTGCGCGGATCGAGGCTGGTCTGTGACGTTCAACGTCGATCAGAATTAGATCGGCCTGTCCGCGACCTGAGCTGTTCAAGGACCGCGCGGCAGCAGGACATAACCGGGCCAAAGCAAGCCGCGTGAGGTGCGCGTACAAGCAGCACGGTGTTGTGGTAAACCCTGCCTTGTTTGTGAAGGGGGGCGCAGATGCCGAGATTTATTCAAACGGTAGCTGCCGGGGTTCGGGCAATTCCTGCACTTGTTGTGGGATGGCTCCTGAGAAAGGGAAGGGAGGTCGTGATAGGAGCAGCCTTGGGCGCGCTTCTCGGCTTCTTTTGGGAGGATGTGGACGCGTGGGTGAGGTCAATCGTGCAACCTGGCAACCTTGGCGGCACTTATGTCATTGCATCGTTCGTCTACCCCGACGAACCGAGAGATCGGCAACAGGAACACACATACGCTGTCACTCTCAAGCACGGTGGAAACCGAATATTCGGGGTCATGGAATCAACAGGCGGGAAGCGGTGGAGCTTCAATGGCTACGTCCGCAACAAATTCATGTCGCTCGCCTATGGAGGCGTCGAAGAGGATGGCCTCGGCACCGGCACCTACTCGTTCCAGAGAGACATTCGTGACGTTTTGTGGGGCCATGTCACGCAGGTCGAATGCATCGGCCTTGAAGCCATGTACACGCGCTGCCCCGCGCTCATGTACCGCATCGGGCACGAAGGCCGTGCCACGATGTACAAGGAGTTCATGACGAAGAGTTGTGAGAAAGTCATTATTAAAGCACCAGACAAATGCCAGGATCTGAAAGCAAAATCTGCGCTCGTCATTGAATAGTTGCGGCTTGATCCCCGCAGTCGTGGCGGTCCAGAGATCACTATCTGCAAGAATTATATCGTCCTGCTGCTCGATCACGCCGTCGAGCTCCCAGCTCTTGAGAATTTGATTGTGACGTGCTGACGCGCGGTTCCGCTGGGCCGGTTTCAGTTCCGCCAGGGAGGAACCGTCGATGACGAATGCCTTCACCACGACATACGCCCAAATCCCGATCAGGGCCGCGGAGGCGCCCACCATCGCCAAGGAGGCTAACCTCTACGGCTTCCCGACGGTGGACAACCTGCGCATCCAGCCCACTTCGGATCGGCAGAACTCTGAGTACAAGGCTCCGTACAACCGCTCTTCAACACTTCGAGAACACTCCAAGGGTCTATACGCCTGACGGCCGGGTTGACCCGGCCGTCAGCTCGATATTGGCGGTTGGGATCGATGCCGTCACGCCGGCTCGCGCCAGCACTTCGCGATGAAGACCGCGCACCAGTAGACGGTGGTGAACCCGAACAGGGCGATGCCGATGATTGCGATCAGGTCACGGCCGGCCGGATCGAAGATCGGGCGTGCCGCCGACAGCGCCAGCATCACGAACGAGAGCGCGGCGAAGCCCAGCACATAGCGGCGTGAGAACGTGGTCTGGGCGGCGAACATGTCGCGCTGGGTGATGCGCTCGCTGCTCGGGGTCAGAGTTGCGATGATCGGCCTGACCTTGCGCAGGAGCAGCGCATTGAGGGCGAGCCCGATCGCAAGGCCAACGAGAGCCGCAACGCCCAGATAAGCGAGTTGCTGTGCGCTCGACTGTGAGGGCAGGAACACGCCCGCGATCGGTGCGCAGGCCCCGGCCCCGATGACGATCGACCAGAACAGCTGCATCATCATCGTGCGGTGGGCCGATGCCAGCACGGCCTTCTGCTCTGCGTTCACGAAGTAATGCCGGAAGCGGCCGATCAGCCAGGGATTGGGCGCACGGTAAAGAAAGCCGCCCTCGACCGGCCTGAACGTCAGCTCTTCCATTCCATCAAAGGGGTTCCACCATTGCCGGGCCATCGTCCTTCTCCTTACGGTTTGGCGCCGCGCGACGCAGCCGCCGTCGGTCCGCACACTGCTCCCCTGTTGGGATGATCCCTGTGATGGGGATCACGTTTTGGACGATTTCGAGGAGACGGCTCTGCTTCAACCACAGCAAGAGCCCTGGCATTGAAGGTTACGTGCGGTGGAGTGATCGGTGCGAGCTTGCGTGTTCGGAGCGCGACTTAGCGTGCTCAACGCCTATTTCGTGGGCGTCGAGCTGGGACCGCTGTGCCGTCGACCCGGAACTGGCGTGGCTCAGCGCCCGACTTGCGCGGCGGCGTCGTCGATCCAGGAAACGATGTTGGCCGCGCCGTCGTCCGCCAGGAAGTCATGCTCGGCGGTGAAGAGGGAGAGCGGTGCCGCCCGTCCCATCTCGACGTCGCCGACATAGCGTGGCGGCACCAGCGGGTCGGGGTGGTCGGCATAGAGCCGCCACTCAAAGCCAAGCGCGCCGGTCGAGACATCCTTCACGACCTCATGCCGCTCGACCAGATAGTAGTGGCCGTTCTCATGCTGATAGAGGCCCATCACATGCAGCGGATTGAGCCCGGGCCGCTCCGGCGCGGCGCGATTGGGCTCGATGTCATCGATGTGGATCGCGAGCAGGCCACGCTCCTCGATCACTGCGCGCGCGATCTCGTATTTGACCCAGCGGCTGCGCCAGGTGTTGGCGCCGGAGAGCACGCAGACGGTGGTGGAGTTTTTCACCGCCTCGCGCATGAGCGCGAGCAGTCCGGATTCGTTCTTGACCGCGCGGCTCTCCCACACCGCGCGATCATAGAAGCCGCGCTGAATGGTCTCACGCAAACCCACCTTGCCGCTCTGCCGCACGATCTCGATGCGCGCAAGGTCGTCGAAGTCGAAGGCGAAGTAGACCCGGCGTCCGCTGGCCTCCGCGTGCATCGGCGTGCGCGGGATCGGCGCGGGGCGGCGCGTAAGCGCCGGCGGCAGGAAGCTCGCCGGCGGCTGAGACGGAACATCGTCGGTGAGGAAGCCGGTGTCGTTGAGAATCTCACTGCTTCGCGTCGGCCTGCGGTCGCGGGCGCGCAGCAGCCAGGCGGGCGCGCGTGGCTCGGAAAACTGACTGCCCGAGGAGAACTGATTGCCCGAGGAGAGCTGACCGCCCGAGGACAGTTGACGGATCGAGGAGAACTGACTGCCCGAGCTTCCCGAGTTCTCGATCACGAACCGGCTGGGGGATGCGCCGCTGCGTTGGTGCTCGAGCTCCGCCTCGATCGCGTTCGCCATCCGGGAGAGCTCGTCGCGTGGCAGGGCGGCGAGCGCAGCAAGCCACGCCTGCGAGCCATCGCTGGCGAGAGGGCGCTCATCCTTACTCTGATGCCAGTCAATGTAGTTCATTGCGCCCCATCCCCTGCGCTCGAATCATCTCGAATTGTATGATGAAACTTCGGCGGCGAATGGAGTCGAGACTGCGGCGCGCGCGATGTTGTCACCAAGAGATCATGTGATAATGCGCGTGCGGAGGCAGTCAGATACTGTCAGTAACGATTAGAGGTGTTTACGTAGTGGAAACGTATCGTTGACTGCACCGACGAAAGCGACGTGAAGGCGTGAGGAATGTCGCGTTCAATCAACTCGCCCTACGCGTTTGCCAATTCTCGCGGGTCATCTCGTATCTGTACTCGTCGCTGGCCATGCCTTTGAACGCGTCGGCATTTGGAATGAAGGCCACTCGTTTGAAGCCCAGCCTCTCGACGAGTTTAATCGACGCCACATTTCGGGTGTCCATATTGGCCGCGAGCATGGGGGTTAAATACCGCGTAAAGACGTGGTCGATCACGCCTGCTCCCGCTTCGCTTGCGATGCCCTGGCGCCAATGGGCCTTGAACACGATGTAGGCGATGTCTGATGGAGTGTCATCCCTGACTGTCGCCTGAAATGTTCCGACCGGCGTGTCCGTCCGATCGAACATTGTCCAGTTCAGCCAGTGCTCCGTGCCGTCGGGGCTCTTGCCGGCTTGCAGGAATGCATACCGCTTCTGAAGGGCTTCCAACGATTTCGACGGCTCTTCCGGCATGAGGGCGTACAATTGCGCGTCGCTGAGTGGAGCAAACAGCAGGACGGCGTGGTCTTGCCGAATGGGCTCCAGCCGCAGGTTGACGGTCTCAATCACAGGTCGATTGCTCCGGGCATTTCTCACCACTTCAGTATCGCGGCTGTCTGCGTCAGCACGTCGGCGGGAAACTGGGCGATCTTCGCAACCGCTGCCTGCATCTCGACGCCGGTCTTGGGACGCATTTCGAGATTGAGTGCTTTCGTGTCAGCGAGCAGCGCTGGGTCCTTGATCGCTGCCTCAAAGGCGCGGCGCACGATCGCAAGCGTTGCGTCCGGCACCTCGGGCGCCATCCAGTAGCCGGGGCCGACGGTGGTCGGCAGGCTTGCGACCGTCGCGATCTGGCGGTCGCGCTCGCTGGTCAGGAGATCCTGCAGCAGCGGCACATCCGGCAGCAGCGGATCGCGCCGGTTGCCGATCTGAAGCAGAAAATTGATCTTGCGCTCGCGCACCCAGTCAGCGCGGCGCGCGAAGATGCTGGTGAGGTTTGCGCCTGAGCGGCCGTCGACCTCGCCGCGCTCCATGGCCAGATCGCCGGCGGCGCTGCCCGAATAGCCTTCGACGATCTTGAAGCGCGTGCCGAGGAGCGCGTTGGTCACGGTCGGATAGATCGACATCGAGGAGGTCGGGCCATCGCCCGGCATCGGCACATCGCGCGTCTTGGCGTCCTCGATGGTGCGGATGCCCGAGGTGTGCCAGGTGATGATCGAGTTGTTGGGCTCGTCGAGCGAGCCAATCCATTTGATCGTGCCGGTCTGGTAGCGCGCCTGCGGGCCGCCCAGGAGCTGGTACATCAGCAGCGACGGATTGACCGCTGCGATGGTGGTGCCGTCCTTGGGCGCGGTGACCGCGACCGTGTTGGCGGCGCGCAAGCCGCCGGCGCCAGGCATGTTCTGCACGATCACGGTCGGCTGACCCGGAATGTGGTTGCCGAGATGACGCGCGAGCAGCCGCGCATAGGCGTCATAGCCGCCGCCGACGCCATAGCCGCAGATGATGGTGATGGTTTTGCCTTTGTAGAAATCCTGTGCGTGAGAGCGCGAGGGCAGGAGCAAGAGAGCGACAAGAGCACTGAGCGAGAGAATTGCGAATGTGAGGAACGCACGGCCTCTCCGCTCCCCTCCCCCCGCGCAGCGAAGCGGAACGGTGGGGAGGGGTCGGGGGTGGGGGGAAAACGGGCGCGTCATTCGGAACCACCCCTCTCCCTGTCCCTCCCCCACAAGGGGGGAGGGAACGCTGTGGCTCTGCTCGTCATACAGTTGAGCGCAGCGGGTGTGTTGATCGCTGTCGTTCGTGCTGGCGCCCATCCTCTCACCCGATCGTCACGTACGCGGCGCCGTTGGCGTGCAACATGGCGCCGGTCATGAACCGGCATTCGTCCGAGCAGAGAAAACGCACCAGGTTGGCGATCTCCTGCGAAGTGGCGGAGCGCCCGAGCGGCGCCTTATGTCTCCGCTCGCCCGGATCGTGCGCCACCACCGCCGGCCGCGGCGTGTCGATCCGTCCGGGCACGATGCAATTGACGGTGATGTTGTCGGGCGCAAGCTCCGACGCAAGTGCGCCGGTCATGCCGGCGAGCCCCGCCTTGGCGGCTGCCACATGGCAGCGGTTGGGCCTGCCGGAATGCGCCGAGGAGCCGCCGATGTTCACGATGGTGCCGCGGCCGAGCTTGCGCATATGCGGCACGCAGGCCTGGATGCAGAAGAAGCTGCCGTCGAGCGTCGGCGCGAGCGTGTTGCGCCAGTCCTCGAGCGTGATCTCCATTAGCGGTCGATAGCTGCGGATGTTCGCATTGTTGACCAGGATGCTCACCGGCCCGAACGCTTCGACCGTACGTGCAACCACGCGCGCCACGTCGTCCGGCTTGGTTACGTCGCCCTGCAGCGTGATCGCCTTGCCGCCGTCGCGCTCGATCGCCTCGACCGTGGCGCGCGCGCCCTCGGCCGCATTGCGGTAGTTGATCGCAACCGCGGCGCCTTCGCGTGCGAGCGTCTGCGCGATCACCGCGCCGGTGTTGAGGCCTGCGCCGGTCACGATCGCGACCTGGCCCGCGAGTAGCCCTGCCATGGCGCGTCCTCCCTTGTTGTTTTTGTACAGGCGTCAGGGCCCTGCGCCCACAGCCTCAGCGGCTCGCGGCCTCGATCGCCAGCACACGGTCGACCATCTCGCCGGCAAGGCCGAGATAATTCGCCGGGTCGCACATCTGCTCGAGCTCGCGCGCGGCTGACGTGCTTGGAAATCTCGGCGTCTTCGCAAGCAGATCGACCAGCGGCTTGCCGCTGGTCGCCGCCTCGCGGCAGATGTCGTAGACGAGATCGTGCGCGCGCTGGCGGCCGAGATGCGGCCCGAGCCCCATCATCACCTGCTCGGACACGATCGCGCCGCCGGTGAGGTCGAGGTTGGCGCGCATGCGCGCGGCGTCGACCTCGCAGGCCCTCGACGAGGTCGCGGGTCTGCCGCAGCGCGCCGGACGCGAGCAGGAAGATTTCCGGCAGCGCGATCCACTCGATCTCCCACGGCCCGGTCGAGCGCTCGTGGTCGGCGACCGCGGCTTCGAGCAGCGCGGCCGCGTTCTGGCGCACCAGCGCGGCGGTCGCATGGATGTAGAGCGAGGAGATCGGGTTGCGCTTCTGCGGCATGGTGCTAGGAGGAGCCGCGGCCCTCGTGGAACGGCTCGAACACTTCGGCGACTTCGGTCTGCATCAGAAGCTTCACGTCCATCGAGATCTTGCCGAGCGTGCCGGTGAGGAGCCCGAGGAAGCAGCCGACCTCGCCGATGCGGTCGCGCACCGTGTGCCAGGCGATCTCGGGCTGGCCGAGCTTGAGCTCCGCCATCAGCGCCTTCCTGCACCTTGAGGCCGTCCTTGCCGAGCGACGCAAGCGTGCCGACCGCGCCGCGCGAATTCGCCGACCAGCACGCGCGGGCGCAGCTCCTTGAGCCGCGCGCGATGGCGCTGCATGGCGGCGAGCAGGCACGCGCACTTGAAGCCGAAGGTGAGCGGCACCGCCTGCTGCAGGTTGCTAGCGGCCCGCCATCGGCGTGTCGCGATAGCGCCGCGACGAGATCGGCGAGCGCGGCGGCGACGCGCTCCATGTCGGCCTCGACCAGATCGAGCGCCTGCGCGGATCTGCATGATGGTCGCGGTGTCGGTGATGTCCTGCGTGGTCGCGCCCCAGTGGCACCATTCGCCGAGCCCCTTGTCGCAGAAGCGCCACGATCTGCTGCACGACGCCGAGGATCGGATAGCCGATGCGCTCGGTGGTGGCCTTGAGCTTGGCGAAGTCGATGTTCTCGACCTTGCACTTGCGCGTCGATCTCGCGCGCGGCCTCCTGCGGGATGATGCCGAGCCGGCCCTGCACGCGCGCCAGCGCCGCCTCGATCTCGAGATAGCAGGCGGTGCGGTTCTCGTCGGAGAACACCTGCGCGCATCTCCGGCGTGCGTGAAGATGTCGCGGAAGATCATCGAGTCGAGGGCGGTGGCGGGCATGCGTACTCCGTAAATGACGGCACCGTGCATATCGATCTTGTCGTCCCCGCGAAAGCGGGGATCCATATGCCGTGTCGCTTCGATGTGGCACGGATGGCGAAATATCGAGAGATTGGCGGCTATGGGTCCCCGCCTTCGCGGGGACGACAACAGAGAGGCCTCACCCCGTGATCTCGCCGCGCCGCTTGCGGACGGCGGGCACCACCATGACGACGAGGATCAGCACGGTCGCGATGATGAAGGCGAGGCTGATCGGCCGGCGCACGAACACGGTCGGGTCGCCGCCCGACATCAGCATCGAGCGGCGCAGGTTCT
This sequence comes from uncultured Alphaproteobacteria bacterium, assembly GCA_963745515.1. GTDB lineage: Bacteria > Pseudomonadota > Alphaproteobacteria > Rhizobiales > Xanthobacteraceae > VAZQ01. The sequence continues at coordinate 107,303 of CAVUXO010000006.1, forward strand.
CCTCCATCATCGGCCCGAGCACGAAGCCGAGCAGCATCGGCGCGAGCGGGAAGCCGAGCCGCATGCAGACGAAGCCGACGACGCCGAACACCGCGGTGAGATAGATCTCGAACGAGGAGTTGTTCACGCTGTAGATGCCGATCGCCGAGAACGCCATGATGGCGGGAAACAGGAGCCGATAGGGCACCTGCAGGAGCTTCACCCACAAGCCGATCATCGGCAGGTTGAGCATCGACCAGCATGGCGTTGCCGATCCACATGGTGGCGATCAGGCCCCAGAACAGGTCGGGCCGCTGCGTCATCACCTGCGGGCCGGGCTGGATGCCCTGGATGGTGAGCGCGCCGAGCATCAGCGCCATCACGCCGGAGGCCGGCAGGCCGAGCGTGAGCATGGGGATGAACTTGCACTGCGCGTCGGCGTTGTTGGCGGATTCCGGCCCCGCCACGCCTTCGATCGCGCCCTTGCCGAAGCGCGACGGGTCGTCGGCGAGCTTCTTCTCGAGCATGTAGGACGCGAACGAGGCGATCGCCGGTCCGGTGCCCGGCAGCACGCCGAAGAAGCAGCCGAGCCCGGTGCCGCGCAGGATCGGCCCGATCGAGCGCTTGAAGTCGTCGCAGCGACGGCATCAGGTTGCGTCACCTTGGCGGTGAAGACGCGCGCGCTCCTCGCTGCCGCCGAGATTGCTGATGATCTCGCCGATCGCGAACACGCCGACCGCGACCACGATGAAGCCGATGCCGTCGGTCAGCTCGGTGACGCCGAAGCTGTAGCGCTGCACGCCGGTGTTGACGTCGGTGCCGACGATGCCGAGCAGAAGCCCGAACGCCACCATGGCGAGCGACTTGACCATGTCGCCCTGCGGCGAGCACGGCGGCGGCGACGAGGCCCATCAGCATCAGCGAGAAATATTCCGGCGAGCCGAACTTGAGCGCGATCTCGGCGAGCGGCGGGCCGGCGACGCGCGATCAGCAGCGTGCCGACGGTGCCGGCGAAGAACGAGCCGATGGCGGCGATCGCGAGCGCCGGCCCGGCGCGGCCCTGCCGCGCCATCTGGTAGCCGTCGATGCAGGTCACGACCGCGGAGGTTTCGCCCGGCAGGTTGACCAGGATGGCGGTGGTCGAGCCGCCGTACTGGGCGCCGTAGTAGATGCCGGCCAGCATGATCAGCGCGCCGACCGGCGACACGCTGTAGGTGATCGGCATCAGCATCGCGATGGTGCCGAGCGGGCCGATGCCGGGCAGCACGCCGATCAGCGTGCCGACCGAGACGCCGATCAGGCAATAGAGCAGGTTCTGCAGCGAGAACGCGACGCCGAAGCCGAAGATCAGATTGTTGAAGAGATCCATGCGTCAGAAGCCTGCGATCAGCGGATAGGGCAGGCCGAGCGCCCAGACGAACACGACCGCGCAGAGCGCGGTCAGGAACACCGAGAACAGGAGCATCTCGATCGAGCCGGAATTCGGTGCTCGCGAGTCGCCGAGCCGAAGATCAGCACCAACATCGCCGGCACGAAGCCGGCGCGCTCGATCAGCACGCCGAACAGGACGAGCGACAGCGGCAGCACGATGAGCGCGCGCAGCGACCAGGAGCCCTCGATCTTCTCGCCCGCTGCGCAGCCCGGTCGCCAGGATGTAGAGGCCGAACAGGATCAAGAACCCGCCGAGGACGGTCGGAAAATAGCCCGGCCCCATGCGCAGCGCCGTGCCGAACGTATAGTTGCGCGCGATGCACGACGGCCACGACCCCGACCGCGATCAGGAACAGGCCGGCCCAGAAGTCCTTGTTGTCAAGAGTGGATGGTTTCACCCGGCGCTCCCCAAGCTGTCATTCCGGTCATCGCAAAAGCGGCGAGCCCGGAATCCCTAGTTACAGCTCTTGGAATTGAATTGCGGGCCGCAGGCTAACGCCCGCGACCCGGAATGACCAGACCGATTGGCAGGCGGCTTACTCCGCCTTGATGCCGCCTTCCTTCACCACGCGCTCCCACTTGTTCATTTCCTTGACCATGTGCTGGCCGAACTCGGCGGTGCTCATCTTCACGACGGAAGCGCCTTCGTTGGCGAACTGCTTCTGCACCTCGGGCATTGTCCTGCACCTCCGCGATCTCCTTGTGCAGCTTCTCGACGATCGCGGCGGGCGTGCCGGCCGGCGCAACGAGGCCCCACCAGTTGACGGATTCGTAGCTGGGAACGCCGGCCTCCGCGATGGTCGGGATGTCGGGCAGCACCGGGTTGCGGGTCGTGCCGCCGACGCCGAGCGCGCGCAGCTTGCCGGACTTGATGTGCGGGGTGGTCTGCACCAGCGAGGAGAACATCACCTTGGTGTGGCCGCCGATGACGTCGATCATGGCCGGTCCGCCGCCCTTGAACGGCACATGCAGGATGTTGACGCCGGCGGTGAGCTTGAACAGTTCGCCGCTCAAGTGCTGGAAGCTGCCGATGCCGGCGGACGCGTATTGCAGCTTGCCGGGCTGCTGCTTGGCCAGGTCGATCAGCTCCTTCACCGATTTGACCGGCAGCTCCGGATTGACCACCAGCACGACCGGGCCCGATCCGAGCATCGCGATCGGCGTGAAGCCTTGATCGGATCATAGGGCAGCTTGTAGAGCCACGGATTGACCGCGTGCGCGAGCGAGATGATCAGGATCGTGTAGCCGTCGGGTGGCGCGCATGGCGCGACCTCGGTGCCGACGATGCCGCCCGCGCCGGCGCCGCGGTTGTCCACGATCACCTGCTTGCCGAGCCGTTCGGCCAGCTTGGTCGCGAACACGCGGCCGACGACGTCGTTGCTGCCGCCCGGCGGGAACGGAATGATCAGCCGCACCGGCTTGGTCGGGTAGTCCTGAGCTGCCGCCACGGCCGTCAGCGCAAGCAGCGCGCCCAAGGACATAACCATGACCTTAGCGAGCAGCGATTGAATGGTCTGCATCATGCGTTTTCTCCCGGGTTTCCGGTCGGTTGCTGCCGCGGGGCCGGCAGGTTCGCCCTGCTTATATCATGTCCAGGCCATGGAATGCCGTCTGGGCGCGTGGGCCGCAAGCCCAAATTGTCGCGCTATTCGGCCTTGATGCCGCCCTCCCTGACCACGTGCTCCCACTTCGCCATTTCGGCCACCATGTAGGCGCCGAACGCGGTCGAACTCATGCGCACCGCCTCCGCGCCTTCGGCCGTGAATTGCCGTGCCACCTCGGGGGAATCCTGAATGGCCGTGATCTCCTGGTGCAGTTTGTCGATGATCGGCTGCGGTGTACCGGCGGGCGCCACGATGCCGATCCAGTTGGCAACCTCATAGCCAGGGACACCGGCTTCGGCCACGGTCGGCACGTCCGGCAGCGCGGGGCTGCGGGTCGCCGCGCCAATGCCAAGCGCCCGCAGCTTGCCGTCGCGCACATAGGGTGGCGCCGTGAGCGTGGTGGCGAATGCCACTTTGGTGTGGCCGCCCAGGATGTCGATCATAGCCGGGCCAGCGCCGCGGAACGGCACATGCAGCAGGTTGACGCCGGCCGAGAGCTTGAACAGCTCGCCGCCGAGATGCATGAAGCTGCCGACGCCTGCGGACGCATATTGCACCTGACCGGGCTTCTCCTTGGCGAGCGCAAGCAGCTCCTTCACCGAATGCACCGGCAACGAGGGGTGCACCGTGATGACGTTCGGCGCCGACGCTACGATCGCGACCGGCGCGAACGCCTTGATCGGATCGTAGGGGAGCTTGTAGAGCCACGGATTGACGGCGTGCGCGAGCGAGATGACGAGCAGCGTATAGCCGTCCTTCGGAGCGTTCGCGGTCAGCTCGGTGCCGACCGTGCCGCCCGCGCCGCCGCGATTGTCGACCACGAACTGCTTGCCGAGCCGTGTGCTGAGCTGCGTGGCGACCAGGCGTCCGACCGTGTCGTTGATGCCGCCGGGCGGGAACGGAATGATCACGCGCACCGGCTTCGAGGGATAGTCCTGCGCGGCCGCGATCGTGTTCAGAGCGAGAAGGGTAGCGACGGTCTTGAGCATCAAACGACCGAGTTTCAACATCGCTTCAGTCCTGTTGTCCGTCACTCCGGTTTGATGCCGGCTTCCTTCACGACGCGCCCCCATTTGACCAATTCGCTCCCGATGAAATCGCCGAACCCGGCGGAACTCATGCGGATGATATCGGCGCCTTCATTGGCGAACTGCTTCTGCGCTTCGGGCGAATCCTGGATCGCGGAAATCTCCTTGTGCAGTTTGTCGATGATCGGCTGCGGCGTGCCGGCGGTCGCCACGACGCCGATCCAGTTGGCGGCCGTATAGCCGGGCAGGCCGGATTCGGTGATTGTCGGTACGTCAGGGATCAGGGGATTGCGCTCGCTGGCGCCGACCCCGAGCGCCCTGAGCTTGCCGGAACGCAGATGCGCAATGACCGACGGCACCGATGCGAACACCATATGGGTGTGGCCGCCCATCACATCGATCAGCGCCGGCCCGGCGCCGCGGAACGGCACGTGCAGGATATCGACGCCGGCCATGAGCTTGAACAGCTCGGGGCCGAGATGCAGAAACGTCCCGACGCCGGAGGACGCGTATTGCAGCTTGCCCGGACGCTCCTTGGCGAGCGCGATCAGCTCCTTGATCGACTTGACCGGCAGATCCGGATTGACCACCGCCACATTCGGAGCCGTGGCCACAATGGCGACTGGAGCGAACGACTTGAGCGTGTCGTAGGGGAGCGTGTGCATCGCAGGAAGGACCGTGATCGCGAGCGAGACGACCATCAGCGTATGGCCATCCTTCGGGGCATTGGCCACCAGCTCGCCCGCCACGATGCCGCCGGCGCCGCCGCGGTTCTCCACGATGAACTGCTTGCCGAGCCGCGTGCTCAACTGCGTCGCGATGATGCGTCCGACCGTATCGTTGATCGCCCCCGGCGGGAACGGGACGATGACGCGTACCGGCTTGGTCGGATAGTCCTGGGCCGCGGCCGTGGCGGTCAGCGCAACCAGGGCAGTCGCACAGGTGAGGACGAGTGCATGCACGCTCGGCATTGGACGTTCTCTCCGGCTTCGCGCTCTTTGTGCTCTTTGTACTTGAGCACTTTAGGTTGGCGCTTTGGGCTTCGCTGCGCCGGTAGCATATCACGGCCAGCGGTGGTGTCCTGGAGGGCGCTTTGTCACGTTGCTCAGCCGAGCGGATGCTCGGACACCGCGAGCGGTGGGACGCCCGCGCGGGTTGCCTCGGCCTGCAACGTTGCGATCTCGCTCGGGGCGTAGGGAATGCCGCGGCGGCGGTGCTCGGCTTCAAGCCTCACCTCGGGCTCGCCCGGAATGAGGATTTCGTCGAAGCCTTCCGCCTTGGGGCAGGCGCGCACGCGCTCGATCAGCGTGTCCATGCGGGCGCGATAGTCGGCCTCCGGGATGAACAGGTCCGGCCGCATCGCCAGGAAGAAGTGGCCGACGTCCTGCGGGCGGTCGTAGGACCTTGTACTGGTCCGCCACGCTGCCGGCGAAGGCCGCGCCCGAGATCACGCCGCCGAGAGATGTCCATCAGCATCGACAGGCCGGAGCCCTTGTAGCCGCCGATCGGCAGCACCACGCCGCCGAGCGCGGCTTTCGGATCGGTGGTCGGGCGACCCTGCGCGTCGAGCGCATAGCCGAGCGGGATGCTTTCGCCGCGCCGCTCGGCGCGACGGATCTTGCCGCGCGCCGCCACCGCCGGCGACATGTCGAGCAGGAACGGTCCGATGCTTGCCGCCCGGCGCGCCGACCGCGAACGGGTTCGTGCCGAGGAGCCCGTCCTTGCCGCCCCAGGGCGGCATCGCGGGCGAAGCATTGGAGAACACGAACGCCATGAGGCCTGCGTCGATCGCTGGCATCACATAGGACGCCGCCATGCCGAAATGCGTGCTGCGCGTCGCACGACACGAGCCCGAGGCCGAACTCGCGCGCCATCGCGATCGCCTCCTTGATCGCGCACATGCCGACCACGAAGCCGAAGGCGTCCTGCCCGTCGAGCGTGGCGGCGACCGGCGTCACGCGCTTGGGCGTGAGCTGCGGCCGTCGCGTTGATCAGGCCCGCGCCGCACCCGGTCGAGATAGCCGGGCAGCCGGCAGATGCCGTGCGTGTCGACGCCGCGCAGGTCGGCGCTGACCAGGCAGTCGGCGATGGTCGCGGCGTCCTGGTCCGGCACGTTGTGCGTCGCGAGCAGCGCCCGCACGAATGCGTCGGCGGCATCGGCCGCGACGTAGACGCGCTCTGTGGCCTTGGGCGAATGCATGGGGGCCTCCTGAATTGCGTTTGATCTCGGGCAGGCGGGCCTCTACCATCGGCGTCCTAGTGCAAGAGTCGACGTCCGAGTCCACGAATCCTCATGAACTACTCGACCGACTTCAAGTCGATCCGCGACGAGGTCTCGCCGCAGGAATGGCAGGCGCGGCTCGATCTCGCCGCCTGCTACCGCCTGGTCGACAGCTACGGGATGACCGACCTGATCTACAACCACATCACGGCGCGCATTCCCGGGCACGCCGACCACCTGCTGATCAATCTCTACGGGCTGCTCTACAGGGAGATCACCGCGTCGAGCCTGGTGAAGATCGACGTCGAGGGCAACATCATCTGGAAGCCCGACACCGACTACGGCATCAACAAGTCCGGCTACGTGATCCACGGCGCGATCCACAAGGCGCGGCCCGAGGTCGCCTGCGTCCTGCACACCCACACGCGCGCCGGCATGGCGGTCGCGGCGATGAAATGCGGGCTGTTGCCGCTGTCGCAGACCTCGATCCGCTTCGTCGGCCACATCGGCTATCACGACTACGAAGGGCCCGGCGGTCGATCTCGACGAGCGCGAGCGCATCGTGCAGGATCTCGGGCCGCACGATGCGCTGATCATGCGCAACCACGGCCTGCTCACCTGCGGCGCGACCGATCCAGCAGGCGTTCAACACCATGTACCAGCTCGAAATGTCCTGCCGCTCGCAGGTCGACGCGATGGCGGCGCGCACCGAGCTGACCATGCCGGGCGAGAACGTGCTGGCGCACACCGCGCATCTCTATCAGCCGGGCACGCGGCGGCCTTACGGCGTGCTCGAATGGCCCGCGATGCTGCGGCTGCTGGAGGCCGAGCAGAAGAATTCGGGCTATCCGCCGTATTGGAATTGAGAAACGCCGCATTGGAATTGGCGACAAGGCGAGCCACACTCTCGGCGTCGTCCCCGCGAAGGCGGGGACCCAGTATCCCAGGACGTTTCTTGTACTTTCGGAGCTCACCTGTTGGGCTGGCGTTTACTGGGTCCCCGCGTTCGCGGGGACGACAGCGGAGAGGTCAGTGATGCCCCAAGCCAACGAACTCAAGAACCCCGTCAAGACGCGCATGCGCGCGGGCGACGTCTCGCTCGGCATGATCGTGCGGCTGGCGCGCTCGGGCGACATCGCGCGCATCGCCAAGACCACCGGGCACGATTTCATCTTCATCGACGGGCAGCATTCGCTGTTCTCGCTCGAGACCATCGGCCACATTGCGCAGGCGGCGCTCGGCTGCGGCGTGGCGCCGCTGGTGCGGGTGCGCAGCTGCGACGATCCTCGACACGTCGCTGATTCTCGACAATGGCGCGACCGGCATCGTCTTTCCCGACATCAACACTGCGGCCGATGCGCAGCGCGCGGTCGATGCCTGCAAGTTCGCGCCGATCGGCAAGCGCTCGGTCGTCGGCCGGCTATCCGATGTTCGATTTGCGGCCGGTGCCGCTCGCCGAGAGCGTTCCGGCGCTCAACGACGCGACGCTGGTCGTGTGCATGATCGAGACGCGTCGAGGGCCTCGCCAATGTCGATGAGATCGCGGCGGTCGAGGGCGTCGACGTGCTGCATGTCGGCTGCAACGATCTCCTCACCGACATGGGCAAGCCCGGCGCCTTCGGCGATCCCGAGATCGTGGCCGCGATCGAGCGCGTGATCGCGGCCGCCAAGGCCAACGGCAAATACGCCGGGCTCGGCGGCGAGCGCGACCTCGACGCGCCAGAACGCCTTCATCAGAAGGGCGTGCGCTTCGTCACCACGCAGACCGACATCGGCTTCCTGATGGCGGCGGCCGGTCAGCGCACTGAGGAGATTCGCAAGAGTCTTGGACACCAACCATGACCTCTCGTTCGTCATGCCCGGCCATGACGGAGTACGAGGAGGGATCAGAGAGTAGACAACATGGTTTCCCTGCTGGTCATGGAAGGCGACGGCATCGGGCCGGAGATCAGCGCCGCGACGCTCGACGTGCTGCGCGCGGCCGACCGCCGCTTCGGGCTCGGGCTCGACGTTCACGCACGGCGACGATCGGCTTCGCGGCGCTGCACGCGCAAGGCACCACGTTTCCGGAGGCGGCGCTTCGAGGCCGCGCAAGGCGGCCGACGGCGTCATCCTCGGGCCGGTCGTCGCACAACGACTATCCGCCGGTGGCCGAGGGCGGGCTCAATCCGTCGGGCGAGATTGCGCAAGCGCCTCGATCTCTACGCCAACATCCGCCCGGCGCGCACGCGCGGCGGCTTTCCGCCGCGCTGCGGCTCGCCGGTCGATCTCGTGATCGTGCGCGAGAACACCGAAGGCTTCTACGCCGACCGCTCCATGCATCTCGGCCCCGGCGAGTTCATGCCGACGCCCGACCTCGCGCTCGCGGTGCGCAAGATCACGCGCGCAGGGCTCGACGCGCATCGCGGAAGCGGCCTTCGCGCTCGCGCATGCGGCGGCGCAAGAAGGTGACGGCCGTGCACAAGGCCAATGTGCTGCGGGTGTCGGACGGGCTGTTTCTCGACTGCGTGCGCGCGGTCGCGGCGCGCTTTCCCGCAGGTCGCCTACGAGGAGCAGATCGTCGACGCCATGGCGGCGCTGCTGGTGCGCGACGCCAGCGCCTTCGACGTCATCGTCACCACCAACATGTTCGGCGACATCCTCTCCGATCACGCCTCCGAGATCGCCGGCAGCCTCGGGCTCGCGGCGTCGCTCAACGCCGGCGACCGAGCACGCGGTGGCGCAGGCGCAGCACGGCTCGGCGCCCGACATCGCCGGGCAGGACCGCGCCAACCCGGCCTCGCTGATCGGCTCGGCCGCGATGCTGCTCGCCTGGCTCGGCGAGCGGCGCAAGCGACGAGCGGCTGCCGGCGCGCGCGGCCGCGATCGAGGCTGCGCTCGACCGCGCGATCGCGACGCCGGAATGGCGCACGCGCGACCTCGGCGGGCCGCTCGGGACCGCAAGCCTTCGGCGAGCGCGTGGCGGCGCTCGTCGCCGACAGGCCGTCGACCGACCTTTTGACGGCGCGCGCAGGATGCGCAAGTATTCGCCGACAGGAGAATTCGCGCATAAGCATCAAGGTGAAACCGGGGAATTCCGACTGCGACGAGCGCCTTCCGAGGCGTGGCGCCGACCCGCGACGGCACGCGGCTCGCCTATACGCTGCACGGCGACGAGAACGCGACGAACCGCGCGCCGTCCTGGTCCATTCGCTCGCCATGGACCGCGAGTTCTGGCAGCCGGTGGCCGAGCGGCTCGCGCCCAAGGCCGCGGTGCTGATCTACGACTGCCGCGGCCATGGCGCCTCCGACAAGCCGGCCGGCCCCTACACGGTCGAGCTGTTCGCCGACGATCTCGCCGACCTGCTCGATCACGTCGGCTGGCCCTCGGCGCTGGTGGCCGGCGCCTCGATGGGCGGCTGCGTCTCGCTCGCCTTCGCGTCGGTCTATCCGGCGCGCACCGCGGCGCTCGGCCTCATCGACACGACGGCCTGGTATGGCGCGGACGCCCCCAAGCAGTGGGCCGAGCGCGCCGACAAGGCCGTGCGAGACGGGGCTCGGCTCGCTGGTCGAGTTCCAGACCACGCGCTGGTTCGGCGACGCGTTCCGCGCCGAGCATCCGGACGTGGTGAAGCGACTGCGTCGACGTGTTCCTGCGCAACGACGTCGACGGCCTATGCCGAGACCTGCCGGATGCTCGGGCAGCGCCGACCTGCGCTCGGCGCTGCCCCGGCTGAAGATGCCGACCGCGGTCGTGGTCGGCGAGGAGGACTACGCGACGCCGCGTCGCCATGGCGGAGGCGCTCCATCGCGGCATCGCCGGCTCGACGCTGCAAGGTGCTGCGAAGGCGCGCCATCTCACGCCGCTCGAGCTGCCGCGACACGATCGCGGCCGAGCTTCGCGGCTGCTGATGGCGCGAATCCGCGCAATGAAGTTCACCGGCGAGCTCACGCGTCAAGGCGCCGCGCGCGGCGGTGTTCGACGGCGCTGCGCGATGCGCGCTTCTTCGCCTCCTGCGTCGACGGCGTGCGCGACCTCGCCGAGATCGCGCCCGACCGCTATGCCGCCGTGTTCGAGACCAAGGTCGCCTACATGAAGTTCAGCTTCAAGGTGACGGTCGAGCTCACCCGCGTCGATCCGCCGAACGAGATCGAGGCCAAGGTCGAGGGCACGCCGCTCGGCATGGTCGGCCGCATGACCGCGACCGTCGCTGACCACGCTGACCGAGGTCGGCGACGAGACCAAGATCGCCTACGCGGTCGACGCCGACGTTGACCGGCAAGCTCGGCAGCCTCGGCCAGCCGGTGCTGCGCTCGAAGGCGCAAGGAGATGGAGAAGCAGTTCGCGGCGCGGCTTGCGCGCCGCGTTCGCAGACGCCAGGCCGAGGCGGTGCGCCATGACGCCGTTCGAGCTCGCCGAGCCGGCGACGCTGCGCGAGGCGCATCGCGCTGCTCGATCCCGACGATCCTACGGTGCGTCCGATCGCCGGCGGCACCGCCCTGATGCTGATGATGAAGGCCGGCGTGTTCCGGCCGCACGCGGCTCGTGAGCCTGCGCGCGATCAAGGAGCTTCACGTCGATCGAGCCGACGCCGGACGGCGCGCTTGCAGGATCGGCGCCATGACGCCGCTCTCGGTGGTCGAGCGCTCGGCGGCAGTGCGCGCGCATGCGCCCGGTGATCACGCAGACGCTGCGCACGCTCTCGAACGTGCGCGTGCGCAACGTCGCGACCGTCGGCGGCAGCCTCGCGCATGCCGATCCGCACATGGATCTGCCGCCGGTGCTGATCGCGCTCGGCGCGCACGTCGTCGTGGCCGGCCGCGCGGGCGAGCGCACGATCCCGGTCGAGGAACTGTTCGCCGGCTATTACGAGACCGTGCTGGCGCGCGACGAGCTGATCACCGAGCGTGATCGTGCCGGCGCAAGGCGCGCCGGCGCGCGGCCTATCTCAAATGCACGACGCGCGCGGTGCATGACTGGCCGGCGCTCGGCGTCGCGGTGTCGGTCGAGCGCGACGGACGACGCGATCCGCGACGCGCGCATCGTGGTCAGCGCCGCGACCGAGACGCCGACGCGGCTGGCGGGCGCCGAAGCGGCGCTGCGCGGCGGCGGCATCGAGCGACGCGCTGTTGCGCCAGGCCGGCGATGCGGCGGCCGACGAGGCCGAGACTGATCACCGACGGCCAGGGCTCGGCCGCCTACAAGAAGCAGCTGGTGCGCGTCTATGTGGCGCGCGCGCTGCGCGGCGGCGCTCGCAGCCGGACGCGAGCGCACTGATGGCGACGACGACGATCGGCAGCGGACAGGTCGGGCGCTCGGTGCCGCGCCTCGAAGGCGCAGGCCAAGGTCACCGGCCGCGCCGAATACGTGCACAACATGCGCCTGCCCGGCATGCTGTACGGCAAGATCTTCCGCAGCACGGTCGCGCACGGCCGCATCACGCGCATCGACGTCGAGCGCGGCGCGCGCGCTCGCCGGCGTGCATCGCGTCGTCACCATCGACGACGTGCGCAAGGTCGTGCCCAACCCGTTCTACGGCCCGGCCTTCCACGACCAGCCGATCCTCGCCGCCGACAAGGTGCACTATGTCGGCGAGCCGGTCGCGGTGGTGCTCGCCACCGATCCGCATGTCGCGGAGGCAGCGGCGCAGCTGATCGAGGCCGAGTACGAGGAGCTGCCGGCGGTGTTCGACGAGGTCGAGGCCATGACCTCGCAGGCGATCGTGCACGACGAGCTCAAGCCCGCCGGCACGTTTCCCGACCTCAAGCATCTGCAGGGCACGACGCAACACCAACGTCGCGCTCGACTTCCATCTGCGGCGCGGCGACGTCGGCGGCAGCCTTCGCGGAGGCCGATCACGTGTTCGAGCACACGTTCCGCACCCAGCAGGTGCTGCACCTGCCGCTCGAGCCGTTCGTGTCGATCGCCGAGCCGACCGACACCGGCCTCACCATCCACACCGCCTCGCAGTCGCCGTCGTTCGTGCGCATCGAGATCGCGCGCCTGCTCGGCTGGCCGGAGAACAAGGTGCGCGTGAAGGTGCCGTATCTCGGCGGCGGCTTCGGCGCCAAGCTCTACATCAAGCTCGAGGCGCTGGTGGCGGCGCTGCGCGCTGCTCGTGCGCCGGCCGGTGAAGATCTCGCTCACCATGGAGGAGCAGTTCTACACGCTCACCAAGCACGCCAGCACGTTCCGCATCAAGAGCGGCGATCAAGGACGGCCGCATCACGGCGCGCGAATGCGAGGTGTGGTGGAACGGCGGCGCCTATGCGGATATCGGCCCGCGCATCACGCAGAAATCGGGCTTCACGGCGCCCGGCCCCTACGACATCGAGAACGTCTCGATCGATTCCTATTCGCTCTACACCAACCTGCCGCCGGCCGGCGCGCTGCGCGGCTTCGGCATCCCGCAGCTGGTGTGGGCCTACGAGAGCCACACCGACATGATGGCGCGCGCGCTCAAGCTCGATCCGGTCGAGTTCCGCCGCAAGAATATTCTGCGCGACGGCCGCCCGCAGGCGACCGGCACGCTCATGAAGGACGCCGCCATCGAGGCGGTGCTCGACCGCGCTCGCGCTGCGCATGAACTGGAACGCGGCCGTTCGATCGCGGCAGCGGCACGGTGCAAGCGCGGGCGCGGCATCGCCATCGGCTTCAAGGCCTCGATCTCGCCGACCACCTCGATCGCGATCGTCAACGTCGCGGCCGACGGCAGCTGCACGCTCTATTGCAGCACGGTCGACATGGGGCAGGGCTCCGACACCGCCAACGCGCAGATCGTCGCCGAGGTGCTCAACATCCCGGCCGAGTCGGTGCGCGGTCGTGCATCCCGACACCGACGTGACGCCCTACGACATGGCGACGCTCGGCTCGCGCTCGCTCTTCCACATGGGCAACGCGGTGCGGCTCGCCGCCGAGGACGCGCAGCGACAAGCTCGCGGCGCTCGCGCGCGAGCTCGGCCTGCCGGAGGGCAGCAACATCCCGGTCGCCGAGCTGTTCGCAGAAGAAATACAAGATGCAGGCCGGCAACATCATCGGCATCGGCAGCTACATCCCGAGCTACGTGCCGCCCGACGCGAGCAGGGCCAGACGCCGAGGCGACGCCGTTCTGGATGGTCGGCGGCGCCGGCGTCGAGGTCGAGGTCGATACCGAGACCGGCCATGTGCGCGTGACGCAAGCTCGTCAACGTCGTCGACGTCGGCCGGCCGATCAATCCGCGCATCGTGGAGACGCAGCTCTCCGGCGCGGCCGTGATGCAGCTCGGCTTCACCATGCAGGAGAAGATGGAGTTCGACGCCGGCCAGGTGACCAACGCCTCGCTCGCCGACTACAAGATCCCGAGCATCCTCGACATCCCGACCGACATGCATCAACGAGGCGGTCGAGGCCGAGCAGGCATCCGGCCCGTTCGGCGCCAAGGGCGTCGGCGAGAGCGGCACGTTCGCGGTCTCGCCCGCGATCGCCAACGCGATCGAGGACGCCGTCGGCGTGCGGCTCACGTCGCTGCCGCTGACCGCCGAGGCGGTCTATCGCGCGCTGCGCGCCGCGCAGGGCGAGCCGCTGGAGGAGTAAGATGCGCGACGCACGATCCACTTCACCCTCAACGGCGAGACGGTCACGGCCGAGGTCGCGCCGCACCAGACCATCGTCGAGGTGCTGCGCGATCGCTTCGATCTGTTCGGCGCGCGCGAGAGCTGCGCGCAGGGGCTGTGCGGCTGCTGCACCGTGCTGGTGGACGGCACCGCGGTGTCGGGCTGCCTCTATCTCGCGGCCTTCGTCGACGGCACAGACGGTGACGACCATCGAGCACCTCGCGGCGGATGGCAAGCTCACGCCGGTGCAGGAGGCCTTCCTCGAAGCGGGCGCGACGCAGTGCGGATTCTGCACGCCGGGTTTCGTGCTGATGGCGGGCCAGCTGCTCGAAGGAGCATCCGGACCCCGACGACGACGAGATCCGGCATTATCTCTCCGGCAATCTCTGCCGCTGCGCCGCCTATCCGGAGATCGTCAAGGCCGTGAAGCTCGCCGCCACCAAGATGCGCGCAAACTCGCGTGTGAACGCTCCGTATGAAGACCGCATAGGGGAGGTACGATCATGCAGGAAGCATCAGTGCTGCCATCCCGTGGTATCGCACGCTCACGCGCGACGCAGTGGAAGACGCTCGCGGCCTCGAACCTCGGCTGGATGTTCGACGGCTACGAGACGTTCGCGCTGATCCTGACGGTCGGTGTCGCGCTGCGCCAGCTGCTCGACCCGGCGCTCTATCCGCAAATCCCGGCCTATGCCGGAACCGTGATTGCGGCTCACGCTGCTCGGCTGGGGCATCGGCGGTCTGATCGGCGGCGTGCTTGCCGACTACATCGGCCGGCGCCGTATGATGATCTACGCCATCCTGGCGTACTCGCTGATGACCGGGCTGAGCGCGTTCGCCTGGGACTGGGTGTCGTTCGTCGCGCTGCGGTTCCTGGTCGGCATCGCGATCGGATCGGAATGGGCGACCGGCATCGTCGATGACCGCCGAAATATGGCCCGATCACGCGCGCGGCAAAGGCGCCGGCCTGATGCAATGCGGGCTCGGTATCGGGTTCTTCCTGGCCTCGTTCGTCTGGCTGTTCGTCGGCGCGATCGGCCCGGGGGCGTGGCGTTACATGTATGTGATCGGCGTCCTGCCGGCGCTGCTCACGCTCTGGATCCGGACCGGCATTCCGGAGTCGCAGCTTTATGGGAGCGCGGCCGACGAACGCCGCAAGGCGGCGCGTCGAGCGCCAGCAGCGCCGGTGCGCCGCTCGCGGACTGAAGAGCAGGCGCTGACGCGCTTCACATTCGTCGATCTGTTTGTCGAGCCCGACGCTTCGGCTGCGGACCGCGATCGTGTTTCTGGTGCTCGCTGACCACGACACTCGACATGGTGGGGCATCTCGACCTGGGTGCCGCCCTACATCGGCTCGGTCGCCGCCAAGGCCGGCCTGCCGGCGCAGCAATGGGCGAGCTATGCGGGCATGAGCTACAACTTCGGCAGCGATCATCGGCTACGCGCTCGTTCGGCTTTCTGGCCGATGCGCTTCGGGCGCAAGCCGGTCACGCATCGTGTTCATCGTCGATGGCGCTGGGTGCTGACCCCGGTCCTGTTCCTGTGGACGCAGGATCTTGTCGCTGCTGCTGGTCGCTGCCGTCGATCAACGCGATCTTCTCAGCCTCGGACAATATTCGTGGATGCCGGTCTGGCTGCCGGAGCTGCTTTCCGACGCGCATGCGTGCGACCGCGCATGGCATTCGCGTTCAACGCGCCGCGCTTCATCGCGTTTCTCGGGCCGCTGCTCGCCGGTCAGCTGATCGTGTACGTTCGGCGGCTTCGGCCCGGCGGCGACGACCGTCGCCACGATCTACGTCGCTTGGCCTCGTCGGCGGTGCTGTTCCTTGCCGGAAACACGAGGCAAGCCGCTGCCGGCGTGAGCGCCATTTGTCCAACGTGAAGGAGACGATATGACGCTTGAACGCAAACCGGTCGCCTACGGCGATCTGCGCGGCTGGATCGACGCGCTGCAAGGCAGCGGGCGAGCTGCACGAGATCGACGCCGAGGTCGATTGGAACATCGAGCTCGGCACCATCATGCGGCTGGCGCAGGGGCCCGGCACCGGCCGCGCGCTGCTGTTCAACAACATCAAGGACTACAACAAGCCGACGAGCCGCTGCCGCCGCATCTTCGGCTCGGCGCTCAACAACAATCGCCGCATCGCCATGATGCTCGGCCTGCCGCCCGACACGCACGCGCGCGAGCTGGTCAAGATCGGCCGCACGATCCTGCAGGAGAGCATCGCCGCCGCGCATCGTCAAGACCGGCCGCTGCAAGGAGAACGTCGTCACCGGCAAGGACATCAATCTCGACGAATTTCCCGGTCGCCCTACTGGAACCGGCTCGACGGCGGCCGCTATCTCATCACCTATGCGGGCGTCGTCACCAAGGACCCGGACACCGGCGTGATGAACGTCGGCATCTATCGCGGCATGGTCGGCGGACCGCGACACGATCCCGATCCTGATGTGGCGCGCGCAGCATATCGGCCACCACGTCACCGCCTGGCAGGCGCGCGGCCACAAGGAGATGCCGATCGCGGTCGCGATCGGCTGGGAGCCGTCGCTCGGCTTCTGCGCCGGCTCGCCGGTGCCCAAGGGCATCTGCGAATACGACGTGATGGGCGCGATCCGCGGCGAGCCGGTCGATCTCGTCAAATGCGAGACCATCGATCTCTATGTGCCGGCCTCGGCCGAGATCGTGATCGAGGGCATGCTCGGGCTCGAGCCCGAGACCTATCAGATGGAAGGCCCCTATGCGGAGTTCACCGGCTATGTGGCGGGCGACCGCTCGCCAAAGCCGACGATCCGCGTCACCTGCATCACCCACCGCAACGATCCGATCCTGCGCGGCACCATCGAAGGCTGCATGCCGGGGAGCTATTCCGAGAACGCGATGATCTCCTCGATCTTCCGCTCCTCGACCGCCTGGAACGTGCTCGACCGCGCCGGCGTGCCCGGCATCACCGACGTGTGGGGCCCGCCGGTGCAGGCCGGCATCAACCTGAACATCCAGATGAAGCAGACCTATCGCGGGCAGGCCAAGCAGGCCGCCAATGCGCTGTGGGGCAGCTCGGCCGCGCATGTGCGCTACAAGCACATCACCGTGGTCGACGACGACATCGACATCCACGACTACGCGGCGGTCGATTGGGCGATCGCCTATCGCGTCAACGCCGGCGAGAACGACATCGTGATCATGCCGGCGACATTCGGGCTCGGGCTCGATCCCTCGACCCGCAAGCGCGACCGCAATCCGACGCTGTTCGGCACCGGCAAGTGGAACCGCGTGCTGATCGATGCCACCATCAACCTCGACTACGATCCCGACCCGGATTTCGGCGGCTCGCGCTATCCGCCGACGGTCTGGCCGCGAACGGACGAGGAGGCTGCGCGCAAGCGCTGGAGCGAGCTTGGCCTCGACAAGCTAAAACGGGATTGAGATCGCATGAGCGCCACTCGAGCCTCGGTGAGGAGCGACCGAAGGTCGCGTCGAACCATGGCCAAGCTCGAGGTGCGGCCATCCTTCGAGACGGCGGCTTCGCCGCTCCTCAGGACGAGGGCGGAGAAGAGGGATCCGCATGGCGAAGAACACGTCACCATTCCGTCCGCCGGGCTGAAGCTCTCCGGCAACGTGCGCGTGCCCGACGGCGTCAAGCCGGGCGAGAAGCGCGGCGCCTTCCTGGTGCTGCACGGCTTCGGCAGCAACAAGAACTCCTCGAACGTGCTGGCGCCCGACCAAGGTGCTCACCGAGCTTGGCTACGTCACGCTGCGCTTCTACATGCGCGGCTGCGGCGACAGCGAGGGCGAGTTCGGCCGCGTGATCTGCCTCGAGCAGGTCGAGGACACGCGCAATGCGCTGACGTTCCTCGCGCAGCATCCGGCGGTCGATCGCCAAGCGCATCGCGGTCGTCGGCTCGAGCTTCGGCGGCGCGGTCGCGGTCTATGCCGGCGGCGTCGACGAGCGCGTCGCGGCCGTCATCTCGAACGGCGGCTGGGGTGACGGCGAGCGCAAGTTCCGCGGCCAGCACAAGATCGCCGGAGGAATGGGCGCGCTTCACCAAGATGCTGGCGGACGGCCGCGAGCACCGCGCCAAGACCGGCAAGTCGCTGATGGTGCCGCGCTACGACATCGTGCCGATCCCGCCGCATCTGCGCGAACAATCTCGCCAAGAACTCGATCCAGATGTTTCCGGCCGAGACCGCGCAGAGCATGTTCGATTTCCGCGCCGACGACGTGGTCGGCAAGATCGCGCCGCGGCCGCTGCTGCTGATCCATGCCGCGAACGATTCGGTGACGCCGACCGAGCAGTCGGTCGAGCTGTTCAAGCATGCCAAGCAGCCGGCCGAGCTGCATCTGTTCAGCGAGGTCGACCATTTCCTGTTCGCGGAGGACAACGCACGGGTGTGGGGCGTGATGCGCGACTGGCTCGGCAAGTACTTTCCCGCGCAAGATGGTGTGAGGCCAAGCCGTAGACGGCGAGCATAGCCGTGACCGCGAGCCTTAATGTCGAACGGCAGCTGTCTGGCGCTGAGCATCGCCTGCGGAATGCCTGGGCGCCGCGCGGTCTCGCGCGCGCGCAGGATTATCCGTCGCGCGCCATCAAGATCATCGTGCCCAATCCGCCCGGCGGCGCCGGCGACATCAGCGCGCGGCTGGTCGGCCAGAAGCTCAGCGAGGTGTTCCACCAGCCGGTCGTGGTCGAGAACCAGGCCGGCGCGTCGGGTTCGATCGGCATGACCATGCTCAAGCGCGCGGCGCCCGACGGCTACACCATCGGGGTCGTGCTGTCGCTGTCGCAGACCATCGACCGCGTCCAGAACAAGACGGCGTCGTTCGACATCGCCACGGATTTCACGCCGATCACGGCGATCGCCAACAATCCCGGCGGGCCTTCTGGTCAACTCCCAGATCACGGCGACGCACGATGGCCGAGTTCATCGCGTAGGCGCGGGCAAAGCCCGGCGACCATCACTTATGGCACGCGCCGGCATCGGGACGGCGCACCATCTCTACGGCGAGGTGCTCAACAAGGTCGCCGGCATCGAGCTCGTCAACGTGCCCTATCGCGGCGTCGCGCCCGCGTTCAACGACCTCCTGGGCGGACACGTCCCGGTCGCGATCGTCAGCCTCGCGACGGCGCTGCCGCATATCCAGAGCGGGCAGCGTGCGGCTGCTCACGGTGTTCGACACCAAGCGCTACGCCAAGGCCCCGGACGTGCCGACCATCACCGAGGTGCTGCCGGCCTATCAGCCCGGGCGCGCCTGGGTCGGCTTCCTGGCCCCGCGCGACCTGCCGCAGCGCGATCACCGCCAGGCTCCATGACGAGATCGTCCGCATCCTCAAGTCGCCGGAGTCGCTCGAATGTTCTCGGCGAGAACGGGCTCGAGGTGATCGCCAACGAGCCCGCCGATTTCGCCGTCGATGATCCGCGAGGACGCGCAAGATCTGGGACGAGGCGGCGGCGATCGCGGGCCTTATTGCCGGCGCGGTGACCACGCTCGGGGTTGGCTTTGGCTGGGACTTTTTTCCTGGGCCTGCGGCGATCAGGCATGCCGCCCAGGCAACTTGTGAAGGGATGCCACGGGGCCTATTTTATTGGACGTAAGGCCGGGACCCTTGGAGGTCTGGAGCCGTGGAGGTCCGATGCCAGAGGTGGCAGCCGCCCCGTCAACCCTGTCGCGTCCGCTGATGATTGCAGCGGCGGCGGCTGGCTTGTTGCTGGCTGGCACGCTAGCGCTATGGGCTCCATTACGGCACGGCGGTCTTTTACGAGATGATCCTGGCCGGCATCGCCCTGTGCCTCTAGCCGCAGCCGCCTAGCACTGGAAAGACTCGCATGGCACCGCGCCACGTTCGCCTCCTTCTCATGTTGGGCGCTTTCGTCGGCCGGCCTTGTGCTGTGCTGGCGCGATCATCCTGCTGGCGAACGGGCCCGCTCTCGTCGAGCGGTCCGCAAGTCGCTGCCATTGGTGGGCCGTTCCGGCTGATCGATCAGGATGGGCCAAACGGTCACCGATCAGGATTCCGGGGCAGACCGTTCCTGGTCTTCTTCGGCTTCACTCATTGCCCTGAAGTCTGCCCGACCACGCTGTTCGAAGTGTCGGAGATCTTGCGCAATCTCGGCCCCGATGCTGATCGCGTGCGTGCGATCTTCTTCACGGTCGACCCGGAGCGCGATACGCCCGACGGCGATCAAGGAGTATCTGTCGAGCTTCGATCCTCGGCTCTCGGGCCTCACCGGCGCCCTCGACGACGATCGCGGCGGTCGCAAAGAGCTACCGCGCGATCTATCGCAAGGTGCCGCTCGAGCAGGGCGACTACACCATGGATCACACCGCCATCGTCTATTTGATGGACAAGCAGGGACGGTTTGTCTCGCCGTTCAGCCTCAAGCGGACGACCGAGGCCTCGGCGGCCGAGCTGCGCAAGCACCTTTAATAGTTCCCGCAATTCCGGGCTTTCAGCGGGATTTCAGCCAAATTATTGGAAAATTTGGGGAGATGTAGTGCGCCAATACCGGCGCTAATTTGGTACTTTAAGTGCGGAAGTTTCTATACGAACTCGCCGGGTCAATGGTAGGTACTGAACCCCCGGTGGAGCAGCCTGAGTGGCTCGCGCCGTGGGTTACTCAGACACTAGGATCGCGCTAATGGCAGGCAACGAGGAGGACTCTTGATGCGCAGAGGCCGCCAGCGCAACGGCGACGTGATAGAGTCAGAGACCGAGGGCGAAACGTCGCCATCCGGGATCACCAACATTCCGACCGACCTGCTGCGCACGTTCGTTGCCATTTGCGAGCTGGGCAGCTTCACCAAGGCCGCCCACCTGTTCGAACTGACCCAGCCGGCGGTGAGCGCCCATATGCGGCGGCTGGAGTCGCTCATCGGCGCTGATCTGATCGAGAAGAGCCTATCCGGCGTCACTCTCACCGAATGTGGCGCCGAAGTGCTGCGCTATGCCCGGCGCATGCTCGCGATCAACGATCAGATCGTCAGTGGCGGTGGCCTGCAGTCGCAGGCGCAGGTGGTTCGGCTTGGCATTCCCAATCTCTACGCCCCAACTGTGCTTGCCCGCATCCTTGAGCAGCGGGAAGCCATTGGCGGCGAATACCGCCTGCAGGTCCGCTGCGATCATTCGCGCGGCCTGCTGCGCAGCGTGCGCTCGGGCTATCTCGAGATTGCTGTATTGTTTGCCAGCGAGGCTGATCTCGATGACGCCGTTGTGCAATGGAGCGAGGACCTGGTGTGGGTGAAGTCTCCAGACTTTGTGCTCGATCCGGATGGGCCGGTTCCACTGGTCAGCTCGCCCAATCTGCTGCTGCCGGATCGTGCCGGCATGGCCGCGCTCGAGCAGGCCAATCGCCGCTACGAGATCGTCTTCACCGCGTTCGACACACTGGCGCGGCGCGCTGCCGCGGCCGCCGGTCTCGGCTACTATCCGCTGCCCCGGTCGGTGGTGACGCCGCCGCTGGTGATCGAGGCACCGGGCGTGCTGCCCGATCTGCCGAAGGTCAGTATGGGCATCTTCGCGCGCGATGATCTTGATGCTACCGCATGGCGCCGTTGATTGCGAGCGATCGAGGGCGTGTTTACCCAGTCGTCGTAGAGGAGGTCCGATGGAACGCGCGGCCAGGGCTGCGTTTGCGCTTGCGTTGTCGGGGCTGGCGTTGGGCCATGCGGTCGATCAAGCTCTTGCGCACAGATGTGTCGAACTATCCGATCGCCGGGCCGCACGCTACGGCTGATCACGCCGCACGGCTCGGGCTCGGGCGCCGACATTCTGCACGGCTGATCGCGCCGAAGCTCGCGGAGCGCTGGAAGGTCACCGCCGTCACCGACAATCGCACCGGCGCCAGCGGCGACATCGGGATCGTCGCGGCCGCGGGCGCGGAGCCCGACGGCTACACGCTGTTGTGCGTCGCCACCGTGTTCACGATCAATCCGTTCATGAAGAAGAATCCGCCCTACGATCCGGTGAAGAGCTTCGCGCCGGTGTCGCTGCTCGCGACCAGCGTGCTCTCGCTTTTGGTCGCGCCGAGCCTGCCGGCCAAGACCTTTCCGGAATTCGT
Source organism: uncultured Alphaproteobacteria bacterium (assembly GCA_963745515.1). Lineage (GTDB taxonomy): Bacteria > Pseudomonadota > Alphaproteobacteria > Rhizobiales > Xanthobacteraceae > VAZQ01. Next base: position 129,196 of record CAVUXO010000006.1, read on the forward strand.
CGACTCTCGCGCGCAGCGAGCCCGGCAAGATGAACTATGCGTCGAGCGGGATCGGCTCGCCGCAATTCGTGACGATGGAGCTGCTCAAGCTCGACGCCAAGATCGATCTCGTGCATGTGCCGTACAAGGACGCACCCAGCATGTTCCGCGGCATGCTGACCGGCGAGGTGCAGGCGCAGATCCAGCCGCTGCAGACGGCGGCGCCGCAGGTCGCGAATGGCAATGCCCGCATGGTCGCGGTGATGAGCGCGGAGCGCGCGCCGGCGTTTCCAGACGTGCCGACCATGCGCGATCTCGGCTATCCGAATTTCGTGGTCGAGACCTGGTACGGCGATCTTCGCGCCGGCCGGCACGCCCGCGCCGATCGTGGCCAAGATCAGTGCCGAGATCGACAGCATCCTGCAAGGACCCCGACGTGCGCGCCCAGCTGGCCCGCCAGGGGATGAACCCGATCGGTGGCACGCCGGAGCGGCTCGGCGAGCTACGTCAAGGAAGACCTTGCGCGCTGGAAGCGGGTGGTCGAGGAAACCGGCCTCAAGCCGGAATAGCCAACGTGGTGGCGGCATCGGGCGTGTTAAACCGGGATGCGGCGTGCCTGCACGCTGGGATATAAGTGCGGCTGAACACGAGTCGTACAGCCAACAGATGCCGCCTGACGCAACGCGACTGAACATGATGTCACCGGCTTTGCCATCACGGACCACCTTGGCGCTCCTCGGTGGCGCGCTTGCGTTCGTATTGCTGGTGCTGTTGGCGCCTGACACGGCGCACAGGGCGCATGCCCAAGGCAAGGTCGCTGATCCGATCGTACAGGTTCCGGGCTTCTGGGATCCGCGGCGGCGGCCGGAGCGGCCGGATCTGTCGCGCCTCACCATGATCCGCTTTCTCACCGAGACCGACTATCCGCCGTTCAACTTCGCTGGTCCTGACGGCAATCCGCAGGGCTTCAACGTCGATCTCGCCCGCATGATGTGCGAGGAGCTCAAGGTCGGCTGCACGGTGCAGATGCGCCGGTTCGAGACGCTGATCGCCGCGCTCAACGAGAACCGCGGCGATGCTGTCATCGCCTCGATGGCGGCGACGCCCGATGTGCGCAGCAAGATCGACTTCACCGATCCCTATTACCGGACGCCCGCTCGCTTCGTGGTGCGCCGCGATTCTCCGATCGAGGATCCGCTGCCGGAGAAGCTCGAAGGCCGCAAGGTCGCGGTGGTCGGCTGGCACCGCGCATGAGGCCTATCTCAGGGCGCTGTTCACCGAGGTCGAGGTCCGTCCCTATCCCGACCGCCGATGTGGCGCGGCTGGCGCTGCGGCGCGGCGACGTCGATCTCTTGTTCGGTGACGCCATTTCGCTGGCGTTCTGGCTCAACGGCACCGATTCGGAGAACTGCTGCGCGTTTCGCGGCGGTCCCTATCTCGACAGCCGCTATTTCGGCGAAGGCGTCGGCGTCGCGGTCAGGCGCGGCAACGACACGATGCGGCTTGTGCTCAACTACGCGCTGTTTCGGATCTGGGAGCAGGGCCGCTTCACCGACCTGTGGCTGCGTTATTTTCCGATCAGCCCGTTTTGACGAAAGCTGCCGGTCGATCCGCAGGCGGCAGGATCTTGGCGGGATTGAAATCCTCGAATTTCGGCATGGTCGGCGTCGGACGTCGACAGCGGCCGACCTGACCTGAATAGCGAGCGAGCGGGCCGGACATTGACCCTGGCAAGGTTCCACGCCTAAACAATGAGGATGACCACCGCGGAAGCCCAAACGCCGTCGCTGCGCGAGCTTGCCGAGCAATCGAACGCCTGGCCGTTCGAGGAGGCGCGCAAGATCGTGGCGCGGCTGAAGCAAGACGCCCAAGGACGTGGTGATCTTCGAGACCGGCTACGGTCCCTCGGGCTTGCCGCATATCGGCACGTTCGGCGAGGTCGCGCGCACCACCATGGTGCGGCATGCGTTCCGGGTGCTCACCGGCGACAGCATCAAGACGCGGCTCATCTCGTTCTCCGACGACATGGACGGCCTGCGCAAGGTCCCGGACAACGTGCCCAACCGCGACATGATGGCGAGCCATCTCGGCAAGCCGCTCACGCAGGTGCCGGATCCGTTTTCCAACGAGTATCCGTCGTTCGGCGCGGCCAACAACGCGCGGCTGCGCGCGTTCCTCGACCGCTTCGGCTTCGACTACGAGTTCGCGAGCTCGACCGACTACTACTGCTCCGGCCGGTTCGACGAGACGCTGTTGCGCATGCTCGCCGCCTACGACAGCGTGATGGAGATCATTCTGCCGACGCTCGGGCCGGAGCGCCGCGCGACCTACTCGCCGTTCCTGCCGATCTCGCCGCGCACCGGCATCGTGCTGCAGGTGCCGATGGTCGAGCGCAACGTCGCCAAGGGCACGATGGTCTACGTCGATCCGGATACGAACAAGAAGGTCGAGACGCCGGTCACCGGCGGGCACGTCAAGTGTCAGTGGAAGGCGGACTGGGCGCTGCGCTGGGTCGCGCTCGGCATCGACTACGAGATGGCTGGCAAGGACCTGATCGATTCGGTCAAGCTGTCGGGCGAGATCTGTCGAGCGCTCGGCGCGAACGCCGCCCGAGGGCTTCAACTACGAGCTGTTCCTTGACGACAAGGGCCAGAAGATTTCCAAGTCGAAGGGCAACGGGCTCACCATCGACGAATGGCTGCGCTATGCCTCGCCGGAGTCGCTGTCGCTGTTCATGTACCGCGAGCCGAAGGCGGCCAAGCGGCTCTACTTCGATGTCATTCCGCGGCATGTCGACGAATACCAGCAGTATCTCGACGCCTACCAGCGCCAGGACGGCAAGCAGCGGCTCTCCAATCCGGTCTGGCACATCCATTCCGGCAATCCGCCCAAGCTCGATATGCCGATCACGTTCGCGATGCTGCTGACACTGGTGTCGTCGTCGAATGCCGAAAATGCCGAGACGTTATGGGGCTTCATCGGTCGTTATCGTCCTGGTGTGACAGCCACAGACGCATCCGCATCTCGATGCGCTGGTCAGCTATGCGATTCACTACTATCGCGACTTCGTGCTGCCGGCGAAGACATTCCGCGAGCCGAGCGAGGTCGAGCGTGCGGCGCTCAGCGATCTGCGCGACGCACTAGCGCAACTGCCGGCCCACGCGAACGCCCAAGAAATTCAAGACGTGGTCTACGAGATCGGCCGGCGCGAGCCGTTCCTCGATAAGAGCGGCAAGGGCAAGACCAAGGACGGCAAGCCTGGCGTGTCGCTCGAATGGTTCAACATGCTCTACCAGGTGCTGCTCGGGCAGGAGAAAGGCCCGCGCTTCGGCTCGTTCGCTGCGGTCTACGGGCTGCAGAACACGGTCGAGATGATCGACGGCGCGCTGGCGCGCTCGGCGTAACGCTTGGGCAACCCGCGAATTGAATCTCCGGCGGTATTACCAATTGTATTGCTTGATAAAACGACTGCAAATTGTGTTCGCGCGCGGAATATGCTCCGATGGAGAGTTGTTGCTCCAATAATGCGGAGTCATGCGAGTCCCCATGCCCCACCTGAAATGTCGCTTCTGACCCTTGCCCTGATCGGGGCCACGATTGTCGTCAGCTCTTTCCTTTCCGGCGTATTTGGGCTCGCTGGCGGCATGGTGCTGCTTGGTGTGCTCCTGGTGTTTCTCGACGTCGCCGCCGGCATGGTCCTGTTCTCGGTCATTCAATTCTTCGCTAATGCCTGGCGGGCGCTACAGTGGTGGGAGTTTGTGCGCTGGCGAATCTTCTGGCTCTACTGCCTGGGCGGAGCGGTCGCCTTCGCGGTGATGCGGCTGATCGCTTTTATTCCCGACAAGGCGCTGGTCTATCTTCTGCTCGGCCTCATGCCGTTCCTGGTCGAGATTATTCCAGCCCGCGCGAGGCCCAACATCGAATGGCGCGGCGCACCGTTCCTCACCGGCGTGCTCACCACGATCGTCCAATTCTTAACGGGCGTCGGCGGACTCTTTCTCGACATCTTCTTCCAAAAGAGTCTGCTCGATAGAAAGACAACGCTTGCAACCAAAGCGGTTGCTCAGACTGCGAGCCACGTGTTGCGCGCGAGCTATTTTATCTCGTTTGGTTCTATCGGCGATGAAATTGGCTTATGGAACCTGTTGGTGGCTATCGCGCTTGCCATCGGTGGAACGGCGCTCGCGCCGTATGTGATTGAGCGAATGTCAGATCACGACTTCCGTCAGTGGACGCGCGCCATCATCTTTACTATCAGCGGCGTCTATATCGGGCGCGCGGCCTGGTTGGCTTGGCAGGGGTAAGGATACATGTCGCTCGTTGCGCTGGCAGCGATCGGAATTTCCGTGTTTGTGGCCTCGCTGGTGTCCGGCGTGTTCGGCATCGCCGGCGGCATGATCATGCTCGGCGTGCTGTTGATCTTCTTCGATGTGCCAACTGCCATGGTGCTGTTCTCACTCTTGGCCGCCACCGGCAATGCCTGGCGTGTGGTGAGCTGGTGGGGCCATGTCAACTGGCGGATCATGTGGGGCTATGCGGCGGGCGGGTTGATCGCGACCGTACTGATGGGATTCGTTGCTTTCGTGCCCAGCAAGGCGATGGTCTATTTGATCCTCGGATTGATTCCCTATGTGATCGAGTTATTGCCACGCGATCATCATCCGAACATCGAGTGGCGAGGGATTCCGCTGCTGTCAGGGCTGGCAACGACCGCGATCCAGCTCGTTGCCGGCAATGGCGGCCTATTGCTTGACGTATTCTTTCAGAAGAGCTCGCTTGACCGCCGGACCACGGTGGCGACCAAGGCCATTTGCGGCACCGTCGGCAACCTGGCGCGAATGGCTTATTTCGGCACCATCGCCGGGGTCGAGGAAGCTTTCCCGCTATGGGCGTTCATTCCGGCGGCGCTGCTTGCGATCGCCGGCACCATGGTGGCGCCCTACATTCTGGAGCGCATGAGCGACCAGGAATTCCGGCGTTGGACCCGTCAGATCATCTTTGCGGTCAGCGCGGTCTACCTTGCGCGCGCATTCTGGCTGTATTGGCAGGGTGCGGCCTAGAGTGTCATACTCAAACAAAATACCCCGATCACCACCCGCTATTGGCTGGCCCAGACGATGCGCGCCATCCACATCACGTCGCGAGCCGGCAGCGTTTCATCCTTCTGCGCTTTTGTGAGGGCCCGAAGCTCGATCACCTTGGGGGTACGGCGCTTGAACTCCCGCAGCGTGATCTCGCCGTCCTTGGTCTTGACCAAGACCCGGTCATCCTTGCGGACGGTGGCGGCCGGCGAGACCACAATCACGCTTCCATCGCGATAGAGCAGGCGTCATCGAGTTGCCGACGATCTTGAGCGCGTAAGCGCTGTCGTCGGCGATGGCGGGAAAGGCCAACTCCTCCCACCCTCTGCCGGCCGGATGGCCGGAATCGTCAAAATGGCTGTCTGTGGCGGCCTGCGCGAAGTCGATCATCGGCACGCCGTGCGCGCTTGAGCGGTCGGGGTCGTCGATCAGCTGGACAAACGTTTCCATGCTGGTCCCGGTCGCCGCCAGCGACTTGGCCAGCGACTCGGTCGAAGGCCAGCGCGAGCGCCCTTCTGGTGTCATGCGCTTCGATCGGTTGAAGGTGGTCGGGTCGAGACCAGCCTTCCTGGCGAGACCTGAGGGCGACAGGCCGGCGCGGGCGGCAAGACGATCGAGCCCGGTCCAAATCTGAGCATGCGTCAACATGCCGATGGTCCTCCAAGCGCCCCTTTTCCAGATGTTACCTGTGTTATGGTCGATATATAGGAACAGGGGTCATGTTTCCAGGTTGCGGCGCCAGGAAACGGCAGCACGAGACGGCGGCAACCGAATCACTTCAGAGTGATTGTTCGGATTTGTGGACGAGACGGGAGGATCGAGGGGTTTCGCTGCCCGCGCGGTGGCGGACCGCAACAAGCAGGATTGAGGACTGGGGGCGTGTCGAGCACCATCTACAAGATCTGCGATGCCGCCCTGTGGCGGGACGCGGAGGCGGCCGGAGCGTTCCGGGGCGCCGGGATCGACATGCGTGACGGTTACATCCATTTTTCCACCGCCGGCCAGGTCGAGGAGACCGCGGCCAAGCATTTCGCCGGTGTGGCCGATCTGCTGCTCATTGCCATCGATGCCGGCCGCCTCGGTGCGCCGCTCCGGTGGGAGCCAGCCCGCGAGGGCGCCTTGTTCCCGCACCTCTATGGCGAGCTTCCGCTCGCCTGCGTCCTGTGGGTCAAGCCATTGCCGCTCGCTGCCGACGGTCGGCATGCCTTTCCGGAGCTGGTGTTGTGATCGGCCTCTATGACGCGTTGGGGCGGCCATTGCTGGGGCTGCTCGAGGCCGAGACCGCCCACCATCTGGCGATCAAAGCGCTCAAGGTTGCCCCGCTGCCGAACCGGAGCAAGGACGATGCGCTCCTGGCGGTGCGCGCCTTCGGGCTCAACTTTCCCAATCCAATCGGCATGGCGGCCGGGTTCGACAAGCATGCCGAGGTGCCGGACGCGCTGCTGCGGCTCGGCTTCGGTTTTGTCGAGATCGGGACCGTCACGCCGCTGCCGCAGCCGGGCAATCCGCGGCCGCGCCTGTTCCGGCTGCCGCCTGATGAAGGCGTGATCAACCGCCTTGGCTTCAACAGCGAGGGCGCCCATGCGGTGCTGCGGCGGCTCGCCGTGCGCGTGGGCGCGGGCGGCATCGTCGGCGTCAATGTCGGCGCCAACAAGGACTCCAAGGATCGCATCGCCGACTATGTGCGGCAGATCGAGATGTTCGCGCCGGTCGCGAGCTATTTCACCTGCAACATCTCCTCGCCCAATACGCCCGGCTTGCGCGACCTGCAGCAGGGCCGGGTGTTCGACGAGCTGCTCGCGCGCGTGATGGAGGCGCGCGCGAGGATAACTCGCAAGGCGGGGACGACGCCTGTGCTGATCAAGATCGCGCCCGATCTCACGCTCAGCGAGCTCGATGATGTGGTTGGCGCCGCACGACGGCATCGCGTCGACGGCATGGTGATCGGCAACACCACCGTGCTGCGGCCGGCCTGGCTGCGCGATCGCGAAACCGCGCATGAGCCCGGCGGCCTGTCCGGCCGGCCGCTCTTTGCGCTTGCGACCCGCATGCTGGCGGAGACTTATGTGCGAGTCGAGAACGCCTTCCCGCTGATCGGCGTCGGCGGCATCGATTCGGGCGAGACGGCGCTGGCCAAGATCAGGGCCGGGGCATGCCTGGTGCAGCTCTACAGTGCGCTCGTATTCCACGGGTTTGGTCTGGTGGGCCGGATCAATCGCTCATTGGCCGATGCGATGCGCTCAGGCCAATATGCCGGCATTGCCGACCTTGTCGGCGCCGATGCCGCCGCAATGACGGCGGAGCCGTGGCCGGAATAACTGTGACGACTTCGCATGCCGACGAAGAATGTGAGCGCGTGGATGTCCGACTATCACCAGTTCGTTCCGCCAATGGGAAAAGCCCGCTATTTCGGGTTGACGCACAGCCAAGTCCTCGATTCGCTGCCGCCACACCGGTTGGAGGGGTGGAAGGCCCGACTCGAGTCGTTGCGCGCGGGACCATTCCGCGGCATCACGGCCGACGGCCAAGTCGTGCCGGGTCTGTTCGCGCTGCGAGACGAAGGGGCGCCTACTGCGAGCATTCTGGCGGCGGTCGCAACGCTGCTCGGCCGGCTAACGCCGGCGCAATTGAAGGCCGCCAAGCATCCCATCGGTTCGATTGCAGAGGCGCCAATGGGTGAATGAGGTGCCGCGCTTCGAGAGGTTTGGCATCTGGCTGGATGAGGTAACGCCGGCGGCCCGTGACGCTGCCATGGGTGTGCTGCGCGCCAGCCTCGGCGCCGAGGGCTACGAGAAGACGCGCAACCTCATGAAGCTCAACGGGTTTCTTGGCGAGCTTGTGGGGGCGCCTATCGCGCTCGGCGAGTTCTGCTACCAGATGCACATCTTTGGCGAGCCATCGGCGACCGAGCCCTGGGGATGGCAATTGTACGGCCATCATCTCTGTCTCACCTGCTTTGTCGTCGGCACACAGATGACGCTCACGCCCACGTTCATGGGGGCGGAGCCTCGATATGCCGACACAGGCCCCCATGCCGGGCTTCGCATGTTCGACGATGAGGAGCGCATCGGGCTGGAGCTCGTTCGCGGCCTTTCCTCCGCCCAGCAGCGCAAAGCCATCGTTTACGACACAACCATTGCCAACGGGCTGCCGCCAGGCCGTCATCAGGGCGCGGATGGCATGAGCTTCGGCGGCGCGTTCAAGGACAACGCCATCGTCCCCTATGAAGGAATTGCCGGGTCGGAGCTCGATAACCGGCAGCGGCAAGTCCTCCTCGACCTGACCGAGCGCTACCTTTCGACGCTGCCTCCCGGCCCATTGCGCGCCCGCATGAGCGACGTGGAATCCCACATCGCACAAACCCATTTCTGCTGGGCCGGCGGCATCGACGATGAAAGCGCGTTCTACTATCGCATCCAGAGCCCGGTGGTGATGATCGAGTTCGACCATCACAAGGGCGTGCTGCTCAACAACGAGACGCCGCAGCGCTTCCACGTCCACACCATCGTTCGCACACCCAATGGCAACGATTACGGAATGGACCTCTTGCGATTGCACTATGAGACGGCGCCGCACCACCAGAAGCAGTCAAGCGATGCTCATGGCGGCCACCTCTGACTCCACAACATTGTCCGGCGACAAGGCATTGCCATCCCGGCTCCCACTCAGTTGTTCTCCCGCTCCCGGGCACTACACACCTGGAGATCTCTCACCGGAAGGGAGAAACAGATGAAACGATACGTTTTCGGATGCGTCACCTGGCTGATGCTCGCGCTCACGCCATTGGCCGCGCAGGATTATCCGACCAAGCCAGTACGCATCGTGGTCGGCTTCGCGGCCGGGTCGGTGTCCGATATCGTCGCCCGGCTTGTCGCGCAGAAACTCGAAGCCTCGCTGGGCAAGCCGTTTGTTGTCGAGGTCCGGCCTGGAGCCGGCAGCAATGTCGCCGCGCAGTCCGTCGTCCGCTCAGCCAAGGACGGCTACACGCTGTTCGTCGCGACGTCCTCGAGCACGATACGCAGTTCCGCGGCGGGGTTTGATTTCGGCACCGACCTGGCCCCAGTTGCGTTGATCGCCAGCGTGCCGTTCGTGCTCGCCTCATATCCTGGACTCGGCGCCAAAACGGTGCGGGACTTCATTGCCATGGCCAAGAGCAAGCCGCGCGAGTTGACGTTCGGCGGCAGCGGCGTAGGGACTACGGGCTATCTCGTGGCCCAGCTATTCAACCAGCAGGCCGGCACGGACCTTGCGATCGCGCCGTATCCGAGCACAGTGCAAGCGACGACCGACTTGATGACCGGACGCATCTCGGCCGCGTTCGCGTCGGTCTCCAATGTGATTCAGCTGATCGAGACGGGCAAGCTGACGGCTTTGGCGATGGCGCAACCGACGCGATCGGCGCTACTGCCAGATACGCCGACGATCGACGAAGCCGGCTTGCCCGGCGTGCACGCCAGCATCTGGATCGGGATGCTCGCGCCGGTGGGAACGCCACGCTCGATCGTGGAGACGTTGAGCAAAGTCATCAATGAGGCTCTGAAAACCGAGGATGTCACGCGTCAGCTGCGCCTGCAGGGAATGGAAGTACTGGGGGGCAATCCGGAAGAGTTCGAGCAGCGCATCAAGAAGGACACGGCGGGTTGGGACGCGGTTCTCCAAGGGAGCGGGGCCGGCAGGTAGGAGGCCGCACCCTCATGAGCCTCTAAAACGTCGCGCGCACCAGCGCCGGATAGCGCGCGGCCTGCAGCGCGCCACGCGCGGCGAGAAACAACAGGATCGCCACCCACAGCCCGGCATTGCCGTAGCCTCGCAGCGCCCACCAGCTGCCGAGATAGAGCGCGAACGCCGCCAGCATGAGGTTGCGCATGTCGCGCGACCAGGTCGCGCCGATAAAGACGCCGTCATAGGTGTAGGCGAGGGCGCCAAGGACGGGCGCGAGCTGCAGCGAACACGAGGAAGTCATTCGCAAACCGGCGCACCTCGGCATTGGTGGTCATCACGTCGATCAGGGCCGGACCTGCCAGCAGAAAGATCATCGTGCAGGCGACGCCGAAGCCGAGGCCCCAGCCCAGCGCCAGCCGCGTCGCCTGCACGAATGCAGTAGCGATCGCGCGCGCCGACCGAGCGGCCGCAGAGCTGCTCGGCGGCGGTTGCCATGCCGTCGAGGAAGAAGCTGCCGATCAGCACGAAATTGTGCAGCACCGCGTTCGCCGCGAGCGCCGTGTCGCCGGCGCGTGCGCCCTGGGCAGCGAAGAAGGCGAACGCGCCGATCACGCAGGCGGTGCGGATCATGATGTCGCGATTGACGACGAGCATGCGCATGAGCTTGCTGCGCTGGAGCACGATCGCGGCCGATGTCTCGAAGCGTCTGCCCAAGAGCCGCCAGGCGACCACAAGCCCGGCTGCCAATCCGACCGCCTCCGCCAGCACGGCTGCGAGCGCGGCGCCCGCGATGCCGAAATCGAGCCAGAGCACGAACAGCACGGTGAGCGCGATGTTGATCGCGTTGACCACGATCTGCAGCGTGAGCGCCGTGGTGGCGCGCGCGATGCCGGTGAGCCAGCCGATCAGCGTTAGATTGCCGAGCGTGAAGGGCGCCGACCAGATACGCACGAAGAAGTAGGTCTGCGCCGCCTGCCGCACCGCGTCGCTGCCGCCGAGAAGATCTGACGTGAGCGAGGCGAGCGGCGCCTGCAGCACGACCAGCGCTACGCCGATGATGGCGGCAAGCAACAGCGCGCGTGAGAGCACGGCGCGCTGCTCGACCACATCGCCGGCGCCGAGCGCCTGTGAGGTGAGCGCAACCGTGCCCATGCGCAGGAAGCCGAACAGCCAGTAGACGCCGTCGAACACGATGGCGGCGAGCGCGACCCCGCCGATCAGATGGGCCTCTCCGAGCCGCCCGACCGCCGCGGTTGCCACCAGCCCCAGCAAGGGGGTGGTGAGATTGGCGAGCATCGCGGGGCCCGCGATCGAGAACACGCGGGCGTGGGTAATCCGAAAGGACGAAGAAACGCTAGGTGGCGGATTTGACGTTCCTATCAGCATTGCAGCGAGTCACCCATAGGAACGTCAAATCCAAAGCCACACTAGAGCCAATAAGTTGCTAGCGCCCCTTTGTTTCCGAAGTTCGTGTCAGAGTGTGCTGCGGTGTATCACGAACTTCGGAAACGCGGCACTAGCGTCCACGCGGCGCCCGAACGAGCCGCACGATCAGCCAGATCGGCACGACCAGGACGGCGCCGAGCACGAAATAGCGCCACAGCCGCTCGAAGGCGTCGTAGCCCATGTCCCAGATCGCCTGGAACAGCTCGCGGATGCTGCGAATGATGTCGAACGGATCAAGGCCCAGCACCCTGAGAATGAATCCGACCAGGATCGACAACAGCACGAGCCGGAAGATGACGACAAGCGGGCGCCCGCCGAAGAAGCGGTTCAGCGCGCTCGGTTGAGGGGGAGCTTCGGATATTCGTGGTTCTTGGGGCAGGCTCATGATTCCAGGTTAGCACGTTTCACGATTCGGCCGCCACGCGGGGCGACGACAGCATTGCTTCGAGCGTCTCCAGCCGGTCGGCCTCGCCGGGCGGCTTGTCCCAGCGCAGCCGGTTGATGCGGGGAAAGCGCATCGCAAGCCCGGATTTGTGGCGGGTCGAGCGCTGCAGCCCTTCGAACGCGACTTCCAGCACCAGGCCCTGCTCGGCCTCGTGCACGACCTCGCGCACCGGGCCGAAGCGCTCGACGGTGTTGCGGCGCACGAAGCGGTCGATCTGCGATCAGCTCCTCGTCGGTGAAGCCGAAATAGGCCTTGCCCACCGGCACCAGCACGTCGCCGGCCGTCGCCCGTCGTCCAGACCCCGAACGTGTAGTCGGAATAGAAGGACGAGCGCTTGCCGTGGCCGCGCTGGGCATACATCAGCACGGCATCGACGATGAGCGGGTCGCGCTTCCATTTCCACCACAGGCCCTTGGGACGGCCCGGCACATAGGGCGCATCGCGGCGCTTGAGCATGACGCCTTCGACCGCCTCGGCATCGGCGCCGGCTCGGCAGGTTGGCGCGCGCGGCCGCAAGCTCGTCCCAGGTGGCGAACGGGACCAGCGGCGAGAGGTCGATGCGCGGATCGTCGAGCCGCGCGACGAAGGCTTCCAGCCGCGCGCGCCGTGTCGCGAACGGCAGCTCGCGCAAATCCTCGTCGCCGTCGACCAGCAGATCGTAGGCGCGCAGATGCGCCGGGAAATCTGCGAGCAGCTTGGCGTTGACGGTCTTGCGGTTGAGCCGCTGCTGCAGCACGTTGAAGCTCTGCACGCGGCCCTCGCGCACGACCAGAAGCTCGCCGTCGATCGCGCCGGCAAGCCGCAGCGCTTCGAGCAGGTCGGGAAAGCTCCCCGAGATATCCTCGCCGGTGCGCGAATAGAGCCGGCGACTGCGGGCGTCCCTCGCTGTCGACGTCGGCGACCGCCTGCACGCGGATGCCGTCCCATTTCCATTCCGCCATGAAGCTTCCGGGATCGAGCGCGGCCAGATCGCCGTCCTCGATCGCGTGCGCCAGCATGGCCGGACGGAACGGCGCCGGATCGCGTGCACCGGCTTGTCGGCGCGGCCTTCGAGCCAGGCGAACAGCTCGACATAGGGCGGCTGCAGGCCGGGCCAGATCAGCTCGATCTCCTGCGGGTCCTTGTCGCCGAGCGCGGCGGCCGCGGTCTTGGCGAGCCGCGCCGAGACGCCGATGCGCAGGCCGCCGGTGACGAGCTTGAGCAGCGCCCAGCGGCCGGTCTCGTCGAGCTGATCGAGCCAGCGCGCGAGCTGCCCCGGCAGCTGCGCCTTGCCGAGCGTCGAGAGCGTGTCGACGACGTCGGTCAGCGTGAGGTCGCGGTTGCTGCGGATCGCTTCGCTCGGCACCGGCCACATCAGCGCGACGGTTTCGGAGAGGTCGCCGACATAGTCGTAGGAGAGATCGAACAGCACCGGATCGGTGCGCTCGGCGATCAGCGCGCGGATGATGCCGGGCTTGGCGTGCTGGAAGGTGAGCGCGCCGGTGAGCGCCGCCAGCGCCCAGCCGCGCTCCGGATCGGGCGTGCTGCGGAAATAGTCCGTCATCAGCCGCAGCTTGTTGTTGCGGCCGGGCTCGTAGGCGAGGCGATCGAGCAGTTCGGCGAAGCGATTCATGCGCTGGCCTCGCCAGATCTGCCGCGCTCGCCGCTGCCGGCTCGTCGCTCTCGTCCTCGTCGCCGTAGCCGACGATGTCGAGCGGCCGCGCCTTGCAGCCCGCGCGCTCACGCTCCAGTGCACCAGCGCGTCTTCCTGGCCGTGCGTGACCCAGATCTCGGACGCGCCGGTCGCGGCGATGGTCGCGGTCAGGCCGTCCCAGTCGGCGTGGTCGGAGATGACCAGCGGCAGTTCGACGCCGCGCTGGCGCGCCCGCGCGCGCACGCGCATCCAGCCCGAGGCGAACGCACGTCACCGGATCGGGGAAGCGGCGCGACCACAGCTCCTTCAACGCCGACGGCGGGCAGAGCGCGATCGCGCCGGCAAGCTCCGCCTTCTTGGCGCCGCGCACGGCGCGCAACTCGCCGAGGTCGATGCCGCGGCTCTGGTAGTAGCGCGTGATGCTTCTCCATCGCGCCATGCAGATAGATCGGCTTGTCGTAGCCGGCCTTGCGGATGAGCGCGATCACGCGCTGCGCCTTGCCGAGCGAATAGGCGCCGACGAGATGCGCGCGCTCGGGAAACAGCGCGACCGAGTGCAGCAGCTTGGCGATCTCGCCGTCCGGATCGCCATGGCGGAACACCGGCAGGCCGAACGTCGCCTCGGTGATGAACACGTCGCAGGGGACCAGCTCGAACGGCGCGCAGGTCGGATCGGCGACGTCCTTGTAGTCGCCGGAGGCGACGATGCGCAGGCCGTTCGCCTCGACCGCGATCTGCGCCGAGCCGAGCACGTGGCCGGCGGGATGGAAGGTCACCGCGATGCCGCCGAGCTCGACGCTCTCGCCATAGCGGATCGCCTGCGTCGCGCCGGCGAAATTCTCGCCGTAGCGCAGCCGCATCAGGTCGAGCGTCTCCTGCGTGGCCAGCACCGCGCCATGGCCGGCGCGCGCATGGTCGGAATGGCCGTGCGTGATCACGGCCGCTCCACCGGCCGCGTCGGATCGATGTGGAAACCGCCGGGCTTGCAGCACACGCCGGAGGGCGTCGGGGCCAGGAGGTCTTCGGGGCGCATGCCCGCATAGATATGTCGCCGTAGCCGATGCGGGCTATGGTCTCGACCGCGCCGTCTTCGAAGGCTACCTTCACGTGGGTGACCCTGCTTGACCGTCATCGACGCTGTCGCCCCGTTGCCGGAGCCGTTCGCGCGCTGGTTCGCGAGCCGCGGCTGGACGCCGCGCGCGCATCAGCTCGAGCTGCTGGCCAAGGCGCGCGCCGGCCGCTCGGTGCTGCTGATCGCGCCGACCGGCGCCGGCAAGACGCTGGCGGGATTTCTGCCCGCCTGGTGGAGTTGAGCGCTCCTGTCTCACGGGCACGGCCGGTTCCCCCACGCAGCGGCGGGGAGGGGGCGGGAGGTGATCTGTCTGAACCGCATCGCCGCCTCATCTCCACCGGCCGCGACCTCCGCCGCGAAGGCGGGCTGCACACGCTCTACATCTCGCCGCTCAAGGCGCTGGCGGTCGACATCGCGCGCAATCTCGAGACGCCGGTCGCCGAGATGGGGCTGCCGATCCGCATCGAGACCCGCACCGGCGACACGCCGGCCTCGAAGCGCCAGCGCCAGCGCCGCGATCCGCCGCACATCCTGCTCACCACGCCCGAGCAGCTCGCGCTCATCCTGGCCTCGCCCGACGCGCCGTATCTGTTCGGCTCGCTGCGGCGCGTCGTGCTCGACGAACTGCATGCGCTGGTGACGTCGCAAGCGCGGCGATCTGCTCTCGCTCGGCCTGGCGCGGCTGTTTCGCGCTCGCGCCGGCGCTCACCAGCGTCGGCCTCTCCGCGACGGTGGCCGAGCCCGACGATCTGCGCCGCTTCCTGGTGCCGCAGCCGCAGGGCGCGCCGGCGCTCGCCGATCTCGTCGTCGCCGACGGCGGCGCCGCGCCCGACGTCACGCATGCTCGACACCGCCGAACGGCTGCCCTGGGCCGGCCATTCCGCCCACCATGCGCTCGGCGAGATCTACGCGCTGATCAAGCGCCACAAGACCACGCTCGTCTTCGTCAACACCCGCAGCCAGGCCGAGATGCATCTTCCAGGAGCTGTGGCGCATCAACGACGACGGGCTCGCGATCGCGCTGCATCACGGCTCGCTCGACGTCGCGCAGCGCCGCAAGGTCGAGGCCGCGATGGCGGCCGGCCGGCTGCGCGCGGTGGTGTGCACCTCCTCGCTCGATCTCGGCGTCGACTGGGGCGATGTCGATCTCGTCATCAATGTCGGCGCGCCGAAGGGCGCCTCGCGGCTGCTGCAGCGCATCGGCCGCGCCAATCACCGCATGGACGAGCCCTCGAAGGGCGTGCTGGTGCCGGCCAATCGCTTCGAAGTGCTCGAATGCCGCGCCGCGCTCGACGCGGTCGCCGAGAACGCGCAGGATACGCCGCCGGCGCGCATCGGCGCGCTCGACGTGCTGGCGCAGCACGTGCTCGGCTCCGCCTGCGGCGAGCCGTTCCTCGCCGACGAGCTTTACGCCGAGGTGACGCGCCGCCGCGCCCTATGCGGAGCTGACGCGCGCCGATTTCGACGCCGCGCTCGATTTCGTCGCGACCGGCGGCTATGCGCTGAAGGCCTACGAGCGCTTCGCCAAGATCAGGCAGGGCCAGGACGGCCGCTGGCGCGTCAGCCATCCGATGATCGCGCAGCGCTACCGCATGAATGTCGGCACCATCGTCGAGGCCGACATGCTGAAGGTGCGGCTCGTGCGCTCGCGCGCCTCCAAGATGATCCCGCGCGGCGGCCGGCTTCTCGGCGAGGTCGAGGAATATTTCATCGAGATGCTGACGCCCGGCGACACCTTCGTCTTCGCCGGCGAGGTCCTGCGCTACGAGGCGCTGGTGCAGGACGAGGTCTATGTCTCGCGCGCCAGCGCCGAAGACCCGAAGGTGCCGTCCTACGAGGGCGGCAAGTTTCCGCTCTCGACCTATCTCGCCGACCGCGTGCGCAAGATCATCTCCGATCACGACGGAATGGCGGCCGCTGCCCGACGCAGGTGCGCGAATGGCTCGAGATCCAGGAATGGCGCTCGCTGCTGCCGGGGCCGCGCGAGCTGCTGGTCGAGACCTTTCCGCGCGCCGACAAGCATTATCTCGTCTGCTATCCGTTCGAGGGCCGGCTCGCGCACCAGACGCTCGGCATGCTGCTGACGCGCCGGCTCGAGCGCGCGCGGCTGCGCCCGCTCGGCTTCGTCGCCAACGAATATGCGCTGGCGATCTGGGGGCTTGGCGACGTCGCGCTGCGCATCGATCGCGGCGAGCTCTCGCTCGCGGCGCTGTTCGACGAGGACATGCTGGGCGACGATCTCGAAGCCTGGCTCGCGGAGTCCGCGCTGATGAAGCGCACCTTCCGCACCTGCGCGATCATCGCCGGGCTGATCGAGCGCCGCTTCCCCGGCAAGGAGAAGTCGCGCCGCGAGGTCACGATCTCGACCGACCTCGTCTACGACGTGCTGCGCAAGCACCAGCCCGACCACATCCTGCTGCGCGCCGCGCGCGCCGATGCCGCCACCGGCCTGCTCGACATCCGCCGGCTCGGCGAGATGCTCTCGCGCATCCGGGGGCGAATCGTCCATAAGGCGCTCGACCACGTCTCGCCGCTCGCGGTGCCGGTGATGCTGGAGATCGGCCGCGAGTCGGTCTACGGCGAGGCGTCCGAGGCGCTGCTGGCGGAAGCCGAGGCGGAACTGGTGAAGGAGGCGATGCAGTGACGACGCCTGGCGGGGGCCTGCTGTACGCACAGCCGCAGCCGTTTGTCTGCGATCGCAGAAGTGCCGAGGGCGCGATTGCGATCGCCGGCGTGTCGCTCGTCGCCGATTGCGCCGGCGCGCTGTATCTGGCCGGAGGAGAGCGTGCTCGCCGTCGCCGATCTGCATCTCGAGAAGGGCTCGAGCTTCGCCGCGCGCGGCGTGCTGCTGCCGCCCTATGACACCGCCGCGACGCTGGCGCGGCTGTCGCGTCTCATCGCGCGCTACGCGCCGCGCGCGGTGATCGCGCTCGGCGACAGCTTCCATGACGGCGACGGCCCGGCGCGCGTCGGCGACGAGCGACCGCGCGACGCTGCCGCGCTGCAGCGCGGCCGCGACTGGATCTGGATCGCCGGCAATCACGATCCCGAGCCGGCCGCAGGTATCGGCGGGCGTGTCGGCGACACGCTCGCGATCGGCGCGCTGATCTTCCGCCACGAGCCGCCGCCGGCACGGCGGCGGGCGAGATCGCCGGCCATCTGCATCCGGTCGCGCGCGTGAGCGCGCGCGGCCGCACGGTGAGCCGGCGCTGCTTTGCGGCGACGGCGCGCGCATCGTGATGCCGGCCTTCGGCGCCTATGCCGGCGGCCTCAATGTCCGCGACCGCGCCTTCGCCGATGTGTTCGGCACGCTGACCTTCACCGCGCATATGCTGGGCGAGGGCCGCGTCTATCCGATCGCGGCCAAGCGTTGCATGCGCGATTAGCCGTACTCACTTCGCCGGACGTGGGCTGAGGCTCAGTCGCGCCGGAACACGACGCTCGCAAACCAGCCGGTCACCAGCGCCATCATGGCGGTGGCGAGGCCGTAGAGCGAAGCCGTGATCGCGCGCCGCCGACGGTGACGACCTGCTCGAAGCCGGCCTTGTAGACCTCGAATGCCGAGTTGCGTGCGCGCGATCGGGGCGCCGTCGGCAAACAGCCGCACGTCGACCTCGTAGTTGCCGACCGGCACCTCCGCCGGCAGCGGAATCGAGGCGCGGATACAGCGCCGGCGTCAGGAACGTGACGCCGTTCGTCACCTCGCCGATAGAGCTGCTGCTTCTGCCTGCAGCTTGCAGGAACGCGAGGCGGAACGGATCGTCGCGCGAGGAATCGGCGATGGTGACGGCTGCGCGCTGCAGCAGCACGACGTTGTCGAGGCCGAGCTGCAGCCGTCGCAGCGTCTCGGCATTGGCGATCGCGTCGAGCGGCCGGTTGGAGAGCACCGCGAGATAGGCCGGCGCGTTCTCGAACACGCGCGAATCGACGTTGACCCAGATGCCGAGCACGCGCTCCTTGCGGAAGGTCACCAGATTCTGGCGCGGCCCGCTCACGGTGACGATCGATGTCGTAGCCGCCGCGCCGCGGCGGATCGTTCGGCGTCCTGCTCGATCCCGCCGAACAGCACGAGCTCGTCGCCGGTGAAGCTCGAGCGTCACCATCACGCGATGGTTGGACAGCGAGGCGACCAGCCGCTCGGCCGCGGCCGGCGACGCGGACGCAGGCGCAGCGAGCGCGAAGACGCAGCGAGCGGCGGCGCAGCGCGCGACCTCATCGTGCCGCCCTCCAGCGGCCGGATGGAATAGAGATTCGTCCGGCGTGCAGCACGAGGTCGAGCGCGAAGCGGATGCCGACCGCGAGCACCAGGAGGCCGAGCAGGAGCCGCAGCCGTTCGCCGCTGATGCGCTGGCCGGCGCGCGCGCCGAATTGCGCGCCGATCACGCCGCCGACCATCAGGATCAGCGCCAGCACCGCATCGACCAGGTGGTTGGTGACCGCGTGCATCACGGTCGCCGACGCCATGGTGACGAGCGTGAGCACCATCGAGGTGCCGATCACGGTCGCGGTCGGCACGCGCAGGACGTAGATCAGCATCGGCACCAGCAGGAAGCCGCCGCCGATGCCCATGACGGCGCCGACGAAGCCGATGATGAAGCCGATCGCCCAGACCGGGATCGCCGAGACGTAGATGCGCGAGCGCTTGAAGCGCAGCTTGAACGGCAGGCCGTGGAACCAGGTGTGGCTGCCGGGCCGGCGCAGCTCGACCGGCTTGCCCTGCCGCGCGCGCATGATGGCGCGCACGCTCTCGGCCACCATCAGGGCGCCGACGACGCCGAGCAGCAGCACGTAGGAAACGCCGATCGTGATGTCGAGCTGGCCGAGCGCGCGCAGCAGCGTGAACAGCCAGACGCCGACGGCGGTGCCGATGATGCCGCCGCCGAGCAGCATGAAGGCGAGCGCGAGATCGATCGGCATTGCCGCCGCCAGTAGCTGATCGCGCCCGACATCGAGGAGGCGGCGATGTGGCCGGTGACGCTCGCGACCGCGACCGCCGGCGAGACGCCGAGGAAGATCAGCAGCGGCGTCATCAGGAAGCCGCCGCCGATGCCGAACATGCCGGAGATGAAGCCGACCGCGAGCCCCATCGCCAGGATGACGAAGATGTTGACCGGCAGGTCGGCGATCGGAAGGTAGATCTGCACGGGTCGGTTCCGTTGTTGCGACCCGGCATGCCGGGCAGGCCGGCGAACGGGTCGCTGGCCCACAAAAGAGCGATGGATCGAGTCGCTCGTATCGCGAGCCGTTCACGGCGATCGCGGCAGCAGACCGGAAGGTCCGTTCCTCGTCGGAATGCCGCGCCAGAGCCGCAGCGCCGCTTGCGTCCGAAGTTCGTCGTCGGCGTCGCCGGACGACGCCCCGCGAACTTCGGCGAGGCGGAACTCAGCGGACAAGCGGGCGCATTCTACCGATGTTGGCGGCGCGGGCCACCCGTCGATCCGGATTTTTTAGTGTGCAAGGTTACGGAGTGACGTTTGGCGCCAAGTTCGGTGCCAAGTTCGGCGCCACGTTCGGTCCCTTGGCATCCGACGTGACGCGGCGCTTGGCGGGAGCGGCTGCCGGCGTGCCGTCCCAGCCGCCGGCCGGCGTCTTGACCTGGGTCGCGGCCTCCGGCTGCGGCTCCGCAGCCCACGACCTGCACCGCGGCGCGCGCTGCCGCCAGCGGTGCCTGGTCGAGCCGGGCGCCGACCTCGTCGCGCTTCTTGGCGGACTCGCTGTCGCCTTCGCGCGCGGCGAGCGCGAACCACTTGTAGGCTTCCGCGAGGTTGGTCTCGACGCCGATGCCGCGGGCATAGAGGATGCCGAGATTGTACTGGCTGTCGGTGACGCCGTAGTCGGCGGCCTTGCGGAACCAATAGGCGGCCGATCTGATAGTCGGGCTTGCCGTCGATGCCTTCGGCATAGAGCACCGCCAGATTGTGCATGGCCTTGGCGTGTGCCGGCTTCGGCCGCCGCGAGATAGAGGCGGCGCGCGGTTTCGAGGTTCTTCTTGACGCCCATGCCCTTTTCGTAGAGGCCGCCGAGGCGGAACTGCGCCGGCACCAGGCCCTGCTTGGCGGCGCGCTCGAACCATTCCGCGGCGGCCGCGAAGTTCTGCGGCACGCCGCGGCCTTCGGCGAAGCGCACCGCGATCTCGAATTCGGCGGCCGGGTCGCCCTTGGCGGCGGCCGCGCGCAGGCCGCCGGCTGATCGCGGCTGGAAGCTTGTCCGTCTCATTGGTCCGTGTCGCGGGTGGCGTGGATGCCGGCGGGGTGCTCGGCAGGCGCACCGAGCCTGTGATCGTGCGATCTGCGCGATGTGGCTAGGTCTGGGCTCGCCGGCGAAGGCCCGAACGGCTCGGGTGGCGGAAGGATGCCGGCGCTGGGCGCAGGAAGAACGTCCTCGACTGCGAGCATCCTGGGTTGCCGACTCGGCACAGTGGCTGGCGCAGTCTCAAGCTCGATTGCCGGGGCGGTGCTGGCGGTGCTCAGGGTCGGCTCGTCGGGGACGGCCGCAACCGGGCTGTTTGGACTACTGAAGAAGCCAAACAGCTGCAGTGATCCAAGCACGACCATCACCACGCTGGCGGCGACAAGCAGAAGGCGAGCATGGTTGCCCAGCACGTTGCTAGGAATCCCGTCATCGCCGTGGACGCGGCGCAGGTCCGGCACGCGCCGATCTGCACGCTCGGTCAATTGGCCGCTGGCGGCCTGGGCGGCGCGGCGAGCGGCCGCGATGAAGTTTGCCTTGGCGTCCGCATCGGGATGCCCGGACGTCCGTGCGGTTCCTAAGGGATTGCCGAGCGCAGCCTGCGAGGCTGCAATGCGCTCGGCGGGCGAAGAGCGGTGGTTCGGCTCGATTGGATAATCCGGCGGCAGATCGGTCTCGAGCGGGGCCCAGCCGGTCGGGCGGGCCGGGTTGGCGTGGCTCGGATTCGCATTGGCCGAGTTGGCCGAAGCCGCGTGGTCAGGCGCTGCGGCCGTCGCCATCCGGGCGTCCGGCGCTCGCGCATCATGCGCCTGGGGCTCCGGCCCGGAGGGGCGCTCGTTTGGTGCCTGCTGCGCCGACGCGCCGCGCAGGCCGGTCTCGATGTTGCTCAGCCGATCGACAACCTGCCCAAGTGTGCCGTGCACGGCCTCGATCGAGTACTGGGTGCGCTGGACGTCGCGTTTGAGGGTATCGATCTCCGCCGGCTGCGCCGAGGGTGGGCGGTCGATCTGCAGCAGCAGTTCGGCAAGCCCGCGCTCGATCTTGTCGAGCTGGCTGAAACGGGCGTCGGAGGACTCGATCTTCTCGATCAGCTTGGCGATGTGCTCTTCGAGCTGGCTGTTGGGATACTCCGCGCTGAGAAGCTGGAGCCGCTCGATCTTTTCGCACGAGCCGCTGCACCACAGCTTCCAGGTCCTGCATGTCCCGGTCAATCTGCGGGCGCGACTGCAGCGCGTCGGCGATGAACGATGATGCGCTGCTCGAGCGTGGCCAGAATGTCGGAGCTTGCGACCTGCTCGACCTTGGCGCCCAGTGCATGCACCTCGTTGGTGAGGCGGGCGAGCGCGTCGTTGGAGGCGACGTGGGACACGACGCTGCGCAAGCCCATGATCGCGTCCTCGAGATGCTCGAGCGCGGTCGGATCCTTGGCGACGGCGGCGATGCGATCGATCTTCTGCCCCATCGCGCGCACGGCCGGATTCGACGCCGATGAGGCTCTCGGCCGGGGTGAAGCCGCGCAGCGCGTCGCGCACCTCGAGGAGTGCGTGCTCGATGCCCGCAAGGTCAGCGGAATTGGCGCCGGCGTCGCGCTTGTTGTCGATCCGCTGCGCCGAGCGACCGCACCTCGGTTTCCAGCGCCTCGATGGCGTGGCGCGGCATCGCCTCCCGGATCATGTGGCCGATCTCGGCCAGGTCGTCCCGTAGCGTGTCGACGGCGGCATTGATGGCGCCGGGCTTGAGCGATTCGATCTGGGCGGTGATGTTGCGCAGCTGTTGCTCGAGACCGCCTAGTCCCTGGCTCGGTGCGCGCGGCAAGGCGGACCGTGCGTTTTCGCCGTCAAGGATGCGCTGGCGCTCTGCGATCTCCGCGAGCGCCTGATCGAGCGGGCTTTGCGGCGCAGGTCGGGTGGTTGCCGCCACGGGCGGGCTCGCGCGCCGGGATGCGGGCCGCTCACTCTCGCCTGCGCGCGTGCGGCGGTCCATCATCTGCTCGAGCCGGCGGTCGAGCTGGGACAGCGCGCTGGCGATCTGCTCGTCGTCACGGTGCGGCTTGGTGACGCCGATGGCAGCGCTCGTCGCCGCGAGCCGTTCGAGCTGTTGCGAGAGCGTATCGAGCTTGGCGCTCACCTCGGCATATGATTCGGGCGGTGCCGGATCCCCGCGCCGCCGCCGGTCGTCACCAGCCTCGCGGGGGCGATCACCGTCGGGACGCGCGGGTAGGTCCTGGTGGGCCGATTCCTGGTGGGCTGATTGCCTGGTGTGCCAATTCCTGGTGTGCCAATTCCTGGATCACCGAATCAAGCCACTCGCCGACCGACATGCCAGAGCGCCGCGCGGCTTCCCGCGCGGCCTGGAGCGGTTGGGGACGCCCCCCTCTGCCTTGCCACGTCATGTCAGATGTCATGCCCACTTCCGTGTGCTGAACGGAGAGGGACCGGACGGGTTAGAGATTGTTTACAGGTGGTATCCAGACGGCGCGGCCCTGTGCCCTCGGACGGGAGTTTTTCAACCTAACGGTAAACAGACGGTTAAGAATTGCGGCCCTGCGGGGCCCGAAGGCGCAATAATGCCAGCCTGCGCACTTTACCCGCGCTGTGGTCTTATATTACCACCGCAATTTGGTGCCGCGCCACTCAAATTGGCTTCCGGCTGGCCTGGCTACGGGCAGGCGCCTTCCCTTGGCAGAAGCTGCTCACCGCCGCCACGTTGGCTTGCGCGATCCTGGCGCGGTGCTCAGGCGTCTCCAGGAGAAGCTCGTCGGCGCGATTGACGATGATTCCCGCCTCCACCAGCACCGCGGGCACCTTGGTGTGCATGAGCACGACCAGCTTGTCGTAGCGATAGACGCCGGCGTCGGGGTCGAGGAGCTGCCGGCGCTCTCCCGGGACATCTTCCAGATGGTGGCGCGTGTAGATAAGACCCTGCTCCTTCAAAGCGATCCCGAGCAGGCGCCCGAATGTGAGGCTGTCAGCGAGCCGCGGATTCTCGTGCGAGACGAACAGCGAATGGCCCGAGAACTGGTCGCTGTAGGCACGGCTCTCGCCCTCGTGTTCCCATTTTTCCTTGTAGCGCTCCTGGACGTCGTTGTGATGGATCGACACGAACAGATCGACACCGAGTGCGTTCGCCCGCTCGACCCTCTTGAACAACTGTGCCCTCGTGGCACCTGGTGTGACGAAGAGATGCGTCTGGCTGAAACCAGCGTCCTTGAGCGCCTTCTCCATGTCCTTTGCCAAGCGAAGATTGAAAACGTATTCCTTCACGCCGCGTGCACTGGTTGCGCCCTGGTTTTCAACCGTATGCCCGACGTCGAGCGCAACCTTGAAGCGCTCGGGCTTGCAGGTGACGACCTTTCGCTCGGTGCGGGCTTCCGCGGCCGCACTCGTTGGCTCGCTCACCAGGAAACCCATCAAGAGACCTTTGGCTATGATTGCAGCCGATGCCGCGCCGCGCATGGCTTGCATCAAAGGACCCCGCATGGTGCGCCCGCCAGGGAAGCGTGGCACGCAGATCGAGCCAGACCATCATGGCGAGGACGTGTCGCAGGCGTTCCCACACAGCCGCCTTTTTCCGTACGCGCTGCGGGGTATAGATGCTATCCATGCGCGTCCCGATTCCCCTTAAGTCCGCGGCGTCCGACTGATGCCGCATTGTTCGATCATGGCCAGCTTTCATGGCTAGCGTTGGCTGACGTGCCGCGTTGCGCGTTGATCACTGAATTTTTCCATTGGCAGCCCGTGAGAGGTCACCGTGCCGATCTACAAGGCCCCCGTCGACGAGGTGCTGTTTCTGCTGAACGACGTGTTCCAGATCGCGCGCTACAACAATCTGCCGGGCTTCGCCGACGCCTCGCCCGACCTGCTCGAGCCGATTCTTGGCGAGGCCGCCAAGCTCTGCGAGGAGGTGGTGCAGCCGCTCAACCTGCCGGGCGACGAGGAAGGCTGCACCCGCCACGACGACGGCAGCGTGACCACGCCGAAGGGCTTCAAGGACGGCCTACCGGCAATATGCCGAGGGCGGCTGGATGGGCATTTCGGCGCCCGCCGAATTCGGCGGCCAGGGCCTGCCGGAGACGATGACCGTCGATCGTCAACGAGATGCATGGCCTCGGCCAACATGGCGTTCGCCATGTATCCGGGCCTCACCCAGGGCGCGATCGCGGCGATCCTGCAGCCACGGCACGCCGGAGCAGAAGGCGGCCTATCTGCCGAAGATGATCGAGGGCCGCTGGACCGGCACCATGAATCTGACCGAGCCGCATTGCGGCACCGATCTCGGGCTCCTGCGCACCAAGGCGGTCAAGCAGGCCGACGGCAGCTACAAGATCACCGGCACCAAGATCTTCATCTCGGCCGGCGAGCACGATCTCGTCCGAGAACATCGTGCATCTCGTGCTCGCGCGCATCGAGGGCGCGCCCGGCGGGCATCAGGGGCATCACGCTGTTCATCGTGCCGAAGATTCCTGCTCAACGCCGACGGCTCGCTCGGGCGCGCGCAACGGCGTCTCCTGCGGCTCGATCGAAGAGAAGATGGGCATCCACGCCAACGCGACCTGCGTGATGAATTACGACGGCGCGACCGGCTTCCTGATCGGCGAGGAGAACCGCGGCATCAACGCCATGTTCACGATGATGAACGAGGCGCGGCTCGGCGTCGGCGTGCAGGGGCTCGCGGTGTCCGAGGTCGCCTATCAGAACGCCGCCGCCTACGCCCGCGACCGGCTGCAGGGCCGCGCGCTCAGCGGCGCGAAATTCCCCGACAAGCCGGCCGATCCGATCATCGTGCATCCGGACGTGCGCCGCATGCTGATGACCATGCGCGCCTTCAACGAGGCCGCGCGCGCGCTGATGCTGTGGACCGCGCTGCAGGGCGACGTCGCGCATCGCTCGCCCGACGAGAAGGCGCGGCAGGCGGCCGACGACCACATGGGGCTGCTCACGCCGGTGATCAAAGGCGTGCTCACCGACCAGGGCTTCGCCAATACGGTGCTGGCGCAGCAGGTCTATGGCGGCCACGGCTACATCGCCGAGCACGGCATGGAGCAGTTCGTGCGCGATGCGCGCATCGCCATGATCTACGAGGGCGCCAACGGCATCCAGGCGCTCGACCTCGTCGGCCGCAAGCTGCCGAAGGACGGCGGCCGCGCGCTGCAGGCATTCTTCGGCGAGGTGCAGGCCTACATCAAGGCGCATGGCGACGACGCGATGAAGCCCTATGTCGGTCCGCTCGGCGACCGCGCTCGGCCATCTGCAGCAGGCGACCATGTGGCTGATGCAGAACGCGCTCGCCAAGCCCGACAATGCCGGCGCCGGCGCGCGACCGATTATCTGCATCTCTTCGGCCTCGTCGCGCTCGGCTATATGTGGTGCCGCATGGTCGAGGCCGCGCAGGCGAAGCTTGCCGCCGGCGCCGACCGAGCGCATGAAGGCGAAGCTCGTCACCGGCCGCTTCTTCATGGAGCGCATGCTGCCGGAGACGGCGGCGCATCTCGCGCGCATCCAGGCCGGCGCGGCGAGCATGATGGAGCTGCCGGCGGAGGCGTTTTGACGCCGTGCTACGTCAGCGCATCACGAGTCGCGCTGCCGTCACCACGACCAGGATCACCACCGTCGTCCCGGTCACGGTCGCGACGTGACGCCAGCCGAGCGCGGCGATCGCGGGCAGCGAGGTGCCGAGCCCGAGCGCGCTGATCGCGATCAGCAGGCCCCAGGTCGAGACTTCGATCAGCGGCGCCTTGATCTGCGCGAAGGCCGGCGCGACGCCGCCGATCGAGATCGCGATGCTGTTGAGCACGCACAGCGCGACGAACACGAGCGCAAAGATCGGGAACGGAATGCGGGCGGCGTCGCTCGCGACCGAGCGCCGCGCGAACGACCAGCCGATCGACGAGCACGACCGGGAACAGCAGGAAGACGCGGAACAGCTTGACGATCGACCGCCGTGTTGCCGACCGTCTCCGACACCGCGTAGCCGGCGCCGACGACCTGCGCGACGTCGTGGATGGTGGCGCCGAGCATCACGCCGGTGAGCTGCGGATCGAAACCGAGCCACGACGCAGATGCAGCGGATAGAGCACCATCGCCACGGTCGAGAGCGCGTTGACGGCGACCACCACGAAGGCGACGTCGGCCTCCTTGCCCTTGTAGTCCGGCAGCGACGATCGAGGTCGCGAGCGTCGCGGAGGCGCCGCAGACCGCGGTGCCGGCGCCGGCGAGCGCCCCATAGGCGCGCGTTCTGCCCGAATGCGCGCGCGAGCAGAAATCCGGATGCGACCGTGAGCGCCATCGAGACGACGACCAGCGCCGCGGTCGCCAGCCCGAGCGCCGCGATCTCGCCGAGCGCAATGCGCAAGCCCGAGCAGCGCCACCGCCCAGCGCAGCAGCACCTTCAGGCAGAAGACGATGCCCGGGCTGGAACACGGGCGCCGCGCCAGCGGGTTGAGCACGATGCCGATCAGCAGCGCGATCACCATGGCGGGGATCGGAACGACCACGCGGCCAACCAGCGGCGCGGCGGTCACCGCCGCGACGGCGACCAGCGCCGAGAGACGCGAGGCCGGGCAGGATGTCTCGGATCGGGCCTGATCGCATGGAGCGCTGTCTGGGAGACGCTTGGAGGCGGATTGATCGACTGTCACGAGGCAGGCCTCGCACCACTATGGGCGCGACGCAGGGGAGGAGGTTATCGACCATTCACCGGCAGGTGGAGACAGGAAGAATAGATCTATCATGTCCCGGAAGTGGACGGATGAAATTAATCGGCCATCGACCAGGCAGTTCTCGGCGCGCCGGTTGCCTCGCGCCACTGGCGGCCGCGCACACGTAGAGTGGCTTCAGGTGCTGTCGCCCATCGATTCCGACCAGGTCGACGGCGACAGGGAGGAGCCGCCGATGCCCGACGCCTTCATCTACGATCACGTGCGCACGCCGCGCGGGCGCGGCAAGGCCGACGGCGCGCTGCACGAGGTGACGGCGCTCAATCTTGCCACCCAGGCGCTCGCCGCGATCAAGGCGCGCAACAACGCTCGATCCGGCGCTGGTCGACGACGTGGTGCTCGGCTGCGTCGATCCGGTCGGCGAGGCGGGCGGCGACATCGCGCGCGCGGCGGCGATCACGGCCGGCTACGGCAACGGCGTGCCGGGCGTGCAGATCAACCGCTTCTGCGCCTCGGGCCTCGACGCGGTCA
Source organism: uncultured Alphaproteobacteria bacterium (assembly GCA_963745515.1). Classification (GTDB taxonomy): domain Bacteria; phylum Pseudomonadota; class Alphaproteobacteria; order Rhizobiales; family Xanthobacteraceae; genus VAZQ01. The sequence continues at coordinate 156,889 of CAVUXO010000006.1, forward strand.
ATTTCGCGGCGGCGCAGGTCATGTCCGGCCAGCACGACATGACGATCGGCGGCGGCGTCGAATCGATGAGCCGGGTCGGCATCGGCGCCTCCGGCGGCGCCTGGCCGGTCGATCCCTCGATCGCGCTCAAGTCCTATTTCATGCCGCAGGGCATCTCGGCCGATCTGATCGCCACCAAATACGGCTTCTCGCGCGACGAAGTGCGACGACTATGCGGTGGAGAGCCAGAAGCGCGCCGCGACGGCCTGGGACGAGGGCCGCTTCGCGCGACTCGGTGATCGCGGTGAAGGACGTGAACGGCCTCACCATCCTGGCCAAGGACGAGCACATGCGGCCCGACACCAACATGCAGTCGCTGGCGCAGCTCAAGCCGTCGTTCGTGCAGATGGGCGAGCTCGGCGGCTTCGATGCGGTGGCGGTGCAGGCGCATCCCGAGATCGAGTTCGTCAAGCACGTGCATCACGCCGGCAATTCCTCCGGCATCGTCGACGGCGCCGCCGCCGTGCTGATCGGCAGCCGCGAGGCCGGCCGCGCCGCCAAGCTCAAGCCGCGCGCCAGGATCAAGGCCTTCGCCAATATCGGCTCGGAGCCGGCGCTGATGCTGACCGGCCCGGTCGACGTGACCGAGAAGGTGCTCAAGCGCGCCAAGATGACGCTCAAGGACATCGATCTGATCGAGGTCAACGAAGCGTTCGCGGCGGTGGTGCTGCGCTATCTGCAGGCGTTCGAGCTCGATCCCGCCAAGGTCAACGTCAACGGCGGCGCGATCGCCATGGGCCATCCGCTCGGCGCCACCGGCGCCATGATCCTCGGCACCGTGATCGACGAGCTGGAGCGGCGCGACCTCGAGACCGCGCTGGTGACGCTCTGCATCGGCGCCGGCATGGGGACCGCGACCATCATCGAACGGGTGTGAACGCATGCCCAAGATCGACATCGCCAAGATCAAGATCGACACGCACCAAGGGCGCTATCCGGAGCCATACCGCAAGGTCACCGACGGCCGCGAGCGCAAGCGGCTCGGCAACGTGGTCGGGCCTCGACCAGTTCGGCGTCAATCTCACGCGGCTCAAGCCCGGCGCGCAGTCCTCGCAGCGCCACTGGCACGAGCAACGAGGACGAGTTCGTCTACATGCTCGAAGGCGAGGTGGTGCTGCATCGAGGACGACGGCGAGACCGTGCTGCGTGCCCGGCGACGCCGCCGGCTGGAAGGCCGGCGTCGCCAACGGCCATTGCCTGATCAACCGTTCGCGACGCGACGCGGTCTATCTCGAGATCGGCACGCGCGCGAAGACACGAGCGCGCGCACTATCCCGACATCGACCTGCTCGGCGGTGAAGGACGAGCAGCGGCATTCGCTATCTGCACAAGTCGGGCGAGCCGTACCCGAAGGCGAGTTGAGCAGCGGAGGCTGATACGCCATGACCTACGTCAATTTCAAGCTCGACACCGACGCCGACGGCATCGCGCTCGTCACCTGGGATGCGCCCGGGCGCTCGATGAACGTCATCGACCTCAAGGTGATCGAGGAGCTCTCCGCCATCGTCGAGAAGGTCGCGGCCGACGCCGCGATCAAGGGCGCGGTCATCACCTCCGGCAAGGAGACGTTCTGCGCCGGCGCCGACCTCACCATGCTGGAAGTGTTCAGCCGCGAGTTCGCCGACATGGCGAAGGCGCAGCGGCGAGGAGGCGGCCGATCGCGCGCGCTCTTCGAGGAGAGCCGCAAGCTGTCGCTGCTCTACCGGCGGCTCGAGACCTGCGGCAAGCCGTGGGTCGCGGCGATCAACGGCACCGCGCTCGGCGGCGGCTTCGAGCTCTGCCTCGCCTGCCACCACCGCGTCGCCGCCGACAATCCGAAGACGCGCGTCGGCCTGCCCGAGATCAAGATCGGGCTGTTCCCCGGCGCCGGCGGCACGCAGCGCGTCGCGCGCATGATGCAGCCCGGCGACGCGCTGCAATTCCTGCTCAAGGGCGACCAGATCCGGCTGTCGCAGGCCAAGGGCATGAAGCTCATCGACGCGGTGGTGCCGGCCGCCGATCTCGTCAAGACCGCGAAGGAATGGATCAAGGCCGGCGGCAAGCGCCAAGGCGCCATGGGACGCGGAGGGTTTCCGGCTGCCGGGCGGGCTCGGTCTATTCCAAGGCCGGCATGATGACGTTCCCGGCCGCCAACGCGATCTACCGGCGCGAGACCTACGACAATTATCCGGCCGCGCGCGCGATCATGCAGGTCGTCTACGAGGGCCTGCAGCTTCCGATGGATCTGGCGCTGCGCGTCGAGTCGCGCTGGTTCGCGAAGATCCTGCGCTCGCCGGAAGCCGCCGCGCATGATCCGCTCGCTGTTCGTCTCCATGCAGGAGCTCAACAAGGGCGCGCGCCGGCCCAAGGACGTGCCGCCGACCAAGCTCAAGAAGGTCGGCGTCATCGGCGCGGGCTTCATGGGCGCCGGCATCGCCTATGTCACGGCGCTCGCCGGGCATCGACGTCGTGCTGATCGACCGCGACCAGGAGACGGCCGACAAGGGCAAGGCGCATTCGCACAAGCTGATGACCGACCAGGTCAACCGCGGCCGCGCCACCGCGGCCGAGCGCGACGCGCTGCTGGCGCGCATCACGCCGACCGCCGACTACGGCGCGCTCAAGGACTGCGATCTCGTGATCGAGGCGGTGTTCGAGGACCGCAAGGTCAAGGCCGAGGCGATCGCCAAGGCGGAGGCCGTGATCGGCGACAAGGTCGTCTTCGGCTCCAACACCTCGACGCTGCCGATCACGTCGCTCGCGCAAGCCTCGAAGCGCCCGGCGCAGTTCATCGGCATGCATTTCTTCTCGCCGGTCGAGCGCATGATGCTGGTCGAGATCATCCTCGGCAAGACAGACCGGCGACGCGGCGCTCGCGACCGCGCTCGACTTCGTGCGCGCGATCCGCAAGACGCCGATCGTGGTCAACGATTCGCGCGGCTTCTACGCCAACCGCTGCGTGCTCAACTACATCCGCGAAGGCCACCTGATGCTGATGGAGGGCGTGCCGGCGGCGATGATCGAGAATGTCGCGCGCATGGCCGGCATGCCGGTCGGCCCGCTGTCGCTCAACGACGAGGTCGCGCTCGATCTCGGCTGGAAGATCCTCAAGGCGACCGAGGCCGATCTCGGGCCGAAGGCGGTCGATCCGCAGCAGAAGACGCTGCTGCAGGAGCTGGTCGAGAAGCGCGGCCGGCTCGGCCGCAAGAACGGCAAGGGCTTCTACGACTATCCGCAGAACGGGCCGAAGCGGCTGTGGCCCGGGCTTGCCGACCTGCAGAAGAACGAAGCTCGATCCCGACACGATCGACATCGAGGAGCTCAAGCATCGCCTGCTGGCGATGCAGGCGCTCGAAGCCGCGCGCCGCGTCGAGGAGGGCGTCATCACCGACGTGCGCGAGGCCGATGTCGGCTCGATCCTCGGCTTCGGCTTCGCGCCGTTCTCCGGCGGCACGCTCTCCTACATCGACATGATGGGCACGAAGCGCTTCGTCGAGCTGTGCAAGCGGCTGGAGAAGAAATACGGCCCGCGCTTTGCGCCGCCCGAAGCTGCTCGTCGACATGGCGACCAAGGGCGACACGTTCTATGGCCGGTTTCGCGGCCAGCGCGGAGCGGCGCGGGCGGCGTAGATGCGTCACATCGCAGGCGTGCGGGTCACACCATCTGCATAGGAGACGACATGAAGCTTTACATGCATCCGGTGTCGATGACGTGCGGCCGGTCCGCCTGTTCATGGCCGACAACAAGATCGATTGCGAGGAGGAGATGGTCGACCTGATGAACGGCGCGCACCATCAGGAGCCGTTTGCGTCGCTCAATCCGAACCGGCTGGTGCCGATGCTGGTCGATGGCGATCTCAAGCTCACCGAAAGCTCGGCGATCCTGAAATATCTCGCCGACAAGATCGGCTCGCCGACCTATCCCAAGGACCTCAAGGAACGCGCCAAGGTCAACGAGGCGATGGACTGGATCAACACCAACTTCTATCGCGATTGGGGCTACGGTTCTGCTATCCGCAGCTGTTCCCCCACCACAAGCGGCGCAGCGACGAGGCGCAGCCGCGACGTCGAGTGGGGCAAGAGAATTCGCAGAATTGGCTCCGGCTGCTCAACGATCATTGGATCGGCTCGAAGCCGTATCTGTGCGGCGATCAGATCACGATCGCGGACTATTTCGGCGCCGGGATCGTGACGCTCGGCGAGCTCATCGGCTGCGATTTCGCGCCCTATCCGAATATCCGGCGCTGGCTCGATTGCATGAAGCAGGTGCCCAACTGGGCCCGTATCAACGAAGCGTTCAACGGCTATCGCGAGCACCTCAAATCGCAGCAGTTCGCGCGCATCTGAGCGCGGCCGCGGCGACCATCCGCGCGGCCAAGATGGGGGCAAGACGAGGGCATCGGATTGACCGCCGAGCGAGAACCCGACCGTTCGCTTCTGCGCTGGCGCCAGATTCCGGGCAGTGTCTGGGCGCTCGGCGTCGTCTCGATGCTGATGGACGTCTCATCCGAGATGATCCATGCGCTGTTGCCGCTCTATCTGGTGGTCGGTCTCGGCGCGTCCGCGCTTGTGGTCGGCGTGATCGAGGGCGTCGCCGAAGCGACCGCCCTGATCGTGCGGATCTTCTCGGGCGCGCTCAGCGATCGGCTTGGTCACCGCAAATGGCTTGCGGCGGCGGGCTATGGGCTCGCGGCCATCACCAAGCCGGTGTTTCCCCTGGCGCCCTCGGTCGGCTGGCTGTTTGCGGCGCGCTTCATCGACCGCATCGGCAAGGGCATCCGCGGCTCGCCGCGCGATGCGCTCATTGCCGACGTCACCCCGCCCGATCTGCGCGGGGCAAGCTTCGGGCTGCGCCAATCGCTCGACACCATCGGGGCCTTCATCGGACCGCTGCTGGCGATCGTGCTGATGCTGCTGACCGCCGACAACTTCACCCTGGTGTTCTGGTTTGCGGTGATCCCGGCGTTTCTCTCGTTCGCGGTGATCGTCTTCGGCGTGCAAGAGCCGGAGCGGCCAGCTGATCAGCCGCCGGTGCGCTCGCCGCTCTCGCGAGCGGAGATCGCCCGGCTCGGTCACGCGTTCTGGATCGTCGTCGCGCTTGGGGGTCTGTTCACACTGGCGCGCTTCAGCGAGGCGTTTCTGCTGTTGCGAGCGCAGTCGGTCGGCATGGCGCTCGCGTTCGTTCCCGTCATCCTGGTGGCGATGAACATCGTGTATGCGCTCTCCGCCTGGCCCGCCGGTGCGCTCTCGGACCGGGTCGGGCGCTTCGGGCTTCTGACGGGTGGCTTTGCGATTCTGATCGTGGCCGATCTTGTGCTCGCGTTCGCGCCGAATGTCGCCGCTGTCGTCCTCGGTGCGGCGCTCTGGGGCCTGCACATGGGGCTCACCCAGGGCATTCTGGCGTCGCTGGTCGCCGACACGGCGCCGCCCGATCTGCGGGGCACGGCCTTCGGCATGTTCAATCTCGCCGCCGGAATCGCGACGGTCGCCGCCAGCGTGATTGCCGGTGCCCTATGGGATGCGGTTGGGCCGCAGGTTACTTTCATCGCGGGCGCGGCCTTCACGGCACTGGCTTTGGCGGTGGTCCCGCTGCTGCGGCGGTCGGTTGCCGGATCGACGTGACGTCCCCAGATCAAGGTCACGTCATCAAGGTCATGTGGGGCCCCCGCCATTGCCCTCTCTTGTAGCCCCCGTGTAAGGTCCCGCCCCTTTGACAACGGTTCCACATAGCTCGTAACCAAAATGGCTCGTGACCAAGTCGATATGACGCCGATCGAGACGCGCGACGAGCTCGTCGCGTGGTTCGAGGAAGGCTGCAAGCCGAAGGCGGACTATCGGATCGGCACCGAGCACGAGAAATTCGCCTTCACGGTCGAAGGCCACCGGCCTGTTCCCTACGAGGGCCGGCGCAGCATCCGCGCGCTGCTCGAGGGCATGCAGCTCCTGCTCGGCTGGGAGCCGATCATGGAGGACGGCAACATCATCGGCATGTTCGACGTGACCGGCGGCGGGGCGATCTCGCTCGAGCCCGGCGGCCAGTTCGAGCTGTCCGGCGCGCCGGTCGAGACCGTGCACCAGACCTGCACCGAGCTGATGGCGCATCTCGCGCAGGTGCGCGAGGTCGCGCGACCCGCTCGGCATCGGCTTCCTCGGGCTTGGCATGACGCCCGATCTGGACGCGCGCCGACATGCCCGGTGATGCCGAAGGGCCGCTACCGCATCATGACGGCCTACATGCCGAAGGTCGGCACGCTCGGCCTCGACATGATGTACCGCACCTGCACCGTGCAGACCAATCTCGACTTCTCCTCCGAAGCCGACATGGTCAAGAAGCTGCGCGTCGTCGCTCGCGCTGCAGCCGGTCGCGACCGCGATGTTCGCCAACTCGCCCTTCACCGACGGCAAGCCGAACGGCTTCCTGTCGTTCCGATCGGAGATCTGGCGTCGACACCGACAGCGACCGCACCGGCATGCTGCCGTTCGCGTTCGAGTCCGGCATGGGCTTCGAGCGCTATGTCGACTATGCGCTCGACGTGCCGATGTATTTCGTCAAGCGCGGCGACCGCTACATCGACGTCGCCGGCGCAGTCGTTCCGCGATCTCCTCGCCGGCAAGCTGCCGCGACTGCCGGGCGAGCGCGCCACGCTGTCGGACTGGGCGAACCACGTCTCGACGATCTTTCCCGGAGGTGCGGCTCAAGCGCTATCTCGAGATGCGCGGCGCCGACGGCGGCCCGTGGCGGCGGCTGCCGGCGCTTGCGGCCTTCTGGGTCGGGCTCCTCTACGACGACGCCTCGCTCGATGCGGCCTGGGATCTGGTCAAGGACTGGACCGCCGAGGAGCGCCAGAAGCTGCGCGACGAGGTGCCGAAGCTTGGCTTCAAGGCCCGCATTCGGCAGTGGAGCGTGCTCAATCTCGCCAAGGAAACGCTGAAGCTCGCCGAGCAGGGGCTGGCGCGGCGCCGCAAGCATGACAGGGCCGGTCATGACGAGGCGCGCTACCTGCGGCCGATTCAGGAATTCGTTGCGCGCGGGATCACACCGGCCGAGGAGCTGTTGGAGAAATTCCACGGACCATGGAAGGGCTCGGTCGATCCGATTTACAAAGAGTACGCCTATTAGACTTTGCTCTGCCCGCCCTCATTCTGCGGAGCGTGCATCCCCAGGGTAGGGCATCCTCCGCACAGGCGGGCGCGCGTCTCGAGGCACGAGGCCGGACGCAACGCAGTGAGACGACGATCCACAACCATGCGCCACTTGAACCTCAACCAATAGTGCGTATCTCGAATTATAATCTTGGCGACGAATCACGCCATATGACCGCGATTACCGTCCAATAGAGGAGATCGGACATGAGGTGGAATATCGCCTTGGCGGCTCCGCTGCTCGCCAGTGCCATGCTTGGTGCGGTGACGATCGCGTCACCGGCCGCAGCCGCTCCGGCCGGCATTTTGCGCACACTCGACCCCGACCGTGATGGTACCGTTGACCTCAACGAGGCCAAAGCCGCAGCGACCGCGCTGTTCGACCGGCTGGACCGCGATCACGACGGAACGCTTGATCGGCGCGAGCTCAGAGGCCGGCTCAGCGCGAAACAGTTCGCCGCTGCCGATCCGGACCACGATGGAACGCTGACGAAGGCGGAGTATCTCGCCGTCGTCGAGAAGCGTTTCACGGCCGCTGACCCAGACAAGGACGGTACGCTTGACCGCAAGGAGCTGAGATCGGCGGCTGGGCGTGCGCTTGTGCGTCTGCTCCGGTGATCCATCAGCGCGAACGCACCTGAGACGCCCCAACGTCGCCGGCCTCAATATCCCATCCGCACCACGCCGCTGTCGCTGCCGTTCACCGTGCCCTTGCTCAGCCATTCCGCTGACGATTGGAACAGCAGCTGATGGTTCTTCTCCCACATGGCGTTGTGGGATGAGCAGGCGAGGTCGATGAGGACCTTCTTGCTCGAGCCGAGATCGGCATGGAAATCGCGCACGCGCGATGGCGCCACTTGCACATCGTGTGCGCCGGTGACCGTCAGCGTCGGCGTGCGCATCGACGCCACCACGTCTTTGGTCCAGCCCCAGTTGGTCACCAGCGGGGCGCGCCGCATACCTGGGCCCCAGGTCGCTCCGACCGGGTCTGATTCCAGCATCGCCGACCAGACGGCATCGAGCACGGCGGGCTCATATTGACCGGGGCAGCCGACCTGACGATTCCAGAGTGCGATCAAGTCGGCCCGCGATTGGGTGTTCATCGCTGCGCCCTTCGCCGGGACCTGCGCCGGCGGCGTGGCGGATGTGTCGCGGCTGTAGGCTGGCGCCAGCAACACGAGGCTGCGCACCTTGCCGGGGTTTTGCGCGGCATAGCCCGCGGCGCGCGGCCCGCCGAGCGACCACGCCACCAGACTGACTTGCGAGACATTACGCAGCGCCAGCAGGTGATCGACCACGGCGCCGAGATCGTGCCAATCGGATTGGATCGTCGTCATCTGCTGCGGATACGACGGAGAGCAGGGCTCCGCGCCTGGCGCCAACGCACCCTGCTGCTCGGCAGAGAGATTGCAGGGATCGTTCATCGCGGCCGGCCGCGTCGAGCGGCCATAGCCCGTCATGTCCATGGCGAACACGTCGAAGCCTGCGCGTGCGAGATACGCCATCCAGCTGTAGTCCTGATGCACAACGTCGAACCCGACGGCGCCCGGCGTACCGGCGCCATGGACGAACAGAACGACGGGGTTGGCGGATGCGCGGTTGCGCAGCGCGGTGCCCGGCGCGCACAACCTCGCGCACATAGATCGACGTGGTTTGGCCCGCGATCGCCGGCACGGTCGACTTGACGCCGACATAGTGGTCGAGTCGAAGCAGGCGGTCCCCGTCATCGGACCGGGCCGGTTGCGCAACAGCCTGTCCAAGCAGTGCGCCAATGACCAGCGCAAGAATCTTCTGAGTGTTAAGAAGCTTCCGAGCGTTCATGGCGTTCCCCCTTAGCCTGGTTGATATTTTGCACACGCGCGGTGCGGCCGCGCATGTCCTGCCGCGCACGTCCCGCCGGCCGCAAGGCTACATCAGTTTCGTCGGCAGGCAAAAGCAGCGCTCGCCGAGGGCCGCCATGTGCTCAACACCGGCTGATCCCTGTCCGCCGCTTCCTGCCGGTGGTCACTTCTGCTCCGGAAGCGACGGCATGGCGCCGCCAAGCGCCACCGCGAGCTGCCTGAACGCGACGTTCCAATTCGTGCCCGCAACCCATGGCGGGGTCGGGTTCTCTTCGATCACTGGCACGCGTTGCTGCGCCGGCGCCGCAGCCAGTCCGCGCACGAATGGAAGCTCGGCGCCGCCGCCGGTGAGCAGGACACGCACGGGCGGACGCTGCTGCAGGCCCGCGGCCTCCTCGCAGGCTGCATGCAGGGTCTCTCCGAATTTGCCGCGCAGCTCATTGACGAAGGCCGCCATCTCCGGCTCGGCGAGAAGCTCGCGCAACTCTCCGCGCAGCGGGCCGTCGAGCTCCTCGTCGCGGAAGAGATCCTCCTTGTAACGGCGCGCTTCGCGCTTGAGCGCCGCGATCGTGCCGACGTCCGACGGCAGGCCAGCGTTCAGGCCGTTCTTTTTGATCAGGTACGAGACAACCTGGCTGTCGAGGAAGTTGCCGGCTCTCTCCTCGATGCGGCGGGCCTTGGAATATTCGCCGATCCGGCCCTTCCTGTCGCGTCCGGGGACTGCGATGAAGGCTCCGAAGTCGGAGGTGCCAGCTCCGATATCGGCGATCACGAAGACCCGCTGCTTGTTCAGTTCAGGCCTGATCGCGGCCGCGGCGACCGCCGTCGCTTCCGGAACGAAGCCGCGCTCGATGCAGTCGTTGGGCGTGGCGGTACGGATCAGCTTGGCTTGCAGGTTGGCGGCTGGCTCGCCGATCTTGCCGACGGCCTTGAGAGCGGACAGCGCAAGGTCGACAGGGAGGCCGTCGCTGGTGTCGTAGCGTTCGCCGATCTCGCGCGCGAGCACCATGGCCCGCGCCAACAGGTCGAGCAGCAGGATCTCGCCCTCCTGCTCAAATTCACGCTTCCAGGCCGGCCGTGCGATCCGCAACCGCGGCAGGCGATCCTTCGGAAACTTTTCCGCCCGCAGTGCGCGGTCGAAGCGAAAGATGATGAAGCCCAGAAGGAGCAACAGCAGCTGCGCGCGCGTGAAGCGCTGCGTCGGGTCTTCGGCGTCGCTTGCCGGTGTTGCCAGAAGCTGCTGGTTGAGCGCGCTGATGTAGTGCTTGGGCAATTCAAAGCGCTGCCGGGTGTTGGCGCCATGATTGGCGTGAACGATGAAAGCACGCTCGCCGAAGTGAATCCGCTCCTGCAGCACGTAGAGCGCCGAGGGGCACATCAGCGGCGAAAAACCCGGCATGGCGGCAGGCCCGATCTGCAGCGGCCGGACATGCTCGGTTGTCGTGGCGCCGGTCTCGTGTAGCCGCACCATCACGATCTTCGAGAACGCGGTGCCGAAGTCGATGCAGGCGGTCCAGTCGTCGTCCACCTCGGCATCGAGCAGGCTGCAGTCAAGCCCAGACGCCGTTATCGTCGGCGTCGGGCGAGGCGCGCCACCGGGCGTAGGCTGCGAGTGGTCCGGGTTTTCGGCTGGCTGTTCCGCCGGCTTCGGACGAAGGAATCTTACCAAAGATACTTTTGCGCTCTGTGCTCATGATAATCCTGATTGTTGTGTCAGGCTGGCTCGACGTCCGCCGTGCGCAGCACGCGGCGGTTTGCGCCACGGCCTTGAAACACCGTCGGCGTAAGTAGGCGAACCCGGCTTGTGGGTGTGATGCGCGGGTCGTCTTGGGCGTGCTTGACCGGGTCGAAGGTGGTCTCGCTACCCGGGCTCCCTTCGATCTCCAGCTCCCGCTTGGCGGCCGATGTCCGCACCGCCTGGATGATGGCGCCGATCTGGTTGCGAAGCTCTGGGCTCAGTGCAGTCGGCTCGCGGATCGCCTCCCGCAGCGCGGGCGTCTGCTGCAGAGCCCGGGCTAACGCGTCGTCCGCCTCGATCCATGCGCTTTCGGCAAGCGCATCGTGGAGATTGTCGCCGAGCGAAACGTCGGCGGGGAGCTGTGCGGCCAGCATGGCCGCGATGAGAGCGGCGGTCTGCTCGCGGTTGAAGATGAGCGAGCTGATCCGTGCTACGGCGCTGTTGTCGGCGTGCGGCGCGGCCGTCGTCGCAAGGCGCTGCGCCAAGAGCTTTGCAATCTTGGTCGGAATTCCGCTCGGTTGAGTCTCCGGCTCGGCTTCAAGCTCCGTCAGCGCGGCCTCGATCGCCTCGAGGATCGCGTCGAACGCGAGCGCGTGAGCAACAATTGCGTCCCCGATCTCGGTCGCCGCCGACCCGGTCCTGGTGAGATAGGCGTAGATACACCACGCCAATGCGTCCTTGCCGTAGAGCCCCAGCAGGGCGTGCACGATCGGCGTGAGCGGCACGCCAGCAAAGCTGCGGGGCGAGGGCGGCGCGCTCTCGATGCCGGCCGCACGCAGGGGACCCTGCCAGGGCTCCTGCGCAAACAGGGAGCCGACGAGCTTCCAGCTTTCGACCTGGCGAGCCATCTCCCCGCTTGCCGCGGAGAGCAAGCCCGCGGCGAATTGTCCGGCAAGCCCGTTCCGCAGCAGGCGATCGCGCGTCGCGCGCCCCTTGGCCGAGGCGAGCCAGCGGGCATGTTCGGCGAACGCCGTATCGTCGGCCGTCAGCCAAGCCATGGGGTCGCTGTCCCGATGCTTGGATGCAGCCGGCTTGGGCGCAGCAGTCTTGGACGCAGCCACCTTGGACCCAGCCGGCTTGGACACAGCTGCGCTGGGCGCAGTTGCCTTGGGCCCAGTTGCCTTGGGCGCAGCGGTGGCTGCCTTTTGTGTCATGCGGGCCCTGAATCAGTTTCGATGCAAATCTTAGCACCGGCGCGGTGCAGCCGGCAGAGTCCGCGGCTGCCTCTCCCGCAACACTTGTGATCTTCTGCCGGGCGGTGGCATTCTGGCGCGGGCGCGACGCAGTGCGGGTAACGGCATGAAAGCTCAGGCACTTTGGCTGTTTGGCTGGCTTTCTCTGCTGGCTGTGGGCGGGCTGGCCCATGCGCAGGTCGGCTACGACCGCCCGGGCGGAGACTACACCAGCGCGCCCTCGCGCTCCGGCGATCCCGCGCAATGCGCGGCGCGCTGCGAGCGTGATTCGCGCTGCCGCGCCTGGGCGTTCTCCTATCCGGCGACCGAGAACGCCAATGCCCTCTGCTGGCTCAAGTCGCGGGTCACGCCACGCGTGGCCGCGACCTGCTGCGTGTCTGGTGTGCGCGGAGCCGGCATCATCGAGATGAATTCCGGGCCGATTGAGTTCGCCATCGACCGCGCGGGCGGCGACTATCGGCACTTCGAGCTGCCGCCGGATCCGAGCGGCAAGAGCTGCCAGGCCGCTTGCGAAGGCGAGGAAGCCTGCCGGGCCTGGACTTACGTCCGGCCGGGCTATGTCGGTGCGGCTGCCCTCTGCTACCTCAAGAATCGCATTACCCGGCCGGAGCGAAGGCCTTGTTGCGTCTCCGGTGTGGTGCGTTGACGCACAGAACCCCCCGGGCGCAGGCCTCTTGGTGGATCGCGGAAAGTTGAAGGGGAGCTGCCCCCGGGATAGGTCCGTTCCCCCGCGCGATCGGTTATCCCAGCGCGAGCTCCCCTCACATCGGAGGCATCCATGTTGAGAATCACGACTGCCGTCACCGCCATCGTGCTCGCGGCCGGCGCGGCTTTCGCGCATCACGGCTGGGGCAGCTATGACGCGGCGAAGCCTGTCACGATTACGGGCCCGATCGTTACGTCGAAGTACGAGAACCCGCACGCCACCGTCACGGTGCGCAGCGAGGGCAAGGTGTGGACCGTGACGCTTGCCCCGACCTCGCGCATGTCGACCCGCGGCGCCAGCAACGAGGTGATCGCGGTCGGCAAGTCGATCTCGGCTTACGGATATCCTTCGACGGCAACGCCCGACGAGATGCGCGCCGAGCGGATCACGGTCGACGGCAAGACTTATGAGATGCGCTGATGACCGGCGAAGCGCCGGCGATTTTCGTCGCGCTTGAGCAGTCCGGCTTCGGCGCTGCCATCCGGCAGTCGACGTGGCTGTTTCCGATGGCGAATGTCGGTCACGTCCTCGCGCTCGCGCTGTTCGCGGGCGCGCTTGCCGTGATGGACGTTCGCCTCCTTGGCGGGCTTTCCGCGACTTCCCCCGCGCATGTTCTGATGCGGTCACGCAACGTTGCGATCGGCGCGTTCGTGATGCTGGCCGTGACCGGCTTCATGCAGTTCGCCGCTGACGCGAGCCATCTCATTGTCAATCCGGTGTTTCAGATCAAGCTCGCGTTGATCGGGCTCGGCCTCCTGAACCTGGCGATCTTCGAGTTCGGCGTGAAACGCTCGGTCGTCGATCTTTCGCCCGGCGCAACCATGCCGGCGAGCGCCAAGACCGCCGGCTTCATGTCGCTTGCGATCTGGCTCGCGGTCGCGGCCTGCGGCCGCACCATCGCGTATTTTTGATCAGGTATTGGTGAGTAGCCTCAACCCGTGCCGCCGACCGTGATGCGGTCCATGCGCAACGTGGGCTGGCCGACGCCGACCGGCACGCCCTGGCCGTTCTTGCCGCAGGTGCCGATGCCGGTGTCGAGCTTGAGATCGTTGCCGACCATGCTGATGCGATTGAGGTCGGTCGGGCCGTTGCCGATCAGCATGGCGCCCTTGAGCGGCGCGCCTATCTTGCCGTTCTCGATCCGGTAGGCCTCGGTCACGTTGAACACGTACTTGCCCGAGGTGATGTCGACCTGTCCGCCGCCGAAGTTGACGGCGTAGATGCCGTTCTTGACTGACGCGATGATCTCGGCCGGGTCGTGGCCGCCCGCGAGCATGTAGGTGTTGGTCATGCGCGGCATCGGCACATGCGCGTAGCTTTCGCGCCGGCCATTGCCGGTCGGCTTCATGTTCATCAGCCGCGCATTCTGGCGATCCTGCATGTAGCCGACGAGGATGCCGTCCTCGATCAGCACGGTGCGGTTGGTGGGCGTGCCTTCGTCGTCGATCGAGAGCGAGCCGCGGCGCTGCGCCATGGTGCCGTCGTCGACCACGGTCACGCCTTTGGCAGCGACTTGTTGGCCCATCAGGCCCGCGAAGGCCGAAGTCTGCTTGCGATTGAAGTCGCCTTCGAGCCCGTGCCCGACTGCTTCGTGCAGCATGACGCCCGGCCAGCCCGGCACCAAGCACGACGTCCATTTCGCCGGCCGGGGCGGGGATCGCGCTCAGGTTGGCGAGCGCCTGGCGCACCGCTTCGTCGACGGCGTGCTGCCAGCTTTCGGCCGCGATGAAGCGCCCGAAGCCTTCGCGCCCACCGTAGCCATAGCTGCCCGATTCCTGCCGGTCGCCTTCGCCGGCGACCACCGACACGTTGACGCGCACGAGCGGTCGCACGTCGCGATAGCTCTCGCCGTCGCCACGCAGGATCTCCACCACCTGCCAGCTGGCGCCGAAGGAGACCGACACCTGCCGCACGCGCGGGTCCTTGGCGCGCGCATAGGCGTCGATGGTCTCGAGCAGCCGCACCTTGGTTTCGAACGCGGGCTCGGAAAGCGGATTGTCGTCGCCGTAGAGGCGGGTGTTGCTGCGCGCCGGGCGGCTCGGCATAGCGGCCCGAATAGCCACCCTTGACCGCGCGCACCGCGTCGGCCGCGCGCGCGATGGCGGCGGCGTGAGAGGTCGGAGGCATGGGCGTAGCCGACCGCTTCGTCCTTGACGGCGCGCAATCCAAAGCCCTGTGCGGTGTCGTAGGTCGCCTGCTTGAGCCGCCCATTGTCGAAATGCAGCATCTCGGACTGGCGATATTCGAGGAACAGTTCACCGTCGTCGGCACCCTCGAGGCCGCGGGCGAGCTGCCGGCGGGCTTCGTCGCGGTCCAGTCCGGCGCGGTCGAGTAGCGACATGGTGGTCATGGGGGCGGGCCTCGTGGTTGCTATGCGGGCAAGATAGTCATTCGCAGCCGCCCTTGCGAGGTGATTGTGCCCCCATCTCGAACCTGACATCCTCTTGGAAATCGTCATCGGCCGGACTCATTATGGCGCGTCGCAACCTGCGGTTCTTGCTGTGTCTTGTAGGCCTTGTCGTTACAGCGACGCCGGCGCCAGCCCAACCGGTCGCCGACTTCTACCGCGGGCAGACCATCTCGCTTCTGGTCGGCGCCAACACCGGCGGCGGCTATGACGCCTATGCGCGGCCGGTCTCGCGCCATCTCGGCCGCTTCATCCCGGGCGAGCCCAACATCGTGGTTCGCTATATGGGCGCAGCCGGCGGGCTGCCGGCAGCCAATTCGCTCTATACGGTTGGCTCCAAGGACGGGCTCACCATCGGGTTGCTGCAGCGTCACGCGCCGTACGAGGCGCTGCGCGGAAACAAGAGCATTGTCTACGACCCGTTCAAGTTCATCTGGCTGGGCAGCCTCAATTCGGAGGTGAGCGTAACGATGGTGTGGGCCAATGCGCCGCACCGCCGGGCCGAGGATCTGCTGACCTCGCCGCTGATCATGGGGAGCCTCGGGCAGGAGACCGACAGCGAGATCGAAACCAATGCGATGATCCGGCTCATGGGCGCGCCGATGCAGATCATCCGGGGCTACAGCGGAACCGCCGAGAACCTGCTTGCGCTCGAGAAGGGCGAGATCCAGGGCCTGCACGGCGTGTCCTGGTCTTATGTGAAGACCCGCCGGTCCGATTGGCTGCGGGACGGCAAGATCCGCATTCTGCTGCAGACCGGGCTTGAGCCCCACCCCGACCTCAAGTCGACTCCGACCATCTACGATCTCGTGAAATCCGACGACATCCGACAGATTTGGGACCTTATTCTCGCTCCCAAGGTCATGTCGCGGCCGTTTGTGCTGCCACCCGGGGTTCCGGCGGACCGCGTCGCGGCCCTGCGGGAGGCATTCGGGCGGCTGGCGCAGGACCCGGCCTTTCTGGCCGAGATGGAGCGCTCAGGAACTGAGGCCAGCTTCCGGACAGGTCAGGACATGGAGCGCCTGATGGCGCGCATCTACGCTTTTCCGCCCGCGCTGGTAGAGCGGATGGTCGAGGCTATATCGAGCCGGCCAGCTCCGCGCTAGCCAGGGGAATGCTTACGGGAGCTTGTCGTAGCCTTCGCCAAAGCCCTTCAGGCTCATCGGGAAGCCGATGCCCTCTTCCGGGGTCTGGAAGATGATGAAGGTCGCGGTCTGCCCGGTGCGCAGTTGCTTGACCAGGTTCTCGTCCATGACGACCTCGGCGACGCAGCCGTTTGGCAGGCAGCGCACGAAACCGGCGCGCCCCACGTCGGCCTGGTCGATCTTGAGGCCGAGGCCGGATGGCAGCAGCACCCCCATCGGGGCGACCACCCGCATCAGGCGGCTCTTCTGATCGGCGGTCTTGAGGACGATCACGGTCAGGCCGACATTGGCGCGATCCTCAGCAGTCACGCTCTGAATCAGCGCGCATTGCTCGCCCTGTGCGCCCGGCGGGGTGTCGCAGCGGATCTGCCAGTCGTTATGGACGGAACGGACAGTGCCCTGGGCGCCTGCCGGGGCGGTCGATCCACCGAAGACGCTCAGCGCCAGCAGCGCCGGCGCAAGCCGAAAAAGCCATCGATTGGGTGAGCTCATGGTCAAACCCTGTCGTCTCAAGCCCTCAAACTGGTGCTAACTTGGCCGCCCAGCACGACTCGCCGCCCGCGCGTCCCAATCCTACCACTCTTCCCGCCGTGCTCGTAACCCGCTTCCAGAGCGAAAAATCCAGGGCCCCGCACCGCAAAACAGGCATCGGGCGGGACCGTAGAACAGCGCATTGTGGCCGAGATGCGGTCATGACCCGCCCCGACCCATAGGGCTTGTCAGCGATGGTGGATGACCGCATGGAAGCCATGACGAGGTGCATTGCGAGGAGCCCGGAATTGTGGTTTTGAGTTGGCGGGATTCCTCAAAGGTCCTGCCGCTCGCCCGGCCCAACGCCCCCTTGAGGACGCTGCGCTCCGGGTGACTGCTCCCGCTGTTGGTGTCATCGTGCTTTGGCGTCATGCGAGGAGACTATGCGGCGGATGGACGGCCTCATCGAAGGAGCGATGACGACAATGCTCGTGTTCAAGCGGTTGACCGCCGTGGCGGTGACGATCTGTGCGCTGATGGCGGGCCTTGACGCGGTCTGGGCGGGCGATGGGAAGCCGTCGGACTGGCAGATGAACTTCCAGCAATCGGCGACGCCGGTGATGGACGACATCGTCAGGTTTCACACCGGCCTGCTCTACACGATCATCGCCATCGCGGGCTTCGTTCTGGTGCTCCTCGCTCATCGTGATCGTGCGCTTCAACGCGCGCAGCCAATCCGACCCCCTCGCGCACCACCCACAACACCATGCTCGAGGTGGCCTGGACGGTGATCCCGGTCGTGATCCTGGTGGCGATCGCGGTGCCCTCGTTCCGGCTGCTGTTCCTCCAGCTCAACACGCCGCAAGCCGATATCACCGTGAAGGCGACCGGCAAGCAGTGGTACTGGACCTACAGCTATCCCGATAACGGCAAGTTCGAGTTCGACTCGCTGATGGTCCGCGACAAGGACAAGCTGCGAGCCGACCAGCCGCGCTTGCTTGGCGTCGACAACGAGATGGTGGTGCCGGTGAACAAGACCGTGCGCGTGCTCACCATCGGCGCCGAGGTCATCCACGCCTTCGCGGTGCCGTCGTTCGGCATCAAGATCGACGCCATCCCGGGCCGCATCAACGAGACCTGGTTCAAGGCGACGCGCGAGGGCATCTACTACGGCCAGTGCTCGGAGCTGTGCGGAAAGGACCACGCCTTCATGCCGATTGCGGTGCGGGTGGTCAGCGAGCAGGCGTTCGCGACCTGGGTGGACGAAGCCAAGCGCAAATGGGCGCGCGATGACAGCGCGCCGACCAACTTTGCAGCCGCTGACCAGGCGACGCGATAACAAGGCCCGGCGGGCCACAACAATACGCTCGAAGGAACCGATCATGGCTACATCCTCCCACGACGCCAACGCCCATGACGCGCTGCACGAGGCGCACCACGATCATCCGACCGGCTGGCGGCGCTTCGTCTATTCGACCAACCACAAGGACATCGGCACGATGTACCTTGCGTTTGCGCTGATGGGCGGGCTGGTCGGCGGCATCCTGTCGATGGGCATGCGGCTCGAGCTGATGGAGCCGGGCCTGCAGTTCTTCCACGACCCCCACATGTTCAACGTGTTCACGACCGCGCACGGCCTGATCATGATCTTCTTCATGGTCATGCCGGCGATGATCGGCGGCTTCGGCAACTGGTTCGTGCCGCTGATGATCGGGGCGCCCGACATGGCGTTCCCGCGCATGAACAACATCTCGTTCTGGCTGCTGCCGGCCTCGTTCACGCTGCTGGTCATCTCGATGTTCGTGGAAGGCGAGCGCGGCGAGCCGGGCGTCGGCGGCGGCTGGACCCTCTATGCGCCGCTGTCATCGGCGATCGGTCATCCCGGCCCGGCGGTCGATTTCGCGATCCTCTCGCTGCACCTTGCGGGCGCGTCCTCGATCCTCGGCGCCATCAACTTCATCACGACCATCTTCAACATGCGCGCGCCCGGCATGACGCTGCACAAGATGCCGCTGTTCGTGTGGTCGCAGCTTGTCACCGTGTTCCTGCTGCTGCTGTCGCTGCCGGTGCTCGCCGGCGCGATCACGATGCTGCTGACCGACCGCAATTTCGGCACCACGTTCTTCAATCCCGACGGCGGCGGCGATCCGGTGCTGTTCCAGCACCTGTTCTGGTTCTTCGGTCATCCGGAGGTCTACATCCTGATCGTGCCGGGCTTCGGCATGGTCAGCCAGATCGTCGCCACGTTCTCGAAGAAGCCGGTGTTCGGCTATCTCGGCATGGCCTACGCGATGGTCGCGATCGGCGGCATCGGCTTCGTGGTGTGGGCGCATCACATGTACACGGTCGGCATGTCGACCGACCGCGCAGGCCTATTTCGTCGCCGCCACCATGGTGATCGCGGTGCCGACCGGCGTGAAGATCTTCTCCTGGATCGCCACCATGTGGGGCGGCTCGATCGAGTTCAAGACGCCGATGCTGTGGGCGATCGGCTTCATCTTCCTGTTCACGGTCGGCGGCGTCACCGGCGTGGTGCTGGCCAATGCCGGCGTCGACCGCTCGCTGCAGGACACCTACTACGTGGTGGCGCACTTCCACTACGTGCTGTCGCTCGGCGCGGTCTTCACCATCTTCGCCGGCTGGTACTACTGGTTCCCGAAGATGTCGGGCTACATGTACAGCGAGACGATCGGCAAGCTGCACTTCTGGCTGACCTTCATCGGCGTCAACATCGTGTTCTTCCCGCAGCACTTCCTCGGGCTCGCCGGCATGCCGCGCCGCATCGCCGACTATCCGGATGCCTTCGCGGGCTGGAACTACGTGTCCTCGATCGGCTCGTTCATCTCGGCGCTCGGGCGCGCTCGTCTTCTTCTACGGCGTGTTCCAGGCGTTCATCACGCAAGGAGAAGGCGGCCGACAATCCGTGGGGCGCTGGCGCGACCACGCTCGAATGGACGCTGCCGTCGCCGCCGCCGTTCCACCAGTTCAACGAGCTGCCGCTGATCAAGTGAGCTATCGTGACCGACATTTCGGCTGCTGATCGTCGTCAAAAGGTTGCGCCGCTCGCCCCCGCCGGGCTGATCAGCGAGGCGAGCGTCGGCGACTATCTGGCGCTGATGAAGCCGCGGGTGATGTCGCTCGTGGTGTTCACGGCGCTCGTCGGCCTGATGATTGCGCCCGGGCACATCCATCCGGTGATCGGCTTCACGGCGCTGCTCTGCATCGCGGTCGGCGCCGGCGCGGCCGGCGCGCTCAACATGTGGTACGACGCCGACATCGATGCGGTGATGACGCGCACGGCCGTCGCGCCCGATCCCGCACGGCGCGTCACGCCCGGCGAGGCCGCCGGCTTCGGCATGACGCTGGGCGGCTTCTCGGTCGGCGTGCTGGCGCTGCTGGTGAGCTGGCTCGCCGCCGCGCTGCTCGCCTTCACGATCTTCTTCTATGTCGTGATCTACACGATGTGGCTCAAGCGCCGCACGCCGCAGAACATCGTGATCGGCGGCGCGGCCGGCGCGTTGCCGCCGATGATCGGCTGGGCGGCGGTGACCGGCAGCATCTCGCTCGAGCCCTTCCTGCTGTTCCTGATCATCTTCCTCTGGACGCCGCCGCATTTCTGGGCGCTGTCGCTCCTGCGCGTCGACGACTACGCGCGCGCGCGGGTGCCGATGCTGCCGGTGGTCGCCGGCCCGGACGAGACACGGCGCCAGATCCTGCTCTATTCTCTCGTGCTCGTCCCGGTCGGCGTGGCGCCCTGGTTGTTCGGCTATGCCGGCGTGGTCTATGGCGTGACTGCGATCATCGCCGGCGCCGTCATGATCGCGTTCGCCTGGCGCGTGAACGTCGTCCGCGAGGGTGAGGGCGCGGCGCGGGCGGCGCGCGGCCTGTTCTCCTACTCGATCCTCTATCTGTTCGCGCTCTTTGCCGTGCTCCTGATCGAGCGCGGATTACCCGCTCTTCTGGTCCATGCGGCCACGTGAGGGGGTTGGTAAATGACATGGCTGACGAGCCCGACAGAGTCACGCTCACCGAAGAGCAGAAGCGCCGCCGGCGCGCGCGCTCGATCGCGATCGCGCTGGCGCTCGCTGCCCTGGTCATCCTGTTTTACGTCGTCACTCTGGTGAAAGGCCCCGGCGTGTTGAACCGCCCGCTGTAAGCCAAAATGAACTGATCGAGCTCAATCGACATGAACGCCCCAAGCCACCATTCACCGCTGCGTCGGCGCGACCTTCTGGTCGCCGGCGCCTGCGGCGTGTTCGCGGCCGGCATGGTCGGAATGGCGTTCGCGGCCGTGCCGCTCTACAACTGGTTCTGCCGTGCGACCGGCTTCGGCGGCACGACGCAGGTGGCGACGACCGCGCCCGGCCACGTGCTCGACCGTCGCATCCTGGTGCGCTTCGACGCCAACGTGGCGGCTGGCCTGCCCTGGCGGTTCGAGCCGGAGCAGCCGGTGATCGAGGTGCGCATCGGCGATGTCGTGACGGTGAACTATGTCGTCACCAATCTGTCGGCGCAGGCGACCGTGGGGCAGGCCTCCTACAACGTCTGGCCGCCGACAGTCGGGGCCTATTTCTCCAAGATCAACTGCTTCTGCTTCACCGAGCAGCGGCTTCGGCCCGGGCGAGACGCGCGACATGCCGGTCGTGTTCTTCGTCGATCCTGAGCTGGCGAAGGATTCCGAGCAGGACGATCTCGACCAGCATCACGCTGTCCTACACCATGTATCCCGTGCGCCAGGCCGAGCCGCCCCGCGTGGAGCGCGGCGCGCTCGACGCCGGGCCGGAGCTGAAGCAACGGACAAACACGGCGCGCGCAATCCGCCTCGCCAAAGACGGAGACGTTGAAAATGGCCGACGCCCACGCCAAGCCGCACCACGACTATCACCTCGTGGATCCGAGCCCGTGGCCGATCGTCGGCTCGGTCTCGGCGTTCCTCCTGGCTGTCGGCGCCATCACCTGGATGCGGCACATGTTCGCCGCGGCGCCCTTTATCTTCTGTCCTCGGCGTGATCGGCACCGCCTACACCATGATCGGATGGTGGCGCGACGTCACGCGCGAGGCGACCTATCAGGGCTATCACACCCGCGTGGTGCAGATCTCGCACCGCTACGGCATGATCCTGTTCATCGCCTCCGAGGTGATGTTCTTCGTCGCCTGGTTCTGGGCCTACTTCAACACTGCGCTGTTTCCCGCCGATGTTGTGCAACAGGGCACCGAGCTCCTCGGCAACATCCAGCGCAACGAGGTTCTTGGCGGGCAATGGCCGCCGAAGGGGATCGAGACCTTCGATCCCGTGGCATCTGCCGCTGCTCAATACGCTGATCCTGCTCACCTCCGGCACTACCGTGACCTGGGCGCATCATGCGCTGCTCGAGAACGATCGCGACGGCCTGAAGTGGGGCCTGATCTGCACCATCGTGCTCGGCCTCACCTTCACGTCCGTGCAGGCCTACGAATACAGCCACGCCGCCTTCCACTATTCGGGCAACATCTACGGCGCCACCTTCTTCATGGCGACCGGCTTCCACGGCGCCCATGTGATCATCGGCTCGACCTTCCTGATCGTGTGCCTGATCCGCACCTATCTCGGCCATTTCACGCCGAAGCAGCACCTCGGCTTCGAGTTCTCCGCCTGGTACTGGCACTTCGTCGACGTGGTGTGGCTGTTCCTGTTCGCCTGCATCTACGTCTGGGGCGCGGGCGCGGGACACGCTGCAGGCGCTGTCGCCGGCGGGCACTGACGACGGCGCAGGCCTGCTGCGTCGCGACGCTGATTGTGGGGCGCGATTGGGTGGCGATAAGGGCCAGCCCTCGCTGCGAGGCGACGCATGTCGACCGACAACCGTTCTCTAGGCACGCCGATCATGCGCGGCTTGCGGGCGCGCTGTCCGCGCTGCGGCGAGGGGAGGCTGTTCCAGGGCTTCCTGACGCTGCGGTCCACAATGCGAGCGCTGCGGCCTCGACTATTCGTTCGCCGATGCCGCCGACGGGCCGGCGGTGTTCGTGATCTTGATCTCGGGCTTCATCGTCGTGTTCGCGGCGCTTGGGGTGGAGTTTGCCTACCAGCCGCCTTACTGGGTTCACGCCATGTTGTGGCTGCCGCTGATCGCGCTGACCACGCTTGGGCCGCTGCGGCCGATCAAAGGCGTGATGATCGCGCTGCAATATCATCACAAGGCCGCCGAAGGGCGGCTCTCAGGCGGTGAATAGGCCGTGAGCGGCCTCGCACGCTCGGCGCGCCTCGCTGCTGGCCAAGCGCTTTCGCGCTTGTGATGTTCATCGTGCTGATCGGGCTCGGCACCTGGCAGCTCGAGCGCAAGGCCTGGAAGGAAGGCCTGATCGCCGCGCTCGCCGCGCGCACCAGCGCGGAGCCTGTACCATTGCCTGTGCCGGAGCGCTGGTCCGCGCTCGATCCCGAGAGCGATGAATTCCGGCGCGTCACGTTCTCGGCGACGATTGCCTCCGAGCGCGAAGTGTTGGTCTACGGCTCGGGCTCGAGCGTCCGTCCCGATGTGTCAGGCCCCGGCTATTGGGTGTTCGCGCCGGCCGAGCTTGCCGGTGGCGCCGTGGTCGTGGTCAATCGCGGCTTCCTGCCGGAGGGCCAGCAGGATCCGAAGACGCATATGCCGCCTGCAGGCTCGCGTCGATGCTCATCGGGGCGTTGCGCTGGCCCGAGCCGCGCGGTTGGTTCGTGCCCAACGACGATCCGGCGCGCAATCTCTGGTTCGCGCGCGATCAGCTCGCGATGGCGCGGGCCAAGGGCTGGGGCAACGTGGCGCCTTTCTATGTGGAGCTTGAGAGCTCGACCGGGGCACTGCCGCGCGCCGGGCGGCTCACGCCGACGCTGCGCAACGAGCACCTGCAATATGCGCTCACCTGGTACGGCCTTGCCGCCGTGCTCGCGGTCATGTTCGCGTTCTGGCTTAGAAGCCGGCGCCGTGACGGGCAGGGTCAAGTGGGATAGGCTACGCGCGCAGGCAAGCTCACGACGCTTTCGATCGGATCGAAAGGACACCGCATGGGCGACCAGACCATCGACATCCGCAAGTCGACGCCCCACATCGGCGCGGAGATTTTTGGCGTCGACCTGTCGCATCCGCTCGGCAATCAGAAGTTCCAGGAGGTGCATGACGCCCTGATGGATCGGCTGGTGATCTTCTTTCGCGATCAGACCATCAGCGTTGAAGAGCAGAAGCACTTCGCACGCCGCTTCGGCAAGCTGCACACTCATCCGGCCTCTCCCAACGTCGTTTCCGGGCATCCCGAAGTCATGGTCATCGCGGCGGACGAGAACTCCAAGTACATCGCAGGCGAGGACTGGCACTCCGACGTCTCATGCGATCCCGAGCCGCCGATGGGGACGATGCTGTATCTGACTGAGGTGCCGCCTGATGGCGGCGGCGACACCATGTTCGCCAACATGTATCTCGCCTACGAGACCCTGTCGGAGCCCATCCGCAAGCTCGTCGATGGACTCAGCGCCATCCACGATGGCGAGCCGTTCTATCGCGGTCGCTATGGCGTCGACGATAGCACAAGGAAATATCCGCGCGCCGAGCATCCGGTCGTGCGCACGCATCCGGTCACGGGCCGGAAATGCCTGTTCGTGAATCGCTTCTTCACCACCCGCATTGTCGGCATGAGCCGCAATGAGAGCGATGCGATCCTCGCCATGCTGTTTCGCCACATCGAGACGCCCGAGCTCAGCATGCGCTTCCGCTGGCAGCCGAACTCGATCGCGTTCTGGGACAATCGCTGCGCCCAGCATCATGCGCTGTGGGATTACTACCCCCACCGCCGCTACGGTCATCGCGTCACGATCTGTGGCGATCGGCCGTACTGAGAGGTCCGAATTCGACGGCGCGTTAGTTTGATTTGACCGATGCGGGGGTATGGTTCTTGCGCATGACGTGCAGCCGAGGGTTGGGTCTCGATTGAAAACGCAGGTCCAAGAATCCGACCGCCGCGCGCGGCAAACCATGGTGCGCGGGCGGGAACTCCCGTGCCGATTTCATCTTCTGGTATCAACGATGATTCGAAAAGCAATCCAGACCGATATCGAAAGCATCGCAGGAATTTACAATGAAGCGATCCGAGAAGGTGGATTCACAGGCGATTTGGAGCCTTTGTCGATCGAGAATCGACAGGCATGGTATCGTGATCATCAAGACCCATATGCAATCTTTGTAACAGTCCTTGACAATTCCCTTGTTGGCTATGCGGCCCTGTCTCCGTACCGACAAGGTCGAAACGCGTTCAGCCAGACTTGTGAGATCAGCTACTACTTTTCAAATCAGCACCGAGGTCTTGGCCTGGGAATGGAGTTGATCAACCACGCTATTGAACACGCCAAGCATTCGGGTTTTCGTTTGATTGTTGCAATGGTTTTACAAAGCAATCAACGGAGCATAGACATGCTCATCAAATTTGGTTTCACAATTTCAGGCAGATTGCCCAATGCCGCAAAAATCAATGCAGAGTATGTCGATCACCTCTACCTTTCCCGCTGCTTGACGGAGGGACGCCCAATATTGTGATCACATTGGGTGCCGGAGCACGAAGCCATCACGGATCTGCTTCTGCCGCTCCGCTGATGACAGTCCTCGACTGCAGGGGTTGCCTGCCGCTCTCGAGCTCGAACTCACCAAATCCGGACGCGATCTTCCGGCTTGAGATAGAGCTTGTCGCCCGGCTTCACGCCCCAGGCGTCGTACCAGGCGTCGATGTTGCGCATCGGCCCGTCGATGCGGAAACGCGGCCGGCGAATGCGGATCGGTCGTGACCTGCCGCTTGAGCGCATCGGGGCGGGACTTGTCGCGCCAGACCTGCGCCCAGCCGAGGAACACGCGCTGCTCGCCGGTGAAGCCGTCGAGCACCGGAGCCGGCTGGCCGTGGAGCGAGGCGCGATAGGCGTCGAGCGCGAGCAGGAGACCGCCCAGGTCGGCGATGTTCTCGCCCATGGTCAGGGCGCCGTTCACGTGCACGCCGGGCGCGACTGAATAGGAATCGAATTGCGCGCCGTACCTGGCAGCCTCGGCCTGGAATTTGGCGGCGTCGGCCGGCTGCCACCAGTCGGTGAGCACGCCGTGGCCGTCGGACTTGCGGCCCTGATCGTCGAAGCCGTGCGTCATCTCGTGACCGATCACGCCGCCGATGCCGCCATAGTTGATCGCCATGTCGGCGTTCGGATCGAAGAACGGCGCCTGCAGGATCGCCGCCGGGAACACGATCTCGTTGCGGGTCGAGGAGTAGTAGGCGTTGACCGTTTGGGGCGTCATGCCCCACTCCTCCGGATCGACCGGCTTGCTGAGCTTGCTGACCGAATAGGCCCATTTGAACTCGCTGGTGCGGCGGACGTTGGCCATGAGATCGGTCGGATCGATCTTGAGCGCCGAATAGTCGCGCCATTTGTTGGGGTAGCCGATCTTGACCCCGAACAGGGACAGCTTTTCGAGCGCCTTCGCCTTGGTCTCGGCTGTCATCCACGGCAGATGTTCGATCCGTTCGTCGCAGCGCCTGCCTGAGCTGGGCGACCAGCTCCTCCATCTGGGCCTTGGATGCCGGCGGGAAGTAACGGGCGACATATTCCTTGCCCACCACTTCGCCGAGTGAGGAATTGACCAGTTGCGATGCCGCGCTTGCCGCGCGGCCGGTCTTCCGGCTGACCGCCCAGCTCCTTGTTGCGGAATTCGAATCGCGCGTCGACGAACCGCTTGGACAGGTAGGGCGCCGCCTGGTCCACGACGCGGAACGCCTGCCAGGCCTGCAGGGTCTCGAGCGGAGTGTCGGCAAAGATCGTCGCGAGCTTCGGGAAGGCGGTCGTCTGGCGAACGACGATGCGGGGAGCGTCGCCCACCTGAGCGGCGGCAAGCCACGTCGACCAGGGAAATCCGGGCGCGTCGAGCGTCGAGCTCCGCCGGCGTCATCGGGTTATAGGTCTTGTCGCGATCGCGGCTTTCGGCCCGGCTCCAGCTCGCGTCGGCGATCCGCGTTTCGAGCGCGACGATCTCGTCGGCGCGCTTTGACGCGTCCGGCCAGCCGACCATGTCGAGCATGCGGGCGACGTAGTCGCGGTACTTCGCTTTCTTGTCCTTGAAAGCGTCCTTCAGATAATAGTCGCGATCGGGAAGGCCCAGTCCGGATTGCGACGCGTAAAGCGTATGGCGGGTCGGATCTTTTTGGTCCTCGCTCACCCCTACGGAGAAGAGACTCGCGCCGAAGCCGCCGCCTCGTGCACGTCCCATCAGGGCTGCGATGTCGGCCTTGGTCTTGGCGTCGCGGATTTTGGCCAGATCATCCGCGATCGGTGCGACATCGCGCTGCTCGATCCGCGCCTCATCCATGAACGCGTTGTAGAGCGCGCCGATCTTGCCCTCGTCGGTGTCGGGTGACGCGCCGGATTTCGCCGCATCCTCGATGATCGCCGAACCTGATCCTCGGTTCTGTCACGGAGCGCGTCGAACGCGCCGAAGCGCGACTTGTCGGCAGGGATCACCGTGCGGGCATCCCATGCCCCGTTGGCATAATCGAAGAAGCTGTCCCCGGGCTTGGCCTTTGCATCGACACCGCTCACGTCAAAGCCCCAAGGGCCGATCTGGGGCGCCGCGGCGGACTGTCCCGCGGACCGGTCGACGTGCGCAGCGCCAGCCAGCGCCATGGCCAAGGCGCCAAACATGAACAACCTAGTTTTCACGAGCATTCCCAATGGCTCCGATATTGCGGTGAATGGAGCAGTCTATACGACTTCGCTCGACCTGGCAGCGTGAAATATCTGTAATGGTGAGCCGCTATTTCGCCATTTGCGAAGCCACGCTACGCCAAGTGCTTCTGGTCTCGGCGCCTGGATGGTCGCAAACTTCGGACCGGCATTGGCACAAAGGAGGACGCAGATGATCAAGCTCCTTGTGGAACGCGACCGTCCGCCGACGTTCAATCTGGCCAGCGACCAGGAGGTTGCGCGCCACGCTCGGATTTCAGTCAACGCCATCGCCGAATTGGCTGGCCGTTATCACTGGCTCTGTACCTACGCGACCGAGGAGAAGCTGTTCAGCGTGATCGCGGTCGACAGTGAGAGCACTTACGAGGAATGGGTTGAGATGACCAAGGCCTACACGGTCGGCCTCAAGATCCGGCGCATCGTTCGGGTATTGGACCCGTCGCTGGCGGAATAGCGCCGCGAACCGCAGAGCGACGCGGAAGCGCGAGCGGCGGCTTGCGGCCAGCCGCCCGATCCGTCGATCACATCATTATTTCGTCACCGGCTTGAAATGACGCAGGTCCGGGGCCGGCTGGTCCTTCTTCTGCGGCATCAGGTGGCCCTCGCTGCTGAGGAAATACACCTGCTTGTTGATGGTGACATAATTGTTGGCCTCGATGCAGTTGTTCTCCTCCCAGGTGATGTTCTGGCTGTGTCGCCGGTAGTTCTTCATCGCCGTCCACGGCCGCGACAGGGAATTGTCGGTCGTGGTCATCTCATCGTGCAGGATGTTCGGGTTGGCCTTGTCGAGAAAGAGCCGCTCCTTGATGACCGCCTCGTTGTCGTCGGCGGTTGGCAGCCCGGTCTGGTCCCACTGGCGCGGGCCGCGGATGTTGCGGGTCTCGACCTCGAGCGTGTCAAAGCGCCCCTTGCCGTCGCTATCGATCCATCTGCCGATCGAGTAGCCCGCGAAGGTCGGCTCGCTGTTCTTGGGGAAGTCGCGTCCGTCGGTGTAGATGCGGCGCGTGTGAGCGGTGACATCCTCATACAGGATGTAGGTGACGCTTGGCGTGAACAGAAACTCCATCAAGGAGATGCCAGACATCTGCCGTGGCATGCCCATCGGCATGCAGGCGTAGTGGGTGTCAAGGCCGACGCCGCCCGAGTCGAT
This sequence comes from uncultured Alphaproteobacteria bacterium, assembly GCA_963745515.1. GTDB lineage: Bacteria > Pseudomonadota > Alphaproteobacteria > Rhizobiales > Xanthobacteraceae > VAZQ01. Next base: position 185,419 of record CAVUXO010000006.1, read on the forward strand.
GTCGCGCAGGCTTGCTTCGTAGCGCACCTGATATTCGGGCTTGAGCGGCGCTTCCTGCTTGCGCAACGGCTTTGAGGGATCGTAACGCGGCGGGCCGCCGTCGGACACCCGGTTCCACTGGCCCGCCCAGTCGGGATACTTGCCAAGATCAATCACTTGCGAGAAAGCCGGCGTCGTCCACAGGCCTGCTGTCAGAACAATGGCAAGGAACGTGCTCCGATCGAGCTGCATGCTCACCTCCCAATGTATTTTCGTCTAAGACTTCTTTTCGCTTTTTGTTTTTTTTGATCCGAGACTGCGACCTGGCTATTTCTGTGATGACTCGAAATATCTCAAGTCCGGCGGCGCCTGGTCCTTCGCGGTCGGCATGATCGTGCCGTCCGCGCTCTTGAAATACGTCTGATTGCCGATCTTGAGGATGCCTTCACTGTCGCAGCTGTCCTCCGGCCAGTCCGGATATTTGTCCTGCAGCCGGCGATAGGTCTTCAGCACCGTCCAGGGACGCGTGTAGGCGTGATCGATCAAGGTGATCTCGTTGTAGAGGCGCGAGGGATCAGCCTTGTCGACAAAGAAGCGCTCCTTGACGATCAACTCATTGTCCTCATGCGTTGGCGTGCCGGCCGGGTCGAGCGCGCGCGGTCCTTTCAGGAAGCGGGTCTCAACCTCGAGCACATCGAATTTGCCGTCGCCGTCGGTGTCGAGCCATTGGCCGATGGAATAGCCGCGGAAGCTCGGCAGGACCTCACTCGGCCATGGGCGCCCGTCGGTGTAGATCCGGCGATGGGATTGATGGGTGTGGTCGATCCGGATGTAGGTCGTGTCCGGCAGCACGATGATCTCCATCGGGCGATAGAGCGTCATCATGGTGGGCATGCCGGTCGGCAGGCAGGAGACGCCCGAGAGCCAGTTGCCCTGATTGCCTTTGGCCTGGTCGGCGACGCTCTCTTTGAGAAGTTTTTGATATTCAGGCGTCAGCGGTGCCTGCTGGCCCAGGCCCCACGGCTTGGTCGGATCGAACGCGGGTTGGCCGCGAACGCCGAGCCTGACCGCGACCCATTGGCCCGAGAGGTCGGGATACTTGGCGTCATCGAATGCCTGTGCGGCGAGCGACGCGATCAAGAGAGCCGCCATCACGGCGGCGGCGCCGATCGAGCTTTGGTGCATCATGCTCTGCCCCTGTGCGCGTGGAAAATTTCCAAACACCTCCCGGAAGGGCGATTGACCATGTATGTTACACCATCCTTGTGTGGTTTGAAACCGGCCACGCAGCGCTGACGACATGTCGGCACATTGCTGCGATTGGTCAGTGTTCGATCGCTGCACGGTGGATATCGATCGCGGGAGGACGGTGATGCTTGACCGAATCTCGATCGCTGCGTCGGTGCTGCTGGCGACCATCGCTGGAGCTTCCGCATTCGATCAGACGAAATACCCCGATCTGCACGGCCTGTGGCGTCGCGGCCCGAACACGAGTCCGGGTGTGGAGGCGCGCGGCCGGGCCAATGTGTTTGATCCCAGCAAGGGCTGGGGCCCGGCGCAGCAGCCGCCGCTGACGCCGGAGTATCAGGCGCGCTTCGAAGCCAACCTCGCGGATCAGGCGGCGGGCGGGCAGGGGATCGGCGAGACCTTCGCCTGCGTATCGCCCGGCATGCCGCGCGTCACCAATGCGTATGGCCAGTCCGAATTCGTTATCACGCCCGGCACCACGCATATTCTGGTCGAGAACATTCGCGACTCGCGGCGTATCTTCACCGACGGGCGCCCTTGGCCTGAGCCCATCGAGCCGTCCTTGCTCGGATATTCCATCGGCCGATGGATCGATACCGATGGCGATGGAAAATTCGATCTGCTCGAGGTCGAGACCCGTGGTTTCAAGGGGCCGCGCGCGTTCGATGCCAGTGGCATTCCGTTGCACGACGACAATGAGACTATCGTCAAAGAGCGCATTCATCTCGACAAGAGCGATCCGAATACGCTTGTCTTAGAGGTCACCGTGATGGACCATGCGCTCACACGGCCGTGGTCAGTGCTCAAGACTTATCGCCGCCAGAGCGAACCGCAGCCTGTATGGGTCGAGGAGGTATGCGGCGAGGGCAACAATCACGTGCAGATCGGCAAGGAGAACTACATGGTCAGCGGCGACGGGCTGCTGATGCCCACCAAGAAGGGACAGCGGCCGCCGGACCTCAAGTATTTTTCACGCTCGGGCCAATGACGGCGCGAGCGTTCGTGAACGCGATGACGAACACGACAACGAAGGAGGATTGACCAATGCTGAGAACATCCGCTTTGATGGCCGCCTTGCTCATGTCCTGCACGAGTGCCATGGCTCAGATCGAACCCGTCAAGAAAGACGCGACCGTCTTCAGCTACAAGATTCATTACATCGAGGCTGGCCGCGGCGCGCCGGTGATCCTGCTGCATGGCTCGGGCGGCGAGGGCGCGCGCTGGATGCCGACGATCAAGGGCTTGGCTTCAGAGTTCCGCGTGATCGCGCCCGATCAGATCGGCTGGGGCGCCTCCGACAAGCCGATGACGATCTATCACAACGGCGTATTTGCTGAGTTCCTGGCGCGCTTCATGCGCGAGATCGGCGTGCCCAAGGCGTCGCTGGTCGGTCAGTCGATGGGCGCGGGCGTGGCGCTGCAGATGGCGGTGAGCTATCCGCAACTGGTCGACCGCATGGTGCTGGTGAACGGCGGCGGTTTCCGCTCGGCCAGTGACGCACCGCGTGCGGGCGCGCCCGACTGGCACGCCCGGCAGATTTCGAATGCCGGCACGCTGGCGGAGAGCCGCGAGTATCTCGAGAAGATGTACTACAACCACAGCCTCATCAGCGACCAGCAGGTCGAGGACAATCTGATCCTGCGGCTGCGCTCGGCCTATACGGCGGAATCGGTGCAGATCGCCAATGCGCGCGGCCTCGGCGGCATCACGGAGGAGCAGGCGCGCGCCATCAAGACGCCGACGCTGCTGGTGTGGGGCGCGAACGACAAGCTCTCCCCGCCCGTCAATGCCGACAAGCTCAACGCCGCGATCGCGGGCTCGCGCAAGGTGCTGATCGACAAGGCCGGGCACTATCCCTTCATCGAGCACCCGGATCAGTTCAACCAGGCGGTCCGGGAATTCCTGAAGCCGCAGTCGTAGGCAACTTTCGGTCGGATGATTGGGCACGGCAGTGCCGCGATTGCGGCCTGCTCCCTCTCCCCGTTGGGGAGAGGGAGTCCCGCAGTGCCGTGGTGATGGTTCGTGCTGACCAACAAAGTCTGAGTTAGCCAAGCCTCGACACCACGCTTTACTCGTTCAGTTCTTCACCCCAACCATCTCGTTGAACTGCGCGATCACGTCCTTCGGGGTTGCACTCATCTGGGCGATGATCGCCCGGACGGCTTCGCCGTCGATCGGGCTTTGCTCGAGGTTCATCCGGTTCGCCTCCTCGATGAAGGCGGGATCGCGCGTCATCGCCATGAAGGCATCCTGCAGCGCACGGGCGCGCTCAGGCGGCAGATCGGGCGGAGCCGCGATCGGCAGCGCCATGAAGAAGGGCGCCTCCGCGAATGCGAGAATGGCCTGTGCCCGCGGGCTGGTGGCAAGCTCTCGGCCCGTCGGCACGTCGGGATAGTCGGGAAAGCGCGTGGTGCGCGCGAATGCAATCAGCGGGCGCAGGAAATTGGCCTGGTAGAGCGCCGGCTGCCCGACCTTGACCGACGAGAGCCCGACCACCTGGCCGTCGATCTCGCCGCGCTGCTGTGCCAGGAAGGCATCCGCGGCGCCGCGATAGCCGCGCACGTTCTGGACGTTGAGGCCGAGCACGTCCTTCGCCAGCACCGTGAAGACGAGGTTGGTCGCGCCCGCGCCGGTTGTGCCAACGCGCGCCGTGAGCGTGCTCGGCGGCTTCAGATCGGCAACGGTCTTGGCGGCAAACGACGCATTGAGCCAGAAGATATAGGCGTCATGGCCGTACGATGAGACACTGCCCAGCCAGGTCATCTTGAGCGGGTCGAAGCGCGCGTTTGGGTCGCCCTGGATCGCAAGCTGCGGCACGCCGCGCTCGAGGATCGCGATCGAAGTGCCGTCCCTCTCGGCGCCGGCATAGATGCGATTGGCCAGCACCAGCCCGGCCGATTGCAGGTTCTGGACCACGAGCGTCGGACGGCCCGGAATGTGGTTGCCGAGGTGCCGCGACATCAGCCGGGCGGTGAGGTCGTTAACGCCGCCGGGTGCGCTCGCAACCAGGAAATTGATCGTCCGCCCGCGATAGAACTGCTCGACGGATTGCGCCATGGCGCTCTCCGCGCTGGCCAGCACGGCGCCCGTCAGAAGTGCAAGCAGCCGGCCACAGGTCGCCCAGGTCCTGGTCATTCTCCAGGTCACGTCAAGCTCCAGGTCATGTCATGTTCCAGGTCATGTCATGTTCCAGGTCATGTCATGGTACGCTATTCATGCAGCTATCGGGGCAAGGGAAAGTGGTCAAGGGCGGCATTGTCGCGCGCCAGGACGTTGCGTGACTTAGCAGGCGCGGCTAAAGACCCACGAGCTTCACCGGACCCTCCCTTATGCTCATCATCAACAACGAACTCGTCTCGCAACTGCTCACCATGGATGATTGCATCCGCGTGCAGGAGGAGGCCTTCCGCAAGCTCGCCACCGGCGGCGCCATCCATCGGCCGCGCATCGACATGTACTTCCCCTGCGAGCGCGACGGATGGCTATTTCCGCTGGGGCACCATGGAAGGCGCCAACGACGGCTATTTCGCCATCCGCATGAAGTCCGACATCATCACCTGGCCGAAGGATGGAAACGGCAACTGGACCGAGGAGAAATACTGCCGCGAGCCCGGGCACCTATTGCGGCCTGATCTTCCTGGTCTCGACCCGCAACGGCGAGCCGCTCGCCTTCATCAACGATGGCGTGCTGCAGCACTTTCGCGTCGGCGGCGGCGCCGGCATCGGGGTGAAATATCTCGCGCGCGAGGATTCGCACGTCGTCGGCATGCTCGGCTCGGGCGGCATGGCGCGCACGTTTCTCGACGCCTTCAAGTGCGTGCGCGACATCCGGCTGTGCAAGGTCTACAGCCCGACCGCGGCGAATCGCGAAGCCTTCGCCGAGGAGATGTCGCGCCGCCTCAATATCGAGGTGCGCGCGGTCGACAGTGCGCGCGAGGCGGTGCGCGGCGCCGATATTCTCTCGACCTGCACCGACAGCATGGCGCCGGTCTACGACGCCGATTGGATCGAGAAGGGCATGCACGTCACCAATCTCGGCCGTCGCGAGATGCCGGACGCGAGCGCCGACAGGTTCGATCTGGTGGTGCGGCAGGGCACGGCCGGCCTGCAGATGCGGCAGAGCGAGCGCTTCCAGGCCGAGCGCGGGCTTTCACCGGCGGCCTTCATCGGCGGCACGGTCGAGGAGATGAAGCGCCTGCCGCGCGAAGAATCCGCAGCCCGGCTTTGGCGGCGACAGCCCCGAGTTCATGGATCGCGGCAAGGGTGGCGACAAGCCCGACTTTACGGATCTCGTCACCGGCAAGTGCAAGGGGCGCACCAGCCGCGATCAGGTGACGTTCTATCGCAACGTCGGCAATCAGGGCCTGCAGTTCTCCTCGGTCGGCGGCTGGGTCTACCAGCAGGCCGTGAAGCAGAAGAAGGGGCGGGAGATTCCGACCGAGTGGTTCCTGCAGGACATTCGGGATTAGACTGTCCCTACCGCGTCCGCTCGCGCGTGCGAACGATCCGGCCCGCCTCGATCGGGTTGCCCTCGTCGTCGTAGATGCGCGTGCTGGTGAAGCCTTCCGGCCAGATCGACGTGAACCAGGGCCTGATCCCGAAGCCGATGCGGATTTGAACGATGCGGTTCGGGTTGTCGTTCTTGTGCTGGTGCTCCCACATGCAGGGCGGCACGTAGAGGACGTCGCCGGCTTCCCAGGGAATGCGCTTGCCCTGCATTTCGGTGTAGCCCTCGCCCTCGATCGCATAGACGACCGCCTCGAGGTGCTTGTGCCTTCCGCTTTCATGAAACGGCGGCTCGATCCACCGGTTTGTGATCGCCACGCTGGTGGCGCGAAAGCCGTTCTTCGGCACGACCAGATAGTTCGAAAAGTCGTGCTGGTTCTTGGTCGCCGCGATCGCGCCCTGCGGATTGTAGCTTTCGCCGTCGGGTAGTTTTTCCTTGTTCGTCGGCGCCTGCTCGAGGTGAATGATCGCGCGGGCGCCGTTGGGATAATATTGCGAGGTTTCCTCCGGCATGGCGGCCAGCACGGCTGGATCGTTGGGCCCGCAGGTCTCGAGCTGCTCGATGCGTGCGATGCGTACGAAGCGCTCGAGGTCGAACGTCATGCCATGCAGGATCAGCACCGGCTCATTGCCGGTGTTGAAGTGCTGATGCTCGGCCCAGAACGGGATCTGCAGCGTGCTGCTCTTGTGCCAGTTGAAACGCTGGCCGTTGATGATGCTGAAGCCCTCGCCGTCGAGGATGTGCATCGAACTCTTCACCGTGCCGATGCTTGCCGGTATGCCATCCGACCGGGATTTCCGATTTCAGCACGTTGCTGCCCATGGTGGTGAAACCGAGCTGGTTCGCCACCATGAGCTTCACCTTCACGTCGTGCGGCGTCGACACCCAGGGGATATCCTTGTCGCGCGCAACCAGCTCACACTCTTCAAGCTCGTCCTGGATCTTGTCGGACGTCTCGAGCCACTCGTCGTAGAAGGTCTTTGCCATGATGTGTCACTCAGTGGGTGATCGTGAGAATCTTCAGTCATTGGAGCGCTGCGCCAACGAGTCCTTCTTCAGAAGCCTGGAAATGAACTGCCGCATCGCAAAACGCTGGGCATCGCGCATGCTGCGGACGGACCCATTGTGCACCGCGCTGACCAGGTCGTTCTTGATGGCCGTTCGCTGCGTGCCGGACATCTCTGCCAGCGCCGGGATCTGCTCGATCATTTGAATGAGCGTCTCGAGATCGGGATAGTCGATCACGTAGCTCAGGAACCGGTCACGAATGGCGTCGTCGACGAGATCGGGCCGGTTGCTCGTCAATACGACGGTCGATCGCGACGTATCGAGCTCATCGACGGAATGGAAGAACACGCTGTCTTGCGAGAAGTGCCATTCCTTGGCGTGCTGGCTGCCTCTCGCCATGAAGATGGATTCGACGTCGTCGAACAGCAGCACGGAGCGCTGGCCCTTGGCGGTGAAGCCGGAATGGGCGTGCAGGAAGATATCCCGAATGCGCTCCTCGCTCTCGCCGTAGCGCGCGCGCGAAATCTCGCCGCCGTCGACGAAAGCAAGCGCGATCGGAGGCTCATCCTCGGCCTGGAAGCGGCAGCCAAGCTCGTAGGCGAGCCGCTTGGCGAGCGTCGTCTTGCCGGTTCCGGGCGGCCCGCTCAGCATGAAACCCTTGACCAGGCCACGCGGCGAGCTCGATCGCCATTGATATTCGGTGATGGAGGTGAGCTCTTGCAGGAGATCGTGATAGCGCTGCCCGACGATCTCGCTGCCATTGTTTGAGCCCGGTTCGGGCGTGCCCCGGAACAGCAGTGCGAGCTTTTCGAAGGCAATGATGTTGTTGGAGGCCAGATGATGATGTCCGTCGCTTGCCCGCATGGTCGCGTCCTACTCCCGAATTGTGATCGATGGTAGCGACCTCTGGGATTGGCTGGAAGCCCCGCCACCCTGGCAGCGCTCCGGTTGCCGTCGGGCGGTCTGCTGGTCCTCCGGCATCTGAAACCCTTCTCGCCGAGGAGCGCGCAGCAGCCAAGTAGGTCTCCCGCGCGGACTATGCCGTGTGACCCGATCTATCGGGTCACAGATGTCCAATATTCCAAATCCGCCTCACCCGCGCGCCTGAGACTTCGCGCTTTCATGCGCCCGTGCCGAGTGTTAGCGTTCGTCCGCTACCGGAGAAAAAGTCACTCTCTTAGGGAGGTTTTCATGAAGGCTCTGATCGCTGCGCTATCGCTCGCGACGACCCTGGCAACAGGGACAGCTCTTGCACAGCCCTTCACGCCCAATGGCGAAGGCGTGACCATGGGACACTGGCATCTCAACTCCAAGGACATTGAGGCCAACAGGAAGATCTTCGTCGGCATGGGCGGCACATCGCCAACGGCCCCGGGGATCCAACGCGTGATATTCCCCGGTGTCGTCGTCAATCTCAATCCGGGACAAGCAGGCCCGCCGCCGACCGCTGGTACGATCGGAAGCGTGGTCAATCACGTCGGTTTCGTCGTGCAGAATGTTCAGGAGTTCGTCGCGAAGTGGAAGGCCGCAGGCGTGCCGGTGCTCCCAGGCAACAACAACAGGCTGGACCAGGCCTATGTTGAGACAGCGGATGGCCTGCGCATCGAAATTCTGGAGAACAAAGCCCAGAAATATCCGATCCAGCATGAGCACGTGCACTTCTTTCTCCCGGAAGCCGCAATCCCGCAGAGCCAAGCCTGGTATGGCAAGATTTTTGGCGCCAAGGCCAGCCTGCGCAACAACGCTCCGGTCGCGGACGTGCCTGGTGTGCAACTCCGCTTCAACAAGGCCGACATGGCGCAAGCGCCCACCAAAGGACGCGTCCTCGACCACATCGGCTTTGACGTGAAGGACCTGCCGGCCTTCATCAAGAAGCTTGAAGCCAACGGCGTCAAGCTCGATCGCCCCTACACCAAGAACGAGCAGACTGGCGCCGCGCTGGCCTTCATCACCGACCCGTGGGGCACCTACATCGAGTTGAACGAGCGGCCCAACGCCGCCTATATCAACTGAGGTTTGTTGCACAACATGTTGCTCCCTCTCTCCGCTTTCGGGGAGAGGGAGGTGACTTCCGACGAGCGCGCAGGCGTGAGATTGCTCCGCAGGCTCGCGTCATAGCGATGAGCCCCAGTCGCTGCGCCACGCCTGTTTGAACAGGTCGCCGTCGCGCCGCGAGAAGAGCTGATCACCGGCCGATCCGTCGGGACGACACAGTTTCAGCGTGACGCGGCCGCTGGCCTTGCGCGGTCGGGCAATGACGCGCGCCCCGGCTTCCGGCGCCGGCGTTCGCGACAGCGCCACATAGCTGAACTTCTCGTCCTCCCAGGGAACGTCCGCGCCCTTGGCCTGCCGATGCAGACGGGAGCGTGCGACACGTTTGGCGAAATGGCACCAGTCCGGCGTCTGCAGCGGGCATTCATGCGCATGGGGGCAGGGCGCGACGACATGGGCGCCGCTCTCGATCAGTTGGTGGCGCGCTGCGAGAATGCGCTGCCATCCAGCCGGCGTTCCCGGCTCGACGATGACCAGCGTGTCGGCGGTCAGGCGCCACAGCCGCTCCAACGCTGATTTCCGAACACCCGGCGCCAGCTCGTTCAGCACATAGGCTAGCGTGACCAGATCGCGTGGCGGACCATCGATTAGATCCGAGGCGACATTTGCAATGCGCCAGGTCATGGGCGGCAAGCCGGCCTCTGCGGCGAGTTCCTCGCCGCAGGCCCGCAGCGTCGGGCTTGCCTCGACAAGCAAAGCATCCGCGAGAGCGGGCCAGCAGTCGGCGGCGGCCCAGAGCGCGGTCGCGGGTCCTGCGCCGAAATCGAGCATCGTCTTGGGCGCAAAATCCGGCCTTGCCTCGGCGATGGCGTCAAAGCTCGCGCGGACCGCCGCATAGGTTGCCGGCATACGGACCGCGACATAGGCGAGCGCGTCGCGACGGTTTGCGACGTAGAACGCGCCATTGCGCCGCTCTTCTCGATAGCGCTGTGACAGTGCCGCCGCCGCGGCGGCGAGGTCGGCACGCGCTACGCCGTTAAGCGCGCGGTCAATGGCTTGGCGCAGCAGAGGTGGTAATTCCATCGATCTCCCATGGCTGGTCGCTGGTCTTGCGCGCGCACAGCTTGCGGTGGAATACTTGCAGCAGATGGGAGGAAGCGCCGGCTGTCAACGGCAGCGGCAGCGGTTTGGTGCAGGCCGGTGACGTCCGGAGCTTGCATCAGCACGACGCGCACAGCCTGTGACATCCAATCATCTGCACCATCGCTTTTGCCCACGCTCACAAGTGAGGCTCAAATGACCACACATTCCCAATCCGAGCAGATCGCCCAATCCGAGGAGATCGAAGAAGTGTGAGCCGCCGCGGCCTGGTTCAGGCCTTGGCCGCGGGCGCGGCGGCGGCGAGCGTCGCCACGCCGTCATTGGCGCAACAACGACGGCGGTGCTGGCCGAAGCGACCACCGCGGATTATGTCCGCGATCCGACACGCTGGGGCAGCGCCGAAGTCGCGGCCCTGTTCCCGGGCTTCAAGCATCTCGACATGCGCACCAAGGGTGCCATCATTCGCCTGCGCCATGGCGGCTCCGGCCCGCCGTTGCTGCTGCTGCACGGCAATCCGCAACAATCACGTGCGTGGTACGCGTCGCCGCACGGCTTGCGGAGCGCTATCACGTGGTGCTGCGCCGATCTGCGCGGCTACGGCGACAGCTCGCTGCCCGAGCCCGGTCCCAATCACATCAACTACAGCTTCCGCGTCATGGCCGAGGACATGATCGAGGTCATGGACAGTCTCGGCCATCAGCGCTTCTTCCTCGCTGGCCACGATCGCGGCGCGCGCGTGAGCCATCGCATGTGCCTCGATCATCCGGATCGGGTCATGAAGGTCTGCCTCCTCGACGTGCTGCCGAACTATCACGTGTGGACCAATCTCAACAAGAACTGGGCGATGAACTCCTGGCACTGGCTGTTCCTGGCGCAACCGGAGCCATTTCCCGAGACACTGATGAGCGCGGTTCCGGCCGAATGGTTTCTGAAGAGCCGCAGGGTACGACAGGCAGCTTCCCAAGGTCGTGTTCGACGACTACATCCGCTGCTTCACCAAAAAGACGATCATCGGCTCCTGCCGCGACTATCGCGCCAACGCCACGATCGATTTCGAGATGGACACGGCCGACAAGGATCGCCAGATCGCGACGCCGCTCTTGGTCTTGTGGGGAACGCGCGGGCGCGCCGCCGACGCAGGAATATTCCGACCGTGTGGCGCAAATTCGCGAGCAACCTCGTCGACGCGCAGCCGCTCCCGACCGGCCACTATCTGCAGGAGGAGGCGCCGGATCAGCGTCTACGATCATTTCGTGAAGTTCTTCACGGCGTAGCAGCCTCCTTTGTGAGCATGAGCCGTGAGCGACGCATGGTGGTCCGGCGCCAGTGCGGTGCCTAGACGCTGCGGTCTCCGTTCGCCCCGCGGAAGTGGGGGCCCAGTCTTGGAGAGGCCGACGCGATTGCCGCTGGGTCACCGGTTTCGCGGGGACGAACGGAGAGCCCGCGATCTTCACTGGTTGGCGCGGCGATTAGCAAATCGAAAACACGCGCGCCTGGGACTTCAGTCGCGGCTGCTGCGGAGTAAGGTCGGCAACGAAACGAGATGTGCAGGAACAGTGTGCGTTGGACCAGTGTGCGATAACGAGAGTGTCTCGCCCGCGCAATCCAAAGTCCGCCGTTCGCGCCCTATGTCGGCGCGGCACTGGATCGCTGCTGGCGGGCGCGACGTCTCCGCGCTCGCCCAATCGCAGGCAGATTTCTTCCGCGGCAAGACGATTTCGCTGCTCATCGGCTTCGGCCCAGGCGGCGAGGATGATCTGTGGGCGCGCACCGTGGCGCGTCATTTGACGACGCACATCCCCGGCAATCCCAACGTGGTGCCGGTGCATACGCCGGGCTCCGGCGGGCTGCTGGTCGCCAACCGGCTCTACAACACCGCCGCCAAGGACGGCACCGTGATCGGCATGATCAACCGCGGCATCGTGTTCGAGCCGCTGCTGGGCGGCCAGGGCACGCAGTTCGACGCGCTCAAGATCAATTACATCGGCAGCCCCGGCCGCGACACCACGGTCTGCGCGCGCCCGCAAGGATGCCGCGGTGCAGAGCCTGCAGGATCTCTACAGCAAGGAGCTCGCGGTCGGCGGCACCGGCTCGGGCGCCGATACGGCCATCTACCCGGAGTTCCTGTCGGCCCTGCTCGGCATGAAGTTCAAGCTGGTCAAAGGCTATCAGGGCTCGGGAGAGATCCAGCTCGCGATGGAGCGCAACGAGGTGCAGGGCATCTGCCTCGCTTACGACTCGCTCTCGCGCGGCAATCTCGCGCGCAACGGCAGCATCAACGTGCTGTTGCAGGCGGCGCTCACGCCCGATCCGCGCGTCAAGGGTGCGCCGATGGTGATCGAGGCCGCGCGCTCGGCGGAGGATCGCCAGGCGCTGGAATTGTTCTTCGCGCGCGCCGCCATGGGCCGCCCGTTCGTGGCGCCGCCCGGCGTGCCGGCCGATCGCCTCGCCGCGCTGCGCGCGGCGTTCGATGCGACGCTCGCCGATCCGGCGTTTCTGGAGGATGCGAAGAAGCAGAACCTCAACGTCGTGCCGGTCTCGGCGCGCGAGATGACCGAGGTGGTCAGCAAGGCCTACGCGACGCCGCCCGAGGTCGTGCAGCGGACCATCCGGGCGCTCGGGCGCGGTAGTCAGTTAGATTACTTCTTCTCGACCGTGTGCTCGTCCTTCGGCTGCAGCGCGATCTTCATGCGGTCGCGCACGTCTTGCGGCGCACCGAGCAGGCCGAAGATGATCTCCTGCAGCTTCTCGCCGGTCTTCGGCCGGATCTCCATGTTCTCCTGCGTGGCGGCGGCGATGAACTCCGGATCCTTGACGGTCGCCGCGAAGGCCGCGCGCAGCGCCGCGACGCGCTCCGGCCGGCACGCCGGGCGTGGTGGCGAGCGGCCGTCCGACCGCCGACGACTGCGCCATGAAGCTGCAGCAGCGGCTTGTCCTCGGGCTTGACCGGCTGATCGACGATCAGCGGCACGTCCGGCAGCGCCGGCTCCTTCTCGACGCCGGCCTGGATCAGCGGAATGATCAGCTTCTGCGGAATCCAGGTCGGCTTCGACGCCATCCAGCCGGAATAGGGATTGGTGCCGCGGCCTTCGACCTCGCCGCGCTCCATCGCCAGATCGATGTGCTGGCCGCCCGGATAGCCGAACACGATCTTGAATTTGGTGCCGAGCACGTTGTTGTAGAACGCCGGATACTGCACCGAGGCCGAGCCGGCGCCGGTGGTGCCGATGGTGGTGACGCGCTTCTTGGCGTCCTCGATCGTCTTGGTCGGCGAGGTGTGCCACACCACCAGCAGCTGGTTGGAATAGACGACATTGGCGATCCAGTTGAACTCGCGCAGATCGGCCTTGAGCTGCGGCGACATGCCGAGCGCCTGGTCGGCGGCAAGCCCCTGGCTGACGATGCCGATCGACGGTGCCGTCGCGCGGCGCGACCTGCGCCATGTAGTTGGCGGCGGTGATGCCGCCGCCGCCCGGCATGTTGACGACCACGAATTGCGGATTGCCCGGAATGTGCTTGCCCATGAAGCGGGCGAGCAGCCGCGAATACTGGTCGTAGTCGCCGCCGGGCGTGGTGCGGACGACCATGCGGATCTGCTTGCCCTTGTAGAAATCGGCCACCGGCTCGGCGAGCGGCCGGCGCTCGACATGACCGGCAGGGTCAGCATGCCGGCAAGCACCGCAGCTGTGATCTGAGACATCGTGTTCGCTCCCTGCGTTGCCGCTCGCATATCGCTGCTCAACTGCATCATCGCTCGCTGTGGCCCATCGACCACGTGCTCGTCCTTCGGCTGCAGCGCGATCTTCATGCGTTCGCGCACGTCCTGCTGGCGCGTTCGAGCAAGCCGGCGATGATGCTCTGCGATCGGTCTCGCCGGTCTGCGGCCGGATCTCCAGCTGCTCCTGCGCGGCGGCGGCGATGAACTCCGGGTCCTTGACCATCGCCGCAAAGGCCGCGCGCAGCGCCGCCACGCGCTCGGCCGGAACGCCCGGCGTGGTGGCGAGCGGCCGTCCGACGGTCGACGGCGCGCGCCATGAATTCCAGCAGCGGCTTGTCCTCAGCCTTCACCGGCAGATCGCGGATCAGCGGCACGTCCGGCAGCGCCGGCTCCTTCTCGATGCCGGCCTGCACCAGCGGGATGATCAGCTTCTGCGGAATCCAGGTCGGATGCGTCGCCATGTAGGAGGAATAGGGATTGGTGCCGCGGCCTTCGACCTCGCCGCGCTCCATCGCGAGATCGATGTGCGGCGCCGCCCGGATAGCCGAAGACGATCTTGAATTTGGTGCCGAGCACGTTGTTGTAGAACGCCGGATATTGCACCGAGGCCGAGCCGGCGCCGGTGGTGCCGATGGTGGTGACGCGCTTCTTGGCGTCGTCCAGCGTCTTGGTCGGCGAGGTGTGCCAGACGACCAGCAGCTGGTTGGAGAAGATCACATTGGCGATCCAGTTGAACTCGCGCAGGTCGGCCTTGAGCTGCGGCGACATGCCGAGCGCCTGATCGGCGGCGAGCCCCTGGCTGACGATGCCGATCACGGTGCCGTCGTGCGGCGCGACCTGCGCCATGTAGTTGGCCGCCGTGATGCCGCCGCCGCCCGGCATGTTGACGACGATCATCGACGGATTGCCCGGAATGTGCTTGCCCATGAAGCGGGCGATGCAGGCGCGAGTACTGGTCGTAGTCGGTGGCCGGCGTGGTGCGCACGATGACGCGAATCTGCTTGCCGCGGTAGAAGTCGGCGACCGGCATCGGCCATGGCGGGCGCGGAGGCGAGCAGCAGCAGCAGTGCCGCAGAGCGCCGCGCCTAGAACTTTGCGCATCGCAGTGTCCTTCCGCGTCCGTTCGTGCGTCGACCATGCGTCGCTGCGACGCCGGATCATGCGCACATCGATCACTCCGCGGCCTGCGACTTGGCAGCGCGGCCGGCGTAGCGGCTCGCCGGCCGCGGCAGGCCGAGATTCTCGCGCAGCGTCTTGCCCTCATAGGCGGTGCGATAGAGCCCGCGCCGCTGCAGCTCCGGCACGACCAGCGCGACGAACTCGTCGAGCGAGTTGGGAAAGAACGGCGGCAGCACGTTGAAGCCGTCGGCGGCGCCGGTGGTGAACCATTCCTCCATCAGGTCGACGACGTCCTTCGGCGAGCCGATCACCTGATAATGCCCGCGCCCGCCGGCGATGCGCTGATAGAGCTGGCGGATGGTCAGCCCTTCGGCCCGCGCGGTGTCGCTCAGCAGCGCCGAGCGCGTCGGCGCGCCGCGATCCTGCGGCACCACCGGCACCGGCCCGTCGATGTCGTAGCCGGTCAGGTCCCAGGCGATGTATTTCGACAGCAGCGCCACGCCGACCTCCGGATGGATCAGGTTCTGCAGCTCGTCGAACTTGTCCTGCGCCTCCTGCCGCGTGCGGCCGACCAAGACGCTGAGCCCCGGCATGATCTTGAGATGATCGGGATCGCGCCCGCAGCGCGCCATGCGGCCCTTCACGTCGCCATAGTATGTCGCGCGCGCCTCGATGGTCTGGTGCGCGCAGAACACGACCTCGGCGGTCTCCGCCGCGAGCTGGCGGCCGTCGTCGGAGGCGCCGGCCTGCACCACCACCGGCTGGCCTTGCGGCGAGCGCGAGACCGTGAGCGGGCCGCGCACCTTGAAGAACTCGCCCTTGTGATCGAGCACGTGGCGCTTGTCGGGATCGTAGAAGCGGCCGTCCGCCTTGTCGAACACGAAGGCGTCGTCGTCCCAGCTGTCCCACAGGCCGCGCACCACGTCGACGAATTCGCGGGCGCGCCGATAGCGCTCGTGCTTCGGCAGATGCTGCTCGCGGCCGAAATTCTGCGCTTCGGCGTCGTTGGCCGAGGTCACGAGGTTCCAGCCCGAGCGGCCGCCGCTGATCAGATCGAGCGAGGCGAAGCGGCGCGCGATGTGATAGGGCTCGTCGTAGGTCGTGGTCGCGGTGCAGACGAGGCCGATGTTGCTGCGTCACCGGCGCGAGCGCGGTGAGCAGCGACATCGGCTCGATCCAGGCGACGTAGGACGTGCGCGACAGCGTCTCGCGGTCGTAGCGCTCGCCGGTCAGCGCATCGGCCGAGAACATGAGATCGAACAGCCCGCGCTCGGCGGTGCTGCGCCATCTCGACATATTTGGAAAAGTTCAGGCCGCCGTCGGCCCAGGCGTCCGGGTGCCGCCAGCCGGCGACGTGATGGGCTGCCGGCCGCAGGAACATGCCGAGCTTGATCTGGGCCGTCATGGCGCTTCCTGATTGTTTTTTTCCGGGTCGTTTTGGCGCCTAGATTGGGCCTGATCCTGCTTGCTGGCAAGCGGCGGCGTTGTCCGGCATTTGAGGCAAAGACACGCGCCGCGCTAAGCGCTCTGCTTTTCCATGAGCGCGAGCAGCCCCTGCAACAACTGCGCCGGGCGCGGCGGGCAGCCGCGAATGTGGAGGTCGACCGGGATCACATCCTTGACGCCGCCTGCGACCGCATAGCTTCCGGCGAAGATGCCGCCATTGGCCGCACAGTCGCCGACCGCCACGACCCATTTCGGATCAGGCGTCGCGTTATAGGTGCGCTCGAGCGCCTCGCGCATGTTCTTGGTGACCGGGCCGGTGACCATCAGCACATCGGCGTGGCGCGGCGAGGCGACGAAGCGCAGCCCGAAGCGCTCGAGATCGTAGAAGGCGTTGTTGAGCGCGTGAATCTCCAGCTCGCAGCCGTTGCAGGAGCCGGCATCGACCTCGCGGATCGAAAGACTGCGGCCGAGCCGCCGCCGCGCCGCAGCGTCGAGCTTGCCGGCAAGCTCGGCCAGTGCCGCGTCGTCAGGAGACGGTGGCGCTTCGGTGAGCGGCCGGCTCAGCATGCCCTCAAGCAGGGTTCGTCGCATGCCCGCGCTTCCTAATTTGTGCCTTGTCCGGAGCTCTCCGTCGTCATGCCCGGGCTTGTCCCGGCCATCCACGACTTGCTTCCAGAAAGTAAGACGTGGATGCCCGCGACAAGCGCGGGCATGACGCCCGTGGGTTCATCACGCTTGGTGTCATAGATCATGCCCCGAGTAGGAGCAGTTGAACGACTTGTTGCAGAGCGGGAAGTCGGCGACGATGTTGCCTTCGATCACGACCTCCAGCAGCGGCCACTGGAACCACGAGGGATCGCGCAGATGGCAGCGCGCCACGCGCTCGCCATCGAGGCGCACCCAAACGAGCACGTCGCCGCGGAAGGATTCAGCGAGACCGAGACCTTCGCGCGGCTCACCGGCGGGCTTGATCTCGGCCTGGATCGCGCCGTCAGGCAACCGCTGCATGATCTGCTCGATCAGCGACAGGCTCTGCTCGACCTCCTCGATGCGAATCCAGACGCGGGCATCGACATCGCCGGCGTCGCGCGTCGGCACCTCGAAGGACAGCTCGCCATAGGGCGCATAGCGAAGCGCCTTGCGTGCGTCGAAGGCGCGGCCGCTGGCGCGTCCGACATAGCCGCCGGCGCCGAACTGGCGGGCGTAGTCGGTGCGCAGAATGCCGGTCTGCGCGGTACGGTCCTGCAGCGAGGTGGTGTTGTCGTAGAGTCTGACAAGTCGTGGAAACACGCGCCGGGCTTCCGCCAGCAGGACGGTCACGGCCGCCATCCCGCCGGCGCCGAGATCTTGCGCGACGCCGCCCGGCACCACGCGGTCCATCATCAGGCGATGGCCGAAGCAGGCATCGGCGGCGCGCAGCGTGCGCTCGCGCAGAATGCCGCATTGCGCATGCATGATCGAGAACGAGGCGTCGTTGCAGATCGCGCCGATGTCGCCGAAATGGTTGGCAAGGCGTTCGAGCTCCGCCATCAGGGCGCGCAGATAGCGCGCGCGCGGCGGCACCGTCACATCGAGCGCCGCTTCGACCGCGTGCGCGAAGGCGAGCGCATAGGTGACCGTGCTGTCGCCCGAGGTGCGCGAGGCAAGGCGCGCAGCCTGATCGAGTGACGCGCCCGCCATCAGCGAGTCGATGCCCTTGTGGACATAGCCGAGCCTCTGCTCGAGCCGCACCACCGTTTCGCCGTTGGCGGTGAAGCGGAAGTGGCCGGGCTCGATGATGCCGGCGTGCACGGGGCCGACCGGAATCTGGTGCAGGTTCTCGCCTTCGACCGGCAGGAACGAATAAGGGACCCGCGGCGTCGTTGCGGCGTGCTTCGATCCGAGCGGCTGCTCGACGCCCCAGAAGCCGAGGTCGAGCCAGGGCCGTGCGTCAGGCGCGCCGACTGGCGTGAGTCCATATAGGTCATGGATCGCCCGCTCGAGCCTGATGGCGGGTGGATGCAAGGCGCCAATCGAGGGGAACGTTCCATCCCGGCATTCGAGCGTCAGGACCGCGAGATCACTTGCTGGCTCATCGAGGACCGCCATGTGGACGGCGCCGGTGTCACCCCAGAGACCAAGCAGCGTCCAGCGCAAGGCCTGAAGCTCCTCACCCGCGCGGCGCCAGCCGTCCGCGCCCACGATGATGCGCGGCCAGGGACGATGACCGGAAACGCGCTCACCTGCGATCGTGTCGGTGATCATGGCTATCCGAGCAGCTTGGCGACGTTCTGGAACCAGGCAACAAGATGAGGCGGCATGTAGATGCCGGCCACAAACACCAGCGCCAAATGGGCGAACATGGGCACATAGGATGCCTTTGCCTCGTCGGTCGGCCCGCGCGGCTCGCCGAACGCGATGGTGTTGAGGCGCAGGAACAGCCCGGCAAGCCCGATCAGGATCGCAAGCACCAGCAGCACGGCAAGCCACGGCGCGCGGGCGAAGGTCGAGGTCACCACCAGAAACTCGCTCATGAAGATGCCGAGCGGCGGCAAGCCCGCGATGGCGACGACGCCGAGCACGAGCCCCCAGCCAAGCACCGGATGGGTCTCGGTCAGGCCGCCCATGTCGGCAATGCGCTGGGTGCCCTTCACCTGCGCGATGTGTCCGACCGTGAAGAAGATCGCCGACTTGGTGAGCGAATGGGTGGTCATGTGCAGGAGCCCGGCGAAATTGGCGAGCGGGCCGCCCATGCCGAAAGCAAACGTGATGATGCCCATATGCTCGATCGAGGAATAGGCGAACATGCGTTTGATGTCGCGGCGCCGATAGAGCATGAAGGCGGCGAACAGCGCCGAGATCAGCCCCATCGTCACCATCAACGGGCCGGGCGCGAGCGCGTGCGGGTTGGCGGCGAGCAGCATCTTGAACCGCAACAGCGCATAGAGTGCGACGTTGAGGAGGAGGCCCGAGAGCACGGCCGAGATCGGCGTCGGGCCTTCGGCGTGCGCGTCCGGGAGCCATGCATGGAGCGGCGCGAGCCCGACCTTGGTGCCGTAGCCGAGCAGCAGGAACACGAACGCAACGTTGAGCAGTGCCGGATCGAACGCCGCCGCGTGCTCGATCAGCGTGGTCCAGACCATGGCGTCGAGTCCTTCGCCCACGCTTGGCCGTGCCGCCATGTAAATGAGTATGGTGCCGAACAGCGCGAGCGCGATGCCGACACTGCCCAGGATGAAGTATTTCCAGGCCGCCTCGAGCGCCTCGTGGGTGCGGTAGATGCCGACCATGAGCACGGTGGTGAGCGTCGCAAGCTCAATTGCTACCCACATCACGCCGATATTGTTGGCGACAAGCGCGAGGTTCATCGCGAACATCAGCACCTGGTACATCGCGTGATAGAATCGCACGAATGTCGGCGCGAGCCGCCCGATCTCAATCTCGTGGTCGATGTAGCTCGCGCTGAACACGCTGGTGGTGAAGCCCACGAATGTGGTCAGCACGATGAAAACATTGTTGAGATCGTCGACATGGAGATAAGGGCCCGCCGGCGGGCGCACCAGCAGCAGCGACAGCGCGGTCAGGAAGGTCAACAACGCGGCGAGCATGTTGAGGCGCGCGGTCGCCCGGTAGCCGGGCAGCAGCGCAAGCAGTGCGGCCGCAAGTGCCGGGATCAGCAGGATCGCGGTAACGGCGTCGAGGCTCATCGGCGCTCTCCGCGGAAGCGATCGAGCGCCTGCAGGTCCACGGTATCGAAGCGCTCGCGGATGCGGAACAGGAAGATTCCTATCACGATGAAGGCAATCAGGATCGAGAAGGCGACGCTGATCTCCACCACGAGCGGCATGCCCTTGGCGCCGGCAGCGGCGAGGACAAGCCCGTTCTCGAGCGACATGAAGCCCACGACCTGTCCGACCGCGTTGCGGCGTGTCACCATCATCAGGAGCCCGAGCAGCACGACCGAGAGCGCGAACGCGAGATCCTCGCGCGCCAGCGGATCGGCGCCCGCGGTCACCCGCAGCATCACCACCATCGAGAGCGCGACGAGCCCCATGCCGATGAGCATGGCGGTGCCGACGCCGACCACCTTCTCGATTTCGCGGTGGATGCCGAGCCGCACGATGATCCGGTGCAGCGCCACCGGAATGATGATCGCCTTGAACACGAGCGCGATGGCGGCAGTGACGTAGAGATGCGGCGCGCCCTGCACGTAGGCCTGCCAAGCGACCGACAGCGTCAGCACGAAGGCGTGCACCGCGAAGGTGTTGAGCAGCGCATAGAGCCGGTCCTGGTAGAGCTCCAGAAAGCTCACGAGCACCAGCGTGCCGGCCAGCATATGAGCGATGTCGAACGTGAGGCCGCGCATCAGAAGCTCCCGGAGACGAAGCGAAGGAGTGTCGCGAGCAGGCCGAGCATGAGCGCGGCCCCAAGGAATTCCGGCACGCGGAACACGCGCATCTTAGCGATCGATGTTTCAAACACCGCCAGCAGGATGCCGCCGATCGCGAGCTTGCCGAGATAGGTGAAGACCCCGAGCGTGAAAGCCGCCATGCCGGTGCCGGGCGCGGCCATGCCCCAGGGCACGAACAGGCAGCCGATCAGAGAGATATAAAGCAGTAATTTCAGCGAGGCAGCGAGATCGATCAACGCGAGGTGGCGGCCGGAATATTCCAGAATCATGGCCTCGTGCACCATCGTGAGCTCGAGGTGGGTTGCCGGGTTGTCGACTGGGATGCGGGCATTCTCGGCGATCGCCACGATGATCAGCGCGATCAGCGCAAGCCCGAGCGATACGCGCAGCCCGGCTTCGCCGGAGATGAGGAAGCTCGCCATGGTGGAGAGCTGGGTCGAACCCGCGATCAAGGCGAGCGTGAATACGATCATCACCATCGCGGGCTCGGCGAGCGAGGCGATCATCACCTCGCGGCTCGAGCCGATGCCGCCGAAGCTCGTGCCTACATCAAGGCCGGCAAGCGCCAGGTAGAAGCGCGCGCTGCCCAGAAGCGCAATGATGGCGATCAGGTCGGCGGACCAGCTGAACAGCAGGCCAGTGCCGAAGGTCGGCACCAGCGAGGCGGCGACCCAGGTGGCGGCAAAGACGAGATAGGGGATGACCCGAAACAGCCAGGAGGCGTTCTCGGCCAGCACCACGTCCTTGCGCAGAAGCCGGATGAGGTCGCGGTAGGGTTGGATGAGCGGTGGTCCCTGCCGGCGCAAGAGATGCGCCTTCACCTTGCGCACAAGGCCGGTGAGCAGCGGCGCCAGCAGCAGCACCAGCAGCATCTGCGCGCCCTGTACGGCGAGATCAAGGATCAGAGCCATATCGCGAGCACCAGGAGGAGGATCACGAGCGCGGCGAAGACGAGGCTCAGGAACTGCCGGATGGTCAGAAACTGCAGGTGGTTGAGGCGGTCGGCCGCAATGCTCACGCCGGATGCGAGTGGTGCATAGAGCACGTCCCAGACGAGATCGCGCAGCTCGACCCTAAAGCGGGCCGGCCGCGTGTCGCCGGGCGGCGGCATCTCGGCGTGCTCGCGGGCGCGGAACACGACCGTGCCGAAGACCCTTCGGATCGGCTGCGCGAAGCTATCGGCGGTGTACTGGGTTGCGGGGCTCGCGTCCGGATAGCCGCAGTCCCAGGGCGGCGCACGCCGCAGCCGGTCGGAGGCGAAGCGGTGGATAGCGGAGGCCGCAAGCGTGCCGGAGATGACCATGAACAGGAACACGAGCAGGCCATTGTAGGAGCTGCGGCTCTCAGCGATCGGCACGATCGAGAGCCAATCAGCACCGGTCTGCGCCGGCAGCCGCTGGCCGACCAGGCTTCCGACTGCTGGCGCTAGCAGATCCATGAAGAAGCCGGGAACGATTCCGGCGACGAGGCAGAGGGCGGCCAGGATGCCCATGGCGGCGAGCGAGACACGGTCGGTTTCGCTCGCCCGCTCGGCCGCCGGTGTGCGCGCGCGGCCCTGGAACGTCACTCCGAATGCTCGCACGAAGCAAGCGGCGGCGAGCGCGGCCGAGAGCGCAAGCAGCGCGCCGACCGCGGGCACGATCAGCTTGAGGCCCCAGGACGGCAGTTGCGGGCTCAGCAGGATCGCCTGAAACGTCAGCCATTCCGAGACGAAGCCGTTGAGCGGAGGGAGCGCCGAGATCGCGGTGCAGCCGAGCAGGAACACGAAGGCGGTCTGCGGCATGCGATGGATGAGACCGCCGAGCCGCTCCATATCGCGCTCGCCGGTCGCGTTGAGCACGGCGCCAGCGCCGAAGAAGAGCAGGCTCTTGAACAGCGAATGATTGAACACGTGCAGCAGACCGGCGGTGAGCGCGAGCGCGGCGGCCTGCGCCATCCCGTGCGCCTTGAAGGCCAGCGCGAGCCCGAGCCCGATGAAGATGATGCCGATGTTCTCGACCGTGGAATAGGCGAGGAGCCGCTTGAGATCGCGTTGCATGAGCGCATAGAGCACGCCCATCACCGCAGTGATGCCGGCGAGCGCGAGCACCACGATGCTCCACCACCAGGCCGGCTCACCGGCGAGATCGAACGTGATGCGCACGAAGCCATAGACCGCGACCTTGGTCATGACGCCGCTCATGAGCGCGGAGACGTGGCTCGGCGCCGCCGGATGCGCGAGCGGCAACCAGACATGCAGCGGCACGAGACCCGCTTTGGAGCCTGCGCCAAGGAGCGCGAGCATCAGAACCGCTGCGGCGTACTCGGAATGCGCGGCGCGCATCTGCGCGAAGGTGTAGCCGCCATCGGGGCCGGCGAGCAGCCCGAAGGTCAGGATCAGCGCCGCCGTGCCAGCGCTCGCCATGATCAGGTAGATGTAGCCAGCGCGTGCGTTGTCGGCGACGCGATGATGCGCCATCACCAGCGCCCACGAGCTGAGCGACATGAATTCCCACGCGACCAGGAACGAGAAGGCGTCGTCGGCGAGCACCACCAGCGACATGCCGGCGAGGAAGGCCGGATAGAATGGCAGCACGCGCTGCGGCGCTGTCTCGTGCGTGCCGTATCCGATCGCATAGAGGCTTGCGGCCGCACCGCCGAGATTGACCACGGCCAGAAAGAAGGCGGCAAGCGCGTCGAGCCGGAAGTGGGCGCCGAGCCAGGGCAGTCCGAGCGGCAGCGTCGCGGTCGAGGGCGGCGCGAACAGCGAGGCAAGCGCGATCAGCAGGAGCACGAGCGAGGCGGCGAGGCTTGCGCCATAGACGATGATGCGTCCGTGCTCGGAGCGGGCGGTGGCGACCGCGACCGGCACGATCGCAAGGAACGCCGCAGCGACTATGAGCGCGGCGAGCACCATCATCGCCTCCCCGAGGCGGGCGTAACGCCTGCCTTCGTGATGTCCGCCGCGATGGTTCGCGAGGCGCTCATGACCGCAGCCGCACCCCCCGTCCGCCGTTGTGGCTCACCGCGCCTTCGCCAATCAGCTCGATGCCGGCGGCCCCGAGCGCCTCGACGAGCTTCATCAGGGAATCGACGTTGCCGCGGACGACGCCATCGCTCGACTCCATGCGCTGGACGGTGGGCAGCGAGAGCCCTGAGCGCTGCGCGAGCTCGCGCTGGTCGATGCCCAGGAGCGCCCGGGCAGCCCGCATCTGAGCACCAGTTAGCATGTTTTAGACATCAGAATCGATAATATTTAGCCGTAAATTGATGCGTACTCTCACTCAATCGAATTTTCAAATACAAAAATGAGGCAGTCCTGGGGACAGGCGGTCGAGCGGGCTGCGCCGCCCACTCAAGGTGTGCAGGGGGAGCGGTCGGCAGCCGTCAGCTTGAGGGCGGGGAAGCGTGCGCCGATTTCATTGATATCGGTAGCGCTGAGCTCCGTCAGCGGCGAGGCGTGATCGGCAAGCCTTGCGCAGATGTCACTGCGGAGCGCTCCGAGCCCGCGCGGAGGCGGTGCGACGAGATCGAACCGGCGGATGGCGCCGGTGCCGAGCGCGACGGTCAAGGTCTCGCCATTGGCGTCGAAGCCGAAATAGCTCACCGCGGCGTCGAGTGCGACCGAGGCCAATAGCGCGCTTTCGCCGCTGCGCCCTTGCTCGCCGCCGACCCGAAACACGCGCAGCATGCGGTCGTTGCCCAGCGCGGCGAGCGCCGTGCCGTTTGGCGCAAAACGCAAGTCGGTGATGCTGCATCGCGTCGGCCGATCCATGTCGAAGAGCGCAAACGCGTCGGCCCTGATCGGAAGGCAATCGAACCGCAGGATGCGCGGATCGGCAGGCGTGTCGCCGGTGGGCTGGCGCAGGAGGATGTTGCCGCCGGTGATCGCGACGGCGAGGTCGGAATTCTTGGGCGAGACCGCAATCGACGAGATGCGGCAGCCCG
This sequence comes from uncultured Alphaproteobacteria bacterium, assembly GCA_963745515.1. Taxonomy (GTDB): domain Bacteria; phylum Pseudomonadota; class Alphaproteobacteria; order Rhizobiales; family Xanthobacteraceae; genus VAZQ01. The sequence goes on from CAVUXO010000006.1 coordinate 209,854, forward strand.
AGGTCTGGGCAGGCGCCTGGCCCGGTGGGATGAGCGCATCGCAATTGCCAAGCTTGATGGTCGTTCCCTGCGCGGGCGTCTGGCCTGCAGTCGGTATGATCTGCGCAACGGTGTCACCGGAGATGGAATAGCCCGTCAGTGTTTTGTCAGGCCCCTTCACGGCGCGATCGACCGGGGTTGGCAGATCGCGCACGATTCCGTTCTCGGACAGCATCCACAACGTCGCGCGGCTGCCATGGCGCGCCAGCAGCACATCGTCTCCGCGAAACAGCAGGACGCGCACCTGATATTCCTGGCAGAGCGACTTGGAGACCTGCGTCTTTTCGGCATCGCAATCGCGAGAAAGGTCGAGCGTGCGCTCCGCGCCGGTGTCGAGATCGAATGCGATGAACGCCTGCGGCTTGTTGTTGACGACGGCATAGCGCCCTGCGGCCGAGAGATGAATGCGGCTCGGCATGCAGGAGCCGGATTCCGATCGGCCGCCCGCAACCTTGGCGCATTTGGACGCGACGACCATCTTGGCGGAATCGTCGGCATTGACGAGCCAGATCGAGCCGTCATCGAGCGTGAGCAGGAGACGCTGGCCTTCGTCGTCGGTGTCGATCTCGCTGACGGCGCAACCCTCGCTGCTGCGTGCCTTGGCGCACACGGCCGCGATGCTGCGCGGACGCTCTTGCCCGCTGGCGACATCGGTCAGGATCACCTGCGCGCCGTCGGCCACGCGGACCAGGAAGCGCTCCTTCAAAGCCTTGAAGTCTGCATCCTTGCCTTTGGGAATGAGCCGCTCGTCCTTGATCTGGTGAATTCCGGTGCGGCGCAACTCTGCTTCGGCATCGCCGGGCTGGAACAGGCCGAACAAGGAGCCGGCCTTTGGCAGGCCGGAGAGCGCGAGCGCAGCGGCGCGGTCGAAACTGCCTTCGTTGAACTCATGGGCGGCCGCAGTCGCGAAGGCGCGCGTGCGCGACACCTCTATGCTCCAGAATGAGGCATAAACAGCGATTAGAAGAGTGGCTGCTGCGGCTGCGCCGATGGCAATGATGAGTGTGCGCCCACGCTTGGGCGCTGCGGTCGCGGCCTCCGCAGACAGTTCGTTGCCGCATTTGCGGCATTTCCAAATGCCTTTTTTCGCTGATGCGGCCGAAAGCCTGTTGCGCTGCCCGCACTTCGCGCATGTGACGATTGGTGCGTCCATCGACAAACTCGATACTAATAACAACTGAGATGAGCCCCACGGTCGATGTAGAGTCAAATCGCGGTAACCTCAAGGCGGAAGGATATGGTTAACGAGAGCAACCATCCTCTGACCTGGCGTGCAATCTCAGAGTGCGTGAATGCAATGTTTCACAAAACCGCAACATTCGATCGGCTCGTTCGATCTGCCAATTTCGCCAATCAAAGCACACGAGTTCAATGAGTTGCTTGAGCGCTTCGACTTCGTAAGCTCGCAGAAGAGAATGGGGCGGGTTCGGTACAGGGGCGCCGCATGCACAGGGCAGTTTGACGGGGGTGCCGGGAGGTGGAAGAAGGAATGCAACTCCTCACCGAATTGACAGCACCACACCACCGCTATCGTGACCAACAACGTTCCACCCACGTCGCCTGCGGGTTCGCCGCAAGCCTTCGCGGCGCTGCAGGTGCCCGGTTACGGCATGTACATGCTGGGCAGCGGGCTTGCGATGACGGCCGATTCGATCGAGCACGTCATCAGCTACTGGATGGTATTTCAGAAATTCCAGTCGCCGGCGCTGGCCGGCTATGCGGTGATCTCGCATTGGCTGCCGTTTCTCTTGTTCTCGGTCTCGGCCGGCGCGCTCGCCGATCGGTTCGATCCGCGCCGGATCATTCAGGCCGGCATGCTGCTGTTCGTCGGATGCTCGCTCGGCTGGGGCCTATTGTTCATGACGGGCACGCTCGAGCTTTGGCATGCCATCGTGTTGTTCTCGCTGCACGGAATCGCGGGAGTGTTGTGGGGGCCGGCCTCGCAACTCTTGATCCACCACATCGTCGGGCCGGAGCAGTTGCACAGCGCGGTGCGGCTCTTGTCGATGTCGCGGGTGGCCGGGCTCCTTGGCGGGCCGGCGGTGGGCGGCGCGATGCTGCTGGCGTTCGGGCCTTCGGCGAGCGTCATCATCGGCGCACTCATGTATCTGCCGCTGACGCTGTGGCTTGTGCGTGCGCCGTTCAAGCGCAAAGCGCATCAGGAGACGCCAAAGGGAACGCCACCTGGTGGCCGCGCCGGCATTATCGCGACCGCGCGCGAGATTGCCGGCAATCGTGTTGTCGTCTCGATGACGCTACTTGCCGGCGCCACATCGTTCGTCATCGGCAACGCCTTCCAGGCGCAGATGCCGGAGTTCGCCGCCGATCTCGGTCACGGTGATGCGGACGTCTATTACAGCATGTTGCTCGCCGCCAATGCGGCCGGCGCGCTCGCGGCCGGCATGATCCTCGAGAGCCGCGGCGTTCGGCAGGCGGAGCCGCGCATCGCCTTCGGCTTGGTGATCCTGTGGTGCCTGTGCATGGGCGGCTTCGCTGTGTCGAGCGTCTATGTTCTCTCGCTCGTGCTGCTGTTCGCGGCGGGCTTTCTCAATCTTGCATTCGGCGCCATGTCGCAGACGCTGGTGCAGATCCATGCGCCGGCGGCGATTCGCGGCCGGGTGATCGGGCTCTATGGAACGAGCTTCAACGGCATGCGGGCATTTTCCGGCGTCACTGTCGGCATGGGCGGAAGCCTCGTGGGTGTGCACTGGTCGCTTGCGGTCAGCGCGGTTGTGCTTTTTGTCATCACGGTGGGCCTTTACGTCTTTGAGCGGCGCAGCGGAGCTTTTCCGCCTGCATGAATTCAGGCACAATACCGCCAGCGAATGTAAGCGGTGCCGAGACCGGCCCCAAGATAGGGTCAAGAGGGAGGTTCCCGATGTTCTCCAAGATCAACCACGTGGCGATCGTGAGCGAGAACTACGCCCAGCTCGCGCAGTTCTATATCGCCGCGTTCGGGATGCGGACCTCGGAGAAGACCAGGGCGGGCCGCGCCGTGACTGTCGGTGACGGCTATGTCGGCCTCAACATCAACCCGCGCCGGGCTGGCCGCTCCGCCGGCCTCGACCACTTCGGCATCCAGGTCGAGGACTGCGAGGCCGTGTTCGACCGCATGCGCAAGAAATATCCGACTGTGAAGTGGCTCAAGCGCCCGTCGACCCGTCCGTTCGCGGGCATCACCACGCACGATCCCGACGGCAACATGTTCGACATCTCGCAGACGGATATGGCGAACCGCACATCGGTCTATGTGGAGAACACTGGCAATGCCAATCCGCGCCACATCAACCATGTGGCGCTGCGCACCATGAACCCCGACAATATGGCGACCTTCTATCGCGACGTATTCGAGCTCGCGCCCAGGAACGTCGAGAAGCGCGCCGACGACCGCAACCACTATCTCACCGATGGCCACATGACGCTTGTCGTCATGCCGTGGGACATCACCGACTATGAAGACACCGGCATCATCACGGCCGGCATGGATCATATCGGCTTCAAGGTCGAGAGCGTCGAGGCCTTCAAGGCCGACGTCGAGCGCATTGCGGCCGACAATCCCCGGCTCGCGCCGGCTCCGGTGCACACCGGCAAGGAGGGCGCGGCGCTCGACAAGCTGTTCGCGCGCAGCTGCGCCATGGGCCAGCATACGCTTGCCGATCCCGACGGCATTCTGATCGATGTGATGGGGTAGGAGAGGCTCAGCCATGCTGCGAGCCGTGATGTTGGATTTGCGAAGATCAGGGCCACACGGTTCCCTCCCCCCTTGCGGGAGAGAGACAGGGAGAGGGGTGGTGGCGGATGCGGAGTGTGTTGCCAAGCTCCTTCCCCTCCGACAAAGCGTTTTGGCCTTCTTGCGCGAGGCGTTGACCGCGAATTCTGTGCTTGTCGCTACCCCTCTCCCTGTCCCTCCCCCACAAGGGGGGAGGGAACGTTGGGGTGCGCGCCTTCGTAACGCGAGTATCGCGCTTGCTGCTGCGGCGGGGCTGCTTGGCCTCTCCAACAACGCTATCGCCGAGCCGATCGAGGATTTCTACAAGGGCAAGACAATCAACTGGATCCTCTCCGCCGGGGCGGGCGGCGGCTATTCGAGCTATGCGCATGTGTTCGCGCCCTATCTCTCCGCGCATATTCCCGGCAAGCCCAACATCGTGGTGCAGAACATGCCGGGTGCCGGCGGCATCCGCGCCATGATCTTTCTCAACAACGTCGCGCCCAAGGATGGCACCACCATCGGCATGGTGCATTCGAGCGTGCCCTATGCGCCGCTCTACGGCATTCGCGGCGCCAATTTCGATCCTCGCCGCATGAGCTGGATCGGCAGCATCAACGCGGCGACCGGCATCTGCGTGTCGTGGACCGCCTCGGGCATCACCACGTGGCGCGATCTGTTCGAGAAGGAGTTTGTCGTCGGCGGCACCGGTGCGGGCTCGCAGATGGAGACCATGCCGGCGATGATCAACAAGCTGTTCGGGACCAAGATCAAGGTCGTGTCCGGCTACAAGGGCGGCAACGATGTCTACCTTGCGATGGAGCGCGGCGAGGTGCACGGCCGCTGCGGCGGTCTCAAGTCCTCGATCAAATCGACGCGGCCGGACTGGTTCCCGCAGAAGAAAGTGGCGGTGCCGGTGCAGATCGCCCTCGAGCGCGATCCCGAGTTTGCCGATTCACCGGCGCTGATCGAGTTCACCAAGGACGAGAAGACCAGGCTGATCCTGCAGCTCGTTCTCTCGCCGATGGACATGGACCGCCCGATCCTGCTGCCGCCCGGCACGCCGCCCGACAAGGTCGCGGCGCTGCGCAGGGCGTTCAGCGCCGCCATGAAAGACCCCGGCCTGATCGCCGAAGCAAAGAAAGCCAATATCGAGCTCGAGGAGATCGCGGGCGAGAAGATCCAGACGATCCTCGATCGCGCTTATGCGATGCCGGCCAATGTGATCAAGGAAGCCAAGGATGCGATGAGCCTCACCGGCGCCGCGAACGAGTAGGGAGGCAGGTGCAAATTGGTCGCACGCTCCCGTTTACTGACAAACTGTTTAAATCTCTGATGCCGAAACGAAGCGCCGGCATTCTGATGTATCGGCGAGGCGCGCAAGGCCTCGAAGTGCTGCTGGTGCATCCGGGCGGGCCGTTCTGGGCCAAGAAAGACCTGGGCGCGTGGTCGATCCCGAAAGGGGAATATTCCGAGCCCGACGATCCGCTTGCCACGGCGGTCCGCGAATTCGCGGAAGAGACCGGTAAGCATCTACGTGGCGAGTTCCGGCCGCTCGGCGAGATTACGCAGCCGGGCCGCAAGATCGTCACCGCCTTCGCGCTCGAGGGCGATTTCGATGCCGCGACGCTCAAGTCGAACACGTTCGAGCTGGAATGGCCGCCGAAGAGTGGCCGCAAGGCGAATTTCCCGGAGGTGGATCGCGCTGAATGGTTCTCGCTCGATATGGCGCGCGAAAAAATCCTCTCGGGGCAGCGCGAGCTCATCATCCGGCTGCAGGAGATGGTGTAGAAACTCGCAAGACGCTACCGCGAGGAAAGGCGCATCAAGCGCGTGAGTGTGCGGGCGCCCCGCTATCGCCCCGTCACCTTCAGCGTCGCCTGCCGAATGTCGGACTCGACCTGTCGGGCGGGCTCGTCGGCGCCGCTCGTGCCGGTGCCGATGAGATAGTGTCCGCCCGCCTTGCGCGGCAGGATGAAATAAAACACCGTATTGCCCTGGTCGCCGTCGCCGCATTTGGTGAACATCCGCGGCACGTCGTTGTTATCGCTTGCCGGGATCGATCCAGAGGCGAACTTGCTTTTGCAGCCCGCGGCGTCGACCGCGATCATTCCGGCCGATATCAGAGCGGGCGGCTCGTTGGGCTCGATCCTGACCATGCCGAACAGGCGGTTGGCTCGCCATGCGGCGTCGACGAAGCCATTGTCGCCCTCGGCAATCTGGAAGCCGACGATGCCGGCGCTGCCCAGAATGTTGGCGGCGAGCGACAGCGCTTCAGCCCGATAGGCCGCCGGACGTTCCTGGCCGGCAGCGCTCGATCGCGGAGTCGCCGAATTTGCCGGAGCCGGTGCCGCGAACGGGTTCGCCGCAACGGTCGTCGTGCCGGAGGGTTGCAGGTTCGCCTGCACGCAACGCAGCAGCGCCGGCAAGACTTGCGACGTTCCCGTCAGATTGAACGCAAACACCTGTCCGGCCGCCGCGACGCGCAGCTGGTAGCCTTGCCGAAAGCGCTGGAACAGCTCCGTGCTGTCGGCCAGCGGGACCTCGACCATGTTGGGGCCGATCGCAACTGCGCGAGCTCGGAGCGGCGGCATCTGGTCCACCGTGAAGGCGATGTCGTATATCTGTCCTTGCGTCAGGCGCCACGAGCCATGCGTGAAAGCCATGCTCCAGGCAAAGGTGCGCGAGACCGAGAACGACATCAGAATGCCGCTGTTATAGTTGGCCGATGCGGCGCAATGATTGAACTGCTTGGCGTTCTGCTTGGTATAGGCGCCGGCCGACCAGGTCCCGACCTGGAAATTGTACATCAGCTCGGCCGCGGCGGTGCGCAGGCCTCCGGTGAGCACCAGAACGGCTCCACAGATTACTAGCAAACGCATTACAAACAAGCGCATTACAAACAAGCGCATGGCCCCCTCCATCGACATCATCAATGATTCCACGGTGCGGTCATCCTCGCAATGCGCTACGTCCCCTGACCGACGATGCGGAATATCAGCTCGTGCCGTTCGGCCGCGATGAACTCGACCGTCTGTCCGGTCGGCAACGTCAGCGATCGTTGCTTGGGAATGGAGAATTGCGCGGCGCCCGGCAGCGGCATGGCGATCTGGTCAGCCGGGGAAGCGACGCTGACGGTGCGAGATGTGCCATACGCCACCCCGCGCTCGCGGCTCGAGGCCACCGCCGGCTGTGTCCAGCCGTGATAGATGACGGGAGCTCTGGTCATGGTGCTGGCGTTGGATTGGACGTCGACGTTGACCTGCTCCACCAGCACAGATCCATCAGCATCGCGTCCCCGGTAAATGATTCTCGTAAAGCCGGCGTCGACTGTGCGCCCGTAAATATCGGCGCGCCCGAATGCGTTCGGCAGGTCTCGGTCCTTCACAATGGTTGCAATCGTGCCTCCGACCGGAGTTCGCATGACGGACCCCACAGGCTCGGCGAGCTGTTGACGCTGCTGAACCTGAGCGCAGCCGGCCACTGCGAGTGCAGTGACAACGAGCGTGATAACAAGCCGAAGACGTCGGTGCGCGACGCTACTGACCCCAACAATGCCCGCTTCCAACTCAAACCTCATGAGCGCCCGCCACTACAATCTTTGTCTGTATAAATCTAACAACCACAACCCATGAATTGTATATTCATGCTTTGTTCCGTTGTCTAGAGGTCTTGACCTGCAGGGTAGCCATCTCTCCGGCTTTGCTTGTGCGGCGGCGGGGGAGCCGCTAGTGTGAGCCAGCTTCGGCCCGATGTTCCGGGATAAACAGTAGCATTTTCAATAGTTTAATCTGTGGATTGTCCGTGCGCGCCGGCCGGGCAGCGCCACCCCACAATGCCAGCGCAGTGAGGAGTGAAGGAGGCCCGTGCGTTACGTTTCCACCCGGGGCGAGGCTCCGCCGCTCGGCTTCGTCGAGGTGTTGCTCGCGGGTCTTGCCCGCGATGGTGGCCTCTACGTGCCGGAAAGCTGGCCGGCGCTCGACGGCCAAACGATCGCGGGTTTTGCCGGGCGCCCCTATGCCGAAGTGGCGGTCGAAGTGATCCGACCCTTCGTGGGTGATGCCATTTCGGAGCACGACCTCGCCCGCATGGCGCGGGAGGCCTATGGGTCGTTTCGCCATCCGGCGGTGGCGCCGCTCACTCAGTATGCGCCGAATGGCTACCTGCTCGAGTTGTTCCACGGGCCCACGCTCGCCTTCAAAGACCTGGCGATGCAGCTCCTTGGAAGGCTCATGGATCACGCCCTCATGACGCGGTCCGAGCGCACCACGGTCGTGGTCGCCACGTCGGGCGACACCGGCGGTGCCGCGGTCGAGGCCTTCCGCGGGCGCGAGCGCGTCGATCTGTTCGTGCTGTTTCCGCAGGGCCGTATCTCCGACGTGCAGCGCCGGATGATTACTACGCCGGCCGACGACAACGTTCATGCGCTCGCGATCGAAGGCACCTTCGATGATTGCCAGGCGATCGTGAAAGGCCTGTTCAACCACCATGCGTTCCGCGACCAGGTGGCGCTCTCCGGCGTCAACTCGATCAACTGGGCGCGCATCATGGCGCAGGCGGTCTATTACTTCACCGCCGCGGTCGCGCTCGGGGCGCCCCATCGTGGCGTCGCGTTCACGGTGCCGACTGGCAATTTCGGCGATGTGTTCGCGGGCTTCGTCGCGCTCGGCATGGGGCTGCCGGTCGAGCGGCTGGTGATCGCCACCAATGTCAACGATATCCTGGCGCGCACGCTGGCGACCGGCACCTACGAGCCACGCGACGTGATCGCGACCTCCTCGCCCTCGATGGATATTCAGGTCGCGTCCAATTTCGAGCGTATCCTGTTTGAGGCCTTTGGCCGCGATGCCAGGGCGGTGCGCGCCGCCATGGCATCGTTGGCGCAGTCGCGCCGGTTTTCGCTGAACGGCAATGCGCTCACGCGCCTGCGCGCGGTGTTCTCCGCCAACCGCGCCGACGAGCAGGAGACTGCCGCCACCATCCGCACCACGTTGCGGGAGACCGGCGCGCTCATCGATCCGCATAGCGCCGTCGGTGTCGCTGTGGCGGAGAAGGAGACGCGCGATCCCGCCGTGCCCATGGTGGTGCTCGCGACCGCGCATGCGGCGAAGTTTCCCGAAGCCGTTGAGGCTGCCTGCGGCGTGCGCCCGCGGCTGCCCGACTGGCTTGCCGGGCTCACCGAGCGGCCGGAACGCGTCGTCACGTTGCCAGTGGATCAGGCCGCAATCGAACACCATATCTTGTCATTGAGCCGCGCCGCACAAGGAGCTGCCGCATGAGCGTCGAAGTCACGCGTCTTCCGTCTGGTCTCACGGTCGTGACCGACGCCATGACGCATCTGCAAACCGCCTCGCTCGGCGTCTGGGCCGGCTGTGGCAGCCGCGACGAGCGGCCGGACGAGCACGGTATCTCGCATCTCCTGGAGCATATGGCCTTCAAGGGCACTAGCCGGCGAACCGCCCGGCAGATCGCCGAGGAGATCGAGGCGGTCGGCGGCGACCTTAACGCCGCCACCAGCGTCGAGAGCACGGCTTATTACGCGCGCGTGCTCGCGGCCGACGTGCCGCTCGCGCTCGACGTTCTCTCCGACATCCTGTCCGATCCGGCGTTCGATCCGGAGGAGCTGCAGCGCGAGCAGAACGTGATCGTGCAGGAGATCGGCGCCTCCGAGGATGCGCCCGACGATCTGGTATTCGAGCGGCTGCAGGAGACGGCGTTTCCGAACCAGCCCGTCGGCCGCTCGATCCTGGGGACGCGCGAGACCGTGCGCTCGTTCGACCGCCGCAAGCTTGCGTCCTACCTCGCGCGCCACTACCGCGCGCCCGACATGGTGGTGGCTGCCGCCGGCGCGGTCGATCACGAGGCGGTGGTGGCGGAGGTCGAGCGCAGGTTCACCAACTTCAATGGGCCGTTGCCGCCGACGCCTGATGCCGCGCGGTTCGTGGGCGGATCGCATATCGAGACGCGCGACCTGGAGCAGGTGCACATCGCGCTGGCGTTGCCCGGCATCGCCCAGCGCGATCCCGATCTGTTCAATCTGCAGGTGTTCACCAACGTGCTCGGTGGCGGCATGTCCTCGCGCCTGTTCCAGGAGGTGCGCGAGATTCGTGGGCTTTGCTATTCAATCTACGCTTTCCATGCGCCTTATTCCGACATCGGGATGTTCGGGCTCTATGCCGGCACCGACGCCGAGGATGTGCCCGAGCTGATGCGCGTCGTCGTTGGCGAGATCGCCAACGCGGCCGAGACCATCAGCGAGGCCGAGATCGCGCGCGCCAAGGCGCAGATGAAGGCCGGGCTGCTGATGGCGCTTGAGAGCTCGAGCGCGCGTACCGAGCAGCTTGCCCGCCAGATCTTCGCCTGGGGGCGGCCGATCCCGCTGGACGAGCTGGTGGGTCGCATCGAATCCGTGACCCCTGAAAGCGCACGGGCAGCCGGGCGCGCTTTGATCGGCCGTGGCCGGCCGGCGATCGCGGCGCTCGGGCCTGGACCCGGTCTTGAAAGCGCAGCCACGATCGCAGAAAGTCTGGTGCGCAAGGTCGCGTGACCGGTGCGGCCGGTTTGAAGCTCCTGCTAAGTTACGGCAAACTCGACCGGGAGCGTCGAATCGATCATTCGGAACCAAAGGGGCACTGGCAACTCGAGCTTCTAGTGCCGCTTTTCGATTTGAAGTTCCTAACGGAGCTTGCTGCAGGCGGTAAAGGAACTTCAAATCGGCGGCACTAGACGTTGTCCATGGCCTTCTTTCGTACGGTCAGCTTTTCGGAGCAGTTGCCCGCCATCGTGGGCGACGGTGTTGTGCTGCGCGCGCCGCAGATGTCGGACTATGCGGATTGGGCGACGCTGCGTGATGCGAGCCGCGATTTTCTCACCCCCTGGGAGCCGACCTGGCCGGCCGACGATCTGACCCGCTCCGCTTTCCGCCGGCGGATCAAGCGCTACACCGAGGATCAGCGCGGGGATCTGGCCTATCCGTTCTTCATCGTGCACCGCACCGACGAGATCCTGCTCGGCGGGCTGACCCTCTCCAACATCCGCCGCGGCTGCGCACAGGCCGGTAGCCTCGGCTACTGGATGGGCGCGCCCTATGCGCACCGAGGCTTCATGACAGCCGCCGTGAGCGCACTCATCCCGTTCGCCTTCGGTACGCTTCGGCTGCATCGCATCGAGGCCGCTTGCATCCCGACCAATGCCGCCTCGATCCGGCTCCTGGAAAAGACCGGCTTCCGGCGGGAGGGGTTCGCGCGCCAGTATCTGTGCATTGATGGGGTGTGGCAGGACCACCTCCTGTATGCGCGGCTGCGGGACGATGGGTAGTCGTCGGCGCGCTAGTGCCGCCGATTTGAAGTTCCTGCACCACCTGCAGCAAACTCTGTTAGGAACTTCAAATCGAAAAGCGGCACTAAAATCATAGAGTTGCTAGTGCCCCCTTTGTTTCCGAAGTTCGTGTCAGAGTGCGCTGAGGTGTGATCACGAACTTCGGAAACGGGGCACTGGCCGGTCGCAGGTCACAGCCCCGGCCCAACCCGCGATTGCAGCCTTTTGGCTGCCACGGTGGCTCTGCTATAAGGCTCTGGGGCGCGAGCATTCAGACAATTCGATGAGCATGATGTTCCCTCAAGAGCGATGTTCGACTGTCATCGGTACTGTCGTCTTGCTGGCCATCGGTGTTGCGGGATGCGCTTCGGTGAGCTCGTCGGACTGGTTTCCGTCGGTCCCGGGTTTCTCAAGCGTGGTCGCCACCTCGGCCGACCGCAACGCGCTGGCGTCGGCACAGCCGACGCCGCCGTCGTTGGATGACAACTGCCCGTCCGCCGATATCCGGCAGGGCGCCTCCACGCTCGCGATCGCGACCAAGACGCAGCAGCCGACCGGCAGTGATCTGCGCTATCAGCTCTCGATCACGCAGCTCGCTCGCCAATGTGCGCTTGAGGGGCCGGACATCCGGATGCGGGTCGGGGTGCAGGGGCGGGTGATCGTGGGACCGGCGGGGGCGCCGAACCAGGTCGACGTCCCGCTGCGCTACGCCGTCGTGCGCGAGGGCGTCGACCCCAAGACCATCGTCTCCAAGTTCAGGCGGGTTCCGGTCGCTCTGCCGCCCGGTGCGACCAACGTTGCTTTCACCGACATCGAGGAGGACCTGCGCTTCCCGATGCCGGGCCGCGCCGAGCTCGAGGCCTATGTGGTCTATATCGGCTTCGATGACACCGGTGATCGCAACCGGCCACCGGTGCCCAAGAAGTCGGCGCCGAAGAAAAAGTAGCGCCGGCCGCCGTAGCCCGGGTTGAGCGTCAGCGAAACCCGGGGCGCCTTGCTTTGCTTGTTTTTGCAGAGAGGCTGATCCCGGGTTTCGCTGTCGCTCAACCCGGGCTACGCTCAGTCACGAACGGGCCGGTAAGAAAGCCCGTCTTCGACAGGGAGGGATGCAATGATCCGAATAGTACGAGACCTGATGCTCCTTGGCGCGTGCGTGCTCTCGACGCTCGGCCCCGCGCCTGCGCAGACCGTGCCGAAATTTGAGGTCGATCCAAGCTGGCCGAAGACGCTGCCGAGCAACTGGATCATCGGCACCATCGGCGGCATCACGGTCGATGCGCAGGACCACATCTGGATCAACCAGCGGCCCAGCGGGCTCGATGCGCGCGAGAAGCGCGCCTCAACCGCGCCGAACGTGAAATGTTGCGTGCCGGCGCCGCCGGTGATCGAGTTCGATCAGGACGGCAAGGTGGTGCAAGGCTGGGGCGGCGATGGCCCGGGCTATACCTGGGGCAACGACGGGCACGGCATCCATGTCGACCACAACAACTTCGTCTGGGTCGGCGACAATGTCGAGACCGGCGGGCACATCTTCAAGTTCACGCGCGACGGCAAGTTCGTGATGCGAATCGGCAAGCCCGGCACGCCGGGCGGATCGAACGACACCGAGCATCTCGGCCGGCCCGCCGAGATGGTGGTCGATCGCGAGACCAACGAGCTGTTCGTCGCCGACGGCTACGGCAACAAGCGTGTCATCGTGTTCGATGCCGCGACCGGCGCCTACAAGCGGCACTGGGGCGCCTACGGTAACCGGCCAAGCGACGACAAGGTCAACTGGGATTTCAAGGGACCGCCGCCGCAGCAGTTCACCAACCCGGTGCACTGCATCACCATCACCATTGACGGGCTGGTCGTGGTCTGCGACCGCCAACACAATCGCATGCAGTTCTTTCGCAAGGATGGGACCTTCGTGCGCGAGACCTTTGTGCTGAAGGACAGCTATCCGGGCACGATCGGCTCGATCGTCAAATGGCCCGATGCGGCGCAGACCTATCTCCTGGTCGTCGATGACCCGAACGGCCAGTTCCACGTCGTCAACCGGGTGAGCGGCGAGGTGGTGAACAGCGTCGGCCGGGTCGGCCACCAGCTCGGCGAGTTCTACAATCTGCACTTCATCGGCATCGACAGCAAAGGCAACGTCTACAGCGCTGAGGTGCAGGGCAAGCGCGTGCAGAAGTTTCGGAATGTCGGCGGGCTGTGACCGGATAAGTGGAAGAGTTTACGCGCACGAATCGTTGGAGGCAGAGCAGTGCCACAGCGTCCCTCCCCCACAAGGAGGGAGGGAACCGTGTGGCGCGCACCTTCGCAACTTACGCCATGTGCCTGCGAGTGAACTCGTAAGAGCAAGTCGTAGCCCGGATAGAGCGAAGCGATATCCGGGTTCAGCCGAAAAATCGGCACGTGAAGACGCGGATTTCGCTGACGCTCAATCCGGGCTACAGCGCTGTCGTACGTGCTGTATCAATTCAGCTTGGACTTGAGGTCGGCGATGCCCTTGTCGATGAGGTCATCGGCGACGCTGCCCTTGACGGTCTGGGTGAGGATCTTCTCGGCCGCCGCGACGGCGGCTTCGGCGGCGGCCGCGCGCACGTCAGCCAGCGCCTGCGCCTCGGCCTGCGCGATCTTGGTTTCCGCCATCTTGGTGCGGCGCGCGACGAACTCCTCCATGCTTGCGTCTTGGCCTCGACCGCAAGCCGGTCGGCCTCGGCCTTGGCGCCGGCGATGATCTGCGCAGCCTCGCGCTCGGCGTCTGCTGCTTGCGCTGATACTCGGCCAGCAGCGCCTGCGCCTCCTCCTTGAGGCGGCGCGCCTCGTCGAGGTCGGCCTGGATGCGGGCGGAGCGCTGGTCGAGCGCGCCCGTGACCAGCTTGTGGACGCCCAAATAGATCAGCACGCCGACGAAGATGACGAAGGCGACGGCGACCCAGAATTCGGCTTCGACCTAACATCTTGTCCTCAGCGCTTGAGCACGTCGGCGACGGCGGCCTCGACCTCGCGGCCTGCCGGTGTCGATGCCGGTCAGGCGCTCGACGATCGCTGCGGCGGCGTCGGTCGCGATGCCCTGGACGTTGGCCATGGCGGCCGATCGGCGCGCCGCGATCGTCTTCTCGGCCTCGGCGATCTGGGCATTGAGCTTGGCGTCGAGCGCCTTGCGGGCGCTCTCGGCGGCTTCGGCCTCGCGTTCGCGGGTCTCGTTGGCGAGCGCCTGCGCGCGGCCGCGGGCATCGGCCAGCGACTTCTCGTAGGCGACGATAGCCGCGTCCGACTCCTCCTTCAGCCGCTCCGCTTCGGCGAGATCGCCGTCGATGCGCTGCTTGCGATCCTCGATGATCGAGCCGATGCGCGGCAGCGCGACCCGCGACATCAGGAGATAGAGCGCCACGAAGGTCAGCGCGAGCCAGAGCAGCTGCGAGGCAAAGGTGTCCTTCTGGAACGGCGGAAAGCCGCCGCCATGTTCCGCCGCCGGAACATGCTCCATTGTCTCGATCTGCTTGCGTCTTCGGCGCCATTGCGGGCTCCAGACGATCAGCGCGCTGGCGATCGTGGCGCCGCGCGTCGCGCAGTCCGACGGTCCGATCAGAGCGCGAACAGCAGCAGGAGCGCGATCAGCAGCGAGAAGATGCCGAGCGCTTCCGTCACCGCGAAGCCGAAGATCAGGTTGCCGAACTGGCCCTGCGCGGCCGAGGGATTGCGCAGCGCGGCCGCGAGGTAGTGGCCGAAGATGGTGCCGACGCCGACGCCGGCGCCGCCCATGCCGATGCAGGCGATACCTGCGCCAATAAACTTTGCGGCTTGCGGGTCCATGAGAGGTCTCCTGTTCGTGCTTCGTTTGGATGAGTTCGGGCCTCAATGACCCGGGTGAATGGCGTCGTTGAGGTAGATGCAGGTGAGGATGGCGAACACGTAGGCCTGCAGGAACGCGACCAGAAGTTCGAGCGCGGTCAGCGCCACGGTCAGGCCGAGCGGCAGCACGGCGCCGAGCCAGCCGAGGAAGCCAAGGCCGCCCAGCATCATGACGAAGCCGCCGAACACCTTGAGCGTGATGTGGCCGGCCAGCATGTTGGCGAACAGGCGCACGCTGTGCGAGACCGGCCGCGACAGGAACGAGAGCACCTCGATGAAGGTCACGAGCGGCAGGATGTAGATCGGGATCCCGCTCGGCACGAACAGCTTGAAGAAGTGCAGCCCGTGCTTGGCAGAAGCCGTAGACGATGACGGTCAGGAACACGAGCAGCGCCAGCGAGACCGTGATGATGATGTGGCTCGTCACCGTGAAGGTGTAGGGGATGAGCCCGATCACGTTGACGACCAGGATGAACATGAACAGCGAGAACACCAGCGGGAAGAACTTCATCCCCTCGCTGCCGGCGCTGCTGCGCAGCGTGTCGGCGACGAACTCGTAGGACATTTCGGCGATCGACTGCATGCGGCCGGGCACCAGCGCGCGCGAGGCGGTGGCGCCGATCGTCAGCGCAGCGATCACGACGAGCGCGATCAGCATGAACAGCGCCGAGTTCGTGAACGCGATCTCGCGACCCACCGATATGCCCAAAGGTGAGGAGGTTCTTGATCTGGAACTGATGAATCGGATCCATGCCCGGATCAGTCCTGCCTTCGTCGCGCCGCCGGTCCGGCGCGCCGCTATTGCCTCTTGTCCGGCGGGTCCAGCGTGTTGGTCGGAACCACGCCTGCCACCCGCATCACGTTGAGAACGCCCGCCGCAAACCCGAGCAGCAGAAAAACGATCATCCCCCACGGCGCGATCCCGAGCCCAGCGGTCGATCAGCCAGCCGATGCCGGCGCCCACCAGAACTCCTGCGACGAGCTCGGTCGACAGCCGAAAGCCGCGGGCCATCGCCGACGCATCGGTGGTCGGACGCTGGCCGGGCTCACTGTCGGAAGGACGGTCGGAATGGTGCCGGCCGAGCCGTTCGCCGAGATCGCCGCAACCTTGCGGAGAGCGCGGCCTCGTCGGCGGGCGGTTGGTCGCGACCTTTGCGATCGCGTGCGTCGTCGGCCTGCTTTTTGTCGGCCATGCTGTCGACACCCGCGATGATCGCGGCTTTACCGCCGCCCCCGAGGCCGCGCGGACCATACTGATTGGGTCTGGGTGAGTCAAGAATCGGACCTTTCCGAGTAAGCGTCTGAAAACGAACTCGAATCGACGCGTCGGCAGGAGCCCGGATCGGGAGCCTGGCGGCCCGGAGCGAGGCGCTCCTTTGGTATAAATCCCTGGTGGTAATTTTGTCGGGCCCCGTGGTTGCCACGATCCTTCGGCAGTGACTTGTGGCAGGAGCTACGAATGTGTCCGAAGCCAGAAGAGGGAAAGCCATGATCCGGATCGGACTGGCGATCGTCGTCGTTCGTGTCCGCGTTTGCCGCGTCCGGCTTCGCGCAGGACAGGCCTGACAGCGCGGACGGCCGCTACACCTTGCATCGCACCGACGAGGGCTACCTGCGGCTCGATGGCCGCTCCGGGCAGGTGTCGCTGTGCCTGAAGCGCTCCGCCGGCTGGGAGTGTCAGGCCGTGCCGGATGAGCGCTCCGCGCTCGAAGGCGAGATCGCGCGCCTGCAGGCCGACAATGCCAACCTCAAGCGGGAGCTGCTGGCGCATAATCTGCCGCTGCCGGGCGGGGTGAGGCCTGGTGTCTCAGGTCGCGAGGAGGAGCGGCTGCAGCTTCCGAGCGATGCGGAGCTCAACCAGATGATGACCTTCATCGAAAAGGTCTGGAAGCGGATGGTCGAGATGATCGTGACCACGCAGAAGGACATCATGAAGAAGTCGTGACGACGCGCGCCCGTACCAGCTCTGCGATCGGCGCTATCGCAGGCCGGTCAACAATCGCCAGTGTCGTCCCCGAGCTGATTGCGACCGCGACCCTGACGGTCGATACCCGGGGGCAGGGGTTTACCGACATCACCACGGAAGCGGTGCGTTTTGTGGCTGAGGCGGGGGCCGGCAACGGCAGCGCTGCAGCTCTTCCTGCGCCATACCTCGGCGTCGCTCGTGATCCAGGAGAATGCCGATCCCGACGTGCAGGTCGATCTCGTCACCGCGCTCGATCGCCTTGCGCCCGCGGATGCGGGCTGGGTCCACGATACCGAAGGACCTGATGACATGCCGGCGCACGTGAAGGCCATGGTCAACGGTGTCTCGCTGCAGGTGCCGGTGATCGATGGCAGGCTCGCGCTCGGTACCTGGCAGGGCATTTATCTGGCCGAGCATCGCGCGCGGCCGCATCGGCGCGAGGTGGTGCTGCAGTTCATCGGCAGCCGGCGTTAAGCAATATCCGGCGAAACAGCTGAACAAGCCCGTTTGCGGCATATCAAAGCGAGCCATGACGCGATAGACTTGAACTAGCCATCGAGGCGGGAGGGGCGCGCAGCGAGGGTCCGAGTTTGGCCGACACTACGCATTATCGGTTTCTGATTGCTGACGATCATCCGCTGTTCCGCGGGGCGCTGCGGGAGGCGGTCACCGGCCTTTTCGCAGCATGTCGAGATCGGCGAAGCCGGCTCCTTCGACGACGTGGCCAAGCTTCTCGAAAGCGGCGGCGAGGTCGATCTCATCCTGCTCGATCTCAACATGCCGGGCGTGCGCGGCTTCTCCGGCCTGATGTATCTGCGCGCGCAGTATCCGAGCGTCCCGATCGTGGTGGTCTCGGCCAATGACGATCCCACCGTGATCCGCCGGTGCATGGACCTCGGCACCTCCGGCTTCATTCCCAAAACGCTCGGCATCGAGGAGATGCGGGCCGCGATCAAGCGTGTGCTCGAAGGCGGCGTGTGGACGCCGCCCGACGTCGACCTCAGCACCGGCGCCGACACCGAGACTACCGATCTGATGGCGCGGCTCGCTTCGCTCACGCCGCAGCAGGTGCGCGTGCTGATGATGCTGTCGGAAGGGCTGCTGAACAAGCAGATCGCCTACGAGCTCGGCGTTTCGGAAGCGACCGTGAAGGCGCATGTCTCCGCCATCCTGCAGAAGCTCGGCGTCGAGAGCCGCACCCAGGCGGTGATCGCCGCGGCCAAGATCGAGGTCGGCCAGTGGAGCCAGGTGCCGCAGGATTAGATGGAGAGCGACCTCAGTTTGTGTTTCGTGTTCGATAAACCTGGACCAGACCAGGTTGTATCATCAGCAGAAGGGGCACGAACTGTCGCACGTATGGTAGTCTTTATCGCAGTTACTTTCGCATACGGGTCGGAATCGAGGACTTTCCCGGAGGCACCCGGCCAAGCATTTGCGGAGCGCTGTACCGCAGGCCAGGGCCTTCTTTTGGGCCACAATGATCCCGTGGCTACCGGAACCAATCAACGGGTTGTTGCTGCCCGACTGCGCGAAGCCGGCCAATGTCCCGGCACATAGCATCGCAACAACGATAAGGAGCCGCATCGTTCCCTCCCTTTGCATAGCTAAGTGGATCAGTCGCATCGATGTTGCGTCGCATCGAAGCGGATCGGCAGAAAGCCGATGAGCTTAGTCGCATTCACAAGCTGATTTGGTTTTCAAAAGTAGAGAAAAATTTTGTCACATAAGGGGGCGTCCATCAGACTCAGCCGGCCGGAGCGTAGCCCTTGGGCGCTTCCTGCATCAGCGCGAGCGTGTGGCCGTCCGGGTCGGCGAAGAATGCCATCCACAAATCGTGATCGTCCATCTTGGCGATCAGATGCGGCTTGCTCTCAAACGCGAC
The DNA here is from genome assembly GCA_963745515.1 of uncultured Alphaproteobacteria bacterium. Lineage (GTDB taxonomy): Bacteria > Pseudomonadota > Alphaproteobacteria > Rhizobiales > Xanthobacteraceae > VAZQ01. The sequence goes on from CAVUXO010000006.1 coordinate 228,610, forward strand.
CCCGCGTTTTTCTAGCTCGCGCACCGCGAGCGCGATGTCGGCGCAGCGGAAGTAGATGACCGAGCTTTTCGCGATGTTCTCCGGCGCTTCCGCCTTTTCCAGCATCAGCCGCACGCCGGCGCAGTCGAAGAAGGTCAGGTCGCCGAAGCGATAGAGTCTCCGCAACCCCAGCACATCCCGGTAGAACGCCTCAGCGCGGTCGACGTCACCCACCGCAAGCGCGATCTGTCCGATATGGTCGAGGTTGAGAAGCATCGGGTTGATGGCCCAAACCCTTATTCCCGAAGCCTCATTGTGCCGGCACGGTCGCGGGTTTGCTCGGATCGGAGACCTGGATGATCAGGTATTTGAGCTTCTCGGTCGTGCTCGGGTTGCGCGAGATTGCGTGCAGCGCGTTGGGATACTCGTAGAACACCTCGCCAGCCTTGAGCGTGCGCGCTGGGCCATCGTCGATCTTGACCTCGTAGGTGCCTTCCAGGATGTAGCCGACCGTATGGCTGCCCGGATGCCGGTGGGCTGCACTGCCATTGCCGGGATCGCGCTCGGTGAGCCTTACCGTCAGGTGGCGGCCCATGACGTCACTCATCTCTTGCTTGAACAAATCCGTGGTTCGCTGTCCCGTTTGCGCCTGTGCCTCGACCGGCAGGAGCGAGCGGGGTTGACCGCTGGCGACGAAGAGTGTTGCGAGCGAAGCGGTGGCGGCGACCGCGACATGCGACAGGATTGATTTGACTTTCACGACTGTTCCTCCCGTTGTGTTTCTTCAAGTTATTTTGTAAACGCGACTTTCAATTACTCCGCCGCGGCCACGCGCTGCACGCGCCATTGCGCGAGCAGCGCGCGCAGCGCCGCCGGCTTGACCGGCTTGTTGAGCACCTGGATCCGCTGCGCGCGCGCCTCTTCGCGCACCGCGGGCTGCGGTCGGCGGTGATCAGGATGGCGGTCGAGCTCGGCGCCGAAGCGGCGGCGCAATTGCGCGATGGCCTCGATGCCGTTGCCCTCGTCGAGATGATAGTCGACCAGCAGACCGTCCGGCGTGACCTGCTTGCTCTCGGCGAGCGCGGCGATGGCCGTCGCGAGATCGGGCGCCTTGAGCACGCGGCAGCCCCAGCCGCCGAGCAGCGTCTCCATGCCGTCGAGGATGGTCGAGGTCGTTGTCGATGCACAGCACCACAATGCCGGCGAGCTGCCCGCGATCGACGTCGGCGCTGTCGCGCGGCGGCTGCGCGCGCCGGAATGGCGGCGGAGAGCGGCACCTCGACCGAGAACTGCGATCCGCGGCCGACCGCCGAGGCGACCTCGATCTTGTGGTCGAGCACGCGCGCGATGCGCTCCACGATCGAGAGGCCGAGCCCGAGCCCGCGCGCCACCTTGGCGCCCTGGTCGAGGCGATGGAATTCCTGGAAGATCGCCTGCTGCTTGGAGCGCGGGATGCCGAGCCCGGTGTCGTAGACGTCGATGCGCAGCCGCCGCCGCCGGCGCCGGCAGCCGACCAGCACGCGGCCCTTGGGCGTGTACTTGATCGCGTTCGAGACCAGGTTCTGCAGCAGCCGCCGCAGCAGCCGGCGGTCGGATCGCACCGCGAGCGAGCAGGGCACGAAGTCGAGCTGCAGCCCCTTCTCCTGCGCCAGCGGCGCGAATTCGACCTCGAGCTGGCGCAGCAGCTCGTCGATGCGGAAGCTGACGATCTCGGGCTTCATCGCGCCGGTGTCGAGCCGCGAGATGTCGAGCAGCGCGCCGAGGATTTCCTCGACCGCGTCGAGCGAGGCGTCGATATTGCCGACGAGCTGCGCATCCTCGCCGCGCGCGCCTGGCGCTCGACCAGGCTGGTGACGTAGAGCCGCGCGGCGTTGAGCGGCTGCAGGATGTCGTGGCTCGCGGCGGCGAGGAAGCGCGTCTTGGAGATGTTGGCCTCCTCGGCCTCGCGCCTTGGCGCGGCCGAGCTCGGTGTTGAGGCGCGTCAGTTCCTCGGTGCGTTCCTGCACGCGCCGCTCGAGCGATTCATTGGCGCGCTCGAGCTCCTCGGCCGCCTTCACGCTCGGCGTGATGTCGGTGAAGGTCGTGACGATGCCGCCGTCCGGCATGTGGTTGGCGCGCACCTCCATCACCAGGTCGCGCTCGGCGAAGCGCTCGAGGAACGGCTCGCTGGCCGAGACGTAGCGCGGCGATGCGCTCGCGCACGAGCGCATCGACGGCCTCGGCGTCGGCGGCGCCGTGCGCGGCGTTGAAGCGCAGGATCTCGTCGAGCGGCGGTGCCGACCCGGGTGAGCTGCGGCGGCAGCGCGAGGATCTCGCCGAACTGCCGGTTCCAGCAGATCAGGTGCAGGTCCTTGTCGAACACCGCGATGCCCTGGCGCACGTGGTCGAGCGCGGTCTGCAGGATTTCGCGGTTGTAGTGGATCGCCGCATTGGCATCGTCGAGCAGCTTGAGCGCCGCCTTGGTCGACACCGTGCGCTTGCGCAGCAGCAGCGACAGCACGAGCCGCGACGACGCCGCCCCGATCGCCGAGGCGAGCAGATGCTCGGCGTAGCGCAGGAGCTGGAAGTCGGCCTCGCGCCTTGGGATCGAGGCTGATGCCGCGCGTCGAGGCATAGCTGTCGAAGGAGGTGCGGGTGCGCTCCTCGCCGAGATAGCGCGCGACCGTCGTGGTCAGTTCCTCGATCGTCACCGAGGAGCGCCACAGCCGGAAGCTCGGCGTCGATCGGCGCGAGGTCGGAGGGAACGAACAGGTCGGCCTGCAGCCGCTCGATCGAGGCCGGCGCGCGCGCGAGCGAGAACGCCACATAGGCGAGGACGTTGAGCGTGAGGCTCCAGACCACGCCGTGGACCAGCGGCGGCAGGTCGAGCCCGAGCAGCGCCTGCGGCCGCAGCAGCGCGATGCCCCACGGTCCGTCGGTGAGGATGCTCGGCGCCGACGATGCCGGCATCGGCAAAGCTCGGCAGCAGCAGCGTGTAGGCCCAGACCAGGATGCCGATCGTCATGCCGGCCAGCGCGCCGCGCGCGGTGGCGCGCCGCCAGATCAGGCCGCCGAAGAAGGCCGGCGCAAGCTGCGCGATCGCGGCAAACGACAGCAGCCCGATCGAGGCGAGCTGCGCGTCGCCGGCCGAGCCGGTAGTACAGGTAGGCGAGGAACAGGATGACGAAGATCGCGATCCGCCGCACCGTCGAGCAGCAGCCAGCCGACGTCGTCGCGGCCGCTGATGAAGCGCCTCGCGCCGCTGCAGCACCAGCGGCATGACGATGTCGTTCGACACCATGATGGCGAGCGCGACCGATTCGACGATCACCATCGCGGTCGCCGCCGACAGGCCGCCGACGAAGGCGACGAGCGTGAACAGGTCGGAGCTGCGCCGCCAGCGGCAGCGCCAGCACGAACATGTCGCTGTCGACCTGCCCGGCGCGCGAACGTGAGCAGGCCCGCGAGCGCGATCGGCACCACGAACAGGTTGATCAGCACGAGATAGAGCGGAAACAGCCAGGCGGCGCGCCTGATCTCGGCCTCGCTGTTGTTCTCGACCACGGTGACGTGGAACTGCCGCGGCAGCAGCACGATGGCGAACAGCGACAGCAGCGTCATGGCGACGAACGTGCCGACGACGGGCTCGCGCGTGAGCACCGCGGCGGTGTCCGGCGCGCTCCAGCGCGCGCGCGAACAGCGCGACCGGCCCGTCGAACATCCAGAACGTCACGAACACGCCGACCGCCGACGAAGGCGACGAGCTTGACGATCGATTCGGTCGCGATCGCCAGCATCAGGCCGTCCTGATGCTCGGTGGCGTCGATGTGGCGGGTGCCGAACAGCACGGCGAAGGTCGCCATCGAGAGCGCGACGAACAGCGCGATGTCGCCGAGCACCGGCTGCATCGCGCCGCTCTCCGGCCGCGATATGCACGAGGATCGTGCTCAGCGAGGACGACACCGCTTTGAGCTGCAGCGCGATGTAGGGAATGGTGCCGATGATGGCGATCAGCGCGACGGTCGCGGCGACGGTCTGCGCCTTGCCGTAGCGCGCGGCGATGAAGTCGGCGATCGAGGTGATGTTCTGCGCCTTGGCGAGCCGCACGATGCGCATGATCAGCGGCGAGCAGAGCCCGATCATCAGGATCGGGCCGACATAGATGGTCAGGAAGTCGAAGCCGGTGCGCGAGGCGAGCCCGACCGAGCCGAAGAACGTCCAGGAGGTGCAGTAGATCGCGAGCGACAGCGGATAGATCAGGTGCCGCCAGCCGCCCTCGCGGCCGAAGCGGCCGCGTGCGGTCGCCATAGCTCGCGACCACGAACAGCAGGCCGATGTAGCCGAGCGCGACGGCGATGACGACCCAGCCTTGCAGCATGACCGGTCCTGCGTCGCCTCGCGGGCGCTCGAGCCGGCCTCCGCAGGCGGCCTCGCGTGATTCAGTGGCCGATAGCATCTATCGCATCGCGCGGCTGGGAAGGTGCGAGGCTTGCCGATTGGCAGCGCATCGCTGACAACGGCGCGCAAGCGTCAGGACGGCTCTGCGCCGCGGTCGATTTGACGGCGCGGCCGGCGCAGGCGGCATTGATCGCGGACAAGCGGCGTCGGCGATACGCCGCGTCGGGCCGGGCCTTCGAGCGGCCGCTCGAGCGCACCCCGATTGACCGGATCGATGCCGCCGCTCCAGTCTCCCCGCCACGCGACGCTGCGTTCCGCGTCGCCGAGACGCTGCTGATCGCGGCGGCCGGCGGCATCGCATTCACGCTTGCTCGGCATTCCGGCCGGTCTGGTGTCCGGCTCGATGCTGGCGGTCGCGATCGCGGCGCTCGCGGGGCGGCCGATGCAGGTGCCGCTGCCGCTGGCGCGCGTCTGCTTCGTGCTGATCGGCATTCTGCTGGGCGCGGTGGTGACGCCGGAGACGCTGCGCGGCATCGCGACCTGGCCGCTCAGCATCGCGCTGCTGGCCGTCGCCACGCGTCGTGCATGATCGCCGCGACCACGTCCTATCTGCGCTTCGTCCACGGCTGGGACCCGCTGTCGGCGCTGCTCGGCGCGAGCCCCGGCTCGATGGCGCAGGTGCATGGCGCTGTCGGCGGAGTTCGGCGCCGACCTGCGCGGCGATCGCGATCGTGCAGGTCATGCGCGTGCTGCTGATCACGATCGGACTGCCCGGCGGGCTCGCGCTGTTCGGCCTCGCGGCCGAGCGGCGGTGATCGCGGTGCCGGCGCCGGCCGGCGGCTCCTCGCTCGTCGAGCTGGCGATCCTGGTCGCGCGTCTCGACGCGCGACGGCGCTGTCATGCTGCTGGCTGCGCGTTCCCAGGCGGGCTGATGTTCGGCGCGATGGCCGGCTCGGCGATCCTGCACGGCACCGGCTGCGTGCACGCGGTGCTGCCGTGGTGGGTCGGCAGCGCGGCGGTCATCGTGCTGGGCGCGCGTCGCCGGCTCGCGCTTCGCCAACACCAGCGTCGCGGATGCTGCTGGACTATCTCGGGGCGGCGCTCGGCTCGTTCGCGGTCGCGATCGCGGTCGCGGCGGTGTTCGTCGCTGATCGTGATGACGTTCCTGCCGTTCCGCACCGCCGACGTGGTCATCGCGTTCGCGCCCGGCGCGCAGGACACCGATGATGGTGCTCGCGCTCGCGCTGCATCTCGACCCGGTCTATGTCGGCGCGCACCACCTGGCGCGCTTTCTGGTCGTGCACCTTCTCGGTCGCGCTGTCGGCGCGGCGGCTCGCGCAGCCGCAAGAGCGCGCCGCCGCAGGGCGGGCGCTGGAAGCGGCCCGGGCAAGGGCACGTTCGACGATTGGACGGCTGGATACGTCGCACGGCCGACTTACTCCGCCGCCAGCGCGCGCTCCTTGAGCGGCAGACCGAGCCGCTCCCAGACGTCGACCAGCGCCTCGGCCAAGCACGTCGATCAGCGCGTCCTCGTGATAGGGCGACGGCGTGATGCGCAGCCGCTCGGTGCCCTTCGGCACGGTCGGATAGTTGATCGGCTGGATGTAGATGCCGTGCTCGGCGAGCAGGAGGTCGGTCGCCTCCTTGCACTTCTCGGGATCGCCGACGAACACCGGCACGATGTGGGTGTCGTTCGGCATCACCGGCAGCCCGGCCGCGCAGCAGCACCGCCTTGACGCGCGCGGCGCGCTCCTGGTGGCGCTCGCGCTCGAAGCTCGAGGCCTTGAGGTGGCGGATCGCGGCGGTCGCGGCGGCGCAGATCGCCGGCGGCAGCGCGGTGGTGAAGATGAAGCCCGGCGCGTAGCTGCGCACCGCGTCGATCAGCGCGCGCGCTGCCGGCGATGTAGCCGCCGAGGCAGCCGAACGCCTTGGCGAGCGTGCCTTCGAGCACGTCGACGCGATCCATCGCGCCCTGCTGCTCGGCCATGCCGCCGCCGCGCGGGCCGTACATGCCGACCGCGTGCACCTCGTCGGCATAGGTCATCGCGCCGTAGCGCTCGGCGAGGTCGCAGATGCGGTTGATCGGCGCGACGTCGCCGTCCATCGAATAGAGCGTCTCGAACACGATCAGCTTCGGCCGCTTCGGATCGGCGGCGCTTGCAGCAGCTCTTCGAGATGCGCCATGTCGTTGTGGCGGAAGATCTGCTTCTCGGCGCCCGACTGGCGCACGCCCTCGATCATCGAATTGTGGTTCCAGGCGTCCGACAGGATCAGGCAGTTCGGCATCAGCTTGACCATGGTCGAGATGCCGGTCTCGTTCGAGACGTAGCCCGAGGTGAAGACGAGCGCCGCTTCCTTGCGGTGCAGGTCGGCGAGCTCGCGCTCGAGCTCGACCAGCGGATGATTGGTGCCGGCGATGTTGCGGGTGCCGCCGGCGCCGGTGCCCATGCGGGTCGCGGTCTCGACCATGGCGCCGATCACCTTGGGGTGCTGGCCCATGCCGAGATAGTCGTTCGAGCACCACACGACCACGTCGCGCGGCCCTTGCGGGGAGTGCCAGATCGCGCGCGGGAAGCGGCCGGCCAGCCGCTCGAGATCGGCAAACACCCGATAGCGCCGCTCGTCCCGCAGGCGGGCGAGCGCATCCGTGAAAATACGCATCGTAATTCATGGAACTGACTTCCCCGGCGCGTTCTCAGTCGGTTCTTCTTGGAACTCTCCCAAGGTAGTTTTAGAGGGGTTCCAGGGCCTTTGTCGAGCCGATAATGTGGCCCGGGTGCCGCGGCTCGGCTTGCCGAAGCGGCGGTGAATGCGCGATGCATTCGACGACGCGGATTCTTCGGCTTGCCCGCAGCGCCGCGGACGATGTAGCGCACGGGTGCACGTACGCAGGCTGGCGACGGACGCGCCAAGATGCCGGGGGAGCGCGTTCGCCATGACTGAACGTACGGTCGGCCTCGAGCACGGCCTCACCAACTACGGCGACCGCGATTTCTCGCTCTATCTGCGCCGCTCGTTCGCGCAGTCGATGGGCTATTCGCGCGCGATGCTGGGCAAGCCGGTGGTCGGCATCGCCTATACGGCGTCCGGCTTCAACAACTGCCACCGCCACTTCCCGGAGCTGCTCGAGGCGGTGAAGCGCGGCGTGCTGGCGGCCGGCGCGCTGCCGATCGAGTTCCCGACCATCTCGCTCGGCGAGGTGTTCCTGAGCCCGACCAGCCTGAAATTCCGCAACCTGATGTCGATCGACACCGAGGAGATGATCCGCGCGCAGCCGATGGACGCGGTCGTGCTGATGGGCGGCTGCGACAAGACCGTGCCGGCGCAGCTCATGGGCGCGGTCTCGGCCGGGCGGCCGGCGATCATGCTGGTGGCCGGCCCGATGATGACCGGCCGCCATCGGGCGAGCGGCTCGGCGCCTGCACCGACTGCCGCCGCTTCTGGGCGCGCTATCGCGCCGGCGAGGTCGACGCGGAGGAGATTTCCGAGGTCGAGGGCCAGCTCGCGGTCACCGCCGGCACCTGCGCGGTGATGGGCACCGCCTCGACCATGGCCTGCATCGCCGAGGCGCTCGGCATGATCCTGCCCGGCACCGCCGCGATCCCGGCGGTGCATGCCGACCGCCTGCGCGCCGCCGAGGCGACCGGCGCGGCGGCGGTGCGCCTGATCGGCTCGAGCGCTCACGCCCGACCGGATCGTCAACGCGAAGTCGGTCGAGAACGCGCTGCGCGTGCTGCTCGCGCTCGGCGGCTCGACCAACGCGGTCATCCATCTGACCGCGATCGCCGGCCGCGCCGGCGTCAAGGTGTCGCTCGATCAGCTCAACGCGCTCTCCGACACGACGCCGGTGCTGGTCAATCTCAAGCCGGTCGGCAACGGCTACATGGAGGATTTCTTCGCCGCCGGCGGCATGGGCGCGCTGCTGCGCGAGCTCAAGCCGCTGCTGCATCTCGATTGCATGACGGTGACCGGCGAGACGCTGGGCGAGCGGCTCGCCGCGCGACGGCGAGCCTTACGTCGACCGCACGATCATCGCCGCGCGCGACGAAGCCGTTCGAGCCGCAGGGCGGGCTGGTCGCGCTGTTCGGCAATCTCGCGCCGCAGCGGCGCGATCCTCAAGCGCTCGGCCGCCGACGCCAAGCTGTTCGAGCACGAGGGCAGGGCGGTGGTGTTCTCCTCGCTCGCCGATCTTGCCGCGCGCATCGACGATCCCGCGCTCGATGTCGCGCCGCAGGACATTCTGGTGCTGCAGAACGCCGGCCCGCACGCGCCCGAGGCGATGCCGGAGGCCGGCTATCTGCCGATCCCGAAGAAGCTCGCGCAGAGCGGCGTCAAGGACATGATCCGCATCTCCGACGCGCGCATGAGCGGCACCGCCTTCGGCACCATCGTGCTGCACGTCACGCCCGACGCCGCCTCCGGCGGCCCGCTCGGCCTGGTGCGCAACGGCGACCGCATCCGGCTTTCGGTGAAGGAGCGGCGCATCGATCTCCTGGTCGACGACGCCGAGCTGCAAGCAGCGCGCCGCCGGCGCGAAGCCTGCGCCGGAGAAGCCCGCGCGCGGCTATGCCAAGCTCTACGCCAGGAAATTCTGGGCGCCGACGAGGGCTGCGATTTCGCATTCCTGCGGCCGCAATGATGAGCGAGAGGGGAGACGCAACGTGAAGAGTCGAACCGATCAAATATTCGGTCGTCGCGGCCTCGGCTGCCGCGGCGAGCTGATCTACGACGAGCAGCGCCAAGACCAGCGCCCGCTGCTGCTGGTGGCGCCCAACTGGCTCGGCGTCACCGACGGACGTGATCGAGCGCGGCCAAGACGCTCGCCGGCAAGCGCTATGTCGTGTTCGTCGCCGACATGTTCGGCGAGGGCAAGGGCCCGAAGGGCACCGAGAACCCGATGGAGTTTCTCAAGCCCGCTGATCGAGGACGCGCCGAGACGCGCCGGCGCATCTGGCCGCGTTCGACACGATGACGAAGGAAGCCGACCGCGCGCGGCATCGGCGACGCCAAGCGGCGCGCCGCGCATCGGCTACTGCTTCGGCGGCAGCAACGTGCTCGACCTCGCGCGCGCCGGCGCCGACGTGGCGGCGGTCGTCTCCGTGCACGGCGTGCTGGCGACGCCGATGCCGGCCAAGAAGGGCGACATCAAGGCCGCGATCCTGGTGCTGCACGGCGCCGCCGATCCGATCTCGCCGCAAGGCGCATCGCGACATGTTCGAGGCCGAGATGGATGCCGCCGGCGCGCGCTGGTATGCGCTCACGTTCGGCAATGTGGTGCACGCCTACACCGATCGTCGGCGTCGAACATTCCGCCGGTCGCGAAATACGACGAGCCCGCCACCCGCCACGGCTATGCGCTCGCGCATGCCTTCATCGCAGGATGCGTTCGCGGGGAAGCTGTGACGGCGATGACGACGGAGACGCAACGTGATCAGAACCGTGACCGGCGACATCGAGCGGATCGACGGGCGCATCCTGCCGCACGAGCATCTGCAGATCGATCTCTCGGCGCAGAAGGGCCCGGCCAACAAGATCGGCGCGGCCGAGGAAGCCGGCCGTCGTCGAGGATCTGCGCAAGGCCAAGGAGTTCGGCCTCGCCGGCCATCACCGATCTGAGCGCGCCGCTGTGGGGCCGCGATCCGGCGGCGCTGCGCGCGCATCAGCGAGGCAGTCCGGCGTCGCGGTCGTGTGCGCGGCCGGCTTCTACTGGGACCCGTTCCCGGACATCGCCGTCGACGGCTCGGTCGAGGAAATCCGCGACGCCATGATCGCCGAGATCGAGACCGGCGCCGACGGCACCGACGTCCGCTGCGGCGTCATCAAGGTCGGCACCGCGCGCGAGCCGAACGAGCCGGCCGAGCGGCTGTTCCGCGCGGCGGCCGCGGCCGTCGCGCGCGACCGGCGCGCCGGTCATCACCCACACGTCGAGCCCGGATCAGGCGGCCTGGCACATCCGCGTGCTCGAAGGCGCCGGCATGGACATGTCGCACGCCGTCATCAGCCACATGGGCGCGGCGAAGGACGTGTCGGAGCTGGTCGAGGTCGCGCGCTCGCGGCGTGTTCATGGGCATCGACAAGGTGAGCTTCCCGAAAGGGCCCGACCAACGTCGAGCTTGCCGATCTGGTGCGCGACGCCTGCGACAAGGGGCTCGAACGGCAGCTCATCCTGTCGTCGGACATCGCGCGCCGCACGCTGCTCTCGCGCTACGGCGGCACGCGGCTACTGCACCGTGTTCCGCGATTTCGTGCCGATGCTGAAGAGCGCGGCATTCCGGCGGCGACGATCGAGACGATGCTGCGCGACAATCCGGCGCGGATGCTGACCTTCGCCAAGCTGACAGGCGGACGCAAGCGGTTGACCGCTGCCGCCGGCTTGGCGGGATCATTCGGCGAGGAACAGGAGCCGCGATGGCCAGCACGACAGGTTCAGGACATAGCGCATCTCGCGACATGCGCTGGTCGTGCTCGCTCGCTGCGCTCGCGGGCTCGTTGGCGCTGCTGCATCGGCCGCATCCGCCGCGCGCAAGACAGCCGCGTCGCCGAGATCGCAACCTATCAGGGCGCGGACCGCGCGCAGCGCCTGATCGAAGGCGCCAAGCGCGAGGGCACGCTCACGTTCTATTCGAACGCGCCGACCGAGGACAACACGGCGCTGGTCGGCGCCTTCGAGAAGAAATACGGCGATCAAGGTCAATCTCTATCGCGCGAGCTCGGAGGAAATCCGCCAGCGCGTCGCTCAACGAAGCGCGCGCCCGGCGCTTCGACGTCGATTTCATCCTCAACAACGCGCCCGCCATGGAGGCGCTGACCGGCGAGAAGCTCCTGCAGGAGGTGAAGTCGCCGTATCTCGCCGACCTGATGCCGTCGGCGATCCCGCCGCACCGGCACCTGGGTCGGCTTCTGCCTCAACGTGCTGGTGCCGGCCTACAACACCAACCTGGTGAAGAAGGCCGACCTGCCGAAGAGCTATGCGGACCTGCTCGATCCGAAATGGAAGGGCAGGATCGCGATCGAGGCCGACGATTCCGACTGGTTCGCCGGCGCTCGTCGAGCGCGATGGGGCAGGAGAAGGGCATCAAGCTCTTCCGCGACATCGCCGCGACCAATGGCTTCTCGGTGCGCAAGGGCCACACGCTGCTCACCAACCTGGTCTCGGCCGGCGAGGTGCCGCTGGCGCTGACGGTCTTCAACTACACGGCCGAGCAGTTCAAGAAGAAGGGCGCGCCGATCGACTGGTTCGCGCTCGATCCGCTGGTGGCGCATGCCCAACGCGATCGCGGTCGCCGCCAATGCGCCGCATCCCTACGCGGCCGTGCTGTTCTTCGATTTCATGCTGTCGGACGCGCAGAAGCTCCTCGCCGATCGCGACTATGTCGTCGACCAGCACCAAGGTCGCCTCGCCGCTCGACCGCGACCAGCATCCACATGATGGATGCGGCCAAGGTCCTGGCGGAAGGCGACAAGTGGCAGCGGCTCTATACGCAGATCATCACGTCGCGTCAGTGTAAGCGCATCGCGGAGGGACAGCGATGCACAAGATCTCCATTCCGAAATCGGTCATCGATCGCGTCATCGCGCGGCGCGGCCGCGAGCACGTCTACGACAATCTCGATCCGCGCAAGACCGCGCTGGTCGTGGTCGACATGCAGAACGCCTTCATGCTGCCGGGCGTCGCGCACACGCTCTGCCCGATGGCGCAGGAGATCGTGCCCAACATCAACCGGCTGGCGCAGGCGGTGCGCGCGACCGGCGGCACGGTGGTGTGGATCAAGACCACCTTCACCGAGGAGACGCTCAAGAGCTGGTCGACCTATTACGAGATCAGCCGGCCCGGAGCAGAACGCCAAGCGCGCCGCAGGCGCTCGCCGCCGGCAGCAAGGGCCACGAGCTGTGGGCCGAGCTCGACGTGCGGCCGGACGATCTCGACGGTCGAGAAGAAGCGCTTCAGCGCCTTCATCCAGGGCTCGTCCAACCTCGCCGAGGTGTTGCGCGCGCGCGGCCTCGACACGCTCCTGATCACCGGCACGGTGACCGGCGTGTGCTGCGAGTCGACCGCGCGCGACGCCATGATGCTCAATTTCAAGACCATCATGGTCACCGACGGCAATGCCGCCATGACCGACGAGGACCACAACGCCTCGCTGATCGCGTTCTATCTGACCTTCGGCGACGTCATGTCGACCGACATGCTGATCGAGTGCCTGCGGCGCAATGCCAGCAAGGGCCTCGCGGCGGCGGAGTAGCGATGTTCGGCGTCCGCGAAGCGGATCCATACGCCGTTCGCGATGGGCACGGCGCGCTAGATCTTGTCGCCTTCGCCGCTTCGCGATCGCGCCCGCCAGACCTTCTCCGACGTCGCCGGCATCTGCACATAGGGCGCGCCGATGCGCGCGAGCGCGTCGTTGACCGCGTTCATCACCGCGGCCAGCGCGCCGACGGTGCCGGATTCGCCGGCGCCCTTGACGCCGAGCGGATTGGTCTTGGTCGGCACCTCGTTCTCGCCCAGCGCGAAGGCGCAGAAATCGTCGGCGCGCGGCATGCCGTAGTCCATGAACGAGCCGGACACGAGCTGGCCCGACGCGTCGTAGACGATGTTCTCCATCAGCGCCTGACCGACGCCCTGCGCGATGCCGCCGTGCACCTGGCCCTCGACCAGCAGCGGATTGATCATGTGGCCGACATCGTCGACCGCGCTGTAGCGCACGATCTCGACCGCGCCGGTCGCCTCGTCGATCTCGACCTCGACGACGTGGCAGCCGTTCGGGAAGGTGCGCTCGCCGCCGTCGAAGGTGCCGGTCTCGAACAGGCCGGGCTCCATGCCCTTCGGCAGCGCTCGCGGGTTGAACGAGGTGCTGCGCGACCTCGGCGAGGTCGATCGACTTGTCGGTGCCGGCGACGATGAACTTGCCGTCGCTCGAACACGATGTCGTGCTCGGCGGCTTCCATCACGTGGGCGGCGAGCTTCTTGCCCTTGGCGATGATCTTGTCGGCGGCCATGCAGCAGCGCGGTGCCGCCGCGCGACCATCGAGCGCGAGCCGAAGGTGCCGGTGCCGATCGCGACCTGGTCGGTGTCGCCGTACTGGAAGCGCACGCGGTCGGGCGGGATGCCGAGCTTGTCGGCGATGATCTGGCGGAACGCGGTGCTCGTGGCCCTGGCCGTGGTCGTGCGTGCCCATCGCGACGGTGAGCGTGCCGGTCGGATCGAAGCGCAGCTCGGCGTGCTCGATCAGGCCGGCATTGGACGCCTCGACCGTGTTGGAGATGCCGATGCCGCGCAGCTTGCCGCGCTGCGCGCGATTCGCGCGCGCCGCGCCTCGAAGCCCGCATAGTCGGCCTTCGCCAGGCAGTCCTGCGAGGTTCTTGCCGAAGTCGCCGCAGTCGTAGGTGTAGACGAGCGCGGTCTTGTACGGCATCGCGTCGGCCGGAATGGTGTTGCGCCGGCGCAGCTCGGCCGGATCGATGCCGAGCTCGCGGGCGGCGAGATCGACCATGCGTCTCGAGCACATAGGCGGCTTCCGGCCGGCCGGCGCCGCGATAGGGGCCGGTCATCATCGTGTTGGTGAACGTGCGCGTTCACCTCGACGTGGCTCGCCGGGATCGTATAGGTGCCGGCGAGCACGCCGATATTGTTGGTCGGCGGACCGGCGCTGCGGTCGGAGGCGTGATAGGCGCCGATATTGGCGTAGTGTGCGCACCCGCAAGGCCGAGGAACTTGCCGTCCTTGTCGAGCGCGAGCTCGGCCTCGGTGATGTTGTCGCGGCAATGCTCGTCGGAGAGGAAGCGCTTCGCTGCGCTCCGACATCCATTTCACCGGCCGGCCGATGCAGCTTGGCGGCGAGCGCGGTCGAGCGGATATTCGGGATAGAGCGCGCCCTTCATGCCGAAGCCGCCGCCGACATTCTCCGCGATGATGCGGAACTTCGTCTCCGGGACCTTGAAGATCTCCTCGCGCGATGATCCGCCGCATCGAGTGCGGCCCCTGCACGGTGCAGCGCAGCGTGATGCGGTCGTCGCGCGCGATCGTATTCGGCGAGGCAGCCGCGCGGCTCCATCGAGATCGGTGGTGAGGCGGTTGATCACCATGCGGTGGCGGATCACGACGTGCGCGGCCGCCGCGAACGCCTTCTCGGTCGCGGCCTTGTCGCCGAGCCTCGTGCAGGAACGCGATGTTGTCGGGGCACTCGTCCCACACCGCCGGCGCGCCGGGCGCGATCGCCTCTTCGAGCGTCGTCACCGCCGGCAGCGTCCTCGTATTCGACCTCGATCAGCTCGGCGGCGTCCTTGGCCTGGTCGAGCGTCTCGGCCACCACGAGCGCCACCGGCTCGCCGATGTAGCGCACGCGCTCGCGCGCGAGCAGCGGCTGCGGCGAGATGAACACCGGCGAGCCGTCGCGGCGCTTGCGCGGATGCCAGCGGCCGCTGCAGGCCGAGCGCCAGCAGCGCCGGATCGTTGCCGGTCAGCACCAGCAGCACGCCGGGCGCCGCCTTGGCGCGCGCTGCGCGTCGATCGCGACGGATGCGCGCATGCGCGTGCGGCGAGCGCAGCACATAGGCGCGCGCCTGCCCGACGAGCTTCACGTCGTCGACGTAGCGGCCGGCGCCCCGCACCAGATACGGGTCTTCCTCCCGCGGGACCGGCTGGCCAATTCCGAATTCACCCATTCTGCCTGACGTCACATTGCAGCCGCGCCACAACGGACGCCGGATCGGTTGATGGTGGGATGTATCCCAGGTTCGGGCGCATCTATCGGGCGATGCCTTCTCAGGTCAAGGGTTACCCGGGCCGCCTCAATGTCGCGGCTCGCATCATGGTGCGTCACGCGCGTTGACGAGTTTCGGAAACGAAGGGCATGAGCGACGCGTTGGTCTGGTATGGCTCTGGTTCAGGGCTTTAAATCACAAAGGCGTGGAACGCACGATGTGGACTTGGGAACGGACATTCTAGGGCACTGTTGTGATTCTGTGCGCCTTGCGCACCGCGCGTTTTTGGTCGAAGACACTCGCATGCAGCCGGTCATCTCAATTTCGAATCTTTCCAAGACATATGCGTCTGGATTCTGCGCCATCAGGGACATCAACCTGGAGATCCGGCGCGGCGAGATTTTCGCCCTGCTCGGACCCAATGGCGCGGGCAAGACGACGCTGATCAGCATTGTGTGCGGGATCGTCAATCCGTCCCACGGCCAGGTGAGCGTCGGCGGCCACGACATCATTAAGGACTACCGCGCGGCGCGGGCGCTGATTGGGCTGGTGCCCCAGGAGCTCACCACCGACGCATTCGAGACCGTGTGGGCGACGGTCTCCTTCAGTCGCGGCCTGTTCGGCAAGCCTAACAACCCTGATCATATAGCCAAGGTTCTTAAAGACCTGTCGTTGTGGGAGAAGCGGAACAACAAGATAATGACGCTCTCCGGCGGCATGAAGCGCCGCGTTCTGATCGCGAAGGCACTCTCGCACGAGCCGCAGGTTCTGTTCCTTGACGAGCCGACCGCTGGTGTTGATGTCGAGCTGCGCAAGGATATGTGGGAGATCGTCCGATTGCTGCGTGCTTCGGGGGTCACGATCATCTTGACAACTCACTACATCGAAGAGGCCGAGGAAATGGCCGACCGGATCGGTGTAATCAACAAGGGCGAGCTCATCCTTGTCGAGGATAAGGCCGCGCTCATGAGCAAGCTCGGCAAGAAGCAGCTGACGCTGCAGCTCCACAATAAGCTGGATGCCGTGCCGGCCCTGCTGGCTGGCCATCATCTCACCCTTGCGGCGGATGGTACCGAGCTGGTCTATACCTACGACACCAAAGGCGAGCGCACCGGCATCACGGCGCTGCTCGGCGACCTGAACGCCGCCCAAATTCGTTTCAAGGATCTGCACACGACGCAAAGCTCGCTCGAGGACATTTTCGTTGATCTCGTGAGGCGGCAATGAACTTTCGAGCTGTTCGCGCAATCTACCTGTTCGAGATGTCGCGCACCGGGCGTACGCTGCTGCAGAGCATCGTGTCGCCTGTGATCTCAACGTCGCTCTATTTCATCGTGTTCGGCGCCGCAATCGGCTCGCGCATGCGCGAGATCGACGGGGTCGACTATGGCAGCTTCATCGTGCCGGGCTTGATCATGATGCTGCTGCTCACGCAGAGCGTGGCCAACGCCTCCTTCGGCATCTACTTTCCCCGCTTCACCGGCACGATCTATGAGATTCTGTCGGCACCGATCTCCTTCATCGAGATCGTGCTCGGCTATGTGGGTGCCGCCGCGACCAAGTCGATCATTCTCGGCTTTCTGGTGCTCGCGACCGCCGCCCTGTTCGTGCCGCTCAAGATCGCTCACCCGGCCTGGATGGTGGCCTTCCTGGTGCTCACCGCCGTGACGTTCAGCCTGTTCGGTTTCATCATCGGGGTTTGGGCGGACGGCTTCGAGAAGCTGCAGGTCGTCCCGCTCCTCGTCATCACGCCACTCGCGTTCCTGGGCGGCAGCTTCTATTCCATCAACGTGCTGCCGCCGGCCTGGCAGACCGTCACACTTTTCAACCCGGTCGTTTATCTCATCAGCGGCTTCCGCTGGGCGTTCTTCGAGATTGCCGATGTGGGTGTTGCGGTCAGTCTGGGCATGACAGCCGCCTTTCTCGTGGCGTGTCTCGTAACGATCTGGTGGATATTCAAGACTGGCTATCGGCTCAAGAACTAGTGCCGCCGATTTGAAGTTCCTGCACCACCTGCAGCAAACTCTGTCACCTCTGCGCTTGTGGCAATGCGCAAGCAGGAACCCGGGCTTTAGCCCGGGGCATTGTACCAGCCTGACAACAGGACCGCGCTTAGTAAGGTCCGCCAACCGGGCTTCCCCAGTTGAACCTCCAGACCAGCTCGCTGCGGATGGTCTGCACGAATTTCTCGCTATCCACTGACAAGTCGGTGCGCGCTCCACTCGGACTCCTCACAATCAAGAGGTTATCCTTGTCATAGGACGAGAAGCGATATTCGGTTCGCCAGAAAAGACCGGGCAACCAACCGAGGTTGTACTCAAAGCCGCTCCCAAGAAACCAGCCCGAATAGGTATGTTGGTCAATTCGTAAGCCAGCGGGATCAGGCGGGTTTTTGAGAAATGCCAGCTCGACGCCAGAGAATCTTGCCTCGGTGAAGCCGCCACTGATGTAGGTGAGCACTGCCGGCGTGATCAGGTAGCCAATGCGGCCGCCCACCGCCCATGCCGACTGCAACGTCTCTCCCCCACCAATGACGTGGCCGTTGAACGAGGCAGCGAAGTCGCCCTTGATGCCCGAGAAATCATAGTCGCCAAATACGCCAATGACCCAGCGCCCGCCGACCTGGTAATCGCAGCCGCCACCCACGGTGCCAAACCAGCCGCGACCGCCGGTCCTGATCTCTGTGCCCGTTTGGATGGTGTCCTTAAAGCCGTTTGTATCCTGATTCCACATGCCGTAACCGCCACCGCCCTTAACGTAGCAGCCAGTCCAATTGTAAACGGGCGCTGGAGGCGGTGCCGGCAGCGCTTTCACGGGCATGTCGGCTGCCATTACCGAAGTTGCTATCGCTGAAGTTGCTAGTGTGGTGAACGCAAACCCAATGATGCTGCGCATCATCGTTCCTCCATCGCTTAATAAATCCCGACCTCGACGTGCGGACTTGGCCGAGCCAGTTGTTGTGATGGTACTTTGTTGGCCGCTCCACGCGGCGGTACGCAATGGAGGACGCCTCTGTTTTGAGAAAACATGATGAAAATATTGAGAGTGTTGCATCAAGACGACCTATTGCTATTCACCAGTAATAAAACTCAAGTGGAACTCAGAAACTTTCTTTTCTTCTATGCGAGCGCGTCAGTAACTTTCTTTTCGGAATGGAACTCAAGTGTCGGACCGCTCACATAACCGAGCCGAATATGGGCGAGATCTAAACAAGGCAGGTTCCGGCGCGACCAGATTAAAGCAGCTGCCTATCGGACTGCACGAAGGCGGAAGGGGGAGCGTGACGCTGTTGCGGGGGCCACCCGATGGGACGCGACAGCACGCGACAGCGCCTTGGACGCAGCTGATCAATGTCCGTTGGGGGGCAGAATGCGAAGAACTCAGGGTGAGAAAATGTGTTCCGGGTATCTGAAAGCAGACATTCGATCTGCCGCTTTTTGGGTACACCCCACGGCTGCGACGCCACGCCCCTTGCCAAAACCGCAGGCCTTTTTGCTAGGCTTGCCGCATGCCCAAACACATCCTTCACACGCGGCGGTGGCTTCTTGGCAGTCTTGCGCTCGCCCTCACGTCGCCCGCGCATGCGGCCGACCTCTACCAGGGCAAGACCCTGACCGTGATCGTCGGCTATGCCCCGGGGGGCGGCGTCGATGCCAGCGCCCGCGCCATCACGCGCCACCTCGGCCGCTTTATTCCAGGGCACCCGAATATCGTGGTGCAGAACATGGAAGGCGCGGCTGGAATCGTATCGCTCAATCACCTCGACCGGCGCGTCGCGCCCGACGGTCTCACGCTCGCGATTCCCGGCCGCTCCTGGTACATCGAGGCGATCGTGCGGCGCTCGAGCATCGGCATTGATCCGGCTCGGCTCACTTATATCGGCAGTCCGGGTGCGGTGAGCGCGGCGGGTTTTGTCCATGCCCGCACCGGGATCACGACCTATGCCGATTTGAAAGTCGCATCGAAGCCGGTCACCTTCGGGGCGCTTGGCGCCACGACGCCGACCGCCATGGCGCCGGCGCTGCTGGCGGCCAATGGTGCGCCGGTCAAGGTCGTGCTCGGCTACGTCTCGACGGCGCGCGTTCTGCTCGCGCTGGAGCAGGGCGAGATCGATGGCACGTTCACGGTCGGCAATGCGCTCGCCGCCCGATCCGATCTCGCGGCCAAGATGGCGGTGCTGGTGCAGACCGCGCCGGCGCGCCCGGGCGTGCCGCTCCTGCGCGACGTCGTGCGGGCGGGCCAACAGCCGGTCGTCGATCTGGTGCAGGCGCCCGACAGCATCGGCTTGCCGCTGGTCGGTCCGGCCGGCATGCCGGCTGAGGCGACTGCTGTTCTGCGCCAGGCCTTTCTGGCCATGGCGGCGGACAAGGACTACCAGGCCGATGCCGAGCGGGTCGACCTGCCGGTGGGACAGCCGATCGAGGGCTCGCGCATCGCGCAGATGATCGCCGCGCTGGCGGCGAACGCCACGCCCGAGGTGATTGCGGAGTTCAGCCGGTTGGCCGGCGCAAAGTAACGCGCGGCGCGCTTACTTGCCGAAGCCGTCTTACTTTCCGAAGCCCTGGCGGATTGAATCGAGCCGGCGGACCGTCGCATCCGGAACAGGCACACCTTTCTCAACAAAGGCAGGCTTATCGTAGCACGGCTTGCTGGTTTCTTTCATGGCGCCGGTGTCGTTGTTGAATGCGATCTGACGGCACCGATTGTTCTCGGCCTTCAACACAATGCTGCCGTTGCGCTCCTCGATGCCAAACAGATCGCGCGGGGCTAGAGGCTGAAGGAGTGCGGACTTCAGGTTTGTCGTCACGGCCACCAGGATGGCGGCGCCGAGCACGACGAACAGGCCCGCGCACACGATCATGATGCGGCGGCGTTCTTGCGCAGCGCCCAGCATTACGGCCGTCTTGGGCGCGTCTGCCGGCCTCGCCACCTGTGCCTTGATCGAGTCGGTCGCTGTGCTCATGCATCAAGCCGTTCGGGTTCAGTGGCTCGGCACATGCAACGCTTCTTCAATCTTCGATCGCAGGACTTCGTCGGAAAAGGGCTTGAGAATATAATTGCTCGCACCGGCCTTCTTGGCCGCGATCACGTTCGATGCATTGAGCTCGGCCGTCATCAGGATGTAGCGGGTCGCGGCCAGCCGCGGATCGCGGCGCACCTGCTTGAGCAATTCGTAGCCGCTCATCGGCTCCATGTTCCAATCGGCGATCACGATGCCGTAGGGCTTCTCGATCATCTTGGTGAGTGCTGCCATGCCGTTGGGCGCGTCGTCGATGTCCTTGAAGCCGATGCGCGCCAAAAGGCTGCGCACGACCCGTACGGTCGTCTGACTGTCATCGACCACAAGAACCGGTTTGCTCAGGTACGATGCCATTGTTGGTCCGGATATCGCCGGTCACGTGACGCGCATTATCGGCCGGCCAACGCCGTGCGGGCAGCCGATCGACCGTTGATGCTAAACAAATGGTAAGACCAGTTTATAAATCCCGCGTTAGCGGGAGGTATATTGCTCCGCAGCAATTTGGCTCAACTGCCGGCGTGCCCGTCCACCGGATGGGTGACGGCCAGGGTTACGAATTCATTTACTATGCGCGGTGTGAGCAAAATTTGCCAAAGAGTCCCGGCGTTGGGGGGCTTGGGCGGGCTAAGTGGGCGAATTTGGCGGCCAAAGGACGCCGCTGCCCGCATTGACGCCCGACCTCAAAACCGTCGAGATGTGACGGCCGGCACATTCTGACGGAGCGGGCTCATCCATGGTCCGGGTGCGAACGGTGATTGTGCGGCGGGACGCGCAGGGCCGGGATCGCGAGGGATCGATGGTGGCTCGCCCGCCGCGAGGGGACCATGAACGAATTGTCTACCGTCATTCCGATCGGGACGCCCTCTGCGGCACCTGCGCTGAGCGAGCACGTGCTGCAGATTCGCAACCTCACCCACACCTACGGCAATGGCATCAAGGCGCTTGTCGACGTCAGCCTCGACATTCCGCGCGGCATGTATGGCCTGCTAGGTCCCAACGGGGCCGGCAAGTCGACGCTGATGCGCTCGATTGCAACGCTGCAGAAGCCGACGGCCGGGAGCATCACATTCGAAGGCATTGACATCCTGGCCGACCCGATGCGGCTGCGTGCCACGCTTGGCTATCTGCCGCAGGATTTCGGCGTCTACCCGCGCGTCAGCGCCGAGGATCTGCTCGACCATATCGCGGTGCTCAAGGGCATCGGCCCGGCCCAGGCCCGGCGCGAGGAGGTCATGGCGCTCCTGCAGCTCACCAATCTCTACGAGGCGCGCAAGCGCGCGGTCGCGAGCTACTCGGGCGGCATGCGCCAGCGCTTCGGCATCGCGCAGGCGCTGCTCGGCAATCCGCGCCTGATCATCGTCGACGAGCCGACCGCCGGCCTCGATCCGGCCGAGCGCGTGCGCTTCCACGATCTTCTCGCCGAGATCGGCGAGAAGGCGGTGGTCATCCTGTCCACTCACATCCTCGAGGACGTCGCCGAGCTCTGCAAGCGCATGGCGATCATCGCGTCGGGCCGCGTTGTTGTCGACGGCAGCCCCAAGTCGCTGGTGGCCAAGCTCAGCGGTCGCCTGTGGCGCAAGACTGTCGACCGCGCCCAGATTGCAGAGCTGCGTCGCCACCACAACGTCATTTCGACCCGCTACCTCGACGGTGTTACGGTTGCATTTGTTCTCTGCGACGGCCGCCCTGGCCCGGATTTCGACCAGGCCGGCGGCGATCTCCAGGACGTCTACTTCGCGACAGTTGCCGGTGACGCTCGGGCCGCGGCCTAGTGCCCCGTTTCCGAAGTGACTTTATTTGCTGCGGGTGGTCTAGGAGCTTCCATCAGGCCGCGGCTGAAAAGGGGGGACTATGCTTCCCAACATTGCGTGGTTCGAGCTGCAGTACCAGCTGCGTCGTCCCATTGCGTTGATCTCATTCCTGGTGTTCGCCTTGCTCGGCTTTGGACTGGGCAGCGCCAGCGCAACGTTTTCGTCGGTTTACGCCAACGCGCCAATCTCGATTGCGACGTCAATCTGCAGTCTCAGTGTCGTGGCGATGTTCCTGTCGATCTCGGCACTCGCCGACGTCGCGCTGCGCGATGCCGAGACCCGCATGGAAGGCATCACACGGACGACGCCGGTGCACGCCGCGGCCTATCTGAGCGCGCGCTTCATCGGTGCGTTTGTGATCGTCTGCTTTACTTTTCTCGGCGCTGCTCTTGGTTTCGCGGTTGCAGTGTACATGCCGTGGGTGCCCGCCGGCGCGGTTGGGCCGTTCCGCCTGGCCGCCTACGCGCTTCCGTATCTCGTGATCGCGGTCCCCAATCTTTTCGTGACCGGCGCGATCTTCTTTACGGTTGCCACGGCAACGCGGAGCCTGCTCGCGACCTACCTGAGCGCCGCCGTGCTGTTCGTGCTCTATGTCGGGTTGCGGGTTCTGATCTCCAGCGGCGCCTTGCGCTCGCTTGGTGCGATGGTGGAGCCGTTCGGTCTGATCGCGCTGATAACCGACGCGGCCTATTGGAGCAACGCTGAGTACAACACGACACTCATCCCGGTCGACGGCCTGCTGCTGTGGAACCGGCTCCTTTGGATCGGCATCGGTGCTGTCCTGCTGGTCGTCTCGTTCGCAGTCTATGCGTTCCACACGGAACGCCGGCCGCGAGGGCGCCTTGATCTGGCGCAAATCGCCAAGTCCCCGGTGATCGGCGAACGACCAGTCCTGTTGCCTGGTGGCGCCGGCGGCTTCGATCAGCTCAAAGTACGCGTCGGGCATGAGATCGGCACGATTCTGCGCAGGTGGACGTTCTATGCCCTGCTGCTGGTTGGCATCGCGGCCTGCGTCGGATCGCTCCTCGGCGATGAGGCGATCGCCGAAACCCCCGTGCTGCCGTACACCTATGTGATCATCGACACGGTGGCGGCGGCCTTCGGGTTTGTCGCCCTGCTGGTGCCGATCGCCTATGGCGGCGAGCTCATCTGGGCCGACCGCAAGTCAAAGATCGCCTCCATCATTGACGCGACACCGACCTCGAATTGGGTCTTTGTGACCTCCAAGATCATCGCGATCGCATTCACGGTTCTGATCCTGCTGGTAGTGCTGATGATCGTTGGCATTGGCTATCAGCTCATCAGGGGCATTACCGAGATCGAGATCGGCTTCTATCTCGTCAAGCTCGGATTGGTTGTCGGTCTGCCGGCTCTCATGTTCGGAGTGCTGGCGATGCTGGTGCAGACCATGACGAACCAGCGATTTGTCGGCCTTCTGATCATGCTTGCTTTGGTGATCGCCATCCCGTCGGCCGGGCTGATCGGCATCGAGAATCCACTGTTGCTGCCGCTGCGCGTTCCCGATTTCGTCCTGTCCGACATGAACCGATACGGCCACTACCTGGCGCGAACGCTATGGTTCTGCGCCTATTGGGGCTGCGTGACCGTGCTGGTGGCCTTGGCGACGCATCTCATCTGGGTCCGCGGGAGCGGCTCGCTGTGGACGCGGATCAAGCAGGCGCCGCTCGCCATTACGCCTGCGATCGCATCCGTCGCCGGCGTCGCGCTCGCGGGTGCGGCAGGCGCCGCTGGCTACATCTTCTGGAATACGAACGTCCGCAACGTGTTCCCCTCCAGCACCGATGTCGAGCAGCTTCAGGTCGAGTACGAGAGGAAATATCGTCCGGTCGAGGCGCTTCCCGCAGCCAAGGATCGTCGACATCGAGATGGAGGTCGACCTCAATCCCAGTGAGCGCGGCTATCGCTCGCGCGGGCGCTATGTGCTTGCCAATCGCACCGACCGGCCGATCGAACGGGTCGTGGTCGAATTCAGTGCGCGCCAGGTCGAGCGGGCCGAGCTGCAGGATGCCGAGCTGGCGGAGCGGGATGAGGACTTTCAGGTCTATCAGTTCCGCCCGCGCACGCCGTTCCTTCCAGGCGAGACGCGCACTCTGACGTTTGCAGCCACCGACTCCACGCCCGGGTTCCGCGCCGGCGACGACAACACGCCGATCGTCTACAACGGCAGCTTCGCGCATTCCGCGGCGCTCGCTCCCAACATTGGCATCCAGTCACTCAACTACTTGCGGTCCACGGCGCGCCGCAAGGAACTCGGCCTTGAGCCCTTGCCGCCATTGGCCCACCGCGACGATCCGGTGCAGCTCAGGCGCAATTTCATCAGCCGGGATACGGATTTCGTCCCGTTTGCCATCACGGTGTCGACCAGCGCGGACCAGATCGCGCTGGCGCCCGGCGACCTGGAGCGCGAATGGACCGAAGGCGACCGCAAGTTCTTCCGCTATCGCCTGAGCAAGCCGGCGCTGAATTTCTGGTCGGTGGTGTCGGCCCGCTATACGGTCACGCGCGACACCTGGAACGACATCGAGCTCGCCGTCTATCACATCCCCAAGCATGCCACCAACGCGCCGCGCATGATCGAGGGCATGAAGCAGGCCCTGGCCTACTACACCGAGAATTTCGGTCCGTTCCCGCATCGACAGCTTCGCGTCGCCGAGTTCCCGCGCTATCAGGGCTTTGCTCAGTCGTTCCCGTCGCTCGTTCCGTTCTCGGAATCGATGGGCTTCATCATGGATCTGCGCGAGTCCGCCTTCGACTATGTGTTCTATGTCACGGCGCACGAGACCGCGCATCAATGGTGGGGCCATCAGATCGTCGGCGCCGCCGTTGAAGGCGCGCAGTTCCTGTCCGAGTCGCTTGCCGAATATTCGGCGCTGATGGTGACCGAGCATCGCTACGGTCCTCACAGGATGCGGCCGTTCCTCAAGCAGAGCCTCGACACCTATCTGCGCGGGCGCCAGCGCATATCCGACGAGCGACCGCTGGCGGTCACACCTCTGATCGGGCAGGACTTTGTTCGCTATCAGAAGGGCTCGCTCGCGCTCTACGCATTAAAGGATGTGATCGGCGAGGACGTTCTCAACCGCGTGCTGGCCAAGCTCCTGCGCGAGCATGGCTTCAAGTCCGATCCCTATCCGACCACGCTCGATTTCCTTGCGCTGCTGCGGGCGGAAGCCGGGCCCGCGCATGAGCAGCTGATCGTCGATCTGATGGAGAAGATCACACTGTGGGATCTGCGCGTGACCGGATCGGAGGCGACCGAGCGGCCGGACGGCAAGTGGCAGGTCCGCGTCGAGGTGCGCGCGAAGAAGCTTTATTCCGCCGGCAACGGCGAGGAGACCGAAACGCCGCTCGATCAGTCGATCGACGTCGGCCTGTTCGCCGCCGATCCCGATGCCCGCGCGTTCAGCGACAAGGATGTGATCGCGCTCGAAAAGCGGCAGATCAAAAGCGGCGACCAGACCGTCGAGTTTGTGGTCGACCGCAAGCCGGCCCTTGTCGGAGTCGATCCTTATCTTAAGCTGATCTCGCGCAACACCAGCAACAATGTGAAGAGCTTGGGAGCCAAGGCCGGATCGTGATGTCACTGAACATATCGTGGCTGGTTCTTGGACTGGCCGCCTTCATGACGGTTGCCATGCCGCAAGATGCGAACGCCGAGAGCGCGGCCAGCCGGGAATTGCTGGCGGCCGCGGAACGGGGCGATGGCGTGGCGCTGCAGCGCCTGATCGCCGCGAGCGTCCCGCTTGATCCGGTCGACGCGGCGGGGCGAACGCCGCTCCTGATCGCGGTCGAGAGAAATCACGGCGGCGCGGCCGCGCTGTTGATCGCGGCTGGCGCCAACATCAACGCGCAGGCGGCCAATGCGGACACGCCCTGGCTGCTCGCCGGCGCGCTCGGGCGTGCCGACATGCTGCGGCTGATGATCCCGAAGGGGCCTGATTTCAGGATCCGCAATCGCTTCGGTGGCAATGCGCTCATTCCGGCCTGCGAGCGCGGTCACGTGGAGGCGGTGAGGGTGCTCTCTGACGAGCGCGATCGACGTCAATCACGTCAACAATCTCGGCTGGACCTGTCTGCTCGAGATCGTGATCCTGGGCGACGGAGGGCCGCGCCATGTCGAGGTCACGCGGCTCGTGCTGGCGGCCGGCGCCAATCCCAACATTGCGGACAAGGACGGCGTCTCACCACTCGCGCATGCAAGGCGCAAAGGTCAGCGCGAGGTCGCCCGGCTGATCGAAGGCGCGGGTGGGCGCTAGCCCAGGTAGGCAAGGCAAGCCGTCTTACCGGTCATCCTCAAAGGCGCTATAATGGTGTTCCGCGCGTGGAGCCGATCTGGAACGCCCGGCTCCCGCCAAAAAGGGAGGAAGCGATGGCCACAAGCTTCGTCGTGAACGGCAAGCCGGCGTCGACCGACGCGCCGGCGGCAACGCCGCTGTTGTGGGTGCTGCGGGAGGATCTCAAGCTCACCGGCACCAAGTTCGGTTGCGGAACCGGCCTGTGCGGCGCCTGCACGATTCACATCGACGGCAAGCGCGCGTTTTCCTGCCAGACGCAGGTCTCGCAGATCGCCGGCAAGTCGATCACCACGATCGAAGGCCTCTCGTCCGAACTCGAGCCATCCACTGCAGAAGGCTTGGCTCGCCGAGCAGCGTGCCGCAATGCGGCTACTGCCAGTCCGGCCAGATCATGGCCGCCGCCGACCTGCTCAGGCAGAAACCCAAGCCGACGCGCGACGAGATCGTGGAGCACATGAGCAGCAACATCTGTCGCTGCGGAACCTATCAGCGCATCGTGCGCGCGATCGAGCGCGCCGCGCGGGAGGGCTGAGCCATGACAAAGCACATCAGCATGGATTCGCCGCTGTCGCGCCGTCAGGTGATGACCGGTGCCCTGGGCCTCTCTTTCGCAGTCGGGCTCGATGGCCCGCTTGCGCGTGCTGCCACGCTCGCCAACGAGCGTGCCGGCAGGGGTCTGTCGCCGTGGGTAAGCATCGCGAGTGACGGCACCATTACCATCATGTCGGCTGCCTCCGAGATGGGGCAGGGGTCGATGACCTCGCTGCCGCTCATCATTGCGGAAGAGCTCGACGCCGACTGGTCGAAAGTGCGCATCGTGCCGGCGCCGCCGATCGACGCGATCTACGGCAACCCGGGATTTGGCATGATGATGTATACGGCCGGGTCCAACGCGGTGCGCAGCTACTATGGTCCGCTGCGCATGTTCGGCGCGCAGGTGCGGCGGGTGCTCATCGACAACGCGGCCAAGTACTGGGGTGTGCCGGCCGCCGAGCTGACCACCGAGCCGAGCGCTGTTCTGCATGCCAAGTCCGGGCGGCGTCTCAACTATGCCGAGATCGCGGCCTTTGCCGAGATTCCCGCCAAGGCACCCGAGATCAAGCGGGAAGAGCTGAAGCAGCCGAGCCAGTTCCGGCTGATCGGCAAGGACGTGATGCGGGTCGAGCTGCCTGGCAAGGTCAATGGCGGCGTCAAATACGGCATCGACGTCCAGGTGCCAGGCATGCTCTACGCCACCGTGCTGCGCGCGCCGGTCGAGGGCGCGGCACCCGAGCGGATCGACGATGCCAAGGCCAAGGCGGTCAAAGGCGTCATCAAGATCGTGACGCTTCCCTACGGCGTCGGCGTGCTCGCCGAGACTCCGTGGGCGGCGTTCGACGCCCGCACCATGCTCGTGAATGCCATCACCTGGAGCAAGACCGGGAAGGCGTGGGGCTTCGACAGCGAGCAAGGGCTGCAAGCGCTGGGTGCGACAGCCCGCGACCTGAATGCGCAAGCCTCGGAATGGTTCAAGGCCGGTGACGCCCGGGCGGAGCTGCCGAAGGCGGCGAGCACCATGGAGGCCGAGTATCGTTGCGACTATGCCTACCATGCCCAGATGGAGCCGCTGAACGCGGTCGCCTCCGTCTCGCCGTCAGGCGACACGGCGGAGATCTGGTGCGGCACTCAGAGCCAGAGCATGGCGCAGGGAGGCGCCGCTGCCGTGCTTGGCATTGCGCGCGATAAGGTCAAGCTCAACGACATGCTGCTCGGTGGCGGCTTCGGGCGGCGCGGGCCGCGCGATGCCGACTTCGTCGTCGACGCGGTGCTGATGTCGAAGGAGGCCGGCAAGCCCGTGAAGGTGATGTGGACGCGCGAAGACGATGTCCACAACGGGCGCTTCCGTCCGCTGTCGGCCCACTATCTGCGGGCCGGCTTTGACGCAACGGGCAAGCTCGTTGCCTGGCAGCATCGGCTGGCCGGAGATCGGGTGACCCCGTTCTTCGACCCGGTTCGCTACCAGAGTGGCGGTCGGCGGGACGGCATCCTGATGAATGGCGCCGACCTTCCCGGCTACGACGTCCCGCATCAACTGGTCGAGCAGCTCTATCAGGACACGGGCGTGCGGACGGCGCCGCTGCGCGCCATCGGCTTCACTGCCAACAAGTTCGCGACCGAAACGTTCATCGACGAGATCGCGGCAAAACGCGGAATCGATCCGGTGGCGTTCCGGCTCGAGCTGCTCAAGAACACTCCGCGCGCACGCAAGGTGGTGGAGACGGTTGCCCGCATGGCGGACTGGGGCAGGAAGCGCGACGGCCGCGATGGCCGCGCTTTGGGCTTCGCCTTCATCGACTACTCGGGCTCGCTGCTGGCGGGCGCCGTGGAAGTGTCGCTCGATCGCGCGAGCGGCCAGATCAGGGTGCATAACTTCTGGTGTGCGATCGACTGCGGTGTGGCCGTGCAGCCGGACAACGTCGTAGCCCAGAGCGAAGGCAGCATCGTCTACGGGCTCGGGCTGGCGCTCACCGAGCGCATCTCGATCAAGGACGGCGCGGTCGAGCAGTCGAACTTCTATGACTATCGAGTGCCGCGCATGAACGAGGTGCCGATGATGCACGTCGAGGTGATCCCGACCGACAATCCACCGAGCGGGGCCGGCCAGATGGCGACGCCGCTGGTCGCGCCCGCGATCGGCAGCGCGATCGCGCAGCTCACCGGCGTGCGGCTGCGCCACACGCCGTTCACGCCCGAGCGTGTCAAGGCGGCGCTCGGATGATGACAATTGCGGCGCGGGGCCTGACACCCCGCGCCGCCGCCATCGCGTCGGGGGTGTGCTGCGTGCGGCCGTCGGGGCAGGTCGGCAACTCGCTCGGCCAGGTCCGGCGGAGCCCCCTGTTGCGCGACCAGTCCAACGCGACCGTGCTTTACGTGTTCGGCTTGTAAAGCGACGGGGCGCACCTATCTCGCGGGTCATGAGTTAGGCCGTTTCGCCGCATGCCAGGAGCCGATGAGCCTTGCCATCATGGCCCGGGCGCCGTGTTAACCACGGGCTGACCGGGCCTGCTCGCGGGCTCGCTCGACTGCTATCATGGGTTGGGCTTCCCGCCTTGGGTATTGCCTCGCCGATGCTCCGTTTCACGGGGCCGGCGACAATTCTCAGGGGCGGCCACGGCCGCCTGTCAACGCCTGATCTCGCAAGGAACAGCCATGTCCGAAAATCCAAAATCGTCCAACGAACGGCCGTGTCTGCATTGCCTGATCGGCGATCTGATCGACGAGTATTACGCCGAGTATGGCACCGCGACCGGCGAGACCGACGTCATCGACATCGACGAAACCATCAGTGCGCTCGCCAAGACCATCGCGGACTTGACCTATGGCTCGGACGTTGCCGCGCGCCAGCGCGTCAAGGACGACTTGATACGCGACATTGCCGAGTTCGAGGCGGAGTACGAGAAGGAGCCCGGGCCGGGCTTGCGGCATTAGGTTTTTCTGGCCTCGCGCCCGACGCCAGGGTTCGCTGTGCCGGCCTCGGAATCGAGGCCCAATGTGATATCATTTACCAATGAACGCAACCGTCAAAAAAATTCTTGAGCGTGTTGCTGCCTGGCCTGAAGAGGACCAGGAGGAGCTTGCCGCATTGGCTCGCGAGATCGAGGCGCGCAGGACCGGCGTGTATGCATTGAGCGATGATGAGAAGGCGGCAATCGATGCCGCCCGCTGCAGCGGCCTAGCATCCGATGACGAGGTGGCGGCGTTCTGGAGCCGCTACGGTGCTCCATGAAGGTGCGATACCGGGAGCTGGCGCTCTCCGATCTTGGTTGCATCTTCCGCTTTCTTGACGAACGAAGCCCGGCCGGTGCCCGACAAGTCATCGGTGCCATTCACACGGCGATCGGCGACATTGCGCTTAATCCACCAAGCTCGCGGGCCACGTCTGACCCAACGGTCTGCGTCAAGATCGTCAGTCGATACGGCTACAAGGTTTTCTACAGCGTTGAAGCCGACGCAGTGGAGATTCTCCATATCCGTCATGGCGCTCGGCGGGCTTGGCCCGCCGAGTCTGCTACTGACAAGGATTGAACCCTTCAATTGCACAGCGTAAACGTCACCGCCACGCCGAATAGATCGGCTTGCCAAGCAGGGCCGCCGGATTGGCACCCGGGCGCGGCCGGAATTTCTGGAAGCGCCCGGCATCGACCTCGGCGACGTAGAGGTTGCCCTCCTGGTCGGTGGCCATGCCGTGCACGCCCCAGAGCGTGCCCGGGAAGTCGCCGAGCGTGCCCCACGAATAGATGAGCCGTCCGTCGAGCTCGTATTTGAGCATCTTGTGGGTGTTGCGATCGAAGGTCGACCAGCTTGCGGTCATCGCCGATCTGCACGAAGTGCAGGCTCGACGGCCGCACCGTGATCTTCCACTCGGAGAGATACTTGCCGTTCTCGTCGAAGATCTGAATGCGGTTGTTGTCGCGATCGTTGACGAACACGCGGCGCGTCTCGACGTCGACGGCGACGCCGTGCACGTTGTTCATGTAGCCGGGCCGCGTCTCCTTGCCGGGATCGCCCGGCATGCCGAAGTCGAGCAGGAACTTGCCGCTGGCATCGAACTTCGCGACGCGCGTGCCGTTGTAGCCGTCGGCCACGATAGAAGGTGCCGTCCGGCAGCCACGCCATGAATGTCGGCCGGTTGAAGTGGGTCGCGTCGGCGCCCGGCACGTTGGGCGTGCCGATCGTCTGCAAGAGCTGCTTGCCGTCGTTCGAGAAGATGTAGATCGCGTGGGTGTGGTCGTCGACGATCCAGACCCGCTTCTGCGCGTCGTACGGGCTGATGTAGACGGCGTGCGGACGCTTGAACATGTTGTCCCACTGCGTCCAGTCCTCGGTGATGTTGCCCTGCGCGTCGACCACGATGATGGAGTGGTGCCAGCGCGCATCGACGCCAAGCTCGCGGTAGGGCGGCGCGGAGCCGCGCCACATCTCCATGCCCTTCTCGGGATCCTGGCGCGAGCCGCCGGCGCCCGGCGGCGATGCGGTGTTGGCGTTGCGCCACGGCAGGCCAGCAATGGGGAATTGCACGTTCGGACCGACATCGGTGAGGAATTTGCGTCTGCGGGCGCGCCATCTTCGGCAACTCGCCGCCGCCGAGCAGGAACACGCGGTTCGGGCTCTCGGCGAAGATGCCGCGCGCTCCGCCATAGGTCCACTTCTCGTGGCCCGGCAGCGTGGCTGAGGTCTTTCGGCCAGCCCTGCTGCACCTCGTACGGACCGGAGATGTCCTGTTCCCCGATGGCGCCGGGCACGGCGCTGAACGAGGTCGTCGCCGCGGTCTGAGCTTCCGCTGCGAGGTTCAAAAAGCCGGCTGCCGCCAGTGACGCCAATGGCGACACCCACCGACAGTGCAAAGACGATCGTCACTGTTCTGTTCATCGCAATCCTCCCTTCGCCGGCCCGCGCCGGCCCTGTTGTTTGTTCCGATGGCCGCTAGTGGTCCGATTCTAACATTCGCATCCCTTCTCGGCACTCTCTCTTGCGAATGTTAGAATCAAAGGACCACTAGCAAATATAGGTTTCCAGTGGAGCTTTGGATCTGACATTCGCTTCGCGAGCCCGCGGCCGGACGGGTAGCGAATGTCAAATCCGCTCCACTAGCGCTACTTCTGAGTCTGCTCGAAGTAGCGCAGATCCGGCGGCTTCTGGCCTTTCTTGACCGGCATCAGGTAGCCGTCGGCAGTCACGAAATAACCCTCGTTGCCGATGAAGACGTGCTGGTTGTTCTCCGCACAGTCGTTGAAGTGCCACATGATGTTGGGGCTGGTTTCGCGCACGTAGCGCTTGGTCACCGTCCAGGGCCGCGTGAGCGCGTGATCAATGGTGGTGATCTCGTCGATCAGCACATCCTTCTTGCTCTTGTCGAGGTAGATGCGCTCCTTGAGGATCGTTTCGCCGTCGTCATGCAGGCGGATGCCGCTCGCCTCGTAGGTGCGCGGACTCTTGAAGCCGCGGGTCTCGACCTCGAGCGTGGAAAAGCGGCCGCTGGCATCGGGATCGACCCACTTGCCGATCGAGAGTCCGTTGAACGTGGGCTCCACTTCCTTCGGCCAGTCGCGTCCATCCGTAAAGATGCGCCGCGGCACGGTGTAATCGGTCAGGATGTAGGTGGTCTTCGGCAAGATGATGATTTCCATCGGATAGACGATGGTCATCACCCGCGGCATGCCGTGCGGGATGCATTGGCCGGTCGTGTCGTCGCCCTGTCCGCCTAAGGCCTGGTCGGCGAGGCTGGCTTGGTAGCGCGCCTGATATTCCGGCGTCAGTGGTGGCTGCTGCCTGGGGCCGAACGGTTTGGTCTGATCCCACTGGATGCCGACCCCATCGGGCCGCTTCCATTGGCCGGAGAAATCGGGGTATTTGCTGAAGTCGACGATCTGGGCGTCGGCCGTCGACGCAAATGAGATCGCCACAACGGCGGTGAGGGCGGTCGCAGTGATCAGAGCTCGGACCAGCATGTTCAGTCCTCCCATCGAGATGCACCGCAACGAGCGCACTCGCTTTTGGGGCAGGGTACCGCACTTTCGCGCTGACGCGGAAGGGGGCGAAAGCGCATCGGCGCAGATGGTAGCGCCCGACCGGCCAGCGTAGTCTTGCACTGGTCGAAACAGCGGGATGGGCAAGGCGTCATGAAGCTTGCAGCCACGGCGCTTGCCGTCATCATGACCACGACTGCAAACGTATCCGCGGCGGAAACACGCCTGAGCATCGAGGGGCCTTCAGGAACTCTGCAGGGCACGCTGGCGGCGCCGGACGGCGGGACGAAAGCTCCGATCGCCATCATCATCCCGGGCTCGGGCCCGACCGATCGCGACGGCAACAATCCGCTGGGGGTGACGGCTG
Source organism: uncultured Alphaproteobacteria bacterium (assembly GCA_963745515.1). Classification (GTDB taxonomy): domain Bacteria; phylum Pseudomonadota; class Alphaproteobacteria; order Rhizobiales; family Xanthobacteraceae; genus VAZQ01. The sequence continues at coordinate 261,688 of CAVUXO010000006.1, forward strand.
GGTCCTATCGCCTGCTGGCGGAAGCGCTCGCGGCGAAAGGCGTGTCGACTATCCGTTTCGACAAGCGCGGCCTGTTCGGCAGCAGCGCGGCGGCGGCCGATGCCGATAATTTGCGGATGACCGACTTGGCGGACGATGTGCGCGCGTGGCGGCTTGAGGCGAAGAAGCGCTCATCAGCACAGTGCGCCTGGCTCATCGGTCACAGCGAGGGCTCGCTCGTTGCGCTCATCACGGCGCAGCAGCCGGAAGGCATCTGCGGCCTCATCCTTGTCGCCGGCCCCGGCCGTAAGTTGGGCGACATCCTGCGCGAGCAGCTCAAGGCCAATCCGGCCAACGCTCCGATCCTGCCGCAGGCGCTGGCGGCGATCGGTGAGTTCGAAGCGGGCCGGCGCGTCGATGTCAGCAGCATGCATCCGGCGTTGATGGCGCTCTTTCGGCCGTCCGTGCAAGGTTTCCTGATCGACGTGTTGTCGTACGATCCCACTCAACTGCTCGCGCGCTACGCGGGGCCGGTTCTGGTCCTGCAGGGCACGACCGACCTGCAGGTCTCGATGCAGGACGCGCAGCGCCTTGCCGGCGCGCGCCCCGGCGTCACCATGGTGGCGCTTGAGGGCGTCAATCACGTGCTGAAGATTGCGCCCGCAGACCCTGTCGCCAATTTTGCGACTTATGGAAACTCGGCGCTGCCGATCGCGCCGAGCATTGTCGAGGCCATCACAAGTTTCCTGGCCCGGCATCCATAGTGTCAGGTGCGCGCAAGACTTTCAACTCGTCATGCCCGGCCTTGTGCCGGGCATCCACGTCTTTCTTGTACTCTCTGTAAGCAAGGCGTGGATGGCCGGGACAACAAGCCCGGCCATGACGTGGAGAGGGGCTCAATCCAACGATAGTCAACAAGTGCGGCGCGCAACACTCACGCCCACCCGAGCCGCCGCATGATGGCGCGGCCCATCACCCAGTCCTTGTCGTGCTCGACTGAGGAACGGCAGCTCCTCGGTGAAATGCGTGATGCGCTGCTGATAGGTGAAGTTCGGGAAGCGGTCGATGCCGGCGGTGAGGTCGGTGCCCCAGAAGCAGCGGCGCGGGCCGAAGGCGTCGAACACGCGCTTGAGGTGATCGGTCAGGTCGCGGAACGGATAGGCCTGCGACGACTTGTGCGGGATCGACGACATCTTGACCTGCACGTTCGGGTGCTTGGCGAACTCGACCACCTCGGCGATTGCTTCCGGGATCTTGCCCTGCTTTCGCGGTTTCGTCCGACACGTTCATGTGGTCGATGATGAAGACGAGGTCGGGATTGCGCTCGACAATGCGCAGGAAGTCGCGCGCGCGGCCGGCGGTCGGCGTCATCACCGGAATGCCGGCCTTGGCGGCGGCCGGCCAGAACCAGTCGGCGGTGCCGTCGGTGAGCCAGCCGGTCTGCATGCGGTTGAAGGTGTGGCGGACGCCCAGCATGCCGGGCTGATCCTTCCAGGTCGCGAGCAGCTCCTTCGATTTCGGATCGTCGAGCCGCAGGCGGCCCATCACGGCAAAGCGATGCGGCCACTTCTTCGCCGCCTCCATCGCGTATTCGTTGTGATAGCCCTCCCAGGACGGCGGCACGATGACGACGCGGTCGACGCCGGCCTCGTCCATGCGCGCCGAGCAGCTCGTAGTAGGAGAACGGTCGCGGGATGTGCGCCTGCCCGATGCCGTCGGCGGGCCAGGGACGCTCGGGCGTGTGCGCGAGCCAGATGTGGACCTGCGCAGTCGACAATCATGCGGCGTGCGGGCTGCGCCTGCGCGGGTTCCGATGCTTGAGACGCCATAGCGAGACCTGCGCCGGCGGCGACGGTGGTGGTGAGAACATCGCGTCGTGACAAGCGCTGTGACAACATGGGCTCCTCCTTCGCCGGCATTCGGACGATGCCTTGGCGTGCAGGGGCGATTGTTGCGCGTTTGAGTTGGTGCCGCAATGTCGGGGGACGGCGATTTCGTGCGGCTTAGCGGCCAACGAAGCAACAAGTCATCAACAAGAACCGCGCGAATCACCCGCGCGAGATTTCCAGTGCGGCGGTATTTTCAGTAAGCTCGAATCGTTTGTTCAATTGCCTTTGAGGACCCCAAGTTTCTTTGAGGACCCAATGCGCCGACTTCGCACTGCCGGCATTCTTGTTGTCCTGATCGTCGTTTCGGCTCTGGCCGGGTATGAGGTCGGGGTCCACCAGCCTGTCTGGAGTTCCTCGACAAGTCAGATCGCCAAGGCTCCCGCCTCGGAACAAGCGGCCGCGGACGATGTGACATTTTCTGTCATTTTTGATCGCACCGTTCGCCAGGCGGCTGAAAAGATCGACGGCCTGGCCGCGAAGCTCGACGCACGTTCTTTGTCAATGGGATCAGTGTTCGCACGTCTTGGGCAGTTTGCGGTGGGCGCTATCAATCTTGCGAACGTGCTGGCCTTGTTTGGCGCCATCTTCTTCGTCGCCACGCTCCTGATGCGCACGATCGTGCCGCTGCAAATCTCCGCCATCATCAGCGATGTATTCTTCGTCGGCTATGCGGTGCTCGCCGGTTCGGTCACGACCTTCATTCTTTATGTGCTGCTGCTGCCGATCAACATCATTCGGCTCCATCAGATGGTCAAGCTCGTGCGCAAGGCCCATGCGTCCGCTGACGGCGACCTTTCGATGGATTGGCTCAAGCCGTTCATGACGCGACGCAAATATGGCAAGGACCAGCTGCTCTTTCGCAAGGGAGATGCCGCGAACGAGATGATGTACATCGTCACCGGCAAATTTCGCGTGAGCGAGATCGGGGTCGAGCTCGGCGCCGGGCGCATGGTCGGGGAGCTTGGATTTCTGGCTCCGGACAACCGCCGGACTCAGACGGTGGAGTGTGTCGAGGATGGTGAGGTCCTCACCATCACCTATGACAAGCTCCTGGAACTGTGCTTCCAGAATCCGCACTTCGGATATTATTTCCTGCGTCTCAGCAGCGAGCGCCTGCTCGAAAACAATGCGCGCCTCGCCGCCATCATCGAGCGGGACAAAGGCAGGGTGGCAATTCGTGCCGGGTAATGTGCGCAGCGAGTGCCTTTGTGCGGTTTCTAACGTAGGACCGCACCTCGCCACTGGACCGCACTCGCCACTGGCCGCAATGGAAATGGCTGCCATTCGATTTCGCCACTCTCCCAGCCGGATGTTCAGCATCGCGCCGATGCAGCGTGATGTTAAGATGCCGCCTGATGAGTTCCATCATCGTTATGGTGTCGGGGTGGCCATTGCGGCAGCGCTGGCACTTGGAGGAGTTCTCGGAGGAATTCGTGGCAAACCCGAGAGGAACACCATGTGCCGAGGGTGCCATTCGATCGGCTCGCGCGGACTCAGTCTGCGCCGGCAGTGCCAAGCCTTGGGTGCTGACAGCGACCATCCTTGCGTCAAGCATCGCCTATATCGACGAGTCGGTTGTCAACGTGGCTTTGCCGGCGATCGAAACTGATCTCGCCGCTCCTGTGGCCGTGATCCAGTGGATCGTTAATGCGTATACGCTTTGCCTATCTGCTCTCCTGCTGGTCGGGGGTGCTGCTGGGGATCAGTTTGGCCGGCGCCGTTTATTCGTTATCGGTCTTGCTATCTTCGCCGCAGCCTCGCTCTGGTGCGGCCTTTCGCCGGATATCAAGCAGTTGATTGCCGCTCGCGCTGTCCAAGGCTTGGGTGCTGCCCTCCTCGTCCCCAGTTCGCTCGCGTTGATCGGAGCGACGTTCGATGAGAGTGAGCGCGGCAAAGCAATTGGCACCTGGGCTGGCTTCTCCGCGCTGGCGGCCGCCGCGGGCCCCTTGCTGGGCGGATGGATCGTCGATCATTTCAGCTGGCGCTGGATTTTTCTTATCAATCCGTTGCTCGCGCTGCCAACGATCTGGATGGCTTACTTACGAGTACCGGAATCGCGGGATCCGGACGCAAAGTCAGGGCTCGACTGGCCAGGGACAATCCTCGCATTGGCGAGCTTGGGCAGTCTCGCTTATGGTCTTATGAAATGGCCGACTTCAGGCTGGAATGACAGTCTCGTCCTGACGTCCGTGATTGCTGGCTTGGCTCTGTTTGCCGCCTTCCTGTGGGTGGAGCATCAAAGCCGGGCGCCGATCCTGCCGCTTGCACTGTTTCGGTCACGTACGTTCAGCGCCGTGAATCTGTTGACATTCCTTCTTTACGGCGCGCTTGGCGGCGCACTGTTTTTTGTTCCTTTTGCACTGATTCAGCTGCACGGTTATCCAGCCACCATGGCGGGTGCCGCGTTTCTGCCTTTCACGATCATCATGGCCGGCCTCTCGCGGTGGGCAGGCGGATTGCTCGACCGCTTCGGCGCCCGCTTGCCGCTCATCATTGGTCCAGCTGTGGCCGCGGTTGGCTTTGGCCTGATGGCACTGACAGTTTCGCGTGGGTCCTATCTGGTGTTTCTCATTCCCGTCGTCGTGCTTGGATTTGGCATGGTCATAAGCGTGGCTCCGCTTACGACCACGGTGATCAACGCCGTACCTGGTCATCAGGCCGGTGTCGCCTCGGGCATCAACAATGCGGTCGCCTCGGTGGCCAATCTCCTCGCCGTCGCCATCCTCGGTGCCGTTGCACTGGCAATTCTCGACCACGTGCTCGATCGGCATTTGCTAACCAGTGATTCTTCGGCAGGGGTAAAACAAGCTCTCGAACGCGCACGCGATACATTCGTGATCGAACCCTCGCTTTCCGGCGTCCAGGGCACCGACCGGCAAGTCGCTGAGGCAATCATCAAGGGGGCGCTTGCGGAGGGAATTCAGGTCGTCATGTTCATTGCTGCCGCACTTGCTCTTGCTGGTGCGGCGGTCGGTGGCCTAATCCCCCGCTCGATCGACCGACCTGGGTGAGCGTGCTGCGTGTTATGGGCGAGGCCACATCTCGCGACACAGAAGGCCGCCCGCACACAGAGAAATCAATGCCGATGGTCGAGACGAAGGCCCAGATGCAACGTGGCCCGCGCGGCATCGCACCACGCGGGCCCTCCATCGGTTTCACCGCGCCGCACGGCGACGGGTGGTTCAGAAGCTTGCGTTATTGCGCGAAGCAGTAGAGCAGGCCGTTGCCGCCGGTGGCGACGAGGTCGGGCTGGCTGCAGCTCCGCGACATATGGGCCGAGACCCAGGACGTGTTGTACTGGGTCGCAGGCGGATTACCCTCGCGGTCCACGTGGCCGAGCATGGCGCTGCCGAACGTGCTGCTCGACCAGTTGTTGCAGGTCAGGTTGAGATTGCCGGGAAATGCTTTCCCTTCCATATCCGAACCGGTCATGATGTCGTGCATGTTGGGCGTGTCGCCCCGCATCTTGATGGGCTGGCCTTTCTCGTCGACCGCGGTTGCGCGGCCGATCTTGTTGTTGGCGCTGTGCAGATCGGCGACGCTGGTGGCGATCACCACTCCCTTGGCATTCTGCCACGGACCATTGCCGATGCGATCGCGAGCGTTGACTGCGCCGCCCTGCGCGGCCTGGTTGGTGCTCAGATAGGCGCGCCAGGTCTTGCCACCCGCGCCCGCCGCCTGCGCGAGCTGCTGGCAGTGCGCATCAGCGCCCGCGAGACCGCCCAGGTCGGCGCCCTTGCCGGGTCCCGCGCTGGTGATGAAGAACGTCATGTTGTTTTGCTGCGCCGGAACGCTGCCGCTCATTCCGAGCGACATCACAGCCACGGACGCAAACACGGACAAACGCATTGCTGAAGTCATTTCTGTCCTCCCTTTGAGGTTTTTCTCGCCGTGGATTTCCCCAGGCGAAAAAATACTCGGGCTTTTCCGGCCCTTCCGCAAGACAAGACCGGCGAGAGGAGAGCAAGGGAGAGTGCGATAAAAACGCACGTACACCAATCACACCTTATAATGGATACAATAGTCTTCTGGTGCTGCCGGTAAGGATTGAACTTACGACCTCCCCCTTACCAAGGGGGTGCTCTACCACTGAGCTACGGCAGCATTTGAGGGCCACTAACGCGGGCGGCGCGCGCCCACCGAAACTGGCGCGATCCTTGCCATAAGGCTGCCGCAGGCGCAACCTTGTCCGCATGAGCGAGCAGCCCAAGCAGCAGAAAAAGGTGGCGGCACAACAGCGTCTCGCCACGGCGCTGCGCGACAACCTCAAGCGCCGCAAGGCGCAAACGCGGGGCCGCAACGAGGAGCCCAAGGAGGAGGCCAAGGACGAGGCACGGGCCAAGCCCCACGATTCCGCCGGAATCGACGCCGAGAAGTGAGCAGGCGGCAGGCGGCCTGTGCGTAATCCAGGCTTTGCAGGGTCGCCGGGATGGTCCATACCGGGACCGCCCATATCGGATGGCCGATACCGGACTGGCCATGCCGAATGGCTCCGGAGGACGGCCCAAAGGGCCAGGATCAGGACGCACGACTGCGGCTGGTCAGACCGAATCAGACCGCGGAACCGGTCGCATTGAAATCAAGTTCAGGCAAAAGCGAGGGGCAATGGATCGAATTCGCATCAGCGGCGGCCGCAAGTTGAATGGCTCGATCCCGATCTCGGGGGCCAAGAATGCCACGCTGCCGCTGATGATCGCGAGCCTGCTGACCGACGACACGCTTGTTCTCGAGAACGTGCCGCGACTGGCGGACGTTGCGCTCCTGCAGCGCATTCTCGGCAACCATGGCGTCGATGTCATGGTGGGCGGCAAGCGCCCGGGCGAGACGCAATATGACGGTCAGACGCTCCACATCTCGGCTGCCAACATCATCGACACCACCGCGCCCTATGAGCTTGTCTCGCGCATGCGGGCAAGCTTCTGGGTGATCGCGCCGCTGCTCGCGCGCATGGGCAAGGCGAAGGTGTCGATGCCCGGCGGCTGTGCCATCGGCACGCGGCCGGTCGATCTTCTCATCATGGCGCTGGAACGGCTGGGCGCCGAGATCGAGATCGACGCCGGCTATGTCATCGCACGCGCGCCGCGCGGACTGCGCGGCGGCGAGATCAGCTTTCCCAAGGTGACGGTCGGCGGCACCCACACGGCTCTCATGGCCGCCTCGCTAGCGAACGGCACGACCTTGATCGAGAACGCGGCGCGCGAGCCCGAGATCAAGGACGTTGCCGATTGCCTGAACAAGATGGGCGCGAAGATCACCGGCGCCGGAACCTCGCGCATCGAGATCGAGGGCGTGAGCAAGCTTTCCGGCGCGCGTCACCGCGTCGTCGCCGATCGCATCGAGACCGGCACCTATGCCATGGCGGTCGCCATGACGGGCGGCGACGTGGTTCTTGAAAATACCCAGCCCGAGCTGCTGCAGTCCGGCCTTGACGTGCTCACGCAGGCGGGCGTCGAGATCACGGCAACCAATTCCGGCATCCGCGTCGCCCGCAACGGGTCGAGCCTCGCACCGGTCGAGGTGACGACCGCGCCGTTCCCCGGCTTCCCGACCGATCTGCAGGCGCAGCTGATGGCGCTGATGACGCGCGCCAAGGGTACCTCGCGCATCACCGAGACGATCTTCGAGAACCGCTTCATGCATGTGCAGGAGCTTGCTCGCCTCGGCGCGCGCATCCATCTCCACGGCGAGACCGCCACTGTCGAGGGCGTCGCGCGGCTCAAAGGCGCGCCCGTGATGGCGACTGACCTGCGCGCTTCGGTGTCGCTCGTGATCGCGGCGCTCGCGGCCGACGGCGACACCATGGTCAACCGGGTCTATCACCTCGACCGCGGCTTCGAGCGCCTGGAAGACAAGCTCGCCGCCTGCGGCGCCAAGATCGAGCGCATCAGCGGGTGAGGGCGCGGCGAGGCCGCGCAATCTGAGTGCATGACAACGCCGGGCGCGGCTCAGCGTGGCGCGTGCTTGGCGAGAATGCGCTGCAGCGTCCGCCGATGCATGCGCAGCCGGCGCGCGGTCTCGGAGACGTTCCGCTGACACAGGCCGTAGATGCGATTGATGTGCTCCCAGCGTATGCGGTCGGCTGACATCGGATTGAGCGGCGGCTCGGCGGAGCGGCCCTCGGGCGCAAGCAGCGCGGCGGCGATCTCGTCTGCATCCGCGGGCTTTGCCAAGTAGTCGACCGCGCCGATCTTGACCGCGTTCACCGCGGTCGCGATGTTGCCGTAGCCGGTGAGCATGATCGCGCGGCAGCCGGGACATTGGGCCTTGAGCGCGGAGATCACATCCATGCCGTTGCCACTGCCGATGCGCATGTCGACAACGGCGAAATCCGGCGGATCGCGTTGCACCTGGGTCAACGCATCTTCGACCGATTCAGCAGTGCTGACATCGAAATTCCGTACCTTCATCGCCTGTGCGAGCCGCTGCAGCAACGGGCGGTCGTCGTCGACGATGAGCAGTGAGCCGATTGGCGAGCGCCGCTCATGAGCTGCGACTGTCATATCAACAATCTCCATTGGAGTTCAGATCGCGAACAATCGCGGTTCGCCCCTTTGTCAGACTTGGAAAGGCCCGGATGGATGCAAGCAAGGCGTCAAAGCGTCACAGCGTCATCGTGCCTGCCGGATTGGAACTCGTGCGATGCTTTCGTGCAAGCGGCATTTGCTCGGTTCGCTGGTCCAAGCGACAAGTCAAAGCAAAAAAGCCAAGCCCTTCGCCGCCGGCTTCATTTCCTTGGCGCATCGAAATAGCGCAGGTCCGGCGCCGCCTGGCCTTTGCGGCTCGGCATCAGGAAGCCGTCGGCGCTCAGGTAATAGATTTCGCTGCCGACCCCGACCAGCGCGGTACCCTCGACGCAATAGGCCTCGACCCAGTCGGGATGCCGCTCCGCCCTGCGCATGTATTTCTTGTCGACGGTCCACGGCCGCGTCAGCGCATTGTCGATCACCGTGATCTCGTCGTGCAGGACGTTCGGATCGGTCTTGTCGAGATAGATGCGCTCCTTGAACACCGACTGGTTGTCGAAGTGGAGCGGCAGGCCAGTCGCGTCATAGGAGCGGCGTCCCTTGAACGGGCCGCGTGTCTCGGCCTCGAGCACGTCGAAGCGGCCGTCACCGTTGGTATCGATCCATTTGCCGATCGAATAGCCCGAGAAGCTCGGCTCGATCGATTTCGGCCAGCTCCGGCCATCGGTGAACAGCCGGCGATAGTGGTCGGAGCCGCCGACCAGGATGTAGGTCGTGTCAGGCGTGACGATGATTTCCAGCGGCCGCGTCGCCACCATCATGAACGGCATGCCGGCCGGGTGGCACAGCGCATGGTCGACGAAGTTGCCCTGGCCGCCTTTGGCCTGGTCCGAGATGCTGTCCACGAGGATCTTCTGATATTCCGACGTGAGCGGGGCTTGCTGGCCCAGTCCCCATGGCTTGGTTTGGTCGAACGATGGCTGTCCGCCGAGCCCGCGTATTACGAAGCGTGACCATGCGCCGCGTAGGTCCGGATACGTCACGGGATCGGCAGCTGGCGCGCCGATAGTCATCAAGACAAATGCAACGCTAAGGAGTCCAATGAAGCTTCGGTTCGACATGGCGATCCTCCCTCGTTGTTTTCAGCATTCTGATCCGGAGCATGACATCGGCGCAAGCGGAACCTCAATCTCTGCAAGCTTATGCGACTTCTTATTGGAATCGCCGCGCTCTCCACGTCATGGCCGGGCTTAGCGCGTCGAAGACGCGCGTGAACGCGCTTATGTCCCGGTTATCCACGTCTTGCTTGCTGCAACCGAGCAAAGAAAGACGTGGATGCCCGGCATAAAGCCGGGCATGACGAGTTGAGCGTCCTGCGCGTCGGTATTACGCGAGTGTTGGCAGGCTCCTGCAGATCCCCTTTCGGTGGGATGGCTTCCGCGGTAAGCTTCCGACCGGACGCTGACGTCATCCGAGAGCTGCCACGGAGTCAATTTTCCGAGAGGCAGTCCGCGCGTCCACAGGAAACGATCGCAAGGGAGACAGAGATGCGCAAGCGCAATGCGCTGGCTGCTGCCATGGCATTTGCCGCAATGGTCAGCACGCCTTTCGGCAACGCCGGGGCGTTCGATGAATCCAAATATCCCAACTGGAAGGGCCAGTGGATGCGGGCCGACGCCGGCGCGCCGCGCTACGACCCGAGCAAGCCCTCGGGGCGGGGGCAGCAGGCGCCGCTGAAGCCCGAGTTCCAGGCGGTCCTGGAAGCGAGCCTCGCGGAACAGCGCACGGGCGGGCAGGGCGACGATCCGACCTATACGTGTCTCTCGCCTGGCATGCCGCGCGTCATGAACAACTACGAAGGGGCCGAGTTCGTCATCACGCCGAACACCACCCACATCTTCATGGAGCACATCCACGACTCGCGCCGCATCTATACCGACGGCCGCCCCTGGCCCGACGTTCATCGAGCCGACCTTCAACGGGCTATTCGATCGGCAAATGGATCGATGAAGGCGGCAGCGGCCGCTACAATGTGCTCGAAGTCGAGACGCGCGGCTTCAAGGGTCCGCGCTCCTACGACAACACCGGCCTGCCGCTGCATCCGGACAATCAAAGCGTCTTCAAGGAGCGCATTTACCAGGACAAGGCCGATCCGAACATTCTCGATGGTCGAGATCACGACGATCGACAATGCGCTGACGCGCCCGTGGACGGCGATCAAGAAATATCGCCGCGTGCAGAATCCACGGCCGGTCTGGCGCGAAAGCGTCTGCGCGGAGAGCAACGCCCATGTCGAGATCGGCGGGCAGGGCTACATGCTCAGCGCCGACGGATTCCTGATGCCGGCGCAAGAAGGACCAGGCGCCGCCTGATTTGCGATATTTCGAGCACAATAATCCGCAGACGCATTACGCGCAAGGGACCAAGGAGGATCGTCGATGCTCAACCGAGGCGCGATGGGTGCACTGGCGCTTGCGGCCATGCTGAGCGCGACGCAATGCGGCGCGTTCGCCTTTGACGCTGCGATGTATCCCGACCTCAAGCGGCCAATGGATCGGCGTGCGCATGCCGCCGGCCGGCGGCCAGCCCTCGTTCGATCCGGTCAAGCGCTGGGGCACGACGCAGGACGCGCCGCTGACGCCGGAATACGAGGCGATCTTCAAGGCCAACCTCGACGACCAGCGCGCCGGCGGACAGGGCACCAATGCCACCAGCACCTGCCTCGCGCCCGGCATGCCGATGGTGATGAATGCGCATTCGCCGATGGAGATCATCGTGCTGCCGGAGACGACCTACATCCGGGTCGATCACATCCGCGACACGCGCCGGCGCATCTACACCGACGGACGCGACTGGCCGACCGAGATCGAGCCGACCTTCGACGGCTATTCCATCGGCAAGTGGATCGATACCGACGGCGATGGCCGCTACGACGTGCTCGAGGTCGAGACCCGCGGCTTCAAGGGCCCGCGCTCCTACGACGCCAGCGGCCTGCCGCTGCATCGGGACAATCAGTCCGTCTTCAAGGAGCGCATCTATCTCGACAAGGCCAATCCGAACCTGCTGCACGACGACATCACGGTGATCGACAACGGATTGACGCGGCCCTGGACGGTGCACAAGACCTACCGCCGCAACCCGAATCCGCGGCCGATCTGGATCGAATACATCTGCGCCGAGGGCCAGCAACTCGTGCGCATCGGCGACGAGAACTACATGCTGAGCGGCGACGGCCTTCTGATGCCGACCCGCAAAGGCCAGCCGCCGCCGGATTTGAGATATTTCTCGCGCAAATAGTGTCGGCCGTAGGTGAGTACGGCTACGCTGCGGTCGCAGCCGGCTCCGGGAGCTCGGCGGGAGGCACAGCCATATCCTGCAGAAACCGCCGCTCGAACTCGGCAGCCGGCAGCGGCGGTGAGAAATAGAAGCCCTGACCTTCCTCGCATCCCATCCCGCGCAGCAGCTCAATGCTGGATGTGTCCTCGACGCCTTCGGCAATGACGGCAAGGCCCAGGAGATTGGCGAGCGTGACGGTGCAGATGACGATCGCGGCGTCGTTGGAGCCGGCCCGCAGCTCGTGCACGAACGACTTGTCGATCTTGAGCCGGTTGATCGGGAATTTCTTGAGATAGGTCAGGCTGGCGTAGCCAGTCCCGAAATCGTCAAAGGCAATCTGGACGCCGAGCTTCTGTACCCGGCGGAACGTGGCGAGCGCCCGCTCGTCGTCCTCGAGCAGGATGTCCTCGGTGACTTCGAGCTCAAGAAGGCGGGGCGGGAACTCGGTGTCCCTCAGCACGCCCTCGATCGTGCTCGCAAGATCGCCGGACTGAATGAGCGAGGGCGGGATGTTGACGCCGATACGGATACCGTGCCCGGCGCACTGCCAGGCACGGCCCTGCCGGCAGGCGGTCTCCATGATCCAGAGCGAGGTGCGCGCCGAGATCGAGGAGATGTTGACCAGCGGCATGAAGTCGGACGGCGACAGCAGACCACGGGTCGGGTGGCGCCAGCGCACCAGCGCTTCTGCGCCCAGGAGCTTGCCGTCGCTGAGCCGCACCTGCGGCTGATAGAACAGCTCGAGCTCGTTGCGCTCGATCGCATGTCCGAGTTCCGCCTCGAGCGTCAGTCGCGCTTCGACCTCGTCGCGGATCGTGCGCGTAAACGTGACATGCCGGCCGCGGCCTGTCGCCTTGGCGCGATAGAGCGCAAGGTCGGCGTTGCCGAACAGCTCATCGGCGGTCACGCAATGATCTGGATAGGCGGCGACCCCGATGCTGACATTGACCCGCAGGCCGTTCTCGCCAATGGAAAAGGTCGCATCGTCGAACGTGCGGCAGATGCGCTCGGCGAGACTGGTGGCTTCCTCGACTGCGGCTGCTCCGCTCATCACGACGGCGAATTCATCGCCGCTCAGGCGCGCGACCAGGCCGGCATGCTCGACCAGCGCATCGAGCTGGCGGGCGACGGCGCACAGGAGCTGATCGCCGGCGGCGTGGCCGAGCGTGTCATTGACCTGCTTGAATTTGTCGAGATCGAGGAGCAAGAGCGCGACCTTGGTCTGCCGCGTCTTCGCTTCCGCAAGCCGTGCGCCCAGATGCTCATAGAGCCTGTTGCGGTTGGCGAGCCCGGTCAGCGTGTCGTGCTCCGCCAGATGCCGCATCCGGTCCGCTTCATGCTTGCGAGCCGAGATGTCGCGCACGGCGGCGCCATACTGGAAACCATCGAGCCCGCGCCAAGTCGACAGGCAGGCTTCGAGCGGGAAGGTCTCTCCGGTCTTACGGCGTCCCGTGAGCTCCACCAGCTTGCCGTTTGGCCCTTCCAGCGCCGCGGGCAGGGCCTCGGGGATCGAAAACGGGCCGCCCCATTCCGCGCTGCTGGTGAGGCAGATGCGGCCGAGCGGCTGGCCCAGCATCTCCTGCTTCGAATAGCCAAAGATCGCGGTCGCCGCCGGGTTCCAGACCATGATCCGGTTGTTCTGATCGGTGCAGACGAGGCCATCGCCGAGCGACATCGCGATCTCCTGGAAGCGCCGCTCCTCGGCGCCGCGCAGGAGCCCGCGCAGATCGATCTCGTCAACCGCCATGGCCAGCAGATAGCCCGCAACAGCGATATGCCACCATGACGTATCGAGCACGATGGCGAACTTCGCCTGCAGCAGCATGGCGCCGATCTCTATCACGCCCGCAACACTCACGAGTGTCACGAGCTGCATGCTGATCGGCTGGCGCCGGCGCGAAATCGTTGCCACGATCGCGATGATGCCAAGGCCCAGAAGCGCAAAGATGATGGAGGGACTTTGCAGCGTGCGCTCCTGCAGTATCGTTTCGGCGGCGAGCGCATGCAGGAGCGCGCCTGAGATCACCCGCCCGTTCGGCGTATTGAAGCGGTCGCCGAGCTCGATCGCAGTACCGCCGATGAGCGCCTTCTTGCCCTTGAGCTGGTCGATGGCCGCCGGATCGCCGCGCAGGATATCTGCGTAGGAGATCGCCGCGATGGAGTCGGCGCGGATGCTGAAATCGATCAGCCGCGGCCCGTCATGGACCTGATGCCGCCCCGCCAGCAGGCTGCCGATCGACGGCAGGAACTCGCCATCCAAAATCTCGCCAAGGGAATAGCGGCGCACGACGCCGCTCGGCTCGACCGCCACATTGACGAGCGCGGGCCACGCTTGCTCAGCGAATTGCGCCAGCGGACGATTCACATGGAGAGCGTCGTGGCCGTTCGTCGGCTGCTTGAAAGCCGCAAGCACGACCGATCCATCGGCGCGCTTGAGCGACTCGAGCAAGGATTGGTCGGAAGCCGCGTTTGAGGGTGAGCTGAAGTCGATATCGAACAGGATATCGCTCGCGCCGGCCTGGCGCAGCTTGTCGATGAGATCGGCGTGCAACGTCCGCGGCCACGGCCAGACGCCGATCTCACGGATCGATGGCGAATCAATCGCAACAAGGACGATGTCGCCGCTCGCCTGGCGGGAGAACGAGCGAAACCGCAGGTCGGTCAGCGCATCCTGCAGAGCGCCGCGCAGCCCGGTCAGGAGCGCCAGCACAAGCAGGCATGCAACAAGGATGTGCGGTTGATATCGCTTCACGCCTTTGCCCCCGGCCGTCTCTTGTGTGCTGTTCGACCGTCGCCGCCCGTCCCCGGGCCGGTCGCCGTGCCGGTCCCTGCGCCTATGGGCCGGCGACTGGTGACGGCCACTCGGCGCGCTCTCGCTGCTATGACTGATCGACCTGTTGCCGCTGCCGCCGTCTGCGGAACGCAATGGTCATGGCGACGAGTGCGCCGATCGCAAAGGGAAAGGCGAGCGACAACGCGTCGACATCATTCTTGTTGGCCAGAGTGCGCTCACCCAGCGCGGTCAAGCCAGGACCCCAACCATCGCGGCGCGTCGCATCCTGCTCCGGCAGCGCCACGTTCTCGAATTCGCCGGCCATCGGCGCGCGGGCTTGGCGCTGGATCGGTGCTGAAGGAGGGGGCGCTGACATGTTATCATCCGAGTCAGCCGGCGATGATCCACGGGGCGAACCCTGCTGAACGGGGCTCAGCGTGCCTGTCCCACTCAGCGACAATCCAGTGGAGCCTTGCACCGAGACGGTCGCGTTCTGGCCCGCATTGACGAGCGCATGCTGGCCGGACATGAAGTCCGTCACTTCGACCTGGCCTCTGAACACGCCAACCCGGCTCTCATTGCCGCTCATGGTGACGTGAAAGCGCGTGCCTTTCACCACCGCGGAGAGATGCGGCGTCTCGACCTCGAAGTGATTGATGGCACGCTTTTCCACCTCGAGCAGGATCGAGCCGGCCTGCTGCAGGACGGTCGTCGACATCCCATTCTGCTTGCCGTTATTCGGAAAGCTGATCGCTGAATTGGCCGAGATCAGGATTGTCTCATTGCCGCGCGTGAGCAGGACGCGGCCGTTTTGACCGGTGCGGATGCTGTTGCCCGGCTGCAGGATCATGCCGGCCGCCAGCGCGACCGGCTGAAATCCTTCCGTCATGATCGAGACATCGCCCGATGACTTGCTGATGCGCCAGGACTCCTGCGCATAAGCGTTCGATCCCGCGCCAAGCATTGCGACGGCGAGAGCTGTGAGCAAGGCGGCAATCGGTCTAGCAGTCATAACGGCCCTCTTCTGGCCCGGACACAGGACGCGCCGATTAGACCCGAAATACCTCAAAATCCGATTGTACTATTCGCCCCAAAAGCGGAGGCCGTGGCAACGGTCCGTTAACGACGATGGAGCGGTAGCGGGGCCATGCCCGGGCGCGCTGGGCACCGGAAGCGACAAGCCTTTAGGCGACATATCTCAAAGCGACAAAATGTGATGGCCATCACAGCGGGCTGCGGCCGGCGTCACTAGTCTGTTGCCCTTCTGGGGTGGGGTGTCGTCAAGTCGGGGTGACCATGGCGACCATGGAAATCTTCGCGTGGCTCCTGATCGGGCACGCGATCGCTGACTATCCTATGCAATCCGAATGGGTGGCACGTGCCAAACAGCCGGGCTTCACCTTTGACGGGGAGGCGATCTGGCCGAGCGTGCTGGCCTGCCATGCTGGCATCCATGCCGGTGCGGTGAAGCTGGTGACCGGATCGTGGCTCCTGGCCGGGCTTGAATTCGTGGCGCATGCCGGGATCGACTACAGCAGGGGCCGCGGGCTCTTGAGCTACAACGGCGATCAGGCCGCGCATGTCGGCTGCAAGGTACTCTGGACGGCGCTCGCTTGACGCGCCGTGCCGGGCCATTCAGCCCGCCACTTGGAGCAGCCAGCAGGAGATGGCGCGCCTGGGGCTCTGGTTGTCACCCAGGGACTTCCGGCAGCCGTCACGCATAGCCATTTGATGACGATATCACTGCGCATCCCATTGCAGGGAGACGAGCCATGGCAGCGCCTGATCGTCAGGCTCATTGGGACAGCGTCTATCGAGCAAAGCGCGAAGACGAGGTCAGCTGGTTCCAGGCGAGCCCGACCCTGTCGCTCGATCTTATCCATGCTGCCGGGGTCGAGCGTAGCGCGCCGATCATCGATGTTGGAGGCGGGGCGTCAAGATTGGTTGATTCCCTGATCGAGGAGGGCTTTGCGAACCTGACCGTTCTCGACGTTTCCGAAGCCGCAATGGAAGGGACGAAAGCCCGCCTCGGGGCGCGAGCAACAGGCGTGACGTGGATCGTTGCCGACGTCACCAAGTGGGAGCCGACATGCGCTTATGATGTATGGCACGACCGCGCGGCCTTTCATTTTCTGACCGCGCCCGAGGACCGTGCCGCCTATGCGCAACGCGTCCTGCGGGCCGTGCGGCCCGGTGGACACGTCATCATCGGAACCTTTGCGCTCGATGGGCCCGAGCGATGCAGTGGCCTGCCTGTCGTGCGGCACGATGCGGAATCGATCGGCAATGTGCTCGGCCCCTCGTTCAAGCTGATCGAGACCCGCCACGATGATCATCAGACCCCGATGGGCGGCAGCCAGAAATTCCAGTTCAGCCGATTTCAGCGCGTACACCACCGCTCCGCGTAGCTACCGCCCGCTCACGCCCACCTGATAGATGTCGATCAGCCGCTTGCGGATGTCGGCAGGCGTTGCGTAGGCGCGGTTGATGAGAGCATCGAGCTCGGCGCCGGTCTTGGCATTGCTGCATTCGAGCCGCTGCTGCTCGCAATCGGCGAGGAACGCCGGGTCCTTGAAGGTCGCCATCATGGCGCTGCGCAAGGCGGCGAGCCGGTCGGCCGGAATGCCGGGCGGCGCGCCGAACGGACGGCCGAGCCCGAGCGGCGCACCGGCCGAGGACAGCAGCGTCTTGTCGGCCTCGATTTTGCAGCAGATCGAGCGCGAGCGGCACATCTTTGACGTCAGGATGCGGGTCCGAGCCGTACTGGAACAGGAAGCGGATCTTGCCCTCCTTGTACCAGCCGGGTCGCGCGGTCTTCAGGCTCGACCAGAACGGTGACGCCATCGCTTCGACCTCGCCGTTCTCGAGCGCCAGCAGAATCTCGTTCTGGCCCGGATAGCCGGTGATGAAGCGGGCCTTGAAATTGAAGATCTGGTTGAACACGCGGCCATAGAAGGCGGGCGTGGAGGCGGCGCCGGCCGCGCCTGCGACGAACTCCTGCCGCTGCGCATCCGCAAGCGTCTTGATCTTCGAGCTGTGCCAGATCATGTAGATGCGCGGTCTCGGTGGTCGGCGTGCCGAGCCAGCCGATCTTCGCGGCGTCGAACTGCGCCTGCTTGTTCTCGAAGAACGGCTCGAGCGGCACGGTGTTCTGAAACAGCGCGATCACGGTGCCGTCTTTCGCCGCCACGTTGTTGAGATGGTTGGCGGCGCCAAGCCCGCCCGCTGCCGGCATGTTCTGCGGCACGATCGTGGGATTGCCGGGAATGTGCGTCGCCGAGATGGCGGGCGACCGCGCGGGCGTAGATGTCGTAGCCGCCGCCGATCGAGGCCGAGATGATGAGGCGGACCTCCTTGCCCTTGTAGAAATCGGCGACGTCATCGGCGCGGGTCGCGGTCGTCGCCAGTGGACATGAGCACGGACAGGGCGAGCGCGACAAGACGTGGAGCAAGCATCAGAACCTCCGTGAGCCAAGCCGGCAGCCTAGTAGGCTAGTGCAAGCCGCCCCGGCTTGCCATACGAATGGCGGCTCGCGTCAGTCACAAGGGGAAGTTTCATGCCACGCCCGATGCGTCGATCTGCTTGCGGCCATCCTGGTCCTGCCATTGCTTGGCAACAGCGCCAGCGCACAGCCCGCTCGCTTGCAGCACGCCGCTCAAGCCCCAGCAGGTGGCGAGCTGCTGCTCGGCCGCAAGATCGGCGATCGTCTCGGGGTGAGCGAGACGCAGTTTCTGAATTTCGTCGACCGCGAGATCACGCCGCGCTTTCCCGACGGTCTCACCGTGCTACGACGCCCGGGGCCAGTATCGCGACAGCGAGCGCAACCGGATCGTGCGTGAGCCGAGCAAGGTGGTGATGATCGTGCTCCCCGGCAGTCCCGAGGACATGACGCGCCTCAATGAGATTGCCGAGGCCTACAAGAAGCGCTTCAGGCAACAGTCGGTCGGCATCGTGCTGCGGCAGGCCTGCGTATCGTTTTAGGGCCAGCGAGATGCAAAGATTCGTGCCACAGCGTTCCCTCCCCCGCAAGGGGGAGGGAACGCTGTGGCACGGCTCTGCTCAACCCTTGCGGTTCATTCGCGTAGACTCTTCTAGACGAGCGCAGGAGATAATCATTAACAGCCTTGCACGCCCGCATCAGGCTTCCTAACTGTTGTGTCATGTGACAGCCCGCAAAAAAACAACCTGAGAGCCAGCCATGGATACAGTCAAGTTCATCGCCCTCGACAAGGAGGATCTGGAGGTCGTCTCCGCCCATCTCCAGGATGCCGAAATCAAGGTCGCCGATGTGCACTGGCGACCCGCGGGAGAAGCGGCTTGTTCTGGCGGTCGATCGCTTCGACTGGCCGGCAGCCATCGCCTCGGTCCCGGAATTACGCCGCTGCCGGTCGGCGCTGCGCTTCGAGCGCGTGCTGGCCTGCAAATGCAAGAATGTGAACCCCGCCGGCAAGGACAAGGTGTCTCAATCTCCTGGCGGTCGAATTTGCCGAAGTCGAGCCCGCCCGGCGGTGTGGTCACGCTCACGTTCTCGGGCGGAGCGACGTTGCGGCTCGAGGTCGAGTGCCTGGAGGTGCGAGCTCGCCGACCTTGGCCCCATCCGGGTGGCCGATTGCTGCCCGAGCCATATCGACGGTGTGGCCCAGGCTTAGGTTATAAGCCCGAGGTTAAAGAGCAGGGTTGACGGTCCCCCATCGCCGCGTCATTGAGCAGGTGCCCGCAGGGAGCGAAGCGGAATGCGGGACCCTCGGTGTGCACAATCCCGGATTTCGCTTCGCTCAATCCGGGCTATTGTGCACCCATGCCGATCCGCCTTGATATCCGCGCGGCCGATTTCGACACGCGCTTCCGCGCATTTCTCGCCACCAAGCGGGAGACCGCGACCGATGTCGAAGATGCGGTGCGCGCGATCATCGCGGATGTGGTGGCGCGCGGCGATCGCGCGCTGATCGAGCTCACCCACAGGTTCGACCGTGTCGATCTCGAGCGCGTCGGGCTGCGGGTGAAGCCGAGGAGATCGCGGCTGCGCGGGCGGCCTGCGACGCCGCGCGCGCTCGATGCGCTGTCGCTCGCGCGCGATCGGGTCGAGGCTTTTCACAGGCGACAGCTTCCGAAAGACGACCGTTTCGTCGACCCGCTCGGGGTTGAGCTTGGCCATCGCTGGACCGCGATCGAGGCGGTCGGGCTCTATGTGCCGGGCGGCACCGCCGCCTATCCGTCGTCGGTGCTGATGAATGCGATGCCGGCCAAGGTGGCGGGCGTGCCGCGCATCGTGATGGTGGTGCCGGCGCCCGACGGCAAGCTTGCGCCGCTTGTGCTCGCGGCCGCGCAGCTCGCCGGCGTCGACGAGATCTACCGCATCGGCGGCGCGCAGGCGGTCGCCGCGCTCGCGCACGGCACCGAGACCATCACGCCGGTCGCCAAGATTGTCGGGCCCGGCAACGCCTATGTGGCGGCAGCCAAGCGCCTCGTGTTCGGCAAGGTCGGTATTGATATGATTGCCGGGCCTTCCGAGGTGCTGGTGCTCGCCGACGGCAGCGGCCATCCCGACTGGATCGCGGCTGATCTGCTGGCGCAGGCCGAGCATGACGCGAGTGCGCAGTCGATCCTGATCACCGATGATGCCGCGCTCGCCGACAACGTGGAGCGGGCGGTCGAGGCGCAGCTCAAGACGCTGCCGCGCGCCGCGATCGCGGGCGCCTCCTGGCGCGATTTCGGCGCCGTCATGCTGGTGCGCTCGCTCGAGGAGGCGGTGCCGCTCGTCGATGCGATCGCGCCCGAGCATCTGGAGATCGAAGCCAAGGATGCCGAGACGCTCGCCGGCATGATCAGGAACGCGGGCGCCATCTTCCTCGGCGCGCATACGCCTGAAGCCATTGGCGACTATGTGGGCGGCTCCAACCACGTGCTGCCGACCGCGCGCTCGGCGCGCTTCTCGTCGGGGCTCGGCGTGCTCGATTTCATGAAGCGCACCTCGATCCTCAAATGCGGGCCTGAGCAGCTGCATGCGCTCGGTCCTGCCGCGATCGCGCTCGGCGAAGCCGAGGGGCTTGATGCACATGCCCGCTCGGTCGCGATGCGCATCAATCCGCGATGACGGCGCCCGAGCGACCATCTACCCGCAAATCCGCACCGGCTGGTGGCGGTGACGCTCGACGAGAATTCCATCGGCCGCTCGGGTCCTGACATCGAGCACGAGCGCGCGGTCGCGATCTACGATCTCCTGGAGGAGAACTCGTTCGCGCCGGAAGGCCAAGTGCGCGGCCCGTTCAAGCTCAACCTGAGCATCACCGGCAGCCGCCTGGTGTTCGACATCCGCAATGCCAACGATGCGCCGGTGATGGCCCATCTGCTGTCGCTGTCGCCGCTGCGGCGGATCGTGAAGGACTATTTCATGATCTGCGACAGCTACTACGAGGCCATCCGTACCGCCACGCCCGATCGCATCGAGGCGATCGACATGGGCCGGCGCGCGCTGCACGACGAAGGCTCGCAGCTCCTGATGGAGCGGCTCAAGAACAAGGTGACGGTCGATTTCGAAACCGCGCGGCGGCTGTTCACGCTCATCTGCGTGTTGCACTGGAAAGGCTGACGGGTGAGCGGGGGGCAGACGAAACCGCGGGCCGTGCTGTTTGCCTGCGGGCAGAATTCGGTGCGCTCGCCGATGGCGGCAGCCCTCATGCGCCAGGCGTTCGGCAATGCGTTCGTGGTCGCCTCCGCAGGCGTGCGCAAGGGCGAGCTCGACGGCTTTGCAATCGCCGCCATGAACGAGATCGGCATCGACATCGCGAGCCACGAGCCGATGACCTTCGAGGAGCTTGAGGACCTCGAGGACGGGCTCGATTTTGACCTGATTGTGACGCTCGCACCCGAGGCGCATCATAAGGCGCTGGAGCTCACGCACCGGATCGCCGCCGCCGTCGAATACTGGCCGACGCCCGATCCGACCGACATCGAGGGCCATCGCGAGCAGCGTCTCGATGCCTATCGGGCGGTGCGTGACCAGCTCCTTGCGCGGATCTCGGCGCGCTTCTCGCCGGCGCCGCACGGCGCGGTATAGCGAGGCGCCAGGTCTCGCCCTCTCCAGGTCTCGCCTTTTTCAAGTCTTGCCCCTTTTCAATTCTCGCCTTTTTCAACTGGCAACTCATGAACCGGCTGGCCAGTCATCACCAATGTGGGGTAAATGAACGCGCATGATCGGAAGTCCCAAGCTCGTCCTCGCATCCGGCTCGCCCCGCCGCGTGCAGCTGATCAACCAGGTGGGGATCGAGCCGGACTCGCTGCGTCCGACCGACATCGACGAGACGCCGCAGCGCGGCGAGCTGCCGCGCGCCTGTGCCAACCGGCTCGCGCGCGCGAAGGCGGAGGCCGCGCTTGCGCTGGTGCGCGTCGACGAGGAGCTCCAGGGCTCCTACATCCTGTCCGCCGATACCGTGGTGGCGGTCGGCCGCCGCATCCTGCCCAAGGCCGAGCTGCTTGACGAGGCGGCGCAGTGCCTGCGGCTCCTCTCCGGCCGCAATCACCGGGTCCACACCGCGATCTGCCTGATCACGCCCAAGGAGGCCTTCCGTCAGCGGCTGGTTGAAACCAAGGTGCGCTTCAAACGTCTCTCTGAGGAGGATATCGAGGCTTATCTCGGCTCCGGTGAATGGCGCGGCAAGGCCGGCGGCTATGCGGCGCAGGGCATCGCCGGCGGCTTCATGGTCAAGATCGTCGGCTCCTATTCCAATATCGTGGGGCTGCCGCTCTATGAGACCACGACCTTGCTGGCGGGTGAGGGCTTTCCGATCAGGGTCGGCTGGCTCAACGCGGTCTGATAGCAGCGGCGGCAAGGAATGCTTATATCCGTTAGCTCAGCCGCTCAATGAGGCGTGCGGCTTTCTGATGTGACATGCGATGACCCAGAGCGCTCCCGGCCCGAAATGTCCGATCTGCCGTAAGCCCATGGTCGCGGCCTATCGGCCGTTCTGCTCCAAGCGCTGCGCCGACGTCGACCTCAACCGCTGGTTCAGCGGCTCCTATGTGGTGGCGGGCAAGCAGGAGGAGGACGAGGACGGCGAGGCGGTCACGGCCGGCAAGGATGAGCCGGGCGCGTGATTTTCGGGCTGGTTTGGCACCTGCGGCGGCAGGTAAAGCTGCGCTCGCGTTCCGCTTGCTGGACGCCGCGCCTGCCTTTATAACCCGGCGACCCGCCGCCCCGTGGGCGCGGCGCCCAGGTAGCTCAGTTGGTAGAGCACGTGACTGAAAATCACGGTGTCGGTGGTTCGATTCCGCCCCTGG
>CAVUXO010000007.1:0-920118 GCA_963745515.1 uncultured Alphaproteobacteria bacterium
GCGCGTTCTGAGCCACGCACCTCAGAAGCCGGACGCGCGCCCCTCTGCGACCGTCGTCTTGTAGCGCACGCCGTCCGGCACCGGCACGGCTTGGTTCACCGTCGTCCCGTGCTCGCCGGGCGTGCGCTCGCTCGCGTCCACCGCGACAAACGATGTGTAGGCCGACATCAGCCCGTATTCGAGCGCGGTCGAGCGTATGTCCGCCGCGAGATCGCGAGAGCCCGACCACGCGTAGCGCCGCGCGAGATCTTCGATCCTGAGCCGCGCCCACAGCGTCCGAATCGCAGGCTGCGCGACGTCCGGCGCGAGACTGAACCTCAGGCTGTCCTTGCCGGCGCGTCCGTGCACGGCGATCGTGTCGGCGCCGCCCTTGAACTGGCCGGTGATCACGACCGGCCGCCCGACGAACAGGTCCGGTATGCGACGCGGATACACCTCGCTGACCGCGAGCCCGCGCCAATCGATCGAGACGTCGGTCAGCGCGGGGTGGCTGATGCGCTCGAAAAAGTAGCTCATCACCTCCTCGGCCGAGTCCTGCAGCGCGAGATAGGCGACCGCGCCGCGGCCCTCCATCGCAAGACCGTCGAACAGATAGCGGTTGACCGAGTTGCCGACGCCGAAGCTGAAGATCCGCGCGCCGCCGATCAGCCGATGTACCTCGGCGAAGATCTCGGCCTCGTTCCCGATGTAGCCGTCGGTCAGGAACGCGACGAAACGGTCCCGCTGCGGATCGGGCGCGTAGTCGAGCGCGGCGCGGATCCCACCGAGCATTTCCGTGCCGCCGTCCGCGCCGAGCGAACGGAGATAACGCCGCCCACGATCTCGATTCTCGCGCGTGGCGGGAAGCGGTGCGGCCGCTAGCGAGCTCACGTACGTCGAGAAGTTCATGATCTGAAAAGTGTCGTTACTGCCCAAGCCGATCGAGCGCGGCCGACACCGCGGCCGCCGCCTGCTCGAGCGGTCGGCCCGTCATCGAGCCCGACGTGTCGATCACGAACACCATCTCGAGCGGCCGGCGCGCCAATGCCGCGAGGCCCGACGGCGGATAGATCATCAGCGTGAAGTAACCCTGCTTCGATTTGGGATCTGTATAGGTGAGGAAGCTCGACTTGATCTCGTCGCCCGCGACGCGGAACCGCAGCACGAAGTCGCGGTTCGGGATCGTGCTCGCCGACGCGAGCTCGACGTGCGCACGGTTTCGCCCGTCCATCGTCGTCTTGATCGCGTGGCTCGCGGCCACGTCCTCGATCGCGACGCCCGCGTCGACATCGACCACGATGCCGATGTCGTGGGCCGAGCGCTCGCTCGGGCGCAGATAGCGCACGGCCGTTCCCGAGACCGGATCGCGATTGTCTCGCGCGCGGCACGGCAGCGACGGGATCCTTGAATCCCGCCGGGTTGTAGCGCGGGCCGACGACGGTCGGGAACACGAACGAGTACCAGCCGTCCTCGTACGCGAGCGTGTGGAAATAGCGGATGTTCACGTCGATCCGCTTACCGGGCTCGATGTTCGCGACCTTCTGCTCGAACACGTTCGGACGGTGCTGCACGAGCAGGCTCGCGCGATAACCCTGCGCGCGAGCGTCTTCGATAGATCCGCTGCGCCTCTTCTTTCTCGCGCAGGATTCCGCGGATCTTGCGCTCGCCGATCGTCATCACGAACTCGCTGACCGCGGCCTTCTCGGGCAACGGGAACATGTAGACCGCTTCGATCTTCTCGTCGTACGGGTTCGCGAACTGCTGCGTGACGTCGACGCTGCCGACGTAGCCCGTGATCACGGCGTGGACGTCGGTGTGCTGCAGCGGCAGCGGCACCTCGACGTGAGACCCGTGCGGATCTTCCGGACGCGTCACGAGCGCGAGTAGCGCGCCGGAGCCCGGCTGATCGTCCTCGACCTCGGCCGGCGCGTTGCGCACGGCGAGCGTCTCGATGACCCAGATCTCCTCGCCGGGCCGCCGCGCGAGAACGCCGAGCCGGCGGCGCCGTTCGCGTCGACCTCGCGGCCGCCGTCGGCACCCGCGCCCGCGGCCGCCGCGGATTTCTGCGACGGCGCGATCGTTGCAAGAGGTGAGGTGCTCGTCGAATAGGGGGTTGCGGGCGTCGGCGCGGCGCGCTGCGCGCGTTGAGCCTGCTCGGGCTGCCGGGCCTGCTGGCGGACTATCCGGTTCCCGGTGACGATGACTTCCTCCAAACCTTTGGGCTCGGGCGCGCCGAACGTCACGGAACCGAGCGCCTCCGTGCTCTCCGTGCCGCCATCGGCGCCCGCTGGGGCGACGCCGACGCCAGTTACCGCACCATTGATGGCGCCGCTCGTGCTGGCTGCGACACCACCGGAGCCGATGGCCGCGCCGCCCGCCTCGGTCGGCGTCGTCGATGCGCATGACGCGACGAGCACCGTGACCATCGCGGCCGCTAGGGCGACGGCTATGCCATCCCAAAGCCCGCGCTCGCGTTCGTGTTTGTTCATCGACCGTAAGCCGAGGCGGCGTCGCTCGCGTGACATCGTCATCTCCCCGTTCGAGTGTCGAGAGTGATCTTGGCGTCGATCGGTCGCCCGTCGGCCGCGCCGGCTGCGACGAGCTGCAATTGGTAATCGGGCACAGCATCGCCCGTAAGCCGCACGTGCACGGTCGCGACCCGCGCACGGCCGACGGGCAGCTCTGCCGCCGGTCTCAAGCTGAAGCTCGCAACGATGATGCGGTCGGCGGCGCCGCGATCCACAGCCGCGCGGTCGTAGTACGGCGCTTGCGTGTAGGCGCGGCTCTCGCCGTTCTCTATACCCACGACCTGCATCTCGCCGTTCCGCTCGTGCAGCTCGAACTGCCACGCTGCGAGCGGCACCGTGGTGTCGACATACACGTCGACCACCGCAAAGCGCGCCGCGGCCCGCTGCTGCGCGACGAGGCCAAAGCTCGCCACGAGAGCGGCGGCGGCGACCATCGCGACGAGCAGCGAGCGAGCCCTCACAGGTCGCTCCGTTGCGCGTCGAGGGAGACGATCCGCGCCGCGAGCGCATCGACGCTCGCTTGATCCGCCTGCGAGCGCGCGAGCGCGAACACGTCGAGGATGTCGACGCGGCCCGAGCCGTCGACGTCGTCCGCCAGGCGCTGCAGGCCGAACGGCCGCAGCACGAGCACGGCGACGAGCAGCGCGGCGGCCGCGGCGAGCGGCAGCGCCCAGCGCATCACCGCCTGACGCGCGCGCCGCGGCCGGGCCGTGAGGAAGTAGCGGCGGGCGTCGTCGATGACCGCACGGTCGGTCCGCGGATCGACGATCGCCTGCGAGCGGTCCGCACGCTCGAGCCGCGCCACGAGCGTATCGGGCAGCTCCTCGAATTGCATTTCCGGATCGTGCATTACGTGCTCCTACTGGATTAAGCGCGCGAGGCGCCCAAAAGGTTCACGGATCGAAAAGGTCGTTGGTTCGTGGATCCTCGCGGAGATCCTTGATGGCGTGATGCACACCAATCTGCATGCGGATATTCTCTCCGACCTCGCCGCGGCTCTGGCCGGCTCGCTCGGGATCGCGCCGACCGGGAACCTCAATCCCGAACGCAAGTTTCCCTCCATGTTCGAGCCGATCCACGGCTCCGCCTTCGACATCATGGGCAAGGGTATCGCGAACCCGATCGGCACGTTCTGGTCCGGCGTCATGATGCTGGAGCATCTCGGCGAGAAGGCCGCCGCGGCGCAGCTGATGCGGGCGATCGAGCGCGTGACCGCTGACCGGTCGCTGCACACGCCCGACCTCGGCGGCAATGCGACGACTGCGCAAGTGACCAGGGCCGTGTGCGAGGCGCTGGCCGGGGATAACCGATAAAGAGCGACAACCGATAAGAAGGCGAGGGAGGTGACGATGCCAGCGATCCGGCTTGGACTTGGACTTAAGCTTGGACTTGCCGTTGCAGCGGTCGTGGCTGATCACCATCGCCGGTCCGGTCCGGCGCAGCCGGCCTATCCGGCCAGGCCGATCACCATCGTGGTTCCCGCTGCTGCCGGCGGTCCGACCGACGCAATGGCGCGGCTGATTGGGGAGACGATGGGGCGCTCGCTCGGCCAGCAGATCGTGGTCGAGAATACGGGCGGCGCAGCCGGGACGATCGGCATGGCGCGCGTCGCGAGGGCGGCTGCGGACGGCTACACGCTCGCAGTCTGGCACATTGCCCACGCGATCGCTCCGGCGCTCTACGACAACTTGCGCTACAACGTGATCGACGACTTCGACTCGATCGGCCGCATCGCTGACGTGCCGATGACGATCGTCGGCAAGGCGAGCTTTGAGCCCAAGGGCATTGCCGATCTGATCGCCTGGGTGAAGCAGCGGCAGACCGCCGTCACCTACGGCCATGCCGGCATCGGCTCCGCCTCGCACCTGTGCTCGCTGATGTTCATGGATGCGCTTCGGATCAAGATGACCGCCTTATCCTATCGCGGCACCGGACCTGCGATGACCGATCTGCTCGGCGGCCAGTTTGACATGATGTGCGATCAAACCACGACCACGACGAACCTGATCAAGGAAAGCAAGATCAAGGGCTATGCGGCGACCACGCGATCGCGCCTTGCCGTCCTTCCCGATCTTCCCACGCTCGCGGAGTCCGGCCTCAAGGATTTTGAGGTGACCGCATGGCACGCGATGTGGGCGCCCAAGGGCCTGCCCGCCGACGTAGCCACGAAGCTGAACGCGGCCCTGCAGGCGGCGCTCAAGGATCCGAGGGTGATTGAGCGTCTCGCCACGCTCGGGGCCGAGCCTGTGACCATGGAGCTTGCAACACCCGCCGCTCTGAAGGCGCATCTGACGGCCGAGGTCGCCAAATGGGGGCCGGTGATCAAGGCTGCGGGCGCTCGCGGAGAGTAATTCTCCGTGCTGAGCATGATCCCGAAAAGTGGAAGCCGGTTTTCGGAAAAGATCATGCTCAAACAAAAAATGTCTAGTTTCCGCTTCGGCGCGCGATCTCCTTGGCGCGCTCGATCAAGGCCGGCGGATAATCCTTGGCGATGAACGCCTGCAGCTCGGCGCCTGCCATCGGCTCGAGATCGAAGTTGAGCTTTGCGATGTCGGCCAGGAATTCGGCGTCCTTCACCATCGCCATGAAGGCGGTCCGCAGCTCGTCGACGCGCTCCTTCGGCACGCCGGGCGGCGCCACGAACGAGCGTCCGACCACGGACGACAGCGGCGAAGATTTCAAGCACCTTGCGATCGTCGTCACTCTTCGGCAGGTCGACCATGCGCGGCAGGTCGGGCAGCGTGCGGTTCTTCTCGAGCCCGGTCTGCAGCAGCAGGTTGACCTTCTTGTCGCGCAGCCATTCGGGGTTCTCGGCCTGCAGCACGGCCCAGGGCAGGCTCATCGCCTCGACCTCGCCGCGCTCCATCGCGATCTTGGCGGTGGCCGGGCCCTTCGTAGCCGGTCAGCAGCTTGAGCTTCGTTCCGGCCAGCGCATTGAGCGCGGTCCAGTTGAGGCGCGAGGAGGAGCCGGGCGCCGCGACGATCAGCTCCTGCGTGAAGGCGTCCTCGATCGATCTTCACCTTCGCGGTATGCCAGGCGAACAGCACCGCGCTGTTGCCGATCATGCCGCCCGATCCAGTTGAACTTCGCGGCATCGCCGCGCAGCGTCGCGGCGCCCGAGCAGCTGATCGAGAAACACTGCCTGATCGAAGATGCCGATGACGGTGCCGTCCTTGGCGGCGACGTTGTAGATGTGATTGGCCGAGCGCAGCCCGCCGGCGCCCGGCATGTTCTGCACCACGATGGCGGGATGGCCGGCGATGTGCTTGCCCATATGGCGCGCGAGCAGGCGCCCATAGGTGTCGTAGCCGCCCGAGGTGTTCGAGCCGATGATCAGCGAGATCGTCTTGCCGCTATAAAAGTCGTCGGCCCAAACAACTGACGAAGTGAGCGACAGCACAAGCACTGCCAGAACAGATAGAACTGAGGCAGCAGCAACCCGTTCGTTCCCGCGGAAGCGGGAACCCAGGGGCCACTTGCCTCGGCCGTTCACCTTCTTGCGCTGGGTCCCCGCTTGCGCGGGGACGAACGGGGTGTTCTTCGGCTCTCGCATGTGATCCTTAGTTCAGCGCAAACACGAACAGCATGGTCGCGTTGCTCTGGTTCTTCATCTCGGGCGAGCGTGCGAGCTTGGCGCGCGCGACAGGATTGAGGCCCGACGCGATCGCGATGTACTGCTTGCCGTCGACCGCGTAGGTCATGGGCGGGGCCACGAAGCCCGTGCCGACGTTGATCTTCCAGAGCTCCTCCAGCGTCTCGTCGTCATAGGCGACGATCGTGCCGTCGAGCAGCGCCGTCACCACGATGCCGCCCGCGGTCGTCAGCACGCCGCTGTGGTTCGCATAGGCGTGCTCCTTGCGCTGCTTGACCTCGCCGGAGGCGGGATCGAGCGACGACCAGCCCTGAGGTGATGCGCGCCTCGTTGACATAGCCGCCACCGCCGAATTTGCCGCGCACATGCGCGGTCTGGTCGGGCACGATATTGGCGCAGCCTTCATTGCCGGTGATGTAGAGCAGCTTGGTCTTCTGGCTGTAGGACGGCGGCCAGAAGTTGGTGCCGCCGTGTACGTCGGGGCAGGCGTTCTTGAGCACGTCGGCGCCGCCCTTCCAGTCGATCGCGAAGTTCTGCACGTCCTTGCGCGGGTCGTAGTCGACGGGCTTGCCGGTCTTGGGATCGATGCCTTTGGTCCAGGTGACCTTCTCGGAATATTGCACGGCCTTGAGGAACTGGCCGTTCTGCCGGTCGAGCGTGTAGTGGAAGCCGTTGCGGTTGGCGTGGACGAGAAGCTTGCGATCCTCGCCGTTGACCTTGCCGTCGATGATGATCTGCGGGCCGGAGGAATCGTAGTCGCGATTGTCGTTGGCGGTGTGCTGGAAGAACCACTGCATCTTGCCGGTCGCGGCATCGAAGGCGACCGAGCTGTTGGTGAAGAGATTGTCGCCCGGGCGATTGGATGAAGTCGTAGCGCGGCGCCGGGTTGCCGGTGCCCCAATAAGTCAGGTTGCTCTGCGGATCGTAGGAGCCGGTCACATAGATCGCGCCGCCGCCGGTCTGCCAGGCGTTGTTCTTGTCCTTCCAGGTCTCGCTGCCCGGCTCGCCGGGGGCGGGGACCACGAAGGTCTTCCACTGCTGCTCGCCGGTCTTGGGATTGAGCCCGGCGAGCCAGTTGCGCACGCCGTTGTCGCCGCCGGAGGCGCCGATCACGATCGTGTCCTTGAGCGCGAGCGGCGCGGCCGAGAACTCGAGATCCGGCTGATCGCCATGCTGCTTGTCCCAGACGATCTGGCCGGTCTCTGCATCGGTCGCGATGATGCGCCCGTCATAGCCGGTGACGGAGATCACGAGATTGCCCCAGAGCGCGACGCCGCGGTTGCGGTCGGGCTTCTGCTGGCCGGGGTCCATCTTCCACAGCACCTGGCCCTGCTTCCCGGAGTGCACGTCGATCTTGTAGACCACGCCCCAGACGTCGGTGATGTACATGAAGCCGTTGTCGACCAGCGGCGTCGCCTCGACGTACTCGTTGCCGGCCTTGCCGCCGAGCGGCACTGCAAAGGCGAGCTTGAGGTTCTTCACGTTCGCCTTGTTGATCTGGTTCGAGCGGCGAGAAGCGCTGCGAGCCGAAGTCGCGGTGGTTCATGAGCCAGTTTTGCGGCTCGGGATTGCGCAGGCGCTCATAGGTGACGTCTGCCGCGTACGTGCCGGCGGTTCCGGCAATCAAGAATGCGATCGTGAGCGAGGCAAATGAAAGGGTTCTCGACATGTGCGGTTCCTCCGTTCGGCCGGGATGATGCCACGCCGGCCGCGGGCTGAAAACCCGAGGTTCCGGTTGATTTCAGGCCATTACACTTGTGCCAGTATCGCACGCGGCCTACGCTGACCAGCAGGCAAGATGCCGCTTTAACCTATCGCTGCAATCTTGCGTCAAAAAGTCTTGGGAGGGCGCCATGGCAATAAAGCATTGGTTGCTGATTACGTCGGCCGTATTGGCGATGGGCTGCGCGCAGGCCGGACCTGCGCAAGCCGCCGGCAGTTTTGCCGGGCAGGTCACCTCCACCGAGGAAGGCGCCATGGAAGGCGTGGTGGTGAGCGCCAAGAAGGACGGCTCGACCATCGCCATTTCGGTGATCAGCGACGCGACCGGCAACTTCACATTCCCGGACGCGAAGCTCGAGCCCGGCAAGTACACGCTGAGCATCCGCGCGATCGGCTTCGAGCTTGATGGTCCGAAGACGGTCGATGTCGGCCGAAGCCGGCGCGCCGGTTGCGATCAAGCTCAAGAAGGCGGGCAACCTCGCCAACCAGCTCACCAGCGGCGAATGGATGGCGAGCTTCCCGGGCACGCCGCAGCAGAAGCACTTCATGGACCGCTGCACCAGCTGTCACACCTACGAACGGATCGCGAAGTCGAGCTACAACGCCGATGAATGGATTGCGGTGCTGCAGCGCATGGCGAGCTATGCGCCTGGGTCGATCGGTCCTCGAGCCGCAGAAGCGCAAGGAAATCCGGCGAACGCACCCTCGTAGACGGGGAGCGACTGCGGCCGCGCGCGGAATTCCTTGCGTCGATCAATCTGAGCAGTGCGCCGCAATGGCAGTATCCGCTCAAGCCGCTGCCGCGGCTCAAGGGCCGTTCGACCAAGGTCGTCATCACCGAGTACGACCTGCCGCGCTCGAACGCGATGCCGCACGACGTCATCCTCGATGAGCAGGGCACCGCCTGGTACACCGATTTCGGTCACCAGTTCCTGGGCAAGCTCGATCCCAAGACCGGCAAGGTCACCGAATATTCGGTGCCGATGCTCAAGCCGGACTATCCGACCGGCATGCTCGATATCCAGCTCAAGGACGGCGAGCATCTGGCTTGGCCTGATGCTGCAGGGTGGCATCGCGAAGTTCGATCGCAAGACCGAAAAGTTCACGATGTTCCCGCTGCCCAAGGAGATCAACAATCCGGCCTCGCAGCAGGCAATGGTGATGCCGATGTCGTCGCATGTCGACGGCAAGGTCTGGATGAACAGCGTCGGCATTCCGGGCGTGCATCGTATGGAACTCGCCACGCTGAAGTTCGAGACCTTCGAGCCGTTCAAGGATCTGCCGCGCGGCACCGATCGCAGCGTCTACGGCATCAAGGCCGACTCGCAGAACAATCTGTTCTTCATGGACTTCAGCTCGGAATATATCGGCCGCATCGACGCCAAGACCGGCAAGTTCGGTTTCTACAAGACGCCGACACCAAACTCGAACCCGCGCCGCGGCTACATGGACCCGCAGGACCGGCTCTGGTTCACCGAGTATCGCGCCAACAAGCTCGCGATGTTCGACACCAAGACCGAGACGTTCACCGAATGGGAGATGCCGACGCCGCTATCCTATCCCTATGACGTGATCCCGGACCGGAATGGTGAGCTGTGGACCGCCGGCATGGCGAACGACCGCGTGGTGCGGCTCGATCCCAAGACCGGGCAGGCCACCGAGTATCAGCTGCCGAAGAGCACCAACGTGCGGCGCGTGTGGATCGACAACTCGACCACGCCGGTGACCTTCTGGGTCGGCAGCAATCACGGCGCCTCGATCGTCAAGGTCGAGCCGCTCGATTGATCATTCGTGAGACAACTGGCCTCGGCGCTCGATGCGCCGGGGCCGTTCGCAGCTCATCCGTTCGTCCAGGCCATGAGCGCGATGATGAAGCTGTTGGTGAAGTTCCAGCCGGCATGCATCATGATGGCGAGCAGCGTCGAGCCGCTCCACCAGCGTGTCAGCCCCAGCGCAAGCCCGATCGCAAATACATCCAGCAAGCCGCGCAGATCATATTGCGTGTGCGCCTGTACGAAGAGGAGCGTGCTCAGGAGGAGTGCGGCGACGACGCCGATGCGGCTCTCGCTCCATCCTTGCTGGATAAAGCCGCGGAAGATGATCTCCTCGAAGATCGGCGCCGTGATGGCCGCAACAAGCCAGTAGAGCACGAGTTGCGCCGGATGATCGAGCAATGCGCGATACTGAACGATCCGCTCCGGAATTGTCTCGACTTTCGGCGGAAAGAAGTGTTCAGCCCCGAGAAGCGCGACATAGAGGGCTGCGAAAGCGGAGAGGGTGATCAGAAATTGATGCCAGCGCGGCAACACCAGGCCGAGATAAGCGCGTGCAGAGGGGCCGCGCCAATGGGCAGCGAATGCGAGCACAAGCGTTGCCGCCAGCATTGATAGGATCGTTGTGAGGGGACGCAGCAGCGACCGATCCAATTGAAGGGAAACATGGCTGTCCACGTAATGGACAGCCTGCTCCGTTCCCACAAGCGCCGCGCTTGCGAGCACGACCCAGCCGAATGTCGACCAGAACCGCCATGGATGTCGCGGTGACGGTGCGGCTCCGACTGTGTCTTGCGCGACGGTTGGAGCTGGATAGGTCGTCGTCATCACAGACGTTGTCATCACAGACATGGCGTGGCTCCCACGGCCTGGATTGGCGTAAGTGGGCGGGAACGTGTGCCAATCGTTGCCGACACGCTGTGATGGCGGTCACACACTTTGCGACAAGGTCGAAGCACTCAGGCCGCAAGCGCTGTCTGGACAACGTTGGTGAAATTCCAACTCGCATGGAGAAGGATGGTGAGCAGGATGGATCCGGTCCACCAGCGGATAAGGGAGAGCACAAGTCCGATGAGGAATATCAGTGCTATGCTCGGCAGAGCGTATTGCGTATGCGCCAGAGCGAAGACCAAGGTGCTCAGGAAGATTGCGCTGCCCGTGCCGATGCTGCTTTCGCTCCAGCCACGCTGGAGAAAGCCACGGACAATGATCTCTTCCGTAACGGGTGCCTTGACGACAACAGTGATCCAGTAGAATGCGAGAGCAACTGGGTTGCCCATAATGGCGCGGTAGGCGTTGATGCTCTCGGCAGACGCGCGTGCCCCAGATGGCGAGGAGGATAGCGCTTCAAGCCCGAGCCGGAATGCCACGAACAGCGCTACGCTGATGATGATGTGGTACCAGCGTGGCCACACCAAACCCAGATAGGCGCCTGCCGAAGGACCGCGCCAGCGCGCCACCAGCACGAGGAAAGCTGTCACCCCTGCATACGGGATGATCGGTCCAAGATAGCCGACAATTGCTGGGTTGAGCTGCAGCCAGGCGCTTGCCGTTGTCACGAACGACCAGCCCCGCGCCATGATCACAGACGCAACGACGGCCCAGCCGAGCGTCGACCAGAAGCGCCAAGGTAGTGTGCTGGCGGCCGAGGTGCGAGCCGGAAAGATGGGGCTCTGCGCCGGATAGGTCGTGATACTCACAGACATGCCAGTCTCCTGCGGCCAACCTGAGCGGTTGTTGGCGGACCGTAGGTGGCCCAATGCCGAGGAGACTGTGATGGCGAGCACAAGCGCCCGCGCGACGCGTCGGTAGTCTTAACGCTTTGTTTATGTCGATCCAGAAACGCCGGTGATGACCAGCCTTAGTTGAGTGTGCGCGGCAGCCCCAGGATCTCCCGTGCCTCGGCAGGGCTGGCGACCTGGTCGCCCAAAACCTCGATGATGTGCGCCGCCTTCTCGACCAGCGCGGCGTTGCTGGGCGCGAGCTTGCCCTTCTCGAGATAGAGGTTGTCCTCGAGCCCGACGCGCACATGCCCACCGAGCAGCACGCGCCTGCGCCACCATCGGGAACTGGTAGAGCGAGATGCCGAACGCGAACCAGGGCGAGCCGGGCGGCAGCAGGTTGCGCATATAGGTCATCGCCTCCGGCGTCGCCGGCTGGCCCCAGGAGATGCCGAGGCAAATCTGGAACATGCCGGGCGGTTTGATGTGGCCGGTCTCGATCATGCGTTTGGCGAGCAGCAGGTGCCCGGTTTCGAAGACCTCGAGCTCCGGCAGCACGCCCACATCGCGGATCGCGACCGCCATGGTCTGCAGGTGCTGCGGGCGTGTTGATGAAGACCCGGGAGCCCATGTTGAGGCTGCCCATGTCGAGGCTGCAGATGTCCGGGCGAAGCTCGACCACGTGGCGCACGCGGTCTTCCGGACCCCGCAGCGTGCTGGCAGGACCGGCCTTGGTCGGGTCCTGGGGATCGTGCTCAAAGCGGGCGCCGGGCCCTGTTGTCAGGTTGATCAGGACGTCGGTTCCGCTCGCACGGATGCGCTCCACCACCTCGCGATAGAGCGCGCCGTCCATGCTGGGCTTGGTGGTCTGCGGATTGCGCACATGGATGTGGACGACCGCGGCGCCGGCTTTGGCGGCATCGATCGAGGACTTGGCAATCTGCTCCGGCGTGACCGGCACCGCCGGATTCTTGCCCGGGGAGTCGGCGGAGCCGGTGACTGCACACGAAATGATGATCTTGCGTTGCATGTTGCGAAGCCCTCCCACCAGCGCCTTCTGGCGCCCCCTAACCCGCAGTTCCGCAAGGAATTCTAGGCGACGATGACGGACAAGCCTACTGCGATCGAAGGCGATCCTATTGCGCGGAATCTGGTCACAATCAAAGCGGGACGGCGGCTTGCCTCCCTTTGTGCGCTGCGCTAAGCCTGCCCAAACCCGTCCTTGGAACGAATCCGAACGGTCACAGGGGCGTTTGTGAAGCCTGCGGCGCCTTGTACGGCGGCCGGGGAGGGACGGATTTCCAATCGGGGCTCCGAAACGGCGGAGAGCGAGGGCCGATGAACGAGCTTTTGCTGGACTACCTTCCACTCGCGGTGTTCATCGCGGTGGCGTCTGGTATCGCGTTGGCGCTTCTCGTCATTCCCTTCCTGCTCGCCTACAAGCGGCCCGATTCCGAAAAGCTGTCCGCCTACGAATGCGGCTTCAACGCCTTCGATGACGCACGCATGACATTCGACGTGCGCTTCTACCTGGTCGCGATCCTGTTCATCATCTTCGATCTCGAGGTCAGCTTCCTGTTCCCCTGGGCTGTCGCGTTCGGCGAGGTCGGTGTACTCGGCTTCTGGTCGATGATGGTGTTCCTTGGCGTTCTGACCATCGGCTTCATATATGAGTGGCGCAAAGGAGCACTCGAATGGGATTGACGCCGCAACGTCACGCGGCGGTCGTCGCTCCAGCGGCCAGCGGCATTCTCGATCCGCGCACCGGCCGGCCAATAGGCGCCGACGACCCCTATTTCATTGGCCTCAACGACGAGCTTGCCGACAAGGGCTTTCTCGTCACCGCGACCGCCGACCTCATCACCTGGGCGCGCACCGGCTCGCTGATGTGGATGACCTTCGGGCTCGCCTGCTGCGCGGTCGAGATGATGCAGATGTCGATGCCGCGCTACGACGCGGAGCGCTTCGGCTTTGCGCCGCGCGCTTCGCCGCGCCAGTCGGACGTGATGATCGTCGCCGGCACGCTCACCAACAAGATGGCGCCGGCGCTGCGCAAGGTCTACGACCAGATGCCGGAGCCGCGCTACGTGATCTCGATGGGCTCCTGCGCCAATGGCGGCGGCTACTATCACTATTCCTACTCGGTCGTGCGCGGCTGCGACCGCATCGTGCCGGTCGACATCTACGTGCCGGGCTGCCCGCCGACCGCGGAGGCGCTGCTCTACGGCGTGCTGCTGCTGCAGAAGAAGATCCGCCGCACCGGCACGATCGAGCGCTGAAGGCCCGGAAGCATGGATGAACTCGAGACAACTTGGCGCAAACGATCGCGAGCGCGCTCGGCGCCGCCGTGACCGCTCACCAGGTCGCTCACGGCGAGCTGACGCATCACCGCGACGGCCGGCGACATCGTCAAGGTCATGACGCTTTCTGCGCGACGACGAGCGCTGCCAGTTCGTGAGC
Organism: uncultured Alphaproteobacteria bacterium; assembly: GCA_963745515.1. GTDB lineage: Bacteria > Pseudomonadota > Alphaproteobacteria > Rhizobiales > Xanthobacteraceae > VAZQ01. The sequence continues at coordinate 13,776 of CAVUXO010000007.1, forward strand.
TTCATCGACGTGACGGCGGTCGACTGGCCGAGCCGCGAGCGGCGCTTCGACGTCGTCTATCACCTGCTGTCGCCGACGGAAGAACCGCCGCATCCGCGTGAAGGTCGAGGTCGGCCGAAGGCGCGCCCGTGCCCTCGATCATCGACGTCTTTCCCGGCGCCAACTGGTTCGAGCGCGAGACCTACGATCTCTACGGCATGCTGTTCACCGGCCACCCCGACATGCGCCGCCTGCTCACCGACTACGGCTTCGAGGGCCATCCGCTGCGCAAGGATTTCCCGCTCACCGGCTTCGTCGAGGTGCGCTACGACGACGAGCAGAAGCGCGTCGTCTACGAGCCGGTGCGGCTCGCGCAGGAGTTCCGCAATTTCGATTTCCTCTCGCCCTGGGAGGGCGCCGACTATCCGCTGCCGGGCGACGAGAAGGCAAAGCCAATGACCGAGACGGCAGCCGCGCAATTTCACCATCAACTTCGGGCCGCAGCATCCGGCGGCGCACGGCGTGCTGCGCCTGGTGCTGGAGCTCGACGGCGAGGTGGTCGAGCGCGTCGATCCGCATATCGGGCTGCTGCACCGCGGCACCGAGAAGCTGATCGAGCACAAGACCTATCTGCAGGCGATCCCGTATTTCGACCGGCTCGATTACGTCGCGCCGATGAATCAGGAGCACGCCTTCTGCCTGGCGGCGGAAAAGCTTCTGGGGCTCACGGTGCCCAGGCGCGCGCAGCTCATCCGCGTGCTCTTTTGCGAGATCGGCCGGCTGCTCTCGCACATCCTCAACGTCACCACGCAGGCGATGGACGTCGGCGCGCTCACGCCGCCGCTGTGGGGTTTCGAGCAGCGCGAGAAGCTCATGGTGTTCTATGAGCGCGCCTCCGGCAGCCGCATGCACGCGGCCTACTTTCCGCATCGGCGGCGTGCACCAGGACCTGCCGCCGAAGCTGATCGACGACATTGACGCGTTCTGCGATCCGTTCCTGAAGGTCTGCGACGATCTCGAAAGCCTGCTCACCGACAACCGCATCTTCAAGCAGCGCAACGTCGATATCGGCGTGGTCAGCCTCAAGGACGCCTGGGCCTGGGGCTTCTCCGGCGTGATGGTGCGCGGCTCGGGCGCGGCCTGGGACCTGCGCAAGGCGCAGCCCTACGAATGCTACTCCGAACTCGATTTCGACATTCCGATCGGCAAGAACGGCGACTGCTACGACCGCTACTGCATCCGCATGGAAGAGATGCGCCAGTCGACCCGCATCATGAAGCAGTGCATCGAGAAGCTGCGCTCGCCGGAAGGGCAGGGGCCGGTCACGGTCGACGACAACAAGATCGTGCCGCCCAAGCGCGGCGAGATGAAGCGCTCGATGGAAGCGCTGATCCATCACTTCAAGCTCTACACCGAAGGCTATCACGTGCCGGCCGGCGAGGTCTATGCCGCGGTCGAGGCGCCCAAGGGCGAGTTCGGCGTCTATCTCATCGCCGACGGCACCAACAAGCCCTACAAGTGCAAGATCCGCGCGCCGGGCTTCGCGCATCTGCAGGCGATGGATTTCCTCTGCAAGGGCCACATGCTCGCCGACGTGTCGGCCGTGCTCGGCTCGCTCGACATCGTGTTCGGGGAGGTCGATCGCTGATGTCCGTCCGCCGCCTCGCCGAGCCGCATCTTCAGCCCAAGGAATTCGCCTTCACGGCCGACAATCTCGCCTGGGCCAGGAAGCAGATCGCGAAATATCCCGAAGGCCGGCAGGCAATCGGCGGTGATCCCGCTGCTGTGGCGCGCGCAGGAGCAGGCCGGCGGCTGGCTGCCGCAGAAGGCGATCGAGCATGTCGCCGAGGTGCTCGGCATGGCGCACATCCGCGTGCTCGAGGTCGCGACCTTCTACACCATGTTCAATCTGGAGCCGGTCGGCAAGTTCCACGTCCAGCTCTGCGGCACGACGCCCTGCATGCTGCGCGGCTCCGACGAGCTCAAGAAGGTCTGCCAGCGCCGAATCGGCGAGCAGCACCACGTCACCGCGGACGGCAAGTTCTCCTGGATCGAGGTCGAGTGCCTGGGCGCCTGCGTGAATGCGCCGATGGCGCAGATCAACTACGACTATTACGAGGACCTGACGCCTGAGACGTTCGAGAAGATCCTCGACGAGCTTGCCGCCGGCAGGACGCCCAAGCCCGGCCCGCAGATCGACCGCCAGCTCTCGGCGCCGGTCGGCGGGCCGACGACACTCAAGACGACGCTCAAAGCACAAGGCTGAATGATGCTCGACGACAAGGACCGCATCTTCAGGAATCTCTACGGCCAGCACGACTGGGGCCTCGAGGGCGCGCGCAAGCGCGGCGCCTGGGACGGCACCAAGGGCTTCATCGAGAAGGGCCGCGACTGGCTGGTCAACGAGGTGAAGGCCTCCGGCCAGCGCGGGCGCGGCGGCGCGGGCTTCGCGACCGGGCTGAAGTGGTCGTTCATGCCCAAGCAGGTCGGCGAGCGGCCGCATTATCTCGTGGTCAACGCCGACGAGTCCGAGCCCGGCACCTGCAAGGACCGCGAGATCATGCGGCACGATCCGCATCTGCTGGTCGAGGGCTGCCTCTATCGCCGGCGCCGCCATGGCGGCGAATGCCGGCTACATCTACATCCGCGGCGAGTTCATCCGCGAGCGCGAGCGCCTGCAGGCCGCGATCGACCAGGCCTATGAGGCCAAGCTGATCGGCAAGAACAACGTCCACGGCTGGGACTTCGATCTCTACGTCCACCACGGCGCCGGCGCCTATATCTGCGGCGAGGAGACGGCGCTGCTCGAGAGCCTCGAGGGCAAGAAGGGCCAGCCGCGGCTCAAGCCGCCGTTCCCGGCCAATATGGGCCTCTATGGCTGCCCGACCACGGTCAACAACGTCGAGACGATCGCGCAGGTGCCCGACATCCTGCGCCGCGGCGCGGCCTGGTTCGCCGGCATCGGCCGGCCGAACAACACCGGCACCAAGCTCTTCTGCATCTCCGGCCACGTGAGAAGCCCTGCAACGTCGAAGAGACGATGGGCATTCCGCTGCGCGAGCTGATCGAGCGCCATGCCGGCGGCGTGCGCGGCGGCTGGGACAACCTGCTCGCCGTCATCCCGGGCGGCTCGTCGATGCCGCTGGTGCCGGCCGGACCCGATCAGGCCGACACCCTGCTGATGGATTTCGACGGCTGCCGCGACAAGAAATCGGCGCTCGGCACCGCGGCCGTGATCGTGATGGACAAGTCGGCCGACATCGTCACGGCGATGGCGCGCATCTCCTATTTCTACAAGCACGAGAGCTGCGGCCAGTGCACGCCCTGCCGCGAGGGCATGGGCTGGATGTGGCGCGTGCTCAACCGCATGGCGGAGGGCCGCGCCCACAAGCGCGAGATCGACACGCTGATGGAGGTCACGACCCAGATCGAAGGCCACACGATCTGCGCCTTCGGCGACGGCGCGGCCTGGCCGGTGCAGGGGCTGCTTGCGCCACTTCCGCCCCGAGATCGAGCGGCGCATCGACGAATACACCGCGAACCCGCATCCCGAGCCGGTGGTGGCGGCATGACGCTGTGGTACCTGATCGGCACGCTGGTGGTGCTCGGGCTCGCGCTCCTGACCGTCACGGGTTCGGGCGGACCGGCGCCGGAGCTTGTGATCTGGATCGGACGCGTTCTGCCGGCGGTCTCGGCGCTGATCGCCTGCATCGCCTTCTGCCTGGTGGTGGCGCGGGTGCAGTCGAGCATCCTGGCGGCGATTTTCTTCTGCGTATCGATCGCGGTCCTGGCCATGCTGCCTGTGCTGCCGTATGTGCCGTCCGCGCGGAATTCCAACTTCTACGTGATGCTCTCGACGGTCGCTCCGGTGCTGACGATCTTCCCCGCGATGGCGCTTTGGCATCTGGCGTCCGCCTCCAAGAAGAGGGGCCGCTAGCTTCGGACACATGCCATGACCAAGCTCATCGTCGACGGCAAGGAGATCGACGTCCCGCCGGAGTTCACGCTGCTCCAGGCGTGCGAGGCCGCGGGCGCGGAAATTCCGCGCTTCTGCTTCCACGAGCGGCTCTCGATCGCCGGCAATTGCCGCATGTGCCTGATCGAGGTGCAGGGCACGCCGAAGCCGCAGGCCTCCTGCGCGATGGGGGTGAAGGACCTGCCGCCCAACCGCGACGGCACGCCCGAAGGTGATCAGCACGCGCTCGCCGATGGTGCGCAAGGCGCGCGAAGGCGTGATGGAATTCCTGCTCATCAATCATCCGCTCGACTGCCCGATCTGCGACCAGGGCGGCGAATGCGACCTGCAGGACCAGGCGATGGCCTACGGGGTCGACGCCAGCCGCTACCACGAGAACAAGCGCGCGGTCGAGGACAAGTATCATCGGCGCGCTGGTCAAGACGGTGATGACGCGCTGCATCCATTGCACGCGCTGCATCCGCTTCGCCACCGAGGTGGCGGGCGTGCCCGAGCTCGGCGCCATCGGCCGCGGCGAGGACATGGAGATCACGACCTATCTCGAAAGCGCGATGACGTCGGAGCTGCAGGGCAACGTGGTCGATCTCTGCCCGGTCGGCGCGCTGACCTCGAAGCCCTATGCGTTCGCGGCGCGGCCGTGGGAGCTCAACAAGACCGAGTCGATCGACGTGATGGACGCGCTCGGCTCGGCGATCCGCGTCGACACGCGCGGGCGCGAGGTGATGCGCATCCTGCCGCGCGTCAACGAGGACGTGAACGAGGAGTGGATTTCCGACAAGACCCGCCACGTCGTCGACGGGCTGCGCACGCAGCGGCTCGACCAGCCCTATCTCCGCGAGGACGGCGTGCTCAAGCCGGCCACCTGGGCGGACGCCTTCGCGGCGATCGCAGCCAAGGTCAAGGCAACGAGTGCGAAGCGGATCGGCGCGATCGTCGGCGATCTTGCGGCGGCCGAGGAAATCTTCGCGCTCAAGGATCTGATGACGCGGCTCGGCGTCGCCAATCTCGATTGCCGGCAAGATGGCTCCGCGCTCGATCCCAAATGGGGCCGGGCGAGCTATCTCTTCAATCCCACCATCGCCGGCATCGAGCAGGCCGATGGATTGCTGATCGTCGGCTCCAATCCGCGCCGGGAAGCGCCGGTCCTCAATGCCCGCATCCGCAAGCGCTGGCGCGCCGGCAATTTCAGGATCGGCCTGATCGGCGAGAAGGCCGACCTCACCTACAACTACGACTATCTCGGCGCCGGGCCCGACAGCGCTCGCGCTCGCGTCGATTTCAGCGGACTGCAGAAGCCTGATCGTGTCTGATCGGCCAGGGCGCGCTGGCGCGCCCTGATGGCGCGGCCGTGCTCTCGCTGGCCGCCAAGGCGGCGCGTCAAGGCGGGCGCGATCAAGGACGGCTGGAACGGCTTTGGCATCCTGCACACGGCCGCCTCGCGCGTCGGCGCGCTCGATCTCGGTTTCGTGCCCGGCGCCGGCGGGCTTGATGCCCGCGCCATGGCGGGGCCGGCGAGACTCGACGTGCTGTTCCTGCTCGGCGCGGACGAGATCGAGGTCGACCCGGGTCGCCTTCGTCGTCTACATCGGCACCCATGGCGATCGCGGCGCCCACCGCGCCGATGTCATCCTGCCGGGCGCGGCCTATCCGGAAAAATCCGGCCTCTACGTCAACACCGAGGGCCGGGTGCAGATGGCGGCACGCGCCTCGTTCCCGCCGGGCGACGCGCGCGAGGACTGGGCGATCTTGCGGGCGCTGTCGGATGTGCTCGGCAGCCGGCTTCCTTACGACTCGCTCGCGCAGCTGCGCAGCGCGATGTTCAAGGCGCATCCGCATCTGCAGCGCGTCGATCAGCATCGCGCGAGGCAATGCGGCCGACATCGAGAAGCTCGCCGGCCTCGGCGGGTCGCCCGACAAGGCGCCGTTCGTCTCGCCGATCGACGATTTCTATCTGACCAACGCGATCGCGCGCGCCTCCGCCGTCATGGCCGAATGCTCGGTGATCGCGGAGGGCCAAACCGCACTGAGCGCGGCGGAGTGACCGGCGATGGTCGAACTCTTCAACGACTATCGTCTGGCCGCTCCTGGTGATGATCTTCTGAGAGCGTGTTCCTGCTCGTCATCCTGCTGGTCGTGACCGCCTATCGTGCTCTACGCCGACCGCAAGATCTGGGCGGCGGTGCAGATCAGGCGCGGCCCCAACGTGGTCGGGCCCTGGGGCCTGCTGCAGTCGTTCGCCGATCTCATCAAGTTCGCCGTCAAGGAGCCGATCATTCCGTCGGGCGCCAACAAGGGCGTCTTCCTGCTGGCGCCGCTCGTCACCGCGGTGCTCGCGCTCTCCGCCTGGGCGGTGATCCCGGTCACCGAGGACTGGGTGATCGCCGACATCAATGTCGGCATTCTCTACATCTTCGCGATCTCCTCGCTCATGGTCTACGGCGTGATCATGGCGGGCTGGGCGTCGAACTCGAAATACCCGTTCCTGGCCGCGCTGCGCTCGGCCGCGCAGATGGTGTCCTACGAGGTCTCGATCGGCTTCGTCATCATCACCGTGCTGCTGTGCGCGGGCTCGCTCAATCTGTCGGCCATCGTCGAGGCGCAGGATCGGCAGATACGGCCTGTTCAACTGGTTCTGGCTGCCGCTGTTCCCGATGTTCGTGATCTTCTTCGTCTCGGCGCTGGCGGAGACCAACCGGCCGCCGTTCGATCTGGTCGAGGCGGAATCCGAGCTCGTGGCAGGCTTCGCGGTCGAATATTCCTCGACGCCCGTTCCTGCTGTTCTTCCTCGGCGAATACATCGCCATCGCCACCATGTGCGCGATGGCGACGATCCTGTTCCTGGGCGGCTGGCTGCCGCCCTATCCGGTCGCGCCGTTCACCTGGATCCCGGGCGTGATCTGGTTCATGCTCAAGGCGCTGCTTCATGTTCTTCATGTTCGCCATGGTGAAGGCGATCGTGCCGCGCTATCGCTACGACCAGCTGATGCGGCTGGGCTGGAAGGTGTTCCTGCCGGTCTCGCTGGCCATGGTCGTGATCGTTGCGGGCGTCCTGCAATACGGGGGACTGGCACCGAGATGATGAGGCGCCGCCATGATCGATCTATCGTTTGCCGGCCTGATCGGTGCGATCGCCGGGACGGTCGTCGCGGCGATCGTCTACCACCTGTTCATTGGCAACCTCGAACGAGCCGTGCAGGCGCGCGCTCAGTCCTCGCCAGAGGACGAACGCGGCGACTTCAGCCTGTCGGTCGTGCGTCGCGTCGTGCTTACGCTCGACCTGTTGGTCTTCGCGGCGCTCGGCTACTGGCTCGGCAGCATGTTCGAGGCCTAGCGAAGAGGATGCAAGACCATGAGGCTCGATCAGACCGCTCGCGCTGCCTTCCTGAAGGAGTTCGTCGTAGGCCTTCGTCGCTCGCCATGCGCTACTTCTTCAAGGCCAAGCCGACGCTCAACTATCCGTTCGAGAAGGGGCCGATCTCGCCGCGCTTCCGCGGCGAGCATGCGCTGCGCCGCTATCCCAACGGCGAGGAGCGCTGCATCGCCTGCAAGCTGTGCGAGGCGATCTGCCCGGCGCAGGCGATCACCATCGAGGCCGGTCCGCGCCGCAACGACGGCACGCGCCGCACCACGCGCTACGACATCGACATGGTCAAATGCATCTATTGCGGCCTGTGCCAGGAGGCCTGCCCGGTCGATGCCATCGTCGAGGGGCCGAACTTCGAGTTCGCGACCGAGACGCGCGAGGAGCTCTACTACGACAAGGAGCGCCTGCTCGCGAACGGCGACCGCTGGGAGCGCGAGATCGCCAAGAACATCGCAGCTCGACGCGCCCTACCGGTGAGCCGATGATCATTACCGCCTTGTTCTTCTATCTCTTCGCCGGCGTGTGCATCGCCTCGGCCGTGATGGTCATTGCGTCGAGGAATCCCGTGCATTCGGTGCTGTTCCTGATCCTCGCCTTCTTCAACGCCGCCGGGCTGTTTCGTGCTGCTCGGCGCCGAGTTCCTCGCGATGATCCTGGTGGTCGTCTATGTCGGCGCGGTCGCGGTGCTGTTCCTGTTCGTGGTGATGATGCTCGACGTCGATTTCGCGGAGCTGCGGCAGGGCTTCTTGCAGTACCTGCCGATCGGCGCGCTGGTCGGCGTGATCTTCCTCGCCGAGCTTCTTCTCGTGGTCGGCGGCTGGACGATCGCGCCCGACGATCTCGCAGGCGATTACGGCGCCGATCCCGCCGATCGCGAGCGTGCACCAACACCGAGGCGATCGGGCAGGTGCTCTACACGCGCTACGTCTATTACTTCCAGGCCGCCGGCCTCGTGCTGCTGGTCGCCATGATCGGCGCGATCGTGCTGACGCTGCGCCACAGGCAGAAGGTCAAGCGCCAGAACATCGCCGACGCAGGTCGCGCGCACCAAGGCGACCGCGATCGAGATCGTCAAGGTCCGGCCGGGGCAGGGGCTGTCATGACCATCGGGCTCGGCCACTACCTCACCGTCGCCGCGATCCTGTTCACGCTCGGCATCTTCGGCATCTTCCTCAACCGCAAGAACGTCATCGTCATCCTGATGTCGATCGAGCTGATCCTGCTCGCGGTCAACATCAACCTGGTCTCGTTCTCGAGCCTTTCTGGGCGACCTGTCGGGCAGGTCTTCGCGCTGCTCGTGCTCACGGTCGCGGCCGCCGAAGCCGCCATCGGGCTTGCCATTCTCGTCGTCTATTTCCGCAATCGCGGCTCGATCGCGGTCGAAGACATCAATCTGATGAAGGGCTGACGGCATGTATCAGGCGATCGTCTTCCTGCCGCTGATCGGCGCGATCGTGGCCGGCCTGATCGCGCTCGCCGGCGCGCGTGCGCGCCATCCGGGCGGCTCGGCCAGGGATCACGAAGATCATGCGTGCGCATGCCGGAGCCACCAGCGCGCGGTCGCGCGGCAGCACATGGCACGATGCGCATGCGGCAGCGCCGAGCCTGCGGCGGCCGGATCGCGCTCCGCCGAGCTGATCACGACCGTGTTCCTGTTCATCGCGATGATCCTGTCCTGGATCGCATTCGTGAGCGTCGGATTCGGCCAGGACGCGCGAGTGCAGCTCGTCACGCTGGATCGCTTCCGGCGATCTCAAGGTCGACTGGGCGCTGCGGGTCGACACGCTCACCGCGGTCATGCTGGTGGTGGTGACCACGGTCTCGGCCTTCGTGCACCTCTATTCGATCGGCTACATGGAGGAGGACCCGTACCGGCCGCGCTTCTTCGCCTATCTGTCGCTGTTCACCTTCGCGATGCTGATGCTGGTGACGTCCGACAACCTGGTGCAGCTGTTCTTCGGCTGGGAGGGCGTCGGGCTGATGAGCTATCTGCTCATCGGCTTCTGGTTTCATAAGCCGGAGGCGAATGCGGCCGCGATCAAGGCCTTCGTCGTCAATCGCGTCGGCGACTTCGGCTTCGCGCTCGGCATCTTCGCCGTCTTCATGATGACTGGACGCGGTCGATTTCACCACCGTCTTCGCGCAGGCGCCTTCGCTGACCGGCAAGACCATCCATTTCCTGGCCTGGGACGTCGATGCGCTGACGCTGATCTGCCTCCTCCTGTTCATGGGCGCGATGGGCAAGTCGGCGCAGTTCCTGCTGCACACCTGGCTGCCGGACGCCATGGAAGGGCCGACGCCGGTGTCGGCGCTGATCCATGCCGCCACCATGGTGACGGCGGGCGTGTTCATGGTGGCGCGGCTGTCGCCGCTGTTCGAGCTCGCGCCGGTCGCGCAGACCTTCGTGATCTTCATCGGCGCCACGACCGCCTTCTTCGCCGCGACCGTCGGCCTGGTGCAGAACGACATCAAGCGCATCGTCGCCTATTCGACCTGCTCGCAGCTCGGCTACATGTTCGTCGCCATGGGCGTCGGCGCCTATTCGGTCGGCATGTTCCATCTGTTCACCCATGCCTTCTTCAAGGCGCTGCTTGTTCCTCGGCTCGGGCTCGGTGATCATGGCGATGCATCACGAGCAGGACATCTGGAAGATGGGCGGGCTCAAGGACAAGATCCCGTTCACCTATGCGATGATGGTCATCGGCACGCTGGCGCTGACCGGCTTCCCGCTGACGGCCGGCTATTTCTCCAAGGATGCGATCATCGAGGCGGCCTACGCGACCAAGAACCCGTGGCGATCTACGCCTTCGCCTGCACGGTCGCGGCGGCGGCCCTGACCTCGTTCTATTCCTGGCGGCTCATCCTCGTGACGTTCCACGGCCACCCGCACGATCGCTCGCACTACGAGCACGCGCACGAGAGCCCGATGGTGGTGCTCATCCCGCTCGCGGTTCCTGGCGGCGGGGTCGATCCTGGCCGGCTATCCGTTCAAGGACCTGTTTGCCGGCGAGGAGATCGCGGCCTTCTTCCGCGGCTCGCTGCAGTTCGCGGAGGGCAACCACATCCTCGAGGACATGCACCACGTTCCGACCTGGGTGGCTGTCGCCGCCGACCGTCATGATGGTGCTCGGCTTCCTGGTGGCTTGGCATTTCTACATCCGCAAGCCCGAGCTTCCCGGCGAGCTCGCCCGCCAGCACGAGCCGCTCTACAAGTTCCTGCTCAACAAGTGGTACTTCGACGAGCTCTACGACGTCCTGCTCGTGCGGCCGACGCTCTGGCTCGGACGCCTGCTTTGGAAGGGCGGCGACGGCTGGCTGATCGACGGGTTCGGGCCTGATGGCGTCTCCGCGCGCGTGCTCGACGTCACCCGCAACGTGGTGCGGCTGCAGACCGGCTATCTCTATCACTACGCCTTCGCCATGCTGATCGGCGTGGCCGCGCTGATCACCTGGTTCATCTTCAGGTCGGGGGAGCAGGGTGATGGTGAGCTGGCCGATCCTCTCTGTCACGACCTGTGCTGCCGCTCGTCGGCGCGCTGTTCATCATGCTGATGCGCGGCGATGGCGCGGCCGAGAACGCGCAACGCGCGCTGGGTCGCGCTCTATACGACGCTGATCACCTTCGCGGTCTCGCTCGTTCTGGTCTGGCGCTTCGATCCCGCGCTCGCCCGAGTTCCAGTTCATCGAGAAGCATGCCTGGCTCGGCGGCGCGATCAGCTATCACATGGGCGTCGACGGCATCTCGCTGCCGTTCGTGATCCTCACCACCGCGCTGATGCCGCTCTGCATCATCGCGAGCTGGTGCGCGATCGAGACGCGCGTGTGCGCGAATACATGATCGCGTTCCTGGTGCTCGAAACCCTGATGATCGGCACCTTCTGCGCGCTCGATCTCGTGCTGTTCTATCTGTTCTTCGAGGGCGGCCTGATCCCGATGTTCCTGATCATCGGGGTCTGGGGCGGGCCGCGGCGGGTCTATGCGAGCTTCAAGTTCTTCCTCTACACGCTGCTCGGCTCGGTGCTGATGCTGCTCGCCATCATGGCGATGTACTGGGACGCCGGCACGACCGACATCCCGACGCTGCTCAAGCACGGCTTCCCGGTCGACCTGCAGACCTGGGCTTGGCTTGCCTTCTTCGCCTCCTTCGCGGTGAAGATGCCGATGTGGCCGGTCCACACCTGGCTGCCCGACGCGCATGTCGAGGCGCCGACCGCGGGCTCGGTCGATCCTCGCCGCCATCCTGCTGAAGATGGGCGGCTACGGCTTCCTGCGCTTCTCGCTGCCGATGTTCCCGGTCGCCTCGCAGGAGTTCGCGCCGCTGATCTTCGCGCTGTCGGTGGTCGCCATCGTCTACACCTCGCTGGTCGCGCTGGTGCAGGAGGACATGAAGAAGCTGATCGCCTATTCGTCGGTCGCCCACATGGGCTTCGTCACCATGGGCATCTTCGCGGCGACCACGCAGGGGGTCGCCGGCGGCATCTTCCAGATGGTGTCGCACGGCATCGTCTCGGGCGCGCTGTTCCTCTCCGTCGGCGTGGTCTACGACCGCATGCACACCCGCGAGATCGCGGCCTATGGCGGGCTCGTCAACCGCATGCCGCTCTACGCGGCGGCCTTCATGGTGTTCACGCTGGCCAATGTCGGCCTGCCCGGCACCTCGGGCTTCGTCGGCGAGTTCCTGACGCTGATCGGCACCTTCAAGGTCAACATCCTGGGTCGCGACGCTCGCCACGATCGGCGTCATCCTGTCGGCTGCCTATGCGCTCTGGCTCTATCGCAAGGTGATCTTCGGCACGCTCGACAAGCCGAAGCTCGCCGCCATCAAGGATCTCGACTACCGCGAGATCATCACGCTTGGGCCGCTCGCCGTGCTGACCATTCTGTTCGGCGTCTATCCCGAAGCCGGTGCTCGACATGTCGGCGGCCGCGGTCACCCAGCTCGTCGACAACTATCAACCAGGCGCTCGGCGCCGCCAAGACCGCGGCGCTGCTGGTGCAGTGACCAGGATAACGCGCAAGGATCGCCGATGAACGAAGCCTCCGAGTTCCGCGATCTGCTTCCGGCTCTGCCGGAGATCGTGCTCGCGGTCGGCGCCATGGTGCTGCTGATGCTCGGCGCGTTCCGCGGCGAGCGCTCCGCCGGCGCCGTGAACTGGCTCGCGATCCTGCTGCTGATCGGTGCCGGCGCGGTCGTGGTCTGGCTGCCGGCCGGCAAGCTCGTCGCCTTCGGCGGCAGCTTCGTGGTCGATCCGTTCGCGCGCTTCCTCAAGCTGCTGGCGCTGACCGGCTCGGCGACCGCGATCTTGATGTCGATCAACTATCTCAAGGTCGAGCGGCAGGAGCGGTTCGAATATCCGATCCTGATCCTGCTCTCGACGACCGGCATGCTGATGCTGATCTCGGCGGCCGACCTGATCGCGCTCTATCTCGGCCTCGAGCTGATGAGCCTCGCGCTCTACGTGCGTCGCGGCGATCAACCGCGACTTCGCTCGCTCGACCGAGGCCGGGCTGAAGTATTTCGTGCTCGGCGCGCTGTCGTCGGGCATGCTGCTCTACGGCGCCTCGCTGATCTACGGCTTCACCGGCACGGTGAGCTTCGCCGGCATCGCCAAGGCGGCGGGGGAGGGCGGCATCGGGCTCGTGTTCGGGCTCGTCTTCCTGTTCGCCGGCTTCTGCTTCAAGGTCTCGGCGGTGCCGTTCCACATGTGGACGCCGGACGTCTACGAGGGCGCGCCGACGCCGATCACGGCCTTCTTCGCCGCCGCGCCCAAGGTCGCCGGCATCGCCATGTTCGTGCGCACGACGATCGTGGCGTTCCCGGAGATCACCGCGCAGTGGCAGCAGATCGTGGTGTTCGTCGCCATCGCCTCGATGGCGCTCGGCGCCTTCGCGGCCATCGGCCAGCGCAACATCAAGCGGCTGATGGCCTATTCCTCGATCGGCCACATGGGCTTTGCGCTGGTCGGGCTTGCGGCCGGCACCGCCGAAGGCGTGCAGGGCGTGCTCGTCTACATGGCGATCTATGTCGCCATGACGCTCGGCGACCTTCGCCTGCATCCTGGCGATGCGGCGCGACGGCATGCTGGTCGAGGAGATCGGCGACCTCGCCGGCCTCGCGCGCACCAATCCGACGATGGCGTTCTTCCTCGCCATGCTGTTGTTCTCGCTCGCGGGCATTCCGCCGCTCGCGGGCTTCTTCGCGAAGTTCTACGTGTTCCTCGCGGCCATCAAGGCGGGCCTGTTCACGCTCGCCGTCATCGGCGTGCTCGCCAGCGTGGTGGGCGCCTACTACTATCTGGCCATCGTCAAGATCATGTATTTCGACGAGCCGGCCAAGGGCTTCAGCCCGATGCCGTGCGAGCTCAAGGCGGTGCTGGCGGTGACCGGTCTGTTCAATCTCCTGTTCTTCGTCTATCCGGGACCGCTGGTCGAGGCGGCAACAGCGGCGGCGAAGTCGCTGTTTTGAATGATGCAGCTTGATCCCAGGGCGTCGGCGGCCGGCGTGCGGCTCGTGTCGCACGAGCTGCTCGACGTCGACCAATGCCGAAGCGCTGACGCTGGCTCGCGCCGGCGAGCGCGGACCGCTCTGGGTCACGGCCGGGCGGCAGAGCGCGGGCCGCGGCCGGCGCGGCCGCACCTGGATGTCGGAGCCCGGCAATCTGTTCGCCAGCCTGCTGCTGACCGAGCCGGCGCCGCCCGAGCATTGGCCCGAGCTCTCGTTCGTGGCGGCGCTCGCGATCCACGACGCGGTCGCGGAGGTCGCGCCTGCGATCGCGGCCGCAGCTTGCGATCAAATGGCCGAACGATCTGCTGCTCGACGGCGCGAAATTCGCCGGCATCCTGATCGAAGGCGAGGGGAGCCGACGACGGTCGTGGTCGGCATCGGCGTCAATTGCACCAGCCATCCTGCCGATACCGACTATCCGGCGACCGATCTTGCGGCGGCCGGCGCCGGCGTGTCGCCGAGGCGCTGTTCAGCGCGCTGTCGGCCAAGATGCTGGGGCGTCTCGCACAGTGGAACCGCGGCGAGCATTTCGCCACCATCCGCACCGACTGGCTCTCGCGCGCTGCCGGTCTTGGCGACGACGATCCGCGTGCGGCTTGCCGACCGCGAACTCTCCGGCCGCTTCGAGACGATCGACGACATGGGTCAGCTGGTGCTGGTGGTGCCCGAGGGCAACCGCAAGGCCATCGCGGCCGGCGACGTGGTCGCAGCTCGATCGGCGCCCGAGCGTCGCCCGCCGCAGGCGGTGAGGGCTGATGGCAGGCGCGGGGCGACGAGCTCGTGTTCGCGCCGCTCGGCGGCGTCGGCGAGATCGGCATGAACCTCGCGCTCTACGGGCTCGGCGAGCGAGCGCCGCCGGCAATGGATCGCGGTCGACCTCGGCGTTGCGTTCGCCGGCGACGACCTGCCCGGCATCGATCTCATCCTGCCGGACATCCGCTTCCTCATCGAGGAGCGCCGCAACCTTCTCGGCATCGTGCTCACGCACGCGCACGAGGATCATTTCGGCGCGCTGCATCGATCTGTGGCCGCGGCTGCGGCTGCCGATCTACGCGACGCCGTTCACCGCGGCGCTGCTCGAGGCCAAGCGCCAGAGCGAGCCCGGCGCGCCGGAGATTCCGGTCAATGTCGTGCCGCTCAACAGCCGCTTTCGCCTCGGCCCGTTCGACATCGAGTATCGTCTCGATGGCCCATTCGATCCCGGAATCGAACGGCCTCATCATCCGCACCCGCCTCGGCACCGTGCTCCATACCGGCGACTGGAAGATCGATCCGACGCCGGTGATCGGGCCGCCGACCGACGAGGCCAAGCTGCGCGCGCTCGGCGATGCGGGCTGCCTCGCGCTGATCGGCGATTTCCACCAATGCGGTGCGCGAGGGGCGCTCGCCGTCCGAGACCGACGTGGCCAAGATCGCTGGCCGAGCTGATCAAGAGCGCGCCCGCGCGCGTCGGCGGTGACGACCTTTGCCTCCAACGTGGCGCGCATCCGCGCGGTCGCCGAGGCGGCAGCCGCCTGCGACCGCGAGGTCGTGCTGGTCGGCCGCGCCATGGAGCGCATCGCGCAGGTCGCGCGCGAGACCGGCTATCTCGACGGCATCACGCGATTTCCGCCCGCTCGAGAGTCTACGGCTATCTGCCGCCCGACAAGGTGGTCGCGCTGTGCACCGGCAGCCAGGGCGAGCCGCGCGCCGCGCTGTCGCGCATCGCCGAGGACGATCATCCGGAGGTCACCTTCTCGCGCGGCGACCGCGTGATCTTCTCCTCGCGCGCCATCCCCGGCAACGAGAAGGCGGTGATGCGGGTGATCAACGGCCTGGTCACGCAGGGCATCGAGGTGATCACCGACCGCACCCATCTGGTGCACGTGTCCGGCCATCCGCGGCGGGCCGAGCTCGAGGACATGATCGGCTGGGTGCGCCCGCAGATCCTCATTCCGGTCCACGGCGAGGCGCTGCACATGGCCGAGCATGCGGCGCTGGCGCGCCGCGCGGGCGTCGGCAAGGTCGTGCTGTGCCGCAACGGCGATCTCGTCCGGCTTGCGCCAGGCGATCCCGCCATCATCGACGAGGTTCCGGCCGGGCGCCTCTACAAGGACGGCTCGCTTGCTGGTCGACGCGCAGGCGCGCACGGTCGCGGACCGCCGCCGGCTCGGCTTCGTCGGCATCGTGTCGGTCGCGCTCGCGGTGACCGAGCGCGGCGAGATCGTCGGCGATCTCGAGATCGAGCTGACCGGCATTCCGGAGACCGACGCCGACGGCAACCTGATCGCGCGGCTCGCCTACGATGCCGTGCTGGAGGCCATCGAACTCGATGCCGCGCCCGCGCCGGCGCGATCCGGATGCGGTCGCCGAAGCGGCGCGGCGCGCCGTGCGCGTCCGCCGTCGGCGCGGCCTGGCGAAAGAAGCCGATGTGCCACGTCCACGTGCTGACGGTATGACGGTCGCTGGTCGTATGAGCGATGCACGAATCGCGTGCTCCAGAAGGCTAAGAGGCGAGGCATGATCGGACGTCTCAATCACGTGGCGATCGCGGTGCGCGACCTCGCAAAGGCGATCGCAGACTCTATCGCGACACGCTCGGCGCCGAGGTCTCCGCTCCGGTGCCGCAGCCCGACCACGGCGTGACCACGGTGTTCATCACCTTGCCGAACACCAAGATCGAGCTGATCGCGCCGCTCGGCGAGAGCTCGCCGATCGCGAAATTCCTCGAGCGCAATCCCGACGGCGGCATCCACCACGTCTGCTACGAGGTCGACGATATCAGAGCGGCGCGCGATCGTCTGCGCAAGGGCGGGGCGCGCGTGCTCGGCGACGGCGAGCCGAAGATCGGCGCCCACGGCAAGCCGGTGCTGTTCCTGCATCCCAAGGATTTCTGCGGCACCCTGATCGAGATCGAGCAGGCGTAGGGCATGATCCCGAAAAAGCCTGCCCCGGACCGGTTTTCGGAAAAGGTCATGCTCAAGCAAGAAGTTGTCAGCGCCAGAAACGAATTGCGGCCCGTCGGGGGGCGCCGCGAGCCGCAATCACGTGCCTGACGATGTAGTGGGATTGGGGGACGGGTGGTCAGGGGACTGTCAATCCGCAGCACAGTCGCCGGCGGGTCAGCGGGGGGCAGTTCTTGCGTTCCTCAGGAGACCTTCGCGTGTGTATCATCGCGCCGGCTTGAGCGATATGGACAAGCGGTGGCGATGTGATCTTTACGTTAATGCGAGAAATGTCCCGGGTTGCCGCACCGTGTCTGTGACCACCGCCATCGCCATCTACTTCGTAATCTGGTGGATTGTACTGTTCGCGGTACTGCCCTGGGGCGTGCGCAGCCAGGAGGAAAGTGGCTCCGTCAGCCCTGGCACCGATCCGGGCGCGCCCGTCGATTCCCGCGCTGTGGCGCAAGCTCATATGGACGACGATCGCGACGACCGTCGTTTTTGCGGTGGCAGTGCTGTTGTTCCAGTACCGGATCGTCACGCTGGAGAGCTTGGCCTACTGGCTTGGCGTACCCTGGTAGGGACAATCCTGATCAGTCAAAAAAATTGAGCAGGGCCAAGGCCCTGCTCCTTATGATGGTTGTCGCCCGTCATCCCCGCCCAACTAGCTACCTTGGCGGCTGTGGCTTAAAGCGCCTGGGGGCTTGTCCTCCCAAGACTTGGACCGCATAGGAGACTTCAGCTGGAAGGCCGTCGCCCATCTATGCATGCAGTAGTGAAGCTAGCCAATCTCCGTGGGGGTTGTCACTATCCTAAAAATAACAACTGTCACTTGGATTGAACACACTTCCGTGAGGTCGTTCTAACGGGGGACGCGAAAGCATCGGCGGCCTTGTCTTCCACGGACCGATCCGCTTTGAGTCGGTCGCGCCGATGACGTGACCTCATCCGAAAACCCAGCCGAGAGCCAAGCCAAGAACCATGCGCCTATCCCGTTACTTCCTGCCGATTCTGCGTGAGACCCCCAAGGAGGCCGAGATCGTCTCCCATCGCCTGATGCTGCGCGCCGGCATGATGCGGCAGGAGGCGGCCGGCATCTATGCCTGGCTGCCGCTCGGCTTTCGCGTGCTCAAGAAGATTGAGCAGATCGTGCGCGAGGAGCAGGACCGCGCCGGCGCGATCGAGCTTCTGATGCCGACGCTGCAGCTCGCCGACCTCTGGCGCGAGAGCGGGCGCTACGACGCCTACGGCCCGGAGATGCTGCGCATCCAGGATCGGCACGAGCGCGAGCTGCTCTACGGGCCGACCAACGAGGACATGATCACGGAGATTTTTCGGGCCTATGTGCGCTCTTACCGCGACCTGCCCAAGATCCTCTATCACATCCAGTGGAAGTTCCGCGACGAGCAGCGTCCGCGCTTCGGCGTCATGCGCGGGCGCGAGTTCCTGATGAAGGACGCCTATTCGTTCGATCTCGATGAGGCGGCCGCGCGCCGGTCCTACAACAAGATGTTCGTCGCCTATCTGCGCACGTTTGCGCGTATGGGGCTCAAGGCGATCCCGATGCGGGCGGAGACCGGCCCGATCGGCGGCGACCTGTCCCACGAGTTCATCATCCTGGCCGAGACCGGCGAGTCCGCGGTCTACTGCAATCGCGACGTGCTCGACCTGCCGATCCCGGGCGAGGACGTGGACTACGACAGCGACCTCGTCCCGCTGATCCAACCCTGGACGAGCTTCTATGCGGCGACATCCGACGTCCACGATGCCGCCCGCTTCGAACGCGAGGTGCCGGCCGAGAAACGCCTGCACACCCGCGGCATCGAGGTCGGCCAGATCTTCTATTTCGGCACCAAGTATTCCGTGCCCATGAAGGCGGTCGTGACCGGCTCCGACGGCGCCGAGCGGCCGACCCATGGCGGCTCCTACGGGGTCGGGGTTTCGCGGCTTGTCGGCGCCATCATCGAGGCCTTCCACGACGACGCCGGCATCAAATGGCCGGAGGCGGTGGCGCCGTTCCGGGTCGCGATCCTCAACCTCAAGCAGGGCGGCGGCGACACTGACGCGGCCTGCGAGAAGCTCTATCGGGAGCTGACCGCCAAGGGCGTCGACGTGCTCTACGACGATACCGACCAGCGGCCGGGGGCCAAGTTCGCCACCGCCGACCTGATCGGCGTCCCCTGGCAGGTCCTGATCGGCCCTAAAGGGCTTGCCGAGGGCAAGGTCGAGCTCAAGCGTCGCGCCGATGGCAGCCGCGAGCTCTTGAGCCCGGCGGACGCTCTGGCGCGGCTCGTTTCCTGATGGGTCTCACGCGGCCCTGTGCGTTTTGGCCGCCATCCGGCTGGCCAAGATGGCGTGAAACGGCCAGAATCATGTGAAACTCGGGGTGACGGGAAGAACTGCATGGCCGAGCCGACCGGGACCCACGCCTTCGCGCCCTTCGAGTGGATGCTGTCGCTGCGCTATCTGCGGGCGCGGCGACGCGAGGGATTCATTTCCGTCATCGCCGGCTTCTCGTTCCTCGGCATCATGCTCGGCGTTGCGACGCTGATCATCGTCATGGCGGTGATGAACGGCTTCCGCAAGGAACTGCTCGACAAGATCCTCGGCCTCAACGGTCATCTTCTGATCCAGCCGCTCGAGATCCCGCTCACCGACTGGGAGGTCGTCACCGAGCGCATCTCGCGGGTCGACGGCGTCATGCTCGTCGCGCCGATCGTCGAGGGACAGGCGCTGGCCTCCTCGCCGTTCAACGCTTCCGGCGTGCTGGTGCGCGGCATGCGCGCCGCCGATCTGTCGGTGCTGCCCTCGATCGCCAAGCATATCAAGCAGGGCTCGCTCGAGGGTTTCGACGACGGACAGGGCGTCATGATCGGCCGCCGGCTTGCCGATCAGCTCTCGCTGCGGGCGGGCGACAAGATCACGCTGGTGGCTCCCAAGGGCGCGGTGACGCCGATGGGCATGACGCCGCGCATCAAGGCCTACCGGGTCGCGGCCGTGTTCGAGATCGGCATGTCGGAATACGACCTGACCTTCGTGTTCATGCCGCTGGCGGAGGCGCAGGCCTATTTCAACCGCACCGGCGACGTGACCGCGATCGAGGTCTATGTCGACAATCCTGACAAGGTCGATCACTACCGCAAGGTGATCGCGGAGGCGGCCGGCCGCCCGATCTTCATGATCGACTGGCGCCAGCGCAACGCCACGTTCTTCAGCGCGCTGCAGGTCGAGCGCAACGTGATGTTCCTGATCCTCACGCTGATCGTGCTGGTGGCGGCGCTCAACATCGTGTCCGGCCTGATCATGCTGGTGAAGGACAAGGGCCCCGACATCGCCATCCTGCGCACCATGGGGGCCTCGCAGGGCTCGATCCTGCGCATCTTCCTCATCACCGGCGCCTCGATCGGCGTGGTCGGCACGCTGGTCGGATTCCTGCTCGGCACGCTGGTCTGCCTCAATATCGAGTCGATCCGGCAGTTCCTGTCCTGGCTCACCAGGACCGAGCTGTTCGTCCGGAGCTCTATTTCCTGTCGCGCCTGCCGGCCGATATGGACGTCAAGGAGACGACCGCGGTGGTGGTGATGGCGCTCACGCTGTCGCTGCTCGCGACCTTCTATCCGTCCTGGCGCGCGGCCCGGCTCGATCCGGTCGAGGCGCTGCGTTATGAATGACGCTCGACCACGACGTTCACGCGCCGGTCGCGACGGCCTCCAATCCGCTGGCCGAGAGTGAAGACGCTCCGGTCCTGTTTCTGCACGGCGTCGCTCGCACCTACAGCCAGGGCGCCGCGACGCTCGAAATCCTCAAGGGCGCCGAGCTTGCGGTCTGGCCCGGCCAGTCGGTCGCGCTGGTCGCGCCGTCGGGCGCCGGCAAGTCGACGCTGCTGCACATTGCCGGCCTG
This sequence comes from uncultured Alphaproteobacteria bacterium, assembly GCA_963745515.1. Taxonomy (GTDB): domain Bacteria; phylum Pseudomonadota; class Alphaproteobacteria; order Rhizobiales; family Xanthobacteraceae; genus VAZQ01. Next base: position 34,425 of record CAVUXO010000007.1, read on the forward strand.
CTCGAACATCCCGACGCCGGCGAGGTCTATGTCGACAAGATCGCGACCTCGCGCACTGTCCGACGCCGAGCGCACCCGCATCCGCCGCACCGAGATCGGCTTCGTCTACCAGTTCCATCATCTGCTGCCGGAATTCTCCGCGATCGAGAACGTGATGCTGCCGCAGATGATCCGCGGCCTTGGACGCAAGGAGGCGAACCGCCGGGCGCTCGAGCTGCTCACCTATCTGGGCCTGCGCAACCGCGCGACCCATCGGCCGTCGGAGCTTTCCGGCGGCGAGCAGCAGCGGGTCGCGATCGCGCGCGCGGTCGCCAATGCGCCGCGCATCCTGCTCGCCGACGAGCCGACCGGAAATCTCGATCCGCACACGGCCGACCATGTGTTCAAGGCGCTCACCCAGCTCGTGCGCGCCTCCGGCCTCGCGATGATCATCGCCACCCACAACATGGAGATCGCCGGCCGCATGGACCGGCGCGTCACGTGCGAGATGGGCAGGTGGTCGAGCTCGTAAGTGCGATCGCCGAACCGCCATAGCGAAACCACGGCTATCGCCCGGAGAAAGGTCCCTTGACGGCAGGAACATAATGGGAACAATGTTCCCTCTTTGTTCTATGGAGGAAGCAATGTTACGTTCAGTGTTCGAGGAAGCTGCTGCACTCGCTTCGCTTGCGCTGTTTCTCGGCATGATCGCGATCTGGGCCCAGGTCTTCGCGACGCTTTGATGCCTGGGCACCATCCATCCGGCCTTTGACACGAACCCCCTGGGGAAAATCCGGATGACGGCCCATCCCGAACGCGCCGAGGTGATAGAGCGGTGATCATGGCCCGTACCATCGGGCCGTGAGATTCGCCAAGCGCTTACTCGACAACCAGCGCTTACTCGACAAGGGGTTCATGGCTGATCCGGGCTTCGTGCATCTGCACGTGCACTCGTCCTATTCGCTGCTCGAAGGCGCGCTGCACGATCGCGCGGCTCGCCGAGCTCGCCAAGGCCGACCGGCAGCCGGCGCTGGCGCTCACCGACACCGACAACATGTTCGGCGCGCTCGAATTCTCCGAGAAGATGGCCGGCGTCCGGCATCCAGCCGATCGTCGGCTGTGCGCTCGCGGTCGATTTCGGCGACCAGGAGACGGCCGCGCGCCGGCGGGCGCGGCGCCGTCGAGCGGCCGCGCATCGTGCTGCTCGCGGCGCGCGAGGACGGCTACCGCAGCCTGATGCGGCTCAATTCGCGCGCCTTCCTGGAGACGCCCGCCGAACGAGCCGCCGCACGTCAAGCTCGCCTGGCTCGAGGGCGAGACCGACGGCCTGATCGCGCTCACCGGCGGCCCCGGCGGTCCGCTCGATCGCGGCGATCGTGGCCGGGCAGGGGGCGCTCGCCGCGGCGCGCTGCGACGCGCTCGCGCAGCTGTTCGGCGACCGGCTCTATGTCGAGTTGCAGCGCCACGGCGATCGCCGCCGAGCGCCCGACCGAGCCGGCGCTGATCGAGCTCGCCTATGCGCGCGGCATTCCGCTCGTCGCCACCAACGAGCCGTTCTTCGCCACGCGCGACGACTACGAGGCCCACGACGCGCTGATCTGCATCGCCGAGGGCCGGCTCGTCGCCGACAGCGACCGCCGCCAGCTCACGCCCGAGCACCGCTTCAAGACCCGCGCCGAGATGGCGACGCTGTTCGCCGATCTGCCGGAGGCGCTCGCCTCGACGGTCGAGATCGCGCAGCGCTGCGCCTTCCGGCCGCGCACGCGGGCGCCGATCCTGCCGCGCTTCTCGGTCGGCGAAGCGGCGACGCCGTCGACGAGGCGGCCGAGCTGCGCCGGCAGGCGCGAGGCCGGGCTCGAGCGGCGGCTCGCGCGTGCACGGCCTCGCGCCCGGCCGCACCGTCGAGGACTATCGCGAGCGGCTCGCCTTCGAGCTCGGCGTCATCGAGAGGATGAAATATCCGGGCTACTTCCTGATCGTCGCCGATTTCATCCAGTGGGCGAAGTCGCAGGGCATTCCGGTCGGCCCGGGCCGCGGCTCGGGCGCCGGCTCGCTCGTCGCCTATGCGCTCACCATCACCGACCTCGATCCGATCCGCTTCGGGCTCCTGTTCGAGCGCTTCCTCAATCCCGAGCGCGTGTCGATGCCGGACTTCGACATCGACTTCTGCCAGGACCGGCGCGACGAGGTGATCCGCTACGTGCAGGAGCGCTACGGCCGCGACCAGGTGGCGCAGATCATCACCTTCGGCACCCTGCAGGCGCGCGGCGTGCTGCGCGACGTCGGCCGCGTGCTGCAGATGCCCTACGGGCAGGTCGACAAGCTCTGCAAGCTGGTGCCGCAGAATCCGGCCAATCCGGTCACGCTCAAGCGCGCGATCGAGGACGAGCCGCGCCTGCAGGCCGAGCGCGACGCGATCCGGTGGTCGCGCGCGCCTTCGACATCGCGCAGAAGCTCGAAGGCCTGCACCGCCACGCCTCGACGCACGCGGCCGGCATCGTGATCGGCGACCGGCCGCTCGCCGAGCTGGTGCCGCTCTATCGCGATCCGAAATCGAACATGCCGGTGACCCAGTTCAACATGAAATGGGTCGAGCCGGCGGGCCTGGTGAAGTTCGACTTCCTCGGCCTCAAGACGCTGACCGTGCTGGAGACCGCGGTGCGGCTCGTGCGCAAGCGCGGCATCGAGATCGATCTCTTGCGCATCCCGCTCGACGACCCCAAGACCTACGAGATGCTGGCGCGCGGCGAGACCGTCGGCGTGTTCCAGGTGGAAAGCGCAGGGCATGCGGCGCGCGCTCGTCGACATGCGGCCCGACCGCTTCGAGGACCTCATCGCGCTGGTCGCGCTCTATCGGCCGGGCCCGATGGCGAACATCCCGACCTATTGCGCGCGCAAGCACGGGCAGGAGGAGCCCGACTACATGCATCCCGAAGCTCGAGCCGATCCTGCGCGAGACCTACGGCGTCATCATCTACCAGGAGCAGGTGATGCAGGCGCGCGCAGACTTCTCGCCGGCTACTCGCTCGGCGAGGCCGACCTCCTGCGCCGCGCCATGGGCAAGAAGATCCGCAGCGAGATGGAGGCGCAGCGCGACCGCTTCGTCTCCGGCGCGGTCGAGCGCGGCGTCGAGCGCGCCCAGGCCGAGGCGATCTTCGAGCTGCTGGAACGATTCGCCGACTACGGCTTCAACAAGAGCCACGCCGCCGCCTATGCGCTGGTCACCTACCAGACCGCCTACATGAAGGCGAACTATCCGGTCGAGTTCCTCGCCGCCTCGATGACGCTCGACATGCGGCAACACCGACAAGCTCGCGGAATTCCGCGCCGAGGCGCAGCGGCTCGGCATCAAGGTCGAGCCGCCCTCGGTCAATCGCTCGGGCGTCGCCTTCGAGGTCGACGGCAACACCATCCACTACGCGCTCGCGGCGCTCAAGGGCGTCGGCGCGCAGGCGGTCGAGGCGATCGTGGAGGCGCGCGGCGAGCGGCCGTTCGCCGACCTCACCGATTTCGCCGAGCCGCATCAATCCGCGCGCGGTCAACAAGCGCGTGCTGGAAAGCCTCGCCGCCGCCGGCGCCTTCGACGCGCTGGAGAGCAACCGCGCGCGCGTCTTCGCCGCGGTCGATGCGCATGCTGGCGGCGGCGCAGCGCGCGCACGAGACGCACGGCGAGCGGCGCGATCGAGTTCTGTTCGGCGCGCGTCCGCGCGCGGCGCCGCTGCGGCTCCCCACGGTCGAGCCGTGGCTGCCGGCCGAGCGGCTGCAGCAGGAGTTCGACGCGATCGGCTTCTTCCTCTCCGGCCATCCGCTCGACGACTACATGCCGGCGCTCAAGCGCCTGCGGGTGCAGTCCTGGGCGGAGTTCGCCCGCGCGGTGAAAGTCGGGCGCGAGCGCCGGCCGCGTCGCCGGCACGGTGGTGGCGCGCACCGAGCGGCGCACCCGCACCGGCAGCAAGATGGGCATCATCGGGCTGTCCGATCCGTCCGGCCACTACGAGGCGGTGCTGTTTTCCGAAGGGCTGCGCAGTTCCGCGACCTGCTCGAGCCCGGCAGCGCGGTGCTGCTGACGCTCTCGGCCGAAGTGCAGGGCGACGACGTGCGCGCGCGCATCCAGATGGTCGAGCCGCTCGATCAGGCGGCCGCCAAGCTGCAGAAGGGCCTGCGCGTGTTCCTGCGCGAGCGAGACGCCGATCGAGAGCGTCGCCAAGCGGCTCGAAGGCGCGCCAAAGGGCGACGGCGAGGTCTCGATGGTGCTGATGCTGCGCGAGGGCACCGAGGTCGAGGTGAAGCTGCCCGGCCGCTTCAAGGTCTCGCCGCAGATCGCCGGCGCCATCAAGGCGGTCCCGGGCGTGGTCGAGGTGGAGGCGCTGTAACCTTGCGGCGCTCGTATTGCCCGTCTCCCCGCAAGCGGAGAGGCGGGCCCAGTGATAGGCTGAGACCGGTGCGCAGGCGTGCTAGCGAGTACCGCATCGGCGCGTACGCACCTACTCCTCCGGCTGGATGTTCGCCGCCTTCGCCACCGCCGTCCATTTCTCGATCTCGTCGTTGATCAGCGCGGCGAATTCCGCCGGCGTGATCGCCGACCGCGCTCGGCGCCGTCGGCGGCGAGCCGCGCCTTCATCTCCGGCGTGCGCAGGCCCTCGGCGATCTTGGTCTGCAGGAGCTTGACGATCGGCGCGGGCGTGCCGGCCGGCGCCAGCACGCCGAACCATTGCAGCGCCTCGTAGTTCGGCACGCCCGCTTTCGGCGATGGTCGGAACGCTCGGGCATCGCCTCGGTGCGCTGCAGGCCGGTGACGCCGAGCGCGCGCAATCGCGCCTGCGTCGACATGCGGCTTGCGAGGTGAGGACGTTGAGGATCATGCCGGAGACGCGTCCGCCCAGCATGTCGGTGACGCGACTGCGAGACGCCGCGATAGGGGATGTGCTGGACGTCGATGCCGGCCATGCTCTTGAGCAGCTCCATCGCCATGTGCGGCGCGGTGCCGATCGCCGGCCGAGCCGTAGGTGAGCTTGCCGGGCTCGCGCTTGGCGAGCGCGATGAACTCCTCCATCGTCTGGGCCGGCACCGAAGGATGAATGATCAGCGCCTGCGGCAGCACCACGAGCTGCGTGACCGGCGCGAACACCTTGGTCACGTCGTAGGGCATCGATCTTGCGCACGACGTGCATCGACGTGGTCGTGCTCGGCGACAGGTAGAGCGTGTAGCCGTCGGGTGGCGCATGCAGCGACCGCGTCCATGCCGACCAGCGTGCCGCCGCCCGGCCGGTTGTCGACCACGAACTGCTGGCCGAGCACGGTCGGCGAGGTGCTGCGCGACGAGCCGCGCGAACAGTGTCGCTGCCGCCGCCCGGCGTCGCCGGCACGACGATCCGCACCGGCCGGTTGGGGTAGTCGGACTGCGCCTGCGGCCGGCGCAAGCGAAGCCGGCCAGCAACGCCAAGGCGCAATGCAGACACGGGCAGCGCGAGCTTGCAGCATGGCGACCTCCTTGCGAAACGCTCACGTACGAGCATGGCTTCGCTGCGATCACCGGTATGCTAGAGCTATGTTTCGGGATGCGGGCTAATCCGGCGATCGCATGCGACGTGTCGCGCAGGCGGAGACCCGGAGACGATGGGAGGCACGAGTTGACGGCGCAAGCTCGGCCGCTTGCGGATCGTCATCATCGGCGGCGGGCATCGGCGGGCTCACCGCCGCGGTGGCGCTGCGCCAGCGCGGCTTCGACGTCGCAGGTCTACGAGCGCTCCAGCAAGCTCGACGAGGTCGGCGCCGGCCTGCAGGTCGGCCCCAACGCGCGTCAAGGTGCTTGCGCGCGCTTGGGCTCGAGGACGAGCTGCGCCGCAACGCCTTCGAGCCGACCAACATGGTCTCGATCAAATGGGACGACGCCAGCCTGCGCCATCGCGCGCCGCTCAAGGCGATCGCGACCGCAGGAGTATGGCGCGCCCTACATGACCGCGCACCGCGCCGACATCCAGGCCATGCTGCACGACGCGCTGCCGGACGGCGTCATCACGCTCGACGCGACCTGCGTCGGCGCCGATCGACGCGCGGCAAGACGCGCGGTCGCGCGCTTCGCCGACGGCAGCGAGGTCGAGGGCGATGCGGTCATCGGCGCCGACGGCATCCGCTCCGCCATCCGCGCCCAGCACTTCGGCGCCGACCGGCCGCGCTTCACCGAGATGATGTGCTGGCGCTGCATGGTGCCGATGGAGCACGGTGCCGACGCGGTTCGGACCGAACGGCTCGGTCGAGCTCGCGCACGGCGAATATTTCGGCTGGCTCGGGCCGAACGGCCACGTGATCTGCTACCCGATCGGCGAGGGCGACGATGCTCAACATGTTCGCCGGCCACGTCACCGATCAGTGGGTCGAGGAATCGTGGTCGGTGCCGAGCACGCAGCGACGAACTGATCGAGGCCTATGCCGGCTGGAACGAGGCGCTGCTCGGCATGTTCCGCCACGTCGCAGCACGTCTACAAATGGGGCATCTACGACCGCGACCCGGTGCCGGAATGGACCCGCGGCCGCGTGACGCTGCTCGGCGACGCCGCGCATCCGACCATGCCGACGCTGGCGCAGGGCGGCAACATGGCGATCGAGGACGGCTATGTGCTGGCGCGCAATCTCGCGCGCCACGACGATGACGTCGACGGCCGGGCTCAACGGCCTATGTGGCCGAGCGCCAGCCGCGCACCGCGCGCGTCACGCTGCAGTCGCGCCAGCAGTTCGCCAACAATCGCAAGGTGCCGCCGCCGCCGTTCCTCGACCGCACCTGGATCTTTACGTTCGACGCAACGCGCGAGGAAGGCGTGCCGCAAGTAGCCTAGTGGACAAGCGGCTTAGTGAAGAAGGCAAACCAAGAGCAACGGGAGGACATGATGAAGCAGGAACGGTCTTGATGGCGGGCGCTCTGCTGGCGCTCGTGGGAACGCAGGCGCAGGCACAATCTCCGCCGCAAAGGTCGGCGCGTGCCGCAGTTCCAGGTCGATCCGTTCTGGCCCAAGGCACTTGCCGAACAACTGGCTGCTCGGCCAGGTCTCCGGCATCCGCTACCGATCGCAACAACAATGTCTGGATCGTCAACCGGCCGGGCTCGCTCAGCAAGCGCGAGCGCGCCGCCGAGCAGAAGCCGCCGGAGGCGAAATGCTGCGCGCGCCGCCGGCGTCATGGTGTTCGACCAGTCCGGCAATGTGATCAAGCACTGGGGCGGGCCCGGCCAGGGCTACAACTGGCCCAAGAGCGAGCATGGCGTCTACATCGACGACAACGACTTCGTCTGGCTCGCCGGCAACGACAAGACCGACGGCCAGCTCCTCAAGTTCACCATGGACGGCAAGTTCGTGATGCAGATCGGCAAGCCGATCACCGGCCCCGACAGCAACGCGACCGATCGGCTCGGCTCGCCCGCCGATATTGCGGTCGATGTCGCCGCCAAGGAGGTCTACGTCGCCGACGGCTATACCAACCGCCGCGTCATCGTGTTCGATTCCGAGACCGGCGCCTACAAGCGTCATTGGGGCGCCTACGGCAAGCAGCCCGAGCGACGAGAAGACGCCGCCCTACGATCCCGTCGAAGCCGCCCTCGCAGCAGTTCGGCAATCCGGTGCACTGCGTTCGCATCGCCAAGGACGGCCTGGTCTATGTGTGCGACCGCACCAACGATCGCCTGCAGGTCTTCCGCAAGGACGGCACGTTCGTGGCCGAGCATTTCTTCGAGAAGCAGACCCGCATCAACGGCTCGGTCTACGAGATCGCGTTCTCGCCGGACCCGGAGCAGAAGTTCATCTACATGGTGGATGGCTCGAACGGCGAGATCCGCATCGTGGAGCGCTCGAGCATGCAAATCGTGGGCGCTTCGGCCGCATCGGCCGCCAGGCCGGCCAGTTCACCGCCGTCCACAACATCACGGTCGATCGGCTCGGCAACATCTACACCGCCGAGGTGCAGACCGGGCAGCGCATCCAGAAGTTCCGCCGCCTCGACACACCGAATTGACGCGCGGTATCATCGCGCAAGACGCGCCGCCGGGGCGGGGCTATGGAGACACTGCATGGCTTCGATCGAGAAATTCAACGACCACTGCTGGAAGGACGTGATCCCGGAAGCCGATCTTCAGCTCTATGCCGGCTGGCGGCGCGAGACCTTCGTCGGGCCGCGCCCGGCGCTGTTGGCGATCGATCTCTACGATCTCGTCTATCGCGGCGGCCCCAGGCCGCCGATCGAGCTCAACGACCGCTATCCCAACACGTGCGGGATCTTTGCACACCGGGCGATCGAGCCGACCAAGCGGCTGTTCGCAGCCGCCCGGCGCGCCGGCATCCCGATCTTCTACTGCACGCAGGAGACCCGCCCGAACAACCGGCCGAAGGGCGCCGTGTCGACGCGCAGCCAGCGGCCGCGGCCCGGCACCGATGCCTACGCGATCTATCACGAGTTCACGCCGCGAGCCGTCCGACGTCGTGATCTGGAAGCAGCGCGCCAGCGCGTTCCAGGGCACGCCGTTGTTCTCGCACCTGTCGCTCCTCGGCATGCCAGAGCCTGATCGTATGCGGCGAGAGCACGTCCGGCTGCGTGCGGGCGAGCGTGGTCGATGCCTATTCCAGCGGCTTCCACGTGTCCGTGGTGGAGGAATGCACCTACGATCGCGCCGAGCTCACCCACAAGGTCAATCTGTTCGACCTGCATCACAAATATGCCGACGTCATGCATCGTCGACGAGGTGATCGCCCATCTCGATGGCCTGCGGCTGGCGCAGGCGGCGGAGTAGGGCATGAGTGGCGCCCCTCGCGCGAGAATTCTCTTCGGCATCTTGCTGGTCGCGGCCTCGCTGCTGCCAGGCGCTGCGTCCGCGCAGACCGGTCTCGTTTGCCGGCAAGCAGATCAAGATCTCTGATCGGCTTCTCGCCGACCGGCTTCGGCTACGACACCTACGGCCGGCTGTTGGCGCGCCACCTCGGCAAATATCTGCCGGGCAATCCGATCATCGTGCCGCAGAACCGGCCCGGCGCGGGCTCGCTCAACCTCGCGAATTATCTCTTCAATGCCGCGCCCAAGGACGGCACCGAGATCGCCATCGTGGGCCGCGGCGTCGCGATGGAGCCGCTGCTCGGGGGCGCAGCGTCGCAGGCCAAGTTCGATTCCACGCAAGTTCGCCTGGCTCGGCAGCATGAACAACGAGGTGTCGGGCTTCTATATCCGCCAGCCCGGCCCGGCTTCGACCCTGCAGCAGGTGCTCGCGGGCGCGCCGCTCAAGGTCGGCTCGACCGGCATCGGCGGCGATCAGCATGCGTTCACCGCCGCGCTGAACTCGCTGCTCGGCACCAAGCTCAAGGCGATCGCCGGCTATCCGGGCACGCAGGAGATCATGCTCGCGGTCGAGCGCGGCGAGCTCGACGGCATCGTCGGCTATTCCTGGGGCGTGGCGCGCTCCGGCAACAAGAGCGATCTCGAGAGCGGCAAGCTCAAGATCATCCTGCAGCTCGCGCTCGACAAGCACAAGGAATTGGCCGACGTCCCGATCGTCACCGACTTCGTGAGACAGCCCGGCCGATCGGCAGGTGCTCGAGATGATCTTCTCGCGCCAGTCGATGGGACGGCCGCTGGTCGCACCGCCGGGGCTCGATCCGCGCGTCGTCGATGCTGCTGCGCAAGGGGATCGCGGATGCCATGCGCGATCCGCAGTTGATCGACGAGGGCGAGCGGATCGGCCTGGAGCTCAATTTCGTCAGTGGCGCCGACGTGCAGGCGATGGTCGACCGGCTCTACCAGGCGCCCGCCGACGTCATCGCGCGCGCGCAGGCAATCGCAACGGCAAACTAGGAAACGGGATCATGCGTAGCATTTGTGGCTGTGGCGTTTGGTGCCCTGGTGGCCATCACCGGCTGGGCGCGGTAGGGCGGAGGCGCAGAACGCCGAGGCGTTTCTCGCCGGCACGATCAAGGATTGCCCTGGCTGCAACCTTGCGGGCGCGAAGCTCAAACGGCGCAATCTTGCCGGTGCCAACCTCTCGGGCGCCAATCTCACGGGCGCCACCTTCCATCGCAGCAACCTGCGCGGCGCCAATTTCTCGGGCGCCGATCTGACTGACGCCAACCTCAATAAGACCGAGCTGTTACAGGCCAACTTTAGCCGAGCGAAAATGAAAGGCGCCATGCTGTTCGAGGCCGAGGCCGGCCGCGCCGACTTCACCGGCGCCGATCTGACCGAGGCGATGATGGGCAACATCCGCCTCACCGGCGGCAAGCTCGACCGCGCCAATCTCACGGAGGTGGATCTCAGCTCAGGGCTGCTCAACGAGGCAACCTTCGTGAATGCCACGCTCAATGATGCGAATTTTTTTCAGACCCGGCTGCTGCGCTGTGACATGCGCGGCGTGGTTGGGGAGATGGTGGAGTTCACCCAGGCCAATCTGCGCGATGCCAATCTCTCCAGCGCCATTCTGCGGCAATCGATCTTCTATCTCGCCGATCTCGGCGGCGCCGATCTGAGCTCGGCCGACTTCAGCCAGTCGGTGCTGCGATCGGCCAATCTCGGCAATACCAAGCAGACCGACACGAAGTTCACCGGCGCAATGATGCCGGACAATTCGATTCATCAGTGAGGGGCTTGAATGAGGGGCTTGGGCCGCCTCACTTCTCCTTGTCGCAAAACGTATCGGCGAGGCCGCCGTAGTAGTAAGCGCACTCCTCTGGAGTGACCGCGCGCTTTCCGATGACGCGGGCGCGCAGATAGGTTACGACGAGCTCGATCTCCGGCAGGCTCAGCATGCGCGGCGTCGGATAGAGCGCGTCCGGCACTGCGCCAGTCGGCTGTCCATAGCAGCCGCGCTGCGTATAGGCGCCTTCGTCGAAGCGCGGCATGCCGGTGTTCGGCCGGCCGCAGCGGATCACTTCCGTGATCGCGGCGTTGTCGAGCCGGGTGCTGCGCAGGTTGGCGCCCACCGGCGCCTCGTCGCGTTCCCGCTCGCCGTCAGCAAACGCGCCATGGCATTCCGAGCATCCGGCGCTCTTCCAGGCATCCAGGCCAGCTTTCACGCGCGCCTCGTCCTGCGCCAGGCTCGGCGATGCCCACAGCGCGACAGCGGACAGGAGGGCAAAGGCGCAACGCGCGCGGAAGGCAGTTCGTGAAGCCATTTCCAGGACTCGCTTGTTGATACTGCGCTCTGACTTGCCGGTCTTGCTTGCGCGCTCAGCGCGCCGGCGATTTGTAGACCTCGATCCGCGCCGAGCTCTCGAACTGGTTCTCGGTCAGGCGATTCTCGTTCGGATCGACCGCGTATTGGCCGGCCTTGTAGTAGCGGCGGGATTCGATCCGATATGTCCGCCCGTCCGCGGACTTCTCGCACACTTCCTTGGCGTACCAGTCATCGATCGGTCGCTCGCCTTCGGCGAGCGGCAGGTTGTTGCAGTTGAGACCAAGACCGGCGACGCCCTTGAACAGATCGGCAAGCCCGAAGGCAGCGAGCCGCGTGTTGGCTTCGACCCGCGGATCATTGACGATGCGATAGCCCTGCACGAGCCCGGCATCGTCGATCAGCAGCGAGGTGATGATCGGCTGCCCGGCCATCGAGTTCGCCTGGTATTGCCGGATCATGATGTCGGAGCGGCGCGCCCGCGCCACGTATTCCATCTCGTCGTCATAGCGGAACCAGACCTCGTAGCAGGCCGGTCGTTCGCTCGCGCGTGCACTGCGCAAACTCGGCAAAGCTCTTCAGCACACGTGCCGGCGGGCCGCCATTTGTTCCGCAGGCCGGATCGACGAACTGGTCGAGCGGGAGCGTGGCGACTGGCGTGCCGAAATGCCACATCCCAGATTTTCGGCGCCTGCGCCGATGCTGTCGTGGCGGTCATGAGCAGCATGACCGCCGCGCCAAAGATGGCCCGGACGCGGGCGTGACCGCGTCCGGTTGCGGAGAGGGCTTGCGCCATTGCGTGCATCAGAAGCCGAACACGGCCACGAATGCAGACGGCTGGTAGAGGCCGCCGCCGCGAACGCCGACGCCACCGCCGGCAACGACCGCGACATACTGCTTGCCGCCGACGCTGTAGGTCATCGGCGGAGCCGTGATCGGCGTGCCCGTGTTGAAGCTCCACAGCTCCTGGAGCGTGTTGGCGTCATAGGCCGAGAACTTTCCGTTCATGTGACCGGTGAACAGAAGCTCGCCATCGGTGCTCAGCATGCCCAACTCGGTCGGCGGCTGGAACGTCGCCTTGCCGAGGATCTTGCCGGTCTTCACATCCATCGCCCAGAGCGCGCCGTGGGCGGTGATGCGGCCCTGCTCGGTGCAGCACGGCGGCAGGCCGACATAGTCCTTGTTCTCGTCCATCGGGGTCTTGCTGGCGGTGCCCGAAATGCAGCCCTCGGCGCCCGCCACATAGGCGATGCCGCGCTTGGCATCCATGGTCGGCGGGAAGAACGTCGGCGAGCCGTTCCACCACGGGCAGGCCTCTTCGCCGCGCTTGCCGCGCCGCACGCCGATGCCGGCATAGGCCTGCACGTCCTTGGTCGGATCGTAGTCGACGGGCTTGCCGGTCTTCGGATCGATCCCCTTCGTCCAGGTGATCTTCTCCTGATACTGATCGGCGCGGATGAACTGGCCGTTGGAGCGATCGAGCGTGTAGTAGTAGCCATTGCGCGAGAAGTTCGCGACGACCTTGCGGGTCTCGCCGTTGATGTTGACCTCGTAGAGCATCTTCGGGCTCGGCGTGTCGAAGTCCCAATGCTCGTTCGGCGTCTCCTGGAAGAACCACACGATCTTGCCGGTGTCGGCGTCGAGCGCGATGGTGCTCGCGGTGAACAGGTTGTCGCCCGGACGGAATTCGGGATCGAAGCTCGGGAAGGCGTCGCCGGTGCCGTAGAAGACGAGGTTGGTGGCCGGGATCGTAGGACGCGGTCTGCCACACGCCGCCGCCGCCGACGCGCCAGGCGTTGTGCTTGTCCTTCCAGGTCTCGGAGCCGGGCTCGCCCGGCGCCGGGACGGTGAAGGTGCGCCAGGCCAGCTGGCCGGAGTTGACGTCCCAGGCGCCGATCCAGCTGCGGGTGCCGAGCTGTCCGCCGGTGCTCTCGCCCTGCAGGACAAGCTCCTTGCCGCCGCGGGTCTTGAGCGTCAGCGGCGCTGCCGTGAAGCCTTGGGTCTTGGGCGACGGGCGTGCCGGTGGCGGGGTCGGTCGGCGCTGCGGCGTTCACCTCCCAGGCCAGCTCACCGGAATCGCGATTGACCGCGATCATCCGCATGTCGTTGGTGGGGATGAAGACCTTGTTGCCGTACATGGCGATCCCGCGCTGGGTGCGCGACTGCTTGATCTTGGGGTCGTAGCGCCAGAGCGGCACGGCCTGCGTGCCGCTGCGGACGTCGAACTTCATCACCCGGCCCCAGGTGTCGTTGACGTACATGAAGCCGTCGTCGACCAGCGGGGTCGCTTCTTCCTTGCCGCGCAGCGTGCCGCCGGTCGCGCGGCCGCCGATCGAGATCATGAACTTGAGCTTGAGGTCCTTGGCGTTGGTGTTGTTGATGTCCTTGAGGCCCGAATGCCGCGAATTGTCGTAGTCGCGGTGGACCATCAGCCAGTTCTGCGGGTCGTTAGGCGAATTGAGCAAGCGCTCGGACGTAACGTCCGCGGCCGTGGCTGGACTGACGATGGCGGCAAGGCCAATAGCAGTCAGCGCGCTGACTGTCCTCAGCATGGCATCCTCCCTGTTGGTCGATTGACGAACGTGCTTGCCGGCGAGCCCACAACCCCCGGAGGTTTGGCTGGGCGCGCCGGGACTTGGCAACCATAATAGCGGCGACTGATCGGTCGCGCCACTGAAGCGTTTGCCAAAGCTTGCTTTGACCGCCCCGCACCTATATAAGCCGCGCTATCTCACACGCGGACCTTGGCTATTTGGCCGTCCGGTGGCTCAGTTCCCCTCTTCCGAGGTGGGCTGGAGCTCACGGGTCCGCGGCGGATCAACCGGAGAATGGACCATGGCGCTACCTGACTACAGCATGCGCCAGCTGCTCGAAGCTGGCGTTCATTTTGGCCACCAATCCCACCGCTGGAATCCGAAGATGGCTGAGTACATCTTCGGCACCCGTAACAACATCCACATCATCGATCTTGCCCAGTCGGTGCCGATGCTGCACCGGGCCCTGCAGGCGGTGAGCGACACCGTCGCCAAGGGCGGGCGCATCCTGTTCGTCGGCACCAAGCGCCAGGCGCAGGATGCGGTCGCGGACGCGGCCAAGCGCTGCGCGCAGTACTACGTGAACTCACGATGGCTGGGCGGCACGCTGACCAACTGGAAGACCATCTCGGGCTCGATCTCGCGCCTGCGCAAGCTCGAGGAGATGCTCTCCTCCAACGAGGCGCAGGCCTACACCAAGAAGGAGCGGCTCGAGCTGCAGCGCGAGCGCGACAAGCTCGACCGCGCACTTGGCGGCATCAAGGATATGGGCGGCCTGCCCGACCTCCTGTTCGTGATCGACACCAACAAGGAGGACATCGCGATCAAGGAAGCGCGGCGGCTCAATGTTCCGGTTGCAGCCGTCGTCGACACCAACTGCAACCCGGATGGCATCACTTTCGTCGTTCCAGGCAACGATGATGCCAGTCGCGCCATCACGCTATACTGCGACCTGATCGCGCGTGCCGCCATCGATGGCATTTCGCGCGCGCAAGGCGACATGGGCATCGACGTCGGCGCGGCCGCTGAGCCGGTGGTGGAGGTGCTGCCCCCGGCCGCTGATGACTCCAGCTACGAGGTGCTCTCCGGGCCACGCGGAGTTGCCGACGACCTCAAGAAGCTTGGGCATGTCTCGCCCACGATCGAGAAGAAGCTCAACGATCTTGGCATCTTCCACTACTGGCAGATCGCGAGCCTTGCTCCCAAGGCCGCTCACAAGATTGGCGAGGAGGTCGGGCTGCCCGGCCGCATGGAAGGCTGGATTGCCCAGGCAAAGCAACTGACTGCGGAGTGATGACATGCCTGGCCGGCCGGCCAGGCATCAGCGTCTCAAGTACCGACGTCCATAAGCCTGAACGTCGTTTGTCTTAACGTCACAAGCAGCAACGCCACACGTCGACAGTCGCAGAGTAGCAGGACGTGAGTGGCCGGGATGAGCCCGGCCATGGCGCCAAAGGGATATGGGTTCGATGGCCAACATTAGTGCACAGATGGTCAAGGAGCTGCGCGAGCGCACCGGCGCCGGCATGATGGATTGCAAGGGAGCGCTCGGAGAGACCAACGGCGAGATGGAGGCGGCAGTCGACCTCCTGCGCAAGAAAGGGCTCGCCAAGGCGGCCAAGAAGGCCGGCCGCATCGCGGCCGACGGTCTGATTGGAATGTCGGTGAAAGGCACCAAAGGCGTGGTGGTGGAGGTCAATTCCGAGACCGATTTCGTGGCCCGCAACGAGTCCTTCCAGGGCCTGGTCAAGATCATTGCCGACGTGGCGCTCACCGCGGGTAGCGATCTCGATACGCTCAACAAGGCCAAGATCGGCAATATCCCGGTCGCGGACGCGATCACGGAATCGATCGCCAAGATCGGCGAGAACATCTCGCTGCGGCGTGCGGCATCGCTTGAGGTCAAGCAGGGCGCGGTCACGAGCTACATGCACAACTCTGTGGGTGAGGGGCTCGGCAAGATCGGCGTGCTGGTCGCGCTCGAGTCGAGCGGCAAGGTCGACGAGCTTGCCCAGATCGGCCGCAAGATCGCGATGCATGTGGCGGCCTCCAATCCGCAGGCGGTCGAGCCGTCGGGGCTCAGTGCCGAGGTGATCCGGCGCGAAAAGGAAGTCCTGGCCGACAAGGCCAAGGCGCAGGGGAAACCCGCGAATGTCGTCGAGAAGATCGTCGAATCCGGGCTCAAGACCTTCTACAAGGAGGTCTGCCTGCTCGATCAGCCCTACATTCACGAGCCCGACAAGAGCGTGGCGCAGGCCATCAAGGAAGCCGAAGGCAAGGCCGGTGGCCCGATCAAGGTGACGAGCTTCGTGCGCTACGCCCTCGGTGAAGGCATCGAGCGGGAGGAGAAGGACTTCGCCGCCGAAGTTGCGGCTGCGGTCACGCCGCGTTGACCCATTCCGCTTCCGGTCATGCTGCGCGGCTGACCGGGCGGCAAACACCGAGCGCCCCGAGCCCCTTATGGCCAATCCGATCTACCGCCGGGTGATCGTCAAAGTGTCGGGCGAGGCCCTGATGGGGCCGGATTCGTTCGGAATTCATCAGCCCACCCTCGAACGGATCGCCGCCGATCTGGTCGCGGCGCGCGCGCTTGGCGTCGCCGTCGGTGTCGTGGTCGGCGGTGGAAACGTCTTCCGCGGCGTCAAGGTGTCCGAGCAGGGCATCCCGCGTGTCACCGGCGATACCATGGGCATGCTGGCGACCGTCATGAACGCGCTGGCGCTGGAAACCGCGATCGAGCGGGCAGGTGCGCCGGCGCGCACGATGTCGGCGCTCGTCATGCCGGGGGTCTGCGAAACCTACGAGCGACCGCGGGCCTTGCGCCATCTGGAGGAGGGACGCATCGTGTTGTTCGCCGCCGGAACCGGCAATCCGTTCTTCACCACCGACACCACTGCAGTGCTACGCGCCTCCGAGATCGGCGCTAACGTGGTCCTGAAGGCCACCGACGTGGATGGGGTTTACAGCGCCGATCCCAAGAAGGACAACACTGCCAAGCGCTATGACCGCCTGACCCACAAGGAGGCGCTCGAGCGCGGGCTGAAAATCATGGATGCCACCGCCTTCGCGCTTGCCCAGGAAAACCATATGCCTATCATCGTATTCTCGATCCATGCCAAGGGAGCGATTGAGGCGGTCCTGCAGGGGCAGGGGCGTTCGACCATTGTCAGTTCGTAACGGGCGCGCCGGCTGATTGCTGTCGTACCAGCCGATCTGATGAGGCGCTCTCGCTACGTTCCAACAAACGGCTTTCAAGGGGCATTGCCATGGCAGCCGCGACGCACGACATCAATGAGATCAAACGGCGCATGCAGAGCACGCTGCAGGTCTTGAAGCAGGAGCTCGGGGGCCTGCGCACAGGGCGCGCCTCTGCGGCCCTGCTCGATCCGGTACAGGTCGAGGCCTACGGAAGTCACATGCCGCTCAATCAGCTGGCGACCGTCAGCGTGCCCGAGCCGCGCCTGATCACCGTGCAGGTCTGGGACCGATCGATGGTGCACGCCGTGGAGAAGGCCATCTCGGCCTCCAATCTTGGGTTGTCGCCATCGACCGAAGGGCAGGTGCTGCGGCTGCGGATCCCGGAGCTCAACGAAGAGCGGCGCAAAGACCTCGTCAAGGTCGCGCACAAATATGCCGAGGCCGCCAAAGTCGCGGTTCGCCATGTGCGGCGCGATGGGCTAGATGTGCTGAAGAAGCTGGAAAAGGATCACCAGATCAGCGAGGACGACGGCAAGCGTTCGTCCGAGCAGATCCAGAAGGCAACCGACGACGCGATCGCGGAGCTCGATCGGATGCTGGCCACGAAAGAGAAGGAGATCCTCACGGTGTGAGGGATGTTGAATGTCCAATGCCGAGGCGCTGACCAGTGTACAGATCGGCGATTTTGCCGTGCCGCGGCATGTTGCCATCATCATGGACGGCAACGGCCGCTGGGCGGCCGCGCGCGGTTTGCCGCGCGTTGAGGGGCATCGGCGTGGCGTCGAGGCGTTGCGACGAACGGTGCGTGCGGCGGGTGATCTCGGCATCGGCATCCTGACCATCTTCTCGTTCAGCTCGGAGAACTGGTCGCGCCCGGCGCCGGAGGTCCGCGAGCTGATGGGGCTGCTGCGCCGATTCATCCGCAATGACCTGATCGACCTGCACCAGAACGGGGTGCACATCCGCGTCATCGGTGAGCGCGAGGATCTCGATCCGGAGATCCGCAGGCTCCTGGAAGAGGCGGAGGAGCGCACCAAGGACAACAACAAGCTGACCCTGGTGGTTGCGTTCAACTATGGCGGCCGCCAGGAGATCGCACGCGCGGCGCAGCGCCTGGCCGCCGAGGTGGCGGCCGGCCGCATGCAGCCAAGCGAGATCACGGCCGAGCTCATCTCGCGACAGCTTGATGCGCCCGACTTGCCCGATCCCGATCTGATCATCCGCACCAGCGGCGAGCAGCGGCTGTCGAATTTCCTGCTCTGGCAGGCGGCCTACAGCGAGCTCGTCTTCGTCCCGACCTATTGGCCGGATTTCGACCGCGCCACACTGGAAAGCGCCATTGCCGAATACGGCCGTCGCGAACGGCGGTTCGGCGGCTTGATCGCCAAGACCGGCTCCTGAGAATGACCAACGCGGATCCCGCGCGGCCCGTGCCTACCGCGAGTTCCGGCGGCAGCGAGCTCATCCTGCGCATTCTATCTGGACTGGTGCTCGCTCCGCTTGCGGTGGGCGTAGCCTATCTCGGCGGCTGGGCCTTTGTGGCGTTCTGGTGCATCGCGGCTCTCCTCGTGCTGTGGGAGTGGTGCACGCTGGTCGCCGGAGGGGAGCGACGCACGGTTTTGCTGATTGCCGGCGCGGCGGTCCTTCTTGCCATCCTGCTCGCTGCCACGACCTCCGGCGTAGACGGCAGTCACAGCGTTCGTCTGGTTGCGGGCGGCACGCTTCTGCTGATGGGCATGCTGGCGACTGCGGCGCTTGCGCCGAGCGATCGGCGCGTGTGGACTGCGGCGGGGATTCCCTATGCGGGGCTGCTCGGCATGGCGCCGATCGTGCTGCGCAACGATGTCCAGTACGGATTCCTGGCGATCGCTTTCGTGTTCGCTGTCGTGTGGGCAACCGACATCGTTGCTTATTTCGTCGGGCGGGCGGTCGGTGGGCCAAAGCTTGCGCCGCGCATCAGCCCGAAGAAAACCTGGTCTGGCGCCATCGGCGGTACGGTTGCGGCAATCGCCGCCGCGCTCGCGGTCGCGGTCGTGGCGGGACTTCCCAATCTGCCGGCCTTGGGGCTCATCGCGGCGGCGGCTTCCGCGCTCGCGCAGGCCGGGGACTTGTTTGAATCTGCGCTCAAGCGCCGGTTCGGCGCCAAGGATTCAAGCCACCTCATTCCAGGCCATGGCGGGCTGATGGACCGGCTCGATGGTTTCGTAGCCGCCGCCGCTCTCGCCGCATTGATCGGCCTGGTCCATGGCGGCGTCGAGGAGCCGGCCCGCGGGCTCCTCGTGTGGTGATGGCGTCTGGTGTTGGTTTGTGGTGAGGGTCGTGTGCTGATGGTGATGACGCGTGCGCGGTGAAGCAATGTCGACAGGACCAACGGCCGTCCCTTTGGATCACCAGTCCGGGCCTGCTCCGGAGCGCAGCGTCACGATCCTGGGCGCGACCGGCTCGATCGGTGCGAGCACCATCGACCTGATCAAGCGCGAGCGCTCACGCTACCGGGTGGAAGCGTTAAGTGCCAACACCAACGCCACCGCGCTCGCGGCGCTGGCGCGTGAATTGAATGCGCGTTTTGCCGCGATCGCGGATCCCTCTGCTTACGACGAGCTCAAGTCCGCGCTTGCCGGCAGTGGCATCGCGGCCGGTGCAGGCGAGAGCGCGCTCATCGAGGCAGCTGCCCATCCGGCGGAGTGGGTGATTGGTGCGATCACGGGGGCGGCTGGCCTCAAGCCCACGCTGGCCGCGGCCGAGCGCGGCGCCATCGTGGCGATCGCCAACAAGGAATGTCTGGTGTGCGCGGGCGGCCTGTTCATGCGCCGCGCCAAGGCGGCCGGCGCGACCGTGCTGCCGGTCGATTCCGAGCACAACGCCCTGTTTCAGGCCATGAGCGGCAGCCGCCGGGCGGATGTGCGGCGTGTCATTCTCACGGCGTCCGGCGGTCCGTTTCGCACCTGGTCGGCCGAGGCCATTGCAGCAGCGACGCCGGAGCAGGCGCTCAAGCACCCGAATTGGACGATGGGCCAGAAAGTGACCATCGACTCCGCGACCCTGATGAATAAGGGGCTTGAAGTCATCGAGGCCCACCACCTATTTGCGCTGAAGCCGGCCGAGATCGATGTCCTGGTGCATGCTCAGTCGATCGTGCATGGGCTGGTCGAGTTCCAGGATGGCTCACTCATCGCCCAGCTCGGCAGCCCGGACATGCGCATCCCGATTGCCCACTGCCTGGCCTGGCCCAGGCGCATCAACGGGCCGGCCGAGCGGCTCGATCTCGCCCGTCAGGCAACATTAACCTTTGAGAATCCTGACCTGGAACGCTTCCCGGCCCTCAGGCTCGCTCGCGAGGCCCTGGAGGCGGGGGAAGGGGCACCCACCGTCCTGAACGCCGCCAATGAGGTTGCAGTGGCCGCTTTTCTCGCCAGGAGCCTGCATTTCCTGGGGATTGCGGCCCTGGTCGAGGCGACATTGGCGGCTGCGACCAAGCGGGGGCTGGTGCGAGAGCCAGCTACCATTGAGGATGCCATTGTTGTTGACCATAATTCGCGATCACTGGCGTCCGAGCTCTTGCCCGAAATTGCCGCAAAGGCATCATAGGCAAATCGGTGTGTTAACAGGGCCCTAGTGCCGCCGATTTGAAGTTCCTAGCGGCACTGGAGTCATAGAGTTGCTAGTGCCCCCTTTGTTTCCGAAGTTCGTGTCAGAGGGTGCTGCGACGGATCACGAACTTCGGAAACGGGGCACTAGCCCAGGACGGACTTATGGATTTTGTTCGAAGCGTCATCAGCTGCTGGGGTGGCCTGCCGGTGCTGTTCGTTTTCAGCATCGTCGTTTTTTTTCATGAGCTTGGCCATTTCCTGGTCGCCCGCTGGTGCGGTATTCGGGTGCTGGTTTTCTCGATCGGGTTTGGTCCTGAGTTGCTCGGCTTCAACGACCGCCACGGCACGCGCTGGAAGCTCGCCGCCGTGCCGCTCGGGGGCTATGTGAAATTCTTCGGGGACGACAACGCCGCGAGCGTGCCCGACCAGGCCGCCATCGCACAGATGTCTGAGGCCGAGCGGCTGGAAAGCTTTCCCGCCAAGAGCATTGGGGCTCGGGCTGCGGTCGTGGCGGCTGGTCCCATCGCCAATTTCCTCATGGCGATCGTCATTTTCGCCGGTCTGGCCATGGTTTTCGGCAAGCCCAGCACGGCTGCGCGGGTCGATATCGTGCAGCAGGGCAGCGCCGCTGAGGAGGCTGGCTTCCAACCCGGCGACGTCGTCTTGTCCATCAACGGCCGGCGCATCGACAACTTCACCGAGATGCAGCGGATTGTGAGCCTGAGCGCGGGCGAAAAGCTGACGATTGTGGTTCGGCGCGGCGAGGGCGATGTCACGCTCACGGCCGTGCCCCGCATGCAGGAGGTCAAGGACCCCTTCGACGATGTGCACCCGCCGCGGGATCCTCGGCATCAGCCGGTCTCCCGACCCTACCGAGCGCATGTATGAGCCGGTGTCTCCCATTGGGGCGCTGACCTGGGGGGTGGCCGAGACTTACTTCGTCATCGAAGGCACGCTGACCTCGATCGGCCGGATGTTCATGGGCCGGGAATCGGCCGACCAGGTGGGCGGGCCGATCCGGATCGCGGAGGTATCCTGCCAGGTGGCCACCATTGGCATGGCGGCGCTGCTGCATCTGGCCGCGGTCCTGTCGATCTCGATCGGCCTGCTCAACCTGTTCCCGATCCCGCTGCTCGATGGCGGTCACCTTTTGTTCTATGCCATCGAGAAGCTGCGCGGCCGCCCGCTGTCTGACCGGGCTCAGGAATTCGGTTTCCGAATCGGCTTGGCCTTGGTCCTCATGCTGATGATCTTTGCGACCTACAATGACATCAGCCGGTATGTGAGGCGGTGGTTCGTCTCCTGAGGGGCGGCACTAGGGTAGTGGCGTGGCCGTGAAGCAACGCTTTGGGTTTAAAGGGGAAAAGGTTGGTTGATTTTCTAGGCAGAGCGGCTGAAACGGGCTAGAAGCGGAAGGGCTACACAACGGGGACGACTCTCTTTAGAAGCGGCATCTAGCGACCAAACTGGGGAACAGAGGGCGCGGGACGAATGAGATTGGGAGTGGGGATCATTCGCGGGCTGGGCGTAGTTTGCCTCGTCCTAGCGGGGGTTGTGTTGGGCGCTGCGCCGGCGATCGTGCCGACGGGGGCAGCCTACGCACAATCCGTCAACTCGATCGTGGTCGAGGGAAATCGGCGAGTCGAGGCCAACACGATTCGCTCCTATTTCAAGGCTGGACCGGACGGGCGAGTTGGGGCCTTCCAAGATCGACGAAGCCTATAAGTCGCTGTTGGCGACCGGGCTGTTCGAGGACGTTCGCATTCAGAATGCGGGCGGCCGGATCGTCGTGCGCGTGATCGAGAATCCGGTCATCAACCGCATCGCCTTCGAGGGCAACACCAGGGTCAAGGACGAGCAGCTCAAGCTCGAGATCCAGTCGCGCGAGCGCGGCACGCTTTCGCGCCCGGTGGTCCAGTCCGACGTCCAGCGCATCGTCGAGGTCTATCGGCGCAGCGGCCGCTATGACATTCGCGTCGATCCGAGATCATCGACCTGCCCAACAACCGCGTCGATCTCGTGTTCGAGATCAACGAGGGCGCGCGCACCAACATCAGGATCGATCGAGTTCGTCGGCAACCGCGCCTATTCGGGCTATCGCCTCAAGGACGTGATCAAGACGGCGGAGACGGGCCTGCTCTCGTTCCTGCAGAGCAACAACATCTACGATCCGGACCGCATCGAGGCCGATCGCGAGCTGCTGCGGCGCTTCTATCTGAAGCACGGCTATATCGACGTGCGCATCATGGCGCCGACGGTCGAGTTCGATCCGGTGCGCGCGGCTTCGTGATCACGTTCATGATCGAGGAGGGCGAGCAGTTCCGGGTCGGCACGGTCGACGTGCAGTCGAACGTGCGCGCGCTCGACCCAGGTCTCGTGCGCTCGCGGCTGCGGGTGTCTCCGGGCGACGTCTTCAACACCGAGGCGGTCGAGAAGACCGTCGAGGACATGACGATCGAGGCGGCGCGACAGGGTTTCGCCTTCGTCGCAGTGCGTCCGCGCGCCGATCGCGACTACGCAGGCCCGCACCGTCAACCTCGTCTTCACGATCGAGGATGGCTCACGCGTCTACATCGAGCAGATCAATGTCCGCGGCAACACCCGCACCCGCGACTACGTGATCCGGCGCGAGTTCGATGTCGCCGAAGGCGACCCCTACAACCGCGCGCTCATCGACCGCGCCGAACGCCGGCTGAAGAACCTGAGCTACTTCAAGGACGTCAAGATCACGACCGAGCCCGGCTCGGCGCCCGACCGCATCATCCTCAACGTCAACGTCGAGGAACAGTCGACCGGCGAGTTCTCGGTCGCCGGCGGCTATTCGACCTCCGACGGCTTCATGGGCGAGGTCAGCATCGGCGAGCGCAACCTGCTCGGCCTCGGCCTCTACGCCAAGGCGGCCGTCCAATACGGCCAGAATGCGCACGGCTATCAGCTCTCGTTCGTGGAGCCCTATCTGCTCGGCTACCGGCTGGCCTGGGGCCTCGACTCTGTCGCAGAAGGTGCAGAGCTCGACGCAGTTCACCTCGTACGAGACCCGCACGATCGGCGGCAGCACGCGCTTCGGTTTCGCGCTGCGCGAGGATCTGTCGTTGCAGCTGCGCTATTCGCTCTATCAGCCAGAAGGTGACGCTGCCTGACAGTCCTGCGCAATTGTAACAACATCAATCCGGACTTCATCAACACCTTCCCGACGCCGGACAACGCTCAACGCGACGCCGATCTCGACCCCGCCGGCAGGCAACCGGCAGACCGACTGCTTCGCCGACGGCGAGGCCTCGCTGGCGGTGCGGCGCGAGCTCACGCAAGGTGCCGGTGCTCACCTCGCTGGTCGGCTACGACCTCAGCTACAACACGCTCGACAACAACCGTAATCCGACCAGCGGCATCCTCGCGATTCTGCGGCAGGACTTCGCCGGCGTCGGCGGCGACGTCAACTTCATCCGCACGACCGGCCAATGTGCAGAGCTACTACGAGGTTCTGCCGGACGTCGTCGGCGTGCTGCACCTGCAGGGCGGCATCATCAACGGCTTCGGCGGCAGGCTCTCAACGACGAGGGCACCAAGCTCCGCATGCTCGACCACTTCCAGATGGGCCCGAAGCTCGTTCGCGGCTTCGCTCCGTCGGGCATTGGTCCGCGCGACCTGACCCAGTTCAACTTCAAGGAACGCCCGGCGATGCGCTCGGCGGCTCGATGTACTGGGGCGCGAGCATGGAGTTCCAGATCGCCGCTCTACTTCCTGCCCAAGGATGCCGGCATGAAGGTCGCGGTCTTCGCCGACGCGGGCTCGCTCTGGAACTACAAGGGCCCGACCAGTTTCCTGACGGACCGGGAGCTACCGGGGGTCGATCTCCGGCTCGACCGCGATCCGGCGCACGTGTCCGATCGACAACGGCATGCTCGTGCGTTCGTCAGTCGGCGCCGGCATGCTGTGGGCGTCGCCGTTCGGACCGATCCGCTTCGACTTCGCGGTACCGCTCACCAAGGAGCCGTACGACCGGAAGCAGTTCTTCCGCTTCGGCGGCGGGACGACATTCTGACCGCGTCGCTCTCCAGCGCGCCACGGACAAGGTGGCATGAGCGCGCCCTTCTTCTTCAAGCGAGGTGAGGGGCTCACGCGTGCGCGAGATCGCCGTCGCTGGTCGGTGGCGAGGCTCGCGACGGCGCCGACCTCGACCGGCGCATCACCGGGATTGCGCCGCTCGATCGCGCCTGCCCGGACGATCTCTCGTTCCTCGACAATCCGAAATATGCGGAGCTGGCCGCCACGACAGCGGCCGGCGTCTGCCTGACTACTCGCAGCGCTTTGCCGATGCGCTGCCGTCGCGCGTGTGCGTCCTGCATGTGCGCAGAGCCCTACCGCGCCTTCGTCGAGGTGGCGCGCGCGCTGTTTCCGGAGGCGCTGCGGCCGTCCTCGCTGTTCGACGCAAGCGGCGTGGCGCCGGGCGCCCTCGTGCATCCGAGCGCGCGCCTCGAGAACGGCGTGACGATCGATCCCGGCGCGGTCATCGGGCCGCGCGCCGAGATCGGCGCCGGCACCGTGATCGGCGCCGGCGCCGTCATCGGCACCGGACGTGCGCATCGGCCGCGATTGCGCGATCGGGGCGAACGCCTCGATCATGCATGCGCTGATCGGCGACCGCGTGATCATCCATCCCGGGCTGCGCGATCGGGCAGGACGGCTTCGGCTTCGTCCGGGTCCGCGAAGGCGCCCGCAAGGTTCCGCAGGTCGGCCGGGTCATCATCCAGGACGATGTCGAGATCGGCGCCAATACCACGATCGACCGCGGCGCCATCCGCGACACCGTGATCGGCGAGGGCACCAAGATCGACAATCTCGTCCAGATCGCGCACAACGTGTCGATCGGACGCCACTGCCTGCTGGCCGCGCAGTCGGGCATTTCCGGCAGCAGCACGATCGAGGACGACGTCATGATGGGCGGTCAGGTCGGCATGGCCGACCACCTCACGATCGGCGCCGGCGCGATGCTCGGCGGCGCAGAGCCGGCGTCATGAACGACGTCCCGGCGGCGAGCGCTGGGCCGGCACGCCGGCCCAGCCGGCCAAGCAATGGTTCCGCGAGGTTGCGACGCTCGAGCGCGCTGGCCAAGCGGGCGGCGAGGCGGCCGACACGAGGACGACACTGAGGCGCTGGATGACTGACGCCGGGACCACGCTCGAGGCGGCCGATATCGCCACCATTCTCAAGGCGCTGCCGCACCGCTATCCGTTCCTGATGGTCGACCGCATCATCGACATCCGCGGCGACGAGAGCGGCAGTCGGCATCAAGAACGTCACCGATCAACGAGCCGCAGTTCCTGGGGCATTTTCCCGGGCAATCCGGTGTTTCCCGGGCGTGCTGATGATCGAGGGCATGGCGCAGACCGCCGGCGTGATCTGCATTCTGGCGGAAGCGATGGCCGCGCCGAAATCGGTCTTCTTTCTCACCATCGACAAGGCCAAGTTCCGCAAGCCCGTGCGTGCCCGGCGATACGATCGAATATCACATGACCAAGAAGGCGCGGAAAAAGAACATGTGGTGGTATCGCGGCGAGGCCAAGGTCGCGGGCCAGCTCGTCGCCGAGGCCGAGGTCGGCGCCATGATCGTGAGTCGAGTGAGCCGATGACCGCGATCGATCCGACCGCCCGCGTCGCCGACGGCGCGGCGATCGGGCCGAAGGCGACGATCGGCCCCTATTGCGTGATCGGCCCGAACGTCGCGATCGGCGAGGGCTGCACGCTCGTCGCCCATGTGCACGTCACCGGCCACACCACGCATCGGGCCGCGCACGATGATCTATCCGTTCGCCTCGCTCGGCACGCCGCCGCAGTCGGTGAAGTATCGCGGCGGACCGACGCGGCTCGTGATCGGCGCCGACTGCGACATCCGCGAAGCACGTCACCATGAACACTCGGCACCGAGGACGGCGGCGGCGCTCACGCGCGTCGGCGACCGCTGCTTCTTCATGGTCGGCACGCATGTCGGCCACGACTGCCACGTCGGCAACGACGTGATCTTCGCCAACAACGCGGTGCTCGGCGGCCATGTCACGGTCGGCGATCGTGTCTTCTTCGGCGGCGCATGCCGCCGTCCACCAGTTCGTGCGCATCGGCGAGAGCGCGATGATCGTCGGGCGTGAGCGGCGTCGGCGCCGACATCATCCCGTTCGGCTTTGCGATCGGCCAGCGCGCCGTGCTCGCCGGGCTCAACGTCGTCGGCCTGCGCCGGCGCGGCTTCGCGCGCGACGACATTCGCCGCTGCGCGCGCGCCTATCGCGCCCTGTTCCTGGGGGCCGGCGTCTTTCGCTGAGCGGCTTGCGCGGGTCGAGCGTGAGTTCGACGGGGATGCGCTGGTCGGCGAAGATCGTCGATTTCATCCGCGCGGGCCAGAACCGCCCGCTTGATGCATGCGGCGCATCGAGAGCACATCGGCGAGCGGGCGGCAGCGCCGATGCAGCCTCCGCCAGCGGCGGCTCATGAGCGCGAGCGGGGCACCGCCCGACGATCCGCTCGCGATCATCTGCGGCGGCGGCAACATGCCTATCGCGGTCGCGGATGCGGTGATCGCGGCGCGGCCGGCGCGTGGTGCTGTTTGCGCTGCGCGGCTGGGCCGATCCGGCGCAGGTCGAGCGCTATCCGCACCACTGGATCGCGCTCGGCCAGCTCGGCCACTTGCGCCGGATCGCACGCAAGGAAGGCTGCCGCGATGTCGTGTTCATCGGCGCTGTGACCCGCCCCGCCATCTCGCAGCTTCGCTTCGATCTCACGACGCTCTCGTTCCTGCCGCGCATCATCAAGGCATTTGCGGGCGGTGACGACCACTTGCTGACCCGCGTCAGCCGCATCTTCGAGGACTATGGGCTTCCGCCTGGTCGGCGCCCACGAGGTCGCGCCCGAAATCCTGGTGCCTGCCGGCCAGCTCGGCCGACACGCGCCCACCGAGCGCGATCGCGCCGACATCGCAGTCGGGCTGGCACTGCTTGCGGTCGACCGGTCCGTTCGACATCGGCCAGGCCGTGGTGGTGGCCGGCAATCACGTGATCGCAGTCGAGGCGGCGGAGGGTACCGACCGCATGCTGGCGCGCATCGCGCGAATTGCGCCGCGAGGCGCTCTCAAGCTTCCGGCCAGGAGCGGCGTTCTCGTCAAGGCGCCGAAGCCTGCCCAGGACCGCCGCTTCGATCTGCCTTCGATTGGCGCTCGCACCGTCGAAGCCGCCGTCGCCGCTGGTCTTGCCGGCATCGCGGTCGAGGCTCGCGGCGCCGATCATCGCCGATCTCGACGAGATGGTGCAGCGCGGCCGATGCAGCCGGGCTCTTCGTCGTCGGTATTCCAGCGGACGAGCCGACGCGAGGGCAGCCGTGACCGGGCAACAACCGCGCAAGATACCCGACAAGCCGCTCGATGTGTTCATGGTGGCGGGTGAGAGCTCCGCCGACGACCTCGGCGCACGCTTCATGCGATCGCTCTGCCGCGCTGCGTCCGGTCTCGTTTCGCGGCGTCGGCGGAGCACGCATGAGCGCAGCTGGCCTCGCAAGCCTTTATCCGGCACAGGGTCTATCGCTCGATCGGCTTCGGGACCGTGATCGCCAAGCTGCCGCTGCTCCTGCGGCGCATGCGCGAGACCGTCGATGCGATCGTGGCCGCGCCGCCCGATGTGCTGGTGCTCATCGATGCTCCCGATTTCACGCATCGCGTCGCTCACCGCGTGCGGCGGCGGTTGCCGCATCTGCCGATCGTCAAATACGTGTCGCCGACCGTCTGGGTCTGGCGGCCCGGGCGCGCACGCGCAATGCGCTCGCTCGATCGATCTCGTGCTCGCCTTGCTGCCGTTCGAGCCCGAGGTGCATCGTCAGCTGGGCGGTCCGGACTGCGTCTATGTCGGGCACTCCTTGCTCGAGCATCTCGCCGATCTGCGGCCCCGCCGCGGAGGAGGAACGGCTGCGCGCCGGCTCGCCGCCGCTGGTGCTCGCGCTGCCGGGCAGCCGGACGCATGAGATCGAGCGTCTTGCCACGATATTTGGCGAGACGCTCGGCATGGTCGCTGCCAAGTCAGGACCCCTCGAGGTGGTGCTGCCGACGGTGCCGCATCTCGTTGCACGGCTGTCGGAGCTGACATCGCGCTGGCCGATCCGGCCGCGCATCGTGCTCGATGAGGCCGAGAAGCATGCGGCCTTCCGCCGGGCGCGCGCGGCACTTGCCGCCTCCGGCACGGTCACGCTCGAGCTTGCGCTTGCGGGCGTGCCGAGCGTGGCGGCCTATCGCGTCCCCGTGCTCGAGGAACTGATGCTGCGGATGATGGTGAGGATTCATCCCGTGATCAAAGTCCGCTCGGTCATCCTGGCGAATCTGGTGCTGGGCGAATTTGCAATCCCGGAGTTTCTGCAAGAGCGCGTGCACGGCCGAGAATCTGGCAGCGGCACTGAGCCGATATCCTCGGCGACACGCCCGGTCGCCGGCGCCAGATCGAGGCGTTCAAGCGGCTCGAGGCGATCATGGGTGCCGGCGGCGTCGATCCGAGCAAGCGCGCAGCGCAAGCCGTGCTTGATCTCGTTGAACGGCAATCGGCCATCAGTCGATGAAATGAGTCGATGAAAAGCCCGCTAATCTCTCGTGCATCGCTCGGCCCGCAACCTTGGCCCCCAAGCCGCTTGCCTCTATACCATGCGCTTGTACACAATCCATGAAGGCATGATGTGACCGCTGAGACCCCGATCCAGGCTGCCATCACGGGCGTACACGGCCACCTCCCCGCCGACGTGCTCGACAACGAGACGCTCGCGCGCATGGTCGATACCAGCGACGCCTGGATCACCGAGCGCACCGGCATCAAGGAGCGACGGATCCTGAAAGGGGAGGGGCTCGGCACCTCGCACATGGCGGCTGAAGCGGTGCGCGGCCTGCTGGAGCGGACCGCGACGCGACCGCAGGACGTCGATCTCCTGATCTGCGCGACCACGACGCCGGATTTCGTGTTTCCCTCCACCGCCAACATCGTCTGCGACATGGTGGGAATCCGCAACATCGGCAGCTTCGATGTGCAGGCGGCCTGTTCGGGCTTCGTCTATGCGCTGACCATCGCGGCGCAGTTCATCGGTACCGGTCAGGCGCGCAAGGTCGTGGTGGTCGGCGCCGACAAGATGTCGGCGATCATCGACTACACGGACCGCGCCACCTGCGTGCTGTTCGGCGACGGCGCCGGCGCGGTGCTGCTCGAGCCCAGCCCGAACGGCCATGGCATCCACGACACCATCATTCGCTCGGATGGCGCGGGCATGCCGCATCTGCATCAGAAGGCCGGCGGCAGCCGGCTGCCGCCATCGGCCGAAACGGTGACGCGAGCGCCTGCATTTCGTCCATCAGGAGGGCGCTGCGGTCTACAAGTTCGCGGTCGCGCGCATGGCCGAAGTCTCAAGCGAGCTGATGACCCGCAATGCGCTCACACCCGATCAGGTCGACTGGCTGGTGCCGCACCAGGCCAACCGGCGCATCATCGAGGCCACCGCCGAGCGCATGAATCTGCCGATGGACCGCGTGATGATGGTGATCCACAAATACGGCAACACCACTGCGGCCACGATCCCGCTCTGCCTGTGGGACTACGAGGCGAAGCTCAAGACCGGCGACCGCCTGATCATGGCGGCGTTCGGCGGCGGCTTCACCTGGGCGGGTGCGTACGTGACGTGGGCGTACGATGGGACGCTGGCGTCGAGCTGAGGCTCGATGTTTGGCATAGCCCGTCAGTCGACGACCTTGATATCGTGCAACTCGCACCATTCCCGCAATGCTCGTTCGGTCGCCTTGTTCTGGAAATCGTGCCATCGATCGATGGCGTTCCGCTCGACGAGCAAGGTCTTGAAGTGCGCATAGGCGCCTCGTTTGCTGAATATGCGCCGGACCTCGTCGAAGTCGCCCGGCAGGAGTTCGCGCGCAAACGCCAGGACGAGCGGCTTGCCGAGATCGAGCTCCCGCTTGTCAGGTATCGGCAGGTATCTTTCCTCGTCGTCGATATCATCGGGGAGCTCGTCGTTGAGCGCTTCGCCCAAGCCTGAGAACTCCGAGTGAAAATAGATCTTGCCGGTCTGCCGGCACAGATAGGCTTGATGCTCGCCCATGCTGCCCATGTTTACGCATTCGAAGGCGGACAGAATGTCGCTGAAGTTGACAGGCATGGCGAGGTTACTCGAGGCTCGCTACTCGTGGCCGACATTCTAAGCAAATCCGCACCGACTTTTTTGCGGCGCGCCATGATTTTGTTGTCGCTCTATCGGCCGCTCCAGCCCGGCGCTCAACCGCCGAAAAGCATCGCGTAGTACGGCCGCGCCGGAACCAGGAGCGTGTGGATCAGAGCCAAGCCCGCCGCGATGGCAGCGA
The DNA here is from genome assembly GCA_963745515.1 of uncultured Alphaproteobacteria bacterium. Lineage (GTDB taxonomy): Bacteria > Pseudomonadota > Alphaproteobacteria > Rhizobiales > Xanthobacteraceae > VAZQ01. The sequence continues at coordinate 65,238 of CAVUXO010000007.1, forward strand.
TGATCGGGATGTAGATCTCCATGTCGGAGAGGCCGCGCGTGAAGGGCGTGAGCTTGGCTTTGCGCTTGCCGATGAAATACTCGTGCTCGACCGTGTAGGGCCGTGCCGGCAACAGCTCCTCCATCTCCTGGATCACCTGGAATTTTGCATCGGAGAGATGGCGATAATAGACGATCGTCTCGCGCCAGAGCACCGCGAGCAGGATACAGGCGAGCGTGATCGCGGCCTGGAAGAACACCGCCGGTCCGCCGCCGAAGCTCGTCGGCGCTGCCGCAAACGCGATGGCACCGGCGCCAGTGAGCGTGATGAAGGAATTGTTGACCAGCACTCGCCGCGCGCTCAGCCGGTCGACCATCTCGACGTAGAGCTTGTACTGCTCGATCAGGTGCGAGTGATATTTCTCGCGATCGTAGTCGGTCGGCCCGTCCTCGATCGACGAGACGATCTGGCGCTTGGACTTGCCTCGCAACTTGGCATCGCAGACTCGGGCATCGCAGACTTGGCCACCGCACTGCCTCCTGGGCGCAATGACTTCCGTGCGTCCTACTTCCGCCGCGAGATCGGCAGATAATCGCGGCGCGGCGCGCCGGTGTAGAGCTGGCGCGGGCGGCCGATCTTCTGGTCGGGATCCTCGATCATTTCCTTCCACTGCGCGATCCAGCCGACCGTGCGGGCGACCGCGAACAGCACGGTGAACATCGTGGTCGGGAAGCCCATCGCCTTGAGCGTGATGCCCGAATAGAAGTCGATGTTCGGATAGAGCTTCTTCTCGATGAAATAGTCGTCGTGCAGCGCGATGCGCTCGAGCTCCATCGCGACGTCGAGCAGCGGATCGTCCTTGATGCCGAGCTCGGCCAGCACCTCGTGGCAGGTCTTCTGCATGATCTTGGCGCGCGGATCGTAGTTCTTGTAGACGCGGTGGCCGAAGCCCATCAGGCGGAAGCGGATCGTTCTTGTCCTTGGCGCGCTTGATGTATTCCGGGATGCGGTCGACCGTGCCGATCTCGCGCCAGCATCTTGAGCGCGGCCTCGTTGGCGCCGCCATGCGCCGGGCCCCAGAGGCAGGCGATGCCGGCCGCGATGCAGGCGAACGGATTGGCGCCCGACGAGCCGGCGAGCCGCACCGTCGAGGTCGAGGCGTTCTGCTCGTGGTCGGCGTGCAGGATGAAGATGCGGTCCATCGCGCGCGCCAGCACCGGGTTGACCTTGTACTCCTCGCACGGCACCGCGAAGCACATGCGCAGGAAGTTGGCGGCGTAGTCGAGCTCGTTCTTCGGATAGACGAAGGGCTGGCCGATCGAATATTTGTAGGCCATCGCCGCGATGCGTCGGCATCTTGGCGATCATGCGGATCGAGGCGATCATGCGCTGATGCGGATCGGAGATGTCGGTGGAGTCGTGATAGAAGGCCGACAGCGCGCCGACGCAGCCGCTCATGATCGCCATCGGATGCGCGTCGCGGCGGAAGCCCTGGAAGAAGCGGCTCATCTGCTCGTGCACCATCGTGTGATGGGTCACGCGGTTGTCGAAGTCGGCCTTCTGCGCCGGCGTCGGCAGTTCGCCGTAGAGCAGCAGGTAGCAGGTCTCGAGGAAGTCGCCGTGCTCGGCGAGCTGCTCGATCGGATAGCCGCGATAGAGCAGGATGCCCTCGTCGCCGTCGATATAGGTGATCTTGGACTCGCAGCTCGCGGTCGAGGTGAAGCCGGGATCGTAGGTGAAGATGCCGGTCTGGCCGTAGAGCTTGCCGATGTCGATGACGGCCGGGCCGATCGTTCCGTCGTAGATCGGGAACGCCCAGCTCTTGTCGCCGACGGTGAGCTGTGCCGGATTTGGTGCTGGCGTCGCGTCTTTGCGTCCATGATCGAGCCCTCGGTTCAGTCGCTGGCGGACCCGACGCCTCCGGCGGATGCGATGGCAAGCCTCGGCAAGTCCGCGGGAAAAGTGCTGTATTTACGGCGTAGCTCATCCCAGTGTGCGCTGCAAGATGGCCGGCAATCATGGCAGCGCGGCACCGCCGGTTCCTCGCGGCGGCCGCTTCGCCGACTGGTTCGGGGCGGTCAATGCGTTGTAATGCGCTCAGGATCGAGGCCCGGCTGACGCCTGATCGCCGCAGCCGGCGCGAGGCTCTCGCTCTTCCCGAGCACCGCCAGCACGTCGAAGATCGGCGGCGAGGTCGTGCGGCCGGTCAGCGCGGCGCGCAGCGGCTGCGCGACCGCGCCGAGCTTGACGCCCCGCGCGCTCCGCAAAGGCGCGCACCGCCTGCTCGGTCGCCTCCGCGCGTCCAGGGCTCGACCTGCCGCGAGCTCGTCGCGCGATCTCGCCGAGCAGCGCGCGCGCCTCCGGCGGTCAGCAGGCCGGCGGCCTTGTCGTCGAGCGCGAGCGGCCGCTCGGCGAACAGGAAGCGCGCGCTGTCGATCAGCTCGACCAGGGTCTTGGCGCGCTCCTTGAGCCCCGGCATGGCGGCGATCAAGCTTGCCGCGCAGCTCCGGCGTGAGCTTGCCAGCAAGCTCGGCGCCGCCCGGCGATATGCGGCAGCACGCTGCTCGATCTCGGCCAGCAGCTCGGCGTCGCGCATCTGGCGGATGTAGTGGCCGTTGAGGCTCTCGAGCTTGGCGAAATCGAAGCGCGCCGGCGAGCGGCCGATCTGCGGCAGGTCGAACGCCGCGATCATCTCCTCGGTCGAGAAGATCTCCTGGTCGCCATGCGCTCCAGCCGAGCCGCACCAGATAGTTGCGCATCGCCGTCCGGCAGATAGCCCATCGCCCGGTAGGCATCGACGCCGAGCGCGCCGTGGCGCTTGGAGAGCTTGGCGCCGTCCGGCCCGTGGATCAGCGGGATGTGCGCCATCACCGGCACCGGTCCAGCCGAGCGCGTCGTAGATCTGCTTCTGGCGCGCGGCGTTGGTCAGGTGGTCGTCGCCGCGGATGATGTGGGTGACGCCCATGTCGTGGTCGTCGACCACGACCGCGAGCATGTAGGTCGGCGTGCCGTCGGAGCGCAGCAGCACGAGGTCGTCGAGGTTCTCGTTCTGCCAGGCGACGCGGCCCTGCACCTGGTCCTCGATCACGGTCTCGCCGGCGAGCGGCGCCTTGAGGCGGATCACCGGCTTGACGCCGGGCGGCGCCTCGGACGGATCGCGGTCGCGCCAGCGCCCGTCGTAGCGCGCGAGCGGCCCTCGGCGCGCGCCTTCTCGCGCATCTCGGCGAGCTCCTCCGGGGTCGCGTAGCAGCGATAGGCCTTGCCCGGCGGCGAGCAGCTCCTCGGCCACCTCGCGATGGCGCGCGGCGCGGGCGAACTGGTAGATCGGCTCGCCGTCCCAGTCGAGGCCGAGCCAGGTCGAGCCCGTCGAGGATCGCGTCGATCGCCGCCTCGGTCGAGCGCTCGCGGTCGGTGTCCTCGATCCGCAGCAGCATCTTGCCGCCGCGCCCGCGCGCGTAGAGCCAGTTGAACAGCGCGGTGCGCGCGCCGCCGATGTGGAGGAAGCCGGTCGGCGAGGGGGCAAAGCGGGTGACGACGGTCTCGGACATTCTGAAGTCGGTCAAGGCCTGCGCTGGTGGCGACTCAGCGTTGGAGCCGTGTCCGCAGTCTGGCATAGTCGCGAGCGATTCGCCCTTGGCGGGTCCGCGGATTTGGCACATAAACCCTGTATTCGGTCCGGCTCGGCTGGCGCCGGTCGATGCACGCGGGCGGATTCGGCACGATGGCGCAACCCGGCCGCAGCACGACGGCGCAACAGGCGGCGCAACAGGACTTCAGCAACAATGACGGCAGTCGACACAGCGGTTCGCGAAGCGGGGCAGCGATTTCATCCGCGACATCGTCGCGGCCGATCTCGCGGCCGGCCGCCACAAGACGGTCGTGACCCGCTTTCCGCCGGAGCCGAACGGCTATCTCCATATCGGCCACGCCAAGTCGATCTGCCTCAATTTCGGCGTCGCGCAGGAGTTCGGCGGCCACTGCCACCTGCGCTTCGACGACACCAATCCGACCAAGGAGGAGCAGGAATACATCGACGCCATCGAAGCCGACGTGCGCTGGCTCGGCTTCGACTGGGGCGAGCACCTCTATCACGCGTCGGACTATTTCGAGCAGCTCTACGACTGGGCCGAGGACCTGATCCGCGCCGGCAAGGCCTATGTCGACGACCAGTCGCCAGGACGAGATGCGCGCCAACCGCGGCACGCTGACCGAGCCGGGCAAGAACAGCCCGTTCCGCGACCGCAGCGTCGAGGAGAACCTCGACCTGTTCCGCCGCATGCGCGCGGGCGAGTTTCCCGAACGGCGCGCGCGTGCTGCGCGCCAAGATCGACATGGCGTCGGGCAACATCAACCTGCGCGACCCGGTGCTCTACCGCATCCTGCATGCGCAGCATCCGCGCACCGGCGACGCCTGGTAGATCTATCCGAGCTACGACTTCGCGCACGGCCAGTCGGACGCGATCGAGGGCATCACGCATTCGATCTGCACGCTCGAGTTCGAGGATCACCGGCCGCTCTACGACTGGTTCCTCGAGAACCTGCCGGTGCCGTCGCGGCCGCACCAGTACGAGTTCGCGCGGCTCAACCTCACCTACACGGTGCTGTCGAAGCGCGTGCTCACCGAGCTGGTGCGCGACGGCCACGTCACCGGCTGGGACGATCCGCGCATGCCGACGCTCGCCGGCCTGCGCCGGCGCGGCGTGCCGCCGGAGGCGATCCGCGATTTCGTCAAGCGCGATCGGCGTCGCCAAGGCCAACAGCCTGGTCGACGTCGCGCATGTTCGAGCTCGCGATCCGCGAGGTGCTCAACAGACCGCGCCGCGCCGCATGGCGGTGCTGCGGCCGCTCAAGGTCGTGATCGAGAACTATCCGGAAGGCCAGAGCGAGGAGCTCGAGGCGGTCAACCATCCCGACGATCCGGCCGCCGGCACGCGCCGCATCCGCTTCGGCCGCGAGCTCTACATCGAGCGCGACGACTTCATGGAGAACCCGCCGAAGAAGTTCTTCCGCCTGTCGCCCGGCAACGAGGTGCGGCTGCGCTACGCCTATTTCATCACCTGCCGCGAGGTGGTGAAGAACGCCGCCGGCGAGGTGGTCGAGCTGCGCTGCACCTACGATCCGGCGACCCGCGGCGGCAACGCGCCCGACGGCCGCAAGGTCAAGGCGACGATCCACTGGGTCTCGGCGGCCGACGCCGTCCCGGCCGAGGTGCGGCTCTACAATCCGCTGTTCACGCAGGCCCGACCCGGACGCCGGCGACTTCGCCGCCGACCTCAATCCGAACTCGCTCGAAGTGCTGCCCGACGCCGGCTCGAGCCGGCGCTCGCGGCGCGAGCAATCAGCGCGAGCCGGTGCAGTTCGAGCGGCAGGGCTATTTCTGCCGCGACCCGGACTCGACGCCGGGGCAGCCTCGTGTTCAACCGCACCGTCGGCCTGCGCGACACCTGGGCCAAGGTGAAGTAGTTGGGCCAAGTAAATGGCGGGGACGACCTCATGACGACACTGGCGCGCCGGCAATTCCTGCAGCTCGCGGCCGGTGCCGCCGTGCTGCCCGCGACCACACGCTTTGCCTGCGCGCAAACCTATCCGACCCGGCCGCTGCACCTCGTGGTCGGCTTCGGCGGCCGGCACCGGGCTCGACCTCTATGCGCGGCTGATCGGTCAGTGGCTGTCGGAGCGGCTCGGCCAGCCGGTCGTGATCGACAACCGGCCGGGCGCCGGCACCAATCTCGCGACCGAGACGGTCGTCAATGCGGCGCCCGACGGCTACACGCTGCTGATGGCCAGCACCGCGGCGTTCACCAACGCGACGCTCTACGACAATCTGCGTTTCAATTTCATCCGCGACATCGCGCCGGTCGCGAGCTTGAGCCGCGGCGCCTTCGTCATGGTGGTCAATCCGTCGTTCCCGGCCAGCACGGTCCCCGAGTTCATCGCCTACGCCAAGGCCAATCCCGGGCAAGATCAACATGGCGTCGGGCGGCATCGGCACCGCCAACCACGTCGCCGGCGAGCTGTTCAAGGCGATGGCCGGCGTCGACATGCTGCACGTTCCGTATCGCACCGACGGAGCGGCCATCACCGACCTCATGGGCGGCCGGGTCCAGGTCTATTTCGTCGCGCTCGCCGGCGCGGCCGAGCTGATCAAGACCGGCAAGGTGCGCGCGCTCGCGGTGACGACCGCGCAACGCTCGGCCGCGTTTCCGGATGTCCCGACCGTCGGCGAGTTCGTGCCCGGCTACGAGGCGAGCCTGCGCAACGGACTGGGCGCGCCGAAAGGCACGCCCGCGGACATCATCGCGAAGCTCAACGCCGAGATCAATGCCGGCCTCGATCGATCCCGAGCATCAAAGCGCAAGTTCGCCGATCTCGGCAGCGAGACGCGTGCCGCTGACGCCGGCGCGAATACGGCAAGATCATCGTCGAGGAAACCGAGAAGTGGGGCAAGGTGATCCGCGGCGCCAACATCAAGGCGCAGTAGTCCTACTACGTCACGCGAATGTGCGGTGTAGGTGCGAAGAGCAGTGCGCACATCGTTCCCTCCCGCCCTAGCGGGGGAGGGCAGGGAGAGGGGTACAGCTACAGGGCACAGCGGTTGCCCTTCACGCGTATCTTCTCGATATCCAAGCTGCGACGGGAGGGAACTGGCTCGCGGACGTTTCGTTGACACCCCCCTCCGTGTCCCTCCCCCGCAGGGGAGAGGGACGATGCGGCAACCACCTTCGCATCGCTGCCTGAACCTGCCAGCGCACAATAACGACGGCAACCGGAGACGCCATGGCAATGCCTCACATGCAGCCGCCGATCCTTGTCGCTCGCCGAACGCGATCGCCGCTGGGCGCGGGTGCGCCATCTGATGCGCGAGCGCGGCTTCGACGGGCTTCTGGTCGCGGGCTTCCGCGCGCGCGAGATGTACGAGACCTACATCAGCGACGACTACAACGAAGGCTGCGTCATCTTTCCGCTCGAGGGCGATCCGGTCGTCATCACCTGGGCGCACTTGCGGGTGATGCGCGCGCGCTGGTCGCAGGAGCGCGGCACCGACGCTGTGGGTCGCCGACTATCGCGTGGCGACCAGCGGCACCGGCGTGGCGGAGGTGCTGCGCGAGAAGCATCTCGCCGAAAGCAGTCTCGGCGTCGTCGGTCTGCGGTCGCAGGCGCCGACCGAGATCTACGGCGCCATTCCGGCCAACTTCTGGATGGAGCTCACGGCGGCGCTGCCGCAAGGCGCGGTGGGAGGACATCTCCGAGGAGTTCAGCCACCTGATGCTGGTCAAGAGCGACGAGGAGATGGCGCAGGTCCGCTACGCCGCGCGCGCCGCCGAGGCGGCCTGTCGCGTGATCGTCGAGGTCGCGGCGCCGGGCGTCGGCGAGGAGGTGGTGTTCGCCGAGGCGACGCGCGAGATGCTGCGGCACGGCATCGGGCTGCGCTATCCGATGATCGTGATGAATTCAGGGCCGCACACCCTGTCGTGGGGACCGCCGCGCTGGACCACCAGCGGCGAGGCGCCGCGCATCCTCGCGCGCGGCGATCTGATGCAGGCCGAGCTGATGCCGCTGTGCGGCAACCAGGAGGTCCAGGTGCAGATGACGGTCGCGCTCGATCCGCTCGACGAGACGAACCTGAAATGCGAGCGCGTCGCGCGCGCCTCCTACGAGGCCGGCATCAAGGCGCTCAAGCCCGGCATGACCTTCGCGGATCTCGTCGCCGCCATGGAGGAGCCGCTCAAATCGGCCGGCTGCTGGGGCTACACGCCGCTCGTGCATTCGCTCGGGCCGCATTTCCTGATCGGCCGCACCACGGTCAACCAGGAGCAGGCCAAGCTCGATGTGCGCTTTCGTCGGCCCCAATGCGGCGCGTCCGCGGCCAGGCCGTGCTGCAGCCCGGCATGGTGTTCGCCTTCGAGCCGAACGCCTGCATCGGCCACCACCGGGTCAACATCGGCGGCACCGTGATCGTCACGGCGACCGGCTGCGAGGAGCTCAATCACATCCCGACCAGCGTGACCCACAAGCAGTAGCCGATCGGCAAGTCGTTACGGCCTTACCAGCCGATTTGAAGCGCTGCCATTCCCTGACCCGTGTGGGTGCGGTAGGCTCCGTACGCTGCCTTAAGGCCGCACTGCGGCGGAACGTGCGCGCAACACTGCGCATCCCGCGGATCATCAAGGGAGGGCGTCCATGGGTGTTCGTGCCCGGATTGCGTTTGCTGTTGTGACAGCTGTGACGTTCGTCGGAACGGCGATGCCATCGGCAGCACAAGAAAACTATCCGAACAAGCCGATCACCATGATCACGCCCGAGGTTGTCGGTTCGGCCGCCGATCTGCTCTCGCGCGTCATCGCGCGGCTGCTTGCCGACGCTTATGGCCAGCCGGTGACGATCGAGAACATCTACCTCGAAGCCGGTGTCGAGAAGGCGATCAAATCGCCGCCCGACGGCTACACGCTGATGTACGGATCGTCCGGAAATCTGGCGCTACTGCCGCATGTGAAGAAAGTTGCCTTCGATCCCACCAAGGACCTGACCCCCGTCGCGCGCTTTGTGCTTCAGCCCACCCTGATTGCCGTCAATCCGTCGCTGCCTGTGAACACCCTGCAGGAGCTGATCGCTTTGATGAAGGCAAAGCCCGATACGCTCAAGATGTCGACGGCCGGCGCCGGCACCGCCGGGCATTTCGCCGGCGAGATGCTGATCGCGATGGCGGGCGTCAAGCCCATCGTGGCGCACTACAATGGCGGCGGACCGGCGATCGACGCGGTCGTCAACAACGACTCGCAATGGACGGTCGCGCCGATCGCGGGCCGCATGCCGCATGTGCGCAGCGGCAAGCTGCGCGCGGTCGCAATGGGCAGCCCGGCGCGGCTCTCACTGCTGCCGGAGGTGCCGACCGTCATCGAGTCCGGCTATCCCGGCTACAACGCCACCGGCTGGGGCGGCGTCTTCGTGCCTAACGGCACGCCGCAGCCGATCATCGACAAGCTCGTCGCCACCATCGCCAAGGTCGTGACCCTGCCGGAGGCCAAGAAGCTATTCGAGGAGCAAGGCACTGAAGGCGCGAGCAGCACGCAGGCCGAGATGGCTGCCATCCTGCGCGACGACACCGAACGGCTCGGCGAGATCGCGAAGCGGCTCGGCCTCAAGGTGAATTGATTGACGGGCCTCGTGTCCCGGGCGCAACGCAGCGCGGCCGATGCCTCAGAGAGCGCGCAAAGCGAGAATGCCGCAGTGCGTTGCAGACCCGGGACCGTCACAGGTCGGAACGGTACCGGCTCAGCGGCGCATCACGAGCGCACGATCGGTTACAGGCTGACGTCGACAGGTCTTCGTGCGCTCGTGCTGCACCGCAGCCGGGACACGAGTCTGCGCCGTGTGGTCGCCTATCGCGCCGGCTGCTCGAAGTGCTTCAAGTCGATGACCGGCGGCGGCTGGTCCTTGCGGGTCGGCATCAGATCGCCATCGGGCGTGAGAAAATACGAGTGGCCGCCGAGCGTGATCTGCGGATTGGCTTCACCGCAGTTGAACTCGAACCAGACCGCGTTGCGCTCGCGCTGATACTTGCGCGTCACCACCCAGGGACGGGTGAGCGCCTTGTCGATGGTGGTGATCTCGTTGACGAGCACGTTCGGATTGCTCTTGTCGAGCGTGATCCGCTCCTTCACCACGGTCTCGTTATCCTTGTGGAACGGGATGCCGCTGGCTTCGTAGATGCGCGGACCGCGAATGTGATGGGTCTCTACCGTGAGCGTGTCGTAGCGGCCGTCGCCGTCGGTGTCCTCCCAGGTGCCGATCGAGTAGCCGGCGAAGGTGGGATCCACGTTCTGCGGGAAGCCGCGGCCGTCGGTATGAATGCGTCGCAGCGGGTTGAGATACTCCATGATCACGTAGGTGATCTCCGGTGTGATCACGATCTCCATCGGCTCGTAGGCGATCATCATCCGCGGCATGCCGCCCGGCAGGCAGCGCGCCTGCGGGTTGTATTCCTGCGAGCCCGTGGCCTCGCTGGCGACGTTGGCGTCCCAGACCGCCTTGTATTCCGGGGTCAGCGGCGGCGCCTGGCCCACGCCGCCGGGCTTCGACGGATCATATTGGCCGCCGCCGACGCGGACCCACTGGCCCTTCCAGTCGGGATATTTGCTGTCGCTTTGTGCCCTGCTGATCGTGGCCGGCAGGCAGAGCGCCAATGCCAGCACCATCGATGCGACCGCTTTGCGGCCTGTCATGTTTGTCCTCCCAACCGTCTTTGTGTGCGCATGAATAAAGCGCACGTTGCCTCTATAGCCAAGATCGATGGACGTCGGGACTCACGCCCGGTTGCGCAGGACCATGCAGGCAATGCCGCCCTTGCGCAGGCTTCCGCACAGACGATCGGCGCCGGCGCGGGTGTCGGCGCCGATCCGCACCTGATAGAAGGGGTGCGTGCCGCGCGAGCGTAGCGTGGTCGCGATGATGATCGGGTCGAGCCCGCCCAGGCTCTCGCGATGACGCTTCCCGATGTCGGAATAGGATGCAAGTGCACGCTCGCGCGAGAATCCGGCAGAGACCTGCACGCCCCAGGGACTCGCCGCGCTCTTCTCGATTTGCCGCGTGAGACGCGACAGATAGAGGCTCGGCGTCTCGCGCATCATCGCCGTCATGGTATCGCAAGTCATGGTGCGCGGCTTGCCCGCCTCGGTCGGCTTTCCGGTTTCTGCCTTCGCCCATTCCGCAGCCGGGCGGCCGGTGATGGCCTCGACGTAACGCTGCGTCTCCGTCGGCAGGCTGCCGCGGCCCTCGAGCCAGTCGCGCACGCGCCGCGGCCCGGCGTTGTAGGCGGCGGCGGCCAGGCCAAGGTTCCCGAATTCATTCAGCAGCTCGCGCAGAAACTCGGCCGATTTCGGCAGCGCCTGCACCGGATCGTGCGGATCGAGCAGGCCACGTTCGGAGGCCGTGCGCGGCATGAACTGGGCGATGCCACGCGCCCGCTCGCCACTGCGCGTCACTGGGCCGACCGCATCGGGCTGGAACCGGCTCTCCTGCCAGATCAGCCGTGCGAAGAACTCGAACGGCAGGCCGTTGGCGCTGGCGGCCGCCTGCGCCATCAGGCAGATCGACGTCGCAGTGTCGGGCCGCACCGATGTGTTGGCGGATTCGTCCTCCTGCGCTGCTGCGCTCGCGCCGAAGAGAATCGCGAACAGTGCGCTCAGGACTGCAGCTGCGTCTCGCTTCGCCATGCGTTTGCTTCGTTCGCAACTCTCCTGCCGCGGGAGTGCTGAACCAATCTAACATAATACGCGGAGCTAAATTTTGGAGCGGGGGCGGGGAACTGCAGGAAGGTAGAGTTGCGTCGTAAGCGCGCGGGCGGCGACATATCGGCGGGGGGGGGTGGGCGCGCAGGCATGGGTCTGGCCCTTGCCCCCAGGCGAGCGCGCTGGCGATCTCGCCGCGCGCTCGCCCTCGCCCCCGCCCGCTGTCCCCCACTCGCGGGCGAAGCTCCTTGGCGGCATGATCCGCTTGGACCGTCAGGAATGATTGTGATGGCCAGGACCGCGACGGCGGATTCCGGTGCAGCCATAGGCCCTGGCAACTATCACGACGAGCACGATAAAACAGGGGATGAATCCTGCCATCACCCCCAACCAAAACCACTGGTACGGTTCCATCGTTTCTCCAAGAGAAAGCGGAGTGCCCGACGGTCGCTTCCGCGAAACGGACCGGTAACAGCGATAGCCGGTCGTGATCTTGTTATCGTGTGCCAGTGAGTTGGTTTTTGGCGCCACCGATCGACAGCATCAGCGCGATGTTCGCAGGGAACCAGATGGCGGCATGACAGCTCGTTGGGCTGGCGTATAACATCCCAGCGGTAGCAGATTTGGCGCGGGTATGGGGCCACCCCGCTATGGTTGAGTTGCGTACAGGGACGAGTAGAAGCGCGCGCGGGCGGGCGGCGACGTGGCGGCCAGCAACTTGGCGGCCGGGATCCGGCGCGCCCGTCTGGGTTTGGCCCGACATCCGCGGCGGCTTCGCCGGCGGCGTCGCGCAGCGCCTCTTGAGCTGGGTGCTGGCGGATGTCGGTCCAGGCCGACTGACGCCCTGGCTCGCGGTCTCGTTCGGCTTCGGCATCGTTCTCTACTTCGCGGCCGAGCAGGAGCCCGCGCTCTGGGCGGTGCTGGCGCTCGCGGTGGGCACGATCGTCGCCGCCGCGCTGGTGCGCCATCGGCCGATTGGCTTTCCGCTGATGGTGGGAGTTGCCGCGATCGCGGCGGGCTTTGCGACTGCCACCGCCAAGCGCGCCATCATCGATCATCCGGTGCTGCCAGCAGCCGCGTGGAGCGTGGACGTGACCGGTTTCATCGAGGTGCGCGAGGAGCGCGAGCGCTCCGACCGCATTGTAGTGCGCGTCCATCACAGCGAGGGGCCGCGGCTGAAAGAGCCGCTCGAGCGCGTGCGCGTGTCGGTGCGCAAGGGCACGGCACCGCCGGTCGGCAGCTTCGTGACATTCAAGGCGCGGCTGACGCCGCCGCTCGAGCCGCTCATGCCGGGCGGCTATGACTTCGCGCGCGGCATGTATTTCCAAGGGATAGGCGCCTCGGGCTTCGTGCTCGGTTCGATCCGCACGGCGCCGCCGCCGACTGGCGCCGCCGCCTCGCTGCGCTACGCCGTGGCGATCGACGGTATGCGTGATGCGATCGACAAGCGCATTCGCGCGGTGCTCTCAGGCGATCAGGCTGCGATCGCGTCAGCGCTGATCACCGGCAAGCGCGACGCCATCTCGACGTCAGTGAACGACGCTATGTTCATTTCCGGCATCGGCCATGTGCTCTCAATTTCGGGCTATCACATGGTGGTGGTGAGCGGGATTGTGTTCGTCGTGCTGCGGGCGTTGCTCGCGCTCTGTCCGCCCGGCCGCTTGCCGATCAAGAAGTGGGCGGCGCTTGCGGCGCTCGCCGCGGCGACATTCTATCTGCTCCTCTCGGGCGCCGAGGTTGCCACCCAGCGCTCCTATATCATGGTGGCGATCGTCCTCGTCGGCGTGATGGTCGATCGTCCGACCTTGACGCTGCGCACGCTCACGGTCGCGGCGCTCGCCGTGCTCCTGCTCGCGCCCGAGGCGATCGTGCATCCGAGCTTCCAGATGTCATTTGCTGCCACGCTTGCGATCGTGGCTGGCTATCAGGGCGGCTTCGCCGTGATGCGTCCGAATGCCGATACGCCGCTTGGTGCGCGGCTTGCGCTCATCGGCATGCGCGAGATCGTGGGCCTCGTGCTGATCTCGCTGCTCGCCGGCTTCGCCACCATGCTGTACAGCGCCTATCACTTCCACCGCCTTACGCCCTATGGCGTGCTCACCAATCTCCTCACCATGCCGATCGCGTCGTTCTGGATCATGCCGGCTGGGATTGCCGGCGTGGTGGCGTTGCCGTTCGGCTTCGACGGCTTCTTCTGGCGGTTGATGGGGGCGGGCATCGAATGGATGGTGGCGGTGTCGGTCTGGGTCGCGAGCCTGCCGGGCGCGGTCGGACGTGTCACCGCCTTCGGCACCGGGCCGCTGCTTCTCGGCAGTGTGGGCCTCATCGTGCTTGGGCTGCTGCGCTCGCCGTTGCGCTGGGCCGGCGCGCTGCTCGTCGCGGTCGCAGTCCTTGGCGCTATCCGCACGCCGTTGCCGGATGTGCTGATCGCGCCCGATGGCGCGAGCTTTGCGGTCCGCACGGCCGGCGGCCGATTGGCGATGCTGCGCACCGGCAGCGACAGCTTCGCGATCCAACAATGGCTCGCGGCCGATGCCGACGCGCGTAGCGCGAAGGACAAGGAGTTGGCGGAAGGCATCCGCTGCGACGACGCTGGCTGCATCGGCCGGCTTGCCGACGGCGCGATCGTGGCGATCGCACGCAGGCCCGAGGCCTTCGAAGAGGATTGCCGCCGCGCCGCCGTGGTGGTGAGCACTCGCATGGCGCCGCCCGATTGCGCCGCCCTCGTCGTCGATCGTGCGGTTTGGCAGCGTGGCGGCGCGATCGCGCTGCGTCACGTCGGCAGTCAGTGGGAGAGCACCGCCGCACGACCACCCGGCCTTGATCGGCCCTGGGCACGCAGGCGGCAAACGGCGGAGGAGGTGCCTGCATCAGCGGCGCCACAACGCCGCGAGCCACGCGATGCCACTCCGCGGACGGAGGACATGGAGCCAGGGGATTGATCCCTCGGCCCTTGCCGCTCAATACCGTCTGAACAGCCCGACCATCTTGCCCTGAATCTTCACGCGGTCCTGCGGCAGGATGCGGATCTCATAGGACGTGTTGGCGGGCTCGAGCGCGATCGAGGCGCCGCGCCGGCGGAAGCGCTTCAGCGTCGCCTCCTCGTCGTCGATCAGCGCGACCACGATGTCGCCGGTTTCGGCGCCGTCGGTCTTGCGGATCAGCACGGTGTCGCCGTCGAGGATGCCGGCGTCGATCATCGAATCGCCGCGCACCTCGAGCGCGAAATGCTCGCCGGCTCGAACAGGTCGGGCGGCACGTTGATGGTGTGTCTTGCGTCTGGATCGCCTCGATCGGCGTGCCGGCCGCGATGCGGCCCATGACCGGCACGGCGACCGGCCGGCCGCCATCGTCCTCCGACGAGGCGCGCACCCGCCCGAGATTGCCCTCGATCACGCTCGGGCGTGAAGCCGCGGGCGCGGCCGGCGCCAATGCCTTGCGCGACCGACTCGGGCAGCTTGATCACCTCGATGGCGCGCGCCCGATTCGGCAGGCGGCGGATGAAGCCGCGCTCCTCGAGCGCGGTGATCAGGCGATGGATGCCGGACTTCGAGCGCAGATCGAGCGCATCCTTCATCTCGTCGAAGGAGGGCGGAACACCGGCTTCCTTCAGCCGCTCGTGGATGAAGCGCAAGAGTTCGAATTGTTTGCGCGTCAGCATCGTGGCCCTCGTTGGTCGCGTCTCACGGCGGCTAGCTCGTATCACGACTCAGCCGAAACAAATCATGAACGGACACTATCTGTTCCATATGTGTTCCGCAACCTTTAATTTGACGTGAACAAGTCGAAAGACCGCCAAAGGCGGCACTTAAGCGATCGAGCTTAAGGATAACGCAGCGGCTACCGGCCTTGGCGGCGGGCGCGTGCGGCTCGCGGATGAGCAGGCAATCGGCCTCGGCGAGCGGGAGCAGCATGGAGGAATCCTGCAGCGGGAAGGGCGTGGCGACCGGCAGGCCGTCCGCGCCCGGCGCGAGCGTCGCGCGCAGGTAGTCCGCGCGCTCGTCGTTCGCCGGCAGGTCGCGGCCGAGCATGCGCCGGCTCCAGCCGGGGCTCGCAGATCCGCTCGGCCGGTCAGCCGCCGGATCAGCGGCACGAGGAACAGGACGGCGCAGACGTAGGCCGATACCGGATTGCCCGGCAGGCCGAGCACATGCATCGGCGCCGAGCCGGCCGAGCATCAGCGGCTGGCCCGGCCGCAGCGCGACCTTCCAGAACGACAGCGCGAGGCCCTCGGCCGCGAGCGCCTGCTGCACCAGGTCGTAGTCGCCGACCGAGGCGCCGCCGGAGGTGACCAGAATGTCGGCGCCGTGCATCGCGCGCGCGGCGCACCGCCGCGACCGTCTCGTCGCAGCCGGTCGGGCACGATGCCGAGGTCGATCGACCTCGCGCCTTCGCGGCGCGCGAGCGCCATGGTGGCGATAGCCGTTGGAATAGACGATCTGGCCGAGGCCGGGCTGCGGCGCCCGGCAGCACCAGCTCGTCGCCGGTCGCGAGCACCGCGAGCTTCGGGCGGCGATGGACCGGCAGCGCCGCATGGTTCATCGCGGCGGCGAGCGCGAGGTCGCGATCGGTGAGGCGGCGGCCCTTGGCGCAGCAGCACGTCGCCTGGCGCGAAATCGAGCCCGGCGCGGCGGACGTGCCGGCCCGGCGCCGCTGGCCGGTTGATCGACGATCGACGCGGTCGCCGTCTCGCGCGTCGTGTTTTCCTGGATCACGACCGTGTCGGCGCCGGCGGGCACGCACGCCGCCGGTGAAGATGCGCACCGCTTCGCCCGCGCCGACGCGTGCCCGCGAACGGATGGCCGGCCGCGACCTCGCCGATCAGCCGCAGCCGCGCCGGCACGCTCGCGACGTCGGCGGCGCGCACCGCGTAGCCGTCCATCGCCGAGACGTCGGCCGGCGGCTGCGTGCGCAGCGCGCGCGAGATCGTCGGCGAGCACGCGGCCATCGGCGTCGGCGAGCGGCACGCGTCTCGGCCGGCAGCGGCGCGGCGTGCTTCGAGCACGCGGCGCGAGCGCTTCGGCGACCGACATCAGCGCCACGGCCTACTCCTTCGCGCGATAGCGGCCCGACTTGCCGCCGCTCTTCTCGACCAGGCGGATGCCCTCGATGCGCATGCCGCGCTCGACCGCCTTCACCATGTCGTAGATGGTGAGGCAGGCGACCGAGACCGCGGTCAGCGCCTCCATCTCGACGCCGGTCTGGCCGGTGACCTTGGCGGTCGCGCGCACGATCAGGCCGGGCAGCGTCTCGTCCGGCTCGATGTCGACCGCGACCTTGGTGAGCGCGAGCGGATGGCAGAGCGGGATCAGCTCGTGCGTCTTCTTCGCCGCCATGATGCCGGCGATGCGCGCGGCGCCGAGCACGTCGCCCTTCTTGGCGTCGCCCGCGAGCACCAGCTCGAGCGTCTGCGGGCGTCATCACCACGCGGCCTTCGGCGATCGCGACGCGCTCGGTCGCGGCCTTCGCCGACACGTCGACCATGCGGGCTTCGCCGCTCTTGCCGAGATGGGTGAGCTTGCCTGCCACGCGGCCTACTCCGCTGCGCCTGCGCGCCGCTGCGGCCGCGCCGAGCAGCGCGCGCGTCGCGGCCGCGACATCGGCCTGCGCGCATCAGGCTCTCGCCGACCAGGAAGGTGCGCGACGCCGACGCTTCGCAAGCCGGGCGAGATCGGCCGGGCGTGAAGATGCCGCTCTCGCCGACCACGATGCGGTCCGGCGGGACTCAGCGGCGCCAGCCGCTCGGTCGCCGCGAGCGTGGTCTCGAAGGTCTTGCAGATCGCGATTGTTGATGCCGATCAGGCGCGAGCGCAGCTGCAGCGCGCGCTCGAGCTCGGCCTCGTCGTGCACCTCGAGCAGCACGTCCATGCCGTAGGCGAAGCGCGGCGTCCTCGAGCGTCCTGCGCCGCGCGCGTCGTCGACGCGCCGCCATGATGATCAGGATGCAGTCGGCGCCCCAGGCGCGCGCTTCGGCCACCTGATAGGGCTCGTACATGAAATCCTTGCGCAGCACCGGCAGCGCGGTCGCGGCGCGCGCGGCGGTGAGATACTCGGGCTCGCCCTGGAACGAGGGCGCGTCGGTGAGCACCGAGAGGCAGGCCGCGCCGCCGGCCTCGTAGGCGCGCGCGAGCGCCGGCGGATCGAAGTCGGCGCGGATCAGGCCCTTCGACGGGCTCGCCTTCTTGATCTCGGCGATCAGCGCGTAGCTGCCGCTCGCGTGCTTCGCGCTCGATCGCGCGCAAGAAGCCGCGCGGCGCGCGGCGTCGCCTTGGCGTCCGCCTCGATCTGCCGCGAACGGAGCGCGCGCGCTTGGCGGCCGCGATCTCCTCGCGCTTGTAGGCTTCGATCTTGGCGAGAATGTCGGCCATCGCGCGCCTCACTCGTTCGAGACCGCGATCAGGCGGTCGAGCCGGCCTTCGGCCTCGCCGCAGTCGATCGACTTGCGCGGCGAGCGCGACGCCCTGCTTGAGGTCCTTGGCGCGGCCGGCGACGACGAGCGCGGCCGCCGCGTTGAGCAGCGCGACGTCGCGGAAGGCGCCCTTCTTGCCCTTGAGCACGTCGCGCAGCGCCGCGCGCGTTGTGGTCCGCGTCGCCGCCGCGCAACGTCTCGGGCTTGGCGCGCGCGACAGCCCGACATCCTCCGGCGTGATCTCGAAGGTGCGCACCGCGCCGTTCTCCAGCGCCGCCACCTGGGTCGGGCCCGACGGTGGTGATCTCGTCGAGGCCGTCGGAGCCGTGCACCACCCAGGCGCGCTCGGAGCCGAGATTCTTCAGCACGTGGGCGAGCGGCTCGACCCATTGGCGCGAGAACACGCCGACCATCTGCCGCTTGACGCCGGCCGGATTGGAGAGCGGCCCGAGCAGATTGAAGATCGTGCGCGTGCCGAGCTCGACGCGGGTCGGGCCGACATGCTTCATCGCCGGATGATGCGCCGGCGCGAACATGAAGCCGATGCCGGCCTCGCGGATGCAGCGCGCTGATCGTCGTCCGGGCGCGAGGTCGATCTTGACGCCGAGCGCGCCGAGCACGTCGGCGGCGCCCGAGCGCGAGGAGAGCGCGCGGTTGCCGTGCTTGGCGACCGGCACGCCGGCGCCGGCGACGATGAAGGCCGCGCAGGTCGAGATGTTGTAGGAGCCCGACGCGTCGCCGCCGGTGCCGACCACGTCGATCGCGTCGGCGGGCGCCGTCGACGCGCAGCATCTTGCGCGCGCATCGCGGTGACCGCGCCGGTGATCTCGTCGACGGTCTCGCCGCGCACGCGCAGCGCCATCAGGAGGCCGCCCATCTGCGAGGGCGTCGCCTCGCCCGACATCATGCGGTCGAACGCCGCGCGCGGCTTCCTCGCGCGTCAGCGTCGCGCCGGTCGCGACCTTGGCCGATGAGCGCCTTGAAGTCGTCCATGGCTGCCCTCAGTGCGCCGGCGCGCGCCTGCGCCGGCGGCCGGTCGCTGGCGTTCCACGCCGCGGCGAGGTCGAGGAAATTCTTCAGGATGAGATGGCCGTGCTCGGACGCGATGCTTTCGGGATGGAACTGCACGCCGTGCACCGGCAGCGTCTTGTGCGCGAGCGCCCATCACCAGCCGGTCGTCGGTCTCGGCGGTGACCGCAAGCTCGTCCGGCATGGTGGCGCGATCGACCACGAGCGAATGATAGCGCGTCGCCTGGAACGGGCCGTTGATGCCGCGGAACACGCCCTCGCCCTGGTGCGTGACCTCGGAGAGCTTGCCGTGCACCGGCACCGGCGCGCGCACGACCTCGCCGCCGAAGGCCTGGCCGATCGCCTGATGGCCGAGGCAGACGCCGAACATCGGGATGGTCGGCGCGGCCTTCTCGATCAGGTCGAGGCAGATGCCGGCCTCGTTCGGCGTGCAGGGGCCGGGCGACAGCACGATCGCGTCGGGGTCGGCGGCGATCACGTCGGCGCGCCGCGATCTTGTCGTTGCGATGCACGACGACGTCCGCCCCCAGCTCGCCGAGATAATGGACGAGGTTGAAGGTGAAGCTGTCGTAATTGTCGATCAGGACGATCATGGTTCTCTTGCCCGCTCAGGGTCTTAGAGCATTTTAGGGAGAAGGGGAAACGGGTTTTCGTCCCGAAAACATGCCCCCGGCGCCGAGTTCAGCGGTGGCCGAGACTGCGAGGCCAATTTACAGCACATTGCCTCGGTAACTACACTCGCAAGAAAAGCCAGAGGGAGGAGTAACGCCATGACGATGGGAGCGCTAATCGCCAAGCTTGCCGCCGTAAGCGCCGTGATGCTGAGCGGGATCGCCAATGCCGCCGAAATCAAAGTCATCGGCTCGCCCGGCACGCGCGAGCCGTACACGCTGCTCGTGCCGGGCTTCGAGAAGGCGACGGGCCACAAGGTGACGGTCACCTGGGGCGGCGTCACCGCGGTCGCCAAGCGCGTCGCCGATGGCGAGGTCGCCGACGTCGTCATGCTGCCGGCGGAGCAGATCGACGATCTCATCAAGCAAGGCAAGCTGGTCGCCGACAGTCGCGTCAATGTGGCGAGCTCCGGCATCGGCGTCGCGATCCGCGCCGGCGCGCCGAAGATCGACGCCACCTCGTCGGAGGGCATCCGCAAGGCGCTGCTCGCCGCCAAGACGATTGCGTATTCGGCGGGGCCAAGCGGCATTCATATGGAGCGCCTCATCGCGAAGTGGGGGCTGACCGAGCAGCTCAAGGCCAGGATCGTCCCGCCGATCCCCAACGTGCCGATCGGCGAGGTGGTTGCGCGCGGGGACGCCGAGATCGGCTTCCAGCAGGTGAGCGAGCTTCTGCCTGTGAAGGGGATCGACTATCTCGGACCGCTGCCGGCCGACATCCAGGAAGTGACGGTGTTCTCCGCCGCCGTGCACAAGGCCGCCGGTCCGACTGACGCCGCCCGTGCGCTCTTGAAATTCCTCACCGCGCCGGAGGCCGCGCCGATCATCCGCAAGACCGGCATGGAGCCGGGCTGAGCCGGTTCATAGGCGTCATGTCGTAGGATGGGTTGAGCGAAGCGAAACCCATCAAGGACTCATGATGGGTTTCGCAAAAGCTCAACCCATCCTACGGCTCGCGTGCGATAGATGCGCTTGGCCGCCGGCAGCGGGTATTGCCGCGCCCGGGAAAGGTCGGCAAGCTCACGGCACGGCTAAGCGATCCTGCTGTTGGTGAACGATGCGAAACATCAAGACACGCCGGCAAGTCCTGAAGGCCGCCGCCGCGGCCGTCGCACTTCCAGCACTCGCGCGGTCGGGCTTCGCGCAGACTTACCCGTCGCGCCCGATCCGAATGAATGTCGGGTTCCCGCCCGGTGGGGCCGCCGACATTGTTGCACGGCTGGTCGGTCAGGGCCTGTCGGTGCGGCTCGGCCAGCCGGTGGTGATTGAAAATCGTCCCGGCAGCGGCGGCAATGTTGCCGGCGAGGCCACCGCCAGGGCGGCGCCGGACGGCTACACCCTCATGCATGGGCCGGACAACCTGTTCATGGCCAATCCGCATCTCTACGCCAAGATGACGTTCGATCCGCTCAAGGACCTGGTGCCGATTGCGAGCCTGACGGCGAACCAGCTTCTGCTGGCGGTGCATCCGTCGGTTCAAGCCAACAACCTGCGCGAATTCGTCGAGCTCGCGCGGCGAACCAAGCCGCCGATGTTCTATGCCTCGATCGGCAATGGCAGCCAGCACCATCTGGCGATGGAAATTCTGAAGCAGCACGTCGGGATCGATCTCACCCATGTGCCGTATCGCGGCGGCGGTCCGGCCGGCATCGGGCTTCTTGCCGGCGAGGTGTCGGCGATGTTCGGCGGCGGCTCGCTGGTGCCGACAATTCAATCCGGCAGGATCCGGGGGCTGGCGGCCTCCGGCGCCACGCGCTTTCCGCTGATGCCGGAGCTTCCGACCATCGGCGAGATCTATCCCGGCTACGAGGTGCTGATCTGGCATGGTCTGTTCGCGCCGGTCGGCGTCCCGCAACCGATCATGGATCGGCTGCGCGCCGAGACCATCGAAGTGCTCAAGCAGCCGGATTTGATCGAGCGGCTTGCGGCCTCGGGATCGGGGGAGCCCTATTTCACCACGCCGGACGAGTTCAGGGCACGCATCCGCGGCGACAACGAGAAATACGGCAAGGTGATCCGCGCCATCGGCGCGACGCTGGAGTAGGTACGCTGCCCGACGCCGCCGCTCAGGCCGCCTAAGCGTCCGCGCTCGACCGCTTCATGCCGAGCGTGAGAATGCGCTGCAGGAGATCGTCGTATGGAATGCCGTCGTGCTTGGCGGCGGTGGCGAATTCCTGGCTCTCGGCGATCTCGGGGTTCGGGTTCGCCTCGATGAAATAGGGAATGCCTTTCTCGGACAGGCGGAAATCGATGCGGGCGTAGCCGTCGAGGCCGAGCGTGCGGTAGATGCGCTTCGCCAGGGTGTGGATGCGCGTATAGATCTCGGGCGCGATGTCCTGTGCCGGACCGTGCAGGATGCCGCGCCGCTCCTGGTAGTTGGTGTCGTGCTTGATCTTCTCGGTCGCGATCGGCCAGGCGCCCTCGGCGAGCTGGGTGAAGCTCAGCTCCCACACCGGCAGCGCGCGCAGCCGCTCGTTGCCGAGCACCCCGACGTAAATCTCGCGCCCGGGAATGTATTGCTCGGCGATCGCAGCAGTGCCGATCCGCTCGTGGATGAACACGACGCGCTCGGCGAGCTTCTCGTCTGAAGTCGACGACCGATTGCTGCGAGATGCCCCAGGACGCGTCCTCGCTGACGCTCTTGACGATCAGCGGCATCGCCAGCCGGCGCGGCCGCTTCACCTTGCGGCCGATCGGAAACACCGCGAAGGACGGCACCGGAATGCGATGATAGTGCACCAGCGTCTTCGACAGGTCCTTGCCACGCGCCAGCATCAGACCGCGCGGGTTGCAGCCGGTGTAAGGCACGCGCATCAACTCAAGGTAGCTCGCGACGTTCTGGTCGTAGATCGCCTCGCCGTGGAACTGCTCGAGCAGCGTAAATACGACGTCAGGCTTCCAGCCCTCGATCTCGTCACGAATCGGTCTGAGCTCGTCGTGCACGCCCAATGGCTTGACGTCGTACCCGGCCGTCCGCAGCGTGCTCACGACATCGTATTCGGTTTTCCAATTGCTGGCGTCCTGCTCGCTGAATCCTTCGTTTGATTCGGGAGGAATCAGGTCCGGGTGCATCAGAACCAGGACACGTTGCTTGTTGTTCATAGCGCGATCCACTTCCGCCGCGATGGACCGAACAATGCGTGCATCGTCTTGGCAGTCAACAGCACCGTGAAGTCTGCCACCAGTTTTCGTTCGGACCCGACCGCGCGCAGATTGAGCTCGCGGCAACGCAAAATCATATCATCAACGACGGCGTCGAGGGTGAGCTGATATTCGCCTGTCCACTTTGCCACCAGCTCTCGCACTTTGGCGCGGTGGCGGCGGATGAATTGCGAGGCCGGCATCAGCCGGTGATGCCGCGGATCGGCGGAGAACAGCCGCTGCAGGTCGCGGTCGTAGCTGGTCGGCGAATCGAACGCGTAAAGCGCCTGCTTCTTCCGATAGTGCTCCTCGAGCGTCTCGGTCAGCTGGCTGATCGGCTCGACGAGCTCGCGACCGGTGAGCGTCGGCTTCTGCGTCGCGATCTCGGTCATCAGCTCGTCGACATATTCAAGCTTCTTGAGCGCCGGCCAACCGGCATAGCGCGCGCGCCAGTGCGAGCGCGGCCGCAGCCACACCGCGAAGGTCTCGGCGAAATCCTCGTCCGGATGGCTTTGCGCGTACCACAGGCGCAGATGCTGCACGAAATTTCGGCTGGCAGGATTAGGCCGGTAGTAGCGTGGATAGCGGCGCGAGGATGGCCCGAACAGCTGCTGCCAGCGCCGCTTGCGGTGCAATTGGTAGGAGTGCTGCACCACGTGGCCGGCTTCGTGGCGCATAATGCTCATGCACTCCGACCAGGTCCCGCCCTCGACATCGATGATCATCTTGCGCTCGAGCTGCATCAGCCTCGGATGCGCGAGGTAGAACGGGATAGCGATCCCGGGCGCGTCGTCGGGGCTGAACCACTCGTTCGAGATCCAGGCATGCGGCCGCACCCGCAGGTTCTGCTCTGCAAGCTCCTCATGCAGCCGGGCAAGACAGTCCTCGAGCCAAGTGCCCTCGACCGTGACCTTCAGATCCTTGAACCGAAGGCGCAGCAACTCCTCGTCGGGCAATGATGACCAGGTAAATTTCCGACGCGGCATGGGCCCCAACCACAGAATTCGTCGCTCAATGGTGTCACGGGTGGCCGTGGCCGACAACCGCGGCGGACGGCCTGCCGGGGGTGTCGGGCAACACGGGCTAGGGCTTGATTCTATAGCTAAATTTGGCTGGTCCGATCCAGTGCGGCGGGCACCCAAAGCACCCATTCAAGCCAGCTTGGTGAAGATCTTGGGTGCGCTGCACAAAGTCCGGGCGTGTTCGGGGACGTTGGTGGCATCCCCATGCCGCAGGCGCCCACCCGGCTGGGCAGGACTGTTACAAAACGTTACAGCCGAGGCACCGGCCGCAATAGGGCGGCAACGATCGGGCGCTCTCCTCAGCCTCCAATGCCGGATGTGACTGCAACCCCTGAGGACAGACCCCAATGCTTTCGCCCAAGCTTTTGCCCATGCTCCCACTGAGGGCGGCCGCCCTCGTTGCCGCCGTGATTGCTGCGGTGCCACAGCTCGCCCGCGCCGACCTCATGCACGTCACCACGCCCCACGGGGCCCGCGAGGCGATCGTGCTGCAATCCGTGCGCACGCCGGCGCCGACCGTGATCGTCCTGCATGGTGCCACCATCACGGCGACCCAGACGGCGCGCAGCTCGGGCTTTGCCGAAGCGGCCGCCGCCAGGGGCTTCGCCGCCGTCTTTCCGCAGGGCGTCAACCGGCAGTGGAACGACGGCCGTGAAGACGGGCACATCTCCTCCATCGATGACGTCGGCTTTCTGCGCCAGCTCGTGGACGAGCTCATCAGGCGCGGCATTGCCGATCGCGAGCGGATCTACCTCGCCGGCATCTCGAACGGCGGCATGATGACGTTCCGCATGTTGTGTGAGGCCTCCGAGCTGTTCGCGGGCACTGCGACGATCATTGCAAACATGCCGGCCGGCGTCGGCGAGCGCTGCCATGTGCGCAAGCCTTTGCCGCTCGTGATGTTCAACGGCACCGCCGATCCGCTCGTTCCCTATGAGGGCGGCAACGTGGGTTTCCGTGGCCAGCGGGGCAGGGTGTGGAGCGCCGAGCGCAGCGCCGAATTCATCGCCCGTATCGATGGTTGCGCGGCCATGCAGGTGAGGCCGCTGCCGATTCCGGCGTCGACCGAGCCCGTCCGCGTCGAGCGGCTGGAATGGTCACCCTGCCGCACCGGTCAGCCGGTTGCGCTTTTCCGGCTCGAGGGTGGTGGCCATCAGGTTCCGGGCCGGCCGCAGTTCCTGCCGGGGCTTTTGGGTCTCGGCAGTCTACAGATCAACGCCGCCGAGGAAGCGATGGAGACGTTCCTGCGCTGACTCGCGCGCCTCGACTTACAAGTCGTCGCCGGTGTGTCCGCGAAGCATCGTGAGCATCACGAGCGCCAGCAGGAGCGGTCCCGTCGACAGACAAGCCATCAGCCATCCCAGCAGCGTTGCGATCGTCGTCATCGCTGCCCCCTCGGCACAACCGAGCTGGACTTCGCATGCTGCTGCGGGTTCTCGATCTTCGCTGTCGTGGGCTCGCGCTGAGCCAGGAACGCATAGGCGACAAGCGAAGCGACAATAACGGCCCACACTGCGAGCACTCGTCGCGACCAGAGCGCGATGGTGGCGCGATCGGCAGGTGAAAGCGGGACATTCATTCGCGGCCTCATGAGAGCCTCCACTCACTCGAGGGTGACAGGTGACGCCGGGCGCGCTGGGCCCACGAATGGGCACAAAGGCATTCAGCGCGTCTAACGGCGTAGGGGGCGACGGTCGCTTCCCACGGTCTGTGGGACGCGGGATCGCACGTGGCGGTTTGTTGATGTTTGAAAAGAATTCTTGAGCCGCATTATACCGCCGACTGCGCGTCCCCCTGCGGCCGGGTGCCCGGCGGTCGGGGCAAAAAAAGTCATTCCGCCACAAACCAAACGCATCCTGGGCGCGTCGAACGGATTGGCAGCTCTAACGACGAGCCAGAACAGCGACGAGCCATGGACAGGCTTATTGCAGACGATCAGCTTATCGCGCGGGTTGCCGCAGCGGATTCGGTCGCCCTCGAGACACTCTATATGAGGCACCAGAACCGCATTTTCGGCTTCATTGCGCGGATCGTGCGCGACGAGGCGGTCGCCGAGGAACTCACCAACGAGGTGTTCGTCGATGTCTGGAAACATGCGGGCGGCTATGAGGGGCGATCGAGGGCCACCACCTGGCTGTTGTCGATTGCTCACAATCGGGCGATTAGCGCGCTCAGGAAACGGCGCGAGGAGCCCTGGGACGACGATACCGCGGCCAGTCTCCCCGACGAGGCTGACGACTTGGAAGTGGCTTTGCAAAAAGCCGACAAGGGCCGGCTCTTGCGCCGCTGTATCGACGCGCTGTCGAGCGAATATCGGGAGATCGTCGATCTCGTCTACTTTCACGAATTGTCGGTCGCTGAAGCGAGTGCGGTGCTGGGCATACCGGAAGGCACGGTCAAGACCAGATTGTTCAATGCCCGTAAGCGCCTTTCGGTACTTCTGAAAGATGCAGGCGTGGATCGAGGGTGGCCATGAGCGAAGACACAAAGACGAGGCGCGACGAGGTCGAGATGATGCTGCCGTTCTATGCGACGGGGCAGCTCGATCAGGCCGAGGCCAATGAGATCGACGACTATCTCAAACATCATCCCGACGTGGCGCACCAGCTCGATCTCATCCGCGCTGAGCGCGAGAGCACGGCGGCTGGCAACGCGATCTATGCGAGCCGCCCGGCTCGCAGCTTCGACCGCGTCGCGGCCATGATCGGGAAGAGATCGGCGCAGCCGGCACGCACTGCCGGTTCGCCGCTTGATTGGATCAAGCGGCTGTTCGCGATGCCGTCGTCGCCCGCGCTGGGTTTTGTCGGCGCCGCAGCCGCGATCGTAATCCTTCTGCAGGCCGCCACCATCGGAACGCTGGTGGTCGCGCAATATCCCGGCATCTTCGGCACCGCGGGCGGCAACGAGACGGTGGATGCGGGAACGACCGTGTTCGTGCGCTTTGCCGACGATGCCTCGGCGGCGGCGATCGCGGACGTGCTCTCCGGCCTCGGCGTCAAGATTATCGATGGTCCGCGCGGCGGCAAACTGTTCACGGTGCGGATCGGTCCCAAGACCATGAGCGAAAGCGAGCGCGAGCGGGTGATCGCGGCTCTCAAGGCGCGCAGCGACCTCATCGTGTTCGTGACGCAGACACCGTGAGGCATCCAGTGCCGGCGTCGATGTATGCGTATTCTTGAGCAAGAACGTGGAGCGTTTCATGCTGTCATTTTTCCTAATCCTCCGACGGTTACTCGGCTTCGCCGCGGTGGCTTTCGCCTGTCTGCTCCTCGCCAGCAGTGGACAAAACGGCGCCGAGGCGCTGCCGCTGCGGCCGATCGCGGGTGTGGACGTGACGCCTGACGTTTCGCTCGCGCGACTGCGTGGCGGAAAGCGCGGGCGGGGATTACGGGAAAAGCGAGCGGGCGCGCGGCGCCACGGCCGTGGGTCGGATGATCACGCAAACAACTACCAGAACAATCACAACCCGGACCAGGTGGGAAGCCCCGGCGACAGCCGGCCGACGAACACGAACGATGGAAAGCCCAACGGTGGGGGCAAGAACAACGATGGTGGAAAGAACAACGACGGCGGGAAGAACAACAATGGCGGCAAGAACAACGATGGCAAGCCTGCGTCACTGCCTGGCGGCCAGGGAAAGAATCCTCCGTCCGTCCACGTCGTCTGCATCGCCGGACGCGTGCGCAATGGCCAATGCAGCTGCGGCCCCCAGGAAGGCCGGCAGGAGCTGGGCGGCAGCGTCTTTGCCTGTTCGAGCCCGCCACAAAGGCAGCCGATCGCGCCGGTGGCACTCGCAGGAGCCGGGGGAAGGGCGCTGGCGCCGGCACAAGGCAATCCGCAAGCCCCACCCAACCAGCCGCCGCCGGCCGCAGGCCAGCAGCCAGCAGTGACGAGCGCGCCGCAGTTCGTGCCGGACGAGGTTGTCGTCCGCATGGCGCAGGCGACCCCGGAAGTGGTCGACGTCGCGGTCGGCCAGACCCACGGCCTGCAGGTGCTCGAGCGCAGCAGCGTTGCGTTCCTCGGCGTTCGGCTCGTGCGCTATCGCGTTCTCAACAACCGGCCGCTCGCGGCCGCGGTGGCCGCGCTGCAAGGTGACCCACGCGTGCTCGGTCCGCAGCTCAACTACTACTACCGCCACCTGCAGGGCGATGCAGACCCAAGCAACGGCCTGCAATACTCCCTGGTCAAGCTCGATGTCGCACGCGCACAAACGGTGGCGCGCGGCGGCGGCACGCTGATCGCGGTCATTGATTCAGGCGTCGATCGGAGCCATCCTGATCTGCAAGGCTCCGTTGTGGAGGCATTCTCGGCTGTAAGCGGTGCCGGCACCGATCCGCATGGCACCGAGATCTCCGGCATCATCTCGGCCCACGGCATCGTGCGCGGCGTCGCGCCTGAAGCGAAGCTGCTCGACGTGCGGGTGTTTGCAGGCGAGCGCGGCCGGCAGTCGACGGCGACGACGTTCAATCTGGTCCGCGGCATCGACTGGGCGTTGTCGAGGCGCGCGCGGGTGCTCAACATGAGCTTTGCCGGCCCGAGCGATGCGCTACTTGAAGAGAGCATCAAGAGAGCCGCCGCCAAGGGCGCGATCACGGTCGCCGCGGCGGGCAACGGCGGCCCGCAGGCTGCGCCGGCCTATCCGGCGGCCTATCCCGGCGTCATCGCGGTGACCGCCATCGACGTCGACGACCGCCTGTACCAGCTCGCCAACAGAGGCAGCTACATCTCGGTTGCTGCGCCGGGCGTCGATGTGCTCGCCCCCTCCGGCAACCACGCGCATCAGATTGTCTCGGGCACGTCCTACGCGGCCGCGCATGTCAGCGCCGTGGTGGCGCTGATGGTCGAGCGCTATCCCACGATCGATGTGGACGCGGCGCGGCTCGCGCTGACGGCGGCCGCTGTCGATCTCGGTCCGCCGGGTCCTGATGATCAGTTCGGGGCCGGGCGGGTCAATGCGTTCGCAGCACTGCGCGCGATTGCCGAGCACTAGAGCGGAATGAATTAGGTTTGCAACGCTATTGAACCAATCACCGCTCATTCCCGCGAAAGCGGGAATCCAGTGGCCGAAAACTCGGCCAAAGAACTGGGTCCCCGCCCCCGCGGGGACGAACGGATAGGGGCGATTCAAGATCCTCTCTCTAACGAATGCGACCACGATCAGGCGCGCCTCGAGAGGCGCGCTTTTTTCTTGTCCGGCAATATGCAGCCGTACCGGCATCTCGTTTTCAAAAAACCATCGCGGTGCTCGCTGCGTCTACCTGAATAAGATGACCGATTGTCGGCATCGACACTCATTCACCCACGGAGTTCGCCATGTTGAAACACACTGCACTGCTTGCAATCGCTGCTTCTGCCACCATCGGCGTCACCATGCTGGCGTCGACGGATGCCTCCGCCCGCCCCGGTGGCGGCGCTCACTTCCGTGTCGCCCACGTTGGCGGCATCGCTGGTCCTGTGCACACCGGCTTCTACAAACGCCGTGTCATCGTCAATCAGCGCTTCGTCTTCAACCGTCGCTTCGTCGCCTTCCCAGGCCCGGTCTATGGCAACAATTGGCGATGGGGCGTTCGGCCTGGCTTCTGCTGGCGTCACCCGTTCTACTGCCGTACGCATTTTGGCGGTTATGCCGTGCCGGTAATCCGACCGGTCTTCGCCGCGCCGGTGGTCCGTCCGGTCTTCGCCGCGCCAGTACTGCCGGCCGCTGGGTGCCTGAGGCAGATCCGGCTCGCGGACGGCAGCTCGTTGTTCCGCAATCTCTGCAGCAACGAAGCGGCGATCACCGGCAATCTGCCGGAAGGCGAGCCGCCGGCACCGCTCAAGTAGGAGGAGGCCACCACCGACGAAACCGCGAAACCCCGGCGCGAGCCGGGGTTTCATGTTGGCGTTAGGCTCAAGCCGACGCGACTACTCCTCGGCTGCACGGACCAGCGCCTGTTACCCCTTATGGATTGGATCGATCCACGGGACCTGCTCCGGCTTTTCGATTGGCTCGATGTCGAGATTGACCACGACAGCCTCATTGTCGCTGCGCACCAGCACGCATTCGAGCGGCTCGTCGGTGCTGGCATTGATCTCCTGATGCGGCACATATGGCGGCACGAAGATGAAGTCGCCCGGGCCGGCCTCGGCGGTGAATTCGAGCCGCTCGCCCCAGCGCATACGCGCTTTGCCTCGCACCACATAGATCACGCTCTCGAGCGCTCCATGATGATGCGCGCCGGTCTTTGCATTCGGATGGATCGCGACAGTGCCGGCCCAGAGCTTCTGGGCACCCGCGCGCGCCAGATTGATCGCGGCCTTGCGGTCCATGCCGGGCGTCTGCGCCGTGTTCGAGTCGAGCGAATGGCCCGGGATCACGCGCACGCCATCGTGCTTCCATTTCGGCTCGGTCATCGCGTTCTCGTCCTTGCACGATCAAGATCGGTACTACAGCGCCAAAAAAATAGTGGCCTCTCGGAACATTTATGCAACGTTTATGAAGAGGTCGATAGACCCTCATCGAATTCTTACATGAGCCGCACCACATTCGGGTGAAAGAATCGGACTTTGGAAGGTTCATCATGCGCGCAGACTTTTCCAGTCAGGACTACTTCCGCAACCCCGCCGCGGAAATCGAAAAACTGAGGTCGGTGGGCCCGGTCGTCGACGTCCGGTTCCCCATCATCGGCAAGGTTTGGACGACGACCACGCAGGATCTCGCTGATCGCGTCCTGAAGGACAGCGAAACCTTCACCGTCCGCCGGGACGATGGCACCGTCGCCGGATTTCGATGGTGGATGCCGAAAATCCTGCTCACGCTCTCCAACCATATGCTGTCGATGGACGAGCCCGATCACAGGCGGTTGCGGGATATTGTCGACGAAGCCTTTCGCCGTCGCGCCATGCATGACATGGAGCCGCGCATTCTCGCGATTGCTGACGAGCTGGCCGGCGATCTGTTTGCGCAAGGCAGTCCGGCCGACCTTGTCGATTGCTATGCGCGCAAGCTGCCGCTGTCCGTCATCTGCGAGCTTCTCGGCCTCCCGCCTGCCGACCGGCCGAAATTCACCGCCTGGGCAAGCGGCATCACGCGCGTCATGGGACCCGTCGGCTTCTTCAGCATGATTCCTAATCTTCTCGCGATGAGGCGTTATCTGGAGCAACAGATTGAAACGGTCCGCCAGCATGGTGGCGAGGGCCTCGTCGCCGAGCTTGTGCGAGTGGAAAAGGAAGGCGGGCAGATCAGCCGCAATGAGATGGTGGCGATGGTCTTCCTGCTCCTGTTTGCGGGGCACGAGACGACCACGCATCTGATCAGCGGCTCGGTCCATGAGCTCCTGAAGAACCCCGGGCTGCGCGACTGGCTCGAGGAGGACTGGAGCCGCGCCGGCCTGGCCGTGGAGGAATTCCTGCGTTTCATCTCGCCCGTGCAATTCACCAAGCCGCGTTATGTGCGCAAGGATGTCGAGCTCGGCGGTGTGCGGCTGAAGAAGGGCGACAGGATCATGCCGATGCTGGCGGCTGCGAACCTCGATCCGCACGCCAATGTCCATGCGGAGCGGCTCGATCTCGAGCGCAAGCCCAACCGGCATATCGCCTTCGGCACCGGAATTCATTTTTGCCTTGGTCATCAGCTGGCGCGCATCGAGGGAGCATGCGCGCTCAAGGCCTTGTTCCGGCGCTGGCCGCGATTGCGGCTGGCGGTGGATGAATCGCAGATCAAATGGCGCGAGCGGCCGGGCCTCAGGGCGATCGAACGGCTGCCAGTTGCGGTGGGGCAGTAGGGCCGATCATTGCCCGCGCCGGGCGGTGCTCGCGAAGCGCTTGGCTTCCTCCGCGGCGCGGAACAGCGCCTTGGCCTTGTTCACGCACTCCTGCTGCTCGGCTTTCGGATTGGAATCGGCAACGATGCCGGCGCCGGCCTGCACATACATGGTGCCGTCCTTGACGAGCGCCGTGCGCAGCACGATCGCGGTGTCCATGTCGCCGGCAGCTGAGAAATAGCCGACCGCGCCGGCATAGAGGCCGCGCTTCTCTTTCTCCAACTCGTCGATGATCTCCATCGCCCGCACCTTGGGAGCGCCCGACACCGTACCGGCTGGAAATCCTGCAGCCAGTGCGTCGATCGAGTCGTGCTTCGACGAGAGCTTGCCCTCGACATTCGACACGATGTGCATCACGTGGCTGTAGCGCTCGATGAAGAACTGGTCGGTCACCTTGACGGTGCCGATCTCGGCGACGCGGCCGACGTCGTTGCGGCCGAGATCGAGCAGCATCAGATGCTCGGCACGCTCCTTGGGATCGGCCAGGAGCTCGGCTTCGAGCGCGCTGTCCTCGTGCGGCGTCGCGCCGCGTGGCCGCGTACCCGCGATCGGACGGATCGTCACCGTGCCGCCGCTCGCCTTGACCAGGATTTCCGGGCTCGAGCCCGCGATCGCAAAGTCGCCGAGGTCGAGGAAATAGAGATAGGGAGAGGGATTGGTCCGCCGCAGCGCGCGATAGAGCGCAAACGGCGGCAGCTCGAACGGGGCCTCGAAGCGCTGCGCGAGCACGACCTGAAAGATATCGCCGGCGGCGATGTATTCCTTGGCGGTGCGCACCATGCGATCGAATTCGGCCGGCGTCGTGTTGGACGACGGCAGCACGGTGAGGGGGCCGCTCGTCCCATTGGCGGCGGCATGATCGAGCGGACGATCAAGCGCATCGACGATCGCGGCGAGCCGCTCGGTGGCGCGCGCGAGCGCAGTCTTGGCGGGCACGCCCTTCTCGGGCCGTACCGGCGTAACCACCGTGATC
Source organism: uncultured Alphaproteobacteria bacterium (assembly GCA_963745515.1). Classification (GTDB taxonomy): domain Bacteria; phylum Pseudomonadota; class Alphaproteobacteria; order Rhizobiales; family Xanthobacteraceae; genus VAZQ01. The sequence goes on from CAVUXO010000007.1 coordinate 97,492, forward strand.
ATGTCCTTCACCGCGTCGAACACGACCACGACCGTCGGCCGCATCAGCACCGCGTCCGGAATGCCGATGGGGTCGGGATTGGGCGCGGGCAATTCCTCAATCAGCCGCACCATGTCGTAGCCGAGATAGCCGAAGATGCCGGCTGCCATTGGCGGCAACGTGTCGGGCAGCGCAATCCGGCTTTCGGTGACGAGCGCGCGCAGTGCCTTGAGCGGCGGCTCGTTGCAGGTCGTGAACGTGCCGCTGCGGCGCGGCGTGCGATTGATCTCGGCGCGGCCTTCCACCGTGCGCCACACGAGATCGGGCTCGAGCCCGATGATCGAGTAGCGCCCACGCACCGTCCCACCCTCGACCGATTCCAGGAGAAAACTCATGGGGCGGCCGCCGGCGATCTTGAGAAACGCCGAGACCGGCGTCTCAAGGTCTGCAACCAGGGTGGTCCAGACCACCTGCGCCTCGCCACGCGCATAATGCTTGGCAAAGGCCGATGCCTGCGGCTCGATCTGCATGAGGCTTAGGGGCTCAGTTGTTTTTGGGCTCAGTTCTCGTCGATGACGTTCCGCCCGCTGAGCACCTGCTGCAGCGCCCGCTCGTTGAGGGTGACGCCGATCTCGCGCTCGAGCAATTGGGTGTACTCGGCCAGTACGTCGCCCGTCATCGCATTGTTGAGCGCGCCACGCAGGCGCTTGCTCTCCTCCGACGCAAGGTCGGTGGTCGGCTCAACCACTCCGGTGACCCGGAAGACCAGTTGCTCACCGGGTTGCTCGGCCGGGGCGCTGGCAACGGCGTCCTTGGCGGTGCGGAAGATCACGTCAAGCGTCCGTTCCGTCAACGGAGGCGTGGTCGAGGCGCGTTTGATGTCGGCGCGGGTCTCAACTTTGAGATTGTCGACGGCGGCGGCTTCGGCGAGCGACGTGCCAGCCTTGACCTTGTCAAGGAACGCGGCCGCCTTGGCGCGCAGGCGGTTCGCCACCTCGTCCTCACGCCAGCGTGCCTCGACCTGGTCCTTGACCTCGTCGAGCGTGCGGTCGCGCTCCGGCGTGATGCCTGCCACTTCATACCAGACGTAGCCACCGTCGACCTGCAGCGGATCGTTGTCGGTGCCGATGTCAGCCGTGAACGCGCCGGATACCAGGCGCTGCTGTTGCGGCAGGTTGGCGACGGGCTGGTTGGTTGGGTCGCGCCCGAAGCGGTCGATCTCCACGGTACGAGCTTCGAGCTTGAGCTTCTCGGCCGTCTCGGCGAGCGGCTTGCCGAGCGAGCGCTCATCCTCGACCTTGTCGTAAATCGAAGTGATCTCGGACTTGGCCCGCTCATTGGCGAGATCGGTGCGAAGCTGCTCGGCGGCTTCCTCGAAAGTCGGAACCTTCTCAGGCTCGATCTTGGTGATGCGCAGCAACACGGTGCCAAAGCGACCCTGCACCGGGGCGCTCACTTCGCCCTCCTTGAGCGCGAAGGCAGCATCAGCGACGACCCGGTCAAGCATGGTCGCCTTGGTCACGGTGCCGAGGTCGATGTCCTTGTCGGCGAGGCCGCGCTCCTTGGCGATGGCCTCGAATGTCTCGCCCTTTGCAATCCTTTCAGCGGCGGCGCGCGCATCCTCCGCCTTGGGGAACACGATCTGCTGGATTTGTCGGCGCTCGGGGGTAGCGATGCGGTTCTTGCGCTCCTCGTAGGCGCGCCTGAGATCCTCGTCGGAAATCTCCATCCAGCGCGCACGTTCGGCGGGAAGGAGCGAGACGATGACGACCTTGCGATACTCGGGTGCGCGAAACTGCCCTTTGCGCGGCTCGAAATATTGCGCCAGCACATCGGGTGCAGGTGCGGCCACCTCGCCCGCCTGGGCGTGGTCGAACAGCACGAATTCGATGGTGCGCTGCTCGTTCTGGTGGCGATCTGCCGCCTCGACCATCGCCGTCGGCGCGATCGGCGCGCCGGTGATGGTCCCGACGAGTTGCTGACGCAGTATCTCGCGCCGCTGCTCGGCGACAAACCGCTGCTCCGTATAGCCGGCATTACGCAGAGCTTCCACGAAACGCTGGCGGTCGAATTGCCCATTCGGACCCTGGAAGCCCGGAGTGAGCATGATGCGCCGCGCGACCTCGGCATCGGAGATGCCAAGGCGAAGCGTCCGCACGCGCTCGTCGAGCAGCATCTCGCTGAAGATCGCCGGACGATCTGCCGGTCGATGCCGAGTGCGCGCGCCTGCTCGAGCGTGATCGGGCGCCCGAACTGACGGCCAAGGATCTGCAGCCGGTCGGTATAGAGCTGGCGGAACTGCTCGATGGTGACCTCGGTCGGCCCGATCTTGGCAAGGGACGATCGGCCGAAGCCGCGGAAGATGTCGCCGATCCCCCAGATCGCGAAGCTGACCACGAGCACGGTGACCACGGCCGCCATGATGGACTTGCCGATCCAGCCGGAGGACGCTTGTCGTAGACCGCGGAGCATGAACCTACCGTATTGTGAGCAAAGGGGTTTTCGGGCGGCCTCGGGCCGACCCGTGCGCGGCGCATCATAGGGAGAGCGCCCTCCCGCCGCAACAACCGAGAGGTCGACTTGTCACGCCGGTCGCCGATCGGCCGCTGGCTTGCGCCGGGCGGCTCTGCTAGGCGCTTTCCAGACAGATAAGTGGCAGGGATTCGCAATGGCAAGTGCGCTACGCCCGCTCATTGCGGGCAATTGGAAGATGAATGGCCTGCAGCAGTCGGCGACCGAGCTGGCCGGCATCATCGAGGGAGCGGGGCCGCTGGCGACCCGCATGGACCTCCTGGTCTGCCCGCCGGCGACGCTCATTGCAGGCTTTGCGGCCCGCGCGCGCAATTCGCCGGTCGCGATCGGGGCGCAGGACTGCCACGCCGAGGCCGTCCGGCGCCTTCACCGGTGACATCTCGGCCGAGATGCTGAAGGACGCCGGCGCGAGCGCCGTGATCGTCGGCCACTCGGAGCGGCGCACCTACCATAAGGAGACCAACGCCGAGGTGCGCGCCAAGGCGCTGGCGGCCTGGCGCGCCGGCCTGGTGGCGATCGTGTGCGTCGGTGAGACGCAGGCCGAGCGCGAAGCCGGACGCACGATCGCGGTCGTGGGAGAGCAGCTCGCGAGGCTCGCTGCCCGACGGCGCCAATGCGGCCAAGCTGGTGGTGGCCTATGAGCCGGTCTGGGCAATCGGCACCGGGCTCACGCCGACCCCGGCTGACGTGGCCGAGGTGCATGGCTTCATCCGCGAGCGGCTCGTTGCGCGCTACGGGGCAGAAGGACAGGCGATCCGCATTCTCTACGGTGGCTCGGTCAAGCCATCGAATGCCGCGGAGCTTTTGCGGGTCGACAACGTCAACGGCGCGCTGGTCGGCGGCGCGAGCCTCAAGGCGGTCGATTTCCTGGGGATCGCACGGGCGCGCTGATCAGCGTCCCTCTTGCGATCGTTCAGGCTTCATCATTGTCCAAGCTGGATCGCAATCAGGCGCCGCTTGATGTCGGCTGGCACCGCATAGGCGTCCTTGATCAGCGTCTCGAGCTCCAATCCGGATCGGCTGTCCGTGCACTCGATCCCTTGCTTCTCGCAATCGGCGATGAACTGAGGGTCCTTGAACGTCGCGGTCATCGCTGCGCGCAGCGCGGCCAGGCGGTCGGCCGGTATGCCGGGTGGCGCCGCGATCGGGCGGCCGGCGGCGAGCGGCGCTCCTGCCGCCGCCAGCAGAGTCTTGTCGTTGGAGTTGGTCACCAGATCGGACGCAAACGGCACCTGTTTGAGATCGGGGTGAGGTGCGGCACCATATTGGAATAGGAGACGGGCGGTTTGATCCCGATACCAGGTCGGACGCTGGACTTTGAGGCTCGACCAGAACGGTGAAGTCATGCCGTCGATCTCGCCCTTTTCCATCGCGAGCAGAAGCTCGAGCTGTCCCGGATAGCCGCCGACCAGCCGGGTCTTGAGGCCGAGCAGCTGATTGAACAGCCGGCCGTAAAAGGCCGGCGTCGACGCCGTGCCGGTGGTGCCGGCGATGAACTCCTGGGATTGCGCGTCACGCCAGGTCCGGATCTTCGAGGTGTGGTAGACGATGAACAGGCCCACCTCGGTTGCCGGAGTGCCGAGCCAGTTCATGCGAACGGGATCGAACAGCGCAGCCTTGTTCTCGAACAGCGGCTCGAATGGCACCGTGTTCTGGATCATCCCGATCACAGTGCCGTCCTTCGGCGCAACCGCGTAAAGATGGTTCGCCGCCGCAAGTCCGCCGGCACCCGGCATGTTCTGCGGCACGATCGAGGGATTGCCAGGGATATGGCGAGCAAGGTGGCGCCCCACTGCACGCGCGTAGGCGTCGTAACCGGTGCCGACCGTGGTGCTGATGACGAGCCGCAACTCCTTGCCTTTGTAGAAGTCGCTGACCGCGTCGGCCCGGGCAGATGGAGCGCAAGCGGTCCATGTAGCAACCCATGCCATGGCTGCGGCCATACGGAGCAGATCTCGGCGCGACATGGGAACCTCCTTGAGCAATGGCACAGTCTATCTCAAGTCGTTGCAATTTATGAGCCGCAAATGAACAACCGCGGCGTTTCGCGTCCCGACAGCCGGTCCCACAGCCAAAAGGGCCGGTGCCCTATTGCACCGGCCCTTTCCCCAACCAAAAGCAGGCAAGCAGCAGGCAGCTCGTCAGAGGATGAAGTCGCCTGCCGTGAATTGGTAGGGATGCGACATGTAGATCTGCATCTCGGGCGTGGCATCGCCATCGATCGAGACATTGATCGTCGCGATGCCGTTCGCCGCCGTGGTCTGCCACACCACCCCGGTCCAATCGCCGGTGTAGTGAGCGGGATCAGAGATGAACGTGAAAGCCTGGTCGCCGTCGAGGTTGGGGTTGGCATCGATCATGGAGAGGTCGATCTTGTCCTGGCCCTGCGTGAAGTCGTTGATCGTATCCAGCTGGTTGACGCCGTTGACCAGGACGTTCTGCAACTCTTCGACCGCCGTGTATTGGAAGATGTCGGCGCCTTCGTTACCGACGAGGAAATCTCCGCCGAGCCCGCCCGACAACGTGTCGTTTCCGACGCCGCCGACCATGCGGTCGTTGCCAAACTCTCCGAACAGAAGATCGTCGCCGGCATTGCCCTGCAGGTAGTCATCTCCCGGATTGACGTTGTAGCCATCGCCACGCACGACGTCGTTGCCGTCGCCGCCCTGGATGATGTCATTGCCGCCCCCGCCGGTCAGCGCATCATCGCCGCCGGCGCCGAACAACTGATCGCTGCCATCACCGCCATTGACGTTATTCGCATTGGCGTCGCCGCGGAATGTATCGGCAAAGTTCGTTAGATCGAGCCGCTCGATCGAGCTGAAGACATCGCCTTGCGCATCGCCGGTCCAGGTCGATGACGCCTTCGTCAGATCGATGCTGACGGCGGCAGTGGAGGTTCTGTAGCTCGCAGTATCAAATCCATCGCCGCCGGACAGCGTATCGGCGCCCGCGCCACCGTCCAGCCAGTCGTCGCCATCACCAGCATCGAGCGTATCCTCACCGTTACCGCCATAGAGGAAGTCGTTGCCTCCAGGTATAGGCGTGTGATGGCCACCGCCCCGCGACACCACAGCAGCGCCGCCATGAAGGATGTCGTTGCCGTCTCCGCCATAGAGCGTGTCATTTTCCGTTCCGCCATCCAGGACGTCGTCACCGGCGCCGCCGTTGAGAATATCGTTGCCTGAGGAGCCGAACACTGTGTCTGCGGCAGCCGAGCCAATCAGAGTGTCATCATATGATGAAAGGACGAACTGCTCGACGTTCGCATAGGAATTGCCCGCCGCAGCGCCGCCGCTCAAATGGTAGTCGAGCAGATTGAGGCTGACCTGGTTTCCATAGGTCACAGTGTCGAACCCGTCGCCACCCAGGATCTCGATGTTTCCGGCCTGCATGACAAGGAACGAATCGTCCCCCGCGCCGCCCATCATCACATCATTGCCGCCATCACTGGCCAGCTGGTCGTTGCCGTCGCCGCCGTTGAGGATGTCGTCTCCCGAGCCGCCTTGCATGACATCATCGCCGGCATCGCCTTCAAGAACATTGTTCGTGCCGCTGCCAATGACAATGAGCAGATCGTTTCCATCACCGCCAATGAGCGTGTTGTTGTTCCCGACTGCTTCAACAAAGTCGTCGCCGGTGCCAGCGTCAATGAAGTTCCCGCCGCTGCTGCCGCCGCCGATCTGGTCGTTGCCGCCCAAGCCGTAGATCGTATCGCTGCCCCCGAGGCCAGCGATGTAGTCGTCGCCATTAGTGCCCAGGATCAGATCATTGCCATTTGTTCCACCGATGCTGGTCAGCGCGGTCGCGTCGCCAACATTCGGGTTCAATGGCAGCGGCACATCAGGCGAGGCGTGCGTGGCGAGAGTGCTGCTCTGCTCATTCTCGAGGCCAAGCGCAGTATCGTAGGACAAGCCAGGCGGAAACGGGCGGTTCAGCGATTTCATGGTCGTACCTTTTTGGGTTGTGTTGAACGTCTGCCTCGCTAGCTATGAGAGCCGTAACCGCGCCACATCCTACGTTCGGTTGATACGCGCGATTTTTTCAACGATGGCTGCCGAGAGCAGCGCGTGCCGTCCATCGATCGGGTGATGCGAGCGCCGCGAGGCTCGGTCCGCCGCCGGCAAGATCAGCCGACATGCCATTCTGTCGTCGATGAATTGGGGTTAGTCTGGTGGCGGTTCCACGTAGCGTTCGGGGCAGAGATCATGAGCAACAATACGCGCCGAGGTTTTTTAGCCGGCGCCGCAACCGCGGCAGCAGCTTCAGGCTCAGCCGCCATGGCGCAAACACCTGCCGCACCAGCCACAGTCGCGGCCGATCTCATCCTCAAGAACGGCAAGATCATCACGGTTGATTCCGCGTTCACGATCGCGCAGGCGATCGCGATCGCCGGCGACCGCATCCTCGCAGTCGGTCCGGATGCTGCGATGACGCCTCACACGGGACCAGCCACGCGGGTCATCGATCTGCAAGGCAAGACCGTCATGCCGGGCATCACGGATGGCCACGCCCATGCCGATCGCGAGGCGTTGCGCAATGTGTTTCCCTCGCTCGGACGCGTGCGCTCGATCGCGCGACATCAAAGACAGGATCGCAGAGCTCGCCCGCGACAAGCAGCCAGGCGAGTGGATCGTCACCATGCCAATCGGCGATCCTCCGTACTATTTCGACGTGCCGGACATTCTGGCGGAGAAGCGCTGGCCCACGCGTCATGACCTCGACGCGGCGGCGCCCAACAACCCGGTCTATATCCGCTCGATCTGGGGTTTCTGGCGCGGCACGACACCGCTCGTCTCCTGCGCCAACACCGAAGCGCTACGGCGCGCCGGCATCACGCGCGACACGGTCTCGCCGGTCGAGGCGCTCACGATCGAGAAGGATGCCGCCGGCGACCCGACCGGCGTTTTCATCGAGCAGGACCTGCAGCCGATTGCGGAGCTGATCTGGTTCCGCGCCGCGACCGCCTTCACGCATGCCGACCGCATGCGCGCGCTGCCGGAATCGGTGCGCCTCTATCATTCATTCGGCACCACCAGCACGTTCGAGGGACATGGCGCCGCGACCGAGTTGCTGCAGGTGTACAAGCAGACCTACCGCGCTGGCGCGCTGACGATGCGCACCACGCTGGCGTTCAGTCCGGACTGGACGACCGCGGGCACGAGGCTCGGATCTTTCGTCGACGCCTGGGCCGGCTGGCTCGGCGAGCCTGGCATCGGCAACGACTGGCTCAAGATGAGCGGCGTCAATCTCAGCGTTGGACGGCAAGCAGCGAGCGATTTGCGCGCGACTGCCGCGCCTTACACCGGCTGGGCCGGTTTCAACTACACCAACGGGCTGCCGCGTGCCGAGCTCAAGGACGTGCTGCGTGCGTTGTGCGGCCAACAATATTCGCGTGGTCATGAACGGGGCGCAGGTGCTCGATCTCTATGATGAGGTCGATCAGGTGGTGCCATTGCGTGGCCAGCGCTGGGTCATTGTTCACATCAACGACTTCAGCCCGCGTGACATCGAGCGCATTGTGCGCATGGGTCTGGTGCTGACCACTCACACCAACAACTATCTCTACAAGGGTCTGCACGTGCACGCGCGACGGCTGCCGCCTGAGCGCCACGGCGAGATCGTGCCGTTGCGCAGTCTGCTCGATGCCGGCGTCAAGGTCTCGCTCGCGACTGACAACGTACCGATCACGCCCTGGCTGCCGGTCTGGCAGACGATTGCGCGCACGAGCTACCAGACCAGGCAGCGTGTTGCACCCGAGCAGGCGCTCAGCCGCGCCGAAGCGTTGCGCTGCGCCACCGCCGACGGCGCCTACCTGACGTTCGACGAAGACAAGAAGGGTTCGCTGCAAGTGGGTCGCTTCGCCGACCTCGTGGTGTTGAGCGCCGATCCGCTGACCGTGGCGGAGCCTGAAATCGCCAACATCAGCGCGCGGATGACCATGGTGGGTGGCAAGATCGTGCACGAGACGCCGAACTGGTCCGGCTGAGCGACGTCAAAGCGCAAGCCCGCTCGGGGCCATCAGGCTGTCCCTCATCAACGAGGACGGTCGATCTTTCTGCTGCAAGCGCCTGTCACTGCACGTAGCAGAAACACATGATCCGGCTGACTGGGCGCTTCGAACCAGGCGCGACCGAGCCGTGATTTCGCTCGAGATCAGTTGAGTTGCGATCGGGCAGGCAGGTCATGCCGCGCGGGGAACGGTATCAGGCTCCTGCTATCGCAGGATCTAGACGTCGCGCGCGTACAATAATACCTTTAAGTATATTACTTACTGTATTCTGTTAAATAATACCGTTACCATCCAATAATACCTATAAAAAGTCCAACTATTCAGTGGATTACTTGACGAATACTAAGTGAGACGTTGCTCACCTGTGACGGTCGTTTGGACCCTCCTCGCGATAGGTTGCAACCGATAGGCCTGCACGGGTGGGCTGCAGCAACCGAAGGGGGTTCTCTATGCGAAAGCTGATTCTTGCTTGGACTGGGTACGTTCGCCGCCATGATGCTCGGGAGTGCCGCACAGGCAGCGGACATGCCCGTGAAGGCGCCACCGCCGCCGGCTCCGGTCATGTACAACTGGACCGGCTTCTACATTGGCGCCCACATCGGCGGGGCCTGGGCCGACCGAAATGGCCACGACCGGTTCGATGGGGACAATCACTGTTTTTGGGCGGGCGGGAATGTCTGCTTCGACGACAACGGGTTCGGGCGCAATGACGGCAAATTCATCGTCGGCGGCCAGATTGGCTTCAATTACCAGGTCAACCAGTGGGTGTGGGGTGTCGAGGGCCAAATATCCGCGCTCACTAATGCAGGATAACGACAGCGCTTGCGGATTCTTCACAGTGGGCGTAACGCGCGATCACCTGTTCAACTGCAACGACCGCGGCAACTGGGTCGCGACCATAGCGGCGCGCCTCGGCGTGACGTTTGGCGAGACCGGCAACTGGCTGCTCTATGTCAAGGGCGGCGGCGCCTTTGCCGATGCTCGCTTCGGCGTCAGGCTGAGGGACGACTGTCTGGCGGTCTTTCGACGGCCGTGTGCAACAGTGATTTTGCCTTCAACAACAATGACAGCACGCGGACCGGCTGGATGATCGGCGCGGGCCTCGAATACGGGGCTTGGGGTAACTGGTCCTGGAAGCTCGAATACAACTTCATGGACTTCGGTCATAGAAACATTCACTTCGACAACGTCTGTGTTGGACTGTGACTGCGGTATCAGGCGCGACCTTGACGCCGACCTCAAGGTCAGTGTCGTGAAGTTCGGCCTCAACTACCGCTTCGGAGCCGCGCCCGCCGCACCGGTCGCCGCGCGCTACTGATTTCCTCCCCCAGTGTACTCACAGGTCTCTTCAAAGGGACTTGCAACTCTAAGGGCCAGTTTCGCGCTGGCCCCTTTTCCACAAGTCGGGGGCTTATGCCATGTTATCAATTCGGGGCTTCGTGTTTCTTTTGACCGGACTGCTGCTTGCTGGCTGCATGCAGACCGGTACTTTGGCTCCGTCGTCGGACGCCAATTTCACAGCGCGCGATAGGCAACAACTGGCGAACCCGCCCTATCAGAGGGTGTCGATTTCACCTACCTATCAGCGCCAGATCGTTCAATACCACCGCAAAGAAGCACCAGGCTCTGTCCTGGTCGATACCGCTGGACCCTTCGTTTACTACGTGCTGCCGGGAGGGAAGGCGATTCGCTACGGCGCAACCGTGGGCGAGGCTGGACAGGCTTGGTCCGGCGTGGCCACGGTTGGCCGTAAGGAGGAATGGCCGGGATGGACGCCGACTGCGGATGAGAAGCGGCGGCTTGGCCCGCTTCCGAGCTACGTCCAAGGGGGCGCGCGCAATCCAATGGGCGCACGCGCATTATACCTTTACGCCGGCGGCAAGGACACGCTGTATCGCATCCACGGCACCAACCAGCCCGAATACATCGGACGTGCGATTTCCTCGGGTTGCATCCGGATAACCAATGAGGATGTGATCGATCTCTACAACCGGGTGAAGATGGGCGCGACTGTGGTGGTGCTGTGATTCGGGTGAGCACTGTCCCGGACGATCGGAATGACCATTCTGGTTTTGAGCCTCGCGGGTCTGTTTCACGGTGATCTGTTTGGTCGCTCCGCGAGGAATTGGCAGTGGCCTTGCGGGCACGCCCGCCTGACTCCGGCAAGCCTGTAAAAGCCAGGCAGCAATCTTTCCCAGTTGCTGCATTTAGCCGTTCCACACCATTAGGTTGACAACCTTTTGACCGCTCCAGGTAAGGAGGCGGCAACTCGCGCGATTCGTCGCTGGCGCCTCCCATTCCGCCGATATTGAAATCGGTCTAATCTCACGGCCGAGCAATCGCGCCGCGGTCAATCGCGGAGCGCCGCGTCCACACGGCGCGGCAATGACAGGGGAGGTCGCCATGGCAGAAGACACCATTCCACGCCGCAAGTTCCTGCTCGGCGCGGGCATTGCCGGCACCGCAGTTGCCGCCGGCATCGCGTCGAACGCTGAGGCGCAGACGCCTCCACCGGTCGCCGCACCCGCGCCCGCAAATGAGCCGGTGACCTATCTCACGCTCAGCGCACTCGAGGCCGCGTTCGTCTCCGCGGTCGCCGACACCATGATCCCGGCCGATGAGTTGTCGCCCTCGGGCACCGACTGCGGCGTGGTGGTCTTCATCGATCGGCAGCTCGCCGGCGCTTCGGCGGCGGCGCGCAAGCTCTATCGCTCAGGCCCGTTCCGCAAAGGCAAGCCCGAGCACGGCTATCAGCTCCCGTTGACGCCGCGCGAGTTCATCGGCGTCGGCATCGCGGCAACCAACGATTGGGTGCGCAAGGTTCATCGGCAAGGACTTCCATCGGCTCGATCCGAAGGAGCGCGAGGAGGCGCTCAAGGCGGTCGAAGGCGGCAAGGCCGCGCTCGGCGACTTCGATGGCCGGCAGTTCTTCGACGCGCTCGTCAATCTGGTGATGGAGGGCTTCTTCGCCGATCCGATCTATGGCGGCAATCGCAACAAGGCGGCGTGGAAGATGATCGGCTATCCGGGCCTGCCCGCGCTCTACGCCAACAGCATCGATGAGTATCGCCACAAGCGCTATCTCGTCGAGCCGCAGTCGATCGCCGACTTTTCGTGAGGGAGCGATCGCCATGGCCACACGCTTGAAAGAAGTCGACGCCGTCATGGTCGGCATGGGCTGGACCGGCTCGATCCTCGCCCGCGAATTGACCAAGGCCGGCCTCACCGTGGTCGGGCTCGAGCGCGGACCCGACCGCGTGCCGGGCAACGATTTCGTGCTGCCGACGATCCGCGACGAATTGCGCTACGGGCGCCGCTCCGAGTTCATCGCCGACAACTCGATCGAGACCGTCACCTTCCGCCATTTCCCGAACGAGAGCGCGCTGCCGATGCGGCGCTGGGGCGCGTTCTCGCCGGGCGAGGGCGTCGGCGGCGCCGGCCTGCACTGGACCGGTCATCACTGGCGCTTCCTGCCGAACGATTTCGTGCTCAAGAGCCAAACGCTCGCGCGCTACGGCGCGCGCGCGATCCCCGACTACATGACGATCGAGGACTGGGGCGTCACCTACGACGAGCTCGAGCCGCACTTCGACCGCTTCGACAAGCTCTGCGGCACCTCGGGCAAGGCCGGCAATCTGCGCGGCACGATCGTGCCCGGCGGCAATCCGTTCGAGGGCGTGCGCAGCAGCGAATATCCGAACAAGCCGCTCAAGCAGATCCTCGCCGGCGAGCTGTTCGAGAAGGCCGCGAACGAGCTCGGCTATCACCCGTTTCCGCTGCCGGCGAGCAATGCGAGCGCGCCCTACGTCAACTCCGAAGGCGTGCAGATCGGCGCCTGCCAGTATTGCGGCTTCTGCACGCGCTATGGCTGCGAAGCCAACGCCAAGGCATCGGCGAATGTCTGCCTGATGCCGGTGCTGCGCAAGGAGCCCAAGTTCGAGCTGCGCACGCGCGCTTACGTAGCGAGCCTCGTCTACGACAAGGCGTCAAAGAAGGTAACAGGCGTCACTTACGTCGATCTGCGCACCGGCGACGAATACGAGCAGCCGGCCGGCATCGTGGTGCTGTGCGGCTACGTCTTCGCCAACACGCAGCTCATGCTGCTCGCCGGCATCGGCGAGCCCTACGATCCTGCGACCGGCAAGGGCGCGGTCGGCCGCAACTACTGCTACCAGACGCAGGCCGGTACCGACGCCTTCTTCGAGGACAAGTACTTCAACCCGTTCATGCAGGCGGGCGGCAGCCACACCGGCATCGACGACTTCAACGGCGACAACTTCGACCACGCCGGCCTGGGCTTCCTCGGCGGGGGTTATCTCTCCTGCGCCGCCAACGGCATGCAGCCGATCGGTGCGCGCGTCTTCCCGCGCGGCACGCCCACCTGGGGCGCGCAATGGAAGCGCGACATGGTCAAGTGGTACGGCCGCTCGGTGCGCTTTGCGACGCAGGGCTGCAGCTATGCGAGCCGCAACAACTTCCTCGACCTCGATCCGACCTACAAGGATGCGCTCGGCCGCCCGCTGATCCGCATGACCTACAACGACACGGACGACGCACAGAAGATGTCGACCTATCTGCTCGACGGTCTGCCGCAAGATCGCCGAGGCAATGAAGCCGACCCACATCCAGCAGCGGCCGCGGCCGAAGCTGTTCCACGTCGTGCCCGGGCAGTCGACCCACAATACCGGCGGCACCATCATGGGCACCGACCCGAAGACAACGGTCGTGAACCGCTATCTGCAGGCATGGGGCGCGCACAATCTGTTCGTCATGGGCGCCTCGGTGTTCCCGCAGAACGCCGGCTACAACCCGACGGGCACCGTCGGCGCGCTCGCCTACTGGTCGGCGAATGCGATCACGAGCCGGTATCTGAAGATCGCCAGGGTCATTGGTCTGAGCCTCTTGTCGCGGACGGCCCGAAGGGCCGAGCCGGGATGCGCCAGAAGTGCTCTATAGTCCTGAGTGCTGCTATTCCGAAAGCCGATGGTTCAGCCGAGCTCAGGGCGGGTCGGCCGAGGCTGCGCATCGAGCTTCCGCTATTCGGCCGGAAGCGCGGCCAATCTGACCTGGACGAGCCATCTGCAGCCTACATCGTGACCCCAGGCCACGTGAAGGGCACGGATGCCGTTCGGGGCCTGCGAAGCGACGTCGAGACGTATCGCCTACCTGACGCCCGCAAGAGCGCCGATATTGGGCGCAGGTAGAAATGTCGCCGGGGTCGTGTAGACACGCCCGCGACGCCCTATATGGGGGCGGACCGGGCGGCGGCTCGGGTTTACGGATAGGTTCCATGGAAAAGTTCGTCATTGTCGTCCATCTCATGATCGTGCTCTCCATGATTGGCTTCGTGCTTCTGCAGAAGTCGGAGGGTGGCGGCTTTGCGGCGGGCTCGACGCGGCAGGCTTCCTGTCGAGCCGCGGTACCGCTAACGTGCTGACCCGTACGACCGGCTATCTCGCGGCGGCCTTCTTCGGGACGAGCCTGTTGCTCTCGATCCTGGCCGGTTTCCATCGCAATCCGACCACCATCCTGCAGCCGACTGCGAACACGCCGGGCGCGCCGGCGCAGCCAGGCGCTCCCACGACCCCGCTGGGTGGGCCGGGCGGCGGCCTTCTGGACCAGCTTCAGCAACGTGAGCAGGCCCCGGCCCAGCCGTCCGGGCCGCAAGTGCCGCAATCGAAGTAAGAAGCAAGCAGCAAGGGCCGGGCAACCGGCCCTTCGGCTTTGGTGGGCTGAGGAGCCTACGGCTGGAAGCCGAGCCCGCATTGAGCGGAAGCGAAATGCGGGGATGTCGGTCCGGAGCTTCACGCGCGCTGCGACCCGGGCTCAATGGCTACCTCGCGTTTAAGCATTGGCAGCACAGGGAAACATTAAGGCATGCCGGACTCGCATAACCCTCGATCCACAGCCCCGAATCCGCGCTCGCGCCGGCCGCGATTCGCGACTAAAGCTTAAGTCCCATGGCGCGGTACATCTTCATCACCGGCGGCGTGGTCTCCTCCCTGGGCAAGGGTCTCGCTTCCGCAGCGCTCGGCGCGCTGCTGCAGGCGCGCGGCTACAAGGTCCGGCTGCGCAAGCTCGACCCCTATCTCAACGTCGATCCCGGGCACGATGTCGCCCTACCAGCACGGCGAGGTGTTCGTCACCGACGACGGCGCCGAGACCGACCTCGACCTCGGCCACTACGAGCGCTTCACCGGCCGGCCCGGCGAGCCAGCAGGACAACATCACCACCGGCCGCATCTACCAGGACATCATCACCAAGGAGCGGCGCGGCGACTATCTCGGCGCCACCATCCAGGTGATCCCGCACGTCACCAACGCCATCAAGGAATTCATCCGCGACGGCAACGACGGCTTCGACTTCGTGCTGTGCGAGATCGGCGGCACGGTCGGCGACATCGAGGGCCTGCCGTTCTTCGAGGCGATCCGCCAGCTCGGCAACGATCTGCCGCGCCATCACGCGGTCTACATCCATCTGACGCTGCTGCCGTTCATCACCGGCGCCGGCGAGCTCAAGACCAAGCCGACGCAGCACTCGGTGAAGGAGCTGCGCTCGATCGGCATCCAGCCCGACATCCTGCTCTGCCGCACCGACCGGCCGATCCCGCAGCGAGGAGCGCCGCAAGCTCGGCCTGTTCTGCAACGTGCGCGAAACCGCCGTGATCGAGGCGCTCGACGCCGACAACATCTACGCGGTGCCGGAGGCCTATCACGAGGCCGGCCTCGACAGCGAGGTGCTCGCCGCCTTCGGCATCGAGGACGCGCCGTCGCCCGATCTCGCGCGCTGGCAGCTGATCAACGAGCGCATCCGCAATCCGGAAGGCGAGGTGACGATCGCCGTCGTCGGCAAGTACACCGGCATGAAGGACGCCTACAAGTCGCTGATCGAGGCGCTCTCGCACGGCGGCATCGCCAACAAGGTGAAGGTCAATCTCGACTGGATCGAATCCGAGGTGTTCGAGCGCGAGGACCCGGCGCCGTTCCTCGAGCACGTCGACGGCATTCTGGTGCCGGGCGGCTTCGGCCAGCGCGGCGCCGAGGGCAAGATCAAGCGCGGCGCAGTTCGCGCGCGAGCGCAAGGTGCCGTATTTCGGCATCTGCTTCGGCATGCAGATGGCGGTGGTCGAAGCCGCGCGCAATCTCTGCGGCATCGAGGATGCGAACTCGACCGAATTCGGCGCCACCGCCAATCCGGTGGTCGGCCTGATGACCGAATGGATGAAGGGCAACGAGCTGCAGACAGCGCGCCGCCGGCGGCGACCTCGGCGGCACCATGCGGCTCGGCGCCTATCCGGCCGTGCTCGCAGCGCGGCAGCCGCGTCGCCGACATCTACGGCTCGACCGAGATCTCCGAGCGCCACCGCCACCGCTACGAGGTCAACACCGACTACAAGGACCGCCTCGAGCAGCACGGCATGCGCTTCGCCGGCATGTCGCCCGACGGGCTGTTGCCGGAGATGATCGAATACCAGGATCACCCCTGGTTCATCGGCGTGCAGTTCCACCCGGAGCTGAAGTCGCGCCCGTTCGCGCCGCATCCGCTGTTCGCGTCGTTCATCGGCGCGGCGGTGGAGCAGAGCCGGCTGGTGTAATGAATCTTACTTTGTAGGATGGGTTGAGCGCAGCGAAACCCATCAAGACTGCTGTGCGAAGTTGATGGGTTTCGCTGCGCTCAACCCATCCTACAATTACGAATATCACCCCTCCGCATTGGCGTCGGATTGCGATAACGTAGTCACTGAGCTGCCGGCGGGACGTGCCGAAGTCCGCTTCATTGTCGCGGCAGCGATGGGTGCCATCGGCAGGCAGCATTTTCGAACGTCAATCTGAAAATCCATCTCGCCGCAAGCGCAACAGCGCGCGGCGTTGGAATATCTCCGTATTCCAGGGAGCGAACGCTATGACACTTCGCCGCCGGACTTTTCTTCGTCTGGCCGCTGGCGCAGCTGCGCTGCCGGCTGTGACGCACACTCGCGAAAGCGCAAACTTTTCCGTCCAAGCCGGTGACCTTGATCGTTCCTTGGGCCCCGGGCGGAACCACGGATGTCGCGGTGCGTGCGCTCGCAACCGCGACTGAAAAGCATCTCGGCCGGTCGATCGTGATCGAGAACAAGGCCGGCGCCGGCGGCACGCTGGGACCCGGACAAATGGCGGCCTTGGCGAAGCCGGACGGCTATACGGTGTCACAGCTTCCCATCACGGTGTTCCGGCTGCCGTTCATGAGCCGCACGTCGTTCGATCCCGCCAAGGATTTCACGTTCATTATTGGCTTGTCCGGCTACACCTTCGGCGTTGTGGTGCGCAGCGATGCGCCATGGAAGACCTTTCCTGAGCTCCTCGCCGCCGCGAAGGCCAACCCTGGCACCATTACTTATGGCACGCCGGGCGCCGGCACGTCGTTGCACATCACCATGGAGCAGATTGCCAGGGAGCAGGGCATCAAGCTGGTCCACGTTCCCTTCAAAGGCAACGCCGAAGCAACCACCGCGCTCCTCGGCGGCCACATTCACGCGCTCGCGGACTCATCAGGCTGGGCGCCGCAGGTCAACGAAGGCAAGCTGCGGCTGCTGGTGTCCTGGGGCGCATCGCGGACAAGGAACTGGCCGACCGTGCCCACGTTGAGGGAGATCGGCATCAATATCGTCTCAAACTCGCCATACGGCATCGGCGGGCCAAAGGGCATGGACCCGGAGACCGTGAAGGTCCTGCACGACGCCTTCAAAAAGGGGCTCGATGAGCCCACGAACCTTGCCGCGATGGCCCAGTTCGACCAGGAGCGCTTCTATCTGAGCAGCGAAGAGTACCACGCATTCGCGATGCAGCAGATCGCGCAAGAAAAGCGCATGATCGAGGAGCTGAAGCTCAAGGAGCAATAAGAGCCGAGATCCGTCTCTCCACTCTCTTCCGGACGGGTAGGGAAGTGGGCTAGCATTTGCTGTGAGCTGCCTGCGGGAGATGCCTCAATCCCGCGCCGCGACTGGGGAGGACGCCATGACACTTCCGCGGACACTGCCGCGCCGATCGATGCTTCTTGCCGCGAGCGCCGTCGCGTTTGGTCTTTTCTCCTTCAGTGACGCCGCGTGGTCGCAGCGGACCATCAAGGTTGTCGTGCCATTCCCGCCGGGCGGCAGCGCCGACATTCTGGCGCGGTTGTTGGCGAGCAGGTCGGCAAGACCAATGGCGTGACGGTCGTGATCGAGAACCGGCCCGGGGCCGGCGCCTCGATCGCCTACGAGACCGTGGCGCGCGCCGCGCCTGACGCCAACACGCTGGTGATCAACGGCAACTCGCTGGTCATCAACCCGCATCTGCGCAAGGTGAACTATGATCCGCTGACGAGCTTCGAGCCGGTCTGCTACCTGGTGAGCTCGCCGCAGGTCTATGTCGTCAATCCCGACTCGCCGTACCGCACGCTCAGCGATCTCATCAGCGCGGCGCGCGCCAAGCCTGGCGAGGTCACGCTCGCGAGCGTGGGGCCGGCGACCACGCAGCACATCGGCTTCGAGCAGCTCAGACACGCCGCCAAGATCAACATGACCTACGTTCCCTATAGCGGCGGCGCGCCCGCCATGAACGCGCTGCTGGGCGGACACGTCACGGCGGTGTTTGCCAACTATTCGGAAGCGGTCGAGCACATCAAGGCCGGCAAGCTGCGCGTGCTCGCCTCGGCCTCGAAGACGCGGATCGAGCCATTGCCGGATGTGCCGACGGTCGCGGAGCTGGGCTTCAAGGACTATGAGGTCGAGGTGTGGTTCGGGTTGCTGGCGCCGGCCAAGACCGCGAAGGATGCCACCGCGCAGCTTGCCTCCTGGTTCACCGCCGCCATGCAGGTCCCCGACGTCAAGCCGAAGCTTGTCAACCTTGGCCTTTATCCGGTCGGCATGTGCAATGCGGATTTCGGTGCCCACATTCACAAGCAGTTCGACGAATACGGCCGCATCATCCGCGACGCGAATATCAAGGCGGAGTGATCCGCTCGGGTGGAACACTACCCCCGCGGCGCGACCTCAATCCACCTGCCACGTGCCGCTCGCCCCGTGAACCTCGGTCCGAGCGTGTTCGACCAATCATGGAATGATCTCGGCACGATAGCACCCAGATCGTCCGATCCGTGATGGCCGTCACAGTGTCAGACCCCATCATCATGCGATCCCGGCTTGCGCCCTGACATAAGGGCACATGGACATGGCGGCCGAAGCGGGCCGACGGGCACCGCCCACAGGAGCTTGATGATGGCAACGCATGACGCGCTCCGCATTCGCGGGCTTTCCAAGACCTTCGCCCGACCGGCCGTGGCGGGGCTCGACCTCACGATCGGCGCCGGCGAATTCTATGGCCTGCTCGGGCCCAACGGCGCCGGCAAGACCACGACGCTGCGCATGGTGGTCGGGCTCTTGAAGCCGGATGCCGGCAGCATCGAAATTTTCGGCGTGGATGCGCTCGCCGACCCGATCGCCGCGAAGCGGATGATCGCCTGGGTTCCCGACGAGCCGCTCCTTTACGACAAGCTCACCCCGATCGAGTACCTGTCCTTCATCGCCGGCCTCTGGGGCATGGACGCCAAGCTCGCCGAGCGGCGCGCCCAGGAGCTGCTCGAGCAGCTCGACCTGTGGGCACATCGTGACGAGCGCTGCGAGGGCTTCTCGCGTGGCATGAAGCAGAAGGCGGCGCTCGCGGGCGGCCTGCTGCACGAGCCTAAGCTGCTCATTCTCGACGAGCCGCTGACCGGCCTCGACGCCGCCATCGCGCGCGAGGTCAAGGATATCCTGCTCGATCACGCGCGCCGGGGCTGCACCGTGATCCTCACCACCCATATGCTCGACGTCGCCGAGCGGCTGGTCGACCGCATCGGCATCATCCAGTCCGGCCAGCTCCTGGCGGAAGGCACGCTCAACGAGCTTCGCCTCAAGTCCGGCCGCCGCGACTCCACGCTCGAGGATGTGTTCCTCCACCTTGTCGCCCAGACAGAGCAGAGGGCGGCATGACCGCGATCGGATCTCTCACGTTGATGCTGCGCCAGGAGGCGCGCATCAACTGGCGCATGATGACCACGCGCATGTCTCACAAGGCCGCGCTGTGGAGCCTCATCGGCTTCCTCGTTCTCTGGCACCTGGTGGCGCTGCCGGTTCCGTTCATGCTGGCGGAGATGCCGCCGGTGCCACGGCTCGACATGCTGGCCGCCATGAGCGGCGTGGGCGTGTTCGGGCTTATCATGATGCTGCCGTTTGCACTCCTCGGCACGGTCAGGCTGATCTACTCGCGCGGCGACATGGATCTGCTGCTGTCGTCACCGCTGCCACCGCACGCCATCATCGTCGCGCGCGTGCTCGCGATCGCATTCGGCCTGTTCGCCACGGCAGGGGTGTTCATCCTGCCGGCCGCCAACATGGGCGCCTTCGCCAATCCGCGCGCGCTCATGGCCTATGTCGCGCTCGGGTGCATCGCGCTGACCGCCACCGCGTTGGGCGTGCTGATTGCGCAGGGCCTGTTCGCGCTGCTGGGCGCGCGGCGCACGCGCCTGATCGCGCAGATCGTGGGGGCCATGATGGTCTTGGTCACGCTCTGTCTCGCCAATCTCCACAACATCCTCTCGGCTCCGGCCGTGGAGGAGCTCACACAGCGCATCACTAACCTGGCGGCGCATGTCCCCGCAGTCGAGAGCTGGGTCTGGTGGCCGGCGCGGGCTGCGCTCGGCGAGCCGCTGCCGTTTCTGGTCGTGACGTCACTTTGCCTGGGCCTGTTCCTTCTGACGACCTACGGGCTGGCCAACCGGCTGATCGCGAATGCGGTCGCGGCGAACGGAAGCGCCGAAAGGACCGTGCGGATGCGCAGCAGCAGCCGCGCCATGATGAGCCAGCGCGGGCCGGTCGCGGTCGTGCGCCGCAAGGAGTGGCTCCTGATCGGCCGCGATCCCTGGCTGATGACCCAGATCGCGCAGCAACTGCTGCTGATGGTTCCGACGATCTTCATCGTCTGGAAGGCAAGCTCGGTCGTCCTACGCGTGGCTCTGCCTCGTGATGCTGGCGGGGCAGCTTGCCGGCTCGCTCGCCTGGCTCACTGTCTCGACCGAGGAGGCACCGGACCTCTTGGTCACCGCGCCGGTGCGCCGCCGCGATCTGCTGCTCGCCAAGCTGCAGGCCGCGCTCGTGCCGACCGTTGTGCTCATGGGCGCACCGCTTGCGGTGGCGTTCACCATGGATGTGTGGCTCGGCCTCACCATCACGCTTTGCGGCCTCGGCTGTGCGCTCACGACCGCGCTCTATCACGTGTGCAATCCGTCAACCGCCAAGCGCAGCGATCTGATGTGGCGCGGTAGAAGCAAGAGCCACAGCATCATCGAGCTTGTGCTCGTGCTCGCCTGGGTCGCGCCGGCCGCGCTCATGATCATGTTCGGTTGGCTGGGGCTGCCGGCGCTCGCCGTGACGGTGCCTATCGCCTATCTTTTGGCGCGACCGCGCGCCGGCAACGCCACGTGGGAGAGCTAAGGCGGCAGATATCGGTAGTGGCCGGTGATGGTGAAGGCGAACAGCACGTCTTCGACCTTCGCGCCGGCCCCGATGTTGTGAACGATGAGCAGTCGGCCGCCCGTGCCGCGATCGGAGACGAGGCCGATATGTGCCAGTCCGCCCGGAAGCCGCCAGGTCACGATGTCGCCCGGCTGGTAGGCTTTCGCTTCGGTCGAGATGGGCAGGGCCTGTCCGTGACGGGTGAAGAACACCGCGAGATTCGGCACCCGCCGGTGATCAATGTTCGGATCGGGACGGGACAGACCCCAATTGCGCGGATAGGCTGAGAAGGCCTTGCGCATGTCCTGGTTGACGAGAAGCTGGAGATCGACGCGCACGCTCCTGTATGCGCGGATGATCACATCGGTGCAGACGCCGCGAACCATCGGCACGTCGCCTCCGGGAAAGGGGATAACGGAGTAGCCGGGGTCGTAGTGGAGGGTGACGCCGACTTGCTCATGCGCGCTTTCGATGATGCGGCGCAGGTCCGCCGGCAACTCCTCCGCCAATCCCTGCGCCAAGCTGGCTGACGACGACATCAGCAACAGACAGAATAGAATACGAATCATCCTCGTGGCGAAAACCCGGAGCTTGCCGCCTTCGGCTTGCGCGAGCAGTTCATCCGCCGTGCCGACGACCAACGCGCGCTCTTTATCCATCCGGGTCCTACGCGCTGGCGGCGATCCTGTTTATGTCCTCTTTATCAGGAATGGAGGCTCGACAGAACGCAAGCACAGAAAGGGGCGGTGCGGAACGGTAAGCGCAATGCTGCAGTCCGTGCTTCCTCGCCGGATCGGGTGGCATTGTTGATTGGAGCGCCGCCTGGGTTGTGCACTGCGAAACTCCGCGAGATGTTCCCGAGACGAGCAGTGGCATTCGGCACAGCCATGCCATCATCTGGTCGCAGACTCAGCGACTCTTAGAAGCCGAGGCCATTCCCCCCTATGCGTACATTCACTCTCGACTCAAGCTGCATCGATGCGATCGACGAAGGCCGCGCGGAAGTCCAGTTCATCCGCATGCTCGCCGAGGCCCACACCGCCGGAAAAGCAAAGGTTGCGGTGGTCGCGCTTTCGGCCGCAGAAAAGCATCAGTTCGGGTCCTATTTTGATGACTTCGATGCCTTCCGCGATCACCTGGCGGCGCTCGATCTCGCCCATTTGGAGGTCCTCAAGCCCATGCCCTATTTCGACATCTCGTTTCCGGATTGGTGCATCGAGGCCGACGAAACAATGCAGGCGCTAGAGAAGCAAATCCATGACATCCTCTTCCCCCAAAGCGAATTTACCTGGGAAGATTACTGCGAGGAGCATGGCATTGATCCGTCGTTCTCGCCGCGTGATGATTGGCGAAAGTTCAAGTGCAATGTCCAGTCGCTGTGGGCTCACGTCCAGAACAAGCGGGATGTATTCGTCTCTGCCGAAGATGTTTTTTACAAGCCGGACAAGACATCCGCCCTGGTCGCGCTGGGAGCGGGACATATCGAGCGTCCGCAGCAGGCGGTGGCCCTGATTTAGCGTGTCGATTTTCTTGTCCGCGTTAAGCGGGATGAGTTAGGTTTTGCCCGCCATTGAACCAATCTCCGCTCATTCCCGCGAAAGCGGGAATCTAGGGGCCGAGAACTCGGGCCAAAGAACTGGGTCCCCGCTTCCGCGGGGACGAGCGGAATTGGGAAGCGATTCAAACTCAATCCGCCGGCCCATCAACTCGCCACCGCCATGGCCACACTCCCGCCGGCCGCCGTCACGCTGACATCCACCGTCATGCCGAGATAGCTGTCCGCCGTGCCGACAAAGCTGCCGGTGATCGGCGCTGCCTGCGCGATGTCCCGGGTCACAGCCACACGGATCAAGTTGGCGCCGCCGATGGTGCGGTTGGTCGGATCGTAGGCGATCCAGCCGGAGCCCGGGACATAGATGTCGGCCCAGGCGTGGGTGGTGCCGGCGCCGATGGCTGTGGGATTGTAGAGATAGCCCGAGACGACGCGCGCGCCGAAGCCGAGGCAGCGAGCCGCCTCGATCAAGAGCACCGCGAAGTCCCGGCACGTGCCCCATCTGCGATCGAGCGTCTCCAGCGGGCTCTGCGTGCCTTCGGTGTCCCGGCTTTGATAGGAGATCCAGGCCGCGATGCCGCTGTTGAGATCGGCGAGCAGCGCCAGGGTATCGGTCGGGTTGCTGCGCACGAAGCCGCGCGCCCATGCGGCAAGCCGGCCGCCCGGATCGGCATATTGCCGCTCCAGCATGCGCCCAAGGTCGATGCGATCGTCAGCCGAATAGATGAACGGATAGCTCACCGCCTCCGGCATGATCTGGAACGGAGGGCGCTCGACCGCAAAGGTCTCCAGTGTGAGATCGCTTTCGATCCGAAGCTCGGTTGCGGGTTTTGCAAAGGAAGCAATCGCAATCGAGTTGCCAAAGACATCGTGCATCCAGCGGATCGACGCCGATGGCGAGAGCTCGAGATTGGTCGACATGAGACGAAGGTCGTGGCTGTCGCGTGGCCGAAGCATCAGGCGATGATCGCCGAGCCGGACCGGGCGGCTGTAGCGGTAGGTGGTCGTGTGCCTCACATGGAGTATGGCCACCGGCGCGCAGTCCTTGAAACAAGCGCTTCGCTCAACACCACGGCTAGTGTGGCAATTCAGAAGTCCGCATCATTCGAGTCCGAGATGCGACCTTCGGAATAGGGACACCAATTTAGCGCCCCGCGTCCCGATCCCGGGCCGTCTGAAGTTCCACAGGATCGATGGTCACCATTTCGACTGAGGAGCAAGACTGTGCCGGCACGAACATCATGGTCGCAACACGGCGGTAGACCGGAAAGGACAAGCCCTCGAGCAACTCTTCGTCGGTCACCACTCGATAGTCTCCCGCCGGCAAGACGCGGTCGATGCCTTTCAGGTGAAAAGGCTTCCTGAAGGCCACTGTCTTGCTGAGAGAGCGTGTGATCATACAGCTGTCACCGCGGCGCTTCGCGTAAGCGGATAATCCTTGCTCTCGTAGAGGTGACGGATATCCTTGCTCGCGTATCTCGCCTCACCCACTTGAAGATAGGCGCCGGCGAGGAGTTGCGGCGACAGCTCCTCGATTACAAATCGGATGGCATCCGCCGCGCGCGCAAATCGCTTGTAGCCGAGCTGCCGGCGCCGGAGAGCCCAGCCTTTCGTCGAGAACAGCTCGGCTTCCTCGTCGTAATCGAACAGCTCGGCTTGGTCGGTATAGTTGAAGGCGTGCATCGCTGTCTAAGGTCCTTTGGTTGGCACGATCGGCTTCGCGTACTGCCAGCCGGGTCGCCTCTTCAGGCGCTCGGGCGCATGAGGAGCAGGCCGCACGTCGAGCTGGCGGTCCTCCATCAGGAAGTCGACGTCGCGTTGCGCCTGCGCCTGCTCGAGGCCGTACTTGGCTACGAGCTGTGACACGACATCGTCCTTGCTCTTGAGCGCGGAAAGGTCTTGCTCGGAGAACTTGCTCCACTTCGATCGGATTTTGTTGAGGACAATCTGCCTGGTCGCCGCCGCCGCAGTTTTTGCGGCAGGAGAACCGGAAGCAGTGTTGGCCATGAAGTATCTCCAAAGTAAATATCAGGCAGCGGGTGAATGATCGACATTCTAACCGCCCAGTACATATATGATTGATTTGGTAGAAAACGAGGACCCGCCACAACATTATTTTGTTCCAGGCGAAATACCATCGAATTGATTGGACGAAACCAGCTGCAACATAGTAAATAATGAGGATTGATTTGATCCGTATGCCGCAAAGGAGGCGCGCCCACCGTGGCGGACGTTGAAAAGCATGAGATCCGATTTCAATGCCCCAGTTGCGGGCAAGATCTCCATCAGACCATCGGGCGGATCAAGGCGAACGAGCACATGACCTGTCCGGGTTGTGGCATCGGAATCAACATCGACACCGATAGGCTGGCCAAGGCCACCGACGAAATTCAGAAGGCGATGGATAAAATCCCGCCCGAGATCACGATCAAGTTTTTCCGCTAGGCAGCGGCGCCCGTTATTTTCCATCAGTGAAAGTCTTATTGACGTTGGATGGACTTCACCCTACGTGTAGGCCATCCCGTTCTATCTTATGCCAACAGACCACAGGTGACGCTCGGAAGAAACCTCCAGGGACACACAGCTCCTAGCTGCTCGACCGTTGAGAGGCGTAAGCCGAAAATGCACGTTGGTGCGCCGTAAGTTGCCGGACGCGTGCATTTGGCAGAACGAAACCAATGCGGCTCCGGGGTCTCGCCTGCCGAATTTGCGGGCGAAATCGCGAAAGTATCTCAATTACTTAGCTGCATACTGTCGCGTGCCGTGCTCCGCGGCGCACACCTTCCGCGCGGCCAGATATTGGTTGCAACCGTGCTAACCACCGCGACCCGCGGCGCCCAATTGTGCTATTGATGACTTATTCAAAAGCAACGTCCTTGGGAGGACGCCCATGGCGCAGCTCACACTCACCATCGACGGCAAGTCGCGCACGATCGAGGTCGACGATCCCGACATGCCGCTGCTCTATGCGTTGCGCGACGAGCTCGGCTTCAACAATCCGCGCTTCGGCTGCGGGCTCGGCCAGTGCGGCGCCTGCACGGTGCATATCGACGGCCGCGCGGTGCGCTCCTGCATCACGCCGGTGTCCGCGGTCGCGCGGCAGCAAGATCACCACGCTCGCCGGCCTCGGCACGCCGGAGAAGCCGCATCCGGTCCAGAAGGCCTGGATCGAGGAGCAGGTCACGCAGTGCGCCTACTGCATCAACGGCTGGATCATGACGGCGGCCGAGCTGCTCGACCGCAATCCGCATCCGACCGACGCGCAGATCAAGGACGCGCTGAACGACCTGATCTGCCGCTGCGGCACCCATGGCGCGGCGCTCCGCGCGGTCAAGCGCGCCGCGCAGCAGGCTTGAGGAGGCGCGCCATGACGACAGACCGACGACACTCTCAGCCGCCGCGCCTTCCTCTCCGCCACCGGCGCGCTCGTCGTCACGCTCGCGGCGCCGGCGATTGGGCCGAAGCCGCGGCCAACGGCGCGGCCACGCGGCCGCCGCTCAAGGGCGACCAGCTCTCTTCCTACATCACCATCGAGCCCGACGGCACGGTCGTCGCCTATTACGGCAAGATCGACGGCGGGCAGGGGCTCGGCACCTCGATCGCCCAGATGGTCGCCGAGGAGATCGACGTCGCCTTCGAGCGCGTGCACGTCGTCATGGGCGACAGCGGCGCTCACGCTCGACATGGGCGGCGCGCAGCGCGGCGATCGGCATCTCGCACGGCGGCATGATGCTGCGGCGGACGGCGGCCGAGGCGCGGCGGCTGCTGATCGAGATGGCGAGCCAAGACGCTCGGCGTGCCGGCCGACGCAGCTCACCGTCACCGACGGCGTCGTGCATGCGACGGCCGATCCGAGCAAGCGCATCTCCTATGCCGAGCTGATCGGCGGGCGCTATTTCGACAGCAAGGTGAAGTGGAACGGCAAGCTCGGCAACGGGCTCGCGGTCGAGGTCAAGGCGCCGCTCAAGAAGCCCGACCGAGTTCAAGGTCATCGGCAAGTCGCTGCCGCGCCGCGATCTGCCCGGCAAGGTGTTCGGCACGCTCGAGATGGTCAACGACGTGCGGCTGCCCGGCATGCTGCATGCGCGCATGATCCGCCCGACCGGTCGCGGGCGCGGTGCCGGTCAAGGTCGACGAAAGCTCGATCAAGGACATTCCCGGCGCCAAGGTGGTCTGGATCAAGGACCTGCTCGCCGTCGTCGCCGAGAAGGAATGGAACGCGGTCAAGGCCGCGCAGCGCGCTCAAGGTGACCTGGTCGGAGTCGAAGCCGAATTTCCCCGGCCACGACAAGCTGCACGACCACATCCGCAAGGCGCCGGTCGTCAAGCGCGAATTCCAGCGCGAGAACGGCAACTTCGAGGACGGCATCAAGCAGGCGGTGCGCATCATCGAAGGCGAGTACGAATTCCCGACCCAGTCGCATGCCAGCACGGGCCCGGCCTGCGCGGTCGCCGACGTGCGCGACGGCGAGGCGACGATCTGGACCTCGACGCAGAAGCCCATTACGCCGCGCGACTGCGTCGCCGAGCTGCTCGGCCTGCCGCGCGAGAAGGTGCGCGCGATCTGGATGTTCGGCACCGGCTCCTACGGCCGCAACGACCAGGGCGACGCCACCGCCGACGCGGCCGTGCTGTCGAAGCATCTCGGCCGGCCGGTGCGCGTGCAGTACATGCGCCACGAAGGCATCGCCTGGGACCCGAAGGGCACGGCCTCGGTCAACCGCAGCCGCGCCGGGCTCGACGCCTCCGGCAAGGTGATCGCCTACGAGAACATCAGCAAGGCGTTCTCGCGCCTCGACACGCAACACGCGCGAGAGCACGCGCCGCCGATGTGCTCGCCGGCCATCTGCTCGGCGCTGCCGCTCAAGCCGGAGCAGAGCTTCGAGATCCCGGTCGCCTCCTACACGTTCGACCACGGGCGGCTCGGCTGGGAGATCGTCCCGCCGCTGATGGACCGCGCCTCGCCGCTGCGCACGACGCATCTGCGCGATCCTTACGGCCCGCCGATCCTGTTCGGCAGCGAGTCGTTCATCGACGAGATGGCGGCCGCGACCAATACCGATCCGGTCGATTTCCGGCTGCGCTATCTCACGCAATCCGCGCGACCGCGACGCGGTGCGGATCGCGGCCGAGCAGCTACGGCTGGGAGAAGCGGCCGTCGCCGCGCAACGACCAGAAGGACAGCGATGTCGCGGTCGGCCGCGGCATCGCGTTCCGCCGGCACTTCACACCTTCATCGCGCTCGTCGCCGAGGTGCGGGTGCACCGCAAGACCGGCAAGATCGAGCTCCTGCGCTATGTCTGCGCCCATGATGTCGGCATGATCGTCAATCCGGAGACGCTCCGGCACGTCATCGACCGCCAGCTCGTCTATGGCACCAGCCGCACCATGTTCGAGGAGGTGCGCTTCGACGAGAACATGGTGACCAGCGTCGACTGGCTGACCTATCCGGTGCTGCACATCGACGATCGTGCCGCGAGAAGATCGAGATCGTGCTGATCGACCGGCCGGAGGCAGGCGCCTTCCGGCGCCGCCGAGATGGCGCTCGGCCTCGTGCCGGCCGCGATCGGCAATGCGGTGTTCGATGCGACCGGCGTGCGGCTGCGCCGCGTGCCGTTCACGCCCGAGCGGGTGAAGGCGGCGCTGGAACGGGCCTGACGCGTCGGGAAGAGGCATTGCACGTCGTGTCCGGTCCTAAGGGCGTTGACGTCCGTCTTCGAACAAGCGGGCGTAAATGTCCTGTTGACCCGGGCAGCCATCATGCGTTTAAGCGCATGACGGAAACGACGGAAGCAATGCAATGCCCCGCGGCCTCGACCACATCGTTCATGCCGTGCGCGACCTCGACGCCGCGGGCGACCTCTATCGCCGCATCGGCTTCACTGTCGGGGCGCGCAACCGCCACTCCTGGGGCACCCACAATCACCTCGTCCAGCTGCCCGGATTTTTCATCGAGCTGCTAGCGGTCGCCGAGCCCGAGAAGCTCAGGGGCGAAGGGCTTCGCGGCGCTGTTCGGCGATTTCAATCGCCGGTTTCTCGAGCGGCACGAGGGCCTCTCGTTCATGATGCTGGAAAGCCACGACGTGCCGGCGGATGCGGCGCAATTCCGCGCCAGCGAACATCGCGCGCTCGGATGCGCTGCACGTTCGAGCGCGCCGGCAAGGGGCCGGACGGCAGCACGGTGACAGGTCGGCTTCTCGCTCGCGTTCGCGCGCGACCCGCGCGCACCCGAGATCGGTTTTGCGGTCTGCCGGCAGCGCAGTCCGCAGAATTTCTGGAATCCCGCGCTCCAGCAGCATGCCAATGGGGCAACCGGCATCGCCGGCGCAGTGCTGGTCGCCGAGAACCCGACCGACCATCACATCTTCCTCACCGCCTTCAGCGGCGTGCGCGAGCTGCATGCCGGCTCGGGCGTGCTCACTGCGCCGACACCGCGCGGCGACATCCAGATCATGGACCCGGCCGCCTTCCACACGCGTTTCGGGGTCGAGCCGCCAGACCCATCCGGCGGGCGCGCGGCTTGCCGCGGTGCGCTTCACGGTGCGCGAGCGCAAGGCGCTGCACGCATGCGCTCACGTCGGGCGACATCGCGTTTTCCGAGCACATGGGCCAGACCGTGATCGCACCCGCAGGCTGCTATGGGCGCAACGCTTGTATTCGAGACGTCCGCGAATCTCGGCGGTTGACCGATGGGGCCTGTCGCCGTCATGGTCGGCTCGCGAGAGGTGAGATGACTAAGGTTGAGCCGGCACCCAATCCTATCGTCGCCGTCGGCGCGGCGCGCTTCGGCAATGCGCTGCCGCTCGCGCTGATCGCCGGGCCTTGCGCGCTCGAAAGCCGCGCGCATGCGCTCGAGATGGCAGGCGCGCTCAAGGAGATCGCGGCGCGGCTCAAGCTCGGCTTCGTCTACAAGACCTCGTTCGACAAGGCGAACCGCACCAGCGCCCGAGCAACGCGCGGCATCGGGCTCAAGGAGGCGCTGCCGATCTTCGCGGAGCTGCGCTCATCGCTCGGACGTGCCGGTGCTCACCGACGTGCACGACGCGGCGCAGTGCGCGCCCGTCGCCGAAGTGGTCGACGTGCTGCAGATCCCGGCTTTCCTCTGCCGGCAGACCGATCTTCTCGTCGCCGCAGCCGCGACCGGGCGGGTGGTCAACGTCAAGAAGGGCCAGTTCCTGGCGCCCTGGGACATGGCGCAACGTGGTCGCCAAGGTGACCGGCGCCGGCAATCGCAACGTGCTGGTCACCGAGCGCGGCGCTTCCTTCGGCTACAACACGCTCGTCTCCGACATGCGGGCGCTGCCGATTCTCGCGCGCACGACCGGCGCGCCGGTGATCTTCGATGCCACCCATTCGGTGCAGCAGCCGGGCGGGCAGGGCGCATCCTCGGGCGGCGAGCGCGAGTTCGTGCCGGTGCTCGCGCGCGCCGCCGTCGCGGTCGGGGTCGCGGGCGTGTTCATCGAGACGCATCCCGACCCCGACAAGGCGCCGTCCGACGGACCCAACATGGTGCCGCTCAAGGCGATGGAGAGCCTGCTGCGGCAGCTGATCGCGTTCGATCAGCTCGCCAAAGAACTCGACCAGATGAGCCTGCCAAGAGCTGACGGCGCATGGCGACGCAGCGCGACTGGCGCGCGCCATTCCACCCGTCCTCAAAATTGTCGGTCTCGTCGTCTTTGCCTCGACGCTGTTCACGCGCGCGGTCGATCCGGTCATTCCGCAGATCGCCGTCGATCTGGCGATCGACGCCAAGACCGCGGCGCTGCTCTCGACCGCCTATACGTTTCCCTACGCGCTGATACAGCCGCTCCTGGGCGCGCTCAGCGACACGCTGGGCAAGACCCGCGTCATGAACGCGGCGCTGCTGATCGTCGCAGTGGCGTCGCTGATCTCGTCCGTGGTGACCGACTTCTACCTTCTGGTGGCAATGCGGGTGATGGCGGGACTTGTCGCCGGCGGAGTGTTTCCCGCCGCCATGGCGCTCATCGGCGATCTTGTTCCGGTTCACCAGCGGCAGGTCGCGATCGGCCGCCTGCTTGCCATCGGCCTCACCGGCAACTTGCTCGGCGCCACGATCGCGGGCGTGATCGGCGACCTGTTCGGCTGGCGCGGCATCTTCGTCGTGCTTGGGCTGTTCGGACTTGTTGTTGCGGTCGCGGCGTTCTTTGCGTTTCGCAATGTCGCGGTGCCGAAACCCAGCGCGTTTCGCCTCGCCACCATCATGGAAGGCTTTCGCAGCGTGTTCGCCGATCCGCGCGCGAAAGTCTGCTTCTCAGCCGTCTTCGTCGAAGCGGTGTTCATTCACGGTCTCTTCCCTTATGTGGCGATCCTGCTGATCGCCGCGGGTGAGACGCGCGCCTCCATTGCCGGCATCGTCATCGCGGCGTTCGGGCTTGGTGGCGTCGTCTATTCGCTGTCGGTGCCAGTGCTGGTGGCCAAGATCGAGCAGCGATTGCTGATGATCGTGGGCGGCAGCATGGCCGCTGTGGCGCTGGTGCTCATCGCCTTCAATTTTCCTTGGTACATTCAGACGACCGTCTTCGCCTTGTTCGGCTTCGGCTTCTATCTGCTGCACGGCTCGATCCAGGTGCACGTGACCGAGCTGTCGTCGACCGCGCGCGGGGTCGCGGCGTCGCTGCATTCCTGTTTCTTTTATCTTGGCCAGGCCTCCGGGCCCATCGTCTATGGCTATGGCTTTGCGCACGCGGGAGAGGCGCCAACACTGCTCGTCGGCGCCGTGATGGTGCTCATGGTCGGATTCGTGTGCGCGCGATTGTTGCGCCACCGGAATACAACCGGGACCATCTAACTTATCGCTAAGTCTCTCAGAAGAGCCCCTATTTGCCTACGCAGCTAATTTTGTCGATTCGACAAAATTAACGCGGTTTGCAAGGGCACTATTCATCCTTGTAAACGGAATTGTTAGGCGCGGCAGCAATTCCAATTTAATGAGGATTGCCATGGTTCAAACTGTTCCTATGACTTAATGGAGGCCCCCGATGAAACAGTTCGGCATTATTGGAGGGGTTGGCGCGGCGATTGCGGCGCTGATCGTTCTGATGATCCTGACGGGAAGCTGGTACACGATCGATCAGACGCAGCGCGGCGTCCTATTGCGCAATGGTGCACTGGTCGAGGTCGTGCAACCAGGCCTCCACTTCAAGTGGCCTCTGATCGACAACGTCGTCAAGATCGATATGCAGACCCACACCCATTCGTGGGCCAAGGTGAACTCCTATTCGGCGGACCAGCAACCGGCCGATCTCAAAATATCGATCACGATCCGGACCTCGCCGGACAAAGTGTCCGAGATCTATTCCAGGTTTGCCGGCGATCTCAACGCGGCCGTGGAGCGACTCGTCACTCCGCTGATGAACAAGGAGGTCAAGATCGTCTTTGGCCAATATACGGCGGTCCGCGCGATCACGCAGCGTGGCCCGCTCAATACAGATGTGACGCGCGCTCTTACCGACGCGATGGCCTACGATCCCATCTTCATGCTCGAGGGCGTGCAGATCGAAAACATCGATTTCTCGCCCGAATACATTAAGTCGGTGGAAGCCCGCATGCAGGCGGAGGTCGAAGTCCAGCGGCTTCGGCAAAATCTTGAGCGCGAACGCGTGCAGGCCGAGATCGTGGTGACGCAGGCCAAGGCGCAGGCCGATCGCGTGCGGCTCGAGGCGCAGGCCAACGCCGACGCCATCAAGTTGCGCGGCAATGCCGAGGCCGAAGCCATTGATGCGCGCGGCAAGGCACTCGCTGGAAATCCGGCGCTCGTTAACCTCGTGCAGGCCGAGAAGTGGGACGGCAAGCTGCCGGCGACCATGATCCCGGGGGGCGCAATCCCCATGATCAACCTGACGGGTCAGGCGGCGGCGCGATAGGCTTACGATATGCTTCGCTGGCCAGCAGTCCTGACAAAGACTGCTGGCCTCTCAAGCTCCGGTGGAACCGGCTTAGCGCTGCTCGCCATTGGCTGAGCAGCGCGATCTCGATTGAGCGACTTGTCCAATCAAGGGACTTGAACAGCTGCAACCAAGCCGCCATTATTAGGGCTGGCTTGGGGTGCCGCGCTGATCGCGGCTGAGATCAAACCCATCGAACCTGTCTGGGTCATGCCAGCGAAGGGAGCCGCGTGACGGACCGCTCATCTCACACTGGAAAGCAAACCGGAAAGCAGCGCGTCGCCATCATTGGCGCCGGCGTGGTCGGGCTCGGCATTGCCTGGCGGCTCGCCGCGCGCGGCGTTGCGGTCGAGGTGTTCGACCGCGGGCGGGCAGGGGCAGGCGCCTCGCATGCGGCCGCCGGCATGCTGGCCGCCTGCTGCGAGGCGGAGCCGGGCGAGGAGACACTGGTCGCGCTCGGGCGCGAGAGCCAGGCGCGCTGGCCGGCCTTTGCGGCGGAGCTTGCGGAGGCGACTCGGGCATCGACGTCGAGCTGCGCACCGAGGGCACCATCATCGTGGCGCTCACCGCCGACGATCAGGCGCGGCTGCAGCATCATCTCGTGTTCCAGCACAAGCTGGGCCTGCCGCTCGAATGGATCACCGCCGCGGAGACCCGCCGGCGCGAGCCGCATCTCGCCGGCAAGCTCGCGGGCGCGGTGTGGAGCCCGCAGGATCACCAGGTCGAGAACCGCAAGCTTGCGCCGGCCTTGCGCAAGGCCGCCGAGCGCGCGGGCGCGATCGTGCGCGAGCACACGCCGGTCAAGGACATTTCGGTCTCGGGCGGACGCGCCGACGGGATCATCCTGGAAGATGGCAGCAAGGTTTCGGCCGACGCGGTCGTGCTCGCGGCCGGCGCCTGGTCGCGCAGCATCGGCGGGCTTCCCTCCGAGCAGCGGCCGCCGGTGCGGCCGATCAAGGGCCAGATGATCGCGTTGCGCATGGATCCATCGGCGCCGCTGATCAATCACGTGGTCTGGGCGCCCGGGCTTTATCTGGTGCCGCGCCGCGACGGCCGCCTGATCCTCGGTGCGACGGTGGAAGAGAAGGCATTCGACACCACGCTGACGGCGGGCGGCGTGCTGGCGCTGCTCGACGCCGCCTGGCGCACCATTCCCTCGATCGAGGAGCTGCCGATCGATGAGATGTGGGTCGGCCATCGTCCGGGCAGCCGCGACGACGCGCCAATTCTCGGGCCAGGGCCAGTGGCCGGGCTCGTCTACGCGACCGGCCATCATCGCAACGGCATCCTGCTCGCACCGGTTACTGCCGATGCGATCGCGCGCCTTGTTCTCGATGGCACGGTCGAGCCCGCGATCCGGCCATTCGGGGTCGAGCGCTTTGCGCCGGTGCGCGCAGCGGAATAGGTTTGAGACATGACACAAGCTCACATTCGCATCAACGGCCAGGACGAACTCTTGAGCGTGCCGACGCTCGCGGCTCTCCTCGAGGAGAAGGCCGTAGACACCGAGCAGCGCGGCATCGCGGTGGCGCTCAACGGCGCGGTGGTGCCGCGCGCGGCCTGGAAGGAAACTCCGCTCCGTGCGGGCGACACGATCGAGATCGTGCGCGCACGCCAAGGTGGGTAAAGAGGCGGGTGCAAGGAGCAACAGATGTCTGATCCGCTTGTGATTGCCGGCCGCGAGTTCCGCTCGCGCCTGTTTCTTGGCACTGCGGGCTATCCGAACCGCCAGCTGATGCTCGATGCGCTCGCCGCCAGCGGCAGCGAGATGGCGACCGCTTCGATCCGACGCATCAGTCTTGCCGGCGACGACGAGAGCCTCGTCGATCTCATTCCCAAGAACATCCATTTTCTGCCCAACACGGCAGGCTGCCAGACCGCCAAGGACGCAATCCTCACCGCCGAGCTCGCGCGCGAGGCGCTGGAAACGAACTGGGTCAAGATCGAGGTGATCGGCGACCGCGAGCTGCTCTATCCCGACACGGAGGAGCTCATCCGTGCGACCGAGGCGCTGGTGGCGAAGGGGTTCGTGGTGCTGCCCTATTGCACCGAGGATCCGGTCGTCTGCCGCAAGCTCGCCGATGTTGGTGCAGCGGCCGTGATGCCGCTCGGTGCGCCGATCGGCTCAGGACTCGGCATCTGCAATCCGCATCTCATCGAGCTTGTGTGTGCCCGCTCGCCGGTGCCGGTCGTGCTCGACGCCGGGATCGGCACAGCCTCCGACGCGGCGCTCGCCATGGAGCTCGGCTGCTCGGCCGTGCTGCTCAACACGGCGGTCTCCAAGGCGCGCGATCCGGTCACCATGGCCAAGAGCATGCGGGCGGCGGTTGAAGCCGGGCGCTGGTCGCGTCTCGCCGGGCGTATCCCTAAGATCAGTCATGCGGAACCATCGAGTCCACAATTCGGGCTCGTCGGTACGTAAAGACAACGTCTTGTCATTTCCTCATGCACTAAAGGTGCGAAACCGGAATCCATATTTCAACGTAGAATGAATTCCGAACAGCCGCTCTGCGCTTTTGGCAATGACAGGTTTTGAGTGGCCATGAAGCTTCCTGAACCACCGCTGCTGCTGATCACCGACCGTCGTCAGGCACGGCGCACACTGGTCGAAGTCGTGGCGGCGAGCCTGACATCCGGCTGCCGCTGGGTCAGCGTGCGCGAAAAAGACCTGCCCGACAGCGAGCAGATTGCGCTCGCGCGCATGCTGGCGCCGATGGTGTGGCGCCATGGCGGCAAGCTCTCGCTGCACGGCACGCCCGAGCTGGCACAGGCCGTCAAAGCTGACGGCGTGCATCTGCCGTCCGGCAGCGATCCGCAGGCGGCGCGCAAGCTGCTCGGAGCGGACAAGCTCATTGGCGTCTCGATCCACTCGGTCGGGGAGGCCGAGACCATCGATCCCGCAATCATCGACTACGCGATCGCGGGGCCTGCCTTCGAGACCGAGAGCAAGCCCGGCTATGGCCCCGAAATCGGCCGCAAGGGCCTCACTGAGATTGCAAGCGCCGCGCGGGTGCCGATCCTGGCGATCGGTGGCCTCAACGTCATGCGCGCCGCCGAGGTGCTGGCGGCAGGCCCGCTCGGCATCGCGGTGATGGGAGGCGTGATGCGTGCGGCTGATCCGGCGCGCGTGATGCGCGAGCTGCTGCTGGTGGTCGCTGAGGCGCGGCTGCAGCGCAGCTGAGCCTCGGCTCGATCGGGCTCGCACCACCCGGATTAATGATTTGGTCAGCATGACGATGAACGTTTCGGTTATTGGCCGGTGCGATGATGTGCCCTGCGCCAGGGCGTAGATGAAGGCTCACTATGATCTTGCAATCGCTGAGCGGAGTGCCGGCCTTTCTTGTGTATCTCGTGGTCGCGGCGGCGCTTCTGGCCGCCTACGTTGTCATCTACACCGCAATCACTCGTCACGACGAATTCACGTTGATCCGCAGCAATGTGCCGGGTGCAGCTGTTGCGCTCGGACTGAGCGCCATCGGTTTCGCGCTGCCGCTGACGAGCGCGATTGGCCACTCCGCCAATGTCATCGACTGCGCGATTTGGGGCGTCATCGCGCTGATCGTTCAGATCGCGGTCTATTATCTGGTGCGGCTGAGCATTCCGGACCTGTCGGAGCGGATCCAAAAAGGCGAGCTGGCAGCCGCGATCTGGCTTGGGCTCATCTCGGTCACGGCCGGTATGCTCAGCGCCGCCTCGATGGCGCTGTGAGGAGCTGGCGATGAAGCGCTCGAGCCAAGTCATGCTCGTGGTCATGGGTGTGACCAGCGCGACCGCCGCCGGTCACTATCTGACGACACCGAACGAGTGCGTGCAGCAGGCTCCTGCCGCTAAGCCGGGCGTTCCGCCACAGCAGCAGGTCACGCAACGCCGTGCCGCAACACGTCCGGCACTCGCACCGGCTCTCGCAGCTGGTGGGGTTCCTCAGGCAATAGCGGGTCATCGTCATCGGAGCACACCAAGACGGCCTCAAACTCGTCGACATCCGCGCGGCCGACGCGCGGCGGCTTCGGCGGCACCGGCCATGGCTTCTTCTCCGGCAGCTGAACGCCGTGCAGCGCATCGCATGCGAGGAACGGGCGGATTGGCGCGAGCAGGCCGACAAGGCCGGCTTTGCGTTTCACACCATCGATGGTCAGCGCTACTGGGACGAGCGCGCCTATTACGCGTTCACGCTCAAGGAAATCGAGAACGACATCGAGGCGCCGACCGCCGAGATCGAGCAGATGTGCTACGACCTCATCGACCGTGCCGTGAAAGACGAGCGCATCCTGCGCGCGCTGCGCATCCCGGAGCGATGCTGGACTCTCATCGCAACAAGCTGGAAGCGCCGCGACAAGAATCTCTACGGCCGTTTCGACCTGAGCTATGACGGTCGCGGGCCGGCCAAGCTTCTCGAGTACAACGCCGACACGCCGACCGCCGTGTTCGAGACCGCCGTGTTCCAATGGCAATGGCTCGAGCAGGCGATCGCGTGCGGGATCGTTCCCAAGTCAGCGGACCAGTACAACTCTCTGCATGAGCGCCTGATCGAAGGCTGGAAGGCGATCGGGCTGGGCGCTCATCTGCATCTCGCCGGCAGCACCACGAGCGCAGAGGATATCGGCACATTGCAGTACATCGAGGACACCGCGCGCCAGGCCGGGCTTGCGACGACCGTGCTGGCCATGGACGCCATCGGCCGCATGCCGGACGGCCGTTTCGTCGATCTCGACAACAAGCCGATCACGCTCCTGTTCAAGCTCTATCCCTGGGAATGGATGTTCCGCGAGCAGTTCGGCGCCTATCTCGCGGGCGCCTCGACGCGTTTCGTCGAGCCGCCCTGGAAGGCGATCCTGTCGAACAAGGGCATCCTGCCGTTACTCTGGTCAATGTTCCCGGGCCACCCCAATCTGCTGCCGGCCTATTTCGAGGGCGATCCGGAGGCGGAAAAGCTCGGCAAATCGTTCGTGCGCAAGCCGCTGTACTCGCGTGAAGGCGCCAATGTCGAGATGGTGGTGAACGGGGAGATGATCGACTCCGACGCAGGTCCCTATGGCGGCGAAGGCCATGTGCGGCAGGCAATGGCCACCTTGCCGCGCTTCGGAGATGATTACGCCGTGATCGGCTCCTGGATCGCGGCGGGACTGCCGTGCGGACTCTCGATCCGAGAGGATGTGAGCGCGATCACCAAGAACACGTCGCGGTTCGTGCCGCATGCGATTGTGGGGTGATCTCTCAGGTGTTGTCGTCGTCCGCCAGGATGAAGATGAGCCCGGTCAAGGTTGCGCCGACGGCACAAAACAAAGCGATTACGCTCACGAAGACCATCCCGGTGACCCGGGGCGACGCACTGAGCGAAATCAGCCCAAGGATGTTTCGCACATTCATCGCGACGAGCAATACTGCAAGGACGGTTCCCAATAACCCGCCCATCGCCAGATGCCTGGCGAGCTTGGCAGCAAGTGACTGAGTGTTCCAGCGTCGCAACATCGCGTATACCTGCGTTCACAGGCTGCTAACGCCGGGCGCGGAGTGTCGTTCCCCTGTGTGGGAAGGTTCGCGCGAATGCGCACGATGCAATCGATCAGCTCGAAA
The DNA here is from genome assembly GCA_963745515.1 of uncultured Alphaproteobacteria bacterium. Taxonomy (GTDB): domain Bacteria; phylum Pseudomonadota; class Alphaproteobacteria; order Rhizobiales; family Xanthobacteraceae; genus VAZQ01. Next base: position 135,556 of record CAVUXO010000007.1, read on the forward strand.
AGTCCTTGATGACGCTCACGTATTCGACCACGAGAGTCCGTGCTTGACTTCATACTTCTGATTGTACGAGACTTTGAAGGTATTTTGTTCCGCCATTCGTTCGGCTCCTCCAAAAACAACAAGCATTCCGGCGTCGGGCCGCGCGGATGGCTTTTTTTAGCGTGGGAGTACTCAATGAATGAGAATTCAGGAACGGGTCTTGGTCATGACCGAGCAGCGACCACCTCTGGTAGACAGGAAGAATATGCTTACGCGTCAGATACCTTAGAAGTCGTCGAAAAGGCACGCGCAATCCGAGCAGCCTTAGATCATCCTGCGCTTACGGTCGCCCATCTCATTGCCGCGATCACATCAGTTCCATCCGCGGCTGATCGGTTCAGCATGCTCCGATTCAGAGACGAACCCTCCCTGCTCAATTCAGCGCACGCACGGCAAGCGGCACTCAAATATCTCCTCACCTACGGTGGCGCAGAGAGTGGCGAGATGGTGGAGTTGTTTGGCCCAAGTGCACTTGAGAAGGTTATCTCCGTAGCCACGAGTTCAGCGCTTAAGCGCGCTCCTGAGCATCGAAGCGTTGAACTGGGCGATATCCTCAAAGTGATGACGGAGACGGAGCTGGCAAATAAATTCCGTCCGCTTCTGCTGGGCGAGCCCATGCCTTCGCTCGGCAAGGTAACCGAGACCGTCGAGAGGATAGACGATAGCATTCGGCAGCTAACCGAAAATGAGCTGGGAGGGATGAGGTTATCGATGGAAAGAACCTGCCAAGCCGTCGAAAGCCACGTGAAGCACTTCAAGGAAGTCGTGTCCGCAGAAGACGAAAATCGACCGAGCCAAATTCCGAAGTTTGAGAGCCTCATTACAACAGAGGTGGTGCGCCCGACAGGCGAAAGCAGCGGACTAAAGCTCAGGGATATCGTGGCGGCCGTCGACAAGAACCGTTCGGCTACTGATCTACGGCTTGCGACTTTAACCTCATCGGTCGACAAATTGGGAGTCGCCACAGCAGAAAAACTCGAGATACTCCATGCCGAAGCTGCAAGCCTGCAGAATGCCTACTTCAAGATGCTATCGCAGACCAAGTTGTTCGCGACAACCGTAGCCTCGGTGCTTGCTGTCATCCTGGGGGTTTGTATGTTCGTGGTCTACAAGGTGTACCCATCCTAGGGAAACACAGTTATCCAAGCCAAGCATCGCGTAGCGTCAATCGCTCACCACCGGATCACGCCACCCGGGTCCGCGTGGAACACGTGCTTGAGATCATTGGCGTAGAGCCAAGCATTCAGCATGTCATGGCTGTAAGCGCCAATCCCGATGTTGAAAATCTTGTCGCAGCGCGACGCAAAGCCAGGGATGGTGGCCGGATAGAAAATACGCTCTTTTCGCTTGACGGCCTCTTCGATGGACGAAAACAGCCGCTCTCGGTAGACATCCAGAAGAGCAAAGAACTCCTTTCGCCTGGAAACGATCTCGTCGCTCTCGCCTCTGCCGCGTGCCTGCAGTTGATGTTAAATCGCCCGAATGGCGCGGCCGGTCGCTTGCGCAGCGAGTTGGTGCTCTCGATGGTCTTTCATGGTGTCCTTTGCGTCGCGTGTCGCGGATGAAGAGGGCGCAAGGCGCACAGCCATCGAACGCGAAACTACAAAGGTAGCGCTGCGCAGAAGTGATGCAACCATAATGCGATTCGACGGTGGTAGTGCGCTGCGCTTGCAACGTTGTGCACGCTATGCACAGGGGGGCCGCAATAAAATCCGGGCGCGCCTATCCCCGTCCGCGATAGGGCGCGACGCCTTGCTCCGGCACCCACACATCCGCCGGCAACTTCCCCCACTGCCAGAACACGTCGATCGGCATGCCGCCGCGCGGATACCAGTAGCCGCCGATGCGGAGCCACTTCGGCTCGATGGTGGCAATGAGCTTCTTGGCGATCGCGATCGTACAATCCTCGTGAAACGCGCCGTGATTGCGGAAGCTCGCGAGATAAAGCTTGAACGACTTCAACTCGACCAGCCACTGCGCCGGCACATAGTCGATGACGAGATGCGCGAAGTCGGGCTGCGCCGTGATCGGGCAGAGCGTGGTGAATTCGGGCGCGGTGAAGCGTGCCACGTAGTCGGCGTCGGGATGCGGATTGGCAACGCGATCGAGCTCGGCCTCCGATGGCGATGCCGGGATCGCGCTTGGCTGCCCAAGTTTTGGCTGCCCGAGATGACGGGGACGATCGGGCTGACGGGCCATCGCGGCGTCAGACGCCTGTGATGTGGTTACGCAGGTCGAGCGGCGCAGCGATAGTCGTGAGAGGCTCAAAGCCGGTGCCGGTTCCCTTCACGATGACGTCGCCGTAGTCGAAGATGCGGCCGAGGATCGATTGGTCGACATCCACGCTCTCGACCTTGTCCATGTGCATCTCCATCGTGCTGCGGCGGATGAAGCCTTGCTTGAAGATGATGCGCCGGTCGGTGACTGCGATCTCGGTGGTCCACCAGGTGAACCATTCGGGGATCAGCAGGAAGAGCGCGACAACCCAAAGGAGCCCGGCAGTCACCTGCCAGAACATCATGTTGCTGTGGTCATGCAGCTGGCCATAGCCCCAGACCGCGAGCCCTGCCACGGCAAACAGGACGCCCGGCCAGTACACGATCCAGTGGATGGTGGCGGTGTGGCGGATGGTTTCGCCCGGTTGCAGCACGCGTTCGACATAGCTCATTCGAATCCTCCTGCGGACAGGATACCGGAGCGCAGCCGCGGGTGCTACCCGAGGCGCCAGGTCTTGGCACCGTTTACCGCTGACAGCCTTTGCGGCGCTGCGGCAATCCTGTAGAAGCGGCCGGAAACCCAAGCGTTATCGCCGCAGGAGCCTCAAAGGAACGCTATGACCGCTATCGTCGACATTATTGGCCGCGAGATCCTCGACAGCCGCGGCAGTCCCACGGTCGAGGTTGACGTTTTCCTGGAGGACGGCTCGCGCGGGCGCGCCGCTGTCCCCTCCGGGGCATCGACCGGTGCACATGAGGCAGTCGAGCTGCGCGACGGTGACAAGAAGCGCTACCTCGGCAAGGGTGTTCGCAAGGCGGTCGAAGCGGTCAACGGCGAGATCTTCGACGCGGTCGGCGGCATGGACGCCGAGGCGCAGAACAAGATCGATGAGACCATGATCGCGCTCGATGGCACGCCCAACAAGGGCCGGCTCGGCGCCAATGCGATCCTGGGCGTCTCGCTCGCTGTGGCCAAGGCAGCCGCGATCGCGGTCGGCCAGCCGCTTTATCGTTACGTTGGCGGCGTCTCGGCGCGCCTGCTGCCGGTTCCGATGATGAACATCGTCAACGGCGGCGTGCATGCCGACAATCCGATCGACTTTCAGGAATTCATGATCATGCCGGTCGGCGCGCCGACCTTCGCGGAAGCGCTGCGCATGGGTGTCGAGGTGTTCCAGACGCTCAAGAAGGCGCTGCACGACGCTGGCCTCAACACCAATGTGGGCGACGAGGGCGGCTTCGCGCCCAATCTCGCCTCGGCCGAGGAGGCGCTCAGCTTTGTGATGAAGGCGATCGAAGGCGCGGGCTATCGCCCGGGCGAGGACATCGTGCTCGCGCTCGATCCTGCCTCCACCGAGTTCTTCAAGGACGGGAAATATGTCTATGAAGGCGAGGGCAAGACACGCTCGAAGGAGGAGCAGGCGCAGTATCTCGCCGAGCTCGCCAAGCGCTACCCGATCGCCTCGATCGAGGACGGCATGGCGGAGGACGACTTCGAGGGCTGGAAGCGCGTCACTGACCTGATCGGCAGCAAGTGCCAGCTCGTCGGCGACGACCTGATGGTGACCAACGTGGCTCGGCTCACCGAGTGCATCAAAAAAGGCATCGCCAACTCGATCCTGGTGAAGGTCAATCAGATCGGCACGCTCACCGAGGCGCTCGCCGCGGTTGAGACCGCGCACAAGGCCGGCTACACGGCTGTGATGTCGCACCGCTCGGGCGAGACCGAGGACTCCACCATCGCGGACCTCGCGGTCGCTACCAATTGCGGACAGATAAAGACTGGTTCGCTGGCGCGCTCCGACCGCACTGCAAAATACAATCAGCTCCTGCGCATCGAGGAGGAACTCGGAGCGCAGGCGCGCTATGCGGGCCGCTCGGCGCTGAAGGCGCTGCGCTAGGGCCGCGTCACGGTATCAAGGTCCGGTCTCGCAGATTTGTGTTGTCGTCTGCGGATTGCGGCCTTTTCGGCGCTGTCATGCGGCCGATACCCAGTGTACGCTCCCGGCAAATCACCTCGGGACTCGTCGCGATGGACCAGACAATCGGGTTGAAAACATTGGACCGGCAGCGCGCAATCCAGCGCCTGACGCAATTCGTGGCAGCATCATTCGACAGCGCCCGCACGAGCGACGCTCCCTTTTATCATCTTCAATTCGACCGTGTGTTCCCGGACGACGTCTATGCCGCCATGCTGACCGGGATGCCGATCTCGTCCGACTATCGGCCGATGTCCGGCCGCGCCAAGGGCAACGACCTCGCGGATGGAACCCACACTCGGGTCAAGATCGACCTCTTCCCCGAATACATTCGCAAGCTGCCGCCGGACAAGCGGACGGTCTGGGACATCGTCGGGCATGCGCTGTGCTCGCGCCCAGTCAAGGAAGCGCTGATGCGGCGGCTCGCGCCCGGCCTCAGCCAGCGGTTCGGCAAGGAATTCGCCAAAGTCGGTATGTATCCGGTGCCGATCCTCACGCGTGATATTCCTGGCTACAAGATCACGCCGCACCCGGACACGTCCTGGAAGGGCATGACGATTCAGCTCTACCTGCCGCGCGACACCTCGACCACTCACATCGGCACCATCTTCCATGAGGTGCGTCCCGACGGCAGCATGCCCAAGCATACCCAGATGAAGTTCGCGCCCAATACGGGCTATGCCTTCGCGGTTGCGAAGAACACCTGGCATTCCGCCGACACGGTCGGCCCGGAGGTGACGACGCGGGACTCGATCCTGCTCACCTATTTCGTCGATGCCGGTTTAGTGCGCTACCTGCGCAATCGCGGCAAGCGCATCGGGAACTTCGTGCTCAATGAGGTCCGCTACATCGGCGGACGCTAGGCAACCACTGTCCAGCTTCCGAGCGTTAAAGCTGTCTTAAGGCGGGAACGGCACTCTGCCGCGATGGTCACCCGCAGGCGGCTTCGTTCAGTGCTGACAACGCTTGGCCTCTATCTCGCCGCCGCGCTGCTGATCGGCTATTTCGGGGTCAACGCCTTCACCGGCGACCACGGCCTCAATGCCCGGCAGAACATCGACCAGCAGATCGCGAAGTTCTCCGGCGAGCTCGCGGCGGTCAAGGCCGAGCGGGCGGTCTGGGAGCGGCGGGTCTCGCTGCTCAAGTCCGAGAGCCTCGACCCCGATCTCCTCGACGAGCGCGCCCGCGCGCTGCTCGACTATGTGGACACCAACGACCTGGTGCTCAAGCTCAAGCGTCCATGACCGTCAGTGCCTGCCATCCTGAGCCCTATAGCCGGGTAAAACTCGGTCACGGGAGGACCACACACAGCGTCCCGCATGCGCTTTCGCGCCGGCACGATTTCGGCTAATGGGAGTTGAGCCAAGACGGGCATCGGGCGCCCTTTTTCTTGAGGAGCCATATGGCGGTAGCCACCAACAAATCGGCCGTTCCATCGGCCGTCCAGCGCCGTACCGGCGACGACACGGCGGGCCCAGTGCCCGACTTCACCAAAGAGCAGGATCTGGCCGCCCTTCGCGACATGCTGCTGATCCGGCGGTTCGAGGAAAAGGCCGGCCAGCTCTACGGAATGGGCCTGATCGGGGGGTTCTGCCATCTCTATATCGGGCAGGAGGCGATCGTCGTCGGCATGCAGATGACGCTCAAGCCCGGCGATGGCGTTATCACCGGCTATCGCGACCATGGCCACATGCTGGCCTGCGGGATGGACCCCAAGGGCGTCATGGCCGAGCTGACCGGCCGGCGCGGCGGCTATTCGCGCGGCAAGGGCGGCTCGATGCACATGTTTTCGGCCGAGAAGGGGTTCTTCGGCGGCCACGGCATCGTGGGCGCGCAGGTTCCGCTCGGGACCGGGCTCGCCTTTGCCAACCTGTACCGGGGCAACGACAACGTGTCGCTCACCTATTTCGGCGACGGCGCGTCCAACCAGGGCCAGGTCTACGAGAGCTTCAATATGGCGAAGCTCTGGAAGCTGCCGGTCATCTACATCATCGAGAATAACCAGTACGGCATGGGCACCTCGGTCGCACGCGCCTCGGCGACCACCAAGCTGTTCAAGCGCGGGCTCTCGCATGACCTGCCCGGCGAGCAGGTGGACGGCATGGACGTGCGCGCCGTGAAGGCGGCCGGCGAGAAGGCGGTGAACTGGTGCCGCACCGGCAACGGCCCGATGATCCTCGAGATGCTGACCTATCGCTATCGCGGCCATTCAATGTCGGATCCGGCCAAGTACCGTTCCAAAGAGGAGGTCGACAAGGTCCGCAGCGGGCACGACCCGATCGAGCAGGTGCGCCAGCGGCTGCTATCGAAGAAGTGGGTGAACGAGGACGCGCTCAAGAAGATCGACACCGAGGTACGCGCGGTCGTCAACGAGGCGGCGGAGTTCGCCATCCACGACGCCGAGCCCGACCCCTCCGAGCTTTACACCGACGTCTACCGCTGAGCATCGGGCCGCCGCCGCGCCATTGTTGCCAAGGATAAGCCGTTCATGCCGACCGAAATTTTAATGCCCGCGCTGTCGCCCACGATGGAGAAGGGCAACCTCGCCAAGTGGCTCAAGAAGGAGGGCGATCAGGTCAAGTCCGGCGACGTGATCGCCGAGATCGAGACCGACAAGGCCACCATGGAAGTGGAGGCGGTCGACGAGGGCACGCTGGGTAAGATTCTGGTGCCGGAAGGAACCAACGATGTCGCGGTCAACACGCCGATCGCGATGATCCTGGCTGACGGCGAGGATGCATCCGCGCTCAAGTCGGGGGCCAAACCGACGAGCGCGCAGAAGGCGGCCGAGTCCGCGCCGCCTGCCGCGCAGGAGCGCAAGGAGCAGAAGGCGCCGGCGCAGCCAAAGTCCTCCGACATCGCGCCCCCCAAGAGTGCAGCGCTGCCCGAGCCCGAAGTGCCCGCCGGCACCGCGATGGTGACCATGACGGTGCGCGAAGCGCTGCGCGACGCGATGGCGGAGGAGATGCGCCGCGATCCTGACATCTTCGTCATGGGTGAGGAGGTCGCCGAGTATCAGGGCGCCTATAAGGTCACGCAGGGCCTGCTGCAGGAATTCGGCGCCCGGCGCGTGATCGACACGCCGATCACCGAGCACGGCTTTGCGGGGCTCGGCGTCGGCGCCGCGCTCGCGGGCCTCAAGCCGATCGTCGAGTTCATGACCTTCAACTTCGCCATGCAGGCGATGGACCAGCTCATCAACTCCGCCGCCAAGACCCGCTACATGTCGGGCGGCCAGATCGGCGCATCGATCGTGTTTCGCGGACCGAACGGACCGGCTGCGCGTGTCGCCGCCCAGCACAGCCAGGACTTCTCGGCCTGGTACTCCCACATCCCGGGCCTCAAGGTGGTTGCGCCCTTTAGCGCGGGGGATGCCAAGGGCCTGCTCAAGTCCGCAATCCGCGATCCCAATCCGGTGATCTTTCTTGAAAACGAGATTCTCTACGGCCAGAGCTTCCCGGTGCCCAAGCTCGACGACTATCTGGTGCCGATCGGCCGCGCCCGGGTCGCACGCGAGGGCTCCGATGTCACGCTCGTGGCCTGGTCGATGGGGATGACCTACGCGCTCAAGGCCGCCGACGCGCTCGCCCAGGATGGCATCAACGCCGAGGTGATCGATCTGCGCACATTGCGGCCGATGGATATCGGCACCATCGTGGAATCGGTGAAGAAGACCGCTCGGTTGGTCACGATCGAGGAGGGCTGGCGGCAATCGGGCGTCGGCGCCGAGATTGCAGCGCGCGTAATGGAAGAGGCGTTTGATTGGCTCGACGCGCCGGTCGCGCGCGTCGCCGGCAAGGACGTGCCGATGCCTTATGCGGCCAATCTGGAAAAGCTGGCGCTGCCCTCGGTCGATGAAGTGGTCGAGGCCGCAAAGGCGGTTTGCTACAGGTGATCACCATGCGCATGCTCGCGGCTCTGCTGCTGATCAGCGCGACCTGCTCGTGGCCCACATACGCCGCGGCGCAGGCCACGATCGTGCTGGCGCCGATGAACGTCGAGAACTACCGCGTGTTGCAGCGGGTCTCGCGCAATGCCGGGTGGGCCTCGACCTCATACAAGAACTATCTGGTCGGCCTGTTCGAGGGCCTGCTGCATGCGGAGGGCGGTGCCGAGAACGCCATGACCAACAAGCTGTTCTGCCTGCCGCCGCAGGTGCGCGACAGCAGCAAGCTTTCCGATATCTTCGAATGGATGGAGATCGAGTTGAACAAGCTGATCGCCAACGCGCAGCCCAACGCCCAGGTCGCGCAGATCTACACGGCGCATCTGTCCAAGAACTTTCCGTGTCAGCGATGAGCAGCATGGACCCCGAGAAGTCGCAACCGACATTCGATGCGTTGGTCATTCCGCCCACCGCGCTCGAGCAGGGCGGCGTCGAGGTGCTGCGCGCCGCCATTGTGGACGGCGGCCTGCATGTATCGTTACGCCGCGCCTTCGACGATCCTGAGGCCTGGGGCATGCTGATCGCCGACGTGGCGCGTCATGTCGCGCGCATCTATGCGACCGAGAACAAGTTCCAGGAAGAGGAAACGCTCGAGCGCATTCGTGCGCTGTTCAACGCCGAGTTGGACTCGCCAACCGATCCCGGCACCACCAGCGCGATAAGCTGAGAAATCGAGAACCTCTTATGCCGGTCAATATCCTGATGCCCGCGCTCTCCCCCACCATGGAGAAGGGCAACCTTGCCAAGTGGCTGAAGAAGGAAGGCGACGCCGTCAAGGCCGGCGACGTCATCGCCGAGATCGAGACCGACAAGGCCACGATGGAATACGAGTCGATCGACGACGGCGTGCTCGCCAAGATCGTCGTGCCGGAAGGCAGCCAGGACGTGCCGGTGAACCAGCTCATCGCCGTGCTGGCGCAGGAAGGCGAGGACCCGAAAGCAGCCGCCGCTGCGGCCGGGAAGGGGGCTCCACCCGCCGCCGCACCCGCGCCAACACCAGTTGCGCCAGCCGCAAAGTCTGAGCCGGCTACGCGACCGGCTGCTGCTCCGTCCGCACCGGCTGCCGCACCAGTCCAGGATGCGCCCCATGGTACGCAACATGGCGCCAATCGCGTCTTCGCCTCGCCGCTCGCGCGCCGTCTCGCCAAGACCGCCGGCATCGAGCTCAATCGCATCCGCGGCTCCGGTCCGCATGGCCGCATCATCGCTCGCGATGTCGAGGCGGCGCGGTCCGGCCAGGGTCTCGCGCCGGCTGCAGCGGCATCATTCGCGCTGCCCGTACCATCCGACGACAAGATCCGCGCGCTGTTCGAGCCTGGCAGCTACGATGTCGTGCCGCACGACAACATCCGCAAGGTGATCGCGCGCCGGCTGGTCGAAGCCAAGCTCACCATCCCGCATTTCTATCTCACGCTCGACTGCAATATCGGCAAGCTCCTTGCCGCGCGCGAGGAGATCAACGCCGCCGCGCCCAAGGACAAGGACGGCAAGCCCGTCTACAAGCTTTCGGTCAACGACTTTGTCATCAAGGCGCTCGCGCTCGCGCTGCAACGGATCCCAGACGCAAACGTGACCTGGACCGAAAGCGGCATGCTCAAGCATCACCGTTCCGACATCGGCGTCGCGGTCTCCATTCCAGGCGGCCTGATCACGCCGGTGGTGCGGCAGGCGGAGGCGAAATCACTCTCCACCATCTCGAATGAGATGAGAGATTTTGCGGCGCGCGCGCGCGCCCGCAAACTGAAGCCGGAGGAGTATCAGGGCGGATCGAGCGCGGTGTCGAACCTCGGCATGTATGGCATCAAGGATTTTGCCGCCGTCATCAACCCGCCGCAGGCGACCATCCTGGCGGTCGGGGTGGGCGAGGAGCGCGCGATCGTCAGGGGCGGCAAGATCGAGGTCGCCTGGATGATGTCGGTGACGCTCTCGAGCGACCATCGCGCCGTCGATGGCGCGCTTGGCGCCGAGCTTCTCGGCGCGTTCAAGGCGCTGATTGAGAACCCGGTGACGATGGTAGTGTGACCCATGGTGCGCCCCATGACGAGAGACGTGACGAGGGACATGACGAGGGACATGGCGAAATACCAGACCTGCCGATCGCTCGCCTGCCTGCCGGCTGTCGTGCTGCTCACTGTTACTTGCGCCCACGCGCAGTTGCTGGGCGAGGCGGAGACGCGCAAGTTCGTCAGCTGCCGGACGCTCATCACCTGGACGGGACCGCAGGGCACGCAGGTGAGCTACCTCGGTGCCGGAGGAAAGTCGTATCTCTGGGCGGCCGGCAACGACACGGTGCTCTCCGGCATTTGGCGCGTCGATCCGAACGCGACGTCGCCGCAATCGCGGATCGCCTACGTGGCGCTCTGTGTTCAGTATGGAGGCAGCGCGCAGTGGGATTGCCGGCCGGCGGAGATCCTGGAACGCGTCACGATGGATCAGGCGGACGGCGATATATTTGGTCTCGAAGGGCGATCCGCCGTGCCGTTGCGGCTACCGCGCGATCGCACCAACATTGCCATGCTGCAGCAGCGCCTGCGCACCGAGGCGCCCGACGCAGCGCAATCTCCGCGACCTGCGGCCAAGTGTGAATAGGATAAGTGCGAGTAGCCTCATGCCCCGCGTGCTCCTCGACGGCGACCTCGATCATCTCGTCACACCCACCCATTCCGACGCCCGTGGTCCCGTTGTGCGTGGCACGTCGATCGAGGTGATGAAGATGCATTGGCGCGTCGGTGACAGCGCGCGTCCACACCAGCATGCCGAGGAACAGGCAATCTATGTGATCAGCGGCCGCATGCGCATGACCTGCGGTGACGAGACCTACGAGATCGGACCGGGCGAGGTGAGCTATCATCCCTCGAATATGCTGCACTCCGCGATGGCGGTCGAAGATACGGTCGCTATCAGCTTCAAGAACATCGTCGCGCCGTTCTATGCGGCGACCAAGACGCTCTGAGCTGGCGCCACGATGGCTGAGAGCGAAGGCAAGCTGCGGGTGGTGCTGATCACCTTCTTTCCGATGCTGATCGCAACGCTGTCGCTTGTGACCTCGATCTTCAACGGCTACCTCAACAACAGGTTCGTCGATATCATCCAGCGCAATTTCGGCCGCGCCGAATACATGCGCACCTGCAAGGAAACGATCGACGCCTATTTCCAGGTGAAGTTCAAAGCCGGTCTCGTCAGTGCCAATGGCGAGCGCGCGCGGGCCGGCACTGCGGCGACCTCGATCGCGGAGCGGATCGATGCCGACGCGGCCGTCAACAAATTCGCGGCACTCGGCACCTATCTCGCCAACCTGCGCGACGAGGCGATCCGAGCGCGCTACACCGAGCTGGTGCGTGGACTTGAAAAGGCCGTGGCCGATGCGGGCCGCACACCACCGGGTGAGATCGCCCGGCTGTTCGAGGGGCCCGACCGGATATTCGCCGAGCTGAACAACGATTGCGTGAAATCGGCAAAGGAATAGCGACGCATCGCCCCTAATGCCTATATGAACACCCAATGCGCGGCCCCGCGCAGGCGACCAGAGAGCTTCACCATGGCAGACGCGACCTTCGACATCATCATCATCGGCTCGGGCCCGGGCGGCTATGTGACCGCGATCCGGGCGGCGCAGCTCGGCTTCAAGGTCGCGATTGTCGAGCGCGCGTATCTCGGCGGTATCTGTCTCAATTGGGGCTGCATCCCGACCAAGGCGCTCCTGCGCTCGGCCGAGATCTTCCACTACCTCCAGCATGCCAAGGACTATGGGCTCTCGGCCGAGAAGGTCGCGTTCGACCCGTCGGCGGTCGTCAAGCGCTCGCGCGCCGTCTCGAAGCGGCTCAACGACGGTGTCGGCTTCCTGATGAAGAAGAACAAGGTGAGCGTGATCTGGGGCGAGGCCGCGATCGATGCGCCCGGCAAAGTCACGGTCAAGGCCGGCAAGAGCGAAGCCCCCAAGGGCACGCTCGGGCCAGGCAGCTATCAGGCCAAGCACATTATCCTCGCGACCGGCGCGCGCCCGCGCGTGCTGCCCGGGCTCGAGCCCGACCAGAAGCTGGTCTGGACCTATTTCGAGGCGATGGTGCCCGAGCGCATGCCCAAATCGCTGCTGGTCATCGGCTCAGGCGCGATCGGCATCGAGTTCGCCTCGTTCTATCGCACGCTCGGCGCCGAGGTGACGGTGGTTGAGGTGCTGCCGCAGATCTTGCCGGTGGAGGATGCCGAGATTGCAGTCTTCGCCCGCAAGGCGTTCGAGAAGCAGGGCATCAAGATCCTCACCGGCGCGAAAGTGACGAAGCTCGACAAGAAAGCCGATAACGTCACGGCGACCATCGATGACGGCAAGGGCGCAACGCAGACCCTGACTGTGGAGCGGGTGATCTCTGCTGTCGGCGTCGTCGGCAACATCGAGAAATCTCGGGCTCGAAAAGCTCGGCGTGAAGACCGACCGTGGCGCGATCGTTATCGACGGCTATGGCCGCACCAACGTGCCTGGCATCTATGCGATCGGCGACGTGGCGGGACCGCCGCTGCTCGCGCACAAGGCCGAGCACGAAGGTGTCATCTGCGTCGAGGCAATCAAAGGCCTCAAGCCGCATCCGATGGACAAGCGCCTCATTCCCGGCTGCACCTATTGCTCGCCACAGATCGCCTCGGTCGGCCTCACCGAGCAGGCCGCCAAGGAGCAGAAGCGCGATGTGCGGATTGGCCGCTTCCCGTTCGTCGGCAACGGTAAGGCGATCGCGCTTGGCGAGGATCAAGGTCTGGTGAAGGTGATCTTCGACAAGGCGACCGGTCAGCTCCTCGGCGCGCACATGGTGGGCGCCGAGGTCACCGAGCTGATCCAGGGCTACGTGGTGGCGATGAATCTCGAGACCACGGAAGAAGAGCTCATGCACACTGTGTTCCCGCATCCGACGCTGTCGGAGATGATGAAGGAAGCGGTGCTCGACGCGTATGGTCGGGTGCTGAACATGTGAGGCCGTTGGCAGACCGCGCGAGCTGCCCGCCGGCGTGGCTCTGTGAAGCGAGAGTTTCACCAGGAGTTTTACTAAGAGATTAGCAATGGGTGTGCTGGCGTGGATTCTGATCGGCCTGATTGCGGGCTGGCTCGCGGCCAAGATCATCAATGCGCCACGGGGGCTGCTTCGTAACCTTATCGTCGGCCTGATCGGCTCGTTATTCGGGGGTTTCCTTTTTTCCAAGCTCGGCGTGCGTGTTGTGCCCGATTTCTGGGGCGAATTGATCACCGCCACAATTGGAGCTGTGGTTTTTCTGGCACTCTGGCAGGCGATTCGACGGGCCTGAGCCATTTCCCGCCACTATTCATCCTGCGTTCACCTAGGTTCAGGCAAACGGGGCCGGCGGGGGCGCAAGCAATTAACGTCACGGACCGCTCGCTCGGTCCCGCTGGGCAGTGAGTCAAAAAATTGTTGTTGGCAGAATGGTTGACATCAGCGAACCGGTGGGCGTGCGGGCCGCAAGCACGAAGCGAGCGACTGCGGTAGGACGGCACTTTAGCGAGGTCTTCCGCGCGGTTGATTTCACCGACAGGCAAATCGCCAGCCTGTTCGTAGCGCTAACGGTGATTACGGTCATTCCGGTCATTCTCTATCCGTGGCCACCGCTCGCTGATTACATCAACCACCTGTCGCGCATGCATATTATCGCGACGGTGGGCTCCGACCCTGATCTGTCAAAGTTCTATGACGTCAACTGGCAGATCATTCCCAACCTGATGATGGACATGATCGTTCCGCCGCTGACGCGGCTGATGAGCGTTTATGCTGCCGGGCAGGTCTACACCATCGCGAGCTTCGTGCTCATCATATCGGGCACGCTTGCGCTCAATCGCCAGCTTTTCGGACGCTGGTCGGTTCTGCCGCTGATCGCGTTTCCGTTGCTCTACAACAACGTGTTCCTCGTCGGAACCATGAACTACATCTTCGGGATGGGCCTCGCGCTCTGGGCCATGACGGCCTGGGTCGGCCTGCGCGAGCACAATCCCGTCATCCGGCTCACAGTCTCGCTGCTGTTCGTGCTGGCGCTGTTCTTCTGCCACCTGTTCGCGGTCGGGGTATATGGGATCGGGCTCGCCGCCTTCGAGACCAGCCGCCTGGTCGAGCATTACAGGAGCCGCGGCAATCGACCGGGCCTTGCGGGCGCGAAGCGGTGGCCGCTCGTCGATTTCGTTGCCACCGGCCTGCCGTTCCTGCCGGTATTGCCGCTCCTGATGATGAGCCCGACCTGGGGCCTGCGAGCGTCGTTCGTGTGGGAGCTCAGCGGCAAGCTCGATGGCTTGCTCTATGTCATCGAGGTCTACTCGCATTTCGCGGCCTTGCTGCTCACCGGGATCGTGGCCTTTGCGGCCGGCTTTGGCCTGCGCCATCGCGCACTGCAATTTCATTCGACCGGCTGGGCTCTGCTGATCATCGGCTCCATCATCTATTTCGCCATGCCGAGGATCATCTTCGAGACCTACATGGCGGATCAGCGCCTGCCGATCTCGCTCGCCTTCATGGTGATCGCCTGCGCGCATCTCAATCTCGGGCATGAGTATGTGCGCCGCGGTTTTGCCACCGTCCTGGTCCTGCTCCTGGCGATCAGGGTGTTCGAGGTGCAGACCGTCTGGTCCGACGCCTCGAAGACGATCGTGGCGTTCCGCGACTCCGTGCGTCTGATCGATCATGGCTCCAAGATACTGGTCGCCTACGCCGACCCGGATGCGGGTGACGACACGAAAGACCTCGTCCTCGTACACGCGGCCTGTTCCGCCATCATCGAGCGCTCGGCGCTGGTGACCACCGCCTTCACGGTGAAGGGCAAGCAGATCCTGGAGGTGCGCGAGCCCTATCGCGAGCGCGTTGACCGGCTCGACGGGACGCCGCCTTCGGTGGCGCAGCTCCTGCAGGTCGCCGAGGAGGGCCCGCAGCAGGACGGCGCCGACAATTACTGGAACAAGTGGACCACCGATTACGACTACGTCTACGTGCTGTTCACCGACAGCAGCGGCTATGAAAATCCCGATCCGACGCGTTTGACCGCACTCTATACCGGTGAGCGCTTTGCCCTGTTCCGGATCAACCCGGTCGATCCTCGGCCAGGGCCGAAAGTCGCCGACGGACGCACGGATTTGCTGCCAGCCCGCTGAAATCCGGGTCTTGTAAATCCAGGTCTTGCAAATCCAAGGTCTTGCCGGGTTCCCTGCCGCTTCGTAAGTAAGCGGTGAGGAACCTGGAGATTCCCTTTGGCGGTCGTGCTCGACACCGTTGGCCCGCGTCCGCGCCACCCCGAAAAGGCGCATCGGCCGGACACGCCCATGCTGCGCAAGCCCGACTGGATCCGGGTCAAGGCGCCGGTCTCGCAAGGGCTACCAGGAGACGCAGGCGATCGTGCGCGCGAACGGCCTGCACACCGTGTGCGAGGAGGCCGGCTGCCCGAATATCGGCGAGTGCTGGGACAAGAAGCACGCCACCTTCATGATCATGGGCGACACCTGCACGCGCGCCTGCGCGTTCTGCAACGTGCGCACCGGCCTGCCAGGCGCCGCTCGACCCGACCGAGCCCGAGCACGTCGCGGAGGCGGTCGCCAAGCTTGGCGCTCGCCCATGTGGTGATCACCTCGGTCGACCGCGACGACCTCGCCGACGGCGGCGCAGGGCATTTCGCGCAGGTGATCCGGGCGATCCGGGCGCGCTGCGCCGCACACCACCATCGAGGTGCTGACGCCCGATTTCCTGCGCAAGGATGGCGCGGTCGAGACCGTGGTCGCGGCCAAGCCGGACGTGTTCAACCACAATCTCGAGACCGTGCCGTCGAAATATCTCACGGTGCGGCCGGGCGCGCGCTACTTCGCCTCGATGCGGCTGCTTGCAGCGCGTCAAGGAGCTCGATCCCACGATGTTCACCAAGTCCGGCATCATGGTCGGGCTCGGCGAAGAGCGCAACGAGGTGCTGCAGGTGATGGACGACCTGCGCGCGGCCGACGTCGATTTCCTCACCATCGGCCAGTACCTGCAGCCGACGCGCAAGCACCACGAGGTCGTCCGCTTCGTGCACGCCGGACGAGTTCAAGGCGCTCGAGACCGTCGCCTATGCCAAGGGCTTCCTGATGGTGTCGGCGAGCCCGCTGACGCGCTCCTCGCACCACGCCGGCGAGGACTTTGCGAGACTGAAAGCAGCCCGTCACGCATTGATGGCGCCCGCGCGCTGATCATGCCGCAATTCACCACCACACGGCGTTTGCGGCACTCGGCCGCCGACATGTTCGAGCTTGTCGCTGACGTGGAGCGCTATCCGGAATTCGTGCCGCTGTGCTCAAGCCTCAAGGTACGCCGGCGTATCGAGGAGCCCGAAGGCGTCCTGATCCTCGTCGCCGATATGACGGTCGCCTACAAGCTCATCCACGAAAGCTTCGTCAGCCGGGTCACGCTCGATCGGCCGAATTTGCAGATCCTGGTCGAGTATCTCGATGGGCCGTTCAGCCATCTCGAGAACCGCTGGACCTTCCGTCCGACCGGCGAGCGCACCTGCGAGGTGAGCTTTTTCATTTCCTATGAGTTCAAGAGCCGCATGCTCGGCATGCTGATGGGCTCGATGTTCGACCTCGCGTTCCGCCGCTTCGCCGCGGCGTTCGAGCAGCGCGCGGACAAGATATATGGGGTGTGACCATTGCCCTCGCACCCTCAGCAATCTCGGTGTCGTCCCCGCGAAGGCGGGGACCCATACGTCGCGGCATGGCTATCTGGCACGGACAACGATTACAATAACATTTGATGGTTATGGGTCCCCGCCTTCGCGGGGACGACAGCAACAACGGCTTTGCCACAAGCACCTTTGCAAGAACGACAATAATCTCACTTCGACGGCTTCTTCCAGATGCCGCGCTTCTGCATGAGCGCGACCTGCTTGTCGATCACGTCGCGCTTGTAGTCGGCGTGCTTGGGCGGGATCTTCTTCAGGTAGCGGTTCTTCGGATAGATCGGCTTCTCGTAGATGATCTGCGCGAGCTCGGCGCGGATGTCCTTCATCCAGTTGGTCACCTGCGCCGACTCGCGATGGTGGCGCAGCGCCTCGATGTTGATGACGCCGGCCACGAAGGTCGAGCCGTTGGTGTCGCGCTGCTTGCCGACGAGCTGGCCGCGATAATCGACGATCATCGACTGGCCGCCGCCGGCGTCGATGCCGACGTGGCTGTCGGGGTAGAGATGATAGCTGCCGATGTTCGGCGCCACGATATACATGTTGTTCTCGAGCGCGCGCGCGCGATTGGAAATCTCGAAGACGTCGTTCTCGGTGAACGGCGCCGGCATCGAGGCGCGGTAGACGACCTCGGCGCCGTTCATGGCGAGCCCGCGGCCGTTCTCCGGATAGTTGCCCTCCATCGCCATCATGATGCCGAGCCGGCCGATCTTGGTGTCGGCGACCGGCCAGAACGCATCGAGCGTGCGGCCGTACTTCTCGATCCACCAGT
The DNA here is from genome assembly GCA_963745515.1 of uncultured Alphaproteobacteria bacterium. GTDB lineage: Bacteria > Pseudomonadota > Alphaproteobacteria > Rhizobiales > Xanthobacteraceae > VAZQ01. Next base: position 153,190 of record CAVUXO010000007.1, read on the forward strand.
CGTAGATGTCGTGCGGCGACACCGAGCGCTCGACCGGCAGCAGCGCGGAGAGCTTGTAGTGCTGCAGGATGATCTTGCCGTCGGGATCGACGATGAAGCCGACGTTGAAGAAGCGGTCCTTCCAGTCCTTATGGCGCGCCTTGGCCTGCGCCATGATGTAGACGTTCCACTCGCCGCGCGAGCTTGCCGATCTCGTCGGTCTCCGGGCCCGGGAATGTCGATGCAGCAGGTGTTGGCGTAGTCGGCGTGATCGACGTCGAGCACCTCGTCGTTGAAGCCCATCAGCGCGCCTTCCGGGATCGCCAGCAGCTTCACCGGAATGTCGAGATTGGACAGCCAGAACGCGGCCTTGGTCAGGCTCTTGAGGTGCTCGATGTTGTGCTTGATGTCCTCGCGCCGGCGGATGCCCCAGAACGTCGGAATGAGGCCGACGGCGTTGTATGGCTCGATCATGATTCCCCCTCGATCGTCATTGCGAGGAGCGAGCGACGAAGCAATCCGCATCGCCGCTGCCTGGATCGCTCGCGCGCCGCGATGACGGCTGCGGAGATCAGGCCGCGACGCTCGGCAGGCCGGCGAGCGCCATGGCGAGCTCCTTCTGGTCGTAGTCCTGGTCGACCAGCTTGCCCTCGAAGTAGTTGATGTAGGCCCCCATGTCGAAATGGCCGTGACCGGACAGGTTGAACAGGATGGTCTCGCTCTTGCCCTCTTTCTTGCAGCGCAGCGCCTCGTCGATCGCGCAGCGCACCGCGTGCGTCGCCTCCGGCGCCGGCACGATGCCCTCGCAGCGCGCGAACTCGACGCCGGCCTCGAAGCAGGTCGTTCTGGTGATAGGCGCGCGCCTCGATCAGGCCGAGCTCGTGGCATGTGCGACACCATCGGCGCCATGCCGTGATAGCGCAGGCCGCCGGCATGGAAGCCGGGCGGGATGAAGGTCGAGCCGAGCGTGTGCATCTTCACCAGCGGCGTGAGGTGCGCGGTGTCGCCGAAGTCGTAGGCGTACTTGCCCTTGGTCAGCGTCGGGCAGGCCGCGGGCTCGACCGCGATGATGCGGCGCTTGCGGCCGCCGCGCAGCTGCAGGCCGAGGAACGGGAAGGCGAGGCCGGAGAAGTTCGAGCCGCCGCCGGTGCAGCCGATGACGATGTCGGGATCGTCGCCCGCCATCTCGAACTGCTTGATCGCTTCCTGGCCGATGATGGTCTGGTGCAGCAGCACGTGGTTGAGCACCGAGCCGAGCGAATATTTCACCGCCGGGTCCTTGGCGGCCATCTCGACCGCTTCCGAAATGGCGATGCCGAGCGAGCCCGGACTGTTCGGGTCCTTGGCCAGGATGGCGCGGCCGGACTCTCGGTCTCGTTCGACGGCGAGGCGATGCAGCGCGCGCCGTAGGTTTCCATCAGCGCGCGGCGATAGGGCTTCTGGTCGAAGGAGACGCGCACCTGGAACACGGTGACGTCGATGCCGAACAGCGCGCCCGCGAACGCGAGCGACGAGCCCCACTGGCCGGCGCCGGTCTCGGTCGAGAGCTTCTTGATGCCGGCCTCTTTGTTGTACCAGGCCTGCGGCACCGCGGTGTTCGGCTTGTGCGAGCCGGCGGGCGAGACGCCTTCGTACTTGTAATAGATCTTGGCCGGCGTGCCGAGCTTCTGCTCGAGCCGCCGCGCGCGCATCAGCGGCGACGGCCGCCACATGCGATAGACGTCGCGGACCGGCTCCGGGATGTCGATGTGGCGCTCCGCCGACACCTCCTGGAGGATGAGCTCCATCGGAAACAGCGGCTCGAGATCGGCCGGACCGACCGGCTGCTTGGTGCCCGGATGCAGAACCGGCGGCAGCGGCTTGGGCAGATCGGCGATGAGGTTGTACCAGCTCTTGGGAATGTGGGTTTCGTCCAGGATGTACTTGATCTGCTCACTCACGCGACGCTCCCTCGTTTGCACCCGACTATCAAACTATCCGAGCCGATTAGGAGTGTGAACGCCCTCAATGCCTGGGCTGCGCTTGCGCAAGCGCGCTCAGCATATCGAATGCCTGCTTGACCGAGACATGCCGAACCTGTGCGCGCCCGATATCGCCGAACCGGCCTTCGTGATGCACGAGCGGCCCGCCGCGCGCTGCGGCCGCAAAGTGCACCAGCCCGACCGGCTTGCCGGGCGAGCCGCCGCCTGGCCCCGCGATGCCGGTGATCGAGACTGCGAGATCGGCAGGGGAGTGCGCCAGCGCGCCTTGCGCCATGGCCTCGGCGGTCTCGCGGCTCACCGCGCCGAAGCGCGCGATGACGTCAGCGGGAACGCCGAGCATCGCCGTCTTGGCCGCGTTGGAATAGGTGACGAAGCCGCGCTCGACCACGTCGGAAGAGCCTGGAATCTCGGTGAGCGTCGCGGCCACCAGACCGCCGGTGCAGGACTCCGCGGTGGCGATCGTCAGCTTCTTCGCCCGACAGAGATCGAGCAGCGCGCGTGCCTGCGCAAGGAGCTCCTCGTCCACCATCTCAGTCGCTCCGAATACGCTCTCAGTCGCTCCACGGCAGCCGGATGGTGGCGTTGGCGAAGGCCGCGATGCCTTCGCGTCGCCCGGTGAAGCCAAGCTTCTCACTCGTGGTCGCCTTGATGGCCACACGGCGTTTCCGAAATACCCGCGATCTCGGCGATGCGCGCGCGCATGGCGTCGCGATGCGGGCCGATACGCGGCGCCTCGCACACGATCGTGGCATCGAGATGGGCGATGCGCCCGCCGCGCGCCTGCACGCGCTCGACCGCAAACGCAAGAAAGCGATCCGAGGAGGCGCCGCGCCATTGCGGATCGCTGGGCGGGAAGTGCACGCCGATGTCGCCCTCGCACAGCGCACCCAGGATCGCATCGACCAGCGCATGCAGCACCACGTCGGCATCGGAGTGGCCGGTCGACGCCACACTCGTGTGCGATGCGCACGCCGCCGAGCCAGACATGATCGCCAGCGATGAACTGATGCACATCGAAGCCGAAGCCGGTGCGAACATCCGCAAGCGCCGCGACCTGCGCGGCCTCGGCGCGCAAGAAATCCTCCGGGGTTGTGAGCTTCACGTTGCTGGCCTCGCCTTCAAAAGTTGCCACCCGATGGCCCGCCCATTCGGCGAGTGCGGCATCGTCGGTGAAGTCCTCACGACCGGCCGCCGCCGCGCGCCGATGCGCCTCGAGCAGCAGGTCGAAGCCGAAGGCCTGCGGCGTCTGCACCACCCGCAGCGACGTGCGATCGACCGTGCCGGTGATGGCGCCTGTTGCATCGACCGCTCTTCACCGTGTCGACGACCGGCAGCACGGGCACCGCCGCACCGTTCTTGGCCGCCACAATGGCGCGCGCAATCAGGGCCGGCGAGGCAAACGGCCGCGCCGCATCATGCACCAGCACCAGCTCAGGCTTGCGGGCCGCGAGCGCCTCGAGGCCAGCGCGGACCGAGGCCTGCCGGGTGGCGCCGCCGAAGACCGGGGGCAGGAGCTTGATGCCAGCGGCAGCTTCCTCGAAGCGCTGTACATCCTCCGGATGGATGACGGGCTGAACCACCGCAATCTCGGGATGGCCTGCGAGCGTAGCCAGGCTCGGGCGGATCATCGGCTGGCTGGCCAGGGCCCTGTATTGCTTGGGCTTTCCCCCGCCTGCGCGCAGGCCGCGCCCGGCCGCGACCACAATCGCTGCAACCATGCCCACCATGTCGGTATCCAAAAGTGAAATGCCGGCATGGCTTTAGCGCGTCTTAACGGCCCCGCAAACCAGTTTTGCCGGGGCGTTCGGGGCACAATTTCACCCTATGGGGAAATATTGCACTGCAGCACTTGCGGCCGGGAGCAAATTGGCTAAACTCTATGCAGCAATGCATGGTCGCCTAAATCATGTGCAGGCTTCTTAAGTGACTTCAACGGGAATGAGTTTTCGGCCAACGCCAGTCTCGATTGGTAGCCTGAGGCTACCAAACCCTGTTGTGCTGGCGCCGATGTCCGGGGTGACCGACGCGCCGTTTCGACGCTTGGCCACCAAGCTTGGAGCCGGGCTCGTCGTTTCCGAAATGACAGCAAGCGCCGCCTTGGTCGAAGGCCGCAATAATGCGCGGCTGCGCAGCGAAGGGCAGGGCGTTGGCTTGCATGTCGTGCAGCTTGCCGGCTGCGAAGCACGCTGGATGGCCGAGGGTGCTCGCATTGCGGAAGCCACCGGCGCGGCCGTGATCGACATCAATATGGGTTGTCCGGCACGGCACGTGACGGGCGGCGGAATCGGGCTCGGCGCTGATGCGCGATCTCGACCACGCCTTGACGCTGATCGAAGCGACCGTCGCTGCGGTCAGGGTGCCGGTCACGCTGAAGATGCGGCTCGGCTGGGACCACCGCAGCATCAATGCGCCAGAGCTTGCGCGCCGCGCTGAAGCAGCCGGCATGCGCATGATCACCGTGCATGGCCGCACCCGCTGCCAGTTCTACAAAGGCAACGCCGATTGGGCAGCGGTGCGCGCGGTCAAGGATGCAGTCACGATCCCGCTCGTCGTCAATGGCGATATCTCGTCCTACGCGGACGCGGTTGCTGCATTTGCTGCATCCGGTGCCGACGCGATCATGATCGGACGCGCCGCGCAGGGACGACCGTGGCTGCCCGGACAGGTCGCGCGGATATCTCGCCAGCGGCCAGCACGGCGAGGAGCCGACGCTTGCCATTCAACAGGCGCTCATCACGACGCTCTACGACGAGATGCTGGCGCATCACGGCGTCGCGATCGGTCGCCGCCATGCCCGCAAGCATCTCGGCTGGGGCTCGATGCCGCCGCCGCGACGGCGCGCGCGCCGCAATCCTTGCTGAAAGCCCATCGCCAGCGCGTGCTGACTGCCGAGCCGCCGGCGTTGGTCCATCGTCATCTCGCCGAGGCCTTCGACGCCTTCGGCTCTCTGCAGCGGGCCGCAGCATGAACACCATGGAACGCATACCGATCCCATCGGGCACCGCGGACGCCGTTCTCGACGCGCTGCCGCATCCCGTGATCATGATCAATGCCGACGACAAGATCGCCAACGCCAACGCGGCGGCGGAATCCTTCTTCGAGGCCTCGCTGCCGCTGCTGCGCCGTCATCGCTTGTCTGACGTCGTGCCGTTCGGCAGCCCGCTGCTGTCGCTGATCGAGCAGGTGCGTGCGCGCGGAGCCGCGGTCAACGAATACAAGGTCGATCTCTCGACGCCGCGCAATCCGGGCGAGCGGCTGGTCGATCTGCATGTCGCGCCGCTGCCCGAGCGGCCAGACCACGTCGTGGTGATGCTGCAGGAGCGCACCATCGCCGACAAGATGGATCGCCAGCTCACCCATCGCGGCGCGGCGCGCTCGGTGACCGCGCTCGCCGCCATGCTGGCACACGAGATCAAGAATCCGTTGTCGGGCATTCGCGGCGCCGCACAGCTGCTCGAGCAATCCGCCGCCGATGACGACCGGGCGCTCACGCGGCTGATCTGCGACGAGGCCGATCGCATCGTGAAGCTCGTCGACCGCATGGAAGTGTTCACCGACGAGCGGCCGATCGAGCGCGAGCCGGTCAACATTCACCGCGTATTCGAGCATGTGAAGCGGCTGGCCCAGTCCGGCTTCGCGCGTCACATCAAGTTCATCGAGGAATACGATCCCTCGCTGCCGCCGGTCCTCGCCAACCGCGACCAGCTTATCCAGGTCTTTCTCAATCTGGTGAAGAACGCCGCCGAATCGATCGGAGAGGGCGCGACCGACGGCGAGATCCACTCACGACCGCGTTCCGCCCCGGCGTGCGGCTGTCGCTGCCCGGCAGCAAGACGCGCGTGTCGCTGCCTTTGGAGTTCTGCATCAAGGACAGCGGACCGGGCGTGCCGGATGATCTGGTGCCGCACCTGTTCGAGCCGTTCGTGACAACCAAGCCCGCCGGCTCCGGACTGGGCCTCGCGCTGGTCGCCAAGATCATCGGCGATCACGGCGGCATCATCGAATGCGAGTCACAACCTCGTCACACGATCTTTCGCGTTCTCATGCCCATGTTTCTGGGTAACGACGCCGGGCCGGACGGCGCTGCCTGAAGAGGATGACAATGCCTGCAGGAAGCATACTGATAGCCGATGACGACGCGGCCATCCGCACGGTCCTTAACCAGGCCCTGTCGCGAGCGGGCTATGAAGTGCGCTCGACCAGCAACGCGGCCACGCTGTGGCGCTGGGTCAGCCAGGGCGACGGGGACCTCGTCATCACCGATGTCGTGATGCCGGACGAGAACGCCTTCGATCTCTTGCCGCGGATCAAGAAAGTGCGGCCGGAGCTGCCGGTGATCATCATGAGCGCGCAGAACACGTTCATGACCGCGATCCGGGCTTCCGAGAAAGGCGCCTACGAATATCTGCCCAAGCCGTTCGATCTCAAGGAACTGATCACGATCGTGGGGCGGGCGCTGTCGGAGCCGAAGGAGCGGGCCAAGCCTGCGGTCAAGCCCGACGACTTCGACCAGATCCCGCTGGTCGGCCGCTCGCCGGCGATGCAGGAAATCTATCGCGTGCTCGCGCGCCTGATGCAGACCGACCTCACGGTCATGATCTCGGGTGAATCGGGAACCGGCAAGGAGCTGGTGGCGCGCGCGCTGCACGATTACGGCAAGCGCCGCGGCGGGCCGTTCGTTGCCATCAACATGGCGGCGATCCCGCGCGACCTCATCGAGTCCGAGTTGTTCGGTCACGAGAAAGGAGCCTTCACGGGCGCCAATTCCCGCAGCTCCGGGCGCTTCGAGCAGGCGGAAGGTGGCACGCTCTTCCTCGACGAGATCGGCGACATGCCGATGGAGGCGCAGACAAGGTTGCTGCGGGTGCTGCAGCAGGGCGAATACACCACCGTCGGCGGCCGCACCCCGATCAAGACCGATGTGCGCATCGTTGCCGCCACCAACAAGGACCTGCGCATCCTGATCCAGCAGGGCCTGTTCCGGGAGGACCTGTTCTTCCGACTCAACGTCGTACCGCTGCGGCTGCCGCCGCTGCGCGAGCGTATCGAGGACGTGCCCGACCTGATCCGGCACTTTTTTACCCAGGCCGAGCGCGAGGGCCTGCCGCCAAAGCAGCTCGATCAGGCCGCGCTCGAGCGGGTCAAGCGCTACCGCTGGCCCGGCAACGTCCGCGAGCTTGAGAACCTCGCCCGCCGGCTGGCCGCGCTCTATCCGCAGGAGATCATTTCGGCCGCGGTGGTCGAGGCGGAACTCTCCCAGCCCGTCCCGATGCCGGCGACCGACGAGGCGCCCACCGAGGAGGGGCTCTCAGCCGCCGTCGAGCGCCATCTGGCGACTTATTTTGCCGACTTCCGGGAGGGCCTGCCGCCCCCCGGACTTTACCACCGCATCTTGCGGGAGATTGAGCATCCGCTCCTGACCGTGACCCTGGCGGCGACCAGGGGCAACCAGATCCGCGCTGCCGACCTTTTGGGGGTCAACCGCAACACGCTGCGCAAGAAGATCCGGGACCTGGAGATTCAGGTGTTCCGATCCGGCGGATAAGCCCGGACTGATCCTGTTCCGCCCAGGATTTGTCTCAATTCGGCAACATTGTTGTAGAAAAGCCTCACTTCGCTCATGCACATGGCGGCGAATGCTGGCATGTGTCCAAAGTGCCACAACGCCTTGCTACACTCCTTGCCACCAACGTAGTCATTCATGGCGGATATCACGCAAGCTTCTGCACCAGAAATTCCTTCCGCAGCGCCACCCGCAGGGTGGGTGCGGGCCATCGGGCTGGTGGCCGTGGGGCTGGCGCTCCTCTCGGCCATGGTCACTTTTCTGGTGTTCTCCAACCTGACGCCGGTCTTGCCGACGGACCAGGTGGTGAAGGTGCTGCTCCTCTCCAACGCCCTCACGATCCTGTTCCTGATCGCCGTGATCGCCGGAGAGTTTTGGCGGGTTTTCCAGGCCCGTCGCCATGGCCGCGCCGGATCGCGACTGCACATCAGGATCGTTGTCCTGTTCTCGGTGATCGCTGCGGTGCCTGCGATCCTCATGGCCGTCGTCGCCAGTATCACGGTCGATCGCGGCTTTGACCGCCTGTTCTCGCGGCAGACGCAAGCCCTGATCGAGAACGCGGCCATTGTGGCGGAGGCCTATTTGGGCGAGCACCTCCAGAACGTGCGCTCCGATACCATCGCAACGGCCATCGAGCTCGCCCGCGCCAAGCCGCTCTATGACCAGAACCACGATCAGTTCAAGCAGTTCATCACCGCCCAAGCCGACATCCGCGGGCTGCCGGTGATCACGATGCTGGACAAGAACCTCAATGTCGTCGATCAGGCCGAGGTGCGTCTCAATCAGGCCACCCTGAACACCTTCACCAAGCCGCCGCGCGAGGCGCTTGCTTCGATTGGCGAGATCGAGCCGCAGATCGGCGTCTTCCTGGACTCCAACTATGTTGCCGCAGTCATCAAGCTGCGCGCGTTCTCCGATACCTACCTCTACGCTGCACGCCTGCTCGACCCGCGCGTCGTTGCGCAGGTACGGGTCAGTCGCGAAGGCCCCTCGCAGTTCTTAGAGATGCAGGAGCGACGGCCCGGCATGCAGTTCACCCTCGCGGCGATGTATACGGTGATCGCGCTCAGCGTGCTGTTGTCGGCGGTCTGGCTCGGACTCACCTTCGCCAACTACCTGGCGGCACCGATCCGGCGCCTCATCGGCGCCGCCCAACTGGTCTCGACCGGCAACCTGCAAATCCAGGTTCCGACCCGCCGCTCAGAGGGCGATCTCGCCCAGCTCGGCGAGACGTTCAACAAGATGACGCACGACCTGCGCACGCAACGCGACGACATCGTGCGCGCGCGCGACCTCATCGACAGCCGGCGCCGATTCACCGAAGCGGTGCTGGCAGGCGCCAGCGCCGGCGTTATCGGCGTGGATGCCGAGGGCCGGATCAGCATCCTCAACCGCTCTGCCGAGCATTTGATCGGCCACACCGAGGCCGAGGTGCTGGGACGTCCGTTCAGCGAAGTGATGCCGGAGCTGGTCGATCTGTTCACGACCGCGCGCACCGGCAGTCAGCGACTGATCCAGGGACAGGTCACCATCAATCGGTCTGGACGCGATCGCAATCTCAATGTGCGCGTCACGCGTGAACTTTCCGGCGAAGCCGACCAAAGCCATCACGTCATCACGCTTGACGACATCACCGAGCTCGTCACGGCGCAGCGCACGTCCGCCTGGGCCGACATCGCGCGGCGCATAGCACATGAGATCAAGAACCCGTTGACGCCGATCCAGTTATCCGCTGAAAGGCTGCGCCGACGTTATGGTCCGCTGATCAAGGACGAGAGCGGTGTGTTCCAGCAGTGTACCGACACGATCGTTCGCCAGGTGGACGACATCAAGCGGATGGTCGATGAGTTCTCGCAGTTCGCGCGCATGCCCAAGCCGGTGATCGGAGCCGAGGATGTTGCCGACGTGGTCAGGCAGGCGGTCTTCCTGCAGCGCGTAGGCAATGCCGATATCGATATCGATGTCGAGTTCGCCGAGGATCCGATGCCGGCGCGCGTCGATCGCCGCCTGATCTCGCAGGCCGTGACCAACATCATCAAGAATGCCACCGAGGCGATTGCCGCGGTGCCGGCGGGCCAGATCGAGAAGGGGCGCATCCTGGTCGCGGCATCGCGCGAAGGCGGTGACATCCTCATCGACGTCATCGACAACGGGATCGGGCTCCCGAAAGAGAATCGCAGCCGGCTGCTCGAGCCCTACGTGACGACACGCGAGAAGGGGACCGGGCTCGGGCTCGCGATCGTCGGCCGCATCCTTGAGGAGCACGGCGGAAAGATCGAGCTTCGCGACGCCGCCGAGCGCATTCCAGGTCAGCGAGGCGCCTGGATGCAGTTGCGATTTGCGGCTGCGCCGGTCGCGACCGAACCGGAACGAAAAGTAGCCGCGGCGGGGCATTGAGTCATGGCATTTGATATTCTGATCGTCGACGACGAGGCCGACATCCGCGAGTTGGTCGCCGGAATTCTGCAGGATGAGGGCTTTGCCACACGCACCGCACGCGAAAGCGACGATGCGCTCACGCAGATCTCGGCACGGCGGCCCAATCTCGTGTTTCTCGATATCTGGCTGCAAGGCAGCCGGCTCGACGGCCTTCAGCTCCTCGACTCCATCAAGCAGGAGCATGCCGAGCTGCCGGTCGTGATGATCTCCGGCCACGGCAATATCGAGACCGCGGTCGCGGCCATCAAGCAGGGCGCCTACGACTTCATCGAGAAGCCGTTCAAGGCCGACCGCCTTGTGCTGGTGGCCCAGCGCGCGCTGGAGAACTCGCGGCTCAAGCGCGAAGTCAAGGCGCTCAAACAGTTTTCGCCTTCGACGCTGGTCGGACATTCGCCTTCGATCAATCTGCTGCGCCAGACCGTCGAGAAGGTTTCGCCCACCAACAGCCGCATCCTGATCGTCGGCCCCTCCGGCGCCGGCAAGGAGCTCGCGGCGCGCGCCGTGCATGCGGCCTCGGCTCGCACCGAAGGTCCCTTTGTGGTGATCAATGCAGCAGCGATGACGCCGGAGCGGATGGAGATCGAGCTGTTCGGGGCGGAGGCGCAGAACGGCATGCAGGAGCGCAAGATCGGCGCGCTCGAGGAGGCCGACGGCGGCTCGCTGTTCATCGACGAGATCGCCGACATGCCGCGCGAGACGCAGAACAAGATCCTGCGCGTTCTCGTCGATCAGACCTTTCAGCGCGTCGGCGGCACCATCAAGCTGTCGGTGGATGTGCGCATCATCTCCTCGACCAGCCGCAATATCGAGGCGGAGATCGCGGCGGGCAAGTTCCGCGAGGACCTCTATCATAGGCTCTCGGTGGTGCCGGTGCGGGTGCCGCCGCTGGCGGAGCGGCGCGAGGATATTCCCGATCTCGTACGTTATTTCATGGAGCAGATCTCGCTCGCGACGGGTTTGCCGCGGCGGCTGATCGGCGAGGACGCGATGGCAGTGCTACAGTCGCACGATTGGCCCGGCAACGTGCGCCAGCTGCGCAACAACGTCGAGCGCCTGATGATTCTCGCCGGCGGTGATCCGGATGCGGTGATTACCGCGTCGATGCTGCCGCAGGATGTCGGTTCCATGGTGCCCTCGATGCCCAACGGCAATGGCGGCGAGCAGCTCATGGGGCTGCCGCTGCGCGAGGCGCGTGAGGTATTCGAGCGCGAATATCTGGTCGCCCAGATCAGTCGTTTCGGCGGCAACATTTCGCGTACTGCCGAGTTCGTCGGGATGGAGCGCTCGGCCCTGCATCGCAAGCTCAAGGCGCTCGGAATTGACTGACGTGACGTAGTGATTGCGCAATTTCCAAAGCTCCTGCTCTATGGTGGCCGAGGAATTGTGAAGGTGCGGGGCACGCATGGAGTTCGATGGGCTTCGTCGGGCGCTTGCGATGGGTGGCAGCTGCGCCCGCCGCAGCAGCACTGCTTGCGCTGTCGGGCGGTCACGCTGTGGCTCAGACTCCACAGCAAATTCAGCAACTCGCCGACCAGGCGATCCGCCGGCTTGACCTGCAGACCAATTTCCCGGTCGTGCCTGAGCCGCCGCGGTTGCTGTCATTGCCCGCGGAGGTGCTGTGGATCGTGATCGGTGTCGCGGTCGCCTTCCTGCTCTACACGTTCCGCGATTTGATTCCGATCCTGCGCTCGTCGCGGGGCGACAATTGGATATCGGAAGACGCGATCGGTGGTGGCGGCAAGGCCGGCTCGCCGGCCGCCGCGCTCGGAGCGGCCGATGATCTCGCCGCCCAGGGCCGCTTCGTGGAAGCGATGCATGTCCTTCTGTTGCAGGGGCTTGCAGCCATTCGGGCGGGCCTCGACGAGGAGTTTGCAGAACTCGCTCACAAGCCGCGAGATCTTGCGCCGCGCCCGCTTGTCGGATCCCGGCCGCGCGTCGCTGCGCGATATCGTCAACCGCGTGGAATGGACCTATTTCGGCCAGTATCCCGCCGCGCTCGCCGACTATGAGGCCTGCCGCGCAAGCTTCAACACATTGACCCAAGCACTCCACGGAGGCGCGCCCGCATGAGCGACGCCCCCATTTTCTCGCGCAAGCTGATGTTGGGCTGGATCGCGGGTGCCGTCGTGATCTTTGCGGCGTCCGTGTATCTGATGGGCTCGAAGGAATACGAGGGGCCCGATAGTTCCGGCGCCAGCACGTACTCACGTTCCGCGATCGGCCATGCCGGTATTTTCGAGGTGCTGCAGCGGCTCGATATTCCGGTCATCAAGAGCTTGTCCAATTCACTCGACAAGCTTGCTGGAGGAGGCGTGCTGGTGCTTGCCGAGCCGCGCGCGAGCCTCCGGCAGGATGAGGGCATCAACCAGCTCATCAAGGCCGACAGGGTCCTGCTCGTGTTGCCGAAATGGGCCGGCTTGCCGAGCGACAAGCGTCCGGGCTGGGTGCGTGAGGTTCGGGAACGGTCGACGGGCGATGCCACGTGGGTCGTAGGCCTGGTTGCGCCGCGCACGGAGGTGGTGCGATGGGAGGGCCTGGTCCTCTGGACCACCAATGAGCTCAACCTCAGGCCCGACGTCGTGAAACCCACCCAGCTCATGCGCGGCACGGGCCTGCGGCCGGTCATCGCCGGCGAGCAGGGCATGCTGGTGGGCGAGCTTGTCGAGCGCAATCGCAGGGTCCTGGTGCTCTCGGATCCGGACGTGATCGCCAACCACGGGCTCGCGCGCGAGGGTAATGCGGCACTTGCGGTCGCGCTCATCGAGCGGTTGCGCAGGACGGATGGAACGGTGGTGTTTGACGAGACCATCCATGGCTATACCGCCGCAACCGAGAATCCGTTCGCGCTCCTGTTCCGCTTTCCATTCGTGATCGCGACCGTCCAAGGGCTCATCGGGGTGGCTCTGCTGTTGTGGGCGACGCTGGCGCGCTTCGGCGCACCGCAATCGGTGCCGCCGCCCTTGAGCGCCGGACGCGCAGGCCTTCTCCAGAACATGGCCAAGCTGATCGAGTTCACCGGTCATCAGCAGGTGATGGTCCGCCGTTATGTCGAGGAGACGCTGCGCCACGTCGCGCGCCAGCTGCACGCGCCGCGCGCGCTTGCAGGCGACGCGCTGCTGGCATGGCTCAAGCGGGTTGGCGGAGCGCGCGGCGTCAGCGTCGATTGCGCGTCGTTGCTGCAGCAGGCTCGGGAACTGGGTGCGGGCGGCCGGCGGGACCAGGCGTCGCTGGTCCGGCTCGCCCGCGGAGACTCATCGTTGGCAAGGGGAAATGCTCGATGGACGTACAAGACATTCGCGCGATCACTGAACGTGTGCGCGGCGAAGTCCGCAAGGCCGTAGTCGGCCAGGATGCGGTCATCGACCTGATGCTCACGAGCCTCCTGGTCGGCGGCCACATCCTGCTCGAGGGCGTGCCGGGTACCGCCAAGACCATGATCACGCGTGCGTTTGCGGCCGGCCTGCACCTGCAATTCGGGCGCATCCAGTTCACACCCGACCTGATGCCCGGCGACGTGCTCGGCACCAACCTGTTCAACTTCCAGACCAATGGTTTCGTGCTGACGAAGGGGCCGATCTTCACCCAGATGCTGCTGGCCGACGAGATCAACCGCACGCCGCCCAAAACTCAGGCTGCGCTGCTGCAGGCGATGAACGAGCGCATCATCACGATCGACGGCAAGGACTATTCGCTCGGCCAGGAGTTCATGGTGGTGGCCACCCAGAACCCGATCGAGCAGCAGGGAACCTATCCGCTGCCGGAGGCGCAGCTCGACCGCTTTCTGTTCAAGATCGTGATCGAGCATCCGAGCCGTGACGAGGAGCGCGCCATCGTGCGCCAGCACGGTCACCGCTCGGCCATGCCGCGGCTCGAGGAGTTCGGCCTCGAGGCGGTCGCCGACGCGACGACGCTGGCGAACGCGCGCGAAGCCGTCACCAAGGTCCGCCTCTCGGATGAGCTCATCGACTACATCGTCGACGTGATCCGCTCGACCCGCGAACATTCCTCGCTCGAGGTCGGGGCATCGACGCGTGCCGCCAACATGCTGGCCGCCGGCGTGCGCGCCTATGCGGTCCTGCAGGGGCGCGATTTCGTCATCCCGGACGACGTAAAGGCGCTCGCGTTGCCGGTGTTGCGCCATCGTCTCACCATGTCGCCGGGCGCCGAGATCGAGGGGCTCAGCACCGATCGGATTTTGCGCGACATTCTCGACCAGACACCGGCGCCACGATGATCCGCCCGACCGGCCGAGCCGTCCTTGCATTCGTTTGCGGGATCCCGCTGGCGCTGATTGTTGCTATCTATAACCCCGACCTATGGGTGGTCTCATTCGCCTATGGCGCCATGGTTCTGCTCGCCGGGCTGACCGACGTCTCGCTCGCCTTTCCAGCGCGATTGCTCGATCTCAAAGTCGCCGTGCCCGACCACGTCTCGATCGGCGATCGCGGCGCCGTCACGGCGACGATCGCCGCCACCCGCTGGAGCCGGGCCACGACCTTCGAGCTGATCGTCGATCAGCGCGGCGAGACCGAGCCGTCCACGATCGTCGCGGGCTCGCTGCCGCCGGGCGAGCCGCTGCGCCTGGCGCTGCCGGTCGTCCCGCGCCGCCGCGGGCAGGTGCATGTCGACCGGGTTTCGGTGCGCTGGCGCGGGCCGCTCGGGCTCGTCGAGTTCGTCCGGCAGATGCCGGTCGATCGCGTCATCGACGTGCTACCCAATGTGCGCGGCGTGCATGGCGTTGCGCTGCAATTCTTCTCGCGCGAGGCCATCTACGGCATCAAGACCGAGCGGCACCGGGGCGAGGGCGCGGAATTCGAGGCGCTGCGGGAATATGTTCCAGGCTTCGACAGCCGCTACATCGACTGGAAGCATTCGGCCCGCCATCGCAAGCTCGTGTGCAAGGAATTCCAGATCGAGCGCAATCATTCGGTGGTCATGGCGTTCGATACCGGCTATCTGATGCTCGAGCCGATCGAGGGGATCACGCGGCTCGATCACGCCATCAATGCGGGCCTGGCGCTCGCCTGGATCTCGCTGCAGGGCGGCGACCTCGTCGGCATCTACGGCTTCGACGCGGCCGTCCGGCACTATCTCAGCCCCATCCGCGGCATCTCGGGCTTTCCCCGGATCCGCCGCTCGACCGCCGAGCTGACCTATCAGCATCAGGAAACCAACTTCACGCTCGGCCTCGCCGAGCTCAACGCGCGCCTCAAGCGGCGCGCGCTGGTCATTCTGTTCACCGATTTCGTCGACACCATCACGGCCGAGCTGCTGATCGAAAGCATGCAGCGCGTTGCCAATCGGCACGTCGTCGTATTCGTGACCCAGCGCGGATCGGTGCTGCAGGGCGCGATCGAGGCAACGCCCACTCAGTTCACCGACGTGGCGCAATCGGTCATTGCGCACGACTTCCTGCGCGAGCGCAGCATCGTTCTCGAACGGCTCGAACGGCTTGGCGTGCACTGCCTCGATGTCCCCAGCCGCGGCCTGCCGGTCGCGCTGATCAACCGCTATCTGCTGATCAAACAACGTGGCTTGATATGAGCATGCCCGCCACCGATGTAGCGCCCGTCGCCACAACCACTACCCCCGCCGGCAGGCCGGAGATCGTTCTCAAGAGCAGCGAGTTCCGCAAGGGTCGCTCCGAGGGCTGGCTCGAGCTCGAGCGGCTCGTGACCCGAGTCGAGCGCCAGGGCATTCGCCGCTTGTCATTGGACGAGCTGCAACGGCTGCCGATCCTCTACCGCGCCGCACTGTCGTCGCTGTCGGTCGCGCGCACCATCGTGCTCGATCGCAATCTTCTGCTGTATCTGGAGACGCTGTCGATCCGCGCCTTTCTCGCCGTCTACGGGCCGCGCGCCAATCCGATCACCGGCCTGCGCGCATTCTTCGGACGGGAGTTGCCGGCCGCCGTTCGCTCCGCGCGCTGGCATATCCTGATCGCAACACTCACGCTGCTCCTGGGCGCAGTCATCGGCTTCATGCTGACGGTGCAGGACGAGACCTGGTTCAACTCCTTCGTTCCATCGGGCTTGTCAGGCGGTCGCGGCCCGACCAGCACGCGCGCCGATCTCTACAACAAGGAGATCTTCGCGCCCTGGCCAGGTCTTGTGGAATTGTTCGGGCTCTTCGCCGGCGTTCTGTTTAATCACAACACGCTCGTCGGAATCATGACATTCGGTCTTGGCATGGGAATTGGCATTCCGACCATCATGCTGACCTTCTACCAGGGCCTCCCGATCGGTGCCTTCGTGGCGCTGCATTACAATCGCGATCTCACCGTCGATTTCCTCGGCTGGCTCGCCATTCATGGCGTCACAGAGCTTGGCGGGCTGATCCTGTTTGCCGCCGGCGGCCTGGTCATTGCGGAAAAGATGCTGTTTCCGGGCCGCTACTCGCGGCTCGAGAACCTCGCCATGCACGGACGGCTGGCAGGCCAGATGGCGATCGGCGCGGTCATCATGCTGTTTGCGGCCGCCTTCCTGGAGGGCGGCTTCCGCCAGCTCGTTCAGAGCACGCCCCTGCGTTTTGCCATTGGGTTTGGGGCTGGCGCGCTTTGGCTTGCCTATTTCACTCTTGCCGGCAGGGAGCAGCGCCGATGACGCTTGCGCATGATCGCACGTCCGATTTTCTGGAAGGCGGCCGGCGCGAGCGCAGGCAGATCGTGACGCCCGAGGGAGTCTCGCTGTCCGTCGAGCTCGCCGACTACGGCGAACGGCTCGTTGCCTTTGCCTTGGACCTGTTCATCTGGTTCGTGCTGATGATCGTGATCGTGATCGCGATCATTTCCGCCATCGGCGTGAGCGGCGGCAGCCTGCTTGCGATTTCGATCGCGCTGTTCATCGCATTCATGATCCGCAATCTGTATTTCGTGACGTTTGAGCTCGCCTGGCGGGGTGCGACGCCGGGCAAGCGCCTGGTCGGCCTACGGGTGATCGACCGGGCCGGCGGCCCGCTGCAGCCTTCGGCGGTCGTGGCACGCAATCTCACGCGCGAGATCGAGACGTTCGTCCCGCTCAGTGTCCTGCTGACCGCCGGCAAGACCGCGAGCGGCGGCGTGGACTGGTCCAACCTCGGGATTGCGCTGTGGATGCTCCTGTTCGCGGCATTGCCGTTCATCAACCGCGATCGCATGCGCGGAGGGGATATGCTGGCCGGAACTCTGGTCATCTCACTGCCGAAGCGGGTCCTCCTCGGTGATCTGGTCGAGCGGAAATCGAAGTTCACCTTCACGCACGCGCAGCTGCGGGCCTACGGCGCATTCGAGCTGCAAGTGCTCGAGGAACTGCTGCGGCGCCCGGTCACGCCCAATTCAATGCGGCTCTTGACCGAGGTCTGCGACAAGATCTGCAAAAGGATTGAGTGGACGACCCCGATCACGGCCGCCGACATCATGCCGTTCCTGCGCGAATTCTATACCGCCGAGCGCGCCTTTCTCGAGCATGAGCAGCTGTTCGGAAAGGCGCGTGCCGACAAGCATGCCGGGAGCGGAAAAGAAGCGGCCCGCTGATGCGGGCCGCAAGACTTGTTGGTGATCAAAGGACTTGTTGGCGATCAATCGGGTTGCCGATCAGTCGAACACCGACGCGATCTGCTCGATGTCGATGCCTTCCTTGGCCACACGCAGGTCGTGGTAGGTCATCACGACCGCGATGGAGTAGTAGGACGTCCAGAGCGCACCCCACAACAACGTACCGAGAAGAACCAGGATCGTGCTTCCAAACTGCGGGAGCACGAGTTGCAGCAACCCGGCAACGATCAAGCTGACGATAACCAGGAGGATCATCAGTCCGAAGATCTTCCAGCGGTGCCCTTTCGTGAGTGCCGCGCTGCGCTTCAGGCTGGTCCACGGACCCGTCCGTTCGACCACACAGGCCGGGGTACTGACGAACCACATCGTTACCAAGATCAATCCCGGCACGATCAGCAACATAAATCCCAGCATGAACAGCAGACCCATCAGGAGCGCAAGCAGGATCACGGGAAAGAAGCGCGACAAGCCAACCTTCAGCGACTCGCCAAAGCTGACAGGACGCATGCGCATGGCTTGAAATGCCGCGTGCACCATGACGGCTTGGCTGAGCATGCTGAGGACGAACGCCAGCACGCCACCGACGATCAGAAAAACGGCACCCTGGCCGGTCGGATTGGCGGCGACCGATTCACTGCTTTGTCCGATCAAGACTGACGGCACGTTGGCGATCACCCCGATCCCGAAAAAGATCAGGAAGTGCTGCGACAGGACCGTCGCCGTGCGCGTGAGAACCGGGCCAATGCGGAAATCGCTCTCCGCAAAGCGAGCAGACATTGTCGTATTGGTCATGAAGGCCTCTTTGGGTTCGTCGCTGAAATACTTATTGACGTAGACGCGAACGGACAGGCCGGACAAGTAAGAGCACGCGATATCATAAGAGAGGCAGCATCCCGGCAACAAGGCGAAAGGTTTGCGGCTCCACCATGAAATGGGTTCGGCGGGTATCCGGCTGGTTCGCTTGCTGCACGAAAACTGGTATGGACGGCGCTCGTCCACCTCAGGTTTTCTATTCGCTTGGAGCTGCCTTTGTCCCGCATTGCCTACGTCAATGGCCGATACCTGTCGCGTCGCGAGGCCTCGGTCAACATCGAGGATCGTGGCTACCAATTCGCCGATGGCGTCTACGAGTTGTGTGAAGTGAGAGACGGACGCCTGATCGACGAGCGCCGCCATGTCGAGCGCCTGCGGCGATCATTGGAGGAGCTCAAGATCGCATGGCCGCTCGTCCCGTCGGCGCTGGCGGTAGTGATGCGCGAAACCATCCGCCGCAACCGAGTACGCAACGGCATTGTCTACGTGCAAGTGACGCGCGGGGTGGCCCGGCGCGACCATGCATTCCCGCCCGCCGGCACGCCGTCGAGCCTTGTGGTGACCGCCCGCAGCCTCGATCCTGGCGGCAACGAGCGGCTGGCGGCCGACGGCATCGCGGTCATTACTGTTCCTGATGACCGCTGGTCGCGTGTCGATATCAAAACCATCGCTTTGCTACCCAACGTGCTCGCCAAACAGGCCGCTCGCAGCCAGGGAGCGCGGGAAGCTTGGCTCGTGGATCAGGAAGGTCGGGTCACCGAAGGGTCATCGAGCAATGCCTGGATCGTCACCGCCGATGGCAAGGTCGTGACCCGTCCAGCCGATAACGGAATTTTACGAGGCATCACAAGGAGCGTGTTAATCGATGCCATCAAGGCTCAAGGGCTTGTTTTTGAAGAGCGCGCATTCACCATCGCCGAGGCTCATGCGGCCCGCGAAGCCTTTGTGACGGCCGCCAGCCAGATTGTCATGCCGGTGGTGCGCATCGACGGACGCCCGGTGGGCAGCGGAAAGCCCGGGCCGGTCGCCACAGCCCTACGGCGTGATTTCCACAAGCACGCGGAGTGGGCGTAATTGCACTACCAAGAAACATGCATTGCCTCCAACTTCTGCTTGCACCGCCCCTACAGGTGCCCTGTAATATCAGCCATCCAGGTCCTTGCTCACCAAGCGATTGAACGATCCAAAACCTGAAAGACCATCTGCAACATCAGCGAGGCGCAAGCGACTTGGCCATAAGCTCGCGGGAAGGGGCCCGCGACAAAAAACGGAACAAATACAATGGCGGCTGACCGCTCACAAAATCTACAAGACACCTTCCTGAACCACGTTCGTAAGAGCAAGACTCCCCTTACGATCTTCCTCGTCAACGGAGTCAAGTTGCAAGGCGTCGTGACATGGTTCGACAATTTCTGCGTGCTGCTGCGTCGCGACGGCCATTCGCAACTCGTCTACAAGCACGCGATCTCTACGATCATGCCGGGTCATCCGATCCAGCTGTTCGAAGGGGCTGAAGAGCCGATAGGGGACAAACCGTAATTGGAACCCCGTCGTTTTGATAAGCGGAGCGATCGCCCTCAGCTCGCAGAGAGCGGGGGCGACACCCGCGCGATTGTGGTTGAGCCTTTTCGACGTCTGCGAACGCAGGCCGGCAACGCATTGCCGGCGCATAGCGCATTGCCGACGCACAATGTCGTGCGCTCGCCCGAGGCCAAGCTCGACGAGGCCATCGGGCTTGCGCGCGCCATTGATCTTGGCGTGGTCTCGGCCGGGATCGTGCCGATCTCCGATATTCGACCGGCGACCTACGTCGGCAAAGGCAAGGTCGAGGAGCTCGCCGGACTGATCAAGTCCGACGAGATCGGAATTGTCGTGATGGATTGTGCATTGTCGCCGGTCCAGCAGCGCAATCTGGAAAAGGCCTGGGGTGCCAAGGTCATCGACCGCACCGGATTGATCCTGGAGATCTTCGGACGGCGCGCGCAGACGCGCGAGGGCTCGCTGCAGGTCGAGCTCGCACATCTCACCTACCAGAAGAGTCGCCTGGTTCGCTCGTGGACGCATCTTGAGCGTCAACGCGGCGGCTTCGGCTTCCTCGGCGGCCCGGGCGAGAGCCAGCTCGAAACCGATCGCCGGCTGATCGAGGAGCGCATCGCCCGCATCGAGGTTGACCTTGAGAAAGTCAAACGCACGCGCCAGCTTCACCGTGACAGCCGCAAGCGCGTGCCCTATCCGATCGTCGCGCTTGTCGGCTACACTAACGCTGGCAAGTCCACGCTGTTCAATCGCCTCACCCGCGCACGCGTGCTCTCTGCCGACATGCTGTTTGCAACGCTTGACCCAACCATGCGCGCGCTCGATCTGCCGCATGGCGCGAAAATCATTCTCTCCGACACCGTCGGCTTCATCTCCGATCTGCCGACCACGCTGGTGGCTGCTTTCCGCGCCACGCTGGAGGAGGTCGTTGCCGCCGACGTGATCCTGCATGTGCGCGACGTCTCGCACGAGGACAGCGATGCGCAGTCGCAGGACGTCGAAACGGTGATGCGTCAGCTCGGCATCGAGCCCGGCGAGCAGGTGATCGAGGTCTGGAACAAGATCGACCGCCTCGATTCAGAGACGCGCGAGCGCCTCGGCCATCTCGCCGATCGTGCCGGCAGACGCACCGTCGCCGTGTCCGCCCTGACCGGGGAAGGGATCGAAAGGCTCCTGAGCGAGATCGAAGGACGCATCGCCTCGACCCGCATCGTGCTCGATCTCGTCCTCGACGGCGCCGATGGCGCTGGCATAAGCTGGCTCCACCGGAACACCGAGGTGCTGGCCAAGGCCGTCAGGGACGACGGCAGCGTCGCCATGACGGTGCGGGCAGACAAAACAAAAGCCGCCACCGTGCGGGCCAGATTTGTCGCCTGAATAGAACAGGCGCCCCAGGCGCAGGGAGGATGACATGCGTCGGCAAACCCCGGCGACCCTTGTGGCGGCTGCTGTTGTGGTTGTTGCAGCGCTGATCGCGTTGTCCTTTGTCGGCTCCGCCGCCGCGCAAGACACCCTTCGGTTCGGCAAGATTCCCTCGACCGTCCGCAACGTCGGGTCGCTCTATTTGTCCATTGCCGAGCGCAAGGGCTTCTTTGCGCGCGAGCGGATCGCGATCCAGTCCGTCATGATCGAGGGCGGCACCGACCGGATGGTCGCGGCACTCGACGCCGGCACGATCGACATCACCCACACGTCCACGCCATACCTGATTTCAGCGGTCCTGGCAGGATCGGATGCGGTGGCGATTGCAGGCGAAGTCGGCAACCCGGTCTACACCCTGATCGTGCGGCCGGAGATCGCGAGCTACGCCGACCTCAGGGGCAAGACGATCGGGCTGTCAATCGGCGCCGACACGATCTCGATCACCACACGCAAGCTCTTGGCCAAGCATGGCCTGCGCGACAGCGATTATCAGACCAAGGAGCTCGTTGGCACGCCCGTGCGCTTCGAATGTCTCAAGCGCGGCGAATGCGCTGGGGTGCCGCTCGGCCAGCCTAATGATATCACCGCCGTGAAAGAAGGCTTCCGCCGGCTTGGCGATTCAACCGAGGCCGTCAGCGCCTTTCAGTTCCAGGTGATCGCGGCGCGCCGCGCCTTCGCAACTGCCAACAAGGACAAGGTCGTGCGCTTCGTGCGCGCCATCGCGGATGCCTTCCGCTTCATTCGCGCGCCCGAGAACCGCGCCGAGGCGATCAAGGCGATTGTCGAGCAGACGGGCTCGCCCGAAGAGATCGCGCGTGCCGTCATGGCGCTCTATTTCGAGCCCGACCGCGGCGCGATGCCCCGCCAGGCCGAAATCGATCTCAAAGGGCTGGCACAAGTGATAGACTTCATGGGCGAGGCCGGCACTCTCAAGGCGCCGCTGCCGCCAACCGAGCGCTTCGTCGACTTGCAGTACCTGCGCGCTGCGGGCATTGAATAGGGAGCATTCCCATGTCGAAGAGCATCACGCATCCCATTTTCTCGGCCGCGCTGGCTGTCACGCTTGGCCTCGGTATAGCCGGTGACGCCTTGGCGCAGACCGTCACGCTACGCTATGGGCAGGCGTTCTCGGCGTTGCGCAGCATCTTCGCGCTGCCGCTGCTGGTGGCTGAGCGCGAGAAATTCTTCGCCCGCGAGGGGCTCAATTTCGTGGTGGTGCCGATCACCGGCGGCGGCGAGAAGCTGATCGAGGCCCTGCACGACGACACCGCCGACATGACCCATGTGGCGACCGCCTTCATGATCCAGGCCGCGATGAAAGGCTCCGATGCGGTCGCGATCGCGGCCGAGTTCAACAATCCGATCTACAGTCTGATCGCGAAGCCCGAGATCAAGACCTACGCCGACCTCAAAGGCAAGCTCCTGGGCTTTGCAGCCGAGACCGGCTCGATCACGATCTCGATCCGCAAGCTCATGGCCATGAATGGTCTGCAGCGCGACGACTATCGCACCAAGTTCGTGGACGGAACTCCCGATCGTCTCGCCTGCCTCACCGCCGGCGATTGCTACGCGGTTCCGCTCGGCCAACCGCAGGACTTCGTCGCCATGCGGCAGGGCTATCGACTGCTCGGCCTCTCCACTGAAGCGGTTCCCGACTTCGTCTACACGGTGACGGCGGCACGCAGATCCTGGGCAGAAAACAACAAGGATGCGGTCGGGCGTTTCGTGCGCGGGCTCGGGGCCGCGTTCCGCTTCATCCGCGATCCGGCGCGGCGCAACGACGTCGTGCGCACCATTGTCGAGACGACCGGACTGGCGGAGGCCAATGCCCGGCTCTCGCTGTCACTTTATTTTGAGCCGGAGCGCAATGTGCTGCCACGGCAGGGCGAGATCGATCTCAAGGGCTTCAAGACCGCGATCGAGTTCATGGGCGAGGCCGGCGTGCTGAAGGCACCGCTGCCTCCAGTGGAGCGTTTCGTCGACCTGCAATATCTGCGCGGAGCAGGCCTGCAGTAGCCGATTTGCTTTCGTGCGCCGAGCGATAGGTGTGCTCACCGAGCGTCCATTGCTGAGCGTTGTTGCGGTCGAGTTCCGGAGTAAACTTGTCGCGACCGAACGTCCATTTGCATTGGGTTTAGAACGAATGCCGCGCTGCGACGTTGTTCGACAGCAGAGGCAGTGACGGCCGAGCCGATCATCCCCCTTTGCTCCAACCCCAGCCCACACACATACAAAGGAACTGATCTCATGACACGTTTCGTGTTCCTGGCCGGCACCGTGGTGTCAGGCCTAATGCTGACGACTGCCGTTTATGCACAGCAGCCCACCCAGCAACCAAATCCGCAACAGCAGCAAACGCAACAGCAGCAAGACCAATCGGGACAGCAACTCTCCAACCGAGAGGTGCGCCAGTTCATGCAGAGGGTCGAACGGGACGTCAATCAGATCATGCAGTCGGGCAATCTCGACCGTCTGCGGCAGTGGACACAGGCCACAATTGCAGATGGCGCAGTCTTCACCGGAACCCGTGAATTCAACGCCGATGGGCAGCGCAAGGTGTTCGTGAATGCCACTCTGACTAAGCAGGACATCATGAGACTGGCGCGGCTTGCGATGGGCACGATGTCGGAGTTCACCGAGCCTCAGCAAGACTTCAATTTCAACATTCAGGTCCTGAACGTTCAACCGATCGGCGATTCGGCGGCGCTCGTGAAAACGCGCGTCACCGAGTCCCAGACAATCGGGGGGCCTCGCACCACAGGGGCACGCGTGGGTCAGGACCAATCTACGCAAGGCGCTGGAGACCGTGACGCCGACGACCAAGTCAGCCGTAGACAACGTGGGCAGCAGTTTGGGCAACGCGGGCAGCAGCAGGGCGCGCAGCTAGAGACTCAGGCCATGTGCACCCATCTCCTCAAACGCAGCGAAGATGGCAGCCGCATCCAGGTCGCCATGCAAACGTGTGACGCCGAGACCCAGCTCCAACGCTAGCAGGTCGCTTGCTTCGGCATGCCACATAACAAGAGGACCATGATCTCTGATCATGGTTCTCACTCATGCGTCAATGATGATTGGAAATCGGCCGGAGCCGGACAGGCGGTACACTATTTCTCTGCCGCCTTGGCTTCGTCCCACAGCGCATCCATCTCGGCGAGCGTCAACTCGCTGGGCGTCTTGCCTCGCGCCTTGAGCGCGCGCTCGATCGAGCCAAAGCGGCGCTCGAATTTCTGATTGGTCGCGCGCAGCACTGCCTCGGGATCGGCATCGAGATGACGTGCGAGGTTGACGACCGCGAACAACAAGTCACCCGTCTCTGCCGCGGATTCCTTGCGCTCGCCTGAGCGGATCGCGGCTTCGATTTCGTCCGCTTCCTCTCGGATCTTCGCGAGCACCGCCATCGGATCGTTCCAGTCGAAGCCAACCTTGCCGGCCTTCTGCTGCAGCTTGAGGGCGCGGGTGAGGGCGGGCAGACCGACCGGAATGCCTGACAGCGCGCCGGCAGGTTGCTCGGCTTGCTTGTCGGGGTCCTTGCCGGCTTTCTCTTCGCTCTTGATCCGATCCCAAAGCAATTTGACATCGTCCGGGCTCAACCCGCGGGCCTCGCCGAAAACATGCGGATGTCGCCGCAATAGCTTCTCGGTGATCGCCTGAACGACGTCGCCGAAATCGAACGCGCCTTGCTCCTGCGCCATGCGGGCATGAAACGCGACTTGCAAGAGCAAATCGCCTAGCTCCTCGCGCAGGTCGGCGAGATCACGGCGCGCGATCGCGTCCGCCACCTCGTAGGCTTCCTCGAGCGTATAAGGCGCGATCGTCTCGAAATTCTGCTCGAGATCCCAGGGGCAACCGGTACCAGGCGTGCGCAGTGCCGCCATGATTTCGATGAGCCGGGTGATATCGCGGGACGATTCCATTGCAAATGTCCTGAATTCTCCGAGATTTACCACCTGGTGTGCCCGCGATCCGGGCGCGACCGGAAAACTGTCCCACCCCCGATTGCACTAAGCCAGCAGGCCGCTACACTCCACTTGAATCAGACCGTAGGGAGAAACGCCATGATCGCCAACGTGACCCGGACTTTGCTTGCCTCCGCGGCCGGCATCGGCATGCTGCTTGCCACTGCCGGACAGCCAGCATCGGCTGGCACCGTGCGTGTCTACGCCACCAATAGCGGCGGCGACAACCTGCACGTCATCGATCCCTCGACCAACAAGGTCGAGTTCGACCATCAAGGGCATCGAGGGCGCCCATGGCGTGGCCTTCTCGCCCGACGGCACCCGGGTCTATGTCAGCAACGAAGCCGATTCCACGCTTGACGTGTTCGACCAGAAGACCGGCACCCTCACCAAGAAGGTCCCGCTGAGCGGGCATCCGAACAACATCGCGGTCGCCAAGGACGGGCGGATCGTGGTCGCCATCGCGCGAGACCCAGGCGCACTCGACATCATCGATCCCGTCAAGCTCGAGCGCAAAGTCAGCGTGCAGGTCAAAGGCCGGCTGCACAACACCTATGTCACGCCCGACAGCAAATACGCGATCATGGGCTCGACGCGGACCAGCATGTTCAGCGTTGTCGACCTTGCCAAGGAAGAGTTGGCTTGGGACGTCAATATCGGCAAGGGCGTCCGTCCCATGACCATCGACACCAATCCGGACGGGTCGACCCGAAACGTCTACATCCAGACGTCCGATCTCAACGGCTTCGTCGTTCTCGATTTTGCGTCACGCAAAGTGGTGAAGACGGTCGAGCTGCCAAATGATGGCGGCGTCGAGGTCATCCATCATCGCCTGGACTCGCCGTCGCACGGCATCGGCGTTGCGCCTGATAACAAGACGCTGTGGGTGACCAGCATCCTCGCCAACGCGGTGATCGCCTATTCGCTGCCTGATCTGAAGGTGATCGGTCGCGTCGGCCTGCCCCAGCTCAAGGTCGCCGGCCGCGAGCCGATGGCGTCGGTGCCGAACTGGGTCACCTTCACGCCTGACAGCAAGCAGATCTACATCTCCAACGCCGCTCTCAATTCGGTTACCGCAATCGACACGGTGGCGATGAAGGAGATGGCCGTCATTCCGGTCGGGCAGGCTCCCAAGAGGATCGGCACGCTGGTCGCGCCCTGATCCACGCTGCTGCGACTAAAAGAAAGAGGAGAGGGGGCTCGCGCTCCCTCTCCTTTTTTTGTTCCGAACTCTCTCGTCGTCAGACGGGCCGCGCTTGACGGCTACTTCTGTCCGTTGACCCAGCGCGCAATCGTCTGCCAGGTCGGGTCCTGCTTGGACGGCCATTGCCGCCCACCTGAATGATACGCCGAGCCGCCTTCCTGCGGCACCAGCGGGTAGAGCAATAGATGGCTCTCATCCGGCTTGCCGGGAACCACGAGCCGCGACACGGTCTCGAAGTTCTTCTTGGACTGCTCCTCAGTGAAGCCATTGGCTCCGGGCCGCTCCAGCCGCATCGCGTTGTTCGCACCGGCATGGCACACCATGCATCGCGTGTAACCCTCGCGCTTGGTGACAAAAATCGGCTGGATGTTCGCCTTGAATACCTCGTAATCGAGCGTCTGCGCCGCGGCATAGCCCGGCACAGCAACGCATGGCGCAGCAACGACAGCCGCGGCCAAAATCACTCTACGCCAGTTCATCACGTTTCCTCCCTCTCCGAGACCACTTCTTGAAGATGGCCGCGAGCTTAGCAGCCGGAGCGGGCCCGCAACAGCGGGTTCGTCCGGCTGGGGAGGGGCTCGGGGAGGGGAGCCTGTTCGGCGCTATTGCTTCGCCTTCTCGGTGCCCTCACCGCGGGTGGCCTCAAACAGGAACCAGCAGCGCTTCTCCGCCTCATCGATAAAGTTCTCGAGCAGGCTCGCGGTGGCGACATCGTCGTGCTTGTCCGCGACTTCGTGCGCCTCCCGGAAATTCGCAATGACCGCCTTGTTGTCGTCCATCAGCTCCAACAGCATGTCCGGCGCCGGAACAAAATCCTCATCGTTGTCCTTGATCCGCTGCAGGCTGGCGATCTGCCCGATGGACCGGATGGTTGTGCCGCCGATCTTGCGCACCCGCTCCGCCAAAATGTCGATGCTGGCCTCTATGCTTTCGGCCTGCTCGTCGAGGAGCAGGTGATAGCTCCGAAACAGCGGGCCGCTGACGTGCCAATGAAAATTCTTGGTCTTGACGTAAAGCGCAAACGTATCGGCCAGGAGTCCGTTCAACGCAGCCGAGACCTCTTCAATCGCCTCCGAAGAGAGGTCGGTGGGGGTCCGCAATGGCGGCGCGGCTTTATGATTCTCGATCTTGGCCAATTTGGATTTCACGGGGCACCTTTTTGTTGGCTGCTGAAATTTCGGGTGGGGGATGTCTGACAGCGCTTCCAACGTTCCCGGCCTGCCAAGGTTCCACGTCAGGAAACCCGGCCCTGAGGTGATGATTCGCATAAGGTATATTATGGAATATCTCGATATAGGGCCGTATTGCAGGGGCTTTTGCAGCGGAATCGGCCAAAAATCGCGGCCGGCCGGCAGCCTGAATGGCGCCCGACAGGCATCACACCTGAGGCGGTCATGGCTCGGATTTGGTTCGGATTTGGCTCGGGATCGTCGGATTTGGCGTGCGTTCTGGGACGCGAAAAGGACCAGGCGCCGGAGCCTGGCTGGGCTCACTCAGCTTGCCATGGCGTCGTCGGCGAGCTCGATGCTGAGCCCATCGTATGCCGGCTCGACATGTGGCGGCAGCCGCTTGCGCAGCTCGTCGTAGTCCAGGTCTGTGTGCAGATTGGTCAGGATCGCCCGCCTCGGCCGGAGCTGCTCGATCAGCGCGAGCGTCTCGTCGACGCTTAGATGGCTGGGATGCGGTTTGTAGCGCAAGGCGTCGACGATCCAGACGTCGAGGTCGTTCAGCGCCGCGAGGCTGTGCGGCGGCAGCCGGATCAGGTCGCAGGAGTAGGCGAGCCCGCCGAAGCGGAAGCCGAGCGAGGTGATGTCGCCATGCTCTTGCAGGATGGGCAGGGCAGTGAGGCTGCCCCCTGCCCCTTCAACCTGCACCAGCTCCCCCGCAGCCATGCGGTGCTCGCGTGCGATCGGCGGATATTCGCTGCCAGGCGGCGCCACGAAGCAATATCCAAAGCGCTGGTGGAGCGACCGCGCGGTAGGCTCGTCGATATAGACCGGGACGCGCTTGCGGCGGTGGATGAACAGGCCGCGGAGATCGTCGATGCCGTGGGTGTGGTCGGCATGCTCGTGCGTATAGAGCACCGCGTCGAGCCAATCGACGTTGGCGTCAAGCAGCTGCTCGCGCAGATCCGGCGACGTGTCGACCAGGATACGGGTGACGCCCAGGCTGGCGCGGCGTTCGACCAGAAGCGAGGTGCGCCGCCGGCGGTTCTTAGGATTGTTTGGATTGCAGTCGCCCCAGCCAAGCGCCGGACGCGGCACGCCGCCGGATGAGCCGCAGCCGAGAATTGTGAACTTGACCGACATGCGTACCGGAGCGCTCAGGATGCGATGGAGGGGTTAACGCCGGCGGCCATTGGGCGAGGGGTCTTGGGGCGAGGGGTCTTGCTGAAGAGTCGGAAGAAGTTGTCCGTCGTCTGGCGAGCAAGCTCATCGGTCGAAACGCCGCGCGTGTCAGCGAGGACCTTCGCGGTTTCAGTCACGAAGGCAGGCTCGTTGCGTTTGCCGCGATGTCGTCCGGGCGCCAGATAAGGCGCGTCGGTTTCGACCAGAATGCGATCGGACGGCAGCGAGGCTGCGATTGCGCGCAGCTCATCGGACTTCTTGAAGGTAACGATGCCGGTGAATGAGATGGAGAGCCCGAGCGCGATCGCCCGCTCCGCCAGCGCGCGGCCGCCGGTGAAGCAATGCAGGACGGCCTTGAAGGCCCCCTTCCCCATTTCCTCTTCCAGAATGCGCGCCATGTCGTCATCCGCATTGCGCGAATGGATGACCAGCGGCAATCCGGTCGCACGCGCAGCCGCCACGTGATTGCGAAAGCCCCGCTCCTGCGCGTCGCGCGGGCTGTAGTCATAGAAATAGTCGAGGCCGGCCTCGCCGATCGCTACCACCTTGGGATGCTCGGTCGTGCGCACAATCTCGTCGACCGCGATATCAAGCTCCTCGTGTGCTTGGTGCGGATGGGTTCCGACCGAGCAGAACACGTCGTCGTATCGCTCCGCGATAGCGATGAGATCGTTGTGTCGCTTGATCCGGGTTGAGATGGTGACGATCCGCCCTACCCCGGCCGCGCGCGCGCGGTCAACGATGGCGTCGAGCTCGCCGCCGAAGTCGGGGAAGTCCAGGTGGCAGTGACTGTCAACCAGCATGATCAGGCCTGCGTGGTCGCTGCGCTCTCAACGTAGCGCGGGAAGACAGGCGTAGGCGTCGGCAGCGCGACCCCGTGCGCAACACGGTGATCGCTGCCGAGCATCGCGAAATCCCTTTCGTCAGCCGGGATCGCCAGCAGGTCGAGGAGCTTGCCGGCAGACACCGGCACGAACGGCTGCGCCAGGATGGCGACCTGGCGGATCACTTCTGCGGTCACGTAGAGCACCGTGCCTTGTCGCGCCGGATCGGTCTTGGCGAGCGCCCACGGCGCCTCCCCGGCGAAATAGCGGTTGGCGTCGGCGACCACCGCCCAGGCGGCATTGAGCACCTGGTGCAGCTGCTGCGTCTTCATCGCCTCGCGTGCCTTGTCGACCATGCCGTCGGCCGCAGCCAGGATCACCTTGTCGTTCTCGCTGAACGCGCCGGGCGCCGGCAAGGCACCACCAAGCTGGCGCGCCACCATGGTCAGCGAACGCTGCGCCAGGTTGCCGAGATCGTTGGCAAGGTCGGCATTGATGCGATTGACGATCGCCTCGTGGCTGTAGGTGCCGTCCTGTCCGAACGGCACCTCGCGCAACAGGAAATAGCGCAGCTGATCGACACCGTAGGCATCGGCGAGCGCGAACGGGTCGATCACGTTGCCAGCCGATTTCGACATCTTCTCTCCGCGGTTGAACAGGAAGCCGTGTGAGAAGATCCGCTGCGGCAGCGCGATCCCGGCCGACATCAGGAACGCCGGCCAGTACACCGCGTGGAAGCGCACGATGTCCTTGCCAATGACGTGCAGGTCGGCCGGCCAGTAGCGGCGAAACTGAGGTGACTCGGTATCCGGGAAGCCTACGCCTGTGATGTAGTTCGTGAGCGCGTCGACCCACACATACATGACATGCTTGGCAATGGTCGTGCGTGGACGGCCCTGCGGGTCGGTTGAAGGCACCGGAATGCCCCAGTCGAATGTCGTGCGCGAGATCGAGAGATCCTGCAGGCCACGGCGCACGAAGCTCGACACCTCATTCATGCGCTCCTTCGGCAGCACAAAGTCCGGTTGCTTCTCGTAGAGATCGATGAGCTTCTGCTGATAGGCCGAGAGCCGGAAGAAGTAGCTCTCCTCCTCCACCCACTCCACGGGTGTGTCCTGCGGACCGAGTCGCACGCCTTTCTCGTCGAGGCGGGTTTCGTCCTCGTCGTAGTAGGCCTCGTCGCGGATCGAGTACCAGCCCGAATACTTGTCGAGATAGATGTCGCCGTTCGCTTCCATCCGCTGCCAGATCGCCTCCGAGGAGCGATGGTGACGCTCCTCCGTGGTGCGGATGAAATCGTCGTTCGAGCAGTTCATGCGCTCGGCCAAGGCCTGGAACCGCGGCACCGTACGCTCGGTGAGTTGCTGCGGCGTGATGTGCTCCTTCGCGGCCGTCTGCAGCATCTTGATGCCGTGCTCGTCGGTGCCGGTGAGGAAGTAAACGTCGCAGCCATCGAGCCGCTTGAAACGCGCAATGGCGTCGGTCGCGATCAGCTCGTAGGCGAATCCGACATGCGGCGCACCATTGGGGTAGGCGATGGCCGTGGTGAGGTAGTAGCGGGGCTTGTCAACTGTCGGGCGAAGTTGGTCTGCTTCCCCCGCTTTGCGCGCCGCTTCTGCGGTCTCGGCCTTCTGCGCCTTCTCAGCCTCTTTGGCCTTGCTGGCTGCTTCGGCAGCTTCAGCCTTGCGAGCCTTCTCGGCTTCCTTGGCGTTGCGCGCCGCTTCTGCCGTCTCGACCTTCTGCGCTTTCTCAGCCTCTTTGGCCTTACGGGCTGCTTCGGCAGCTTCAGCCTTGCGAGCCTTCTCGGCTTCCTTGGATTTGCGCGCTGCTTCTGCCGTCTCGACCTTCTGCGCTTTCTCAACCTCTTTGGCCTTGCGGGCTGCTTCGGCAGCTTCAGCCTTGCGAGCCTTCTCAGCTTCCTTGGCGTTGCGCGCCGCTTCTGCCGCCTCGGCCTTCTGCGCTTTCTCAACCTCTTTGGCCTTGCGGGCTGCTTCGGCAGCTTCAGCCTTGCGAGCCTTCTCGGCTTCCTTGGCGTTGCGCGCCGCTTCTGCCGTCTCGGCCTTCTGCGCCTTCTCAGCCTCTTTGGCCTTGCGGGCTGCTTCGGCAACTTCAGCCTTGCGAGCCTTCTCGGCTTCCTTGGCGTTGCGCGCCGCTTCTGCCGTCTCGGCCTTCTGCGCCTTCTCAGCCTCTTTGGCCTTGCGGGCTGCTTCGGCAGCTTCAGCCTTGCGAGCCTTCTCGGCTTCCTTGGCTTTGCGCGCCGCTTCTGCCGCCTCGGCCTTCTGCGCTTTCTCAGCCTCTTTGGCCTTGCGGGCTGCTTCGGCAACTTCAGCCTTGCGAGCCTTCTCGGCTTCCTTGGCGTTGCGCGCCGCTTCTGCGGTCTCGGCCTTCTGCGCTTTCTCAGCCTCTTTGGCCTTGCGGGCTGCTTCGGCAACTTCAGCCTTGCGAGCCTTCTCGGCTTCCTTGGCTTTGCGCGCCGCTTCTGCCGCCTCGGCCTTCTGCGCTTTCTCAACCTCTTTGGCCTTGCGGGCTGCTTCGGCAACTTCAGCCTTGCGAGCCTTCTCGGCTTCCTTGGCGTTGCGCGCCGCTTCTGCCGCCTCGGCCTTCTGAGCTTTCTCAGCTTTCTCAGCTTTCTCAGCTTCCTTGGCCCTGCGGGCCTTCTCAGCCTGCTTGGCCTTTCGGGCCGCTTCGGCCTCCTTAGCCCTGCGGGCGTTCTCGGCCGCTTTGGCCTTACGAACCTTATCGGCTTCCTTGGCCTTACGAGCTTTCTCAGCTGCCTTGGCCTTGCGGGCCTTCTCAGCCGGCTTGGCTTTCTTGGCCTGCTTGACCTGTTTGGCCTTGCGCGTCTTTGCGGTGGCTTTAGCCATCGGGCTGCACTCTCGAAAAAGGGCTCAAGACGTTCGTCTATAAAGACGGCGAAGGCCGGGTCGTGTCCCGGCCGTGCCCATTCAGTGGTTAGGTATCAACCGGGCGCGGACTCGGCAAGGTTGCGGGCTCAGGGCCGTGCCGCCTCGGCGAGCCAGCCGAACACCGAGAACACCAGCGGCTTGCGCTCGAGGTTGTACTCGTCGGCGTCGTGGGCGGCCTGGTTGACCTTGTCCCAGGCTTCCGCGATGCGCAGCATCCGGTCGCGATCGGCGGAGGCGAGGCGATCGGCCAGCCACTCGTTGACGGCGTCGATGAAGCTTGCGAGCCGCTGCGGCTCGAAGCCGCCGATCGCGTCGCCGAGCGCATGCAACGCCTGCGGATCGACCGTCGGGCAGCCGCTCGAGCAGGTCGACCACGCGCTTGCGCAAGGCGAGTGCAGGGCCTTCGAGCAAGCTCAAGGCGCGCCCGACGCTGCCTTCGGACAGCGCGGAGGCTTCGCGCAACTCGGGCTCCTTGGCATCGCGACCCAGCGCCAAGGCGGCGCGCGCGCGCGACATCGTCGGCCGACAGCGGCCGCAGCGCCAGCCGCCGGCAGCGCGAGCGGATGGTCGGCAGGAGCCGCGCCGGCGCGTGGCTGATCAGGAGCAGCAAAGCATTGGCAGGGGGCTCCTCCAGAATCTTCAGGAGCGCGTTGGCGGCCTGCGGATATTGCAGCTCGTCGGCGGTGTCGACGATGCAGACTCGCCAGCCCCCCTCGCCCGCCGTCGATCCGAAGAAAGGCACGGTGCGGCGCACGTCGTCGACCCGGATCACCGTGTAGAGCTTGCCGGTCTTCTCGTTGACGACCCGTTCCAGCACCAGGAGATCGGGATGGCCTTGCGCGGCGATGCGCCGAACCGTCCGATCGTCGTCGGGCAGCGCGAGCGATGTCGCCTTGGCGCACCGCAGGCGCCTTCGGATCGGGATTGGCGAGCACAAAGCGCGCCATCCGGTAGGCGAGCGTCGCCTTGCCGATGCCGGCTCGGCCCGCCGATCAGCCAGGCGTGCGGGATGCGGCCGCTGCGATAGGCCTCGAGCAACGCCTGCTCGGCCTCGCCGTGGCCGAACAGCACGGTGGTCTCGCGCGGGTGCGGAGGCGTCGGTATCATCTCGTCGCTTCGGTCGGCGCTCACGAGGCCACATCTCCGAGCGCGATCGGCGCGGTCGCGGGATCGAGGCGATCAGCTGATCACCTTCCAGACTCGCTCCGCGACCGTGGTCGCTCGGCGCGCTGGCATCGATCAGCACGCAGCGCTCGGGCTCACTCGGCGCCAGCACGCGGAACGCGTCGCGCAGCTTGTCGTGGAACTCGAGCGCCTCGCGCTCGAAGCGGTCGGCCTCTTCGTCGCCGCGCCGCTGCCTGCGCGCGGGCGAGCCCGATCTCGGTCGGGACGTCGAGAATGAAGGTGATGTCGGGCTTGAGGTCGCCGACCGTGATGCGCTCGAGCCCCTGGATCAGCTTGGGGTCCACCTTGCCGAGCGTGCCCTGATAGACCCGCGTCGAGTTCGCGAAACGATCGCTGATCACCCATTGGCCGCGCTCGAGCGCCGGCTGGATGGTATGGCGGATGTGATCGTCGCGCGCGGCCGCGAACAGGATCGCCTCGGCATGCGGGCCGAACGGCTTGGCCGCGCCCGACAGGATGACGTGGCGGATGATCTCGGCGCCCGGCGAGCCGCCCGGCTCGCGCGTGAGCACGCACCGAGAGGCCGAAGCTCGCGCAGCCGGCTGCGCCAGCATCGCGGCCTGGGTCGATTTGCCGGTGCCCTCGCCGCCTTCAAAGGTGATGAATCGTCCGCGCATCGACACATGCAGTCCAGCGGCGCTTTCCGCGGACGCTCGCATTGCCAGCGCGGACACTATAGCTGTCTGCATCGCCGGCGCCGGAACAGCCCGATGACGAGCTCGCTCGCGGCGTCCCAGGCTCGGCCGCGGGATCGTGCCGGTCCCGACGTCCTCGGCCGCTTCGCAGCGGCACTTCGAGCACCATGACGTCGCCGCGCCAGACCTTCAGAATCGCCGATCTGCTGGCCCTTCTGCACCGGCGCCGCGCACCGGGCCGGAATAGACGACGCGCGCGAGATCCGCTCGCGCACGCCGCGCGGCATCATCAGCCGCATCGGGCGCTGCGCGACCAGCGGCACGTAGCGCTGGTCGCCGCCGAACGTCTTGGCGTCGCCGATGATCTGACCCTCGTCGAACAGGAGGTCGAGCTGGAAATTGTGGAAGCCCCATTCGAGCAGCCGCTTGGCCTCGTCGGCGCGCTCCTTCTCGGACTTGAGACCGTTGACCACGACGATCAGGCGCAGCCCGTTCTGCACCGCCGAGCCGACCAGGCCGTAGCCGGCTTCCTTGGTGAAGCCGGTCTTGAGACCGTCGGCGCCGATATTCATCGCCAGCAGCGGATTGCGGTTCGTGCTGGCGGATCTTGTTGAAGGTGAATTCGCGCTCGCCGAATAGAGCTTGTAGTAGTCCGGATAGGTGCTGATGATGTGCCGTGCGAGCTTGCCGAGCTCGCGCACCGTCATCATCTGCCCGGGATTCGGCAGGCCGGTCGAGTTGCCGAAGGTGGCCTTGTCCAGGCCGAGCTCGCGCGCCCGCTTGGTCATCATCTCGGCGAACTTGTCCTCGTTGCCCGCGATGCCCTCGGCCAGCGCGATGCAGGCGTCGTTGGCCGACTGGATGATGACGCCGTGCAGCAGATCGTCGATCGTGACCCGGCTGTGGATCGGGATGAACATGCTCGACGTGTGCGACGGCGCGCCGCCCGTGCGCCAGGCGTTGGTGCTGACGATGAATTCGTCAGTCGGCTTGAGCGTGCCCTGCTTGATCTCGTTGAAGACGACCTCCGCGGTCATCAGCTTGGACAGGCTCGCCGGCGGGATGAGCGTGTCGGCGTTCTTCTCGAACAGGACGCTGCCGCTGTCGGCATCGATCAGGATCGCGTTCGGGGCGGCGGTCTGGAACGGCTCGCCGGGCTTGGGCGCCGGGGCCGCAAACGCGGTCGCGCCCGCCAGCGCACCTATGAGCGCACTCGCCAGCAACCCAAAGCAGAGCGCCCGCCGCCGCAAGCTCAAAGTCATTCGGATCATTGCCATTGAAAGGGGACGACCTGTGGCCATCGCGCTCCGGATCTGACGCCCCGCTCCCTCTGCATAGCAAGCGAAATACGGCGAAAGCAATGCCACGGATGCCTCACCTCATGGCCCCGTGGACAAGCGCCCGTCGCAAAAACGGCTGCAAAATCAATCAATAGAGACCGCGCCCCGTGACCAGGCCATAGGCCGCTGTTGGCTCGCTCGGGCTCGGCGCCCGCACCACCGGTCGAGCGGCGCCGGCATTGGGAGCCGGCGGCCGTTGCGGTGTTCCAGTCGGTGGCGAGCCCAGCGCGAGCGAGCGCTCGGCGCCGCCACGGGCACTCGCTTTTTCATTGCCGGAGGGCAGCGCGAACGGCGCGGCGGCGGCCACGCGCGCGAGCGAGGGGGCCGGTGCCGGGCTGCCGTTCCGCAGGGTAGCCAGCAGCATGCGGTCGTCGCTGCCACCGAGCGGGGCACGGCCCACATATTCGATCCGCACGCGGGCGAGGCCTTGGTCATAGAAACCAAGCGCCTGGGCAGCCCCGATCGAGAGGTCGGTGACGCGCTCCTTGGCATAGGGGCCGCGGTCATTGATCCGTACAATGATGGAGCGGCCATTGGCGATATTGGTGACGCGCAGATAGCTCGGCATCGGCAGGGTCGGATGCGCGCCTGAAATGCCATTCATATCAAAGGTTTCGCCGTTAGCGGTCGGCTTGCCATGGAAGTCAGGACCGTACCAAGAGGCAATGCCTTCGGACCGGTAGTTGGGGTCCTCGGCCGGCACGTAGGTGCGTCCGTTCAGCTCATAAGGCCGGCCGATCTTGAAGCCGCCGCCACCCTTGGCGACAGGCGTCAGATCGTCAGGCGGACGCTGGGTGGAAGTCGGGAATACAGACGTCGATGACAGAGGCGAGGTGAGGGTCCTCAGCGGTTCGGAGGTCGAGCACGCCGCAAGGCCGCTCGCGACCAACGCAAGCGCCGTCAAACGGCCAGATCCTGCCCCCCAGGCTCGAACCATTATGATTCCGTGCCGGCCCCAACTCCCCGCCGGCGCACCGGCTTACCTCTCGACGCCTACCATAACGTGTGACGATCGCGGCCGGAATGGGGCCGGGGAGCCTGGGGATATCTCCAATTGGTAAACTAATCCCTGAGCGACCTGCGTCTTCCACAGGCACGTTGAGCGCTATTGGCCTTCGCACACATCGATCGCTGACGCGGTTTCCGGATAACCAGCGAGACGCATCTCCTCGCGCGAGAGCTTGGTCAATCCACCCAACATCCGGGTACAGGCCACATCGAGCAGCCCGGTAAGGGGCATCATGGAGAAGCGCGTGTCCCAGACCCGCGCGGTGCGGTCGACCGACGCCGACACCACACGCAATCCGTCGGGACTGAATGACGCAAACCACACCTCGTCGTCGTGCCCGCGCAGCACCGTGATCTCGCGCGCGGTCGCGGCTTCCCAGATGCGCACGGTTTTGTCCTCCGACGCCGTCACGATGCGCGAGCCATCGCGGCTGAAGGAGGCCGAGATCACACCTGCCTCGTGCCCGCGCAGGATCGCGATCTGCCGAAATGTCGCGGCATCCCAGATCCAGGCGGTGGTGTCCCACGAGGCGGTCACGATCTGGCGGCCATCAGGGCTGAAGGTTGCAGAATGGACCGGTGATTCATGGCCCTGCAGGGTCCCGAGCTTCTCTCCGGTCTTGGCATCCCAGATGAACGCGTTCTTGTCCCACGACGCTGTG
This sequence comes from uncultured Alphaproteobacteria bacterium, assembly GCA_963745515.1. GTDB lineage: Bacteria > Pseudomonadota > Alphaproteobacteria > Rhizobiales > Xanthobacteraceae > VAZQ01. The sequence continues at coordinate 190,523 of CAVUXO010000007.1, forward strand.
AGCACGCGCGTTCCGTCGGGACTGAACACTGCGGAATAGATCCGATCCCCGTGACCGCGCAGCACCAGAAGCTCCTTGCCGCTCTGCGCATCAAAGATGCGGGCGGTCTTGTCCTCCGACGCCGTGACGATCCTGGTGCCGCTCGGATTGAACGCGGCGAAGACCACCGGGCTTTCGTGCCCTTCAAGCACCGCAATCTGCTTGCCGGTTGCGGCCTCCCAGATGCGCGCGGTCTTGTCGCCACCCGCGGTCACCACGAGCGAGCCGTCGGCGTTGAATGCAGCCGAAGGCACCCTCCCCGTGTGTCCCTGCAGGATCATCGGATTATTGCCGCTGGCCTCCCAGATCCTGGCGGTGCTGTCGTTCGATGCGGTCAGGATTTTCGATCCATCCGGGCTGAAGGACGACGACATCACGCCGCCGCGGTGGCCTTGCAGGATCGCGATCACCTTGCCGCCCATGCTGTCCCAGACGCGCACCGTTTTGTCGCGTGACGATGTCACGATCCGCGCCCGGTCCGGGCTGATGCTCGCCGACGTGACCTGATCCTCGTGCCCGCGCAGGACCATCAGCTCCTTGCCGCTTTGTGCGTCCCAGATGCGCGCGGTGCGATCCATCGAGCTCGTAACCACCCAGGCGCCGTCGGCGCTGAAGCTCGCGGCTGAGACCCGCCCCTCGTGTCCGCGCAGCACGCGCTTCTCCTTCCCGGTATTGGCGTCCCAGATCCGGGCGGTGTTGTCGAAAGATCCGGTCACGATTTCGGAGCCGTCCGGACTGAAGGCCGCGGACATGACCTGCTGATCGTGACCTTCGAGCGCGACGATCTCCTTGCCGGTCGCCGCGTCCCATACGCGTGCGCTGTGATCCTCCGAGGCCGTTACAATGCGCGTCCCGGCGCGATTGTAGCGGGCGGTGTGAACCTCGCGCGTGTGCCCGCGCAGCGCCATCAGCTCGCGACCGGTCGCGACATCCCAGACGCGCGCAGTCTTGTCCCACGACGCCGTCACGATGCGGGCGCCATTGGGACTGAAGGAGGCGGACCAGACGCCGGACTCGTGGCCCTTGAGGACGACAAGCTCCTGCCCGCTGCGGGCCTCGAGCACGCGGGCCGTATTGTCCCACGACGCCACGACGAGCTTCGATCCATCGGGGCTGAACACGGCCGACATCAAGGCGGCTGACCCTGCCCGCAACGTTGCCATCTCCTCGCCGGTATTGGCGTTCCAGATGCGCGCGGTCTGATCCCACGATGTCGTGACGATCCGCGATCCGTCGCCGTCGAAGGCAGCGAACGTCACCACGTCAGTGTGGCCGCTGAGACTCAAGCGCCAGCCCACCTGTGAAACCGCCGCTGCCAGCGCCGCCAGCGCAGGCGACGTTGCGGCGGCTGCGCGTTTCGCCTTGAGATCGAGGCGCGCGCTCAAAGTCGCGAGCCGCAGCGCGCCATCGGCGTTGCCACGCAGCCGCTCGACCGACGAGAGGCCGGAGAGCAGGTTGATCCGTCCGTGCTCGAGCTCGAGCTCCTGCGCAAGATTGACCTGGCGCTGCCACCATCCGAGCGCGAGACCCGCGACAACGACCAGCGCCATCGCGGCCAGCATCCAGCGCGCGGTGCGCTGCAGGCGGGCAGTGCGCGTCTGCGCGACCGCGATCTCGGCGAGCCTCGCTTGCTCGCGCGCCAACGCCTCCTCTTTGGCTCTGCGCTCGGCCGTTTCACGCGCCCGGCAGGCCGCAACGTAGTCGGCGCCCTCGGCGCCAAGGCGCTTGCGGAAATCGTCCCGCAATGCCAACCGATCGGCGGCCGCGAGACGCTCGGCACGGTGATCGAGCCACGCCTCATGGCGACCGTTGCGCGCCCACTCGGCCGCCGCACGCTCCACCACGTCGATGACCTTGAGGTCCTCGGCGTCGGCCTCCAGCCAACCAGTCAGCGCCGGCCATTGCCGCAGCAGGCTTTCGTGCGCGATTTCGATGACGTCGACGCCGCTGCGCCGGTCGGCAACGAGCAGCCGTTTTTTGACCAGCCGCTCCACGATAGTGCGGGAGCCTTCCGGAATCTCGTCGCGGCGCGCCAGGCGCCGCATCGGCACGCCACTGTCGGGATCAATGCGCGCGAGCCATGGAATGAAGGCCGCACGCATGGCGGCAAGCTGCATGTCCTTGGCGGCTGGAATCGCGGGCGTATGTCCAGGATCGGTGAGCGCGCTCGCGATCGCGGCCTCGATCGAGCCCTGCACGCCGCCGACCTTCTGATAGTCGGCAAGCGTGAGCTCACCATCTCCGCCGAAGTCGGCGTAGAGACGTTCAAGCGTGAAGGCCAGCAGCGGCAGCGCGTCGGCACCCTGTGCGTCGGCGATGAGCTGCTCGGTCAGGGCCGGCTCGACTTTCAGCCGTCCGCCGGATTCCACAACCCGATGCGCGGGTCCTTCGATCACGCTCTTGAACTCGGACGGCGCGATCGGCGGCAGGTTGAACAGGTCCTGCTTGACGGGCAGCAGGTTGGGCTCCGACTGCAGCAGCTCGTAACGATCCGAGCGAATGGTGGCGAGCACGAGGATGCGACGCGCAGGGTTCGTGTTGGCAGGCGCGAGCAGCTTGGCGAGCTCCGCCAGGAAGACATTTGCCTCCACGGCGCCGTCCGGATTGAACAGCTCCTCGGCCTGATCGATCGACAGGATGATGGCAGGATCGGCTTGCGTCTCGTCGAGGCTGACCAGCCGGCGCCTGGCGAGCGCCGACAACTCGTCGAACAGCGGCCCCAGACCGCCCTCGCTCAGCGCGGCCTTGATCCGACCCGGCGGCCGCGGCTCACCAAGCCGCTCGAATGCGCCGGCGAGCGCGACCGCCAATCCGGAATTGCCGGTGATGACCGCCGCCTCCGGCCGGATCGGCGGCAGCGGCAGGAACGACACATCGTCGCGCGCGAGCCGTGGCCACAGCCCGGCGCGCAGGAACGAGGACTTGCCCGAGCCCGACGAGCCGAGCACGACCAGCATTTTTTCGACGCCGCTCTCGATCAGGCCGCGGATGCGATCGAGGCCGCGCACGATCATGGCGTCGCGGCCAAAGAAGATCGCCGCATCCTGCGCCTCGAGCGCGCGCAGGCCGCGGATAGGGCGCACGATGAGGCTCGCTCGGCGGCGGCCACGGGAAGCTGTGCGCATCGAGGCCTGCGCGCTGCAGGCCACGCCGGAGGAGCTCAAGCCCGGTCTCGCGGAAGGCTACCTGCTGCTGCTGCGCCCGACCGACGTCGACCTCGAAGGTGCGGAAACGGTCCTCGCCGACGAGCTCGCACAGCTGCCACTCAGACGTCATCTCGACGGGCAGGCGCTCGATCGGCACCGGCTCGATCATCAATCCGAAAATGCACTTGTGCAGGCTCTTGGCCAGCAGGAACTCAGCCAGGCACCATTTCGAATCGAGCCAGGCCGGAGAGACCAGAAAGAGCACAGCCTCGCAGCGATCGGCGGCGGCCTTCAGTGCCTGCTGCCAGCGCACGCCCGGCACCAGCCCGCGCTCGGGATCGATGTCGAGGAAGACGTCGTTCTGGAAGCCCTGCTCATAGAGCCAGTCGCGCAGCGCGAGCGCGGCCGCATTGTTTGCGCTCGAATGGCTGATGAATAGACGCGCCACGGGACCCGACAAGCTCGCGAAAAAGAGGGGCTGCTGCGGTCCAAACTAGAATGGAAAGCAGGTGCCTGCAACGAAGCGGGTATCCCGATGCGCAACCCAGCCGCGAACAGTTTACACCGCGATTACAATGGGAATGGCCGTGCGACGAGATCGCTCAAAAGCGCTCATACCGTGGCTTTGCGTGCCTTCCAGCCCCGCACGCTGCCACCGCGGAACTGAAGTGGCGCTGAGCCGGTTTTGACACAGTTGATCTTTGGAACCATTCGAACGCCGCTAGTAAGCGCAATCCGGCTGAGCGTTTGAGCGGACCCAGCATTCTCTTGGCTAGTAAGATTTTGGCGTTCGCGGGCTGAGCCACTTGCATCGGTTATTCGCGACAAAGCAGGCGTTGAGCGTCGACATGCCACCTGCGAATGCCCAGCTTAACGCTCTGCGTTCATTCATACTGCTCTATGTGTTGATGTACGCCGCATTCGGCGTAGCGTCGCCCTTTTGGCCCCGCTTCTTTGAAACGCGCGGGATGACGCCGGAGCAGATTGGGCTGCTGTTGGGGCTGGGCACGATGGTGCGTCTGATTGCCGGCCCGGTCGCGGGACGCATCGCGGACCGTTCGCAGCAATTGCGTGGCGTGCTGGCCGCAGCTGCGGCCCTCGCCGCCTGTCTGGCGTTTGGCCTTCTCTGGGTTGGAGGGTTCTGGATTTTCCTTATCGTCCGTCTCTGCCAAGAAGCTGCGCTTGCACCGACCACTTCGCTTGCCGACGCCCTGGCGTTAGGCGCTTCGAAATCGCGCGCTGCGTCCGGAGAGCGGTTTGAATATGGATGGGTGCGAGGTTCGGCATCAGCTGCCTTCGTCTTCGGAACGATGGTCGCCGGCCAAGTGATCGGGTGGGCTCAACTCACTTCTATCGCATGGATGCATGCGGTCTTGCTTCTAGGCGCGGCAGCAAGCGCCATGCTGTTGCCGGCGCCTGATAACAGGACCGAAGCGGCTCCTGAACCCTCATCCTTCAGAGCCATCAGAGAGCTAATGCGGATCGTCGTGTTCCGTCGCGTGGTGCTTATTGCGGCCCTGGTTTTCGGCAGTCACGCCATGCATGACGCATTCGCGGTCATCCGATGGAATGCGGCCGGCATCAGCCCGACCACGATCAGCCTCCTGTGGTCGGAGGCGGTGGTCGCCGAGGTCATTGTCTTCGTTCTGATTGGACCGCAACTCATTGATGCCATCGGACCCGGCGGTGCGGCCGCCATCGCGTCCCTTTCAGCTGTCCTGCGATGGATTGTGATGGCGTCCTCGACCGATCCCCTTGCGCTTGCGATCGTGCAGCCGCTGCATGGATTGACGTTTGCGCTTCTCCATCTTGCATGTATGCGCCTCATGGGCGTTGCCGTGCCCCAGCATCTTGCCGCTACGGGCCTGGCCATCTATGCGCTCGGACCGGAACTCGTCACAGCGCTGCTGACATTGTCGTCCGGAATGCTGTATGCGCGGCTTGGAGCCAACGGGTTTCTCGTGATGGCGCTGTTGTCCGCTCTCGCTTTGCCGCTGTGCTTCGGGCTGCAACGTTCACTTCGGGATCAGGTGCTCTGATTGATTCAATCCGGGCGAGGTTGCTCGAACTAGCGCAGCCTGCACCAGCCACCGCGCTCTCACGTCTCCTTCGATTGCGCCCGCTGTTCCGCCGGCTTTTCCGATCGTGTCAGGTTGAGAGCGCTGTTGACCAGCGCCAGATGCGTGAACGCCTGCGGGAAGTTGCCGACCAGCCGTCGCGCCCTCGGATCGTATTGCTCGCTCAACAGGCCAACATCATTGCGCAGCTCGAGCAGGCGATCGAACAGCGTGCGCGCATCATGCCATCGGCCTTGCAGCACATAGGCATCAACCAGCCAGAAGCTGCAGGCCAGGAAAGCCCCCTCGCCCGGCGGCAAGCCATCCCTGGTTTCCTTGGAGTTGTAGCGCATCACCAGTCCATCGACGAGCAGATGCCGCTCGATCGCAGCGATTGTGCCGTGCACGCGCCAGTCACTGGCCGGAAGAAAGCCGATCGCCGGCAGCAGCAGAAGGCTCGCATCAAGCTGTTTGCTCCCGTACGCCTGCACAAAGCTCCCGAGCTGAAGGTCGAAGCCGCGGCGGCAGACATCGGCGTGAATCTCCGCTGCCAGTGACCGCCAGCGTTCGACCGGTCCGGCAAGGTTGAATTGCTCGGCGCTCTTGATGGCGCGGTCGAAGGCCAGCCATGCCATCACCTTGGAATAGGTGAACTGTTGCGCTCCGCCGCGCACCTCCCAAATTCCCTCGTCCGGCTCCTTCCAGATGCGCTCGAGGTGATCGACGAACGCCACCTGCACCGCCCAGCCGGACTCGCTTCCCGCGAGCCCTCTGCGCCTGGCCTGATGCAGCACATCCATCACTTCGCCAAAGACGTCGAGCTGGCGCTGACCATAGGCGGCGTTGCCAATACGAACCGGGACCGAGCCCTCGTAGCCGGGAAGCCAGGAGGCTTCCCATTCAGTCAGCCGCCGCTCGCCCGCGATGCCGTACATGATCTGAACCTGGTCCGGACTTCCGGCCACGGCGCGCAACAGCCATTCGCGCCAGGACTGCGCCTCCTCGTCGTAGCCCGCTTCCATGAGGGCGAGCAGCGTCAGCGTGGCATCGCGCAACCAGCAAAAGCGATAGTCCCAGTTCCGCGTCCCGCCCAACTGCTCGGGCAGTGAGGTTGTGGGCGCGGCGACAATGGCTCCGGTCGGCCAGTAGGTCAGCGCCTTCAATGTCAGGAGCGAGCGGATGACGGCGTCCGAGCAGTGTCCGGCCGGCCGGCATTTCTTCGACCACTCCACCCAGAATTTTTCGGTCTGGTCGAGCGCCGCCAGCGGATCCACTGGAGGCGGCGGCGGAAGGTGTGAATGACCGTCGGTAAATACAAACGGCACCGTCTCGCCGGCATGGACCGTGAACTCTCCGACGGTCTTCATGTTGTGGCCCGCGAGCTTCACGGGAGTCCGCAGCGAAGCCATGTCGGGTCCCGCCACGGCGCGCAGCGTTCCGTCCTCGAGGCGAGTGACCCATGGCACAATCGCCCCGTAGCCGAAGCGCAGCACCAGTTCGGTCGACATGGCGACCTGCCCGCTCTCTCCGATCACCAGGCGCACAATGGTCGAATGCCCGCCGCCCAGCGGCATGAAGTCAACCAGCAGGACGGTGCCTTCCGTCGTGACAAAGCGCGTCTCCAGGATCAGGCTGTTACCGCGATAGCGTCGCGATATCCTGGCCTCGTCGCGGGGCGCGATGATCCAGCGCCCGTGCTCGCTGTCACCGACGAGCGCCGCGAAGCAGGCGTCCGAATCGAACCGCGGCCAGCACAGCCAATCAATCGAGCCGTCGAGCCCCACCAGCGCCGCCGCTTCGCAGTTGCTGATCAGCGCATAGTCTTCAATGCGCAACGCCATAGCGGCCTATTATAGAAAGTCGTGGATGAGTTGATGTCGCCCGGCCGGCGCTCCAGTGTCTCCATGAGGCGCACACGAGGCAAGTGAGGGGGATCTCCGATTACACTGCCAATATCTCCCGTGACACTGGCGGCCAATCTCCCTGACACTGGCGGCATGTTGTCGAGGCGCGCGGATTGAGGCACGCTTGGCAGTATTGCCATCGTGCGCATTCTCATCGACGCGTTAGTGAGCGGAAAGTTCCCAACAAGGTTGCCTGCCTGCCTCATGGTTGGCGGAAGCGCGGGGCGTTCAGCGGCTTACAATGATCGGGCCAATCCTGCGCCAGCTCGCGATCAACAGCGGCTATGTCCGCGCAGGCCTCACGGCCCGCGTCGGCAGGACGTATCGCTGGCGGCGGGTGAGTGGATGAGTACCGGTAGGTGCCCTGCTTCGGCGCTAGTTCCCGTGAATCCAATCAGGGTAAGTCCACATGTTCCACCCCATCCCCCCGACGATGAAGAGAACAACCAGAGCCACCACAATCCACATGGCGCGCATTTCGGCCTTTTCGTTCCTTTGCTCTGCCATCAAACGCCTCCTTGTGATTTCGTAAGAGCTTGAATTGTGTTGGTGAACCCGGCCGGGCTTACGCGGCTCGTCCCATACACATCTGTGCTTGATAGCCATGCTTCAGGCCGGGCATCTCCATGACCTAGCAATTCAGATGCCAAGGCCCGATGCGGCGTCCGGAGGAATTCTCTTGGGTACTCAGCCAGTTAGAAATGTGAGCGCTGATACAGGGCAGCGCATTGGCGGCGGTCCGCCAATTCCGCATCGTCCGGTTGGCGCTTTCTTTCCAATGCCTGGATGAGGCATGAACGTCTCAAACCGATATTCTGGCTACGAATGAAAGGTGGAAGCCGGATTCCCAAATCCCTTTTTGTTGGTCTCGGGAATCCGGCAGAACGCCTTTACCAACTGCCCTGTGCGCCGCGCGGGAAATCCCAAGGAACACGAGCACTGGGGACCTGCTCGCGGTCCGCCGCGTAGGCACCATACGCGTCAGGTGCGGCATAGGCCGGAGCCCGCTTCGTCTGTTAAATCTGAACCTTGTGCCGAGCCTCCGGGTAGGCAGCGGCCCTGGCCCCGTCCGGTCCGTTGGACTGCGTGGTGTAGCGGAACGAGCCCCGTCGTTGGAGCCGGCCAGCAAAGCCGTAACACCACCGAGAGAAAGAATTGCCGCTATCGCAAGGATAGCGGCGACTGTCGACATCAGATTTCTATTCCTGGTCATCGTTCGGTTCCTCTTTGCTGTTTTATGCGCCGCGCGCTTGACGAAAGCGAAAGACCCCTCGTCGCTTGCGTGCAGACTGTTCAGAGACATACGCGGATGCGACAGACGAGAGCGTGATCGAATGTCGCGTTCGCAGCGTCCACGCCCTCAAACTGCGCGACTTCTCACGTATCTTCTTGGATGAACTTGCTGTGTGCGGCACGCGTTTGCTCGCGCGTGAACCCAAGATCTCAAAGTTCCGGTCGTGAAGATCGGCGCAAGGATGTCCCAATCTGGGCAAGCGGGTGCACGCGGCGACGCTATGGAGCGCTTAGGTTCTGCATAACGTTTTTCGATGTGGGGATTGCAGTGTCATGATGCAGAATGTGATCAGCCTGTCGGCGGTCCGGACTTTCCGTCAGCAAATGAGAGAGGACGTGTCGCTTGTGCGGTCAAACGCCAAGCTCTCTTCGCGCGCGCGGCCTAATCTTTCTCCAGCATGCGCCGATGCCGAGTTGCTGCGATCGATTGCTCAAGGCGAGCACCGCGCAATGGCGCTCCTGTTTACCCGCCATAATGTGCGCATCTTCCGGTTTGCCTTCTCCATTACAGGAGATCGCTCGACCGCCGAATCCGTTGTGAGCGATGTTTTCCTCGATGTGTGGCGGCACGCCGGCACATTTAAAGGAAAGTCTGAGGTATCAACCTGGCTCTTCGCGATTGCTCGCCACAAGGCATTGACCGCGCTCAAGCGGCCGCCAGATGAACAATTGACCGATCAATTTTCAGAGAGCATCGAGGACACGGCCGACGATCCGGAAGCTGCGATGGGGAGGAAGCAGACGCGTACAATCGTGACAGAGTGTCTTGTAAAATTGTCACCCACCCATCGTGAAATCATCGACCTCGTCTACTACCACGAGAAAACGATCGATCAGGTCGCAGAGATTCTCCAGATCCCGAAGGGAACAGTAAAGACCAGGATGTTCTACGCCCGCCAGCATCTTGCTGAACTGCTTGCTTCGAATAAAAGGACCGAAGTTTCTGCCCTGCTCTAATGATGTCGCAGTCTTGCCGCGCCGCACATCGTGTCTGGCGCCCATCGGCTCGCAGATAAGGATTTGCCACCTCTGCCGGCTGAGGTTGAAGGGCCCGCTCCTACTACCGGCGGTATTGGATGCAGCCCCGGTGGGCCGACACTTGCTGGTCGAACACGTTGGTTTTACTTAGTGTTCGCTGTACGCTGTCGTATCTTTCGTGCTGGACTAGCGCTCGATTGCGTGGCGGCCATTCGACCGCCGAGGAACTCCGTCAATGTGGTACAGAGGCGTTGCTGCAGTTTTTGCAGTCACCTGCGCGTTGAGCGCGTTGATCGATGTCTCGCCAGCGCAGGAGTTTCCAACCCGGCCGATTACCTTCGTGGTCCCCTATGCGGTCGGGGGCACCGTCGACGTGCAACTGCGCGCGCTCGCGGCGGCTACCGAAAAGCACCTGGGTCGGTCGTTCGTCGTCGAAAACAGGCCAAGCGCGACCGGCACTCTCGGACCAGCTCAGGTCGCAGCTTCAGCCAAGCCGGATGGCTACACCCTCACCCAAATACACACGGGCGTTCTACGCTTTCCGTTCATGGCGAAGGCGCCGTACGATCCGGCGGTTGACTTCACCTACATCATCGGAATCTCCGGCCTGACCTCCGGGCTGGTCGTCAGAAGCGACGCCCCTTGGAAGACATTTGACGAATTTCTCGCAGACGCAAAGGCGAACCCGGGCAAGATCAATTATGGCGCTCCGGCAGGCGCGGCCACGCCGTACATCGCGATGCAGCAGATTGCGAGGCGGCGCGGCATCCAGTGGACCCATGTGCCATTCAAAAGCTTTGCCGAGTCGAGCAACGCTCTCTTGGGCGGTCACATCCATGCCGTATCGGATGCCGCAGGCTGGGCGCCGCTCGTCAACTCCGGAGAGCTCCGGTTGTTGGTGACTTATGGGTCGAACCGCACCCGCAATTGGCCGACGATACCAACCCTGCGTGAAGTCGGCATCGATGTCGCCGCCAATTCTGCCTATGGGGTTGCCGGTCCGAAAGGCTTGAGCGACGGGGTCGTCAAGATCCTACACGATGCATTCAAGAAGGGCATGGAGGAGCCAACGTTCGTCGCTTTGTTGAAGAAGCTCGAGCAAGAGCCGATCTACCAAAGCACAGAAGACTATCGCGCTTACATCGAACGCGAGCTCGTTGTGCAGCGTCAGCTTGTTGAGGAGCTTGGGCTAAAGCTGGAGTGATACGGTTCGCCCAGCGAAGCGCGCGACGACGATTGACTGGTGGAGCGGCCGTATCCGCGCTCAATTTGCAACCGCCACCTGCGCTGCAAACTCCTATTGCTTTTGTGTCTTTGCCAGATCCAGTCCAGCCTCGCTAGCGTGCTCACCGAGGATCATCTTGGCGTGACGCACGCCGATGCCGCAGGCCGAGTGCGCCTTGAGGACCTCCATGCACCCGTCGTACGTCTCGGTGCGCGCCCAATCGCGCTGCCACTCGAACATGACCTGCAACGTTGTCATTGGCACAACCCCTGCCTGGATGGCGCGTTGGACCGCACGCTCGTGGGCCTCGACCGTAACGTCACCGCAGGAGTTGGTTGGAACATGAACATCGTATCCTTCCGCAATCGCCTCCACCGCCGGAAAACACACACACACCTCCGTCCACAAGCCGGCAATGACAATCTTCTTTCGTCCATATCCGGTCACAGCAGCGTTGAATCGCTTGTCCTCCCACGAATTCATCGTCGTCCGATCGATCGGGATCTGGTCTGGGAAAAGGGCTTGAATTTCAGGCAGCAGAGCTCCGCTGAACGTCTGTGCCGCAACTGTCGTCAGGATGACCGGCACGTCAAACAGCTTGGCCGCCTTGGCGAGCGCCAGAGCATTGTTCAACACCATGAGCCGCTCATGCGAGCCGACGCCGAAAAACATCTCGGGCTGATAGTCTATCAGCGCGACAACGCTCTCGCGCGGTGTGAGGAGTGCCTGCAGCCTTCTGGCCATTCTGCCCTTCAGTGAACTAGCGCGTTGACCAGCGATAGCTGCTCGGCGTCACGCCGACATGCTCACGAAACCGGCGGGCGCAATGGCTCTGGTCCGAGAACCCGGACGCCAGCGCGATCTCAGAAAGCGGGAGGTCGGTCTCGGCAAGAAGGTCCTTCGCCCGTCGCACGCGGCATTGGACAACATACTCGTGCGGCGTCATGCCCTCCGATTGCTTGAACGAACGGGCAAAGTGATACATTGACAAGCCGGCGATGCTGGCCAGCGCCTGAATGCTGATGTTCTCTTCCAAGCGTTCCTCGATGAACTCGCGCACGCGTCGCAACGCGCGAGGCGGCAAGCCTCCCCGAATGCGCGGACGCAATTGGACGACTGTTGCGGCAGCAACATCGCGCGCGGACGACACAAGATGCCCGGACAGAGACTGTTGTGGGTACGTAGTGCTGGTTGAATTCAGGAACATGGCGTCCTCCTGCTGCGCGCGAAGATGCCAGTGGCAGATGGCCATCAGTTGCGCCTGGCGCAAACATGGACCTGACATGCGCAAAAGGGGAATCAATGGTCATGAATCTTTGCTAACCGATCTGAATGCGACAACTTCGTGAAACGTCTTCGTTAGCAACCAAAGTCCAAGTCGCCTGTACCAGCGTATAGAACCGCGCACCGCTTGCGGCGCCGCCCTACGACGAAGGACTAAGAGTTCGGCCTACGGCGTACTACGAAGGTGCGCTGATCTCATACTAAAGGGTTAGTGAGAACACCGGCTTGGCGCGGCGGAGATTGGGCGGGACGGCAGCGCTGTTAAATTTTGCAAATCGTCGTATGGCGGCTTGCTCCGTTAATTACGCCAGCAGGTCGAGCAACCGCCTAGCCTCCGTCAAATCACGGGTCGCGAATCCTTCCGTAAAGCGAGTGTAAATTGGTCTGAGCAGGTTGCGGGCGTCCTCGACGTTGCGTTGATCGCGTTGCAGTCGGGCGAGGCTCGTCGCAGCCCGCAATTGCCATGACAGAGCTGCCTGTTCCATCGCCAAATCAAGGGCGCGACGGAAGTAGATCGAAGCGGTCAATTCCGCATTGGGCGCGTTTTCCTGCAATACAAGCTCGCCCTTGATCCGCAACAGCTCCGGGAGACACCACCGCTCCTGGCGGCTTTCCGATCGCCCGATCGCACCCTCGATCGTTTCAAGCGCCTGGGCGACTTCTCCGGCTCGCCCCATGGCGGTGGCAAGCTCGCCCAACAGCCCCAGGTAGCGAGGTAGCGACCGAATTTCCGGAACTTCCGCAAGGACAGATCGCAGCGCATGCAAGCCGGCCTTATTGTCTCCTCGCCTGATAAGCACGATTCCCCTGAAGCACTGGCCCCACGCATGCCAAAGCCCAAGCGTGTGCGATGCCGACTGCTCGAGCAGCATGTCCAGATAGCCGTCAACGGCCGTAAGGTCGCCGCTCCACAACGCCACCGGACAGGCTCCCTGACCGAGGACATTGCAAAAGGTGAGCACGTGTCCAATTGCTCGCGCCTCCTCAACGCTACTCTCAATGACGCGCAGCGCCTGGTCCGGCAATCCGAGCAGCCAGAGGCAACGCGCCTGAAACGCACGCGCCGTTACGCGCTGGTCGAACTGGAAACGAACAATATGTGCTGCGTGAATTGGCGTCACATAGCTTCCGAGCATTCGATCGATATGCCGCCGCGCTTCGAGCTGATCGCCGAGAAAATGTAGTGCTATACCGACCATGCGGTCGCCCAGTAACGCGTCGGCCGTGTCAACGAGCGGTGTCGCCGTGTCGTAAAACCGCTTCGCCAGCACGACAGCCTCCTGAAACGCGCCATGGTTCAAGCTGTCGACCCAAAGCCCCCAGAGCGACCGTAGCTTGTAGTCGGCATCGTCGACGCTCTCGGCAATCGAAAGAGCTTCTGTCCACGCCGCCCGCGCGGCCGGTCCCATGTTGGTATAGACGAGGACTGATCCAAGCGCGGCGGAGAGCTGCATGTCACGGCGTACTTCGCGTGTCGCATGAGGCTTCATGGTCGCGACGGCGCGCTCCACGTGCTTGCGGCACTCCTCCATCAGCGATAGCTGAAGCCACAACGGAACTGCCACGACGGTCAGCGAGACGGTAAGGTCAGGGTCTTCTCCTTTGGAAAACGCCCACTCCAAAGCAGCGCGCACATTGTCGATAAACCTGCTGTACGTACCCAGCCATTCTGAGGGTGACTGCTTTTCCCACTCGAGCTCCGCGTGCGCAAACACCTCGTTGAAATACTCGGCATGGCGCCGACCAAGAGCCGAACGCTCGCCACTCGCGGTCAGCTTTTCGAGCGCATAGGCGCGCATTGTTTCGAACAGGCGGTACGTCACTGTCGCGCCGCTGAAATCCGCAGTGACCAGCGATTTTGCAACAAGATTGGCGACGCAGTCGGCCACGTCCGACGCTGCAAGGTCGGCACTAGACGCAACAGTGCTTGCCGCGGAGAGCGTGAATGCTCCCACGAAGACTGCAAGCCGGCGCAGGACGATTCGTTCCGATTCCGACAGCAGTTCATAGCTCCAGTCGAGTGTCGCACTCAGCGTCTGGTGACGAGGCAATGCGGTACGGCGACCTCGCGTCAGAACACGGAAGCGATCATCGAGGCGCGCGGCCAAGCCCTGCAAGCCAAGGACGTCGATGCGACCTGCCGCCAGCTCGATTGCCAGCGCAATGCCGTCGAGCCTGCGGCAGATTTCCGCAACGACCGGCGCATCCGCATCGGTCAGCCGGAATCCATCGGCGCTTGCGGTGGCACGCTCGACAAAAAGCTGGATTGCGGAAAACGACATGGCCTCATCGGCCGTGATTTTGGCCGAAGCTGGAGGCACCTCCAGCGGCAAGAGTCGTTGGACGCGCTCGCCCTCTGCCCGCAACGACTCGCGACTGGTCGACAGGATGTGCACGCCGGGAGCGCGATGAAACACCTGTTCTGCAAGGGCAGCGGCGGCGTCGATCACGCGCTCGCAGCTGTCCAGCACCAGGAGCATCTGCTTGTCCTTAAGGTAGGCAAGCAATCCTGGAATGGGGTTATCCGACCGGATTGCGACTCCAAGGACCGATGCAAGCGCGCTCGGTACGAGAAGCGCATCGGCAATAGGCGCGAAATCGACAAACCACACTCCGTCTCGGTAGTTTTGGCTCAGTTCGTCGGCGACAGCCAATGCGACTGTGGTCTTGCCGATCCCACCTGGCCCGGCAAGGGTGACAAAGCGTCGGGTTGGCAACTGTTCGACCAGCGTCGTTACGATGTCGGAGCGCCCGACGATCCTCGTAAGTGACACCGGCAGATTGTGGGATGTCTCCAGTTCGCCGCGTGGTGGCCCCGGTGCCTGAGCTCCAGCGAGGATCGAAACCGGCGCGACGAACCGATAGCCGCGGCCAGGAATTGTGGCGATGTACCGGTTGCCGGATTGGCCATCACCCAGCGCCCGCCGCAGGGCAGCCATATGGACACGCAGATTGCCTTCCTCAACAAAGGTGCCCGGCCAGACGCGTGCTACAAGATCTTCTTTGCTGACCAGCGTGCCGGCGTGTTCCACAAGCACTTTCAGTATTTCAAGTGCCCGGCTACCAACCCGCAAAGTCTTTTCGCCTTCCAGCAAGAGCTGCCGCGCGGGCGACAGGCGGAACGGGCCGAAGGCGAAAGTACCGTCGGCCGCTGGGCCCGAAGCATCCGACACCTTAACCTCGTTTAACGGGGATTAACTTGACGACGTTAGTCGCTGGCCTGTCCGGCTGTCTATGGGGCAGCGGCCAATCTGGCATGCGCGTCGTTGACAATTTTTACTAGACGCAACTTTTGCGATCAGATTTTGTTGATCACTGTTCCCTCTTGTCAGCTATTGCGCGAAGCGCGCGACCGTCACGTGCGTAAAATTACGTTTATATCGGCGGGTGCAGCCCGCAACGTGAGCTCTTGCTGTCCGGAGAGAGGGTGGCTGCGGCTTCGCTACGATTTCACGGCGCCGGCGGGCGTATCCGCGTGTAGCTCGAATCGGAATATCGCGCCTTGAGGTGCGTTGGGGGTCGACCGTGCTTCTCGCCCGCGTCGATGCCACTGAGCGGCCGTCGCGAAGAAGGGCGCAAGCGCCAATCAGAGCAAGGTTGTGCGCGCGCTGAGATGGCGCCGTGAATGGCCCAGTGGCGGCCGGCCCTCCCTCCGGCCGCTTCACTGGCCTTCCATGCGTCGAGGCCGCGATGACCGCTCTGTCTGGGGCAGACGCCACGCCATCGCGTTGAGCCAAAAAATAAAGCATCTGAGGAGTTGGATCATGAGCAACAAGCTGTTCAATAACCTTGCGCAATCAGCCCTGGCACTGGTCTGTCTGGGCACAACCATCGCAGAAACCAACGCGGGCTCGTTCACCCGCGGATGTGCCGCGCGCGATCTTCAGATCCTGATGCTGATCGAATACAGCGAAGACGCCAACTCAGTCTCTCAGCAGAAGGTAACCCAGGCGATAGAGACGATGATGCATGCTCGGATCGTTTGCCATGAAGGACGCGTCGTGGATGCCCTGAAGATTTATGACGCAATCGCTCAGACGTTCACCTCTGATCCCGTGCTGTCTGCTCCGAGCAACTGAAGCAGAGTTGCCCGTCGACATTGGGCTAACCGTAGAGCATTGGGTTTATTTCGTGTGACGATTGGCGACTAAATTCTTGTTGAACGAACCGGCACTCCCGCTGAACGCATTTGGCCGAACAGAGTTTCTCCACCACGGGTGCAATTGCGCCATATCCGCAAGACCGGCAGCACCGTGGTGCGCTCTCGGCTGTGGAGACACTTCAGCGCGTGCTCGACCACGATTTCGCCACACACAAGGCGACTCGCCGCAAGTCCCTCGTGCTCGAGACCAGGTGGGGTTCCTTGATCGAACTCTCCGAAAGCGAAAGCGCAAACGGATCCCAATTCGAGCAAGCCTGTGCAGGAGTTCCGCTCTGAGGCCGGCTAAATCCACCGTGCGCACCGTGGCAAGGGAACCCATCAAGGGAACTTTTGCACCTCATCCGTCGCAAACCCGCGACCGAACGCCAATGGAGATAGACATGAAAGCCTTGGTCATTGCGGTCCTCGTCACCGCCGGCATCGGCAGCGTCGCCGTCGCGCAGCAGCGGACCGTGCGGGAGATGATGAACGACATGAAAGCCAGATACGGCCAAACCTTCGATCAATGCCAAGCTCTGGCAACATCCAGAGGATATCGCTTGAGCGACAGCGAGCAGGACGGCCGGCTCGTCATGATGTTCATCGAGGGCTGCATCATGGGCAAGCAGCAGTGATGAGCTGATCTCTCCTCGGCGTGCCACCAAGCAGCCTGCGTCGCCACCGGTGACTGCAGCGGCTCGTTCGTGTGCCGCGTTCGGGCGGCTGCGTCACTGGTTTCGAGAAGGACGGCGCGCACGTGTACGCGCCGTTCCCCCTCCTCCCCTCAGGCATCGCCACCCCTCCGAACATCAAGGAAGAGAGCCATGACCCAAGTCGCACAGCAGCGCGCCGCCCAGGCCACAGACAAGGTGATCTACACCGCAAAAACCCACACGACCGGCGGCCGCGAGAATGGTGTGTCGCGCAGCTCCGACGGACGGCTGGACGTCAAGCTTTCCGTTCCTGGCTCTCCGCGTATCGGCACCAATCCGGAACAGCTGTTTGCGGCCGGTTGGTCGGCCTGCTTCGAAGGCGCGATCGGAGTCGTTGCTCACAAGAAGAAGATCAAGCTGCCGGGCGAGGTCGCGATCGACGCCGAGGTCGATCTGCATCTGGATAGCAATGGCGAATACTTCCTCGGTGCTCGGATGAACATCTCCATTCCCGACATCGACCGAAGCATCGCCCAGGGCCTGGTCGACGACGCGAAGGAGGTCTGTCCCTATTCGAAGGCAACAAAGGGCAACATCGCCGTCACGTACAACCTGGTCTGAGCAGGAACCTGCCGCGTTCGCCACTTCAATTGAACCGAATATGCGCAACACAGGAGAGAGTGTCATGTCTGAGACATCCGCGACCCGGCGAGACGTTCTTGCGGCCACAGCGGCCGCAGGTGCGTTGTTGCTCAACCAGCCAATGCCCGAAGCGGCGGAAGGCACCAGTGCAATTCGGCCGTTCCGTATCACTGTCCCGGACGAAAAGCTCGTCGATCTCCGCCGACGCATTACTGCGACCCAATGGCCGGAGCGGGAGACCGTCAGCGATAGCTCACAGGGCGTGCAGTTCACGACGATTCAGAACCTCGCGCGCTATTGGGCGACGGAATACGACTGGCGCAAGGTCGAGGCGCGCCTCAATGCCTTGCCGCAGTTCATCACCGAGATCGACGGCCTGGATATTCATTTCATTCACGTCCGTTCCAAACATGAAAATGCGTTGCCGATGATCGTCACACACGGATGGCCCGGCTCCATCATCGAGCAGATGAAGATCATCGGTCCGTTGACCGATCCCACGGCTTATGGCGGGAGCGCATCGGATGCGTTCCACCTCGTGATCCCGTCGCTGCCGGGCTACGGCTTCTCCGGCAAGCCGACGGCGCCGGGGTGGAACCCCGTTAGCATCGCTCGTGCGTGGGCGACGCTGATGCAACGCCTCGGCTACACACGGTACGTGGCGCAGGGCGGCGACTGGGGGAATGCCGTCTCGGAAGTGATGGCGCTGCAGCAGCCGCCGGGATTGCTCGGCATTCACACCAACATGGCGGCTACCGTTCCCGCCAACATCTCGAGGGCGCTCGCGTTCCACGAGGCGCCGCCCGCCGATCTCACGGCTGAGGAGCGTAACGCGTGGGATCAGCTGGTTGACTTCTACGGGAAGGGGCTCGGGTACGCCCTCGAAATGTCGTATCGCCCGCAAACGCTCTACGGCATCGCGGATTCGCCGGTCGGACTCGCCGCGTGGATGATCGATCATGACATCCGCAGTTACTTGATGATCGCCCGTGTATTCAACGGTCAGACCGAAGGCCTAACGCGGGACGACATCCTCGATAACGTCACGCTCTACTGGCTGACGAACACAGCGATCTCGTCGGCGCGTCTCTACTGGGACACCACGCAAGTCTCGACGGGAGGAGGCTTCTTCGATGTGAGGGGCGTCAAGCTCCCGGTCGCCGTGAGCGTCTTCCCCGACGAAATCTACGCGGCCCCGCGCAGTTGGGCAGAGAAGGCCTATCCCAGGCTTATCCACTACAACAAGCTCGAAAAGGGCACTCATTTTGCGGCCTGGGAACAGCCGGAGTTCTTCACCTCCGAGATGCGGGCGGCATTCAAATCGCTCCGCAAGCCAAGTTGAAACAAACGGTCATCCAGGCGCGCGCGCGTGTCGCGCGCGCCACGGCTTCCCGCTCCCGACGCAACCTGTTTGAGATTAGAGGGTCGCCATGACTGCCATCGATAGAACCGATGACGCCGCCACCCGCCACCGGCCGCTCTTGCGCACGGCGACGATGAGTCTCGTCGCTGCTGGCGTCGCCATCGCCGGCATCCTTGCCCTCTCTGCCGAGCGGGCCATTTCCGCGCAGGACAAGTACACGGTTCAGGTGCCGAACGGGCTTTCGTTCTCCGAATTCAGGGGGTTCGAAGATTGGGCAACTATCGCCGTCAGCCAGGCTGGAGATCTGATCGAGGTGATCATCGGCAACCCGGCGATGCTCGAGGCCTACCGATCCGGCGCTCCCGGCAACGGCAAGCCTTTCCCCAGCGGTTCCAAGATGGCCAAGATCCATTGGAAAACAAAACAGAGCGCGGAGGCACCCGAGCCGACGATCGTACCCGACACCCTGCACGACATCGATTTCATGGTGAAAGACAGCCAGAGGTTTCCGAACAGCGGCGGGTGGGGATACGCGCAGTTCAACTATGACACTGCGTCCGACACGTTCACGCCTCTTGGGACCGGCAGCGATTGCGGGCATGCGTGCCACACGATCGTAGCGACAAAGGACTACGTTTTCACAGCGTACGGGAAGAGGTGAACGCTTTTCCAAATCTGAGCCGACAAGCACCACAAAACAGTGGAGACACCCATGAGACCCGGCAAGATCACAGAAGCGGTCGACCAGGATCGCCGTCGCCTTCTGACCACCGCCGCAATGGGCATCACTGCCGCCGGCACCCTGTTCACGCCACCCTTAGCGACTGCGGCCTCGAGCGATGCCATACGCCCTTTCCGCATCAACGTTCCGGAAGCGGATCTCGTCGATCTCCGCCGCCGCATCGCAGCCACGCGATGGCCGGACCGAGAGACGGTCAATGACAGGTCGCAGGGCATCCAGCTCGCAAAATTCCAGGAGCTGGTGCGGCACTGGGGCACAAACTACGACTGGCGCAAAGTGGAGGCGCGGCTCAACGCCTTGCCGCAGTTCACCACCGAGATCGACGGCGTCGACATTCACTTCATTCACGTCCGCTCGAAGCATGACAATGCGTTGCCGCTCATCGTCACGCATGGATGGCCTGGCTCGGTCATCGAGCAACTGAAGATTGTCGATCCACTGACCAATCCCACGACGCATGGCGCGAGCGCTTCAGACGCTTTTCATCTGGTGATCCCGTCGATGCCCGGCTTCGGCTTCTCCGGCAAGCCAACGGACATGGGTTGGAATCCCGACCGGATCGCCCGCGCCTGGGCGGAGCTGATGAAGCGCCTCGGCTATACCCGCTACGTCGCCCAGGGCGGCGACTGGGGCTCCCCCGTCCGCAGCGCGATGGCACGCCAGGCGGCGCCGGGATTGGTCGGCATCCACATCAACTTGCCGGCGACGCTACCGCCTGATGTGGCCGCGGTGCTCGCGAGCGGCGGGCCTGCGCCAGCGGGACTGTCCGAAAAGGAACGCGCGGCGTTCAACTCACTCGACACGTTCTACAAAAAGTACAGGGCCTACGGCGCCATCATGGGTACCCGGCCGCAAGTGATCGGCTACGCCCTGACGGATTCGCCAGTGGGGCTTGCTGCCTGGATATATGACTACAACAACGGCGAGCCCGAGCGCCTACTCGACAAAGACGATGTGCTGGACGACATCACGCTCTACTGGCTGACAAACAGCGCGACATCGGCAGCGCGGCTCTACTGGGAGACCAGCGGTCAAAGCGTTATTCTCGCGGCCGCGCAGATGACCGGTGATATCTCACTGCCGGTGGCCATCACGGTGTTCCCGGAGGAAGTCTATCGCGCCCCGGAGACCTGGGCGCGGCGCGCCTATCGCAACCTCATCTATTTCAACGAGGTCGAAAAGGGCGGCCACTTCGCCGCATGGGAGCAACCTGAACTCTTCAGTGCCGAGCTCCGCGCTGCGTTCAGACCGCTTCGGCCGACAAACTGACACAGGTCCTCCCAAAGGACGAAGGGAGATTGACATGAGAACGACTCGGATCTTGGCGGCGGCGGCCGTGATCGTTGCAGGCGCTTTGGCAACGCACGCCGCGCCGGCACAGGCGCCGGGCATCAAGCGCACCGATCTTTCGCGGAACGATCTCAGCGTCCCCGGACGCGAAGCGATCCAGGTGCTCGTCGGGTTCGCCCCGGGAGTGATTGCTCCCAATCATACCCATCCGGGCGAAGAGATCGTCTACGTCGTCGAAGGTGTCCTGGAGTATGCCCTCGAAGGCAGGCCACCAGTGACGCTCAAGGCCGGGGACACGCTGTTCATTCCGGCTGGAACACCCCATGCGGTTAAGAACGTCGGCAGCGGCAACGCGGCGGAACTCGCCACGTATATCGTCGAAAGAGGCAAGCCTCTCCTGACGCCCGTTGAGTGAGAACGCGGCGAGGCAGAAGGGATTGATCCATGAAACCGAGCGCCCTCTTGGCATCCGCCATACTCGTCCTCGCGATCGGAGCACCGATTGCGGCCTTTGTGGAGAATACGACTATGGCGCAGCCGCAAACGTCCACCGGGCTTCGACTGCCTTTCCTGCACGGCTTCCAATTCGACGGATTGCCAAGCCGATCCACACTGGCGTCTGTTGAGCGCGCGACCGAGTGGATCAATTCGCCACCTCTGACCGCGTCGGCTCTGCGCGGAAAGGTCGTCCTGGTCGACTTCTGGACCTACACCTGCATCAACTGGCTGCGCACGCTTCCCTATGTGCGCGCCTGGGCCGAGAAATACCGGGATCAAGGACTGGTGGTGATCGGCGTCCACGCGCCGGAGTTCGCAGTTTGAGAAAGATCTCAACAACGTTCGCTGGGCCGCGAAGGCGCTGCGGGTCAACTACCCGGTCGCCGTCGACAGCGACTATGTCATCTGGCGCGCTTTCGAGAACAATTATTGGCCGGCGCTGTATTTCATCGATGCGCAGGGGCGCATTCGTCATCATCATTTCGGCGAGGGCGCATACGAGCAGTCGGAAATGATCATTCAGGAGCTGCTGGCCGAGGCCGGAGCCAGCGGCGTCAGCCGTGAACCGGTGTCGGTCGATGCCCGCGGCCTCGAAGCGGCCGCCGACTGGAGCAACCTGAGGTCCGGGGAAAATTATGTCGGCTATGAGCGCACGCAGAACTTTGCGTCGCCGGGCGGAGCGACCGCGGACAGGCCTCGCATCTATGCGCTTGCCGACGCGGTTGCGCCTGAATGACTGGGCGCTTTCCGGCGATTGGACGGTGAAGAACGAAGCCGCCGCGCTGAACAAGCCCAATGGGACGTATCGCGTATCGTTTTCATGCCCGCGATCTTCATCTCGTCATGGGCCCGGCGACGCCAGGAACTTCCGTGCGATTTCGCGTGCGGATCGATGGACAGCCGCCGGGCGCGGCACACGGAGTTGACGTCGACGAGCAAGGCGACGGCACGGTGACCGAACAGCGGCTGTACCAGCTGATCCGACAGCCGAAGCCGATCGCCGATCGACAGTTCGAAATCGAGTTTCTCGGTCCGGGCGTGGAGGCCTTTGCGTTCACGTTCGGCTGATCCGCCGCGCAACCATCAATCACGGAGAGCTGCCAATGGATACGATCAAGACTCGTGGACGAAATCAACCAGGATCGCCGCCGCTTCTTTGGCACCGCCGCGATGGCCGTCGCCGCCACTCAGCTCGGCATGATCGGTCCTGCGGCAGCCCAACGGGTGGAGGCAAAGATGCCTGCAATCAAGCCAGGAACAAACACGTCGTTCGGTCCGCTGAAGCAGATCGATGCCGGCGTGCTGAATGTCGGTTACGCCGAGGCCGGCCCCGCCGATGGACCTGTGGTCATTCTCCTGCACGGCTGGCCCTACGACATTCACAGCTTTGTCGATGTCGCGCCCTTGCTGGCCGTCGGCCGGCTATCGGGTGATCATTCCGTATCTGCGCGGCTACGGCACGACGCGATTTCTCTCGAGTGACACGGTCCGGAACGGCCAGCCGTCGGCGCTCGCCGTCGATCTCAAGGCCTTGATGGACGCTCTCAAGATCGAGAAGGCGATCCTCGCCGGCTTCGATTGGGGAGCGCGGACCGCCAACATCTTCGCGGCGCTCTGGCCGGAGCGCTGCAAGGCCATGGTCTCCGTGAGCGGCTATCTGATCGGCAATCAGGAAGCCGGCAAGATGCCGTTGCCGCCGAAGGCCGAGCTCGAATGGTGGTATCAATTCTATTTTGCCACCGAACGCGGCCGCGCCGGCTACGAAAAATACCGGCGCGAGTTCTCGAAGCTGATCTGGCAGCTCGCTTCGCCGAAGTGGAATTTCGACGACGCCACGTTCGATCGCAGCGCGGCGGCCTTCGACAATCCGGATCATGTCGACATCGTGATCCATAATTATCGCTGGCGGCTCGGGCCTCGCCGAGGGCGAGCCGAAATACGACGACCTGGAAAAGCGGCTCGCCGCAGGCCCGGTCATCACCGTGCCCGACGATCACGCTCGAAGGTGACGCCAACGGCGCGCCGCATCCGGACCCCAGCGCCTACGCGCAAGAAATTCACCGGCAAATATGCGCACCGGCTCATCACGGGCGGCATCGGGCACAATCTGCCGCAGGAAGCCCCGCAGGCCTTTGCGCAAGCTGTCGTCGACGTTGCCGCCGAAGCTTGATCGGCATCAGGGACCTGCGGGCTGGCCAATGCAGCCCGCAGGTCGCCCAGCGGTGAGAGTCGCTTCGCATGTTCGGATCCAACGCTGATCGGACATGGTGCAAGGAGAGAATGCCATGGCCTTCACCATCAAAGTCAACGGGAACACACACAGCGTCGATGTCGACGGCGACACGCCGCTGCTTTGGGTGTTGCGCGATGTGCTCGGCATGACCGGCACGAAGTTCGGCTGCGGCATGGCGCTGTGCGGCGCCTGCACCGTGCATGTCGATGGCGTCGCCATGCGCTCCTGCATCACGCCGATCGACAGTGTCGGCGCATCCGAGATCACGACCATCGAGGCGATCGGCGCGACAGCGGCTGGCGCCAAGATCCAGAAGGCCTGGCTCGACCGCGAGGTCGTGCAGTGCGGCTACTGCCAGTCGGGCCAGATCATGTCGGCCGCGGCGCTGCTCGCGAGCAATCCGCATCCGACCGATTCCGACATCGACGACGCGATGTCCGGCAACATCTGCCGCTGCGGGACTTATGTGCGCATTCGCGAAGCCATCAAGCAGGCCGCGCAATCGATCGGAGACCGACAATGACCGGCAGTGACAGCGTTTGCAGCACGCGTGCGGAAGAGCCCGGATCAGCGATCGGTCTCTCTCGGCGCAGGTTCCTGCGGGCTGCAGCAGCCGCAGGCGGCGGCTTGATGCTGAGTCTCCAACCTGCCGTTTGCCGGCCAAGGCCGCAGCGGCCGAGTCTAGGGCTTCGTTCCCAACGCATTTATCCGCATCGGAACCGATGGGCAGATTGTCCTGACCATGCCCTATGTCGAGATGGGCCAGGGCACTTACACGTCCATCCCGATGCTGATCGCCGAAGAGCTCGAGGTGGATCTGTCACAGGTACGGCTGGAGCATGCTCCGCCCAACGAAAAGCTCTACGGCAATCCCCTGCTCGGCGGCTTGCAGGCGACCGGCAACTCGAACGCGATACGCGCGGCGTGGCAGCCGCTGCGCCAGGCCGGCGCGACCGCACGAACCATGCTGATCGCGGCAGCGGCACAGCGATGGAATGTCGATCCGGCGTCCTGTCGCGCGCAAAGCGGCGAAGTGCTTCACGCGCCGACAGGACGACGCGCTCACGTACGGCGAGCTGGCCGCCGATGCCGCGCGCATGCCCGTTCCCGACAGCGTGGCGCTCAAGCGGCCGGACGATTTCAAGCTCATCGGCACGCCGGCCAAACGTCTGGATACGCCGGCGAAGGTCAACGGCACGGCGGTCTACGGCATCGATGTCTCGACCTCCCGGCGTGAAGATCGCGACACTTGCGCAATCGCCCGTGTTCGGCGGTCGCGTGAAGAGCGTGGATGATAGCCGCGGCCAAGGCGGTGAACGGCGTCCGCCAGATCGTGCGGCTCGACGATGCCGTCGCTGTCGTCGCCGACCATATGGGGGCGGCGAAGAAAGGGCTGGCAGCGCTGGTCATCGAATGGGACGACGGACCGCATGCCAAGCTCAGCACCAAGGACATCGTGGACGAGCTCGAAAACGCCACGCTCAATCCGGGCGCGGTTGCGCAGACGATCGGCGATGTCAGCAGCGCCATGGCGAGAGCCGTCACCAAAGTCGAGGCGACCTATCAGGTTCCGTTCCTCGCGCACGCCACGATGGAGCCGATGAATTGCACGGTTCATGTCCGCCAGGACGGCTGCGAAATCTGGGTTGGCAGCTCAGGCCCTCGCGCGCGCTCAGGCGGCGGCGGCGAAGACCGCGGGGCTGCCGTTGGACAAGGTCGTCGGTCCACAATCATCTGATCGGCGGCGGGTTTGGCCGACGGCTGGAGGTCGACGGCGTCGTGCGCGCCGTTCAGATCGCGCAGCATGTCGAGGGTCCGGTCAAGGTCGTGTGGACGCGCGAGGAGGATATCCAGCACGACATGTACCGGCCCTATTGGTTCGACCGGATGTCGGCCGGGCTCGATGACAAGGGCAAGCCGGTCGCCTGGAGCCATCGCTTTGCGGGTTCTTCGATCATGGCGCGCTGGGTCCCGCCGTTCTTCAAGAACGGTCTCGACCCCGACACGACCGAAGGCGCGATCGATCTGGTCTACGGCCTGCCAAACATGCGCGTCGACTATGTGCGGGTCGAGCCGCCAGGCATTCCCACCGCCTTCTGGCGCAGCGTCGGTCCCTCGCACAATGTCTTCGTGGTCGAGAGCTTCATGGACGAGCTCGCGGCCGCTGCAAAACAAGATCCCGTCGCGTATCGGCTGGCGCTGCTTGATAAGTCACCCCGCGCCAAGGCCGTGCTTGCACTGGCCGCGGAAAAGGCCGGCTGGGGACAACCGCTGCCTGAAAGAGTCGGCCGCGGCGTCTCGCTTCAATTTGTCTTCGCGACCTACATGGCGCAGGTCGCCGAGGTCGAGGTGTCGAAGGACGGGGCGGTCCGCGTTCGGCGCGTCGTCTGCGCGGTCGATTGCGGCACGGTCGTCAATCCCGACACCGTTCAGGCGCAGATCCAAAGCGCGATCATCTTCGGCATCACGGCCGCGCTCCATGGCCAGATCACGCTGAAGGATGGCCGGGTCGAGCAAAGCAACTTCCATGACTACCAGATGCTGCGCATCAATGAGGCGCCCGCGATCGAGGTCCATATCGTTCAGAGCGTCGAGCCACCGGGCGGGATGGGCGAGTGCGGGACTTCGGCCATCGTTCCGGCAGTCGCCAACGCGATCTTTGCGGCCACCGGCAAGCGGCTGCGCAAGATGCCGGTCGACAGCGCCGCTTTGAAAGAACTCAACCCGACAGGAAAATGATGAAAGGAACGACCATGGCCCTCGCCCAAAACGCACTCCGCGCGCTGGTTGCCGCGTTTGCGATCGGATTTCTCGTCCCATCTCCAAGCGCCATCGCCCAGACAGTCCCCGGCGCCGGTTCTCCGAGCGTACTCCCGACCGGTGGCGGCAAGGCCCTGCTCGATACCTCGGACAGCGTTATGCTGCTGCTCGATCACCAGGCCGGCTTGTTTCAGACCGTGAAGGACATCAGCGTCGCCGAGTTGCGGGCGAACACGACAATGCTGGCCAGGTTGGCGACGCTTTTGAAGATTCCGGTCATTACGACCGCCTCCGAACCGAATGGACCGAACGGCCCACTAATGCCGGAGATCCATCAGTTTGCACCGCATGCGGTCTATGTGCCGCGCAAAGGCGAAGTGAATGCCTGGGACAACGAAGACTTCGTCAAGGCAGTGCGGGCCACCGGCAAAAATACGCTTATCATGGCTGGCGTCTGGACCAGCGTTTGCGTGATGTTCCCAGCGTTGGACGCGAAGGCCGCAGGTTTCAAGGTCTATGCCGTCATCGATGCCTCGGGCGATCCGAGCGAGTTGGCATCGCGCACCACGCTCGCTCGCTTCATCCAATCCGGGGTGGTTCCCACCTCGACGAACGCGGTGCTCTCCGAGACTCACCGCACTTGGAACCGACCTGAGGCAGCAGAGCTCGCCAAGCTCTACGCGCTGGTAGCACCCAACTATGCCGCCGTGATCGAAAGCCACCAAAAGGCCCAAGAGGTCGCGAAGCAGACGAGATGAGAGAAACCGGCTCATCCGTCACACGCGAATGCAACACGCCAAAAGATTGAACTCTCATCCAAGTGCGGAAATTGGTTCGGTTGTGTGCTTTGCTGCTCGGCGATTGAACAGGGACGGCGATGATCGATGGATTGACCACCATTCCCAGCGGCTTTGCTGCCCGGGAGACGATGGATCGGCTTGAGGCCGCCGTCAAAGCCAGAGGCCTGACCGTATTCGCCCGCATTGATCACGCTGCAGGAGCTGCTGCCGTCGGTCTGCCGCTGGGGCCAACCGAGTTGCTTATTTTCGGGAATGCCAGAGGCGGAACTCCGCTCATGCAGGAGAACCAAACGGCAGGCATAGACCTGCCGTTGAAGGCACTGGTCCACGAGGACGCGGCTGGCAACGTCTGGCTCTCCTATGATGATCCGGGCTGGATCGCGCGGCGGCACGATCTTGGTGCGCCGGTTGCTTTGAATGTCAAAGGTCTCGCCGAGGCTATGAGCGCCTTGGCTGCGTACGCTGCAAAATCGTCCTGACGCCGGTCGATCCGCAGTCGATTGCCTCTCAAAACCAGATGATGCCGGTCCACATTTTGACCGAACTAGGAACCTTGCAGCGAGCGCGTTGAAGACAGCAAGCACGTTCCAGCCACAGCAAAGCTGTTCAATCAGTAGACCGGAAACGCGGCGAAAGTTGCGGGCGTGCAAGCGCCCCGCCGGAACGTCTCGCCGGTTGGCGACCGTGACTGAGGAACCGATAGATGCCGAAGACTGCCCAACCGCCTGGCTCGGCAACAACCAACAGGCGCGACCTCCTTCAATATGCCACCGCCGCTACAGCGACGGCTGCATTCGTCGCGGCTTTGCCTGCGACCTCCCCGGTCGCCTCTGCGCAGCCCCAACAATCTCCAAACTCCTCAAACCTTATTCAAGGACGGCAATCGATGGGTACGATCACGACTCAGGACGGTACGCAAATCTTCTACAAGGATTGGGGCAAGGGACAGCCCATCGTTTTCAGCCACGGCTGGCCGCTGTCGTCCGACGACTGGGACACGCAGATGATGTTCTTTGTCAATCGCGGGTATCGCGTGATCGCGCATGACCGCCGCGGTCACGGCCGCTCCAGTCAGGTCGCCGATGGCCATGACATGGATCATTATGCCGATGATCTCGCGGCGCTGACAGCGCATCTCGGCCTGCAGGACGCTGTTCACGTCGGCCACTCCACAGGCGGCGGAGAGGTTACGCACTATCTTGGGAGGCATGGCCAAAGCCGCGTGGCCAAGGCAGTGCTGATCAGTGCGGTGCCGCCCCTGATGCTGAAGACGCCGGCCAACCCTGGCGGGCTTCCGAAGGAAGTGTTCGACGACCTGCAGGCGCAACTCGCCGCCAATCGGTCCGAGTTCTATCGTGCGCTCCCGGCTGGTCCGTTCTACGGCTTCAACCGGGCCGGCGCCAAGCCGTCCGAGGCCACCATTCAGAACTGGTGGCGCCAGAGCATGATGGGCGGCGCCAAGGCGCATTACGACGGCATCGTTGCTTTCTCGCAGACCGATTTCACGGAAGATCTCAAAAAAATCACCGTGCCGGTGCTGGTGATGCATGGCGACGACGATCAAATCGTCCCATATGCGGATTCCGCACCGCTGTCGGCGAAACTGCTGAAGAACGGGACTTTGAAGACCTACAAGGGCTTTCCGCATGGCATGCCGACAACGAATGCGGAAACGATCAACGCCGACCTGCTCGCCTTCATCAAAGCGTGAATGGCGCTCTCAGCCGGACCTTCTGCCTGTGCCGCATCGGCTGGGTGGTCCCATGGAATTTGGCGTGGTCGCAAAGGCAACTGATCGTTAGCTGCTGAAGATCGACATGCCTGCGATGCCCATCCAACGAGAATCACGAAGGAGAGACTAATGAATACTCAACAGGCCAAAGCTCTGCGAACCGCTCCACTCGAAACGCCGACGGACCTGAAGCCCAATTCTGTCCGCGACATCGCAGGAGCGTTGAATATCCTGCTGGCCGACATATTCGGGCTCTACGTCAAGACGAAGAACTTCCACTGGCACATCTCGGGCCCGCATTTCCGGGATTACCATCTTCTCCTGGACGAACAGGCCGACCAGATATTCGCCACCACCGACATCATTGCCGAGCGGGTCCGCAAGATCGGCGGAACGACGGTGCGCTCGATCGGCCATATCGGCCGTCTGCAGCGCATCAAGGACAACGATGCCGATTTTGTCACGCCGCTCGATATGCTCGCGGAGCTGCGTGACGACAACAAGGACCTGACCGCGAGACTGCGGGAAACTCACGACCTCTGCGGCGAGCACCGCGACGTCGCCACCGCGAGCCTCCTGGAGAATTTCATCGACGAGGCGGAACGACGGACCTGGTTCCTGTTCGAAACAACGCGCAAGGGAGCCGGTTGAACCCATTGGCGGCGGGCGTTGACGGGATCGATCCCGTCGACGGCCCAGACCATGTTGGGGCGGCACGCTGGCGAAAACGGGAAGGCCGCGCTCGCGGCAGCGGCGTGTGGGTTTGGCGCCCGCGGTTGAAGGTTATGAACCAGTTGCCGGAAGCTGAACGACACTTTTCCGTTGTCGGATTCGTGGTGACGTCTTTGGCGGAAGTGGTGTCCGAGTTAATCGACTGATATTACGCGACAATCAGTCAACAAGACGACATACCAACGAGCTTACCCACGACCCCTGCCCTGCCGCCTGTGCCAGAAAATTGTCTTAGATACGTTCGGTGCTCGCAGACCCGATCCTGCTGGCGAAGCGCGATCGTATCCAAGCGCAGATTGATGTTGACGATCGGCGCGCACTCGCATGTTCGTAGCGGCGTCTTCGATCTCCTGCCGAGGCGCGGGCGGAGACGAATGGACCAAGTGTCGGTCGATGCGTAGCGCAGCCCGGTTAACCCAAAAGTTGGGGGACTGGGGGTCGCGAGCTTACCTGCAGGAGCCCGTCGGCATCGGTGCTAAGCAGATCGGGCCGGTGGCTTGATCTGCGACCGCACGAAGGCCTGATTCCGCCGCCACAACCCTTCGGGTAACGTACCTTGAGGGGGCCAATGTTGTTGCCGGCTATATTCGTGGTGGTAATGGTCGGCTTGGCCATTTTCGGCGCCGTTTACGGCCCGTGGGAACTGTTCCTCATCGGGTTTATCTACCTGATCGTCGCCTGGTTTGTCATACAGCCCGACAAGCTTTGGTGAGACCGCGCGCTCAAACATTGAACCACTGTTTAAGTTTTGACTGAGGGGCAATAGTCCCGCAGTAAAATCCATGTTGCCCCCCCGCGACCCCACTGATAGGTCCGTTGGAGCAATCCAACAGGGGGGCATGGTCGTGAGTGAGTACCGCTATTTCGAGATCAATTACGGCCAGTACACCAACGGCAACTGGTTCTGGATGGACAGAGCCGACCCGATGCGCACGCCACGCGGTAACTTCAAGACGCTCAAGGGTGCCGAGCGCAACGCCGTCAGGATCATGACCGGCAGCACCAAGACGACAAACCGGATCAGGGACGGCCACAAGATGGGCCACTGCTGAAGAGCGGGGGTCTTACCATGGCCAAGTATGTCGACGCTGATCATCTCGTGCACATCCTGCGACAGGAGCTTGGCGACGAGATAGCCGACGGCCTCATGCCGTGGATGAAAGCCAACGGCCATCTCACAACGCTCGAAACACTGGTTGGCCTGGAAGAGGCGCAGAAAATCTGCGACGAAGCCAATCGCAGCGGGAAGCCGTTCATCTTCAATGTGCCCGACAAGAACTGACCCGGGGGGCTGAAGGCATAGACTGGAAACCCCGATCCGCGCCCCCCCTTGGGTTTCGGGGCGACGGATGCAAGACATCATCCGCGCCGAGATCACCGGCAACAACACCGCGACCGCTTGCAACATCACCTGCAAGGGCCGCACGCCAATCCTGACGTTGTGCCGTGCGCTGTTGCGGAAGGGCTGCGAACCCTCGCTATCGCTGCGCTGCTACCGAGGTGACGTGCTGGCGCTCACTATCCGCACTATCGGTGACGGCGCTAAGCTGACAGTCAAAGAAGACATCCCCGACAGGCCACCGCACTTCGGAATTTACCGTGCGCCAGAAATAGCGGCAGAGACCGATGGCAGGTCCATCGCTGATGAGGTTGCTGAGTAGGGCCGCTAGGGGAGAAGTGGCACCAGCGGATGGAACCATTTTTGGGGCCAATGGGGCCCAGTTATTAAGTGTTGGAGGGACCCAATGACCGGTGACGCAGATGGGACCCGGTGCGTTATTCCGGGACCCCGACCTCCGACCGCACAAGCAGATAGAGAAGGACTGCGTACGTCTTCAGAATCAGCATCGCGATCACAAACGCCGACCACCCTTCCGCAATCCAGATGTTGTCCACGCTCGTCTCCTTTGTGCACGCGCATGGGACCCACCGCGCATATTGGATGGAACCGAACAATGGCACAGATGGGACTTGTAGATTGAACGGCGCAGGGAGGACCGGGGCATTCCACTCCCGCCCCCGATTAGGGATCAAAATACCTTTTTTGGGAATTTGTTCCGGTTCGCGGAAGTTTGGCGGAGCGTGTCACCCACGAGGTGGCGGAAGGGGTGGGATTCGAACCCACGAGGGAGCGTGAACCCCCTGCCGGTTTTCAAGACCGGTGCCTTAAACCACTCGGCCACCCTTCCCTGGTGCCCCGCCTCCGTCATGCATGCACCATGCTCTGACGCGGAATTCGGAAACGGCACACTACCAAGTCTATAATTCTTATGCCGGTTTTCGGTCCGATCTCCTAGGTGCGTTCGCCGCAACGACCGCAGGGGATTCAGATCGGCGGCTCTGGTGTTGCCCGGACGCGTTACCAAATGGCAGCCGGGACTGGAAGTCCAATCTGTCGTTGGTTTGGTTCCCGACCCCGTCTATGGTCCGCGGCGCGCGTCCCACCTGCGTCCCGGATCGAACGGAACAGAGGACGCCAAGAGCTTCAAGGCGCGCCGTCAGACGCGCCTCTCATCACCCAACAGGAGGCTAGACGAATGGCTGAGGATATCGCTGCGCTTGAGCAGCAGCTCGATGACAAGTTCCAGGAGATCCTTGAGGCGGTCGCGAGCCAGCTCAAGCTCGGCAAGTACGACGACCTGTCCGACGAGGATCAGGAGCGCGTCGAGAATGAAGCCGAGGCGGTGACCGACAAATGGATGGAAGAGGCCGAGGACTCCCACAAAGAGCCGAAGTCGCCGTTCGAGAAACTGCTGGCCGAGTATACCGCAATCGTCCTCAAATTTCCGGAAGAGGATGACGACGAGGAAGAGGACGAGGACGAGGACAAGCCCAAAAAGTGATCGCCACACAGAGTGATCGCCACACAGAGTGATCGCCACTGTGCTCAGTCGCCGGAGATTTCCCTGGCGGCGGCAGCGATGTCGGGCGGCGTGCGATAGAGATCCTTGACGAAGGTCTCGACCTCGGCGCCCGTCATCGGCGTGACCAGCCAGATGCTGCTTTTCGGAGTCGACCAGGAACTCCGGATCCTTCATGGTCGCATCGAAGGCCGCGCGCAGCGCCGCCAGACGATCCGCCGGCACGCCCTTCGGCGCGATATAGGGTCGCCCCACGACGCGCCGACGCCGTCAGCAGATTGAAAATGTCTGCGTCTTCTTCGGGTCGGTCAGGAGGTCGCCGCGCGGCCGCAGCCGACGCCGGCATGCCGGGGACGAGCGTGCGCGAGAAGCGAATATGAATCGTGATCTTGCTGTCGCGCAGCCAGTCCTCGGGCATGCTGGTCCATGAGCCGCAGTCGCCGTCGAGCTCGCCGCGCTCGATCGCGATGCGCTTGTCGGCGCTGCCGGGATAGCCCTTGACCATGTTGCAGCTTCACGCCGAACAATTCGCTCAGGATGCGATCGTCGATATAGGCCGACGTGCCGACGCCGGTATTGCCGAAATTGACCTTGGGCCGCGCCAGGAGTTCCTGCCAGGTTTTGATGCCGGTCCCGTTCCAGGTGTAGCAGACGCGGAAATCCTCGCTCACATTGCCGACCCAGGCATAGTCGAGAAAGTTCAGCCGCCGACCTTGTCCGGCGCGGTCAGCGACTGGGTGATCAGGCCGGGGTTGAAGGTGGTGATCAGCGTGCCGTCGGTCGGCGCCCCGGTGGTGAGATACTGCACCGACTTGAGGCTGGCGGCGCCTGGCATGTTCTGCACCACGACGGTCGGATTGCCCGGGAATGTAACGCCCGATATGGCGGGCCAGCAGCGCGGGCATAGACGTCATAGCCGCCGCCGGACGAGAAGCCGACCACGATCCGCACGGTCTTGCCGCGGTAGAAGGCGGCGGGGTCCTGTGCGATGCTTGGCGCTGTACCGGCAATGCAGGAGCGCGGTCGCGAGCGCGCTCAGCACAACGCGATATGGGCGGCGGGAGAGGCGAGATTGTCGGGCCGATAGAACCATGAGTTGTCCTCAACGAATAAGCGCAAGATTAGCTCGCCGCCCCACAGCTTGCGACTCCCTCGTCGTCGCAGGAGCATCAACTGCGGATTCTCAATTCCGGATGTCCTGCAGGAACCATTCGGTCGGAATTTCGCGGCCGAGCCCGGCGCGGCGCGCCGCTTCATAGACCTTGCCGGCGACCGCATAGAACTGCGCGCCCTGCAGGTTGCCGCGCTCCGAATAGGTGATCTGATCGGCGACGGTGCGGCCCTTGCACCTTGCCCTGCACCAGATCGGCAAGCGTGACGCGCTTGTCGGGCAGCGAGTTGCCGTGCTTACGGCGGCTGCGGCGGCCGTCGCCGTGCTTGCCCTGCAGTCGGGCGCGCCTCGTAGCCGATGTGCTCGGCGTCGGTCGCAAGCTCCGGATGCCCGACCGGCGCCGGCGTATCGCCGAAGCGCAGATAGACGTCGACCCGGCGCAGGCTCTCCGCGTCGGGCTTGCCGGTGCCGCCGACCACCACGATATGGGTGCCCTTCTCGAGCAGGCTGCCGTCGGTCACCTCCACGGCGGAATCGGTGAGCGCCGCCACGATATGCGCGCCCTTGTAGACGTCCTCAGGGCTGTCGCAGACCTGGACCTCGATGTTGTATTTCGCCGCCATCTCGCGGCCGAACGCCTCGCGGTTCGCCTTGGTCGGGCTGAACACCTGCAGCTTCTTGATCGTGCGCACGCGCGTGAACGCCTGCATGTGGGTGCGCGCCATGCCGCCGGAGCCGAGCATGCCGACCACCTCGGCGTCCTCGTTGGCCATGTACTTGACGCCGATGCCGCCGTCGCCGCCGACCCGCATGTGCTGCAGGTGGCCGTCATTGAGGAAGGCGAGCGGCTCGCCGTTCTCGATCGAGGTGAGCAGGATCAGGCCGCAGAACAGGCCCGGGCGCACGCAGTATTTCTCCTGCGTCACGGCGCCGTTGTATTCCGTCTCGTAGATCACGTCCGATTTCATCCGGATCGCGAAATAGCCGGCGGTCGAGCCGCCCTCCATCGTGCCCCATTGATAGTTCTTGCTCGGATCGCTGGTCGGAATGCGGATGTCGATGCGCGGCCGGCACACGGCCTCCTGGCGCGCCAGCGCGAGATAGGATTCCTCCAGCGCCTCGAGCGTCATCTCCATGGTGAGCAGCTCTTCGACATCGTGATTGTTGATGATGAGTGTCATCGGCTTCTCCTCGTCGGCCAGCGTCTAGGCTCTTGCCGGAATCTTGCATTCGTTGATCAGCGGCTCGCCCGCGCGCAGCCGCTTCAGGTTCTCCTCGAAGAGCTTCCGGTGCATGGGATAGCCGGTCGAGCCGCCGCCGGCGATGTGCGGCGACAGGATCACGTTCGGCATGTCCCAGAGCGGGCTGTCGGCCGGCAGCGGCTCGATCTCGTTGACGTCGAGGCCGGCGCCGGCGATCCGCCCGCTCCTGCAAGCGCCGCGATCAGCGCCGGCTCGTCGATGATCTCGCCGCGCGCGACATTGACCACGATAGGCCGATCGGCTTCATGGCGGCGATCTCGGCCGCGCCGATCAGGTGAAAGCTCGATCTCATCGCCGCGGTGCAGATCACGACCGCATCGGCCTGCGCTCAGCGCCTCGCGCATGCGCTCGCGCGGATAGACCGCCGTCAAGATCGCCGGCATCCGCCGTCGTGCGCGACACCGCGATCACCCGCGCGTCGAAGGCCTTCAGCTTGCGCACCAGCTCGCGCCCGATCGCGCCGCGGCCGACGACGCAGACCGTCGCATCTTCGAGCGTGCGCAGCTTGGCGTTGGTCTCCTGCCGCGTATAGAGATGCGCCCGCTGATGCGCCTGGCATTCCGGCAGCTGCCGCAGCAGCGCGAGCAGCAACGTCATCGCGTGCTCGGAGACCATGGTGGCCTTGACGCCGGTCGAATTGGTGACCGTCACGCCGTCCGGGATGCCCATGGCAACCCCGCGCTCGATCCCGGACGAGCGTGAAGAACATCCAGCGCAGCCTGCGCGCGTTGCTCCGCAGCGCCTCGCCATAAGCCGGCGTGCAGACCCGGTTGCTGGTCACCAGGATCTCGGCGTCGGCGATCTCGCGCGCGAGTTCCTCGGGCGAGGCGACGACCGCCCATTCCAGCTCCGGGAAATCCTCGGCGAGGCTGCATGATCGCGTCGTCGCTCCGGAACGGGTAGATAACCGCCTTCATCGGCGCCCCTCTTGCTGCTTTGGGCCGTGCCTTATGCCCGATCGGCTTGCTTTTGTCGCGGCCGGCGATTAGCTCCTGAGCCCAGATGGATCGAACATCCGCGCTCCTAAGGTGAGCTTCGTCTCGCTCGGCTGCCCCAAGGCGCTGGTCGATTCCGAGCGCATCATCACGCGGCTGCGCGCGGAGGGCTACGAGCTCACCCGCAAGCACGACGGCGCCGACCTCGCCATCGTCAACACCTGCGGGTTCCTCGACAGCGCGCAGGCGGAATCGCTCGCGGCGATCGGCGAGGCGCTGGCGCAGAACGGCAAGGTCATCGTCACCGGCTGCATGGGCGCCGAGCCCGAGACGATCACCGAGCGCTATCCCGGACGTGCTCGCGGTCACCGGGCCGCAGCAATACGAGAGCGTGGTCGAGGCGGTGCATCGCGCGCTGCCGCCGCAGCACGATCCGTTCCTCGACCTGGTGCCGCCCGAGGGCATCAAGCTGACGCCGCGCCACTACGCCTATCTGAAGATTTCCGAGGGCTGCAACAACCGCTGCACCTTCTGCATCATCCCGAAGCTGCGCGGCGATCTGGTCTCGCGGCCGGCCGCCGACGTGCTGCGCGAGGCCGAGCGGCTGGTCGCGGCCGGGCGTGAAGGAGCTGCTGGTCATCTCGCAGGACACCTCGGCCTATGGCGTCGACCTGCGATATGCCGCGAGCGACTGGAACGGCCGCGAGGTGCCGGCGAAATTCCTCGACCTCGCGCGCGCGCTCGGCGAGCTCGGCGTCTGGGTGCGGCTGCACTACGTCTATCCCTACCCGCACGTCGACGACGTCATCCCGCTGATGGCGGAGGGCAAGGTGCTGCCCTATCTCGACATCCCGTTCCAGCACGCGAGCCCCGACGTGCTCAAGCGCATGAAGCGGCCGGCCGCGCAGGAAAAGACGCTCGAGCGCATCCGGGCGCTGGCGCGCGATCTGCCCCGAGCTCACCATCCGCTCGACCTTCATCGTCGGCTTCCCCGGCGAGACCGATGCCGACTTCGAGCATGCTGCTCGACTGGCTCGACGAGGCCGAGCTCGATCGCGTCGGCTGCTTCCGCTACGAGCCGGTCGCAGGGCGCGACCGCCAACGATCTCGCCGCGCCTGTCCCGGACGACGTCAAGGAGGCGCGCTGGCACCGCTTCATGGCGCGCCAGCAGGCGATTTCGACGCGGCGGCTCAAGCGCAAGGTCGGCACCCGCCAGCAGGTCATCATCGATGAGGTCGGGCCCGACGGTCGCCAAGGGCCGCAGCAAAGGCGACGCGCCGGAGATCGACGGCGCGGTCTATGTCGCGAGCCGCCGGCCGCTGCGCGTCGGCGAGATCGCGACGGTGAAGATCGAGCGCGCGGAGCAATACGACCTGCACGGAACGGCGGTCGGGTTCTGAAACAGCTCAAGTGTGCTGAGCCGCAGGTTGGGACAGTCGGTGTAGTCCGCGCCAAAATCGAACGAAATCATGTCCCCAAAGGATGAGGGGCCGGTCCCCCGATCCGGCCCCTCGCCGCATGCTCCCGCCCGTGCGGCCGACTTGCTAGAACCTCCACCTGGCCCCGAAGCGGTAGAGATGCGGATTGAATGTTCCAGAAGGAGGCGGAGCCTTGATCAGCGGCTTCATGTCGGCCGCCACCGCCGCTGCGCCAAAGTGACTTGCGCCACCAGCGACAGCCACCCGCGCGCACGATGTCAAGGCTGACGCGAAGCGAAGACCCCCAACCATCACGCTCCCCTCCCTGCACGCATGCGCTTTGTGTCGCGGCATGCGTTCTTGTCCCTTCGTAGCCAAGGTTCCGATTCAAGTGGGGCCAAGATTTGTTAAAAGGACGCACTCTTGTGACTCATTTCATGGCGCCTTGTGCACACACGAGTCATTTTCGTGCAAATTGGTCGTGATGTACCGCGCTCGATGATGATGCGGTAATATCGCGATGGATCGCATCATCAAACAAATTCATGGCATGCGTGGAGAGAGTCACAATCTCTCTTACGATCGGCCGCAACTTACCGCGTTATCACGATAACAACGGTACCCACTAACATTCGGGAGCACCGTCGCGGTGCAGATGGGCTAGCTCCCGAGCGAACGGTGACGCGATTGTGGCCTCTGAGAACGATTTCGCCAGCGTTTGGGCACCGACAAAATAGCCTGCCCGGCACCTGAGCGCGTGCGCTAAGATGGAATACCTATGGCATTCCACCTTGATCGTAGATGCAGGCTCGCTGGAGCACCGACAATGAACGAGCAGGACGGCGCGGCGCCGACGAAATGGCAGGATCAGGTCTTTGATCTCCTGCGCCAAGGCGGCGTCACGCAATTCGCCTACGTTCCCGACGCCGGGCATATAATCCTCATCGATCGGTCGCTTGCCGATCCTGACGTCCACTCGATCGCACTGACCACGGAAGAAGAAGGCGTGGCGCTCATCGCCGGCGCCGACCTTGGCGGCGCCCGCGGCGTCCTGCTCATGCAAAGCAGCGGTGTCGGCAATTGCATCAACATGCTGTCGCTGATCAGTGCCGGACGATTTCCGTTCCTGACGCTGGTCAGCATGCGGGGCGACTTCGGCGAAGGCAATCCGTGGCAGTACACGATGGGACAGGCGGTCGCGCCGGTGCTGCAGGCCGTCGGCGTAAACTGCCTGCGCGCTGAAACGCCGGACGAGGCCCTCGATGCGGTGAGCGCCGCATTGACCATGGTGTTCCAGGCCGGCCAGGCGGTCGCGGTGCTGTTCACCCAGAAGCTGCTGGGCGCCAAACGCTTCTGACAAGCGCCTTTGAGGAAGCCAACGATGTCATCATCCGCAAACGACAACTCGGCCTCGGATGCACCGATCTTCGCACTCGACCGGCGCGAGGCGCTGCCGGCGCTCATTGGCCGGCATGAGGATTTTCTGATCATTGCCGGACTTGCTGGCACGGCGCGCGACATCGCCGCCCTTACAGAGAACGCGGCCAACGGCTTTGCCATGGGCGGAGCGATGGGTGGCGCCTGCATGATCGGGCTTGGTCTCGCGCTGGCGCGGCGCGACCGGCGCGTTCTTGTTGTCACTGGCGACGGCGAGCTTCTGATGAACATCGGCGCGCTTGCGACCATCGCGCTGCTCAATCCGCCTAATCTGTCGATCATCTGCGTCGACAACGGCCACTACGGCGAGACCGGCTACCAGAAGAGCCACACCAGCCTCGGCACCGATCTCGAGAAGATGGCGCAGGGCGCCGGCATCAAGCTGACGCGCACGGTGCAGCGACGCCACCGACATCCCCGCCGGCTCGCAGTTTCTGCGCCAGGGCAACGGCACGGTCTTTCTGCTGTTGCGGGTCAACACCGGCGAGCCGCCGGTCTACAAGCGCATCTGGGATCCCGCCGTCAGCCGCGCGCAGTTCCGGGCGGCGCTGTCGGAAACGTAAGGCTAGCCGACCTCCACCAGCTTGCGCATGTCGAATTCGCGCGCGAGCAGCGGAACGCCCTCGGCAAAGGCTTGCTGCGTGTGCGGCAGCGTCATGTGATTGTCCATCGCGGCCTCGCTCGCCCAGTCCTCAATCAGGGTGAAGTTGCAGGGGTCAGTCGGGTCCTGGAGGACCTGATAGCTGATGCAGTCTTGTTCGGTGCGCGACGACTGAGCGACCCGCAGCAGGACAGCCTTCAGGCTGTCGATCGCGTCCGGTCGCGCGGTCAGATGCATGATGACTTTCACATATTCCTCCCGAAATCGCTTTCTCACTCAATACGGGCCCACGTGTCACGAAGATGCACCGACAGTCTACGAAATGCCAACTCCGTCCTCGCCGAGCACCTTCACCACCGCTGCAGTCAGGCGCGCGAGCTCCTCGGACGTGATTGTGAAGGACGGCGTGAGATAGACCGCCGTGCCGAACGGGCGGATGAACACCCCCTCCTCCACAAAGCGCGCGCGCAGCCGAGCAAGATCCGCAATGCGCTCAAGCTCGACCACCCCGATCGCGCCCAGGACCCGCACATCTTTGACACCAGGCAGGCCGCGGCAGGGCTCGAGGCCGCGCGCGAGCGCGGCAGAGATGTCCTGGACCTGCGCTAGCCGTGGCTCGCGCTCGAACAGGTCGAGCGAGGCGTTGGCGGCCGCGCAAGCGAGCGCATTGCCCATGAAGGTCGGGCCGTGCATCAGTGCGTACGCCGGATCGTCAGACCAGAAGGCGTCGAACACCTTGCGGCACGCGATCGTGGCGGCGAGCGGCAGCGTGCCGCCGGTGAGCGCCTTCGAGAGTGTGAGAATATCGGGCACAACACCGGCCGCCGCGCAAGCGAACAGTGTGCCGGTGCGTGCAAATCCGGTGAAGACCTCATCGAAGATCAGGAGCAGCTCATAGCGATCCGCCATCGCGCGCAAGCGCCTGAGCACCTCGGCATCATGGAAACGCATGCCGCCGGCGCCCTGCACCAGCGGCTCCACGATAATGGCGGCGATCTCGCTCGCGCGCTCCTCCAGAAGCCGCGACAACGCCGTTTCGCTCTCGTCGTTGACGGGCAGGTCGGCGATGACATGCTCGGGCAGGAAGCCGCGGAAAAGCGCGTGCATGCCGGCCTCGAGGTCGCACACCGCCATCGCGCCGGTGGTGTCGCCGTGATAGCCGCCCCGGAACGCGACGAGTGTCTTGCGCGTGCGCACACCCTGGTTGACCCAGTATTGCACCGCCATCTTCATGGCGACCTCGACCGCGACCGAGCCCGAGTCAGAGAAGAACACGCGTTCGAGATCGCCCGGCATCAGCGCGGCGAGCCGCTGCGCCAGTGTATAGGCCTGCTCATGCGCGATCCCGCCCAGCATCACATGCGGCATCACGGAAAGCTGCCGCTCGATCGCGGCACGGATGTGCGGGTGGTTGTAGCCATGGCAGGCGGTCCACCACGACGCCACGCCGTCGATCAGCTCGCGCCCATCGTTGAGCACGATGCGGCAGCCCTCGGTCCGGGCGACCGCGAGCGGCCCCGGCATCGTCTTCATCTGCACATAGGGCAGCCAGATATGCTGGAGCCCCGGCTTGTACCAGGCGGGCGGCTTTCCTTGGAGCCATAGGCTTTCCTTCCATGCGAGCCTCATATAGGCGTTAGCGCATGCAGTCACTCGACGACTTTGCGGCCGGCAAGCTTGAGGCGCTCGACCGCGACAACCTGCATCGCGTGCTGGCCGAGACCGAGCGGCTCGACGGGGTCTGGGTGGAGCGCCAGGACGCCCAGGGTCGCCGCCGGCTGATCTCCTTCTGCTGCAACGACTACCTCAACCTCAGCCAGCATCCGGCGATCAAGGCCGCCGCCATCGCCGCGATCGAGCGCTATGGCGTCGGCAGCGGCGCGTCGCGGCTCGTCACCGGCAACCACCCCCTGTTCGGGCAGCTCGAAGCTCGGCTCGCCCGCCTCAAGGGCAGCGCGGCGGCCTGCGTCTTCGGCTCCGGCTATCTCGCCAATGCCGGCATCATCCCGGCCCTGGTGGGCCGTGAGGATCTGGTGCTGATCGACGAGCTGTCGCATGCCTGCCTGTGGACCGGCGCGCGGCTGTCGCGCGCCACCGTGCGGCCATTCCGGCATGGCGACGCGGCCGAGGTCGAGGCGCTGCTCGACGCCCATCGCGAGCGCCATCCGCGCGCGCTGATCGCGACCGATGGCGTGTTCTCGATGGACGGCGATCTGGCGCCGCTGCCGCAGCTCTCCGCGCTCGCCACACGCTACGACGCCTGGCTGATGACCGACGACGCCCACGGCCTCGGCGTCATCGGCGGCGGACGCGGCTCGAGCTTCGCGTTTGCGGCGCCGGTCGAGGTGCCGCTGCAGATGGGTACGCTCTCCAAGGCGATCGGCGGCTATGGCGGCTATCTGTGCGCCTCCGATGCCGTCATCGATCTCATTCACAACCGTGCCCGCACATTCATCTATGCCACCGGCCTGCCGCCCGCGATGGTCGCGGCCGCGATCGCGGCGCTCGACCTGATCGAGCGCGAGCCCGGCTATGCGGCGCTGCCGCTCGCCAAGGCCAGGAGCTTCACCCGTCTCGCCGGTCTGCCGGAAGCGCAGAGCCCGATCGTGCCGCTGATCATCGGCGAGGCCGATGCAGCGCTCGCGGCTTCGCGGCAGTTGGAGGCGGAGGGCTTTCTGGTCACCGCCATCCGGCCGCCGACGGTGCCGGCCGGCACCGCGCGGCTGCGCTTCACCTTCACGGCCGCCCATCCCGACACCGAGATCGAGCGCCTTGCTGCGCTGGTGCGCAAGGTGCTCGCGCGCCACCTCGAGAGCGTTGCCCCGTGACCGCGATCTTCGTGACCGGCACCGGCACGGATGTGGGCAAGACGTTTCTCGGCCGCGCTCGTTCGGCATTGGCGTGCAGCGGGGCACGGGGTCGCGGCGTTCAAGCCAGTGGCGAGCGGCTTTGATCCGGCGACAGCGCATGCAAGCGACCCCGGCGTGCTTCTTGCGGCGCTCGGTAGCCCGATCACTGACATCGAGACGATCTCGCCCTGGCGCTTTGCCGCCCCGCTCTCGCCCGACATGGCCGCCGCGCGCGAAGGCCGCACGCTCGACTTCGAAGCGATTGTTGAGTTCTCGCGTCAAGTGGCGCGCAGCGCCGATCGCGTGCTGATCGAGGGCGTCGGCGGAATCATGGTGCCGCTCGACGAGCGCCACACCGTGCTCGATTGGATGTCGGCGCTGCGGCTGCCGCTGCTGCTCGTGGCTGGCAGCTATTTAGGCACGATCAGCCATACGCTCACAGCGCTGCGCGTGCTGGCACAGCGCAATCTCACGGTCGTGGCTGTGGCGGTGAGCGAAAGCGCAGTGCCGGGCGCGCCACTCGATGAGACAGTAGCGGTGATCGCGCGCTTCGCCGACATGATCGAGGTGGTCGGCATACCACGGCTATCGAGTGGTGCGCACAGCCATCCGGCGGTGGCTCGGATCGCTGCGCTGATTTAAGAATAATGCGGTATCCACATTCTCCGTTCATTCCCGCGCAAGCGGGAATCCAGGAGCCCCCTTGCTCAGGTTTCCGATTGTCGCGCAATGTGGCCTCGCATGTATGCCAGATTGGCCTAATATGGAGCGGAGCATAAGAAGTCCGGCGCGCCGGAAGCCGGCTGCGCGGCTATCATCGAGCGGAATAGTCCTGCTCGACCCGTGGGAGGATTGCATGCGATTTCCGCGTCGACACTTTCTGCATCTCGCTGCCGGTGCGGCGGTGCTGCCGGCGATGCCGCGCCTTGCGCGTGCGCAATCCTATCCCTCGCGCCCGGTGCGCTGGATCGTCGGCTTTGCGGCCGGCGGTCCGCAGGACATCGTGGCGCGGCTGTTGGCGCAACAGCTCTCCGAGCGGCTCGGCCAGCAATTCGTCATCGAGAACCGGGCGGGCGCCGGCGGCAATATCGGCACGGAAGCCGTCGTGCGCTCACCGGCCGACGGCTACACGATGCTGATGATCGGTCCCTCGGCAACGATCAATGCCACGCTCTACGACAACTTGAGCTTTGTCTTTCTGCGCGACATCGCGCCGGTCGCCAGCATCATACGCACCAGCAACGTCATGGAGGTGCATCCGTCGTTTCCCGCCAAGACGGTTCCTGAGTTCATCGCCTATGCCAAGGCCAATCCGAGCAAGATCAACATGGCGTCGGCCGGCAGCGGCAGCTCGCAGCATATGGCCGGCGAGCTGTTCAAGATGATGGCCGGCATCGAGATGGTGCATGTGCCCTATCGCGGCGCGGCGCCAGCGCTGACCGATCTGCTCGCCGGCCAGGTCCAGGTCATGTTCGACAACCTGACCTCATCGGTCGAGCATGTCAGGGGCGGCCGACTGCGTGGCTTGGCGGTGACGACGGCGG
Organism: uncultured Alphaproteobacteria bacterium; assembly: GCA_963745515.1. Taxonomy (GTDB): domain Bacteria; phylum Pseudomonadota; class Alphaproteobacteria; order Rhizobiales; family Xanthobacteraceae; genus VAZQ01. The sequence goes on from CAVUXO010000007.1 coordinate 234,054, forward strand.
CGCGCTCCGAGGCTCTCCCCGACCTGCCGATCGTGGGCGATTTCGTTCCGGGCTACGAGGCGAGCGGCATCTACGGCATCGGCGTGCCCAAGGACACACCGCCCGACATCGTCGACAAGCTCAACCGGGAGATCAACGCAGCGCTCAGCGATCCCAGGATCAAGGCGCGCCTTGCCGACCTTGGCGGCCTGATCCTGTCCGGCACCAGCGCCGATTTCGCCAAGGTCCTGGCGGAAGAGGTCGAGAAGTGGGGCAAGGTGGTGAAATTCTCCGGCGCCAAACCGGGTTAACACGGCCGCAAATCAGGGTTGAGCGAGCCGCCGTTCGGGATCATGCTCTGTGCCCAAAGAGCATCAATGGCGGAGCGCCGGCATGAAGCGGCAATTGCATCTCAACCTGTTCATTCACAGCCGTGGTCACCACGAAGCGTCCTGGCGTCATCCGGATGCCTCGCCGCTCGCCCTGACCGACATTCGCTACTACCAGGATCTGGCGCAGCGCGCGGAAGCCGCGCTCTTTGACTCGATCTTCCTGGCCGACCAGCTCGCGCTTGGCGAGGACGTGTCACAGGCCGCACGCACCTGGCTCGAGCCCGTCACGGTGCTTGTCGGCCGTGGCGGTGGCGACGCAGCGGATCGGAATGATCGCCACCTGCTCGACCACCTATACCGAGCCGTTCAATCTTGCGCGCCAGTTCGGCTCGCTCGATCACATCAGCAACGGACGCATCGGCTGGAACATCGTCACCTCGTGGCTGGCGACCGCCGCCGCCAACTACGGCGATGCCGGCCAGGTCAGCCACGCCGAGCGCTATGAGCGCGGCGAAGAGTTCATGGAGGTGGTCAACGCGCTCTGGGACAGCTGGGCCGATGACGCCGTGATCGATGACCGCGCCGGCGGACGCTACGCCAAGCCGGATCGCATCCGGCCGATCAAGCACAAGGGCAAGTACTATCAGGTGGCAGGTCCGCTGAACCTGCCGCGCTGTCCGCAGGGCCGCCCGGTGCTGGTGCAGGCGGGCTCCTCCGACACCGGCCGCCGCTTTGCGGCGCGCCACGCCGAGGCGGTGTTCACCGCCCACATGGAGAAGGCGACCGCGCAGGCGTTCTACAACGACCTCAAGGCGCTGGTGAAAACCGAGGGGCGCGAGCCCGAGCATGTGCTGATCCTGCCGGGCCTGAGCCCGATGATCGCCTCGACCGAGGCCGAGGCGCAGCGGCTCGCCCGCGAGGTCAACGAGCTCTCCGACCCGGAGGTTGGCCGCAAGCGTCTGTCCGGCCGTTTTGGCGGGCATGACTTCTCACACTTGCCGCTCGATCGTCCGCTGGTGCCCGAGGACTTTCCTCCGCCCTCGACGGTCGAGGCGGCGCGCAGCCGCACCGAGGTGATTCTCAATCTGGTGCGGCGGGAGAAGCCGACGCTGCGGCAGTTGCTGGCGAGCCTTGCCGGCGCGCGCGGGCATTTCACCGCCGCGGGCACGCCCGAGCAGATCGCCGATCTGATCGAGGAGTGGTTCAAGGACGGCGCCGCCGATGGCTTCAACATCATGCCGCCGCTGCTGCCGTCGATGCTCGATGTGTTCAGCGCGGAAGTGATCCCGCTATTGCAGCGGCGCGGTCTGTTCCGCACGGCCTACGAAGGCAAGACGCTGCGCGAGCACTATGGTCTCGCCTGGCCCAAGAGTGCCTTCGCGCAGCCCGCGCTGCAGGACGCGTAACGAACAATCACGCCGGCGATGGCCTTTGGCGCATCAGATAGGTGGCCACCCGCAGTGCTGTCTCGTAGTCCGATTCGTTTGCCTTGCGGCTTTTGATCACAACAATGCCGCGGTCCGCGGCAACAAACACCGCAAGCGCGCCGGCGATATCGACGCGCTCCATCGCTGCAGACCAAGACGTGTCGGAAAATGCAGGCTTGAGATTCTGCCAGCGTTCGTTGCGATCAGCCTCGGTGATCCGGGGAAAGACAATCAGAAGCCCGGCAATGCGATCCTGCCTGATGACATTGGCAAGCTCCCACTGGACCCAATGCGTATCGCCCGCAATCACGATTATAAGGTCCGATTGCGCGATATAGGACTGGACGACTGCCTGCCATTCTGAGTCGCCAACATAGAGACGGCTCGCCCCGAGTTGCGGCAATTGCTCGCCCGGCTTGCCGATCGCCACGAACGGGCCGGCTGTGGTCAGCTGCTCGCCGATCGTTTCTTCGAGGCGCTTTCGCCGCCAGGTCCACCGTGGAATGAGCATGTTCGGCGGAATGCCGGCAACGTCGTCGGTAAACGATCGCAGCAGCAGAACCGGCGGCTTGTCTTTAAGGATGATCTCGTTTCGGTGCCGCAAGTTGAGCCGCCTGCCGAACCGCCATAGCGCTCTGGCAACAAGAAGGACACCGGCCAGAAGAAGAAGCTTGGCCACGTCGCTGGACGAGGAGGGCAAAGTCGTCCACATTTCTGCAAGGTCGAAAGGCGTTCCTGCGTAGAAGAAATTGAACACCATGGCGATGAGCTGAGCTGGTATGCCGATTACGATCAAGAACAAACCGATCGATCCCTCGATCAATGCGCTGACGATCCATTCCCGGAACACGTAGGCGAGAGTTCCCAACGTCAGCACAATGCCGGCATGCACGGCCAAGCCCGCGAGGCTGAGACGCGGCCAGGCGAATTGCGGGATCGTTAGGTTGACGCCCAGCGATCGCGTCATGCGTTGGGTGCGCGCCAGCTCCGGCCTCAATCGATGCCGCCAAAGCAGCAATATCAGAATCCCCCTGAGGACAAGCAGCAGGAGCGAAAAAAAACAAGCCACCAGCGCGAATACACCGAGAGCCAAGTAATAGAGCGCCTGCGCATCGGCGGGTCGCGGGGCGAGCTGCTCCCCTGCCGGGGTCAGCGTTTCGGCGTAGACCACGCCTAGCAAAGCCACGGCTGCCGTCACCATCAGCCCGACGAGGCTCCATGACAGAAGCCGCAGGCGAAACCGTCCGCAACCTCGAAGGTAGACAGCAACCTCAAACAGACAGGCGGCCGCTATGGTGGCCACCCACGGCAGCCCCGGTCCGAGGCCATCATGTGCAAGCCTGAACAAGGCGGCGACGTATGCCACCTGAAACGCCCGCTCAGCTTCAATTGGCTGCAAGGAAACTGCGTCGTTGAGATACTTCTCCCAGTCGTCGAGTTGGCCGAGAGCCTGCCACACCATGGCAAGAAGGATGATTAAAGCCGCGAACGTCGCCAGCGGCCAAGCGACATGCTGGGTCCACCAGGTCAACCGCCACAGGCGAGCATAGCCAGTGACGTCCAATGTCGTCTGGTCGGCCAGTGTCCGCCCCCGAAGCTCGCTACGAGCCGCGCTGATTAATCAATGTGCGCCCCAATCAAATCCTATTCAATGACTTCGCTCGCAAGCTTTCGGATGCTCTCCGGCACGGTGATGCCGAGCGCCTGCGCGGTCTTGAGATTGATCACGAGATCGAACTTGCTCGCGATCTGCACCGGCAGCTCGGCCGGGCGCGCGCCCTTGAGAATGCGGGCCGTGTAGCCGCCGGCGATGCGATAGTGCTCGTAGATATCGGCGCCGAAACTGATCAGGCCGCCGGAATGCGGATATTCGCGATTGGGAAAGATCGCCGCGATGTTGTGGCGCGCCGAGAGCCCGATGACCTGGTCGCGAAACACACTATAGAGCGCCTCGGTGGAGATCACGAAGCCGGCGATCTCCTGCTGCGCCATGCCGGCAAACACCTCGGGCAGCTCCTTCTCGCGCCCGGCGACATCGACGATGACAAGCTGACGGCCGAGCGCTGCCGCTGCCTGCTCCATCGGCGCGATCCGCTCATTGGTGGTAGCCGCCGGGGCCAGGTCGGAATTGAGCATGAACGCAATCGGCCGCGAGGGCGGAATGAGCTCGCTCAGCACCTTGAGCCGCTCGGGGTTGAGCTCCTCGCTGCGCCGCCCCGCCCCGGTCACATTGCCTTCCGGCCGGGTGGCGCCGGGGACGAGGCCGAGCTCGTATGGGTCGCCCGTGATGGCAAATACGATCGGGATGATGAAGGTCGCCTCCATGGCGGCGCGCACCGTCGAAGCGCCAGTGAGGCAGACGATCGCCTGCACGCCCTGCTGCACCAGCGCGGCCGCGAGGAACGGAAGCCTTTCCGCCCGCCCCTCGGCCGACAGATATTCGACCATCAGATTTTGCCCGTCGACAAAACCTGCGTTCTCGAGCTGATCGAGAAACGCATCCAGGCGATCGAGGATCGGTCCGTAGGAAATGCTGTTGAGCACGCCGATCCGCACCACGGCCGGCTCTTGCGAGCGTGCTGCGAACGGCGCGGCAGCACAGGCCGCCGCGCTTCCCATGGCGGCCAGCAAGCGCCGCCGCCCGATCCGAATTGCCATGCGCGCTCTCCGCCGTCCGAGGTGTGGTTGGTGCGATGACCGTACCACACACCGAAAGAAGGATCACCGCGCCCGCGGCGGCTCCTTGAGATAGGCCTGCGACGCCGCCTCATCCTTGAGCGGCGTCACCTTGTCGGGGTCGATGCGGACCATGAGATAGACGATGTGATCGTCGATCTTGGTGAACCAGTGCCCGGTTCCGGCCGGAATGACCACCACGTCACCAGGCTTGAGATTGTAGCTCACGCCATTGCGGATCGAGGTGCCGTTGTTGCCCGGTCCATTGAACAGGCGCACGGTCTCCTGCGTCGCCGGACGCCGCTTCATGTCGAGAATGTCGGGACCCAGCACCAGCGTGCCCGATCCCTCGATGATGTGATAGACCTCGCTGACCAGATCGTGCTCGGCAACCGATTCCGGCGCGGGCGCGTCGAGCTTGCCGCGATACACAATGCCGATGCCGATATTGGACTTGCCGATATCGACATCACGCACCTGCTGGTCGGTCCGCTTCTCGGCAATCGCCTTCTTGACGTAGGCTTCCATCTCGCTGACCGGAACGTAAGTTCCCGGGCACATCTTGCAGGTCGGCTGCGGATCAGTTTGTTGCGCACCGCTCACGTTAGGCAGCGCAATTGCGCAAGCTACGACCGCAAGACCCAGCAATATCCTCGTCATGGCATCCTCCCTGTGTGTTGTGAGCGAGCGCCCCATTGAGGTCTTCGAAAGGGCGTCGCCTCTTCGCGATTGATCATTGAAGCATAGAGCCCATGCAGACCATCAACAAGCGGGCATCGCCAGCCCGTTTCGGTGCTCGACGACCGTCGAGCACGTGAATTGTGTTGCGAACCTGCATTGTGTTGCACGATGCAGGCGAGGCATGATGCCTGCCAACAACATGAACAGATTGGGAGGAGGCGCTCATGACCCGCATGGCCGGAATAATCGTCATCTCGCTTGGAGCGATCGCAGTCATCAACCTTGCCGCTCCTTCATCGCGGGCACAGACACTCGCACCGCGCTTCGAGGTCGATCTCAGCTATCCGAAACCATTGCCCAACAAATGGGTGACCGGCGGGATCGGCGGCCATTGCATCGATGCGGATGACCACGTGCTGCTGCTCAATCGCCAGGACGTGCTGGACGGAGACCTCAATGCCGGGCGCCTCGCCCCTTTCATGATCGAGCTCGATACCGGCGGCAAGGTGGTGCATTCGTGGGGCGATTCGAAATCTGCTTGAGGGCACCGTTGCAGGTTTTCGCCTCGGGGCGGTCTCGAACCGCCTCCACACCTGTCACTTCGACAAGGACAACAATGTCTGGATCGCAAGCTCGCCTTCTGGAATGATTCAGAAATATACACACGACGGCAGCAAGCTCCTCCTGCAGATCGGCAAGAAGGGCGAGTTCAATTCCGCGGACGGCACCAGCAAGGGCGCTCCGCTCAACTCGAGCGCGGCGCGCTTCTACGCGCCTGCCAGCATTCATGTCGACCGGGAGAATGGCGACATTTACGTCGCCGACGGCGAGACCGAGAAGAGCAATCGCCGCATCATGGTGCTCGACGCCGGCGGCATCTTCCTGCGCCAATGGCAGCCCGAGGGCATGGACTCCGTGCATTGCATGACCATCGCGGACGACGGCACGGTCTATGTCTGCAATCGCACCGGCTCGCGCATTCAGCTTTACGACAAGATGGGACGCTTCAAGCGCAACATCGACCTGCCGTGGCAGCCCGTCACGCCGCCAGCCGACGGCAAGATCAAACAGAGCGGCGGCGCGACCGTGGCGCTCGCGCTGTCGCGCGATCCCGGCCAGAGCCTGATGTTCGTGGTCAACCAGAACAACTCGCAGATCGACATCGTCGACCGGCAATCGGGCAGGCTGCTCACGAGCCTGGGCGAGATCGGCAAGCTGCCGGGGCAGTTCGACCAGGCGCATAGCATCGCGGTCGATTCAAAGAATAATCTCTATGTTGGCGAGAACCGAGGCCGCCGCATCCACCGCTTCAAGCCGGTCGGCCCCTGAAGAGCGCCCCCCGCCGCGTCATCTTCTGTATGCTCCAGATGTTCTAATCCAGCGAGGACCGCTCGATGACAAGGACCCTGCCCCGCCGCCAATTCCTGCATCTCGCCGCCGGCGCAGCCGCGCTGCCGATGCTTTCGCGCCCTGCCCTGGCGCAGGCCTATCCGTCACGCCCGATCAACATGGTGGTACCGTTCGCGGCGGGCGGGCCATCAGACGCGGTCGCACGCGTGCTGGCCGAGGGCATGCGCGGGCCGCTCGGCCAAACGCTCACCATCGAGAACGTGGCCGGCGCCGGTGGCACGCTCGGCACCACCCGCACCGCGCGCGCGACCCCGGACGGCTACACCATCATGGTAGGCCTCTGGGGGACGCACGTGGTCAACCCCGTCATCTATACGTTGCCTTACGACGTCCCGACGTCCTTCGAACCGGCCGGACTGATCTCGACCACACCGCACCTGATCGCCGCCAAGCAGGCGCTCCCGGCCAACGACCTGAAGGGCCTGATCGCGTGGCTCAAGGCCAATCCGGGCAAAGCAACAGTCGGGCATGCGGGCGCCGGCAGTCCACCCCATGTCGGCGCGGTGTTCTTCCAGAACGCCACCGGCACGAGCTTTCAGCTCGTGCCCTATCGCGGCGCCGGTCCCGCCATGCAGGATCTGGTGGCAGGCCAGATCGACATGTTGATCGATTCCCCGGTCACGGTCGTCCCGCAGCTCAAGGCCGGCAAGATCAAAGCTTTTGCGATCGCCGAGAAGAGCCGCCTCGCCTCCGCGCCGGAGGTTCCGACCGTCGACGAAGCCGGCCTGCCCGGCTTCTATTTCTCCAATTGGTTCGGGCTCTACGCACCCAAGGGCACGCCGCAGCCGATCGTGAGCCGGCTCAATGCCGCGATGGTCGCGGCGCTTGCCGAAGCGACCGTGCGCGCGCGCTTCACCGAGCTTGGTCAGGACGTCTTTCCACGCGAGCAGCAGTCGGTGGAGGCGCACGCCACGCTGCAAAAAGCCGACAGCGAAAAATGGTGGCCGATCATCAAGGCGGCCAATATCAAGGGCGAATAAAGCGAACCAGACAGACGCGGAAGGTCAGTTTGCCCCGCTCGACAGCGGCTCGACCAGAAACGGCCCGATCGCAATCACCCGGCAGCTGTGATCCTGCCTGCTGCAGTCAGCGAGCGCACCGTCGACCGCCGCCTGCTCGCTGGCAGCCCTGAGCATCACACCCGGGCGCCCGCCAGCGCCGACCGCGACCGCATTCCAACCGCTTGTGGCATTGGCCAGGCGGCCCGCCACCACATTGCGAGCGTCCGAGGCGATCGATGGCTCGCTTGCTGGGTGGAACAGGGCGACAGGCTTCATGGTCTCCGGGACGGCAACCACGAAGACATTGTCGACCGCCACGACCAGACAGGGGATGCTGCCGTTGCTGCCGCAGAACTCCAGCGTCCGGCGCGTCGCCTCATCTTGACTGCCCTGGCCGTAAAAGCTGGCATAGGCTCGCGTGGAGACGGCGAGGGCTTTGGGCGCCTGGCCAGCCGCATATCGCTCCATCGCGGCCTTGTAGTTAGCAGCGTGCAAGGGCGCGAGGTTGACAGCGAACGGCTTCTCGACCGCCGGATTGCGGACAACCCATGGCGCGGGCGGCATCGGCGGCCTGCCCGACGCCAAAACCACTTTGTCTCCGACGGCATAGATCTCGCATTTCCTCTGCTCGTTCCCGGGGAGCTTCTCACACGTTGCGAGCGCGCTGCTCTTGGCCGCCTCATCGCTTGCCTGTCCGCTCGCAAAACCCATCCGCATGTTGACCGCAAGCGCCTTGTGGTCAGGAGCAGACAGGTAGTCGGAGCGAATGGCAGTGCGGTCGCGATCGGAAATGTAGGGCACCGATTCGGGCAGCAGAGCCTCGATGGGAGTGACCGGCTGAGTGAGGACCGGCGGCAGACTGACGGCCGGTGGCTGACTGCTGCCGCCCGGCGTTTGCGTCAGATAGACCGTGACGCCGCTCACCAGCGCGATGACACCGGCCGCGAACAATCCAAACAGGACGGTCCGCTGCACCCCTTTTTCGCCGGCCCGTCGCGGCATTGCGCTCGCCGGAGCGCGCACAAACTCCTTGTTGCCGCCCAGAGCGCCGCCGCCGTCACGGGCGAGGATCGCACCCACGATGTCCACGAGCTGGCGCAGGTGCTGCTCAAGCGGCGGCGTCAACGCCTCGAGCCAATGGATGGTGCCAAGGAAGTACTCCATCGACTTGGTCGGCAGCACTTCCTCGATCCGCACCGGTACGATCGGGATGCCCTTGCTGACGGCCCGCTCGACTTCACGCAGGATCTGGCCAGAATGGTTGGCGCTTTCCGAGAAAATCAGCACCAGCACGCGGCAACGCTCCATCGCCTCGACGATCTCTGCGCCATATTCGACACCCGGCCTGACGTCACGCGGCGCGATCCACGCGCGCACGCCGGAGCTCTCGAGCATCGCGCAGGCGGCGTCTGCGGCCGCCTTGTCGTGGTGCGAATAGCTGATGAAGACGTCCAATCCCATGGCCTCGCCGCTCGCTGGATGGTCGTACAAACGAAACTCGATACTCAGGCCGACCCGCGCCAGCGAATACTTGCGGTTCCGCGATCCTGTTGCAAGCCTCGTCCCGCTCTCTTGAGCGATAGCGCGCGGCCCTCCCCCCGCGCTCGCGTGCCATGCGCCCCGACCCGCTGCAATCGGCCAAACCCTGGTGTAGGCTGATTGTGAGTAGCTCGGCTCAACCCGGAGATGTGTGATGAAGCAGGGTCTTGGTGCGCTGGCGCGCGCGACGGCGGTGGCGGTCACGATGCTGGGCGCTTGCGGCGCTCAGGCACAGACCACCAAGCCGTTCGAGATCGTCGAAGCCACCATCGACGACATCCACATGGCCATGCGCGCCGGCAGGCTGACCGCGCGCCAGCTCGTGCAGGGCTACCTCGACCGCATCAACGCCCTACGACAAGCAAGGCCCGAACATCAATTCCGTCATCACGCTCAACCCGAACGCGCTCGCGGAAGCCGACCGGCTCGACGCCGCCTTCGCACCTCGGGTTTGGTCGGGCCGCTGCACGGCATCGCCATCCTGGTGAAGGACGAGATCGACACCGCCGGCATGCCGACCACGCTCGGCACTGTCGTGTTCAAGGACTACCGGCCGCCGAGGGATGCGTTCGCGATCGACAAGCTGCGCAAGGCGGGCGCGATCATCCTCGGCAAGACGACGCTCTGCGAATTCGCCGCCGGCGACACCTACGGCTCGATGTTCGGCGTCACGCGCAATCCGTACGACCTCGAGCGCACGGTCGGCGGCTCCTCCGGCGGCTCGGGCGCGGCGCTCGCCGCGAATTTCTCGACCGTCACGATCGGCGAGGAGACGGTCGCCTCGATCCGCCGGCCGGCGGCCTGGAATGCGGTGGTCAGCCTGCGGCCGACGCCGGGGCTCGTGAGCCGCACCGGCATGTGGGACGGCTATCCGACCGTGCACGCCCAGATGGGCCCGATGGCGCGCACCGTGCGCGATCTCGCCAAGCTGCTCGACGGGATGGTCGGCTACGATCCGGAGGATCCGGTGACGGCGCTCGGCGTCGGCAAGCTCGACGGCAGCTACACGCGCCATCTCGACGCGGACGCGCTGAAGGGCGCGCGCATCGGCATTCTGCGCGAGTCGATCGGCAACCAGTCGGACCCGAATGCTCCGAGATTTCAAGAACGTCGATGCGGCGTTCGAGAAGAACGTCGCCGAGCTGAAGGCCGCCGGCGCGATCGCTCGTCGATCCGATCGTGATCCCGAACCTCAAGAAGCTCCTCGCCACGCGCGAGCGCAATCCGATCGAGACCGACGCCGCGCTCGAGCTCTATCTCGCGCGCAATCCGAACTCGCCCTATCAAGAACCGCGAGGACATCATCAACTCGCCCGACATCGAGAAGAGCTATCCGCCGCCGAACGTCGCGCGCTACAAGGCGCCGCTCGCCGCCCTTCAACCCGGCCCGCTATGTCGAATACCTGCACGCCCGCGACGAGCTGATGATCAGCATTGCCAAGGTCATGGCCGACAACAAGCTCGACGCCATCGTGCACAAGTCGGTCGAGCACCAGCCGAGCCTGATCAAGGACGGCATCAATCCGCCCTACGAGACCACGCGCGGCGTGCCGACGCTGAACACCTTCCTGGTCTATGCGGCCTCGATGACGGTGCCGTCGGGATTCACCAGCAACAATCTGCCGGTCGGCATCACGTTCTTCGGGCCGCCCTACAGCGAGCCGACCTTGCTCAAGCTCGCCTATGCCTACGAGCAGGCGACGCACCACCGCGTGCCGCCGAAGACGACGCCGCCGTTGAGCAAGTGAGGTCGCGCTCCGTCGCGGCCGCATGCAAAGGGGTCGGCCGCGACGTAGTCTCTGCATCACCCACTAATCCACCTGCAGCCCGCCCGATTTGATCGGGCCTTCCCAGCGCGCAATCTCCTCGTCGACAAACTTGGTGAGGTATTCCGGGCTCCTGCGCTCTGGCGCAACGCCGGTCACGCCGATCTCGCGCATGCGGTCCTTGATGGCAGGTGTTTCCATCGTCGCGTGCGTCACCTCGTTGAGCTTGTCGACGATCGCCTTCGGTGCGCCTTTCGGCAGGAAGAATGCGGTCCAGGTGGTGACGTCAAAGCCGTTCAGGCCCTGCTCATGCGCGCTCGCCAACTCCGGCATCAGCTCCGAGCGCGCCTTCGACAGCACCGCGAGCGCCTTCACCTGCTTGCCGAAGATCAGTGGCGCCGCCGCGCCGAGATTGCCGCACAGGTAGTCGATCTGCCCGCCGATCAGGTCGTTCGCCGCCGGAGCCGAGCCGCGATAGGGCACGTGGGTGACATTGACGCCGATAGTGGCGTTGAGCAGCGCACAGCCAAGATGCGTCGTCGTGCCGGCGCCGGCCGAGCCGTATTGCATCTTCGCGCCGTTCGCTTTCAGCAGCGCGACGAATTGCGGGATGGTGTCGGCGGCGAGGTCCTTGCGCGCCTCGAGCACCATCGGCTGCTCGGACCACAGCGTGACCGGCGTGAAATCCTTGGCGGCGTCGTAGCGCCGCTTTTTGTAGATGGTCTGGTTGTAGGCGTGGGTGCCGGTCGAGCCGAGCAGCAGCGTGTAGCCGTCAGGCGCGGCGTTGACCACGCGATTGACGCCGATGATGCCGCCGGCACCGGTCGTGTTCTCGACCACCACCTGCTGGCCGAGCAAGCTCGCTCATGCGCGCCGCCATGATGCGGCCCATGACGTCGAAGGTGCCGCCCGCCGCGAACGGCACGACCATGACGATCGGCCGCGACGGATAGGGTTGCGCGGACGCAGCAGCGGGCCAGACCGCGGCCGCGACCATGAGCATTTTCATCACAGCACGCAGGATCATGTTCGCCTCCATGGTGACGAGGTGCAGATAGCGTACTGTGTTCACACAGTCCCTGAAAGGGCGGCAGCCCCCGATTGTCGGCCCCTAGCGGGCTTTGAGGTACGTATCAAAAAACCCAATCGAGTCCCTGATCGCCTGCGTCTGCACTGCATCGGGCGCGTACACACCGTCCCGGTTTCGCCGGACAAACACGAAACCGTGTTCGTCGTGTTGATAGCTCGCCCATTTGGTCTCCTTGCCGAGCTCGGCGAGGAGATCGTAGCAGACCCGGAAGATGCCCTGCAGCTCGTCGCTGTCGCGGCCCTGCACGAAGATCGGCGTCGCGATCGGGCGCACGCGCGCAAGCGCGACGTCCTCGGTGATGCGTGGGCGTACTTTGCTGGCCTCCCGCATCAGCATCTTCTCGACATTAAGAAGGCCGGTCTCGGGATTGACATGTGCCGTGGAGTCGGGCCGCAGCCGCAGAAACTCGTGCGCGGCCGGCTCGCTCGCGATCATGGCGCGGAAGCCGTGATATTCCGATGCCATCTTGAACGCCATCTCGCCGCCATGGCTCATCCCCATATAGCCCACACGCTCAGGCGCGATCATCGGCAGGGTCCTGACGTATTCGGCGATGGCGACGACGTCCTCGTATTCCAGTGGACCACGATTGAGCAGCTGGCGCCCCTGACGCTTGTCCTCGATCAGCTTGCCGATGTTGTCATAGGCGTAGTCGACCTCGGCGCGGTAGCGCAGCCACGCCACCGCATAGCCCGCCTCCAGGAACTGCTCCTGGGTGAAGCTCACATTCTGGGTGAACTCGCGTACGACCGCCATGCCGCCACCGCCGTTGCCATAGGCAAACAGCACCAGCGGGAACGGACCCGGTCCCGGCGGCACGCGCAGGCCGATCGGCACATAGACGCCGTCGATCGTCTCGACATACGTGAGCTGCACGGGAATATCCGAGCCGCGCACCGGCTCGACAATAACGGGGTGTTGCGCGTTACCCGGGGCGGGACCAGCATTCGCAGGCATTCACGGAACTCCTTAAGAAAATTCTGGCGCAACATGATCGCACGCGACAACACCCGCTGTCGCGCCCACCTGGCGCCGCGCCTCGAGGTTTTTCGAAGTGGATCGTTTGGACGCAGGCTCGCTAAAAGCCGATCCGGCCACAGCCGAGAGCGGAAAATATTACTATAAGTCAAGCGCGAATCGGAAATCGTCGCAGCCTTTATGCAATTAAAAGAACTTTTATTTAAGTGACAAATTTGTGCATTGCGGGAGAGACGGAGAAGCCTCATCTCCTGAAGGTGGGCGACGAAAGAAAAGGATACTGGATCCATGAAGATTTTCCTCGCCGGCGCAGCCCTTGCCGCCGCACTCGCATCACCGGCCCTGGCACAGAGCGCCCACCACTACACCTACCCATCTGCCCAATACACCCCTAACGGCCGCCATGTGTATGTCTATCCTCCTGATAATCATGCACATTCCGCCAATCCGGCCAATGATGTCTACGACGATCGCGGACGCTACATCGGGTCCGACCCAGACCCGTTCATCCGCGACTCCCTGGCGCGCGGCCACGGCAACGGTTGAGTACGGCCATCACGGTAAGCGGGCCATGGCAGACCCATCGTCGATCAGCGAGAAGCCGCCGCAAGCCCAGTCAGATCACAGAATGGTGCATCGCGTTCAAAAAATTGTGCGTTGCAGCAGGTCGGTTCATGACCATCTCCGAGCCAGGGGATGGATGCAAGTCGAAAAGGAAAACCCAAATGAAGAAGCTCTTGGCTACCGTGTCACTCGCTGCGGGTGTCGCCGCCATCATCGCATCGCCGGCACTCGCTCAGAACGGAAAGCATCGCCAGGTGCGCGACCCGTATGCCGTAAGTAATCCGTTTGCCGCCTACGCTGCTGCTCCCTATGGCAGCTATCGGCCGGCTCAGCGGCCCTCGGCTCGCGGGTCTTACAGCGTGTACGACATCCGCGGCAACCGCATCGGCTCCGATCCGGATGCGACGGTTCGCGACCAGCTGGCGCACGATCCGTCCCAAGGCGACTGACGACAAATTGCATATTTCAAAAGCCCCGGGCGCCATGCCCGGGGCTTCTGACTCCGATATGCAGACACTGAGATATGCAGACACTCGTCGTCAGGGCAGCAGCACCGTCGATCCGGTGGTCTTGCGCGCCTCGAGATCACGGTGGGACTGCTGTGCGTCCTTCAGGGCGTATTTCTGATTGACCGGAATTTTGACCTTGCCGCTCGCGACCACGCTGAACAGGTTATTGGCGATCGAGAGCAGGTCCTCGCGCTTGGCCGCGTAGGTGTTCAGTGTCGGCCGCGTGCAGAACAACGAGCCCTTCTGCTGCAGCAGATTGATATTGAACGCCTCGATCGAGCCCGAGGAATTGCCGAAGCTCGCGAACATGCCGAGCGGCTTGATGCAGTCGAGCGACTTGGGGAAAGTCGCCTTGCCGACGCCATCGTAGACCACCTCGCACAGCTTGCCGCCGGTGATCTCCTTCACCTTCGCGACGAAGTCCTCATCCCGATAGAGGATGGTATGGTGGCAGCCGTTAGCCTTGGCAAGCTCCGCCTTGTCCTTCGAGCCCACGGTGCCGATGACATTGGCGCCGATGTAATTGGCCCACTGGCAGGCGATGAGGCCGATGCCGCCCGCCGCCGCGTGGATCAGCACATTCATGCCCTTCTGCAGCTTGAAGGTCCGGTGCAGCAGATATTCGACCGTCATGCCCTTGAGCATCATGCCGGCGGCCTGCTCATAGCTGATCGCGTCCGGCAGTTTCACCAGGCGATCGGCCGGCATGATCCGCTCGCCGGCGTAGCTTCCGAGCGCGGAGGTGTAGCCGACGCGGTCTCCGACCTTGACCTCGGTCACGCCCGGCCCGATCGCCACCACCTCGCCGGCGCCCTCGTTACCGGCGATGAACGGCATCCCGGACGCCGACGGGTAGAGCCCGGAGCGAAAATAGGTGTCGATAAAATTGAGGCCGCAGGCATGGTTTTTCACGCGGGCCTGGCCGGGGCCCGGCCCCGGCACCTCCACCTCCTCGTAGGTCAGAACCTCGGGGCCCCCGTGCTTATGAACGCGCACTGCCGCAACCATGGATTACTCCTGTCTGGATCTGAAAGAATGTGCTGAGATCGACCGCAATGTGTCCCAGGCGGATCGATGGATCAAGCGGCCTTCGTCAGGGCCCGCTGTCGGGGCGTTTTCTCTTGCGGTAGGCCAGCACGTTGAAGGCCTCGACCGCGCCGGCAAACGCCATCGCGAAATAGATGTAGCCGCGCGGGATGTGGAATTCGAACCCGTCGGCGATCAGCGCCACCCCGATCAGCAGCAGGAAGGCCAGCGCCAGCATCTTGGTGGTCGGATGCTTGGCGATGAAATTGCCGACCGGATTGGCTGCCAGGTACATGACGATCATGGCGATGACGACCGCCGCGATCATCACCTCGATGTGCTCGGCCATGCCGATCGCGGTGATGATCGAGTTGAGCGAGAAGACGAGGTCAATCAGCACGAGCTGGGTGATGATCAGCGAGAAGGATGCGCGCGCGGGGGTTTCGCCCTGCGCCTGCTTGTTGTGGCCTTCGATCTCCCGGTGGATCTCGTGTGTCGCCTTGGCGATCAGGAAGGCGCCGCCGCCGATCAGAATGATGTCACGCCAGGAGACGCCCATGCCGAACAGGCTGAACAGCGGCGCGGTGAGCCCCATCAGCCAGGTCAGGCCAAAGAGCATCGCGATGCGAAACACGAAGGCGAGCGACAGCCCGATCTGGCGTGCCCGGCGCGCGTCCCTGGCCTCGCAGCGCGAGGTGAGGACCGAGATGAAGACCAGATTGTCGATGCCGAGCACGATCTCGAGCACCGTGAGGGTCGCGAGCGCGAGCCAGGCATTCGGGTCAAGCAGCAGCTCGATCATCGCTTTTCAATCCATCAGTAAGGCCAACCGTGACCACGTAGACCGCGACCACCACTAGAGCGCCGGTCACCCACGGGCCGGGATCGAGGTCGCTGATCACGGCAACGAACGCAAGACCCGACCAGGCCAGCACCGCCGCGATATTCATGCCGCGCAGCCTCGTGACGCGGAACGGATGTACGAACTTGAACGGCACGAAAGTAAGCACCACCAGCGCAGCCACGGCCGCGGCGGCAAGCCACGGCTGCGGCTTGAGCAGAAACAGATAGAATGCCACCGCGTTCCATAGCGTCGGAAAGCCGCGGAAGTAGTTGTCCTCCGTCTTCATGTTGCGATCGGCGAAATAGAGCGCACCCGTCACCACCACGGCGATGCCGGCGGGCACCGATAGCGGCTCCGGCAGCAATCCGCTCATCGAGATCGCGTAGGCGGGAACGAACACGTATGTGACAAAATCAACCACGAGGTCGAGCACGTCGCCGGACCAGCGCGGCAGCATCTCGGCGACCTTGAGCCGCCGCGCGATCGTGCCGTCAATCCCGTCGACAAGCAGCGCCGCGCCCAGGCACAGGAACATCAACGCCCATTCGCCGCGGGTTGCCACCACGAGCGCTGCAAAGCCAAGCGCGGCGCCCATGGCGGTGAAGACATGGACTGCGAAGGCGCGGACATGGGCGAGCGTCGGCAGGGCTCAGGCTCCCGGGCGGCGGCCGAACACCGTGTCCGGCTCGCGATGCCCCGAATAGCCAAAGATCGGCACGGTGTCGCGGACAAAGGTCTGCTGATCGACTCCCACCACGATGTTCACCGACCACAGCTCCTGCCCGGCATTGTCGACGTACTTGTCCGAGGCACAGTAGGACTCGGCACCCGCCTCAAAGGATACCAGTCCTTCCTGCTCCACCAAGGCGCAAATTTCCTCAGGATCCAAGGCTTCGAGGCCAAGCGTGCTGAAGAAGATGGTGAGCGAGCTCACATGATCCTGCGCCCACATCTCGGCCCTGAAAGCGCGCCCGTCGGACAGCACGCCTTCGCACCAGCCAATGTCAATCATCCCACTGTCATCCTTGAGGATGCGCACCGACTGCCGGGACCGATCGGGCACCGGAAACTGGGGTTGCAACACAATCGCCATATGCTAGGTCCGCCTTCTCGAGTCCCACGATCATATGCAACTCTCAGTCAATGCGGGAGCCCGCGAATGATGTCCGGACGCCCCACGCTGGACGCGGTGGTGGTCGGTGGCGGCCCGGCGGGCCTGACCGCCGCCATCGCGCTTGCCGGAGCGGGTGTTCCGACCGCGCTCATCGCAGGGCGGCCGCGGCCCACCGACAACCGGACCACCGCGCTGCTCATGGGCTCGGTCACGGCGTTGAAGACGCTGGGCGTGTGGCAGCGCTGCCAGACCAACTCCGCGCCGCTGCGGGTCATGCGTATCATCGACGACACCGGGCGGCTCCTGCGGGCACCGGAGGTCCGCTTTGAGGCCGACGAGATCGGCCTCGAAGCCTTCGGATACAACATCGAGAACCGTTATTTGATTGCAGCGATGCTTGCAGTAGCGTGCGAAATTGCCGCACTCGAGGTGATCGCGGAGGATGCCACCAAGGTCACCGTTGGCGCGGACGCAGTCACTGTTACGCTCGAGAGCGGCGATATTGTCGCGGCAAGGCTGGCGGTCGGTGCCGACGGTCGTCACTCGGCCTGCCGTGCGGCAGCAGGTATCGAGACCGAAAGCTCGAGCTATCCGCAGGCTGCACTCACCCTCACGCTGCGCCACAGCCGGCCCCATGATCACATCTCGACCGAGTTTCACAGGCCGAGCGGGCCATTTACGTTGGTGCCCCTCCCCGGCCTGCGCTCCAGCCTTGTCTGCGTTACCGACCCGGAGGACGCCGCGCGCCTCAAAGCACTTCCCGACGCCGAGCTTGCGGCCAAGATCGAGCAGCGCGCCCACTCGATCCTGGGCAAGATCGAGGTCGAGCCAGACCGCGGCATGTTCCCACTCGCGGTCGAGCGCGCCCGCACGCTCGGCGCCCACCGCGTGGCGCTCGTGGGCGAGGCAGGCCATGTCATCCCGCCGATCGGCGCACAGGGGCTCAATCTCGGGCTGCGCGATGCCGCCACCATCGCCGAGCTGGTGGCTGCGGCCCATCGGCAGGGAGGCGATACCGGCGCGGACGAGTTGACCTCGCGCTATGCGCAGATGCGCCGCGCCGACGTGATGAGCCGCACGCTCGCGGTTGATCTCCTCAATCGCAGCCTGCTGTCGGAATTCCTGCCGCTGCAGGGCGCGCGCGGCCTTGGGCTCACGCTGCTGCAACATATCGGTCCGTTGCGGCGGGCCGCCATGCGCGAGGGCGTCGTGCCAGCAGCTTCACAGCCACGCCTTATGCGTGGGGAGCGGCTTTAGCGACCAGATCGCCACAGGCATCCGGTTGGAGCAAGTCGAGCGCATGTCTCGCTTTATGCTTTTGATCTGTCCAACAGCACGCCGCTTCACGCGCTCACACCTTGCCTATCCTGTAACATCGTGCCTACGATCAAATTTGGGAGCAGCCCGAAGCGGAAATCTGATATGTGCGTTAGCTAGAGGGGTGTAGGATAAACTGATGGTTCCACCCAAAGGCGGTGCACCGATCGTCGAACCGTCACCAGGCGGCGACGCCCCGGACCTCACCTTTCGCGAGTTGCAGCAGCGCATCCGGCAGCAGGAGATATTAGCGGAACTCGGCGTCAAGGCGCTGCAAGGAGCCACGTTCGCCGAGCTTCTCAACGAAACCGCACGCTTGACAAGCGAAGGCCTGCATACCGAGTTCTGCAAGATTCTCCAATATATTCCATCCGAGGGCCACCTGCTCGTTCGCGCCGGCGTGGGTTGGCAGCCGGGCGTGGTCGGGGTCGCAACCGTTGGCGCCGACCTCGCATCGCCGGCGGGATTTGCGTTGCGAACCGGCAAGCCGGTCATCTCCAATCATCTCGAAAACGAAGAACGGTTCAGAACGCCGGCAATACTCCAGACCCACAACATCCGACGTGCCATGAATGTCATCCTGCAGGGTGACGGAAGGCCGTTCGGGGTCCTGGAGGTCGACAGTCGGTCAGACGCGGAGTTCGAGGAACACGACCTCGCCTTCCTGCAGGGTGCCGCCAATATCCTCGGCATGGCGATCGAGCGGGAGCGTCACGAGCGAAACCTGAGGGCGGCATTGGACCGCCACCAAGCCCTGCTGAAGGAGATGAACCATCGGGTGAAAAACAGTCTCGCGATCGTCGCGAGCATGCTCCGGCTGCAAGCGAGCGACGTAAGCGATGACGCCGTTACTCAACACCTTGAGGAGGCCTCATATCGCGTAGCAGCGGTGGCGCGGGCGCATGATCAGCTCAATCGCAGCCCCGATCTCGAGCGACTGGACGTCGGGAAATATATCGAATCGGTCTGCCAGGATCTGGATAAGAGCGTTGCACATTGCGAAGTACAAACCGACATCGAGCACGGAATTGAGATCCCTACCGACCGCGCCGTATCGTCGGCCTTGATCGTCAATGAGCTGATCACGAATGCCGCAAAATATGCGTATCAGGATCGATCGGATGGCAAGATTCAAGTGACGATCACCCGCGTTGGCGACGGTGATTTTTCAATTTCCGTGCGCGACGAAGGCGCCGGTCTACCGGCCGGCTTTGATTTCGACAAGGCCAGGAGCCTTGGCATGCGGATCGTGAATGCTCTGTCGCGTCAGCTCAACGGCAAGGTTGTGGTTCGCTCACATAACCCCGGCACAGAGTTTGTGGTCACGATACCGCGCCAGGACCGCTAAGCGCCGTAGACAGCGCAAGTGACCCTGACTTGCCTCAACGCTAACTCCGGCGCGCTTCAGGCCCGACGAAGCGCAATGATCTCGGCGACAAATCCGTCGAGATCGCGGGTCGACTTTTCACCATAGTTGAGGTGATTGCCCTCGGCGTCCCAGCCGCACAGCATGACGCCATCATCGTCGGTGCACTCGAGCGTCAGGTAGTCGATGCCGCCGTCGCCTTTGCGTACGATGGCCAGGAAGAAACATTCACCGCTGCCGCGCGGCGCCGGCATCTCGATGATATAGCCATCGTCTTGGTCAAACCGATGCGGCCGCACCGTGATGGTGCGCGCGAGCGCCATGACCTGCTCCACGCTCAGCTTATAGTGGCGGCCGAGCAGCGCCATGGCGGCGAGCACAAGCCGTTGCGCGGAGTCGGGCGCAGACAGCGAGCCGAAGGTGAAGTCAGGATCCTGGAATGTCGCAACGCGCAGGACGTAGTGAGCGAACGCGTGATGCCAGCGCTCCTGATCGCTGGTCAGCGGTGGCACGGCCGCAGCTGTATTCATGACCTCTGCCCGGAGCGTATGCTGCTCAATCCATCGCAATCGCAAGCTCGCGCACCACCCGGCCGAACTTCGCGCGCTCGCGCGCCAGGAATGCACGCACGTCCTGGGTCTGGCTCGGCTCCACGCCCTGCGCACCCAGCGAGGTGCGCACTTGCGGGTCGGCGAGCGCAAGCGCGGTCTCGCGTTGCAGGAGTTCGACGACATTTGCCGGCATGCCCTTGGGACCGAGCAGCACCGTCCAGCTGTCGAGATCGAAATCGGTGACGCCAGCCTCCTTGAAGGTCGGCACATTCGGCAAGGCGCTCGAGCGGACGTCGCCGACGAGCCCGATCGGCTTCACGAGGCCGGCATCGATCGCGCCCTTGGCCACCGACACTCCGCCATAGAACAGATCGATATGGCCGCCGGTCACGTCGCCGACCGCCTGCGCGCCGCCGCGATAGGGAATGTGGGTGACGTTGAGGTTCTGGATGCGATTGAGCCACGCTCCAAGAATATGCGACGGGCTGCCGAGCGAGCCGCCGTAGGTGTACTTGCCGGGCGCGGCCTTGAGCTCGCTGAGCAGCTCCGGCACGGCTGTTGGCCTTCACGTTCTTCGATGCGATCAGCACCACCGGCACGATCCCGGTCACCGCGATCGGCTCGAAATCGTCGAGCGTATATTTGGCGCTCTTGGAGAGCTGTGGAACGACCGCCATCTCGGTGGTGAAGCCGGCATAGAGAGTGTGACCATCGGGGCTCGCGCGTGCGACCTGCGTGGCTCCGATGGTGCCACTCGCACCCGGCTTGTTGAGCACGACAACCGACTGGCCGAGGCGGTCCTGCAGCTTCTGCGCAATCGCGCGCGCGATCAGGTCGGTCGAGCCGCCGGCCCCATAGGAGACCACGATTTCGATCGTCTTGGACGGATAGCGCTGCGCGTGCGCGGACGGGGAGACGCCCGCAGTGCCGAGCGACGACGCCGAAAACCAGCGCCACCTGCGACAATCCGCGCATCAGAGCTCTCCACCGGTCGACCGTCCGGTCAGGTTACGCGAGGCTTCCTTGCCTTCCAAGCACGGTGTTGGCCTGCTAGCATTCCTGCAAAGGGAGCACGCTCATGACCGTCGTTAGGATTCACCAAGTCCCCTCGCTGCGCCAGCGGGTCAGCGACGAGGAGTGGCAGGCGCGGCGTCGATCTCGCCGCCGCCTATCGGCTGGTCGCGCACTATGGCTGGACGCATCTGATCAACAACCACATCTCGCTGCGCGTGCCGGGCACGGAGGATCAGTTCCTGATCAACCCCTATGGGCTGCTCTACGAGCAGGTCACCGCCTCGAACCTGGTCAAGATCGATGTCGACGGCAACATCCTCGACGAGACGCCCTATCAGGTGAACCGCGCGGGCTTCGTTATCCACAGCGCGATCCACATGGCGCGCAAGGACCTGCACGCCGTCCTGCACACCCACACGGTCGCGGGCCAGGCCCTCTCGGCGCTCGACTGCGGCCTGCTGCCGCTCAACCAGAGCGCCATGCGCTTCTACAAGCGCATCGGCTATCACGACTTCGAGGGCGTCGCGAACGACCTCGATGAGCGCGAGCGCATCGTGCGCGATCTCGGCGAGCACAAGTGCCTGATCCTGAAGCACCACGGGCTGCTCACCGCCGGCGTCAATGTCGGTGAGGCGTTCAATCTCATGTATTATCTTGAGAAGAGCTGCGAGACCCAGATGATGGTGCTCGCCTCCAACCAGCCCTACAGCCTGCCCTCGGAAGCATCCTGCGAGAAGTCCGCGCAGATCTTCTGGGGCAATGGCCGCGTGCACGACCGCGACTGGCCGGCGCTGATGCAGCTTGTCGAATCCATCGATCCATCGTTCCGCAATTGATGCTGCACGTCTCCAATTGCTCCAATCCCGCTGGTCGCGGCAGCTGCGCGTCTGGCGGCTTGCGACAACGTCCCTCCCCCTTGTGGGGCCCCACAAGGGGGAGGGAACGTGTGGCTCGCATCTTCGCACCGGCAATGTGCTCGCGCAACGCTCCTGCTGGCGTCGACCGCACGCGCGCAGGACTATCCCGCGCGCCCGGTCGAGCTGATCGTGCCGTTCGCAGCCGGCGGCGGCGCCGAGCTCCTGGCGCGGCTGCTCAGCGAAGGCCTCAACAAGCGCTTCGGCCAGGCCTTTCTGGTGATCAACCGGCCGGGCGCCAACACCAATCTCGGCACGCTCTCGGTGGTGCGCGCCAAGCCCGACGGCTACACGCTCGCGATCGCCAGCGTCGGGCTCACCGCCAACCCGTCGCTCTACAAGAAGCCTCGCCTTCGAGCCGCAGCGCGATCTCGATCCGATCACGCTGATCGCCAATTCGCCGACCGTGCTGGTGGTGCCGCCATCGCTGCCGGTCAACACGCTGCCGGAGTTCATCGCTTACGCCAAAGCGCGGCCGGGCGAGCTCAACTACGGCACCTATGGCGCCGGCAGCGGGCCGCATCTCGCCACCGAGCTGTTCCAGGCCAAGACCGGCGTGCGGATGCAGGCCGTGCCTTATGGCGGCGGTGGTCCCGCCGCGCTCGGTGCCGTCACCGGACAGGTGCAGGCGCTGTTCTCGAGCGTGCTGCCGGTGCTCGGCCTCGTGCGCGGCGACAAGCTCAAGCCGATCGCGATCGCGGCCGATCGCCGCTCCGAGCTCCTGCCCAACGTGCCGACGTTCCTGGAGCAGGGCCTCGACTATCGCACCGGCACCTGGTTCGGCCTGCTCGCTCCCGCCAAGACGCCGCCCGAGGTGATCGATCTCCTGCATCGCTCAACCGTCGACGCTGTTGCAGGAGCCCGCCGTGCGCGCCAAGATTCTCGAGCAGGGCGCCGAGATCGTGGCGAGCACGCCCGCCGAGTTCCGGGCCTTCATCAAGGATGAAACCGAACGGCTCGCGTCTGTCATCCGCGGCGCGAATATTTCGCTCGATTGACGTGATTGATGATGACGGACTTGCACTCTCTCGGCGTCGTCCCCGCGAAGGCGGGGACCCATACGCTCTAAGCAAGCGATGTCGTACTTCCTTTCCGACTCCAGAACGTCGGTGGTTATGGGTCCTCGCCTTCGCGGGGACGACAGAAGGAGCGGTCTGATGCGCCGGATCACACCCAGTATCCTTGGCGCGTTTGCGGCGCTCTGCCTCGCCGCGAACCTGGCTTCCGCTCAGGACAACTATCCCTCCCGCGTCGTGCGTATCGTCGTGCCGTTCCCGCCCGGCTCCGGCACCGACCTGCTCTCGCGCCTTGTCTCCGATCAGCTCGCACGCAAATGGAACGCCTCCGTGATCACCGAGAACGTTCCGGGCGCGTCCGGCAATCTCGGCGCCGCCGATGTGTTTCGCTCGGCGCCCGACGGACACACGCTGCTGCTTTGCCCGCCCGGGCCGATCGCGACCAACAAGTTCCTGTTCAAGGACCTGACCTACGACTCCACCCGCTGGGTGCCGATCTCCTGGCTCACGACCGTTCCCTATGTGCTGATCGCGCGCACGAGCTTCACGGGCGACTTCAAGGCGCTGATGGCGCATGCCAAGGCCAATCCCGGCAAGGTCACCGCCGCCATGCCGGGGCCAGGCGGCACCGCGCATCTCTCGGCCGCCTATCTCGAAGCCGTCGCCGGCATCAAGCTCGTGCACGTGCCCTATCGCGGGCTCGGGCCCGCGATCAACGACATCGTCGCCGGCCACGTCGACATGATGTTCGACACTTTCACAACCTCGCTGCCGCAGCATCAGGCCGGCAAGGTCAAGATGGTGGCGGTGGCGAGCCCGCAGCGCCAGCCCGCCGTGCCGGACGTGCCGGCGATCGCGGAGCTCTATCCCGGCTACCGCTCGATCACCTGGTTCGGCATCGTGGCGCCGCCCGGCACGCCGGAGCGCTCGCCGATCGCATCAATCGTGACGTCGCCGAGATCATTCCGCCGGCCCGAGGTGCGCAACCGCCTTGACGAGATGAAGATGGAGGCGGTCGGCTCGACCCGCCCGGAAGCGGCACGCTTCTTTGCCGAGGAGGCCGCGCTCTGGGGCAAGGTGATCGAGGACGCCAAAATTGCGGTGCAGTGATCGCGGTGCAGTAGCGCCCGGCCCTTTTGCATAAATGGCACCCTGTTGTACCCTCCCCGCAAAGCCGCGGAGGCGTCAAGTGAGGCGCCGTCCGCGCAATGGGAGGGACAGTCATGATCGGTCGCAACGCGATCGCCACGCTCGCATGTGCCCTGCTGGGCATGGCCGCAATCGCCGTGCAGGCGCAACAGCCAATCCCCGAGAACGACAAGTACAATCCCGCGCGTTACCCGGACTGGTCGGGGCCGATGCGTTTCACCGCGACCGGCGGCAACCGCTACGACCAGACCAAGCGGCCAGGCCGCGCACAGCAGGCTCCGCTGACACCGGAATATCAGGCGATCTTCGACGCCGGCCTCAAAGACCAGGCCGCGGGCGGCCAGGGCGGCAACCAGACCTATTCGTGCACGCCAGGCGGCATGCCCCGCGAGATGGCCGGCAACCAGGGACTCGAATTCGTTGTCACCCCCAGAGCCACGCATGTCGTTTTCGCACAGGCGATGCCGCGCCGCATCTACACCGATGGCCGCGACTGGCCGACCGACATCGAGCCGACCTTTGACGGCTACTCGATCGGCAAATGGATCGACGAGGACGGCGACGGCAAGTACGACGTGCTCGAGGTCGAGACCCGCAACTTCATGGGCCCGCGCAGCTTCGACAATGCCGGCACTCCGCTGCATGCCGATAATCAGACCGTGATCAAGGAGCGCATCTATCGCGACAAGCAGAATCCCGATCTCCTGCACGACGAGATGACGACCATCGACAACGCGTTGACGCGCCCGTGGACGGTCCTCAAGACCTATCGCCGAACCGGAAATCCGCACTTCGTGCTGAATATCTGCACGGTCGGGAACAACCATGTGCAGATCGGCAACGAGGCTTACTTCCTGAGCGCCGACGGCCACCTGATGCCGACCAAGAAGAACCAGTCGCCGCCCGACCTGCGCTATTTTCAGCAGAACTGAAAGGGTTAGCCGCGACTTTGGCTGCGATTGACGTCGCGGCCCTGCTTGCTATTCTTTGAGCCCGATCGCTCGACCGCGTCACAGGACCATCGTGAGGCGCTCATGGGACTTTTCAAACGAACAGTGCCGAGCCATCTCGTCCCGGTCCACCGGCACAATGCGGCGAAGAAGGACTGGGTCATCCTGCTCGAGGCCGGCACCATCGTGGGGCCATCGCCCGAGCGGCTGCGCGTGGCGCGCGCTACGCAGGAGCGACGGATTATCAAGAAGTACAACATTCTGCTGCGCGCCCAGCACTTCCTGGTCATGGACGGCTACGACCCGCGCATCCATGCAGTCTACTTTTGCCCGCAACTCTACCGCTACGATCCGGACAAGAAGCTCGTGCCGCTGCAGGGCGAAGAGATTGGGCAATTGATCGCGCATGCGCTGGAGGGCGGCGTGACACCAAAGCGGCCGTGGTATGAGCCGTCTGAGAAGACGCCGGACCAGCCCGCGATCAGCGCCAAGCTGCAGAGCGAGTTCGACACGGTCGTGGTGGAGCTGCCAAATGCGCAACGCAACGTCATCGCTTCCAGCGCCGTGAAGCGGGCTTGTCGTCGACGTGGCAGCATGCTGCGGTCACGCAACGGTAGTCGCGACACGGGGATGGCGCGACAAGGTGATAGTGTAACGCCCATCGTCTCCGCTATAGGTTGTGCATGGCCGCGCACCAGCACGATCATCACCACGGCGAGCACGATGACGGCGAACACCACCACGCCAAACACCAGCATGGTGAGCACCATCATGCGAAGCATGCGCATGATCACGGGCACAGTCATGGACACGATCACGGGCACAGTCACGCGCCCAAGGACTTCGGTTTCATATTCGCGATCGTAACCGCGCTCAACATCGCGCTGGTGGTGCTGCAGGTCGCGTTCGGCGTCATGGCCAACTCGGTCGCGCTGCTCGCCGATGCCGGACATAACTTCGGCGACGCCTTGGCCTTGCTGCTCGCGTGGGGTGCCCACGTCATGTGCAAGGCCACCCCGACCCGCCGCTACACCTACGGTTTCCGCTCCGCCTCGATCCTGGCCGCGCTTGCCAATGGGGTCATCCTGCTGGTGGCAACCGGCGCAATTGCCTGGGAGGCGATCCACAGGTTTTCCGAGGCGGACGAGGTCGCCGGCGCGACGGTGATGATCGTCGCGGGGCTGGGCATCGTCATCAATGGGGTCTCAGCCTGGCTGTTGTTGGCCGGTCAGGCCGGTGACCTCAACATCAGGGGCGCGTTCCTGCATCTCGTCGGTGACGCCCTGGTTTCGGTCGGCGTCGTGGTGGCGGGCGGCCTGATCCTGCTCACCGGCTGGCACTGGATCGATCCCGCGGCGAGCCTGGTGATCTCGGCGGTGATCATCTGGAGCACCTGGGGCCTCTTGCGCCACGCCGTTAACCTTTCGCTCGCCGCCGTTCCGCATGGCATCAACCCCGACGCCGTGCGCGCGTATCTCGAAGGCCTGCCCGGCGTGAAGTGCATTCACGATCTGCACATCTGGGCGATGAGCACCACCGAGACCGCGCTCACGGTGCACCTGGTGATGCCGAATGGTCAGGCGGGGGACGCGTTCCTCCTGCAGCTATCGCAGGAGCTGCACCACCGGTTCGAGATCGATCATCCGACCGTCCAAGTCGAGACCGATGGCGATGGCTGCAAGCTCGCGCCCGATCACGTGATCTGAGCAGGGTGATACTGACGGCGGCGCCCTATCATCGGCATCCTGAGAGGCTGTAAATCCTTCCACCACTCCGACCTCATCCTGAGGAACCCGAGCGAAGCGAGGGCGTCTCGAAGGATGGCCGCAAGTCCGAACTTGCTGCCATGGCTCGAGACGGCGCGCTACGCGCGCCTCCTCACCATGAGGCCGAGCGAGAAGTCACTGCTTTTGATCGCGATCCAGCGGGCATTGATGCGGCTCAATCGCCGGCCGGCACCAGCCTTGGAATATGCTGCGAGCAGTTCCAGTCCCACGCCAGCACGGTAAAGACGATCGCGTGCTCGCACCCGGTGCGAGTCTGCGGAGGGCATCAAGCTCGCAATGAGCTCGGGGTCGTTCGACACCTGGGCGCGACCCCACAAGTTTGAGCCGGCGTGCATTGGCGTAGTCCATCAGAAACAGAAACGCGCGCTCGTTCTCGGCCAGATGACCTATGCTGATGTACTGCCTGTTGCCGGGGTACTCCGAGAACGCCAGCGTATGGTCATCGAGTACCTTGAGAAAGCCCGGTGGGCCGCCGCGGTGCTGCACATAAGGCTGTCCATCGGCGCTCGCCGTTGCCAGATAGGCGGAATCGCGCTGAGCGATGAACGCCATCACATCCGCGGAAAGCTCGCGCGCAAAGCGACCTGCCGCAGCTCGCCGCGCATAGGCCTCGCGCGAGCCGCGGCACGCCTGCTCGGCGCGTACCGCCGGGGAGAACATCACTTCGTCGGCTGCGCGGCAATTCGGCAGCGGGCGGACGGCATCGGCCATCGTCACTGTGCTCTTACTGGGTCGTCAAAGGGCGTCAATCTTGCTGCGATCGCGGATCATTTCTTTGCCGGGTCATCGGCCGGATTGACGTAGTTGACCGACCACGGCCCGATGCTGTGAACCTGACCGATCGTCTCTTCGTTGGTCCACACATAGTGATGTGTCCCGGGCTGCATGATCGAGACGCTCCCGGGCGTCAAGCGCCGGGTCTTCGACGGGTCGAACACGCTGCCGATCCCCATGTGCAACGTACCGGAGATAATGGTGATGTGCTCGATGCCCGGATGCCAGTGCGGCATGCACCTTGAAGTTGGCTGGAAACTTCAGCCGGAACATGATCGGCACCGGCTTGATCAAGCGGCCCCTCGATGACCGCGATCTTCACGCCAGGCAGCGACGGCAAGTCCTTCCAGGCCAGCTCCGATGGATCGAGCATGATGTGCTCGCCGGCGTGCTGTGCCGATGCCTGCGGGCCGAACAAGCGCGCAGTCGCGAGAACAAGAGCAGGCTGCTGCGAGTCTTCATGTTGTCCTCCTCCAATGGCGTTCCTCCGTTGCGACATGCGTCAGGCGTCGGTGAGCTCAGCGTGCCAGGTCGCGCTGGCGCCGGCACTAGTGATGCCTCGTATCAGCGGGCTGTCGCCACAGCTCGTCTTCTGCATGAGGTTCTGCACGACATGCCGTCCGATCTTGCCGACCCATGTCCTGACCGACGCGGGTCGAGAACCGATAGTGGAAACCGGCATAGATGCGTGCCATCGCCACTTCGTCGGCATAGGCCCAAACATTGGTCCAGCGGTGCGTGACGCCGGGCGCGGTCGGGCTCGTCATGCGTGACTTCGGGAATGTCCGCGCTTCCCAGCACGGCTTCGATCACCGTCGCGACCGTAGCGCTGCTGATGCAGTGCGCACACGGATATTCCGGATGCATCGGCGTGTTGTCGATCGGCTGCCAGGTCGCGTCGAGCTCGGTCGCGGGATTGTCGTCCATGTCGCCGTTGCGGATCGCGGTGATCGGCCGCCAGAAGTCGTAGTGATATTTGGCATCGAACACCGCGATGAACGTATCGGCCACCGCGGTCGAGGCCAGCGCCATGAACCGCGCGCTATCGACGACATCCATTCTCTTTGCCGCGACCAGTTGCCGACGATGGGATAGTAGCTGACCGGCCCGGTGATCAGCCAGAAGTGTGCATCCTCGGTCTGCCGCGCAGTCCGCTTGGTGCTGTCCTTGCCACCGAGGCTCTTGATCTCGTTGTAGTCGGTCGCCCATTCCTCGCTCTTGAGCGAGATCGGCGGCTGCGGCCGGAATTGCGACGGGACTCTTCATCGCGAACGGCTTGACGTTCGGCCACATCGAGGAGGCGGTGATCGGCGTCGGCACATAGACGCCCGGCCTGGTCTTCGGCCGATAGGCATCCGGCGCGTCGGCGCCGTCGACCTTGCGCTCCGCGACGATCTTGGCAGCGACCTCTTGTCCGACCTTGATCCCGTCCGACTTGGCGGCGCTCGATGGGATGGCTCGCGAGATAGGCCGCCATCCAATGTATTCAATTCCTCGGTATCCTTGGGAAGCAAGCCCGGCCAGGACCATGCCGGCCGCGACCGCGGCGGCCGCCTCCGTCGAGGCGTCCTTTGGTGGCGATGACAGCAACCGGTACGGCCGGTAGCGGGGCTCGATCGAGTTGACGGCATCGAACATCGCGACGTGGACGCTCGCGATCACCCGCTCCGCCTGCGGCGGCAGCATGCGATGCTTGCTGACGAAGGCGACGGCCTTCTCGTTCCAATCGGTGATGACGTCGGCCGAAACGGGACCGCCCAAAGCCGGTCAGGATCATGATCGATGCGGCCCAGCGCAGGTTCATGACATGGCGATTTCTCCTCTTGAGCGAGCTGTCCGAGGCAGCGACCCATCGGTCAGCGATCGGCAAACGCAGGTGACTACGAAGCCTCTGGTCTGACCGTCAGCTTGGCGCCTTGCAGCTGTTGAATAAATGGCCGCGAGAGGCAATAGACTACTTCATTTTCTGAAGTAATAATTCGGCCCATGGACAAGCTCGGCGCGATGAAGACGTTCGTGCGGATCGTCGAGACCGGCAGCCTGACCGCGCGCAGCCAATTCGCTCGATACCTCGCTGCCGACGGTTGTGCGCACGCTTGCCGCGCTCGAACGCGAGCTCGGCGTCTCGCTCCTCAAGCGCACCACGCGGCGCATCCACCTGACTGATGAGGGCTCGCAGTATCTTGGAGCGCTGCCGCGACATTCTCGCCGCCACGCAGGAGGCAGAGGACATTCTTGGTCGCGCGCCGGACGGAGCCGGTCGGCAAGCTTTCGGTGACTGCATCGGTGGCTGTTCGGGCGGCGCTATCTCGGCCCCGATCGTATACGAATTTCTGCAACGCTACCCGAAGGTCAGCGCCGACGTGCTGTTCGTCGATCGCGTCGTGAATCTTATCGACGAAGGCATCGATGTCGCCATCCGGATCGCCCATCTGCGCGATTCCTCGATTGTGGCAATTCCGGTCGGACGCGTGCGCCGCGTCGTCTGCGCAAGCGAGCAATACCTGCGTCGCCATGGCGTCCCGCAAATACCGAACGATATCCGCGCGCACACGTTGCGTCAGGCATCTCGGTCTCGTTCCTCGCAACGAGTGGCATTTTCAGGTTGGCAATCGCCAGCAGACTGTTCCGATCGACAGCATCGATCACCTGCAATGAGATCGATAGCGCCGTCAATGCTTGCATCGACGGCGTGGGCCTGGGCATGTTCCTGTCGTACATGGTCGCGCCGCTACCGAAAGAGCGGGCAAGCTCAAATACGTTTTGGAAAAGTTCGAGACCGAGCCGATGCCGGTGCAGGTCGTCTATCCGCAGACCCGGCTGATGTCCAACAAGGTGCGCGTCTTCGTTGACGAATGCGTCGGCAAATTGCGGCGCGCTCACTTCGACTGAGGCGTCTGCAAAGCGCCTCGGTTGCGCCCTCACGGTTGCGAACGGAACGCGTGTTGTCTCGCTTTGACAAAACGACCCGACCGGTGAAAGCTCGACAGGACCAATCAATGCGGCAGGGACACCCGCCATGCGCCTGATCGCCCTGACTATCCTCGCCCTTGTGCTCGCGGCCAACGGCAGCCGCGCGCAGCCGCAATTTCCGGCGAAGACCGTGCGCATCGTGGTCCCCTACCCGGCCGGCGGCGGCACCGACGTTCTGGGACGGCTGCTCGCCGACCAGCTGGCGCGCAAGTGGGGGCAATCGGCGATCGTCGAGAACAGCGGCGGCGCGGCCGGCAATATCGGCGCCGCGGAGGTGTTTCGCGCTGCGCCCGGACGGCCACACCCTGATGGTCGCCGCCCCCGGCCCGATCGCGACCAATAGCTTCCTCTACAAGGACATGCCGTTCGATCCGAAGCGCTGGACCGCGATCGCGCTGCTCACGACCGGCCCCTATGTGCTGGTGCTGCGCAAGAGCTTCGACGGCGCAACGGTGAAGGACCTGATCGCGCGCGCCAAGGCTAATCCGGACCGCATCACGGCCGCCATACCAGGCGTCGGCTCGGTCGCACATCTGGCGACCGTGCAGCTCGAGATGCTCGCCGGCATCAAGACCGACGCAGGTGCCCTACCGGGGCTTGAGCCCCGCGATCAACGACCTGATCGCCGGCCATGTCGATCTGATGTTCGACACGCCGACGACGTCGCTGCCGCTGCATCGCGACGGCAAGGTCAAGATCATCGCCACCGGCACGCCCGAGCGCGTGCGCGAAGTCTCCCGAGATTCCGACCATCGCGGAAGCGGGCGTGCCCGGCTATCGCGCCGTCACCTGGTATGCGCTGGTCGGCCCGCCCAACATGGCTGCGCCGCTCGTTGCGCGGATCAACCGCGACGTCGCCGAGATCCTCAGCCGGCGCGGATGTCGTGGAGCGCGTGCGCGCGATCCAGATGGAGCCTGTCGGTGCGGACGCCGGAGCAGTCGGCGGCGTTCTTTGCGGAGAAGTCCGAGCTGTGGGGCAAGGTGATCAAGCAGGCGAACATTCCGTTGCAATGATTTGGTTCGGCTGATGCGAAGGACATGACGATGCACAAGACGCTCCTGTTGGCCCTGGTCCTGGCGATGGCGGTGAGCGCGCCTCGCGCGCAGGCGCAGGACAGCTTTCCGGCAAGCCGCGTGACGCTCGTGGTGCCCTCGCCGGCCGGCTCGACCACCGACGCGCTGGCGCGTCTCGTGGCCGAGCAGCTCAGCCAGAGATGGGGCAAGCCGGTCATCGTCGAGAACAATTCGCGCGGCCTCAACGCCGGCGCCGAGCAGGTCGGCGCGCGCTCAGCCCGATGGCTACACGCTGCTGGTGAGCCCGCCGCTGCCGCTCACCGTCGCGCATCTTCTGTTCAAGGAGATCGGCTACCAGCCCGAGCACAGTTCGTGCCGGTGTCGCTGCTCGCCAAGATCGCCAACGTGCTCTCGGTGCGCAAGGATCTGCCGGCGCGCACGGTGCAGGAGCTCGTGGCCTATGGCAAAGCCAATCCGGGCAAGCTCACCTATGCGTCGCAGGGCGGCGGCTCGACCGCGCACTTGAGCGGCGCGCAGCTCGAGGTCCGCGCCGGCATCAAGATGGTGCACGTGCCCTATCGCGGCGCCGCGCCCGCCCTCAACGACCTCATCGCCGGCCACATCGACATGTTCTTCGACACGCTCACCACGTCGGTGCCGCTGCACCAGGCCGACAAGATCCGCATCATGGCGGTGGCGGGCGCCGAGCGCGCGCCGACGCTGCCCGATATCCCGACCATCGCGGAATCGGGCCTGCCCGGGATTCCGCTCGATCACCTGGTTCGCCATGGTCGGCCCGCCCGCACATGCCGGCAGCGCTCGCGGCGCGGATCAATCGCGACGTGGTGGACATCCTGCGGCGGCCCGACGGTCGAGCGCAAAGCTGCGCGACCTGCGGCTCGACGCCATGATCGGCACGCCCGCCGACGCCGCCAAGTTCTTCGACGAGGAGACCGAGCTCTGGGGCAAGGTCATCAGGAAGCCAACGTGACGGTGCAGTGAGCGTCTCCTGGCATGTCGGACGCGGCACCGCAGTTACGCTTTCAGCCAGCGCCTGCGCCAGCCCTGCGCACAGATCGGACGAGGTCGTTGAGCGCGTTGAAGCGCGGCTGCGCCGCGAGGTGCGGGCTGATCGCGACGTTCGGAAACGTCAGCAGCTCATCGTCGCTGCGGCCCGGCGCCTCGTAGAGCGGATCGAGCGCAAAGCCGCCAAGGCGGCCGGAGCGCAGCGCCGTCGATCAGCGCGGCGCGGTCGACCACGTCGGCGCGCGCGATGTTGACCAGCATCGCGCCGGGCTTCATCTGCGCGAGCTCGCTCAGCGCCGATCAGGCCACGCGGTCGAGGGCGAGGTCGGCAGGCACCGGCACCACCCAGTCGCTCTCGGCGAGCAGCGTCGCGAGCGGCACATAGGTCGCATTGAGCGCGCGCTCCTCCGCCTCCGGCAGCCGCGTGCGCTGATAGTAGAGCGTGCGCATGCCGAAGGCCGCGGCGCGCAGCGCGACCTCGCAGCCGATCTCGCCGAGCCCGATGATGCCGATGGTCGAGTCATAGAGAATGCGCACGCCGGCGATGCGCGGCCAATTCGAGTTGGGCGTATGGCGGCGATCGAACGGCTTGTAGGGATAGCCGGCCTCGGCAAGCTGCTCGACGCTGATGCGGCCCAGCACGCGATTGAGCTTCTTGGCGAGCGTGAGCATCAGCGCGAACGCCATCTCGGCGCAGGCGCAGTTGACGCGCCGGCGGAGGTGAGCACGCGTCACGCCTTGCGCCTCGCAGGCGGCCGCGTCGATGTTGCGCGGCAGCGCGCCGAATTTCTGCACCACCGCGAGGTTGGCGCTGGCCGCAAGCTCCTCGCGCCCGACCTTGAGCCCTTCGACGATGAGCGCGCGGCTGCCCGGCAGCGCCGCGCGCAGCTCCTCCTGCGTCGTCGACGATCCGCACCTGTGCCGGAAACAGCGCGCCGACGCGCTCGCGCACGCGCGCGACATAGCCGGCGAAATCCGGCTCGTCGTGGGCAAAGAAATCCGCAAAGGCGGCGAAGCGCTCCGCCGACGTGTTCGGATCGAGCAGAATGCCGACCACGCGCAGAAACGGGTCGTCTTCGACGACCAGGACATTGTCTGTAGACACCATAAGCTCCAAGGCGTTGACGAACTTTCGCGCGGCGCTGTAGCCGGCGCCTCGTCACTCGAGCTTGAAGTTGGTCGCCTTCATGATCGGCGTCCAGCGCGCAAGCTCGTCGCTGACGAGGCGCTGCGCCTGCTGCGGGCCGGAATCCGCGATCGGCTCGAAACCGGAGGTCAGCAGCGCGCGCTGGAATTCCGGCATCGTCCATCACCTTGCGCGTCGCCTGCGCGAGCTCGTCGACGATCGCGGGCGAGAGACCTGCCGGCGCGAACAGCCCGTTGAAGTTCGACGCCACCATGCCAGGGAGCCCGGCCTCGATCGCGGTCGGAATGTCGGGCGCAACCTTGAGCCGCGTGTCATGCGCGACCGCAAGGATGCGCACCCTGCCGGCGCGATGAAAGTCGATCAGCGGCCCGCCGATATTCGGCGTCATCATCGGGATGTGACCGGCGGCAAGATCGGCAACGCCGGGCGCGGAGCCTTTGTAAGGGAATGTGCACAATGTCGGGCGCGCCGATCAGCTGCTTGAACAGTTCGCCCGCGAGATTGGTCAGCGTGCCGGTGCCGGCCGAGCCATAGGAGAGCTTGCCCGGATTGGCCTTGGCGTAGGCGATCAGCTCACGCAGCGGTGCGGACCGGGACCTATCTCGTTCACCACGATCACGGTCGGGGAGACGCACAGGATGTAGATCGCGGTGAAGTCCTTGACCGGATCGTAGGGCGGCTTCGGCATCAGCACCGGCAGCAGCACCTGCGTGCTGGTGTTGCCGAACAGGAGCGTGTAGCCGTCGGGCTGCGCGCGTGCGACCTCGGTGGTGCCGGGCGCGCCGCCGCCGCTCGGCTTGTTCTCGACCACGACGGTGCCGAGGAGCGGCTTCATCTTCTCGGCCCACAGGCGCCCCGCAACGTCGGTCGCGCCGCCCGGCGCAAACGGAACGACGAGCCTGATCGGCCGCTCCGGATAGCGGGCTTGCGTCCTGACCCGATCCGGGCCAGCGCGCCCAGCGGCGCCAGGGTCGTGGTCGCGAGCGAGGCCAGTCCGGTCTTAAGAATTTCACGTCGGTTCATGCGTTAGTCTCCAAACCGCTATCTTAGCGTCCGCGCTCTCTATCTCACAAGTGACGGCAGGCGCATCCGCATGAAGCACCCGCGCAACTTCTTCAAGCCGCTGGCGATCGGCGCACCGACCCCGCTGCGCGAGCTGCCGGTTCGGCTCGAGCGCATGATCCATTTCGTGCCGCCGCATATCGAGAAGCTGCGCGCCAAGGTGCCGGAGCTGATCGCACAGGTCGACGTCGTGCTCGGCAATCTCGAGGACGCCATCCCGGCCGACGCCAAGGAGGCCGCGCGGCAGGGCTTCATCGCGCTGGCCCGATCCAACGACTTCGGCGCGACCGGGCTGTGGACGCGCATCAATGCGCTCACCTCGCCGTGGGCGCTCGACGACATCACCGAGATCGTCGGCGGCCGTCGGTCGCAAGCTCGACGTCATCATGCTGCCGAAGGTCGATGGGCCGTGGGACATCCACTACCTCGATCAGCTGCTGGCCCAGCTCGAAGCCCGCCACGGCATCAACAAGCCGATCCTGATCCACGCGATCCTCGAGACCGCCGAGGGCGTGAACAATGTCGAGGCGATCGCAGGCGCTTCGCCGCGCATGCACGGCATCAGCCTCGGCCCGGCCGATCTCGCCGCCTCGCGCGCCATGAAGACGACGCGCGTCGGCGGCGGCCATCCCGGCTATCAAGGTGCTCGCGGATGCCGCCTGCCGGCGAGCGCGCCTGCCTACCAGCAGGATCTCTGGCACTACACCTCGCCAAGATGGTCGACGCCTGCGCGGCCGCCGGCATCAAGCCGTTCTACGGCCCGTTCGGCGATTTCGCCGATCCGCAGGCCTGCGAGGCGCAGTTCCGCAACGCCTTCCTCATGGGCTGCGCCGGCGCCTGGACGCTGCATCCGTCGCAGATCGACATCGCCAAGCGCGTGTTCTCGCCCGATCCGGACGAGGTGGCGGTCGCAAGCGCATCCTCGACGCCATGCCGGACGGCACCGGCGCGGTCATGATCGACGGCAAGATGCAGGACGACGCCACCTGGAAGCAGGCCAAGGTCATGGTCGACCTCGCCCGCCTGGTCGCCGCCAAGGACCCCGCAATCGGGACCAAGTATGGTCTCTAGCCCGCTCTGAACCCCCTGGCGCCCGCCGCCATCCTGGTCTATTTCCCACGCCATGGCAAAAGCGCGTACCGCCAAATTCCAGATCGGCCAGATCGTCCGCCACCGGCTCTATCCGTTTCGTGGCGTGATCTTCGACATCGATCCGGAATTCGAACAACACCGACGAATGGTACGAGTCGATCCCCGCCGATCGCCGGCCGCGCAAGGATCAGCCGTTCTACCACCTGTTCGCCGAGAATGCGGAGACCGAGTACATCGCCTATGTGTCGGAGCAGAATCTGCTGCCCGACACGTCCGGCGAGCCGGTGCGCCATCCGCAGGTCGCCGAGGTGTTCGAGAAGGACGAATCCGGCAGCTATCGCCGCCGCAACGCCGTTCTCAACTAGTCTTTAATCTGATCAGATTGCAGCTGAGCGGGCGCGATCGGCGCCCCTCAAATGCAGAACGGTGACCCGATTGCATCCAATCGGATCGCCGCGAGACCTGCGACGCTCGCGCTGACTGTGCGACGCCTTACTGCGCCTTCTTCTGGAATTCCTCGAAGCGCTTGCTGCTGCATGCTCTTCGAACTGTCTTCGGATCGGTCGGCGGACCGTCGTACAGCCTTGGCGAAATCGCGAGCGGCAGCACGCAGCGTGACCACCTGACCTGCACCGTTGATGCCCTGCACCGCAAGGCCCTTGCCCTTCTTCATGTTGGCGATCAGCTCGCCGCTCGCCTCGTAGTCGGCCATGCAGCCGTTGCCGGCGCAGATCACGTAGGGCGCGGTCATCGGCTGGCCCTGGTCGATCGACGACGCGCGTGCCGGGCTGCAGCGCCATGCCGAGCGGCAAGCGTGACGCGCAGGATCTTGCTTCGGCTCGCCTTCCGGCTCGATCAGCACTGCCGCCGACCACCGGCATGCCCGGTCTCGAGCGCGCCGTCCTTGCCGGTCAGGCAGACTGCCTTGGCGTTCGCCTCCTGGCCCTTCGGGCAGACTTTGGTCCAGGGCGAGAAGTTGAGCTTGCGGCTGCTCGCCCTGCGTGCTGTGCTGGGCGGCGGCTGCGCCGCCCTTCGGCTGCGCTGCTTCTGGGACTGGCGCCTTGGGCTGCCGGCCCTTCGGCACCGGGGCCTGGGCGAACGCTTGCGACGCCGCACGCCGACCGCGATCGCCGAGCCACGCACAGCGCGCGCGCACACCGTTGACTGACGTGACGAAATCTCGATGCGTCATTGGGACTGTCCCCCACTCGCTCCTCGTCTGTGATTCCACCGGCTCGTCTCGATCGGCGGACCCGACCGCACCGGCGGCACTGGCGAACAACGACGGACGCGCGCGAGGCGTTACACCTCGGCCGCGTCCGTCGGTACGTTCGCGGCTATTTGGGCTGCCCTTCGAGCTTCTTGCGCGCCTCTTCGGCGCGCTTCTGCAACTCGTCCTGCAGTTTCTTCTGTTGCGCCTCGAACACCTGCGGATCGGTCGGCGGACCGTCATAGGCCTTGCCGAAATCGTCGAGCGGCAGCACCAGGCTGATCGGCTGACCCGAGCCGTTGATGCCCTGCACCACGAGCCCCTGGCCCTTCTTCAGCTTGCCGATCAGTTCGCCGCTCGCCTCATAGTCGGCCATGCAGCCGTTCTGGAAGCAGATCACGTAGGGCCCAGTCATCGGCTGGCCCTGATCGACGATCACGCGCGTGCCGGGCTGGATCGACATGCCGAGCGGCAAGCGTGACACGCAGAATTTTCTTGGTCTCGCCTTCCGGCTCGATCAGCACAGCGGCGACCACCGGCATGCCAAACTCGACGCGGCCGTCCTTGCCGGTGAAGCACACCTGCTTGGCGTTCGCTTCCTGGCCCTTCAGGCAGAACTTGGTCCACGGCGAGAAGATAAGTTGCGGCTCGGCGCCTGTTGCTGCTCGGCGGGGGCCGGCGGAGCGCCCTTGGGTTGCGGCTGCGCAGCGGGCGGGGCCTTGGCCTTGGGCGCAGCCTTGGGGCTTCGGCGCCGGCGTCTGGGCGAGCGCCGACGGCGCCGACCAGCATCGTCGTCGCCAGCGCAAAGACGAATGCGCAAGCAACCGGCCGAGCCGGTGCGAACAACGATCCGATGTTCCATATGTAATCCTCTTGCTGACCGCTCTCGCAGCGATCTGGCCGGATCGAGCGGTGCCCCCTAGAGGCTGTGTCCGCACCAAATACGGCAAGAGCGTGACGCCTTCCGCAGCCTCATAGCCCACTTTCGGCCGTCAATAAAGTCTCAAGGATGCGGCGCAAAATCTGGTGATAAGCACGCTGGTTTAGCCTTCAGATGCACAACGGTAAGACCATGGTCGCGCACGCAGAACCGGTCGTTGCTCGAATTGTCATCGCAATGCGTGACTCGACAACACATGCTCGACAAGCCAGTAACCATGTCTGCGCCAGCAGGCTCGCCGTCGGCCGCACAGTCGCGGTCGCTTGTTTGCTTCACGCGGCAGCATTCTGTCGGCCGCGCTTGCGGGCACTGTGCGCAACATCGTCCGGCGCACGCCGAGCCGCGCCACGCCATCGCGATGCATGGCGAGCCCGCGCTCCCCGCCGACTTCACGTCATTTGCCGCTATGTCAATCCCGACGCACCCAAGGGCGGCCGCCTGGTCCAGGGCGTGCTCGGCACCTTCGACAGCCTCAATCCCTTCATCGTGCAGGGGCTTGGTCGCGCAGGGCATGCGCGCCCCATTGGTCAGCAACGTCAACATCATCAGCGGCTACGTGGTCGAAAGCCTGATGGCGCGCGGCTACGACGAGCCGTTCACGCTCTACGGGCTGGTCGCGCGCACGGTCGAGACCGACGAGGCGCGCAGCTACGTCACCTTCGAGCTCGATCCGGCAGCGCGATTCTCCGACGGCAAGCCGGTGACGCCCGAGGACGTCATATTTTCCTGGCAGCTCCTGCGCGACAAGGGCCGCCCCAATCACCGCTTCTACTACTCCAAGGTCGCCAAGGCCGAGGTCGTCGGCGAACGCGCCGTGCGCTTCGATCTCACCGGCAGCAACGACCGCGAGCTGCCGCTGATCCTCGGCCTGATGCCGGTGCTGGCCAAGCACGCGGTCAATGCCCG
Organism: uncultured Alphaproteobacteria bacterium; assembly: GCA_963745515.1. Lineage (GTDB taxonomy): Bacteria > Pseudomonadota > Alphaproteobacteria > Rhizobiales > Xanthobacteraceae > VAZQ01. The sequence goes on from CAVUXO010000007.1 coordinate 273,198, forward strand.
AGACGTTCGAGGAACCGACGCTGCACGCCGCCGGTCGGCAGCGGCCCCTACATGGTCGGCAAGGTCGATGCCGGGCAAGAGCGTCACACTCACGCGCAACCCGGACTATTGGGGACGCGACCTTCCGGTCAATCGCGGCTTCTGGAATTTCGACGAGATCCGCTTCGACTACTATCGCGACGCCAATTCGCATCACGAAGCGTTCAAGCGCGGACTGTTCGACCTGCGCACCGAGACCGATCCGGGACGCTGGCAGACCGGCTATGATTTCCCGGCGGTGCGCGACGGCCGCGTCGTCAAGGAGACGTTCTCCACCGGCTTGCCGAAGCCGAGCTTCTATTTCGTGTTCAACACGCGCCGGCCGATCTTCGCCGACATCCGCGTGCGCGAGGCGATCGCGCTGCTGTTCGACTTCGAATGGATCAATCACAACCTGTTCTTCGATCTCTATCGCCGCAGCGGCAAGCTTCTTCGACGGCTCCGAGCTGTCGGCGCACGGTCGGCCGGCCGATGCGCGCGAGCGAGCACTGCTCGCGCCGTTTCCCGGCGCGGTGCGCGCCGACGTGCTCGACGGCACCTGGTCGCCGCCGGTCACCGACGGCTCCGGCCGCGATCGCGCACCGTGCGACAGCGCGCGCTCGAGCTCTTGAGCGCGGCCGGCTACGAGCTGCGCGGCACCGAGCTGGTCGAACGCGCGCAGCGGCAAGCCGTTCACCTTCGAGATCATGGTCGCCAACCGGACCGAGGCCGTGGACGAGGAGCGGCTCGCGCTCGCTCTTCGCGAGCAACCTCAAGCGGGCCGGCATCAACGCGCAGCGTGCGCCTGGTCGACGCGGTCCAGTTCGAGACGCCGGCGCATCGCCTTCGATTTCGACATGATCCAGAATCGCTGGGACCAGTCGCTGTCGCCCGGCAACGAGCAGTCGTTCTACTGGAGCTCGGCCGCCGCCGACGCAGAACGGCAGCCGCAACTACATGGGCGTGCAGCAGCCCAGCCGTCGATGCGCTGATCGACGCACCTGGTCAAGGCGCAAGACGCGTGCCGACGTCGTGGCGGCGGTGCGGGCGCTCGACCGCGTCCTGATCTCCGGCTTCTACGTGGTCCCGCTGTTCCACCTGCCCGAGCATTGGGTGGCGCGCTGGATCCACCCTCGCCCATCCCACCGAAACTTCTCTCATGGGCTATCTGCCCGAAACCTGGTGGCATATGGCAAAATAACACCATCATGATTCTCGCCGACCTGCATGACCAGGACTGGCCTCGCGCATTGGTGGGCGCGCCACTCTCGACGACTTGTTCCGCCGCACGCGGAACGGCGGCCGGACGCCCTGGCGCTGGTCGATCCGCCCAACCGCGGAGTGCTTCACCGACGGAGCACCCCGCCAGCTGACCTATGCACAGGCCGATCGCGTGGTTTCGGCGATCGCCGGCCGGCTGCGCCGTTTGGGCCTGCACACCGATCGCTCATCGCCTTGCAGGTCGCCAATACGGTCGAGTGCGTGCTGACGCTGCTGGCCGTGCTGCGCGCCGGGCTGATCGCGATGCCGCTGCCGCTGCTCTGGCGGCGGGCCGAGATCCGCGGCCCTGACCCAGGTCGGTGCCAGGGCGCTGATCGTGAGCGGACGCATCGGCGACCACCGATCATTTCGACATCGCGCTGCAGGCAGCGTCCGACGTCTTCTCGATTCGCTATGTCTGCGGCTTTGGACCGCAGCCGCCCGACGGAGTTGTCTGGCTTCGACGACCTGTTTGATGCACAGAGCGATCGATCCCTTGCCGTCGATCAACGACGAGCGTGACCCGCCGGCCCAGCGCGCATCTGGCGGTCGTGACCTGGGACGTCAGCGCCGACGGGCTGGTTCCGGTCGCTCGCAGCCACGCCGAAATGATTGCCGGCGGGCTCGGCGCTCTGCTCGAGGGCTCGATCGGACTGGACGCAACCATCCTGTCGACGGTGGCGATGTCCTCCTTCGGCGGGCTGGCGGCGTCGGTGGTGCCCTGGCTCCTCTGTCGGCGGAACGCTGGCGTTGCACCAACCTTTCGACGCCAGCGGTCTTCGCCGAGCAGTGCGCGGCAAGCCGCAGCGACACCGTCGTTGTGCCAGGCCCGATGATCGCTCCGCTCGCCGAGGCCGGCCATCTGACAGTCGGAAGATGGCATCAGGCATGTGATCGGCCTTTGGCGTGCGCCCGAGCGGCTCGCGCATGCACCGGTCTGGCATGACCACTCAATCCTGCTCACCGATATCCAGGTGTTCGGCGAGACCGGCCTGATCGCGGCGAGGCGCGATTCGCGATGGGCTGCCGGCTTCGGTTGCCTGGGGGCCAGTCCCGGCACCGCGCGGCGTACCCGGGGCTCCAATCGTTGCCGAAATCCGCCGGACGGAACGCGGGACACTCGCCATGAGCGGACCGATGGTGCCGCGTTGCGCCTTCCCGCCGGGTGTCGAAACGACGCCGTTCCCCTCGATCAAAGTGTCGAAGGACGGCTTCATCGACACCGGCTATGCCTGTCGCAGCGGCCAGGAAGGCCCCACCCCACTGGTGAGTGGGCCGCCTGCCGGCCTCGTCAGCGTCGGCGGCTACCGGTTCGCCGCAGCTGCGTTGCAGAACACGGTGTTTGATCTCGATACCGATGCCACCCTCACCGCGCTTCCCGATGCGCTCTGCGGGCATCGCCTCGCGGGAGCCGCGGCAGACCCAGCCAAGATGCGTGAGGAGCTTCTAAGCATGGGGCTCAATCCGCTGATGGCGAGCGCTTTCCACATGCCGGAACCGATGGGTGCCCGCTGAAACGAGGCAATCTGCTAACCAGGCATTAACAGCGACTGCCTAACGTGAGGGCACTCATTGCCCTCTGCAGGTTGCACATCGTCATGGCAACGTTGGGTCCGGTCGTGGTCGTGGCCGAGAGGCCGTCGGCCGATCTGGTCGAGGCGTTGGGCAAGGCAGGCGCTTTTCCAATCATCGAAACGGGCCTCGCGGACGCCGCCGCAGCCATCGAGCAAATCCAGCCGGCGGCGCTGATCCTGACCGACGCCGGACCGTGGCCCGACGGACAGGCCGGCGCGAGCTTGCGCAAAGCCACAGACACCGGCAGCGGACCATTCATGCCAGTGCTGGCGCGCGCGGGCCACAACAGCGAGCTTGCCGTCCCCCATGCTTTGCCGATCGGCGCCGATGAACCAGCCGCGCAGGTGGTTGCGCGACTGCGCTCGGCACTGCGTGTGCGCTCGCTGCACGCGACCGTGCTTCGACGCACTGTTGCGGCCGAGCATGACAAAGTCCGCGCGATGCCGTCCGGGCTGCTCGATCAGGCAACTGTCTTGTGCATCGGGCGCGGCCGCTCGTATCCGGCTCTCACCACCGCGATCGGCGAGCGCGTCGGCCTGATCGGCGCGCTGAGCGTCGAGACCGCGGCGCGCTATCTCAATGCGCGCGACATCGACGGCATCGTGATCGGCGACGGCTTCGGCCCGAGCGTGGTCGAGGCGCTGCTGACGGTGCTCGCCGAGGACGCGCGCTTTCGCGATCTGCCGGTCGGCATGTTCGGCAGCGCCGGCGTCGACGACGAACGGCTGCCCAATCTCATTCGCATCGACGGCAACCCGACCCGCCTGGTCGAACACTTCCTGCCGATGGTGCGGTTGCAGGCGTTCGAGGGCCACCTCAAGCGCATGCTCAAATCGCTCGACAGCGACGGCATGCTCGATCCGGATACCGGCCTTCTCGAGCGCGACCGCGTTCTGGCGCGATCTCGAGCGCGCGGTGCAGCGAGGCCGAGGATGGCGGCGGCGCGCTTTCGGTCGCACGCTTCTCCTTCGAGGAGCGTCGACCGCCGCGCCAGCATCGATGCGGCGCGGCTGTTCAGCCGGCTGGTCCGCAACATCGACTTCGCCTGCCGCGAGCAGGACGGCTCGATCGTCGCCGCCTTCACCGAAACCGACCTGCGCAGCGCCCATGTGGTGGCGCGCCGGCTCGCCAGCGTGCTCAAGCACACGATGCTGGCGCCCGACCGCGACCGCCGCTCGATCAAGCCGACCGTCACGCTCGCGACCCTCAAGCCGACCGACAATCTCACCACGCTGGTGGCGCGCGTCGGCACCTACCCCAAGGTTGCGGCGAGCTGAACGCGGCCTAATGTCCTCGCCTACACGCAAGGAGCCGCTCATGGCCACCGCTACTCCCCTGTCGATCGACGTCGTGTCCGACGTCGTCTGCCCGTGGTGCTACATCGGCAAGCGCCTCCTGGAGAAGGCCATCGCGCTCAAGCCGGACATTCCGGTCGAGGTGCGCTTCCGTCCCTATTTCCTCAATCCGTGGGTGCCGCGCGAAGGCATCAGCCGCGAGGAATATCTCATCACCAAGTTCGGCTCGGTCGAGCGTTACAACGCCAACGCCAGCGCGTCGTCGACGCCGCGGCCATGACGGCCTCACCTACGCGCTCGACAAGATCAAGCGGCAGCCCAACACGCTCGACTGCCATCGGCTGATCCGTTGGGCGGGCGACGATCGGCAAGCGGCGCGCATGAAGCAGCGGCTGATGGAGCTCTATTTCACCGAAGGCGGCGACCTCACCGACCGCGATGTGCTGGTGCAGGCCGCGGCCGATTGCGGCCTCGATGGCGACGAGGTGCGCGCAGATGCTCGCGAGCGATCAGGACGTCGCGCGACGTCGAGGCCGGAGGCGAACTCGGCCAAGGAGGCCGGCATCGACGGCGTGCCATGCTTCATCCTCGGCGGCGCTGATCGCGGTGCAGCGGCGCGCAGCCGCCCGAGCATCTCGCGCAGGCGATCGAGCGCGCCGCACAGGAAGTGGCAAAGCGCGTCGCGGCGGAGTAGCGGCCGCTACCGCAGCTGAACGGCGAGCACCAGGATCGCGCTCGCCGCGATCCACGATCCAAGAATGCGCACGCCGAGGCGCTGCCAATCGGCCTGGCACAGGCCTGCGTGCGCCGGCGACCACGACGAGCATCGCGCAGGCGCCGAGAGCGGTGCCCGACCAGCGTCGGCATAGGCTTCCGCGATCGAGATCGCCTGCGGCGGCGAATTCGAGCGCGAGCGCCGCGCCCGCGATCAGGCGAGCCCGCGCGGAGCCGCGGCCAATGACGATGGCGCCCAAGCGCGCCGCAACCATCACGCCGAGTGCGGCCGCGAGCGTCAGCAGCACGTCGTGCCGGCGTGGTCTCGACGCGCTAGCACGATCGCGCGGCAAGGCCTGCGGCCAAGCGCCGAGCGCGAAAGATGATGCAAGGCACCAGCAAACGCGCCGAGCACTGCAGGCCGCCCACGAGCAACGCGAGCGCCAAGCAAAGTCAGCACGATGCGCAGGCATCGTCAACGGATTGAGCAAGCCATCGACGAACGCCTGCAGCAGGCCGCTCATGACTCGCCGCTCAGGAACAGCGACACCCGCGAGCGCGATCGCCGCCGCCCGCCGCGCGCACGCCGATACGTCCGGCGGGCCAGCGCGTCAGCAGGCCGAACGCGATGCCGGCGAGATGCAAGCAGGCCGGTCGCCACCACAAAGCCGACCGAATAGGCCACCGCGTCGGCGCCGGGCGGCAGTTCGGCGCCGTGGGCGTGGCCATGGAAGATCGCGAACGCGCCCACGAGCAGCGCGGCGACGCCAGAGCGGCGGACGCGCCGCCAGCGCCACCATCATGCCGAGCACGATGGCTGACATCGCAATGCCGATCTCGACGCCGGCAGCGGCACGCCGAGAATCGCCGATCACGCCGCCGAGCGCCATCACCAGCGGAAACACGATCGGCAGCAGCCAGATCGCCGGCGCGCCGAGAAACGCACCCCACAAGCCCGACCGCCACCATCGCCACCACGTGGTCGAGCCCGAACAGCGGATGCGCGAAGCCGCCGAGAAAGCCGCCGCCGTGCTGCCGCTCGCGCGAGTGTGGGCGACGGCCGCCCGGTCAAAGCCTTACGAGCAGCACGGCACGGTGAATGGCGCAAGCGCATGCGCGACCGATAGCATCGGGCTTCGGCGAGATCAGCGCCGCGCGTCGATCGGCCGCGCAGGGACGCGTCGCCAGCGACGAATACCGCGCATGACGGACGGTCACGCCGACCAAACTACGGGCGGCTCGTTACGACCAGGCTCGCTTCATCTTGCGCTCGCTCTCGGTCAGTGGCTTCGCGTCGCCGGCTACGTCGCTGCAGGCGCAGCGCGGCGCCAGAACCAGCACATGGACACTCATCCATCACCCGAACTACGACCGAGGCGTCAACATGCCGTTCGTCCGCCGGCGATCAAGATCAAGAGCGGCAAGATCCTCTGGCTTGCCGGCACCACGGCGCTGCCGGTCTATCACGACCACCCGCACAAGCGCGACCAGATCCAGCAGTACATGGCCGAACGACCTCGAAGCGCAGACGCGCTCCGCGATGGACGGCATCAAGCAGACGCTCGACGCGGCCGGCGCGTCGTTCAAGGACGTGGTGCACTTTTTCGTCTTCCGTGCACGCCCGCGCATCGGCGACATCGGCAAGGCGAGTGCGGTGATCAACTCGCTATTTCGCGCCGTACAACCACAAGCCGACCTCGACCAACGTCGGCGGTGCTGGAACTCGGCGAGCCCGAGCAACTGATCGAGATCCAGATGTTCGCGGTGGTGGACTAGCTGTTCTCGGTTCGAGTGACTCTGAGTCGCAGCGTCGTCATGGCCGGGCATAGCGGGTCGAAGACGCGCGTGAACGCGCCCTGTCCCGGCCATCCACGCCTGCTGCGAAGATGGTCGCATGCCCGGCACGGCGGGCAGACGACGGAAAGGCAAGCGCAAGCCGAACGGGCGCAGCTTCGAGTGACGTATCGTCACGCCGCCTTGGCGGGCTGCGCGAGCTCGCGCAAGGCTGCGCAGGATCGCGGTCGCGCCCTTGAGCCGCTCCTCCGGCGTGCTCCCAGTCGTCGAAGAACACGACCTTCATGTCGGGCCGCACGCGCGCCGACGGCCCCTGCTGGCGGATGAAGGCGACGAGCCGCTCGGGATTGGCGAAGCTGTTGTCGCGGAACGTGATCACCGCGCCCTTCGGGCCGGCCTCGATCTTCTCGACGTTGGCGCGCCGGCAGAGCGCCTTGATGGCGACGATCTGCAGCAGGTGCTCGACCTCGAGCGGCAGCTTGCCGAAGCGGTCGACGAGCTCGGCGCCGAACGCCTCGATCTCGCGCTCGTCCTCGATCTCGGCGAGCCGCCGGTAGAGCGCGAGCCGCACCGGCAGGTCGGCGACGTAGTCCTCCGGGATCATCACCGGCGTGCCGATGGTGATCGACGGCGACCAGCTGTCGGCGACCGGCGCGGTGATGCCGGCCTTCAGGCTCGCCACCGCCTCTTCGAGCATCTGCTGGTAGAGCTCGAAGCCGACCTCCTTGATGTGGCCGGACTGCTCGTCGCCCAGCAGATTGCCGGCGCCGCGGATGTCGAGATCGTGCGAGGCGAGCTGGAAGCCGGCGCCCAGCGTGTCGAGCGATTGCAGCACCTTGAGCCGGCGCTCGGCCTGCGCGGTGATCTTGCGCTCGCCGGCAGCGTGAACAGCGCATAGGCGCGCACCTTCGAGCGCCCGACCCGCCCGCGCAGCTGGTAGAGCTGCGACAGGCCGAAGCGGTCGGCGCGGTGCACGATCAGCGTGTTGGCGGTCGGGATGTCGAGGCCGGATTCGATGATCGTGGTCGAGAGCAGCATGTCGTACTTGCCGTCGTAGAACGCCGACATGATGTCTTCGAGCACGGTCGACGGCATCTGCCCGTGCGCCACCGCGACCTTCATCTCCGGCACCTGCTTGTCGAGGAACTCCTTGACGCCGGCGAGGTCCTCGATGCGCGGGCAGACGTAGAACGCCTGGCCGCCGCGGTAGCGCTCGCGCAGCAGCGCCTCGCGCACGACCAGCGGATCGAACGGCGACACGAAGGTGCGCACCGCCAGGCGATCGACCGGCGGCGAGGCGATGATCGACAGATCGCGCACGCCGGACAAGCGCGAGCTGCAGGGTGCGCGGGATCGGCGTCGCGGTGAGCGTCAGCACGTGCACCTCGGCGCGCAGCTGCTTGAGCTTCTCCTTGTGCGCGACGCCGAAATGCTGCTCCTCGTCGACGATGAGCAGGCCGAGGTCCCTGAACTTGATGCTCTTGCCGAGCAGCGCATGGGTGCCGACGACGATGTCGATCTGCCGTCGGCCAGGCCCTTCTTGACCTTGGCCAGCTCCTTGCCGGTCACCAGCCGCGAGGCCTGCCCGATCTTGACCGGGAAGTCCGCGGAAGCGCTCGGTGAAGGTCTTGGTGTGCTGGCGCGCGAGCAGCGTCGTCGGCGCGACGACCGCGACCTGCTGGCCGCTCATCGCGGCGACGAAGGCTGCGCGCAGCGCCACCTCGGTCTTGCCGAAGCCGACGTCGCCGCAGATCAGGCGGTCCATCGGGCGGCCCGGACGCGAGGTCGTCCAGCACCACGTCGATCGCGGTCTGCTGGTCGTCGGTCTCCTCGTAGGGGAAGCCGGCGCAGAATTCGTCGTACGGGCCGTGCTCGGCCGCGAGCTTCGGCGCCTCGCGCAACAGCCGCTCGGCGGCGATCTTGATCAGGTCGTTGGCGATCTCGCGGATGCGGCTCTTCATGCGCGCCTTGCGCGCCTGCCAGGCGCCGCCGCCGAGCCGGTCGAGCTCGACGCCGGTCTCCTCCGAGCCGTAACGCGACAGCAGTTCGATGTTCTCGACCGGCAGGAACAGCTTGTCGCCGCCGGCGTAGTGGATTTCGAGGCAGTCGTGCGGCGCGCCCGCCGCCTCGATCGCGCGCAGGCCGACGAAGCGGCCGATGCCGTGGTCGACGTGCACGACGAGATCGCCGGCCGACAGGCCGTGACTTCGGCGATGAAGTTCTCCGGCCGCTTGGCGCGCGCGGCGCGGGCGCACCAGGCGGTCGCCCAGGATGTCCTGCTCGCTGATGACGGCGGCGTCGGCGGTCTCGAAGCCGGTTTCGAGCCCGAGCACCGCGAGCGCGACCTGCGGCTTGGGCAGGTTCAGCGCCTCCGGCCAGGACGCGACCGGCGAGAGGTTGGCGAGCCCGTGGTCGGCGAGCACATGGCTCATGCGGTCGCGCGAGCCCTCGCTCCACAGCGCGACGATGACGCGCTTGCTGGCGGCCTGCAGCGCCAGCACGTGCTCGGTCACCGCCTCGAACACGTTCCTGCCGGGCTCGGCGCGCTCGGCGGCGAAGTTGTGCCCCTGCTCGCGTGCCGACATCGATCACCGGCCCCTGCCCGTCCGGCACCGCGAACGGCGTGAGGCGCGCGACCGCGGCGGCCTCGAGCCGCTCGCTGCCATTCCGTCGCTGCGCGAGATAGAGCCGGTCGGGCGGCAGCGGCCGGTAGATCGCGCCCGAGCCGTGCTGCGTCAGCGCCTGCGACGCGCGCCTCGTAATAGTCCGTGATCTGGTCGAGCCGCTCGCGCGCCGCATCCTCGACCAGCGGTTCGAGCACGACCGGCGAGCCCGGCACATAGTCGAAGATCGTCTCCAGGCGATCGTGGAACAGCGGCAGCCAGTGCTCCATGCCGGGATGGCGGCGGCCCTCGCTCACCGCTGCATAGAGCAGGTCGTCCGGCGTGGGCGCGCCGAACGGCCTCGACATAGCCGGTGCGGAAGCGCCGGATGGTCTCGCTCGTGAGCTGGAATTCGGCCACCGGCACGAGATTGAGCGCGCGCAACTGGTCGGTGGTGCGCTGCGTCTCCGGATCGAAGCTGCGGATCGTCTCCAGCGTGTCGCCGAAGAAATCGAGCCGCACCGGCTCGGCCATGCCGGGCGCGTAGAGGTCGATGATGCCGCCGCGCACCGCATAGTCGCCCGGCTCGCGCACGGTCGAGGCGCGCACGAAGCCGTTGAGCTCGAGCCAGCCGCGTGATGCCGTCCATGGCGAGCATGTGGCCGGGCACGACCGAGAGCGAGTGGGTCGCCACGAAGTCGCGCGGCCGGCACGCGCTGCAGCGCGGCATTGACGGTGGTGAGCAGCACCGACGGCCGGTCGTGGCCCTTGAGCCGCGCAAGCCGCGACAGCGCCGTCATGCGCTGCGCGACCACACCGGCGTGCGGCGACACCCGGTCGTAGGGCAGGCAGTCCCAGGCCGGAAATTCCATCACCGCGATGTCGGGCGCGAAGAACGCGAGCGCACGCGCGAGCGCCGCCATGCGCGGACCGTCGCGGCAGATCGACCAGCAGGCTCGTCGCCGGCGCATGGCGCGCGCCGCCACCGCGCGCGCCAGATCGGCGACGACGAGCCCCTCGGCGCCATCGGCGACGCTGGCGAGCGTCAGCGGCCGGCCCGGCTCAAGCAGATCGGCGGGCGACGCGCAGCCAGACTTCAACGCGCCATGCATCAGCGCCGCCGCCAGGTGGAAATCGCGCATCCGCCGGAACACGCCGTGTCGACATCGCCGGGCACGTCCGCCTCCCCGGTGACCCAGGCCAGCAGGTCGCGGTCGGGCAAGCTCGATCAGGCGCTCGAACTCGGCAAGTTCCGCATCGCTGAGCGTCCGATCGCGCGTCGGCGAATCGGCCCATGATCAGGTCCATCTCGCGCATGCCGCGATGCCAGGAGCGGAACAGGAGCTTGCGCCGGCGCGAATCCAGCCCCTCGCTCGATGCGTGTCCGTCATCTGGTTCCTCGGAAGAATGCCGCAACGCCAAAAACCCGGACGGGCCGGGCGAGGGTTATATAGCGAGCGCGCATGCGCGTTGTCAGCCAGATGGTTGCCGATTCCACCGCTCGCATGCGAGCATTGCGACTCGACGGGACGCGCATGCGGCCAGACGTGCTCAATCCGCTGTTCGCGGCGCTCACGAGCCTTCCGGGCGTCGGCGCCGAAGGTCGAGAAGCTCTATCGCCGCCTGCTCGGCCGCGACGACGTGCCGCGCATCATCGATCTGTTCTTCCACCTGCCGACCGGCGCGATCGACCGCCGCGCCCGGCCGAAGCTGCGCGACGTCTGCCCGATACCGTCGTCACGGTCGCGGTCACGGTCGACCGGCATCGGCCGCCGCCGCCGAACCGTCCGCGCGCGCCCTATCAGGTCTATACCAGCGACGAGACCGGCGATCTCGTCCTCACCTTCTTCAACGCGCGCCAGGATTATCTGGAGAAGCTCCTGCCGGTCGGCGACGACGCGCTACGTCTCCGGCACGGTCGCGTTCTACGACGGCATGCTGCAGATGGTGCATCCCGACCGCGTGGTCGACGAGGCGGGTCTCGCCAAGCTGCCGCTGGTCGAGCCGGTCTATCCGCTGACCGAGGGGCTCTGCGACTCAACCAGGTGCGCAAGGCGGTCGATGCCGCGCTCGACGCGCCTGCCGGATCTGCCCGAATGGCAGGAGCCGGACTGGGTCGCGCGCGAGCGCTTCCCCGCTTTCGCGACCGCGCTGCGCACGTGCATCGGCCCGCACGAGCCGGCCGACATCGATCCCGGCGGCGCTCGCCTGGACGCGGCTCGCCTATGACGAGCTCCTGGCCGGCCAGCTTGCGCTCGCGCTGGTGCGCGCCCATCTGCGCCGCCCGGCCGGCCGCGCCGACCGCCGGCGACGCGGCGCCTGCGCAAAAAGCTGATCGAGGCCCTGCCCTATTCGCTGACGCATCGCAGACCCGCGCCGTTGCCGACATCGTCGCCGATCTCGCCAAGCCCGAGCGCATGCTGCGGCTGCTGCAGGGCGACGTCGGCTCGGGCAAGACCGTCGTCGCGCTGCTCGCCGCCGCCACCGTCATCGAGGCCGGCCGCCAGGCCGCGCTGATGGCGCCGACCGAGATCCTGGCACGCCAGCACTTTGCCACCATCGCGCCGCTTGCGGCGGCCGCCTGGCATCGAGGCCGCGATCCTCACCGGCCGCGAGCGCGGCCGCGAGCGCAGCGACATTCTCGAGCGGCTCGCGCGCGGCGACATCCATCTGCTCGTCGGCACCCATGCGCTGTTCCAGGACGACGTCGCCTTCCGCGACCTCGCGCTCGCGGTCGTCGACGAGCAGCACCGCTTCGGCGTGCACCAGCGGCTCGCGCTCGCGCAGCAAGGGCGAAGCGGTCGACGTGCTGGTGATGACCGCGACGCCGATCCCGCGCACGCTGGTGCTGACCTATTTCGGCGACATGGACATCTCGGAGCTGCGCGAGAAGCCGGCCGGCCGCCAGCCGATCGACACCCGCACGCGTGCCGCTCGACCGCCTCGACGAGGTCGTCGACGCCGTCGGCCGCGCGCTCGCCGAAGGCCGCCGCGTCTATTGGGTGTGCCCGCTGGTCGAGGAATCCGAGAACGTCGATCTCGCCGCCGCCGAGGACGCTTCACCGCGCTCAAGCAGCAGTTCGGCGCGGCCGTCGATCTCGTGCACGGCCGCATGAAGGGCGCCGACAAGGATCGCGCCATGGCGCGCTTCGCCGCCGGCGAGACGCAGCTCCTGGTCGCCACCACGGTGATCGAGGTCGGCGTCGACGTGCCGGAGGCGACCGTGATGGTGATCGAGCATGCCGAGCGCTTCGGGCTCGCGCAGCTTCATCAGCTGCGCGGCCGCATCGGCCGCGGCAGCGGGCCGCTCGACCTGCCTCCTCCTCTACAAGGCGCCGCTCGGCGAGACCGCCAAGGCGCGCCTCGCGATCATGCGCGAGACCGAGGACGGCTTTCGCATCGCCGAGGAGGACTTAGCGCTGCGCGGCGAAGGCGACGTGCTCGGCACGCGCCAGTCCGGCATGCCGGGCTTCCGCGTCGCGCGCGTCGAGCTGCATGGCAAGCTGATCGAAGCCGCGCGCGACGACGCGCAAGCTCGTGCTGGCGCGCGACCCGACGCTCGCCTCGCCGCGCGGCGAGGCGCTGCGCAGCCTGCTCTATCTGTTCGAGCGCGACGAGGCGATCCGGCTGATCCGGGCCGGGTGACGACAATCGCTCGCTGCGGTGATCGCCGCGTATACCCCTACTCCAGGACATGGAGCAGCAGGACCTCCTCGTCCGGCGTGAGCTCCTCCAGTCGAACTCTACTGATGCAAGCGCACGCGCAAGCGCGTCGGCGGCTTCCCGCAGCACGGCGCGATTAGCTTTAGGGGCCGCGGCTGCTTGAAACCGATGCGGCCAGCTCAGACAGAATATCGGCCAGCACCTGCGGCTCGAGCTGAGGCCCATGAAGCGGCACGCGCCGCTATCGTCACTGCGCTGCACGGTCAAGAGAACGTCATTCGCATCGAAGCGCGCATGACATTGATCTGCTTGCCCGAATGTCCCGATGAGAACCTTGTCGGGATAGTCGAGCACGATTTCGGCCTTGCCGCTAAGAGGTCTGGTCATGGCAGTGCCTCGCAATTGAGGACCTACCTCCTCGGCCGCCAAAGCCCGGGCCGCCATGATCTGGATCAAAATGCCGCTACTTCGCCGGCGCGGCCGTCTCGGTTGGCCCGCGCGGCGAACGCGCGCCGTCTCGGCAAGCGCGGCCAACCGCCGCTGCTGATCGTTGCCGCCGTTAGGCTGCACCATGCCGGCCGACATCAAGAGCGTCATCGCCGCCTCAACCGTAATGTCGAGCTCGATCAGGTCGCGACGTGGCACGTAGAAGAAGAACCCGGTGGTCGGGTTCGGCGTGCAGGGCATGAACGCCGCCACATGCTCGGTGTCCGGCAGGCGTGCGGCGATATCCGGGCTCGCGCTTTGCGACAGAAACACCAGCGACCACATGCCAGGCGATGGGAACTCGACCAGCGCCACACGCCGGAAGCTCGACCCGCTCTTGGAGAACAAAGTCTCGAAGATCTGCTTCAGGCTCTTGTAGACCGGACGCACCACCGGCATCCGGTTGAGAATGTTCTCACCGAACTCCACCAGCTTGCGGCCCACCAGGTTGGCGGTGAGAAAGCCGAGCGTCGTGATCGCCAGGAATGCGATGATGAGCCCGGTTCCGGGCACCTTGATCGGCAGATAAGTCTCAGGCCGGTAGGCGATCGGAATGAGCGGCCGCACCAGCTCGTCCACCCAGTTGATGAACCACCAGGTCAGATTGACGGTGATGTAGACCGGGCCGACCAGAATCAAACCGGTCAGAAAATAATTGCGAATTCGCCCCATCATGCCGTGATGGGAGGAGACCGGTGCGGGCGGCGGGTCCGGCTGTGAGCTCAAGGGCGCCGGGGCTTCCAGCGCTGGCTGCAACTCCTTGTCTGACGCGTTCATGGCGGTACGTGACTGCAGCTTCCAGGTGGCAACAATGTGGTGAGACTACCGTGCCGCCACAACAGGGGTAAGCCTACCAAGGTCGCACGCTTCATCCTGCACAGTTTTCATTCAACCGTCACAGACTTCGCCAGGTTCCGAGGCTGGTCGACGTCTTTGCCCATAAAAGCAGCAACGTGATAGGCGATGAGCTGTACCGGAATGGCAAAAACCAGGGGCGTTACCGTGGCGGGCATCTCCGGCACCGCCAGCTTGGCAAGCAGCGGCACGTTCGCCTCGCTGGCGCCTTTGGGGTCGGTGATCAGCACGATCTTCCCGGCGCGCGCCGCAACCTCCTGCATGTTCGACAGGGTCTTGTCGAATACGCGGTCATAGGGCGCGATGACGATGACGGGCATCGTTTCGTCAATCAGGGCAATCGGGCCATGCTTGAGCTCGCCCGCTGCGTAGCCCTCGGCATGGATGTAGGAGATTTCCTTGAGCTTGAGAGCGCCCTCAAGCGCCAGGGGATAGCTCGTTCCACGGCCGAGGTAGAGCACATCCCGGCTCTTGGCCAAGTCTCGCGCCAGGAGCTCGATCTGCGGCTCAAGCGCAAGGCTTCCGCCATCAGACGAGGCACCTCGATCAGGGCGCGCACCAGCTTCTTCTCGTCATCCGCCGACAGCACGCCACGCGCCCGGCCGGCCGCGACCGCGAGGCAGGCGAGCGCCGCGAGCTGACACGTGAAGGCCTTGGTCGACGCAACACCGATCTCGGGACCGGCCAGCGTCGGCATAACGGCGTCGCTCTCGCTTGCGATGGTCGAGGTCGGCACGTTCACCACCGAGAGCACATGCTGTCCATGCTCTTTGGCGTAGCGCAGGCTGGCCAGCGTATCGGCGGTCTCGCCCGATTGGGAGACACAGATCGCAAGCCCGCCCGGCCGCATCGGCGCCTCGCGATAGCGGAATTCGGACGCGACATCGATCTCGACCGGCAGGCGCGCGAAGCGCTCGAACCAATAGCGCGCGACGAGACCAGCATAGTAAGCGGTGCCGCACGCCGAGATCGAAATGCGATCGAGCGCGTTGAAATCGAACGGCAGCTTGCCCGGCAGAACGACGCGCTCGGCCGCCATGTCGATGTAATGAGCCAGCGTGTGTCCCACGACCTCCGGCTGCTCGTGGATTTCCTTCGCCATGAAGTGACGATGGTTGCCTTTGTCGACCAGAAACGCAGAGGCCGTTGACTTGATCACCGGGCGCTCGACCTTGGAGCCATGCGCGTCGCGCACCTCGACGCTCTTGCGCGAGAGCACGACCAAATCGCCATCCTCCAGATAAGAGATCATGTCCGTGAACGGCGCGAGCGCGATGGCGTCCGAGCCGAGATACATTTCGCCGTCGCCGTAGCCGACCGCGAGCGGCGAGCCCTTGCGCGCGCCGATCAAGAGATCCGTCTCGCCCTTGAACAGGAACACCAGCGCGAACGCGCCACGCAGCCGTGGCAGCGCCGCCTTGACCGCTTCCACAGGTGAGCGGCCCTTGCTCATCTCATGTGTCACCAGATGCGCGACCACCTCGGTGTCGGTCTCCGATGCAAACTTGGCGCCGCTCTTCTCGAGCTCCTCGCGCAGCTCGCGGAAGTTCTCGATGATGCCGTTGTGCACGACCGCGAGCCGATCGGTCGCATGTGGATGCGCGTTCGCTTCGCTCGGCCGACCATGTGTCGCCCAGCGCGTATGGCCAATGCCGATCGTGCCGCCCAGCGGCTCGCTCTCGAGCTTCTTCTCGAGATTACGCAGCTTGCCTTGCGCGCGCCGCCGCTCGAGCGCGCCGCCTTCGAGCGTGGCTACGCCGGCCGAATCGTAGCCGCGATACTCCAAACGTTTGAGCGCGTTGACCAGATGTTCAGCGACGGGCTCACGACCGAGAATGCCGACAATGCCGCACACGGAAGGCGTCCTTATATAGCCCCGGATAAATCATGCCTCGGCGAACTTTGTACGCCAGCCGACGTAAGGATCGGTAATCAACATCCGTGTCGGCCATGTAACATCACGTAAGGTAACATCACGTAACATTAAGCCTAACGGACTCAGCCCCTATTCGGCTGCCTTTTTCTTGCCTGCCCCCTTCAAGGCACGCAAGCGCGAGGCGCGGTTTTCCTTAACAACCTGGCGCTCGCGCGCAATTGCAAGCCCGTCAGCCGGCACATCATGGGTGATCACCGAGCCGGTCGCCACATAGGCACCGTCACCAATCTTAACGGGTGCGACAAGCGACGAGTTGGAGCCGATAAAGGCGCCTTTGCCGATGTCGGTGCGGTGCTTGGCGATGCCGTCGTAGTTGCACACGATCGCGCCGGCTCCGAAGTTCGAGCCGGCACCGAGCCGCGTATCGCCGATATAGGCGAGATGGTTGGCCTTGGCGCCCTCTTCGATCACCGATGCTTTGATCTCGACGAAGTTTCCGATGTGCACATTGGCGCCGAGCTGAGCGCCCGGCCGCAGCCGCGCGAACGGACCGACCGAGGCGCCCTTGCCGATCTGAGATTGGATGAAATGACAGAACGAGTGGATCACTGCGTTGTCGTCGACCGTGACTCCCGGCCCGAACACGACGAACGGTTCCACCACCACGTCGCGGCCGAATTTGGTATCGGCCGAGAGAAACACCGTTTCGGGTGCGATCAGCGTCACGCCCGCGTCCATCGCCGCCTTGCGCAACCGCTGCTGCAGCACGGCTTCTGCCTCGGCAAGCTAAGTCTTGGTATTGATGCCGCGCACGTCATCCTCCTCGGTCTCGATCACGGCCGCCTTGAGCTTCATGGAGCGAGCAATTTCCACCGCGTCGGTGAGATAGAACTCGCTCTTGCGATTGTTGTTGTCGATCTTATCCAGGATGGCGAGCGCGCTCGCGCCTGCAAACGCCATCAGCCCGCCATTGCACAGATCGATCGCACGCTCGTCTGCGCTCGCGTCGGGTTCCTCGCGGATGGCGACGAGCTCGCCTTTGTCGAGCACCAGCCGCCCATAGCCTGACGGATCGCGTGGCCGAAAGCCGAGCACTGCGAGCGCCGCTCCCTCGGCCAAAGCCGCGCGCATGCGAGAAAGCGTTTCCGGCCGGATCAATGGCGTGTCGCCATAGATCACCAGGATGTCGTCGGTGCGACGCGCGATCGCGGGCCTTGCGGCCAGCACGGCATGCGCCGTTCCACGCCGTTCCGACTGCACATAGATGTCGGCTCCCGGCAGGACACGTTTCGCTTCGGCTGCAACCGCCTCGGCATCGGGTCCGATCACAACCGCGGTCGCGGTGCTGCCGGCTGCGCGCACCGCATCGAGCACGTGCGCCACCAGCGAGCGCCCGCCGACCTCATGCAGCACCTTCGCGCGCGCGGAACGCATGCGCGTCCCCTCACCAGCGGCAAGGACAATCGCGAGGCAGGAACGTTCACCCATCAAGTTTCTTCCTCAGTGGAAAATGGACCTACCGCGTGTTCCCACAGGAGAAAACGCGCTTTGGACGCGAACATTGCGACAGTAAGCAGGTAACGATGAACGGATTCTGCTAGCCTTTTCAATGGGCGATTCGTCCTGAGGCGCCATGGCCGACCAGATACGCATTCTTGACCGATTTATACAGGCCAAGCCCTTCGACCTGCGGGCGTTGCTGCGCGTCGCGGGCTGGGGATGCGCGGCCGCCGCCGCCCTGATGCTGGCGGTGCTGTCAGCCAGCGTCGGGTCGAAACATCAATCACTTGCCACGCCGACTGCGACCCAGGTTCCGGCCGCCACCGTTCAGCTCACCACGCGCCAGACCGAGCCTGACAAAGCCACGCGCCAGCTGACGGAAGCCGTCAGCGGACTCACTGCCGACCGTGAGCGCCTGGTGACGCGCATTGCGACGATTGAGCGCAATCTCGAGGACGTAACCGGCTCGATCAAGCAGCAGGCGGCCTTCCCGGCTGCGTCAGCTCCCGTCGCTACCCAGACCTCTGTGCATACCCCAACCGTAGCGCCAACCCCCACACCTGTCCCTGCTCAGGCTTCTGCGCCTGTCCAATCATCGACGCCCGCGCCTGCACCCGGCCCGACCTCGATGCCGCGCCCCTCCACGTTGCCAGCGCTGGCACCCGCGCCGACAGCGGCTGCGCCCGCACCTCCTCCGCCGCGCAGCAACCAGGCGCAGCCGGAGAAGACGCCGCCGCCTGCCGCAACAGCGCCGCCTCCCGGTGCCATTGCGGCTGCGGCTACCGCACCCGCCGCCCCGCCGGCGGCCACTCCATCGCCTGAGCCAGCATCCACCCGCGTCGCCAATCTGCCGGAAGCGTCTGAGCCCGACACGGGCAAAACGCGGATCGTCGACTTCGGTCTCGATATCGGTGGATCGACCACCTTCGACGGGTTGCGGGCGCTCTGGAATTCGGTGCGAGGCAACACGGCTGATTTGTTCGATGACCTCCATCCGATGGTCGCCGTGCGCGAGAACAAGTCCCGTGGGGTCGATCTACGGTTGGTGGTCGGTCCGATCGCCAGCTCAGAAGCGGCCACGCAGATGTGCGCCACGCTGCTCGCCGCACGCCGCTTCTGTCAGATGACGATCTTCGAGGGCCAGCCGTTGCCGCAAGCGTCTGCAGTGACGGAGCCCGATTCACGCCGACCGCCGCCAGCAGCGCCAACCCGGACACCCAGCCAAAGCAAAGCAGTGCGCCCGCCGGCGCCACGCCCCTGAGATTGCTCGCCGCTGACTGGCTGGGCATAGTGGCGACTAGTGTGGCGGTTCAGAAGTCCGCATCATTCTTGCCGCGAGTCCGAGATGCGGACTTCTGAACCAAAGCCACACTGGGTCAAGGAGTTGCTAGTGTCCTTCGATTCCGAAGTTCGCAAATGAGGGTGCCGCAGAATCGTGCGAACTTCGGAATCGGGACACTAGGATGCAGCCCTTCCTTCCAACCGCCCGCCAGACCAACTGGCTCCTGATCGTTGGATTTCTGGCGATCGGCGAGGCGCTCTACGTGCGCTACCTCGCGATCGAGAACGCGCCGGTGTCGCTCGCCTGCCAGGGTGGCCAGAACACTTGGCTGTGCACCACCTTCCACCTCGCCATCGCGGCCTACAACAATTCCGTGTTCGGCTGGGTCGCGGTGATCGCTGCTGCCTTGAATCTGGTGCGGCCGTCGATCGTGCTGATGACCGTCGCCATTTTCGCCGGCGGCATGGGGCTCGTCCTGCACAATGCCGGCCTCTCCGGGCTTGCCGCCGGACTACTCATTTTGAGTCTGGCGCGCCCCGCTCCGGCAACAGACTGACCGCCAGCACCAGGAGAGCTGCGGCAAACCAGAGCGCCTGCCAATTGGCCAGCGTTTCATTGAGCGCGATGTAGACCGCCGACAGCACCAGGGTCGCTGCCGCAACGGTCTCGGCGCAAGGTTGCAAGCTCCGCAATCGTGGCCATGACGTCTTGCGCACCAGGAAGGGGACGGCAGCCGCCATCAGCGCCGGGAATGGAAAGTCGCGGTAGCGCGGATCAAATACGAGCCCCAGCGCCGCCTGCACTGCAAGGAGCGTGAGCGCGACCAGGACAAGTCCAAGCGAACTTGCAAGCCAGCCCTCGACCCGATCAGCACGCCGACCCACGACGCGGGCGAAACTCGGGACCTCGACGCCGGCGGCGACCGCCATGGCGCAAAGCGCTGGTGCGGCGATCGCCACCGCCGCCCAGGCCAGCGAGCGCATCCAATCGCCAAACGTCAGGCTTTCGAGCGGGATGCTGGCGATCGCCCAGCCGATCATGGTGCCGGACGCGACGGCGCTGACCGCGATGCCCAGCCAGGCCCGCAATGCCAACGGACGCCCCGCTCCACCCACGAAGGCGGCGGCAAAAACGAGCGCTGCCAAGGCTACGCCGCCAGCGGCCTGCCATCGCCAGGACGGGTGATTGGACACTGCGACACCCCACTCGAACTTGAGCGTGCGCCGGGAGCCGTCGAACAACCCCCAATGTCCCCCGACCGTCCCCTCCAGCTGGCGCTTCCAGGGCTGGTCGTAGGCCTCAATCACATTGACCCGGTAGCTCTGCTGCTTGGCGAGCGCGAGGACATCGTGCAGCACCCGCGCCTGGTCCGCGGGAGACGGCCGCGCGCCCTCGCGCATGCGGCCCGCGCTTGGCCACCCAAACTCGCCGATGAGCACCTCCTTGTCAGGGAAGGCCACCGCCACCTGCCGCCGGATGGCGTCAACATGCCGCGCCGCATTGGCGGCCGGGATCGGAAAGTCTTCCCAGTAAGGGAGAATGTGAACCGTGACGAAATCGACGGCGGCGGCGACCTCGCGATACCGCAGCCAGAACTCCCAGACATCGGCGTAGGTCACCGGGACGGTCACCTGCGCCTTCACCTCACGGATGGTGCGGGCGAGCTGCGGGGCCGACATCTCGCCGCGCAGCAGCACCTCGTTGCCGACTATGATGGCGGTGATGACCTCCGGATAGCGCTTGGCGAGCGCCACCGCCCCTTCAATCTGCTTGCGGCTCAGATCCGGAAGACTTGAGAGCCACAGGCCCTGCATGACCTTGAGGCCATAGCGACGCGCCACCTCCGGAATCTGGTCAAGGCCATGGTCGATCGAATAGGTGCGGATGCAGCCCGTCACCTGCTTGAGCTGGGCCAAGTCCTCGTCGATCTGGCGGACATCGATGGGAAGGTCGGGGCCGAACGGGTCCTGCTCCCCCCGAAACGGCGCATAGGAAATGCATTGGAGCTTCTCGCCCGGGCCAACCGGTGCCTGCGGCATTTCGACCGGCATCCCAAGCCAGGCCCAGGCCGAAACGATGACGCCCGCCACGGCGGCGAACAGCGCCGCCGCAAGGCCCATACCTCCGCCGTTCATTCGGCTTGGCTCCCAGTTCTCATATGTACCATCCTTTGGAACTGAACTGCGCCCAGCAAGCTTAACCTTGTTCGATCGGTAGAATGCCCAAGGGAATTTTTTGCGCACCATATTGGCGGGGAAGCGCACTGCTGCTTTAATTGAATCAGCATGGAGCGCTGGGTGTAGCCAGCAGCTTCCGCCAGCGCGGCGAGCGCCGCAATGCCGGCCAAACAAGGCCGCATGAGGGGATCAATCGGCCCGTTGAGGGCCCAACAAGTTCGAGCAACCATGAGATCCGTCGGGATGCGTCTGGTCGCGAGCGCCGCGGGCGTTGCGGCTCTCCTTTTTTCGACTTCTCTCTCCACTGCTCAGGAACCAAAAGCCGGCACTCAGCGTCAACCTTCGGGCGAGGCGGAAAACGCCAAGAAGGTGGACGAGATTGCTGAAGCAGCCAAGTTGGTGGAGGGTCCCGCCGGCCAGCCTGAATGCGTCTGGCTCGGCCGGCGCGCGGTCAGACTGCTGTACCGCGATGACCTCGATACGGCCTTCCGGCATATGGAGCTGTATGACCGGTTTGGCTGCCCGCCGAGTCAAATCCAGGCGGCGTTCCGTTGCATCGTGCGGATCGGCGATCCTGACCCTAAGTCTTCCGAAAGCCTCTCCGCCCGGGTGCACGCCTGCTGGATCAATCCGGCGACAGAGGTCAACCTGCCGGCTGCCGCCGCGGCACCCTCACCCACCACCAATCGTTAACGCGTTAGCTGTACGTCTGTTCAGAAAGATCATCGCTAAACTGTTGTTGTGAGTAATCTTGTAGGGCGCAAACTTGGCCCTATATTCGCCATGACCGCTCACTACTTGATCGGATGCCTGTGAGTAAGGTACGTTGATAGTAACGGGCCTTTGTCGAACCTAGGGGACGGGTTCGGGCCGTTGTCTCCTGCCCCACTTGGGTTAGCTTTCCATGCGCTCCGTCGTCGCCGTTGTCGCGCTCATCTCGTGCGTGCACGCTGGACTATGGGCTCTGCTCCACCAGCAGCAACCAGTTCCCAACATCGATGGACCGCTGGCGAGCGTTTCTTACTCGCCATACACGCGATGGCAGGATCCGGAACGCGGTGATCGGCCGACGGTCGAGCAGATCCGCAGCGATCTTCGGCTGCTGAGCCCTTACACGCGAACGGTACGAACTTATACGTCGACTCGCGGCCTCGAGGTCGTGCCGGCAATTGCGGCCGAGTTTGGCACCAAGGTTACGCTTGGTATCTGGCTCGAAGATTCCGCGATAAGAAGACCAACGAGATCATTGAGGAAAAACGAGAGCGCAACGAGCGTGAAATCCAGCAGGCGATCGCGCTTGCCAAGCGCTACAGCAACGTCAACGCGATCGTAGTCGGAAACGAGTCGGTCTTGCGCGACGAGGTGGATGTCGACGACCTGATCGAAATCATCAAGCGCGTCAAACGCCAGGTGCCGGTACCAGTGACCACCGGCGAGACCCATGACGTCTGGCGCGGCTTGTACACCGCTGAAGCTGGCGAGTTCGGAAGATTCTGCTCAAAAGAAGCGGGAGCAACGGGTTGATAATGCGGCCCGACTAGCTGCCAGCGTCGACTTCATCGCCGCCCACATCCTGCCCTACTGGGACGGCCGCCCCGTCAGGCAAGCGGTCGACTTCACCATCACGACCTATGACGAGTTGCGCCGGATCTATCCGGGCAAGCGCATCGTCATCGCCGAATTCGGTTGGCCCAGCGCGGGCTATAACATGCACAGCGCCGATCCAGGCCGGATCGAGCAGGCGATGGTCATCCGGAGCTTCATTGCGCGTGCCGACTCCTACGGCATCGACTACAACATCATCGAGGCCATCGATCAGCCGCACAAGACCAACGAAGGCGGCGTTGGCGCCTATTGGGGCCTGTTCGACTCCTCACGCGACGCCAAGTTCGCCTGGTCCGGTCCCGTGAGCGATCCCGACTACTGGAAGATCGCCGGCATCTCGGTCCTGCTCGGCCTGCTGATGTCGCTGACCATCCTCGCCAAGCCGCGTACGACCACCCCGGAAGCGGTGCTGCTGGTGCTGGCGACCAATACGGTCGCGGCCTGGATCGCCATCATGGTGGCATTCTGGAGCGGCCATTATTTCGTGCCGGGCGCGGCCTTCGCTTTCGGCCTAGGCCTGATGCTGCTGACGCCGCTGGCGCTGATCGCGCTCGCCCGGATCGAGGAAATCGCCACCTTTGCATTCGGGCTCACCCCTCGCCGGCTATTTTCGCCACCTCTTGTTCCGGCACCGGAAGGCTGTGCCCCGAAAGTGTCGATCCACATCCCGGCCTATTGCGAGCCGCCGGACATGCTGAAGCAGACGCTCGATGCGCTCGCGCGGCTCGACTACCCGAACTTCGAATGCGTCGTGGTGATCAACAACACGCCCGACCCGGCCTTCTGGCAGCCGATCGAGGAGCATTGCCGCACGCTGGGTGAACGCTTCAAGTTCCTGAACGTCAACAATTTGCGCGGCTACAAGGCAGGCGCGCTGCGGCTCGCGCTCGCGAACACTGCGTCCGATGCCGAGATCATCGGCGTGATCGATGCCGACTACGTGGTGCGTCCGGACTGGCTCAAGGACCTCGTCCCTGCCTTCACCGATCCCAAGGTCGGCATGATCCAGGCGCCGCAAGACCATCGCGACGGCGAGCGCAGCATCATGCATCATGTCATGAACGGCGAATACGCTGGCTTCTTCGACATCGGCATGGTCCAGCGCAACGAGGCAAACGCCATCATCGTGCATGGCACCATGTGCCTGATCCGCCGCGCCGCGCTCGAGGGTGTTGGCGGCTGGTCGAGCGACACCATTGTCGAGGACTCAGACCTCGGGCTGACCGTGCTCGAGCATGGCTGGCAGGTCCACTACACCAACAAGCGCTACGGTCACGGCCTGCTGCCCGACACCTACGAGGCGTTCAAGAAGCAGCGCGACCGCTGGGCCTATGGCGGCCTGCAGATCATCCGCAAGCATTGGCGGCGTTTCCTGCCGGGCGCGCGTGGCCTCACCCGCAACCAGAAGCGCGAGTTCGCGCTCGGCTGGCTCAACTGGCTCGGTGCCGAATCGATCGGCGTACTGGTTGCCATCCTCAATCTGCTCTGGCTGCCGGCGATCCTGGTCTTCAACATCTCGGTCCCCGACAAGGTCCTGACCGTGCCGATCGTGGTAGCGTTCGTGGTCTCACTCGCGCACTTCGCCACACTCTATCGGCTGCGCGTTGCGATCCCGACCTCGCAGATGATCGGCGCGGCCTTTGCGGCTATGTCGGTGCAATGGACGGTGGCGCGCGCGGTCGGGCTTGGCCTCTGGAAGGACAGCCTGCCGTTCAAGCGCACCGCCAAGGGTGGCGCGACCTGCCGGGGGCCCGACTTCGCCGGCCTTCTGGGAGGGCATCCTGGCGGCGCTGCTGCTGATCGGCGCGTTGCTGGTGGTGCTCACCAATCACAAGGAGATCCGCGAGCTCAACATCTTCGCGGGCGTGCTTGCGATCCAGAGCCTGCCGTTCCTGGCCGCCGTGCTCGTCGCAATGCTGGAAGGCACCCGCTTCAACGAGTTCGCCTATTGGCGCGGCGTCGAGGCCAAGGTCGCCAGCACCTTGCCGCAACCCGCAGTCGTCGCCGAGACACCTGCTCCGTTGCCGACCGAGAAGCACGCTGAGCCGGCGCAGTAAGCAAGCCGCTGTGCCGCTCTAGACTTTGATCCGATCAGATTGAATTGGATCAAAGTCTAACTTTTTGTCTGAGCATGATCTTTTCCGAGAACCGGCTTCCACTTTTCGGGATCATGCTTTGATCGATGCTCAGGCGCGCAACGCCGTCTCGACCAGCTTGACCCAGTACGAGGTTCCGATCGGGATCACCTCGTCGTTGAAGTTATAAGCCGGGTGATGCAGGCCTGCGCTCGGGCCGTTGCCGACGAAGATGAAGGCGCCCGGCCGCGCCTCCAGCATGAACGAGAAGTCCTCGGCGCCCATCACCGGCACCATGGCGGTGTTGACACGCGAGCCGCCGACGACATCGCCAGCAACCGAGGCCGCGAACGACGTCTCACGCTCATGGTTGCGCAGCACCGGATAGTCGCGCTTGTAGGTCAGTTTCGCGGTCGCGCCGTAAAGCTTGGCGGTGCCCTCGACCACCGCGTGCAGGCGCGCCTCCAGAAGGTCGCGCACCTTGGGATCGAGGCTGCGCGCGGTGCCCTTCAGCAGAGCAGTCTGCGGAATGACGTTGTCGGTATTGCCAGCGTGGAACATGCAGATCGACACTACCGCGGCCTGTAACGGGTCGACGTTGCGCGACACGATCGACTGGATCTGATTGATGATCTGCGCGCCGACCAGGACGGTGTCGATCGACAGATGCGGACGCGCCGCGTGCCCACCCTTGCCTTCGATCTCGATGGTCAGCCGGTCGGCCGCCGCCATGATCGGGCCGGGCCGGATCGCAAACTCGCCGACCGGTAGGCCCGGGAAGTTGTGCATGCCGTAGACCTGCTCGATGCGGAAGCGCTCCATCATCCCGTCCTGCACCATGGCCTTGCCGCCGGCACCGCCCTCCTCGGCCGGCTGGAAGATCACGACCGCGGTGCCGGCGAAGTTGCGCGTCTCGGCGAGATAGCGCGCCGCGCCAAGCAGCATCGCGGTGTGCCCGTCATGGCCGCAGGCGTGCATCTTGCCGGGCACGGTCGACTTGTAAGGCAGGTCGTTCGCCTCCTCGATCGGCAGCGCATCCATGTCGGCGCGCAGGCCGATCACCTTGTCGCCGTCGCCGCCGCTCTTGCTGCCGCGGATCAGTCCGACCACTCCGGTGCGGCCGATGCCGGTGACGACCTCGTCGCAGCCGAACGCCTTGAGCTTCTCGGCCACCGTCGCCGCGGTGCGATGCACGTCGTACATGAGTTCCGGATGGGCGTGCAGGTCATGCCGCCAGGCTGTGATCTCACCATGCAGATCGGCGATGCGATTGACGATTGGCATCTCATCCTCACTGGCGCTACGTCCGCCTGGAGCATTTCCTGTCCGCGGACCATAGGTTGATTGCGGCGGCTTTGACAGGTCAAATGGGCAGCAAGCCGGCCTCAAACCAGCCCCAAGAAGCCAGCCCATGCCGGCCTTGCGACCAGCGGTCTATTGACCCGCCCCGGGGCGCCCCCTACACAGACCGGCCAAGCGCTTTGGGGTTCCGGCACGACGGCCGCGCAATTCTCGGCAAATCGCGCTAATCTCCCCGCAAGGGCCCGTAGCTCAGTGGTAGAGCAACTGACTTTTAATCAGTAGGTCGTTGGTTCGATCCCAACCGGGCTCACCATAGTAATCCGCATAACAGAAACGCTGACTTGGCATCCGCTTGCTCGATGCCGGCATCAGCTCGTCCCAGTGGATCCACAGATTAACGCCGGGTGCCCGACACATGCGTGGTGCGCGTCATTCGATACAGTCCCAAGACTGCCAGGCGCGGCATTCGCGCCCGCGATGAGCTCAACCGAATAGCCAGCCCCAAAAGCCCTTGCGCTTCGGGGCAGACGACGGCGCCTGCTTCTGGGCCGGCTCGGGCCTCACTTCGATCCAACCTTCGCGGATCAGCTCTTTCGCCTTCGAGCTTGAAATTGTGAGTTCCTTCCCGTTCTCCATGTTTCGAACGGTCCGCAATCGAACTTGGTTCATCGAAGCGCCTCCCGGTTACAACTCACCGTGTTCATCATATGATGAGTCCGCGCGGTCGCCGTCCCTTAGGCTGTGGAAAAGAGTTGGCCTGAACGCCTCGATGAATACGCGAGGGCGCGCTATCTGAGCCGCGACGACGAGTTACGCACTTCAACCAAATAGACATCGGAAAATGACAACTGCCTTAGCTGATGCTGCGCCTCGCCGCGGAGTCTCCACCTTCCAATCGTAGGACCAGCGCTTTCTTGATGGTCTGACGATCTCGCGCAGCGATGGCGAGGACCTTTGCCTTTAGTTAAAGCAATCGTCCTTATTGCTTCCGCTGAACGGCGCCGGGCCATTTCTTTTGTGCATGGATAGATCGTCTATTAGGGCATAGCCAACTTCGGTATGAACGGCACATGGCTTGGCCCCTCTCAGGTGGCCAGCCCCAACCTTGCCCTCGGTGCTCCCGCGAGTACCGAGGGTTTTTCGTGCTGCGGTAAATAGCCCATTATAGTATTATAATACGTACCCGCGTGGTTAATATGGTATATGCTGCGCTTATGGCGGCGACCCCCACTCAGGTCCCCCTTCCAAAACCCCAACCTGAGCAAATAAAGCCGCTGCTCTTCATGCCTAAAGCCCCGGCAGCGTGCTGGGGCTTTTTCTAAATCCCTCGCCACCGGCTCTTATATTGTCAGAGCGAACGTGCCTACGATCCTCTGCAATCCGTAGGCGGAACCTTCGCCAGGTCAGGTCGTTGAGTGGACGTTGAATGACGTGGCCCCCGACAGACCAGGTTCGACATGGCCGCGATGGTGCGCCTAACAAATGAAAGCCCACGCACGCAACACTGAGTGAGACGCGAAGGCCATCGCAGAGAGCTAGGCAGCGGGGCGCAGGGAGAGTCGAATGGCGACCGAACAGCAGCAGATCCTCGTCGGAGAATGGTATTGGGGCGTCAAGTGTCCCGAGTGCGGGGCGATGGCTGCGCATACCCCCGATCCCACGAGGGGTCAGGGTGAAGACGAGATGGCAACCGGAAAGCCGGGCGAAGCGCAAGTGACGATGACCTGCCCGAATGGCCATCGCTTCTCAGCGCGGACGGAGAACTTGCTACGCTTCGAGTGGGGCGCCCAATAAGTGTGACGCCGACATCGCAAGGATGAGGACGCGGTCAGTGACGAGCGCGCACGTCAGCGCGAGACCAATTCCAGAAGGCCCTCGCCGTATTTTTTTCGCATCCATGGCAACGATATGAGTGCGCGCCGTTCCGGCAGGACCTTCCAGCAGCATCGGCAGGCTGGTCAGTAGTTTCGTTATGTGAGAAAAGTTGCTGGATAACACGGCATCACGTGTATCCAACTCAGGGAGGATTCCATGAACAAGTTGATCGTTCCCGCTATCATT
Source organism: uncultured Alphaproteobacteria bacterium (assembly GCA_963745515.1). GTDB lineage: Bacteria > Pseudomonadota > Alphaproteobacteria > Rhizobiales > Xanthobacteraceae > VAZQ01. The sequence goes on from CAVUXO010000007.1 coordinate 301,339, forward strand.
GTGACAACCGCCATCGCGTCAGCAGCCGCGTGGTCGCAGACGCCGGCTCCCAATCCCAACGTCAAGATCTACTACACGACTCCGCTGGAGAACGACGCCTCGCGCACCGTGCGGCTGCAATCCGTCACCATTCCGCCGGGCCAGGGCAACCAGTTCCACCGCCATCCTGGCGACCAATGGGCCGCGGTGCAGGAAGGCGAGGTGACCCTGACCATCAGGGGTCAGGCGCCGCGCACCCTCAAGGTCGGCGACAGCGTGCACATTCCGCGCGGCACTGTGCATCGCAATCAGAACATGACCGACAAGCCGGCGCGCTCGATCGAGCTCAACATCATGGACAAGGACAAGCCGGGGCTCGAGCTGGTCAACGAGTGAGGTCGCGCTCCAGTCGACAAACATGGCGAGGCGACGATACGCCTGCCGATGGCCAGCAGCGTGCGTCACTCGCGAAGCGGTGACGCATGCCAATTAAGGTCCGTCACTCATTCGGCGATAGCTGACATTGAGTTACCGAGATTTACCCGGGCATGCTCGCAGCCAGGCATGTCCGGCTTCTCTTTCGCGCAGGCGCTTGTGCACGCAGACATATGCGTGCAGCTGCCGTGATCACCCCAAACTGGCTGTGATCTTTGATCTTTCCGTCCGCGCGCAGCCGCAATCGCGGCAACACTCCACAGGGGTATTTGCGCTTCCTACACGCTCATGGTGTTATATTACGTCCCCGCACATCGAGCGCGTGGACTGAATTTTTGGGACGCACAATGTACCAAGTCGAGCAAGAGACCTTCGGAGAGCCGTCCACTGAGCTCCCTGCCGCATCCCTCAAACTGTGCTTCATGGGGATTCTCGTGAGCATGGCCGGTGCGTACATCATCTGGGGTTGGGGCGGCGTTTTCCTAACGATCGGAGTGTTGCTGATCATGGGCGGCGCGGCGCTGTTCGCGAGTCGCCGCCTGACACGTATGGTCGCCGACGTCAGGAAGCTGCCGGATTTCAGAAATAAGACGGTACACTAAGCAGCACTCAACGCTTCGGCAGAATGAACGCGCCATCGCGCCGGCGAGGCAACGGCGCACAGCTTCGCAACGCTCGGCCTCATTCATCGACCAGCGCGTGCAAGGCCGAGTAACGAGATTGTCTGGCGGCAGCGAGGCAGCGAGACGATGAGCTGCAGATCGAAGGCTGCGCCGCAGCCTTATGCAAACCTTTTACGGCCTGCAAAGCTGCACGCGATGCAACCTGACTAAGCATTGTCCCATGATGCTTGATCGCGAACTTCGGGCGTCACACAGACATGATGCCTGACGATGCGTCACACCACCCGATGCATACGGAATGTTTCACCACGGCACTCCAGCGTCCTGGATTCTGAGCCGGTCGTGACGATTTCAGGCGCCGCCAATCTCGCTTGATAGGTAACGAACACAGGCCGTCACCCTGATCCCACACAATCTCGAAAACTGTGAACTAGTCGGTATCGAAATACTTTTATGAGCAGTCGCCGGTAGCGAAATAGCGACAATACGATTTTCGTGTAGCTGCGAACCTTGACAATCAAGGCGGGACGATTTCTCGTAAAGATCGCAATTTTAGTCAGAACACAATCAATTCATTTTGTTTTCGGTGCAGGGTCGCACCAAAACTCTCAGGGGGCAACAATGTTCGTTACTCAGGTAACGCGACGATTGCTTAGGGGCGTGTTTGATCGCGCCACGCTTAAGGCGCGAGCCGTCAGGCGCGCGCAATCTCGCCTGGATTCTCTGGCTGCGCGCCGTCGGCGCTTTCTGATCTGCATCCCCTATTTGAAGTCGGGCGGCGGCGAGCGCGTTGCGGCAAATATCGTATACGCGCTGTCTGAGCTCTATGGACCGGACAGTTGCGCGGTCCTGGTCACGGACTGGAGCGGCTTGGTCGTCCGGCTTATCTTTCCCGAGAACGTGTTCAACAGCTATCCGGCTGGAGTTCCCATCGTTGACGTCGTTGCCCTTAGCCACCTGCCGTACGACCAACGCATGTGGGAATTGATGACGGCCGTCATGAGCATGCGGCCGGAGATAATCATCAATGTCAATTCCGAAACGATGTGGAACTGTTACGAGCGGTTCGCGCCGGAGCTATCGCGGAAAATGCGGCTCGGTGCTATCGCGTTCTGCCACGTCAGCGATAGGAACGACAGGCCGATTGGCTATACTGCGACCCACCTTGAACGAGTGCTTCCGTTCCTGGATCTCGTGGTCACGGATAATCAGAGCATCATCAATCAACTGAGGCATGTCTATGCGAGCGTCCCGGTCGGGACGCGCGTCGCAACGGAGGCGGAGTTTGCGGCTGCAAAGCTGTTGGCCAAGCACATGACCAACACGCAGCTTGACGATCACGACGTCGCGAAATTCTCCTGCCTCTATCAATATACGGACCCGCCCCGCCCGCGACCGGCTACGCGACCACGCAGCGAACGGCCGCAAATTTTGTGGGCCAGCCGGGTGACGCGCACCAAATTCCCCGAACTATTGCCGCGCATTGCCCGCTTACTGCCTGACTGCGATATCCACGCCTATGGCGCGCGAGAAATCGGCTACCGGTTTCCAGCGGTGAAGAACTTGTTGTTCCCGTACCACGATCTTGGGGATCGATTAGCAAAAGCTCCCAATCTTTTCTGGCACGGGCCATACAAGCGCTTTGCGGAGCTGCCACTCGAACGCTTTGATGCGATGCTCTACACGGGATTGTACGACGGTTTGCCAAATGTCCTTTTGGAAGCCGGTGCCAACCGGCTTCCAATCATTGCGCCCGTGAGGGTTGGTGGAATTGGAGAGTTGATTGACGAGCGAACGGGCTGGCCCGTTACCGATCCGTATGATGCTCGTGCCTTTGCCGAATCCTTTCGTGAGCTGGTGCACAGGCCTGAAGAAGCCAGGATCCGAGCTGATGCACTCGCAGACCTCATAGCGAGGCGACATTCGCTTGATTCATTCCGCGATGCGGTGCGGGATCTGGTTGAAAACCCGACGTCAGCAGTTCGAGCCACGCCGGTTACTCTTACGACTGCTGACGCTTTGGAAATGGAGGGTCAACCGCACGATCCAGCACTCGTGCCTAGTGGCGGCAGCCTGATGTCGGAGGTGCAAATTTTGGAATCTCAGCAAGTGCCGTGACCTCAAACTTCCTTGGACCAGCGACCTACTGTGCGTCGAGCTAATGGCGTCAACCCATCGGCTTGAACTGGCAACCCAACCGCTCATATGTAAGGGTGGCGCGGGCAACGTCCGAGGAGCACAGATATGCGCCAATTCATCTTGCCGATCTTACCTATCCTGGCTGTGAGCGCAGTGACGGCTTTGCCGAGCGCCCCTGCACAAGCCCAATACGCGCACTGTTTGCCGGGCCGCGGGTGCATTCCCACCACGCAGGCCAGCTACAACGCCTGCCTCACGCTCGCACGTGAGCGTGGCTGGAGGGATTCAGACAACGCGCGACGGGGCGGTCTGGATCGAGGCCTCGACAGGTTCATCTACCAGTGCCTGCAGGGCCGGATACCAAGGTAGGCCACTTCGATTGGCCTGACTGGCCGAGGACCAGTGAGCGGTGCGGGGCTCATCACCGATCGCGACCCGCGCGGTCCGAGCCCCCGGGGGTATTACCCAGCGCGGATCGGAGCAAAACGGTTGGCGGGTCAAAAGGATCGGGACCCATTGCCGGTCCAGGACATTCCTCCCTCGGTCCAAGTCGCGCCAAACCGTGTCAAAATTCACAGCCGGCAAGCGACAAAAACCTGTGGATAACTATCTCCGTACCTTGCGCCTTAATAAGGTTCTGACGAATCATGATTCGTCCCCACTACTAAGGACCCCGGGCCCCGCACCCCCGACATACCCCCTTCAGTGCGGGGCCCACCCCTCCCCCGGAAATGACGAATGAGAAGCCCCCTCCCAGGGGCCGACCGTGCTTTGCAGGCTTTGCGCAGCTCTCCGCAACGCGCTGCATTTGCATCGGATTGCGGGTCCAAGCTATTGATTTTGCGGCACGATGGGCCGGTGCCGAGTGATATCCGGAGAACTGCACATGAGCCAAAACGGACGCGGGCAACCCATTCTCATTGCCGGCGGCGGCATCGGCGGGCTGGCGGCCGGCTACGCGCTCGCCGGCAAGGGCTTTCCGGTGCGCATCCTCGAGCAGGCCCCGGAGTTCCGCGAGATCGGTGCCGGCATTCAGCTCGGCCCCAATATTTTCCGGGCGCTTGACAAGATCGGGCTCAAGGACGCCGTGCTCGCCGATGCCCATCAGCCGCCGGCCATGGAGATGCGCTGCGCGCTCTCGGGCGAAGAGATCGTCCACATCGCGCTGGAGGACGAAGGCTTCAAGCGCCGCTTTCAGCATCCCTACGCGGTGACTCATCGCGCCGACATTCATGCCACGCTGTTGCGGGCATGTGAGAGCAACAATCTCATCTCGCTGGAAACGAAGCGCACCGTCGACAGCTACGAGGAACATGACAACGGTGTCACGGTCGTGCTCGCGAACGGTGAGCGCATCGAGGGCCGCGCGCTCATCGGCTGCGACGGCATGTGGTCGAAGATCCGCGACCGCATCGTCGGCGACGGCAAGCCGCGCGTGTCGGGTCACATCGCCTACCGCGCCGTGATCAAGAAGGACGACGTGCCGAAGGACCTGTGGCGTCCCGATGTCGTGCTCTGGGCCGGGCCGCGCACCCATTTCGTCCATTATCCGCTGCGGCGCGGCGAGCTCTACAATCTCGTCGCGGTCTTCCATTCCGATCGTTACGTCGAAGGCTGGAATACCGAGGGTGATCCCGCCGAGCTGTGGGATCATTTCAAGGGGCAGCGGCCGGAAGTGCTGCGCATGTTGGAGCGCATCGATACCTGGCGCATGTGGGTGCTGTGCGATCGCGAGCCAGTCAAGGACTGGTGCAAGTCACACACCGTGCTGCTCGGAGATGCTGCTCATCCAATGTTGCAATACCTCGCACAGGGCGCCTGCATGGCGACCGAAGATGCAGTCTGCCTGGCCGAAAAGGCCGCCGCGGCCCCCGACGACCTGCCGGGCGCTTTCAAGGCTTATGTTCAAGAGAGGTATTTGCGCACTGCGCGGGTGCAGATCATGGCCCGCGTTTACGGTGAATTCTATCACGCGCGCGGACCGGCCGCGGAGCTGCGCAATCAAATGCTCAGTTCACGCACGCCGGAGGAGTCCTATGAGGGTATCGCGTGGCTCTATGGCGGGGCGTAGTACCGATATGAAACAATGTGATCGTCGTAATGCGCGGGCGGCCCAATCAAGGCCACGATGTTCATCTGAGGTTCACAACTGTCGCCGCAGGATCAACTGCAAGGGCGACTTTGGGAGAGGCTTCAGGTCATGTTACGCATTGTGTCGTTTATCGTCGCTGTTGCGGCGATGTTAGCAATCCCCTTCACTCAAGCCGACGCCCGCAGTCGTGGCGGCGGTGGCTGGGGTGGTGGTGGTGGTGTGAATGCGCATGAGCAGCATGCACATGAGCGGCATGCGCAGCGGTCCACGCGTCGGCAGCTTCAACACCATTCGCAGCGCGAACGTGATCGGCAACCGCCGTATCATCGTCGGGAACCGTCGCATCCACCGTGGGCGCTTCTTCGTCGGAGGCTACGGTTACGGCTACGGACTGTATGATACCTGCTGGCGCTGGGTGCCGTCCGTCTACGGCCCCCGCCGCGTGTGGGTCTGCGATCCCTATTCGTACTACTGAGATCGCGTCACAGGAACGGGGCGGAGCGCGGTCCGCCCTTCCCGCCTCTCAAGCCCCGCTCCATGCGGGGTTTTTCTTTTGTGGCTGAGCGCAAATCGAGTTAGCGCGCTCGACGCTCATTGTTGTGCCGTTTCTCCTTGCGGAGAGGGCACAGCAATGACCTGCGCGGCTCACGCTGCGCCGACGTTAGAAGGCGCCTACCGCAGCGGCGGCAGCCCCGCGATCGCGCGCGCCGCGCCAGTCAGCTCGAGGATGTGCATGCCGGTGTTGGCGCGGTCGACGATGTAGATATAGCCGCGGTCGTCGGTCTCGACGTTGTTGGTCTGGATCGCGACCTTGCACTTCTGCTCGTCGCCGACGCGGATGCAGCGCTTGTCGGTCGCTTCCGTGATCGACGGAATGAAGTGTGCGATCTCCTTCGGCTCGTAAGGATCGCGCACGTCGAGCACGCGCAGCCCGGCATTGAAGAACGCGATCATGGCGAGCTTCTTGTAGAACACCGGCGCCATGCTCTCCTGCGAGGAATGCGCGCCAAAGCGGCCGCCGCGGTCGCAGAAATGGCCGGTCTTCTCCTTGACCGTATAGTTCGACACCACCATCGGATGGGTCTCGACCGTGATGTCGGCGAAGAACACCATCTCGCGCGCCTGCGGCTTGCACTCGTTGCGGGTGGCCTCGTTGACGATCATGACAATGTCGCGGGTCGAAAAGCCATTCCCGGCGAATTCTTCGATCGGCATGCCCAGCATCGGGTAGACCGTGTGGGCGCCGACCAGCGGATAGATGTCGAGCCGCGAGATCTGCGGATAGAGCAGGTTCGCCGGCGTCGGCTCCTTGGGGCCGTTCAACAGCTTCTCGCGATCGATGATCTGCAGCATGCCGCCGGCGCTGCTGCCATAGCCGAAATAGATGCGGTTCTTGTCGACCATCGAGATGGCACCGTGCAGATCGGTCGGCACCGTTCCGGTCGAGCCCGGCTCCTGGCCAGGCAAGCCGAAATCGCGGATCTTCACCGGCTTCGACGGGTCCTTCAGATCGTAGATCTCGGTCATGCGCTTGGCGCGCCAGCCGTCGACGGCTGAGACGAGGTAGGCGATGCCGGTTTCACACTCCCACCAGTTCTTGTGCGTGTCGCGATAATTGCCCCCGATCGAGGATAGTTTCACCGGATTGGCTGGATCGGTGACCTCCCAGACCTCGTGGCCCTTCGCGCCGAATGTGCGCAGGAGATAGAATTTGTTGGGATCGCGAGACACGAAGTTAGTGCCATCGCACACCCGCGTCATCTGCGCGCCGCCGACCTCGGGGCCGCCGGCAAGACCTGGGAGATGCTTGAGATATTTCGGATTGGCCGGATCGGTCACGTCGACGATCGAAGTGCCGTTGAACTCTTCCGCGCGCGCCAGCGGGTTGAACGGCTTCGGATGGTCACCGCCGCCGCCATGGTGCCCCAAATAGGCGATGTAGCGATTGCCCTGCTTGTGGATGGTCGGCTGGTAGGAGCTGCGGGCCTGCAGGTCGCTGTAGCCGACGAGGCGCATGTTGGAGATTTCGGGCGGATCGCCGACCTTCGGAGCGTATGGCGACTGCTGCAGCTGCTGCGCCAAAGTCAAAGTGGCCACGACTCCAAGCGTAAATATACTTGCACCACAGACCACCAGCGTCTTTTTCATTTTCGTCGCCTCCCCTCTTCGCCCGCGAGCGCGAGCGTTTCCTCATTGTTCAGAACAACCTAACACGGCGAAAGCGGGCGCCATATCCCCCCTATTTACCGCCGCGCCATGCGTGATCGGAGCGTTCTTGCGTTGGAGTGGAACGCGCTTTGGCCTACAATTCGCCAGCCGCCCAACGATGGCGGCAAGTCTCACGCATAAAGTCGCACACATATCAGGGAGGCAACGCATGCCGCGAAAGCTTTTGCTATGCGCATCGGCAATGACGGTCGGGCTCCTGTGGAGCGTTCCACACATTGCGGCGCAGATCTTTGTCGACACACCGACACCGCCGCAGTTCCAGGGCCAGGGCCAGCCCTCGACCAAGAACGGCGAATGGCCGAGCAATGGCGCCGACTTGACCTTCAGCCGCTATTCGCCGCTCGATCAGATCAACGCATCCAATTTCGACAAGCTGCAGGTCGCGTGGCGGTTCAAGACCGACAATTTCGGGCCCGTATCCGGAATACAAGCTCGAAGGCACGCCGATCATGATCAGGGGCGTGCTCTATGCGACCGCAGGCACGCGGCGCTCGGCGATCGCGCTCGATGCCAAGACCGGCGAGCTGATCTGGTCGCACAGCCTGCGTGAAGGCGCGCGCGCCACCTATTCGCCACGCCAGTTCTCCGGCCGCGGGCGTCTCCTACTGGACCGATGGCGCGGGCGACGAGCGCATCATCTACGTGACCACCGGCTATCGCCTCGTTCAGCTCAATGCCAAGACCGGCGCGCCGGTGAGTAGCTTCGGCACTAACGGCATCGTTGATTTGAAAGTCGGCGTCGTGCGCGGCACCGAGCAGCCGATCGATCTCGAGACCGGCGAGATCGGCGTCCACACCGCACCGACGGTGGTGGGCGACATGGTGATCGTCGGCTCCTCCATGAAAGAAGGCGCCACCGTCGCCAGTCACAACAACACCAAGGGCCTCGTGCGCGCGTTCGACGTCCGGACCGGTAAGCAGGTCTGGCGGTTCAACACGATTCCCCGACCGGGACGAGTTCGGCAACGAGACCTGGGAGAACAATTCCTGGGCGATCAACGGCAATGTCGGGGTCTGGACGCATATCAGCGCCGATCCGGAGCTTGGCCTCGTCTATCTGCCGGTCGAGACACCGACCTCGGACTATTACGGCGGACACCGGCCTGGCAACAATCTCTATGCCGAAAGCCTTGTCGCCGTCGATCTCAAGACCGGCGTGCGCAAGTGGCACTTCCAGTTCGTGCACCATCCGCTCTGGAACTGGGACATGACGTCGGCGCCCATCCTGGCCGACATCAACGTCAATGGCCGCCGCGGTCAAGGCGGTCGCGGTCGGCAGCAAGCAGGGCTGGCTCTATGTGTTCGATCGCGTGACCGGACAGCCGGTATGGCCGATCGAGGAACGGCCGGTGCCGCAAAGCGATGTGCCGGGCGAGAAAACGGCAGCCACGCAGCCGCATCCGCCGGACAAGCTGCAGTACGCGCGCAACTATCTCAAAGTACCCGAGGATCTGATCGACTTCACGCCCGAGCTGCGCGCGAAGGCGCTGGAGGTGCTCAAGCGCTACAGGGTCATACCCTCTGCATTCTCTCCGCCTGTCCTTGGCGATGCCAACGGCCTCCTGGGCACGATCATCAGCGGCACCGCCACCAACTGGCCAGGTGGCGCCTATGATCCCGAGACCCAGACGGCGTTCATGCCCGCCGGCAACACGGTGGGCGCGCGCACGCTGGTGGCGCCGCCCGGTGAGTTCTCCGATATTCGCTATGTCCAGGGGATCGCCGGACGGCAGTTCCGCGAGGTGCTCGGCCCCGGCGACTGCTGCGCGGCCGACGCGCCGCAGACCGCGGAACGGGCACGCCAGGCAAGAAATCCTGGGACTGGTCCGGCACCCGCGCCCTTCCCGGGCGGCGTGCCGCTTGTGGATGGGTTGCCGATCGAGAAGCCCCCCTACGGGCTATTGGCGGCAATCGATCTCAACAAGGGTGAGGTGAAGTGGCAGACGCCGCATGGCGACACGCCGGACGTCGTCCGCAACAACGAGGCGATCAAGGGCCTCAACATTCCGAAGACCGGCCAGGCGCAGACGTCCGGCGTCGGACCGATGGTGACCAAGACGCTGGTCATCATGGGCGACCCGATCTCGACCACCGTGCCTGGACCGTGCACGCGGCGCCATGCTGCGCGCCTATGACAAGGCGACCGGCCAGCAGGTCGGCGCCGTGCTGATGCCGGCGCAGCAGAGCGGCAATCCGATGACCTACATGGTCGATGGCAAGCAATACATCGTCGTGGCGGTCAGCGGCGGCAGCTATTCGGGCGAGTATCTGGCGTTCCGCCTGCCGGATTGATTTGCCAAGCGGCCAAAAATCGAAAGGGCCCATCCGCAATGGTGGGCCCTTCTCCCGTGTGCCGTTAAGGGCGCGATGGCAATGGTTACGGGCTGTAGGATGGGTTGAGCGAAGCGAAACCCATCTTCTGTCATGCTCGTGTGATGGGTTTCGCTTCGCTCAACCCATCCTACGCGCTACTCACGAGCGAAGGCCATCCGAGATGGATGGGCCCTCTTTCTTTCTGCGTAGCAACCCTACTGCAGCGGTGGCAGCCCCGCGATCGCGCGCGCCTCGCCGGTCAGCTCCACGATGTGCAGGCCGGTATTGGCGCGATCGGCGATATAGATGTAGCCGCGGTCGTCGACCTCGGCGTTGTTGCTCTGGATCACCGCGTTGCTGCACCGCTGCTGGCCGCCGATCATGCCGCAGCGCGGCTGCGTCGCCCGCGTGATCGGCGGAATGAAATAGCCGACCTCCTTGGGCTCGTACGGATCGCGGATGTCGAGCACGCGCACGCCCGCATTGAAGAAGGTGATGAAGGTGAGCTTGCCGTAGTAGAGCGGCCGCATGCTCCTCGTTGGAGGAATGCGACGCCGAAGCGCCCGCCGCGCGTGCAGAAGTTGCCGATCGCCTCCGGCACCGTCCAGTGCGAGACGACCATCGGCCGTGACTCGATCGTGGCATCCACGAAGCACACCATCTGGCGCGGCTCGCCGCATTCCTCGCGGAAGGTCTCGCTCACGATCATCACCATGTCGCGCTCGGCACCTTCCTTCTCCTTGGCGAATTCGGGGATCTTGAACTTGCCGAGCGGCATGGCGGTGTGCGCCCCGCAAGCGGCAACATGTCGAGGCGGCCGACCTGCGGATAGAGCAGGTTTTCGGGCGTCGGCTCCTTCGGGCCCTTGAGCAGCTTCTCGCGGTCGACGATCTGAATGATGCCGCCCTTGTTGGTGCCAAACGCGAGATAGACGCGGTTGCCTTTCGGACCGGTGGAGACGAGACCATGGATCGCGACCGGCACCGCGCCGGTCGCGCCGGGCTGCTGGCCGACCAGACCGAAGTCGCGGATCTTCACCGGATTCGCCGGATCGCTGAGGTCGTAGACCTGCGTCATGCGCGTGCGCCAGCCGGGCGGCGTCGAGACCAGATAGGCGATGCCGCCCTCGCATTCCCAGTAGTTCTTGTGGGTGTCGGTCATGCCGAGCATGCGCGCCAGCACCTTGGGCTTGGCCGGATCGGTCACGTCCCAGGTCTCGTGGCCTTCGCGCCCGAACGCGCGCAGGAGATAGACCTTGTTGGGATCGCCCTTGCCGAGCGACTTGCCGTCGCACACCCGCGTCATCTGCGCGGCGCCCGCCTCGCCGTCGCCGACCGCGCCGGGAATGTGAGCGAGATATTTCGGCTGCTTCGGATCGGTCACGTCGACGATCGAGGTGCCGTTGAGCTCGTCCTGCCCGTTCAGCGAGTTGAGGGGCTTGGAGAAATCGCCGCTGCCGCCGTGGTGGCCGATATAGGCGATGTAGCGCGTGCCCTGCTTGACGATCGTCGGCTGATAGGCGGTGCGGCCCTGCAGATCGTTTGAGCCGACGAGGCGCATGTTCAGCGCCTCCGGCGGATCGCCGATCTTGGGCGCCTCCTTGCGGCGTCTGCGCTAGACGTCGGCAGCGCCAGCACGACAGCACTCGCACTCAGCCGCAGCGGCCAAAACGGCAATGGCGGCCCGTCACGTATTCAAGCGATCATCGTTGTCACTCCAGACGTCTTCGTGAGTTATTGCATGCCGGCGATGGCGCGCGCCTCGCCGGTCACTTCGAGAATGTGCATGCCGGTGTTCGAGCGATCGACCACGTAGATGTAGCCGCGATCGTCGGTCTCGACGTTGTTGCTCTGGATCGCGACCTTGCAGCGGTCCTGCCCGTCGACCTTGACGCAGCGCTTCTCGGTCGCCTCCGTGATCGACGGGAATGAAGTAGCCGACCTCGTTCGGATTGAACGGGTCGCGCACGTCGACCGCGCGCACGCCGGCATTGAAGTAGGTGATGAAGGCGAGCTTCTTGTAGAACACCGGCGCCGTGCTCTCGTTCGACGAATGCGCGCCGAAGCGGCCGCCGCGCTGGCAGAAGTTGCCCTGCGACTCGCGGCACGGTGTAGTTCGACACGATCATCGGCTTCGCCTCGATCGTGGTGTCGGCGAAGTACACCATCTGCCGCGGCTGCACCACATTCGTTGGCGTAGACCTCGCCGACGATCATGACGAAGTCGCGCTCGCCCTTGTCCTTGTCCTTGGCGAACTCGGCGATCTTGATCTTGCCGAGCGGCATGGTGGTGTGCGCGCCGTGCATCGGGTTCATGTCGAGACGGCCGATCTCCGGATATTTCAGGTTCTCCGGCGTCGGCTCCTTCGGTCCATTCAGGAGCTTCTCGCGATCGACGATCTGCAGAATGCCGCCCTTGTTGATGCCGTAGGCGAAATAGAGCCGGTTGCCTGCCTTGCCGGTCGAGACCGCGCCGTGCAGCTCGCTCGGGCACGGCGCCGGTCGTGCCCGGCTGCTGGCCGTCGAGGCCGAAGTCGCGGATTTTCACCGGCTTGGTCGGATCGCTGAGATCGAACACCTCGGTCATGCGCCGGATGCGCCACGTCTTCACGCCCGACACCAGGAACGCGATGCCGGTGTCGCATTCCCAGAAGTTCTTGTGGGTGTCCTTCAGGTCCCAGCTCACGCGCGTGATGAAGGACGGGGCTGTCGGGCTTGGTCACGTCCCACATCTCGTGGCCCTGGCCGCCGAAGGTGCGCAGCAGATAGACCTTGCTCGGGTCGCCCTTCGGCAAGCGTCTTGCCATCGCAGACCTGCACCATCTGGGCGCCGCCCTGCTCGCCCAGGCCTTCCTGCGCCGGAATGTGCTTGAGATATTTCGGCTGCTTCGGATCGGTGACGTCGACGATCGAGGTGCCGTTGAACTCGGCCTGCCCGGTCATCGGATTGACCGGCTTGCGGATCGCCTCGGTGCCGCCGTGGTGGCCGATGAAGGCGATGTAGCGCTCGCCATAGCGGTGGATGATCGGCTGATAGGCGCTGCGCGCCTGCAGGTCGTTGTAGCCCGACAAGACGCATGTTCTTGGCTTCGGGCGGATCGCCGACCTTGGGGGCCTGAGCCAGTGCCGGTGTGAGCGCAACCGCCACACACCCGATGGCCGCGCCGCAGACCGGCAAGTTCCTTCCCATGACGTTTCACTCCCTGGCAGCGTTTCTGCAAACGAATAGGTGTCGGGGCGCCGAAGCGCCCCGTTACCCGCAAAATCTCACGTTATGGGAAGGCCTGTAAAGCCGCGCTCCGGTCGCAGGTGCGGCTTAGGAGGTTGCGCCGGCCCGCTGATGCACGGGCCGGACCACCCGCCTTAACCAAGCGCCGCCTTCACCCGCTCGGGCGTGAACGGCAGCTCGCGGATGCGCTTGCCGGTGGCGGCGGCGAACGCATTGGCGATGGCCGCCACCGTCGGGCCCTTGCGCGGCCTCGCCGGCGCCGAGCGAACGCTCGTTCGGCCGGTCGATCAGCACGGTCTCGACCTTGGGCACGTCCGGCATGGTCAGGATCGGATAGTTCATCCAGTCCTGCGACAGGATCCCGTTGCGGTCGAACCGCACGTGCTCGTGCAGCGTCCAGCTCGTCGACTGGATGATGCCGCCTTCGATCTGGTTGGTGAGCCCGTCCGGATTGATGATCTGCCCGGAATCGACCGCGGTCCAGATGCGCGGCACCTTGACGATGCCGCTCGCGCGATCGACTTCGACCTCGACGATCACCGCGTTGTAGGTCGCGACGGTCTTGTAGCGCGCATAGCCGATGCCGCGGCCGCGCCGGCCATCGCCCTTCTCGCCCGGTTTCCAGGCGGCGGCCTTGGCCACCGCCTCGATCACGGCGCGCTCGCGCTCGTCCTTGATGTGCGCGAGGCGGAACGCCACCGGGTCGATGCCGGCGGCGGCCGCGAGCTCGTCCATGAAGGACTCGATCGCGAACACGTTGGCATAGGCGCCGAGCGTGCGCAGCGCCGAGGTGCGCACCGGATTGTCCATGATCAGGTGGTGCGTGATGCGCTGGCGCGGCAAATCGTAGAGCGTGATGGCGTTGCGGTCGCCCGCACCGTTCGGCTGCGCGGCATGGCGCGCCGGGCCGGGCTGCTTCGGCATCGGCGAGGTACCAGCTCGCCGAGCAGGTTGATGCCGTCGGGATCGCCCGGCCGCATGTTGTGGCTCTGGCTCCAGACGTCGTAGCTCCAGTCGACGATGCGGCCGCCGGCGACGGCGCCCTTGACCTTCATGGTCATGGCGGGGCCGTAGGGCTCCCACTTGAACTCGTCGTCACGCATCCATTGCAGCCGCACCGGCCGCCCATTGACCGCGCGCGCCAGCAGGCGGCGTCGAACGCGACGTCGTCGGCGCCGTTGTGGCCGTAGCAGCCGGCGCCTTCGGCGTGGATGCAGCGGATGTCGCGCGGCTGCATACCGAGCGCCCTGGCGAGCGTGGCGCGCAGCGGAAAGACGCCCTGGCTGTGGGTCCAGACCGTGAGCTTGCCGTCCTTGAACTCGGCCACCGCGCAGGAGGGCGCGATCGCGGCATGCGCCTGATAGGGCCGATGGTAGGTCGCCTCGACCACCTTGGCGCCGGCCGGCACGGGCGCGTCCTTCTCGCTGATGACCTTGTCCTCGCTGCGCAGCGACATGAGCTGCTCGTAGAGCTTCGCCGGATCGGGCAGCTCGGAGCCGCCCGACCACTTGGCCGAGCTCGATCAGCACCAGCCGCGCATTGATCGCCTGCTCCTCGCGCTGCGCCACGACGCCGAGAAAGCTGCCGTCGCGCACCACCGCGATGACGCCCGGCATGGCCTTGACCTTGGCCTCGTCGAAGCTGTCGAGCTTGGCGCCATAGCGCGGCGGCCGCACCACGCGGCCATGCACCATGCCGGGAAGCCGCATGTCCTGCACGAAGGCGGCGCCGCCCGTCATCTTGGCCGGGATGTCGCGGCGCGGCGATCGGCTTGCCGACGATCTTGTGCTGCGCCGGCGGCTTCGGCTTGCGCCTTGCGCGGTTGCCTCGCGCTTGAGGTTCGCCTCGCGCGGCGAGCTCGCCGTAGCTGACCTTGCGGCCGTCGGGCGCCGTGATGACGCCATCGGTGACCTTGAGCGTATCGGCGGCGACGCCGAGCTTCGCGGCGGCGAGCTCGATCAGGATGGCGCGCACCTCGGCGCCCGCCATGCGCAGCGCGGTGCCGCTGTTCTCGATCGACTGGCTGCCGGCGGTCTGCCCCTCGTTCGGCGTGCGGCCGGTGTCGGCCGAGACCATCGTCGACGCGCGCGAGCGGCACATCGAGCTCCTCGGCCGCGATCTGCGCGAGCGCGGTCACGATGCCCTGGCCGAGCTCGACCTTGCCGGTGAACACGGTGACCGTGCCGTCGGCGTTGATGCGGATCCAGGCATCGAGCATGCGGTTGGTCTGCGAGGCTGCCGGGCAGCCGCGCCGCGCTCCTGGCCGAGCGCGAGCTTCGGCGCGAGGCTGAACGACAGGACGATGCCGCCGAGGCCGGCGGCGAAATCGCGGCGCGTGAGGGAGCGTTCATGATCAGGTCCTCCCGTTCGCCTGCGCGGCGCGCAGGACCGCGCGCACGATGCGATTGTGGGTGCCGCAGCGGCAGAGATTGTCGGCGAGCGCCGTCGCGCACGTCCGCTTCGCTGCGGCTGCGGATTGCGCTTGAGCAGGTCGGCCGCCGCCATGATCATGCCGTTGGCGCAGTAGCCGCACTGCGCCGCCTGCTCGTCGATGAAGGCCTTCTGCAGCGGATGCGGCTTGTCGAGCGTGCCGAGCCCTTCGAGCGTGGTCACCTCGTTGCCCTCGACCTGAGCCGATCGGCGTCACGCAGGAGCGTCGTCGCCGCGCCGTTGACCAGCACCGTGCAGGCGCCGCATTGCGGCAGCCCGCAGCCGAATTTCGCGCCGTTGAGCTCGAGATCGTTGCGCAGCACGTAGAGCAGCGGCGTGTCCGGCTCGGCATCGACCGAGCGGGTCGCCCCGTTGACCTTCAGGCTGATGGCCATGCACGTCTCCTTGAAAAGCGGGCCGCTTTGTTCCTAACTGGAATGATTCCATTCTGCGTCGGACAGGACCTTGCCGTCGAGGGCGCTTCGGCGCGGTTTTTTACCGCGGCGGCAGGTCGCCCTGCGCCCACCCGGCCTTGGCTTCAGCGCTCAAACTCGGCCAAGCGTCGCTGCCGCGATGGCAATTCGCATGCCGGCCATCAGTTCCTGGTAGTAGGCGACGTTGACCTCCGACAGCAGCATGGCGCCGAGCATCTCGTTGGCCTTGACGAGATGGTGCAGATAGGCGCGCGAATAGGTCCGCGCCGCCGCGCAGCTGCTCGCCTCGTCGAGCGGGCGTGGATCGTCGGCATGGCGCGCATTCTTGAGGCTGATCGGACCGCGGCGCGTGAACGCGACGCCATGGCGGCCGTTGCGGGTCGGCAGCACGCAGTCGAACATGTCGATGCCGCGCGATCGACCGCATCGAGGAGATTCTCGGGCGTGCCAACGCCCATCAGATAGCGCGGCGCGCTCGGCGGGCAGCGCCGGAGCCACCTCACCCACCACGTGGTTCGTCACCTCCGGCGACTCGCCAACCGCGAGCCCCCCGATCGCGTAGCCGTGAAAGCCAATATCGACCAGCGCCCGCGCGCTCTCCTGACGCAACGCCGTGTCGTCGCCGCCCTGCACGATGCCGAACAGGCGCCCCCTTCGCCGTCGAACGCGCGTTTGCTGCGCTCGGCCCAGCGCAGCGACAGCCGCATCGCCCGCTCGATGTCGGCGCGGGCGGCCGGCAGCTTGACGCACTCGTCGAGCTGCATCGCGATGTCGGAGCCCAGGAGGCGCCTGGATCTCGACCGCCCGCTCGGGCGACAGCTCGACCAGTCGCGCCGTCGAGATGGGAGCGGAAGGTGACACCTTTCTCGTCGATCTTGCGCAGTTCCGACAGCGACATCACCTGAAATCCGCCGGAATCCGTGAGGATCGCGTGCGGCCAGTTCATGAAGACGATGCAGACCGCCCAGCATCGCCATCCGTTCAGCCCCCGGCCGCAGCATCAGGTGGTAGGTGTTGCCAAGCACGATGTCGGCGCCGGTGGCGCGCACCGTCTCGGGCGCGAGCGCCTTCACGGTGGCCTGGGTGCCGACCGGCATGAAGGCCGGCGTCGCCACCGGTCCGTGCGGGGTCATGATCTCGCCACAACGCGCCGCGCGGTCGTCCGCGATCAGGCGGAAGGAGAGGCCGGTCATCGGGTCACACGCGACGGGCAGCCGAATTGCCCTATACTGCTGCGCTGGCGGACCCGTGAATCACGCAAGCACGACGGGCGCGCCCACAAGACGCCAGGAAGAGGAAGACTGCGATGAGCTCGATCGACGATTTGCGACACGGGCACTACTTCCTCGGCGACGCCCATGAGCACAACGAGCGCAAGACCTGGATCGTCATCGCCATCACCACCGTCATGATGATTACCGAGATCGTCGGCGGCATCTGGTTCGGCTCGGTCGCACTGATCGCCGATGGCCTGCACATGTCCACCCACACCGGCGCGCTCCTGATCGCAGCGCTCGCCTATTCCTATTCCCGCCGCTATGCGCACGACCATCGGTTCGCCTTCGGCACCGGCAAGCTCGGCGACCTCGCCGCCTTTTCGAGCGCCATCGTGCTCGCCATGGTGGCACTCCTGATCGCCTACGAATCGATCGAACGGTTCTTCCACCCGGTCGAGATCGCCTTCGCCGAGGCCATTCCGATTGCATTCCTGGGTCTCGCCGTCAACCTGGTGAGCGCCTTCCTGCTGCGCGACGATCACCATCATGGGCATGATCACGGGCACGACCATGATCATGATGATCACGACCATCACGCTGACGACCATCATCATGACCATGATCACGATCACGACCATAAACACGATCACGATCACGCTCACGATCGGCACGCGGCCTACCGGCGCGACAACAATCTGCGCGCCGCCTTCGTGCACGTCGCCACCGATGTGGTGGTGTCGGTCCTTGTGATCGTCGGACTGTTTGCGGCGCGCGCGCTCAACTGGCTCTGGCTCGATCCCGCGGTCGGCCTCCTGGGCGCGGCCGTAGTCGGAATCTGGGCCTGGAATCTGTTGCGCTCGGCTGGCGCGGTGCTGCTCGACATGAGCCCCGATCCCACCTTGCCGCAGAAGATCGCCGATCGCCTAGAGCAGAACGGCGACCGCATCTTCGACCTGCACCTCTGGCGAGTGGGCCCCGGCCATGTTGCCGGGATCGTCTCGATTGCGTCATCGCAGCCGCAGGTTCCGAGCGTCTATAAGAAACGCCTCGCCGATCTGCGCTCGCTGTCGCACATCACCATCGAAGTGGAAGCATGGAAGCCCTAAAGGGCTTCCGACAATCAGACGTTTTGCGTGCACGCACGCTCATGATGCCCGCGCCTTGGCCTCGTCCTCCTCGGACAGAAGAACCATGCCGGACGTTGGCTCGATCCAGGCCAGCCGGTCCTGCACGGCCTTCACGCCGGGCACATTCTCGGCCGCGACGATAAAGGCTTGGCGCGCCCGATCATCGGTGATCACGCCCGAAAGACTGACTACACCATCGCACACCACAACATTGATACGCGGTGCCCATGGCTGCTTGGCACATTCGGCTATGATCTGCTCGCGGATCGTCGCGTCGTCGCTGGCCTCCGGCTTGACCTCGCGCGCAACGCTCGCCAGCGCACGCAGGAGGTTGGCTCGGCTGACGATACCGACGACCTTGCTGTCATGCACGACCGGCAGCCGTTTGATACGATGATGCTCCATGAGGCGCACGACCTCTTCGAGCGGCGTCTGCGGCGTGATGGTCTTGGGGTCGGGAGTCATGACCTGAGAGACCTGCCGCCCGGACGATTGAACGTATTCGTCTGCCAGACGGCCAGGGCCGAGCAGGAATTCCAGCCAGCGCGACCTTTGGCGCTGGGTGCCGAGCTCACCACGCCGCAGGAAGTCGCCTTCCGTCACCATGCCAACGAGCTGACCCTTGGCGTCGACCACGGGCAGTCCACTGATCTTGTTCTGCAGCATCAGCCGCACCGCGCGTGTAACCGATGCATCGGGCTCGACCGTAATCGCGCCCCACGTCATGACATCGTGCGCTTTCATGGCTCATCTCCTTCGCGTTGCCGCTCAGACTGCGTCGAACGTTCACGTATTCAGGCGGCTGAGCGCAGTGCGGTTGTGCAAGGCGATCCGGCGCACCGACGGCAACTCGTCGCCGGGGCGTCCCCCCAGCGTCATGCGCGGGCGCGACACCGTCTCGATGGTGAGCCCCAGATAGTCAGTGCTTCCGCAATAGATTGCCTCGACGCGCTTTGAACGATATTGCCCTTTGGTTTATCGAGATGACCGAAGGGATGGTGCCGCGCTGGTCATGTGGAGGCGGCTAGCTAGGGTTACTTCTGGCCCATCGCGGCGATACCGGAATATCCGCTGCCGCAAAATGATGCGAACTTTGGAATTTGGACATTAGCTGCGAAACAGCAGGCAGGCGTCGCCATAGGAATAGAAGCGATAGCCCGCGGCGATCGCGTGCGCGTAGGCGCGCTGCATCACGTCGAGGCCGCAGAATGCCGACACCAGCATGAACAGCGTCGAGCGCGGCAGATGGAAGTTGGTCATCATCACGTCGACGGCGCGGAAGCGATAGCCCGGTGTGATGAACAGCGCAGTCTCGCCCGCGAATGCACGAATGACGCCATCATCACCCGTCGCGCTTTCGAGGAGCCGCAGCGCGGTTGAGCCGACCGCCACGACGCGCCCGCCCGCGCGGTGCACCGCGTTGAGCGCCGCCGCCGTCTCGGTCGAGACGCTGCCCGCTTCGGCATGCATGCGGTGACCGCTGGTATCGTCTACCTTGACCGGCAGGAATGTGCCGGCCCCGACATGGAGCGTCACAGTATGGAGCGCGATGTTGCGCGCCCTGAGGCGATCGATCAGAGCATCGGTAAAATGCAGGCCGGCGGTCGGCGCCGCGACTGATCCGTCGGCGTGGGCAAACATAGTCTGATAATCGACGCGGTCCTGCTCGTCGGGCGGCCGGCGCGACGCGATATAGGGTGGCAGCGGCATCGCACCGCGCTCCTCAATCGCCTCGTCAAGAACCGCGCCGTGAAACGCGAAGGCGAGCGTCACCTCGCCGCCCTCCCCCTTGTCTTCCACCGTCGCATCAAGCTGGCCGAGGAAGCAGACTTTGCCCTCGCCGCCGAACCGCACCACGTCGCCCGCCTGAAGCCGCCTGCCAGGCCTCACGAACGCGCACCAGCGCGACCCATCGATCCGTCGATGCAGCGTCGCTTCGATCCGGGGCTCCTCACCACGGCCGATCCGCCGCCCCACGAGGCGCGCCGGGATCACGCGGGTATCGTTGACCACGACCGCATCGCCCGGCTGCAGCAGCTCAGGCAGGTCGCGCACGGCGC
This sequence comes from uncultured Alphaproteobacteria bacterium, assembly GCA_963745515.1. Classification (GTDB taxonomy): domain Bacteria; phylum Pseudomonadota; class Alphaproteobacteria; order Rhizobiales; family Xanthobacteraceae; genus VAZQ01. The sequence continues at coordinate 321,645 of CAVUXO010000007.1, forward strand.
GGTCTTCGGCTACACCACCCGGGCGTACGACCAGGAGCCGCGCCGCATCCCGCGGTGATATGGGACGCAGCGCAATTCGCTCGAGCGGCAGGTCGAAGTCGAAAAGATCGGTGCGCATCGGATTGACCTAGTGTGGCGGTTCAGAAGTCCGCATCATAACTTGCCGCGAGTTCGAGATGCGGACTTCTGAACCAAAGCCACACTAGATCAACAAAGTTGCTAGTGTCCTTCGATTCCGAAGTTCGCAAACGAGGGTGCCGCGAAACGATGCGAACTTCGGAATCGGGACACTAGGCCCCATGACAGGCCACGAGGAAAAGGGCAAGGTAAAATGCTCACAATGGAGACGGACGACGGCCGCCAGTTTACCTTGCGATCGCGCTGGGGCCATGGCACCGCAGCGCATACGCAGCTTGCGGCCGTTCTAGAGCCCGGCCGCGCCGACTACGAGCGGCTGCTCGCGGAGATCGAACCGCACGGCCAGGTGCTGCGTAGCATCAGACAGGAGCACGATCCGAACAACCCGCTGGCGCCGTGCTGGAACAATATCTGGTTCACGGCGCTCGACGCCACCATGCTGGTGAGTTTTCTGCTGGCGCGCCGCCCCAAGAACTATCTGGAGATCGGCTCCGGCAACTCGACCATGTTTGCAAGTCACACGCGGCATGCCGCCAACCTGCCCACCATCATCAGCTCGATTGATCCTCGCCCGCGCGCCGAGATCGATTCGCTCTGCCAGCGCAAGATTCGCGCGCCGCTCGAGGACTGCGACCTTGCGCTGTTTAACGAGCTAACTGCGGGCGACATCCTGTTCTTCGACGGCTCACACCGCGTGTTCATGAACTCGGACGTCACCGTGTTCTTTCTTGAAGTGATACAGCGACTCAAGCCCGGCGTGCTGGTTCACATCCACGACATCTTCCTGCCGGCGGACTATCCGCCGGATTGGAGTCAGTCGCTGTTCGCTGAGCAATACATGCTCGCCGCCATGCTGTTGTGCGGCGCGCCACCGTTCAAGGTGATCTTTCCAGGCTATTTCGTTTGCAGCGACCCGGCGCTCAGCGCGAAGGCCCGCGGGATATTGGGCGCGCTCGGAATTCCCTTCAATTATCCCAATGCGGCGAGAACGCTGTCGAGCTCGTTCTGGCTGGAAATCACCTCAGCGGCACTATAGCCGCGGCGGATAGGGATCGAGCCCATAGCTCCATGCGGGCTGTGCGTCGCCGCTTTCATCGACGCGGCACACTTCGGTATCTTCGCCCTTCGCACCGAGCTTCTGCGCAGCATCGACCGCGAACAACATCGCTTCCCGTTCGCTGATGTAGGGGCCAAACTTCTCGCCCGCGAAGTTGATGAACCAGACGTCCTCCTGGCGCATCACCAGATAGCGAACACGTTGCCGATTGGAAACGAATGCTGGCGCTCTTGCGGACTCTTCCGCTGGTGTCGAATCACCGAGCCAAAGACGCAGCATGATGTCTCCCCTATTTCTATTCACTCAGGCGCGAAAGACCGCGCGATTGGCCTTTAACGCCGATACCAGCAAGCCGTTCCTTCAATCACGCGTTTGATTTCTATTGCTACAATGAAATTAAGTCAGTGCAATGGCTCGGAACCGATCGGCTACTTTCAGCCAGCGATGCGATTCTTCCGTTATTGCAAAGCCTTCTCAGTGCACATGCGAGTGATTCGCGCGCGTGCTCGCAACAATGTGATTCCGTTGTGAACGCAGTAACGGCGCGGTGTGTGCGATTTCAAAAACACCACATCGCCGTCAAACGATCGTCGCACGCTTTCACTACCAAGCACGTCCATGAGCCTATGGGTATAACAGGTGGATATAAGACATGAGCGCAGCCGAGGGTGCCGTAGTGATCAAATGTCCGCAAACGGGCTACATCATTCCGACTGGAATTGTCGCCGATCGCGCGACCTTTCGCGCAACGCCGGTGTTTTTCGCGCAAGCTTATTGCCCCTATTGCCGAACGGAGCATGAGTGGTTTGCGCAGCAAGCGTGGGTATGTGAAGCTGAGCCGGAGAGCGTAAATATCTCGTAGTATAAACACGATTTTGCTCACATAACCAGATTTTAACCAGCCTTGTATGGCCAACGCCACCGACCTGCACCAAATCGCACTCTACACTTGCGGGAACAACCGAGGCGCCGCATTTTGACCGCATCGCGTTCAAGGCTGGGCGCATCTACGCGACGCTCGCCTCGGATCGGCGCACCGCCAATCTGAAACTCTCGCCCGAGGAGCAGGAGTTCAAGTGCATGTTGGCGCCTGACGCGTTCTCGCCCGTGCCGAACGCGTGGGGCAAGCAAGGCTGGACGACAGTCACGCTTGCCAAGATCAAAGTGGCAGAGCTGAAAGACGTGCTTGAAACGGCGTGGCGCCACGCCGTTCCAACATCACGCTCGAAAGCAAAAAAGGCGACGCGGACGTAATCGCAATCCGCCTGAGCATGATCCCGAAAAGTGGAATCCGGATTTCGGAAGAGATCATGCTCAAACAAAAAGTTAGACTTTGATCCGATTCTAGTCGGATCAAAGTCTATGCGGCGTCGGCCGCCATCTTGGCGCTGACGATCTTGTCGGGGCTCTGCACCGGCTCGCCGCGCTTGATCTTGTCGACATTGTCCATACCCTCGGTCACGCGGCCCCACACCGTATACTGATTGTCAAGGAACCGTGCGTCGTCGAAGCAGATGAAGAACTGGCTGTCGCCGGAATCCGGGCTCTGCGCACGCGCCATGGAAACCGTGCCGCGCACATGCGGCTCGCGGTTGAACTCGGCCTTGAGCTTCTTGCCCGAGCCACCGGTGCCGGTCCCATGCGGACAGCCGGTCTGCGCCATGAAGCCGTCGATGACGCGATGGAATACGATGCCGTCGTAGAAGCCGTCGCGCACCAGCTCCTTGATGCGCGCCACATGCCCGGGCGCGAGATCAGGTCGCATCTCGATGACCACCTGGCCCTTGGTGGTTTCGAGGATCATTGTGTTTTCTGGGTCGGTCATGGCTGCTCCCGGTTGTCAACAAAACGGATGGCGATCGGGCGGCCAGCAACGGCTCCACCCAATCCGGTGGTGAACGGCATAGGCGAGCAGCGCTCAAGCGCCGCGGTGATGGCTTGGTGATAGAGGTCCCTGACCTCGGGTGGTGTGTTGGGCGATGTATAGGTCACGCGCGGCGCGCCGATGATCTCGCCGGTGCGCTTGAAGCTCAGACGAACCGACATCTGCATGCCGTGGTGCGCCTCGGCCACGGGCGGCGGCACCCAGCAGCCACGCAGCGCTGCGAACATGGCGCTCAGCGTATTGAGCTTGTGCTCGTCGCTGCTGTCATTCTGATCAAGAGTAAGCGAGGCAACGCCCTCGGCCGGCGGGCTCTCGATGGTCAGCCGCAAGTCCTGGCCGATCGGATACTCGATCTCGGGAATGCAGGGACGGCGCTGATAGACGCCGCACACCGTCGGTGCGCATGGCCGCTTGTCGAACACGCTGCAGACCCCAGCCGCGGGCGTGGCCGATCCGGCGGTCATCGCCGCCGAGACTATCAGGATCGCTGCTGCCAGCCCGCGCATTGATGTGTTGCCGTTGATCTGTCAGCGAGAGCTATCCAAGCCCTCCCGCTATTGTGAGATCGTGGCTTTCCGCACGAAATCAAGATTGGGGAAGTCGCGCGTCAGATAGGCATTGCCTTCGCCCTGGATGCGGCCCTGGTTGGGTCCGCGCCCCTGCGGCGCGCCTTCGCCGTAGTCGGCGTACAACTGATCGACCACGTTCATGCCGCTGTTTATTTGCCCGAACGACGCGAAGCCCATGCCGTCAAGGCGGCTGTTGTCGCCGAAGTTGATGAACACTTGCGTGGTGCGCGAGTTCGGACCGGAGGTCGCAAAGGTGATGAAGCCGCGCTTGTTGCTCTGCTTCACCGGATCATCCTTGATCTGGGCATTGCGCCAGGGCGTCGAGACCTGCGGATTGCCGTTGACGCCGAACTGCACCATGAAGCCGCTGATCACCCGGAAGAAGCGGTTCTCGTCATAGAAGCCGTTCTTCACCAGATTGTAGAACCGATCGGCTCCGACCGGCGCCCATTCGCGGCGCACGTCGATGACGAACACGCCCTTGCTGGTGTCGAAGCGGGCCTTGTAGGTCGCAGGCGCCTGCTCGGTCAGGGCGGCTGGATTGCCGAGGTTGCCCTGGGCGATGAGCGGCGTAGCCGCGAGGCCGAGCGTGAGCACGGCGGCGAGCGTCACAGCGGAAGGACGGATTGTCATGGTGCACCCTGTCGAGGCTTGAAACTGAAAATCAGGCTTTGGCTTTGCCGGCGAACTTTGCTTTCAGGCGGGCCGCAACCGGCGGCGGCACGAATGCCGAAACATCGCCGCCCATGGAAGCGATCTGCCGCACCAGTGTGGCGGTGATCGGGCGAACGGCCGGCGCGGCCGGAACAAACACGGTCTGGACGTCCGGCGCCATGGTGGCGTTCATGCCAGCCATCTCCATCTCGTATTCGAAGTCGACGCCGCTGCGCAGGCCGCGGATCAACAAGCTCGCACCCTCACGCTTGGCTGTCGCGACGACGAGATCCCCGAAGGTGATGCATTGGAGTTCGCAGCCTGCCGCGCGGGCGACCGGTGCGCAGGTCTCCTCCAGCATGGCGATCCGCTCCTCGACCGAAAAGAGCGGCGTCTTGCCCGGGTGGGTGCCGATGGCGAGCAGCAAGCGATCGGCCAGCCGCACGGCCTGGCGCACGACATCGAGGTGGCCATTGGTGACGGGGTCGAACGAGCCCGGAAAGAGCGCTGTACGCGGCATGATCGGGGTCTAACCCGGCCGCCCCCCTCACCGCAAGTTCCGCGTCTCCAGCCGCTCCGTCCACAGGCAAATTCTGGCGAGATTTGAACCTTTTGCGGGGCTGGTACGACCAAACCGCAAAGGGGCGACAAGGCCCCGTGGGCAAGGCGCAGGCAGGGGCTCTATCGTGTTGATCAGCAAAATCATTCCGGCTGTTGCAGCGGTCGCCATAGGAGCCGGTGCGGTGATGTCTTTGCCCGGCTTCAGCCCTGAAGCCGACGCCAGCACGCCCCTCAAGGTGGTCAAGTCCGATCGTCTCGACCTGCGTCCCATCGGAGCCGATTGCTCGCCGCAAGCCTGGCCCTATTACGAGGCAAATTGCCTGCGCGATCGCCGGCAGGCCTCCCGCCAGGCGAAGCCCGTCCGCCTGATCACCACCGACCGTACCGCAACGCAGTAAAGTCGGGGCAGAACCCGGCAGGCTGCGGCAATTCCCGATCTTCAACTGCGCGGCACCCGTGCTACCATTCCGGGCCAGGGGCGATAACCTGTCCGCCTGGGATGGCCATGATTCGATACTCCAAGATCTGCCTCCAGATTTGTCTCGTGTCTGCGGCGCTGGCCTGCTCGCCGATTGCGCTGCACGCCCAGCAGGCTCCCACCGATCGTGACATCGCGATCTACGCCGGCCTGCATGCCGCCGCCGCCAATGGCGAGGTAGCCGAGATTGAAAAGCTCATCAGCGACGGCGAGAACCCGAACATCCAGGATGCCAACAGCCGCACCCCGCTCCTCGTCGCGGCATACCGCAAGCATTACGCGGCGGTCGAGGCGCTGCTCAAGCGTGGCGCCAACGCCAATGCCCGCGACATGCAGGGCTTCGACATCCTGACGCTCGCGGCCGTCAACAATGACATCGCAGCTGCTGAAGCTCGCCCTCGCCGGCGGGGCCGATCCAAAGCGGGTCACCGGCCCGCTTGATGGCACGGCGCTGATCTCGGCGGCCCATCTTGGCCACGTCGAGATCGTGCGGGCACTGATCGACGCCAAGGCTCCGCTCGATCACGTCAACCGCATGGGCTGGACTGCGCTGATCATCGCCGTGATGCTCGGCAACAACAGCAAGGGTCACATCGAGACCGTCGATCTCCTGGTCAAGGCTGGCGCCGACACCGAGATCAAGGACCGCCAGGGCACCACCGCGCTCGGCCATGCCCGCGCGCGCGGCTACCAGGACATGATCACCATTCTGCAAGCGGCCACCGGCCGCAAAACTTAGACCCCGGGGAGAAGACGCCCATGCGACGAGCAGTTGCGCTCGCGGTCATCGCGGTATGCCTTTTGACCGGCCTGCCGGCGCAAGCCCAGGACCGCTATCCCTCGCGCCCGATCAAGCTGTTGGTGCCGTTCCCGGCCGGCGGTCCGGTCGACGTCATGGGCCGTCTCGTCGCGCAGCATCTGTCGACGACGCTCGGCCAGCAGATGATTGTCGAAAATCGCCCGGGCGCCGGCTCAACCATCGCCGGCAAGGCCATCACAACGGCCGAGCCCGACGGCTACACGCTTCTGGTCGGCAGCGCGGCGACTTATGCGATCGGCCCGACCCTCTATCCCAACGCCGGCTATGATCCCAACACGTTCACGCCGATCGCGTTCGTCTCGAGCGTCCCCTATGTGATGATCACACGACCACAGGCTACGCAGCGAACGGTTCCCGAGCTGATCGCCTACGCCAAGGCCAATCCTGGCAAGCTTAACTTCGGCATTCCGAACGGCGCGCCACCGCACATGCTGGCGGCTTGGTTCCGCAGCTTGACCGCGACCAACATCGTGATCGTGCCCTACCGCGGCGCCTCGCTCGTGCTGACCGACATGATCGGCGGCCAGGTCGATCTCGGCTTCGAGACCACCTCGGTCACCTTCACGCATGTGCACGAGGGCAAGGTGCGCGCGCTCGGCGTTGCCACCACGTCGCGGCTACCGGAACTTCCCGATGTTCCCACCATGATCGAAGGCGGCGTGCCGGACTTCGTCGCAAGCTCATGGACCGGCATCGTCGCACCGCCGGGAACACCGCGTGCGATCGTCGACAAGCTCAATGCGGAGATCAATGTCGGCCTCAAAACTCCGCTGATGCAGGAGCGCTTCAAGCAACTCGGCGCCATCGCAAACCCGGGCACGCCGGAGGACTTCGCGGCCTTCATCGCGAAAGAGCAGCCGAAGTGGGTGAACATGGTGAAGCTCTCGGGCGTCCAGCCTGAATAGAGCGGCGTGCGGAAGACGTCACGGCTGCGTGAGCGGCTGTTGTCGCGCCTGAGCGGGCTCCCTAGCTGGCGCCACAAGGACGATGTCACAGCAGGCGCTGTTCCATCGTCTGGTGTGGGTACCGTCAAATAGAGAGCCCGCCATGGAACCCGCTACGACCGACACACTCGCGGCGTTCGATCAGCACCGCCCTCGCCTTTATGGCATCGCCTACCGCATGCTCGGTTCTCGAGCGGATGCGGAGGACATGGTCCAGGAGGCCTACCTGCGCTGGCATCATTCGGATGCCGAGCGGGTGCTCACGCCGGAGGCTTGGCTCGTCACGATTATCACGCGACTATGCATCGACCGACTGAGAGCTGCAAAGACCGAGCGTGAAGCCTATGTGGGTCCCTGGCTGCCCGACCCGCTGATCAACTATACCGCCCCTCCCGCCGACGCTTCTGTGGAACTCGCGTCCGATCTGTCAGTCGCGTTTCTGCTGATTCTGGAACGGCTCGCTCCCGAGGAGCGGGCCGCATTTCTTCTCGCACGATGTGTTCGATAACGAATATGCAGACATTGCACGCATCCTTGGAAAGAACGAGACCGCCTGCCGGCAGATCGTGCACCGGGCAAGAGAGCGCGTCAGGCGTGATCGGCCGCGATTCAAAGTGGACGAAGCCGCGCGCACTCGGCTTTTGGAGCGCTTTCTCACCGCCCTCCATGAGAGGACACGGACGCCCTGCTTGCGCTGTTCGCCAGCGACGCGACCTGGACTTCGGACGGCGGCGGAAAGGCCAAGGCCGCGCTGAAGACTTTGCACGGCGCCAAGCTGGTCTCGCGCTTCATCTCCGGAATATGGCGGCGTTACCTCAGCGACCTGACCTATCGGCTGGTGACCATCAACGGACAAACAGGTCTGGCTGGCTTCGCCGACGGACGCGCGGTATGGGCGCTCGCAATCGAGACCGACGGCTCCCGCATTCTGGCGGCCTACGCTCTGGTCAATCCGGACAAGCTCGCCGGCATTTCTTCAGAACCTTCGTCGTGAGCTGTCACAACGCGCGCCTGCTGCTCCGTCTCATCATTAAAGCGGCCCACCATCGCGGTGAACCAACGGCCTCAGCACACCACGAGATGAGAATTCCCCGCATGCCCCCACAAGAAAGGAGACCAAGCCATGACGCCAAGACTGAATGCTTTCAAGGTAGCACCCGATGGAGTTTCTGCTCTGGTTGCCGTTGAGAACTATCTGAAGACCAGCGGCCTCGATCACAGGCTGCTCACGCTCGTCAAGGTCCGCGTGTCGCAGATCAATGGCTGCGCCTACTGCCTGCACATGCATACGGAAGAGGCGCGCAAGCTCGGCGAAACACCCACGCGACTGTATCTGCTCGATGCGTGGCACGAGTTCGAACCTGTATTCCGATCGCGAGAGGGCGGCCCTGGCCTGGGCTGAATCGCTGACCAATATCTCAACGACCCACGCCCCCGACGAGGTCTACGAGCAGGCCCGGCGCCAATTCAGCGAGAAGGCCCTGGCGGATCTCTCGATCGCAATCGCGATGATCAATGCCTGGAACCGGCTCTCGATCGGCATGCGCGCAGCGCACCCTTCGGATATGGCAAAGGCGGCATAACGGTGCGAACAGACGTGGTGCCAGATCTCACCCGAGACGATCTGGCCCCTGTCTCTCCGGTAGTCGCCCTTGTATGGTGGATTCAGTGTCTCTGAATCCGGCCGGGAGGCGACATGACTCGGATTTTGTTCGCGTTGCTCGCGCTTGTCGTCGCGACGCTGCATGACGGCGCTGCATCCGCGCAGACGACCTATCCCAGCCGCCCGATCAAGCTGATCGTGCCGTTTCCGGCGGGTGGCCCGATCGACGTGATGGCGCGGCTTCTGAGCCAGAAGCTGTCCGCGACGTTTGGCACGGTGATTGTCGAGAACCGCCCCGGCGGTGGCGGCACCGTCGGTCTCAAGGCGGTGGCTGCCGCCGAGCCCGACGGCTACACCTTTTTGTTTGGTGGGACCATCACGCTCAGCGTCGTGCCGGCGGTGATGACCGCGCCGGAGGGCGAGCAGATCAGGCGCATGACGCCGGTCGCGCTCATCTCGAGCACGCCCTTCGTGCTGATCGTGGCGCCGCGGCTGCCGTTCACGACCATCGCAGACCTGGTTGCATATGCGCGCGCCAATCCCGGGAAGCTCAACTTCGGCGCACCGGCTGGGGCCACGCCCCTCCTCGTCGGCGAGCTATTCAAGCTGCGCGCCGGCATCACCTTCACCACGGTGCCGTATCGCGGCGCCGCCAACACCATGAACGACATGCTCACCGGGCAGATCGACATGGTGATCGAACCGACCTCCGTGTCGCTCGCCCATATTCACGACGGAAAGATCCGGCCGCTCGCGGTGACCAGTCGTACCCGCAGCGCCGAGCTGCCTGCTCTGCCCACGATGGCGGAGAGTGGCGTTCCCGGAGTCGTCGCAGTGTCATGGACGGGCGTCTCGGGACCTCCCGGCCTGCCCGCCGAGATCACGACCCGCCTCAACCGGGCCATCAACGCGGCGCTCGCGGCCGAGGACATGAAGCTCGCGTTGAGCAAGCTTGGCAGCGATCCGCTCGGCGGCTCGGCGCAGGATTTCGCCGCGCTCCTGGCGGAGGAAGGGCCGCGCTGGCTTGAGGTCGTGCGCGCGTCCGGGCACAAGTTTGACTAGGCCGACGCGACGTCGGCACGAGAGCCGACGTGTGAGAATTGTCGTCAGAGGCCAAATCCGAAAATCGCGACCCCGACGGCCGGGGACGGCCAGCTGGCCATCCCCGGCTCGCGCGTTTACCCAGGGCCGTGCGGCAAACCCGGGACACCACACATCCCGCTCAAGCCCGCGCGATACGGATGGCGACGAACTTCGTCGTGTCGTTCGACTTCAACCGCATCAGCACTGTGTTCTTACCATTCTTGTGGGCGTCACTGACGGCGTTGCGCACATCAGCCGGCGTCGCGACTGCTTTCCCGCCGACATCGAGGATCACATCGCCGGTCTTCACGCCGTGCTCTGACGCCGGTCCGTTGGGATCCACGTTGGTGACGACCACGCCTTCACCGCCGCCACCGGCCACTTGCGCGGCAGGAGCGAGCGTCAAGCCGAGCCTCGGTGTGTCACTGCCCTGGGGAGCGGAATCCGACGCAGCGGCGCTGGCTTGGCGTTCCTTCGGCATCTCACCAAGTGTCAACGAGATGTTTTTCTCCTCACCCTTGCGCCATACGTTCAGTTTCGCTGTGGCGCCGGGCGCCATCGCGCCGATCTGCCTGGCAAGGTCACGGGCATCCTTGATCGAATGGCCGTTCACGGCGGTGATCACATCACCGGACAGGATGCCAGCCTTGGCGGCCGGACCATTCGCCTGTGGCTCGGAGACCAGCGCGCCTTCGGTTCCTTTCATGCCGAGGCTTTCGGCGATGTCGGCCGTGACCGGCTGAATCTGCGTGCCGATCCAGCCGCGGTTCACCATGCCCTTGTCCTTGAGCTGGGCGACCACCGACTTCACTGTATCGGCGGGGATGTCGAAGCCAATGCCGACCGAGCCGCCGCCCGAGGGCGAGAAGATCGCGGTGTTGACGCCGATCACGTTGCCGTCCATGTCGAAGGTCGGACCGCCGGAATTGCCCTTGTTGATCGGCGCGTCAATCTGGATGAAGTCGTCATAGGGGCCGGAGCCGATGTCGCGGCCGCGTGCGGAGACGATGCCGGCGGTCACCGTGCCGCCGAGGCCGAACGGATTGCCAACCGCGACAACCCAATCACCGATGCGCGGAGCCTTGTCCGCAAACGTGACATGGGAGAAGTCGCTGCGGCCCTCCACCTTGATGAGCGCGAGGTCGGTGCGGGAATCGGTGCCGATCACCTTGGCACTCAAGGTCTTGCCGTCATCCGTTATGACCTCGACGGTCTTCGCCTTATCCACGACGTGGTTGTTGGTCACGGCATAGCCGTCCGCGGTGATGAAGAATCCCGAGCCCTGACCGGTCACGGAACGGCGGTTCGGTTGCTGACCTTTTTCCGGGTTGACGTCGGGCATCCCGAAGCGGCGGAAGAATTGCTCCATCGGCGAGTTGGGCGGGAACGGCAAATTGCCTTCGAGGTTGCTCGACTCGGCGCTCGCGTCGACCTTGACGCGGACCGAAATCACGGCCGGCTTGACCTTCTCCACGATTTCGCCGAACCCGACGGGTCGCTGGGCGTTTTCTGCGGCGGCGGCGGTCGGGAACGAGGGAACGAGGGACTGGGGCGAAACGCCGACCACCGCCGCTGCGATGCCGAGGTTGGCGACCGTCGCAAGCATGATCAGGCGGCGCGTCGAGAGGCGACGCACCAAGGTTCTATCAAACATGATGATGAACTCCATCCATTGAGGTCAACGACGCCGAGCGGCGCCGCGTTGGCCGCTTCATGGAAGCGAGCACATTACTGGGAGATGACCGCAACATTAATGTTGCCTACCCAAACACGATCCATGTCGGCTTGGGTCGATATGTCGCAAAAACATTTTGCGCAGAGCATCTAAGCGCGCAAGGTTGATTTGAAATCAGGCGGCGATGCGCAACAAAGCGAACATGTTGAGAGCCGTGTCAAGACCAACAAATCTCCGATTGATTATAAGCGCCAGCTTTGGCGCGGAGAGCGGCCACGGAGCGCTCACAGCCGGCGATGCAGGTGACAACGTTTTAACTAAAACTTGAGGGACCGCCGTGACCTTCGAGTCACCGCGTTCCTGCACCAAATATTTGCATTCGTGCCTTACGCTCCCGAGAACCTTCTGGAGCTGTATCATGCGATTCAACCGCGCATATTTGGAAGCCATATTGGTCGCGTCCCTGCTGCTGCTGGGCGGCGGCTATATCGCGGCCACCAGTGCCGAGCAGCAGGACGAGCTGGTCGACCTGTCGTTCCTGGAGGGTGACTGGGACTTGAATGGCATTGAGGCGTTTGTCCGCCCCGCAACGCTCGCGTCTGCGGCCATCGAGGACGATCGAGCCCAGGGCATCAAAGTCCACATGGATCGTCTGCTTTTCCCCACACCCCGGAACTAGCCCGCTCAGCGTCCTTTTTTGGCGCCCACAGCGTCCCCTTGACGCCCCCTTGCGGCGGCAAGCGGGGCGACGCATTTTAGCCTCATGACGACGACGTTGCTTGAGGCGCACCAACGCTTTGCCGCCGCGCTCGACGACCTGCGTCGTCAATATGTCGCCGAACTCGATCGTTGGCTGCGATCGGGCGGCTCCCCGCAGGAGGCCGACGAGAAGATCGCCGCCGCGCGCAGCCGGTTTTCCGACGAGTTCATCGATCGGCAGGCGCCGGTGATCATCCGTGGCCTCAATCGCGACGCCGAGCACGACATCCAGCACGCGTTGCATAGCTTCGAGGCAAGGCCGGCGCCGCTCGCGCGGCCAGTCGCCCCCCCCCGGCTCTGGCAGGTCAGCGTCTGGCGCACGGCCCTCGCGGCTGCATTCGGCGCCATCGCGGCGGTGATCCTGCTGGCGCTGCAGCCGGTCGACGAGACGCTCACGCGCGAGACGGTGATCCGATTGGTGATCGTTGCCGCCTTTGTCGGCGCTCTCGGCGCCGCGATCGGGGTCACGGTGGTGGCAGCCCCGCCGCTCGATGCGCTCATTGCACGCATGGGGCTCACCGGCCTGCCGCTGCGGATCGCCCGCAAGCTCGGCGCCGTGTTCGCGCTGCTCCGCGCCGGCCCGCTCATCATGCTCTCGGCGGTGTTGCTCGGCGGGCTCTTCACCGTGATCGCCTACCTGCTCGGGGGCTCGCAGCCGCTGCACGTGCTGATCGGGCTGATCGCGCTTGTGGGCCTGCTGACGGCGCGCTTTACCGCGCCCGATCCCGCCAACCCGGATCGCGACGCGCTGCGCCGGCAGCTGACCGCCCGGCTCGATGCCGAGCTCAAGACCGACGCCAGTGTCTGGGCGGCGCTTGCGGCCGCGCTCGTCCTCAAGCGCGACGACTTTGGCGCCCGCTTCGCCACTGATCTGCGCGAGATCACCAACATCATCCTGGCGCGGCGGGCCCAGCACGAGGCCAGCGAAGATATTCTGCAGGTGATCGAGCAGCATCTCGGCCTGCCCTGCGGAGCCGACGCGGCGCATCCGCAAGGCTCAACCTCCGAGTTCATCTGGAAATCCGAGCATGCGTATGATTACGACACGTTCGGCGCCGTCTATTCCGGCGATCTCGTAAGCGTGTCGTCGCAGCCGCTCTATATCGAGGACGGCAGCGGCGAACGACGCGTGTCCCGCAAGGGACTCGTCACCCGCAAGCGTTGAGCCCCAATGCGCAGAATCAAATACACTTTCGGGCTCGACTTCGGTACGTCGAAGACAGCAATTTCGTTTGCGCAGGCCGACACCATCAACCCGCAGGTCGTGGACGTGGCGATCCATGGCAGCGACGACCGCATCCCGACCTGCGTGCTGCACGACAAAGTGAGAGACCGGTTCCATGTCGGCGACATCGCCGAGCAGGAATATCTGCTGGCTCGCGATCCCGCCGAGCGCGCCGCCATGACGTTCTTTGCGAACTTCAAGCCGCACATCGGCCGCAGCGCCGAGCACCGCGAGACCGCGCTTCGCTTTCTTCAGGAGGTGCGCCGTGCCGAACGGCTCGCGGAGAAGATCGATCTTGCCGGCAGCGAAGGGGTCGTGGCGGCGGGCTGCCCGGTGGCGTGGCTCACGGGCGGCGGCTCTCAGGCGCTGCTCTCGATGCTCAAGGACGCAGGCTTCCCGCCTGCCTTCGCGCTCCCGGAACCGGTCGGCGCCGCCTTCCATTTCCTCGGCACGCAACTGCGGGCGCAGGACTTCCACCGCGACATCGTCGTGTTCGACTGGGGCGCCGGCACGTTCGACATGACAGTGCTGCGGGCAGGACGGCTGGACTTCGAAGGATCGAAGAGCTTCGGCTCGACGGTCTATGGCGGGCGACTGTTCGACGACCTGTTCTACCAATGGCTCTTCGACATGGCGCAGAAGAACGCCCGCCGTGCCGATCTCAAGCGGCTCTCCGAACGCACAGTCGATCGCGCCGTGCTGCTCGGACTGATCTGCCGCAGGATCAAGGAGGGGTTCTCGCGCCACCTGAGCAGCCCGTCAGCCGAGCGGCCCTGGACCTGGGCGACGCCCGTCATCCTCGGCTCCAATGACAGTGGCATCAATCTCGGCAACTTCTTCGTTCCAGCCGCCGCCGAGTTCGACCAGCGCGCCCGAAACTATCGCGCGTCAGAGACGGCGCGGCAGTGGCTTGCGCTCTCGCTCGACGAGGTCGCGCCGGAGGAGCGCGAATTCGTCGAGGCCGCGCAACAGGGCGCGCCGGTCGACCTCAAGGCCTGGGGCGCGCGGCTGATCGAGACCGGGCTGCGCAAGCTCGAGGTCGCCGACGGCGCCACCGCGGTACTCACCGGCGGAAGCTGCAACTGGCGCTGGTTCCTGGAGCACGTGCGCGCGACACCCCTGTTCGCGGGCCGCGCCGGCTCCGTGTTGCGCGACGACCGTCCCGAGCTCACTATCGCGCGCGGGCTGGCGCGCGCCTATGCGGTCGGCAGCTACAGCAAGCGGCTCGCCAACGAGGTCGAGAGCAAGCGCGACCTTCTGGTGCCGCACCTGCAGGCGATCCATGACGAGCTCCTGCAGAAGCTCTGCCTGCAGCTCACTGCACTCATCAAGGATGACGAACTGCTCAAGGGCGAGCTGCACCGCGATCCTCAAGGATGGGCTACGGCAAAGCGAGGCTCAGCGCGGCTGAGGGCATCGGCGGTTGGCTTATGCGCCTGTTCAATCTCGCTCTATCCGATCCCGCCGCCGAGGCGATCCGCCCTGATCTCGAGCGGCGGCTCGAGCGCTGGCTCGCCGAGAACCGGCCGAAGGTCGAGCGCTGGGCTGAGCGCTTCTCGCTCGAAGCCAATCATCGCGTCATGGATCTGATGCGGGCGCACATCAATGCGGAGATCGGCGGCCTGGTCGAGGTCGCGATCGATGCCTGCGGCGCCACCGGCCAGACGCCGTTCGACGAGGCGCTGCGCGCGCTCGGCGGCAAGGTGCGCTTCGAGCCCGGCATGCTGGCGCGGCTGTTCTCGCGAGGTCGCCCGCACCATGCGGCAGGTCTACGATGAATATATCGCGCAGGTTGGAGCCCCCGATGCGGACAAGATGCTCGACGAACGCGCGCAAGCGCTCACGGCCCGCTTTTTCGACGCCATGCCGGTCGCGATCCGCTGGAACATCTTGAACGTGCAGACGCCCGACCAATGGGCGCTGCGCGTCATCGATCACTTGAGAGAGACGCTTGCGACGCTCGTTCGCGTCGCGCGGGTCGAAGAAGCAGAGCGGGTGAGTTTGGAGGCTTAGGGCGGCCTCTGTTGTCGAGCGGGCGCCGCATACTCCGTTCGTCCCCGCGAAAGCGAGGACCCAGTGCGAGAATTCCCGGAGTCTGCAGCAAGTAGCCTCCCGCTTGCGCGGGGATGAACGGAGATTGCGGCTCGAACTCGAGCCCTCACCCGCCGTTGTCCTCGCCTTCCTCGCTGATGCGCTCGACCGACACCACGCGCTCGTCGTCGGCGGTGTCGAACACGATCACGCCCTGCGTCGAGCGGCCGGCGATGCGGATGCCTTCGACGCGGGTGCGGATCAGCTGGCCGCCGTCGGTGACCAGCATGATCTGGTCCTGGCTCCTCGACCGGGAACGAGGCGACCAGCCGGCCGGTCTTGGCGGTGACCGCCATCGCGACGATGCCTTTGCCGCCGCGGCCGGTGGTGCGGTATTCGTAGGACGACGTGCGCTTGCCGAAGCCGCTCTCGGAGATCGTCAGCACGAACTGCTCGGCCTCCGACATTTCGACGTAGCGCTGCTCGCCGAGCTCGATCGCGTCGCTGACAGCGGCTTCCGGCGCCTCCTCGGCATCGGGCGCCGGCCTCCTCGGCCTCGGCCGGTGCCGCGCCGCACCGCGCTGGCGCGCTTGAGATAGGCGGCGCGCTCGTCGGCGCGTGGCGTCGACGTGGCGCAGGATCGACAGCGAGATCACCTTGTCGCCCTCGGCCAGCGCGATGCCGCGCACGCCCATCGAGGTGCGGCCCTGGAACACGCGCACGTCGGTGACCGGGAAGCGGATGCACTGGCCGCCCGCGGTGGTGAGCAGCACGTCGTCCTTCTCGGTGCAGATCTGCACGTCGACGATCGCCTCGCCCTCGTCGAGCTTCATCGCGATGATGCCGGAGCGGCGCACGTCGACGAAATCGGAGAGCTTGTTGCGCCGCACGGTGCCGCGCGTGGTCGCGAACATCACGTCGAGCTCGCCCCAGGTCGTTCTCGTCCTCGGGCAGCGGCATGATGGTGGTGATCACGCTCGCCCTGCTCGAGCGGCAGGATGTTGATCAGCGCCTTGCCGCGCGCCTGCGGCGCCGCCTGCGGCAGCCGCCAGACCTTCTCCTTGTAGACGCGGCCGTGCGAGGAGAAGAACAGCACCGGCGTGTGCGTCTTGGCGACGAACAGCCGCGTGACGAAATCCTCGTCGCGCGTCTGCATGCCGGAGCGGCCCTTGCCGCCGCGCCGCTGCGCCCGATAGGTCGAGAGCGGCACGCGCTTGACGTAGCCCAGGTGCGAGACGGTGACGACCATGTCCTCGCGCTGGATCAGGTCCTCGTCCTCCATCTCGCCTTCCTGGTCGACGATGACGGTGCGGCGCGGCGTGGCGAACTTCTTGCTTGACCGCGGCCAGCTCGTCCTTGACGATCGTCTGGATGCGCGCGCGCGAGCGCAGGATGTCGAGATAGTCGGCGATCTCGGCGGCGAGCTTGTCGAGCTCGTCCTTGATCTCGTCGCGGCCGAGCGCGGTGAGGCGCTGCAGGCGCAGATCGAGGATCGCGCGCGCCTGCTCTCGGACAGCCGTAGGTGCCGTCGGCGCTGATCCTGTGGCGCGGATCGTCGATCAGCGCGATCATCGCCTCGACGTCGCGCGCCGGCCAGTCGCGCGCCATCAGGGCCTCGCGCGCCTCGTTGGCGTCCTTCGAGGCGCGGATCAGCCGGATCACCTCGTCGATATTGGCGACCGCGATCGCGAGGCCGACCAGCACGTGGGCGCGGTCGCGCGCCTTGTTGAGCAGGATACTTGGTGCGCCGCGAGACCACCTCCTCGCGGAACGCGACGAAGGACTGCAGCAGGTCCTTCAGGTTCATCACCAGCGGACGGCCGCCGTCGAGCGCCACCATGTTGGCGCCGAAGGTCGATTGCAGCGGCGTGAAGCGGTAGAGCTGGTTGAGCACGACGTCGGGCATCGCGTCGCGCTTGAGCTCGATCACCACGCGATAGCCGTCGCGGTCGGACTCGTCGCGCAGCGCGGCGATGCCGTCGATCTTCTTCTCGCGCAACAGCTCGGCGATGCGCTCGACCATCGTGGCCTTGTTCACCTGATAGGGAATCTCGGTGATGATGATCGCCTCGCGATCGTCGCGCAGCGTCTCGATCTCGACCTTGCCGCGCATCACGATCGAGCCGCGGCCCGAGGTGTAGGCGGCGCGGATGCCGGCGCGGCCGAGGATGATGCCGCCGGTCGGGAAATCCGGCCCGGGCACGATGTTGATCAGGTCGTCGATGCGAGAGCGCCGGATCGTCGATCAGCGCCACGCAGGCGTCGATCACCTCGCCGAGATTGTGCGGCGGGATGTTGGTCGCCATGCCGACCGCGATGCCGCCGGCGCCGTTGACCAGCAGGTTCGGGAAAGCGCGCCGGCAGGACCGACCGGCTCCTTCTCGTTGCCGTCGTAGTTGGCCTGGAAATCGACCGTGTCCTTGTCGATGTCGTCGAGCAGCGCCATGGCGGGATCGGCCAGCCGGCATTCGGTGTAGCGCATGGCCGCCGGCGGATCGCCGTCGACCGAGCCGAAATTGCCCTGCCCGTCGATCAGCGGCAGGCGCATGGAGAAGTCCTGCGCCATGCGCACCAGCGCGTCGTAGATCGCCTGGTCGCCGTGCGGGTGATATTTGCCCATCACGTCGCCGACGACGCGCGCCGACTTCACGTATTTCTTGTCGGGCGTGTGCCCCTGCTCGTGCATCGAATAGAGGATGCGCCGATGCACCGGCTTGAGGCCGTCGCGCGCGTCGGGCAGCGCGCGCGCCACGATCACGCTCATGGCGTAATCGAGGTAGCTGCGCTTCATCTCCTCCGTGATCGACACGGGGCGAATATCGGAGGGACCGCCGTCCCCCGGCGGCTGATCGTCGTTCTCGGCCAAAAGGGAATTTCCGTTGGATTAACTGGTGTGTCTTTAGCTGATTCAAACCGGAGATGCCACCCCAAAAAGCCGCCTGAAAACACCTATTTTCTCACGAATATTCAATGGGTTATACATAAGGCCTCAAAGTGAATTTTGGGCTCGCTGCACACGGTGATTTAACAGCCCTTCTGGGCCCGCAATTGACAGTCCCAGCCGTCAGGCTCATCCGAAGGGTATCGACGTGATGCCTTGCGTCGACCGCCGCGCCCGAGGGAGGTGGAATGGACTTTCTGGGAATGCCCGACGTCTCCGCGCACGTCTTCTTCGGCCTCACCGCAGCCTCCCTGGTCACCTCCTTTCTCGGCATCTCGACCGGAGCCGCCGGCGGGCTCTTGTTGCTTGCACTCATGGCCTCGGTGCTGCCGCCGGCTGTGCTGCTGCCGATTCACACGGTGGTGCAACTCGGCTCGGGCATCACCCGCACCCTGATGATGTGGCGTCACGTCATGCCCGGCACGCTTCCCCCCTTCATCATCGGCGCGATCATCGGGGCCGCGGCCGGTGCCAAGATCTTTGTGGCGCTGCCGATCAACATCCTGGAGGGCATCCTCGGCATGTTCATTATCGTGGCGACCTGGCTGCCGCGGCTTGGGCGGGTTGGCGGCGAGCGGACACGTTTCGTCGTTCTGGGTTTCGGCACCACCTTTCTCGGCATGTTCGTGAGCGCGACCGGCACGCTGCTCGCGCCGCTGATCGCCGGCACGGCGCCCAACCGCTACGGCCAGGTCGCAACCTTCGGCGCCCTCATCAGCATCACGCACGTCGCCAAGCTCGTGGCGTTCGGCTTTCTTGGCTTCGCGATCGGCCGCTATGTGCCGCTGATGGCCGCCATGATCGCGACCGGCGCGGTCGGCAACTGGCTGGGCGAGCGTGCGCTCGACCGCATGGGCGAAAAAAACTTCAGGCTCGTATTCCGCACCATCCTGACGCTGCTCGGACTGCGGCTGATGTGGGTGGCGATCGCAGATTGGTATGGTGGAGCGTGAGCCCTATTGCTGCGGGATGCCGGCCTGCTTGACGATGCGCTGGTAGATCGCGATCTCGCTGCGCACGAAGCGGGCGAATTCCTCCGGGCGTCATCGGCAGCGGGCTGATGCCGAGCTTGCCGAACTGCTCGACCACTTCGGCGTTCTGCAGCGCGCTCGCGACCTGCGCGTTGAGCTTCTGCACCACCGCCGGCGGCGTGCCGGCGGGCGCCCACATCCCGAACCAGAGCGAGACGTCGTAGGCCGGAAAGCCCTGCTCGGCGAGCGGCACCACATTGGGCAGCACGTCGGCGCGCCGGCGGGTCGAGAGGCCGAGCGCGGCGAGCCGGCCCTCGTTCACCAGGCCGACCGCGGTGTTGATCGGCGCCATGTAGAACGCGGTGCGCCCGCGCAATGGTGTCCTGGATCGCTTCGGGCGAGCCGCGATAGGGCACGTGCAGCATCTTGATGCCGGCGACATCGACGATGTATTCGGCCGCAAGATGCGTCGAGCTGCCGACGCCCGCCGACGCAAACGGGATGTTGCCGGGATTGGCCTTGGCCGCCTCGATCAGCGACCTTGAGCGATTTGTACGGACCGTCGGGCGCGGTGACCATCACATAGGGGGTCACGCCGAGGCGTGCGACGTCGACCAGGTCCTTGAGTGGATCGTAGGGCAGGCTCTTGTAGATCGCCGAATTGGCCGCATGCGACGCCGATTGCACCAGCAGCGTGTAACCGTCGGGCTCGGACTTGGCCACCACCTGGGTGCCGATCTGCCCGCCGGCGCCGGGCCGGTTCTCGACGACCACGGGCTGATGCCAGGCCTCGGTCAGGAACTTCGCGATGATGCGCCCCGCAATGTCGGCGCCGGAGCCAGCGGTGAGCGGGACGATCAGTCGGATCGCCCGCGTCGGGTACTCCTGCGCGCCGGCGCAAGTCGATATGGCGGCAAACAGCAGGGCTGCAGCTACTCGCAGGAGCGCGCTCATGACGACCTCTCGCGTGGCAGTCTCACTTGAATTTGGCAGTCTCGGTGGCAGTCTCATTTGGATTATGCGAAAAGCCAGCAGGCATTGTCACGTGCATTTCGTCACGTGCATGACCACGCGCAGCGGGCGTTTTGGAGGAGGCGTCATGAAGCGGATCGTCGTCGCATTGCTGCTGCTGATATCGAGCGATGCGGCGCGAGCCGAGTTCAACGTGGTCGAAGCCAGCATCGCCGACATGCAGCAGGCAATGGCGAGCGGGCGCGTCACGTCGCGCGAGCTGGTTCAGCAGTACCTGATGCGCATCGCGATCTACGAGAACAAGCTCAACGCGGTCATCACGGTCAATCCGAACGCGTTGCGCGAGGCCGAGGAGCGCGATCGCGAGCGCGCACAAGGAAGGCTGCGCGGCCCGCTGCACGGCATTCCGATCGCGCTGAAGGACAACATCCACACGACCGACATGCCGACCACCGGCGGCGCGCTCGCGTTCGAGGGCTTCGTGCCGCCCTACGAGGCGACGCTGGTGAAGAACCTGCGCGACGCGGGCGCGATCATCATCGCCAAGACCAGCATGACCGAGCTCGCCAACTGGGTGGCGGGCGCGCCGACGCCGATGCCCGGCAACTACAATGCCGTCAGCGGCTACGGCATGAATCCCTACGATCCGCGGCGCGATCCGCGCGAGGCGCACGATCGACGGCCGCCCCGTGCTGACGCCCGGCGGTTCGAGCTCCGGCATCGGCACGGCGGCGAATTTCTGGGCCGCGAATGTCGGCACCGAGACGTCGGGCTCGCTCCTCAGCCCCGCCAACCAGACCATGCTGGTCGCGATCAAGCCGACGGTCGGCCGCATCAGCCGCTACGGCATCATTCCGATCACCGCCGACCAGGACACCGCCGGGCCGATGGCGAGGACGGTCACCGACGCGGCCATCCTGCTCGGCGTGCTCGAGAATGTCGCAGCCCGACCCGAACGATCCGGCCAAGACCTGCCCGCCGCCGCCGGACCGCGACTACACGCGCTTTCTCAATCGCGACGCGCTCAAGGGCGCGCGCATCGGCATTCCGCGCGCCTTCTACTACGAGCCGATCACGCCGCCCGGCCTGACCGAGGCGCGCGGCGGGCTGAACCCGGACGAAGCCAACGGTGATGGCGGAAGCGATCGCGATCCTGAAGGAGCAGGGCGCTGTCATCGTCGATCCCGCCGACATTCCGAGCGTCGTCGACCAGGATCCGAAGCAGAACTTCCTGCGCTGGCAGGTCTGCCGCGGCGCCGACAACGCGAAGGGCAAGGACGCCGACTGCTCGGTCGTCTTCAAGTACGGCATGAAGCGCGACTTCAACGCGTGGCTCGCGAGCCTCGGGCCCGCCGCGCCGGTGAAGACGCTGACCGAGCTGCGCAACTGGAATCTCGCGCACGCGAAGGCGGGCGCGATCAAGTACGGCCAGTCGCAGCTCGACATCTCGGACGAGATGGACCTCGAAGGCGACCGCGCGCGCTACGAGGCGGATCGCGCCAAGGACATCGCGCTCTCCGCCACCCACGGCATCGACGAGATCATGAGCGCCGAACGGCTCGACGCGCTGCTGTTTCCCGGCCAGGCAGGCGCGCTGCTTTCGGCGCGGCCCGGCTATCCGACCGTGATCGTGCCGTTCGGCATGGTGCCCAACGTGCGCAACCGCCGCCGTTCCCACCGGACTTCGACGCCAAGCCCTCGCCGTTCGGCGTGAGCTTCGCCGGGCGGCGCCTGCAGCGAGCCGCGCCTGATCGCGCTCGCCTACGCGTTCGAGCAGGCCACGAAGCGGCGCGTGCCGCCGGCGTCGGTGCCCTAATTTAGCGGCCGACTTGTTGGTTCCGAGCTGCGCCGGGAACGGGCATCACAACGTTTCGAAGCGCAACAGACTCTCGAGGGGACCTGCCGGCTTCCGACTTGGTGCGCTCCCGAAACAGAAAAAATTCATCCCAGACATCCGTCTCCGCATATACTCTGTACCGCGCTGGCGACCTCAGTGATATCAGTGCGTCACCAAATCTTACCGTGGGGGCTCGAACGGTAACCCGAAACAGCTCAAAAGGAGGCGTCCATGGCGGATACCGCGCTTCAAATTGCCGCCCGGCAGGCGTCGGATCAGAAACAGGCTGTTCTCAGGCAGCAGGCGGTGGTGCTCGGCCTCAAGAAAGAAGGCGGTCCCAGATTGGATCAGGCAACAGAGCTGCTGGAAACCATGCAGGAAGAATTGCAGGTTAGGGAAGCGCGTTTAGAGCAGCTGACGATCAACGCATGAAGGGTTGTGGTCTGCCTGTCCGAGGCGACGGCAGCCAGAGCCGCCGCACCACCGCTTTGGTCGCGCCCACTTACCGGTGCCCGCAGCCCTCAATACGCCTGTCTCGATGGGTGTCTCACGGCAAGTCCCGCGCCTTGAGCGAGAGGCCGGCTCCAGCGGCTATCTCTTCCCTGAGCTGGATTTGACGCTTGGCTTGCCCACAGGAACCGGGGTGCTCGCGGCTACAGCATCTTTGGCCAAGTCTCTGGCCAAGCGTTGCGCGCGTAACCGAGCGGTCTTGACGCGGGTCACTTCCTCTTGGTCGACATATTCTTTCCAGGCAGCGGCGCCCTGTCGGGCTTGTTCTTCCTTACGGAAGTGCTTGTTGGCGTTGCGTGTTGCTGCGGTTTCTTGTTCAGCCATTTTGGGCTCCTTCTGCCCCCCAAGCTTCTGTCCCCAAATTCTGCTCTCAAGCGAAAAAGCCTCGCGTTCTGACGTCCAGAAGCGAGGCTGTTAGCTCTGCCAGCACGTCCGTAGTCAAAGCGACTTCGGCGTAGAGCTTAAGTCGTGGCGAGATTTTGCGCCGAGGACTTGCCAGTCTTGCGATCGGCTATAACCTCATACGAGACCTTCTGCCCCTCATTAAGACTGTGCATTCCCGCCCGCTCGACGGCACTGATGTGAACAAACACATCCTTGCCTCCATCATCCGGCTGAATGAAGCCAAAGCCCTTTTGGCTGTTAAACCACTTCACGGTTCCTGTGGCCATGTGCGCTATCTGCCTTTAACGGTAATACTGGTGGCGGCGCGAGAGCACCGCCGGTTCGCTATCGGGTTTTGGGAGAAGGTCGTCAGCGAGGCCGCTTTCGCGCCCGAGGCCAATTCGTTCGGCCGAAACTCGATAGATATATATAACGCTTTTCAGCAATTTAGCAAGGTGAGGGACCTGCAGAATTCAGAAGAGTGCAAGCATCAAGAATATCGCCGAACGACGTTGCCAAGCCGCCCCAGAAGGCTCAACGTGTCAATCGAAGCAGGGAGCGCGGGTTCGTTCGATTTGCTTGTCGGGAACCGAGTTCCGCAGGCTCATCATGGGATCGGACCATGCCGTTAACACGCAGCAAAGAGCAAATTTTGATAACCATGAACGGCGTTAAGTTTCTGATGGCGGACGGCACCACGGAGGTGCCCTGCCGGGCTTCGCGGGAGTTGCTTGAGGACAGGTTCGGAAGCAACGGCGACCAGGCTGAGGACGAAAAGGCATTTCGCGAGCATCGGGCCGCAATCGAGCAAGCGGCCAGCAACAAATATGATGCTGGTGAAGTCGAACCTGTGGTCGACCCAAAAATTATCGTGACCGCCTGGGATATGGCTTCCCCTCTCAGCCGCAAAATGTAGATTGCCGAAACCACATCGAGGATGGTGCCCCTTCCGATGAAGCAACGACGTCAAGGGCCTCCGCTCAGCAAGGCCGAACTTAGAGCCCAGGCTCAGCAGGCAGTGGCGGCGACCAATAAGCCGATCCAGAAACTTCCTACGAAGGTCGTGAGGCAATGTGGTCGCTGCGGTGAGCCATCTGCGGTCATGGTCGAGCCTGGCCAGCCGGTGCCCGCGTTCAAGTGCAAACGATGTGACTGACGGGTTTGAAGGGCGTCGTTGCTCCCGGGCAGCCTCGGCAGTGCCTGATGAAACTCGCCCGATAGCGAATAGCGGACGCGGGCCAGTTCGTATTTCTCCAAGCCCGGAAGTCAGGCCGCGCCGAAACGTGATCCGGAACCGAGCCGATAGAAGATGTGCCTTGGTGCCGATCCTGTCGGCCCCAGCCTATTCTAACTTCGCCCGCCGAAGTGCAAGAACAGCAGCCCTAGAATAGCCAGCAGCAGGAGCAGCGACAGTGCCTGCCAAAACAGCAATGGATTGCGCTCTATCAATGGTGCGGGCGACGCGCCCAGCAGAGCCCTGTTGGGATGGCGCAGGTCAAAGGCTAATTCCGACAGCTCGTCGTAGCGCTGACGGGGGTCCGGGTGCACGGCCTTCTTCAGCACCGCGTCGATCCAAGCCGGAATTTCGCGAGTGTCATCGAGCGCGGAGGCATATCGCAGCTTTCGCTGCTGCGATCTGGTTCTGGCTTTCGCGATCTGCGCGCCATACGGCAGCCGGCCGGTCAGCATCTGGTAGGTGATGACGCCAAGCGAGAAGATGTCGGAGCGCGAGGAGCCGCTCTCGCCGAGGAAATATTCGGGCGCGGTGTACTGGACGGTGCCCAGGATGTCGTCATGGTCGATGGACGGCGCCGCCTCGACCACGCCCCTCACCTTGGTCGAGCCGAAATCGATGATCTTCACCGTCCCGGTCTTGTCGATCATGATGTTCTCGGGCCTGATGTCCTGGTGCAGCATCTCCATCCGGTGGAAGGCCTGCAGTCCCTTGGCGATCTGCTCGACGATGCCGCGGATGGTCTCGAGATCAGGCTTTGGATTGTCGATCATCCACTGGGTCAGCGTCTGCCCGTCGATGAACTCCATGACGACGTAGAGATAGTTGCGCTTTCGCGACTGCAGGCGCGGCTTCAGAACATGGGCGCTGTCGATGCGGCGCGCGACCCATTCTTCCATCATGAAGCGCTTGAGATAGGCGGGATCGCCGCGCAGGTCGATCGACGGGATCTTGATGACGACCAGCGTGTCGTTCTCGGTATCGACCGCCAGATAGATGTGGCTGCGGCTGCTGCCGTGCAGCTCGCGAACGATCCTGTAGCCGTCGAACACCGTCCTGGCTTCAAGCAGCGGCGGCAGCGGCAGCTCGGCTGCCTGACCGAACAGCTCGCCCGCCTGCGCCGTCCGGCAATTCATCGATCCGTGACGATCTGGACGGTGAGGTTGTCGGGGCTGCCGTGCCGATACGCCTCGTCGACGATCAGCTTGGCCGCCGCGTCGAGATCGCCAGCGCCGTCCTTGATCGCGTTCACGACGAAGCGCGGCCCGACATGCTCGTAGACGCCGTCGGTCGCCAGCACGAACACATCGCCCTTTTCGAGCTCGAGCATGCCGGTAGTCGATCTCGATCTGCGGATTGATGCCGAGCGCGCGGCTCGAGATAGCTCTGCTCCGACGACAGCACGACGCGATGGTCGTCGGTCAGCTGCTCGAGCGCGTTGCCGGCCACGCGATAGATCCGCGAATCGCCGACATGAAAGATATGCGCGGCCGTCGCTTTGACGACCATCGCGCTCAGCGTGCAGACATAGCCCCTGTCCTTGTCGTAGGCATGCGGCTGCGCCGCGTCTGCGCGTGCAGCCAGGAGTTGGTCGCGGCGATGACGCGCTGCGCCGAGGTCTTGACCGACCAGGCTTCCGACGTGCAGTAGTAGTCGGTCAGAAAGCCCTTGACGGCCGACTCGCTCGCGATCTGGCTGACCTCGCTGCTGCTGATGCCGTCGGCCAGCACGATCGCGATGCCCTTCAGGCTCAGCAGCGGCTCTTTCGGAATCAGGGCGCCGTGAAAATCCTGATTGATCTCCTTGCGGCCTTTGTCGGAATGCTGCCCGATCGAGATTTTCAGTTCACGCGGCATCGATCCTGCCAGGATGAAAGGCCTCAGCCGTCGCGGGCTGAGGCCCCATCATGCTGCTCACGGGAAACTCCGAGCGATCAGTCCAGACGCGCTTCGGCGCCGGTCTTCACGTGCGTGGCGTAGAGCGTCAGGCCGGTGAAGGCGAGGCCGCCGACCAGATTGCCGACCACGGTCGGGATCTCGTTCCAGATCAGGTAGTCCATGATCGAGAACTTGCCGCCCAGCAGCAGGCCCGACGGGAACAGGAACATGTTCACGATCGAGTGCTCGAAGGTCATGGCGAAGAACAGCATGATCGGCATCCACATGGCGATCACCTTGCCGCTGACCGATGGTGGAGATCATCGCGCCGACCACGCCGGTCGAGACCATCCAGTTGCACAGCATGCCGCGGATGAACAGCGTCAGCATGCCGGCCGCACCGTGCGCCGCGTAGCCCAGCGTGCGGCTCTCGCCGATCGTGACCGATCGCCGGCGCCGACCTTGTCGGGCGGCGTCGAGAAGCCGAAGGTGGAGACGATCGCCATCATCACGGCCACCGTGAAGGCGCCCGCGAAATTGCCGACGAAGACCAGGCCCCAGTTGCGCAGGACGCCGCCGATCGTCACGCCCGGACGCTTGTCGATCAGCGCGAGCGGGCACAGCACGAACACGCCGGTCAGCAGGTCGAAGCCGAACAGATAGAGCATGCAAAAGCCGACCGGGAACAGGATGCGCCCCGATGATCGGATAGCCCGTTTGCACGCTGATCGTGACCGCGAACCGGCGGCCAACGCCAGGATCGCGCCGGCCATATAGGCGCGGATCACGGTGTCGCGGTCGACATGAAGATCTTGGATTCGCCCGCATCCACCATCTTGGTGACGAATTCCGAAGGCACCAGATAGGCCATTGCAGCTGTCTTCCCCTTGCTTCGTAGTCAAATCGCTGGTCAACGCATGCACTCGAGAGCATCGCGGCGCCGGTCATGGCGCGGCCGCGACGCTCATGTCGAGATAGATGCGGCCGTTCTCGAGCTTGACCGGAAAGCGTTCGGGCGCAGCCCTTGTCGGCGCCGGTCGCCTCGCCGTCCTCGAGATTGATGATCCAGTTGTGCAGCGGGCAGGCGACCTTGCGGCCGTGCACGATGCCGTCGCTCAACGGGCCGCCCTTGTGCGGGCAGCGGTTCTCGAGCGCGAACACCTCGTCGCTCGCGGTGCGGAAGATCGCGATCTCGCGGCGCGGCGTCTTGACCGTGCGCGCGCCGCGCGGCGGGATCGCGTGCAGCGGCCCGACGTCGAACCAGAAGTCGTTGGATTGTTTCATGGTTCGTCGCTCATTCGCGGCTGGTCGACGCTGGCGATGACCGGCGGGACCGGCGCCAGCACGGCGAGCGGCATGAACTCGTGCAGCTCGCGGCCGGCGGCACGCTCGGCCCACGGATCGCTTGCGCACTGCGCGCTGCGACTTCATGAAGCGCTCGAGCAGCGCGCGGCGGCCCTCGTGGTCGTCCATGATGGCGGCGCGGATCTTTGTCGAGGCCGGTCACTCTCGACCCACTTCCAGATGCGCTCGAGATAGGCCGCCTGCTCGCGATAGAGCTGCATGCACCGCAGCGACGTATTCGATCGCCTCCTCCTCGGTGGCGACGTGCCCGAGCAGATCGGTCGCGCGCACATGCAGGCCGGCCGCGCCCGCGATGTGGATGTCGTAGCCGGACTCGACGCAGATGATGCCGATGTCCTTCACGGTCGCCTCGGCGCAGTTGCGCGGGCAGCCGGAGACCGCGAGCTTCACCTTGGCGGGCGTCCACGAGCCGCACAGGAAGCGCTCGAGCTTGACGCCGAGCCCGGTCGAATCCTGCGTGCCGAAGCGGCACCATTCGCTGCCGACGCAGGTCTTCACGGTGCGCAGGCCCTTGGCATAGGCCTGCCCGGAGACCATGCCGGCGGCGTTGAGCTGCGCCCACACCGCCGGCAGGTCCTCCTTGCGCACGCCGAGCAGGTCGATGCGCTGGCCGCCGGTCACCTTGACGGTCGGGATCTTGAAGCGGTCCGCGACGTCGGCGATGGCGCGCAGCTCGTCGGGCGTGGTCAACGCCGCCCCACATGCGCGGCACGACCGAGAAGCGTGCCGTCCTTCTGGATGTTGGCGTGCACCCGCTCGTTGACGAAGCGCGACTGCGCGTCGTCGCGGTATTCGCCCGGCCAGGCGCAGAGCAGATAGTAGTTGAGCGCCGGGCGGCAGGTCGGGCAGCCGCAGGAGGTCTTCCAGCCGAGCTCCTGCATGACCGCCGGCAGCGACTTCAGTTCCTTCGAGACGATGAAGCCGCGCACCTCGTCGTGGGTGAGGTCGATGCATTTGCACATCGGCTTGCGGCCGGCGGCCGCATAGGCGTCGCCCAGCGTGATGGCAGGAGCGCTTCGACCTTCGAGGTGCACTGGCCGCACGAGGCCGACGCCTTGGTCTGGGCGCGGACGTCGTCGAGCGTCGTCAGGCCCTTGGCCGCGATCGCCCGCGTGATCACGCCCTTGCAGACGCCGTTGCAGCCGCAGATCTCGGCATCGTCCGACAAGGCGGCGACGGCGGCCTCGGATCGAGCGCGCCGCCGCCCTGATAGGCCTGGCCGAAGATCAGCGTGTCGCGCATCTCGCGCGATGTCGGCGCCCTTCTTCAGCAGGTCGAAGTACCAGGAGCCGTCGGCCGTATCGCCGTAGAGCACCGCGCCGACGATGCGGTTGTCGCGCAGCACGACGCGCTTGTAGACGCCGCGCGCGGGATCGCGCAGCACGATCTCGTCGTTCTCGTCGCCTTCGGAGAAATCGCCGGCCGAGAAGAGATCGATGCCGGTCACCTTGAGCTTGGTCGAGATGGCCGAGCCGGCATAGCCGCGGCACCTGCTCGCCGGCGAGCGTCGGCCGCGAGCGTGCTTCGCCATCTCGTAGAGCGGCGCCACCAGGCCGTAGCACTGGCCGCGATGCTCGACGCATTCGCCGACCGCATAGATGCTCGCGTCGCTGGTGCGCAGATGGTCGTCGACCACGATGCCGCGCTTGACCTCGAGCCCGGCCTCCTTGGCGAGCGCCGTGTGGGGCCGGATGCCGACCGCCATGACGACGAGATCGGCCGGCAGCGTGCGGCCGTCCTCGAGCCGCACGCCCTCGACCTTGCTCGTCGCCGAGGATGGCGTTGGTGTTGGCGCCGGTCAGAATCTCGATGCCGCGCTTCTCGATCGCCTTCTGCAGCAGATAGGCCGCGTTGGGATCGAGCTGGCGCTCCATCAGGGTCGGCATGAGATGCACGACGGTCGTCTTCATGCCCTTGGCCGCCAGACCCGCGGCCGCCTCGAGGCCGAGCAGGCCGCCGCCGATCACGACGGCGTTGCCGCCCTTCTTGCGCCGCCGCGAGCATCGCGTTGACGTCGTCGAGATCGCGAAAGGTGACGACGCCGGGAAGGTCGGCGCCGGGAACCGGGATCAGAATCGGCCGCGAGCCGATCGCAATGATCAAGGTCGTCGTAGCGCTCGACGGCGCCCGGACTGCGTGCGCACCGTCCTGCGCCGCGCGGTCGATGGCGACGACGGTCTCGCCCTTGCGCAGATCGACGTGGTGTCGCGCGTACCAGGCGTCGTCATGGACGATGATGTCGTCGAACTGCTTTTCGCCGGCCAGCACCGGCGACAGCATGATGCGGTCGTAGTTGACGCGCGGCTCGGCGCCGAAGATCGTCACGTCGTAGCGGTCGGGCGCGCGCGCGAAGAGCTCGTCGAGCACGCGGCCGGCCGCCATGCCGTTGCCGAGAACGACAAGCTTCTGTCTGGTTGATCGTGCAGTGCCTGCGTCATTTCGTTTCCTGACAATCCGACTGCGACCGTCGGGATCAGGAATGCGCGCGCCATTTAGGGTGGCGTCACGACGACTGCGCCAAGCTTGCCTATGCGAGCTCGGAACTGTCCCTGTGCTTTCGCCCACAATGGCGTCAGCAAGCCGACGGACGGCAGTCATCGTTGACTGGCTCACTGCAAGCAATCGACATGCCAATATGCAATCGCTCAGAAACGCTCGAAATACTGGGAGAGTGCAGCTCGACCTGACGAGTTAGTCGCACCGCAATGCCGCCTATTTAGTCAAATCGCACATATAGTGGGCGACGCTATTCTTTGATGCACCCTGCACCTTAGAGCCTTCGTCATGCCAATTGACTACCTCGTGTCCGCGCTGGTGACCCTCGCGGTGGTTGTCGACCCGGTCGGTCTGGTGCCAACCTTTCTGGCAGTGACCCATGGCCTGCCGCAGCAGGCGCGGCGGCAAATCGCGCTGCGTGCCTCGATCATCGCGGCCGCGATTCTCGCCGGCACGGCGCTCCTCGGTGACTGGCTGCTGCATCAGCTTGGCATCACGCTGCCGGCGTTTCGCATTGCGGGTGGGTTGCTGCTGTTCGCGGTCGCTTCCGAGATGGTGTTCGGCGTGCGCACTGAGCGCCAGTCGAAGCAGGCCGAGGACGCGCTGGAGGAGCACGTGCGCAACGTCGCTGCCTTTCCGCTGGCGATCCCATTGATGGCCGGTCCGGGTGCGATCACCGCCACGCTCCTGCTCGCCGGGCAGGCCAGCGGGAAGCCAATCTCGCTCGCGATCCTGATCGCCGTGGTCGTGGTTGTTTGCGCGCTCTGCCTTGGCGTCTTCCTGCTCGCCAACCGCGTCGATCGCCTGCTCGGCATCACGGGCAATGTGGTGTCGTCACGCCTGCTTGGCGTGCTGCTGGCCGCACTGGCGGTGCAATACGTCATTGACGGAGTTCGGGTGCTGCTGCCCGCATAAGTAACAATCTCTGCGAGCATAATTGAAGGTAGAATTATGCCGCGAGTACACGCATTGCTTGGTGATTGGCGACTCGCTTGCTAAGCTGAAAACAAAAACTCAGTGAATCCAAAGTGGCGCGGCGTTGGCTGGATCAACCCAGGGGAGGAAGCCAATGGAGCGAGTTACGGGCGATGTTGTAAATAGAACCGTCAAGTTCCGTTGCCCGCCGGAGCTGGCCGACGTGTTGCCACGGCCGACCCATGCGCTCCTTGGCCTGCCGAGCTGGTTCAAGGCGATGCCGCACGTCGCGTTCAGCAGCCTTCTTCAAGAAGAGCAGATGACGGTGAAGAAGTGCCCGCCCTTCATCGATGCCATGACTTATGGGTTCCTCATGCCGCTGGCGGCCGACATTCGAGTGGAGGATGGCACGTTCCTTTGGGATCGCGACGTGCCGGTCGGCCCGCTGACCGGCTTTCAACGCGCGCCGATCGACTTTCATGACAACAACCAGGTTGTCGGATCGCCGTTCTTCGATGAGGACAGCTTCCTGATCAAGTTCATCAATTTCTGGACCATCGAGCTGCCGCCCGGCTACTCGCTGTTCGTTACCCATCCGGTCAATCGGCAGGACCTGCCGTTCCATACTTTGGCCGGCCTCGTCGACGCAGACCGCTACAAGGACAATTTCATCCACTTCCCTGCGCAGTGGCGCGACCCCCATTTCAGCGGCACTCTGCCGAAGGGAACGCCGATCGCCCAGTGCCTGCCGTTCAAGCGCGACATCTGGGATGCGCAGTTCGAGGTCATCGAGGGTGATGCAGCCGAGCGCCAGATGGAGCTCACCTCTGCCATCGTGCACGAGAAGGGCATCTATCGGCGCCGCTATCGCGCGCCCAAGCGTTAGGATCGAGCGTTACGATCAAGCGTCAGGCCGACGCGGCCGCCATTCGATCGGGCTCGCCCTCCCGGCCCTCGAGGAATGCCGCCGCCGCACTGCGCTTCAGCCAGAATTTGCCGTGGGCGGAGCCGACCAGCATCCGCATGACATGCCCCCGCATCGCGGGATCAGCCTTGGCCGCGGCGCGCAATATGGCCACGCCTTCATCCCACTGGCCAAGCTCCATCAGGCAGTGCCCGAGATACAGCAGCGCGCGGACATGGGCCGGCTCGCGCGCCAGTATCAGACGATACTGCTCGGCGGCACGCGCGAACTCACCCTGATTGACCAGCGCCGTTCCAAGACCAAAGAGCGCCTCCGCATGGCCGGGCGCCTGCTTCAGAACATGTATGAAAACCGCTTGCGCCTTCACCGGCTCCCCACGATCGAGACAGACCGCTCCCAAGAGCATGTCGAGATCCGGCATGGCTGGCGCCAGCTCCTGCCCGCGCCGCAGGATGGCTTCCGCGTCGGCGAACCGGCGCATCTTGCGATAGGTCGCACCAAGCTCCTTGAACGCCGGAGCAAACACCGGCCAGCGCGACGTGGCGCGCTCGAGCCATGTGAGCGCCTCTTCCAGGCGGCCGCATTCGCGTAGCGCCATCCCGAGATGCGTTTCGATCGAGGCTTCTGGACGATTGTTGGCCGCAAGCTCCAGCGGCTTCACCGCCTCCTGCGGACGCCCCTGTACCAGATGAGCAACGCCGAGAAAAAACAGGGCGGCAGGCTGTTGAGGGTTGGTTGAGAGCACCTCGCGGGCAATATGCTCCGCCTCGCCCGGACGGCGCTGTGCGAGCGCGGCCGAACAACGACGCAGGGCATTCTCCTCCGCTATCATCGACACGTCGCAATCCTCTTTTGCGCCGAGTCACTTTGCTACTTGGCATTCTGACTTGAGATCTTGGCCCAACTCAAGCGCTGGCATTATATTCTTTATGCTAATAACTATTGTTTATCATATATATTCGACAGCAATGGACGCCTGCCAGCAATGGTTATTAGGTGTGGTAGCGCTAACAGTGCCAGTTCGCTTAGTAGCCCAACACGACCGCATGCATGATGCGGCCTGGCAAGAACGTGAAGGCTCCCGCGATAACCAGCGCGCCAATGAAAATGCTGGTCATGGCCTTACGGTGCTTCTGGACCTGGTGATGCCGCGCATGCGCAACGGCAAGCGGGAGCATCACCAGCGTGAAGATCGACAACAGATGGATCGGACTGAACGGACCGATCAACTTGATCTCATGGATGAAGAATGAGCTGAGCGCGATCAGCGCCATCAGGATCACCCAGATCCAGCCGATGGTGCGATGCGGGAGCGTGCCCTTGGGGGCGGTCAGCTGCACAATACCAAGCCCAAAAGCAGCCATCGCGGCGAAGGCGTGAACCTGGATAACCGGCTCGGCATTCAGCAACGGCGCAAGCGACATCCGTGCCTCCTCATGCTCCCGCTGCGCGCGCAGCCTTGAACCCGGAGACGAAGCGCGCCAGCGTCGTCGAGGTCACGCCGCGCGGCAGCATGACCTCGATCAGCGAGAACCGGCCGCGGCGACTCGACCGCGCTGCTCGAGCGCATCCTGCAGTTGCCTGCGCGTCGTCACCCGCTCGCCATATCCGCCGAGCGACTGCCGCCATGGCGGCGAACTGCCAGTCGTCGAGGTCGTTGAAGCGCGATTCCGGCTGGAACGCGCGCAGCATTTCCCAGCTCGCGTTGTTGAACAGCACCACGATCGGGTCGAGCCCGTAGCGGCGGCAGTTGCCGAGCTCCCAGCCGGTCATCTGGAACGCCCCGTCGCCAACCAGAATCAGCGGGCGCCGCCCGGTCGCGGCTGCGACGCCGATGCCCGGCGGGCACGCCGAAGCCCATGCCGGCATAGTAGGCGGGCGCTGCGAGCGCGGTGTTCTCGATCTCCATCGCGGCGAACAGGCAGTCGCCCACGTCGGAGGTCATCGGCATCACGCCATGACGGTCGAACAGATCGTTGATCGCGGTCGCGACGTCCGACGGCGCGATCGGCTCATCGTCGGCGGGTAGCCCACGCCGATAGGCGATCGCGTTGGGCTTGGGACGCGTGCCAGCCCGACGACAAGCGGCCGCGCCCGCGCGGTGAGCGCATCGACCAGCTCGCCGATCGGGATGTCGGCGTAGCCGTGGTGGCCGATCTGCACGGCGCGGTCGAAGGCACGGATGGTTCGGCGCGGATCGAGCCGCCGCTGCGAGAGCGCGAAATTGGTGTCGGAGAAGATCACGCCCAGGAGAAGCAGCGCGTCGGCCTCCTCGACCAGCCTGGCGATGGCCGGATCGCCGGCGGCGCCGAGATAGGTGCCGCACAGCACATCGGGCGCATCCTCCAGCAGGCCGCGCCCCATGAAGGTCGTCACCACCGGCAGCGCGAGCTTGCGCGCAAGCGTCGTGACCCGCTCCTCGAGACCGTAGCGCCGCACTTCGACATCGATCAGGATCACCGCGATTGCTCGCATGGCCGAGCCGCTCGATGATCTCGTCGGCGCATTCGGCGAGCGCCTCGGGATCGGCCGGGCGCGGCGGCAGTATCGGCACCGCCGCCACGGCGGCCGCTCGTCATGTCGCGCGGCAGCTCGATATAGACCGGCAGCGCACGCTCGCGCGCGCTGCGCAGCACGCGCGCGATCTCGCCCGGCGCCTTCGCGGGATCGGTGAGCACGGCCTGGTCGCAGGTGATCTCGCGAAAGACCGCAAGCTGCGTGTCGACCGAGCGCGCCTGGTGATGCAGCACGAAGCCGCTCGAGCGCTCGCGCGCGCCTGGCGCGCCCGCGATGACGACGACCGGCGAGCGCTCCGCGTAGGCGCCCGCGACGGCATTGACGAGGTTGAAGGCCCCGGCCCCGAAGGTCACGACCGCGACGCCGAGGCCCGAGTGATAGCGCGCCGCCGCGTCGGCCGCGAAGCCCACGCCGGGCTCATGGCTCAGCGTGTAGTGCGGCAGGATCCCGCTCTCCTCGATCACCTTGAAGAACGGCAGCACGAAGTCGCCCGGAATGCCGAAGATCTCGCGCGCGCCGTAGTCCTTGAGGCCCTGCAGCAACGATATCGCCAGTGTGGTCATCGAGAGTTCTCGCGACCGGACGCGCGTGGCACGCGCCCCACCACTTGAAGCACACACAATCAACAATCTGAACCGCCACTCGCCTGCGAAGCGCTGTCCGCCGGGCGAATGCCCGCCGGCAGCCTACTTGGCGGCAAACCACTTGTCGTAGATCTGCTGATAGGACCCATCCTCGCGCAAGGTCAGGAGCGTGTTGTTGACCTGCTTGCGCAGCGGGTTGCCCGGCCTGGAACACGATGCCGTAATCCTCCTTGCGGAACGGCGTGCCGACCAGATGGACGCGCCCCTTGCCTTCATTCGCCGCGTAGTAAAGCAGGATGGGCGCATCAAACACCACCGCGTCAGCGTCCTTGTTGATCAGCGCCTGATAAGCATCCTCGATGACCGACACTTCAAGCACCTGCGCGCGCAATTCGCGCAGGTGCGCAGCGGCGGTGCTGCCGCGCGTGGTCGCAACCTTCTTGCCCTGCAGATCGTCCGGGCCGTTGATGGTGCCTTGGATCTGCTGAACCGTCAGTGTTGCGGTCAGCTGCGCCGTGTAGAACGCGACAAACACCACACCGGTAAACATCCACAGCACCGCCAGGACACGCGCCAGCCATTGACGCGGCATCTGCTCGGCCTGCGTCGCCAGCGTCCCGGCCGCCCAATACATGGCGTGGAAGATGCCTGGAAAATACTTCTCGGTCGGAAGGATGCCGTTCGGATGCCGGCGCTCGAGCAGCCAGATGATGTGAGCCGGGAGCAGGATCAGCAGCAGCGCAATGCCCAGCCAGAGCAGGATCGTCTTGGAGAACAGAAGCCCGAGCAGATCCATCAGCGGGTTTGAATCGGTCTCCTGCCCCTTGCCACGCACCATGATCTGCAGGCCGGCATTGAGGATCGGATGCGAGAAGTCATAGGCAGCCTCGCGCGCTGCGGTGACGGAGATGGCCGCCACCCCGAGGTCGGCTTTGCCGTCGCGCACGTCCTCAAGCAGTGCACGCACGTCCGGCGCGATCTGATAGCGCATTTTGATCTGCAGGCGCTCAGCGATCTTGTTCCACAGATCGATGCTGAAGCCAGTCAACGTGCCGTTCTGGTCGACGACGACCGGCGGAAGCACACGGGTCACAACCCGCAGCTCGGACGTGCTGGTCTGGGCGGTCGCGGACGCCCCCATCGCGAGCAGCGTCACCAACACAACCGCGATCCGGCTTAACATTCCTGCCATAAATGCCCCCTCACCCATCGATCCGCCCGCGGCACGGCTTTTAACGGAAAAGGCCTGGATCGGAAAAGCCCAGCCTTCGGAAATGGCCAGCAATGACGCCTAGTGCCACCGATTTGAAGTTCCTATAGCAGTTGCGGCAAACTCGGTTAGGAACTTCAAATCGAAAAGCGGCACTAGAATCATAGACTGCTCGTGCCCCTTGGTTTCCGAAGTTCGTGCCAGAGGGTGCTGCAACGACTTACGAACTTCGGAAACGGGGCCCTAGTTGTCGCCTTGGTCCCAAGGCGGCGGGACGCTTGCAATGCCTCTCGACCGAATTGTGACGGTTCCCGGTTCAGGTGAGCCGGGAAAGGTAGGCAGCAGCCACCGCTGTGACGCCGCCCGTCAATTACCGGTCTGCGTAAACTTCCGCAGATCCGGCCCCGGCTGATCCTTGCGCGACGGCATCAGGACGCCATCCTCCCGAATGAAGTAGGTCTCCTTCTGGAGGATCAGGATCGTGTTGTGCTCGTGGCAGAAGTATTCCGCCCATGCCGGATTGGCCACGCGCTTGAACTGCCGCGTCACTGTCCAGGGCCGGGTCAAGGCATTGTCGATGGTCGTGATCTCGTCGTTGATCACATTGGCATCGGCGGAGTCGAGCGCGATGCGCTCCTTGATCACGGTCTGGTTGTCGTCGTGCAGCGGGATGCCGGTCGGCTCATAGATGCGCGGCCCCTTGAATCCGCGGGTCTCGGCTTCCAGCGTGTCGTATTTGCCGTCGCCGTTGGTATCGAGCCATTTGCCGATCGAGTAACCCGCAAAGCTCGGCTCGATCTTGGCCGGGAAGCTGCGCCCATCCGTGAAGATGCGCCGGAACTCGTGCATGTAGACCATCCACATGTAGGTCGACTGTGGAGTGACGATGATCTCGATCGGCTCGTAGCCGACCATCATCTGCGGCATGCCGGCCCGCATGCATTTGACCTGGGGCTTGTATTCCTGCCCACCGCGCTGCTGCTCCGCGAGGCTGACCTCGTAGCGGGCCTGGTATTCGGGGGTCAGGGGCGCCTGTTGTCCGCGCCCGGGCGGCTTCGCCGCATCCCACTGCACGCCCTTGGTGCGGTACCACTGCCCTCGCCAGTTTGGATAGTTGTCGGGATTGGCACCTTGGTCATTGGCCTGTGCGACCCCGAAGGCTGCACAAAGGCCAACGACCGTCGCCATTACACCGCCAAAGCGCATGACGTCCTCCCCTCATGCCGATCCCGTCACGACGAACCATGCGCTTGTGCGCACCTGAGAATCAGCCCGGCAGTCCCAGCGAGACGCCGCGAATGAACCCTTGTTGCTGTGAATGCTAGAGCATTTTCCGGATAAGTGGAAACCGATTTCCCCCTGGGAATTGGGCTGCCCCTCGGCCCAAGGCCATTCGGTTGCGAGTGCAACTGACTGGTTCAAGGGATTGCGATGACAATCCGATAGCCGGCGAAGGCCGCACCAGGTCGCAACGCAGCAGAGCTCGCGCAAAAGGTTCAGGCTTCGCGGACTGCACAACAGCCTGCCGTCATTAGCAATTTTGCAACGGGTTCTGCCCTATATCTCGATCTAATATCCTTAACAAAGACTTGCAGGACGATTCCAATTGGCTATTGCGCCCGAACTGGCCCAGCGCCTGCAGAACTACCGAATCGATGAGCACGCGCGCGATCGGCTGCGCCGTCTTGCGCCGATCGTTGAGCCCGTCCTCGGCCCTGCCATCGATCAGGTCATTTCCGGAGCAGCGAAGCTGTCGAGCGTGAGCGAGCTGTGGCAGCGCCATGGCGCGAACATTCGCCGCGTCGAAATGGCCCAGTTTCAAGCATTGCTGCGGGCGGACTTTGATACGGCCTATTTCGAGACCTGTCGCACCACCGTCGAGGTGGAGGCGGGATATGGCTTCGAAGGCGGCGCGCGCCTCAACTGCGCAGCGAGCCTGATCCAATTGGCGTCCCAAGCCATCGCGCGCCACAGCTGGCTTGGCGGCAGGGGGCGTATTGCCTCCCTGTCCCAGGCCGTCATGTTCGATCTTGCGACGACAGCAGGCCTCTTTGTTCAGTTCCGCGAACGCGCGGAGGAAGCCCGCCGCGCCGCCATCAACGAGGCCATCAGCCATTTCAATGCTGCGATCGGTGGCGTCCTGAGCTCGATCAAGGAGGCTTCGGGCTCGCTCACCGGCGCGTCCGCGGCAATGCAGCAGACAGCCTCGTCCGCCACCGGGCTGTTGAAATCGGCGTCAGAATTGTCCGCGCAGACGAGCGAGAGCGTCGAGATCGCGGTGGCGGCGGCCGACAACATGGCCGAGTTGATCAAGGAGATCAGACAGCAGACCGCCCACGGCCTGGAGATGGCGCGCTCGGCCGCGACCGACACGGCCAAGACCAACAGCACGATCCACGCGCTCGACCAGGCCACCCAGGAGATCGGCTCGATCGTGGAGCTGATCTCCAAGATCGCGGCCCAGACCAACCTCCTGGCGCTCAACGCCACCATCGAGGCGGCGCGCGCAGGCGGCATGGGCAAGGGCTTCGCGGTGGTGGCCTCGGAAGTGAAGGCGCTCGCCAACCAGACGTCGGCCGCGACCGGCCAGATTTCCCACCAGATCGGTGCGATCCAGGAAGCGACCAGGAAGACCGCGCAGGAAATCTCCTCCATCGCCCGCAGCATCAACGAGCTGACGGATGCCGCCAGGAGAATCGACGCGGCGGTCGAGGAGCAGGCCACGACGACCGAGCAGATCGCCAGCAGCATGCAGGTGGCGGCCGCCAATACCGGCCGGACCACCAAGGATGTGACGTCGGTCGAGCAGGCCAGCAGCAGCAATCTCGACGCCGTCCGCAACCTGATCGGATGGGCCGAGCGCCTGTCCGCGACCGCGCAGGACGTCGAGCGCCAGGTTGCCGATTTCTTTGACCGCGTCCGCGCGGCCTGAGCCAATTCTCCCTCTTAGCGGCGCGCGAGCGGCCTTGTTGATTGTCCGGCTGGATCATGCTGCCCGCCTGCAATAAGCTTGCCGCCAACAAGACAAGCAGCGGGGGAAGCGCCATGCGGCTGATCTGGCCTTGGCAAGACCGGCAACGCCGATTTTCCTGGCTCAAGGCGAGCGCGTTTGCGCTCGTGCTGTTGCCGGGCATCCGCCTCACCTATCAAACTGCGACCGGCGAATTCGGCCTGATGGCGATGGCGTACGGAGGCCTGCACCTATTGGTCGGGCGTCTGGGCCACCGTCGTGCTGCTCATGGCCTTGGCAGTGACGCCGATCATCGTCGTGTTCCGCTGGCCTGCCCTTATCGACGTGCGCCGGATGATCGGCGTGATGGCGCTCATCTACACGATCGCGCACATCTTCCTCTTTTTCGGGCTGCGATCCTGGAATTTTGAAAAAATCGGGATCGAGACAGTCACGCGATTGACGCTCTTCGTCGCGACGCTGTCGACCATCGGCCTGATCGTTCTCGGCGCCACCTCGCTCGATGCCGCCATCCGGCGCATGGGCCCCAAAGGCTGGCAGCGGCTGCACAACACCAACTACATCATCAGCGCACTGGCGCTGCTGCATGTCGTGCTGGCGCGCGGCACCTATGCGGAGCAGTACCTGCTGTCTGGCCTGTTCGTCTGGCTGATGCTCTGGCGGGTGCTCGATCGCTATAGGCTTGGTTCTGATGTCAAAGCGCTTATTGCGATCGCGGTGTTCTGCTGCCTGTTCACGGCGTTTCTGGAAGCCGGCTTCATGTGGGGGCGCAGAGGCTACGACGTGATGGGGACACTCCGCATCAACTTCATGTTTGCGCCGGCCGAGATCGGGGTCCAGCCGCCGTGGCAAGTGCTGGCATTCGGTCTCGTGTTCGCGTTTGGAGCCATGGCGCGGGCAGCCTTGCGCGTCAGGACGGCAAGCCTCGCGGCACGTCAAACCGGATCGCCGGCATAAGGTGAAACCCACAATGACAAAGATGACCTTGGTAGCGGGCGCTCTCCTGGCGCTGGTCGCATCCGCGGGTGCACAGGATGCAGCCCGCCTGGCCGCCGGCGAAGCCGCCTGGAACAAGGCCGCCTGCCTGCAGTGCCACGGCTCGTCAGGCGAAGGCGGCACCGGCGGCGAGTTTCCGGCGGGCCCCAGTCTGCGCACGACGCAGCTCAATCGCGCCATGCTCGTCGACACCATCGGCTGCGGCCGACCCGGCACGCAAATGCCGGCGTGGCTCGATGGCGCCTACACCGAAATCTCCTGCTACGGGCTGCCGAAGGGACCGCCGCCGGCCGGACTGGAGCTGATACCCGTTCTGAGCAGCGACGAGGTCGAGGCGCTGGTCGATTACATGATGGCCAAGATGGTCGGGAAGTAGCGGCGCACAAAGCTTCTTTGTGAAAGAGGCGATTGAAGCAATCTCCGCTCATTCCCGCGAAACGGGGACCCAAGGACAGATCGACCAAAGAAAGGAACGAACGGAATTCAAACTCAGCTCATCTCGCTCTCGTCGGAACGTTTCCTGATCCGTTTCCTGAACCGTCTCTTGGGACGGGCACGCGCGCGTTCCTGGCCTCGCTGGCGCCTAAGGTCTCCGACATAGAGCATCACCGCGACCCAAAGCCAGAAAACTCCGATCAAGAGCAACGCAACCCACGCATAGGTTCGATCCTGTGCGAACACCAAGGTGAGCAGCGCAAGCCAGACGCCACCGGCAGAAAAACAAGCCGCCACGACAAAGAGACGAATGCTGAAGCCGACGCCCGCCAGCGAGGAACGCGGCTTCTCATTCCAGGATATTGCGAGCACGAAGCAAAGGAGCAACCCAGGTCGCAACACCGAAGGTCAGAGCTGCGATCGCAACAAGACGGTCGCCTCCAGGCACCAGCAATTCGCAGAGCAAGCTGAGCGCAATGACCAGAAACGCGACGGCATAGACTGGCTTCTGAATGATCAATGTGTCGTTCCCTGGTCCTGCTCAGCGTTGCAGCGCCTCGATCTGAATAACCTCAATCCGCGCCGAGCTCTCGAACTGGTTCACCGTCGGGACGCCCGGTGTTGGGATCGAGCAGCGCCTGCCCGGGCTTGTAGTAGTGGCGGCTTTCGACCGTGACCTGCTGCGCCTTCCGCCACCTTCCGGCAGCGCTGCTTGATGAAGATGCCGTCGATCGGCGTCTCGCCCTCGGCCGGCGGCAGCATCGTTGCAGTCCCAGCCGTCGGTGCCGAAGCGCGCCTTGAATGCAATCGGCCGATCGTGTAGGCGTTCATCCGCAGGTCGGCGTCGGCACGCGGGTCGGTGATGATCCGGTAGCCCTGCACGAGGCCGGCGCGGTCGACCAGCAGCGAGAGGATCACCGGCTGCCCGAGCACCACCATCGCGTTGCTGCGCGCCACCGCATCCGCGTCGCGCGCCGCGCGGGCGATGTATTCGAGTCTCGTCGTCGTAGCGGAACCAGACCTCGCGCAGGCCCGGTCGCTTCCGCGCGGCACTTCTCGAACTCCTCGAAGCTGCCGATGCCGCAGACCCGGCGGGCCGCCATTGGTGCCGCAGGCCGGATCGACGAATTCCTCGTCCGGCAGGTCGGCGACCGGGGTGCCGAACTTGCACGTCCCAGATCTTCGGCGCTGCGACTGCGCGGCATCGCGCCTGGCCGATCAGCAGCAGCGCGAGCGTCGCAACAGATCAACCGCACGGAGGAGTGCTGCAACTCCTCCGTGGCAAGCGCGCATCGTCACTCACAGGCCGAACACCATCAGCATCACGTTCTGCCCGAGCGCCGTCGCCTCCGGGAACGAGCCTTCGTCGCGGCCGAGCCGGCCGCCGAGCGTCAGCGCGATGTATTGCTTGCCGTTGACCGAATAGGTCATCGGGTTGCCGGCGAATGCG
Source organism: uncultured Alphaproteobacteria bacterium (assembly GCA_963745515.1). Classification (GTDB taxonomy): domain Bacteria; phylum Pseudomonadota; class Alphaproteobacteria; order Rhizobiales; family Xanthobacteraceae; genus VAZQ01. The sequence goes on from CAVUXO010000007.1 coordinate 363,717, forward strand.
TGCCGGTGTCGAAGCTCCACAGCTCCTTCATGGTGTCCTTGTCGATAGGCCGAGATCTTGCCCATGATGTCGCCCATGAACAGCAGGTCGCCGTCGGTGCCGAGCACGCCGGAATAGGCCGGATAGTAGGACTCGAGCTTCTTGACGGTCTTGCCGGTGTGGACATCGATGCCGCCGAGCAGGCCGTGGCTGACCTTGCAGTTGGGATTGCTCACGTTGCGCACGATCGGCTCGACCGCGTTGTCCCTGGTGTGCGAGCCGCAGAAGATTTCGCGGAAGCCGGTGCCGCCGACGCTGCTTTGTCCGGATCGGCGGCGCCGCGAGTTGAAGTAGTTGGCCTGCGCCGATCATGGCGTTGAAGTAGGTGAGCCCGCGCTGCGGATCGTAGGTGTTCGGCATCAAGGTCGGCATGCCGTAATGGGCGGGACGCACGTCGATCGCCTTCTTGCCGTAGCGGACGGCGCTTGCCGGCATAGTCCTGCACGGTCTTGCTCGGATCGTAGTCGAGCGGCCGGCCGGTCTTGGGATCGAGGCCGGCGGTCCAGTTCACCGTCGGTGAACGGCTCGCCCTTGAGGAACTGGCCGTTGGTGCGGTCCCAGGTATAGAAGAAGCCGTTGCGGTTGGTCTGCGAGATCACCTTGCGCGTCTCGCCGTTGATGTTGGCATCGTAGAGCTGCGTGATCGCGACCGCGTCGTAGTCCCAGGCCTCGTTGGGCATGGTCTGGAAGTGCCACTTCAGCTTCCCGGTATCGACATCGAGCGCGATGATGCGAGTTGGTGTAGAGATTGTCGCCCGGCCGGCCCTGCGGGTCGAACATGTGCACCGGGTTGCCGGTGCCGAAATAGGCGAGATTGGTCTCCGGATCGAACGACGGCTCGGTCCAGACGCCGCCGCCGCCGATCGGAATCGTGCGCGGATCGGCCCAGGTCTCGGAGCCGGGCTGGCCCGGCTCGGGAACGACCAGGAACCGCCAGAGGAGCTTGCCGGTGTCGGCCGATATAGGCGGCGACATAGCCGCGGCCGTTCTCGTTCTTGCCGGTCGGTCCCGATGATGATCTTGTCCTTGACCGCGAGCGGCGCCGACGAGCTGCCCTGGTTGGGCGCGTCCGGCATCTTGGTGCTGGACGTCGAACACCACCTCGCCGGAATTCTTGTCGAGCGCGACCAGGCGCGGGTTCGCGTTCTCGCTGCCGATGTTGAAGTACATGTTGTTGCCGAGCAGCGCGACGCTGTGGGCGCTCTTGCCGCCGGCCTGGACCTTGGCGTCGAACTTCCACACCACCTTGGGCTTGTCGTCGCGCACGTCGAGCTTCCAGTACTGCTGCCACTGGTTGCCCACGTACATGAAGCCGTCCTCGACCATCGGCGTGAAATACTGCGTGGCCTTGGTTCGGACGAGCGCGATCGCCCAGCGAGAACATGAACTTGACCTTGAGATTGGCGACGTTGTTGCGATTGATCTCGCTGAGCGTCGAGTGATTCCAGTTGCTGTAGTTGCCCATCCGCATGAGCCAGTTCTGCGGCTCGGCGGATGCATTCAGCAGGCGCTCATAGGTCACCTCGGCGGCAAGCGCCGGAATGCTCGGCCCAATGAGTGCGCAGAGTGCCGAGCCAGCCAGAAGCCGCGCGGAGAAACGTCGCCCGATTGTCATGCAAAACCTCCCTGTCTGCTTATGTTTATGCGATCACACTAGCACCCTGCCGAGCGGCGGTCGATGCGCGGTGGCGGGATGGCCGGTATTCGTCAAGGATGTAGGCTCAGGGGTGGACGCTGTTGTCCGGCATGATCGCACCCTGGAATTTCGTGTCGGTCTGCTTGGCATTGAACAGCTTGGCCGCCGCGAGCCGCGCGCCTTGCAGGTCGGCGCCGGTGAGATCGGCCTCGACCAGATCGGCCTGGAAGAGATCGGCCTGCTTGAGGATCGCGCCCGCGAGGTTGGCGCCGCGCATGGTCGCGCGCACGAAGATCGCGCGCTCGCCGCTGACGCCGCTCATGTCGGCGCGCAGCAGATTGGCGCCGTACAGATTGGTCTCGGTGAGCGTGGCGTTGCGAAGGCTCGCATTGGTCAGCCGCGCCTCGAACAGGTCGGCGAAGGTCAGATCGGCGCCATCGAGCTTGGCGTTGATGAGGCGCGCGCTGCCCATCAGCGCCGCGCCGAGATTGGCCGCACGAAAATCGGCGCCGCCCGCGTCGATCTGGAACAGCAGCGCCTGAATCAGGTTGGCGCGCTGCAGGTTGGCCGAGGTCAGGAGCGCGAGGTTGAGATTGGCGCCGCGCAGGTCGGCGCCACTAAGATTGGCATCGCGCAGACTGGCGCGATGAAAGCTCACGCCCTGGAGATTCGCGCCTTGCAGGTTGGCGCCGGCAAGGTCGCGCCGCTTGAGGTTCACGCCGGCGAGATTAGCGCCGGAGAGGTCCGCTCCCCGCAGGATGGTGCGGGAAAAGCTCGCGCCACGGAGATCGGCGCCCGAGAGATCAGCGCCCGTGAGATCACGGCGATCAAGGTTCGCGCCGCTGAGCACGCAGCCGCGACAGCTATTGGTTGTCTTGGCTAGGAATGCGGCGGCGTCCTGCGCAGCCGCACAGTCGGCCGCGGCAGCGGCCACCAGCCACGCCAACCCAATGCGCACGACGGAACGAAGCGGACCCACGATCTCCTCCGGCCAGGCCACCAGGAGGACAATCTAACACAGTTTGCGTGACACCTTGGGCGATAGGCGGACATTGACAAACTCCTGGCCGCCGCCTGACGATGGCGCAACTCGAGCGGTGGACCGAGCGCACTGGGGGGAACGCGTGATCCTTCAGGCGTGGCTGTGGCCGCGCAACCGCAGCGCCAATCCCACCAGTCCGACGCCTTCGAGGATCGCGTAGAAGCCGATCACGAAGGCCAAGGCAAGCGCGCCCGTTTGCGGCTGCGCTATCAGGATCAGCCCGAAGGCGACCGAGAGCACGCCGCAGAAGATGAGCAGCCACTCATTGTCGATCTCTTTGCGCAGCCTGATCGCACCCACGATCTGCATGACGCCGGTCGCGATTGCCCAGAAGGCAATGAACAGCAGCAGCACGAGCGCGGTGACGCCCGGCCATGCAAAGGTCAAAATGCCGGCGGCAAGGCCGAGAATTCCCACGATCGCGAGCCACCAGCGTGGCGCCGGGACGCCACCCATGATGGCCGCCGCGAGCGCCAGGACGCCATCGACCAGTGCGAAGGCACCGTAGAGGAAGAGCAACGTCAGCAGGGTTAATCCAGGCCAGACGACGGCGAGGACCCCGAACACAATGGCGGCGATGCCGCGCAAGAGCAGCAGCCACCAGTTCCTGGCAAGCGCGTGCAGCATCGGATGCGAGTCAAACGGTGGACTAGCAACATGTGTCATGATGAACCTCCTTGCGGTTCTTCCGAGAAGTGCAACAGACCGTCCGGCATGTCCATTTCGGTGCTCCTCAGAACGGGTTGACGTAGTTCAGGATCGCCGCGGCTTGATGGAGAACACGGCGTGCCGGCCGAGAGCCTTGTTCGATCGTCTACCTGGCGCTGCCTGTCGTTGTTGGAATCCTCGCCTTCGCCTTGGCCTCGTCGATCGTCTCTTCCATGATCGTCGCAGGCACGAAGCTCGGCGGGAACGAGCGTGGCGGAAACTCCTTGAATGTCGCCACAAACTGGAAGACGTCGTCCATCACGCCGTAGACACCTCCGATTTGGTTGAGATTCCAATCCCAGTAGGTGTTGGATGTGACATCGGCCCGTTCAAACGGGTCCTGCATCACATTGAAAATCTTCTGCAGCCGCAGCCTGGTGAAGGGCTCTGCCCAGACCTGCATCTGCCCGGGAGCGCGCTGCTCCGCATAGACGTATTTGTAATCGCCCTTCCGCATGGCCACGAGCAAACCATCGTCATCGGAGTAGAAGAATTTGTCGCGCGCACTCTTCACTCCGTTGTTATTGGCCGCGCTACCGCTCACGTTGCGGAGAAACGCGGACTGGTCGTACCCGTCCAGATGGACCCTGTAGTTGATGCCGTTGGCGGTGTAGCCGCTCCGAAGCTTGCTCACGATATTTGGCTCGCCGGCGATTGCAGCCAAAGTAGGCACCCAGTCGTTGTGGCTCATGAGCTCGTTGGTGACCGTGCCGGGTCTGATCACACCGGGCCAGCGCACCAGACAGGGCACGCGGAAAGCGCCCTCCCAGTTGGTGTTTTTCTCGGAACGGAACCAGGTCATGGCGCCATCCGGCCATGTGTTCATGTGAGGTCCGTTGTCGCTGGTGTAGACAACAATGGTGTTGTTCGCGATGCCCATGTCGTCCAAGGCTTTGAGCAGGGTGCCGATCGTATCGTCGTGCTCAAGCATGCCGTCGACGTACTCACTGTCGCCGTGCGTATACCGGCCACGATGCTCAGGACGAACGTGCGTTCGCAGGTGCATGCGGGTGGCGTTGAACCAGCAGAAGAACGGCTTGTTGGCTTGCACCTGCCGTTTCATGTAGTCGATCGCCGCGGCCGACGTTTCGTCGTCAATCGTCTCCATGCGCTTCTTGGTGAGCGCGCCGGTGTCCTCGATCGTCTGCTTGCCGATCTTGCCGAAGCGCGGATCAACCGTGGGATCGTCGCGATCGGTCGCCTTGCACTTCAAGACTCCGCGCGGACCAAACTTGGCCCGGTAGGCCGGGTCCTTGGGATAGTTTGGTAACTCCGGCTCCTCCTCCGCGTTGAGATGGTAGAGGTTGCCAAAGAACTCATCGAAGCCATTCACTGTAGGCAGCGTTTCGTTGCGATCGCCGACGTGATTCTTGCCAAACTGCCCCGTGGCGTAGCCAAGGTTCTTGAGTAGGCCACCGATGGAAGGATCCAACTGGCTCATGCCCATTGGCGCGCCAGGGAATCCGACCTTTGTGAGCCCGGTGCGAATGCCATGCTGACCTGTAAGAAACGCGGCCCGACCTGCCGTGCACGACTGCTCACCATAGTAGTGGAGGAACTTGATGCCCTCTCGGGCGATGCGGTCGATGTTTGGCGTCTCGTAACCCATTAGCCCATTGGAGTAGGCGCTGATGTTCGCAATGCCGACGTCGTCCCCGAAGATGACCAGGATGTTGGGCCGGCCGGCCGGCGGCGCCGGCATCTGTTGCTGCGCCTGTGCCACCTTGAGTGACGATTCGGTCGCCAGCACCGATGCCGCCGCAAGCGTGGTGCCGCCGAGAAGCATATTGCGTCGGTTGATGACGCCGTCATTCACTTTCATATCCTCGCGATTGTTCTTGCTACTCATGACCGCTCCTTTCGCACATGGCACATCAAACACGTACGTGGCTTACGGACGCCTCTACATGCATGGAGCCGCCCTTCCAACCGACTATTGCTGCCGACTGACGGTCGTACCGCCGAGACGGATACTGCGCCGGTCGAGCGTCGTTCCGGTCTCAGGATTGCCCGTCAATCGGCCTTTCGCAGTCATGACCTTCTCCCTTCGCGAATGATGCATCGAAATCCGACGTGGCTCGTGGACGTATCGACCGGCTCGGCATGACGCGCGGCCGGACGGTAGCGGCGGCAGTAGTTCGGCGCGCACAGGTGCGAGCCGCCCTTGAGCACCTTGCGCGGAATCCTGATTTGCGGCTGGCAGGGGTCGTAGCTCGCAGTCTCAGGGCCGCCGCGCGGGTTTTCGGGAATGCAGCACGCCTTCGGCGCATCGGCTTCGTGCTCTGGTCGACCACCAGTCGGTGGTCCACTCCCAGACGTTGCCGATCATGTCGTAGACGCCGTAGCCGTTCGGCGGAAACGCCGTCACTGGCGACGTGCGCTCGATAGCCGTCGGTCGCGAGGTTCTCGTGCGGGAAAGCGCCCTGCCAGGTGTTCGCCATGTGCCTGCCGCCGGGCGTGAACTCATCGCCCCAGGCGAATTCGGCGCCGTCGAGCCCGCCGCGCGCGGCGAACTCCCATTCGGCTTCGGTCGGCAGCTCCTTGCCGGCCCATTTGGCGTAGGCTTCGGCGTCGCGATACGCGATGTGCACGACCGGATGATCGTCGAGCCCGCTGATCGAGCTGCGCGGGCCATAGGGCCGACGCCAGTTGGCGCCGAATTTGAAACTCCACCATTGGCTCCAGTCGCGCAGATCGACCGCGTGCTTGGGCGGCGTGAACACCAGCGAGCCGGCCTTGAGCATGTGCGGCAGCGCGCCGGGATAGTCCTTCGCGTCCGGCTTGATCTCGGCGAAGGTGACGTAGCCGGTGGCGTTGACGAACTTGCGGAACTCGCGGTTGGTCACCGGCGTGCGGTCGATCCAGAAGCCGTCGACAGTGACGCGATGGACCGGCGCCTCTTCGGGATAGTGCCGGTCCGAGCCCATGCGGAAGGTGCCGCCAGGAATCCAAGACCATCCCCTGCGAACGTGATGGATCTGGCCGTTCGATTGCGATGCCACTATCAGTCGCGTCACGCTCAAGATGTTGAACTTCGTCCATACTGGTGAGCTGCGTTCAGAACGGCGATTGCTTCAACGAATGAGACCAGGCGGAGACCGTCCCGCTCCTCTCCCCGCCTTCTGTTCCTTCCAGCGGAGGAGCCAGGATAGTCGTAGGCTCACAAGTTAGTTCACGTTGCGAAACGACGACTCATCTCATAGGTCGAACGCACCTACGCGAAGGTTTAGGCCGGAGGTTCTCGGCCACCGCAAATGCGTGAAGCGCTGCGCTTTCGCTCGGATCACGACTAACAAAACTCAATTAAGCATAGTGCGCTTTCTGCGAATGAACGACCGAGGCGCCACGTCTCGCGCATGCTTTGTCAGATCATATGCCTGCGGGCGCGCTCACCGAATTCACGCCTAACTAAATTAGCCAAAAGGCCCCTCTCCCGCGTCGGAAGAGAGGCCTTGTCGGATGCCGAATATTGAGCTCAACGAGGTCGCGTCCGCACGGCCTCGCGTTCTTCCCCACGCGGCATCACACCGAAGCGCCCGCGAACAGGCTCTTCTTGATGATGGCGTGGATGCCCCAGTTGCCGTCGACCACCTGCGTGACGCCGAAGTCGACCGCCACCGAGCTGAGCGAGATCGCCTCGTCCTCGGTCAATCCCTTGGTCGTCATCAGGAACGTGCGCATCTTGCGAAAGGCGTCCTTGAGCGCGAGATCGATCGACGACTTCTCGTAGATCTCGCTGCTGCGCCTTGGCGCCGAGCTCCTCGAGATAGTTGGCGAAGCTGAATCCGTGCAGCACCCACTCGTCCTGGGTTTCGAGCAGCGGATAGTCCAAACCGGCCAATGAACCGGCGAGCGCGTTCTTCTTGTGCAGCACGAGCTGGAACGTGCCGGTCAGCGAGCACTCGATGGCCGTGCCGCACATCTCGGAATCGCCCTGCGAGGCGTGCGGGTCGCCGACCGAGAACAGGGCGCCGGGCACCGCGACCGGATAGTACATCGTGGCGCCTTTGCCGATGCGCCAATTGTCCATGTTGCCGCCGAAATAGCCGGGCGGAATCGAGTCGACGATGTCGGCCTCCTTCGGGGCGACGCCCATCACGCCGAAATGCGGCCGGATCGGAATGCGCACGTTCTTGAGGACGCCGTGGTTCTCCTGCACGGTCGAATGATCGACCGGCACGCCGGGATAGTCGATGGTCTTGTGCACGACGCCGAACGGATCGGTCTGCGGCGTCCAGCGGAAATTGTAGACCGCCTGTGCCCAGTTGCGCTGTCCGCTGGTGTCGATCTCGTAGATCGTGATGACCTCGCGCGGCTTCGGCTCGGTGATGAGCTCCTTGTAGTGGAAGCCCCACCACGCCGCCGCGTTGCTGCCGAACGACTTGCCGGCATGGGCCGGATTGGCGCTGGGGCGCGGCTTCACGTCGACGATGCGGACTTCGAGGATGTCGCCCGGCTCCGCGCCGCGCACGAAGACCGGACCGGTGCAGATGTGCACGCCGAAGCCTTCGCCGGCGCCACGGCCGAGCAGCTTGCCGTCGATCGGTCCGGCGCCGCGCCGGTTGACGCCTTTCTTCTCCTTGGTCCACAGGAACACGCTCTCGGCGCCCGGATCGCCGGTGACCATGCGCTCGGCGTCGTCGTTGGCATGGTGGGTCAGGGCTTCGATGGTGACGAAGTCGCCCGAGTTCGACCTCGAGCTGCGGCTTCAGCAACTTGCTGAAGTAGCCCCAATGCACGGTGTCGGCGGTTGCCGGCAGGTAGTGGTAGGTCGGCCGGCCGGGGCGCGATTGCGCCGACGCCGGCGTCGCCAGCGTGCCGCTCGCCGCCCAGGCGGCAGCCGCACCGCCGCTTGCCACAAATGCGCTCTTGAGGAAGCTGCGTCGCTCGTTGTCGAGATCGTCGAGCAGCTTCTGCCGATGCTGCTCAAATTGCGGGCAATTATGATCGTCCCCTGCGCACATGACTGGAACTCCTGACTGGATGGAAGTATCGGGCAACTGCCGGGCTGATGGAATCCTTGGCGATCCGACGCGACGCGCCCATGCGCCACCGCGTCATGACCAAGTCGCCGACGACCGAAGGAACATCATGCAACCGTCAGGCCAATTGCGAGCACGTCGATGACGTGGCCTTATACTTTAGCTAGCGAGAGCAGCCCTTGCCCGCGGCGGAGCCCACCGGTCGGCTCGCTGCGGCGGGGATGTGTTTGATATGATCCGCGAAACCGAGTTCGTCCCGCAATTCACCTATCTGGATCGACAGATCCTGCTGACTTGGATCGAGGAAGGCGTCCGCCGAACCGGACAATGTCAAGTGCAAAGCTTGGCGCCGGTCAGTGGACGCAGCGCGTCGAGACGAAATGTTCTGAGGTCTCATACAAGGGTCATCCCATGCTACCCATTCCTGCCGACATCTTCACCGAGCCCACCAACGTTGCTCCCGACGATCTGGCCAACCTCGGGCCGCTCCGTCGACTCGCCGGTGTATGGCAGGCCGACAAGGGCATCGATATCAATCCCAAGGCTCAAGGTCCGGAGCGCCGGATTTTTCGAGAGCATATTCGAATGGACCCGATTGATCCTCAGACCAACGGTCCCCAACTCTTCTACGGACTACGTTATCACGTCCACATCAACACGCCTGAGGAGGACATCACCTTTCACGATCAGGTCGGCTACTGGTTATGGGAGCCGGCAACTGGCCTGATCATGCAAAGCGTGACAATACCACGCGGCCAGGTTCTCCTCGCATCCGGCCTAGCGAAACCGGACGACAAGAACATTTCCGTCACGGCAAAGCGCGGCGACGCGCGTTACGGAATCTGCTCGACCGAATTCCTGGACGAAGCCTTCCGTACGACCAGCTATCGCTGCGACATAGCCTTCAACGACGACGGAAGCTGGACGTACGACATCGAAACCGAGCTTCTGGTCAAAGGTCGCGACCAACCGTTCGATCATCACGACACGAACACGTTGAAGCTCGTTGAGGCGCCGACACTCAATCCGCTGGCCGTCATCCTGAGCGATCGCGCAAAGCAGAACCAGTCGTAAGAGCGTGATCCCAAAACGTTGTATAACGCCGCTGCTTCACTGCGCCTTGATGCCCGCGGCCTTGATGATCGGCCACCATTTGTCGATCTCGGCCTTCTGGTAGGCAGCGAGCCCATCCGGCGTCTGCTGCTCGCGCGGCGGAATCTCCTGGTGGATGCCGGCGAGCCGCTTCCTCACCGCCTCGTCGCCGAGCGTCTCGACCACCGCAGCGTTCACCTTCGCGAGAACGTCCTTCGGCACGCCGCGCGGCATCCACAGCCCATGCCAGAACGAGATATACATGCCCGGCATGCCCGCCTCGTCGACGGTCGGGATGTCGGGCGCGCCGGGAAGCCGGGTCTTTGAGGTGACCGCGAAGGCCTTGAGCCGCCCGGCCTGCGTCTGCGCGACCGCTTCGGCGACCTGCACGATCATCAGGTCGACCTGGTTGCCGACAAGGTCCTGCATCGCCGGCCCGCCACCGCGATAGGGCACGAGATTGAGCCGCGCGCCCGTTGCGTTGGCGAAATACACCGCGCTGACATGCGAGGGGCTGCCGGCGCCGACGGTCGCCACCGAAGCCTTGTCCGGATTGGCCTTGAGCCAGGCGATCAGCTCCTTGAGATTGTTCGCCGGCATGCCCGAGCGCGCGACGATCACCTGCGGATTGGCGGCAATCAGGGAAACCGGATCGAGGTCATTCAACAGGTCGTACGGCAGATCATAGGCGGCCCCGTTCATCACATGCGAGCCGAGCTGACCGAGATTGAGCGTGTAGCCGTCCGCCGGCGCGCGCACGGCGCGGCCGACCCCGATGCTGCCGCCGGCGCCGCCGACATTCTCGATGATCACCGGCTGGCCGAGCGCGGCGCGCAGCCGGTCATTGATGACGCGTGCAATGGCATCGGTCGCCCCGCCGGGCGGAAAAGGCACTATCATGGTGATCGGGCGGGACGGATAGGTTTGCGCCGAGGCGGTGGCGCTGCCTGCGAGCGTCGCGGCCAGCACGGTGGCACATGTGACGGCGGCGCATGTGACGATGCTGACCAGAGCTCTCACGCGACGATCCTTGGTACGCACGGCAGCCTCCTCGGTGTTTTCCTGAGGGTGACGGTCTGGCCGGGAGTGTCAAGGGCAGCGCTGCCGCAGCCGCCTTCAGCCAACGTCTCTTCAGGACACCGGAGCAGGCTTCTTGCCGAAGGAGGCATCGTTGGTGCCGCGCTCGGCAACGCTGCTCCCATAGAGCAGGCCCTCCTTCACCTTCGGCATCGTCTTGGCAACGTCGGTGATGACGAGGCCGTGGGTCGGGCACACAGTCTTCACGTCAAGCCGCTGCATCAGGCCATCGAGCCGGGCGCAGTAGTTCCTCATGTCGGCCCACTTGGTCCACCACAGCGCGAGATCCGCAAACACCGCGGTCGTGTCCTGCAGGTCAAGCGACGTCGCCTCCTCGGCGACGAGGCCGCAGTGGCCATCCTCGTGATAGTGGCTGTAGGCGAAGCCGTCGCCGGGGAAGAGCACGCGCTCGCGCGTCTCGAAGCCCCACCAGGTGGTGCGCATGTCGCGCACGACCGGCTCGACGGCGCGGAAGCCGCGGCCACCGAGGTCGATCTCGTCGCCCTCCTTCATCATGCGCATGCGATGCTCATGCTGCGGAAAGGCGAGATGATAGTCGGAGACGTCGCCGACGAGGAGCGCGTCCGGAAAGCGCGTCAGCACGCGGCCGAGCCCGCCGCAATGCGGAGTCTCCTGGTGCGTGACGAAAAGGTATTTCAGAGGCGGCCGGCCGGGCAGGAGCGTGTTGAGCTGCGCTTCCGTAATCGGAAAGTCCTTCGGGTGGCCGGTCTCGACCAGCATCGAGGCGGTCTCGCCGACGATCAGGAACGAGGCGTTGCAGCCGTGATAGATCTTGCCCTGTTGGCGCTGCTCTAAACACTCGCCCAGCCAGAAGATGCCGGGCGCGACCTCGCGCGGAAGCGGGTTGGGACGGTTCAGCGTGCCCTGATGACGCGCGGCCATTATTATCCCCTCACCTCTCCTCGTCGCGGCCGACATAGCGCGACACGGCGACCGACTTGTCGAGCGACTTGAGCACGTCGTCGATGAGCTGCATGTGTTTCGCGACAGTCTTCTTGCCGCGCAGGATGCAGCCGTAGCCGGGCGCAATGGTTTCGATGTCGTGCTTTGACAGGATCTTGTCGATGCCCTTGCGCAATTTCGCGGTGTCGACGCCCTCGAGCCACCAGTAGCGCGTGTTGAGCAGAAACGAGCGCACATGGTCGAAGTCGGTCGGGTCGTCGTCGCCGTCCTGGATGATCCAGGGACCGTCCGGCGTCTCCCGCCACGTATGCGTCCACATGTCGGAGGTGAACAGCGTCTTCGTGGCCGCGTCGTAGATCCAGCGCGTTGCGATCAGGCGGATCGGCGCCTGGTAGACGACCACCGGGCGGCCCTGCTCACCGATCGGGATGGTCTCCTCGCGGCTGATGGTGGTGATATTGAGCCGGTCGAGCGTGTCCTGACCGGAGTCGGAGCCGGCGCCGAAATCAAACCAGAACGCGGCGTCGGGATTGCCGGTGAAGCATTCCTTGACGTTAAAGTAGAGCGTGAACGGATCGATGTTCTGGATCGACATGAACTCGTTCAGACGCAGCGGCAACAGCGACAGCGGCAGCGTGCGCGGGATCAGGGACTCGATCTGGGCGCGCAGCGACGCTTCGTCACCGCCGAAGCCAGTGTCGATCAGCCAGGCGGCGTCGGGCTGCTTGAGCAGGTAGCAGTTGGTCACCGAATAGCCGCGGGCGCTCGCCGGATAGGACGAGACCCGGCCATCGAGCCGCATGGTGTTCTGGAGCGCGTAGAGCTTGCCGGCGGCAAGCTCCTGGATGGTTCCGCTTTTTATCCGGTCGAGCACGATGTTCATTCCCTGGACAGTCCAGTCACGCTAGCACACCCACCCCGCCGCAGCGACTGTTCAGGAGCCGCTTGCGTCGCTTCCGTTGCGTCTCACCTAAGCCCTTCAAACAGTCTCCGGCATGCATCCGCAACAAAATCCTTTGCCTTCGCCCGCGAGACACGCAGTCTGCCATGGAGGATTTGAGTCGTCACACCCTGCAAGGCCGACACAAAAAGTGCGGTGCGGACGCGCGCGACCTCAGGGGGCAAACCGCTATCGACAAAGGGCTGCTGGAAAATCCCAAGGGTTTCCGCAATAGCCTTCTCGAGATCAGGAAAGGCTCCGTCCTGGTTTACGCGCGGCCCGGCCATGAAGTGGAATAAATTGGGGTGCTCACACGCGCACAGATAGAAGCCAACACCGCCCGCGATCAGCGTTTCCTTACCCGCAGGCTTGCCCGCAATTTGCTGCTTGACCCGCCGCGCCAGGCGCCACCAACCCGCCTCGGCGACGCGGGCCAGCAATGACACCTTGTCGGGAAAATGCCGATAAACCGCACGATGATTGACGCCAGCGTCGCGCGCCAGCTCGCGCAGGCTCAGTCCTTCAACGCCCTCCGTCTCGAGACGTGCGAGAGCGGATTCGACCAGGGCCTCGGCAAGATTCCCGTGGCGAAAGGTCTTGCGGGTCTGCTGCCACCGGGCTGCCATCAGCCATCCATCTGCGATTTATTTGAATCAGCATAGCTGCCATTCCTTGACCAGGGAGTGCAAACTACCATAAGTCTCCATCGGAGACAATTGCTGGTGCCACAGGGTTCTCATTGATCACAAATCGGTTTTACGGAGTTCAGGCTATGCAAGAGACAACTCACGATCGTCCGAACGTCATCATTTTCCCGCCGGTGATTCTTGTCGCAACGGTGGCGCTTGCGTGCTTGCTGCAATGGCTGGCGCCACTCGCAGAGCTAGGGGCATTCAATCAGACAGGGCGGGTCCTTAGCGGTGTCGCTTTCATTCTTGCTGGCGTTTGCCTCGCCGCAGCCGGCAGGAGCATGTTGGTACGTCTCGGTACCAATGTCAGTCCGATGCAGCCCACGACCGCGCTTGCCACCAGCGGCGTCTACAGCTGGACACGGAATCCGCTTTATAGCGGTGGCACGCTGGTCATGCTTGGTCTTGCGTCGGTCTTTGCAATTGACTGGCTGATGCTACTCATTCTGCCAAGTTTGCTCCTGCTGCATTTCGGCGTCGTGACTCGCGAGGAGCGATATCTCGAACAGAAATTCGGTGACGAATATCGACGCTACAAAGCCAGCGTTGCGCGTTACGGCTTAGGGATGTAGCCCCTTCAATCTATGGCTAGCCGCCGAACGAGCTCATGTGCGAACTGCGACAGGGAGTTGTCGCGCGCGCCCATGACCACGATGCGATCGCCACGGCGGGCCAACTTGACCAGGGCGTCGCCACAGGCACTGCGGTCCGCAAAAGCGATCGCCTTTCGACCTCGCTGTTCGATGTCGCAAACAATATGGCGGCTTCCGACGCTGCGGTCGACCGTGCCGCCGAAGTAGACGGGCTCGGGCATGACCAGCACGTCGTTATCGCGCAACCCACTCGCAAAGCAGTCCACCAACGCATTCCGCATCAGACGGATCGGACCATAGCCGTGGGGCTGAAACATCAGCAGCAGGCGGCCCGGAAACGCGTGCATGGTTTCGAGCGTGGCCGATATCTTATCGGGGTTGTGGGCGAAGTCATCGATCACGGTTATCTCGTTCGCCGTTCCCACGACCTCCAGTCGTCGGCGGATGCCGCTGAAGGAGCCCAGATGGACCGCAGCCTCTGCCAGCGGCACGCCACATGCCTTCGCAACACTCAGGGCAGCGAGTCCGTTAGCGACATTGTGCAGCCCCGGCACTTTCAGCTCCGCCGCGACCGTCTCGCCGGTATCGCGCGCCTTCACCTGGAATGCGACTCCGGTCGGCGACTGAACTAGCGCATAGGTGACAAGATCGGCTCGCGTATCACGGAGACTGTAGGTGACCGCTTGTTCCGGCTTCGCGTCGGCAGCGAGCGCGGCGGTTTCCGCGTTGTCGAGATTCAGCACCACCGTCTGTGCCTTTGCAATGAATCCGCTGAACAGAGCGCGCAGTTCATCCAGCGACTTGTGATCCAGAGAGATGTTGTTCACAACCGCCATCCGGGGCTCAAAAAAAGCAATCGAGCCGTCGCTCTCGTCCACTTCACTCACGAAGATATCGCCCTCCCCGACCCTGGCGCTGGCAACGGGTGAGCCATCGCCGGTGAAGTTTTTCATATCCGCGCCGTTCATGATCGTTGGGCTTCGTCCGGCGCGGTGCAAGAATCCACCCGATCATGCCAACCGTGGTGGACTTGCCGCTGGTTCCCGCGACACCAATCCCCAAGGGGGCACGGTTGAAGAGTTGGGCGAGAAGGTTAGCGCGGGTGGTGATGGCGGCACCGATCCGACGCGCGGCTTGCACGTCGGGGACCGTCTCTTCAACAGCGGTGGAGGTGACCAGGATCTGGTCGGCTCGCTTGATGCCGCTGCCATCCTGCGGATGAAGCAGCATCCCTCGAGCACGCAAAAACTCAAATCGTTCGGAATTTCGCCCCTGATCAAGCGCCCGATCGGACCCCTCGACCCGCCCACCCTTCGCTTGGATGATCAAGGCGAGAGGGGTCATGCCGCTCCCACCGATGCCGCAAAAAAAGTAATCTCCAGGTTGGGACATCGGCGGAACCTACAATTGTTGCCGATGAGGTGCAACGCGGTCGGGAACACCTGAATGAGCAAGATTGTATGAGCAAGAGATGCAGGATCGGCGTCGTCGCGCCGGCTTCGCGCATGTCTCCGGAGGTTGCCGAGAAAGTCCGGGCACTGGCCGCACGTCGGTACCCGGACAGAACGCCCGAAATCGTTTTCCACCCCCAGTGCTTCGCGTCGCACGGCCATTTCGCGGGTGATGACGAAACGCGCGCACGGGCGTTTCTCGACGTCGCCAACGACGAGAGTTTCGACGCGGTGTGGTTCGCGCGCGGCGGTTACGGCTCCTGCCGCGTGGCTGAGGCGATCATGGGACGGTTGACGGAATCCTCCCGGCGCAAGGCCTACATGGGCTACAGCGATGCCGGCATGCTGCTGGCCGCTTTGTACCGGGGAGGCTTCGAGGCCGTGGCGCACGGCCCCGTGGCCCAGGACGTCCTGCGAGATGGTGGCGACGCAGCGGTTGGGCGCGCGCTCGATTGGATTGTCGACCGGGCGCCGGAGACGCTGGAGCCGACGGTCGGCCATGGCAGGAAGACAGCAGCGTTCAACATGACCGTGCTGAGCCAACTGCTTGGGACGCCGCTGCAACCTGACCTCGCCGGACATGTGCTCATGCTGGAGGAAGTGGACGAGGCCATGTACCGGATCGATCGATCGCTCTTTCACATCACCAGCAACGCCGAAATCCAACGGGTGTCGGGCCTCATGCTGGGCCGGTGCAGCGCCATTACCCCGAACGATCCGGATTTCGGAATGAACGAAGAGGAGATCGCCCGTTACTGGTGTCACAGGTCTGGGATTCCCTGGTTAGGACGCGCTGACATCGGGCACGATGCCGCCAACAAGATTGTACCCTTCGGATCCCTCGTATGACGGAAGCCACGCGAGTGGCGCTCGTCGCCACGGTGAACTTGTCCCGCCGTCAGCCATTCAACAGCAAGACGAACTTTGGGTGATTCAGCAGCGACCAGTTGCCGCCGCTGGCGACAACACGGTGGAGTAAGTTGGTATGGTGAGCACGATTTGGTACCTAAGGACATGACGAACTTTCAGACCGGCGACGCAATTGTAGTCACCGGCGCGGCACAGGGGATCGGCCGGGCGGTCGCGCTCGAAATGGCGCGGCGCGGAGCCAAGCTCGCGCTGTGGGACGTGCTGGAAGACGGACTTGCGGAAACCAAAAAGCAATGCCTGCAGATCCGGGGCGACGTCATCACGCGCCGGGTCGATGTCTCCGACGCTGGCCAGATCGCCTTGGCCGCGGAGGAAGCTGTAGGTCATTTCAACGGCGTGTTCGGCCTGGTCAACAATGCCGGAATTTTTCCGCGCGTTTCGATCCTTGAAGCAACCCCGGAGCTCTGGCGGGCCGTGCTTGGGGTGAATCTCCTGGGTACAGTGTTCTGCTCGCAGGCGCTGGCGCGCGACATGGTCAAGCGCAAGCGAGGCGTGGTGGTGAACATCGCATCCGGGCGTGCTCTGCAGGGCACGCCTCGGGGCGCGCACTACGCGGCGTCCAAGGCCGGCATTGTTTCGTTTACCAAAAGCTTCGCGCTGGAATTCGCCGCGCAGGGACTGCGCGCGAATTGCATGATCCCTGGCGTGACCGAGACCGCGCAGCCGCTCGCCGATACGACGCTCGAGGAGTTGCGCGAGCGCGGCAAGCGCATCCCGCTTGGCCGGATCGGCCAGCCGGAGGACATCGCGCGGGCGGTGGCGATGCTGTTCAGCGAGGATGCAGCCTACATGACCGGGCAGGCGATCGCGGTGAATGGCGGCGCGATCATGATTCCTTGAACACCTTCGGGTGATGCTCACAACGGGAAGCGATATTGTCGAAGGTCAATCGGTGAGGGAATGCAGTATGAACATGGGCGCCTCCGCCACCGCAGGTTTGGTTGCCTTCCTTCTATCCATCGTCGATGTCCACGCGCAGACGGACTTTCTACGCGGGCAAGCAAATAACGCTCCTGATCGGCACCACGCCTGGCGGTGGCTACGACGCCTATGGTCGGCTGCTGGCCCGCCACATCGGCCGGCACATTCCCGGCAACCCGGCAGTGATCGCAAAGAACATGCCGGGCGCGGGCGGAGTGGCGCTCGCGAACCACCTCTACAACCGCGCCCCCAAGGACGGCACCGAATTCGCAACCGTGCAGAACGGGCTGGCATTCGAAAAATTGTTTCACATGCTCTCGCCTGGCGGCAGCGCCGCACTGTTCGACTCCACGAAATTCACCTGGCTCGGAAGTATGACCCAGACCGTGTTCGTGACGGTGACTTGGCACACTTCGCCGGTGAAAACGCTGCAGGACGCGAGGACGAGTCAGGCCATCCTCGGCGCCAGCGGCACCAGCGCGGACAGCTACGTCTTGGCGATGCTGAGCAACAATCTGCTCGGTACGAAATTCAAGGTCGTCCATGGCTATGCTGGAGCAACCGAGGTCTCATTGGCGGTTGAGAGCGGCGAGGTCGAGGGCGAGGCTGGAAAGGACTGGACGACACTGACCTCGACCAAACCGCAATGGATCAGGGACAAGAAAATCAACATCATCGTTCAGATGGGCTTGCGGCCGCATGCCGATATCAAGGGCGTTCCGATGGCAATCGAGCTTGCGAGGACTCCCGATGACCGCCACGTGATGGAGATCGTCTTTGCCAAGTTTGGGATGTCGCGCCCTTTCATGGCGCCACCTGGCCTCTCGCCTGAGCGAACCGATATGCTGCGCCGCGCTTTCAGTGCCACGCTGCAGGATCCCATACTGCTTGCCGAAGCAGAGAAACTCGGTATGGAGATCAATCCGGTGAGCGGCCGCGAGGTCGAGGCGCTGGTGAGCCGCATCATGAGCACACCAGACGCACTGACGGAGCGAGCGCGCGAGGCGTTGAAGCCACCGCGGCATTAAAAAAGAAGGAAACGCTATGCACTATTCGATGTGGCGCGGTGTTGCAGGATTGGTGAAGCCGACGCGCCGGCCGGGGTCGTTGGAGACCTTGATCAGGCTCCTGCCCGACGGCATCGGTGTGGTGCCGTTGCTGCTCGACGTGCGCGCCGGAAGCCATGCCGAGTTCTCCTCGGCGATTCCGCATTACGAGAAGTATGTCGCCGAGCTTGCCGAACAGGGCATGGACATGATCCATCCCGGCGGCACGCCGCCGTTCATGCTGCAGGGCTATAAGGGGGAGGACAAGCTGATCAAGTCCTGGGAGAAGAAATACAAGACCCCGATCTTCACCTCCGGGCAGAACCACGTCCACGCCATGCGGGCGCTTGGCATCAAGAAGTTCATCGGCGCGAGCTACTCGGCGCTGCAAAACAAGATCGTGATCGACTACATGACCGAGGCCGGCTTCAAGGTCGTATCGATGGAGCCGATCGACGTGCCGTTCAACGAGGCGCAGAACATCTCGCCGGAACGGCTCTATGCCCACATCAAGGGGCTGTTCCGCGCGAACAAGGGCGCCGACGGCATCTACATCCAGGGCGGTGCCTGGCACACCGAGAGCGTCGTCGAATTGCTGGAGCAGGACCTGCAGGTGCCAGTCGTGCATGCCAACATCGCGCCGGCGTGGGAAATCCTGAAACGGCTTTCGGTACGCGAGCCGCGCACAGGCTTCGGCCGACTGCTGCGGGAGCTGCCGGAGATGCCGTAGAATCTACTAAAGCAAAGATTAGAACCTCAGCCCGATCTTGAACACCTCGATAGCGTAGAAGGCGAGCTCCGCGTCGAGGCAGCGCTTGATGGTCTCGGCCTTGCGGAATCCATGCTGCTCGCCGGAGAACAGAAAATAGCCAACGGGGCGACCTTTGCGGCGGAGCACTTCGACCATGGCCTCGGACTGGTTCGGCGGTACGATCTTGTCCTCTTCACCCTGGAAGAAAATCACCGGCTTCGACAGCCGCTCTGCGTGATAGATCGGCGAGCGCTCGCGATAGCGCTCCGCCATCTCCGGATAGGGTCCGATCAGCCAATCGAGATAGCGCGACTCGAACTTGTGCGTATCGCGCGCAAGCGCGATCGCGTCGCTCACACCGTAGTAGCTGGCGCCGCCGGCGAAAAAATCGCGGAACACCAGCGCGGCGAGCGTAGTGTAGCCGCCGGCGCTGCCGCCGGTGATGACCGCGCGCTGCGCATCGATGAGGCGCTGCTCTGCCAGAAACCTGGCGCCATTCACGCAGTCATCGACGTCGACGATCCCCCAGTTGTCATAGAGGCGCTCACGATACTCACGGCCGAAGCCGGTGCTGCCGCCGTAGTTGACGTCGAGCACCGCGATGCCGCGGCTGGTCCAGAACTGCGTCGAGAGATTCAGGCTGCTCGAAGCAGCTCCCGTCGGGCCGCCGTGACACTTGACGAGCAGCGGCGGCTTCTCGTCGGCAGGGCCGGCATAGTCGGGGTTGTGCGGCGGATAGAGCAAACCAAACGCGGTCTTGCCGTCCGTGGTGGGAAACTCGACGGGCCGCACCGTGGTCAGATAGTCGCCGATACGCATGTCCGGCTGATCGAGAATGCGTGTCGCCTTTTGCAGAACACGGTGGCTTTCCCGACGCCAGATCGAGCACCACGATGCTGAGCGGATGATTTGGCGCGGCAGCGCGGAGCAGCACGCGCTCGCCCAGCGCCCGCACCGAGCCGAACTCAGTGAAAGGAAGCTCGATGGGCGTAAGCGATTTGCGCCCGAGATCGAGCACCGCGAGACGGCCGAGCCCATCCGCCACATAGCTTGCCACGATGCGATCGGGCCCCGCCCAGGCATAGGTTGCCGCTGCAAGGCTCCATTGCGGGACGCCGAATTCCGCGTTCATCGGCGCGAGCGCCTGCGTAGTGCGCGTGGCTAGGTCGTAGCGGTAGAGGTTCCACCAGTTCGTGCGATCGGACACGAACACAATGGCCCGCCCGTCGGGTGACCATTCGGGCTGAAACACCGATTCCGTCGGGCCGCCCGCGATCGGCTGCGGGTCGCGCACCCTGCCGTCCGCATCGAGCTCGGCGACGAACAGCGTCGTGCCGTTCCACGGCATGTTGGGATGCTGCCAGGCGAGCCAGAGCAGCGCGCGTCCGTCGGGCGACAGTCGCGGCGCTGCGACGAAATCGTTGCCGCTGACCAGAACCTGGCCGGCATCGCGGCCCGGCTGCGCGAGATCAACGGCAACGATGGTGTTGACCGCCTCGCCGCCCGCCGTGTGGTCCTCGCGCACGCCGATCCAGCGATTGCGTCCGCGATCGATGACGCCATCGGCATATCGCCATTGATGTTCGCGATCGCTCGGAGCCGGCGTCAGCGCCTCCGGCGCAGACGCGCCGTCACGCGTGCGGTAGAGCCGGCCATCGGCGAAGTTCGAGAAATAGACTACGCCGTCAACGACGGTCCACGAGGCGCCGCCATATTCGTGCACGCGCGTGCGGGCACTGAAAGACTTCGGCGTCAGGTCTGTGGCGGCGGTGCCTGCAGCATCGCTGCTGACGACCACGAAGCGGCCCTGCTCCTGCGGCCTGCCCTCGAGCCAGTAGCACCTGTCGCCGTCGAGACGCGTCTCCGAGAGCGCGATCGATTGCGCCACGATCAGCTCGGAGGTGATGGGCGACTTCCAGCTACCATAACGTGCGATCGTCGGCATGGGCGTGATACCTCAGGACGGAACTTCGAGCGGCGGATCTATTCTAAAAGCCTATAGACCTCATTTCTTGAATACGCAGGCCTCCTGCCGGTAGCGTGTCAAATGGCAGGCGCCTCCCCGGCGCCTGCAGTCCATGGAAATGAAAGGAAAACATCATGTGGTCCACGCCAATGCTCGTTGAGATTTGTGTTGGTCTTGAGATCAACGGCTATCTGCCGGCCGAGTTCTAAGCCGGTCATCGCGCTCAAGTTCTGCTTGATGGGACGTCTCACCGCAATCGTGCTTGGCTCGGCGGCGGGTGGGGGCTTCCCGCAGTGGAACTGCCGGTGCCCGGTGTGCCAGTTGGCTTGGGCTGGCGATCCACGGGCCCGGCCGCGCACTCAAGCCAGCCTCGCCGTTTCAGCAAATGGCGAGGACTGGGTGCTCGTCAATGCCTCGCCTGATCTTCCGGAGCAGCTGCGCCGCTCGCCAGCGCTCTATCCGCGCGGCGAGCCGCGCGGGAGCCCGATCAAGGCGATCGTGCTGACCGGCGCCGAGATCGATCAGGTGGCCGGGCTTTTGAGCCTGCGCGAGCGCGAGCCGTTCATGCTGTGCGCCACGGCACCGACCATGGCTCTCATTGACCAGAACAACATGTTCGAAGTGCTGGCCCGCGATCAGGTCGAGCGCCGGATCGTGGCGTCCGGCGTGCCTTGCTCGCTTCCCGGCGGCCTGACCGCGGAGCTTTTCGCCGTGCCCGGCAAGGTGCCGCTCTATCTTGAGGGGGAGAACCCGGACACCCTGAGCGAGGACAACGGCATCGCAGGGCTTGAGTTGCGTGCCGGCGGCGCGCGGCTCGTCTTCATTCCGGGGGCGGCCGCCGTGACCACGTCCATGTTGGACCGCATGGCCTGCGCGGATGCCGTGCTCTTCGACGGCACGCTGTTTCGCGACGACGAGATGATCACGAGCTGCACCGGCAGCAAGACCGGCCGTCGGATGGGCCACATGTCGATCGATGGCGAGGATGGATCGCTGGCCACGCTCGCGAAGCTCCGCGCCCGTCGCATCTACATCCATATCAACAACACCAATCCCATTCTGGTGGAGGGCTCGCCCGAGCGCGCCCGCGTGACCAGCCAGCGGCTGGGAGGTCGCCGAGGATGGGCAGGAAATCGTCCTATGACCCACTTGCTCAGTGAAGCCGAGCTGGAAGCGCGCCTGCGCGACATCGGCGCGCGACGCTATCACCGCAGCCATCCGTTTCACCACCTTCTGCACAGCGGCCAGTGCACCAAGGGGCAGGTTCAGGCCTGGGCGCTCAACCGCTACTACTACCAGTCCAAGATCCCGCAGAAGGACGCCAACCTGATCGCACGCTGCGACGATCAGGAGCTGCGGCGCGAATGGCGCAGCCGCCTTCACGATCACGACGGCGAAGCCGTCAACGAAGGCGGCATCGCGCGCTGGCTGAAACTGACCGATGGGGTCGGGCTTGATCGCGACTACGTCGTCTCGCTACGCGGGCTTTTGCCGACGACTCGCTTTGCGGTCGATGCCTATGTCCATTTCGTGCGCGAGAAGTCGCTGCTCGAAGCGGTCGCCTCCTCGCTGACCGAGCTGTTCTCGCCCGGGATCATCACCGAGCGCATCGAAGGCATGCTCAAGAGCTACGATTTCGTGAGCGCGGAGACGCTCGATTACTTCGCCAAGCGCCCGCCGCAGGCGGAGCGCGATTCCCAGTTCGCGCTCGACTACGTCAAGCGCCATGCCAAGACGCCGGACCAGCAGGCCGCCGCGATGCGCGCGCTCGAGTTCAAGTGCGACGTGCTGTGGTCGATGCTCGACGCGCTCCACTACTGCTATGTCGCGCCTGCGCACATCTCGCCGGGTGCGTTTGTGCCAGAAGAATAGGGAAAGTCCGATGAGCGAGCAGACCACCACCATCAACACCGATCGCGCCTGACGTGCGCCCTCGCCTGCCGCATGGCGTGCGGCTCGTGCACAGCGAGGCGCAGGGCGGTTGGGTTCTGCTCGCGCCCGAGCGCGTGTTCAAGGCCGATGCGATCGCCGCCGACATCGTCAAACGCTGCACCGGCGAGAGCACTTTCGCGGCGATCGTCGATGATCTTGCGCAGGCCTACTCTGCGCCACGCGAGCGCGTGCTCGCTGATGTCACCGTGATGCTGCGCGGGCTCGCGGACAAGAAGCTGCTAGAACTATGACCGTGGACTTTTGACGTGGCGAGCAACGGTTCATCGACGCTGTCACGGCCGCTCGGCCTCCTGGCCGAGCTCACCCACCGTTGCCCGCTCGGTTGCCCCTACTGCTCCAATCCGCTCGCGCTCGAGCCGCGCGAGCAGGAGCTCGACGTGGCGACATGGGCGCGCGTGTTCGACGAAGCGGTCGCGCTCGGCGTGCTGCAGGTGCATCTCTCTGGCGGAGAGCCGGCAGCACGGCGCGACCTCGTCGACATCACCACTGCGGCGCGCGTCGCTGGCCTCTATACCAATCTGATCACCTCCGGCATCGGCCTCACCGCCAAGCGGCTCGCCGAGCTGAAGGCCGCGGGGCTCGATCATGTCCAGGTCTCGATCCAGGACAGCGATGCGAAATCTGCCGACCACATCGCCGGCTATGACGGCGCCTTTACCCGCAAGTGCGAGCTTGCCAATGAGGTCGTGCGCCTGAAGCTGCCGCTCACCGTCAATGCCGTCATGCATCGCGCCAATATCGAGCGCATCGGCGAGATGGTCGATCTTGCGCTGCTCATGGGCGCGGGCCGGGTCGAGATCGCGCATGTCCAGTACTATGGCTGGGGACTGAAGAACCGCGCCATGCTGATGCCGGAGCGCGCCCAGGTCGAGCGCGCGATCGTGACGGTCGAGGACCTGCGCAAGCGCTACCACGGACGCATCGTCATCGACGCGGTCGTGCCGGACTATTACGCGCGTTATCCGAAGCCCTGCGTCGGTGGCTGGGGTCGTCGCTCGCTCAATGTCACGCCCTCCGGCCGGGTGCTGCCGTGCCACGCGGCCGAGAGCATTCCGGGTCTCGAATTCTGGTCCGTGCGCGAGCGCTCGCTCGCCGACATCTGGGAGCACTCGCCGGCCTTCAATGCATTTCGCGGCACCAGCTGGATGAAGGAGCCGTGCGCGAGCTGCGCGCGGCGCGAGCAGGATTTTGGCGGTTGCCGCTGCCAGGCCTTTGCGCTCCTGGGCGACGCCGCGGCGACCGACCCGGTCTGCCACCTCTCGCCCCATCGGGCGCAGGTCAGCGCGCTGGCGCTCGTTCAGGAGGACGCGCCTTATTTTTATAGGCGCGTGTGAGCGAGCGGTCCGAGGGCCGCTCACCACAGCTGCGGCCTGAAGATCATCAGCGCGAAGATAATGATCACGCCGAGGAAGGCGGGCACACCCAGCGCAAACCAGATGCGGAACAGCCGCTCATAGTCGGGCGGCAGCGGAGCCCTTGCCCGCACGGCCGCGGCGGCAAGCTCGCGCAGCCGCAGCTGGATTCCAACCACCGGCAGCCAGCACAGCCCGACCGCGACATAGAGCACGAGCGAGAGGACGATCCACGGCTCCCAGAACGAATAGCCGATGTTAAGCACAAGCGCCGCGCCCGACACGGGCTGCGCGATCACCGCATTCAGGGTGAACATCGCATCCGCGATCACGACCGTGCGCGCGGTCGCGGCGATCGTGGCGGCATCGCCGGTGCGGTGCGCCATGTACATGAAGAACGCAATGCCGAGCCCGGTGCCGAACAGCACCGCTGCGCCGATCAGGTGGACAAGCTTGAGAACCAGGATGGTGATCATTGGCCCTTAGTCTTACCGGGTCCAGCAGCCGATGTCGTCCCTCGAGGAGCGCGCAAACGCGCTCAGGGCCGTAGAAAGCGACGGTGAAGGCGATGGGCCGGCAGGAGAAGTCGTAGTGCGGGGCCGCGACAGGTCCGCGCGCTCAGTTCTGGCAGCGCTGCCGCGTGCGCGACCAGCGAATGCGATCGAGCACGATGCCCTGATTGCACACCGAGACCTTGTCGGTCACCGTGCCGCGGACGCGGATGACCCGATCGAGCGCGCGCGGCCGCGGATTGAGCGCACTGATGTTGTAGAGGGTACCGTCCGGGCTCTTGATCATCAGGCACATGTCGGGCGTGCCGGCGAACGCGCAGCCGGAGAACGTCACCCGCTGGCCCGCAGCGGTTGCCGCCTGCGCCGGCAACGCCGTCAGTCCTAGCACGAACGCAACAAGCACCAACGCAACAAGCACCACCAACCGAGCACGCATCCCCGTCCCTCCATGCCCGCAACTCGCCTGCCCCGTTCCCCTATTCGGGACAAGCATCAAAACCCTTTTGCGCTAGAACGGAATCTCGTCGTCCATGTCGCCGCGCTTGCCGCCCGCGCCGACAGGCACGGGCTTGCGCGTCTGCGGACCGGAGGAGCCAAAATCGCCGCCGCCCGGCTCGGAGCCGAAGTCGCCACCGCCGCCGATCTTGTCGAGCATGGTGAGCTGCGAGTTGAAACCCTGCAGCACGACCTCGGTCGAGTAGCGGTCCTGCCCGTCCTTATCCTGCCACTTGCGGGTCTGCAGTGCGCCCTCGAGATACACCTTCGAGCCCTTCTTGACGTACTGCTCGACGATCTTGCAGAGCCCCTCGTTGAAGATGACCACCCGGTGCCACTCGGTCTTTTCACGCCGCTCGCCGGTGGCCTTGTCGCGCCACGTCTCGCTGGTGGCAATGCGCAGATTGGCGATCGGCCGGCCGTCCTGCGTGCGGCGGATCTCCGGATCCGCGCCCAGATTGCCAATGAGGATCACCTTGTTGACCGAACCCGCCATATCACACTCTCCTGCTGCGATGCCCCGAAAGCGATGCCACGCCTACAGCGTGGCACGCGATGCTGCGTACGTAATGCCGCTACCGACGCGCGGCCACCCTAGCCCCAAGCCGCAACCCCAAGCCACGCCGGGCTAGGTCTGAGCGGCGCCCTGTTCACACAAATCTTGACTCTGTTCGTGTTTTGTTCTAGCAGAGTGCCACCGCGTTCGCAAGGTCGAGTTTCAAGGCCAGAGGACGCGGCTTGGTGAGGGTTGGGGTGGTGGCATGATCGCACACGGTCGAACGATTTCCCTGAAGCAAGACGTGGAGCAAGACGCCTTCCGGGCGGGCGAGCGGCGGATCAACGCCAAGATTATGCTTGCCGAGCAAGGCATTGGCGCAAGCCTTGGCCGGCTACGGCGGGAGCTGGCCGTGATCCGCTGGATGCTCGCCGGCGTGTTCGCGGCGGTCACCCTCGTTCCACTGGTAATGCCGTTCGTTGTGTAAGGCGCGGCCTCGTCACAGCCGCGCGTGCTACAGCCGTTCTTGCAGGAAGCGCAGGACCCGCGGGGCGGCAAGACCACTGAAGCTGCCGGGCTCGTTGTGCGGATCGGAGGAGAAGAAATGCCCGGCGCCCGGGATCACGATACGGCGCGAATAGATGCCGGCCTGGTTGAGCGCCTCCCAGAACTGCTGGCTCTGGGCCGGATCGACGATGTCGTCGGCGGTGCCGTTCACCAGCATGAACGAAGCCTTGTTGCGATCGATGGTGGCGTAGCTGATCGGCGATGACTCGAAATAAAGCTTGCGGTTCTGCATCGGCGAAGCGCCAAGGAACTTCTCGGCGATCTGATCACGAGGTCTTGCGATCTGGTCATGATGCCATTGCGCCAGCAAGTCATAGACGCCGTAGAAGCCAACCACCGTCTTCACATTGACGGCGACCGCGGCATGCGGATCGTTGCGGTACTCGGCCGTGTAAGTATCGGCCGCAAGTCCCGTGAGTGCAGCGAGATGTCCGCCCGCGGAATCGCCCCAGAGCCCAAGCCGCTCCGCATCGACGCCGAGCTCGACCGCCTTCCCGCGCACGAACTGGATCGCAGAGCGCACGTCATAGACCGCCCTTGGATAGATCCCGGGCTTGGCGAGCCGGTACTTGATCGCGAACATGCCGTAGCCATTCCGGGCCAGGTACGGTCCCCAATGCTGGTAGGCAGCGGGGCTGCCGCCCTGCCAGCCGCCGCCGTGGATGGCGATCACCACCGGCGCCTTGGCCACACCCCTGGGCAGGTAGAGGTCGCCCGAAAGTTTCACCCCGTCATGCTCGACATACTCGACATTGGCGCGGGTCAGGACCTCGTGCTGCTGAGCGCTCGCGGCTGTGGACATCAGCGCCGCCAACGCAATCAAGAGCCAGACTCGCATGGTTTTCCTCCCGCTCTATTGGACTTTGCCGCGATGGTAGCCGGCCCGGCGGGCGTTGTCCGCACAATCGTCCCAATGATCGGCAATGTCCCCGCCCGGGCGATATCCCCAGGGCGACGGCCCCGGCATAGGAACAATGCAGATTTGGCCGCCGGCTCCTATATAGGCTGGCATAAGCTTGGGGTTTCTTTCTATGGTCCCGACCCGCCCGGCGGATGCCGGTGCGGCGTCCTTGTCACGGTAACGCGCATCCGATGAACGACCTGTTCGACAAGTCACGCGCCCGCCGTTCCGACCCGCGCGCCCAAGGGGGGCGTGCCGACGCGCGCGCCGCCGACACGCGCGCCTCTGACGCCCGCGCCGCCCCGACCGCCGCGTGATCGCGATCCGCGGCGCGCGCGAGCACAATCTCAAGAACGTCGACGTCGAGATCCCGCGCGACCAGCTGGTGGTGTTCACCGGCCTGTCGGGCTCGGGCAAGTCCTCGCTCGCCTTCGACACGATCTATGCCGAGGGCCAGCGCCGCTATGTCGAGATCGCTCTCGGCCTATGCGCGCCAGTTCCTCGAGATGATGCAGAAGCCGGACGTCGACCAGATCGACGGCCTGTCGCCCGCGATCTCGATCGAGCAGAAGACCACCTCGCGCAATCCGCGCTCGACCGTCGGCACCGTCACCGAGATCTACGACTACATGCGGCTGCTGTGGGCGCGCGTCGGCGTGCCCTATTCGCCCGCGACCGGCCTGCCGATCGAGAGCCAGACCGTGTCGCAGATGGTCGACCGCGTGCATGGCGCTGCCCGAGGGCACGCGGCTCTATCTGCTGGCGCCGGTGGTGCGCGGCCGCAAGGGCGAGTACCGCAAGGAGCTCGCCGAGTTCCTGAAGAAGGGCTACCAGCGCGTCAAGATCGACGGCAAGTTCTACGAGATCGCCGACGTGCCCGGCGCTCGACAAGAAGTTCACGCACGACATCGACGTGGTGGTCGACCGCATCGTGGTGCGCCCCGACATCGGCGACGCGGCTCGCGGATTCGCTCGAGCAGGCGCTGAAGCTCGCCGACGGCCTCGCCGTCGCCGAGTTCGCCGATGCGGCGCGGTCGACCGGCGCCAAGGCCAACAAGGCAGCGCAACGAGACCGCCGAGCGGCTGATCTTCTCGGAGAAATTCGCCTGCCCGGTGTCCGGCTTCACCATTCCGGAGATCGAGCCGCGGCTGTTCTCGTTCAACAACCCGTTCGGCGCCTGCCCGAAATGCGGCGGCCTCGGCGTCGAGCAGCAGATCGACGCCGACCTCGTCATCCCCGACAAGGACGCGCACGCTGCGCAAGGGCGCGATCGCGCCGTGGGCGAAATCGTCCTCGCCCGTATTACATGCAGACGCTGACCGCGCTCGGCAAGCACTACCAGTTCACGCTCGACACCAAGTGGAAGGACCTGCCGAAGAAGACGCAGGACGCGATCCTCTACGGCTCCGGCGAGGACGCGATCAAGTTCACCTACGACGACGGCATGCGCTCCTACGAGACCAAGAAGCCGTTCGAGGGCGTGGTCACCAATCTGGAGCGGCGCTGGCACGAGACCGAGAGCGACTGGGCGCGCGAGGAGATCGCGCGCTATTTCACCGACATGCCCTGCGACGCCTGCAACGGCTATCGCCTCAAGCCCGAGGCGCTGTGCGTCAAGGTCGGCGGCAAGCACATCGGCGAGGTCGTCCGAGATGTCGGTCAAGCGCGCCGGCGAATGGTTCACCGAGCTGCCGCAAGCGGCTCACGCCAGAAGCAGAACGAGATCGCGGTGCGCGTGCTCAAGGAAATCCGCGAGCGGCTGAAATTCCTGGTCGATGTCGGGCTCGAATATCTCACGCTCGCGCGCGCCTCCGGCACGCTGTCGGGCGGCGAGAGCCAGCGCATCCGGCTCGCCTCGCAGATCGGCTCCGGCCTCACCGGCGTGCTCTACGTGCTCGACGAGCCGTCGATCGGCCTGCACCAGCGCGACAATGCGCGGCTGCTCGAAACGCTGAAGCGGCTGCGCGACCTCGGCAACACCGTGATCGTGGTCGAGCACGACGAGGACGCGATCCGCGCCGCCGACCACGTGCTCGACATCGGCCCCGGCGCCGGCATCCATGGCGGCCACATCGTCGCGCAAGGCACGCTCGACGACATCATGGCCGCGCCCGGACTCGCTCACCGGCAAGTATCTCTCCGGCGAGCTCATGGTGCCGATGCCCGGAGCGCCGCGCGCGCAATCCGCGCCGCACGCTGAAGGTCATCAACGCGCGCGGCAACAATCTGAAGAACGTCACCGCCGAAATCCCGCTCGGCCTGTTCACCTGCGTCACCGGCGTCTCGGGCGGCGGCAAGTCGACGCTGCTGGTCGACACGCTCTACAAGGCGATCGCGCGCAAGCTCAACGGCGCGCAGCGAAGCGCCCCGCCCCGCACGACCGCATCGAGGGGCTCGAGCATCTCGACAAGGTCATCGACATCGACCAGTCGCCGATCGGCCGCACGCCGCGCTCGCAACCCCGCGACCTATACCGGCGCGTTCACGCCGATCCGCGAATGGTTCGCCGGCCTGCCGGAGGCGAAGGCGCGCGGCTACGAGCCCGGCCGCTTCTCGTTCAACGTCAAGGGCGGGCGCTGCGAGGCCTGCCAGGGCGACGGCGTCATCAAGATCGAGATGCACTTCCTGCCCGACGTCTACGTCACCTGCGACGTCTGCAAGGGCAAGCGCTACAACCGCGAGACGCTCGACGTCGACGTTCAAGGGCAAGTCGATCGCCGACGTGCTCGACATGACGGTCGACGAGGCGCCGACTTCTTCAAGGCGGTGCCGCGCATCCGCAACGTGCTGGAGACGCTGCAGCGCGTCGGCCTCGGCTACATCCATGTCGGCCAGCAGGCGACCACGCTCTCGGGCGGCGAGGCGCAGCGCGTCAAGCTCGCCAAGGAGCTGTGCAAGCGCGCGACCGGCCGCACGCTCTACATCCTCGACGAGCCGACCACCGGCCTGCATTTCCACGACGTCGCGAAGCTGCTCGACGTGCTGCACGAGCTGGTCGAGAGCGGCAACACCGTGGTGGTGATCGAGCACAATCTCGAAGTGATCAAGACCGCCGACTGGATCATCGACCTCGGCCCCGAAGGCGGCGACGGCGGCGGCGAGATCGTCGCGGCCGGCACGCCGGAGGAGGTGGTGAAGGAGAAGCGCAGCTATACCGGGGCGTTTCTGAAGCCGGTGCTGGCGCGGCGGGAGGCGAAGAGGAAGCGGAGGACGGAGGCGGCGGAGTAGTCGCCATCAAATAGCGCTCGCTAGCGGCACTTTGACAATATGTTAACTAGCATGACGGCATTTCTACCAACGGACATTTCCCTTTCCGCCAAGGCCGCCTTTTTCGGGGGCAAGCCGGTTACGTTTCGCCTAACAGGAGGACTTACCATTTTTGTAGGCCCAAACGGGTCCGGGAAGACAGAAACTCTGAGATCATTGAGAGATCAGTTGCGAGGCTTGCAGATCCCATTTTCTCGAAAAGTCGTCTACCTTTCGTCAGGCTGAAATAGCTCGTTCGAAAACTATCGATCATCTACAAACGGCCCGCATCACCACAGCCAAGAACCCGCCGCGGTTGGCCATCGAAATTGGCAGTCCCAATGGGGACTGATCGAAGGCGTCCCTGGCATCTTCATGCACTTGAAGGACCGGCCTGATCTTCTGCTTAAAGTCGAAGCAAGACTTCAATCGCTTTATCAGCGTAGGCTTCGGCTGGAATGGAGCCAACAGGGATTGCAGGTTGGTTTCTCACCGACAACTGGTGGCGAGCCCTACTACGCGAATGCCGAAGCTAGCGGACTGCTCCAGTTCATTCCGCTGTTAGCTGCCGTCTATGACAACGAGATCGGCGCGCTCCTGGTGGATGAGCCCGAAATCTCATTACACCCACAACTACAGACATTCCTGCTGCAGGAAATGGAAGCATTCGCGGGAGATCCCACGGATCGAAGCAGAAAGCTCGTGGTACTTGCGACGCATTCTCCCAGCCTTCTCCCTATTCGTCGAATTGCTGATGTCACGAAACTCGTGTTCTTCACGGATCGACAAAGCGTACCAATACAGATTTCAACCGACTGCAGGAGAGCTCAAGAGTTCCAAACTCGGTGCTCTAGTTGCTCGATTGAGCGAAAATCACAAGATCGCATTTTTTGCTCGCAGTGTTCTTCTAGTGGAAGGGCCGAGTGACGAAATAGTAGTAGGGGGCCTATCCCTCAAGTTGGAGCATCCTCTACTCGGCAGCAATACCCAGGTCGTTCCAGTCACGGGTAAGGGGCAACTCAGCGAGTCAAGTGAAACTGTTTCGGCTAATGGGCAAGCACGTCTTTGTCCTAGCCGATCTTGATGCACTGGCCGACGACAACAAACTGGTCAATGTCTTTCGCGATGCCGCCCAGCACGCGGCCAATGCTTCTGGAATGGAAAGCATAATGGAAATGGACCGGGCTATTCGCGACACGTTTGCGTCCTTGCTCGATCGCGCCTTTGCCGCCTTATCTCCAAGTACCCTGAACCATCAATACTGGACCGCACGCGGGCAGGAAGCCAAAGACGAGCTTAAAGCCAAACGTCGTGCCACGCTGGCTGTGTTGCTCTCACTCTCGATAGATGAGATTGACCAGAACACGGTGGCCACCGAACTGAGCCCCCTCCGCAAACGATACGACGCGCTATTGGACGCGCTCTCGACGGCAGGATGCACAATTCTTCGAAGTGGGACGATTGAAGACTACTACTTTCAAGAATATCCAACCAATTTATACGGCAAGCCCGAAGCAGCCGCTATGGAAATGGAGCATGTTCTAGCTCTTCCTTTGGCTGATATTCAAAAACAGTACCACGACGTCATCCGCGCAATGCACGTCTCCGCGCCGCTTAAGAAAATTGACGAGAACTCCCTGCTTCGCGAGCAATTGGGAAGCCTTCTGGGGGCCGCACTGCAGATCGCGCGCCCTGGCATGTTGGACGATGAGCTAAATGCGCGTGCCGCTGCCAACCTCAGCGCAGGTGCACCAGTATTTAGGTTTGCAAATCGCTCTATTCAAGACAACGTCTCGGGCGTAACTCGCAGTATTGAGGTCAGCATAACCTCGCCCCTTTTCGCGCGACAGGGCTTTCCGTTTGAGATCAGTGAACGCGACAACTTGACGGCACTTATCGATCAAAAGCTCCCTAGCAAGTAGCTAGCATTCGGCGCCACATGACCGCACCAACTGTTGCCGGCCCGCCCCGGGTTTCGCTGCGCTCAACCCGGGCTACGAAGTGTGCCCCTCTGCGTCCACGGGTCGCACGGTGGGCCACGGCCGCGTCCGCAGGGCCCCTCGCCCCTATTGCGCCTGCCCGCCATCTGCGGATACTGGAATCATCCGAAACTGAAAACACCCACCGAGGGGGAAAACCATGCTGTCGCGTTGCGTATCGACCATCATTGCGGCCGGCGTCGCTGCCATCCTGGCCGCGCCGGCACAGGCCCAAGGAACCCAACCAGGAACCGCCCCAGCCGACATCGAGGCCAAGGCGCAGATGTGCACCGTCTGCCACGGCGCCAACGGCACGCCGCTTGACCCGAAAACCATGCCGAACATCTGGGGCCAGCAGCCGTATTACATCCTCACCCAGCTCGTGCACTACCGGAATGGCATGCGCGAGAACCCGATCATGGCGTCGCTCGCCAAGGGCCTGCAGCAGAGCGACCTGCGCCCGCTCGCGGCCTATTTCGCGGCCAAGCCCTGGCCGGCAGCGAGCAACGCCCCGGCCGCACCCGCCGAGCCGCCCAAGGGGCTGACCATGTGCACGCCCTGCCATCAGGCGAACTTCCAGGGCGGCATCTCCTGGCCGCGGATTGCCGGGCTCAACTACGACTACATGGTCGCCGCCATGAAGGCCTTCGCCAACGAGGAGCGCACCAACAACCAGGACATGGTCAAGATCATGAAGCTGTTCAGCGACAGCGAGCGCGAAGCGATGGCGCGCTATCTCGCGGCGCTGAAATAAGCCGCCGCCGAGGCAGCCAGCAAGACCGGCCTCCATTGTTGCGCCCTCTCCTTTTGGGAGAGGGCCAGACGGAAGTGCAACAATGCAATGATGGGTGAGGGGTATGGGCCCATCGATAGGCTTATCCCCCTCACCCATTAACGTTTGTGGACAAGCCTTCATGCCCTCTCCCACCGGGAGAGGGCGCAGAAACAACGGCTCTGCTTGCTGCTCGTCTGGCGCTACACCCGCGGCGGGCGGCGCCGCTCGTTGAACCAGGCGCGGTATTCCAGCATCTTGGCGCGCTGCTTGGTCGGCGCATGGCGCTTGCAGGTCGAGGCCTCGTCGCTGTTCTCCGACGCGCCCCAACGCAGCTCGACGCAATCGTTCACGTTGTACGCCATCTCGAGATCCACGACGCGGTGGACCACATCCTTCAGCGAGAGCGTCCAGGGCGAGTTGTTGCTGCGCAGGTAGGAGAATGTGCGCTCCGCGAGCTCCGACGCGAGCACCCGCGCCAATTCGTTCTTCACCTCCGTGGGGCTTTTCCCCCTTGGCATCGCATAGCGCTCGGGCCGCCGCTCGACGCGCTCCGGGAAGGTACGCACCACGTCCATCGCGATCAGGAGACGCAGGTCGCGTGAAGGCGTCGCGAAGTCCTCCCAGGCGCCGGTGGTCTCGAAGATCGCGGCGCCGTCCGGCATGCTGGCCTCGCCCTTGCCGGTGCTCTGATATTTGCGCCCGTTCTCGACCGAGGTGACGCGCGCCTTCACCTGCTCCTCGAGCGAGGTGATGGCCTCCTTCATGGCCCGCAGCGGATCGAGCGGCTCCGGCGACATCACGTCATCCATGCGGTCGTAGAAGTCCTCGATCGAGAGCTTGCCCTGATCGAGCGAGAAGTCGCCGTACTGCGGATGCTTGGCGATCTCGTTGTTGGTCAGCCGCCGCAACGTGCCGCTCTTCTCGCGCACGATCGGGCGGAAGCGCTTGAAGCCGGGGCCACCGAGCGCGGGGTCCGTCGCGAACAGGAAATTGCCGCGCCAGAACCGCTTGCGCGCCACCGTGCCATCGGGCTGCGCATCGACAGCAAGGTAGACGCCGGCGTCGCCTTCGGTCTGCGCCACCCGCCGCACCAGGATCAAAAGGTGCCCGTAGGGATCGGCATAGACGGTGCCCGGACGCAACACGTCCTCGGTCAGGGGCACGGGATAGAGATCAGTGTGGTCGTCGCCCAATGCCGTCCGCCCGTTGCCTGAGTGAACGCCATCGGCAACGTCGTAGCGCAGATAATAGCTGAACCCCGGCACCAGCCCCGTCGGCCGCGGCGGAGGCCCGACCGGCTTCGTCGCCGGTCCCGGCGGCATTCCGCCAGTGGCGTTCGCCAAAACCCCAGGGCGAATAAGCTCCGGCGGAACGACGGACGTGATCGCCTCAGGCGGAGGAGCACGCTCCTCGGGATTTTGAATGTTCCACCAGACCGGGCACCGCGGAGCATCGCCGCCCGAGCCGCGGGTGCACTTCGCGTAGCCGTAAGGCAGCCCCATCTTGAAGGCGAAATAGGCGCGCAGGAAGTAAGGCAGATCGGCGCAATCGGGGCGCACGATCATATTCATCGAGTCTTCGCCGAGACCGAGGTGATTGAACAGAACATTGCGCGACTTGTCGCGCAGCACCTCATGCAGCGCCTTCCACGACGGCGACGCGTCGAGCGGCGCATCGAAGAGCTTCTCGATCCAGGCCGAATAGAGATTCTCGGTCGCGCGGCTCCAGGTGTCGCGCACCGGCCAGAGACTGCCTGCCGTCTGGCGCGGGGCCGCCGGCTTTGCGGCGCTCACCGCGATCTCGCGCTTGATGGTGCCGCAGCCGGCCTGGTCAGTCGCGAGCTCGACACGCCAAGTCCCGGCTGCCGGCGCGGCGACCTCGGCGTACCAGAAATAGGGCGGCCCGCCCTGCCGCTCGTGCGACTTCACGGCGACGCTGCCGTTCGGCCCGATCAGCGACAGCTCGCCCGAAAGCGGCTTCTCCACTGTGAAGATTACGCGCAGCGGCGCACCCTTCCAGGGCGCGACCGGCGACGGCAGCACGGCCACATCGGCCGCGTCTTCGCAGGTGCCTGCTGTGGCGCGGGACGACGGGCCCTGCGCCTGTGCAACCGAGACTTGCGCGATTAAGCCAACCGACAAGCAAAGGCCGCCTGCGATCAGCAACGATGCTGTCGCAACCGAAGCGGCAATCTGGCGCGCTGGATTCACGTGAGCCCCCGCTCTCTATGACTGCCAAAATACCATATTGGCAAAAGCTTCGGCTGAATCATGGCAAAATCGCTCCCAGGGCGAATGCCCACAGCTTTCCACCGGTTCCATGGCCGGAACCGGCGTCGCCAACCCACGAAAACGCTTGCTTGCCCGTGGCTTGGGGCCTCAAGGCCCGTACTTGATCAAATCGCCGCGCGTCACCGTCACATGTTCGACCAGCGCCACCGGGCCGCCCTTGTAAAGATGCCAGGCCGCGTATTGCTCGTTGAAGGCGTCCTCCGACGACATGCCGTCGACCGGCACGATCGCCTTGAAGCCGCGCTCAGTCGCGCCCTGGGTCGTGCCGGCGACCGCGCCCTGCGCCGAGGTGCCGGTGATGATCACGGTGCGGATGCCCTTGTCCTTGAGCGCCTGCTCGAGATCGGAGTTGTACCATTTGTTGGCGCCGCGTCCGTTCTTGATCAGGTGCTCGCCTGCCCGCGGCGCGAGGCTCGGGTCGACCATGTCCTCGATCTT
Organism: uncultured Alphaproteobacteria bacterium; assembly: GCA_963745515.1. Lineage (GTDB taxonomy): Bacteria > Pseudomonadota > Alphaproteobacteria > Rhizobiales > Xanthobacteraceae > VAZQ01. The sequence continues at coordinate 399,510 of CAVUXO010000007.1, forward strand.
CGGGGTCTGTCCGGTCAGGTTGTAGGCCACGACCATGTTGTGGGCGCGCGCGGCGTCGAGGATCTTCTTCACGCTCGGCACGCTGGCCTGGCAACGCGGCCGCACCCCGCAATTGGCTTTCATGAAATCGAGCAGGAGCAGCGCGGTGGTCTTCGGGTCGACCGTCACCGGCTTGAGCTCCGGCGCCGGCGGCGTCTTCACGGTCGCCCAGTCGGCGACAATGTCACCGGCCAAGGCCGGCTGTGCGGCGGCCATCGCCGCAACTGCAAACGCGGCGCAAGCAAACCGGCGCGCTAAATTCGTCGCGAAATTCGTCATGTCATTAGTCATGGGTCCCCTCCCTTGGCGCGTTGATCTCGCTCGTGATTGGCGAGCCATGGCTTTTGTTTAGCACGGGCCAAAGTCCCATGCTTGTCATTTACAAAAAGAGAGGCCCGGATGCCGCTCAAGCGCCATCCGGGCCGTCATCTCAGGTCACGCGCAAAAGCTTACCAGTTGCGATAGCCGCGCGGCACTGCGTAGGGCTCGCGCGCAAGTCGCGGCCCATTCAGTCGATATGAATAGTGTCGACGATACCGGAAATACGGATCGGCGATCGGCGGCACGACCCTCACAACCGGTCGCTCGTAATAGCGGTAGGCCGGCCGCGGCGGATAGGCGTAGGCCGGCGGCAGCACCTCCTCCTCCTCATAGCCGTAGGCAGGAGGCGGCGCCCGATAGGCGTAATTCGGCGGCGGCGGCTCCCGATAGCCGTAGTTCGGTGGCGGTACCTCGCGAAAGCCATAGTTTCGCGGCGGCTGCCGATAGTTCTCTTCGGGATAGTAGTCGGGCGGCGGTGGCTGTGGCTGGCTGTATCGAGGCTGATTGTAAGGCACCTCGACATCAGCAGCTGCCGCCGTGCCAACACCCGCGCTCACGCTGAGCGCCGCAGCGGCCGCCCACTTCACGAACTCCTGCATGATCCTCTCCTGGATTGTCGCCCCCAGGATAGCGGTAGGATTTGATGGAAATGGCTTGTCGGAATTAGAGCGAGCACATGGCTTAATTTGGCAATTTGACCGAACGGATGTTCAGAATTCTACGAGCGCGTGCACCAGCATCGAATTGCTTACTGGGCCAACGTGCTCAAGCAGCTCACTGCCCCAATCGTCCGAGCAGCCGCACTTGTGGCACATGCGCCCAGGCATTGAAGTGATAGGACGACAGGATCTTGAGCTTGACATAGCGGGCCGAGGTCGGCGGCAGCTCGCATTCCTGGTAGCGGGTCTCGAACAAGAGCCGGTTTGTCAGTGTGCACTTGCCGACCGAAGCAAACGCTCCTTTCGTGCCCTCGTTGCCGGCGAGTACATCGATTTCCTTCGGATTGTAGTCGTTGCTGCCGCTGATCAGCACGGCGAGCTTATGAAACCGGGCCGGCTTCTTGTCCTTGAAGGCATAGACGGCATCGGAATCTGCGTCAGTCCCGGTCCTGATCTCGATCCAATCGTCCTCCTTGCCGCTCGTGATCTTGCGCCAGCTCTCGCTTGGCGCCGCGAGCAATTGCCCGCCCTCCTCCGGCGCCAACAGGTTGATGTCGTTGGCGGAGGTGACAGTCGCTGACTTCGACGTCGCAGCCGGCGCCGCCGCGTTTTCAAGCCGCGCCAGATTTCTCTTCGCCAGGGTGAGGCCGGGATCCTTGGCGAGCGCAGCCTGGTAGGCAGCGCGCGCGTTGGTCAGGTCGTTCAGTCTCTCGAACACGACGCCAAGATCATTCCATACCGCCGGCACGCGCATTTCAGGGGGAATTTTGACAAAGAGCTCGAGCGCGCGGTCGTACTGCTGGTTGTTGACAAGCTCGATCGCCTGCACGAGTTGCTGCTTTACGTCGACTGTCGGCAGCGCACCGTAGAATTGCAGATACTGGTTCTCGATGACGACGAGACTGCCAATGAACACCGGCCCGCTGTCACGTGCGAAAAGCGCGAAGACAACGACCGCAATCACTGCCATCGAGCCAGCAATGCCGATCCCGGCCTGTCGGCGCGACACTCGCCTGAAGGCGAAGGGGCTCCAAGGGCGCCAGGATTTGCCCTTCAGCGCCGCATCCGTAGAGCGGATCAGCCGATCCATATGGGCGTGAAAGTCGCGGCCGGAATCGACCTCGGCCGCGTTGTGGAACGACAGGCTCTTGAGAGTGTCCGGCAGTTCCTCGGCTTTCGGCATGCTGGCGCCGCCAACGAGCACGGGAATTGTCGGGATGCCGCGCTGCAGCGCAGTCTCGACCTCGATGCGAACGGGATCGTCCTGGTTGTGAATGCGGCGAGGTCCGGTTGGCGCAGTGCCGAGCCAGTCGGGCCCGATCACGGCCAGCAGGAGGTCGTTCTTGGCCAGCGCGTCAGCGATGTTCTTGCGAAAGTCCACCCCGTACGGGATGTTGTCGATATCCATGAAGATGCAGTCGTCGCCATAGTGCTGCGCCAGCCGGTCGCGGATGCGGCCGGTGATGACGCCCGAATCCGCCCGCCGATAGGAAATGACGATCTTCGGCATTGCGACCCCGCTGCAGTGAGGACGAGCCTACCGCAGTCGTGACGGTCGCTCCAGTGCGGCACACGACTGTCGTTGGCTGAAGGCTGGCTCGCGTTGTCTCTCTCCGCGTCAAAGCCAGCGCTCCTGCTCCAAAAAACGGCACGCCGCTCCCTGGTGCCGCAGCGAGCGGGCGCGCTAAGCTTTGGGTAGCTAAGCTTTCGTTTTGGTCCAGCCACGAGGAGTCTTTGTATGCGTACCTCCGCCCGCAATCATCCTGCGCGCTGCGCGTCGCGCCTTGCCGCAAGCGCGCTCTTGCTCGTCTCCAGCGCGGCTTTCGCGCGGGCGGCTGAATTCACTTTGATGCCGAGCCCGCAGACCGTGCACATTGGGCACTTCGCCGCCAACGTGAAGCCGGTCCTGAGCATCGATTCCGGCGACTTCGTCACCATCGAGACCGCGGCCGCGATGGAGCCCGAGCCGATCGAGCGCTCGGGCGTCGTGCCGCCAAGCGCGATCCCGCAATATCTGCGCGACATCTATCGCGACGTGAAGGATCGCGGCCCCGGCCCGCATATTCTCACCGGTCCGATCGAAGTGCGCGGCGCCCAGCCCGGCGACGTGCTCGAGGTGCGTATTCTCGATGTCAGTCTCGCGGTTGACTACGGCTACAACCGCCAGCGCCCCTACAATGGCGCGTTGCCGGAGGAGTTCACGGCCCTTTGGCAACGCATCATTCCAATCAATCGTACGGCCAAGACCGCGGAGGTTGCGCGCGGCGTGGTGGTGCCGCTCGATCGCCCGTTCTTCGGCACCATGGGCGTCGCGCCGCCCGGCGCCATGGGGCGCATCAGCAGCGGACCGCCCGGCGTCCACACCGGCAATGTCGACAACAAGGATCTCGGCGCCGGCTCGACACTCTATTTGCCGGTGCATACGCCAGGTGCGCTGTTCTCGACCGGCGATGCGCATGCGGCGCAAGGCCATGGCGAGGTCGACCTGAGCGCGATCGAGACCGGCCTGCGCGGGCGCTTCCAGTTCATCGTGCGCAAGGACATGAAGCTGGTCTGGCCGCGCGCCGAGACGGCGACGCACTGGATCGTCATGGGACTCAACCCGAGCCTCGAAGAGGCGATGAAGATCGCGGTGCGCGAGACCATCGACTTTATTACCAAACGCTTCCCTGATCTCACGCGCGAGGAGGCCTACATGATCGCGAGCGTCGCGGTCGACTATCACGTCACCCAGGTGGTCGATGGCACCAAGGGCATCCACGGCATGATCCCGAAGGCGATCTTCGCCGGGCGCTGAGCATCACCACCCGCGGTTGCCACCTCGAGGAATTGGCGGTATCGCTGTCGCCCAGCCTGCACAGGAGGAGCACACAATGCGCTATCCGAAATTCGTGCAGTTTGCACTTTGCATTGCGCTGTTGGGCGCGGTGTTCTCCGCAACTGCGCAAGCGCAGGAGGACAAGTGGCGGCAGGATCTGAAGCCGCTCCTTCCGCCGATCGTGCCGTTGCCGCCCAATTCGCAGCTCAATCCCGGATCGGTCGGCGGCGCCAGCAACCCCTACACCACTGCGCCGCTGCAGACCCCGAGCACGCAAGCTCCGACCCAGCCGGCCCCCGGCCTGCGGCTCACCATTCCGTCGCGATAAAGCTTTCTGTCGCGTTCCAGACAGCACAACGCCCGCCGGTCAGAACCGGCGGGCGGCCATGTTTGGCAAAGTCTTCCAGCCAGCCTATGGCGCCACGATCCGCATCAGCCGCCCGCCTGTCCGACGCGCCATGAACTCGGCCGTCATCTTCGCGCCGAAGGGAATCGCTCCATAGGGCAACACGACTTTCTTCTTCACCACAAACGCGGTGGCGCCGGCCTCGTAGAGCGTCTGCGTATGATAGAATACGAAACGGGCAGCGATGCCCGACACGTCCTCAATCAGTGCAAGCCCCGAGCAAAGCTCGTCATCAATCGGAACCGGTTCGATCAGTGGCAAGGTGTCTGCTAGTATAAGGGCCATTCGCCTCCTCCTACTCTCCCTATGGCCCTCCCTCATCCCGGCACAGTTTCTGCGCAAGCACGTCGTCACAATTGCGGCGGAACACAACCATTGATTGTCACAGGTGTGTGATCACCGTTCACCATAAGAAAAACCCGCGCTTCAATAAAACAACAGCGCGAAATGAATGAAGCGCGACGGAGGAGATCAAAACAATCACCACCATCGCCTGTGAATTGAAGTGTGCGCGGGGCCCTCGACACGTGACCCAAGTCAAGGCTGGTCGGCGCTTAATTTGCTGATGTCTCCTGTGAAAGGAGACGAATCATGAGCGAGGCCATGTTCTACAACACCATGCAAGTTGCGATTACGCTCGCCATCATGCTCATTGCGCTGGCGATCGGTCGCTACTTCAACCGGCACTTTCAATAGCCTCTTTGGGAGGCTCTTCGGCCCCATCGCATCCCGCGCGCCGAGACTGCAAATGCTGTCTCCCCCGATTAGACGATTCACTGATTGGCTCACGGATTTGTCAGCTGATGCGGCAAACCGGTGCTCGCGAACGCGGCGACGCTCAAGCGCTCGCACAACCCATCATCGCATGCTTGTCGGAGGCTATTCCTCGAGCGCAACGCGCACGAATTCGCGCGGGTTGGTGCAAAACCCGAGCAGCAGCCGATAGTGGTCGGTCGTCTCGAGCGTCGCCGACTTGAGACCGCGCTCGGAAAGACGCAACAGCCGCGCGCCCGGAAAAGCCATGAGCAACGGCGAGTCCGTTGCCATGATCACCTGGCAGGTCGATTCCATGCGGCGCAACAGCTTGAGAAACTCGATCTGGCGCGCGGGCGACAGCGCTGCTTCCGGCTCGTCAAAGATGAACACGCCCTGGCGATGGCGGCGTTCCTCCACAAAGAGCAGAAAGTCCTCGCCGTGCGAATGCGACGACTGCGCGCCAGCCGCCGGCGCGGGCCCCTCCCGCTGCAGCATCAGGGAGAAATAGCTTTCCGATCGAAAGAAACAGCCGTTTGTCATCCTTGGCAGCCAGCTCGGGCGCAAGGCCTGCGCAAGCCGATCGCCGGCCGTCGGCTCGACGCGGCGCGACGAGCTGATCCTGGCAGCGTCCTCGTAGCCCGCGACGGCCGCGACGCCTGCGAGGATCGTCGACTTCCCGGTGCCATTCTCGCCGATGAGGATCGTCACAGGGCGATCGAACTCGAGCTCGAAACCCTTCTGAAAGATTGGCAGGCTGAACGGAAACGCGGCGCGATTCTCAATTCTCGTCTCATCGAGCGCGACGCGCCTGAGGAACGGCGCTGACAGTCTTGGGGCGCGAGGCCGCGGCATGAGGAAGATTTCCAACGCGACGAATAGCATGCACCACCGCGCGTAAAAGGAGTCTGTAAAATCTTGGGAACTTTTGCAGCACTTTTCATTCGGGAGGTATTATGATGGGCATTAGGCGCGTGACCACGCATTGCGCTGCCCCATCGGCGTTTTCGAATGGCAGCGGATCAACATCCGCCGACTGCAGCGAGCACGTTTCCAGCAGAGCACATTCCAACGCGCTTACAACTTTTGCGCGGGCCGCGAACCTTGTAGGCTCCAGTGTTTCCCTCGATGGAGGTCGCTATGAGCCGGGTGCGCATTCTGACTGCCACTGCCCTTGCCGCCTCGCTGACCCTTTCCGCCGCTTTGGCCCAGAGGCAACCGCAGCAGGGCGAGCGTGTGAGCGGCACCATCGACCGCATGCTCGGCAGTTTCATCTTTGCGACCGGGCGTGACGGCGGGACGGTCACGATCAAGCTCGCCGACAACGCAACGATCACCACGGTGTTGAAGGCGACGGTCGCCGACATCAAGCCCGGCGACTACATCGGCACCGGCGCGGTGCCGCAAGCCGACGGCAGCCAGAAGGCCGTCGAGGTGCACATCTTCGCCCGCCCGCAAGCCGACGGCGGCCATCACTATGCCGGCTGGTATGGCGCGCCCAACGGCACCATGACCAACGGCTTCGCGCAGCCCGTCGTTGTTGGCGCGGCGCGCGCCGAGGGCGGCGATCAAAGCTTCGTGGTCAAATATCCAGAAGGCGAGAAGACGATCATCGTGCCAGCAAGCGCGCACATCGCACGCTACATCGTCGGCAGCAAAGACGACCTCAAGCCGGGTGCGCCATTCCGGATCCAGACGGCCGCCAAGCAGCCAGACGGCACCTATACGGCCACGAGCATCAGCGTCGGCAAGGACGGCGGCCGGCCGTTCTGAAGGTTGTCACCTTTGTTTTGCAGAGCGTGTGTCCGCCCGTACCCACGCGAACATCGAGACGCGTCAGAAAATGTCGACCGTCGGGAACCGCGGCATACCCGTCAGGCAATCCCACAAATAGACTGCCAGGCCGATGTCACCCGTCCACAGCGTGTAACGACCACGCCCAAGCTCCTCTCGCGTCTCTCGGCATTGGGCGATGCTCGTCATCGCAAAGGCACGCGCACGCTCGAGCCAGACTGGGTCTGTGGTTCGACGATAAAGCTTGAGAAACGCATAGCCGTTGCCCCCGGTGCCATGGCAGAGGTTAGAGCCCTTGGCGAGCGGACCCACAGCCCAGGTGTAGCGGCCACCATCGAGCAGGAGGGACTCAAGCTCGGGAGACGTGAACGGCGCGTCAGCAAACGTCGTGACCATGCCGGGCGCGCCGTGGCAATACTGACATAGATCGGACGGCTCGTGTTGCCCGACCGTTCCCCGCCACGATGTGCCGAGATCGCTGCGCCAGGCATGGAGGCCGAGCGTACGCGGCACCGCATCGACGACGCGTGCGCGCTGGCTTTCCGTAAGCCAGTCCCATCCCCGCATCAGCGGAAGCATGTTTCCAGCGTAGCCATGCACCGGCCCGAGGAATTTCAAATGCTTGCCGTAGAGATCCTGCTCCCAGATCGGCCCATCCGCCGCGTCCTCCAGGTCGTCGAGCAGCCGCTCGGCTTGGGTCTTAAAGATCCGGCGCCAGCGTTCTTCGCCAGTCATCTCGTTCATGGCGAGACAAGCCATCATCGAGCCCGCCATGCCCCACATCAGCTCGCGGATCGGAAGCTCCGTGTTGGCGTTGGCGCGCGCCGCAATGATGTCAGCCATGGCGGCGCTCGGCGCCAGACGCATGATCATGAGCGCTGTTCCCATGTCACCCAGCAGCAGCGATCCTGTGACCGAATAGCTGCCGTAGCTCTGCATCTCCGCTCTGGTCTTCTCCAGGAGCGGTGTCAGATGCGGGCGAAAATCGAACGGGGTCTTGTTTGCCCCCAGACGGCGCAAGTATTCGAGCGCCCAGATCATGCCAGCCGCGCCCATATAGATGCTGCTGTTGCCGTCCTCCACGTCGTCATCCATGGGATGCGCAGGCCAGAACCGCTCACCGCCGAAATGCTCGAGCGCGTCGGCAACAATCTCGTCAATAGCCTGTGCAACGGCCGCGGGGTCCCAGGGCAAAGGACGCAGTGGGACGTGCCGAGGCTGTGCGTTCATAAGTTCCTCTGATCACGCCGATCTCATGCACAATCCGACGCCGCCAAACGCATGGCAATGTGTGCTAAAGTATGGCGGCGCATACAGCGAAGATCATGGTGAGCGGCGTATCATGTCAACCGGCACGCCAAGCGGACGACCGTTGTCCTACGCCCAGAACATGGAGGACTATCATCTCGACGTTGCGTTCGGCAGCTCGGGCCGGGGACGATACGTCGACATCGGTGGCGGACATCCGGTCGCGGGCAGCGTCTCGTTCTGGTTCTACCAGCGCGGATGGAGTGGAATCGTGGTCGAGCCGCAGCCCGATCTAGCGGCGCTGCATCGGCGCCTGCGCCCGCGCGACACGCTTGTCGAAGCCGTCATCGGACACATTTCGGGCGAAGCAGACTTCTTCAGGGTCGACCGGCTGCACGGCTTGTCGACCACGGTCCGCGGCAACGCGGAGGCGGCAGGTGTGCATGGCGTCGGCTTCGAAACGATGAAGCTGCCGTCGATCTCGCTCGCCGACCTCTGTCGCACACACGAAATTGACCGCGTCGACTTTCTCAAGATCGATGTCGAAGGCGCCGAGCGCGATGTGCTCAAAGGCTCCGATTGGTCGAAGTGCCGTCCACGCATCGTGGTTCTCGAAGCCGTGACGCCGCTCACGAACACGCCGGCATGGTCCGATTGGGAGCCGCTTCTGCTCGAGCAAAATTATCAATTCGTTCTGTTCGACACCTTAAACCGGTTCTACGTCGCGGCCGAATGTACCGATATCCTTGAGAGGATGCCGCGCGAGCGAGCGCCCTGGGATGCCGTGACCCACATGTATGAGATCGGACGCGCGCCGGAAAACCCGAACCACCTGGACTTCGCATTGGCACAGGAGCTTGCGCGCGGGTTCTGGGCAAGCTTGCCTCTGCTCGACGATCAGACCCTCGCCATGCTTCTGGCGCGGGCCCGCGACTGCAAAGGCGCCGAGCGGGAGGCGCTTGCTGAGCTTGTGCGGAGCGAAGCGTTTCTGGCGGCTCTGGGACGGATTGCGTGCACATACGACGGCGGCCACATACCCTGAATACGGCCCGCGAGCCGGACATTTATCGTGGTCGCGGAAACCCTTCGGCACGATGTGCCGTCAGCAATTTTGCAGCTGTGCGGTCAGCACTTCTTAAGGAAAGCGGGGTTTATCTTAGGACACACCTCCAGGCCGCTGGCGATGAGCAAGCTGACACCCCTCGAAAGCGCCGTGATAAAGAAACTCTTGGACGGAAAGGACGATGTTCTGGCCGTCCTCAGACAACAACTCGAATATGCTGAAGTTACCCAGAGGGAAGTGACCGGGGTGGGTTTCTATTCAACCCTCGCAGTTCCAGACAGCGTTGGTCGGGCCCCGCGGAGTTTGACCGTTAAGTTTGGAGACGTTCACGCTGACATGGTCCATCTCAGGAACGGCGCTGGATTCTTGCTCTACCTGCGAGACGGATGCCTGGATCTACTGGAAGGCTACACCTACGACGAACCATGGCCTCAAGAAATCACAAGATTTGAACTGCGTTATGATCGCGGCGAAGCTCGCGACCTCCATCGGCTGCGAACGCTGCTGCATAGCTTCTGATTATTCGGCGCGGAGGCATTCGTAACGCGCGGACAACTGTATAGGTGACTGCTAACGGATCAACATTCTCCGTTCGTCCCCGCGAAAGCGAGGACCCAGGGCCAAGCGTTCCCATTTCTCAAGACTGGGCTCCCGCTTCCGCGGGAGCGAACGGAGAAGAGGGTTTGGCCGAAAGAAACCAAGCTCGAGCGTGACCTCAATGTCCGCTTTACTGCGCTTACGCAGGCGCTGGCACCGGCATCAGCTCCTTGTCCTTCGCGTCTGCACGCTTGAGCGCCTCGCGCTCACCGAGCCGGCCCACATAAGCCACGAATTCCGGCCGCTCCGGCAGGAGCTTGAACATCATGCCCCAACGCAAGGCCGAGCCGATCACCACGTCGGCAGCGGTGAACTGCTCGCCCATCAGGTAGCGTGCCGCCGAGACACCCTTCTCGGTCACGTCCATCGTGGTCTCGAAATCGCCATAGCCGAGCGCTCCCCGCCGCGGCTCCTCCTTGCGCGGATAGGCGCGATCGGTGATCGCCGACTCGATACAGGTCGGGCCGAAGAACAGCCACTTGAGATAGATGCCGCGGCGCGGATCGCCGATCGGCACACTCAAGCCCGCCTTGGGAAAGGCGTCGGCGAGATAAGTGCAGATCGCGGCGTTCTCGGTGATCACCACATCACCATGACGCAGCGCCGGGACCTTGCCCATCGGGTTGACGGCGAGATGGTCGGCGGCGCGGTTCTCGCCCTTGGAGAGGTTCAACAGATGGACATCGTAAGGCTCGCCCACTTCCTCGAGCATCCAGCGTGTTACCATCGAGCGCGAGGGAACGGCGTGATAGAGTGTGAGCTTGGCCATCGGGGGGCTCCCTGTTGTGTGCCTGTCGCGGATGCTTGTGCACCGCAATCATGGCAAGGGCGCGCCCTCGGCGGCCGGCGCATCGCATAAATCGCACAGCATAAATGCAGGGCGCTACGCCGGCTCACGCATCGGCTTGGCGGCGACCGGCGTCCGCGCGCGCGGCTTGCGCAGCCGTGAGCGCACCACATCGAGCACGACCACCGCGAGACCCGCGGCCAGCACCAGCCAGCCCGGCCGTATGTCGAACGTCTCGAGGTCGACGTCGAACGCCATCTGCAGCACCAACCATGGCGACGTGCTGAACCCGATAGCGATGCCGATCGCCTCGCAGATGAACGTCAGCGCCGTAACCGCGACCGTCAGCCCAAGCAGCATGAGCGCGGAGGGCTCCCCGCTCCTCCCGCGCACCATGATGCGATAGCCCAACAACCAGCCAACCAGGCCCGCGATGAGGGTCGGCCACCAGATGTTGAGCTTGGTCTGTTGAAAGAAATGGATGAGCGCGAGCAGCACGATCACGTAGATGAGCTGGTGCAGCCTCTGCCAGCGCCGCCCGCCGAGCCGGCGCACCATGCCATCAGTCGAGGTGACCGCAAGCGCGGTCAGGCCGAGGAACCCGATGAAGCCGATGGTGAGATAGAGCCGCAGCACGATCTCGGTCGCGACCTTGCGCGACGTTGAATTTCTCATGCGCAATATTGAGCAGGATGTGCGCAACCGCATAGCAGAAGGCGCCGACCCCGATCATACGTCGCACGTCCACGAGCGCGCCATAGCGCGCAATCCGCCGCAGCGGCGTGATCGCGAGCGAGATGATCACGAACATCAGCGCCCAGTAGCCGGCACGGTGGGTCAGATCGTTGAACGGGCGGGCGTTGAATTCCTCTGATGTCCAGGGCGCCGTAAACGCAAGTGCGATCGGCAGGAGGAGGAGCACAAGCGCGGCAATTCGCAGCGCACGAAAGGCGACCGCGTGCATCGCGCCAAAGCTTCAATTGCGTCAACATGTCCGGCGCCTAGCATACTCTGATAGGGCTTCCCAGGGCGAGCGGAACCCTGGCCCTGAACGAAGTCGTGAAGTTTACGCCCGCCAGAAGGTACGTTGACGCCGTCCATATCGTTACAGGCGCCAATCCGCCGCAGCTTACCTGTGCACGACGCAGCTTCTGCGGTTGGCCGGGCACTGCCCCTCGGTTAGAACCGGGGACCTTTTGGGCTTCCTTTGGGTTTACTCCCGTTTCTGGGCCTGGACTGAGCCAAGGAGGGGCATTGTGCTCAATACTATCGTTCGCGGCGCGGCGATCTTGGCCGTGATGGCAACTACGGTGACACCGGTCTTTAGCGACGACGACTTCCCGATTGTCGGAACCTACACCAAGGACGAGGCTTGCAAGGGCGACAATGCCCGGCGTGAGGATTTGCTGGTCAAGATCACGCGCCAGAATGTCGAATCCAGCATGGCGTCTTGCACCATTCTCAATCGGCGGCGCGACGGTCGCGCTTTCCAGGTCCATCTTGAGTGCAGGATGCCTGGCGATCTCACCATCATGGGTGACGCGACTTTCATCCAGCGCGACGACAACGCGCTCGACTTCGACGACCAGGACCACACCTCGCCCGCAGTCCTGCACAAATGCAGCAGTAGCATCACTGCTGGCGTGAGCCGCACCGATGGCGAAGAGCCGCGCTGACGCGGTTGAGCCTCCTTGCCGGCGCTCTATAATCGGTGGCTCCAACCGACGCTTAAGTTGCGCAGGCAGCGCCAGGAGATCAGCAGCATGTGTTCCTACATCGTCAAGAAAGCGGCGCTTGCCGGCAGCGCGAAGGGCGCCAAAGGCTGGATGACGATCGACACCGCCAACATCTATTACGACCACCCCTATCACGCGCCGTTCGATCACGCGCTCAACATCGATTTCGTCAACGAAGCGAACGGCGGGCGTGAGCGCGTCGCGGTTGAGCTTTCGGCCAGCGCCGCACGCGAGCTCGTCAGGCAGATCCTGGAAGCGCTCGAGACCGGCGAGAAGGAGCACGGGCTCGCGAGAGTCGACGCGGACGCAGATGCCCCGGCTTACCTGACCTGAGCAGGCTGCGCTTCGGCTCCACCGAGCTCACAGACCAGCGTCGCGGGCTCGGGCAGCTCACGCCCGGCAACCAGCTCGTAACCGACCGCGCGCAGCATGCCCCGCGCCGGGCAAAGCTCGACCGCGACGCGAGTTTGAGTATTGAGAATGGGCGCCACCACCCAGCCAAAAGCGCCGCTTGCGAACTGTCCATTCCAGGCCGCGATCTGCGCACGCCGGGTGCGGCTGTTCTGCGCCGCCTCCTCGTAGCTGCGGGTGAGCAGAACCTCCGTGCGCACGCGCGCTTCCCATGGCCAGCTGCTGTGTAGCCAGTCGTTCGCCGCGGAGGTGTCGTCCTCGCGGGTCTCGAAGCTGTCCTCTTTGCGTTCGATCACGCAGCGCTCGCCTGCCCTGCAGCCAACGAGCGTATAGATCGCCGGACGCGCGACCGGCGTCCGCTCCAGGCAATGTTTCGCTTCGGCGTAGTTCCTGCAGGTCTCGAACACCTGGCGCAGCAGATGGTCGGGCGGAATGGAGCGAATGCGCCAAGTGTGGCGCGCGTTCAAAATCATGTCGTAGGGCCGCAGCCACGGCCGCAGCGTGCGCCGCCGCATCGGCGCCTGATTGAGCGAGGCGGCGAAGCGCCCGGGCGCGGAGGCCGTCAGCGAGCCGACATAGCCTGGCCACGCGATGTTGTCGAAATCGCCGGCCGGCCCGCGCATGCGCGCCACTTCGAGGTAGCGGCCGAGGCCGGGAAACGGCCAGTCCAGCGTGCGGGCAAGCCAGGGCACGCCGCCTTCGTCGCAGGCGAGCGAGGTGCAGCCCCATTGATAGCAGCCGTTCAGGAACCAGATGCCAGGGAAGCCGAGCGTGGCGGCAATGGCCTCGACCTCTTGCGTGTAGGGCGAGCACGAGCGCTTGAGCCAGCGCCGCGTTGCGGAATCGAGCGCTGGCAGCAAGGCCGCGGATGGGCGGGGCAGCCAGTTGACGCAGGCGTCGCGCAAGCCCCGTGCCCGCGCGCTCGCCTCGCCGGCGCGGCGGACCAGTCCGCCTTCGAGCGCATCGACGATCGGGATCGGAGCAAGCTCCGCAGGTGGCGGTGCGTTCATGGCATTTCCCGCGCAGGAGGTGGATCGGAAGCGGCCGCAACCCTCTCAGTCGCCGTGGCCAACGCCCGGGCCATGGTTGCGAGACTATTGTCGCCTTATTAAGGTTGCGTATCAAATCGGGCCAAATGCCGGGAGAACAACAGCAATGACGCTCATGACAAAGAGCCGCCTCGATATCGTCCCCCTGACCCAGCACATCGGGGCGGAGATTCGGGGCTTTGACCTGCGCGAGAAGCCGGACGAGGATACGATCAAGGCCATCTACCAAGCCTGGCTCGACCATATCGTCATCATCTTCCCCGATCAGAAACTGTCGCAGGAGGATCTGATCCGCGTCACCGGCTATTTCGGCGAGCAGGGCATGCCGCGCCGGCCGCCGAAGTTCTTTCCAAAGGGCTATTCCAAGATCCTGCCCGGCATCATGATGATCTCGAACATCCGCGAGAACGGCGAGCCGATCGGCGCGCTGCCGGACGGCGAGATGATGTTCCACCACGACATGATCCACTCCGAGATGCCGGACAAGGCAACGCTGCTCTATTCGGTCGAGATCCCCTCGGCCGGCGGCAATACGCTGTTCGCCAGCGGCTACGCCGCCTATGAAACGCTCGATCCCGCCGTCCGCAACAAGCTCGAAGGTCGCAAGGCGATCCACCACTACAACTACGGCTCGGTCCAGCGCGGCGACGACAAGGGCACCGAGGCATTCGGCGAATGCAACCACCCGGTGTTCCGCACCCATGACGACACCGGCCGCAAGGCTGTCTATGTGAACCGGCTGATGACCGTCGGTGTCGTCGACATGCCGGATGCGGAGAGTGCGCCGCTCCTCAACGCCGTCTTCGATCACGCCGAGAAGAAAGAGTTCGTGTACGAGCACGTCTGGCGGCTTGGTGACCTCCTGTTGTGGGACAATCGCTGCTCGTCGCATGCGCGCACTGATTTTCCCTCCACCGAGCGCCGCCTGATGCTGCGCACGACCGTGAAGGGCGCCGCGAGGCCGTATTGATTCGCTACGAGCTCATACGACGATCTGGGTCCCGACCTCGACCACCCGGTCGGTCGGAATCCGGAAATAGTCCGTTGCATCGTTTGCTGTGCGCGTCAGCATGATAAACAAGCGATCCTGCCACGTCGGCATATCCGAGCGCGCGGCCGGTCGAAGGGAGCGACGTGACAGGAAGAATGATGTCGACATGATATCAAACTGCCAGCCCAAGGTTCGCGCAATCGCCAACGCTTGCGGCACATTCGGAATCTCCATGAAGCCAAATCGTAGTCGAACGCACGAGAACGTCTCGCTGATCTGCTCGATTTGAACACGGTCCTCCGGCGCGACCCGCGGGATGTCTTCTGTGCGCACGGTCAGGATCACATTCTTTTCATGCAGGACTTTGTAGTGCTTGAGACTATGGAGCAGCGCTGTCGGCGCACTTTTCGGATCGCTGGTCAGGAACACGGCGGTTCCTGGAACGCGCTGCGGCGGCTTCGCTTCCAGCATCTTGACGAGCTGACTGAGCGGCAATTCCTGCTTGCGCGTTTTTTCGAAAAGGAGCTGCGATCCCCTTCGCCAGGTGTACATGACCAGGATGACGAGCAACGCCAATGCGAGCGGCATCCATCCGCCGGCAACAATCTTCATTGAGTTTGCAAGAAAGAAGCTCACATCAATGACGAGGAAGGGAACAATCAGCGCACAAGCACCGGCCAACGGCCACTGCCAGCCCCTCCGGATAACGATAAAGGCCATCAACGCCGTGACAATCATCGTTCCTGATACCGCAATGCCATAGGCGCCTGCGAGTGCGTCAGACGAGCGGAACAATCCCACCAGCAGAACAACCGCAAGCAGCAGCACAGTGTTCACGCGGGGCATGTAGATTTGCCCCTCCAAGGTTTCGGACGTGTGGCGGATCTCCAGACGCGGCAGCAGTCCAAGCTGTATGGCTTGGCGTGTGATTGAATATGCTCCCGTGATAACCGCTTGGCTCGCGATGATCGTCGCCGCGGCTGCGAGCGCCACCATCGGCAACAGCGCCCAGTCCGGATACATGAGGAAGAAGGGATTTTCGATGCCCTTTGGATAGGACAAAATCATCGCGCCCTGGCCGAAATAGTTGATCGCAAGCGACGGCAATACGAGCGCCACCCAAGCGAGCTGTATGGGACGCTTGCCGAAGTGTCCGAGATCGGCGTAGAGCGCCTCCGCTCCCGTCACCGCGAGGAAGACTGCGCCGAGGGTGATGAAGGCAATCTTGCCATGCGATAACAAGAAATCGATTCCGTAGAAAGGATTGACGGCCGCCAATATCCCGGGATTGACAGCGATGTAATAGAACCCGGGCAACGCAATCGCGATGAACCAGACCATCATGATTGGACCGAACAACGCTGATACTTTCGCGGTGCCCTTTGACTGAGCCAGGAACAGCGCAACAAGAATAACCAGCGTGATCGGCACGATGTATGGTTCGATGCCGGATGTCGCCAGTTTCAGCCCTTCAATCGCGGACAGCACGGAAATCGCCGGCGTGATGACGGCGTCGCCGTAGAACAACGCTGCGCTTATGACTCCGAGCAGGAATAGGACGGGGGCGTTCCCTCCAATGGCGCGCTGTGCGAGGGCCATGAGCGTGAGCGTACCGCCCTCGCCGTTATTGTCGGCGCGCAGCAGCAGCAGGACATACTTGACCGTGACGATGAGGATCAGGGCCCACAGGATGAGCGATAGAACGCTCAATACCGCGTTGGGATCGACGCCATCGGCCGAACCGCCGGCCGATGTGATCGCCTCGCGAAAGGCGTAGAGCGGGCTCGTCCCGATATCGCCATACACCACGCCAAGGCTACCCAGCGACAATGCCCACAAACTTGCCTGGCTGGTGGTCGGGTTGTGAACAGCTGAGGCGGTGCCGTTGAGTGTCATCATGGGGTTCCAGTGGCCGAGACTTATAGGCTTCTTGGGTCACAGCCACCAGCATCGGCCTGCAAGAAAGGGATGCGCCCGGCGAAAGGCGACCGGATGAATTAGCGTCTGACGCCGGCACGGGCTTCGTGTAGCATCGCCACGTTCAGTTCCGGGCACGAACCGCTCAGGCAAGAGTGGGCCGAGGAGCGGACCAAGAGCGGACAATCCAATCTGAATAACAAGGGAGGAGATCATGAAATATCGCAGCGCGCTTGCGCTTGCCACCTTGACGCTACTGGCGGGCGTGACTTTGCCTCCAATCGTCCCGGCCATCGCGGCCGACGTAACGCCCGAACGGCTCGCCAATCCCGACAAGGAGCCGCAAAACTGGCTGATGAACCATCGCAGCTACGACTCGCAGCGTTATACCCCGCTCGACAAGATCAACACCGGCAATGTGAAATCGCTCAAGCTCGCCTATGCGGTCGCGCTCGGCGGCACCGGCCTCAACGAGAACCTGGAAGCAACCCCGCTCGCCGAGGACGGCTTCCTCTACGTCGTCGATCAATGGGGCATTCTCTACAAGATCGACGCCCGCGCGGGCGACGCCGGCCGCATCGTGTGGCGCATGGATCCCAAGCAGGAGAAGGCGCCGGACGCGAACCGCGGCGCGGCGCTCTGGGGCAATTTCGTCATCACGATCGCGAACTATCCGCCGCGCGTAATCGCGACCAACAAGGAGAACGGCCAGATCGCCTGGGAGACCAATATCGGCGACGGCCAGAAGGAGCTTGAATTCACCGCCGCGCCGCTCGCAATCAAGGACAAGATCATTGTCGGCGCCGCAGGCGGCGACAAGGGCGTGCGCGACTTCATCATGGCGGTGGAGGCGGCGACTGGAAAGTTCGTCTGGCGGCAATACATCATTCCGGCTCCGGGCGAGCCCGGCAGCGAAACCTGGAAGGACAAGAACAACGCCTGGCAGACCGGCGGCGGCGCCTTGTGGGTGACCGGCTCCTATGACGTTGAAACGAACCAGACGCTGTGGGGCACCGGCAATCCGGTGCCGTGGTCCGACCCGTATTATCGGCCCGGCGACAATCTCTTCACCGCGAGCCTGATCTCGTACAATCCCGATACCGGCAAGATGAACTGGTATCACCAGTATCTGCCCGGCGACATGTGGGACTATGACGAGGTCGGCACCACCATCCTGATCGATGGTCCGGTCGACAACCAGCAGCGCAAGGTCGCCACTCACGCGGCGCGCAACGGCTTCCTCTATTCCTTTGATCGCACCAACGGGCAGACCATCCTGGCCAAGCCTTACGTGGAGCGCATCAACTGGACGCGCGGCATCGATCAGAAGACCGGCAAGCCGATCGAGTATGATCCGAAGCTCGACATCCAGGTCTATTCCGGCCGGCAGAACATGACCCGCGCCGAGCCCACCAAGCTGCTGTGCCCGTCGCTGTCGGGTGGCAACAACTACTTCCCGCCGTCCTACAGCAAGCGGACGAAGCTCATGTACATTGCTTCGTACTCGCACTGCAACGAATCGACGCTCGACGAGCAGGCGATCAAGCAGGGCGTCTACTTCAGCCGGATTTCCAAGCAGACCGAGCGCAATCAATCCGATATCGTGGTCTCCGATCCGCTGACCGGCGAAGTCAAGAAGCGGGTGCGCTCGATCTGGCCGAACGTCAGCGGCATGCTCACGACCGCGGGCGGCCTGGTGTTCACCGGCTATGCCGATGGCTCGCTCGTCGCCTACGACGACACCACGCTTGACGAGCTTTGGAAGATCAATGTCGGCTCGGGCTTCAATGCCCCGCCGATGACCTTCGAGGCCGGCGGCAAGCAGTATGTCGCGATCCTCTCGGGACTCAGCCGGCAGTCGAAGGGCCGGCTGGTGCTGACGCCCGAGCTGCGCGAGATGCGCCACCAGACCACGCTGTTCGTGTTCGGGCTGTGATGCGACTGAAGTTCTAAATGCACTCATGTGACGGCCACGGTTACGCGGCCGTCACACCTTCATAAGCTGGATACTTTGTTAATTCGTCATGTCTGCTTCGGCTCCGATAGCGGCGCGAAAGCAAACATCAGACAACCGCCACTTTAGGCCACGACCTTGACGGAAGTATTTCATCTGCGTGACCAGGGAGAAAAGACATGGCCGTAGTCAATGGTACCAAGTCCCTCTGCATCGCTTTGCTTGTGGCGGGGATCGTGACGCAAACGGGCGCGGTCGCCGCAGAAGAGGTGAAGCACCTCAACCCCGTCATTGAGAAGCTTGCCGCCGGCAAGCCTTTCATCGGGTTCCAGACTGGCAATTTGTCCTTTGAGAACGCTCGAACCATGGCGCGAGCGAACGCCGACTACGTGTACGTGGACATGGAGCATACGCCGATGGATTTTCCGGCGCTGCACCAGTTCTCGATCGGCATGGTCGACAAAGCCACCGCTCTCAGGAAGGGCAATGCCCAGCCCAACGTGGCGCTGTTCGCGCGCTTTGCGCCCTATGGCCGGGAGCAGGCGCAGTGGATCGCCAAGCAGGCGCTCGACATCGGCCTGATGGGCGTCATTTTCAACGGCATCGACACTCCCGAGCAGGCGCTGCTGGCAGTCCAGAACATGCGCTACCCGCAAAAACGGACCTCGAAGTACCAGAATCCGCCCGGACTGCGTGGCTATTCCCCCGCACTCGCCGCATGGGTGTGGGGTATCTCGAACGCGGAGTACGAGCGGCGCGCGGATGTGTGGCCGTTGAATCCCGACGGTGATCTGCTGGCCATCATGATGATCGAATCGACCGAGGGCGTGAAGAATGCCGATGCCATTGCGGCGGTGCCGGGCGTTGGCGCGATCTTTCTCGGTGCCGGAAGCGACCTCCGCCAATCCCTGGGCGTGGAGGACAACTCACCAGAAATAGAGCAAGCCTTTCAGACCATTCTGAGGGCTTGCCTTGCTCACAATGTAGCGTGCGGAATCACGGCACTGAGCGCACAGGATATTGCGAGACGGCTTGGTGAAGGGTGGAAAATGATCCGAACCACCAATGCGGCCTTGACCCAATGGCGTGCTTCTTCATCGGGGCGATAGATGCCACGGACATCTGGAGTCTCCGCGAACGGAAGCAAGCCGATGTCGGTTTGTCATGAACGTCGGTCTTGCGATGTTGTGGTACTATAGGGAGCCAGCTCATTCCATCGAGCAACAACCCATCGAGCAACAACGCGCCGGCTGGCTAGCCATTCTCAACAACTTCGCCCGCCACGTTGAGGCTAAGCGGCCGGTCTGACCTGCAAAGAGTTGCGTGGCAAACCCAGAAAGTACCGTGACGACAGTGTGGTGGGTTTGCCATGCTGGATCGCTCAGCCGGCGGCGCGGGTCGACCTAATAGCCTCTCCGCCGTTCCTTTTTCGCAGCCTTTCGCGCGGCATAACGGGCGTCGCGGGCCGCCTTCTGCTCAGCCAGGAGCGCGACCTCGCGCTCTGCCTGCTCGACCGCGTCGCGCGCAGCCTGTTGTTCCATTGCGGACTTGGCTACAGCCGCCGCTTCCGCCTCGATCAGAGCTTGCCTGGCAAGTTCGGCTTCGCGCTGTTGCCTTGCCACTTCGCGCTGTGCCTCGCGTTCGGACCGGGCCGCCACGATGGCTTCGCGCTGCCGCCGGCGCTCAATTTTGGCCGGATCATCAGGACTCAGTGACTTCTTGAAATTTTCGAGCATGTTCTTCTTGGCCTGCGCTGCGAGGCTCAGGCGATCCTGCAGGGTTTGATCGTAGTTGCTCATGGATACCGCTGTTGCTCCTGGTGTGGCTCGGCAGTGCCTAGATGCCGATGGGTGCGAGTGGGTCGGCACGCGGGCAGGCGGCCGAGGTTGGCAATCAGCCTCTTGCGGACGAAGCGCCAATAGAGGATGGGGAGCCGCTGTTTACCGTACCACGGGCTCGATAGCCAGCGAAGATTTCGCCATTTGGCTGTAATCCCGGGTTCTCTTGACGATGGCGCAATGTCGGCGCTTCGCATTTGGGCCAGGAGCCGTGATTGCTTGACATTCGAGGCTGGCGAACCCGATCAACTTACCCCGGCCAATACGCCTGCGCAGTAGCGTCCCCCATCCTGGATGTTGACCTCTTTGACGAAAAAGAAAGATATCCACACACATCAGCGCACCACGTCTGATCAAATTGTTCTGCTTTCCTCAACTATGTCTTACGACAATTCGGTGCATTGGCACGGCCGCGCAAAAGAGATGCTCGCTCTTGCCGAGCAGATGAACGAATGCGTAACCAAGAATGTGCTGCGTCGGCTCGCAGATGCCTACGAAGGCCTCGCTCGAAAGGCCGAGAAACAGGCAAAACGGTTTCCACCAGACCCGGTGAGCAAGACGCACCTGCCCGCCGAGGCGCGACAGTCCTCCCCTCGGGATCGCTTGGTCGCTCACGTTAAGCAAATGGATGAATGCGCAACCGAGCTAGTGCTGCGCCGGGTTGCAGATGCCTGTGAATGCCTCGCTCAAACGGCCGAGCAACGAGCAAAACAGTTCCCACCAAATGCGGTGAGCAAAACGCCGATGGCACTCGTCGGGGCGAGACAGTTCACCCGTCGCAAGGATCGCTCAGGAGCCCCGGCGGCTAGAGTCCCTAATATCGAAATTCCCAGTTTCCTGAAGCGAGGGCCGAGCGCAGAAGAGACATGACGCCTCGCTTTGGTGGTTGTGGGAAGGCGCCCGGGCGAGCGCGCAGGTAGGAGACCGTTCAGCGCGCTCGCCGTCGCCCGCGCGCTACGTCCTCGGACAGCGGGACGAAGGTTGGTAGCGCGGGGATGCAACCGAAGATGTCAGGGAATACGACATCTGCCGACCGCGGAGATAACAGCGATAACCGGACAGGTCTTGTTATGGCGCGCCAACTTTTTGCTGTTGGGTGTCAACCCGCGAAACGGCGGGACCGTTCCTGCGCGATCAGCGCAATGCTTCAAGGCGCGCCGTGGGATCTGAGCTAAGAACTCGAAGTGGGCACAATGAGTTCACTTCCAGGGATAGCGGATCAGCGCATCAATGATCCGACTTGCGCGGCACTCGCCGCGCACCGGTGCGCCACATCATCCAGTTGATAACGGGCGGCACGATCGCCCGCATTGCGAGCACGAGCTTCAGCATGAATGGCACTACGATCTTGCGGCGGTCATGCTCGATCCCGCGCACGATGTGCCCATCGACCTTTTTGGGCGTGAGGGTCGGAATAAGCTGGTGACCGCCTCGCTGTGCGGGTTATGCTCGAAATAGCTGCTGGAGACCCGCGGCGCTGCTGAGCACCCACGTGCGCTGACGGCCTTGACCACGAGGCCGTCACATCTTGCATTGTGATGGATGCGAGACGGAGCGACCCAGATTTCGTTGACGTCGTCACGCGCCTGGCGCCGTGAAGCGCACAGCCTCAGTTGATCAATTCCGTGGCCCCCGCCAGCAATGTGCGCGGAATGACGAGATTCAGGGCGCTCGCGGCTTTAAGATTGATGATCAGGTCAAATTTGTCCGGTCCTTGAACAGGCAGATCCGCGGGCCTTGCACCATTGAGTATCCGTCCGACATAGTGGCTCCCCAGCCGTCGGGCGATGCCTAGGGTGTCGGAATCGTAGCTCATCAGGCCCCCACGATCTGTAAACTGACGAGCCGGATACATCGCCGCGATCCTGTGGCCCGCTGCCAACTCCAATATCTTGCTGCAATTGTGCGGACTACGGAACAAAGTGAAGCTACCGACGATAAGTGCATCGCCGCACTCTTCGACAAGGGCCGTGAAGGCAGCCTCGAAGTTGAAATAGCGGACTTCCAATACCACGATCTTCCGCCCCAACGCCCGCCCCGCGGCAAGCATCTCGCTCTTCCGGTCTTCGAAGATCGGAGAGATTGCAGGACCGGAAAGATAACCAATCGTAGCTGCCTGTGGGATCAGTTCGAGCAAGAGATTGAGCCGTTTTGCCGCAAGCACTCCACCGAGAAAAGTCATTCCTGTGACGGTGCCTCCTGGCCGATTGAGGCTGGTAACAAGTCCGTATTTCACCGGATCGTCCGCAATCCCAAAAACGATTGGAATGGTTGAGGTGGCGGCCTTCGCCGCAAGAGCAGCGTAGGGTGCACCGGTTGCAACGATCACGTCCACATGGCGGTCGACCAGGTCGGCGGCAAGCTGCGGCAGGCGCCAAGCCTGATTGTTCGCCCAGCGAGATTCGATCACCACGTTCTGGCCAGGCACGTAACCGGCTTTTGCGAGGCCCGCGCGGAACGCAGCCCCGAACCCTGAGTTCGGATCGGGCGAGCCGAAGCTGAGGAAGCCGATCACGGGCGTGCGAGGTTGCTGCGCACGAGCCACGATTGGCCAGCCGGCCACCGCGCCACCAAAGAGGGTCATGAACTCGCGACGTCTCACGTTCTTCTCCGGCCTCGATTGCTCGTTCTCCGGCCTCGAATACTCACGTCTTACTGTCGTCACCGTCCTCGGTAAATCAGTCTTGTGTATTTGCTAAGCCATTGTCAAAGGCTGACAGCGTCCGCAAATTCCGTTGTCGAGCAAGCGCTTACGCCGATGCGGCATACTGCAATTCCATCCCAATACCAAAGTCCTCCCTGCGCGAACTGGACGATTGGTATCGTGATTGTTTGCTTCGGTTTATCCACGTTCCCGCGCCATCATGCGCTGCGCTCAGCAATAATTCCTCAACTCCGCGGCACTCGCCGCGCACCGGTGGCGCCACATCATCCAGCTGACAACGGGCGGATCAACGCGTCGCCGCAACCACCGGATTGACGAGCGTGCCGATCTTCTCGACCTCGATGCGCATCACGTCGCCGACTTTCGCCAGGATTGGCGGGTCGTGATACATGCCCGGTCCCGGCGGCGATCCGGTGGCGAGCACATCGCCGGGCTCGAGCGGAAAGACGCGCGACAGCGACGCGATGAACTGCCGGATGGTGAACAGCATCTCGGAGGTGTGCGCCTTGCAGACTTCGAGGTCGTTGATGATAGGTGCGCACGGTGAGGTTCTGCGGATCCGGGATCTCGTCCTTGGTCACCATCCAGGGCCCGATCGGGCAGAAGGTTTCGAACCCTTTCGATATCGTCAGCAGGCCCTGCGCCTGCAGGCAGCGCGCGGACACGTCGTTCATGATGGTGTAGCCGGCGACATAGTCGAGCGCGTCCTTCTCCTCGACATAGTAGGCGGTCTTGCCGATCACGGCGGTCAGCTCGCCTTCGAGATCGAGCTGCTTGACGATCTTGGGATAGATGATCGGCTTGCCGTGACCGGTCACTGAATTGTGGTACTTGGCGAAGATGTGCGGCATCGGCGGCGTGATGATCTTTTCGCCGCGCGAGGCGCCCTCCTTCCGCAGCTCGTCGAGATGGCGCAGATAGTTGCGGCCGCCCATCAGGATTTTGCCGGGCCGCGGCACCGGCGACAACAGGTCGCATGAGGCAAGCGGCGAGGCCGCTGATGCCGGCCGCTCCGCCGTCATAGCGCGCGACGGCACGCCGCGCGGCATCCATGGCGCCGTCGCCGTGCTTGAGAAATTCGACCATGTCGTCGGGGATCGCTTCAGCAGCGGGCAGAAGCCCATTGAGATGGACGACCTGATCACCCACCACAGCGCCAATACGGACGGACCCGTTATGCCGGTAGGAGACAAGCTTCATGACGCAATTCCTGGGAGGCGCAAGAACTTCGGGTCTGCTATAGAGTTTGCAAGCACGCGTCAACGCGATTGGCGCGGCACTCGGGAGGACGATCCATGCGCGAGATCAAGCGCAACACCATACGCGACGTATCGATGCTTGTCGCCGCACTCGTTCTTGCGGGTACCATTCCAACGCCAGTCACAGCCCAGACCTATCCGAGCAAGCAGATCGAGCTGGTCGTTCCGTTCGTGGCCGGCGGCACGACCGACATCATCGCGCGCATGATCGCGCAGCGCTTCGCCGAAGCCTGGTCGGCCACCGTGATCGTCAACAACCGCCCCGGCGGCGGCAGCATGATCGGCACAGCAGCCGTCGCCAAGGCTCCGCCCGACGGTCATACGCTTCTCGTCACCACCATCGCGTTCGCGATCAATGCCGGGCATGCAGAAGCTGCCGTTCGATCCCGTCAAGGATTTCGCGCCCGATCAGCGAGCTCACATCGATCCCGCTGATGCTGGTGGTGCATCCGTCGGTGCCGGCGACCAACCTCAAGGAGTTCGTTGCACTGATCAAGGCCAATCCCGGCAAGTTGGACTATGCCACGTCCGGCGCCGGCACGTCGCCGCATCTTGCGACCGAGATGTTCAAGCCGATGGCCGGCATCGACATGGTCCACGTGCCGTTCAAGGGCAATGCCGAGGCGATGAACGCTTTCCTGGGCGGGCACGTGAAGGTCTATTTCGCGCAGGTGCCGGCCGTGCTCCAGCACGTGAAGGCAGGGACGCTTGCGCGCCGATCGCCGTCACCACGGCAAAGCGCCTGCCCTATCTGCCCGACGTGCCGACCATCGCGGAGCTTGGCTTTCCCGGCTACGAGATCAGCTCCTGGCAAGGCATGTTCGCGCCCGCCGGCACGCCCAAAGGACATCGTCGAACAAGATCGACGGCGAGATCGTGCGCATGCTGAAGACGCCCGACGTTCGCGAGCGCATCGAGCGCGAAGGCTCCGATCCGGTCGGCACCACGCCGGAGGAGTTCACCGAGCGGTTCAAGAGCGAAATCACCAAGTGGGCGAAGGTGACCAAGGAAGCCGGCATGCAGGCGGGGAACTGACGCCGCGTCACACGCCAAGCTGCTCCGCGAGATCGTTCAAGACTCGTGGCCGCATAGTCGACCGGCACCTTCGGCACGGGCTCGCCCTTCCCGGGTCCGTGCTCGTTCGGCCGCGCAATATGCGCGGTGCGCAATCCGCAGGCCGCCGCATGCTGGAGATCCTTGCTGTGGGCGGCGACCATCATGCATTCGCCGGGCGGCAAGATCGAACGCCGCGCAGGACGCGAGATAGACGCGCGGCTTCGGCTTGTAGTCGCCGGCGATCTCGGAGCCGAGGATCGCGTCCCAGTGAATGCCATTGCGGCGCGCGATGTCGACCATCAGCGAGATGTTGCCGTTCGAGCAGGGCGCCAGCAGGATGGCGCCGTCGCAGCCGTGACATGCCGGGCGGGACGTCAGGCCAGACGTCGAGCCGATGCCAGGCCAGATTGAGATATTGCAGCGCGTTCTCGGCAATGCCCGAAATGTTGAAACGCGGCAGGATGAGATCGAGATTGCGCCGGTGCAGCACGTCGAGCTTGCAGAACGGAATGTGCCCGTCGCGCACCTCGATCCATCGCGCCCTGGTACTCGCCACGCCAGGCATCCGCAAAGGCGAGCCAGTCGACCGCGACGCCGAGCGGCTTGAGGACCTGCTCGGACTTCGCGCGCGATGCTGGTGCGCCAATCGACCAGGGTGCCGAAGACATCGAACAGCAGAGCTTTGGGCTTGTCGGACATGGCTGACCCAGGTGTTGATCAATTTGAGCTACGTCCTCTTCGTTCTCCCCGCGAAAGCGAGGACCCAGCAATTTTTTTGCGATTGCTGGATTCCCGCTTGCGTGGGAATGAGCGGAGGATGGGATCATCTTATATCACTTACACCGTGAACGGCTTGCCCTTCTCGGGCACGATGCACCTTGGTGGCATGGCCCTTCATCTCGGCGACGAACTTGTCGGCGTCGCCTCGATGATCGGGAACGAGCCATAGTGACACGGGATCACGGCATCGAGCTTGAAGAAAGCGCTTGACCGCGAGTGCCGCGATCGACGGGCTCATGGTGAAGCGGTCGCCGATCGGCACCATGGCGACCTTCGGCTGGTGGATTTCCGCGATCAGCGCCATGTCGGAGAAGATGTCGGTGTCGCCCATGTGATAGACGGCGGGCTCACCCTTCGCCTTGATGATCGCGCCGCATGGATTGCCGAGATAGATCGGCGTGCCGTTGACGATGTCGCCGGAGGAATGGTCGGCCCGCACCAGCGTCACCGTGAAGCCGCCGAGATCGGTGGTGCCGCCGGCGTTCATGGGGTTGAGCTTCTCGAGCCCCTTGGAGACGAGCCACATGCCGAGATCATAGTTCGTGGTCACGGTGGCGCCGTTCGCCTTGGCGATGTCGAGGGTGTCGCCGACATGGTCGCCGTGCCCATGCGTGAGCACGATCTGCGAGACGCCCTTCATGGCGGCTGCCTTGTCGGACACGAAGGCAGGATTACCGGTGAAGAAGGGATCAATCAGCACTGCGTTGCCGGCAAAGTCGAGACGAAAGGCGGAATGGCCGAACCAGGTGATCTGCATGAGGCATGTTCCGTTGCTGACGTGAGCGCGCCCAAGAATAGTCGCCACTTCATATAGATCAACCGCGCGCTTTGCATCGCAGCCACGGCTCTGATAGGCCACGCCCATGCCGGCCCCCATCCTGCCGCTCGTCGAGATTGCGCCGCTGTTGCCTGCGCGCGGCGCGCTGATCGGGCTCGACCTCGGCACCAAGACCATCGGGGTCGCGGCGAGCGATCCCGATCGCCGGCTCGCCACCGGCGTCGAGACCGTCGCACGCAAGACCTTCACGGCCGACGCCGCGCGCCTCCTCGCGCTTGCGGCCGAGCGCAAGGCGGCAGGCTTCGTGCTCGGGCTGCCCATCAACATGGACGGCAGCGAAGGCCCGCGCGCGCAGTCGACCCGCGCCTTCGCGCGCAATCTCGCGCGCTTGACCGAGCTGCCGATCGGGCTGTGGGACGAGCGACTTTCGACCGTCGCGGTCGAGCGTGACCTGATCGAGGCCGACGTGAGCCGCAAGAAGCGCGCCGAAGTGATCGACCAGCACGCCGCCGCCTTCATCCTGCAGGGCGCGCTCGATCGGCTTGTCCGCATCGTGACCTGAGCCGTCATTCTGGCAGCGCCCGTGCCAACAGAGCGTTGATGTCCGCGGGTTTGATATCGCTCGTGCCACAGCATCACGGCTCGCGGGCCGGCGAGCCGTGTGTGCGCGAACAGATCGGCGACGAGGCCGGGAGCGCTCACCCGCAACGCTGCAGCCCCTGCCAGCAGCGCCAGCCGCTCGACCGCCAGCCGCGCCTGCGCCTCACCGGCCGCAAGAGCATCCATGATCTGCACCCGCGTTTCGCGCACGCCTGGCAGCCCCTCCCCATCCACTGCAAGCGCATCAAGCACCGTCTGCACCACCTCTGATGTCGCCGCGCGCAGCACATCGAGCGCCATGACATTGCCAGAACCTTCCCAGATCGCATTGACCGGCGCCTCGCGATAGAGCCGCGGCAGCAGGCTGTCCTCGACATAGCCATTGCCGCCCAGGCATTCCATCGCCTCGTACACAAACGCCGGCGCGCGCTTGCAGACCCAGAACTTGACCGCGGGCGTGAGCAGGCGCGCCCGCGCCGCCTCGCGCGGATCGCTTGCCGCAAGATCGAACGAGCGGCAGAGCCGCATGACCAGCGCAATCGCGGCTTCCGCCTCGAGCGCCATGTCGGCGAGCACGCCGGCCATCATCGGCTGGTCGACGAGCCGCTTCTGGAACACGATACGGTGGCGCGCGTGATGCAGCGCCTGCGCAAGCGCCATGCGCATCAGCCCTGCTGACGCAATCGCGCAATCAAGCCGCGTGAGCTGAACCATCTGAATGATCGTGCGCACGCCCCTGCCATCGTCGCCGACACGCCAAGCGAAGGCGTCCACGAACTCGACTTCCGACGACGCATTCGAGCGGTTGCCGAGCTTGTCCTTGAGGCGCTGGAAGTGGAGCGCGTTCACCGCGCCGTCGGGGCGAAAGCGCGGCATCAGGAAACAGGTGAGTCCGCCCGATCGCCTGCGCCAGCACCAGGAAGAAGTCGCACATCGGCGCCGACATGAACCATTTGTGCCCGGTGATGAGGTAGCCCTCGCCGTCCGGCATCGCCCTCGTCGTGTTGGTGCGCACGTCGGTGCCGCCCTGCCTCTCGGTCATGCCCATGCCGAGCGTGACGCCCTCTTTCTCCCACCACGGGCAGGAAACGCTGGTCGTAATCGGCGCGTGACCGATCTTCGGGACAACCATTGCGGCAAGCTCTGGCTCGGCCGTAAGCGCTGCCACCGCCGCGCGCGTCATCGTGAGCGGACAGAGGTGACCGCTCTCGACCTGCGCCGCCATGTAGAAACGCGCCGCGCGAGTGACCTGGGCGGGTGACGATGCCGGCGTGGCGTCAGCCCTCCAGGTCGAGGATGCAAGCCCCTCGGCGATCGCTTTCGGCCATCAGGTTGTGATAGGCGGGATGGAACTCGACGGTATCGCGGCGGTAATCCGCGGGCATCGAAGCGCCTCGAGCCGCGGCGGGTGTGCATTCGCTAGTCGGCCCCGCTCGAACATTGCGGCCGCGCCCCAGCGGCGCCCGAAGGCGCTAAGCGCCTCGCCGTCAGCGCCTCCCGCGTTGCTCGCGACCGCATCCCGCAGAGGCTGGTCGCTGCCGAACAGGTCTACGTCTTCATAGGGCGGCGATTGGTTAGGAAACTCGGCCTCTGGCGTCATCGCAAGCCATCCTATCCGCGCACTCCGGCACCCGCCCATATGGCGCTCCGGCGCGAATGTGGAAACGCCCGCACGGCGGCCTTGCCGCCCCCGGAAACTCCCCCTATAGATGCCACTTTAATGGACATCGCCACGCCAACTCCTGGCCGGCTCAACCGCGCGGAGCGGTTGAGGGTTCTGCGTAAGCGCACTCATTATATAGAGATTGGAGTTTCCGTGACTGTCCGCTTTGGCTCGACCAGCGCCGGCAGGAACGGAGACTGCTGACATGCCAAACAGGCTCAGAAGCAGAAGGCGGGACTCATGAGCACAAAAAAAATTCCTGCTACTCGCCACATCATCTCGATCAACGATCTCTCCGACCGCGAGATCGAGACTGATCTTCGAGGTCGCGCAGTCCTTCCTGCGACGATTTGCCCGACTCCCACTTTCCCTATCGCATCGGCCGCAGCACCAAGATCGCCTCGGACTGCATCCTGGCGAGCCTGTTCTACGAGCCGAGCACGCGCACGCGGCTCTCCTTCGAGAGCGCCATGCTGCGGCTCGGCGGCGAGACCATCACCAGCGCCGACCCGGCCACGAGCTCCGCCGCCAAGGGCGAGAGCCTCGCCGACTCCGTGCGCGTGATCGCCAACTATGCCGACATCATGGTGATCCGCCATCCGCGCGACGGCGCCGCGCGGCTCGCCGCCGAATTTTCCCCGATCCCGGTGATCAATGGCGGCGACGGCAGCCACGAGCACCCGACCCAGACGCTCTGCGACCTGTTCCGCTCAAGAAGAAGAACAAGCGCCTGAAGAACCTGAAGGTCGCGATCTCCGGCGACCTGCGCGGCTCGCGCACCATCCACTCCTTCGTCTATGCGCTCGCCCGCTTCGGCGCCACCATCGATGCCGATGGCGGCCAAGGGCATGGAGCTGCCGGCGCATGTCGACCAGCGGCTGCGCGAGGAGTTCCGCTGCCAGATGGTGTCCGCCAAGGGCGACGGTGACATCGATCGACGCGCTCTATGTGACGCCGGAAGAGCCGCATCAGCAGTCGCTGTTCTCTGGCCCCGAGCTCGAGACTGATATCGACGTCGGTCGGCAAAAAGGTCGACGCGGTCTACGTCACCCGCTTCCAGAAGGAGCGCTGGACCGACAAGGAGCAGTCCTACCCGAAGATCGACCGCAAATTCCTGAACGAGCCGAAATATTCCGACGCCAGCGTCATGCATCCGCTGCCGCGCGTCGGCGAGCTCGACGCCGCCTTCGACGCCGACCGCCGCGCGGTCTATTTCGAGCAGGCGGCCTATGGCGTGCCGGTGCGCATGGCGCTGATCTCGCTGCTGCTTGGGCTCAAGGGCAAGTCGCTGCACAAGTTCGACGGCGGCTTCGAGCGCCCGAAATATCCGCTCTACGACCAGCCGCGCCCTATCGGCATCCGCTGCGCCAACAAGAACTGCATCGTGCACGATCCGATGGAGAGCCCAGTACGTACGCAACAAGTTCTATGTGGTGAAGACGCAGAGCGAAGCCGAATGCAAGCTGCGCTGCGTCTATTGCGAGAACGACATCGAGGATTTCGTGGTTGCCAGCCGCAAGAACAAATGGTTTGCCGCCGACCCCGCCGCGCTCGTGCGCGCCGACGACCAGCACTTCAAGGATCTCATCGTATTCGCGAAAGCCGCTGAAGCGGCCGAGGCTGGATTCCATTCACGCCGCGCCGCCGCCGAGCCAAAGCCAGCGCGGCGGGCCGCCTCCAAGGGCTGAGGCCGTGCTCCTCGTCGCCGCGCTCGCGTTCGGCTACCTGCTCGGCTCGATCCCGTTCGGCGTCATCCTCACGCGCCTTGCCGGCACGCAGGACCTGCGCTCCATCGGCTCCGGCAATATCGGCGCAACCAATGTGCTGCGCACCGGTCGCAAGGGGCTGGCGGCTGCGACGCTGATCGGCGACGCGCTCAAGGGCACGATCGCGGTGCTGGCGTTCGCACGCGCCGACGATCCCAGTTTCGCGCTTGCCGCCGGCTTTGGCGCCTTCGTCGGGCATCTCTTTCCGGTCTGGCTCAAGTTCAAGGGCGGCAAGGGCGTCGCGACTTATATCGGCGTCCTGTTCGGGCTGGCCTGGCCGGTCGGGCTGCTGTTCTGCCTGATCTGGCTCGCGATCGCCGCGCTCACTCGCTATTCCTCGCTCGCCGCGCTGGTCGCGAGCGCGGCCACGCCGATCGCGCTCTGGGTCAGCGGCTGGCCACCGGCGGCGCTGCTCTTCGCTGTCCTCACGCTCCTGCTTTTTACCCGCCATCGCGAGAACATGGCGCGGCTGCTCAGCGGCACCGAAGGCAAGATCGGTGGCAAAGCGGCGGCACCGCCCAGGGTATAGTTTGATAGGGCGAGTCCACTTGGGTTGGGCGGCGCACTACATCGAAAAGCTTCGTGCTGGAGCGACCGTCTCGTTCCGCCCTCGCGGAAACTCGATGAAGGGCCGGATCGAGTCCGGCCAGCTTTGCACCGTTGCGCCAATCGATCCGGCGACGCTCAAGGTCGGCGACATCGTGCTCTGCCGGGTTCGCGGCAACGACTATCTGCACATTGTGAAGGCCATCAACGGCGGTCGATATCAAATCGGGAACAATCGAGGATTGATCAACGGCTGGATAGGACCGAATGGCATTTACGGTATATGCATCCGTATTGAAGCCTGATTGCCGGTTCACCGGGCAGAGTAGGCTGGATAGTCAGCGGATCGGCCAACGCATCTTGCGGGCAATTCGATCCAGGGCCGAACAACACAGGACGATCCATAAACATCCTCCGACACGATCTCCAAGCGATCTCCCATGAGTGACGTCGACGAGGCACGGGCGCTGTTCTTCGAGGCCTTGGATTTGCTCGATGCCTCGGACTTTCCGGCCGCGGAAGCGCGGCTGCGCCAGGCTCTGCGGCTTTCGCCGGACAACCCGGCGATCCTGACCAATCTGTCGGTGGCTTTGCTGCAGCAAGGCAATCGCGCTGACGCGCGCAACTTCGCCGCCGACGCGAGTCGCCGCCAATCCACGCAGTGTCGAAGCCTTGCTGGTGCTGGCCGATTGCCACACACATGCGGGCGATTTGATCGACGCGCTCGCCGATTACGACCGCATCATTGCGATAGAGGCCCGGCATCGCCGAGGTGCACAACAACCGCGGCCTTGTCTTGCATCGGCTGGCGCGACCGGCCGAGGCATTGGCGAGCTGCGAGCAGGCGATCTCACTTTCCCCAGGCATGAGCGATGCCCACGTCAATCGCGGCAATGCGCTCTCCGCCCTCGGCCGCCGCGATGAGGCGCTGGCCGCCTACGACCAGGCGCTGGCGCTCACCCCCGACCGGGCCGAGGCGCAGCTCGGACGCGGCAACCTCCTCTGCGACGAAAGCCGTCATGACGAGGCGCTCGCGGCCTACGATCGCGCTCTCGCACTCAGGCCCGGCCTCGCGGAAGCGCGGCTCGGGCGCGGCAATCTCCTGTGCAGAATGAAACGCTTTGACGAGGCGCTTGCCGACTATGACAAGGCGCTGGCGCTCGATCCCGCGCTCGCAGGCGCCGAGCTTGGGCGCGGCAATGCGCTGCGCGAGCGCAAGCGACACGAGGAGGCATTGCGCGCCTATGACGCCGCGCTCACCCTCAAGCCCGATCTGGCGGAAGCCCATCTCGGACGCGGCGATGCGCTCTACGAGATCAAGCGGTACCGCGAGGCACTTGCTGCGTTCGACCGCGCGATCGCGCTGAAGACCGGCCTCGCCAATGCCTGGCTCGGGCGCGGCGATGCCCTGCGGGTGATGGGGCAAGGCGCAGACGCCATCGCGGCCTATCGACAGGCGCTCGCGCTCGGCGGCAATGCCGACATGATCCGTTACTCGCTCGCCGCGCTTGGCGCCGAGCCATCGCCAGCGCTGTCACCGCGGAACTACATTGTCGGCCTGTTCGACATGTATGCCGAGACGTTCGACCGCGATCTGGTCGATAATCTCAACTATCAATCGCCGCGGCTGCTGGCCCAGCTTATCGCGCGAACCGTGCCGGCCGATGCGCGCATCGACATCCTCGATATCGGCTGCGGCACCGGCCTGATGGGCGAAGGCCTGCGCCCGCTCAAGCGAACGCTTACGGGCGTCGACCTCTCACCCAACATGCTCGAGCAGGCGCGCGGCGCGGCATTTACGACCGCCTGATCGAAAGGGATATCGCGGCGTTCCTGGATGCGCAGACCGATCAATTCGACCTGACCGTCTCAACCGACGTGTTCATCTATATCGGCGATCTCGCGGGAATTTTTGCCGGCGTGCGGCGCGCGCTACGCAGCGATGGGCTGTTCTGCTTTTCGGTGGAGGCCGTCGGACGACGGTAATTTCGTGCTCCGGCCGACCCTGCGTTATGCCCATTCCCTGGCGTATCTCACAAGGCTCGCCGACCAAAACGGCTTCGCAGTGATGACGGTCGAGCCGCACGCCGTGCGGCGCGAAGCGCAAGCGAGCATCGCCGGCTACAACATCGTTATGCGCGTTCGGTCGGGGCGACAACCAGTAACCGCCAATCCCTCATCCCTCGAGGCTCGCGCGCTCGATGACGCAAGCTGCAATGAGCGCCCTGCATGCGCGGGCACCTCAGGATGACGGGGAAAGCCGCCGACGCAAATCGGGGCAGAGCGAGTCCGCTCTGCCCAAGTCTTGAAAGCAGGTCTCGAAAGCTCGATGCGGGCCTTACGCTACGCCGCGCCGGTCAGGTTCTGGCCGCGGATCGGCAGGCTGCGCAGCCGCTTGCCGGTGGCGGCGAAGATCGCGTTGGTCACCGCGGGCTGGATCATGGTCGCGCCGGGCTCGCCGACGCCGCCCCATTTCTTGCCGGGCGTGGGCGATGATGTAGACTTCGGTCTTCGGCGCGTCCTTGAAGCGCACCACCGGGTAGGTGTCGAAGTTGCCCTGCTCGACGCGGCCGTTCTTGACCGTGATCTCGCCGAACAGCGCCGCCGAGAGCCCGTAGATCATGCCGCCTTCGAGCTGCGTCTCGACGCCGCGCGGGTTGACCACGACGCCGCAGTCGCAGGCGATCACCACGCGCTCGACCTTGACCTCGCCGTTCGTCACCGCGACCTCGGCGATCATGCCGACGATCGAGTTGTAGCTCTCGTGGATGGCGACGCCGCGGCCTTTGCCGCGCGGGCATCGGCTTGCCCCAGTCGCCCTTCTCGACCAGCAGTCGAGCACCTGCTGGAAGTCGGGGCGGTGGGCGAGCAGCTCGCGCCGCAGCGCCACCGGGTCCTTGCCCGTCGCGTGCGCCATCTCGTCGATGAAGCTCTCCATGAAGAACACGTTCTGGGAGTGGCCGGGCGCGCGCCACGGGCCGAGCGGCACGTGCGTGTTCTTGAGGATCGAGATGACGCGGAAGTTCGGCAGCTTGTAGGCCGTGTTGATCAGGCCTTGCGTCGTCTGCGGGTCGAGGCCATTGCGCACGGCCTGCGGGTTCGAGCTGCCGGCCGAATTGCGCATGTCGAGCGCAATCGGCGTGCCGTCGGCCGCAAATCCCGCCTTGAAGCGGATCGCCGCCTGGGTGCGGTAGCGGCCCTGGCGGATTTCCTCCTCGCGCGTCCAGATCAGCTTGACCGGCTTGCCGACCGCCTTGGAGACCGCGACCGCCTGGGCGACCTCGTCCGGACGCAGCCGCCGGCCGAAGCCGCCGCCGGAGAACGTGTTGTGGATGTAGACGTTCTCAGGCTTCACGCCGGACGCCTGCGCCGCAAACGTCAGCGCCAGGTCGGCGTTCTGGGTGCCGACCCAGACGTCGACGCGATCGGCCTGCACATGCGCGATGGCGTTGAGCGGCTCCATCGGCGCGTGCGCGATGATCGGCACGTCGTAGGTCGCCTCGATCACCTTGGCGGCCGTCGGCATGGCGGCATCGACATTGCCGTCGTGGCGCGCGTCCGCGCCCTTCTGGTCGAGGGCATCGATGATAGTCCTTGCGGAACTGCGCGCTGTCGGTCGCGCCGGCGGCGCCGACCTCCCACTCGATCGGCAGCGCGTCGAGCGCGGCCTGCGCGCGCCAGTAGCCGGTCGGCGACCACCGCGACGGCGTCCTTGAGCTTGACCACCTGCAGGACGCCGCGGCGGCCGGCGATCGCGCGTTCGTCGACCGATTTCACCGTGCCGCCGAACACCGGGCAGGCGATGATCGCCGCATGCACCATGTCGGGCACGTCGAGGTCGATGCCGTACTTCGCCGTGCCGTTGATCTTGAGCGGCACGTCGAGCCGCGCGAGCCGCCGGCCGATGAACTTGAACTGATCGGGCTGTCTTGATCGCCGGCTCCTTGTCGAGCTTGATCGCGGCCGCCTCGACCGCGAGCTCGCCGAAGCGGAACGTGCGGCCGGTCGGCTTGTGCGTGACCTTGCTCATCGCCGCCGCGCATTCGGACGCCGGCACGTTCCAGCGCTTCGCCGCCGCCGCGATCAGGCGCTCGCGCGCGCTCGCGCCGGCCTGCTGGACCATCTCGCCGGTCTCGCGCACGGCGCGGCTGCCGCCGGTGCTCAGGCTGCCGTAGACCTTGTTGTCCCTGAGATTGCGGTTGGCCGAGGCGTATTCGGGCTTCACGAAGGCCCAGTCGCATTCGAGCTCCTCGGTGAGAATTTGCGGCAGCGCCGTGAAGCTGCCCTGCCCCATCTCGGCGCGGCCGTAGCGGATGATCACGGTGTCGTCGGGATTGATCACGACCCAGGCGTTGATCTCGCCGGGATAGCGCGCGGCCTCGTCGCTCCAGGGGCGCACGCTCAGGGTCGCGGCCTCGGCGGGACGTCCGATGCCGACGCCGAGCGCAAAGCCGCCGGCGGCGGTGAGCGCGGTGGTGATGAACTGGCGGCGGGAGAGATTGATGATCGATCGTCATGGCTGCTCTCCCGGCTCACGTGCGCATCAGCGCGGCGGCGCGATGCACCGCGCGGCGCAGCCGCTCATAGGTGCCGCAGCGGCAGATGTTGGTGAGATTGGCGTCGATGTCGGCGTCGGTCGGATTGGGATTGGTCTTGAGATAGGCCGCCGTCGCCATGATCTGGCCGGACTGGCAGTAGCCGCATTGCGGCACCTGCTCGGTCGAGCCAGGCCTGCTGCACCGGATGCCTGCTGTCGGGCGAGAGCCCCTCGATGGTGGTGATCTCGGCGCCGTCGACGCTGCCGATCGGCACCGAGCAGGAGCGCATCGCCTGTCCGTTGACGTGCACGGTGCAGGCGCCGCATTGCGGCGATGCCGCAGCCGAATTTCGTGCCGGTCAGCCCGATCTCCTCGCGCAAGACCCAGAGAAGCGGCGTCTCGCCCTCGACATCGAGCTGATGCGAGGTCCCGTTGACCTTGATGGTGACCATGATGTTGTTCCGCTGCGCCCAGTGTTCCTCCCGTGCGGCCGGCCGGCGCTGAGCCAGGCCGCTTTTGTCAAACCACAAATTTATCACGGGGAAGAGCGACGGCCTAGCTAGGGGCGAGCACTCAATAGTCATTGGACGGAGTGGCGCAACTCGCAAGCTGATGTCCGCTTAGCCCCCCGAAAGCAACGTAGTGGCAGACAGGTCCGAGCGAGGTCAGAAGGACATAGGGAGTCAGAAGGACATGGGCTGCCGGCTGGGGCCCACATCCAGACTTAAAACGCGGCACAATATCGACCTTCGCCCAACCTCCTGATACCTTCGCGAAAGGGTGTGTTGACCGTTGGCCGTAAAATCAGGAACCATCCACAGGCGTCCAGTGTTTGTTCGCCGGTTCCCTTGGCAGAGACCGGGGGAGGCATTTCAACCAGGGCATGGCATGACAAATCGATCCTTGACGATGCAATCCACCAAAACGATCCGGCGATGCCGGCCTGCCGCCATTGTGACGCTCGCGGCTGCGGCCGCGCTGATGGCGCTGACTGTGGCGCCACCCGCCGACGCCAAGGCGCGTGCTGCGCGCTCCAGCGAGACGGCGGCCGCGCGCAACGCGGGCGAGCCGCTCATGGCGATCGTGTCGATCAACAGCCAGCACGTCACCATCTACGACGCCGACGGCTGGATCCTGCGAGCACCGGTGTCGAGCGGGACCAAGGGACGCGAGACGCCGTCCGGCGTCTTCACTGTCGTGCAGAAGGACAAGGACCACCACTCGAACCTCTATGACGATGCCTGGATGCCGAACATGCTGCGCATCACCTGGTCCGGCATCGCGCTGCACGGCGGGCCGCTGCCCGGATATGCAGCCTCGCACGGCTGCGTGCGCATGCCTTATGGCTTTGCGGACAAGCTGTTCGACAAGGTCCGGATGGGCATGCGCGTGATCATCGCGCCGAACGACGCGGAGCCGGTCGAGTTTTCGCATCCGGCGCTGTTCGTGCCGAAGGCAGAGGCCATCGCCGCCGTCCCGGCGCGGGTCGAAACGCTCGCCCGCGCGGCGGACGAGGCTGGCAAGACCGCCCTTGAGGCGAAGAATGCAGCCGCAGCGGCGGCGCGCGAGGCGGCGCCGCTCACGGCGTCGCTGCGCAAGCTGAAAGGGCTCAAGACGAGCGCCGACGCCGCGCTCGCGCGCGCCGAGAAGGCGCTCGCCGCTGCCAAGACGGACGAAGCCAAGGAGCGCGCCGAGGAGCAAAAGCAGAAGGCCGGCGCCAAGGTCGCGGAGCTGCAGACGCAGCTCGACACTGCCGAGGCCGACGCGAAGTCGAAGCTCGACGCGGCAGCGGCAGCCCAAGACGCCGCCAAGGCGACCGAGGCCAAGCGGGCCGACGCCGCCAAGGCAGTGCGCGAGGCAAAGCTCGCGCTCGAGCCGGTCTCGGTCTTCATCAGCCGCGCGTCGCAGAAGCTCTATGTGCGGCGCGGCTTCGAGGCGATCCTGGACGTCCCGGTGACGATCAGCAATCCGGAAAAGCCGATTGGCACCCACGTATTCACGGCGGTGGCGCGTGGCGAAAGGGGCCTGCGCTGGACCGCGGTCACGATCGACAGCGGGGACAACGCCCAAGCCGCGTTCGACCGCATCAGCATCCCGCAAGATGTGCTCGATCGCATCGGGCCAACCGCATTGCCGCGATCTTCAATCATCATCTCGGACGAGCCGCTGAACCGCGAGACGAACTATCGAACGGAGTTTGTCGTGGCGCTCCACAACCAGCCACAGGGCGGCCTCGCGATGCGCAAGACTCCGGCCAATGTCCGCGTTGCGCGTGGAAACGACTTTGGATTTACGCCCTGGCGCGGCGGCCAGTACTACGATCCGCGGCAGAGCAGCCAATATTCCTATCAGCGGCGACAGGGCTGGTGGTGAGACGCTGCGCGTCGCGGCTCGATGTCCGGATTATCGGCAAGATTGGACCTCTGATGAGCGGGAAGTCGCTCAGACGTGGTGTTGGCAGGCACAAACAATTTTTTGGCGCGAGATAGCAGGACAGCCGCGCGTTGCCTCCCATATGCAGGCCCGCTGTCGACCATCGGGGCAATGCCGCGCTCGACAGCTGCGGTGGCTATGATCTTCAGGACACAGCGGCCGCCGCGAAGGTGCTAATTTCATAAGCAAGAGACCAGCCCGAAACTCGACTGGGGGCTGCCCCGCCGACGGCAAGCGGCGATGTCTCGGGCCATTGAATTAGTGCCAGCAACTGTCGGCAAATCACGCGGCACTCATGCCGCGGACCAAAGGAGGACGAATGAGATATACGTTTTTGATCGCGGCCATGGCGGGTGCGCTCACTATTTCGCCTGCTTCGGCAACCATCCGGATTGCCGGGGATGGCGGGGGACAGATCGGGGCCTATCTCCAGCGTCACGAAGCGATGCGGCAGTCGGGCGAGCGCGTCGTCATCGACGGACCTTGCCTTTCAGCGTGCACCATGGTGCTTGGCGCCATACCTCGCAATCGTATCTGCGTCACGTCGCGAGCCCTATTGGGTTTTCACGCGGCCTATGATCTGGACCAGAGCGGAAGGCAAGTGACGAGCTACGGGGGAACTTCGCTCATGATAAATCACTACCCGCAGCAAGTTAAGAAATGGATCGCGCGGCGTGGCGGCTTGTCTCGTCAGATGATGTATCTCAGTGGTCGCGGGCTCTCATCGATGTATGCGTCGTGTGATTCGATAGCCGCAGAAGACCGGCCAGGTGCCGCGACCTCGCGGGCCGTCGGCGGCGCGGCGCCGGACTTCCAATCTACACAGGCGCATTCTTGGCGCCGCCAAAAAGGCACCAGGCGGACCGGCCGTACCGCAGCACATAAATTGCGGCGGACGATGTGAGCGGGGCCTGTGCAACAGACGTTGCACTTGGCCACCACGTCTAGAAGAGCCGGCTGGCTCAAAGCAGGTCGTCATCTGTTCAAGCACGAGCGCTCAGCAATTAGTGTTTCTGCGGCGCCGGGACGTGCGTGAGCCACCAATCGAACTTGGTCGAGCCGAGGTGAGGGCTGCGACCGGGAATGAGCGACGTATCGCTTAGCTTGACGCCGAAATATCGCGCCTCCGGATCTACGAGGACTTCCCGCGGGTCTTTGTCGTATTGGAGAACCTTGCCGACGATCTCATCGAGGTGGAACGCGTCGGGGCCGGCAATCTCGACCGTGCCGTTTACCGGCTTCGCGACAGCCGCCTCGGCGACCGCGGTCGCGACATCCTCGGCCGCCATCGGCTGGAACAGCGAGTGCGACAGGCGGACTGTGTCACCTTCGATGGCCGATTGCGCGATGCCACGGATGAATTCAAAGAACTGGGTGGCGCGGACGATCGTGTACGGAATTGGCGAGCTCTTAATGAGTTTCTCTTGGGCAAGCTTAGCGCGGAAATAGCCGCTGTCTTGCAGACGCTCGGTTCCGACGACCGAAAGCGCCACGTGATGCTTGATGCCGGCGGCCACTTCAGCCGCCGTGAGGTTCTTGCCGGCGGTCTGGAAGAAGTCCATCGCGGCTTGATCTTCGAATGACGGCGAGTTGGCCACGTCGACGACGATTTGAGCGCCAGCAAGCGCATCTGCCAGGCCTTCGCCAGTAATCGTGTTGACGCCTGTGTTGGGCGCAGCCCCGATAACCTCGTGACCCTTCTGCCTGAGCTTCTCGACGACCTTGGACCCGATCAAACCGGTTCCGCCGACAACTACAATCTTCATGACCTCACCTCTCGTTGATTGTTTCCGAAAGCAACGACGCCGCTCGTGTCATCCCAATTCTTGGCACCAATTGTGCCTTGCCTCTAGGACCGGTTTGCTAGGAGGGAGGGCAACGTTGCACGCTTTATCACGCCGCCGATATCGTGCAGCTGGCTTGTTCTTGTCTTGGGCTAGTTCCGCAACGCTGACCATAAGTCATGTCGCCGGATGCGCGGGGCGGAACTCTGACGCCAACTCGCGGACAAATCTCCTTTCGTCGTCAAACCGATCGCCCAGGCCGACATAGAAGACCCCCGTATTGTTTGTGTCCTTCAGGCCTTTGTGTCGCGTCAACACCGATCTGAGACCGGCTTGACTTGGTTGATGGGTTCGATGCATCGCGGTCCTTCTTATCCGGACGGCGAGCCAACCAACGCTTTGGACCAACTTGGCGTTCAATGTGGTCACTTTGATTCACCTTAGCGACTGGATAATTCCTCTCGACACCGCATGACATCTTTCCTCGGTGGTGGTTGCCCGAAGAGGGCCTGCAGCGGGCGACCGATGGCGACCGATTCAAACGTTTAGCCGGACGACACTCAGCTATCGATCGCAAGGTCAAAGCGGATGCTCGACACTGATGGTAGACGGTTCGCGGGCGAGCACCGGTTGTTATTCTTGACGAGGCAGATCGTACTGCCCATTGGCCATGCAACGAACCCTACTGCCTCGATTAGCCCTGAATTGAAATTGTCCCTAGGTTTAGTTGATCTGACCGGAGAGGTGCGCGGCCGAGCAGAATATCTCCGCCGAGCCCCCGCCCTAGGACATCAGTCTGCAGCGCCATGATGGCGAAAGTCGGCGACGCCGCGAGGGCAGCCCGTCGGCCGCCTAGAGTGCGCCCGCGTTCTGGCGGGTCGCCTGCCCGTCGGTTCCGCCGGAACAGGCTTGGCTCATGGCTTCGTGCTGGCGTGCTGGTTCCGGAACGCCGCCTCTCCAGCGTCCGACACCTCGACCCACTTCTTGTCGGGCGCTGCGTCTGCGACGTAGCTGTCGTGCCAGTTCCACCACTTGTAGGTCGGGGACTGAGGATAGCCTTCGGGCGAGTTCTCCCAAACCTCCTGCCGGCCCAGCGGCGTGATGTCGAGGTAGTTCCAGGTGCTCCCCATCTGCTCATCGCCGCGGTTGTTGATGAAGTAAGTGCGGAACACGCGGTCGCTGTCGCGGTAGAACACATTCGTGCCGTGCCACTCGTCCACGCCGAAGTCAGCGTCGAATCTGTCCGTGATGGTGAACCACGGCATCTCCCAGCCCATCCGCGCCTTCAGCCGCGCGATGTCCGCCTGCGGCGCACGTGAGACGAAAACAAGGGTAGTGTCACGGGCGTTCAGGTGGGCGACGTGGGCGACCTGGTCGGCCACCATGGAGCAGCCCCGGCAGGCGTGGTCGGGCCAGCCGAACACCCCCGGCTCGAAGAAGGCGCGATAGACGATCAGCTGACGCCGGCCGTCGAACAGGTCGAGCAGACTGGCCTTGCCCGCAGGCCCCTCGAAAACATATGCCGTCTCCACTGCCATCCACGGCATTCGCCGGCGCTCGGCGGCCAGGGCGTCACGGGCGCGGCTTTGAGCCTTTTCCTTCACGAGCATCTGCTTGCGGGCCGCCTCCCACGCCTGCGGTGACACGACCGGTGGTGTGTGCATGGGCTGTCCGCCTTTCCGTCCATTCTCTGTTGATGTCGTCATGGCCTTTGAAACTCCAAATTCGAACTAATTCCTAATTCCCGCGCCTGAAGCGCGGTTCCATTCTCTGCTCATCACTCGTTGTTGGTCGTGAGATAGTTTTTGGCACCGGAAATCGAACGGTGAGAGTAACAAGTGTGGCGCTATTCCGATGGAGTCGCCGATTGCAGCCGCGGCGCCTGCACTCGATCAAGGCTACCGGCACGGAACCGGGCGGTTCGTAAGCGTCTGAGGGCGTCGTTCCTACTGGACCGCTTTAGGTTATGAGCAGTCAGATCCGCGGGTCCGCCGAGTCTTGCCTCTAGCCGCTGAGCCCTACACCGGCTTCTCGCCCAGGATGGTCACGCGCCGCAGCAGCCGCCGCTCGCCGGCAGAGAAATCCGTGCGCGCGTGCAGCGTGCAGCGATTGTCCCACATCAGGATGTCGCCGGGGCGCCAGACGTGCTCGTAGACGAAGCGCGGCTGCTCCTGATGATCGAACAGCGTCTGCAGGATCGCGTCGCTTTCCTCGCGCGGCAGGCCTTCGA
Organism: uncultured Alphaproteobacteria bacterium; assembly: GCA_963745515.1. Classification (GTDB taxonomy): domain Bacteria; phylum Pseudomonadota; class Alphaproteobacteria; order Rhizobiales; family Xanthobacteraceae; genus VAZQ01. Next base: position 441,989 of record CAVUXO010000007.1, read on the forward strand.
TCTCGCGCGTCATCAGGCGGTTGACATAGAGCGCCTTGCGCCCCGTGGCCGGATGCGTGCGCACCGCCGGATGCCAGGCCGACGACCTGGCATTGTCGTAGTTCGCACTGCGCGTCGTCGTGTCCTGGTCGTAGGCGTTGAACGCGCGGCGGCCGGCAAGACGCTGCTTGATGTCCTCGGGCAGGGTCTCGTAGGCGGTGTAGGCATTGGAGAACAAGCGTGTTGCCACCCTGGCTCGGAATCTCGATGGCGTAGAGCATCGTCGCCTTGGCGGGAACCGCCTGGTGGCATTGATCGGTGTGGAAATGCATCTCGCCGTCGGGCAGCGCGCCGATCGGCTTGCCGTCCTGGCGGATGTTCGAAATGAGCATCACGGACGGATGCTTGACGCTGAACGTGCGACCGGAGGTGACCTGCGCGGGCGGACCGAACGTCTCGGCGAAGCGCACCTGCGCGTCCTCGTCGAGCGTCTGGTCGCGCAGCAGGATCACCAGATGCTGATGCCAGGCGTCGAGGAATTTCTGCTTGAGCGCCTCGTCGATCGGATCGCGCAGGTCGACGCCCAGGATCTCGGCGCCGAGCGCGGGAGAGAGCTGGCCGCACCGTGAAAGACTTGGCTGGCGTCGTCTGCGGGGCCGTCGTGGTCGTTTCCATCGAATCTCTCCCGGCTCCGTCCTATCCGGTTCGAGCGTTGCAAACGACTATATCGCCAGATCGCGATCGGCTCCAAATCCGCTCCGCGACCTTGACTTGACAGGCTGGCCTGCCCTGATGCGTCGCCAAGTTGCTTGTCTGCTGCCCGCTGCCCTGATGAACTGGCGCAACCCGCGCGGAGAGCTCCGCATGTCACGCCGCATGCCCATGGTGCGCCCTTGTCGTCGCAGCCGCCTGCCTCGCCGCGACCGCCGCCTCGGCGCAGGATGCGGTCGAGGCGTTCTACCGCGGCAAGACCGTCACCATCACGGTCGGCTCGGCGGTCGGCGGCGGCTACGACACCTATGCGCGCCTAGTCGGGCGCCATCTCGGACGCCACATCCCCGGCAATCCGACCATCGTGGTGCAGAACATCCCGGGCGCCGGCAGCAACAAGGCCGCCTCCTACGTCGCGCTGCAGGCGCCCAAGGACGGCACCGCGATCGGCGCGATCCAGTCGGGCGCGATCACGCAGCCGCTGATCTCCGACCAGCCGATGCCGCACGATCCCTCGAAGTTCATCATGCTCGGGAGCGCCAACCGCAGCGTCTATCTCTGCGTGGTGCGCTCCGATGCGCCGGTGAAGTCGTTCCAGGAGACGTTCGACAAGGAGGTGATCATCGGCACCAGCGGCGAAGGCGCGACGCTGCGCGAATATGCCGATCATGCTGATCAACGTGCTCGGCGTGAAGCTGCGCATCATCGGCGGCTACGCCGGCAGCCGCGAGATCATGGTCGCGATGGAGCGCAACGAGGTGCAGGGCATGTGCGGCATGGACTGGTCGAGCTTCGTGACCCAGCAGCGCAACTGGATCAGCAGCGGCTTCGTGCGGCTGCTCGCGCAGGAGGACCTGCAGGGCCATCCCGAGATGAACAGGATGGGCGTGCCGCTGACGATCTCATTCGCGAAGACCGAGGAGGACCGGCAGGTCATGGAGATGATCTACAGCCAGAACCTGTTCGGCCGGCCCTATCTGGTGCCGCCGGGCATTCCGGCCGATCGCGTCGCGGCGTTGCGCAAGGCGTTCGCGGCCATGCTGCAGGACAAGGCGCTGCTTGCTGATGCCGAGAGGTCCGGCCTCGATATCGGCCCGATGGGCGGCGAGGAGTTGCAGGCGCTGGTCGCCAAGCTCTATGCGCTGCCGCCGCGGATCATCGAGCGGGCCAAGCAGTCGCTGATCTACAAGCCGCCGCCCGCACGATAGCGCGGGCCGAGTCGCGACGACCTCAGCAACATGACGGCCACGACTTCATCCACCTGCCCGGCGATCGTCGACTTGATCGGCTACCTCATCGCAGATCTCCGCCGATTCAAACAGATCCTGTCTCACCGTGGGATCCTCGACGCCTCCGCAAGCATGCCGATACTCCGCAGCCTGTTCACGAAGATAGTCCGAGTATTCCATCTCACCAGCTCCCCGCCTGGACCTGACGAACTGCCTTTCATTCTGCATACGCACGCACGCCCTCGCCCCACGCGAGTGACACGGATCTGGTCGCGCCGGGATAGGCTGAGGCCATGCCTCTCCGGGCGGTCCAAAAGCCGCTCCCGGCGCGTGAGTAAATGAAGAAGGCCGCTACGCGAAGGCCCGAACGTCAAACCTCAGCGGTCGCTGCGGCACGCTGTTTCGGTGGTGTCATCAACACCTCTCCTACAGCATTCCCATCAGCAATTCTGGTCTCATCACAACTGATGGGACATTGTTTGCGTTCAGCAAGCATCGAAGCTAGCGAACTTATGATCATCCCGATCATGTTAACTGTCAACAATTGGTTAGCCATACTGACATTAAATCCCGAGAACGTGATTAACGCGCGGCTCGCGGATCACGCGGGCGTGAACTGCGGCGTCGCTCACTGCGAACGGCAGAGACCAAGGATTTGCCGTGCGTCGGAATCACGCCGGCCACTTCGCCTTGTCACGAAGCGCCATCGCGGCCTCGCGCGCTTCGCGCACGAGCCGGGCATGATCGAGCGCGGTGAACCGGCTGCCCTGGCGCAGGATGCGGCCGTCGACGATCACGGTGTCGACATTGCCTGGCTGCGCCAGCGAGACCAGCGCCTCGTAGGGATCGCCGACCGGCGCCATGTTGATGTCGGTCGTGCGCACGAGGATGATGTCGGCGCGCTTGCCGGGCGTGAGCGAGCCGGTCTTGTCCGCAATGCCGAGATCGACCGCGCCGTCGAGCGTGGCAAGCTGAACCAGGCGCTTCACCGTCAGCGGGATCTTGTTGCCGATGCGATGCTGATGCAGCGCGAACAGAATGCGCATGGCGACGAACGGATCGCAATTGTAGTTGGTGGTGTGGTCGGTCGAGAGGCTGACCTTGACGCCGGCCTCCAGCAGCTCGCCGAGCTGGATGACGCCGACAGCTCGCCGGACGGCGCGCCTCGCCGATCGGCGCGGTCGCGTAGCTCACGCCGCGCTGCCTTCAGGATCGCGCGCTCCTCGGGCGTCGTGAGCAGCGGATGCACGAGCTGCAGGTCGGGGCCGAGCAGACCCGCCTCCTCGAGCTGCATGATCGGGCTCGGGCCGGACGTGTGCACCGTGATCGGCAGCCCGAGCGCGCGCGCGCCGCCCCATTCCTTCTTCACCATGTCGATGGTGAGCGTGCCGCGCGCAGCGCCGCCGATGCTCATGGCGCCGACGTTGCGCGAGCAGATGCCGAGCGTGAGCATGCCGTCGTTCGGCATCCACTCGCGCTTGATTCGGGCGAGGCCGGCGAGATCCATCGGCTGGTCGTCCGGCATGCCCTGCGCCGGGCCATAGGCGAAGCGTCCGCGGATGCCCATGTCGCGCATGGCCGAGAGCTCGGCATCGGCATGCTCGGGGCTGCGCACGTTGTGCGCCCAGTTGTGCACCGTGGTCACGCCGGCGCTCAGGGCTTCGGCGACGCCGAGCCTGACGCTGCGGTAGCTGTCCTCGGGCGTCATGAGCTGGCCCAGGCGGTTGCTCACCGGGAAGTAGCCGACCGCGTCGACGTCGACGCGCACGAACGGACGGAAGAGCGCTCGTCCACAGGTGCCAGTGCGTGTCGATGAAGCCCGGCATGCAGATCATGCCGCGTGCGTCGATGACGCTCGCGCCCGGCGCATCGATGCCGCGGCGCCGACCGCGACGATCGCGCCGTCGCGCACGTGCACGTCGCCGCGCGCGAGATCGCCGATGTTGGGATCCATGGTCAGCACGGTCGCGCCGCGAATGACGAACTCGCGCCGCATCGGCAACGGTGGGGTTCGGCGCGCGCCCTGGGCGAGGACCTCGCCTGATGTCGCCGCAAGCGCGCCAAGCGCGGTTGCGCCCTTGAGCATCGCGCGTCGGTCCATATGACTGACTGTCATCGTTGCGTCCCTCCCGTGCTGTCGCTGCGCGAAAGCATAGAGCGGCCTTGCGGGGCTTGGCCAGTGCAGACGCGCAATTGGGGCAGCGTCCCACCCATAATGTTGCGCGGCAAACGTACAGGCCGCTAAAACACCACCGTCGGAACGGGCAGGAGATTCAAGTGGCCGGATTGCGAACCCTGTTGAGCGGCGCGCTCGTCGCAGCGCTCTGTGTTGGCGTCAGCATCGCGGCTGCGGCGCCGGCCACTTCGCCCCAAAGCTTTCGTTGAGACGATCTACAAGACCTACGTCGGCAAGGCAGCAAAAGGCATTGAGCTCACCGAGGAGGCGGCGATCCGGCGCTATTTCGCGCCGCCGCTCGCGGATGCGATCGTGAAAGATCGCGCCGAGGCCGACAAGCGCGGCGAAGTCCCCACGCTCGACGGCGATCCGTTCGTCGATGCGCAGGATTGGGAGATCGCACGGTTGCGCGTGAGCACGAAGCCCGCCGGCGCCGATGCGGCAACCGCGACCGTGAGCTTCACCAACCTCAAGCAGCCAAAGACGATGACGCTCGACCTCGTGAAGGTCGGCGGCGCCTGGCGCATCGCCGACATCAAGGGGCCGAGCGGATCGCTGCGGGACTTGATGAAAGTGAAGTAGCCCCGCAGCAGGTTCGAAAAATCAGCGCTACGGTGCCGGCGTCGCGAGCGGCTTCCCCTTCTCGACCACGTAGCTGGCAAGAACCTTCGCGCCGGCAGGTCCGGCCTTGGCATCATGCACGGCGCCGGGCGGGAGCTGCCAACTATCGCCCGCCTTGTAGGTCTTGGGCGGCTGGCCTTCAACCATGATGACCAGCTCGCCTTCGACCAGGTAGCCGCCTTCAATGCCAGGATGAGTGTGACGGCCGATATTCGAATTCGGCATGATCTCAGCCAGGCCGATAACTGTCTCATAGTTCGGGCCAGGCACGTCGAACTTCTGCAGCAGCGTCCGCTTGATGGTCTGCGGGGGCGTCGGCTGCTGGGCCGCAGCGATACTGGTCATCGCCATGATGGCGACGGCGGCAGTGAAGACAATTCTAGCAATCATCGTAGACCTCCCTGATTGGATAAGTGGCGGCGGACACTATCGGTTTCGATCGGCAGCGTCATCCGAACTACGCAGCATTGGCTGCTCACGGCAGCGTCAAAATCACAATCTTCCATTGTGCAATTATAAGATGCCCTGGCCTGTTGCCCTCTCTCCCAGGTTGCGGGATGATGGGTTTTCTGTGGCAGGGGGTAAATATGCGTCTCATGTGTGTATTGATGCTGGCCGCACTTTGCGGCGGCTGCGCGACCGTTACGCGCGGCACCGAGAATACGATCGGGTTCGATTCACGGCCAAGCCAAGCCGAGGTGCGCACCAGCAATGGGCTCGGTTGCGTCACGCCGTGCTCTCTCGTCGTCAAGCGCAACGAGGAATTCATCGCGACCTTTTCCAAGCCCGGCTATCGGTCCCAGCAGGTTGAGGTGAAGACGCAACTCGCCGGCGCCGGTGCCGCGGGACTGGCCGGCAATATCCTGATCGGAGGAGTGGTCGGCATCGGCGTCGATGCGGTCACCGGCGCTGCGAACGAGCATACGCCCAATCCGGTTTCGGTCGTGCTTGAGCCCTCCTCGAAAGCTGCCCCGCCTGCGGCCAAGAGACCGCCTCGCCAAGGACCCGCAGACATAAGACCGCCAGGAAGCTCGGCAGGCGGCGTGTGAACCCGGGCATTGGACCGTCCGACCAATGACGCGATGGTTTTCAGCCGCGCGTATGGGCGTCCATCTCACCGATGACGAGCGGCTCGATTGGCTGCGCCTCATCCGCAGCCAGAATGTGGGTCCGCGCACTTTCCACGCGCTGATCGATCGCTACGGCCACGTGCGCGACTCGCTTGCGGCATTGCCGCAGCTTGCGCGCCGCGGTGGTGCGTCAGCACCCGGACGCATTTGTACGCGCGCGGAAGCCGAGCGTGAGATAGCTGCCGCGAGCGCGGCAGGCGTTACCTTCGTGGCGCTCGGCGAGCCTGACTATCCGTCGCGTCTTGCCATGATCGACGATGCGCCGCCGCTCATCGCGGTGCGCGGCAAGCTCGCGACGTTGGCGCAGCCGACGGTGGCGATCGTTGGTGCGCGCAATGCGTCGGCGGCGGGCATCAAGTTCGCCGAACGGCTCGCACGTGATCTCGGCGAGGCCGGTCTCGTCATCGCCTCAGGGCTTGCGCGCGGCATCGATGCCGCTGCCCATCGCGGCAGCCTCACAACCGGCACGGTGGCGGCTATCGCCGGCGGCCACAACAGCATCTATCCGCCCGAGCACGCCGCGCTCGCGGAGGCGATTGCGCAGAATGGTGTCGTGCTGTCCGAAATGCCGCTCGACCACGAGCCGCGCGCCCGCGACTTTCCGCGCCGCAACCGGCTGATCTCCGGACTTGCCGCCGGCGTCGTGGTGATCGAGGCGGCGCAGCGCTCGGGCTCGCTCATCACCGCGCGCATGGCGCTCGAGCAGGGCCGCGAGGTGTTCGCGGTGCCGGGCTCCCCGCTCGATCCGCGTTGCGAGGGCACCAACAACCTGCTGAAGCAGGGCGCGGCCCCGGTCACCGAGGCTGCCGACGTCACAGCGGCGCTGCGGCCGATCTTTGAGCAGCCGCTGCAGTTATCGGCGCAGGAGCCCGACCACCCCATCGCGCCGGGCGAGCCAAGGGGGCAAAGCGAGCCAGGCGACGGAGAGCGTGATCGCCTCGTCACCCTCCTCGGGCCGACTCCGGTCGGCATCGACGACCTGATCCGGCTCTCGGGCCTGCCGCCTGCGATCGTGCGCACCGTGCTGCTGGAGCTCGAGCTCGCCGGCAAGCTCGAGCGGCACGGCGGCGGCCTAGTGTCGCTGGTGCCGTCGATTTGAAGTGGCTACACGCCTTTGTTTTCCGAAGTTCGTGTCAGAATGTGCTGAGCTACATCACGAACTGCGGAAACCGAGCCCTGGCGTAATCCACCGGCCATCCCAAATTCGTCATCATCGCTGCCCCAAATCGCTTCCAGTGTGTCGAGAGTCCGTGTCGTCATGACTTCCCGCCCCCTCGCGCTTGCGCTCCTGGCCGCACTGTTGGTGCCGGTCGTGGCACAGGCGCAAGGCACGCCAGCATCGAAGCGGCGGTCAGCCCGTCAGTGCAGCGGCCGACCGCACAGGCCGTGCCCGCTCAAAGCCAGGCTAAGCAGCCAGCCGCCAGCCAGCCAAGCGCCAGCCAGCCAGGCACCCAAGCACTGCCCCGGCGCAGGTGCCTCCGGCGTTTACGGCATTCCTGCAGGAGCTCTGGCCGGACGCCCGCGCCAAAGGGGTCACCCGGGCGACCTTCGACATGGCCTTCGCGGGGGTCACTCCCGACCCGCGGATCATGCCGATCACCCAGCGGCAGCCGGAATTCGGCCAGTCGGTCGGCACCTATATCGCCAACTTGGCCTCCAAGTCGCGGATCGAGACCGGCATGCGCAAGGCCGCCGAGCACGCCGCCACCCTCGACGCCGTCGAGAAACGCTACGGCGTCGACCGCTAGCTCATTCTGGCGATCTGGGGGGTTGAGACCAACTTCGGCGGCATGCCGTGACCGCTGGGATGTCATCCGCTCGCTCGCCACGCTGGCGCAGGCGCGCTGGCGCCCTCCGTTCTTTCGCGACGAGCTGATCACCGCGCTGCTCATCCTGCAGGAGGGCCACATCGGCCGCGAGGCGATGCTCGGATCGTGGGCTGGCGCGATGGGACAGCCGCAGTTCATGCCTTCGAGCTTCATGAAGCATGCGGTCGATTTCACCGGCGACGGCCGGCGCGACATCTGGACACTCGGTGCCGGATGTGCTCGCCTCGATCGCCAATTACTTCGTCAACAACGGCTGGAAGGCGGGCCTGAGCCAAAGCTTCGAGGTCGCGGTGCCGGCGGGCTTCGACCTCCGCCAGAGCCGTGGCTCCTTCGATGACTGGCGGCTCCTGGGCGTGCATCGGGTCGACGGTAGCCAGCTGCCGAAACAGGGCGATGCCATCCTGTTCTTCCCAAGCGGCGCGCGTGGACCTGCCTTCCTGATCACCGATAACTTCGTCGTGATCAAGCGCTACAACAATTCCGACGTCTACGCGCTCGCGGCCACGCATCTGGCGGACCGCATGCGCGGGCGCGGGCCGATCCAGGGCCAATGGCCGACGGAGGACCGCCAGCTCTCCATGGCCGAGCGCATCGCGCTGCAGAAAAAGCTCTCGGAGCTCGGCTATCCGGTGCGCAACTTCACCGGCCACTTCGACTTCGACCTGCGTGATGCGGTGCGCGACGTGCAGGTCAAGGCCGGACAGGTTCCGGACGGGCACCCGACGCCCGCATTGCTGAGCTACGCTGGAGTTGCGGTTCAATAGTACCTATATGATATTGTTCTGGCTGTATTAGTCAGCCATTACTCACCCAGAGGTTGCAGTCACGAAATTGCTGGGGTGGCACTCTTAACCATTTCCTGCCACCCTCCCATGCGGTCGAGGCGGGATGCCCCGATTTGACACTGGGGGTCGATCTCCCCATGTTGCCGGCCACAGGTTCGGCCGAATCGACCCCATTGAGGCGCCCACCGGCCGCTAACCCTATGGAACTACATGAATATCGTCGTTGTTGAATCGCCCGCCAAGGCCAAGACCATCAACAAGTATCTTGGCCCTGGCTACGAGGTGCTGGCCTCTTTCGGCCATGTCCGGGACCTGCCGGCCAAGGACGGCTCGGTCGATCCCGAGGCCGATTTCCGCATGATCTGGGAGGTCGACGACAAGTCCCAGAAGCGCCTCAACGACATCGCCCGCGCCGTGAAGGGCGCCGAGCAAGCTGATCCTGGCGACCGACCCCGACCGCGAGGGCGAGGCCATCTCCTGGCATGTGCTGGAAGTGCTCAAGGAGAAGAAGGCGCTCAAGAAGCAGACGGTCGAGCGGGTGGTGTTCAACGCCATCACCAAGCAGGCGGTGCTCGACGCGATGAAGCACCCGCGCGCCATCGACGGCGCGCTGGTCGATGCCTATCTCGCCCGCCGCGCACTCGATTACCTGGTCGGCTTCACGCTCTCGCCGGTGCTGTGGCGCAAGCTGCCGGGCGCGCGCTCGGCCGGGCGCGTGCAGTCGGTAGCGCTGCGGCTCGTCTGCGACCGCGAGCTCGAAATCGAGAAGTTCGTCGCGCGCGAATACTGGTCGCTGGTCGCGACGCTGGCCACCCCGCGCGGCGACACGTTCGAGGCACGCCTGGTCGGCGCCGACGGCCGGAAGATCCAGCGGCTCGATATCGGAACCGGCGCGGAGGCCGAAGCCTTCAAGCAGGCGCTCGAGCAGGCCGCCTTCGCGGTCGCCGCGGTCGAGGCCAAGCCCGCCCGGCGCAATCCGCCGCCGCCCTTCACCACCTCGACCCTGCAGCAGGAGGCGAGCCGCAAGCTCGGCTTTGCGCCCGCGCACACGATGCGCGTCGCGCAGCGGCTCTACGAAGGCATCGACATCGACGGCGAGACCATCGGCCTCATTACTTATATGCGTACCGACGGCGTCGACATCGCCGAAGAGGCGATCACCGCCACGCGCCGCATGATCGGCAGCGACTACGGCGACCGCTACGTGCCCGACGCGCCGCGCCGCTATCAGACCAAGGCCAAGAACGCGCAGGAAGCGCACGAGGCGATCCGCCCGACCGACCCCGCCCGCCGCCCGCGCGACGTCGCTCCAATCTCGATTCCGACCAGGCCAAGCTCTACGAGCTGATCTGGCTGCGCACGGTGGCGAGCCAGATGGAGTCGGCCGAGCTCGAGCGCACCACCGTCGACATCACCGCCAAGGTCGGCGCGCGCGCATGATCGACCTGCGCGCCACCGGCACGGTGATCAAGTTCGACGGCTTCCTCACGCTCTATCAGGAGGACAGGACGACGCCGGCCGAGGACGAGGAAGGACGCCGCCTGCCGGCGATGAGCGCGGGCGAAGCGCTCGACAAGCGCGCGATCGCCGCCGACCAGCATTTCACCGAGCCGCCGCCGCGCTATTCGGAAGCCTCGCTGGTCAAGCGCATGGAGGAGCTCGGCATCGGCCGGCCCTCGACCTATGCGTCGATCCTGCAGGTGCTCAAGGATCGCGGCTACGTGCGCATCGACAAGAAGCGGCTGGTGCCGGAGGACAAGGGCCGCGTGCTCACCGCGTTCCTGGAGAGCTTCTTCGCCCGCTATGTCGAATACGACTTCACCGCCGGGCTCGAGGAGCAGCTCGACCGCATCTCCAACAACGAGCTCGCCTGGCGCGACCTGCTGCGCGACTTCTGGCAGCGAGTTCACCGACGCGGTCGGCGACATCAAGGACCTGCGCGTCGCGCAGGTGATCGACGCGCTCGACGAGATGCTCGCGCCGCATCTGTTTCCGCCGCGCGCGGACGGCACCGATCCGCGCAAGTGCCCGAACTGCGAGACCGGGAAGCTGTCGCTCAAGCTCGGCAGGTTCGGCGGCTTCATCGGCTGCACGAACTATCCGGAGTGCCGCTACACCCGTCAGTTCTCCGCCGGGGCCGAACGGTTCGCCCGACAAGAAGCTCGGCGAGGATCCGGCGACCGGCCTCGAAGTCACGCTGCGCTCCGGCCGCTTCGGCCCCTATCTGCAGCTCGGCGAGGCGGTCAACGGCGAGAAGCCCAAGCGCTCCGGCCTGCCGAAGGGCCTCTCCGCCGACGACATCGACCTCGATCGCGCGCTCGGGCTGCTGTCGCTGCCGCGCGAGGTCGGCAAGCATCCGGACGATGGCGAGCCGATCATGGCCGGCATCGGCCGCTTCGGTCCCTACGTGCAGCACGGCAAGACCTACGCCAACCTCGAAACCGGCGACGACGTGCTCAACATCGGGCTCAATCGCGCGGTCACGCTGATCGCGGAGAAGAAAGCCAAGGGTCCCGGCAAGGGCCGCTTCGGCGCCGATCCCGGCCGCTCGCTCGGCGATCATCCCGACAAGGGCGGCCCGGTCGTGGTCAAGAAGGGCCGCTACGGACCCTATGTGAGCCACGACGGCGTCAACGCCACGCTGCCCTCCGACATGACGCCGGAGACGGTCACGCTCGAGCAGGCGCTGCCGCTGCTCGAGGCGCGCGCCGCGCGCGGCGGCGGCAAGAAGAGCAAGCGCAACGCCAAAGCCGCCAAGACGGCCGGGCCGTCCGAGGCAGCAGGCGAGAAGAAGGCGACCAAGGCAAAGCCAAAAGCCAAGAAGGCAGTCACCGCGAAGACAGCAGTCGCAGAGCAAGCTCCCGTCACCACACGGACGCCGGCAAGGCCACCAGGCGAAGGCCACGCCAAGGCTCCGCGCCAAAGGCCAGCGCAGCAAAGGCGGTCAATGGCGCGGCAACCAATGGAGCGAAGGCTCCCAAGGCGGCAGGCGCTGCGAAGTCCGAGGCCAAGGGCACATCCGCGCCGGCCTCAAAGCCTGAGCTCAAGCAAGAGACCAAGCTGACAGCAAGGCCGCGGCTAAGCCGGCCCTCAAGGCCGGACCAAGCGAAGGCTCAAGCGAAGGTCCAGCCGAAGGACGCCAAGAGTGCCAGGTAGCGCGCGCGGGGTGGCAGGACGGCGTGCTGGTGCTTAACTTTCCGCCGTAGCGAGCACCGCACACCGTGAACCGCCCCCGCTCCAAGCCCCCCCGCTCTAAGCCGCGCGTGGTAGCCCTCCCCACCAGGGACGAGATCCTCGCCTTCATCGGCAAGCAGCCGGGCAAGGTCGGCACCCGCGAGATCGCGCGCGCCTTCGGCCTGAAGAACGCCGACCGCGCCGCGCTCAAGCGCATGCTGCGGGAGCTGGCCGACGACGGCCAGGTCGCAGCGGCGCGCAAGAAGCTGCACCACCCGGGCACGCTGCCGCACGTCGTGCTGGCCGATATCACCACGCGCGACCGCGACGGCGAACTGATCGCGAGTCCCGACCGAATGGGACGAGGAGGCGCACGGCGCGCCGCCGAAGATCCGCCTGCACGCGCCGCGCCAGGCGAAGCCGAGCGAGAGCGCCGGCGTCGGCGACCGCGCGCTGCTGCGGGTCGAGGAGACCGGCGAGGACGACGATGCCGATCCGCCACACCGGCCGCGTCATCAAGATCATCGATCGCGCCAAGGCAGCGCGTGCTCGGCATCTTCCGCGCGCTGCCGGACGGCGGCGGCCGGCTCGTCGCCGATCGACAAGAAGCAGCTCGGCCGCGAGCTCGCGATCCCGCCCGGCGCGAGCGGCGACGCGCAGGACGGCGATCTGGTCGCGGTCGAGGTTGCAGCGAAGCCGCAGCGGCTTCGGCCTGCCACGGCGCGCGTCAAGGAGCGGCTCGGCTCGCTCAAGAGCGAGCGCGCGGTCAGCCTGATCGCGATCCATGCGCACGGCATCCCGCATGTGTTTCCGCCGCGCCGTCCTCAAGGAGGCCGAGGCCGCCCGCGCCGGCGCGGCTCGCCGGCCGCGAGGACTGGCGCAACGTGCCGCTCGTCACCATCGATCCGGCCGACGCCAAGGATCACGACGACGCGGTGCACGCCGAAGCCCGACACCGATCCGAACAATCCCGGCGGCCATGTGCTCCGCGTCGCGATCGCCGACGTCGCGCACTACGTGCGGCCGGGCTCCGCGCTCGACCGCGAGGCGCTTGCTGCGCGGCAACTCGGTCTATTTCCCCGACCGCGTCGTGCCGATGCTGCCGGAGCGCATCTCCAACGATCTGTGCTCGCTGCGCCCGAACGAGGATCGCGCGGCGCTCGCGGTGCGCATGGTGATCGGCGCCGACGGCCGCAAGCGCTCGCACACGTTCCATCGCGTGCTGATGCGCTCGGCCGCCAAGCTTCACTACCAGCAGGCGCAGGCGCGCCATCGACGGCCGGCCCGACGACACCACCGGCCCCCTGCTCGCCTCCGTGCTCGAGCCGCTCTACGCCGCCTATCGCGCGCTCAAGCGCGCGCGCGACGAGCGCGAGCCGCTCGATCTCGACCTGCCCGAGCGCAAGATCGTGCTGACCGCGCACGACGACCGTCGACCGCGTCGTCACGCCCGAGCGGCTCGACGCGCACCGGCTGATCGAGGAGTTCATGATCCTCGCCAACGTGGCGGCGGCCGAGACGCTGGAGCGCGCGCGCGTGCCGCTGATCTATCGCGTGCACGACGAGCCCGACATCGAGCGAGTCAATGCGCTGCGCGAGTTCCTCAAGACGCTCGACATCTCGCTGCCCAAGGGCGGCGCGCTGCGGCCGAGCAGTTCAACCACATCCTGGCGCGCGTGAAGGGGCACGAGGTCGAGAAGCTGGTCAACGAGGTGGTGCTGCGCACCCAGGCGCAGGCCGAATATGCGGCCGAGAACTACGGCCATTTCGGGCTCAACCTGCGCCGCTACGCGCATTTCACCTCGCCGATCCGCCGCTATGCCGATCTCGTCGTGCATCGCGCGCTGATCCGCGCGCACAAGCTCGGCGACGGCGCGCTGCCCGAAGCACCGACATCGCACGCGCTGAACGAGATCGCCGCCGCATCTCGGCGACCGAGCGGCGCGCCATGAAGGCCGAGCGCGAGACCTTCGACCGGCTGCTCGCGCATTTCCTCGCCGACCGCATCGGCGCGACCTTCGAAGGCCACATCTCCGGCGTCACGCGCGCCGGCCTGTTCGTCAAGCTCGACGAGACCGGCGCCGACGGCTTCATCCCGGCGCGCACCATCGGCGACGAATATTTCCGCTATCAGGAGGACCGCCACGCGCTGATCGGCAAGCGCAGCGGCGAGACCTATCGGCTCGGCGACCGCGTCACGGTGCAGCTGGTCGAGGCGGCGCCGGTCGCCGGCGCGCTGCGCTTCGAGCTTCTGTCGCGAGGGCGCGCGCCGGCAAGCGCGCCGCCACCGGAGCGCCGCGGCGCCGGCCAGCGGGCGTCCGACGCGCAAGCAGCACGGGCAGGAAGACGGCGACGATGAGCGACGCAATCGCCGACCGCATCGACGCGCATGACCGAGTTCGTCCGTCGCATGACCGAGGTCGAAGCGCGATCCCTCGCCCGAGGCCATGCGCCCGAAGGATGCCGCGACGCTGATCCTGATCGACCGCTCCGGCGCCGAGCCGAAGGTGCTGCTCGGCAAGCGCCATGCCCGCCACAAGTTCATGCCGGGCAAGTTCGTGTTTCCCGGCGGCGGCATCGAGCCGGCCGACAAGCACATGCCGGTCGCGCGCGACGCTCGACCGCAGGCCGAGGCGCGCCTGATGCAGCGCTGTCCAGCGGCCAGCCCCGTGCGGGCGCGCGCGCTGGCGCTCGCCGCGATCCGCGAGACCTGCGAGGAGACCGGCCTGCTGCTCGGCACGCGCGCGCGAGGCCGGCGCAGCATGCCGGCCGGCCCCTGGGCGGCGTTCGCGCAGCACGGCGTCCTGCCCGATCTCGCGCGTCATCCATTTCATCGGCCGCGCCATCACGCCGCCCGGCCGGCCGCGCCGCTTCGACGCGCGCTTCTTCACCGTGGACGCGAGCGCGATCGCGCACCGCATCGACGGCGTCACGGCCCCGACGCCGAGCTGGTCGAGCTGGTCTGGATGCCGATCGACGGAGGCCGAAGCAGCTCGACATGCCGACGATCACCGGCGTGATGCTGGAGGAGCTCGACGCCCGCATCGCCGACGGGCTTCGGCCACGACCTGCCGGTGCCGTTCTATCGGCATGGCCGCACGGCACGCTTCTGTGCGGCGAGCTGCTGCTGAACTCCGCGAGCGGCCCAGCCGCTTCCTTGACTTTGCGGTCCGAGCCGCTAGGTTCCGCCCAACTCGACGCAGTCTGAGGTTCGCCATGGCCAAGGCCACCACCATCAAGGTCAAGCTCGTGTCGAGCGCCGACACCGGCTTCTATTACGTGACCAGGAAGAACTCGCGCACCATGACCGACAAGCTGGTCAAGAAGAAATACGATCCGGTCGCCAAGAAGCACGTCGAGTTCCGCGAGGCGAAGATCAAGTAACGTCGCGCTCGCGCGATCCTGCAGGACGACCAAGGGCGCCCTGCGTCGGGCGCCCTTGTTGCTATTGTTGCAGCATCAGCATGCGCGATTGCGCGCAACGTCAGTCGCATGCGTGGATTTGCAGCGCGCCGAAAAGGTGGCCGGCCGGGAGCGGTGTCATGAGGAGGCCACTCGTACCGCTCCCGAACCGGCCGAACCCCACGGACCCAGGAGATGCGGCGGACCTGAGCATTCCGTAGGGTTATCAAAGTTAGGCGGATGTCGACGTGCAACCTGCCGACGCCATAACGCCAGGAAATGATCCATCGACCGTCGTGCAGGCTAGCCCAAAGTCTGCTCGAAAGCCAACAATTTAAGCTGTGGATAACGTGGATAAATCCGGTCAACCCTAAAACATTAGGGTTGACCGTCGTGGCTGCCGGACAGCGCATCAGGCGGCGTCCGGCACCACCCGGTTGCGGCCGTCGCGCTTGGCGCGGTAGAGCGCCTGGTCGGCGCGCTTGAGGACGCGTCGGCGGCGGTGTCGCTCGCGCGCCAAGCGCCGCAATGCCCGATCGAGATCGTGACCTCGATCGCTGCGGGCGCCCTGCTCGATCGGGAACGGCTCGCTCGGCGATCCGCCGGCGCAGCCGCTCCGCCACCATGGTGGCGACCGCCATGTCGGTCTCCGGCATCACGCACGACGAATTCCTCGCCGCCATAGCGGCAGGCGAGATCGATGCCGCGGATCGACTTCTTGATCCGGACCGCGAATTCGCGCAGCACGTCGTCGCCGGCATCGTGGCCGTAGCGTGTCGTTGATCGACTTGAAATAGTCGATGTCGAGGACCAGCACGCGTGAGCGGCTTGCCGCGCGCCGCCGCCTGCTCGACCAGCGTGCCGAGATGGCTTTCCATGTAGCGGCGATTGTAGAGGCCGGTCAGCGCGTCGGTGATCGCCATCTCGATCGACAGCTGCACGTTGTCGCGCAGCCGCTCGGTGTAGCGCTTCTTGCGGATCTGCGTGCGCACGCGCGCCAGCAGCTCGTTCTTGTCGATCGGCCGCGCTCAGATAGTCGTTGACGCCGATCTCGAGCCCGCGCACGAGCCGCGCATTGTCCTCGGCGTCGGCGATCGCCAGGATCGGCACGTTGCGCGTGCGGTCGAGCGAGCGGACCTGGCTGCACAGCCGCAGGCCGTCGAAATTCTCAAGGCCGAGCGACACGATCAGCAGGTCGTAGTTGCCTTCGGCGGCGTGGAACAGCGCCTCGCTCGGGATCGGCCTCGATGTCGACCGTATGCTCGGCGGACAGCATCCGGCGATGCGCTCGGCCGATGCGGCGCGGTCGTCGACCACCAGGATGCGGCCGTCGCGGCCGGTCTCGGCGACCGCCTCGCGCTCCGGGCTCTCGATGCCGATGTCGCGCGAGGTCACCGCGCGCATGCGCAGCTCGTCGGTCATCATCTTGAGCCGCGACAGCGAGCGCACGCGCGCGATCAGCGCCACGTCGGACACCGGCTTGGTGAGGAAATCGTCGGCGCCGGCTTCGAGCCCGCGTCACGCGGTCGGACGGCTGGTCGAGCGCGGTGACCATCACGACCGGAATGTGGTGGGTCGCCGGATTCGACTTGAGCCGCCGGCAGACCTCGAAGCCGTCCATGTCCGGCATCATCACGTCGAGCAGCACGATGTCGCATTCGGCGCGCTCGCAGATCGCCAGCGCCTCCGCCCCGCTGATGGCGGTGACGACGTCGAAATACTCGGCCGACAGCCGCGCTTCGAGCAGCTTCACGTTGGCCGGGATGTCGTCGACGACGAGAATGCGGGCGGTCATCGATGTCTTCCTCAGGCCGGTCCCAGAAAATGCCGGACGGTCTCGATGAACTTGCCGACCGAGATCGGCTTCGACAGATAGGCCTCGCAGCCGCCCTCGCGGATGCGCTCCTCGTCGCCCTTCATCGCGAAGGCGGTGACCGCCACCACCGGAATCGCGCTGCAGCTCGGGGTCCTCCTTGAGCCACTTGGTGACTTCGAGGCCGGAGACTTCCGGCAGCTGGATGTCCATGAGGATCAGATCGGGACGATGCTTGCGCGCGAGATCGAGCGCCTCGATGCCGTTGCGCGTGCCGACGGTCTGAGTAGCCGTGCGCTTCCAACAGGTCGTGGAAGAGCTTCATGTTGAGCTCGTTGTCCTCCACGATCATGACGGTCTTGGCCATATCCCCCGAGCCTTCCATCGCCCCGCCAACCCCTGCGCGCTCGTTTCAAACGGCGGTCGCACAGCCAGGGCGCGGACCGTGCGAAAAAACTAGTGCCCATTCCTTACCGAAACGACAACTTGTCCCTCAACTCTCTGATTAATCGCAAGAAATAGTGAAACATAATGCGGTTCAGGCGGTTATGAGGCCGAATCCCGCCGTCTCTCGGGCTCTTCGGCCTTAGGTTGAACGCCTTGGCCCGCCAGCGATTGTATGGGATGAGGTTTGGTAAACCAGGGGCCCCATCATGACCTTCACCCCGAAGGGCAAGGTTGATCCGAAGCAACAGCAGGAGGCCGCCTCCGCGCTCGCGGTGACGGCATTGAGTTTCATCGCGGGCGAGCCGGAGCGGCTCGGCCGGTTCCTCGCCACCACCGGCATCGGGCCGGAATCGATCCGGGAAGCCGCCAGCGATCCGGATTTCCTGCTCGGCGTCCTCGATTACCTGATGAGCGACGAGGAGTTGCTTCTGACCTTTGCCAACGAGAACAGCTTCGATCCCGCACACGTCGCCAGTGCGCGCGACATCCTGGCAGGACCGCCGGTCACGGATTGAGATCAAGGAGCCTGATGAGCGGGCGCAGGTCGCCGGCGTCGCGCAGCCGCCACCACTGCGCGAGCGTGTCGGCGCTGCGCATCTCCCCGATCACCGGGCGCGTCAGCGCTGCAAATTTTTCGCCCACATGCTCGTCCCGCATCGGGTTGTTGGGATGGCCCAACGGATTACCGACCTCGACCACATGGCGGGCGCCATCATGCGTCATCGCCACGACGCGCAGCGCCATGTCAGGCAGCAGCGCCTCGATCGCGTCGTCGGCCGTCACTTTGATCATCGCCATCAACGGGCGCAGCGCCGGATCGAGCACGGCTTCCTCGTGGAACGAGGCCACCGAAAGCGTCCCATCGACCAGCGTGCGCGCCAGCATATAGGGCAGGCTGTGGTCGGCTGTCTCGCGCGTGCGCGGATCCCATTTCTCCGGCTCGCTGCCGATCTCGAACCAGGTGAACTTGGACGTAAAGACTTCGATCGCCTTGATCTCGTGCGGATCGACCAGATCACGCAGCTTGAGCGCCGCGAAGATCACCGGCTGGCCGTTGGTCTCGACCGGCCAGTATTTGATCTGCACTTTCGGGGTGAGCGGCTCGCCGCCTTTGTTGGGAAAGGCTAGAAGCTCGAACGGCCCGGTGACGTTTTCCCACAGGCCGTTGCGGCCTTCGAACGCGTTGCCAGGCCCGACCATGCCCTCGCGTGCAAGCAGGGCCGCGAACACGCCATTGCGCACCGCGTAAGCCGTCGCCGCGTTCTTCCAAGGGGTCAGCTCGCCTGAGCGCGTAACGCGCAGCGGCAGGCTCGAGGTCGCCGCAATCCCCACGGCGTGCGCGGTGGCCTCGCACGAGAGCTGCAGCAGGTTGCAGAGCGCGGCCGTGGTCGACAGCGCAATCCCGAACCCCTGGTCCCAGCCACGACGGCTGAGCTTGGCGCCGTCGGCAAGGCGCGCGAAGATCTCGTAGGCAACCGTCATGGCGGCAAGAAATCGCCTGCCATCGATGGGCGTCGCGCCGGCATAGGCCAGGAGCGCCCCCAGGCAATCGCTCGGATGCCCGCCCGGATAGCGATCGTTGAAGTCGAGATTGCGGATCATCGCACTGTTGATGAAGGAGGCGATCTCGAGCGGCGCCTCCCCGCCATGGCAGATCACGGAGCCTCGATATTGGCCCGCCGCCTGCCCTTGCGAGATGCGGCGGCCGATCTGTGCCGGCTCGCAGTCGCTCGCGCCGAGCGCGCAGCCGAGCGCATCGATCAACCGCTGCGTCGCCGCCTCCACCGTGGCTGTGTCCAAGTCGCCGAAGGTGAGCGAGGAAGCGTATTCGGCGATCTGTCTCGTGATAGTGTCCATGTCGTCGCTTTCGTTGGAGAGCAGACCGCCTGTAGCATGACCAGCACGCCGCTTGCACCACCAGGCTTCTGCCGCGACTGCCGCCGCGACGCGGCACCGGCGGCCGCGCGCTGCCTCGGCTGCGGATCGCCGCGGCTCATGCGGCACCCGGAACTTAATGCGCTCTGCATCGCGCATGTCGACTGCGACGCCTTCTATGCCACGATCGAGAAGCGCGACGATCCCTCTTTGGCCGACAAGCCGGTGATCGTCGGCGGCGGCCAGCGCGGCGTGGTGCTGACCTGCTGCTATGTGGCGCGCACCTTTGGGGTGCGTTCCGCGATGCCGATGTTCGAGGCCAAGCGACTCTGCCCGCACGCCACGATCGTGCGCCCCCGCATGGACAAATATGCCGAGGTCGGCCGCGCCGTGCGCACGCGCATGCGCGAGCTGACGCCGCTGGTCGAGCCGGTGTCGATCGACGAGGCCTTCATGGACCTCTCGGGCACGGAGCGGCTGCACGGCATGCCGCCCGCCAAGTCGCTCGCGCGCTTTTCGGAGCAGGTCGAGCAGCAGCTCGGCATCACGGTGTCGATTGGGCTCGCCGCCAACAAGTTTCTGGCCAAGATCGCGTCCGAGCTCGACAAGCCGCGCGGCTTTGCGATCTTGGGTGCGGGTGAGGCCGCCGGGTTCCTGGCCCCGAAGCCGGTGTCGCTGATCTTCGGCGTCGGCAAGGTCGCGCAGGCGCGCCTCGCCAAGGACGGGCTGCGCACCATCGGCGACCTTCAGCGCGCCGGCGAGACCGAGCTGATGCGCCGCTATGGCGGCGAAGGCGCGCGGCTCTATCGCCTCGCCCACGGCCGCGACGAGCGGCAGGTGACGTCCGAGCGCGAGGCCAAGAGCATCTCGGCCGAGACCACGTTCGAGCAGGACGTCGCCGAGCTGCGGCCGCTGGCGCAGCGGCTGTTGCGATTGAGCGAGAAGGTCTCGGCCCGCCTCAAGGCCAACGAGCTCGCCGGCACGACCGTGACGCTCAAGCTCAAGAGCAGGGACTTCCGCCTGCGCACGCGCGCCCAATCGTTCGAGCGCCCGACCCAGCTCGCTGCCAAGATTTTTGCGACCGGCCGCGAATTGCTGGCGCGCGAGCTTGACGGCACGCAGTTTCGCCTGATCGGCATCGGCGTGTCTGGCCTGTGCGCGGCCGACGACGGCGACCGATCGGATCTGCTCGACCGCCGCGCGGCGGAAGCGGAGTTTGCCGTCGACCGGCTGCGCGAGAAATTCGGCGACGACGCGATCGTGAAGGGGCTCGCGCTCGACGACGGGGACGACGACTGGGTGGAGGAGTGAATAAGAACTCTTAGGATAATTGCCGCGAAGACGGCGCTGATCGCTGCGCCCTCTCCCCTTGCGGGAGAGGGCTACTCGCTGCTTCAGCACACTCGGATGGGTGAACGTTCAAAGTTGAGGCCCGCACCACTCACCCATCAGAATCTGCAGCACCGCTTTTCATGCCGTATCCCGCAAGGGGAAAGGGCACAAAAGCGGATGCCCAGTTAGCCCTACTACGGACAGGCCTTCGTGTCCTTGATTTCTAGCGTCTTGAGCTCGCCGCTGATCGAGAAGTTGTTGTAGTCGAGCATCAGCGCGCGCGAGATGCCGTTCTCGTAAAGCTCGAACGAGATCGCATAGACCGGGACCTGCTCGCCGTTACCCTTGTCGGAGCGCTCGAAATAGCTCACGGTCACGGGCCAGCGCTTCATGCCGGCGAGTTCCTTCTGGTCGCGCGCCGCATCATCCGGCACGCGCTCGTTCGGTCCGATCTCGCGGCCGATGACAGTCAGCGTGTTGTAGACCTTCTCGCCGCTTTCGGAGCCATCATAGACCGGGAATTCAAGAATGCTCTTGTTGTTGCGCGCCGCCTCGAGAATGCGCCGCACATGCTCGGTCGGAAAGATGATCGAGGCCTCGAGGTCGAGCTTCTTGTCCTTGGGTTTCGACAGGGTCACCCCGATGGCATTCTCGCGGCGTTCGGCACGGCCGTCGACCGCATCGATCTGCTGCTGGTTGAGGAAGTTCTGCGAGGCGAACTTGTAGGCCTTGGCGGCGCCATCCTCCCAGGTCGACGAGCGCAGATCGCTGAGTGTGATCTTGCCCTCCCCATTGTCGAGCTCGGAGACCTGGCGGAAATCGAGCTTGTAGCCGTCGCACAAGTTGCCGGAAAAATCATAGAGAATGCGGCCGCGCGCCGCGACCGCACCGCCCTTGCCGCTGGTCTTGGCAAGCTTGAGCTCATACACCGCGCGGTGCGCCGCCAGCTCGCCCGACGGCGTCAGCGCCGTCGCCGCATAGGGGCCGCCAAGCACGGCAGCCGCCACTATTGCCACTGACGCAAGGCGCAGAGCGTTTGGTATCGTCATTTGAAAATTCTCCTGGAAACACTTCCCGGCCGCCGTGTTCGAACATAAGGAGGTGGCCCCTCCCCTGCAACTACCGATGCGTCCTAACTTGAATATGTCCACTCGATCGGCCAAAACTCGCCGACAAGCATCGCCGAGACGGGTGGCCGGTTCGGCAACCCCCAGAGGAAAGCAGCATGGCCCAGGTTGAACAGAAGCTCGCGTCCCTTGGTATCGTCCTCCCGACGCCAGCGGCGCCGATCGCCAACTATGTCGGTTTTGTGCGCACGGGATCGTTGCTTGTGGTCTCGGGCCAGATCTGCCTGGGGCCATCCGGCACCTTGGTCGCCAAGGGCAAGCTCGGCGAGACCGTGACGGTCGAGCAGGGCCAAAGCGCGGCGCGCGCCTGCGCAATCAACCTTCTGGCCCAGGTCAAGATCGCGCTCGGCGACCTCGACAAGATGGTTCGGGTCGTGCGGCTTGGCGGCTTCATCAATTCGGCCCCGACGTTCCTCGACGGACCGAAGGTCATGAACGGCGCTTCCGATCTGATGGTCGAGGTGTTCGGCGACAAGGGCCGGCATGCCCGCACCACCGTCGGCGTCGCGTCGCTTCCGCTCGATGCCGCAGTCGAGGTCGAAGGGCTGTTCGAAGTCGCGTGACCGGACGGTGAGCAGCCATGGCCAGCCTCGACTGGCTCATTGCGCGACCGGTGGCCCATCGCGGCCTGCACGATTCCGCGGCGTGGCGTGATCGAGAATACGCCGTCGGCCTTTGCGGCCGCGGTCGCCGGCAACTACGCGATCGAATGCGACCTGCAGCTTTCCGCCGACGGCGAGGCCATGGTGTTCCATGACGACACGCTCGAGCGGCTGACTGAGGGCAGCGGCCGTGTCGATGCCCTGGCGGCGCCGGCGCTCAAGCGTGTGTCGTTTCGCGCCACCTCGGATCACATGATCACGCTCGGCGAGCTGTGCGAGCTGGTGGCCGGCCGCGTCACGCTGGTGATCGAGATCAAGAGCCATTTCGATGGCGACCGCCGTCTCATCAAGCGCGCCGCCGAGGTGCTTACCAACTATCGCGGACCGGTGGCGCTGATGTCGTTCGACCCGGGCCCGATGGCGGCGCTGCGCGCGCTCGCGCCCGGGATCGCGCGCGGCATTGTCGCCGAACGCCACTATCGCCACCGCGAATGGGATCACCTCTCGATCCGCGCCAAGCGGGCGTTGGCCTACTTCACGCACGCGCTGCAAACGCATCCGCAGTTCATTGCCTATTCGGTCAAGGACCTGCCGTCTGCGCTGCCTATGGCGGCACGCCGCGTTCTAAAATTGCCGCTGTTGACCTGGACGGTGCGGACACCAGAGGACCGCGAGCGCGCGGCCCGCTACGCGGACCAGGTCATTTTCGAGGGCTTCCGGCCATAGAGCATGATCCCGAAAAGTGGATACCGGTTTTCGGAAAAGATCATGCTCAAAATCTAGTGTAGCGAACTTTCTTTGAGCGAGCTCGTTCCGGACCATATCTGCCATCGAAGCAAGGAGGGCATCCCATGCGACCGGTCTACGAGTTCCTGGCAATTCTGGGCGTTGCTGTCGGCATCGTTTGCGGCGCTCACGGCCATCTTCGCCAAGGTTGGCGTTGAGCAGGTCAATTCGGACTTCGCGACCTTTGTTCGGACCATCGTCATCCTTTTGGTGCTGGGAGCGATCCTCGCCGGCACCGGCCAGTGGCAACCGCCAATGTCAGTCTCGGGCCGCACTTATTTCTTTCTGCTGCTTTCCGGTCTGGCGACCGGCGGATCGTGGCTCTGCTATTTCCGCGCACTCAAGATTGGCGATGCAGCGCGCGTCGCGCCGATCGACAAGCTCAGCGTCGTTCTGGTCGCCGTGTTCGGCGTCTTTTTTCTTGGCGAGCGGCTCTCCGGCACGAACTGGGTCGGCGTTGCGCTGATCGCGGGCGGCGCGGTGCTGGTCGCCTACAAGGGGTAATCGTCGCTCGTATTGCTGTCGTTATTTGCCGCCCCAGCTTTGCAGCCGCATCGCGAGCGCGGTCACTGCACCGAACGTCACCGAGGCTGCCGCGACCACTGCGAAGAGCCACGACAGATCGGCATGATAGACCTTGATCGCGAGCCATCCACCAACGGCAGCAATCGTCAGGCGCAGCGTGCCGGCGAGCACCGGCCACGTGACGTGCCTCGCGCCCTGTCCGGCGAAATAAAGCAGCATGCCAAGACCGACGAAACCATAGAACGGCGCAACCACGCGCAGATAGCTTGATCCCGCCTCCACGACGTTCGGATCAGAGCTGAAGATTCCAATCCACACATGCGGAAAGAGCGCAGCAAGAACACCGATCGTTTCAGTGACGGCAGCCGCAAGCAGCGCCGCGGTCCAGGCGATCCGACGCGCCCGCGCGACCTGGCGCGCGCCGATATTGGCGCCGACCATCGTCAAGGCGGCTGTGCCAAGGGCGAACAAGAGCGGGATCAGCAAATAGTCGAGCCGCGACGCCATGCCGTAGCCCGCAAGCGCGTCGATGCCGAACGGGCCAACGAGCCCAGTCACCACCGCGACCGTCAAATTGATCTGCAGTGTGCCGATGGCCGAGATGCCGCCGACGCCCAGGATGTCCTTGAACAGCCGCCATTCCAGCGGTGCCCATACGAGCCTGATCGGGCTATGGCGCGAGCGCATGTAGGCCACGAGCGCCACGCCCGCCAGCACATAGTAGATGATGACCGCCGCGCCGGCGCCGGCAATTCCCAATTGCGGAACAGGCCCCAGGCCAAATATCAACGTCGGCGACAGCGGCACAACGATGAATGCTCCGGCGAAGATGACAAGCGCCGGGATCCGCACCTCGCCCGCTCCCCGCAGCGACGCCGTGAGCAGGTTGACCACCCAGATCAGAACCGCGCCGCCGAACACAAAGCGCGAATATTGCAGCGCCGCCTCGATGGCATCACCGGAGCCGCCGAGCAGCCGATAGAGCATGCGTCCTCCTCCCAGCACGCCAAACGTAAAGGCCAGGCCAAAGAGCATCGCCAGCACCACGGCATGGAGCACAAGCGCGTCGGCGTCCTGGCGTCGGCCGCTGCCGAGCGCCCGCGCGACGGCTGATGCGGCACCGCCGCCCAGCGCGCCGTTCGACATCATGGTCATCAGCATCAGCACCGGAAACACCAGCGCGACGCCGGCAAGCGCATCCTTGCCGAGAAAACCCACGAAGTAGGTCTCGATCACGCTCACAAAGGTCTGCACGACGAGCACGACGACGGTCGGAGCCGCAAGCTTCAGCAACGCCGGGATGATCGGACCTGCGAGCAGGCCGCCAAAGACCTGGCTGACTGGCGCGCCGGGTCGCTCGTCCGGCTGCGCCGACCGCGGCAGCGCGGAGTCGTTGGCAAGCGCTTCCGATGTGATCGACGGCTGCATGATGCCTATTCCCTTCTACCGATCCATGTTCATGACGTCACGGATTTTACTTGTATATACAAGCACTGTTGCAAAAAAAGCGCCTCGCGCTCACGATCATTCGCGCTCCTTCAGAGCCAGCACGAGCGCCGCGCCTTCGTTTCCAAGCATTTGCCGCGCCCGCGCTTGCGCGCGCTTCCAGGCCGGCGCGATGCTCTCCAGGAGCTTGCGCCCCTTCGCGGTGATCTTGAGTCGCGCGCTGCGTTGGTCCTCTTCGTCCGGCCGCTCTTCGATCCAGCCCTGCTTGAGCATGACCTTGAGATTACGCGTGAGCGTCGAGGGATCGAGGTGCAGCCGCCTGCCGAGATCGATCCGCCGCACCGGACCGGCCTTGGCCACCGCGACCAGCAGATTGAGCTGGCTCGATTTCAGGCCCCAGTCGCGCATCTCGGCTTCGTAGATACCGCTCAGGACGCGGTTCACCCTGCGCCAGTGACCAAGCAGGCACCCGCTGGAAATCTGGTCGACGATGCTCGGATGGTCCGCGGACCGCGCCATGAGGGCCTCCTAGCGTCAATACTTGTATATACAAATACTTTGTGTCAAGCCCTCCTGGGACCAAGCTCACTCGGACATGCGTTGCACGCGTCCGTGACATCTGGCTTTCGCCCGACCACACCGATGGCGTGTTTGCTGCAACGCAAAAATCCATCGAGTTTTTGTTGCATCGAGCCTTGTTCCATCAAGCGGTCAGGCGGTGTTCCATTCCCATTCATACGCCGTTCAGATGAGTGCGGATAAAGCCTCGGTGACATCCACTCGCGGCGAGATTCAATAATGCGGCATGTCTTGCGATCGGTTGTTGCTCTGCTTGCCGCCACGATTGTTCTCAGCACACTTGGCTCGGCGGAAGCGGAGATGCCCACAGTTGCCGCAACGCCAGTCGCCTTGCCGTCATCGGCAACACCCACGGCTCGCTCGCGGAACTGCTCCGTCGCCGCTGAGAGGGATCGCATTCGTGCTCCCCTCTCCCGCACCGCACAAAAGATTGCGGATCATCTGCCGATTAAGATTGTCGCGCTGGGTTCTTCATCGACCTACGGATTTGGAGCGAGCACGCCCGCGGCTTCCTATCCAAGTCGAACTCGCAGAGGAACTCGCGCAGCGTCTGCCGGATCAACAGATCACTGTGCTCAACCGCGGGATCAACGGCGAGGAAGCAGGCGAGATGCTGGCGCGTCTTGACACCGACGTCATCGCCGAAAATCCGGACCTGGTCCTGTGGCAGGTCGGCACGAACGCTTTGTTGCGCAAGATTCCGTTGCAGCCTGATTCCTTGCGGGAAGGAACGACTAGGATGAAGCGGCTCGGCGCCGATATCGTGCTGATCGATCCGCAGTTCGCGCCAAAATACATTGCCACAACGGACGCCGAACGCGTGGTGTCGATCATCTCCGCTGTTTCCGCGGCCGCGCATGTCGGCATCTTCCATCGCTTCGCCCTCATGCGCCGCTGGCACGAGACTGACCGGTTGCCGCTCGACACGTTCCTGTCCCGGGACGGGTTGCACATGAACGACTGGGGCTATGCCTGCTTCGCCAAATCGATCGGCACGGCCATCACGGCGGCAGTGCTCGGTTCAAAGACAACCGTGTCAGCATTGCCAACCGCGACGCGCTGATCTGCGCCGATCCGGCAATACTGATGTGCGGCCGCCCGGCATCCTGCCGCCCGGCCCTTTTGTCTCGCAGACGCCGCATTACTTTCCGTTGGGCGCAGCAGACCGGAGCAAGCTCCTGGCGATGTATCCCGCCGGGCTGAAGGGTCGGTGACCGCTTCGCTCTCGTATCGACAGGCATGCTGTGCCGCCCATGTCCTTGCGCTGGCCGCAGAGCAGACATCGACCAGCGCATGCCAGCGATAGCGCTTCACACGCCCGCGCCCTAAAATGTGTGATGACGCAGGACCCATCGCCCTCCATGGCATCGACTGAAATCACCCTCCGCGTTGTCAACGCCATCGTCGATGTCACCCCTGCGGCCTGGGATGCCTGCGCCAACCCGGCGCCTGAGGCGGGCGCGGTTCCTGACTACAACCCATTCATTTCGCATGACTTTCTGTCATCGCTCGAGCTGTCGGGCTCGGTCCGCAACCGCGCCGGCTGGCAGCCCATGCACCTCGTTGCGGAGGCGGGCGGCGAGCTTGTCGGCGCTGTGCCGTGCTACGCCAAGTCCCATTCGCAGGGCGAATACGTCTTCGACCACGGCTGGGCCGACGCCTACGAGCGCGCCGGCGGCAGCTACTATCCCAAGCTCCAGGTCGCGGTGCCGTTCACGCCGGCGACCGGGCGGCGCCTCCTGGCGCGTCCGGGCGCGCAAGCCGACGACATCCGGCAGCTGCTCGCCGAGGGGCTCGCGGAGGTCTGCCGCCGCAGCCATGCGTCCTCGGTGCACGTGACGTTCCCGACCGAGGCCGAGTGGCAGCTCCTCGGCGAGCAAGGCTATCTCAAGCGCACCCACCGCCAGTTCCACTGGGAGAACGCGGGCTACAACACGTTCGATGACTTCCTCGGCTCGCTCGCCTCGCGCAAGCGCAAGGTGATCCGGCGCGAGCGTGCCGACGCGGTTGCCAATGGCGTCACGGTGCATTGCCTCACCGGCGCCGAGCTGACCGAGGACGTGTGGGACGCCTTCTTCGAGTTCTACATGGACACGGGCTCGCGTAAATGGGGCCGGCCCTATCTCAATCGCGCGTTCTATTCGATGGTCAGCGAGAAGATGGCTGACCGCATCGTCCTGATCATGGCCAAGCGCAACGGCCGCTGGATCGCAGGCGCCATCAATTTCATCGGCTCCGGCACGCTGTTCGGTCGCCACTGGGGCTGCATCGAGCAGCATGCCTTCCTGCATTTCGAAATCTGCTACTATCAGGCGATCGAGTACGCGATCGTGCACAAGCTTGGCCGCGTCGAAGCGGGCGCCGGCGGCCAGCACAAGATCTCGCGCGGCTACCTGCCGGTGACGACCTATTCGGCGCACTACATCGCCGACTCGGGGCTGCGCCGCGCCATCGCGGACTTCCTCACGCACGAGCGCGAGCATGTCGCCGCCGAGGTCGACGAGCTTGCGGAAGCGGCGCCGTTCCGCAAAGGCTGATCAGCCATGCCTCACAAGGAGCAATTCCCCCGCACGGCGCACGTGGTAGTCGGGCTCATTGTCAGCTTTGCGCTTTGGGGCGTGATGGTGTTCTGGACGCTCGCCTATCTACGCCGCACAGCCGGCGGGCTCGAGCCGTTCGACCTGCGCCCGTTCGGCTACACGCCCGAGGAGGCGCGCGCATTGCTTTTTGCGTTGAGCAACATCGGCCGCACTTACTACGCCGACGTGCAGCTGCAGCTCGACACCGCTTTTCCTGCGGTCTATGCGCTCTCGCGCGGACTGCTGCTCTTTTGGGTGACCGCACCGGGCCGAACCGCAGCGCGGCCGCTTCCCCTGCCCGCACGTCTCGCATTGTTGATGTTGCCGCTTGCCACCGCCTGGTTCGACTATTTCGAGAACGAGGGCATCGCCGCCATGCTCGCTGCCGGACCGCAGGCAGGCGATGAGCTCATCGCGCGCACGAGCTTCTGGACGCGCGCCAAATCGCTTGCCGGACTAGCCACGGAATCAATGTGCGTCATCCTTGCCGCCATCGCTTTCGTGCGATGGCGGCACCGACGACAATCGCAGCCGCGATAACGGGCCGCCCGTCAGCGCGAGCGGCCTTTCGCTCAGCCGATATATTCAACCCGCTTCTGGGCCTCGACCTCTACCTTGTTGAGAGGCTGCGCCGGAAGCTGCAGCACGACCGCTGACTGGCCGTCGCACAGATCGGTCAAAAGCACGACCGTCCCGTCCGGAAACTCGAGCGCATCGTGATGCGCCCGCAGCAGATCGCGGTTGATCTGGCGGAATACCGCCGTCTTGGAGCGGGCCTTCTGGACGTCCGCACGAGGAGAGCTCAAGGATGCGAAGGCAACCTCCTCGGAGAACGCAAGCTCCGTTCCAGGAAGTATGCAGACCGCGGTCGTTGGGTCATCGGGTGCGGCAAAGCCTCGTGTGCCGGTCCCGAAGTTTCGCGTCGTCAGCTTGTCGCCGACTTGTGCGGCGCGAGACCGCACATGTTGCAGGCTGTAGTCGCACATGTTGAAGAACTCCTATGTCGCCCCCCAACGCCCCAACTTTCTCAAGCAAAGATGGTGCCAGTGTGTTCAATTCCGCCCAGTCGGGAAGGTTCCAGCTTGACCGTGCGTCATCCGCCTGCAATCGAGGATCGATGAACGGGGAGGACAAAATGCCCAACTACGACCCCAACTACGACCAGAGCAACATCTTCGCCAAGATCCTGCGCGGCGAGATTCCCTGTCACAAGGTTTACGAGGACGCGAAAGCGCTCGCCTTCCTCGACATCATGCCACGCGCGCCCGGCCACACCTTGGTGATTCCGAAAGTCCCCGCGCGCAATATTCTTGATGTCGCGCCGGAGGACTTCGCCCATGTGATGACGGTGGCTCAGCGCATTGCCAAGGTCAGCGTTGATCTGTTCGGCGCCGACGGCGTGACGCTGCAACAGTTCAGCGAGCCCGCCGGCGGGCAGGTCGTGTTTCATCTTCACGTCCACGTGATTCCGCGCAAGGACGGCATCGCGCTCAAGCCGCCGGCGAGCGTCAAGGAAGCGCCAGAGGTGCTCAAGGATCAGGCGGCGAAGCTCGCCGCAGCCTTGGCCTAGCTTCGTCATGAACCGGAAGGATCGACGCGCAGCCGGCAAGCGTGGCGGCGGCCCCTTCGCTCCGTCAGCAGGTCCCGGCGCGCTTGCCGGCAACCTGTTCGCCGCTGCCGTCCAGCACTTTCAGGCCAGGCGGCTTGACGAGGCCGACCGCGCCTGCCGCGACGTCCTGACTTTCGACCGCAATCATGCGAATGCGCTCCACCTGCTCGGCCTGATCGCGCACCAATCGGGCCGCCTCGACGCCGCGCTCGATTTCATCGGCCGCGCCCTTGCGCTCGATCGCCGCAATGCGGATTGCGAGTTCAACATGGCGCAGGTGCTGCGCGCGCTCGGGCGCACCGAAGAGGCCATCACGCACCTGACGCGGGCAACCGAGCTGCGCCGCGACTACGCGGCCGCTCATCTTGCGCTCGCCGACATTCATCTGCAGCAGGGCCGCTTCGCCGAAGCAGCGCCGCGCTATCAGCGCGCGCTCGCGCTGCAGAACGCATCGGCTGAGAGCTACAGCAATTTCGGGGTCGCACTCGCCGGCCTCGGACACTGGGACGAGGCCGCGGCGCAGTATCGCCGCGCGCTGGCGGTCAAGCCGGAACTGATCGACGTCTATCGCAATCTCAGCCGCATCCTGTTGGGGCAGGGCAATATCACCGAGGCGCTCGCCCTCGTCAGCCGCGGTTTGGAAATGCAGGAGACGGTCGAGCTGCGCGCACTGTTCGTGCAATGCGTCAAGGAGCTCGCTCCCTCCGACATCGACGGCGGGCTGCGCGCGCTCATCACGCGGGCGCTTCAGGAAGGCTGGAGCCGGCCGAGCGAGATTTCGGCGCTGGCGTGCGAGCTTTGCGGCCAGCACCACGACCTCTCCGCGCTCGCCGAGGATCAGCTGCTGATGGCGCTGATGCGGTCGGCGCCAGTCCGTACCGTGGCGCTCGAAGCGGTGCTGACCGACGCCAGGCGGCAACTGCTCGCACGTGCTGCGACGCCAGAGGCGCCCGATGACACGCTCATCGACTTCGCCTGTGCGCTGGCGCAGCAATGCTTCATCAACGAATACGTGTTCGCGTTGAGCGATGAGGAGACCGCGCAGGCGCGCACCCTGACAGACACGCTCGTCAGCGCCCTTGCCTCCGGCGAAAGCACTTCGCCGCTTCTGCTCGCCGCTGTTGCGGCCTGCACGCCGCTGCACTCGCTGGTGCACGCCGACTTGCTGCTGCAACGCTCCTTCCCGTCGGCGGCCGAGGCGCTGATCGTGCAACAGGTGCTCGAGCCACGGCAGGAACGCGAGATCCAGCAATCAATTCCGTCGCTCACTTCCATCGAGGATGAGGTCTCGCGCAAGGTTCAGCGCCAATACGAGGACATGCCCTACCCCCGTTGGCTCACGGCGGCGCCCATCGGCCAGCCGGTGGCGATCGACTGGTATCTGCGCAGCCAGTTTCCGGCGGCGCCGTTCCGCGCGTCGCTGCCGCACGGCGGCCTCGACATTCTGGTCGCCGGCTGCGGCACCGGCCAGCACGCGATCGAGACGGCGCGGCGCTTCACAGGCTCGCGCGTGCTCGCGATCGATCTCAGCCGTACCAGTCTTGGCTACGCGATCCGCAAGACGCGCGCGCTCGGCCTCACTAACGTGGACTATGCTCAGGCCGATATCCTGAAGCTTGGCACGCTTGGGAAGAGCTTCGACCTGATCGAGGTCGGCGGCGTGCTCCATCACATGCGCGACTTTGCGGAAGGCTGGCGCGCGCTGCTGGCCGTGCTGCGGCCCGGCGGTTTCATGCATGTCGGCCTCTATAGCGCGCTTGCACGCGCTGACATCCGCGCCGCGCGCGCTTTCATCGCTGAGCGCGGCTTCGGCGAAAGCGCCGATGCCATCCGCCGTTGCCGGCAGGAGCTTTCGCGCTACGACGAGGGCTCGGCGCTACGCAATGTGACGAAGTATGCCGACTTCTTCACCACCAGCGAGTGCCGCGACCTCCTCTTCCATGTGCAGGAACAGCAGCTTTCTATCCCCGAGATCGCGGCATTCCTGCGCGCGCATGGCCTCAACTTCCTGGGCTTCACCGGCGCCGTGGGGCATGCCTATCGGGCGCGCTTTCAGGCCGACGCGGCCATGACCGACCTCGAGCAATGGCATCAGTTCGAGATCGAGCACCCGATGGCCTTCACCGGCATGTATCAGTTCTGGGTGCAGAAGCTCTGATAGCGGTTAGGCCGGAAAAATCAGACCACCAAAGAGAAGCAGGAGCTCGCCGACCACGAGACCGGCGAACACCGAGCGCCGCACGACCAGGAACGTCAGGAAGCCGCCACCGAGAGCGACAAGCCGCACCGCCAGCGGCGCCACCGCCAGTGCACCGGGCGGGGCGAATGTCAGCTTCGCGATCACCGCAGCCAGCACCGCGACCGCAACCGCCCGCACCCAGACGATAAACTCGGAATCCTCGGCCACGCCGCCGCCGATCCAGACGCCGAGCAGCCGCCAGATCTCATTCGGCAGGAAGCCCACAAGCAGCAGCACCAGATAGGGCGAAAGCTCGCTCATCGGCGCTTTCCGCGCAGGCGGTGCACCGCATAGGCCGCAGAGCCGGCGATCAGCCCGGTCCACATCAGGTCGAGTCCGACCTGGAAATAAACAAGCAGCGGGCTGACCACGAGGCCAAACGCCAGCGCCAGCCGGTTGACCAGCGTGATGCTGTTCTGAGCGGTCGAGAGCAGGAACGAGATCGGCGTGAGAAACAACAGCACCGCGGTCAGGAGCGCAGGCAGCGACGCCGCGAGGTAGAAGCCGATCACGCTGCCGATATGTCCTGACAGCATGAAGCCGATCGCGAGTCCGTTGCAAAACGGAATGCGCGCGTCCTGCGGCAGCGGCGGCAGCAGTCGGAACAACTCCACCCACGTGCTGGCGGAGGTGAAATGCGCCGCCACGACCAGATCGCGCACTTTCGTGCGCGGGCCGCGCAACAGCGGCAGCAGCGAAACCACCATCGGCAGGAAGCGCAAGCCGCTGAGAAAGACCGCGAGCGCCACCTCAAACAGCGGCGCGCCGGTGCCGAGCGCCGAAATCATGATCACCTGCGCGGGCCCGGCCCACACCAGCACGGTCGACAGCATGATCCAGGCGAGGCTGAAGCCATAGTCGTGAGCCAGCGCGCCGATCCCGACGTAGGTGCCGATCAGGACCAGCGTAAAAACTGAACGGAAGGACGCCGCAAAGCCCGCGATGAACGTCCGCAGCGGCCAGGGCCCTGGATGATCGGTGCTCGCGGCGGGTTCCATGATCGAGCCCCAATCCCACGCCAGTCGCTCCGACGCAATCGCCTAATCGCCTCGCCTCATATGAGCGGTGCGCATGTGCACCGTGATCATGGAATCAGATGAGCATGGCGCCAGATGCGCGAAGGCCAGGCAAGCGCCTGGCCTTCGAATAACTTCGTCTTCGAAAATACCCGTCAAACCTTGACCAGCGGCACCTTCGGCACCGAGCCGCGCGGTGGCGACGAGCCGCCATCACCCCGCGGTCCCGGCGGCTTATTGCGGCGGTGCGCACCCGGCCGGCGCTTCGGCCGCGTACGGATCGGGATCTTCTCCGGCTTCGGCGTGACTGGCCCTTCCGGGTACTCGAAGCCGAGCTTGCTTTCGCCCGATTCCTCCTCTTTGACCAGCATGACCCGGACATGGCCGCCAGCCTTGAGCTTGCCGAACAGCACCTCGTCGGCGAGCGGCTTCTTGATCGTCTCCTGGATCAGCCGCGCCATCGGGCGGGCGCCCATCTGCTCGTCATAGCCGTGCTCGACCAGCCACTTGCTGGCATCCTCGGTCATCTCGATGGTCACCTGGCGGTCGCCCAACTGGGCCTCAAGCTGCAGCACGAACTTTTCGACCACCTTGGAGATGATCTCCGGCGTCAGGTGGGCGAAGGTGATGATCGAGTCGAGCCGGTTGCGGAACTCGGGCGCGAACAGCCGGTTGATCGCCTCGACGTCGTCGCCCTGACGCTTGATCCGCGTGAAGCCGTAAGCCTGCTTCGCCAGGTCGGAGGCGCCGGCATTGGTGGTCATGATCAGGATCACGTTGCGGAAGTCGACCTGCTTGCCGTTGTGATCGGTCAGCTTGCCGTGATCCATGATCTGCAGCAGCACATTGAACAGGTCGGGATGCGCCTTCTCGATCTCGTCGAGCAGCAGCACGCAATGCGGATGCTGATCGACACCGTCGGTCAGGAGCCCGCCCTGGTCGAAGCCGACATATCCGGGCGGCGCGCCGATCAGGCGCGACACCGTATGCCGCTCCATGTACTCGGACATGTCGAAGCGGATCATGTGGACGCCGAGCGCGGTCGCGAGCTGCTTGGCAACCTCGGTCTTGCCGACGCCGGTCGGGCCCGAGAACAGATAGCAGCCGATCGGCTTCTCCGGCTCGCGCAGGCCCGCGCGCGCAAGCTTGATCGAGGCGGAGAGCGCGGAGATCGCCTTGTCCTGGCCGTACACCACGGTCTTGAGCGTCTGCTCGAGATGCTGCAGCACCGCGGCATCGTCCTTCGACACGGTCTTTGGCGGAATCCGCGCCATGGTGGCGATCGTGGTCTCGATCTCCTTGAGGCCGATCGTCTTCTTGCGCCGGCTCTCGGGCAGCAGCATCTGCGCGGCGCCGGACTCGTCGATCACGTCGATCGCCTTGTCGGGCAGCTTGCGGTCGTGGATGTAGCGCGCGGACAGCTCGACCGCCGCACGGATCGCCTCGCTGGTGTATTTGAGCTTGTGATAGTCCTCGAAGTAGGGCTTGAGCCCCTTCATGATCTCGATCGCGTCCTCGACCGTCGGCTCGTTGATGTCGATCTTCTGGAACCGGCGCACCAGCGCGCGATCCTTCTCGAAATACTGGCGGTACTCCTTGTAGGTGGTCGAGCCGATGCAGCGCAGCGTGCCTGACGCCAGCGCCGGCTTGAGCAGGTTCGAGGCATCCATCGCACCGCCCGAGGTCGCACCCGCGCCGATCACGGTATGGATCTCGTCGATGAACATGATGGCGCCCGGATAGGCCTCGAGCTCCTTGATGACCTGCTTGAGGCGCTCCTCGAAGTCGCCGCGGTAGCGCGTGCCGGCCAGCAACGTCCCCATGTCGAGCGAGAACACGGTCGCGCCCTTGAGCACATCGGGAACCTCGCCGTGCACGATGCGGCGCGCGAGCCCCTCGGCGATCGCGGTCTTGCCGACGCCGGCATCGCCGACGAACAGCGGGTTGTTCTTCTGGCGCCGGCACAGCACCTGGATGGTGCGGCTGATCTCGGCGTCGCGGCCGATCAGCGGATCGATCTTGCCCTCGCGCGCCTTCTTGTTGAGGTTGATGCAATAGGCGTCGAGCGCGTCGCCCTTTTTCTTCGGCTCGTCGCCCGCCTTGGTATCGGTCTCCTCCTCGACGCCGCGCACCGGACGCGACTCCGACATGCCCGGCCGCTTGGCAATGCCGTGGCTGATGTAGTTGACCGCGTCGTAGCGGGTCATGTCCTGCTCTTGCAGGAAATAGGCGGCGTGGCTCTCGCGCTCGGCGAAGATCGCGACCAGGACGTTGGCGCCGGTCACCTCCTCGCGGCCGGACGACTGCACATGGATGACGGCGCGCTGGATGACGCGCTGGAACCCGGCGGTCGGCTTGGAATCCTCGTTGCCTTCGCTGACCAGGTTCTCGAGCTCGGACTCGAGGTAGGAGGTCAGGCTGCGGCGCAGCTTGTCGAGATCGACGTTGCAGGCGCGCATGACGGCGGCCGCATCCTGGTCGTCGATCAGCGCCAGCAGCAGGTGCTCCAGTGTGGCGTATTCGTGATGCCGCTCGTTGGCCAGCGCCAGCGCGCGGTGCAGGGACTGTTCGAGGCTGCGCGAAAAGGTAGGCATCTTATCCTTCTTCTTCAAGAACTCGCTCTGTAGCCTTGGTGTTCCTTCGTTAGCTCGTTGGTATATGGCCCTGCCTGCGGGTGTTTCCATGGCGGGCCAATTCAATTTCCGGTTCACTTCTTTTCCATCACGCACTGAAGAGGATGCTGGTGTTTGCGGGCAAAGTCCATCACCTGCGTCACTTTAGTCTCGGCGACCTCGTAGGTGTAGATGCCGCACTCACCGATCCCGTGGTGGTGAACATGCAACATGATTCGGGTCGCTGCCTCGTGGTCCTTGTTGAAGAACCGCTCGAGCACGTGCACCACGAATTCCATCGGGGTGTAGTCGTCGTTGAGGATGAGCACACGATAGAGGCTCGGCCGCTTGGTCTGCGGCTTGGTCTTGGTGATGACCGCGGTTCCCGGCGCCCGGCGGGTTCGATCCGCGGCGCTTCTTGTCGTCGTCTGCCAGCCGCGGCTCCCGCCAATGGGCGGCCTTGGTCGGCGACAGCGCTACAGACGTCTCGGCTCGGGGTTAACAGCAAGTGATCATGGCAGGGCGAACCACAGGGCGGGTCAAGACACGGTTTCTCATATCATAGTGATCAAGCAGGCGGCGTGCCAGACCGCCTCATACCCCCAGAATCATTGAGGAATTTCAGCGCTTGTCGATGCCCGCGCCACCGGCAGGCCCGGCCTGGGCCGCCTCTATGGTGACCACAATTGCGGACAATTCGCAGCAAATTTGCCAGTAATTTGCGGAATTTCCCTCACAAAATTTGAATTTCTGCGACGGCATGATCCGCGCACCCATCGTCGGTCACGGAACAATCCCTGGCAGGAGGTCACCACCATGCTGTTCGCCCGCTTTCTGCAAGGATCGCGCCGCGCGGGCGTCGCGCCCCTGCTCGGCGCTCGGCATCATCCCCCTGGTCGGCGCCGTCGGCGCCGCAGTCGATTACAGCCGCGCCAACTCGGTCCGCACCGCCATGCAGACGGCGCTCGATTCGACCGCCCTGATGCTGTCGAAGGACGCCCAGAGCCTCGACGCCGCCCAGCTCGGCAGCAAGGCAACCGCCTATTTCAATGCCCTGTTCCACCGGCCAGAGGCCAACAACGTCCAGATCACGCCAGCAGTTCAGCTCGCCCGGCGCTCAGGGCAGCTTCTCTCTGAAGATGACGGGCACGACGACCGTCAACACCGTGTTCTGGCGCGTGCTGGGCACGGATCACGTCGACATCACCGCCACCGGCGAGGTGCTCTGGGGCATCAAGAAGCTCAACCTGGCGCTGGCGCTCGACAATACCGGCTCGATGGCGTAGCAGCAACAAGATGACGGAGCTCAAGAAAGCCGCCCACAATCTGCTCACC
Organism: uncultured Alphaproteobacteria bacterium; assembly: GCA_963745515.1. Classification (GTDB taxonomy): domain Bacteria; phylum Pseudomonadota; class Alphaproteobacteria; order Rhizobiales; family Xanthobacteraceae; genus VAZQ01. The sequence continues at coordinate 478,947 of CAVUXO010000007.1, forward strand.
ACCCTGAAGAACGCCGAAAAGACGCCGGGCGACATCAAGGTCTCGATCATCCCGTTCGCCATCGACGTCAATGTCGGCACCGGCAATGTCGAGCGCCACTGGATCGACTGGACCGACTGGGAGGCCGCCAACGGCACCTGCAGCAACGTCAGCTACACTACCAAGACCAGTTGCACCAGTCGCACAGCAGAACCTGGACGCCCGGCCAACCACAGCACCTGGAACGGCTGCGTCAACGACCGCGACCAGAACAACGACGTGCTCAACACCGCGACCGGCGCCGGCGCCGCCGACCAACTATCGCGCCGCACCAGGCCGTCAACTTGCCCGACGTCGATGATGCCGCTGTCCACCGACTGGACCGCGCTCAACTCCAAGATCGACGCCATGACGCCGACCGGCAACACCAACGTCACCATCGGGCTGCAGGTGGCTTGGCAGACGCTCTCGCCGGTCGCGCCGTTCAATGCGCCCGCGCCGGCGCCCGATCTCGACAAGGTCATCATCCTGCTGACCGACGGCGACAATACGCAGAACCGCTGGTCGTCGACCGCAATCGGTGATCGACGCGCGCACCGAGCAAGGTCTGCGACCAATGCCAAGGCCGACAACATCAAGATCTACACGGTGCGGGTGATCGACGGCAACGCGACACTGCTCAAGAGCTGCGCCACCAAGCCGGACATGTATTACGAGGTCGCGCAGGCGAGCCAGCTCAACAGCGTGTTCAGCCTCGATCGCGCAGAACCTCGCCAATCTGCGCATCGCCAAATGATGGCATGGCGAGGTGACGATGCTCCCCCCGCGGCGCCTTTAGGAGGCCCCGCGGGGCGGTTTGTCGGGGCGGTATGTTTAACAATACTTTGGATGCAGACCCAATAATTCTGAGGTCACACTCAGCATTGATAGACCTCATTGTCATGGAGTGACGACGTGATCTGGCCCCAGATCAATACCCCGTAGTTTTCGCATCGACCTTTACGCTGTTTTCACACCTCCAATTTACGAATCGACCCCAAGTATCAGGCAGAGGTGAGCCATGACGACCGGCGTTTATCTTCGACTCTTTGCGCAGCCACGTGCGGACGTTCCGTCATGCCACGGCCGGCAACGTCATGCTGACCTTCGCGCTGACGACGCTCCCCATGGTTGGATTTGTCGGCGCTGCGGTCGACTACAGTCGCGGCAACTCCGCGAAGGCCGCCATGCAGCAGGCCATCGATGCCACCGGGCTGATCCTGTCGAGAGATGCGCAGTCGCTCTCAGAGGCAGCGCTCAAGCTGAAGGCCGACCAGCTATTCAAGACGTTGATCAACCGGCCCGAGATCCAGAACATCGTGGTCACGCCCGTTCTTTACACGCCGGAGGAGAGCACCTTCCGGCTGACGGTTGACGCGACCGGCAAGGTCGACACCACATTCACCAAGATCATCGGAAAGCAAAATCTCGATCTTTCCGTGAACACCGAGATCAAATGGGGCGTCAAGAAGCTCGAGCTCGCGCTCGGTCTCGACAATACCGGCTCGATGGGCTCGAGCAGCAAGATGACCGAGCTCAAGAAGGCTCTGCTCAACATCAAGGATCAGAACGGCGCAACGGCGGACGGCCTGCTCGAGACGCTCAAGAAGGCTGCCAAGAAGGCCGGTGACATCAAGATCTCGATCATTCCCTTCGACACCACCGTCAAGGTCGGCACCTCGTACAAGAACGACACTTGGCTCGACTGGACCGAGGCGTTCGGCACCTGCAACAAGACCTTGAGCAGCCCGAAAACCAAGACCCGCTGCCTGGCTATCAGCGGCGGGGCGTGGACATTGGATACCAACAAGAACAACTGGAACGGCTGCGTGATCGATCGCAACCAGAACAACGACGCGGCCGACACGCTGCCCGACAGCAACATGGCGACCAAGTTTCCGGCCACCAAGGAATGTACCGCCAGCGGCGGCCTCGCTCAGGCGCTCCCGCTCACCGATATCTGGGGAACCGGCTATCAGACGCTGGTCGACAAAGTGAATTCGATGCAGCCGAACGGGAACACCAATGTCACCATCGGCTTGGCTTGGGCCTGGCACTCGCTGACGTCGAGCCTGCCGTTCCCCGAGGGCACGGACCCCAAGCCCGACACTGACAAAGTGATCATCCTGCTGACCGACGGCGACAACACGCAGAACCGCTGGTCGACTAATGCCGGCACGATCGACGCCCGCACCACGGCCGCTTGTGCCAACGTAAAGTTAGCCAACATCAAGGTCTATACGATCCGGGTGATCGACGGAAACGCAACGCTGCTGCAGAGCTGCGCCACCAAGCCTGAAATGTATTACAACGTGTCGCAAGCGGCGCAGCTCAATCCGGTGTTCGCGGCCATCGCCCAGAGCCTCGCCAACCTGCGCATCGCCAAGTAGCGCGGCGGCAGTTTGCCAATCGATAAGGGGTGCAGCCTGCGAGGCTGCACCCCTTACCATTCGCAGCGACGCCTGTGACGGAGATCTAGTGAAACACCGATGTCGCCAAGACATGGATGATGGTGATCGGTGCAAATACTCCCGCCATGATCAAGGCCATGACTACGGAGGTGGAATCGAAGAAATTCATCGTTGCCTCCATACATCCGTATGTCGAAAGCTCTCGGGTGCGCCTGTTACCGCCTCAGCCAAGCGGTCCCTGTCTGTCCCTGCATTGTCCCGAGCTGCACTCATTGAGCCATTACACGCTCGACGCTATGACTGGCAACGGTCGTCATCGCGGATTGGTACCAACAACCCGCAAAAAAGAAAGCACCGCCCGGCACCAAGTCTTCTGACGCCAAGTCTTCCGGGATGCCGTTTCCAGGTATTTACCGCCGCCGGGAGGTCAGCCCGACGTCCTGCGGTGCTTTGTACAATTGTCACAAGCTCTGCATAATTTTTCCTTTCGGCTTGCGTTCCTCCGCGACCTGGCGGGAGACCTTGGCGCAGCGTCCTGCGTCGAGGTGAGGGAGCGGCGGGCGCAAACGGGCATATGTGGGGGCTTGGTGAGGCATTGGCTCATTGGCAGCAGCGTGCTGGTCGCGCTGGCACTTGCGGAGCGCGCGGAGGCCGATGAACGGCCTCCGTAGATGCCGTTCAAGGCGCCACCCGCTGCGGCGAAACCCTATGACTGGGGCGGCCTTTATATCGGCGGTCATTTTGGCGCCGCCTGGGGCCGTTCGGACTGGTCAGCTGCAGGAGGCCTGCCCCTGAGCGGGTCATTTGACCTCGCGCACGGCTACAATGCGTTCAAGGGCACTGGCAGCTACTTTGCCGGCCTGCAGGCCGGCTACAACGCCATGCTGCCCAACCACATCCTGCTGGGAGCAGAGGCCGACATCTCGTTTCCCAACACAATCGAAGGCAGCCAGACATTCTCCTCGGTCTCCACCGGCACAGCGAGCTTCGCCGAGCAGGCGCAGTTCTTCGGCAGCGTTCGCGGGCGCCTTGGCTACGCGCCCGGCAACTGGCTGATCTATGCCACCGGTGGCTTCGCCTTCAGCTATGACGAGTTCACCCGCACGCAGCTCACGGGCACGCCGGTCGGTGGGACGGCTACGCCCGGGACGGTGGAAAACCGTTTCATGGTGCCGAGAGCAGGCTGGACCGCCGGCGCCGGCGTCGAGGTCGCCCTGGCGCCGCGATGGAGCGCGCGGCTCGAGTACCTCTACACACAGTTCAACGGCCGCAGCGTCACCTTCCCGGCCGGCGCCCAGTCGTTCGCGTCCGATCTCTCGCTCCAGAGCGTTCGGCTCGGACTGAACTACAAGATCGGTCAGGACGGCATTGAGTAATTTCCTGGGCCAGGGGCCGAGCGCGCTCGAGCTTGATCGCTTCGCCTTCCATGGCCAGACGACTTACGTTCACCAATATGCCTTGCCGTTCCGGTCACCCTATCGGGGACAGAACAGCCTCATCCCCAACCAGGGCCGTGAGACCTGGGACGTGACCTTCTACGCCGGCACGCGGCTCTGGGACGGCGCGGAACTGTGGGTGAACCCGGAGATCGACCAGGGCTTCGGGCTGAGCGGTACGCTCGGCGCCGCCGGATTTCCCAGCGGAGAGGCCTACAAGGTCGGCAGCTCGGCGCCCTATGCGCGGATCCCGCGCGCTGTTCCTGCGGCAGACGATCGACCTCGGCGGCGAGACGCAGAAGGTTGAAGCGGGTATCAACCAGTTCGCAGGATCGCAAACAGCGGACCGGCTGGTGATCACGCTCGGCAAGTTCGGCGTGACCGACGTCTTCGATACCAACAAGTATGCGCACGATCCGCGCAGCGATTTCATGAACTGGGCGCTGGTCGACACCGGCACCTTCGACTACGCCGCGGACGCCTGGGGCTACACCTATGGGGCTGCGGTCGAGTGGTACTCGGGCCGCTGGACATTGCGCGGCGGCCTGTTCGATCTGTCGATCGTGCCGAACAGCACCGAGCTCGATCCGCGCTTCAGCTCAGTTTCAGTGGATCGGCGAGATCGAGCGCCGCCATGAGCTGTGGGGCCAGCCCGGCAAGGTCGCGGTCACCGGATTTCTCAGCCGCGGCCGTATGGGTCGCTTCGATGACGCTGTCCTGCTCGCGAACCTGACCGGCCAGCCGGCCGACATCGCTGCCGTGCGGCGCTATCAGAGCCGCACCGGGATCAGCGTCAACGCCGAGCAGCAGATCTCCCCGGATGTCGGCGTGTTCGCGCGCGCCGGGTGGGCGCGTGGCGACATCGAGCCTTACGAGTTCACCGACATCGATCGCACGCTGGCGGCGGGAGTGCCGTTCTCGGGCAAGAGCTGGGGACGCGCCGACGACACGTTCGGCCTCGGCGGGCGTGGTCAACAGCATCTCGGGCCAGCACCAGGCCTATTTAAACGCGGGCGGCCTCGGCATTCTGGTCGGCGACGGCAAGCTCCCCAATCCCGGCCCCGAGCAGATCCTCGAGATGTATTACAGCCTGCCCGTGCAATCCTGGCGGCTCACGTTTGACTATCAGTTGATCGCCAACCCGGCCTACAACCGCGACCGCGGCCCGGTCTCGATCCTCGGCACGCGCTTGCGCACGCAGTTCTAGGGCGTGGCTCATAAGCCGGGACGCTGAGATTAGGTGCGTCTGATGTCTTTCGGGCTGAACTTACCGCAGGCGGAGCGCCAGCAACCTGTGGCCCAACAGCAACAACAAATCCAATCCAAGAAGCTCGGTGACTTTGGCCGACTGCTAAGGGAACCTTTTGCTCAGAGCGGCGTTTGATGCGCGGTTGAAAACCATCCGCCCTCTATTCACTACCCCGGAAGGGTTTTCGGCACGACTAGGCCTCCGCCCCCCGCGCGGAGGCTTTTTTTTAGAACAATACTAAATTACTATGTATGCCAGCCGATGTGCGGGATAGGCTGCCTTCTGGGGAACTCTAGGGGCCTGCTGTGCCAATTGTTGAACTTCTGCGAAAACACGGCTCTTTTGAGCCCGAAGAAGTTGCCATGCTCGGCACGGTTTTCGAAGCTGTGTTGCAGACGCTTGGCTTGGTTGATCGCGAAGATCCACTGACCGCCATGGTAGCGAAAAGCCTGGTTGAGTATGCAAAGGCTGGATTGCGCGACCCAGACCGCCTGAAGGCCCTCACCGTTCAAGCGTTCACCCAGCAACAGCAACAGCAGCAACAAATCCAACGTAAGCGGCGCTAGCACGGCTCGTCAGGGACTTCGGCCTTGGGCCAACAAGCGACGCCTGTCGGACCATCCCTTTGGATCAGAAAAAATCCTGGGTTGGGAAACGATCGTCAATATTGATGATGACTGCTCCGACAAACTGTTCGTCCCAGCGGAGCATGCTGCGAGGACCGATCGTCAATCGTCGCTCTAAACCAAAATGTGAGGTACCGATACGTTTTTGACACGGAAGGCGCGCAACTCGCCTATAGCTTTCCCGTTATCAAAATGGATGCATAGAAAAGACTCCAAACTGACTTCGATTTGCTCGTGACCTGCCATGGAACCAGTTTTGTACGATCGGTCAGACGACGACTACGATCCGATGGTTCTCATGATCGACGATGATCCCCACCTTCGTGAAGGATTAAGAGCTGTCTTTGAATCCGTTAACTTGCAGAGTAATGCGTTTGGCTCTGCGGAGGAATTTTTTCAGAGCAAGTTACCTGAAAAGGTGAGTTGCCTCGTATTGGATGTCCGACTGCCGGGATTGAATGGGCTCGATCTTCAAACCGAGCTGGCCAGAGTTCGGATCGATATTCCAATCATTTTTATCACGGGCTATGGCGACATCCCGATGTCGGTGAAGGCCATGAAAGGTGGCGCGGTTGAGTTCCTTACCAAGCCATTTCGCGAGCAGGATCTTCTAGATGCTGTTCGGATTGCACTTGACCGGGATCGCAAGCGGCGTGAACACGACAAGAGGACACACGATCTGCGTATCCGATTTGGCAGGCTCAGCCCTCGCGAGAGGGAGGCGATGACCTTGGTAGCCGCCGGCTTGATGAACAGGCAAGTCGCGACTGAAATGGGGGTCACTGAAGTCACCGTGAAAGCTCATAAGGCCAAAATCATGAAGAAACTCGACGCAAACTCGCTCGCCGACCTCGTGAGAATGGCCGACACGCTTGGACTTCCTCACATACGAACGGACCTGGAGACCGGCGAGGCCGGTCTGCAAGCCGATCAAATCCTGTTGCGCCAAGTTGACGCCGCGATAGCGCACAAACTGGACGCGCGTAGCGGTCTCTCTCTGAAGAATACTCCGGCAGCACGAGATACGCTGCCCACGCCAGCCGTATCGCCGACGCCTTGTCAGGATCCGCCTTCAACAGGCGATGAGCCCTTCACCTCGCTTGAGACCTAGCGAACATTCATCGGCGCCGCTGGAGCACCGATGCGGCGCGCCAAACAAAAAGCCCGGTGGCTTGTGCCCCGGGCTTCAATCTCAGCAGCAGAACTCTTGGTAGCGGGCGTTACTTCAACGTCGTCTTGGTCATGCTGTTCTCGAACGGCTTGTAGATCTCTTGCGCCATGCCGGCGTAGAGCTCACCGACCTTGGTCGCCTGCGCCACGAATTGCTCGTAGGCCGTCTTGAAATAGTCGCTCTGCACCTCGACCGCCTTGTCGATCGACTTGGCGCCGAACAGCTTCTCTGCCGCCGCGGTGCTGTCCTCGAATGCCTTGCGGCTGTAGTCGGCCATCTCGACCGCGATCGTCTGGAAGCCCTTCGACCACACACCGAGCGACGTCTGCATAGCGTCCATGTTGTCCTTGCCGAGCTTCTGCATGTCCTCGAAATTCTTGACCATGGAAGTTTCCCCTTAAAGTCCGCTGGCTGCAGGGGCGCTAGACGGGGCGCCTCGATGGGCCACCACGGCGCACCTCGAGCCCCAGCGGTAAATCGAATATATTGCACTGCACAAAAATGTCAAGCAGTCCGTTTGCAATGCAAAAATATGGCTGAGGAGCCGTTAACGGTTTGGCAATAGCCCTGCCCTAGCCTCAGCGGCCGGGCCCGCCTGTTGCCCTGCGCAAAGAAACGGTATTGGGCGGATGGATCGCCATGGAACGATACCACCCGTCCGAAAATTGCCGCTTTTCGCCCCCTTCTAACGAAGGCTCGGGCCACTAATAGAACACAAGAATCGAGTGCTTGCGGGAGAGCACTAACCAGGGATCGAGGACGGGGGTTTCATGGGTTGGTTGCGTAGCGAAGTCCCGCGCGGGCTTCGTTGGGGCGTCTGCTCCCTTGTCGCCGCCTTTTCGCTGGTCGCAGTGGCGGGCCAGAATGCCGATGCACGGCGGCGCAAGGCGACGGGCAGCAGCTATAGCCCGGCCTATGCGGCCATCGTGGTTGACGCCAACTCAGGCAATGTCCTGCATGCGTCAAATCCCGATGCGCTGCGTCATCCGGCTTCACTGACCAAGATCATGACGCTCTTCCTGCTGTTCGAGCGTCTGGAGGCCGGCAAGCTCAAGCTCGACACGCCGCTGAAGGTCTCCGAGCACGCCGAAGACCAGGCTCCGACCAAGCTCGGCCTCGAGGATGGGGAAACCATCCGGGTCGAGGAGGCGATCAAGGGCATGGTCACCCGTTCTGCCAACGACGCCGCCGTGGTGGTGGCGGAGGCGCTGGCGGCATCGGAGGAGGAGTTCGCCAGGCTGATGACGCGCAAGGCGCATGCGCTAGGCATGAGCAAGACCGTCTACAAGAACGCTTCCGGATTGCCCAACGACGCGCAGGTGACCACCGCGCGCGACCAGGCGATCCTCGGGCCGCGCAATCCAGGAGCGCTTCCCGGCCTACTACAAATATTTCCAGACCCAATCCTTCGTGTTTCGCGGCCACACCATCGGCAATCACAATCGCCTGCTCGGCCGCGTCGAAGGCGTCGACGGCATCAAGACCGGTTTCACCAATGCCTCCGGCTTCAATCTCGTGACCTCGCTGCGGCGCGACAAGCGTCATGTCGTAGCGGTGGTGCTCGGCGGATCGAGCGCAGGCAGCCGGGACTCGCGCATGCGCGAGCTCTTGAGCCAATACGTTCCCACGGCCTCCACCAAGCGGACCGCGCCCGATGATCGCGGAAGCGGCCACGCCAAAGAACGAAGCCGTCCAAGGAAGCTTCCAAGAGCGAGGGGGCCAAGATCGACGCGATCAAGCTCGAAATGGCCAAGAAGGAGCCCGTGCGCGCTACACCAGCCGACGCAAAGCCCGAAGGCCAGCACTTCGACCTCGCGAGCGCCAGCAGCGTGCCGGTGCACCTTGATCTGCCGCCAGCCACCGTCGCGGCAGCGTACAGCCCCGGGATCGAGTGATCCGATCCAGCCGGTGGCGGTGAAGACCTTCAATGTGAAGGGAAACAACACGGTCGCGTTGGCAGCGCCGGCGCCATTCGCGGGTCTGCCGCGCCCAAGTGAACCGACACGTGAACCGACACGGACCGAAACCGCACGTGCAGAGACTCCACGTACTGAGACCGCACGTGCGGAGCCTGCACGTAGTGAGCCCACACGGACAGAGCCGACACGCATTGCGGCGGCAGCGCCGGCGGGCGGCGCGCTGCCACCGCCGCCACCCGGAGCACGTCCCGGCGTGCTCGGCGTCTTGCCAGCGAACGTCGCCATGGCCACTCCGCCGGTGGACCCGGCGACTTCGGCACCGGAAGCCGTCAAGCCACGCCCGCGCAGCGGCTGGATCATCCAGATCGGCGCCTATCCGGACGAGGACGAGGCCAAGCGGCGCCTCGGCATGGTGAAGATCAAGGCGCTGCGTCTGCTGTCAACCGCCGATCCGTTTACCGAACCGACAGTAAAGGATGGTACAACCTACTATCGGGCGCGCTTCGCTGGCCTGGACAAGGACCAGGCTGAGGCCGTGTGCAAGTTTCTGAAACGAAACGACGTCGAGTGCGTTGCAATCAAGAACTGACGTCGATCTGGGCGAGCATCAAACAGGGAAACAAGAGCCGTCGAGTTGAGTAACGCGTTGTGTTGGAGTTTAGCGATGGCGGCGGAGAAGAACGTCCTTGGCCTCATTCACACGGGCCGCAAGATACGTCGACCCCCCTTGGTCGGGATGCAGTTTCTTCATGAGGGAGCGATGCGCGCGGCCGATCTCGTCGCCGCTCGCCCCCGGCTGCAGGCCAAGGATCTGATAAGCCTCCTCCTCGGTCATTTTGCCGGTGCCCAACGGCGAGCCGCCCGCCCCCGCTGCCGCATCACCCTGCACGTGGTCACGCCAGCTGGGCTCCCGGCGGTCGAGATACGCCATCAATAGCGCGCGGCTTTCCTCGTCGATGGCGGGGAGAAAGCCGGTCAGAGCCGGCACGTCGAGCGCGTCCAGATCGGCGCCCTCGTACTGGCCTGCCAGGATGCGCCCGCGCATCGCGCCGGTGTCGTGATCGAGCTCCATCTCGAGAAATGCGGAGCGCACCCGCGACGCTTGCCCGGGGCTTTTTTGCGAGCGCTGGAACAGCCCGGCCGGACCGAACGGCAGCCAGCCGAGCAGGCTCAAGCCGGCAAGGCCGAGCGGGAGCGCGAAGCCGAACAGCCCGCGCGTCGCCAGGAACCCAGCCGCCGCGAGCGCGCCGATGCCGCCCGCGGTCTTCACCATCGGGACAAGCGTGCGCGCATTGACGTTGGACAGGTATTTGCTCGCCACCAAGAGCAGCGCGAGCGCCACGACGCCGAGAAGAAGCGACGACATTACTGTCTCATCTGTCGGATCAGCTTGATCGCACCCGCGTCACGACGTGCCGAGAGATCGGCCAGCGCGCGCATGCCGCCCGCCGCATAGGCCGCGACCGCGCGCAACAGCTCGCCGAGCTGATGGGCCGCGCCCGGATCGAAGCGGCAGTAGGCCCCGCGCGTAAGCCTGGCCATCTCGCGGAACGCCTGCTCGGCAATCGGATCATCGCCTTCCTGGAACATGAAGCCGGGCACGCCGAGGAGGCCCAACTGGCCTGCCGCGTGGCAGATGTCGTCGAGCTTCTCCTCCATGGCGTCGCCGACGAAGACCAGCGCCTGCACCTTCGTGCGGTCGGTCTCGCGCCGGGCATGCGCGACGACCTTGCCGATCTGGGTGTGGCCGCCGCGGCAATCGATCTTTTCCATCAGGCTCGCCAGCCGCTCCGCCTGCGAGACCCAGGGCGACGACCGGCATTCGGTGAGCCCGCGATAGTAGACGAGCTGCACATCGAGCCCGCCGATCGATGCCGCCTCGCGAAACATGTCGGCCTGCAGCCGGCAGGCGGTGTCCCAGGTCGGTTGCCGGCTCATGGTGGCGTCGAGCGCAAAGATCAGCCGCCCGCGCAGACCGGTCCCGGTCGCTGGCGTGAGGCGCTTGACCTCGCTCAGAAACGCGTTGATCTCGGCGCGCGTCGACGTTTCCGCCGGCGTTTTGGCCGCATTGGGGTTCGCAAGACTTTTGTCGTCCGGACGTTGCGTCATCGGGCCTGGGCGGCGCTCCTGCAGCGGCCACTCCGCTTTTCACCCCTCACTCACATGCTTTAAAGTGGCCCTAAGCGCGGCGCCGCGCAATGCCCCTGCGACCGCCACGCCGATCAGGTCTTTAGCAGGTCGTGCTCGCCAAGCGGCGCAATCGGCGGTGACGGCCACTGCCCGGGCCCGACCGGGAGCGCAAGCCCGGTGATCAGGCTCGCGACCTCCCGCTGCGCGGTGACATGCGCGAGGTTGGGCGGCACGCCGAGCGTCGCCTGATCGAGCCGGTCGAGCACTGTGAGCCCGCGCGCGAAAAGCTCGCCATAGACAGCGCGCTCCGCAAGTCCCTCGACGCAACGAAATCCCAGGCGGCCCGCAAGCTCGTTGAGACCCTTGCTACTCGCGCCGGCATCGCGTGCTTCGGCGGCAGAGAGCCTGTTGCGCACGACCACCCAATCGATCGATTTGCTGTCGGCGCGGTTGCGGCGCTGGCGCGCGCCACGCACCAGCTCGGCATAGCGCTGCGAGCCCGTCACCTGCGCATCGTGAGCACCCGCGGTGTCGCCATTGAGCCGATGATCGAGCGGCGTGATCAGCGTATCCGCCAACGAATGGACGAACCGGATCAGGTCGCTGTCCGACGCCGGCGTGTCGACCACGATCACGTCATGGGTCGCCCCGATGGACGCGACGGCATCCACGATGCTGAAGAACTCGATCCCCTCTTCCTCGACCAGCAGGCGGCTGCCGCCCGTGCTGACGAGATGCGTCGGCCGCCGCAGCTCGCTCGACCCGGCAGCGCGGCGATGCACAATATATTGCGTGAGAGTCCGGCGCTGCGCATCGAGATCGATGGTGGCGACGCGCTGTCCGCAATTGAGCAGCGCGACCGCGACATGCATCGCGATCGTCGACTTGCCCGCGCCGTCCTTGTGGCTCCCGAGCACAATGACGTGCGCCGACGCGGGCTGCGGACTTGACTTCAACCGACACGGCCATCTCCTTCCGGGGAGATTCCTAGGCACCGTGCCACCACAATCAAGCCATCTGGGCGTAAACCCTGCCTTCATCATGAATAGTAAGCGTGTTATACGGCGCCGCCCGCGGGCTTATGCAAATTCAACAAGCCGCCCGTTAACCAAACAACCCCTCTCGCCACCAGCAGAAGAGCATTCCATGGCCCCCCGACCGCGCATCGTGCGCACCCTTCCGGCCCTGCACCGCGCGCTGGCGCGCTGGCGCGACGCGGGCGAGAGCATCGCGCTCGTCCCGACCATGGGGGCGCTGCATGAGGGCCACTTGTCGCTGGTTCGCCTGGCGCGCCGGCGCGCACGCCGCGTGGTGGTCTCGATCTTCGTCAATCCCGCGCAATTCGCACCGAACGAGGACTTTGCGAACTACCCGCGCACATTCGATGCCGACGCGAAGGCTTTAGCCGCAGCCGGCGTTGGCCTGATCTGGGCGCCGCCGGTCGAGACAATGTACGCGCCGGGCTTCGCCACCCGCATCGTGCCGGAAGGTCCCGCGAAAGTCGGCCTCGAGGATGCCTTCCGGCCGCATTTCTTCGGCGGGGTTGCGATCGCGGTCAGCAAGCTGCTCATTCAGTGCCTGCCCAATGTCGCGGTGTTCGGCGAGAAGGACTTTCAGCAACTCATGGTCGTCACAAGGCTTGCCGCCGATCTTGATCTTCCGGTCAAGATCGTGGGCGCGCCGATCATGCGCGAGGCCGACGGCCTCGCCATGTCATCACGCAACGCCTATCTCTCGCCGCAGGAGCGCGCAGCCGCGCCGGTGCTTTACCGCGCGCTCAAGCAATGCGCCGCCGCGATCGCGCGCGGTGATCGGATCGCGCGCGTGCTCGACGATGGCGGCGCCGAGATCGAACAGGCAGGCTTCCAGCTTGACTATCTCGAGGCCCGCAACGCCACCACTCTCGGCAAGGTCGAGAGCGCGGCTGATGGTCCGTTGCGGCTGCTCGTCGCCGCGAAGATCGGCCGCACGCGCCTGATCGACAACCTCGCGGTGTGACGACGACATTATCTCAGACTATGATCCGATTAGATTAAATCGGATCATAGTCTGACTTTTTGTTAGAGCATGATCTTCTCCGAAAACCGGTTTCCACTTTTCGGGATCATGCTCTAGCGCTTGATCTGAACGTGGATGTGATCGTCGTGACGGGCCGCGCGACAGCCCTGGAAGCCGAGAGCGGGCGAGGCTTGCACGCCCAAGCGCGCAGCCAGATACGGCTCAATGAAGATCGTGTCGACTTTGAAACGTGCGCCTTCCGACAGCAGCCATTGCAGCGCCGCACTCGTGCGGTGCTGCTCGAGCATGCGATCAGGAAACTTGTCTTGCAGAAAATTGAGGTCCCATCGCAGCGACAGCCATGAGCGCGCGCCGCAGGGCGATGCATCATTTGCTGACGGCTGCTCGAATGCCCAGTAGCCGATCGGCGATCGCGTCACAGTCGGCAGATAACGGCCCTCTGCGTCGGCATAGTAGAACGCAAGATCGAGCTTGCGGCCATCGCCGTGCGACAGATGCGGCAACAGCGGAAATCCGTTCAGGAATGGGAAATTCGCATCGAGGAACAGCGTGGTCGTTCCCGGGAACGCGCGCTCGATCGCGTCCGACAGCTCGTTCAACAGCACGACCTGATCAGGCACGACATAGTGCCGATTGAGCGCACACAGCAAAACACTTCCGGCCGCGAAGGCACGATCGGGTTGCGCCCGACAGGGCAAAGGCACGCGTCCGCCGAGCGCCGCGAGAGGCGGCACGACCAGCACGCTGATCGTCGCATACGCAACCACAAACGAGACCGCGTTGATCGCTACGCGGCGCCACGCTCCCATCGCGCGCGGCAGAGCAAGCCGGCTCAGGCCCCACACCAGAAGCAGTACAAGTCCGCCGATCTGGGTGAGCAGGGTCAGAAGCACAACGGCCACAACGGCCGTAACGCGTGCCATCACTTCCTCATCAAATGACTTGCCGCGTCATGCGGCTTGCTCGTCACACAGATGCTGATCTTGTCTAAAGCAATCCGAGCTCACGCAGCTCGCGACGCATCGCCTCCGGCATGTCCTTGGCGCCGGGCGCAGCGCGCTCGAGATCGGGCGGTGCATCCTTCGCTTCGAGATAGCGCCAGCCCTGGAATGCCCGGAACAGGCGCGGCTTCACCGGCACAACCTTGGGCGCGAGCACCAGGTGGCACTGTCCGACGCCACCCTTGTCGACATAGGGACGGACGTCGAGAAGCCGCTGCCGGCAGGCGACCTCGCCGCGGATCACCCAATAAAGCGAGCCACCGTCGACCAGCTCATCGGCCCGCTTGGGAACCATGCGGGTGCGATGCAGGTGCTCGGTCTTCTTGCCGCGCGTCTTTCTGCGCTTCTCGCGAATCCAGGCCTCCAGATCCTTGACAAAGTCACAACCCACGCAGAGCTTGATGAGATGCAGTGTCATGGCACCAGGTGTTGGAGGACAAGTGTTAGAGCAATCGTGGCGGGAGAGTTCGTCATAGCAAGTGGACGCGGAGATTCAAACGATCCTGCGCACGCAAGCAGCAGTGATCATTGCGGAGCAGAGGCAGGCGGACCGGTGCGGCCCCCCGCTGCATTCAGGTCGATTGGCGGCCGCGACGGCTGCGCGTTGCCGCTGTTTGCAGGCGCGCCAGCAGACGCCGCCGGCCGACGTGCGGGCGCCTGCTTGGGAGCAGACGGTGGCGTCGAGCCGGTTGTCTCGGGCGGCAATTGCGGCTCCGCATTCATGATCGTGACCGGCGGGATCGATGCGGCGGACGGAAAGAACAATCCGCTACGCGGCGTCGATGCAGCGGGAGGCTGCGCATCGCCCTCGCCCGCACCCGTCGCGGCGACGACCGGCGACTTGGCGCCCGCAGGCCAAGCGGCCGCATGGCGCTCGACATAAAGATCGTAGCTGCGACCGGCCAGATTGACCGCAATGCGGCCGGGATCGGTCAGCATCGCAAAGGCGGGACAGTTACCCGGCGTGCAACCATCGCGGACCGCGAGCACGCGTGCGACCAGGCCAAAGCGATCGCCCTCGATTGAGCGGCGAAGATTGCCAAGCGCAAGCGGAAGGTCGGAGCCGACCTTGCGGGCATACACAGTGAAGTCCGCGAGCAAGGTGAGCTCGGCTGCGACATAGGAGAGCGCCGCGGCGGTCGCCTCGGGCGATTGGAAAACCGCCTTCTCGCACGCGGATTCGATGACGTCGCCCACGAGAGGATCGAGACAGGCGAATGCCGTGCCAGGCGTCGCGGCCCGCATGAACAGTTCTTGCGCGCGTGCATCGAGCTCGCGCCTCTCACTGCGCAGATCCAATCTTGACCACGCCTCGATGGCGAGGAATGCGGCAACCGACCCAATGAGGATCAATGCCACACGCGCCGCAATACCAATCCGATCTGCGCGGCCGGCATGGCTGAAAGAGAAATAACAAGCAACCAGAAGCAGCGCGGCCACCACGCCAGCCATCCACACGGGCAGGCTCGGCAGCCCCACAAACTCAAATCCCGCAATACGTCCGAGGGTCTCGGACATGACGCCCGTCCACCTGCCGCCCAACACCCCACTGCCGAGTGCCGCCGATTTGAAGTTCCTACACCGTCTGCAGCAAACTCTTCTAGGAACTTCAAATCGAAAGCGGCACCAGAATCATCAAGTTCCTAGTGCCCCTTTGTTTCTGAAGGTTCGTGTCAGAGTACGCTGAGACGTGTGACGAACCTACGGAAACGGGGCACCAGCGGCAGATCACTAACTATGGATTATGGCGCTCAAGGGAGCTAGCGTGGGCTTCCGACGACCTGTGGATACCCCGCATGCAAGCAAATACAAGACACCCAAGCGGTTTGCTGCAATTAGAGCCGCGAGACCTCGAGCTGGCTCTCCTTGGCGACGCGTTCGAACGCTTCGCCGGGGCTCTTGATGCGGTAATGATAATCGGCGCCATCTGAGGGAAGCAGGCGTACGATCTGATAGGCGCTATCACTTGACATCTGACCAACCGGGCGGGACGTGAAGTAGACAGTCTGACCGATCTGGAATTTGTGCTCCCTCGCCGAAACTTTGGTCTCCAACATCCGAACCACCTTTTTTGTTACGCGGCGCCCCTCATTCTGACCTATAAATGATGTTATAGCAGCCAAATTGCGACTTGCGCAGAAATCTTAGCGTTACGCGCACCCGTAAAATATTACCGGATCGATCAGGCGACTAAAAAAACACTATATTTTATAATAACTTACGAGACAGCCCGTAAAGGCCACCGAGGTCCCAGCGGCCTCAACGCTGAGGTGCAATGCGCAAGACGCAGACTAGTCAAAATGGCTTCGTCTTCCCTGATCTTAGCTGATCTTGCCGATTTGCGCTGGAACGTCGTGACGAGCGGTATTGGACAACGTCCATGCATCTCGTGTGGAAGCCTATCACAATGGCGCCGCGTTCGTGGCCTAACGGGAAGCGCCTAAATCGCGGGAGAGCCATATGCGTTTTTTCCTTGGTTTGATCCTCGGCATTGCCCTCACTGTCGGCGGAGCCTACGTCGTCGACAACATGAGTTCCGGACCGGGGGCACGTCCGATGGTCAATTGGGACGTAGTCGCCAAGAGCATTGACGGCGTTGTCGCGCTCGCCCGCGACGGTTGGAAGAAAATTGCCGGCTGACCACGGCTCACCTGCCGGTTCCGGTTCGCTTACCTAGGATGCTTTGGAAATTCGCTCGTTTTCCGCGTGGCGGAGCGCGGCGACAATCTCCTGTTTGCTCAGGCTCGTACCGTCGTCGCCATCGATCGAGAGCGCGACTCGGCCGTTCTCTTGCAGGTGACGCGCCCAGGCCAGGGCGCCGTCAAGGCTGTCGAATTCCTTGAACAGGAGCCGCTCTTTCTCAAAAGGCGACACTGCGCCGGAGCCGGGTGGACCGCTGAAAACTCGATATCGCATGGGCAAGTCCTCCTCTGCTTCGTCGAGTAACGCGTCAGGCGACGGCAGTGTTCCGCGGTGTGAAGCCGCCAATCCGAGCCGGGCATCAAATCAACGAGATCAAACAAAAATGCCGGGAACAGGCTGTTCCCGGCATACGATTAAAGCACCCGCGGCGATGCTTAAGCGCGCACTTCCTGGCGCTGGAAGATGACATAGCCCGTCACAAACAACAGGATGGTGCCCGCAATCAGGCCCACGATCTGCGGCCAGGCGATGATCAGGCTCTCACCCAACGGCATCGGTGCGCCAAGCACGGCGCCCTGCAGCTGGCTCAGATAGATCGGGCCGAGCGAGCGCGTGGTCGGATTGAGGATCGCCAACACCACCTCGCCGAACAGGTTGCTCGGCGACAGCCGCGCCAGATATTGCGCGGCCAGGATCAAGGTCTCCTCGTTGCTTGACGGCGCGAACGCGATCACGATCGCCGGCGCCAGGGCCGGCCAGATCAGGGTCAGGAACAGCCACAGGCCGAGCGAGACCAGCGCCGCCGTCGCGGGCGAGCGGAAGATGATCGAGAACAGCATCGCGAGCGCGAGCCACACACCTGCATACGCGATGGTCACGAGCAGGAAGATGAAGGCGCGCGCCAGCTCCTCGCCGCTCGGCGGCAGGCCGAGCAGGAACAATCCGAGCCCGATCACGAGCAGCCACAGCGCAATCAGGCTGACCGAGAGCGTGAACAGACCGGCGAGGAACTTCCCGAACAGCAGCGCATCGCGATAGATCGGCTGCGACAGAATGCGCGACAGCGTGCGCCGATTGTGCTCGCCGTTGACCGAATCAAAACCCATGCCGATCGCGATCAGCGGCACCAGGATGGTCAGGAACGACACGAACGTGAACGGCAACGGCTCGCGCGCGGTCGTGAACAGCTTGAGGAACAGGAACGGATCCTCCGCCGTGGTATCCCGGATCTGCTGGATCGCGCCGTAGAGCGCGGCCAGCGCGAACAGCACGACCAGCCATTCCAAGACGCGCATGCGCACGCTGGTGAGATGGTCGCTGAGCTCCTTGAGGATGACGACCCCGAGGCCGTGGAGGGCTGAGCCTTCACGCTGCATGGCGTCCTCCCATCAGGTTTTCGAAGTAGCGGTTGTAGATCATATCGAGACTGGGCGTCTCGACCGAGAGCCGCAGCAGCCGGCCGCCGGCTGCGATCACGGCTGCGGCCGCATCCGAGCGCACGTCGCTCTCGGCAAAGATGCGCATGTGATTGGCGGACGCGGTCTCCACCGATTTCACGCCCGGTACGGCCCTGAGCTTGTCCGCAAGGCCCTGCCCTTCGGCCTCGACGTCGACATAGTAGCCGACCCCCAGAACCTGGCGGCCGAGCTCAGCCACCGTGCCGAGGAGCTCAATGTTGCCCTGGTTGAAGAGCGCCACGCGGTCACAAATGCTCTGCACGCGGTCGAGCAGATGCGACGACAACAGCACGCTGACACCGCGGTCCTTGAGGTTGCGGATGATCTGCAGGAGCTCGGCGGTCGCCTGCGGATCGAGGCCCGAGGTGGGCTCGTCGAGGATCGCGATCTGCGCGTCCTTCATCAGGATTTCGGCGAGCCCAAGCCGCTGGCGCATGCCGCGCGAGAAAGTATCAACCGGCCGATCGGCCACGTCGTGCAGACCGACATGATCGAGGGACTCCGCGATCTTCGTTTCGCGCTCGTCTCGACCGAGCCCGATCAGCCGCGCGGTGTAGCGCATATTGTCGGAGGCCGAGAGGTTGTCATAGAAGCCGACCTGGTCCGGCAGGTAACCGACCCGCCGTTTGACAGCGAGCGGCTCCCGTACCGGATCGAAGCCAAGCACACGTGCCTGCCCGTCCGAGATCTCGCTCAGACCGAGCAGCATCAGGATGGTCGTGGTCTTGCCCGCTCCGTTGGGACCGAGCAGCCCGAAGATCTCGCCCCGCGCGACCGAGAACGAGATCCCCTTGACGACAGTGGTCTCATCATAGCGCTTGGTGAGACCCTGTACCTCGATGACGTTGTCCGCACTCATCGGCGTCCAAACCTTGCCACCGCACCGACGAGCACGAGGAGCGCGGCCCCGATGATGCCGACACCAATGATCCCCCACTGCGTGGAGGTGCCAACGGTGACACGGAAGGTCGCCGATGCCGATTCACCGCGAGCACTCGCGCGCAGCGTCGCCACGTAGTCACCGGCGATCGCCTTCACGGTCGGGGTGATGCGGGCCTGCACTTCCTTGTTCTCGTTGGGCGCGATGCGATCGATCGTCTTCGGGTCGAACTCCACCTTCCAGCCGCTCGGCCCCGAGCCCGACAGCTCGACCTGCTCGGCAGCAGCCGTGCCGGTGTTGGTGACCAGGATCGGCACCGAGGTCTCGGTCCCGGCCGCTGCCTTGGTGCTCAGGAGGCCTTCGCGGCCGGAGATGTCGATCTTGGGCTGGCCGGTGACGTCGACCACGAGGTCGCTGTTGACCACCGCGTCCTCAGCGGTCGCCTTCGCGGCGACCTTGAATTTACCGGCGGCGACAGTGTTCGGCGGACGCACCTTGAACTTGACGTCCTTGGACTGGCCGGGATCAAGCGGCAGGGCATTGAGCTCCTGGCTGCCATACTGCTCGGTGAAGGTTCCGTCCCAGTTCTCCGGCACCGTCGACGCAAGGCCGACCGTCACCTTCTTGCCGCTCTCGTTCTTGATCGAGAGCTGGAACTCGAAGGTCGACTTCGAGGTCCCGCGCAGCTCGGGCAGCTGCGGGGAGACCGACAGCTTGGCCGGCAGATCCGTGGCCAGCCGCACCTCGACCGGCAGCGCCACCTCGGTGGTCGGGCCCTTCGCGGTCACCGTGAGGTTGGTGGTGCCGACCGGCGCCTCCTTCGGAACATCGACCCGCAGCTCGAACGAGACGCTGGAGTTGGTGGCCGGAAGGGCGGCCGCGATCGGCTGTCCGCCGCCGATCAGCGTCGCGGTCCACCCGGCAGGGGCCCCGGATACCGACAGCGCAAGCCGCTCAGGCGGTAGATTATAGTTCTGCAATCTAAGGTTAATCGTCGAGTTGGTCCCCGGTCGCAGCGTGACCGCCGGATAGTCTGTCAGCAGGAACAGACCCTTGACGTCATTCTTTTTCTCTTCGGCCGCCGCCGGGCTGAGCCCGGACAGAGCCAAAAAGGCAACAGAAACCAAGGCGATAACGCGACATCGCATAGCACACACTCCCGGGAAAGGCAGTTGATCCCGTCTCTATGACCCGCGCCCGCAAACACCGCAAGATCACTTATAGGATCAGGTGTACGGGTTCGCGGCCTATATTTTTCGTCCCCGTGCCGGAATCAATACACATCCGCGACATTTTTTGGGCCGCGATGACGCACTTTTCGTCTTATTCACGCAGCACGACAGGCCAATCGACCTCGCCGTTAGCCATAATCCAGGGCTCCTTGAGCGCTGCGGCATGCCATTCGGTCCACGCAGGCAGCGCCATGATGGCCTGCTTGTAGGCCTCCGCGACCGGGCCGACCGCGATGCCATAGGTGTGCAGCCGCGACACCACCGGGGCGTACATCGCATCCGCAGCTCCGAACGCGCCAAACAGGAACGCCCCGCCCTGCCCGAAGCGTTCCCGACATTCGGTGAAGATCGTGTCGATGCGCCTGACATCGGCGGCAACTTCCGGCGGCAGCTCACGCGCTTTGACTGGGCGCCACATGTTCATCGGGCAGTGCCGGCGCAGCGGCGCAAAGCCTGCATGCATCTCGGCCGCGACCGCGCGGGCATGCGCACGCGCGGCCGCATCCTTCGGCCATAGCTGCGTCTGCGGAAACCGTTCCGCCAGATAATCGATGATCGCGAGCAACTCCCACACCCGCACGTCGCCATCGACGAGCACCGGCACCTTGCCGGCGGCAGAGAACGCGAGGATGCGCTCCTTGCTGCCCGGCTCATAGAGCGGGATCACGACCTCCTCGAACGGGATGGCTGCCGTCCGCAGCGCAATCCACGGTCGGAACGACCACGACGAATAGTTTTTGTTGCCGATCACCAAAGTCAGCGCCATAGCGAGCCTCCTACTCGCGGGTGCGATAGCGGTCATCGCAGCAGCGAGCAAGGGTTCGACCGGCGCGTTCGCCGCGGATGGAAGATTGCAAGGGCAGATCACCATGGGGCTATTCACCGTCCTCGATCTCATTGCGCTTGCGGGTTTCGTCATCGCCTGGGTCGCCTACTCGATTCTGGTCGAGTGGACGCCGCACGGGCGGCTCAGTCTCAATTCGCGCATGAACGGCTATCGCGAGATGTGGATGCGGCGCATGCTCGCGCGCGACAACCGCATGGTCGACATGCAGATCATGGCGGCGCTGCAGAATGGCACCGCCTTCTTCGCGTCGACCTCGCTCATCGCGATCGGCGGCGCGCTGACACTACTGCGCTCGAGCGACGACATGATGACGCTGCTGTCGACGCTGCCGCTCGGCGTGTCGACCTCGCGGCTGCTGTGGGAAGCCAAGACCGTCGGGCTCGCCGTGGTCTTGATCTATGCGTTCTTCAAGTTCGCCTGGTCGTACCGGCTCTACAATTACGTGGCGATCATGCTCGGCGCCACCCCGAGCGTAGCCGACCAGGAGAGCCGCGAGGCGCAGTCCCATGTGAGCCGCACCGCACGGCTGTTCTCAACCGCCGGCAGGCATTTCAACCACGGCCAGCGCGCCTTCTTCTTCGCGCTTGGCTATCTCGGATGGTTCGCCGGCCCGATCGTGTTCCTGATCACGACGGCTGCGGTCGTGATCGTGATCTGGCGGCGCCAGTTCGCGTCGGATTCACTGCGCGCGGTCGCCGACGATGCGCCGTGAGCCGGGCAATCAGGAAAGCCCGAAGATCACGGCCAGCATCGCGCAGCATTGACTTGCCGTAAACATGAGCGCTGGTCGCGGCATCGCGACAGCAATGCCGACCGCAACGCGCATTGACACGGCCCAATCAGGCGAGGCTGAGCGCCACCGCCACAAACGACGCGCCAAGCACCATCGTGGTGGTGGCGACGACGATCGCGACGACGCGTGTCCAGGCAAAGATTTTGGATTGCTCTAAGGTGACCCGGCTCACCACCAGGGCCAAGCGGAGAGTACGCATGAACAACTCCCTCCACAGCGCACCGCATACTGCCGCAACTTGCCTGCGCGCTGCTGTTCAACAGCGGCGATCCAATCACACATCTTCGCCAACAAGAAAGACTTAGATTTTCCAAACGAAAGTCTCAGTGCGCAACGATGCAAAAAGGTCGCACTCACGCGACGGCCTCATCCATATGATCGATAGTGCTCGTTCTGTCAGTCATGCGCGGATGGACCGCGGGAACAGCTCGGACGATCGACCGCTCAGCCAGTAGATGACGAGTCCCGCCCATTCGCGCACCGCGGTGTCGGTTCTCCGCAGCCCCTCGGCCAGCGAGGGAAATGGCCGCCATGTGTCCTCGACGCCGCGCGTACGCCAATCGACCGGATAGGCTTCGACCGGGAAACCAGCCTTCCGGAACATGCCCATCGCCCGCGGCATGTGATAGGCGGAGGTCACCAGAAGCCAGCGCTCGCCCGGCTTTGGCGCCGCTATCCGCTTGCTGAACAAGACGTTTTCGACGGTGTTGCGGGACTGTCCTCAAGCTCGACACGGCCGGGCGGGAGGCCCAGGCGCTCGAACAGCCGCAACGCCCCGTCCAACTCGTTGCCGCCATAGACGAGGCTGCCGTCGCCGCCGGAGAAGATGATGCGGGCATTGGGATAGCGGCGAGCGAGCTCGACCGTGGCAGTCATCCGCTCGGCCGCCTCGTTGAGCGCCACGTCATTGCGCGCCGCCGCGACGTCGGCGGTGACCGCCCCGCCAAGCACGACAATGCCGTCGGGCGCGCCGCGCGGACGCGTCCCAGGCCGGGAAACGTTGTTCCAGCGGAAGGATGAGCGATGTTGCCAAGCGGCGAAAGGCCCGCGATCGCGAGCAGCACGACGCTCGTCGATCATCGAGCCGCCTGCCAGTGCGCGCGAAGCGGGTGCGCAACAGCAACACCCCGACGATCCCGACGAGGATGATGAAATTGGACGGGACGACGAAGAAGCCCGCGATCTTCGACAGCACGTACATGGAGCACGAACCTGGAGCACGAACCTGCAAAAGGTCTAGGCCGGCATGAGACCCGAGCCGCTCGTCGCGGCGGCGCAGCCACGCCACGAACGGGATCGAGGCCAGCACCATCCAGGCCTTGCCGACGATCTGGCCCAGCAGGAAGTCGAGCGAGCCGAAGGCGAGCCAGAGGAACACGATCGAGTCGACGACCAGCCCGACCATGCTCGAGGCCACCACGGCCGTCGATCAGGCGGCGGCGCGCGAGCGGCGTATAGACCGCAAGGTCGGCGAATTCCGACATCAGGAATGCCACGGTCGACGCGATCACCAGCGCGGCGGCGCGATCAGCGCCGACAGGGCGGCGCCGACCGATGATGGCGACGACCGCGACGCCGACGCCCAGCCGCCGCTGCACCAGATCGCGCAGCACCAGCGCGATCCCGATCATGGTCACGCCCGAGGGCGCCATCAGGCCGGGCGCCACCGGAATGAGGCAGGGCCCGTTCGGCACGCACTCGGTGCCGACATGGCCGATCAGCCAGTTCGCTGCCGGAATGGTGAGGCCGAACAGGACGAGGCACACGACGCCTTCAACGATGCGCCGCCTGTCGTTCGCCTGCTCGTTGAGTTGCATCATCGTCTCGCCTTATCGTCTCGCGTTATTCTCTTGCCTTCCATCTCGCAAATCCATCGGCCCGCAGCCGGCAGGCCGGGCAGCTCCCGCAGCCATAGCCCCAATCGTGGCGCTGCGAGCGGTCGCCCAGATAGCAGGTGTGGGTCTCCTCGACCAGGAGGTCGACGAAAGCTTGGCCGCCGATGTCGTGCGCCGAGCGCAAACGTCGCCGCCTTGTCGATCCACATCAGCGGCGTATGGATCACGAAGCGCCGCTCCATGCCGAGATTGAGCGCCAGCTGCATCGCCTTGATGGTGTCGTCGCGGCAATCGGGATAGCCGGAGAAGTCGGTCTCGCACATGCCGGCGACGAGATGCCGGGCGCCGCGCCGATAGGCGAGCGCGCCGGCAAACGTGAAGAAGACGAGATTGCGGCCGGGCACGAAGGTCGTCGGCAGTCCGCCTGTCGCCCATCGCGATCTCGACCTCGCGCGTCGAGCGCGGTCTCGGAGATCGCGCCAAGCGCGTCGAGCTTGACCACGTGGTCGTCGCCGAGCCGCTCCGCCCAGGACGGCCGCAGCGCCGTCATGCGCTCGCGGACGCGCGGCCGCACGTCGAGCTCGGCACGATGGCGCTGGCCATAGTCGAAGCCGATGGTCTCGACCCGCGCAGAACCGCTCGAGCGCCCAGGCGAGGCAGACGGTCGAATCCTGCCCGCCGGAAAACAGCACAAGCGCGGTGTCGGTGGACGCGTCAATCACCGCAGCACTCAATCCCACTTCGGCGGGCCGGAGAAGGCATAGTCGACGATGCGGCCATCGCCACGCGAGAGCGCGTCGATCTCGGCCATCTCGTCGTGCGCCGAGCTCGAAATCGAAGATCGCGGCGTTCTCCGTCAGTCGCTCGAGCTTGCTGGTGCGCGGGATGACGACGATCTGCTGCTGCACCAGGAAGCGCAGGCTCACCTGCGCGGCGGTCTTGCCATGCTTCTCGCCGATGCGCGCGAGCACCTCGTTGTTCTTGGCGTTGCCGCGGGCGATCGGGCAATAGGCGACGACCGCCATGCCATGCGCCGCGGCAGGCAGCGCGAACCTTCGACTGATCGAGGAAGGGATGCAGCTCGACTTGGTCGCAGACCAACGGCTCGCTCGACAGCCGCGTCGCCTCCTCGATCAGCGCGACGGTGAAGTTCGACACGCCGATGTGGCGGGCAAGCCCCGCCTCCTTGGCCTTGCAGAGCGCGCCCAGCGTCTCGGACAGCGGAATTCGCGGATTGGGCCAATGCAGCAGCAGGAGATCGACCTCGCTGAGCCGCAGCTTCGTGAGGCTTTCCTTGGCGGCACGCACAAGCTCGCGCGGCGCGAAGTGCGACGGCCATATCTTGGTGACGACGAAGATCTCGTTGCGCGGCACGCCCGAGATGCGCAGCCCCTCTCCAACCTCGCGCTCGTTGTCGTACATCTCCGCGGTGTCGATGTGGCGATAGCCAAGCCGCAGCGCCTGCTCGACAATACGCGCACAGACCCGCCCGCGCAGATCCCAGGTGCCGAGCCCGAGCAGCGGAATGCGCGCGCCATTCGCTTCCACGACCTGCATGGCTCACCTCCCTTCCGCTTCTTCCATGAAGAATATCAGGAACATGGCGCGGCGCGCGGTCTCCCGTACATTGCAATAGGCACTCATCGGCGACGCCATCGTGCCCTGGAAAAAGTCCCAGTAAAAGGCGCAGGTCTTGTCGCGCGACTCGATCCAGGCCCGCTGCATGTCGCGGGCCTTGGCCTTCTGCTCGTCGTCGAGACGCCGGCCCAGCCGCCGGTAGGTCTCGTTGAGAATGTCGTCCCACACCGCAAGCTCGCGATCCGCGCAGGCGTTCTGGTCTGCCGTGGAGCGGGCGCGTTTCAGGCACGGATCGACGACCACGCCGATGCAGCGCTCGCCCTTGAGATCGCGCCCGCGCTGCGACTTCAGGCAGTCCTGCACCGCCGCCACATCGCGAGCGTTTGGCGCTGGCGGTTTCGGCGACGCGCGGAGCCGAAAGGCAGTGCGATCAAGACAGCCGCGGCCAGCGCGGCGCATGGAGTAGGCGCGCATTAGCTATCCCATTGCGGCGCATGCGGCGGATTGACCACGCGTCCGTCCGGCTCGCTTGAGCGCGCCGATCTCCGCCATCTCGCCGTCGCCGAGCTTGAAATCGAACACTGCAAGGTCGGCGGCGAGATGATCCGGATTGGCCGTGCGCGGGATCGGGATGATGCCCTGCTGCACGAGATAGCGCAGCGCGACCTGCGAGGCGCTCTTGCCGTGCGCCTTGCCGATCCGCTCGAGCGTCTCGTTGCCGGGCACCTTGCCGCGCGCGAGCGGACAATAGGCCGTCACCGAGATGCCGTGCTTGCGGCAGGCCGCGAGCACCTTGCCCTGATCGAGGAAGGGATGCACCTCGATCTGGTTGGTGACCAGCGGCTCGGTGGCAAGCTTCACCGCCTCGTCGAGCATCGCGGTCGTGAAGTTCGCGACGCCGACATGCCTGGCCTGGCCCTTGCGCTTGGCCGCGCACAAGCGAACCGATGCTGTCGGCGAGCGCGACCTTCGGATTGTTCCAGTGGATCAGCAGGAGGTCGACCCAGGGCAGTTTCAGCTTGTGCGAGGCTCTCCTCGACCGAGCGCTCGAAATCGCCGGGCGCGAGCTTGTCCCAATAGACTTTCGTGGTGACGAACACGTCCTCGCGCTTGAGGCCGGACGCCGCGAGCCCCTGGCGCAGCCCCTCCCCGACCCACTCCTCGTTGCCATAGCGCTCCGCCGTGTCGAGGTGGCGATAGCCGAGCCGCAGCGCCGCCTTGATCGGCGTCGATGCACACCTGCTCCTTCAAGGTCATGGTGCCGAGCCCGATCGCCGGAATGCGGGCGCCATTGGCTTCAACAACAGTCATTTCACACGTCTCCCTTGACCGCACAGGCTGGTAGCGTCGTAGCCCGGATGGAGCCTTTAGCGCATTTACGCGCGTCTTTCGACGCGCTATGGCGACATCCGAGATGAAAAGCTCGGCTGACTCCCGGGTTTCGCTGTCGCTCAACCCGGGCTACGGGCTGGCTTCTCCAGCTTCAAGCCGGGTCGGTCAAGCTTGGCAGGCGATGCGGAGATTGGAGAGATTGGGAGTGCCGCGTGCGGGCGGGCCTTGCAGGCGAAGCGAGCGTCAGCCCTTGTCTTCGCCCAGCACCGCGAAGGCGACCTGCGGCGCCTTGTCGATCACCTTGAGCAGCGCGCGAGCGGGTCCGCGCGGCGAGCGCTTGCCCTGCTCCCAGTTGCGCACGGTCTCGATCGGCACGCCGATACGGGCGGCGAACTCCGCCTGCGTCAGCTTGGTGCGCGCGCGCACGCCGCGGGCGTAGGCCGCGTCGGCGCTCGCCATTCCCGGAGTTGCACGCGCCGGTGCATCGCGGCAACGACTGCTCGCTGCCATCCGCAAGGATTTCGACGATCCGGCCGTCGGCTTTCAGTCTGACCCGCATCATGGCACCCTTAGGCCTATGTGATTCCCGCTGTTCGGCCAAGGCATTATTCATGACAGATTCATGGAGGCTCCGCTTCAAATCTGTTGGCGTCAGGTGCGGCCGATGGCGTGCTGCTGCGGCACCGCTGCTTGGGCTGGCGCGACGGCGTCGCCCGCCACCAGCCGGTCGATCTCCTGGCGCGGGCCAGGCTTGGCGAACAGGAAGCCCTGCATCTCGTTGCAGCCGGCAAGCCGCAGCAGCACCTGCTGCTCCTCGGTCTCCACGCCTTCGATCAGGACGCGCGAGCCCAAGCGCGCGGCCGAGCGCTGCGATCGCCTGGATGATCGACGCCGGCATTCGCCGACTGATCGAGCGCCGCGACGAAGCCGCGATCGATCTTGAGCTTGTCGAACGGCAGCTGCTGCAGATAGGCGAGGCTCGAATAGCCGGCACCGAAGTCGTCGAGCGCCGAGCTTGACACCGATCGCATGCAGCTGCTCGAGCCGCGCCTTCGCGGTCAACGGATCGTCGATCAGGATCTTCTCGGTCATCTCGAGCACGACGCGCGACGGCGCAATCTTGGTATCGTCGAGCACCGCCGACAGGAGATCGACCAACTCGAGGATCGCGCACCTGCACCGGCGACAGGTTGACCGCCACATAGAGGTGCGGCCAGCGGCCGGCATCGGTGAGCGCTCGGCGCAGCACGAACTCGCCGAGCTGGTCCATCAGTCCGGCCTCCTCCGCCACGCGCATGAAGACAGCCGGCGGAATGTCGCCGCGGATCGGATGGCTCCAGCGCAGCAAGGCCTCGACGCCGACGATGGCGCCGCTGTCGGCCTTCACGATCGGCTGATAGTGCACGTCGAGCGCCCGCGTCGTCGAGCGCGCGCGCGAGCTCGCGCTTGATGAAGCTCTGCTCCTCGAACTCCGCTTCCATGTCGGGCGAGAAGGCAGCCACAACGCCGCGCCCGCGGCGGCGCGCCGTGCGCAGCGCCAAATCGGCGCGATGCCGGAGCACGCCGCGCGTCGTTCCGTCGCGCGGCGCAATCGCCAGGCCGACATTGGCGCTGAGCTCGAACGACCTGGTTGAGCCAGAACGCGCGCGAGCACGCCTCGCGCGCCGCCTTCGGCGATGGCGATCGCGCTCTCGGCGGACGACCGCGCGCGATCACGAGCCCGAACCGGCCACCCCGCAGCCGACCAATGGCGGTGTGCTGCGGCATCGCGACACGCAGGCGCTCGGCGATCTCGGCGAAGAAATCATCCTCATCACCGCTGCCGAGCGCTTCCTTCACGTCATCGAAGTCCGCCGATTTCGAGGATGGCAAAACCCACCACCACATCGCCTCCCCGGCGGACGGTCAGCGCCTCGTCGAGCGCGCTCAAGCAGCCGGCGCTGGTTCGACAGGCCGGTCGCGGGGTCTTCGTGCGTGAGCCTGTGCGCCGCGCTGCTCGCTGCGCACCAGCAGGCGCCCGAGGCGATTGAGCTGCCACAGGGCGAGGCCGGCGAAACCGAAAAGCCCGAGCCGCGATCAGGGCTCCGAGCGGGAGCAGCCGATGCAAGCAGCGCCGTGGCCGGCCGCTGCGACTCCCAGCTGAACCAGCCGACGATGCGGCCGTTGGCGTCGAGCAGCGACTGCACCTCTCGCCCACCGCCCGGCGGATCGTGATCGAAGCGCAGGTCCTTGAGGCCGGAGGCACGCTCGAGCATCCGGATCAGCCGCAGGATCGAGACGCGAGACGTCGGGTGAGAGCACCTGCAACGCCTCGATCGCACCGCGCAGCGATTTGCGGTTGGCGCTCTCGAGACTGTCGTCCGCCCGCCCGGCCAGCACCAGCCCGAGCACGACGCAGGCGACTGTCGCAACGACGACCAGGAAGGCCAGCGGCGCTATAAAGCGTGAGGCGCTGCCGCCCGACACTGCTGGCAGCCGCCCGGCTCGCCGTGCGAGCCGGGCACGCAACCGGTCGAGCCAGCGCCCGCGTTCGCCGACGTCGGCTTCGTTACCACGCTCCACCGGATTCTCCGGTCAACTACCCACTGAACCCACGCGAACAGGCTAAGGGCGGGATGGTGAATTTCGGGTAAAGAACGGTGCCGTCCGGCGCTACGAAAGACGACGCAATCCGGTCATTTCAGACCGAACCAGAGCGTGGCAATTCCGAGGAACGACAGGAAACCGACCACGTCCGTGACCGTGGTGACGAACGGCCCCGACGACACCGCCGGATCGACGCCCAGGCGAGTGAGCAGCAGCGGAATCAGGATCCCGCCCAGCGCGGCGGCCGCCAGCACCGTCACCATCGCGAGCCCCATGACCAGCCCGAGGTCGGTGACGTCGAACCAGAACGCCGCAACCGCGCCCATGATGACCGCGAAGGCCAAGCCGTTGAGCAGGCCGACCAGCACTTCGCGCCGGACGATGCGCCAGCGTATTGGCGCTCGAGAGCTCGCGGGTCGCGAGCGCGCGCACCGTCACCGTCATGGTCTGGGTGCCGGCATTGCCGCCCATGCTGGCGACGATCGGCATCAGCACCGCGAGCGCCACCATCTTGGCAATCGAGCCCTCGAAATTGCTGATCACCCACGATGAGAGCAGCGCCGTCAGCAGATTGGCAAACAGCCAGGGAAATCGGCTCTTGGCGTGGTACCAGACCGAGTCCGAGAGCTCTTCCTCGCCGCGCACGCCGCCGAGCGCCTTGATGTCCTCTTCCGCCTCTTCCTCGATCACGTCGACGATGTCGTCGAAGGTGAGGACACCGACCAGGCGATCGTCGTCGTCCACCACCGGCGCGGAGACGAGGTCGTAGCGCTCGAACATGGCGCGCCGACCTCCTCCTGGTCGTCGGTCGCGCGCAACGGTGCGCAGGTCCTCTTCGATCAGCTCGGAGATCGGCACCGGGCGCTTGGTGCGCAACAGCCGGTCGAGCGCGACCGACGCCCTTGAGCTTGCGGCCGGCATCGACGACGTAGAGCTCCCAGAAGCGGTCCGGAAGATCGGGCGTCTCGCGCATGTAGTCGATGGTCTGCCCGACCGTCCAATGCGGCTCGACCGCGATGAACTCGGTCTGCATGCGCCGGCCGGCAGAGTTTTCCGGATAGTCGAGGCTGCGGGCGAGCGCGACGCGCTCGAGCGCCGGCAGCTGCTCGAGGATCTCGGCCTGCTCGTCCTTCGGCAGGTCTTCGAGGATCGCGACCGCGTCGTCGGAATCGAGCTCGCGCACGCCCTCGGCGACCGTTTCGGACGGCAGCTCGTCGAGGATCTCCTCGCGGACCGTATCGTCGACCTCGGTCAGCGCGGTGAAGTCGAAGTCGCGCCCCATCAGCTCGACCAGGCGCGGTCGCAGCTCCGGATCGAGCGCCTCGATGACGTCGCCGACGTCGGCTTCGTGCAGGTCGCCGACCAGCGCCAGCACCGCCGGCCGATCAGCAGCCTCGACGGCCTCGCGCACGCGCTGCACGAACTCCTCGCGCAACGCTCCGTCGTCTTGGCGCAGTTCGACGGCTGGCCGAGTCACGGTCATGTCTTTTATCGTCGAGCATGCCGTGCTCGCGTGAATGGCAAAGGAATCTATCGCGCTTGTACGCCCGCTCCGTGACACTGGCAAATGCGCCGAGACGCGCTGCGCCGAGACGCCTTGAACCAAGATACTTGCAATCAGCGAACGCACGGGATCAAGTCGTTGAATGGAGATGCGGATGGTTCGTGGCCTGTTGTGTTTTCTCGCCGTTGCCGTGGCAGCGGCACAAGCGGCAGCGGCACAAGCAGCCTGTCCGGGTAATGCCGATGCGCTGTCAACCGAGCGCGTGCTCGTCGTCGATCCGGCGACCTATCCGCGCGTCGGTCGCAAGCATTTTCCGCAGACGCTGCCACTCAAGCCGAAGGAAGTCGTACTCACGTTCGATGACGGTCCGGAACCCGGCACGACCGGTCGCGTGCTTGATGCACTCAAGCGTGAATGTGTGCGCGCCTCCTTCTTCATGCTCGGCCGCAGCGCCGCCGCCCATCCCGCGCTGGTGCGCCGCGCGCTGCAGGAGGGGCACACCGTCGCGCATCATTCGTTCGCGCACCCACTGCTCGATCACATGCCGGTCGATGCCGCCGAGGCGGAGATCAACCGCGGCTTTGCGGCGGTCGATGCCACGCTCTACGGCAAGGCCGAGCGCAGTCCGGTGACGCCTTTCTTCCGCTTTCCCGGCTTTGCCTCGAATCAGGCCCTGCTCGAGCGGCTCGAGCGGCGGCACATTGCCGTCTTCGGCGCCGATCTGTGGGCCAGCGACTGGAACCCGATGACCCCGACGCAACAACTCGCGCTGGTGCTCGAGCGGCTCGAACTCAACGCGCGGGGGAATTCTGCTGTTTCATGATACCAAGCAACAGACTGCTGCCATGGTTCCGGAATTCCTGCGCGTACTGAAAAGGCGCGGCTATGCCGTAGTGCATGTCGCCCCACCCGCGCGCCCTTCGACCGCGGCGGCAAAGTGAGCTGAAATTGCGGCAGCAAGTGGCAGCGGCGCCACAGACGGCGAGATTCTTGAAATAATACTGCCAGAATTGGAACTTAAGGTGTCGTTAATTTGCGTCCGCCTAGGGTTTGACTAAGGTGCTTGCCATCTCGTCACGCGTCTCCTGGCGTCAGTCGGGGGTTCGCCAGTCCAACGTAATCGTAGGATCGATCCGAGGCATGCGAAGGAAGTTCGCCGCAAATCGGTTTCTTGCAACCTGTCTTCTGGCGTCTTGTTTATCGGCCTCCCTCGTAGGGGCGGCGGCGGCCGCACCCGACTGCACCAACCCAAATGCGCTCGGGACCAGCCGCACCATTGCGGTCGATCCGAATGAGCATCAGCGCCTCGGCTCATTCCAATACCGGGAAACTCTCCCGCTCAATGATCGCGAGGTGGTCATCACCTTCGACGACGGTCCGCTGTCGCCCCTCACCTCTCACATTCTTGATACGCTCGCGAAGGAGTGCGTGAAGGCGACGTTCTTCATGGTCGGCCGCATGGCCCGCACCTATCCGCACCTCGTCAAGCGCGTCTACGCCGAAGGTCACACCATCGGCAACCACAGTCAGAACCATCCGTTCTCGTTCGCCAGGATGACGGTCGACCACGCCTCGCGCGAGATCGAGGACGGCTTCGCGTCGATCCGCGCAGCGCTTGGCGAGCCGGACGGCGTCAGTCGATTTTTCCGCATTCCAGGCCTGCTGCGGCAGGCGCCCGTCGAGAACTATCTCGCCTCCCGGGGCTACATGACCTGGAGCGTGGACTTCATGGCCGACGACTGGACCCGCATCAGCGCCAGCGAAGTGGTTCGCCGCGCGCTCGAGCGGCTTGAGGCGCGCGGCCGCGGCATCCTGCTGCTGCACGATATCCAGCCCGCGACCGCGCTTGGCCTGCCGACCTTGCTGCACGAGCTCAAGGCGCGCGGCTACCGCATCGTCCACGTCGTGCAGGCCGGCCCCGACCAACCGAAGACCGCGACGCTGCCGGAACAGTGGATGGCCCGCACAGCGTCGCGCACGGTCCAGGACGGCCACTGGCCGCTCATCAATGTCGCGAGCCTTACGTTCCCGGAGCCGGAGCTGCGCGCGCCCGACACGCGTAACTTCGGGATCTCTGATAGGAGCGGCACTTATGAATTCGGGGTTGCGCGTGCCGACCGGCTGCGCGGCGGCGACCGCGACATCAAGTTGCCGCCGACGGCGATCTGGCGGAACAGCGTGCGTATCGTTGGCCTGCCATTAGCGGAGCCACTGCCGGCTCCCGACGCCAGCAACTTCCGCTATCCGCATGTCTGGAAGGCGCGCCCCATGGTGGCGCGGCGCAGCGCACCCAAAGGCCACACCACCGCCTCGACCGTGGCGCCGGCCCCGACTCCGACCTCTGCTCCCAAGGGCGCAACGCCCTCGGCGGCTCCAAAGAACAACAATCAGGGGCCGCAGCCACTCCGGCCACCGCGACCAGTCGGGCACCAGCTTCAGCTGCCGAAACCGACCGCGAGCCTCTAGGCGCCAGCCTGCTGCGTGATACCGCACGCAGCATGTCGGCTGGCCAATCAGTTCGGCCTCGCTGTAGCCTGGGAATTTCTTCAACCCCGACTAGCTCTCCGCTGCCAATCCACCATTCAAAGAGGCTGACATGCAAGTGATGGACCCCGTCGGTGTCGTCATACTCATTGCTGGCGTCATCGCACTCGTTCTCTCGACGACGGTCATCTTTGGCCGTGTTCCCGAAAGGGTCAGGGCCAAGGGCTGGTATCAAGAGCATCCGGAGAGCTGGACCACATCGGTCCGTCTGTTCATCTTCATCGCCTGGACGCTCGTGCTGCCGGTCTATTCGCTCGTCAAATGGTACTTCGACCCGCCTGCGCCAACTGAGTTCGCTACCTTCCAATATGGGCAGAAGGTCCTGAGCGATTTCTGGACCGCCGTCACGGTTGCGCTTGGTCTGCTGTGGGGGATCAGACGGTAGCCGCCACCCTTCCGGCAATCGACGCGAAAGCCAGCCCGACACGCGCGGGCCGCCCCCGGGGAAAAGGAAATGAAATCAACCCCTTCTTCAAACGAATGGTGCGGTCGAGAGGACTTCGAACCTCCACGGGTCGCCCCGCTAGCACCTCAAGCTAGTGCGTCTACCAATTCCGCCACGACCGCAGTGGGGGGAAGGCCGCTCGCGGCGGAGCGGCTCAAGCCCGATGTAACAAATCGATCACCGGGGAACAAGGGCTCCCCGGTGGACCGGTGCGGCCAGTCGCCCAGAGCCAACCGCGCGCCGGGACTGTGCCGCCGGTTCAGCGCATATCTTCAAGCCGCTGCGCCAGCCCCTTGACCTCGACCGCGATGCGATTGCCGCTGACCACGACGGTGCCCTTCGCCACCGGGAAATTGTTGGCCAGGATCGCGACCTCGTCATCCTCGGAGGCGTCGAGCTCGATGATGGCGCCGCGGCCGAGCCGGAGCACCTGGTGGACCGGCATATACGTGGTGCCGAGCACCACCTGGATATCGAGCGAGACTTTGTCGAGTGTGGGCATCGAATCCTCAGGGCTGATGTGACGGTAGGACCTGACCACGCTATGGTTAGCAGGTGGTTAACGTGCGCGACCGACTGGATACCGGGCTCCTGCCCGACCCCGAGCTTGCCCCGGTCGAATGGCGCCTGGGCGAGGGGCTCATCCCCTATGACGAGGCGCTCGTCCGTCATGGACGCAGCGCGCTGGCGCGGTCGCGGCCGGCACAGCGCCCGAGCTCGCCTGGCTGATCGAGCATCCGCCGCTCTACACCGCCGGCACCAGCGCAAAGCCCACAGACCTGATCGAGGCGCGCTTTCCGGTGCATCAGACCGGCCGCGGCGGCCAGTTCACCTATCATGGGCCCGGCCAGCGCGTCGCCTACCTGATGCTCGACCTGCGCCGTCGCGGCAACGATGTGCGCCGCTACGTCGCCACGCTGGAAGAGTGGATGATCCGCACGCTCGCCGCCTTCAACATCCGCGGCGAGCGGCGCGAGGATCGGGTCGGGGTGTGGGTGCGCCGGCCCGACAAGGGCGAAGGCCGCGAGGACAAGATCGCCGCGATCGGGATCCGGGTGAAGCGCTGGGTTACCCTGCATGGCGTGGCGCTCAACGTGGAGCCCGAGCTTGCGCATTTCCAAGGCATCGTGCCGTGCGGAGTATCTGAGCAGCGCTACGGCGTGACGAGCCTCGTCGATCTCGGCGTGCCGGTGACCATGCCGGAGGTCGATATGGTGCTGCGGCGCGAGTTCGAGGCACTGTTTGGCCCGACCAGGGCGTGAGTTCAGCCACCTTTTGGTTTCGTTTTGCCAACCCTGCGATGCGCACCTCTCTGGCTGTTCTCATTTCTGGCGCCGCAGGCACCTCGGTTATGACAACGCCCCGCCTTGGATCGGGATCAATTACACCTAAAGTGAAATGCATTTGTCGTCAATGAGATTTCACCCAAGAGCAAAGCAAGATCAGCCTCTCACGGCCTTCGGTTATGGGCGTTCCAGTTCCGCTCCAGGTTTGCAATCAGGGCCGGGCTGAACGCGCAATAAGCCTGGTCGCGCGCATAGGCCGAGCAATAGCGTCGGAACAGATCGAGCGGCTCCTGGCCGATGCGCAGCGCGCGGCGATTGCCGATCGCGCTCACCGCACCTGCATTGCTGAGGCCCTCGATCACGTGCGCCAGCGCAGCGTCCATCTCGTCGGGCTTGGCAATCTCGTCGCAGATCAGCCGCCCCTCGGGGCTGTCACATGGCAGCTTGCGCTCATATTGAATCGCCTGACGCGCGATCCGATCGCCCGTGAAGCGCGGCAGGCGCAGGTTTGCCAGCCCCGGAATGATACCTTCCTTGCGCGCCGGCAGCGTCATGAAGGCATCGCTCGCCGCCAGCACGTAATCCATCGTGAGCAGAAGCTGGCAGTGTCCGCCGATGGCAAAGCCATCGACGACGGCGATCCACGGCTTCTCGATGCCGCGGCCATGCACGTCATCGGGAACGGACTCCGGCCGCGCGACGCCGCGAAGGATCTTGTGGACGTAACCGAGGTCGCGCTCCATGAACCACAGAAACGGAATCCGGCCGCGATAGAGATGGGTGAGATTGATCCCCGCGCCGAACGCGCGGCGGCCGCGATATTTGGGATGCTCGAGCTCGCCACCGCGGATCACCGCAATATCGGTCGCTGGATCGAGAATGGCGAGATCGACCGCAAGCTCCGTGACCTCGAGCGTCGTCTCGTCCTCGGCGTTGAGAAAACGGGGGTTCGCCATGGTCACATGAACCGCCCCGCCCAGGTGTTCGACCGTCGCGGTGCCGAGATCGACACGACCTTCGGCGGCAAGCCGCGGCAACAGTTCCACCGCTTGCGGGCCCGGCAGCAACATGGCGTGGCAGAGATGCGTGCCGGCGCGCTCGCTCGCCAGCACATGCGCGAGAAAGATGCCCTGGTCGATCTCGAGACCGTCCTTGTCGCGCTGCAGCTTGCTCATTTCCGCGGTCAGCTGCTCGCGGGTCGGCGTAAGTCCTGGCACGGCGCTCGCAGCCTCCATGACCAGCGCATCGAGCCGCAGGAACAGCGAGCGATTGCGCGTGAGGCGGTCATAGAGCGCCTCGGCATGCGCAGTCAGAAAGCGCTCGCGATGCTCGCGCGCGCTGGCGAACAGAGCAGCGGACGCCGTTGCCTCAGCGTCATTGCGCCGTGGCTTTGACGGCAACCGTTGCAGCAGGTCGTCACAGTGATGAAAGAAGCGCGAATAGCGTGCGCGGTCGGTCTCGAAATCGGCAGTTTGCCCCACCTGCGCGGCCGCCCAGGATGCGATGTCATCCTCCCCGAGCCCCGCCCCGCGCAGGCTGAAAGCGTGAGCCTCAACGCTGACCACAATCATCGAACGCCCCATCCAAATGCACCGCCGATCACATGCTTGGCCGTGCGGGAGGCGTATCCTCGCTCGCCTTTTCGATCGGCTCAAGCCGATCGCGACGCACGGAGGGATTTTGCAGACGATGAGGGGCGACGACCTGGCTCTGGAGAGGAGCCAGGATAACCTGCCAATACCGCAGCTAGACTCGGATCTCGTTCAGCCGCAGCAGCGTATAGGCAACGTTGGGACGCATCCGCAGGACGCCATACGGCGTCTTCACCGCGACAATCAAAATCTCGGTGACGGCATAGGTTCCATCATTATGCTCGATGCGATCGCTCTGCTTGCCGGGGATGAAGACGACCTTTGTCACCAGGCAGGCTTTCTCATCGGCCTCGGCAGCGATCGAGCTTCGAAGCGCATCCCTGTGGCTTGCGGCGTAGCTCTTGGCGTCGGCCGACGTGGCGCAGACCAACACATTGTCCGCTGTGACTTCGTCCGCCGCGACTTCCGCTTGCGCGAAAGCACCTGGCAAAGTCGACACAGCGGCGGCGATCAAAAGCTTGCTGAGATTGCGCATCGGGACCCTCTGGAAATTTCTTTGCCTCGACAACGGGGTCGCGGCAACGAAGTTCCCTTAGCAAGTCGTCATTTACTTGTCGGGGCTTGGGAACCAAACCGCATTTTGGCGGAAAATCCGTCGCGACTTCGCCGTAGCGAGCCGGACTGGCCGACTGATGGTATTGACCAGCAGATAAGATGCTCTGTCAGCTTACAGCGAGACCGTTGACCGCTATCCCGCGATCAGCGCCAACCGGACTTGACGGTTCGGTTGAGCGAGCCGGACGCGGTGCGGGTGCCCGAGGTCTTCCCACCGGCGTCGAAAGACAAATCATTGGCGAGCGAAAACAAGACCTCCGCTATGGCTATTACCATTCCGTCTGCTATATCCTCGCGGGAGCCGGCACGTCTGCTCACCAGATCAGCTGCGGAACGTTTTCCTGCACGTGAGCAAAACCATATCCGGCAAGGACTCCGCCCATCAATGAGCCTCGCAATCGCGCGGCTTAAGACCCGCTTCGGCCGTCCCAGCGAGGCGGAGGTGTTCGACAGGAAGAACATGCGCCCTGTGCTGCGTGTAGCGACGATATTGATCGCGTGCTTCTTGAGCGCAGCACCCGCCGCTGCCGAGCCATTGCCTCGAACGGTCCTCGTCCTTCATCAGTCCATTCCCTATACCGAGTTCTTCGGCAAGCTCTTTGCATCCTTTCAATTGACGCTGAAGGCCGGCTCCACAATTCCCATCACGATCTATTCAGAGAGCCTGGGGCACAGACATTTCAAGGGCGCGGAATACGACCGCCTGGTCTACGAATTCATCAAGGAAAAATATCGCTCAAGACCTCTCAGCGCCATTGTTGCCGACGGCTTCGATGCCCTGCAATTTGCGGTGAGCCTGCGAGCCGAGCTCGAAGATCCAGCCCTGCCGATCGTCTTTTCCGGCATTGAAGATGCTTCGGCAGCTGAATTTCCGCCCAATGTCACCGGAACGACGGTTCGGGCGAGGACACGTCGCGTGCTTGTCACTGCGAGGGCGCTGGTGCCGGGACTCAAGCGGATTGCGGTCGTGGGCGATCCGCTTGAGGAGCAGACCTTTCGACGTCACCACAAGAAAGAGCTTCTGGCCATCAAAAAGGACGTGGAGCTTGTCGACCTCTCCGGCCTGCCAATGAACGAGCTACTCTGGCGAGTTGCAACGCTGCCGGATGATGCTGCGATTTTCTACACCAGCTTGTCCGGCACCCGCGATGGCGCTCGCTACGAGCCTAATGATGCGCTCGCACTCATTGCTCAAGCCGCCAATCGTCCGATCGTGATCGACCAGGAGACCCGGCTTGGCCATGGCGGCACGGGAGGTTTTCTGCTTCAGGCAGCACCACTCGGCGCGGCAATTGCGCAAATCGTGTTGCGCCTCTTCAACGGTGAAAGTGCCTCGACAATTCCCGTGACGGGTCGTGAGTTCGCCAGACCTGTCTTCGATTGGCGCGAGCTCAGGCGATGGAACATCAGTGAAGCCAGCCTGCCAACGGGAAGCGAGATCCGTTTCCGAGAATACAGCGCATGGGAGCAATATCGTCGATACATCCTTTTGTTCTGTGCTGCGCTCGTCCTGCAGACCGGGTTGATAGCCTGGCTGATCTCTGAGATCAGGCGGCGGCAAAGCGCTGAGATACAATCGCGCAGCGCCATGGCCGAGCTGACCTTTATAAATCGCAGGGTGGCCGCCGGGCAGCTCTCAGCCTCGCTCACTCACGAGGTCAGCCAACCTCTGGCCGGCATTGTGACAAGGGCCGGTGCAGCCTTACGTTGGATCCGCGCGGAGAAACCTAATCTTGAAAGGGCAGAAGCCGCTTTGGAGGGCATTGTGGCTGCCGGCCATCGCGCGAGCGACATCATCACAAGCGTTCGCGCGATGTTCAAGAAAGATGCGCCTCAAAAAGCATCGACTGACATCAACCAGGTCATACGGACAGTTCTGTCGATTGTGCGTGTTGAGTTGCAAAAACACGGTGTAGAGCTTCAAACTAGGTTCGACGAGCACCTCCCGACCGTGCAGGGCGACAAGGTGCAACTACAGCAGGTCCTCTTGAACCTCGTCATGAATGCCATCGAGTCGATGCATGCGGTTCAGCCGCGCGTGCTGAAAATACAAACCGAGCAAACCGGAGCCGGTCTCGTGCATGTGTCGATTGAGGATACCGGAACGGGGATTGATGCATCCAACCTTGATCGGATGTTCAAACCGCTGTTCACGACCAAGGCGAATGGAATGGGTATGGGCCTGTCCATCTGCCATTCAATCATTGAGAGCCACGACGGTCGGATTTGGGCGTCGCCGGCCGTCAATCGGGGTGCGATCTTTCAGTTCGAGCTGCCGGTTGAACCTGCCTAGGAGCCAGTTGGTGATCTCCCGATCAGCAACTCCAGCCCTGCGTGCGCGTCACGTCACTGCAGACGCGCACTATGCGCACTATTTCTGCGCCCACGGGAAATAGCGCAGGTCCGGCGGCGCCTGATCCTTGCGTATAGGCATCAGCAGGCCGTCGGCGCTCATGTAGTAGTTCTCATTGCCGATGCGGAGGTGACCGTTGCCTTCCGCGCAGATGAACTCGCGCCAGACCGGCCGCCCTGCTGGATTGCGCTGATATTCCCGCACCACCGTCCAGGGCCGCGTCAGCGCGTTGTCGATCACCGTGATCTCGTCATGAAAGATGTTGGGATTGTCCTTGTTGAGATAGAAGCGCTCCTTGAACACGGACTTGTTGTCGTGATGCAGCGGCAGCTGCGACGCATCGTAGTGGCGCGGGCCCTTGAAGCCGCGGGTCTCGACCTCGAGCACGTCGAACTTGCCGTCACCATCGGTGTCGACCCATTTGCCGATGGAATAGCCCTGCAGGGTCGGCTCGATGTCCGCCGGCCAATCGCGTCCGTCGGTATAGATGCGCCGGCCGTGCTCGACCCAGTTGAGCAGGATGTAGGTGGTGGCGGGCGTGATGATGATCTCGATCGGCTCGCCGCCATACATCATGATCGGCATGCCGAAGCCGAGACACGAGATTCCGAGCCATTCGCCGCTGTCGCCCTTGGCCTGGGATTTCAGGTTGGCCTCGTAGATCGCCTGGTATTCGGGCGTCAGCGGGGCGCCCTGCCCCTTGCCCCAGTCCCTGTGCTGGTCGAACGAGATCTGGCCGCGCACGCCCGGCACCGGAACGCGGCGCCACTGGCCCTTGAAGTTCGGATATTCCGAATCGTCAAACGCTTGCGCACCGCCGAGTGCCATCAAGCATGCCGTGGCCAGCGCTGCCGCGCCCGCGACGAGCCGATTGATCATGGTGTCCTCCCTTGGTGTCGGTCTTGCGGCTCCACAGTTGGAGAAGCCGGATCAACGGATTTATTGGCGGCCGGCCGCCCTCATTCGCGCGTCTTGTCGAAGTGCCGCACGTCAGGCGGCAACTGGCCCTTCCGCGATGGCATGAGCATGCCATCTGCGCTCAGGAAGAAGTTCTCGCCGCCGATGACGACATTCGCGTTGTATTCGGGACAGATCGATTCCGGCCAGTCGGCGCGCAGATCGGGATTGCGAACATAGCGCTTGTCGACCGTCCACGGACGCGTCAGCGCGTTGTCGATGGCAGTGATCTCGTCGTGCAGCAAGTTCGGATCGTTCTTGTCGAGATAGAAGCGTTCCTTGAACACCGACTGATTG
Source organism: uncultured Alphaproteobacteria bacterium (assembly GCA_963745515.1). GTDB lineage: Bacteria > Pseudomonadota > Alphaproteobacteria > Rhizobiales > Xanthobacteraceae > VAZQ01. The sequence goes on from CAVUXO010000007.1 coordinate 519,703, forward strand.
TCGCGGTGAAGTGGTATGCCTCTGATGTCATAGATGCGCGGCCCCTTGAAGCCACGGGTCTCGACCTCAAGCACGTCGTATTTGCCGTCACCATCGGTATCGATCCATTTGCCGATCGAATAGCCCTGGAAGGTCGGCTCGATCTCCTTGGGCCAGTCGCGCCCGTCGGTGAAGATGCGGCGCAGCGGATCGTAGTCCGCGATGATGATGTAAGTCGTCTCCGGCGTGACGATGAACTCCAGTGGCCGGAACGCCACCATCATGAACGGCATGCCGGCGGCGACACAGCGCGCGTGGTCGGCGCCGAGGCCGAGCCCGCCGGCGTCCTGCTCCCTGACATTCTCTTCGAAGATCGCCTGGTATTCGGGCGTCAGCGGCGCTCCCTGAAGCGCGCCCCAGCCCTTGGTCTGGTCGTGGGACGGCTGACCCGGCACTCCGCGCACCACGAAGCGCTCCCACTGGCCTTTCAGGTTCGGGTATTTCGAGTCATCGAACGCCTGCGCGCTGCCGATGGCCATCAGCAGCGCTGCGGCGAGCACAATTGTTTGGATCACGCTTCGGCAATGCATGGCTGTCCTCCCTGTGCGTCCGAGCGAAGCGAAGCAAAGGTCAATGCAGTCCAAGCCTAGAAAATCGGCCGTAGAGCTCGAAATGCCCGCCGACGGCATGGCGCTGCCGCTGATCGATCAGGGGACCTCGGCACATCCCGGCGTGGCAGCTCTGCAAGTAAGGCTACCGCGATCCGGCGACAATGCGGAAGGGGGTTTGAACCCCTGTCCGCACCTCTTCTTCCGTTCCGCGCCAGTGCGGAACTATAAGCCGAACACCGCGATCACAGCCGCGGGCTGGTAAAGCCGCGCGCCGCGCATGTCGCCCGCGCCGCCCGCCACCACCGCGATGTACTGCTTGCCGTTGACGCTGTAGCTCATCGGCGGCGCCGTGATCGGCGTACCGAGGCCAAAGCTCCAAAGCTCCTTGAGCGTATCAGCATCGTAGGCGGCGAATTGCCCGGTATGGTGGCCGCTGAACAGCAGGTCGCCGCCGGTGCTCAACAAGCCGAACTCGTTCGGAAGCGGGAACCGTTCCTTGGCGATCACCTTGCCGGTACGCACATCGACCGCCCACAGCGAGCCATGGACGTTGGTGCGGCCCTGCTCGAAGCAGCACATGCGCTGACCCACCCAGTCGCGATTTTCGTCCATCGGGGTCTTGATCGAGGTGCCGGCGGAGCAGCCTTCGGCGGCCGCCACATAGGCCACCATGCGCTTGGCGTCATAGGTCGGCGGGAAGAACGTCGGCGCCCCGCTCCACCACGGGCACAGCTCCTGGCCGGCTTTGCCGCGCCGCACGCCGATGCCGGCATAGGTCTGCACATCGAGGTTCGGATCGTAGTCGACCGGCTTGCCGGTCTTCGGATCGATGCCCTTGGTCCAGGTCACTTTCTCCTGATACTGGTCGGCGCGCAGGAACTGCCCACTCGCGCGATCGAGCGTGTAGTAGAAGCCGTTACGCGAGAAGTTCGCCACCACCTTGCGGGTCTCGCCGTTGAGCGTGATCTCGTAGAGCATCTTCGGGCTTGGCGTGTCGAAGTCCCAGTGCTCGTTCGGCGTCTCCTGGAAGTACCAGGCGATCTTGCCGGTGTCGGCATCAAACGCCAGCGTGCTTGCGGTGTAGAGATTGTCGCCGGGACGGAATTCCGGATCGTAGGTCGGGAACGCGTCGCCGGTGCCGTAATAGATGAGGTTGGTGTCGGGATCGAACGACGCCGTCTGCCACACGCTCGCGCCGCCGATGCGCCAGGCGTTGTGCTTGTCCTTCCAGGTCTCCGAGCCGGGCTCGCCCGGTGCCGGAATCGTGAAGGTGCGCCACACGAGCGCACCGGTGTTGGCGTCGAAGGCGCCGAGTCCAGCTGCGCGTGCCCATCGAGCCGCCGGTGCTCTCGCCGACCAGCACCAGTTCCTTGCCGCCGCGGGTCTTGACCGTCAGCGGCGCGCCCGAGAAGCCCTGCACCTTGGAGGGCGTGCCGGTCGTCGGATCGGTGGGCGCGGCGGCGTTGACCTCCCAGACCACCTCGCCGGAATCGCGGTTGAGCGCGATCAGGCGCGCGTCGTAGGTCGCCACGAACACCTTGTTGCCGTACATCGCGATCCCGCGGCTGGTGCGCGAGCGCGTGATCTTGGGATCGTAGCGCCAGAGCGGCACCGCCTGCGTGCCGCTGCGCACATCGAACTTCATCACCCGGTTCCAGGTATCGACCACATACATGAAGCCGTCGTCGACGAGCGGCGTCGATTTCCTCCTTGCCGCGCATGACGCCGCCGGTGCTGGTGCCGCCGATCGAGAGCAGGAACTTGAGCTTGAGATCCTTGACCGTGTCGCGGTTGATCTCTTTGAGCGGCGAGTGGCGACTGTTGTTGTAGTCGCGGTGGACCATCAGCCAGTTCTGCGGATCGTTCGGTGCATTGAGCAACCGCTCCGCGCTCACGTCGGCTGCCGCCGCAGGCGGCGCGATCGCTGCGATCGAACAGACGGCAACGAGCATTGCCGCAAAGTTTGCGGTCCTTCCCATCACTTCCTCCCATCTTTTGCAACGCCTTCTGATCAGACTAGCGCAAGCGGACGCCCGCTGCACCTCGAAAGGAGCAGCACGCCTGGCAGCAATCAGAGCGGGTCAAGCCTCGCCGGGGCAAGCGGCGAGGCGCGCAAGGTCGATGCTTGCGCGAAGGAGCAATGTGTGATGGCGCCGCGGCATGGATGCCCGACGTGAAGCCCCAAATACTCAGGCCGCGAGCGCCCTGCCTCTGGTACTGATGCTTCCTCCCCAGCGTCGGAAGCGCTCGTCGATGCGCCGCAACATGGTGCCATAGAGCTGCCAGGTGAAGCGCGTGCGCAGGATGTTGTCGGGAGAGCTCCGGCTCAGCGCGCAGTAGTCCTTGAGATACTGGCCCTGCTCGAAATCGAAATAGGACATCGAGAAGGCTCGCGCCTCCATGGTCATCATATCGTCGTTCAAGCAACCGTCGAAATGAGCATAGACCTTGATCGGCGTGACCAGACGCATGCGCAGGAGCTTGAACATGAACGGCGCCGCATAGTCGCGGGAGAATTTGTTTCGCTCAGCCATCCAGCCGACATAGTGGGCCGTATGCACATACGCTTGGCGTCGCGGCAGACGCAGCTCCTTGACGGTGCCCTCGTGATACCTGGCCCGGTCGAAGACGTGCGGTCCATTGCTCTGAGGTCTGATGTACGGTCGGCTGATCGATTGAACACGCATGGAAGTGACTCTACTCATACACAACAAATCACTCTGATACCGCCGTCCCAACGGCCGGCATCGCATGGAATTGCAGGAAGGCGACGGCTTGATGGCAGGATCGCGGCGCCGCGAAAACTTGCTGCGCTGCACGTTCTGCGGCACGCGCAATAAGCACGCGCAGTAATTCGTAAGCCCAAACAATTCGCGCGGGCGTCGATAACAATTTTGACGACGAGGCTCCATCACACCGGCCGCAAACAAGACCAGCCGACGGAGCCTCTCATTCAATTTCCGCGCGCCATGTAGCTCTTGCTGAAGCCGTTGCGGACGTTGGTGATGGTCACCTTGCCGTCAGCCGCGACCTTGCCGTTGATCTCGTGCCCCTGACACTCGGCGGTCTCCTCCACATTGGCAATCATGTCGGGCGAGGTGTTGTGCGCCGGATTGTTGTCGAGGAGCGACAGATGGCCCTGCCAGATGCCTTCGATCCCCGGCAGCTTGGCGAGCCGCAGATAGGAATTCTTCTCATAAGGCGCGGACGGCTTGCCCGCGATGGTGACCGGCTGGATGCGCGTGTCGGTTTGGCCTAGTCCCTTGCGCGGGCCGTTGTTCACCACCACGACTTGTGGCCTGATAGCGCCAAGAAACGCCGGCGCACCAGCACCGTCGAGCGAGCCGTGGCGGCTCGTTTGGTAGAGCGTCACGGTGCCGAGCTTGTTGATCGGACAGGCGAGATCCATCTCCATCTGCCAATCGAGATCGATCAGGTTGAGAAACTTGAAATTGCCGTAGCTGTGCAGGAGGCCGACCATGCGCTGGTTCTCGCCACCGGCCGGCGCTCATCAGCGGCGCGTCGTTGCAGAGCGCATTGGCGCCACCGCCCGGCACCGGATTGGCCAGGAGCGCCTTGTTCGACGACACGACCAGCGTCTTCACGCCTGCCATTGCGATCTCGTCGCCGGGCTTGACGATGGTGCGCTTGTTGCCGACCACCGTCTTGTACTCGTCGAGCCGCCCCTGATCGACCGCATCGACCGCACCGCCATGATCGTAGTAAGCGCTCGATCGGGATCATTTTCGCCAGCGCCGCAAGCCCTCCCATGTGGTCGCCATGGAAGTGGCTGATCATGAGGTGGTCGATCTTGCGCAGGCCGGCCTTCTGAGTGGCGGCGTAGATGCGCTTGGCGTCGCGGTCGCCAACCGCGTAGCCGGTGTCGACCAGCATCGACTCTCCAGACGGCGCCACCAGCAAGGTGGCGGCGCCGCCTTCGGTGTCGATCCAGGTGATGTCGAGGGTGCGCGGCGCGTTCTGCGCGGGCGCGAGACTTGCGGCGGCCAACGCCATGACGGCGAGCGCAGTCCCGGTGACGAACGTCTTCATGTGAACCTCCCGAATGTCGCGGCGCGTTGTTTTGTGTCAGCGCCGTTACCGATATCGTAGCACGGGAATGAGCGCCGCGCCGCTACTGCGGTGACACCGGCTCCCGCTCAGCGGCCGCCGCGCAAGAGCGTCAGCGAGTCCAGAAACCGGCGCACGGTCGGATTGCCGTGGATGCTGCGCTCCCCGAAGACACTGACGGAAATCGTCCGGTTACCGACGATGACCATACGATGGATGTAGTTGATGTCGTCTGCTTCGCGGATGAATTCGCGCGCAGCCACACCGCTCACCGTGCGCTGCTCCTCGCGGGTGGCCTGCATGCCCGACGACTGCATGCCTTCGCGCTGCACCTTGTAGAGCTCCTCGGCGGTCGGGGAGCCCCGGAATTGCGTGCCATTGACACCCATGGTCATGCCATCAAACTCGATCTCGGCCCCGATCGACTTGACCCAGGGGTCCTTGGCCTCACCGGCTTCCTGATTGGCTTTGAACTCGCCCGGAAGCTCGACCCGGAAGCCCATCTCGTCGTTGCGATATTCCCGCCAGGCGGCCGCCGCTTCCGCCTGCGCCGCGCTCGAGTGCACGGCGAGCGACGTCAATGTCGTGGCGGCTCCCGCCAGGACCGACATGACACTCCGCCGCGACCAGCTCATGTTGCTGATGACCAAATGCAATGACATTCGCCTCCTCCTGTTGGCAGCTCTGAGCACGATCGGTCGCACCCACGCAAAGCATACCGGGCCGCATCTCATGCCGATGTGACGGCGCGCGCAAGGGGCCGCCGCGCCCGAATGATGATGACGAGCCCACGGGAAGGTGGCATAACCGCTGCAACAAAATATCGAGGGAGGTTGCGCATGCGCTGTGTGGCATGGACCGCGCTGCTGTTGCCGGTATTGGTGGCGTCAGCCGAAATAATGGCATCAGCCGCTGTCGCCCAGGATACTCAAAGCGCCGACATCAGAAGCGCCAAAGCCATGCTGCCACATTGCGCAGCGGGGCTTGCGCCGGATGCGCAAGATATTGCTGGCGGCCGCTGCGCCGGCATCATGGCGACCCTCTCGTTCGTGAGCCGTGTGCTGCCGGACAATCTCAAGTTCTGTCATCCGAGCGCAACGACGCCGGAGCAGATGTTTCAGGTCATTACGAGCTTCGTCGAGGCGAACCCGGACGCGGGAGCGCAGGATTTCCGGCTGGTCGCGCTCGCGGCCATGCGCCAGAAGTGGCCGTGCCAGGAATAACCTAGGAAATAGACTCGCGTCCAAGCAAAGGCGCGCGCATTTCTATTGTGTGCTGTGAATTGTTGTGTCGTGAAGGGAGGATCGCCATGAAGTCGCATGCACTGCCTGTTACTTTGCTCATTACGCTTATGTTTGGCGCCACCGCCTCGGCCCAGACTCCATCGTGGACACCGCCAGCCGACAGCGCGCGCTGTCCCTCGAAATGGGGCGCGACCGACGAGCGCGGCGCCGGCAATCACATGAAACCCCAAAGCGTGCTGAATGCAGTGAAGCTGATCAAGACCGGCGAGGTGTTCGAGCTCGGCCATGTGCTCAACGCGCAAATGCCGCTGTCGCCCGGCCGCATCTTCAACATGCAGGTCAAGCGCACGGCCCCGGCCTCCGGAACCAATCAGCGCACCGGCAACGAGGAGATCATCACGGCTGAAATGGGACAGGTCGGCACCCAGTTCGATGGCTTCGCGCACCAGAGCCACAACAACGTCCACTACAACTGCTTCAAGACCGCCGACATCGAGACCCGCAACGGCTTCACCAAGCTCGGCATCCACAATGTCGGCATGCTGATGACGCGCGGCGTGCTGATCGACATCGCTGGCTACAAGGGCGTCGAGATGCTCGACATCACCTACGAGGTCAGCGTGGCCGATCTCGAAGGCGCGATGAAGAAGCAGAACATCTCGCTGCAGGCCGGCGACGCGGTGATCATCAATACCGGGTGGGGCAAGCTCTGGGGCAAGGACAACAACCGCTATCGCAGCGGCAATCCCGGCCTCGGCGTCAAGGCCGCCGAGTGGCTGATCGCCAAGGATCCCATGATGCTCGGCGCCGACACGGCGCCGGTCGAGGTCTCGCCCAATCCCGACAAGCTCCTTTCGCTGCCTGTGCACCAGATCGCGCTGGTGGTGAACGGCGTGCACCTTCTGGAGAACCTCAAGCTCGAGGAGCTCGCGGCCAAGAACGTTTCCGAATTCGCGCTTATCATGCAGCCGCTGAAGCTGCAGGGAGCAACCGGCTCGACGGTCGCCCCCGTCGCGGTGCGGTGAGATTAAGTGCGTTCGTAGCCCGGATGGAGCGCAAGCGACATCCGGGAAGACCTTTGAATGCGAAAGAGATAAGACCCGGATGTCGCTTGCGCTCCATCCGGGCTACGAGGCTACATGGCTCAGCGCTCGCCGAGCAGCATGAACGACCGCAGGAACCGCTGGACCTCGCGACTGTCGTGGATGCTGCGGTCCCCGTAGACGGAGATCCCGATCGTCCGGCGATCCACGACCAGGAGGCGGTGGACGAAGTTGATGCCATCGGACTCGCGGGTGAACTCGCGCGCGACGATGTTGTTGATCATCAGCGCGCTCTCGCGGGTGACGGTGAGGCCGCCGAGCCGCATGCCCTCGCGAAAGAGCCGGTACTCATGTTCGGCGGACACCGGATCGCGATATTCCGAGCAATGGACACCGAACAGGTTGTCATCCTCATCGTCGTAAATCTGGGCGTCTATCAACCGCACGATCTTATCATCGAGGCCCTCTTCTTTCACGTCGACCTCCGGCTCGCCCGGCATCTCAATGCGGAAGCCCAGATCGTCGCGGAGATATTCCTGCCAATCGTCTGCCCGCGCCAGCGCTGTTGTCGCCACTAGAACAGCCGAGGTTGAAGCCGCGGCCGCCAGGACGGACATAAGTCTCCGCCGCGACCAGGCAACCTGGCCGCTTTCCATACGCGATGACATCGCTCTATCTCCTCTTTGATAACGGAAAGCATAATCGCTCTGTTCAAGAGCCATACCCGATCGCTTTCCCTCGCGATGTGATCGCCAGCACAAACCACCGCATCAGGCACAGCGGCCATTGTTCGTATGATCCTCAGCAGGCTATGGTGGGTTGAAAGTCGCCCTCATCGATCCGGGAGGAATTCTCACATGCGGTTTATCGCTGTTGCATGCCTGCTTCTGACAATCGCACCCGCGACAGCGCAAACTCCGGTGAAAAGCGACGACTATACGGTGCAGGTCGCTCCCGGCCTCTACAGCGTGACCTGGGGCAACACCTGGGGAAACATGGGCCTCAATGTGGGGCTCTCTGTCGGTGACGACGGACTGCTTCTGATCGACGCTCAGGACGAGCCTGAAGTGCCCCGGCTGCTAGAGCGCATCGCTCAGATCAGCAGCAAGCCGGTGCGCCGTGTCATCAGCTCACACTGGCACCTGGACCATATTGGCGGGAACGCGACCTTCGCCAAGCAGGGCGCGGTCATTGTCGGTCACGACAACACCCGCAAGCGCCTGATGACGCAGCAGCCCAACCCGCTCGGGCGCGCGACCCAACGCGCGTTTCCGGCCGAGTTCTGGCCGACGATCACATTCAAGGATTCGCTCTCGCTGCACTTCAACGGCGACGATATCGATGTCTTGCATCTGCCGAACGCTCACACCGACGCCGATTCCGTCGTGCTTTTTCGCAAAGCCAACGTTCTGTTCGCGGAGGCCGTGTTCAACAACACCAACTACACCCGCGTCGACCTGCGCGGCGGCAGCCTCGATGGCATGATCGCAGCCTATGACAAGCTGCTGCCCATGCTCGACGACAAGGTCAAGATCGTGCCGGGGCGTGGCCCGATCGGCAGCAAGCGCGACCTCGCCGACTATCGCGAGGTCATGATCACATTGCGTGAGCGCATCGCGCGATTGATCAAGGACGGCAAGACACTGCAGGAGGCCATTGCGGCCAAACCGACCGAGGATTTTGACACGCGCTGGGCCAACGGGCCCATTCGCCCGAACCAGCTGGTCGAGGAAATCTATTCCGATCTCAAACGCACCGTCCGGTAGCGCATAAAGAACGCGAGGGTTGGCGCAATTCGGCCCCCGCCTCTTGCGTGCGACCGCTCTTACGTCTTCTGCCGCTTGTCGACCGGCACCGGGATCCCGGCAATCTTCAGCTTGACCGAGAACAGCGTGCTGCGGCTGGTGAAGAACAGCGTCTTCCAGTCGTCGCCGCCAAAACCGATGTTCGTCGTCGCCGGGTGGCCGTGCACGATGCGACCGAGCTTGTTGCCCTTCGGATCGAGGATGTAGATGCCACCTGCCCCGCCGCAATAGACATTGCCGGCGGTGTCGACCTTCATCCCGTCCGGCCCGCCCGGCTCGCTGCCACGCAGATCAGCGAAGACGCGGTCGGTCTGCTTGGCGAGAAGGCCGTTGGGCAGAAGTTCGATCGAGCGGATGAGGCCGCGGCGGAAATCGGTGACATAGAGAATGCTCTCGTCGGGCGAGAACGCGATGCCGTTGGGAAAGACCAGATCGTCGAGCAGCAGCGTCATGGTGCCGAGATCGCCGGTCACGCGGTAGACGCCGGTGTGGGCAAGGTCCCACTGCTCGGACGCCGCGGGGCCGAACGGATCGGTGAAATAGATCGAGCCGTCGGAGCGCACCACCACGTCGTTCGGACGATTGAGGCGGCGGCCCTGAAAGCTGTTGGCGATCACCGTGATGCTGCCGTCCGCCTCCTGGCGCGTGACGCGCCGCGAGTCATGCTCGGCTGCGAGCAGGCGGCCTTGCAGATCGCGGGTGAGACCATTGGCCCTGTTGGTCGGCTCATTGAATACGCTCACGCCCTGGCCAGGCGTGTATTTCATGCGCCGGTTGTTGTGGATGTCGCTGAACAGAAGATAGCCGCCCTCCTTCCACCACACCGGCCCTTCGGCCGGCCCGAGATCGCCGCCGAAACCTGACGCAAGCTCTTGGATCGGCTCGGACGTCGCGATGATCTTGTCGAGCTCGGGCGAGAGCTGCTCGATCTTCCTCGCGGGCGCTTGCGCAAATGCTCGCCCAGCCAACGCAAGCCCGCCGGCCGCACCGGCTGTTTGCAAGAGCCGTCGACGTGAAATCTTCACTGTCGTACACACGCTCGTTCGCATATTCCTACGCATGGGCATCCTCCCGTTGTTTTATAAAAGCAGTCCGCGACACATTTTACGCCATTTGCATGTTCTACGTCATTGGTTTGCGACAGGTCCGAAGCGGAGCGAACAATGACGATCCGAAGAATAAGGACACACGCAAGAAATACTTGTCAGTGATGAGTCATTAACGAAAACGAATCGTACATGAGATCGTTGCTTCCAGATTTCCGTCGCGTCACAGTCGCGCCGTACTAAAGTGCGATCACTGTCGGCATTCGTCCTCACTTGTGTCGAGGACAATCTTTAGCGCCGCGCCGCAACAGTGCGGCAAAAGAAAAGACTCTAACAGAATAATTTCGTCGAATCCGGAGACACCCATGAGGATCAGTTGGTTGCCAATCGTCCTGCTGGCGACGCTAGCAGCCGTCAGCCCAGCACCTGCACAAGTGGCCGACATTGCCGGAGTGCTGCCTGGAGATCGATGGGTTTACGAGGTTACCGACGAAATCACTGGCGACATAAAGGCAACGACGACGATCGTCGTGGTCGATGTGTCCGAAAAGGAAATCAACACGCGCTGGTCAGCGCGGGGAGCGGCAGGTGCGCGCCAGGTCGTGTTCGATCGAAACTGGAGCCGCATCGACGACAGCGTCTGGAAGTACACGCCATCCGACGGGTCGGGCATAAAATTGCCTCTTCGGGTGGGCCAGGATTGGCGCTTCGAAGGTAAGGGCAGGCACTTTCAGAACGGGACGGCATTCAGCCTCAATGGCCAGTCCAAAGTGGTCGGAAGCGAAAAGCTGACGACAAGCGCCGGCGCATTCGACACATTCAAGATCGAGACCACGACGCGTCAGATCAATGCCAACGATCAGACCAAAGGCGCAACCGTGACGACCACGCTGTGGTACGCGCCAAGCGTCAATCGCTGGGTCCGCAGGACCTATAAATTCCAGGTCGAAGGCCGCTTGCGCGAATCGCAAACGGAGGAGTTGGCGGACTATTCCCGAAAACCGTAGCGCCGGATGACGCGGAGCCGGGGCCCTATCCAGGCTTGGAGCCTATGCCCCGGTCATCCGGCGACGACATCTCGCTCCCCGATCCATTTCCACGCCAGTAAACCCTGCTGGGCGCGGACCAAGCGCGCCGCGCGTTCGGGTCCACGATTGACATTGTCAAATGGGGGATTGATCAGATGCTTCGACGTGCCATCACGACAAGTCTTGCAATTCAGCTCCTCTTGGTCAGCTATTGCGCGGCGCAGGCGGTCGACCCGGGGCCTATTCGGGTCGGCGACCGCTGGTCCTACGACATCAAGGATGCCCTGACCGGCGATCTCCGGCAGGCCGTCACGATCGTCGTTGGCGAGATCAATGAAAAAGAGATCACCACACGTACCTCTGTTCGAGGCAAAGATCAGCCCAACACAATGGTCTTCGATCCCGACTGGGGCCGCATAGACGACGGCGTTTGGAAACATAAACCGAGCGACCTTCTCGGAATCAAGAAGCCATTGCAAATCGGCAAGCAGTGGCGAGCGGAGGGCAACTCGACGAACGTCCAAACCGGCGTCGTCATGCGGACCTCCGGGTCTGGAAAGGTTGTTGGGCAAGAGCAGATCACGACGCCTGTAGGAACGTTCGACGCCTTTCGGGTCGAGCTGACGGTGAGGCAGATCAATACGAGGGATCAGACGAAGTCGACCACGCTCAACGCCGTTACATGGTATGCACCTGCAATCAATCGGTGGGTCAAAAGACAGATGGAAGTGCGCTTTGAGGGGCGCCTAAGGAACTCGTTTACCGACGAGCTCACGGAATATTCGCGAAGACCTTAGCGGCCAAAATCTCCCCGGCCAAATGGATGGAGGCAGATGTTGAGACGCGCTACAGCGATCGGCTTGGCGCTCCTCCTTCTTCTGCCCGGCTACAACCAGGCGCAATCCGTCGATCCAGGCCCCATCCAGGTCGGCGATCGCTGGTCGTACGAGATAAAGGATACCCTTACTGGAGATCTCAGGCGAGCGACCACCATCGTGGTCGGCGATGTCACCAACAACGAGATCACGACCCGCGTCACGGTGCGAGGCAGGGATCGCCCTCCTCAAACAATCGTTCACGATCTCGATTGGGGCCACATCGACGACGGCGTCTCGAAGCTCCGCCCGCCCGGGATCGGGATCAAGAGGCCGTTGCAGATCGGCAGGGAGTGGCGATCGGATGCCAACGGCGTTCATTTGCAATCCGGCGTGACGTACCGTGCCGAGGGAGTTGCAAAGGTCGTCGGGCGGGAGCAGGTCACGACACCAGCCGGAACCTTCGACACGTTTCGGGTCAACATGACCGGGCAAGTGATCAACACGAAAGATCAAACTCAGTCTCAAACGTGGACGTTCGTGGTCTGGTATGCGCCCGCAGTCAACCGGTGGGTCAAGAAGACGTCGGAATGGCGTTCCGAGGGACGCGTGAGAGACTCGTTTTCCGAAGAGCTGACCGAATATTCACGCAAGCCTTAGACGTCTCGCATCCGGGCGCACTTGCATGTCGATGCGCATGCCGCACCAAATTCAAAGCCCGGGCGCAAGGCCCGGGCTTTTCATTCTGGCGTGCGCGCGGGATCAGTATCTTGGGTAAGCAGCCCCACCGAAGCGATAATTAATGCCGCCTTTCACGACGTGCATCCGCTGGCTGACGTGATAGCTCCACGGGATCATTGGCGTATTGGTAATCCCACCATACGTCGTCCTTGCCGAAGTCCAGGTAGTTGTACTCGAGCTTGACGGACCAGTTCGGGGTCAGGCCGTATTCCCAGCCGGCGCCGACAGTCCAGCCGGTCCGCGTGAGCCGGTCGGAATAAGCTGAATGGCGCTAAGGAACATGTTGTACTTGCCGGAATCCCAGGCCGCGCCGCCCTTGACGTAGAGCAGCGAGTGATCGAACGCGATGCCAAGCCGCGCCGTCGCAGTCGCGACCCAATCGAGCGTGCGTGCTGTGGTGATAGCTGCTGCCGAAGGGGTCGACGTGATTACCCTTGGCATCGGTCCAGCTGAAGTCGCCCTCGAGGCCGAACACCCAGATGCCGGTCTGGTAGTTGCAGCCGACCTGGCCACCGGCGAGCACGCCGCTCGTGGTGTGCGAGCCGTAGTCCGTGTTGAACTCAGTGCCGCCGTAGTAGCCGTAATTCCATTGCTCGTTGGCCCAGCCGTAGCCGACGTGGCCACCCACATAGCATCCGGTCCAGTTGTAGGCGGCCGCCATCGGCGGCGCCTTGTAGGCCGGCTGCCTCACGCCCATGTCGGCTCCCCACGAGGCGGTGGCAAAGGACGCGGCGGCAACGATCACAGCACCGAAGCAATACAGGCGATTCATCTGTTTTCCCCGTCTTCTCGAATCGTCAGATGGCAACCTAATACAGGTGTTGGGTTACTAGTATGATATTATGGCAATGGGCCACCGCATCTTTTCCTGTGGATAAGGAAAAGACCAAATAATTTCAGCCAGTTAAGAAAGTCAGATTGAGAGCTGAAACGTTGCCCGGATGCCGCTCTCGCGCCATCCGGGTTACGACGACAGCAGCGCCGTTGAACCTCAGGTCCGCGCGCCGAGCGCCGCCAGCACGCGCTGCGGGCGTCATCGGATATTGCCGCAGCCGCACGCCGGTCGCGTCGAAGAAGGCGTTGGCGATCGCCGCCGCGGTCGCGCCCATCACCTCCTCGCCGGCGCCGGTCGAGGGCTCGTCCAGGCGCTGCACCACCACCGGCATCACGTCCGGATGCTCGGCGAAGCGCAGGATCGGATAGGACGCCCAGTCGAGGCTGGTGACGCCGGTCTTGTCGAACATCACCTCCTCCTTGAGCATGCGGCTCACCGACTGGATCACCTGGCCGTCGATCTGGTTCTCGACCAGCGCCGGGATTGACGGCGAGGCCCGCAGTCCATCGCGGCATAGATGTGCTTCGCGACGATGTTGCCGGTGCGCTTGTTGACCTCGATGTCGGCCACCGCCGCGCCATAGGACACATGGTGCGTGCCGAGCCCGATGCCGCGGCCGGTCACGACCTCGGCGTCGGAGAGCGACGAGCGCCATCACGCGCGGCTGCCATTTGGCGGCTTCGGCCGCGGCGTTGAGCACGCCGAGCCAGCGCTTGTCGCCGATGTTCTTCCGCCGGAACTCGAGCGGGTCCATCTTGATCGCGGACGCGAGCTCGTCGATCGTCTGCTCGGAGGCGAACGCGAACGACAGATCGAGCGGCGAGCGCAGCGCCGCGCCGCGCAGATAGCCCGCCATCGGCACCGCGTGGCTGACCACGCGCCGGTTGGCGACCTTGTACATCGAGCCGGTGCTCATCGGGTTGACGGTGATCGAGGCCGAGCCGCCGCGCGCTCGACGCCCGGCTTCTGCAGCGCGATGTCGTGCACCGTCGAGGTCACGGTCCAGCCGTGCTGCCAGCCGTGATACTCGTAGGCGACGAGCTTGCCGTTGGCGTCGATGCCGGCGCGCACCTCGGCGAGATGCGCCGGGCCGTAATTGTCCCAGCCGTGCTCGTCCCAGCGCATGAACTGCACGCGCACCGGCCGGCCCGACCGCCTGCGACATGATCGCGGCGGCCTGCGCGGCATCCTCGTAGCAGCTGCGGCCGAAGGTGCCGGAGCCTTCGTAGTACTGCACGCGGACCTTCTCGGCCGGCATGCCCGAGCACGGTCGCGAGCATGTTGCGCGCGTTGTAGACGTCCTGCGTCGAGGACATGCACCAGCGCGCCGTCCGGCCTCGACATCGGCGATCGCGCAGTTCGGCGCGAACGGCAGATGGCCCTGGTAGGGACAGCGATAGGTCGACGACGCGCACATGCGCGGCCTGCGCGAAGCCCTTCGCGGCATCGCCCCAGTCGGCGATCACCGTGTCGGTCGTCTTCTCGGCGCGCATCTTGCTCGAACAGGTCGGCGTTGCCGGGCAGCGCCGGCGGCTCCTGCCAGGTCACCTTGAGCTCGCGCGCGGCCTTGACCGCATCCCATTCGTGCTCGGCGACGACGCCGATGAAGTCGCCCTTGCGCACGACGCGCGCGCTCGGGATGTCCTTGATCGAGCTTTCGTCGACGCTCGACCGGCTTGGCGCCGGCGCCGAAGGCGCGCTGTCCGCGCGGCAGCACGACGCGGCCGTGCAGCATGTTGGGCACGCGCAGGTGCTGCATGTGCGTCGTATTTGCCGCGCGACCTTGTCCGGGATATCGACGCGCGGCACGCGCGTGCCGACGAGCTTGTAGCGGTTGACCGGCTTCTGCGGCGCGGTGCCGGTGAACTTCACGTTGAACGGCTTGTCGCCGAGGAGGTCGCCATACTTGACCGAGCGGCCGCCGGCCTCGCCGTCGACCGAGACGACGCCCTTCGACACCGTGAGGCTGCCCGATCTGCACGCCAAGCCGCACGCGACGCGCGCTGCAGCAGCGCCTGCCGCGCCTCGGCCGCCGCCGCGCGCAGCTGCGGCCCGCCGCGATGGATCGACGAGCTCGAGCTGGTCGCGCCCTGGTCGGGCGTGACGTTGGTGTCGAGCCGCACGGCCTTGAGCTGGCTCATGTCGAGATCGAGCTCTTCGCCGGCGATCTGCAGGAGGCCGGTGGTGTTGCCCTGGCCGAGCTCGCACTTGCCGAAATAGACGTCGCGGTGTTGTCGGCATGGATCGCGATCCAGGAATCGACCGTGTTCGGATCGGGCGGGCCGGCGACATCGCCGCGCGCGGCGACTGCGGGGCCGGGCAGCGCCGGCGAGGCTGAAGCCGACGATGAGCGCGCCGCCGCCCTTGAGCAGATCGCGGCGCGAGAACGGGAGCTCGTTCGTGGATCTCGGGTCATCGCGTCTCTCCCGCTGCCATTTTGGCGGACGCAAGCTTGATGGCCTTCATGACGCGCGGATAGGTGCCGCAGCGGCAGAGATGGCCGTTCATGTGGGCGCGGATCTGCGCGTCGGTCGGCTTCGGGTTCTGCGCCAGCAGCTCGGCGCCCTTGATCGTCATGCCGTTGTAGCAGTAGCCGCAGTGCAGCGCCTGCTCGTCGATGAAGGCCTGCTGCAGCGGATGCAGCGCGGGCGCCTGCGCGAAGCCTCTTCTGCTGCGGCATAGAGCGCCGGCAGCCCTTCGAGCGTGGTGACGCGACTTGCCGGCGACTTGCGCGACCGGCGTCACGCAGGAGCGGATCTCGACGCCGTCGACCAGCACCGAGCAGGAGCCGCATTGCGCAAGCCCGCAGCCGAAGCGCGGACCTTGCAGCCGCAGCTCGTTCATCAGCACATAGAGCAGCGGCGTATCCGGGCTCGCGCTCACGGACACGTCACGTCCGTTCACTTTGATCTTGAGATCATCCGCCATGGGGCAGCCTCCCTGTCGCGACACGACGCGACCTTTGTTGGTCTTCGCAATGGTGAGAGGCTACGCCCGGCAACCGGCCGGAACAAGCCGATGGGCCACCGGGGACCATCGGGTCGCACGGTCAAGTTTCGCGGCTGAGCGGCCTCCCCGGCCGCCGTGCGACGTTGGCGTTGTGCCCACCGCTGTGATATTTTCGCGTTGCAGTACAAGAACTAAGATTTCGTGGGAAGGAGCCCCGGGCATCATGCTGCATCCGCTATTGCGAGGCCGGCATCGCTCCAACCCCACCCTGGAGACAGCATCATCATGATCTTGCGGCTTCAACGCCCCGCTCAAGCCATCGGCCTTTCGCTCGCACTGCTGGCAGCCACCCTGGTCGCTACCACCGCCGCGCGTGCCCACGACGAGGCCAAGTATCCGGACTGGAGCGGCGTATGGAACGGTACTGGCGGCAACAAGTGGCCGACGCCCGCTCCCCTCACGTCCGAATACCAAAAGATTTTCGAAGCCAATCTGCGCGACCAGGAGGCGGGCGGACACGGCGACACGCCGACGGTCGGGTGCCTTCCGCCCGGGATGCCGCGGCAGATGAATGTCTACGAGCCGCTGCAGATCGTCATCACACCTGAGATGGTGCACATGCTGATGGAGCACGTACACGACTCCCGCCGCATCTACACCGACGGCCGTCCCTTTCCGAAAGAGATGGAGCCGATGTTCGCGGGCTACTCGATCGGCAAGTGGGAGGACACCGACGGCGACGGCCGCTTACGACACGCTGCTGGTCGAGACCCGCGGGCTGAAAGGTCCGCGCACGTACGACAGCACCGGCATTCCCATGCACAAGAACAACCAGACCGTGGTGAAGGAGCGGCTCTCGCTGGACAAGACCAAGCCCGACCTCATGCACAACGAGATCACCACGATCGACGACGCGCTCACAAAGCCGTGGACGATCACCAAGACCTATCGCCGCGACGCCAAGCAGAAGGAACCGTATTGGTGGCGCGAAGCGGTTTGTGCCGAGAACAATCCCCACGTCAAGATCGGCGACGAGGTCTACATGATCAGCGCGGACGGCCAGCTGATGCCGACGCGCAAGGACCAGCCACCGCCGAGCCTGCAATATTTCCAACCGCCGCAGCAGCGCACGCAGCGGTGATACGCAAACGCGCGACGAAGCAGAGAAACAAGGCAAGAGAAACAAAGGGAGGTCTGTCGTGGGGAACCGGATGCTCGCGGCCGCTATGGGGTTAGCGGCCGCGCTCGGCCTGACAACCATGAGCGCGAGCGCGTTCGATGACGCGCTCTATCCCGACCTCAAGGGCCAGTGGCGGCGCATCTCGCCGCCCGGCCAGCCGGCCTTCGATCCCAGCAAGCCGCGCGGCTGGGGTCAGGAAGCGCCGCTGACCGAGGAATACAAGAAAGTGTTCGAAGAGAACATACGCGATCTCCAGGCGGGCGGCGAAGGACTGTGGCCGGGCTATAGCTGCCGGCCGCCCGGCATGCCGCCGATGATGACAGCGTACGAGCCGATGGAGATCGTGATCCTGCCGAAGGTCACCTTCATCATGATCGACCACATCCACGATGCGCACCGCCGCATCCACACCGACGGCCGCGACTGGCCGAAGGAGATCGAGCCCGCCTATGCGGGCTACTCGATCGGCAAATGGGTCGATACCGACGGCGACGGCAAGCTCGACACGCTCGAAGCCGAGACCCGTCACATCAAGGGCCGGCGCGCCTACGATGCGACCGGGCTGCCGCTGCACGCCGACAACAAGACGGAGGTGAAGGAGCGCATCTACGTCGACAAGGCCGACCGCAACATCCTGCGCAACGAGATCACCGTCATCGACAACGCGCTGACGCGACCATGGAAGGTGACGAAGAGCTACAGCCGGGCGCCTGAGCAATATCCGTTCTGGCGCGAATATCTGTGCTCGGAGAACAACAATCACGTCGCCGTCGGCAAGGAGAGCTACTTCCTCAGCGCCGACGGCTTCCTGATGCCGGCAAAGAAGGGCCAGTCGCCGCCCGACCTGCGGCATTTCGAGCCGCAACGCTGACAGAACTGCACAGTAGAGTTGTAGTGGGAGTAGCAACCATGTTTCTGCGCAGGATGGTCAGGATCATCGCGCTCGCAGCGACGCTAGGCATGATGCTGGGCATGGCGAGCGCCGCGCAGGCATTCGACGAGGCCAAATATCCCGACCTCAGCGGGCAATGGCACCGCATCGGCCCTGACCGCTTCGACGGCGGCACCAATCGGGATGCGCCGCTGACGCCGGAGTACCGTGCAATCTACGAGAAGGTCCGCAAGAACGAGGCCGGCAACATGATCGCCGACCCGATGCTGACCTGCCAGGCACCCGGCATGCCGCGGGTCATGCAGGCCTACGCGCCGTTGGAGTTCATCGTCACGCCCGACACCACGCACATCCTGATCGAGAACATCCACGACTCGCGCCGTATCCACACCGACGGGCGGCCGTGGCCGGGCGAGGCCGATCCGAGCTTCCGCGGGCTCACCATCGGGCAATGGCAGGACACCGACGCTGACGGCCGCTTCGATACGCTCACCGCCGAGACCCGCCACTTTCAGGGCCCGCGCTATTTCGATGGCTCCGGCTTGCCGCTGCACGCGGACAACAATACGGTGATCCGCGAGCGCATCTTTCTCGACAAGTCCAACCCGGACGTTCTCGTCGACGAGATCACGGTGACAGACGGCGCGCTGACCAAGCCCTGGACGGTGACCAAGACCTATCGCCGCGACCGCACGCCGATCGCGATGCACCGCGAATCCGTCTGCGCCGACAACATCACACATGTTGCTATCGGCGAGGAGATGTATGTGGTCGGGCCGGACGGCAATCTCGCGCCGACCCGGCCGGGTCAGCCGGCACCGGACCTGCGCTATTTTCCGCGCTGAGAACAACGCCAACTGAACACGCCAACTGAGTACATGGAGGTTGCGCATGCTGTTTCGACGCTCGGCCACCACGGTTGCACTCGCCGCTGCGCTCTGCGCGGCGTGCGCCGTCGCCTTCGCGGCGGATGACTCGAAATATCCCGAATGGCGCGGCCAATGGCGAAGGCCGCCCGGCGTCGGCATTCAATGGGATCCGACCAAGGCGCTGGGACCCGCGCAACAGGCGCCGCTGACGCCCGAATATCAGAAGGTGTTCGAGGCGAGCATGGCCGACCAGCGCGCCGGTGGCCAGGGCGGCGATCCGACCTATACATGCATCCCGCCCGGCATGCCGCGCGCGATGACAGTGGTGTTCCCGATGGACATCATCATCCTGCCCGACGCGACCTACATCATCATCGAATATTCCAATCAGGTGCGCCGCATCTACACCGACGGGCGCGACTGGCCGACGGACGCCGAGCCCGCGTTCCTCGGCTACTCGATCGGCAAATGGGTCGACGAGGACGGCGACGGGAAGTACGACGTGCTCGAGGTCGAGACCCGCGGCATGAAGGGGCCCCGCTCCTTCGATGCGAGCGGCCTGCCGCTGCATGTCGACAACGACACCGTCGTGAAGGAGCGCATCTATCTCGACAAAGCCAATCGCGACGTCCTGATCGATGAGGTCACCACCCTCGACAAGGCGCTCACGCGGCCCTGGACCGTGACCAAGAAGTACGTTCGCGAAAAGAAGAACGTGATCTGGTTCGAGTACAATTGCACGGAAAACAACCGCCACGTTCAGATCGGCAAGGACAACTACTATGTCAGCGCCGACGGCTTCCTGATGCCGGTGCGCAAAGGCCAGGCACCGCCCGACCTGAAGTATTTCCACGCTCAGCAGTGATGCCAGGCAACGCGCCAAAAAGCGCACCAAGAACAAGGAGAACCACCATGCTCAAACGCAATCTGCTTGCCGCATCCCTGCTCGCGCTTGCGGTCGCGGCCGTGCCCGCGCTGGCACAGGACACGTCGAAATATCCCGATTGGTCGGGCCAGTGGAAACGGCCGCCCGGCGCCGGCATCCAGTGGGACCAGACCAAGGCGCCGGGCCGCACGCAGAATCCGCCGCTCACGGCAGAATATCAGGCGATCTTCGAGGCAAGCCTCGCCGACCAGGCCAAGGGCGGCCAGGGTGAGAACATCCGCGTCACCTGCAGCACCAACGGCATGCCCCGGGTGATGACCGTGATCCGGCCGATCGAGTTCGTCGTCCAGCCGAAGATGACCTACGTCATCTTCGAGAGCTACATGCCGCGCCGCATCTATACCGACGGTCGCAGTTTCCCGACCGACCAGGAGCCGGCCATGATCGGCTACTCGATCGGCAACTGGAAGGATGAGGACGGCGATGGCCGCTTTGACCTGCTCGAGGTCGAAACCCGCAACTTCAAGGGCCCGCGCAATCTCGAGGCGACCGGCCTGCCGCTGCATCGCGACAACCAGACCGTGGTGAAGGAGCGCATCAGGCTCGACAAGACCGCCAAGGACACGCTGCTCAACGAGATCACCGTCACTGACAATGCCTTCACGCGCCCCTGGACCATCACCAAGAAATATATTCGCGAGCAAGGCAAGGTGATCTGGAACGAGGACGAGTGCGGCGAGAACAACAATCACGTCATGATCGGCAAGGAGAACTATTTCCTCAGCGCCGACGGACTTTTGATGCCGACGAAGAAAGGCCAGCAGCCGCCGGATTTGCGCTACTTCACTCAGACGGGAAATTAGAGAGCGGCTTCGAGCCGAGAAGCGGCGTCGGATCAATTGGATGCATGCGCGGCCCTGCCGCGCCATGATGAGGGGCCGCGGCCCTACCCCATCCGCAGCATCGTGTGCGGCCTCTCGAACACGCAAGTCAGGCTCGCCTGACTTGCGCATCCGACTTGCGCCCCTGACTTGCGCCAATGAGATCGGCGCCAAAGTTCAAGCGGTTGATCCGCTTATGCCGGCGACTCCGCCAAGAAAGAGCTCCGGCAACAGGGGGGCTGCTGCCGGAGCTGGCGCGGATGGTGAAACACGCGCCCAGGAGATTGCGTTACTAGATTGCGTTACTCGCCCGAGGCAAAGGCCCGTTGAGCGCGGAACCCCACCGACAGGATGCCCTGGTCCTTGGCCGTGTAGAGGCCGGTCGGGCGCGAACCCTGCGTCTTGCTGAGCGAGATCGTCTGCCCGTCAAACGCCGTCTCGACGCGCGTGTAGGCCACCTCCAACGCAAGCCGGAAACCAGCCACGGGGAACCAGTTCTGGATCATGCCTACCATCCAGAAGTTGAAGCCTGGATCGCACCGGCCTCCACCTGTCAGGATGACGTTCTGCTTGACGGCACCACCGCCAGCGCAGAACAGGTTGCTGTTGATGACCGTGTCGTCGTAGCGGACCTGGCTGTAGGTTCCCCACAGCGTGGTCGAGAGGTTGGGCAGCCAGAAGTGCTCGTAACCCGCGCCCGCCGTCCAGGTCGTGGTCAGCTGGAACTGACCGCCGTTGACGAAGACCCCGTCCGTGATCACGCCTAGCGCGACTTGGTTGTTGCCACCGAACAGACTGGGGCTGGTGAAGTTGGTGCCGCCGGCGTACGCGGCCGCGCCGACGCCGTAGTTGAAGAAGCCGCCGAAGTGATCGCCGGGGCCAGCCCAGGGCGCCTTGATGTCGATGCCCGACAGCACCGCCCAGCCCCACTTGTCATCCGGATGGCCACAAGCCGAGGTGCCGGGTTGCGCACCATTGCAGCCGGTGCCCGGAACGGCCGCGACCGCGTTGGTGCCTTGCGTGCTACCGACATCCAAGGTCGCCGGGATGGCGGCTGCATCGTTGTAGTAGGTTGCGTTGACCTTGTTGAAGATCGCCGACACGGCAAACCGGCCCCAGGCCTGGTTGACCGCAAAGTTCGCCCACGGTGTCGGATGCTGATAGGGCCCGAACGCGGTCGCCGGGTTGGCGCCGACCGTGACAATGTTGTTCGACAGATTGGCGATCCCCTTGGTACGCCGCTCGTCGGCACCGACGTTGAGCGACATGCCATTGCCGAGCTCCCAGGTATAGGCGATCTGGTTGGTGCCGTTGCCGCCGCTGTCACTCCAGTTCTGCGCGGCGATGAGTGACCTGAACGTGTCTGGCTGTGGCGTGCCCGGCACGTCGGTGAACGACTTGGTGTGACCAAAAGTAAAGCCAGCCCACTGGATGAAGGCGCGGGTCGGGTTGACCGTGACCGTGCCCTGGTTCTCGTTGTCGATGTGCACAGCGACGTAAGTGCGCAGCGTGCCATAGGCAGTTTGTGTGCGGCTGTCGAAGTTGAAGTGCGCGCGATGCCGCGTCGAGTACGGGCTCACCGAGCGATCCTGCGCGCCGGCGCCACCACTGTATTGCGGCGTGCGAGCGCCGGTCAGGTTCCAGCCGTAGTCGGACTGAACGTAACCGCCGATCTTGAGACAGATGTCGCTTCCAGGAATGTAGAAGAAGCCTTCGCCGTAGAGAGAGCAGATTTTCACGTACTCGACGGGCTTGGCTTTCACTGGCAGATCGGCTGCTTGCACGCTGCTTATTGCAGTCAAAGCGGCGGCAGAGCCAAGAAGCATGCGCTTCTTAGTCATGGCGTTCCCCCGAATGTGTCTCACGGAGGGCCGAGATGGCCCTCTCGCGCTTCCTCAGCTTTTGCTCGCGATTTCGATTTCAGTGGAGCGTGCCTGCACACTCAGGCTCCACGCATTTTCCACAGCGACAGTTTGTGACTGCAATTTGTACTGGACAAATAAAATTCACATATAAGCGCGCCTGATGTGTACGCGATTCGCGACGCGGGCGAAACATGTTGTAGCGGCGCCACACGCGAGAGGTGCTCTGATATGGTAAGGGAGCGCGCCAGGGTTAAAGATCGTGCATGTGGGTGCCGCTATCGTTGGCGGCGCGCATCTTTCACGAGCTCACTGTGCACTGCTTGCATGAAAACACGCTGGACCAAGCAGCAATGTCTGAAATAGGCCATCAAAAACGGAAATGAACAATTCGAGCAAGCAAGGGCTGCGCAGAAGCAAGCACCGCACACCTTGGTTTTAGTTCATTCCTTTATTTCATTTGCGGATCACGGCAATCTCGAAGCGAGATCACCGTGATCGACAACGCCTTCACGCGCCCGCTTGGCCATGTGCTGGGTTATTTCTCGATAACATTCAGCGAGGATGCGGCATACCGCAGGACATAAGGCTTTGTCTTCGGGGGCCCGTTTGGAAGCTCGCTCCCGAAGAATGCGACATAGCAGTCGAATCCTCCGATGTCCTCGCTCATCCAACAATGAACGACGATACCGAACTCTGGTCTGCCCTCGACGGGGCCGTCATAGCGGACCTTCGTGCCTGCTGGAAGAAACGGTCCGATCGCGTTCTGATCATCGGGCATGACCGGCTTTTCTATTTCCGAATAACGGCGAGGCCGTGAGCAGCAGCACGTTGCGCCCGCCGCAGAATTGCCGCGGCGCACCGGCAGCACTTTCCGATCGGATGCTGATCCGTCCCGCAGGAGAGTACCCATGATGTCACGCCGAACCATGCTGACCGGCTCGCTGCTGGCGGCCCCTGCCCTTGTGAGCCTGCGAGCGTCCGCCGATGATGCCGAGCTCGCGCTGTCGCGGGAGCTTGACGCGCTGGAGCGCCAGCATGGCGGCAGGCTCGGCGTCGCCATCCTTAACGGCACCAATGGCGTCGGCCGACGCGACGAAGAGCGTTTCGCGCTCTGCAGCACGTTCAAGTTCCTCGCGGCAGCGTTCGTGCTCGCGCGCGTCGACCGCGGGGAGGAAAGCCTCAGCCGCCGCGTTGTCTATTCCAAGAGCGACCTCGTCACTTATTCCCCGACCACGGAGAAGCACGTCGAGAGCGGCCTGACCGTCAGCGAGATCTGCGAAGCCGCAATGGTCCTGAGCGACAATACGGCCGGGAACCTGCTGCTCGACAGTTTTGGCGGGCCCGTGGGGTTGACATCATTCATGCGGTCGCTTGGGGATACCGTGACCCGGCTCGACCGCCGAGAGACCGAGCTCAACGAGGCGGCGCCGGGCGATCCGCGCGACACCACGACGCCGCTTGCCATGCTCGACATGCTGCGCAAGGCCCTGCTGGGGAACGCGCTGTCTGCTTCCTCGCGCGAGCAACTCACCGCCTGGCTCGTTGCCAACAAAACCGGCGACAGACGGCTGCGCGCCGGCGTGCCGAAGGGCTGGCGGGTCGGTGATAAGACCGGCTCCGGCTCAAACAACGCCACCAACGACATCGCGATCATCTGGCCGCCCGGGCGCGCGCCAATCCTCGTGACAGCCTACTACGCCGAAGCGAGCGCGACCGACGACGAGCGCAACGCGGTTCTGGCCGAGGTCGGCCGCCTCGCCCACGCGCTCTGAGCCATAGGCCACGACCGTTGGCGCGCGCGGCGAAGGCCTCGCCCATGACTTCTCTTCTGCATAAGCTCGCCAGCGCCGACCGGCCCTCGATCGGACAGCGTGCCAAGTCCCCCTATCTGGAGGTTGGTCATGTCAAGACGCAGAATCGCCTGGATTGTCGTTGTGCTGGTTGGGCTTTTGTCGGCGGCCGGTCTCCTTTGGAGCATATTCGGCTCCGACAGGCTCACGTTCACTGCAGCGGAGCTGCAGTCCCGGCTGAACCAGCAGCTCCCCCGCACGGTGCGCGACGTGACGATCGAGAGCGTGAACGTGGCACTCGCCGACAACCGGCTGGGGCTGCGCATCACGCTGCAGGCAAGGCTCCTGCAGCAGCCGGTCTCCGCCAGCGTTTCGGCGCGCGGGGTTCCGCGCTTCGCGGCGGACGAGGCTGCGATGTATTTCGACGCTGACGAAATCAAGATCGAACAACTTGCAATTGCCGGCCGGACCGTGCTCGGCGAAGAGGGCGGACGGCTCAGCAATGCGGTTCGCTCCGCCTTGCAAGGCGTGGCCGAGAGCGGGATCAAGGCTTACCTCGCGGCCCGGCCAGTCTATCGCTTCAAGGACGACTTCAAGGGCGTGGTGCTCAAGGCGGCGCTCGTCGATGTGGCCATCGAACAGAACACCCTGGCGGTGACGTTCTCGCTCTGGAACCTGACAATGACCGCCGCGATGTTCGCACTGATCCTGATCATTCTCGTGCTTGTGATCTACTGGCTCATCCGCCATCCGCTATGGGGGCTGGGTATCGTTGACGCAGTGGTCAACGGCTGACCGCGCCTGGCCCGGGATCAGGGCTCAGGCGCTTACGCTAGCCGCGGGGCGAAACCTGATGACAGCGAGCGCACCAAGCGCACTGAACGCCGCCAGCACCACAAGCTGAGCGATGACGAACGACGGCTCCGACTGCGTCGGCGCCAGTGGCTGCAGGAACGAGAGCTTCTGGAATGACTGAACGACGGAGACAAATGTGTTTAGATAGAGCGCGGCAACGGCGGTCGCGATGTAGATCTTGCGCCAAGCTCCGGCAAGGTGGAACACATACAGCCCCGCAACTGCAAGGGCGAGCAGCACCAACGAGAGCACACCAATGGCACGCGGTGGGTCGAAACCGTAAGGCGGCAACGGAAAGCCGGTTATGCTGGTCAAGATCGTGGTCGCGAGAAAGAGCGCGGTCCAGCCCGCAAACAACTTGCCGGTCACGAGACCGTAAAGCGCCACCAACCCCGACGCGATGCCAACTAGGCTGAGAGCGACATGCACCTGCAGCAGCAGCGTTAGACTATCCATCATCGTGCTCCATCGAATTCCATCAAGTATGCCACGCACACTACCGGCTTGTGTCGGGCAGACCCTCGCAAAGTATGCCTCTTTGACCGACGCGCCACGCCCAATTTAACGGAAGAACGACATACCATTAGCGCGAGCGCGCACACGCCAGGCGGCGCGGAAGACTTTGCCCGGTTTCTGGTCGGCGCCAGGCAGAAATGGGCAGCAACCGCCAAGGCCGCGGGATTCGCGGCCAAGTGAATCTGCACCAAGTGAACCGCAGTTGCGGCGACGCGACGCCCCGGCGATATCGCTCACCGCTCCAGCGCGAACGCCACCAGCTCCGCCGGCTCTGTGCGCGTGCCCACTGTGAAAGCGACATACTGCTTGCCGCTCTGCATATAGGTCATCGGCATGCTGCCCATCATGCCGGGGATGCTCACCTCGCCGAGCACCGCGCCCGTCTTCTTGTCATAGGCGCGCACGACGTGCTCGCCGCCCCAGCCCTCGCCCGCGATCAGCAAGGTCTTGGTGATGAGCATGGTCGCCTGCAGGCCGATGCCGCCGGTGTTCGGGATCGTCTTGCCCTTGAGCGCCGCATGGTCGGATACGCTCTTGGGCGTGTTGCCTAGCGGCACCGACCACGCGTACTCGCCCTTGTTGAGATCGAGCGCCACGATCTTGCTGTACGGCGGTTTGAGGATCGGCAGGCCCTGCACTACGAGCTGCGCCCCCGGCCCGCGCGAGAGCCGCATGTTGGACTTCGGGTCGTTGCGCAGCGACGCCACATTGGGCCCCGCCTTGGTCGGAATGTAGTAGAGGCTGGTCTCCGGATCGAAGCCACCGGACTGCCAGAGCGAGCCGCCGGTGCCGCCCGGGTTGTACCAGGTGCCCTTGGTGCCGTCGGGCTTGATCTCCGACGGCGGCGTGAACACCGGGCCCAGGCGATACTGCTTGGCGATGCTGATCGCTTCGGCGCGCAGCTCGGGCGTGAAATCGATCAGATCGTTCTCGTTGTAGCCTTGGTACTCGTAAGGGGCGGGCTTGGTCGGATGCGGCTGCGTCGGCCAGGCGCGCTCGCCGGGCGTGTCGCTTGCGGGCACCGGACGCTCCTCGATCGGCCATACCGGCTGACCGGTGACGCGATCGAGCACATAGGCAAAGCCCTGCTTGGAAAGCTGCACCAGCGCTTTCACCGGCCGGCCGTCGATGGTCATGTTGACGAGCGTCGGCGCGGAGGAAAGGTCGTAGTTCCAGATGTCGTGATGCGTGATCTGATAATGCCAGATGCGCTTGCCGGTCTCGATGTCGACGCAGACGACCGAATTGGCGAACAGGTTGCTGCCCTTCCGATGACCGCCATAGTAGTCGTTGGTCGGCGATTCCACCGGCAGATAGGCGTAGCCGAGCTCAGCATCGACCGAGATCGGCGCCCACACGCCGGTGTTGCCGGTATAGCCGTTGGAATTCTCCTCCCAGGTGTCGGCGCCCAGCTCGCCCGCCTTAGGCACCGTGTGGAACGCCCATTTCTGCTTGCCGCTGCGCGCGTCGAACGCCAGCACGTAGCCCGGCGTGTTGCGCATGTTGTCGGGGACGAAGCCCTCCTCCAGCGCGGGCGGGATCATCACCGTGTTGCCATAGACCATCGGCGGCGACGAGTTGCCGATGCGGGTGACGTGATCGTAGTCGACGTTGAGCTCCTTCATCAGGTCGACCGCGCCATTCACTCCGAACGAGGGCACCATGGTGCCGGTCTTGGCGTCGAGCGCGACCAGGAAGAAGCCGGTGGTGATGACGAAGATCCGCTCCTCGGTGCCGTCGGTCCAATAGCCGACGCCGCGCCCGGCGTTGCGCCGCGGCGCCTTGCGGTCGCGGCCGCCTTCGTCCATGCCCGTCCACATCCACAATTGCTTGCCGGTCGCAGCATCAATGGCGGCCACGACACGCTGGCCGCCGGCAGCCGTATAGAGAACGCCGTTCGCCATGACCGGTGTCGACTCGCTGCGATAGATCGCAAACGTGGGATCGCCGTTGCCTTGCGCGGTGCCGCCGAGCGACGACGGCGCCGGCCCGATCGCGGGCTTCCAGCGCCAGGCGAGTTTCAAATCCTTGAAATTGTCCTTGGTAATCTGATCGAGCGGCGAATAGCGTGTCGCGCCTGGATCGCTGTTGAGATAGCGCCACTCGCCGGGCTTGCCCGTCACTGACGGCTTTCCGTCCTGGCTTTGCGCCGGCAGCACGCCCACAGCAACGGACGCGGCAACCAAAGATGTCAGGATCGTCAATCGCGGTCGAAACACGGCATCCTCCCCTTGCTCTTGCGGCCTTGTTCTGGTCGCCAGTCTGCGAGGCACTTGCCTCGCGCGGCGCTCTCAGGTGAGCCAAAGTGTCACGCCTGCCCGCCCTTCCGCAAGATCAGTCGCACCCGTGCTCACGCCCATGCACGAAGCCAAGAAAATGCCCGACCGGCAATGACGCCGATCGGGCATGGAAGACGCATAGGAGTGATACAGCCGGTTACGTTACACGTTCATTGTTGACGCGCCGGCTTCGCGTCTAGCGCTGACCCTACCAATGTCGACGATGACCGCCGAAGCCAAAGCGAAAACCGACTCCCGGTCCGTAGACGCCGACGCCTGGGCCGTAATAGCCGGGACCGTAGGCGTAGCCCGGCTCGTAGTAGTTGTTGTAGCTATTGTAGTAGCGACCGCGCCGGAAGCAGCCATCATTCGGACGATACCGATGATGCCAGACGCCCGGCCGGCAATGCACCTTGTCGGTCACGTCGGCATCAGCGATGGCGCCCTGCATGCTCTGTGCGCCCGGAAGCCCGATGGCGCTGGCGGGCTGAGCGAGAAGTCCCGCTGACGCCAGCATGGCGGCGCCCGCCAGGACGCAAAGGGTTTTCTGCATGGTTACCCTCTCAATGTTGTTGACGATTATCACTTCAGTGGCGGGATAAACCAAAGGCGTAGGCGTTGGTTCCAATCGCGTCGGTCGAATGCTGAAAAAGTGATCGCAAGTTCCATCAAATAGGCGGCGAATTGGCCGCGCCAGGAGCCCATCGCTTCGGGCCTCACTCCACAGCTGCCCCCAACCGCCCCCGAGCCCATTGAACGGGGCCGCGAAAGGGCTATTCTGCGGCATTAATTGCGATCGCCGCTATGGAGGCCATGGGGCCTCCATAATCTTGGCGGCGACACTTCGAGGGAGAAGCCCATCATGCACAAACGAAGCCTGCTGCAAGCGGTCGCACTCGGGGCGACTGTCGCAGCGATGTCGTCCTCGAGTTCTTCTCGCCCAGGTTGCCCTCTCGGGCAAAGTGATCTCGGCTGAGGAAGGGGCGATGGAAGGCGTGCTGGTCAGCGCCAAGAAGGAAGGCGGCACCATCACCATCACGGTGGTCAGCGACGCGAGCGGCCAGTTCAGCTTCCCGGCTTCGAAGCTCGGCTCTGGCAAGTACGCCATCTCAATTCGCGCCATCGGTTATGACCTGCAGGGTCCGCAATCGGTCGAGCTCGCAGGCGACAAGGGCGCGAGCGCCGACATCAAGCTGGTCAAGACCAAGAATATCACCCGCCAGCTCAGCAACGGCGAATGGATCACGAGCGTGCCGGGCTCGCAGCAGCAGAAGCTGTCGCTGCTCAATTGCGTGAGCTGCCACACCCTCGAGCGTATTGTGAAATCGAGCTACGACGCCGAAGGGTTCGCGACGCAGATTCTCCCACGCATGGGTAGCTACGCCAACCAGAGCATCCCGCTGCATGCGCAGAAACGCAAGGCCACGCGGCTTCTGGAAGAGCGCGGCGATACACTTGCGCAGGCGCGCAAGCGGCAGGCGGAATTCCTGAGCTCCATCAACCTGAGCGAAGCGGGCGGCTGGGAGTATGACCTCAAGACCCTGCCGCGCCCGAAGGGCGCGGCACCAAGGTCATCTACACCGAGTACGACCTGCCGCGCTCCGACCATCGAGCCGCATGACGTCGTGATCGGCGCCGACGGCAACGCCTACTACTCCAACTTCGGCGAGCAGACCTTCGGCTATATCGACCCGAAGACCGGCGCCCACACCGAAATCGCGATGCCGGAGCTCAAGCAGAGCTGGCCGACCGGCATGCTGGGCCTGCGTCCCGACAAGGACGGCAACATGTGGCTTGGCATGATGTACCAGGGCGCGATCGGCAAGGTCGACCTCAAGGACAAGAAGGTCACCACCTGGAGCATGCCTCCGGAGATGCAGAAGGATCAGACCCAGGTCAACATGGTGCGGGCCGAGAAGTCGCATGTCGACGGCAAGGTCTGGTCGCAGAACAACGGCTTTGCGGCGATCCACCGGCTCGACCTCAAGACCGGCCAGATCGAATCGCTTGAGCCGTTCAAGGCGGCGGGCGTCGGCGAGACCCACAACATCTACGACGTCATCCCCGACTCCAAGAACAACGCCTACTTCACCGACATCGCCGCCGAATATATCGGCAAGGTCGACCGCGACACCATGAAGGTGACGCTGTTCCAGATGCCGAAGAAGCCGGCCGGACCGCGGCGCGGCATGATGGATGAGCAGGACCGCATCTGGTTCGGCGAGTATCGCGGCAACCGTATCGGCATGTTCGACACCAAGACCGAGACGTTCAAGGAATGGGACCTGCCGACGCCGTGGTCGAACCCCTATGACGTCGCGTTCGACAAGAACGAGAACGCCTGGACCGGCTCGATGATCAACGACCGCGTCGTGCGGCTCGACACCAAGACCGGCCAGTTCACCGAGTACCTGCTGCCCAAGACGACCAACATCCGGCGCGTGTTCGTCGACAACACCACGACGCCGCCCACGTTCTGGGTCGGCAGCAACCACGGCGCCAATATCATCAAGCTCGAGACGCTGGACTAAACGCTTGGCTGGACTGAACGCGTTGGGTGCGGGCGGCTTCGATATCGCTCGCACCCTTTATTTTACGACCAAGGAGCAGTCAGTCACTCAGTGTCGTGCGACATCATGGAGCGCACGCGGGGATCGGGATCCCGACCAACGCACCTGCCCCGCGACAACGCAGCGCAGGGCGCCTCCAGGGTCCTGGCCGGCCGATCATTGATCTGTTCCTCCATGACAGCGGGTTGCTGCATGGCAAGAGGCTGCTGCGCAGCAGCGGATTGCCGCGTGGTAACAGCGGATTGCTGCTTGGCAGCGGGTTGCTGCTTGGCAGCGGGTTGCTGCTTGGCGGCCGGTTGTCCCTTGGCAGCGGAGGCAGTGGACCGATCGTTGCCGGTGACTGCCTTGATCGTCTCGCCCACTGCCGCCTGCAACTGCTCCAAGCCGGTGCGCAGGATGATCTCATTGTGCCGATAGCATTGGCGCTCGTAGTCGAGCTTCATCCGCACAGCAGCAATCGCTTCGGCAGGCGTCGGTCTCGGCGCACTGTCCGCAGCATCGGAGCTGTCCTTGAACGTGCAGTCGACGTCCGGCGGCCGCGTCAGCAGTGTGGGGCGAGGCAGCGGAATGGACGGTCTCGAGCCCGGCTGGGCCGTGCTGACGGCGGCGGGACACGCGCGGTTGATCGCCTTTACGGCCTCACCAACCGAAGCCTGCAATTGCAGCAGACGGTTGCGCAAGATCACGCCGGCGTCCTGATGGCATTGCCGCTCATAGTCGAGCTGGCTAGGTGCAGCATTGGGAGTTGCGATCTGGAACGCGCAGCCGGACTCCGGCGGCGGTGTAAGCAATGCTGCGTTCGGCAGCGGGATTGATTTTGTCGTGCACTGAGCCATCGCCTCGGCAGCGGCGAGCATTGACGCCGCTCCTATGAACGCCGACACAAACAAGTTCAGTCGCATCGGAAAGTCTTCCCCTCTGTAAGCCCCTGGGTTGCGTGTAAGCCCAGGATACACGCCCCTGCTATGAGACTTCCAAACCTTTCGTTCGATAGTAAGGCCGAATTGGAGTACCAAAATACTGATTTGGGCCCCGTGACGATGGAGCGCGCTGGCCACCCTATCCACACATCCCACCAGGGGAATCGCCCGGGCGATGGCTTGCAGTCCTCACAGGCTCCTCCCGCACCGGCAAATGCCCGTTGAACCGGCATTCGAAAGGGGTATCCTGCTGCACAATGATTGCAGCGCGCTTTCGTGCGAGCGGCTGCAACGCCGCTCGCGCCTTACTCACCCCAGGGAGAAACTCTCAATGAAAACTAGACTGACAAGCCTGATGGCGGCCGCCGCGCTCGCCGTCATCTTCGGCCACGCACCCGCACTGGCACAGAGCCTGACCGGCAAGGTCTCTTCCGCCGCCGAAGGCGCGATGGAAGGCGTCGTGATCAGCGCCAAGAAGGGCATCGTCACCGTCAGCGTGGTCAGCAACGCCAAGGGCGAGTTCAGCTTCCCGGCCGGCAAGCTCGCCGCCGGCGACTATGCGCTCTCGATCCGCGCTGCGGGCTACGACCTCGAAGGGCCATCGACGGTAACCATTGCGGGCGACAAGCCCGCCTCCCTCGACCTCAAGCTCACCAAGACCAAGAACCTCCCCGCGCAGCTCTCGAACCTCGAGTGGATCCTCAGCGTTCCCGGCACCGACGCCGAGAAGCGCGCGCTGACCGGCTGCACCAACTGCCACACCGTCGAGCGCATCCTGACCTCGAAATATAACGCCGAGGAGATGTTCGACGTCATCAAGCGCATGGCGCAGTACTCGAACAACAGCTTCCACAAGAAGCCGCAGATCCGCGCCGAGGCGCGCGACATCAACCGCTTCGTGCCCAACGCCGAGAAGGTTGCGGCCTATTTCGCCAGCATCAACCGCAGCAAGGGCGAGCAGAGCTACGAGCTCAAGACCGTGCCGCGTGTGAGCGGCGACGGCACCCGCGTCGTCATCACCGAGTACGACCTGCCTGATCAGATGATCCAGCCGCACGACGTCATCACCGACAAGGACGGCATCGTCTGGCACAGCGACTTCAGCGGGCAGATCCTCGGCCGCCTCGACACCAAGACGCTCGAGCACAAGACCTTTAAGGTGCCGCTGCAGCGTGACGGCTGGCCGACCGGCGCGCTCGACCTCGAGACCGACCCGCAGGGCAATCTCTGGCTCGGCCTGATGTTCCAGTCCGGCACCGCCAAGTTCGACGTGAAGACCGAGCAGTTCCAGATGTTCAGCATTCCGCCGAACATGATCAAGCCGGACTCGCAGACGGCCCTGATCGGCATCCAGAACTGGACCGTCGACAACAAGATCTGGATCCAGGATCCGGCGCGGCGCGGCGTCTATCGGATCAATGTCACGAGCGGCGAGACCGAGTTGTTCGAGCCGTTCGCGAATGGGCCGGGATCGCCCTACACGATCCAGGCCGACAAGGAGAACAATCTCTGGTTCCTCAACTTCGGCGGCACCCATATCGGCCGCATCGACGCCAAATCCGGCCAGATGGCGCTCTACCCGACGCCGACCCGCAACTCGCGTCCGCGCCGCGGCCGGCTCGACGATCAGGGCCGGCTCTGGTTCGCCGAGTTCTTCGGCGAGCGCGTCGGCATGTTCGACACTAAGACCGAGAAGTTCCAGGAGTGGGAAGTGCCGGGCCGGTTCTTCGCGCCCTATGACGCCGCTCCCGCCAAGGACGGCAACCTGTGGACCGGCGGCATGAATGCCGACCGCATCCTGCGGCTCAACCTGGAGACCGGCAAGATCATCGAATACCCGCTGCCGCACCAGACCAACGTGCGCCGTGTGTTCGTGGACAACAACACGACACCGCCCACATTCTGGGTCGGCAACAACCATGGCGCCGCGCTGATCAAGCTCGAGCCGCAGGACTAGCGTGCACCAACTTGCGGGGACACCCGCAGGCGCACTGCGTGAGTTGCGAAGGTGCGCGCCACACCGTTCCCTCCCCCCTTGTGGGGGAGGGACAGGGAGAGGGGTGGCGAGAGAGTGCCGAGCGCGAAGTGAGTCCTTAGCTAAAGATTCCAGGACGACGGCTGCCGGCATTTGTTTTGCCTCAAATGCGAAACAGCTGCAGTGCGTGTTGTACCCCTCTCCCTGTCCCTCCCCCACAAGGGGGGAGGGAACCCTGTGGCACTGCTCTGCCGATATTGAAGTGCAACAGCGCCAACGAACAAAACCTGGGAGGATCTCGTGCGCGCCAAGGCTCTCTTCGTCACCAGCATTGCGCTTGCCGCCCTCGCCGCATCCGCTGTCCCGCCAAGGCCCGGCCGTTCGAAGACCCGCGCGCTGCGCTCAACCCTGCGCTCGATGCCGACACGGCGTTTCAAGCCGAGCCGCGCGACCCGGCCTGTCACGCGCCAGTGCATGGCCTCGACCGGCGGCGCGCTGCCGAAGAACCCGCACACGCTCGCGGTCCGCTGGACCGGCTATTCCAATTTCGAGCTCGCCTATAACGGCCAGATCGTGCTGCTCGACGCCTATTTCGATCGCGGCAGCCTCTATCCGCTCGCTCGGCTTCAAGGCCGCCGACGTCAAGAAGGCGGACGCGATCCTGATCGGCCATGGCCATCACGATCACATGTCGGACGCCGCATCGGTCGGCGCGCGTACCGGCGCCACCGTGGTCGGCGCGCCGGTGACCACCGAGAAGCTCGCCACGCAGCCGATCGATGCCAAGCAGGTGCGCACCGTCACCGGCCGCGGCGGCGAGGTGCTGCAGTTCGGCGCCTTCAAGGTCGAGCCGATCCTGGGCGAGCATGGCGATCCGCCGGCGGACGTCGTCGGCGCCTTCGACGCGGCGCTCAAGGCCACCACGACGCCGCCGACGCCCGAGCAGATCGCCGAGCAGGCGACGATCCGCCAGCGCGGCACGCAGGATCGCCGCGTGATCGCAGCGAGGGCACGATCGCCTATCTGATCACGCTCGATAACGGCTTCCGCATCATGTATCGCGACAGCGGCGGCCGCGTCACCGACTTCGAGAAGGCCGCGATGGCAGCGCGCCGGACGCGTCGACCTGGCGCTGATCGCGGTCTCGGCGGCCTATCTCAACACGCGACGGTCGAGCAGGCGCTCGAGCACGTGCGCACCTACAAGCCCGACGTCTACATGCCGGCGCATCACGACGCGCCCTTCAACAATCTCTGGCGCGCGACCGAGCCGCTGTTCCAGGCGGTGAAGGACGACAACCCGAGCATCGTCACGGTGTCGAAAGGCTATCGCGAGCCGACCTGCTTCAACACCGAGCACAACATCAGCCGCAGCCGCTGATGGCCGCGACGAACGAGACCTACGACGTCGTCGTTCTCGGCTCCGGCATCGCCGGCCTCGCGGGCGCGCTCGCCGCGCACGAACTCGGGCTCAAGCCGATCGTGCTGGAAAAGGCGGAGCACGCTCGGCGGCGGCACCGTCAATTCCTATGGGCTGATCTGGGTCGGCCAGAACCATCTGGCGCAGGCGGCCGGCTACGAGCGACACGCGCGACGACGTCATCGCCTATATGCGCTTCCTCGGCGGGCGGCATTCCTCGACGAGGAGCGCATGCCGACATTCGTCGACCGCTCGCCGCGAGGCGCTGAAATTCTTCGAAGACTGCGGCGTGCGCTTCCGCGTCGTGCGCGGCCTCACCGATCATTATTACGGCACAGTCGCCCGGCACCCGCGCGGTCGGCCGCTCGCTCGAGGTCGAGCTCATCTCGGGCTTCGATCTCGGCGACTGGCGCGAGCGCGTGCTCGACGCCCGCACGACGTGCCCTGCTTCGTCACCGCCGAGGAGCAGGTCACCTGGGGCGGCATCAACAACTTCTCGCGCTGGGACCAGGACCTCGTGCGCGAGCGCAAGGCGCAGCGACATGCGCGGCAAGGGGCTGGGCCTGATCTGCCATTTCCTCAAGGCGCTGCGCGCGCGCGGCGTGCCGGTGCTCACCGACCAGCAGGTCGAAAGCCTCGCGGTCGAAGGCGAGCGCGTCACCGGCGTCGATCATGCGCTCGGGCGAGCGCATCGCGGCACGCAAGGGCGTGATCCTCGCGCACCGGCGGCTACAGCGCGAACGCGCAGATGAGCCGCGACTTCGAGCAGATTCCCGGCATCGACCAGGAGGCCGACGAGCCTGTCGCTCGCGTCGCTCACCGGCGACGGCCTCGTCTTCGGCGCCGAGATCGGCGGCATCCTGCACAAGATCGAGAACAGCCTGCGGGTGATGCTGTCCTACACCATTCCGCCGGACGAGCCGGGCAAGCCCGGCACTGTGCGTGCATGCCGGGATCGTCGAGCTGTGCAGCCCGCACACGATGGTGGTGAACAAATACGGCAGGCGCTTTGCCGACGAGACGTTCTTCCAGGGGATCGTGCCGCAGCTTCGTTAGTTCGATCCGATGAAGCATGAATATCCGAACCTGCCCGCCTTCCTGATTTTCGATTCGCGCAGTATCTCAAGAAATTCTCGTTCGCCAACCAGCCGGTCGGCAGCGACGTGCCCGAAGACCGTGCCGCGCGCCGACAATGCTTGGCGAGCTCGCGCACAAGCTCGGCATCGATGCCGATGCACTGGCGAAGACCGTCGAGCGCTTCAACGGCTTTGCGCGCGACCGGCATCGGACCCCGATTTCCGCCGCGGCGAGAACCAGTGGAAGCTCGCGTCCGCCAAGGCCGCCGCGCGGCGGCAATGCCAGCCTCGGCACCATCGAGGAGCCGCCGTTCTACGGCGTCGAGCTGCATCCGACCGGCTCGGCCTCGGTCGGGCTGCTGGCCGACAGCAACGGACAGGTCATCCACCAGCGGCGACAGCCGATCCCCGGGCCTCTACGCCTCCGGCAATGTCGCCGCCGACCACCGAGCACGGCGTCGGCTATCAGGCCGGACTTTCGCTCGCCTCATCGATGACGTTCAGCTATCTCGCGGTCCGGCATATGATGGCGTCGTGATGACCAAGCTTTTTGCGCGCTCCAGCCTCTCCACTGTCGTCCCCGCGAAGGCCGCGACCCATACGCCCTGCGCAAGCGAGTTCGCATCGCCGTCGAACAACGGAATGCCCGGTGAGTATGGGTCCCCACCTTCGCGGAGACGACGACGGAGAGGTTTGCGGACTTGGTTTGGCAACACGCTCACGGCGGCGCTTCTCATCTCCCTCCCCCCGCCGGCCGTAGCGCAATCGTCCGTCGAAAGCTTCTACAAGGACAAGCGCGTGCGCATGCTGGTCGGCTATGGCGTCGGCACCGGCAACGATCTCTACCTGCGGCTGCTTGCGCGCCACATCGGCAAATACATTCCCGGCAAGCCCACGATGGTGCCGGAGAACATGCCGGGCGCCGGCGGCATCGTGATGTTCAACCATCTCTATAACGTCGCGGCGCGCGACGGCACGCGTGATCGCCCACCCCTCGCGCAGCCTGGTGACCGAGCCGCTCTATGGCAATCAACAGGCGCGCTACGACGCGCTGAAGTTCGGCTGGCTCGGCAGCATCAACCGCGATGTCGCGACCTGCATCACCTGGGGCAAGAGCGGCGTGACGTCGATCGAGGACGCCAAGCAGCCGCGAGGTTGCGGTCGGCTCGACCGGCGCATCGGCCGAGAGCAACTATCTTCCCGAAGCTGCTCAACGCCGTGCTCGGCACGCGCTTCAAGACCGTGCTCGGCTATCCCGACAGCGCCGCGGTCGGCATCGCCATGGAGCGCGGCGAGCTCGATGGCTATTGCAGCTTCACCTGGGCGGCGATCAAGTCGGCGCGGCCGAACTGGCTCACCAACAAGCAGATCAACGTCATCCTGCAGCTCAGCATGGCCAAGCATCCGGAGCTGCCGGACGTGCCGCTGGTCGCCGATCTCGCGCGCGACGAGGCGTCGCGGCAGATCTTCACGCTCGCCTTCGGGGCACAGAAGATGGGCCGTCCGGTTGCGACCACGCCCGGCGTCCCGCCGGAGCGGCTCGCAGCGCTGCGGCAGGCCTTCGACGCCACCATGCGCGATCCGGAGCTTCCGGGACGACGCCAAGCGCAACGGCCTCGAGGTCGAAGGCCCGATCACAGGCGCCGACGTCGACGACATGCTGCGCGACATCTACGCGACGCCGAAGGACAATCGTGCAGCGCTACGAGGCGATCCGCAACGAGCGATAGAGCGTGATAAATCTAGGTTTTGCACCGCCATTGAACCAATCTCCGTTCATTCCCGCGAAAGCGGGAATCCAGGGCCGAGAACTCGGCCAAAGAACTGGGTCCCCGCTTCCGCGGGGACGAACGGAATGAGGCAATTCAAACTCCGCTAATCTCGCCCTGGCTTTTTCGTCAGGACGACGCGGCATCCTCAACGCCCAAGCGTGCAGAGGCAGGAAACCCCAGTCGGATCGTAAGACCAGGCGCGTTGTCGAGCGTCTCGATCTGCGCCCCATGTAGTCGGGCCACCGCCGCCACCAGGCTCAGCCCAAGGCCGTTGCCGGGAGTCCGACGGCTTCGCTCGAGCCGATAGAAGCGCTTGAACACGTTTCTGATCTCGTCGCCCGGAATGCCGGGGCCTTCGTCGGACACCGCGATGGCGGCTCCAGCATCACTTTGCCTAACATCCACAGTCACGCGACCCGCTTCGGGGCCATGCTTGATGGCATTGTCGACGAGATTGGCCACCGCATCGAACAGAAGGTCTCGATCGCCCGTGACCAGCACGCACTGATCGCCGATCGCGATGAGTTGCCCGCCTTTTTCCTCGGCAGCCGCATCGAACAATTCCACCACCTCGCGCACGGTCTCGGCGAGATCGATGGTGCGGAATGCGGCCGTCCGATCTCTGGCTTCAATTTGCGAAATGCGCGTGAGCGAGGAGAATATCCGCTGCACACTGTCAACGTCGGCGATGGTGTCACCGATCATGGCTTTCTGAGCATCGCCGTCGCGCAGACTGTTGTAGGACTTCTCCAGCCGGCCGCGCAGCCGCGTGATCGGCGTGCGCAGCTCGTGCGCCACATTGTCGGTGAATTGCTTCACCTCCCCCATCAGCGTCTCGATGCGAGAGAGCATTGAATTGAGGTTGGTCGCAAGCTCGTCCCATTCATCCTTGGTCCCGCGCAGGGGTATCCGCTCACTGAGACCACTTTGCATGATGGCGCGGCTGGTCGCATTAATGGACTCGATCCGGCCCACGGTGCGCCGCGTGATGGATGCGCTGGCCGCCGCCGCAACTGCAACGATCAGCAGCGTGGTCAGAAGCAGAGCCGTATTGATCCTATCGGTCACCTGATCGAGATCTGCGATGTCCTCCCCCACCAGCAGGCGCGTGCCGTCCGGAAGTGTCTCGAACGTCGCGCGCATCAGGGGCTGGCGCGCGGCGTTGGGCTTCCATTCCGGTGCACTGAAATTGCCCCATCCGCTGGAGCCTTTCAGGCTCGCCGGCCAGGCGGCAAGATTGCCGGCGAGCGGAGCGCCAGAGGTGTCGGCGAGCAGGTAGATGCCGCTTTCGAAGCGCCCGTCGGACATCCGTTGTGCGATCGCTGCTATCAATTGCTCACGCCCGCCTTTGGCGTAGCCCTCTCGCAGAACCGCAAGCTCCATCGCGATCGCCTGATCGGACTGTCTGAGCATGTAGGACGCGGACGACCAATAGACATAGCCCAGCAACGCAGCGACTGCGGTGCCGAATATCCCGATCCAGATCAGCGCCAGTCGAAGCGTGGATGACCGTAAGGTCTTAGCCAGGAGCACGGACACAATACCCGACACCGCGGACGGTATGGATCAGCGGATAGGCTTGGTGACCGTCGACTTTGCGACGGACACGCCCGACATAAACGTCGATGATGTTGGTCGTGGGGTCGAAATGGAGATCCCACACATGCTGCAACAGCATCGCTCGTGGAACGACCTGCCCTTCGTTCCGTACCAGATACTCGAGCACCTGGAATTCCCGCGGCAACAACGCGATCTCCCGGCCCGAACGAGTTACCGTCCGCGACACCAGGTCGAGCGTGAGATCGCCGACCCGCAACAGGGTTTCCTTGACGACGGTGTCGCTCCTGCGGGCGAGCGCGTCGACGCGGGCCAGAAGCTCCGCGACGGCAAACGGCTTGACGAGATAGTCGTCACCACCGGCGCGCAGACCGCGCACGCGGTCATCGATCTCGCCGAGCGCACTGACGATCAACGCCGGCGTGACGATGCCGTCTTCCCGCAGCCGCCGAATGACCGCAAGCCCGTCGATGTCCGGTAGCATGCGATCGACCGTCATCACGGCGTATTCGGCCGAATGCCCGCGGCTCAGCCCCTCACGGCCGTCGACGGCAAGATCGACGTGATAACCACTCGCCACGAGTGAATCCCTGAGCTGATCGGCCGTCTCACGGTCGTCCTCGATGACGAGAATGCGACAGCGCCCGCCTGCCATCCTTCAAACTCCAATGGATGTTCGCGGCACCTAACCGCAACATCTTGTCAAAGAAACGGAAACATAGAAACTGACTTTTTTGTCAGAAACTGTCGCATTACTCATTTGAGTTTATCGCAATCCTGGCCGATGCTCTCGGTTGTCGAGATCTGGGCTCGCAGCCGCTGTGCGTAAGACGCACAAACAATCGAGCGGCGCGGTTCCAACAGAGAGCTCGTCCTGTCTCTCGCAAGCTGGAGGACGCAATCATGGTGCGCAAAACAATGATCGTCTTGGCCGCCACGGCGGCCATCATCGCCGGTTCGGCGCTTGATGCGTCGGCCAGAGGGGGTGGGGGTGGGGGCGCGGGGTGGTGGGGGCGGCCACGGTGGTGGATGGGGGCGGGGCCACGGTGGTGGGATGGGCGGCGGCGGAATGGGCCACGGTGGAATGGGCGGTGGTGGCACGTTCGGCGGCGGGATGGGCCGCGGTGGGATGGGTGGTGGCGCCATGTTCGGTGGCGGCATGGGCCGTGTGGGATGGGTCCAGTCGGCATGGGCCGCGTCGGCATGAGCCCTAATGGTTTTGCTCGCATGAGCCCCGGATTCAGCCGTGCCGCTGTCGGCTTTCCGCGCTCATTTGCACGTGTCGGCGTGGCTCATCCCAAGTTTGCCTTCAGGCACCACCGGTTCAACAACCGGTTCTTCGCCTTTGCCGGGGCTTTCCCGTACGGCTACTACAATTCCTACGGCTGTTATGAGCGGATCTGGACGCAGTGGGGCTGGCGTTTGACCTATGTCTGCGGCGACTACTACTAAGACATTCAAGAGTTGGGATGGTCGCAGGAGTGGGGATGGCGGAGGCTGCTCGGTGCACCTAAGAGTGCGCCGAGCAGCGGCGTGAGCGAGTTCCCGGGAACGCGAACACCGCGCACGTTCAGCGCGTCACGGCAAGCTTGGCTCGCTCGATGATGGCTTTCGGATAGTCGGCGAACTTCGCCAGCAGCTGCTCCACCTGCTCATGGGTGGCAGGGTCGATGTCGAGATTAGCCTTATGCGCCTCGGCCAGGAATTCCTGGTCGCGCATCGTGTCCTGAAATGCCTTGCGCAGAACCGCCAACCGCTCCGGCGCAACGCCTGGCGGACCGGCGAGCGGACGGCCCAGCAGCTTGGTGTTGAAGTGAAACTCGAGCACCTTGCGGTCGTCCTCGGTCTTGAGGAAATCGAAGATGCTCGGGACGGGGCCAAGCTCGTCCGTCGTCTTGGGTCCGAGTTGGACGATGAGCTTGAAGCGGCCTTCCTGCGCATCCTTCGGCCACAGCGACTTGATGTGCGTGCGGACAAGGCCGCACATGCCGTGCGCTTCGCCCTGCTGCATGGCGATGTAGGCCTGCGGCAGGCCGGCATAGCCGGAAACCAGCCGCACGTTCGCCCCGAACACATTCTTGAAGATCAACGGGTGCTGATAGCCAAAGGAGGTGAGACCGCCCGAGGATGCAAACACGGTCTCCCGGGTCAGCATGTCCGCAAATGAAGTGGGCGCGCCCGGCCGCTGCCAGATGCCGCAGAAATTGATCTCCTGGTTCATGCTGCCGATCCAGCTGAACCTCGTGGCGTCGAACTTGGCCTGATCGTTGTCCATCAGCGGCTCCATCGTCGCCGAGGAGCTGAAATTGGCAAGCTCGGTGCCGTCCTTGGCCGCTACATTGTAAATGTAGTTGGCGGCCCGCAACGTACCGGCGCCGGGCATGTTCTTGATGATTATCAGCGGATTGCCGGGAATGTGACGTCCATAGTGTCTGGAGAGGACACGGAAGTAGAGATCGGGAGCACCGCCGGCTGGGTAGCCGACGCTGATGTTGATCGTCTCGCCCTTGAAGTCACCTTTTAAGGCAGCCGGCGCCTGCGCCGCAGCGGGCGCCGACAGAGCGAGCGCTGCGGCAATGCCGAAGAAGTTTTCTCATGCGCGGAATGACCGCAAGCCAAAAGCCGCCGATTGCTTTCGCCTACTGCTCGAATTTCAGGTTGGCAGCCTTCACCACCGCCATATAGCTTTCGATGTCCGCGTCGATCATCTTGCGGAACTCATCCGACGTGCCGCCGCCGGGATTGACCGCCATGCCGCGCAGCTTGCCGGACACGTCCGGATCGCGGATCGCGCGCGAGAACGCCGCCTGCAGCTTGTTGACGATCGCGGGCGACGTCGATGCCGGCGCGAACATGCCGCTCCACAGCTTGGTGTTGACCTCGGGGAAGCCCGCTTCCGCCATGCTGGGCACGTCCGGCAATTCGGGCGAGCGCTCCGATCCGGTGACCGCGAGCGCACGCACCTTGCCGTCCTTGATCTGCGGGATCGCGGGCGGACCGTCGGAAATCGAGAACAGGCACTGCTCCTGGATCACGCACAGGATCATCTCGGCGCTGCTCTTGAGCGGAAGGGCGACACCGGGTGCGCCGGTCTTGAGCTTGAAGAGCTCGCTCGAGATCGTGAACGCCGGCGACGTGGTGCCGTAGTTCGACTTGTTGGGATTGGCCTTGGCATAGGCCACGAGCTCCGCCACCGTCTTGGGTGCGATGGTGGTCTGGCCCACCATGATCAGCGGAAAATTCGCGATCATCGACAGCGGCACGAAGCTCTTGGTCGGATGATAGTGAAGCTGCGGATAGACCGCGGCCGAGATCGACATCACGCCGCTTGCACCGATGAACACGGTGTAGCCGTCACCCGGCTGAGCCGCGACGAACTCGGCGGCGACGCGGCCGCCGGCGGCCGGCCGGTTCTCGATCACGAACTGCTGGCCGAGGAATTCCGCCGCCTTGTTGCCGACGAGCCGTGCAAAGATGTCATTGCCGCCGCCGGCCGCGAACGGCACGATCATGCGGATCGGCTTGTTCGGGAAGCCCGCGGCCGGATCGGTCTGCGCCTGCGAAGGCTGCGTCGCCAGCAAGGCCGCGATTGCGACTGTGGCATGGGCGAGCAGGCGGGGAAGTCCGGTCATCTTTCTCGTCTCCGTGGATACGTGCGCAGCCCGGCAATTGGCCGCAACCACAAGCAGGCAGCCAGTCTACCAGCCGTGCCAGAATACGGATAGCATCGATTCTGACGCATCCTTAAGGGCCTGCATTGATGTTGATATCCCGCCTTTGCGCCGCCCTTGGCGTGCTCCTCGCCGGTCCAGCAATGGGGCAGACGCCCGTCACCTTCCGGGGCGAGACCATCACCATCCAGATCGGCTACGGGCCGGGCGGCGGCTACGACACCTACGGCCGCGCGCTCGCGCGTCACTACGGCCGCTTCATTCCCGGCAATCCGAACGTCGTCCCGAAGAACATGCCCGGCGCAGGCTCGCTGCGCGTCGCCAACCACGTCTACAACCTCACCGCCCGTGACGGCATCGAGATCGCGATCTTCGCGGCCTCGACTGCCATGGAGCCGATCATGGGCAACGACCAGGCGAAGTTCGACGTCACCAGGTTCGGCTGGATCGGCAGCATGAACCAGGACGTGTCATTCTGCGGCGTGTGGCAAAGCCCCGGCGCGCCGACCACAATCGCCGAGATGCTGAGAAAGGACTCGAAGGAGCTGATCTTCGGCTCGGCCGGACCGGCCGCGATCAGCCATCAGCATCCGCTCGTCCTCAAGAACATTCTCGGCGCCAATATCCGCGTGATCGCGGGCTATGACGGACAGAAGGACGTCAATCTCGCGATGCAGCGCGGCGAGGTGCACGGCGCCTGCGGGCTGTTCGTCTCCTCGATCAAGGCGCAATGGCTGCCCGGACATTCAGGCCGGACGGCTCAAGCTGTTCCTGCAGATGGGG
Source organism: uncultured Alphaproteobacteria bacterium (assembly GCA_963745515.1). GTDB lineage: Bacteria > Pseudomonadota > Alphaproteobacteria > Rhizobiales > Xanthobacteraceae > VAZQ01. The sequence continues at coordinate 563,623 of CAVUXO010000007.1, forward strand.
CCGAAGACCACGCAGGAGTTCGGCGCCATTGTCGACGTGTTCGATTTCGCCAAGACCGACGAGGACCGGCAGGTGCTGGAGCTGCATTTCAAGCAGACCATCCTGGGCCGGCCGTTCGCCGCCTCGCCGAACCTGCCGAAGGAACGGGTCGCCGCGCTGCGTCAAGCGTTTCTGGATACCATGAAGGACCGCGAATTCCTGGCCGATGCGCAGAAGATGAATCTCGATATCGACATCGCAACCGCCGAGCAAGTAGAAGACCTGCTGCGTCAGTTCGTGAGCTATCCGCAACGCGTGATTGACAAGGCCAAGGCAGCGATCGGCCGGTAGGGATGCTCTCCAAGACAATGGGATCGACGGCCGTTCCGCAACCGTTCGTCCCCGCGCAAGCGGGGACCCAGAGCGTATGCAGGAACACATGTTTGAGTAAGCTGGATTCCCACTTGCGCCGGAATGAACGGAGTATGTGGTTCGATCATAGCAGGATATTCTCGAGCGAGCGGTCAGCGCTCTGTGTACATCCGCCGACGTGACAAGGACATCGCATGGCCTATTCACAGACCCAGACGCTGCGTCGCCGCGCCCCGCGCGATTTTCTCGGCCATCCGCGCGGGCTCGCCTTCCTGTTCTCCACCGAGATGTGGGAGCGGTTCTCCTACTACGGGATGCGCTCGCTGCTCGTGCTCTACATGGTGAGATATCTGCTGCTGACCGAGAACGCCGACAACGTGATCGGGCTTGCGGGGTTGCGCAGCGTCTTTGAAGGCATGTTCGGTCCGCTCGCCGCGCAGCCGTTCTCCTCGCACATCTATGGTCTCTATACGGGTCTCGTCTATTTCACCCCGTTCTTCGGCGGCCTGATTGCCGACCGCGTGCTCGGCCAGCACAAAACCATTGTGATCGGCGCCTCCCTCATGGCGATCGGCCATTTCATGATGGCGTTCGAGCCGCTGTTCCTGTTCGCGCTGCTCGCGCTCATTCTCGGCAACGGCTGCTTCAAGCCCAACATGTCGGCACAGGTCGGCACTCTCTATCAGCACGGCGATCCGCGGCGCGACCGCGCCTACTCGATCTTCTACGTCGGGATCAATCTCGGCGCATTCCTGGCGCCGCTCATCTGCGGCACGCTCGGCGAGGAGGTCGGCTGGCACTACGGCTTCGGCGCCGCCGGCATCGGTATGACGATCGGGCTGCTGATCTATCTCTACGCGCTCAGCAGCAGCGCGCTCCCGATGGACGAGTTTCACCGCTCCAAGGCCATGGGCGAGTATCGCGGCAAGCTCGACCGCATCGAGCGGCGCGCCGTGATCGCGCTCCTGTTGCTGTTTCTCCCCAACACGCTGTTCTGGGCCACCTACGAGCAGCAGGGCAACACGATCGCGCTGTGGGCGGACGACTACACCGACCGCACCGTGAATTTGATCTTCTGGCACGGCGAGATCCCGACCACCTGGTTCCAGGCCTTCAATCCGTTCATGATCTTCGCCTTTACGCCCTTCGTCGTGGCGCTGTGGGCGCGGCAGGCGCGGCGCGGCTCGGAGCCGTCGAGCATCAATAAGATGGCGCTTGGCTGTTTCGGCGTCACGCTCGCCAACATCATCATGGCGGGTGCCGCCTGGCAGGCAGGCGGCGCGCCGGATGCGAGCTGGCTGTGGCTCCTCGCATATTTCGTCGTCATCACCATCGGCGAGCTCTATCTGTCGCCGGTCGGGCTCTCGCTGGTGTCGAAGGCGGCGCCCGCCCGCATGGTGTCGATGATGATGGGCGTATGGCTCGGCACGAGCTTCATCGGCAATTTCATCGGCGGCTGGCTCGGCAGCTTCTGGAGCAGCATGGACAAGATGCATTTCTTCCTGATGATCGCCGCAGTCGCAGCCCTGGCAGGCGTCGTGATCGCAGCCTTCAACCGGCCGCTGGGAAAGATTTTGCGCTAGTGCGCACTTGTAGCCCGGATGGAGCGAAGCGACATCCGGGGCAGAATCGCCGTGCGTCCCCGGATGTCGCTTCGCTCCATCCGGGCTACAAGCTTTCTACTCCGCCTTGATGTTGGCGGTTCTGATCACCTTTCCCCATTTCTCGGTCTCTTCAATGATCAGCTTGCCAAATGCCGCTGGCGAGAGGGCAAGCGGGGCGCCACCCAGTTCCGCCAGGCGTGCAACCATCTTGGGATCGGCAAGTATTGCATTGACCACCTCATTCAGCTTGCCGACAACAGCAATCGGCGTCGCTTTGGGTGCCGCAAGGCCGAAGAACGCGCTGGCGTCGTAGCCGGGCAGCAGCTCTCTGAGGCTTGGAATGCTGGGCAACACCTCGGATCGACTTGCGGTCGTCACCGCAAGCGCCCGCAGCTTGCCGGCCTTAATGTGCTCAACGGACGCAGGCAGGTTGTCGAACGCACATTGCACCTGACCGCCAAGCAGATCAGTGAGCATAGGCGTGGAGCCGCGATATGGCACATGCAGAGTTTGGATGCCGGTCGCTGCCTTGAACAGCTCGGCTGCAACGTGAGAAATCGAGCCCGCACCGTACGATGCAATCGTCATCCTACCGGGATTGGCCTTGGCGTGGGCGATGAGCTCGGGGACATTGTTGACCGGGAGCGCGGGATGCACCTCCAGCACGAGCGGCGATGAGTTGAGGCCGGCCACCGGCGCAAGATCGCCCCGCACGTCGAAGCTCAATTTGTCGAAGAGCGCGGCATTGAGCACATTGGCAATGCCGACGACGCCGAGGGTATATCCGTCCGCAGGCGATCGAACGACTGTTTCAATCGCCAGATTTGAGTTGGCTCCGGGACGGTTCTCAACGATGAATTGCTGACCAAGACGCTCGGAAAGGCTTTGTCCGATCAGACGCGCGACGATGTCCTGCGTCCCGCCAGCGGAGAAGCCCACGATGATGCGCACTGGTCGCGCCGGATAGGTCTGTCCCCATGCGAGATCCGAGACCGACAAAACAGCAGCGCCTGCTGCCAGGTGAACGATATTACGACGCGAATATTTCATGTTCGCTCCTTGGGCATGACGTTACGGCACAAGAATGAGCGCTCAAACAATCAGCGAATGACCCAAACAATATGCCGTTTCCGTTTCAATGGCCTAATGCTATTGTTCAATGAGGGCATATCGCATCCGATATGAGTCATATGAGTGAAATCGAACGCATCGAACGCCGCCTCAGCCTGCACGATCTCCGCGTTCTCATGTCGGTCATTCAGGCCGGTAGTATGGGGAAGGCCGCCAAGCGGCTCGCCACCTCTCAGCCTGCGATTTCAAGATCGATCGCCGAACTTGAAAGCGCGCTCGGCGTTCGCCTCCTTGATCGCACCTCACAAGGAATCGAGCCGACGGAGTATGGCCGCGCGCTCTTGCGGCGTGGCATCTCGGTCTTCGACGAGCTGACGCAGGGTATCAAAGACATTCGGTTCCTTGCTGATCCAACCGCCGGGGAGCTGAGAATTGGAGCTTCGATTGCAATTGCTGCTGGATTTATCTCGACCGTAATCAATCGCCTGTCTCAGCGGTATCCCGGCCTCAGCTTCCAGGTTCTTTCCACGGATACCGCAACGGCATCCCGTGCGTTGCTGGATCGCCAAGTTGATGTGGCAGTTGTGCACGTCATCGAACCGCTTCCCGAGGAACACCTGGATTCAGAACCGCTGCTGCAAGACCCGCATGTGGTCGTGGCAGGGACGCAAAATCCCCTGCTCCGGCGCCGAGGCTTGAAACTCGGAGATTTGATGGACGAGCCCTGGACGCTGCCGTTATCTGATTCTCCATACGGCTCCGTCGTTTTCGAGGTCTTTCGCGCGCATGGTCTTCAGCCTCCCCGAACTGCCGTAGCGTCGACGTTGCCGGTTCGCAGTGCCATGCTCTCGACGGGACGATTTTTGTCGATGGTCCCTCGGGTCGTCTTACAGTTCCCGACCGAAAATCAAGCGTTCAGAGCGCTCAAGATCGAGCTGCCGATGACATCCAGGCCTCTCGCACTCCTTACCTTGAAGAACCGGACTTCTCAACCCTGTCGCCCAATTGTTTATTGAACAGGCTCGCCAAACTGCAAAGCCGCTGGCGAGGAAAACTTAAACAATCAAATCCTTGCTGCCGCAGCGGAACATGAGTCCCACCAGGAGGCTGATGCCTCTCGCTTGCCGCGCAGGCATACGCTAGTCTGACCTGAGCTCAACCCCACAAGATCGACTGAAAGATCCACGGGAGAGCCCTAGGGAGAAGCCTATGAAACGCCTGACTATCAGCAGGATTCTGACTGCCGGAACTGCGGCCGGAGCTGTCCTCCTTGCCGCGCAAGCCATTGCGGTCGCGCAGGAGCGCGGCTCCATTCAGGGCGTCATCCACGACGCCTACGGCAAGCCCATCGCCGGCGCCTTCGTGAAGCTGAAGAACGACGAGCGCCGCCTCACCTTCATGGTGGTCAGCCGCGAGCAGGGCCAGTTCGAGGCCAAGGACCTGCCGCCCGGCCAATACCGTGTGCAGGGCGTCGGCGCCGGCCCAGAGCGACTGGTTCGACAAAGTGAGGTGACGACGGGCGGCAAGCGCCAAGGTCGGCCTCGCGCTCACCAACCAGCAGGGCCCGATGCTGCGCGCCGTCATGGCCGCAGCGCATCCCGGAGGCAGCAGGTTGACACGATCGCGCTCGACCTGCCGGCCGGCGACGGCAAGGATCTGGTCGCCGAGAAGTGCACAACCTGCCACGACCTGCGGCGCGTCGTCGTCAAGCGCTCCAATCGCGATCACTGGGCCCACACCGTCGCGCGCATGCGCACGCGCATGACGGTCGCCTCGATCCCCGATCTCAGCGAGCGGAGACGACCAAGATCGTCGAACTACCTGGTCGCTAACTTCAACGAGGTCCAGCCCTATGATCGCCAACAGCCGGCTGCCAACCGACGCTGCTGACCGGCAAGGCCGTCGAACTATCGGGTGGTCACCTATGATCTCGTCAACACTCATGCCGAGCCGCATGACGTCGCGGCCGATCCGAAGGGCAATGCCTGGGTCTCCGAGCGCGCCGGCAAGCTCGGCCGCTTCGATCCCAAGACGCTCGAATTCGCCGAGTTCGACACGCCGCCCGGCCCGGCGTCCGCGGACCGCCAGAGCCTCGGCAATCCGCAGATCGACTCCAAGGGCATCCTGTGGGTGGCCGACGGCCCCAACAACCGCTGGCTCAGCTACGACACCAACGAACGGCAAGTTCCTCGCCTTCGCCTGGCCCGGGCCAAGGGCAAGGCTGGCGGCAACAGCATGGCGCTGCATCCCGACGGCACGGTCTGGGCGACCGGCGCCGGCAAGGAGGCCCGCCAGCTCGATCCCGACACGGTGGAGTTCAAGTTCTACGAGGCGCCGGCCGCCAAGAGCCCGAAGGATCCCGGCGCCTATGGCATCGCAGTCGCCGGCGACGGCTCGGTGTGGTTTGCCGAGGACGAAGTCGACCTGATGGCGCGGTCGATCCCGTGACCGGCAAGGTCGACGAGTTCAAGATCCCGTACGAGGACGGCCACGCCTTCCCGCGCCGCATGAACAGCGACGCCAACGGCGACCTCTGGGTCGCGCTGTGGAAGGCCGGCAAGCTCATGAAGGTCGATCACAAGACCAAGGAGATGACGATCTTCTCGCCGCCGACCCCGAATGGCGGCACCTATTCGGTGGTCGTCGACAAGAAGAACAACTACATCTGGGTCAGCGAGCACCAGGTCGACATGATCGCCCGGTTCGATCCCAAGACCGAGGAATGGGTCGAGTTCCCGCTGCCCGAGGCGGAATCCGATCCGCGCCGCATCGATATCGATCCGACCAATCCGAACCGGATCTATCTTCAGCGGCAACATCCCGGGCCGGGTCGGCTTCATCGAGGTGCTGCCGCAGTAGAGGCAGCCCATAAGCGGACTAATTGCGGCGGGCCACATCCCCGCGTGGGTGTGGCCCGTTGCCGTTTGGGTGCCGTCTACGGAACCGCGTTGCCAGGAAAACGTTTAAGCTGCCCCATGACCGTGTGGTCCCTCTATCTCCGGGTGCTTGCCTCCCTCCAGCCGGACGCCCGGGTAGCATGGGCGCTCGCCGCCGCCAACGTGACCTTGGCCGCGGCCCAATTCGTGGAGCCGGTGCTGTTCGGCCGCATCATCGACACTATCGCGAAAGCGCAAGGCGGAGTGCAGGACATCACCTGGAACGACCTGATCTTCCTGCTGGCAATGTGGATCGGCTTCGCTCTGTTCATCATCGTCTGCAGCACCTGGGTCGTGCTGCAATCCGACCGCCTCTCCTATCGCCACAGCCAGCGACTTCGTACCGAGTATTTTGAGCACGTGCTGCAGCTCCCCATGAGCTACCACTCGGGTGTGCATTCTGGCCGGCTGATGAAGATCATGCTCACCGGCACGACCACGATCTGGGGGCTGTGGCTTTCGCTGTTCCGTGATCATCTGACGAGCTTCGTCTGGCTCATCGTGCTGCTGCCGCTGACGTTGTTCATCAATTGGCGGTTTGGGCTGCTGCTGATCACGCTGGCCGGCATCTTTGCGTGCCTGATCGTCTTTGTGTTGCGGCGGACCGATACGCTGCAAAGTAAAGTTGAAGGCCAATACTCGACGGCGGCCGAGCACGCGACCGACGCCCTCGGCAATATTGCCCTGGTGCAGAGCTTTGCCCGCATTGAAGCCGAGGTTGGCAACATGCGCCGCATCGGCGCGGAGCTGCTCAAAGCGCAGATGCCAGTGCTCTCATGGTGGGCCCTTGTCTCGGTGCTGACCCGGACCTCGGTCACGTTGACGCTTCTGGCCATTTTGATCGTTGGAATTTTCCTTTTCAGGGCCGGCAGCACGACGGTGGGCGAGATCGTCATGTTCATGAGCTTTGCCACCCTGGTGATCGGAAAGCTCGAAACGGTCGTGCAGTTTGCAAACCGCATGACCATGGAGGTACCGCGTCTGCAAGAATATTTCGATGTCCTCGACACTGTCCCGGATATCCATGACCGGCCCCATGCGAAGGACCCGGGCCGGCTGTGCGGACGCGTCGAGTTTCTCGACGTGACCTATTCGTATGATGGCAAGCGCCCTGCCGCGAAGGACCTGAGCTTCACCGCCCAGCCCGGCGAAACGATTGCGCTGGTCGGAGCGACCGGCGCCGGCAAGTCCACCACGCTGGCATTGCTGCATCGTGTCTTTGACCCGCAATCAGGCGCCGTGACGATCGACGGCATGGACATTCGCGACCTGACACTCTCGGGGCTGCGCCGGAACATCGGCGTCGTGTCGCAGGACGTTCTCCTGTTCAATCGCTCGATTGCGGAAAATCTCCAGGTCGGCAAGCCGGATGCCACGGAAGCCGAGATGCTCGAGGCATGCCGGCGCGCGCAGGCCTTGGAGATCATTGAACGCCCAGAAGGGCTGCTGGCGCGGGTGGGAGAACGCGGACGCCTTCTCTCGGGCGGCGAGCGTCAGCGACTATCGATCGCGCGCGCGCTCCTGAAGGACCCGCCGATCCTGATTTTGGACGAGGCCACGAGCGCGCTCGACGCCATCACGGAAGCCAAGGTGCAGGCTGCGCTCGACGAAGCCATGGCGGGCCGCACAACTTTCGTGATCGCGCACAGGCTCGCGACCGTTCGCCACGCCACCCGCATCCTGCTGTTCGAGAATGGCGAGATTGTCGAGGCCGGCAGCTTCGATCAGCTGGTTCCGCAAGGCGGGCGTTTCGCCAAGCTGGCGCACACACAATTCATGGCGATGGCCCCTCAGGGCTGATCGACATACTTGCTCGACCTACACCTCGACCGGCAGCCCGACGTAATTCTCCGCCAGCGTGCGCTTGCCCGCTTCCGAGTTGGCGACATAATCAAGCTCCGCGAGCTGGCACTTGCGGTCGAAGGCATTGTGGGTCGGATGCAGATGCAGCATCTGCGTCATCCACCAGGAGAAACGCTGCGCCTTCCACACCCGCCGCAGGCAGGTCAGTGAATAGCGCTCCAGGAGATCGCCGCGTCCGGATTTGTAGTACTGCACCATCGCGCGCGCGAGCACGACTACGTCGGCGAACGCGAGGTTCATGCCCTTGGCGCCGGTCGGCGGCTGGATATGAGCGGAATCGCCGGCCAGGAACAGCCGGCCGTGCTGCATCGGCTCGACCACGAAGCTGCGCATCGCGGTGATGCCTTTCTGCAGCATCTTGCCTTCGGCAAGCTCGCGCGTGCCGCCGATGCGCAGCGTGCAGTTCCCGCCAGATGCGCTCGTCCGGCCAGGCTTCGACCTCGTCGTCGGGCGCGCATTGCAGATAAAGGCGCGCGAGCACGGGCGAGCGCATGGTGTAAAGCGCGAAGCCGCGCTCGTGATAGGCATAGATCAGCTCCTTGTCGGGCGGCGGCGACTGCGAAAGAATGCCGAGCCAGCCGAACGGATATTCGCGATCGTAGACCGAAAGCACGCCCGACGGGATGCTCGGGCGGCTGATGCCGTGGAAGCCGTCGCAGCCGCCGATGAAGTCGCACTCGATCTGCTGCACTTGCGGCCGCCATGACGGAAGCGAATTCTCGGCTTGGCGCTCGTAACCTCGTGCAGACTGACGTCGTCGACCTCGAACAGGATCTGCCCGCCATCGGCGAGCCGTTTCGCCACCAGGTCCTTGATCACCTCCTGCTGGCCGTAGATTGTGACGCCCTTGCCCACCAGCTCACGAAAGTTGATGTGGTGGAGCGCGCCATCGAAGCAGAACTGAATGCCGTCGTGGGACAGCCCTTCGCGCTGCATGCGCTCGCCCACGCCGGTGTCGATCAGCAGATCGCGCGCCCACTGCTCGATCAGGCCGGCGCGGATGCGGCCCTCGATATAGTCGCGGCTGCGGTTCTCGATGATGATCAACTCGATGCCCTCGAGATGCAGAAGATGCGAGAGCATGAGGCCGGCGGGCCCCGCGCCGACGATCCCAACCTGTGTACGCATGGTCCATTCCCTGATTGGCGCCTGCCCTATACGGCTTCAGCACCAAGAGCGCAAAGGGGCCCCGCCTCAGCGCGGCCAGCCGTAGCGCGGCACGCTCGCCTTGTAGCGCCGGTAGTCCTCGCCGAACTTGGCCTCGAGATAGCGCTCCTCGCGGCGGACCACGCCGAAATGGAGCAGCAATGCCGTCGGAAGGAGCAGGATCGCCATCCAGTCGGATGCCAGAGCGGCCGCGAGCCCCGCCAGTATGAGGATGGCGCCCACATACATCGGATTGCGGATGCGAGCGTAGATGCCGCCGGTCGCGAGCGCGAGCGCCGGCCGCCACGGCGGCACGTTGGTGCCGACCTGCTTGAAGGCACGCTCTCCCACCACCACAAGAGCGCCCCCACCGAGAAGCAGAACGGCTCCGATAATGATGCGAGCCGGCCAATTCAGGACCGATTCCAGTGCATCTAGCGGCAACAGCCAGTCGCCCACGACACCAATGATCAGTGCCGCCAGCGCAATCAACGGCGGAGGCGCGATGACGCCGGCTGTGTCGGCTGGTGCGCGCCCGTCGCTCATGACCCTTATCCCAACGCCGCCGCAAGGTCGGCAATCAGATCGTCGGCATCCTCGATGCCGACCGAGAGCCGCACCAGTGTATCACCAATGCCGAGCGTCGCGCGCACTTCGGGCGGCACCGAGCCGTGCGTCATCAGCGCCGGATGCTCGATCAGGCTTTCCACGCCGCCGAGGCTCTCGGCCAGCGCGAACAGCTGACAACGCTCGAGGAAGCGTTTGGCATCGTCGAGATTTCCGACGAGGTCGGCCGAGATCATGCCGCCGAACGCGCTCATCTGTTTCTTGGCGAGCGCGTGCTGCGGATGGCTCGGCAAGCCAGGATAGTAGACGCGGCGCACCTTCGGATGCCGCTCGAGCCATGTCGCGATCCTGAGCGCCGAGGTGCAGTGGCGCTCCATCCGCAGCGCGAGGGTCTTGAGTCCGCGCAGCGCCAGGAAGGAATCGAACGGTCCCTGAATGGCGCCGACCGCATTCTGCAGGAACGTCATGCGCTCGGCGAGCTCGGCATTGTCGCCGACGATGGCGACGCCGCCCACAATGTCGGAGTGGCCGTTGAGATATTTGGTGGTCGAATGCACGACCAGATCGAAGCCATGCTCGAGCGGGCGCTGCACATAGGGACTGGCGAACGTGTTGTCGGCGCCGGTCAGGATGCCGCGCGTCCTGGCGATCTCGGCAATGCGTGCAAGATCGACGAGCTTGAGCGTCGGGTTGGTCGGCGTCTCGACCCAGATCAGCCGCGTGTTCGGGCGGATCGCGGCCTCGAGCCGCTCCGCGTCGGTGAGATCGACATAGCTGATGTCGAGCCCGGCCGAGCGGCGGCGCACGCGCTCGAACAGCCGGCGCGAGCCACCGTAGAGGTCATCGACCGCGACGATGTGCGAGCCATGGTCGAGGCAATCGAGCGTGGTCGCGATTGCTGACAGGCCGGAAGCGAACGCAAACGCCGCGCGGCCGCCTTCGAGATCGGCGACGCAACGCTCGAACGCCATGCGGGTCGGGTTCTTGGTGCGCGCGTAGTCGTAGCCCTTGTTCACGCCCGGGCTCTGCTGCACGAAGGTCGAGGTGGCATAGATCGGCATCATCACCGCGCCGGTCGTCGGATCGGGCTCCTGCCCGGCATGCACGCAGCGGGTGGCGAAGTCGAGATTCTTTCGTTGGGTCATTCTGTCTCCGAATGATCGGCTCTCTCAGTGTCGTCCCCGCGAAAGCGGGGACCCAGTATTCCAGAGTCTTTGTTTTAATGTCGGCGATAACCTGTTCTGTCGACGTTTACTGGGTCCCCGCTTGCGCGGGGACGACAGAAAGGACTCTAGTCACGTCGTGATCCGGAAGTAGTTGATGAGGTCGAGCCGCGTCGCGACGCCGAGGAACTGATCGCCGTCCATCACGATGGCGATGTAGTCCTTGCGGAAGAGCGGCACGAGATCGGCGATCGGCGCATCGGCCGAGATGGTCTCGAGCCGCGTCACCATCACGTCCTTGACCGGCGCTCGAACGCCTTGTTGGCGCCGCCGGTGTCGGTGATGAGCGCAGCCAGCACGTCGCTCTCGTCGACAAGGCCGACGACATGGCCACCTTCGTCGATCACCGGCAGCTGCGAGACGCCGGTCGAGCGCATGCGCGAGAACACGGCGCGCAGATTGTCCTGCGGCCGCACCACGATCGCCATGCCCTCGTTGTAGCGGCTGATCACCACGTCGCGCACGGTGCCGTGGCGCTCCGGATGGGTCCAGCCTTCCTGCGCGAGGAACGCCGGATTGAAGACCTTGGAGAGATACTTGGCGCCGGAATCGCACACCAGCGTCACCACCCGCTTGGGCTCGCTCTGGGCGCGGCAGTAGCGCAGCGCCGCCGCCAGCAGCGTGCCGGATGATGAGCCCGCCAGAATGCCCTCCGCGCGCAAAAGGTCGCGCGATGTTGCGAAGCTCTCCGGGTCGGGAATCGCATAGGCCTTGCTGACCAGCGAGAGATCGCAGTTGGGCGGAATGAAATCCTCGCCGATGCCTTCGACCGCCCAGCTTCCGACCGCGGGCATCTTTCCGGTCTCGACAAGGGGCGCGAGGATCGAGCCCTGCGGATCGGCGAGCACCATCTCGGTCTTGGGAGAGGCCTTTCGCATGCAGCGGCCAAGTGCCGGTGAGCATGCCGCCCGAGCCGACGCCGACGACCACCGCGTCGATGTCGCCGTCCATCTGGCGCAGCATCTCCGGGCCGGTCGTCGTTTCGTGCGCATGCGGATTCGCCGGATTAGCGAACTGGTTGACATAGAACGCGCCCGGCGTGCGCTTGGTGATCGCTTCCGCCACGTCCTGGTAATAGTCGGGATGGCCCTTGCCGACGTCCGAGCGCGTCGACGACCACCTCGGCGCCCATCGCCTGCGCGTGCAGCACCTTCTCGCGCGCCATCTTGTCGGGCACGACCAGCACGGTGCGGTAACCCTTGCGGCCGCCGACCAGCGCAAGACCGACGCCCGTGTTGCCGGCGGTCGCTTCCACGATGGTGCCGCCGGGCTTGAGCTGTCCGTCCGCCTCCGCCGCCTCGATCATCGCGCGCGCCGGGCGATCCTTGAGCGAGCCCGATGGGTTAGCGCTCTCGAGCTTGAGGAACAGCCGGCAGGCTCCGCGCTCAAGGCGCGTCACCTCGACGAGCGGCGTTTCGCCGATGAGGTCGAGAACCGTGGGCATGGCTATCTATAGCACTCCGCAGCGACCGTCGTCCCAGCCAGGCGCTTATTCCTTGAGCCACTCAACCAGCGCCCTGTTGACCGCCTCCGGCCGTTCCAGAGTCGAGAGATGTCCGCAGTCGGGCACGCGAACAAGTTGGGCACTCGCAATGCCAGCGGCGATCTCTTCCGACAGCGCGGGCGGCGTCAGCTCGTCGCCGTCACCCACCAGCACAAGTGTCGGACAACGGATCGACGCAGAGCAGCGGGCGGCAATCCGGGCGCGTCATGATCGCACGCTGCTGGCGCACGAAAGCCTGCGGCCCGGTTTCCTCTGCCATGGTGCGCACGATCGCCCGCAGCGCCTCGTCGCCCTGCCGATTGCGATGCACAAACACGGGGAACAACAGGTCGGGCACCTCGGAGAACCGCCCACCCTCGGCGAGCGCGATCATCCCACGCCGGCGCTCGCTCTGCTCGGCCGTGTCGGGGCGCGCCGAGGTATCGAGCAACGCGAGCCGCGCCACCCGCTCCGGCGCCTGCGCGCGCGATCGCAAAGGCGATGTAGCCTCCCATCGACAGGCCGACGAGCGCGAAACGCGGCGGCGCCGTGGCCAGAATGCGGGCCGCGATCGCGGCCACGGTGTCGTCGCGGCGGTGGTCCGCGATCGTCACCGGGCCGAAGCGCCAGAGCGCAGGGATCTGCTCGGCATACAGGCGCGCCGAACAGTTCAGTCCTGGCACGAGGACAATCGGTAAAGGCCCGCTCATGCTGTCTCCTTTGCGCCGCAGGCAAGAAAAATTAGGTATCTATGCGACTTATTGCACTGCGGTATGATTGACTTTCGGCCCTGTGCGCCTATCTTCCGCGCAAGATGGTTCGATCCATTCGACCGCACCCCCCCCTCGCAAGCGTCGTCGTCTTGTCACCCGGGCGGGTAAGCACGGATCGGTCTTGATTCGAGGATACATGCCTTTTTCAAAGCTCGGCTTGTCCGACAAGGTTCTCGCCGCCGTTAAGGCGGCAGGTTACCCCGCCCCCACCCCGATCCAGGAACAAGCGATCCCGCACGTGCTCGCAGCGCCGCGACGTGCTTGGCATCGCGCAGACCGGCACCGGCAAGACCGCCGCCTTCACGCTGCCGATGCTCACGATGCTGGAGAACGGCCGCGCCCGCGCCCGCATGCCGCGCACGCTCATTCTCGAGCCGACGCGCGAGCTCGCCGCGCAGGTCGAGGAAAGCTTCACCAAATACGGCGTCGGCCAGAAGCTCAATGTCGCGCTGATCATCGGCGGCGTCTCGTTCGACGACCAGGATACGAAGCTGATGCGCGGCGTCGATGTCCTGATCGCGACGCCCGGCCGCCTGCTCGATCATTTCGAGCGCGGCCGCCTGCTGCTCACCGGCGTCGAGCTCCTGGTGATCGACGAAGCCGACCGCATGCTCGACATGGGCTTCATCCCGGACATCGAGCGCATCTGCAAGCTGGTGCCGTTCACGCGCCAGACTCTGTTCTTCACCGCGACGATGCCGCCGGAGATCCGGCGCATCACCGAGCAGTTCCTGCACAATCCGGTCAAGGTCGAGGTGTCGCGGCCGGCGACCACGGTCGCGACCATCACCCAGCTCCTGGTCAAGTCCGGGCGCGAGCGGCTACGAGAAGCGCGACATCCTGCGCCGCCTGATCCGTGCCAACGAGAACTTCAAGAACGCCATCATTTTCTGCAATCGCAAGCGCGAGGTGGCCCAGCTCCACCGCTCGCTGGTCCGCCACGGCTTCAATGCCGCGCGCGCTGCACGGCGACATGAGCCAGCCCGAACGCATGGCGGCGCTCGAACTCCTTCCGCAAGGGCGAGGTGAGCCTGCTTGATTGCCTCCGACGTCGCGGCGCGCGGCCTCGATATCCCGGACGTGAGCCACGTCTTCAATTTCGACGTGCCGTTCCACGCCGACGACTACGTTCACCGCATCGGCCGCACCGGCCGCGCCGGCCGCAGCGGCATCGCGATCACCATCGTCACGCGGCCCGACAGCAAGTCGGTCGCCGCGATCGAGAAGCTGATCGGCCAGAGCATTTCCTGGATGGGCGAGCCGCCGGCGGCAGCCGAGGATGAGGCTTCCGCCCGCGCAGGTGATCGTCGCCAGGGCCGGCATGAGCGGCACGATCGCCACAGCACCCGCGAGCACAGCAGCCGCGAGCATGGTGGCCGCGACCGCAAGCCAGACCGAAAACCAGACCGCAAGCCGCGTCGGAGCGAGCAGGCTCCAGCCGAAGCCGCCGCAGCCCCAGCCGCCGCGCCGGTGGCACCTGTGGCGCGGATCGAGGATGCACGGCCGCGACGCCCGCAACGGCCGGCGCCGCAACGCGCCGCGCGCGAGGATGCCGCGGCAGAGATGCATCTGCCGGCGTTCCTGCTGCGGCCGGTCGTGCGCGCGAAAGCATAGTCTCTCATCTATTAGGCTTGTTACCGGGAGCATGCAGCATGCTCCGTTCATTCCCGCGCATCCCCGCCTTCGCGAGGACAGGCGCGCGGATCCAGTGCGTGCTCAGGTGTCCTTGGCACGAACCCAGCCGCTGTCGTCCCCGCGCAGGCGGGGACCCATAACTAGCAAGGTTCCGGCTATCGCTGGCCCTGCCACATCGCCTTGCTGCGGGCGTATGGTCCCCGCCTTCGCGGGGAGGACAGCGGAGAGTCATTGCTTCAATCATCGCAAGCGGGAAACTTCGATCCCGTTTTAGTACTGGGTCCCCGCTTTCGCGGGGACGAACGGAGAGTCACTCGAAGCCCTGAGCTATTTCTTCGCTCGACGTTTGGTCACCGATTTCCTGGTCACGCGTTGCTCGCTTCGCACCGTCTTGCTCGCGGCCGTCCTGCCCGCCACCTTCCCGCTCGCCCCCTTCTTCACCGCCCGCACGCCGGTTCGCTGCGCCGCCGCCAGTGCGTCGCGTGCCCAGGTCGCCAATTCCTCGGGATCGTCGTAGAGCCGCTCCGGCATGCGCCGGTACGACATCACGCCGCGCTTGCCGTCCTTGGTCTCATAGGTGAAAGGCGGCAGGTCCTTCCCGCTCGAACGGCGGGCGCATTGCTGCTCATCGGCCTTGAGATAGATGACGCCATCGCGACCAGGCCGAACATCGTGCCGTCGGCATAGATGCCGGCGCCGCCGAACATGCGGCGCACCGTCGACCGGGCCGAACGCTGAGAACAGTTCGCGGATGTCGTCGGGCGTCACAGCGGCGCCGCGCTCAGTGCGCGTCGGCTGCGCCGTCGGCCGCGGGCTTGAGCTGCACCGACTCGCCGCAGCCGCAGGCCGAGGTCTGGTTCGGGTTGTTGAACACGAACTGCGCCGCGAGCTTCTCGGTCTTGTAGTCCATCTCGGTGCCGATCAGGAACAGGATCGCCTTGGGATCGATCAGCACCCGCACGCCCTTGTCCTCGACCACCTCGTCGGCGGGCGCGACCGCCTCGGCGTATTCCATGGTGTAGGCCATGCCGGCGCAGCCGCCGTTCTTGACGCCCACGCGCACGCCCACGACCGGCTTGGTCGCGTTCGCCATCACGTACTTGATGCGATCGGCGGCGGCATCGGTGAGCCGGATCACCTGCGGTCTCGGCCTCGCCATTCTTGCTCCTTCTCCGGGTTCAAGGCCCGGGCGGAATCTCGCCCGCCTAAGATAGCAACGAACGCCCGATTGTGAAGTGCGCAGCCCGCAGGGCTGGACCTATTCCAGGCTCGAATCTAGTAGATTGCCCACAATCCCGGCGTCGCCAGCTCCAGCAGGTGCCCGTCGGGATCGCGGAAGTAGATGCTCTCGCCGCCGCGCGACCATTTGGTGCGGCCCTTCGATCGCGACGCCATGCGCGGCGAGCCGCGCCTCCCAGGCCGCAAGCTCGTCGGCGACCGATCGCAAACGCGATGTGCAGCGGGCCGTGACCGTCGTGCGGCGGGATGGTGCCGCCCGGCATGCGCACGGTCTCAAGCGTGAAACCGCGCCGGAACAGGAGCAGCACGCTCGCCCGCCGACATCGTAGGCGCGGAACCGCGGATCGCTGGTGAGCGCCGCGAGCCCCAGCACCTCCTCGTAGAAGCGCGCGGCGCGCGCGAGATCATCGACATAGAGCGACGTCTCGAGCACGCGGTCGAGCTTCGCGGGCACCTGCACACGCTACCACATGTTGAGCGTGGCCCGTGCCTCGTCCGACATGCGGCTCTGATCCCATGGCGGATCCCACACGACATTGACCTTGACCTGGCCCGACGCCGGCGACGCTCGCCACCGCGTTCTCGACCATGATCGGCAAGTCCTGCGCCGCCGGACAGTTGGGCGTCGTGAGCGTCATGTCGACCGTCACGGCGCGGTCGTCGGCGATGTCGATGCGGTAGATCAGGCCGAGCTCGTAGATGTCGGCCGGGATCTCCGGATCGTAGACGGTCTTGAGCGCGCCGATGATGTCGTCGGTCATGCGCGTCGAGCTCGTCCTGCGGCAGCGCCGAGGCGGCTGCCGTTGCGCGTCCGGGCCGGTGGCATCAGCCGTTCGGTCATCTATCGGTCATGCGAAGAACTCCTGCGCCTTGACGCAACGCCTCCGCCAGGCGGTCGACTTCCGCGCTGGTGTTGTAGAGCGCGAACGACGCGCGGCAGGTCGCGGTCACGCCGAAGCGCGCCAGCAGCGGCATCACGCAATGGGTGCCGGCGCGCACCGCGACACCCGCAGCGGTCGATGATGGTCGCGACGTCGTGCGGGTGCGCGCCCTTCATCTCGAAGGAGACGATCGCGCCCTTGTCCTTGCGCGTTGCCGATGATGCGCAGCGAGTTGATCTCGCGCAGCCGCTCATGCGCATAGTCGACGCAGCTCGCTGCTCATGCGCGCGGATGCGCGCCTTGCCGATCGAAGTCACGTAGTCGATCGCGGCGCCGAGCCCGATCGCCTGCACGATCGAGCGGCGTGCCGGCCTCGAACCGGTGCGGCGGCTCGCCATAGGTGACGCGATCCTCGAACACCTCGCGGATCATCTCGCCGCCGCCGTTGAACGGCGGCATCGCGGCAAGATGCTCGTATTTGCCGTAGAGCACGCCGATGCCGGTCGGCCCGTAGAGCTTGTGGCCGGTGAAGACGTAGAAGTCGCAGTCGAGGTCCTGCACGTCGACATCGAGATGCACCGCGCCCTGGCTGCCGTCGACCAGCACCGGAATGCCGCGCGCATGCGCGAGCCGCACGACCTCCTTCACCGGCACCACGGTGCCGAGCACGTTCGACATGTGGGTGATCGCGACCATCTTGGTGCGCGGGCGTGAGCAGCTTCTCGAACTCGTCGAGCAGAAAATTGCCGTCGTCGTCGACCGGCGCCCACTTGATCACGGCGCCCTGGCGCTCGCGCAGGAAATGCCAGGGCACGATGTTGGAGTGGTGCTCCATGATCGAGAGCACGATCTCGTCGCCCGCCTTGATGCGCTCGCGCCCGAACGTATAGGCGACCAGGTTGATCGCCTCGGTGGCGTTGCGGGTGAAGATGATCTCCTCGGCGCGGCTCGGCGTTGAGGAAACGCGCGCACGCTCTCGCGCGCGCCCTCGTAGGCCTCGGTCGCGGCATTGGCGAGATAATGCAGGCCGCGGTGCACGTTGGCGTATTCAGCGGTGTAGGCGTGATGCATGCGATCGAGCACCGCCTTCGGCTTCTGCGCCGAGGCGGCGTTGTCGAGATAGACCAGCGGCTTGCCGTAGACCTGCATGGCGAGGATCGGAAAATCCTCGCGAATGCGGTCGACGTCGTATGCGCCGTTTGTCACCGCCGGATGCATGTCAGCCTCGCGCCTTCAGCCATGCGGCGACCTGCGTCCATCAGCGCGTCGCGCAGCCCGGCATGCTCGATGCCCTCGACCGCCTCGCCGATGAAGGCCTGGATCAGCAGCGCCTCGGCTTCCTTCGCCGGAATGCCGCGCGCCTTGAGATAGAACAGAAGGTCATCGTCGAGCGCGCCGGTGGTCGCGCCATGGCCACACTGCACATCGTCGGCGAAGATTTCCAGCTCCGGCTTGTTGTCGGCCTCGGCGTCCTCGGACAGGAGCAGCGCATGCGCCGCCATCTTGGCGTCGGTCTTCTGCGCCTTGCGGCGCGACCGTGATGCGGCCCTGGAAAACGCTGCGGCTCTCGCCGTCGAGCACCGACTTGAAGATCTCGCGGCTCGTGCAGGCGCGCCCGACGTGATCGACCACCAGCGTCGTATCGGCATGCTCGCGGCCCCTGAGCAGGCTCGCGCCGCGGATGCCCGCCACCGTGCCTTCGCCTTCGAAGCGAACGAACAACTGATTGCGCACGACAGCGGCGCCGGTGGTGAACAGAAACGCGTTGAATCTCGGCGTGAGCACCGATCGCGGCCATCAGGGTCGAGACATGCAGCGCCGCCCGCCCCTGCAGTCGTGAGCTTCACGTGGTCGACGTGGGCATCGTCGCCGACCTTGAGCTCGAGCGCGGTATTGACCTGGTCCGTCGGCACCAATTGCACCCTCGTGGCTCTCGAGCAGCATGGCGCGGGCACCGTTGCCGATCAGTGCCAGCGAGCGCGTGAACACGGAGGCGGGCCGCGTGCCGGAGTTGAAGAACTCGAGCCCAATCGGGCGCGCGAGCGATACGCCCGGCGCAACCCGGATCACCACGCCGTCGCCCATGAAAGCCGTGTTGAGGGCGAGCGCGACGTCGTCGCTCGGCACGATCGTGCCGAGCTGACGAGATGACCGCTTCATCGCCTTCAGCCAGCGCCTGCGCCAGCGAGCCGATCGTCAGCCCCGCCTCGAGCCCGGGAGATCGGACAGATCGGGCATGAAGACGCCATCGACGAGAACGATGCGGCGCGCCTCGATCGAGGCCAGCGCTGCGCCCGCGCCGCGCGCACGCTCGCGCGCCGCTGCATCGGGCGAGCCGGCGAGCGGCTTGGCGTCGCGCATCAGCGCGCGCAGATCGGTGTATTTCCACTCTTCGACGCGCCGGTGCGGCAGGCCCGTTTGGCGAAGCGCTCGAACGCCGCCTGGCGCAGCCGCGCAACGCCCGGCAGCCGGCCCTTGGCATCCTGCCAGCCCGACGTGAGCTGCTCCTCGGCAGCCGTCCTGATCGGGACTGCGGCCTGTACGGTCACGCCATCTCCTCCTGGTACTGCGCGTAGCCTTTCGCCTCCAGCTCGAGCGCCAGCTCCTTGCCGCCGGTGCGCACGATGCGTCCGCGCGAGAGCACATGCACGATGTCCGGCACGATGTGGTCGAGCAGGCGCTGATAGTGCGTGATGACGACGAAGGCGCGCTCCGGCGAGCGCAGCCGGTTGACGCCCTCGGCGACCACCTTGAGCGCATCGATGTCGAGGCCCGAAATCGGTCTCGTCGAGCACGCACAGCCGCGGCTCGAGCAGCGCCATCTGCAGAACTTCGTTGCGCTTCTTCTCGCCGCCGGAGAAGCCGACATTGACGCCGCGCTTCAGCATGTCCTGGTCGATGTCGAGGTGTTCGGCAGCCTCTCGCACCCGTTTCATGAACTCGGGGATCGGCAGCTCCGGCTCGCCGCGCTTCTTGCGCTGCGCGTTGATGGCGGTGCGCAGAAAGGTGAAAGTGGCGACGCCCGGAATTTCGAGCGGATACTGGAACGCCAGAAACAAGCCCCTGGCGGCGCGCTCGTCCGGCTCGATCGCGAGCAGGTCCTCGCCGTCGAGCAGCACCTGGCCTTCGGTCACCTCATAGCCGGCCTTGCCGGCCAGCACATGGGCGAGCGTCGACTTGCCCGAGCCGTTCGGGCCCATGATGGCATGCACGCTGCCCTTCTCGACCGTCAGGTCGAGGCCTTGGAGGATTTTCCGGCCGTCGACTTCGGCGTGAAGGTTCTTGATTTCAAGCAAAGGCATCAATGTTGTTCCTTAACCTCTCCGCTGTCGTCCCAGGCAAGCCGCGCAGCGGCGCGACCCGCGACCCATAACTACCGCCGGTGATTATGGATCCCGGCTCTCCCCCGGATGCCGTCCGGGGTCGGCCGGGACGACAGAAAGTCATCCCACGCTGCCTTCCGAGCGAGATCGAGATCAGCTTCTGCGCCTCGACCGCGAACTCCATCGGCAGCTGCTGCAGCACGTCCTTGACGAAGCCGTTGACGACGAGCGCCACCGCCTCCTCCTGCGAGAGGCCGCGCTGCCGGCAGTAGAACAGCATGTCCTCGGAGATCTTCGAGGTCGTCGCCTCGTGCTCGAACACAGCGGAGGAGTTCTTCGCCTCGATATAGGGCACGGTGTGCGCGCCGCACTTGTTGCCGATCAGGAGCAAGTCGCAGTTGGTGAAGTTGCGCGCGCCGGTCGCCCGGCGATGCGCCATCACCTGGCCGCGATAGGTGTTGTTGGAGTGGCCGGCCGAGATGCCCTTGGAGATGATGCGGCTCGTGGTGTTCTTGCCGAGATGCAGCATCTTGGTGCCGGAATCGACCTGCTGGTGGCCGTTCGAGATGGCGATCGAATAGAACTCGCCGCGCGAATTGTCGCCGCGCAGAATGCAGCTCGGATATTTCCAGGTGATCGCCGAGCCGGTCTCGAGCTGGGTCCAGGAGATCTTCGAGCGCGCGCCGCGGCAGTCGCCGCGCTTGGTGACGAAGTTGTAGACGCCGCCCTTGCCCTGCGCGTCGCCCGGATACCAGTTCTGGATGGTCGAATACTTGATCTCGGCGTCGTCGAGCGCGATCAGCTCGACCACCGCGGCATGCAGCTGGTTCTCGTCGCGCATCGGCGCGGTGCAGCCTTCGAGATAGCTCACGTAGGAGCCCTTGTCGGCGATGATCAGCGTGCGCTCGAACTGGCCGGTGTTGCGCTCGTTGATGCGGAAATAGGTGGACAGCTCCATCGGGCAGCGCACGCCCGGCGGCACGTAGACGAACGAGCCGTCGGAGAACACCGCTGCGTTGAGCGTGGCGAAGAAGTTGTCGGAGACCGGCACCACCGTGCCGAGATATTTCTTCACCAGGTCAGGATGCTCCCGCAGCGCTTCCGAGATCGGCATGAACAGCACGCCGGCCTTCGCAAGCTCCGCCTTGAAGGTCGTCGCGACCGAAACCGAATCGAACACGGCGTCGACCGCGACCTTCGATAGCCGTTGGTCTCGCCGCCGCCGTTCTCATCGTCCGGTTGGACCTGCACACCTTCGAGCGCCGCGACCTCGCGCAGCGGGATGCCGAGCTTCTCGTAGGTCTTGAGGATCTCCGGATCGATCTCGTCGAGCGATTTCGGCCCCGCCTTCTTCTTCGGCGCCGAGTAGTAGTAGAGGTCCTGATAATCGATCGGGCCGTATTTGACGCGCGCCCAGGTCGGCTCGCTCATGGTCAGCCAGCGCCGATAGGCGTCGAGCCGCCATTCGAGCATCCACTCCGGCTCGTTCTTCTTGGCCGAGATGAAGCGGATCGATGTCCTCGGAAAGGCCCTTGGGAGCCTTGTCGGACTCGATCTGCGGTCTCGAACCCGTACTTGTATTGATCAACGTCGATACGGCGGACCTGTTCCACCGTCTCTTGCACTGCCGGCATTCTTCCCTCCGCTGCGGTTTCAAGGACCGCGGGTTGGATCGGTCGGATTATGGTCGTCTCTGGTGCGGATCACCCTCTCGCGCTGCCGCTCAGGCGGCCATGCCCCGTGACTTCTCAAGTAATGCTCCCGAGACCGTAATCCAAGCTGTTAGGAACCGTTCTATATCATCTTGTGTGGTGGTGGGCCCCAGACTGACGCGCACCGCCCCGCGCGCCAGCTGCGGCGATACGCCCATGGCCTCCAGCACGTGCGAGGGCTGCACCTTGCCGGACGAGCAGGCGGCCCCCGACGACACCGCCACCCCCTCAAGGTCGAACAGGATCACGGCGGTCTCGGCCTTCAGGCCCGGCACAGTGAACAGGGTCGTGTTGGGCAGCCGTTCGGCCTCGGCCCCGAAGATAGTCACATCAGGCGTCCCGGCCCGCAGCCCAACCTCGAGCTGGTCGCGCAGCGCGCGCATCCGCGTGCTTTCGTTGGCCAGATCAGCCTCCGCTGCGCCCGCGGCGGCGCCAAATCCCACAATCGAGGCAACGTTTTCGGTCCCGGCCCGTTCGCCGCGCTCCTGGCCGCCCCCGGTCACGAGCGGGTCAAGGTCAAGCGGGCCGCGCTTGACCAGCGCGCCGGCCCCCTTCGGACCACCGATCTTGTGCCCCGACAGGGTTAACAAATCGGCGCCCATGGCCTTGATATCGCAGACGATTCGCCCCGCCGCCTGGACCGCATCGACATGCAGGATTCCGCCCGCCGCATGCACCAGGATCGGCCGCCTCCGCGACCGGCTGCACGACGCCGGTCTCGTTGTTGGCAAGCATCAGGGAAACGAGCGGTGCTGGACCCTGGGCGAGCCGCCGCTCGAGATCGGCGAGGTCAACCAGGCCGCAGGCCGTGGCCGCGACTGCCTCGACCGCCGGGAACCGCCCGCCCGATCGTACCGACGGGTGCTCGATCGCCGACACCAGCAGCCGCTGCCAGCGCCCGCCCGTCTGCGGCGAAAGCGCGAGCACATTGGCCTCGGTTCCGCTCGCCGTGAACACCACATGGCGAGGCTCGGCACCGACCAGCGAGGCCACCGACTCCCGCGCAGCCTCCACCAGACCGCGCGCTTCCCGCCCCTCGGCGTGCACCGATGATGGATTGCCGATGGCATCGAGCGCCGCAACCATGGCGGCACGCGCCTGCGGCCGCAGCGGAGCGGTTGCATTCCAGTCGAGATAGGCGCGTTCGGTCTTGGTCGCGGTCATGTTGACGATGCTTCTATCCCATCTGGACACACTAACCCAACGTCCAAACTCTTGCTTTTCATCCCCGCAATCGTGCTAAAACCCGCCCTGCCGCGGCCATCCGGCAACGCGTGCGCCCAACAACGCTGCTGGCTCGTCGCTATTGCCAAAAACTAGAATGGTTCTAAATACTTACGTGCGGTCAGGCGGTGGCGTCAAGCGTACCGCGGCGTTCCCCACCGGCAGTTGCTGGCGTTGGCGGCCCTTCGGAATTTAGCGGCCTTTGAGAATCACGTCGAGGTTGAGCATGCCCGAGATCATCTTTACCGGCCCGGCTGGACGGATCGAAGGCCGGTATCACCCGGCGCGAGCAGAAGAATGCGCCGATCGCCATCGTCCTGCACCCGCATCCGCAGTTCGGCGGGCACGATGAACCACCAGATCATCTACCAGCTCTACTACGCCTTCGTGCACCGGAACTTCTCGGTGCTGCGCTTCAACTTCCGCGGCGTCGGGCGCAGCCAGGGCTCGTTCGACCACGGCGATCGGCGAATTGTCGGACTGCGGCAGCCGCGCTCGACTGGGCGCAGTCGATCAATCCGGAGGCGCGCAGCTGCTGGATCGCCGGATTCTCCTTCGGCGCCTGGATCGGCATGCAGCTCCTGATGCGGCGGCCCGAGATCGAGGGCTTCATCTCGATCGCGCCGCCGGCGAACCTCTACGACTTCTCGTTCCTGGCGCCCTGCCCGTCCTCTGGACTGATCATCCACGGCGACAAGGACGCGGTGGTGCCGCACAAGGACGTGACCGCGC
This sequence comes from uncultured Alphaproteobacteria bacterium, assembly GCA_963745515.1. GTDB lineage: Bacteria > Pseudomonadota > Alphaproteobacteria > Rhizobiales > Xanthobacteraceae > VAZQ01. Next base: position 587,386 of record CAVUXO010000007.1, read on the forward strand.
TCGTCGACAAGCTCAAGACCCAGAAGGGCATCGTCATCGAGCAAAAGGTCGTTACCGGCGCCAACCACTTCTTCGACGGCAAGATCGAGCCGCTGATGGAATCGGTCAGCCTCTATCTCGACAAGCGACTCAAGATCGAGCGCAAGCCAACCGCGGCGTAGCGGTGGATGCCCGCGGCGCGGGGTTGCCGATGTTGCTCGGCGCCGCAATCGTTCTCGTCCTGATGCTCGCGGCCGCCTTTGGCGCTTTGCATTACACGACGGGCGTACCCGGGCGCTCGTACAGCGGGCCGCTTCCTCCGCTGACGGACGAAGAGCGAGCGCTTGCCGGCGTGCTCAAGCGGCATATCGAAGCGATCGCGGCGCGCGAGCACAATCTTCGTCACTACGATGAGCTGGAGAAGGTCGCGCGCTATATTGAGGGCACGCTGGCGTCCTACGGCTATTCCGTGGGCCGGCAGGAATACTTCTTCGACGACAGCGCGGTGCGCAACATCGACGTGGTGATCGAGCCGCGCGCCGATATCGTCGATCCTGAGGCGATCGTGGTCGGTGCCCACTACGACAGCGGGGTTGGCACACCGGGCGCCAATGACAACGGCAGCGGCGTCGCTGCCGTGATCGAGCTCGCGCGGCTCTTACGCGATCGTGCCGGCTCCGGCACGCGCCGCATTCGGCTGGTGTTGTTCGTCAACGAGGAGCCGCCCTATTTCAAGACGGAGGACATGGGGAGCCTGCACTATGCGCGCTCGCTCAAGCAGCGCAACGAGCGGGTCGTGGCGATGTATTCGCTCGAGACCATCGGCTTCTATTCGAGCGAGCCCGGCAGCCAGCGCTATCCGGTGCCCTTCAACCTGATCTTTCCCGACCGCGGCGATTTCGTCGCGTTCGTCGGCACGCCCTCCGCACGGACATTGGTCTGGGAGACGATCCGCTCGTTTCGCTCGCACACGGCGTTCCCGTCGATCGGCGGCGTTGCCCCCGACAGCGTGCCGGGGATCGACTGGTCGGACCATTGGGCCTTCGAGCAGGTGGGCTTCCCGGCCATGATGGTGACCGACACCGCGCCGTTTCGTTATCCGCACTATCACCAGTTCACCGACACGCCCGATAAGGTCGACATGGAAAGCCTGGCGCGCGTGGTCAAAGGGATGGAGCGCGTCATCCGCGACGCGGTGCAATAGAGCATGATCCCGAAAAGTGGACACCGGTTTTCGGAAAAGTTCATGCTCAAGCAAAAAGTTAGACATTGATCCGAACCAATCTTGTCGCCGTCGCAATGGAAAATACGTCGAAATCGTTGCTGAGAGTGTCAGCGTCAATTGGTGTCTGGTCTTCTACGAGATGCTTTCGATACCAGTTCCTGTTGCGATGTATCCTATCTTTGAGAGGCAACTTCTTGGCCGCATCAGGGGAAAAGTCCATCCAGATCGCAGATGGTTGTATGTCGTTAGAGACCGGCTAGGCAAGTTCTGACGCTACTCTACATCGACCATGTCAATATGAGGCCGGGCAGTCGTCACGAATTGAGTGCAATCTACACGTCACAAGCTCTGGCTCCGAGGCGCACAGCATCTCAACTCCTCCCCGATCCTGGTATGTTTTCATGACGCAGACCACACCACATCACCTCGTGCAATTCGCCGCTAGATATGCGGTCAGCGAACTCAAGACCTTTGACGCATTTGCTGCCCTATTTAGGGCCGGCGATCTCATTTCAGATGCTCAGAGACTTTTAGAATTAAAGGAAAATGTCAAAGGTACGGATGTTGAATTTGGCGTTTACAGACGCACTTATGAGATTTTTTCCTATTTTGCAGTTGGGTTTGTGACCTGCCTCGAATGGCATGCAAGATCGCGCCTTGTTGATTTGTTGTCGTATCTACCATCATGCATCGACAAGAAAGATTTCGACCAGATCAAAAGCGACGCCTTAAGCCAAATGATGGCGCATAACGTCACTGTTGCTCATCTTATCGGTGCAAACAAAAGCGTGTCGAAAATCAACCAATATATCGAAGTGTTTGATCGAGTGTTCAAAGCTCTTTCAATCAATGCCCATATTGAGCGAGAGCTGCGCGACATAAAACTAAGTGTTGACTTAGCGCCTCATACGAACCTTTATGCCGTCATTGATGATCTCTTCGAAATTCGCAATCGGCTCGTGCACGAGATTAGTTTGGATCTGGTTGGACCTTACACAATCCGAGACCCATGGAGCCCAGAGATCGCGATTGAGTATGGAAATGCTGTAACAAGGGTGATTAAGCTAATCGAAGGGTACATCACCATACATAGCCCGAAAGACTTTCCAAACAGGCTAACACCTGATGGGTACCCCGAGGATGAATTGGAGAAATTGACACAAGCTATTTCTACACTTGAGGCTGAGATATCCACGATCGTGAGTAAGCTGTATGATGATGACATCGAATGGCGCGAGGCTCTTAAAGCTAGCCAACTCAGTCGACTGAAGGAACTTAAGTTCATTGACAGCGCAGACTTTCTAAGCCCACTGAGACATCTCGACCTAAAGACGCCCGTCAAGATAAGTTTTCTAAAAGGCCGATTTGCCTACCTTCTATTCATCCGAAAAGAACTTGAAGGCTGGATACAAGACGATGTCGCTGAAACAAAGCCGCCGCAAAGCTGAACTTTTGCGACGCCATGGATTGTAGACTGCTTGAAGTAATATTATTGATTCGAGCGATTCCAGGCGGCCTAATCACAATCAACGTCGTGTCAATCTCGCTTCGCTCGATGCCTTTGGCATTCATGGATTTGAAATTGACGAGATAAGGGTTACGAAGTGACGTGCGAAGCACGTCTAGTATCATGTCAATTGACGTTGAACCGTTCCAAGATTGGTGATGGCGCTGATGGTCAAGCCTCACCCGTTAAGCGAGGCGTGTGGCCATCTGTTCCTGAGTTATTTCAGGCGCTGGTTTTCGCTCCTTAAAGCCCGGCTACGCTGTAGGCATATGGAGATGATGGTGCAGTAATTGCCTTTTGGCAATCACGGCAGTGTCCCTGTTAGCTGACTAATATAAGCGGTGCGGTCACAACCGCACCAGCACGCCCCCATTCATGGACTTGGGCACGCCGGTCGTATCCGGGAACGTGATCGGCAGGCCGCGCAGGTTGCGTACCGCAAGAAATGCGAAGGCCTGCGCTTCCAAGGCATCCACCGACCAGCCGACCGCATCCGCGGTCTCGACCTGCGCCGGCGCGAGCTGCTCCGCGATCATCCGCATCAGCGTCGGATTGCGGGCGCCGCCTCCCGCGACGATGAAGCTTGCGGGCGGACGCGGCAGCCGCATCGCGGCGCGCCCGAGCGTGACGGCGGTGAACGCGGTCAGCGTCGCGGCCCCGTCCTCGGTGCTCATCTTGGCAAGCCCGCCGATTTTCGCGAGCCAGATGCCGAAGGCCTCGCGGTCGAGCGACTTGGGCGGGCGGCGGGTGAAATAGCCATGCGACGCCAGGCGCGCGAGCACCTCCTCGTTCACGTCGCCGGCGGCAGCGATTCTGCCACCATCGTCATAGGCGGCTCCGGTTCGCTGGCGCAGAAAGTCGTCGATCAGCGCATTGCCGGGACCGGTGTCGAAGGCGACGAGATCGTGCTGGCCCACGTAGGTGAGGTTGGCGATGCCACCGATATTGATCACACCGACCGGCAGCGGCCGGCCGAGCTGGCGCACCAGCGCACGGTGGAACACCGGGGCGAGCGGGGCACCCTGCCCGCCCGCCGCCACATCGGCCGCCCGCAGGTCGAACACCACCGGGATGCGCAACCGCGCCGCCAGCGCCCGCCCTTCACCCAACTGCACGGTCAGCAGGCGCTCGGGCGCATGCAGCACGGTCTGACCGGGGAAGCCGACCGCCGCAATCGCTCCCGCACGCAAGCCGTTCGCTGGCAGAAACGCTTCCACCGCCTCGGCATGCGCAGCGGTAATCATGGTCTCGGCCTGCGCGAGGCAGCCGGGGCGAGCGGTGCGATTGCCGAGTTGCACGGCCTCGGCCATGGCCTGCCGGATGAGCGCGCGCTCGTCCTCGCGGTAGGCGCGGTAGCCGGTGGGTCCGAAACGGGTGATGCTCTCGCCATCCGTCTCGATCAGGGCGACATCCACACCGTCGTAGGACGTGCCGCTCATCAATCCCAGTGCAGACAGCCGATCCACCCTATCGCTCCTTGACCGTCGACCGCAGGATCGGTGTTAGACGGCTTGGGCGGGGATGTGAACCGGGCTCGCACATGCAGGGACCAATGCAGGTGCAAAGGAGCGCTTCCGATGAAACGTCCCAGGAGCCTGTTCCATTCGAGGCTGATCCGCATGGCACCCGAACTCCGCCGCCGCCTGCTATCGGCTCATTGAGGGGGTTTCACCGGCGGCGAGTTGGTGGCAAATGTAGCAGCCGCGACGGGGCAACTAGCCCCCGCGCTCCCGTATGGTTTGCCGAGGTTTTGCGCATGAGCGCCTACAAGTCTGATTTTCTGCATGTGCTGGCCAGCCGGGGATTCATCCATCAGGTCTCCGAGCCCGAGGCGCTCGACACGCGCGCGCGCAACGGCAAGATCACCGCCTATATCGGTTTCGACTGCACCGCGGCCTCGCTGCACATTGGCTCGCTGCTGCCGATCATGATGCTCTACTGGATGCAGCAGACCGGGCACCGCCCGATCGCGCTGATGGGCGGCGGCACCACGCGCGTGGGCGATCCGTCCGGCAAGGACGAGAGCCGCAAGATCCTGACCGACCAGGACATCAACAACAACCTCACTGGCATCCGCGGCGTGTTCGAGAAATTCCTGACGTTCGGCAGCGGGCCAGGCGACGCCATCATGGCCAACAACGCCGACTGGCTCAATTCGCTCAACTACGTCGACTTCCTGCGCGAGGTCGGACGGCACTTCTCGGTCAACCGCATGCTGTCGTTCGACTCGGTCAAGCTGCGGCTCGAGCGCCAGCAGGAGCTCTCGTTCCTCGAATTCAACTACATGATCCTGCAGGCCTACGACTTCGTCGAGCTATACAAGCGCACCGGCTGCATTCTGCAGATGGGCGGCTCCGACCAGTGGGGCAACATCGTCAGCGGCATCGACCTCGGCCGCCGGATGACGAACGCCCAGCTGTTTGCGCTCACCGCACCGCTGATCACCACCGTCCTCGGGCGCCAAGATGGGCAAGACCGCGGCCGGCGCCGTCTGGCTCAATGCCGACCTGCTCAGCCCGTACGATTACTGGCAATACTGGCGCAACACCGAGGACGGCGACGTCGTGCGCTTCCTCAAGCTGTTCACGGTGCTGCCGCTCGACGAGATCGAACGGCTCGCTGCGCTCAAAGGCCAGGAGGTCAACGAGGCCAAGAAGGTGCTCGCCACCGAGGCGACCGCGCTGGTGCACGGGCGCGCTGCCGCCGACAACTCCGCCGAGACCGCGCGCCGCACCTTCGAGGAAGGCGCGCTCGCGGAAACGCTGCCGACCGTGGACACCGCTCGGGCTGAGCTCGAAGCCGGGCTTGGCGTTCTGGCGGCGTTCGTCAAGGCGGGTCTGGTCGCTTCAAACGGCGAGGCGCGCCGCCAGATCAAGAACGGCGGACTGCGCGTGAACGATGACGCCGTCACCGACGAGAAGATGATGCTGACGCCAGCGCATCTAACACCGCAAGGCGTCGTCAAGCTCTCGCTGGGCAAGAAGCGGCATGTGCTGCTCAAGCCGGTCTAGACGCATGCGCATCACCTGGCCTCTCGCCGCACTCCTGCTGGCACCCCTGCGCCATCGCGCAGGCGCAGCCGGTTGACAGCTTCTATCGCGGCAAGTCCATCAACCTGATCATCGGCTATCCGCCGGCCGGCGCGAACGACGTCTATGCGCGGATGGTGGCGCGCCATCTTGGCCGGCACATGCCGGGCAACCCTGCGATCGTGCCGCGTAACCTGCCCGGCGCCGGCAGCCTCCTTGCGGCGAGCCGCATCTTCAACGCCGAGCCGAAGGATGGCACGACGCTCGGCCTGCTGGTGCCGACCATTCCGCTCGACGAGAAGCTTGACAATCCAGCCGCCAAGTATCGTGCCGCAGACTTCAACTGGATCGGCCGGATGGCGCCGGCGCCCAACGTCACCTTCATCATGGCGACGTCGGCGGTGAAGACGATCGGTGACGCCTTCGACAAGGTCGCGGTTCTGGGCGCAACCGGCCGCAGCGCCACCAATTCGATCTATCCGACCGTTCTCAACAATGTGCTCGGCACCAAGTTCAAGATCGTCAACGGCTACGAAGGCTCCGCCTCGGCGATGATCGCGATGGAGCGCGGCGAGGTCGAAGGCCACTCGTCGACCTATGACTTGGTCAAGGCCGTTCATCCGGATTGGATCACGGACAAGCGCGTCAACATCGTGGTGCAATATTCGCTGCGCCGGCATCCGGAGCTTGCCGAGGTTCCGACCACAGTCGAGCTGGCGCGCAACGAGGAGCAGCGCGGCATTCTCACTGCGGTCGCGAGCGCCGCCGAGATCGGCAAGTTCATTCTCTCGACGCCTGGTGTGCCGGCGGACCGCGTCACGGCGCTGCGCCGCGCGTTCGACGCCATGGTCAAGGATGACGAGTTCGTGGCCGAAGCCCGCAAGCTGCGCATCGAATTGTTGCCGCTTGCGGGCGAAGAGCTGCAGCAGATTGTCCGCAGCGTTCAGGACCTGAGCCCCGATCTGACGCAGAAGATCAAGGCGATGTATCCAAACTGAATTTGGATTCACGGGTCTTACGAGAGCGAGCTGAGCTGAGCTGAGCTGAGCTGAGTTGCCTCTTTTCGAAGATGTGAAGCAATGACTCTCAGCCGTCGTCCCCGCGCAGGCGGGGACCCATACGCCGCAGCAAGGCGATGTGGCGGGGCCAGCGATAACCGAAACCTTGGTGGTTATGGGTCCCCGCCTGCGCGGGGACGACAGCGGCTGGGTTCGTGCCAAGGACACTTAAGCACGCACTCGAATCCCGCGTCTGTCCTCGCGAAGGCGAGGATGAGCGGAGATTGGTTCAACGGCGATGCAAACCGAAATTCATCCCGCTCTACTTCACCGTGACGGTGATCACCGGCGACATCACCGGCGGATTGTGCGGGATGTGCGACCAGTCGCCGAGCACGAGCTGCAGCGTGTGGGAGCCCGGCGGCAGCGTCACCGTCGTCTCGGTCTGGCCGCCGCCGAAATGCACATGCTTGGCGTCGGCGGCGATCGGCCGCTTGAGCTCCTCGTCCGAGAGCTTGGTATCGATGAGCAGGTGATGATGACCGGTGCGCTCGTTCTGCACGCCGACCGGCGCGATGCCCATGCCGCTGAGGCCGAACTGGACCTTGAACGGGCTCGTGACCGTGTCACCGTCCTTGAGATTGATGAAATAAACCGCAGCACCGGCCGGTGACGGGGTTTGCGTTTGCGCCAGCACGGCGGTCGCGGCCGCGACAAAGACGACGCTGCTGCACACGAGGGCGCGGAAACGAATTGACATGGCTACTCTCTTTCATGACGCAGATTGCGGAATGCGGATTTTCATCGCCGCCGCACACCGTTCCGGGCGCGGCGCCTGATGGGGCCGGATCATGCCCCACCATCGCGCCTGTGCCTATAGGGCTGCGACGTTTGTGACCAACGGGAAGACAGTCGTTAACGTGCTCGCCGTGCGGGCTGATGCCGCTGCCTTATCGCCCCGGTTCGGCGTAGCTCTGCGAGCGGGTCGCGGCCCCGGTCGGGAACTCGAAGAACTTGCGGAACAGGCCAGGCGCGACCACCGAGATCGGATTGACGCGCAACACCGGCGCGCTCGGCGGGCCTACGACCTCATAGGTGAGCCCGACCAGCCCCTCGTTGCTGCCGCCGCCCAGGATCTGCCCGAAGATCGGGATCTGCCCGAACATGTTGTTGAGGCCGTAGAAGGGCACGATGGTGCCGCGCATGTGCACTTCGTTGTTGAGATAATCGATGAAGCCGTCAGTGGTGGCGCCGATCACCGGACCCTTGACGAGGCCCTCGCGAATGGTGAAGCGGCCGTGCGAGCGGGTAAACTCGACCCGCATGCGGGAGAAGTCCACGCCGGGCTTGTTCGCGCCGCCCGGCCCGTTCGGCGTATTCGATCCGGCCGCGACCCGCTCGAGCGAGGCTTCGCCGCGCACCGAGAAGTCGCGAATATTCAGGATGCCATCCTGCGGCGCCTGCGCATCGGCGCCCGGAGGATCCATCGCCACCCACATCTCACCGCCATAGATCTTCGGATAGGTGTCGGTGAGGCGGAAGAATGCGCCGGCGTCGGCGCTCTCGATATAGAGCATATTGCGGCCGCCCTGGCGGCCACGCAGGTCGCCGTTGATGGCGGTGTCACGACCAATCTTCCCGGCCAGCGTGAAGCTTTTGATCGTGCCGCCGCGCCGCGACATCCGCACATCGAGGCCACGCAGCGTCTCGCCGTTGAAACCGGCAACAGCCCCGAGTCTCACATCGAGGTCGAGGTCGGGCACCTTCTGCTTGTTGTTATCATTCTTGTTGGCCTGCTTGCCGCCCTGCTCGTTTGAGGGACCAGCGATCGTCTGCTTGATGAAGCCGCGGCCGTCGAGCACGTCGCCGCGCAACATGACGCGCAGCGCGTTATCGGGCCCGCGTTCCGCCTTGAGCGTCGCCTTGTCACCATCGGCGAGCTGGAACACCGGCAGCTGGGCGGTCACGATATCGCCCGCCTCGTTGATCTCGACGGTGCCTTTGATCTGAGTGCCCGACGCCTCGATGCTGAAATCCTCAAGCCGCGTCAGATTGGGCTTGTTGATAGCCGTGAACGTGGCGCGAGCCTGCTTGCCGGCCGGCTTCTGCCAGCCCGGCACCAGCTTGTCGATGCGCGCCTGCGTGAGATCGGCCTCGACCGCAAAGCGGCTCTCGCCCTCGACTGCCGGCACGCGGCCGTCGATCTTGACCGGCACCGGACCGTTCAGGCCGCTGAGGTCGAAACCGAGGCGGGTGCGGGCGGCTTCATCGAGGGTCGCGCGCACGCGCACCTCGGCATCGGCATCGCCGCGCGGCTTGCGATAATCGAGCGCGGCCGGAACGCCATTGATCTTCACATCGCCGCGGATCTGGTAGCCGTCATTGTTGGCCGTCACGCGCAGGTTCGCAGCCTCGACCTTCTGGCCGAGCACCATTCGGTCGGCGGCGAAATTGGCCACGTCCATGTTGATCGTATATTGCGCGCTGCCCGCGGGCAGATCGGGCTGCAGCGGCATGCCGAGCGCGATCGTCGCGCTCAGGGTTCCACGGCTGGTGCTGGCCTCGATCGGCGCGCCGGAGAACTCGCGCAGGCGCTCGGAATTGAGCAGCTCCGCGGCCGCCGGCACCGGCCCGTCGAGACGGAAACGCACCTTGGCGGGCGGCGACGGGCCATGGGTGTCGGGCACCTCGAACACGCCGTTGGTGATCGCAAGCTTGCGGTTGGGGGCAAGCTCGATATTGCCGCGTCCGACATTCACGGTCGCCGTGCGCCCGGAGATGCGCACGCTGATGTCGGCGTCGCGAATTGACGGCAGTCCTTCAACCGGCTTGATCTCTGCGTTGGTGCCATTGATCTCGATCCCCAGGCCGTTGTCAGGGATCGGCGGCCCACTCGACCGCAGTGTCGAGAACTGCGCGTTGGTGGCGATCGAGATGCGCTCGACCATGCCGCTGACGAGGTGCTCCTCGACCCAGTGCCGAACCTTTGGACTGAGGAACGCTGGCCACAGTCGCTTCATCGCCGCGACCGACATGCGGCTACCGGCTACGCCGATGTCGAGACGCGGCTCGCCGTTGGCAAGATCGACCTGGCCCGACACCAACAGCCCGAGGTCCATGTTGCCGAACTCGCCCTGCTCGATGTCGATGCGCTGCTTCTCCGGATCCAGCCGCATGCGCAGCAGGAAGCGATTGAGCACGATCGGGTTCGGATCATTGGTGGCAGCTGCCAGCACCACGGTGCCGCCGGTGACCTTCATACTCCACGGTCCACCGGACTCGCGCGGCGCGTCGAGCTGCGCAAACAAGGTCATGCGATTGCCGCCGGCCACGATCTGGAACGGCACGAGCAAGGCACGCCGCGTCGAGTCCCAATCGAGCGAGAACTCGGCGCGGTCGATCGCCACCTTGCTCAGAGGCTCGTCGAGATCGACGAGGTGGCCGCGCTCCATCAGAATGCGACCGTCGACCACGCGGGGCATGCCGTCAGGCCCGATGTCGGCGCGAATCTTGGCGGACACCGGCAGGTCGGGCTCGAACTGACCGTCTCCCAGCCGCAGCGCCAGCATCAAGTCCTTCGCCGGCAGCCGCTCGGTCTCGATGTTGACAATGCGATGGCCTTGCTCGCCCGGCGTCAATACTGCGCGCAGCGACCACGGCCGCTCGCGATTGTCAGAGCTGATCGTCAAGGCGGCACTGCCAGCCTTCGGGCGCGTCAGGCTCAGATTGATGTTCTCGAACGTCCACTGCCTGCCGTTGCGCTGGTCGTCGACGGTGAGATTGCCGTTCTTGAGACCGATCTCGCCGAGATCCTTGCCATCGAGCCCGCTGGCGCCAAGGCTGTCGATCCAGGCGATGAACGCGGCAAAGTCCGGGATCACATTGCGTGTCGGTCCCGTTCCAGGCGTGGCCGGCAACGGTGTGTCCGTACGCTCCGCGCTCAGCAGCGGATGCGTCGCACTTGCCCGCGCCGTTCCCGGCGTGACGGGCGTGCTCGAGGCCGAAGCCGTCACGAACGTTTGCTTGTTGGCGCCGGCGAAGACCGTGACCTTGCTATCCGCCTCGATCCGCACTTGCATTTCGGCGCCGACCAGACTGAGCCGCTGCGCGCGCACGCGGCCTGTCATCAGGCTCGAGCTCGATACGCCGACTTCAGCCTTGGGCGCGCTCGCAACGATCTCGCCATCCTGATCGCGCACCACGATGTCACGGATGCGCAGCGCCGTGCGCCCATTGGCGTCGCGCTCGATCTGAGTGCCGCCTACTTCGACATGATGGTTCGGGCCGAAGTTCTCTTCGATCGCCGCGGTGAGCCAGGGCGTCGCCACATCCAATTCAATTGGGCCGCTGCCCAGCCGCCACCACAACGCCACCATCGCCACAAGGACCAGCCCGGCAAGCCCACCGGCGACGTAGGCGACTTTGCGCAGCCGCCACCACAAGTTCAGAACGCCCGCGCGCCAATAATAGCTGCGGCCGAGCGGATCGCGCGACGACGCTCGCTGGTCGTGCGCGGGAGCATTGCGAATCACTGGCGCTGCACCAGTTGCCGCCGGTGTGCTGCGACGACCCGCCGCGACATTGTTAGCAATCGCGTTGCCAGCAGTCCCATTGGCGGGAGAACGAACGACGCGCGGTATCGGCGCATCGTCAATGTGCGGAACACCACGGGCCTGAGGCGCGCGCATCACCGCCTCCCGCTGCCGCAGGTCGTCTTGCAGGCTCGCCTCCAATTTGCGGAGTGCGGCCATATTCGGGCGCGTATGCTGTTCCGCCATACCCCGACTGGTGGTCCCCCTTGACCGCCGTGCCCTGCTCAGACCCTGAGCAGCAACCCTGCTGCTTTTGGCTTCCGCAGCAACCCTAACGCCTTAGTCGACAATTCGTCCGTAATCGTTCGACTGTCCCGCACTCGAACGCTTATTGTAACATCCATTGCCCTGGAAAAGGACGAAAGGAAGGCATATGGGAGCACCGCTTGATGTAGGAGACAAGGCGCCCAACTTTAAGTTGCCAGGAGACGACGGGAGTACCGTTTCGCTGGCCGATTTCAAGGGCCGCAAGCTTGTCGTCTACTTCTACCCGCGTGCCGACACGCCTGGATGTACCAGGGAATCCATTGATTTTTCAAAGCTTCGGGCCGCTTTCACGAAAGCGGGCGCGGACGTGATCGGGATCTCAGCCGATCCGGTGAAGGCGCAGGAAGCCTTCAAGAAAAAACACAAGCTCAGCGTCGGACTCCTCTCCGACGAGACCCATGCGATGCTCGAGGCGTATGGGGCATGGGGCAAAAAGTCCATGTATGGCAAGACCTTCATGGGAATCACCCGGATGACCTACCTGATCGGTCCGAACGGGCGGATCGCGCAGGTCTGGCCCAAGGTGAAGGTCGACGGTCATGCGGACGAGGTGCTGGCCGCGGCCAAGACGCTTTGAGCTAAGCCACTGATGCTTATAGGCTCTCCAGGGATTGGTGGATTTTTAACTATATCGGTTGAAATTGACGCGCTGTAGCGCCGGGGGTCGTGGAACTGAGCCGGCTGGGAAGCGTCGATGCGTCAACGGCCGGAATCGCCTTATTCGTCCAGCAGCCCGCGGGGACGCACCACCCCGCCCCAACGTGGCACGGCAGCCATCGCCCCCGCTACCAGCACGGCTGACTACACGTTTGCCCACGCGGGTCGCCAATTGCGGCTTGGCCCCATCGCCTTCTGGGTCACCGTCGGCTCACTGGTGATCATGGCGGCGTGGACCATGCTCACCGCGACCTATTTCGCGTTTCGCGACGACGTGCTCACGAGCCTGATCGCCCGGCAGGCCGAGATGCAATTTGCCTACGAGGATCGCATCGCCGAATTGCGCGCGCAGGTCGATCGGATGTCGAGCCGGCAACTGCTCGATCAGGAGCAGGTCGAGCACAAGATCGATCAGATCCTGCGCCGCCAGACCACGCTGGAGCAGCGCGCCAACACGTTGAGCACCCTGCCCGACCTCGGCATCACCGGCGCCATCCGGTCGCCTGGCCGCAGCGACCGCTCGGTGACCAAGCCGGCGCCGATCAACGACAAGTCACCGCCCGCCGCTTCCGGCACGCAAGGCCGCGATCGGCCATATCGACGGCATGGTCACGCGCCTTGCCTCATCGCTCGATCGTGTCGAGGCCGAGCAGGCTGCCGCGCTCGCCTCGATCGAAGGCGGCTATGACGCTCAAGGCGCGCCGCATTCGCAGCGTGCTCTCGGAGCTCGGTATCGATGCCGGCAAGAGCGCACCGACCAGCGCACCGAACGCCGACGCCACCGGCGGACCGTTCGTGGCCGCACGGCTGCGATCCGACAGCAGCGTCTTCGACCGCCAGCTCCATCGCATCGGGCTTGCCCGCGCGCATGTCGATCAGCTCAATCGCACGCTCGCCAATGTGCCGGTGCGCAAGCCGGTCACCGGCGAGATCGATGCCTCGTCAGGCTTCGGCATGCGGATTGATCCATTCCTGAAATCGCCCGCGATGCACACCGGGCTCGACATGCGCGGCGACACCGGCGACCCGGTGCGCGCAACCGCGAACGGCACGGTGACGATTCGCCGGCTGGCACGGCGGCTACGGCAAGATGGTCGAGATCGACCACGGCAACGGCGTCGCGACGCGCTACGGCCACCTCTCCAGCATCGACGTCGAGGTCGGCCAGACGATCACGCATCGGCCAGATCATCGGCAAGGTCGGCACGACCGGCCGCTCCACCGGACCGCATCTGCACTACGAGACGCGCATCGACGGCGAAGCGGTCGATCCGCAGAGCTTCCTGCGCGCGGGCGCGAAGCTCAGTGGGGTGCATTGAGCCATCTATTTTGAGAGCTTCGTAGGATGGGTTGAGCCACAAGCGCGTTCACGCGCGTCTTTCGACGCGCTATGGCGAAACCCATCAATCGTTCGCCGGATATTCCGCGTGGTGATAGGTTTCGCTGCGCTCAACCCATCCTACGCGCCCACCACTACTCCACGTCCTCGACCTCGGCCGGCCCGGTGCCGAAGCGCGTTGCGCCAGCGTCGCCTCCATGAACTGGTCGAGGTCGCCGTCGAGCACGCCGCCGGTGTTGGAGGTCTGCACGCCGGTGCGCAGGTCCTTCACCATCTGATAGGGCTGCAGCACGTAGGAGCGGATCTGGTGGCCCCAGCCGATGTCGGTCTTGGCGGCATTGTCGACCAGCGCCTGCTCCTCGCGCTTCTTCAGCTCGCATCTCGTAGAGCCGCGCGCGCAGCATCTGCCACGCCTGCGCGCGATTGCGGTGCTGCGAGCGATCGTTCTGGCAGAAGACGACGATGTCGGTCGGGATGTGGGTCAGGCGGATCGCCGAACTCGGTCTTGTTGACGTGCTGGCCGCCGGCCCCGCTCGCCCGCAGCGTGTCGACGCGCACGTCGGATTCCTTGATGTCGATCTTGATGCTGTCGTCGATCACCGGATAGACGTTCGACGCTCGCGAACGAGGTGTGGCGGCGCGCGTTGGAATCGAACGGCGAGATGCGCACCAGCCGATGCACGCCGCATCTCGGTCTTGAGCCAGCCATAGGCGTTGCGGCCCTTGACCTGGATGGTGGCCGACTTGATGCCGGCCTCTTCGCCGTCGGTCTCCTCCAGATACTCGACCTTGAAGCCGTGCTGCTCGGCCCAGCGCGTGTACATGCGCAGCAGCATGCTGGCCCAGTCCTGGCTCTCGGTGCCGCCGGCGCCGGCATGGACCTCCAGATAGCTGTCGTTGGGGTCGGCCTCGCCCGAGAGCAGCGCCTCGAGCTCGCGGCGCGCCACGTCGGCCTTGAGCTTGCGCAGCGCGGCCTCGGCCTCGCTGACGACCTTCTGATCCTTCTCGGCCTCGCCGAGCTCGATCATGGTGAGCTGGTCGTCGAGCTCCTGCTCGATGCGGGCGATGCGAGGTGAGCTGGTCCTCGAGCGCGGTGCGCTCCTGCATCACGCGCTGGGCGCGCTGCTGGTCGTTCCAGAGGTTGGGGTCTTCGGCCTGGCGCGTTCAGCTCGTCGAGCCGCTTGCGCGCCTTGTCGAAGTCAAAGATGCCTCCTCAGCAGCCCGACCGACTGCTTGATCTCATCGACGATGGCTTGGATTTCGGCGCGCATGGCCCTGTCCGTTCGTTATCCAGGGCCTATCTAGCGATCCTGACGCCATTCATAAAGCCCCTTCCGCACCGGAAGGCGCCACAACCATGGTCACTGAGAAAAGCCGCCGGCCCCGGCTCAGCGCTCCCAGTCGGCCAGCGCCGCGCCAAACGCGCGTTCCCCGGATTCGCCCTTGTTGAGGGAGATCGTGGCGGCCGAGCCATCAGCAAAAGTCACCGGGATATCGAGCCGCGACAGCGCCCGCAGCGCCTCGGCATTATGCCGGGCATCGTCCTTATCGACCGAGAGACCGAACAGGAACACCCCCGGAGCAACCTTGATCGAGAGCCCTGCGAGTGCGCTGCCCCGGCTCCCGTCGGCCTGCTTCATCACGATATTGCCGATCCCGGCGATGCCATCGAAGGGCGCACCCTTCCGATCGGAGAACTTGAACTCAAGCAGATGTGTCATTGCGGCGTCATCGCTGGCGTCGCGGCGAATGGCCATCGCCATGGCCAGACCACGTTCGGGGATGAGCAGGTCGAGCGTGACCACGGTGGCGTGGGAACCGCTGCTTACGACATTTTCGGTTCGGGTGCGCCAGCGCGCGCTGCCATTGAGCTCCTTCGAGGGCAGATTGCCGCTGGTCTGCTCGTAGTAGGTCGCTGGTTCAGCCGGCTCCTGCGTATCCTCGCCTGCGGCAAGCCAGGCCGCGGGAGCGATCCGACTGAGGAGCTGCCCCACGAAGGGCTCCCCGATCTGCCCGCTCTCATATGCAAATCCGGCCAAGCCCAAGGCGACGAGCAGCACCGGCAGGATCATGCGTATGGCAACCCGATGCAGCACCGACCGGTGTCCGGTGATTTCAGCGAGCACTGACGCTTCCGATGCGGGAGGCAGCACTTCGTCCGGTTGCGGGATGGCTTGGCTTCCCTCGTCAGGCAACGCAGCCGGGTACGCATCCAGCTTCGGTGTTCCGTTCGGGCGCTGCTCGCGACGGCTCGCCAGGTATTGTGCCCGCTGAGCCACCCCGTGCTGCGCAACGCGGTCCTGCTCGTCCATGTCGCCGAACTCGATGCGCCGGACGGCCACTCGAAACGCCAGCAATTCCCGATCGATGTCGGCCTGCGAGGGGGGCGGGACGGTCGCGCCGAGGCGCTCCACCACTATGGCCAGCGCGCGGTCATAGATCGCGCCACGCGCCTCGTACGAGGTGCGATCGAGGCTTGCGACAGCGCGCAACAGCGGCGCGTAGTGATCGATCTTTGGCACCATGGGCCAGATCCACGGGCAGCCGGCTCAAGGAGCCAAGGCCGCAGGATGCACCTACCATAATACCTCTAATTCGGAAACCCCTCCGCCGGCCGGGCTAGGCTGTGTGAGCGAGCCCGCGACGGGTCATGAGCAAGCTGTGGATATGTGGACCTCAGGAGAAGGACGTCCTGGGATTTTACGAAACCTCAAGTTTCCATCACACATGGCGACACACTCACCTACACACTCCGTGCGAACACGGTCTGCGAATGCGGCCCCGGGCGACACTGTGGCGTCAGCGAGGCAGCGCAACAGCCCGCTCAGCAGCGAGTTGAAATCCTCAAATCTCTCGAGGAGACTTCAAGCCTCTCGGATGGCTTGCGTAATTTCATGTGACCGGCACCCGGCACACAGTGTCCATCGATGTAAACAAAGTCTTAGTGAAGTCGATCAGACACACGATCGCCCGCTGGTGAGCACAATCATGACCAAAACCAGATGTGCCCGGCGACAGTGCGCCACAATTCTTTTGAAGGTGAAGTTCAGCAAGTCACGTAAACGAATTGCACGCAACTTTCGAGTACGCTTTGTCCACAACGTAATTTCAGGGCTTGCGTGAATTCTTACCTCTCGCGCAGACTCGAACAGCGCTACCAAGATTTTCTGGATCAGGGGATTTGGATTCGCTTGGAAGAAAGGCGCATTGAGGCGGAACGGCCGGATTTTTGCACCGGTCTTTGGTGGGTGAATGGACGATGCAGACGCATTACGACGTTCTAGGGGTGCCGTGGAAGGCCAACGACGACCAGATCAGGGCCGCGTTTCGCAGGTCGGTCAAAGCGTGTCATCCTGATCTGCATGCTGGCGATCGGAACGCGGAGCGCCAGCTCCGGGAAGTTCTCGCCGCATATGAGATTCTCAGAAAACCGCAGCGACGGGTGATCTACGATCGCTTGCTCAGGGCGGAGCGTAGCGCGCGCGCTCAACGCTTTGTGCTGACCGCATTCACCGGCCTCATCTGCTGCGGCGTCATTGGAGGGCTGACGTTGTGGCTGCCGCGCTTGCCCAATGCATCCACACTGGTGGCGGCGGTTGCAGCGCCTCCCGAAACGGTACGGGTCGCGGTCGCTGACGTGACCGATCGTGTGGCCGACCATGTCGTGCGGCCGGAGGTCAACAGCAGCAGCAAGAGCGATCGGATTGCCAGCGTTCCGATCAGGCCGACCATTGCCGAGGGCTCCCAGCCGGCGCAGCGGGTAGCCGACAATCAGCGGACAGCCGAGCCTGCGCGTCCGCCTGCGCGCCGCGCCGAGCCGCGGCTCGCGAGAGAATGGGGACAGGTTCGGGAGAGCGACGATCCCATGGCGATTGCGGCATTCGCAGCCCGCCATCCCGAGGCCTCCGAATCCAAGATTGCACGCTCCAAGCTGATCGGCCTCATCGACAGCGCCGACGACGTGGCTCTGCTGAATATTCTGGGTCTCGGCGCCGGCGACATCGCCGAGCGCGCGCAGCAGCGGCTCAGTCGGCTGCACGAGACCGCCAACGCCCGAGATGACGCGGCAGCACAAGCAGCCGCCGACGCCCTCAAGGAGCGCGCCGCAAGCTTCGTGTCCGCACGCGTGTCGGGCTGGTCATCAGCCCAGGGCGTCAACCTTGCGAGCCACGCTAGCGCCTATGCGGACGAAGTCGTCTACAACGGCAACCGCAAGACCAAGCAGGCGGTCGTCCGTGAGAAGCGTCGCTTGCTGGAGCTCTGGCCGGAGCGCAGCTACGAGGTGCGACCGGATTCGGTCAACGTCCGCTGCGTCGCCAATGTGTGCAAGGTCGGCGGCGTCGTGGATTGGCAGACGCGCAGCGCCGCGCGCGCCATGTCGCTCAGCGGCACGTCGCGCTTCGAGTTCGAGGTGACTTTCGCACGCGGCGCCTTCCGGATCCTCGGCGAGAGCAGCACGGAGCTGAGGCGCCCCCGACAGGCGTCGTCGTGCACTGATACGAAGGCCGTGGCGCGGAGCATCGATGACGCCCATCGCGACGCCGCACACTGTCTACAACTCGCGAGCAGGTCGTCACCGGCCAAGCTCAAGGCCGCCCTGCTCGCGCAAGCGCAGGTGCTACAGCGCGCGCAGGAGCAGCAGGCTCAGCCGGAACACACCCAAGAACATACCCAGCTAGCCAGCACCTTCGATGAGCGCTGGACGATGCGCGGGGCCAGTCTGCGCTAGAGCATGATCCCGAAAAGTGGAAGCCGGTTTTCGGAAAAGATCATGCTCAAACAAAAAGTTAGACTTTGATCCAATTCAATCTAATCGAGTCAAAGTCTAAGGCGCACCGCAAGCCACGCATCGACACAAAACATACATCTCCAACGAAGAGGCCCGCAGGCATTCGCCGCGGGCCTCTTTGCATTCCTCGTCCTCGCAATGGCGGCTCGATAGGTTGAGTCCTCGCGACCGCACTTGGGCAGCGGCACTTGCAATTGTCGCTCATTGGAAGACGCAGGCCATCATCGAGCAGAGTGCTGGACAAACGACGTGTCGCACCGTCACGGCCAGACCTTGGTCCCAGGGCTGGGACCGTCCAGGCCGCCAATCGCGGCCTTTCATATTGTCTTTGATCGTCGTTAAGCGCCTCAAAAGACGTCAATGGCCGGGACAAACCCGGCCAATGAAATAGTGAACGGAAAGAGTCGGGTCGCTGATTTGCGGGAGCTGATCAGTACAAGCCGTTGCCTCGGCTGATGGTCCGCTCCGCCTCAGGCGACACGCTCACCGGCCGGCCCTCAGGATCGGTCACACCGATTGCCGAATAGTAGTCGGGCGGGGCGGTACCGGGCTTGAACGCCTCGAGAATTTGGGAGCCGCCCGGAACGGCGCGCATGCCGGTGCGCGGATCGACGCGAATGAGCTTGATGCCGGCGGGCACGCGGAACGGCACGGCCGGCTTTTCGGCAAGCGCGACCTTCATGAAGTCGCGGAAGATCGGCGCCGCCAGCGAGCCGCCGCTGGCGCGATCCGCGATGTGACGCGGCTTGTCGTAGCCCATGAACACGCCCACCACGAGATCGGGCGAGAAGCCGACGAACCAGACGTCCTTCTCGTCGTTGGTGGTGCCGGTCTTGCCGGCGATCGGCTTGCCCACCTCTTTCTGGATGCCTGCGGCGGCCCCGGTGCCGCGTAGGACCACACCCTCCATCATCGAGGTGATCTGGTAGGCCGTCATCGCATCGATCACACGTTCACGCCGATCAATGATCGCAGGCTCCGACTGGTTTTCCCATTTGGTCGCCGAGCAGCCGCGGCATTCCCGTTGATCGTGCTTGTAGATCGTGTGGCCGTAACGATCCTGGATGCGATCGATCAAGCTTGGCGTGACCTTCTTGCCGCCATTGTCGAACATCGCATAGGCGCCGACCATGCGCATGAGCGTGGTCTCGCCGGCGCCGAGCGAGAACGACAGATAGGGCGGCAGGTTGTCATAGATGCCGAACCGCCTGGAGTACTCGCCGATCAGCGGCATGCCGAGATCCTGCGCGAGCCGCACCGTCATGACGTTGCGCGAGCGTTCGATGCCGAAGCGCAGCGTCGAGGGCCCATAGAACTTGCCTTCGTAGTTCTCCGGCTTCCACGTGCCGTTGCCGGTGTCGACCTCGAGCGGCGCGTCAAGCACAACCGTCGAAGGCGTATAGCCGTTGTCGAGCGCGGCGGCATAGACCAACGGCTTGAACGAGGAGCCCGGCTGACGCAGCGCCTGGGTCGCGCGATTGAACTGGCTCTGGTCGTAGGAGAAGCCACCCACCATCGCCAGCACTCGCCCGGTCTGTGGGTCCATGGCCACGATGGCGCCGGAGATCTCGGGAATTTGCCGCACCTTGAACTGCCCGTCTTTGCCGGCGAGCGGCTCGACATAGACGACGTCGCCGGTCTCCAGCACCTGCGAGACCTTGACCGGCACCTTGCCTTTGATCGGTCCCCAGGTCGGCTTCGCCCATTTCACGCCCTCAAGCGTCAGAATGCCGGTCTCGCGCTCCTTCGAAAGGCCCCCACCTGCCTCGCGAGCAGGCTGGAAGCCGATGCGCGCGGATTGATCGGTCGCTTCCAGAACCACCGCCAGGCGCCAAGGCGCAACGTCCGACAGCGCCTTGACCTCGGCGAGCTTGCCGCCCCACTCGCCAGCCGGCTCAAGCTTGGTGACCGGTCCACGATAGCCCTGCGTTTCGTCGAAGCGCACAAGCCCGTCGATCAGCTGCTTGCGCGCCAGCACCTGCAGCTTGGGGTCGAGCGTCGTGCGCACCGACAGCCCGCCTTCGTAAAGCTTCTTCTCTCCGTAATTTTCATTGATGTAGCGGCGAACCTCCTCGGCAAAATATTCAGCCGCGAAGATGTGCGCGCCGGTCGGCCGCTGGGTGACCTTCAGGCCTTCCTTCTTGTATTTCTCGGCGTCGGCCGTCGAGACATAGCGGTCCTCCGCCATGCGATCGATCACATAGTTGCGGCGCGCGATCGCTTCATCGCGGCGGCGGATCGGATGGTAGTTATTGGGCCCCTTCGGAAGCGCGGCAAGATAGGCCGCTTCCGTCACGGTCAGCTCGTGCACCGACTTGTCGAAATAGAGCAGCGAAGCGGCGGCCACGCCATAGGCGCCGATACCGAGATAGATCTCATTGAGATAAAGCTCGAGGATCTTCTCCTTCGACAAGGTTCGCTCGATCTTCATCGCCAGCAGCGCTTCCTTGATCTTGCGCCCGACCGACAGCTCGTTGGTCAGCAGGAAGTTCTTGGCGACCTGTTGGGTGATGGTCGAAGCGCCCTGCGGGCGGCGACCGCGGCCATAGTTCTGCACATAGGACACAGCCGCACGGGCGATGCCGGAGAAGTCGATACCGTTGTGCTCGTAATAGCTCTTATCCTCGGCCGCGATGAACGCGTTGATAACCGATTTCGGGATCGCCTGGATGGGCAGATAGAGCCGGCGCTCCTTGGCGTATTCGGCGAGCAGCGATCCGTCCGACGCGTGAACGCGCGTCATCACCGCCGGCTCATAGTCCTGCAACTGCGAATAGTCGGGGAGGTCTTTGGAGAAGTGCCACAGTATTCCAGCCACGCCGGTCACGCCGACGAAGAACATGATCGTTCCTCCGGCAAAGACCCATCCCAGGAATTTGAGCAAGAACCTCATGGCCTTCGTCCTACATTCGTCCGAAGAGTTCTGATTTCCCCCTGCCCTCGGACGCGGTCTAACCCCGACGGCCGAATCTGGCAGGATTCTCTCTGTGTGGCCAGTGCGGCATCGCGCGCCGCTGCCTGGATGATCCTACCCTCTGGTCCCGGCCGGCTAGTGCCCCGTTTCCGAAGTTCGTGATACATCTCAGCACGCTCCGACACGAACTTCGGAAACAAAGGGGCACTAGCAACTCTACGATTCTAGTGCCCCTTTTCGATTTGAAGTTCCTAACCGAGGTTGCTGCAGGTGGTGTAGGAACTTCAAATGGGCGGCACTAGCATCCGAACCCAAGAACCGCTGTAGAATCATGAGATTGGATCCCGCTATCCGGTAGCGTTCGGCGAGCGCGCTCCAGTGCGCGCGACCTTATCAAGGGACCACCCCGGAGGGACCGCTGTGGACACCGGCACCCGCACCGCCGCCGGTTTCGCCATCCAATCGCAAATCGCTGAATTTTGTGTTGAATCTGAGGCCGTTGCCCCTCACGTCCGGGGCTCATTTCCGGGCCGCTGGACGCGTTGCGCCGACGGTGCGAACATTGAAGAAAGTCCCCACCGCCTGCATCACCGCGTCGGTGACTTTGCCGCGCCAGCCATCCGAGGTCATGGATTTGAGGTCCTGCTTGTTGGTCACATAGCCAAGCTCGACCAGCACCGAGGGGATATCGGGCGCTTTGAGCACCACGAAGCTTGCCGAGCGCATCGGCTCCTTGTGCAGCCGCGTGGCGTTTTTCATTTCGCCTACCAGGGTGCGGGCGAACTGCAGCGAGAACGTCTTGGTCTCGCGCTTGGCCAGGTCGATCAGGATGTCGGCCACGTCGGTCGCCTCGGGCGCGATATCGAGCCCCGCGATCACATCGGCCCGGTTCTCGACCTCGGCCACGCTGGCTGCCGTCGCGTCAGAGGCGGTCTCCGACAACGTATAGACGGTCGCGCCCTGCGCGTCGCCGTCGGCCCGCTCCAGCGCATCGGCATGGATCGAGATGAACAGCGCTGCTTTGCGGTCGCGTGCAAAGCTCACCCGTTCGGCCAGCGCCACGAAGGTGTCGTCCGTGCGCGTCATGGCGACGCGGTATTTGCCGGTATTTTCGAGCTTCTCCTTCAGCAACAAGCAGAATTCGAGCACGATGGTCTTTTCGGGGCTCTCGGTTGGGGCCATCCGGGTGCCGTGGTCAGGTCCGCCATGCCCCGGATCAAGCACCACCAGCGGGCGCGGGTCCGAAGCCTTCGCGTCAAGCTCCGGATCGCGCAAACGCGGCGCGCGATCGGTGGGCCGGTTATTGAGCGCCATCGTCCGCATGAACGTGTCGCGATCGGTCGCCGCCAGATCGAGCACCAGCCGGGCGGGCTGAGTGTTGGCCGCATCAAGGACATGCGCTCGTTCGATCCGGGCGGGCTTGACCAGATCGATCACGATGCGCGAGCCGCCCTGCATGACCAAGCCATAGCGGAACGCCTTGATCAGTCCGCGTCCCTTGTCGCCGGTCTTGTCCGGAAGCGCGAACGTCACCTGCGGCATGTCAACGATGACGCGGTAAGGATTGGCGAGCGCGAACGCGCGCACCTCGATCTTGCGGTCGAGGTCCACGATGAGACGGGTCTTGGTTTCGTCGCCGGCAAGACGCACGTCGCTGGCGACCGGCACGTCCCCAGGCGCTCTCGTTTCCGGCGCTGGAGCTGCGTTGGCTCCGAGCACTCCAAGCAGCAGCGCGCAAATCAGCCAGGCCACACTCACCGTGCGGCAAGCCCTATGGGCCAACATGCTGATCAACCAAGAGCCCCCCGATGCTCGCACCATCTCCTTCCCCCTTAAGGACGGACGGTTAACCGGTTGTTAAGGGCAAAGTTGTGGTCCGCACCTCAACCATGGATTTGAGTACCGCGATCACGCTCACGCGCTTGCCGACCTCAAAACCCCCGACGCCCCTCATTCAATCCTGCCTGAGTTTGAACTTCATATGGAACTCATCCTGGGGTGTTCTGGCAATAATCAAAATGCACGGGAGCCTGAGTCGTTGCTCGCGTGAAAGCCATCGTTCGATCTCTCATATCCGCGCCTCGGTGGTATTATTATACTTAACTGGTGATAAGTCGAAGGTCGTAAACGTGCATCAAGCATGCACGAGGAAAAGCCCGTTGAGTGCTGTAAATGATGGCGTTCCTCGCCTCGAAGGGCCGCACGTGTCGAGCCCCCTTCGAGACAAGGGCACGAAATCAAATGCGAAATCCTCCTTGTCAACACCACGGCACACCCGTAAGTATGAGTTTGCTGACGGTTTAGAATTTCGGTTATGCCGCGTTCGGGCATTAGGCAGGCCGTTCAGGAGCCACTCCGCGACAATCGACTGGAGGGCGCCTGGGTGGTGATCCGCACGGTCATGCGTTGGCGCAACGGCGGATCATTGAGGCCGATGTCCTTGTAGTGCAGCCGGTGTCGCGCGAGGCCCCATGGCTAGAGCGACAGCGGTACGGCCAAAGCCAAAGGTTGTGGCCGTGTCGTATCGACGCCGTCAGCCAACGAGTAACAGCGGCCGCATTCACTCGCTGCCGCTCCGTCACGGACCGAAGGTCATGCTACGACCACGCGTCGAGAGCCAATTCTTATTCGATCGCAGTCTCATCGTGTCGCGGGGCGACGCCATGTTGACGACTGCGGGGCTCGCAAGCGCGCTCAAGGTCCATCCATTCCACACCAGTCAGTCAGGCGCTCGGTCGCGCCGCTTTGCCTTGCCGTTCCGGCCCCGCAGAGCGGCGGCGTTGGCGCCTGCCGTGAAGAGATTGTTCAATGCCCAACAAGATGCTCATCGATGCGACCCACCCGGAGGAAACCCGGGTGGTGGTTCTGCGCGGCAACCGTGTCGAGGAATTCGACTTCGAGTCCGCTAGCCGCAAGCAGCTTCGCGGCAACATCTATCTGGCCAAGGTCACGCGCGTCGAGCCGTCGCTGCAGGCGGCCTTCGTCGATTATGGCGGCAACCGTCACGGCTTCCTGGCCTTCAGCGAAATCCATCCCGACTACTATCAGATACCGGTCGCCGACCGGCAGGCGCTGATCGACGAGGAGGAGCGCGCTGCGCGCGCCGCCGATGCCGAGGCCGACCATCGCGCCGGCCGCAGAGAGCGCGATCGCGATCGTCAGTCTGGACGTCGACGCGACCGGGTCCGCAGCCGGCCGGTCGACGCCACCGGTACCGAGGCTGATAGCGAGGCCGAAGCGGAGACCGAGGCAGAGGCCATGGCGGCCGCGTCCGAGGTCATGGCGCCGCCTGCTGGCGAGCTGGAAGGCCGGCACGACGAGGCAAGCGAAGAGACCAGGGACGAGCCTTGGACGCCGGACGCGCCGGCAGATGAGGCAACCGCAGAGTCCAGCGCTGACCAAACCACCACAGCAGCGCTCGCCGAAGCCAGCGAGATCCCGCTCGAGCCAGCGCAGTCCACCGACGAGCCGCAGACCGAGCGGACCGACAGGGGCGCGGCCGAGAGCGCCGCGGCGGGCGACAATGCCGCTGGCGACAGCGCGCAGAATGACAATGTGACCGAGGTCAACGGCAACGGCGCCGGCACCGAGGACGAGGTCGTTGAATCGGTCGGCGGCGACGCGATGGAGGAAGTGCCGGAGCGCATGTATCGCCCGCGCCGGCAATACAAGATCCAGGAAGTGATCAAGCGCCGGCAGGTGATGCTGGTGCAGGTGGTCAAAGAGGAGCGCGGCACCAAGGGTGCGGCGCTGACGAGCTATCTCTCGCTCGCCGGCCGCTACTCGGTCTTGATGCCCAACACGGCCCGCGGCGGCGGCATCAGCCGCAAGATCACCAGCGCCGAGGACCGCCGGCGCCTCAAGGAAATCGCACAGGAGCTCGAAGTGCCGGAGGGCATGGGCGTGATCCTGCGCACCGCGGGCGCCAGCCGCACCAAGATGGAGGTCAAGCGCGACTTCGAATATCTGTTGCGGCTGTGGGAGACGGTGCGCGACCTCACGCTGCGGTCGACCGCCCCCACCCTCGTCTACGAGGAAGGCTCGCTGGTCAAACGCTCGATCCGCGACCTCTTCAGCAAGGACATCGACGAGATCCTGGTCGCCGGCGAAGGAGCCTATGACGAGGCTCGCGAGTTCATGCGCATGCTCATGCCGAGTCATGCCAAGGGCGTGAAGCCGTTCCGCGACACGTCGCCGATGTTCACCCGGTTCGGGATCGAGAACCAGCTCGATGCGATGTTCCAGCCGGTCGTGCAGCTGCGCTCGGGCGGCTATATCGTGCTCAACCAGACCGAGGCGCTGGTCGCTATCGACGTGAACTCGGGCCGCGCCACGCGCGAGCACCACATCGAGGACACCGCGCTCAAGACCAACCTCGAAGCTTCCGATGAGATCGCGCGGCAATTGCGCTTGCGCGACCTCGCGGGCCTGATCGTCATCGACTTCATCGACATGGACGAGAAGCGCAACAACCGCACGGTCGAGCGGCGTCTGAAGGAAGCGCTCCGCCACGACCGCGCCCGCATCCAGGTCGGCCACATCTCGCATTTCGGGCTGCTCGAGATGTCGCGCCAGCGCATCCGTTCGAGCGTGCTCGAAAGCTCGACCGACAAATGCCCGCATTGCGGCGGCACGGGCCACGTGCGCTCGGTTTCCTCGGTGGCGCTGCAGCTCTTGCGCTCGCTCGAGGAAATGCTGCTCAAGGGCGCAACCCACAACATCATCGTGCGCACGCGCTCGGAGATCGCGCTCTATTTGCTCAATCAGAAGCGGGCACATCTGCGCGCGCTGGAAGAGCGCTTCCAAGTCGCCGTCGTGGTCAATGCCGATGCGAGCATCGCGGGCCAGTTGTCCTATCTGATCGAGAAAGGCGAGCAGGTCCACAGCGTCGAGCAGGCGAGAGCGATTGCGATCCAGCCGACGACCGTGGCCCCTGTCACGGAGGAGGACGAGGAGGACGCCCTCGAGGAAGCAGTCGAGGAGGACGCGGAAGACGACGAGAGCGAGGGCGAGGACGAAGAGGAAGCCCTGCAGGCAGGCGGCGAGCCGGCCGAGCCCATGCACGGTGAGATGCATGGTGAGACAAATGGTGAGACACGCGGCGAGGAGTCGGACGGCGGTGGCCGCAAGCGCCGGCGCAGGCGCCGCGGTCGTCGCGGCGGTGGCGGCGAGCCACGTGAGCCGCGCGCACCGTCCGAGCAGCATGTGGCGCCGGTCATGGTCCAAGGTACGGTCCAAGGCGAAGGCCAGGCTGAGCCCATCCAGGACGCCGCTCAGTCAGAAGCCGCTCACATGGAAATCGGTGCCAGCAACGGCGAGGATGACGGCGCGCCAGGCGCCGACCCGCACGGCGATGGCGATCGGCGCCGCCGCAGGCGTGGCCGCCGCGGTGGTCGGCGCAACCGGCGCGACCGCGAGACCGGTGTGCCGCCATCGTCCGATGGCGCGCCCATGGAAGCCGACGCTGAAGCCGACACGTCGGAAGCCGAGCCTGCTTTCGAGCGCGAGGTGGAGCGGCCGCAGCCGGTCCATCAGCGCGCGGCCGAACCGGTAGCCAAGGCACCGCGGCGGGAAACGCCGCCGCCCGCCCCCGAGCCGGCGCCTGTCGAAGCGAGCCCGTCCGAGGCTGCACGGCGCCGTTCAACGGTGCGCGAGCCGGCGCCCATCAGCGTCGACAGCGAGCACAGCGCAACGCATGAGCCCGTCGCGTCGCCGAGTGAGCCGCCGCAGCCGGTCGTCATCAGTCCGACCGAAAGCGATGACTCCGATCGACCGCGCCGTTCCGGCTGGTGGAGCCGGCGCGTGCTTGGCAAGGACTGATCACCTCAGGCATCCTGCCCGCGGGAGCTTGAGCAAACCCCGCGGGAGCTTGTGGAAATGAAGAGCGCGTGGTCCGAGCGCGATGCGCAGGCGATCGTGGATCGCTATGCCCTTGCGGGCATCGGACCCGATCTCGCGTTGCGCATCTACTCGACGCGCTTATTGGGCAGCGAGCCCAGGCTGGTGCTTCACGGCGGCGGCAACACCTCGATCAAGGCGCTGACCACCGACCTCCTTGGCGAGGTGACCGAGGTCGTCTGCGTGAAGGCTTCCGGCGGCGACATGGCCACCCTCGACGAGACGCGCCTGCCGGCGTTGCGGCTCGACCGGCTGCACAAGCTGCGCACGCGCGACAACCTTCCCGACGAGGACATGCCGCTCGTTTTGCGCGACGCGCTGATCGATCCGAGCGCGCCCAATCCGTCGGTCGAAACGCTGCTGCATGCCTTTTTGCCGCACAAGTTCGTCGACCACACCCACGCGAACGCGGTGCTGAGCATCACCGATCAGGAGGACAGTGAGCTGTTCTGCGTCGACGTCTATGGCAGCCGCATGGGTATCGTGCCCTACGTCATGCCGGGCTTCGGCCTCGCTGGGCGCGCTGCCGGCATCTACGAGCTCAAGCCGAAGATCGAGGGACTGATCCTGCAGAAGCACGGCATCGTCACCTTCGGGTCGAGCGCGCGCGAGTCCTACGAGCGCATGATCGAGATGGTTTCGCTTGCCGAGGATCGGCTGGCGAAAAATCGCAAGGCTGTGTTCGTCCCGGCGCCAATGCCTGGACCGTTGGCGCCGCTCGCGGAGATCGCGCCCATTCTACGCGGCGTCGTGAGCGTCAAGGATGAGCGCGTCGAAGGCGCATGGCGGCGGCCGATCCTCGATTTCCGAAGCGACCCCGCGATCCTCAACTTCGTCAACGGCACCGAGCTCGCGCGCTACGCCCAGGCCGGCGTGGTGACGCCCGACCACGTCATCCGCACCAAGATCTGGCCGCTCATCCTGGGCGCGCCCGAGCAGAACCGCCAGGTCGAGCTCAAGCGCAACGCCCTGAAGGCCGTGACCACGTTCACCGAATACTACAAATCGTATTTCGCCCGTCACAACGCGCGCGTCGGCAGTGACAGGAAGATGGTCGATCCGCAGCCGCGCGTGGTGCTCGTTCCGGGCCTCGGCCTGTTCGGCCTCGGCCGCACCAGCCGCGACGCCAAGATCGCCGCCGACATCGCCACCTGCGCGATCGAGACCATCACCGACGCCGAAGCGGTCGGCCGCTTTGCCTCGATCTCGGAAGCCGAGATGTTCGACATGGAGTACTGGCCGCAGGAGCAGGCGAAGCTCGGCGAGGCACAAGCAGCACATGACAAGCCGCTCACCGGCCAGGTCGCGGTCATCACCGGTGCAGCCGGCGCCATTGGCGTCGCCACCGCCAAGGCCTTCATGGAGGCTGGCGCCGAGGTGGCGATGCTTGATCTTGACGAGACCGCAACGCTTGCGAAAGCGCGCACGATCGGTCCCGCCGCGCTCGCGGTGCACTGCGATGTCACCAACGTAGCATCGGTCCGCGCAGCCTTCGATCAGGTGGTCGCCGCATTCGGCGGGGTCGACATCGTGGTGTCGAACGCGGGCGCTGCCTGGCAGGGCCGCATCGGCGAGGTCGACGAGGAGGTGCTGCACAAGAGCTTCGAATTGAACTTCTACGGCCACCAGCGCGTCGCGCAGGCGGCGGTGAAGATCATGCTGGCGCAAGGCACTGGCGGCTGCCTGCTCTTCAACGTGTCGAAGCAGGCCGTGAACCCGGGCCCGAACTTCGGCCCCTATGGACTGCCGAAAGCCGCGACGCTGCTGCTCGTGCGCCAATACGCGCTCGACTACGGCGCCGACGGCATCCGCGCCAATGCGGTCAACGCCGACCGCGTGCGCTCGGGCCTGCTCACCGACGATTTCATCAAGGAGCGCTCGAAGGCGCGCGGCGTGAGCGAGAAAGACTATATGCGCGGCAACCTGCTCGGCCGCGAGGTGACGCCCGAGGATGTGGCACAGGCGTTCGTGGCGCAGGCGCTGGCGCTCAAGACGACGGCCGATGTGACGACGGTGGATGGCGGGAATATCGCGGCGGCGTTGCGGTAACCAGGGCCGCGCTCCCAGAGACGGCATCTTTAATTGATTGCGTTATGAGCTCTGTGAGTGCGATGCAAGCTGAACCTCTCTCTGAAACTGTAAAGAACATATTGGCCCAATTTCCGGGACCGTGGTCCTGCGGCAGGAGGAATACAACCAGTATCACCCCTTAGCGGTGGCCCTGCTAGTCATCTTGCTCGGTCAGCCTGCCTTGTGGATTGAGGAATGGTCCTGGCCCCCGACACGCTATCTCTTAGCCGGCGTGACCTCAACAATTGTTGGTCTCTATATCGTAATCAGAGTTGCTCGCGCGGTCGCCACTGGCGGAATGTGGATGAAGCTCGACGCATACGGAATTGAATATCGCTTTTGGATGAAACATGAGCCCAGAAGATGGTCCTGGGCCGCGAAGGACTTTGACGTCAAATATCTCGGGTTCAAGAGCTCTGTTGTGACATTTGAGGACAGCGCCAAAGCCAATTGGTGGGATCTGGATCGCATTCTCTATTGCGGCGGGCGGCAAAGGCTGCCGAACGTCACCGACCTCAACGATAAAGACCTTGCCCAACTCGTAAACCTGTGGCGTGCACGCGCGCTCACGCCAGCGCCCGCAAATACCTGACCGGCCGGCCGTGGGTCAGCGACGACGGGCGACGGCAGGAATATCGCGACGGCGTTACGGTAGACGTGCGCGATTTGTGGTGCATGGCATCAGTGGGGACTTCACAAACGTTGCAGGACCACTGGAAAAACGCGAATATTCGTCGGGCGAGTCGCGGTTTTGGACCCGCAACTTGGGGGATCAAGATGTTCAAGCTGGTGCCCGGTTCCGTTTTGACTGTTTTCGTTCTGGCCGCACTTCGTTTGCCAGCCGGCCTTCGCAGACGGAATGACATACCGCAGGCACCACCGCGCTTACCGTTTAGCGCCCGGACGGCATGTGGTCGAAGTGGTGCAGCCGCCGTACAGCGGCAATTTCATTATCAACGGCGCGCGGTTCGTAGGCAGGACCCCGGCCTGTCTGCGCTGGGTCGCAGGCGATCGGATCAGGCTCGTCGCCGGCGATTGGCACGGCCGCTGCGTTGACGCGGTGTTCTACAACTACACCCGACGAAGCACCTGCCGTGACGTCGTGCGGCGGGTGGTAGCGAGAGCTTTTGATTAGGCGAAGACTTCGCCTCACCCCAGCGCGCGCAAATATCTGATCGGCCGTCCCGGCGTCAGCGCCTGCGCCGCCGCGACGATCGCGTCGCTGTCGATGCCGTAGTGGCGATAGAGATCGGGGATCGAGCCGGTCTGGCCGAAATGCTCGACGCCAAGCGAGCGCGTGCGATGCCCCGCGACCGCGCCGAGCCAGGCGAGCGTCGCCGGATGGCCGTCGAGCACGGTCACGAGGCCGCAATGCGGCGGGAGCTCAGAGAAAAGTCGCTCGACATGCGAGCGCGCATGGACGAGGCCACGCTCGCGTGCGCGCTGCGCGGCAGTCCAGCCGGCATTGAGGCGGTCGGCGGAGGTGACCGCGAGCAGCCCAACGTCGCGGCGGTCCTCGGCCATCAACCCGACCGCCTGGATCGCCTCCGGCGCGACCGCGCCCGCATAGGCAACGACGACCTGCGCATTCGGGCCAGGCTTGCGCATCCAATAGGCGCCATCGACGATCCCCTGCCGCAGCTCCTCGCTCATGACGCGCTGCGGCTGCTCGAGCGGCCGCGTGGACAAACGCAGATAGACCGAGCCGCCGGTCTCGTCGCGCAACCAGGTCCTTTCCGAAAATGTGCGCTCCGATGGCTCGCCCTCCCCGTCCTTCTGGATGTAGGCGAGCGCGAAGCTCAAGATCGCCGCAAGCTCATCCACGAAAGCGGGCTCGAAGGCCGCGAGCCCGTCCTGCGCCATGCCGATGAGCGGCGCACTAATCGACTGGTGCGCGCCGCCTTCCGGCGCGAGCGTGAGTCCCGAGGGCGTCGCGACCAGAATAAAGCGGGCGTCCTGGTAGCAGGCGTAATTGAGCGCATCGAGCCCGCGCGCGATGAAGGGATCGTAGAGCGTGCCGATCGGCAGCAGCCGCTCGCCATTGATGGCATGCGACAGCCCGAGCGCCGACAGGAGAATGAACAGGTTCATCTCCGCAATGCCAAGCTCGATGTGCTGGCCCCTGGGCGAGAACTCCCAATTGAAGGTCGACGGCACGCGCTCACTCTTGAAGGTGTCGGCCATCGCCTCGCGTGCGAACAGGCCGCGCCGGTTGACCCAGGCGCCGAGATTGGTCGAGACCGTCACATCCGGCGAGGTGGTCACGATTCGCGCGGCGTATTCATCCTGCGTTCGCGCGATCTCGTTGAGGATCGCGCCGAAGCCCGGTCTGCGTCGACATCACGGGCTGGATCGTGACCGGCAGTGCGTCAGGGACCGGGATGGGTCGCGTCGCCTTCCGCTCCTCGCGCTGCGCGAACGGCACGCGATCGAGGAACGATTGAATTGCATCGGGACCGAGCGAAAGCCCTTCGAACCTCTCCCACTCCTGGCCCGGCCGCACGTTCATCGCGGCCCGAAAGGTGTCCATCTGCGCCGGCGTCATCAGCCCGGCATGATTGTCCTTGTGACCCGCGAACGGCAGGCCATAGCCCTTGATGGTGTAGGCGATGAAGCAGGTCGGGCGGTCGTGATCGTTGGCCTGGAACGCGTCGATCAATGTCGGCAAATCGTGGCCGGCCAGATTGGTCATCAGCCGCGCAAGCTCGTCCTCACTGCGGCTTGCGATCAGACTGGCAATGTCCTGGCCGAGGTCCTCGGTGAGACGCTTGCGCCAGGCCGCACCACCTTGAAACACGAGCGCCGAGTAGAGCTGGTTCGGGCAGTTGTCGATCCACGCGCGCAGCCGCTCGCCGCCCGGCTCCGCGAACGCCGCCTGCAAGAGCGAGCCGTATTTCAGGATGACGACGTTCCAGCCGAAGTCGCGGAATAAGACTCTCGAAGCGCGCCCACAGCCCTTCGCGCACCACCGCATCGAGGCTCTGGCGGTTGTAGTCGATGATCCACCAGCAATTGCGCAGGCCCTGCTTCCAGCCTTCGAGAATCGCCTCGAAGATGTTGCCCTCATCGAGCTCGGCGTCGCCGACGAGTGCGACCATCCGCCCCTCCGGCACCTCGGTGCCCCAGCCATGCGCGCGCACATAATCCTGCGCGAGCGAGGAGAACAGCGTCTGCGCGACACCCAGCCCAACCGAGCCGGTCGAGAAATCGACGTCGTCCACATCCTTGGTGCGCGAGGGATAGCTTTGCGCGCCCTTGTAGGCGCGGAAGGCTTCGAGCCGCTCGCGGGTTTGGCGGCCGAAGAGATACTGGATGGCATGATAGTTCGGCGACGCATGCGGCTTCACCGCCACGCGGTCCTGCGGCCGCAGCGAATGAAAATAGAGCGCCGTCATGATGGTCGCGAGCGAGGCGGACGACGCCTGATGGCCGCCGACCTTCAGCCCGTCGACGCTCTCGCGCAGGTGATTGGCATGGTGGATGGTCCAGCTCGCAAGCCAGAGCACCTTGCGTTCCAATTCGCGCAGGATCGCGAGATCGTCTGCGCTGATGTCCGCCGATGTGGTCATCGCTTATTGTCCGGCAATCCGGCACCGCGAGCAATACGCACAAGCAGCGGCCCGGTACCGAAGCGAGCACGGACATTGTAGCCTCAGCTCCAGGGTCACCCGGTCGCGACATCATCGCGGCTGGCAGGCTAGCCATACAAGGAAACTCGAAGGAGTTCCGCCGATGGGTCAGAGCGAGATCGACGATATCCGCACATTGCTGACGTCCAAGCCGCGGCCGGTCGGATGGTCGGAGCGGCGGCAGCGCCTCGACGAGGTCGGGTCGGTCTGGCCGGTCGCTGCGGACGTGACGCTCACCGCGGTCGACGTCGGAGGCGTGCCCGGAGAATGGTCGATTGTTCCCGGCAGCGACCCCAGCCGCGTGCTCATGTTCTTCCATGGCGGCGGCTATTGCTCGGGATCGATTCTCAGCCATCACCGCATGGTGACCGAGGCCGGGCGTGCGGCCGGTGTCCGCACGCTGGCGATCGGCTATCGGCTGGCGCCGGAGCACAAGTTTCCGGCGGCGTTCGACGATGCGCTGACGGCCTGGCGCTTTCTGCGCAAAGAGAGCGTTGCGGCCGAGCACATCGCCATCGGCGGCGACAGCGCCGGCGGCGGCCTGACACTGGCGCTGATCAATCGCCTGCGTACTGAGGGCGAAGCACAGCCGGCCTGCGCGTGGCTCGCTTCGCCCTGGACCGATCTGACGATGTCGGGCTCGACCCTTGCCAGCAAGGACAGCGTCGATCCGCTGATCCACAAGTCATACCTCGGCGAATTGGCTGATGCCTATCTTCCCGCGGGCTTCGACAGGAAGGACCCGCGGGTGTCCCCGCTCTATTCCGATTTGAAAGGCTTCCCGCCGATGTTGATCCAGGTGGGATCGGACGAGACCTTGCTCGATGATGCCGTGCGCCTCGCCGCTGCCGCCGGCGCAGCCGACGTCGCGGTGACGCTCGAGATCTGGCCGCACATGATTCACGCATGGTCGCTTTGGAACGCTCGCCTGGAGGCAGGCCGACGCGCGCTCGCCAGCGCCGGCGCGTTCATCCGCAGCCATTGCTGAGATATGCCCGCCACGCCATCGCTACTCACTCGAAATCCGGGTGACGGCCTGACGGCCAATACGCTAAGGATTTGCTTCTCCCTCGAACGGATCAGAGGACACATGCCGGAAGCCGATACTGAAGGACGAACGCTTTGCCGCCGACGACGCCGCAGGCGACGCCGGGATTCTTCCTCAAAGGCTGCGCACCAGCTCGACTGGGGCATGAAGAACCGGCTCGCGCGCATGTTCAATCCGGCGAGCGGGCGCACCGTGATGCTCGCGATCGACCACGGCTACTTCCAGGGCCCGACCACCGGGCTCGAGCGCATCGATCTGTCGATCGTGCCGCTGCTGCCGTCCTGCGACGCGCTGTTCTGCACGCGCGGCATCCTGCGCTCGGTCATTCCGGCCGAGTAGCACCAAGCCGATGGTGCTGCGCGCAAGCGGCGGCCCGAGCATCCTCAAGGAGCTCTCCGACGAGCAGATCGCCATGGACATGGAGGACGCGCTGCGCCTCAACGCGGCCGGCGTCGGCATCCAGGTGTTCATCGGCGGCGAGCACGAGACGCGCTCGATCCACAACATGACGAGGCTCGTCGACGCTGGGCTGCGCTACGGCATGCCGGTGATGGGCGTGACCGCGGTCGGCACCAACATGGTGCGCGACGCCAAGTATTTCCGCCTCGCCTGCCGCATCATCGCCGAGCTCGGCGCGCAATACGTGAAGACCTACTACGTCGCCGACGGCTTCGAGACCGTCACCGCCTCCTGCCCGGTGCCGATCGTGATGGCGGGCGGCAAGAAGCTCCCCGAGCTCGATGCGCTCACCATGGCCTACAACGCCGTGCAGCAGGGCGCCGCCGGCGTCGACATGGGCCGCAACATCTTCCAGTCCGACGCGCCCAAGGCGATGATCGCGGCCGTGCACGCGGTCGTGCACAAGAACCTCAAGCCGAAGGAAGGGCTCGAGATGTACCAGTCGCTGAAGGCAAGGGCTAGAACCCAGGCGCGTTTGGAAACGGAGCGCTGTGGCCACTCCCGTTCATTCCCGCGAACACGTCTTGTTTGCGCAATCCAAGAAGTCATCTGTCCGACCCTGTCGCCCTGGGTCCCGCGCATGCGCGGGGACCGAACGGATTGTTGCGCGCGAGCCGCTCAATCGCTCGCCAGGATCACGTTCTTCACCAGCGGATAGATCTGCGTTTCCCAGCGCCTGCCGCTGAACACGCCGTAGTGGCCGACACCGAGCTGCAGGTGGTGGCGCTTGAGATAGGGGCGCAGACCCGAACACAGCTCGTGCGCCGCCACCGTCTGGCCGACCGCGCAGATGTCGTCGCGCTCGCCCTCGATCGTGAGCAGCATGGTGCGGCGGATCGCGCGCGGCTCGACCTTGTTGCCGTGCCATGTCGAGCGTGCCGCGCGCAGCGCATGCTCCTGGAACACCAGCCGCACGGTCTCCAGATAGAAGTCGGCAGCGAGATCGAGCACGGCGAAATATTCGTCGTAGAAATCCTTGGTGGCCTTCGCCTTCTCGGTCTCGCCGTTGACCAGGTTGTCGTAGAGCTCGCGATGCGCCTTCACGTGGCGATCGATGTTCATGCTCATGAACGCAGCGAGCTGCACGAAGCCCGGATAGACACGACGGCCGCCGCCCGCGATAGCGCGCCGGCACGGTCGCGATCAGGTTCTGCTCGAACCAGTCCATCGGCTTGCTTTGCGCCAGCTCGTTGACCTTGGTCGGGTTCACGCGGGTGTCGATCGGCCCGGCCATCAGCGTCATGCTGCGCGGCTGCGCCGGATTGCCCGCCTCCGCCATCACGGCCGCCGCGATCAGCACGGCGACGCACGGCTGGCACACCGCGATGACGTGGGCGCCCGGTCCGATGACTTCGAGAAAGCGGATGATCTGATCGACGTAGTCGTCGAAGCCGAACGGGCCGTCTCGCGGCGATACGTCGCGCACGTTGTGCCAGTCGGTGATGTAGACGTCGTGCTCCGGCAGCATCGTGTGCACGGTGTTGCGCAGGAGCGTCGCGAAATGGCCGGACAACGGCGCCACCAGCAGCACGCGCGGCTGCGGCATGTCGATGTCCTTGCTGAAATGCAGCAGCGTGCCGAATGGCGTGAAGGCGGCCACCTCGCTCACCGCGACCTCGCGATTGCCGACCATAACTGTGTCGATGCCGAACGGCGGACGCTCGTGGGTCAGGCCGGCGCGCGAGATCAGCTCGTAGGCGGCGGTGAGATTGCGCAGAACCGGCATGTCGGTGAAGCCCACCAGGGGAGCGCCGATTGCCGCAGATCGCGCCGGACGCAAGTGCCCGCAGCGGGCCCATCATGTCGCAATGGGCCTGATAAGCCTGATAGAGCATGCCCCCGCGGCGCCCCACACGCCGCCCTCTTGTTGCAGCGCGAAAGACTAGTGCATTTTATGCTGCGCTGCGAGATACTTTTGTAGGCGGTTTAGGGGGTTAGGGGAGAACTTTCATGGCCAAGGCGGTATTGACGATTGCCAGCAAGAATTACGGCTCCTGGTCACTGCGCGGCTGGCTTCTGTGCAAGCTGGCCGGGCTCGACTTCGAGGAGAAGCAAGCTGCAACCGACGATCCCTCGATCCGGGCCGAATTGCTGCTGCTTTCGCCCTCGTTCCTGGTCCCCTGCCTCACCCACGACGGCATCAAGATCTGGGACACGCTCGCAATCGCCGAATACCTCAACGAGCTGAAGCCCGATGCGGGCCTGCTGCCGAAAGGGCGCGCCGAGCGCGCGCGCTGCCGCTCGATCTCGGGCGAGATGCATTCGGGCTTCAGCAATCTGCGCTCCGCGCTGCCGATGAACGTCAAGGCGCGTTTATCCGGGCTTCAAGGTCTGGGCCGGCGCGCAGGCCGACATCGACCGCGTGCTGACGATCTGGCGCGAGTGCCTCGCGGCCTCCAAGGGACCGTTCCTGTTCGGCAAGCAGCCCTGCATGGCCGACGCCATGTTCGCGCCGGTGTGCTCGCGCTTCACGACCTATGACGTGAAGCTCGATCGCGTCTGCGCTGCCTACTGCAAGACGATCATGGCGATGCCGGCGATGCAGGAATGGATCGACGGCGCCAGGCGGAGCCGGACGAGCTCGAAGAGCTCGACGTGGAGTTTTGACCAGCGGGAATTGCTTTACTCGAGCTTCGCCCCTGAGCGCTTGATCACGTCCGCCCACTTGGCGACCTCGTTCCTGATCAGCGCACCGAATTCCTCCGGCGTGCCGCCGGCCGGCTCGTCGCCGATCACGCCGAAGCGCTGGATGAATGCCGGCGTGGTGACCACGCGATTGAGCGCCGTGTTGAGCTTCATCACGATCTCGCGCGGCATGCCGGCAGGCCCGACCACGCCGCTCCAGGTCGGCGCGTCGTAGCCCGGCACGCCTGCCTCCGCGACCGTCGGCAGCTCGGGAAAGCCGGGCGAACGCCGCGCACCGCTCACCGCGAGCGCCCTCACCTCGCCCGACTTGGCATGCGGCGCGATCGAGTTGAGGCTCTCGAACATGATGTCGACGTGCCCGGCGATCAGGTCGCTGGTCGCGGCCGCGCCGCCGCGATAGGGCACATGCACGA
This sequence comes from uncultured Alphaproteobacteria bacterium, assembly GCA_963745515.1. Lineage (GTDB taxonomy): Bacteria > Pseudomonadota > Alphaproteobacteria > Rhizobiales > Xanthobacteraceae > VAZQ01. The sequence continues at coordinate 624,845 of CAVUXO010000007.1, forward strand.
TGTTGGTGCCGGTCATCACCTTGAACAGCTCCGCACCGACATGACCGGGCGAGCCGCTCGCCGACGATGCATTGGTGAGCTTGCCGGGATCACGTCTGGCTGCCTCGATCATGTCGCGCACCGAATGGAACGGCGATTTCGGCGACACCGCAAGCAGCAGGTGCCCGCGCGTGGCCAGCATGATCGGCTGGAAGTCGCGCTCCACGTTGTAAGGCACCTTGGCGATCATGTTGGGGCTGATGGCGATCGCGCCGACCGGCGCCATGCCGAGGGTGTAGCCGTCGGGCGCGGCTTTAGCGACCAGATCGAGCCCGATGGTGAAGGCTGCGCCGGGCTTGTTCTCGATCACGATCGTTTGCCCGAGGATTGGCGCAAGCTCGGCGATGATCAGGCGCGCGAGCGTATCGGTGGCGCTGCCCGGCGCCTGCGGCACGATCAACCGGATCGGCTTGTCCGGGTATTGCGATTGCGCCGCAGCCGCGCCCGCAGCCATCATGCCGGCCACCAGCATCGCCGCAAAGGCTCCCGCCCGTCCTGCACCCCCGCGCATGCGTCTTCTCCCTATGCCTTGTCGTCCCTGTGTCGTGTCTTGGTCGTGTCTTGCCGGCGATCAATCGATCGAGATGTTCGCTTCCTTGGCGAGCTTCGTCCAGAGCGCAAACTGGCTCGCCACCAGCGCGCGCATCTCCGAAGGCGTCGTGCCGCGGGCGTCGCCGCCCATGGCTTCGAGCCTGCTCTTGATATCTTGTGTTGCGATCGCGCGTCGGAGCTCGGCATTGAGCCGCTCGACCACGGCCGCGGGCATTCGTGCTGGCCCCGCGAGGCCGGTCCAGGAAATGACCTCGAAGCCTGCGATGCCCTGCTCAGCGATCGTCGGCACGTCGGGGAAATCGCGCCAGCGCGCCTTGGAAGTGACGCCGAGCGCGCGGAACTCGCCGGCGCGCACGCGCTCGCTGATCGGGCCGGTGGTGACCGCAATGAAATCAATATCGCTTTGCAAGAGACCGGTGATCGCCGGTATCTCGCCGCGATAGGGAATATGCAGATATTTCGTCTTGGTCTCGCTGGCCAGGAGCTCCACCGTCGTGTGCAGGATCGAGCCCACACCGGCGGAGCCAAATTTCAAGGTGCCGGGGCTCGCGCGCGCCGCGTCAATCAACTCCTTGAGCGTTTTGAACGGCGAGTTCTTCCGCACGCAGATGAGAAACGGATAGAAGGTCGCGACCGAGATCCAGTCGAAGTCGTCCACCACCTTGTAGTTGACGGTCTTCGCGATCGCGCCATGCGCGGGATGCGCGCTCGGCAGCACCAGCAGCGTATAGCCGTCGGGCTCGCTGCGCGCGACCGCCTCGGCCGCCAGGGCGCCGGCGGTTCCGACCTTGGGCTCGACGATGATCGATTGGCCGAGCCCCTTGGCCATCTCGTTCGCCAGCAGGCGCGCGATGATGTCGATATTGCCGCCCGGCGGGAAGCCGTGCATGAACTTGATCAGGCGGTTCGGATAGCCCTGCGCCGATGCCGCGCCCGCAAGCACGCCCAGCATGACGAGCGTTGCGAAAATTCTCCCGATCATTTCTTTAATCATTGGGCATGCTCCACGCGCCGCAGACTGCAGACCTCCGAACAGCCAGCATGCGCGTTTGCGCCTTCGCTGCCAAGGCCGCGTCAAGGCCGCGAACTGGCCGGCACAGCGCGGCCGATCGTCATCCTCTGCGCAGCCACTTGCCGATCCGCTCCACCGCTTCGTGCATCTCGGCGGCCGATCCGGCGTAGCAGAAGCGGATGAAGTGCCTGCCGTCGATCGGATCGAAGTCGACGCCCGGCGTCGCGGCGACGTGCGTCTCCTCCAGCATGCGCTTGGCGAAGTCGAAGCTGTCGCTGGAGAAGCGCGACACGTCGGCATAGAGATAGAACGCGCCGTCGACCGGCAGGAACTTGTCGAGGCCGGCCTTCGGCAGGCCCTCGACCAGGATGCGGCGGTTCTCCTCGTAGCCGTGCTTGACCGCCTCCATCTCGGCGCGCCCGTCGAAGGCCGCCTCCGCCGCGATCTGCGAGAGCGTCGGCACCGAGATCGCGAGATTGCCCTGCAGGCGATCGATCGGGCGCACCAGCGCGTCCGGCACCACCATCCAGCCGACGCGCCAGCCGGTCATGCAGAAATATTTGGAGAACGAGTTGATGACGACCGCGTTCTCCGACAGCCGCGCCGCGGTGTCGGCCGCGAAACGCATAGTCGAGGCCGTGATAGATCTCGTCGGAGATGAAGCGGATGCCCTCGCGCTCGGCGGCGCCTTGAAGATCGCGCGAGCGCCTGCGCGGTCATCATGGTGCCGGTCGGATTGGCCGGGCTCGCGACCAGCACGCCCTTGAGCGGCGCGCGGCGATGCGCCGCGATCAGCGTGTCCGGCGTGATCGCCCAGCGCGTCGCCGCCGTCGTCTCGATCAGCACCGGCTCGCAGCCGAGCGCCTTGAGGATGTGCCGGTAGGGCGGATAGCCCGGGCACCGCGACCGCGACCCGGTCGCCGGGCTCGAACAGCGCGAGGAACGCCAGGATGAAACCCGCCGACGAGCCGGTGGTGACGACGATCCGCGCCGGATCGACCGCGACGCCATAGCGCTCGGCATAGTGGCGCGCGATGCGCGCGCGCAGCGACGGGATGCCGAGCGTCTCGGTATAGCGCAGCGGCCCGGCGAGCGCCGCGCGCGCCGCCGCGATCGCGCAGGCGGGCGCCGGCGCCGCCGGCTGGCCGACCTCCATGTGGATGACGCGGCCGCCGGCGGCCTCGATGCGCGCCGCCGCCGCCATCACGTCCATCACCATGAACGGCGGCACGTCGCTGCGCGCCGAGGGCGAAATCAGCCGTTTCGCCGCATTCGAGCATGTGTCGAACCTCAAGATGTGGGTAGGGAACCCCCTGCCCCGCTGTTGCCGCATTCGGCGGCTTCGGTGCCGCCTGGGGCGCGGCGAATAGCCCGACTGCCGGGTAACAACTTGCCGAATCTGGCGCAACGGTTGCCCGGCAATAGGCATGATGTAGGCGTAACCAGCGCTTAACGGGCGCACCGTTGCCGTAAACACCCAGTTGGCGCGGATGTGAAGACAGGCCGTCCTCCTGTGGGTGCAAACAGCGCCCGCGACGTGGTATCGATAGCAACCGCCCGGGCCTGTCACGGGCATAGCGAGACTCATTGGCCAGATGACCTCAGTCGCGCCATTTCCATGGCCGCATCGCCCGGGCAGGCGCCTCACCGCGCTGATCACGGCGGTTGCCGCTGCTGGCAGCGGGCGGCCCGCACCGGCGCAGGCACGCCGCGAAGGGCCCGCCGATCATCCGCGACGCCGAGATCGAGCAGCTGCTGCGCGAATACACGCAGCCGATTCTGCAGGCCGCCGGGCTCGCCAAGCAGAACATCCAGGTCGTCATCATCAACGACCGCGCCTTCAACGCCTTCGTCGCCGACGGCCGCCGCATCTTCATCAATGCCGGCGCGCTGATGGACGCGAAGACGCCGAACGAGGTCATCGGCGTGCTCGCGCACGAGACCGGCCACATCGCCGGCGGCCATCTGTCGCGCCTGCGCGAGAAGATCGCGCAAGGCGACCACGCAGTCGATCATCGCGCTGCTGCTCGGCGTCGGCGCGATGGTGGCGGCCTCCCGCAGCGGCAGCCAACAGTATGCCGGCCAAGCCGGCATGGCGGCGCTGCAGGCGCCGCAGGCCATGATCCAGAACTCGCTGCTCGCCTATGTGCGCACCCAGGAGGACGCGGCCGACCGCGCCGGCGTGAAGTTCCTGACCGCCACCGGCCAGTCGGCCAAGGGCATGCACGACACGCTTCAAGCGGCTCGCCGACCAGATCCTCTATCAGACCCGCTACATCGATCCCTACATGCAGACGCATCCGATGCCGGCCGAGCGCGTGCGCGCGCTGGCGGAGCTCGCGCGCACGAGCCCCTATTGGGACAAGAAGGATTCGCCCGCGCTGCAGCAGCGCCACGACCTGATGCGCGCCAAGCTCTACGGCTTCATGGACCGCCCCGACGCGGTCGCTGCGCCGCTATCCGGTGAGCGACACCAGCCTGCCGGCGCGCTATGCGCGCGCGATCGCGGCCTATCGCTTCGGCAATGTCGACGGGCGCGCTCGGCGCAGATCGACGCCCTGATCCAGGCGCAGCCGCAGAATCCCTATTTCCACGAGCTCAAGGGCCAGGCGCTGCTCGAAGGCGGCAAGCCGGCCGAGGCGATCGCGCCGCTGCGCCGCGCGGTGCAGCTCGCGCCCAATCCGGCGCTGATCCAGATCATGCTGGCGCAGGCGCTGCTCGCGACCAACGACACGGCGCATGCCGACGAGGCGGTCACGCTGCTGGAGACGGCGTTGCGGCGCGAGCCGGAATCGTCCGACGCCTATACGCAGCTCGCCATGGCCTATGGCCGCAAGGGCGACCTCGGCCCACGCCGATCTCTCCTCGGCGCAGGCCGCCTTCATGCGCGGCGACCTGCTGACCGCGCGCCAGCTCGCGGCCCGCGCCAAGACCCGCTTCCCGGTCGGCTCGCCCGGCTGGGTCAAGGCCGACGACATCGCCACCTACAACCGCCCGAACAAGCCGGGCAGCGGAACTAGAGCATGATCCCGAAAAGTGAACCGGTTATCGGAAGAGATCATGCTCGAACAGAGAAGCTGCCGGCAATGATCCCCGCCTTGCTCTGATTCCGCCGCTGGCCGCCGCGACGTTCGCGCTCGCTCGCGCGCCCAGCCTCGGCGCAGATCGTTCTCGCCCGATCAGCGCGGCGAGATCGAGAAGATCGTGCGCGAATATCTGCTCAGCAATCCGAAGGTGCTGCAGGAGGTGATGGCGGAGCTCGAGAAGCGCCAGGCGCTGGCAGAGGCCGAGAAGCATCGCGCGCGGTCAAGGAGCACGGCCGAGCTCATCTTCAATTCGCCGCGCCAGGTCGATGCTCGGCAACCCGCAGGGCGACGTCACCTTGGTCGAGTTCTTCGACTACAACTGCGGCTACTGCAAGCGCGCCATGACCGACATGCTCGATCTGATGAAGACCGATCCCAAGCTCAAGGTCGTGCTCAAGGAATTCCCGGTGCTCGGCGAGGGCTCGACGCAGGCCGCGCAGGTCGCGGTCGCGGTGCGCATGCAGGACAAGACCGGCAAGAAATATCTCGAGTTCCACCAGAAGCTGCTCGGCGGCCGCGGCCCGGCCGACAAGGCGCGCGCGCTCGCGGTCGCCAAGGAGGTCGGGCTCGACATGGCGCGCCTCGAGAAGGACATGGCGAGCGACGAGGTGAAGAACACGCTCGCCGAGAGCTTCAAGATCGCCGAAGCGCTCGGCCTCAACGGCACGCCGAGCTACGTCATCGGCAACGAGGTGGTGGTCGGCGCGGTCGGGCTCCCGACGCTCAAGGAAAAGGTCAACAGGCGCGCTGCGGCCAAGGCGACCTGCTGAGGGTGCGACCTGCTGACAGCGGTTCCATGGACGCTCAAGTGATCCTACACACATTGCACAGGGCCCGGGCCTACGGCCACTTGTCCCGGGCTTTCGGCTTCCCCTTTGGCAGGCTGCCTATAAAGCGGGGACGGCACTTAGCTCGCGCGGCGGCTCCATGGCGAAGACCGTCTACGTCCTCAACGGCCCGAACCTCAATCTGCTCGGCACGCGCGAGCCGCAGACCTATGGCCGCGCGACACTGAAGGACGTCGAGACGCTCTGCCGCGAGACCGCCGCTCGCCACAAGCTCGACGTCGAATTCCGCCAGATCGAACCACGAGGGCGAGCTGGTCGACTGGATCCACGAGGCCGGCGCCAAGAAGGCCGCCGGCATCGTGCTCAACGCCGGCGGCTACACCCACACCTCGGTCGCGCTGCGCGACGCGATCGCGGCGGTGAAGCGTGCCGGTCATCGAGGTGCACATCAGCAACATCTTCGCGCGCGAGGACTTCCGCCATCATTCCCACATCGCGCCGGTCGCCAGGGCAGCGCTGTGCGGCTTCGGCATCGCACGGCTATGCGCTCGCGATCGGCGGCCTCGCCGCTCATGCTCGAGGCGCAAGGGCTGAGCCGTGGCGCGCGACAGCAAGGACCCGGAGAAGGCAGAATCGCAAGCGAGCTCCGAGATCGAAGCGACCTCGAAAGCTGAGTGCCGAAGCCCGCGATCGATCACGACCTGATCCGCGAGCTCGCGCAAGCTGCTCGACGAGACCGGCCTCACCGAGATCGAGTTCGAGCGCGACGGCCAGCGCGTGCGCGTCGCCCGCCAGGTGCAGGCGGCTGTCGCCGTGGCGTCCGCGCGTGCGAGCCACCACGGTCGAGGCGACCACGCTGCGCTCCGGCGCAGCGGCCCGGTCGATCCGTCGCAAGCATCCCGGCGTCGTGACCTCGCCGATGGTCGGCACCGCCTATCGGGCGGCCGAGCCGGGCGCGCGTCCCTTCGTCGAGGTCGGCAGCCGCGTGCGCGCGGGCGAGACGCTGCTCATCATCGAGGCGATGAAGACCATGAACCAGATTCCCGCGCCGCGCGCCGGCACCGTGATCCAGATCCTGATCGAGGACGGCCAGCCGGTCGAGTTCGGCGAGCCGCTGATGATCATCGAATGAGCCTGTCAACCGTGTACCCGGGCGCAGGCGCAGCATGGAGCGAAGCGGAATGGTGCGCTGCAGATCCGGCGATCGTGCCAAACGCCGAGCCTGGACAAGGTCGCGGATCAGCCGGTGCAGCACTTCGGGCATGCACCGCGTCCGGGACACGAACCACGACCACGCCATGTTCGACAAAATCCTGATCGCCAATCGCGGCGAGATCGCGCTGCGCGTGCTGCGCGCCTGCAAGGAGCTCGGCATCCCGACCGTCGCGGTGCATTCGACCGCCGACGCCGACGCCATGCATGTGCGGCTCGCCGACGAGAGCGTGTGCATCGGCCCGCCGACCGCGCGCGACAGCTATCTCAACATTCCGGCGCTGCTCGCCGCCTGCGAGATCACCGGCGCCGACGCGGTGCATCCGGGCTACGGCTTTCTCTCCGAGAACGCGCGCTTCGCCGAAATCCTCGAAGAGCACAACATCCACTTCATCGGCCCCAAGCCCGCCCATATCCGCCTGATGGGCGACAAGATCGAGGCCAAGCGCACCGCCAAGCGGCTCGGCATCCCGGTGGTGCCGGGCTCGGACGGCGGCGTCGGCTCCGACGACGGAGGCGCTCGCGATCGCGCGCACGATCGGCTTTCCGGTGCTGGTCAAGGCGTCGGCCGGCGGCGGCGGGCGCGGCATGAAGGTCGCGCACACCGCGGACGAGCTGTCGACGGCGCTCGTCGACCGCGCGCGCGGAGGCCAAGGCCGCGTTCGGCGACGACGCGGTCTATCTCGAAAAATATCTCGAGACGGCCGCGCCACATCGAAATCCAGGTGCTCGGCGACGGCCAGGGCCACGCCATCCATCTCGGCGAGCGCGACTGCTCGCTGCAGCGCCGCCACCAGAAGGTCTGGGAGGAAAGCCCCTCGCCTGCGCTCAACGTCGCCGCGCGCAACGACGATCGGCGAGACGGTCGCGCAGCGCGATGCGCGAGCTTGAATATCTCGGCGTCGGCACGGTCGAGTTCCTCTACGAGGACGGCAAGTTCTACTTCATCGAGATGAACACGCGCATCCAGGTCGAGCATCCGGTGACCGAGGCGATCACCGACATCGATCTGATCCTCGAGCAGATCCGCGTCGCCGCCGGCGGCGACCTTGCAACTCGCGCAGGACGACGTGAAGTTCCACGGCCACGCCATCGAGTGCCGCATCAATGCCGAGAACCCGGTGACGTTCCGCCCCTCGCCCGGCAAGATCGTGCACTATCATCCGCCCGGCGGGCTCGGCGTGCGCGTCGATTCCGCCGTCTATCACGGCTACACGATCCCGCCCTATTACGACTCGCTGGTCGGCAAGCTGATCGTGCACGGCAAGACGCGCGGCGAATGCCTGATGCGGCTGAAGCGCGCGCTCGACGAGTTCGTGGTCGACGGCATCGAGACCACGCTGCCGCTGTTCCGCGCGCTGGTGCGCGAGAAGGACATCATCGACGGCGACTACCACATCCACTGGCTCGAGGAGTTCCTCGCCAAGGGCGGGATGCAGGAGTGATCACGGCGCGCGCAGCAGCGCCTACGCTAGTGCCGCCGATTTGAAGTTCCTCGACAGCACTACCAGCAATCGCGATACCAGCAATCGCGATACCAGCAATCGCGGGCGTTCCCTTGCGGCGACCGCCAACCTATATTGGTGCTGAACTGAAACGCGCGCGCAGCCGCGCTCGCGTTACCGTCGGATGGCTCATCAGAGGGCCCGATGGCTGCATGTTTGACATCGCGGGCGTGTTCGACAGGGCAGGCTTGGCCCACATGGTTGGCGGGCGTGGTGCTGCTATGCTTGGCAGCCGCGGTTGCATGGCCGGCGAGTGCGCAGTCCCCCAGTCGGGTTTTTGTCACCGAAGTGAACGGCGTCATCGGCGTCGCCACCACGCGCCAAGTTTCGCATGCGATCCAAAGGGCCACGCAGGAGAACGCTTCGGCGCTCGTGATGCGGCTCGATACGCCGGGCGGGCTGGTCTCGTCCACGCGCGACATCATCAAGGAGATGATCGCATCGCCCGTGCCGGTGATCGTGTACGTGGCACCGAGCGGCGCGCGCGCCGCGTCGGCCGGCACCTACATCACCTATGCATCCCACCTCGCCGCCATGGCGCCCGGCACCAATATCGGCGCCGCAACCCCGATCGAGATCGGCGGCGTCCCGGGTCTCCCGGGCGGCTCGCAGCCGAAGGACAAGGATGGCAAGGAAGCATCGAAATCAGCGGCACAGGAGCAAGGCGATCAATGATGCGGTGGCGATGTTGCGCAGCCTGGCGCAACTGCGCGGCCGCAGTGCCGCGTGGGCGGAGAAAGCAGTCCGCGACGCCGCCACGCTGACCGCGATCGAGGCGCAGAAGGAAGGCGTGGTCGACGTGGTGGCGGACAGTCTGAACGACCTCCTGGCGCAGGCCGATGGCCGCAAGGTCATGGTGGCTGGAGTCGAAACGACATGGACGACGAGGAACGCGGAGATCATCGCGGTCGCGCCCGACTGGCGCACGAAGGCGCTGTCAGCGATCTCCGATCCCAATATCGCGTTCCTGTTGATGTTGATCGGTTTCTACGGCCTCATCCTGGAATTCTGGAACCCGGGCTCGTTTGCACCCGGTGTGATCGGAGCGATCAGCCTGATCGTGGGGCTCACCGCATTGACGGCGCTGCCGGTCAACTATGGCGCGCTCGGCCTGCTGATGTTGGGCATCCTCTGATGATCGGAGAGGCGTTCACGCCGGGGATCGGCGCGCTCGGCATCGGCGGCCTTGCGGCATTCATCGTCGGCGGACTGTTCCTGTTCGAGGGCGGCGACACGGATATCGAGTTTGCGGTGTCGCGATGGCTGATCTTCGGCTCCGCGATCGCCACCGCCGGCATGATTGTCGCCATCGGGGGAGCCGCATGGTCAGCGCGAAAGCGCGCACCTGTCACCGGCTCCGAGCAGATGATCGGGATGCGCGGCGAGGTCGTCGGCTGGAGCGACGGTCGAGGCAGCGTGCGCGTGCACGGCGAGATCTGGTCGGCACGCGCGAACCGTCCGCTGCAGGTCGACGATACCGTCCGCGTCGTGGGGCGAGAGGGTTTGACGCTCATCGTCGAACCGTGAAAGGAGCTTTTCATGATCGACTTTTCGACTTTGGAGCGGCCTGCTGATACCGCGTCATCATCGTCCTCGCCATCCTGTTCTACGCGTTTCGCATCCTGCGGGAGTATGAGCGCGGCGTGGTCTTCCTGCTGGGGCGGCTCTGGAAGGTGAAGGGCCCCGGCCTTGTGATCATCGTTCCGGTCATCCAACAGATGGTCCGCATCGACCTGCGCACCCGCGTGCTCGACGTCCCGCCGCAGGACGTGATCTCGCGCGACAACGTCTCGGTGCGGGTCAATGCGGTGGTCTATTATCGCGTCATCGATCCCGAGAAGGCGATCATCCAGGTCGAGCACTTCGACGGAGGCGACCAGCCAGCTCGCGCAGACCACGCTGCGGTCCGTGCTCGGCCAGCACGACCTCGACCAGATGCTGGCAGGAGCGCGAAAAGCTCAATGCCGACATCCGCCGCATCCTCGACGAGCAGACCGACGCCTGGGGCATCAAGGTCTCGATCGTCGAGCTCAAGCACGTCGACCTCAACGAGACCATGGTGCGGGCGATCGCCCGGCAGGCGGAGGCTGAGCGCATCCGCCGCGCCAAGGTCATCGACGCCGAGGGCGAGTTCCAGGCGGCCGAGAAGCTCGCTCAGGCCGGCGCGATTTTCGCGACCAGACCGGAGGCGATGCAGCTGCGTTACTTCACGGCGCTGCAGAACATCGCCGGCGAGCGCACTTCGACCATCGTGTTCCCGATTCCGACCAATCTGCTGCAGACGTTGCGGGGGAGTTGATCGCGGCTAGCGCATGTCCCGGACAAAGCATGCCCCGGGCTCGACCCGGGGTGGGAACCGGTTTTCCGACAAGGACATAAGGGCGTTTACGCCCGTCTTCGCGGGCTATGCGCCACTCAATGGAATTGAGAGCGCGTCCCGTTCCAATGGAACGGGAAGCGCTCTGCCGTTGTCCTCACGGCACGCGCGGCAGAACGACCTCCTCGTCCAGCACGAGCTTCTCAAAGTCGTTGATCAGAATCTCGACCTGCAGCTGCCAGCGGCCGGCAACCGGAATGCGCAAATCATCGACGCGCCAAAAGCCTTCGCCCTCGCTCACGCCATGGCGCTGCATCGGCTCGATGCCAGCCGCCGGATTGGCCAAAACGATCGTGAGCTCTTTCGCGGCAAGCGGGTGCAACTCCGGGTCGAGCAGCTTGACGGACGTCTTGGCACGGCCCCGCTCGGGCTCGATGTCGATCTCCGCCATGCCGCGCTCGCCATGCAGATGCAGGAAAACCCGCTCGCTCGCGGCGAGCGCGCGCGGCGGCGGCGTGAAGCGCCAGGACGCGACCAACGCCAGAATGACGAGCGCGAGCGCAAGCTCCGCTCTGATCGAGGTTGCAAGCGGACGCCCGGCTGGAGCGCTGGCCGCCGCGGCAAACCGTGGCACTAGCGCAAAACGATTTGCCGCCGCCAAGCCGATGAGGACCGCAACCAGTGCAAGCTTGCCGCTCAGCACCAGGCCATAGCGCGTCGTCCACAGCGCATCGACGCGGTCGAGCTGCACAAACATGAGCAGGCATCCGGTGGCAACCAGGACGGCGAGCGGAACCGGAATCAGGCGGGAAAATCGCATCAGTGCGTCGCGATCGCCGGCGCGGATCGCGACCACAAGAGGAATGAGCGCGCCAATCCAGAACGCGACCGTAACGCCATGCAAGAAAACCGCCGAGCGCGTGAGCCAGCGTGGTTCAACCGTGCCGGCATGCCCGCTCAGCAGCAGCGCCAGACCAATCCCCAAGAGACCAACGAGCGCCAGCGCGCGAGCGAGGTCGCACGGGTGTCGCCAATGCCAGCAGGCCGGCAACGATCGCGCATTCGGCCACGAGCGCAGTCAGTCCGTAGGCGGTCTCCCATCCGGCGCGCCAGACCTCCGCTTGCATCACCTGCGACACCGGCAGATCGAGCGCATCGAGCCCTTGCAAGCCGACCGATAGCGGGGTCACGATCAGGCCGCCGACGAGCAAGGCAACGTAGACAGACGTGGCCCGCGTGCGACCCGCTGTGCCGGCCCAGATCTCAAAAAAGGCCCCGCCAATGCCCAGGACCATTGCAACGTAAACTGCGAGCTTCGCCGCCCACAGCGACGCGCGCGCGACCGTATTGCTCGATGCTGCAACGCTGGTCCCGCTCGCGGCGCCAATCGAGAACACGAACGAGCCGCCGACCGGATGGCCGTCGGCCGAGACCACCCGCCAGCTCAGCACATGACTCCCTCGGCGCAGTTGCGGCGGCGTGACGGTAACGACGTTGTTCTCGGCCGCGGCGGCCGGCGCAATGACCTCGCCGCCGGGTCCGATCAGCCGCATCACCAGCACCGACACCGGCTCGTTGAAGGTCAGCCTTAGGACTTTAGGCGCCTCCGCAAGCATGGCGCCGTCGGCCGGCTCAGCGCGCACCAGCGATGCATGCGCAAAGGCCGCCGACGACGCGAGCCACACCGTCAGCAGAACAGCGATAAAGGCAAGGCGAGACACGTCAGCGCTTCGGCAGAAGCCGCAGGCCTGGCGCCGGTTGCGGACCGCCTTCGCCCTGTGCGCCATGCTCGCCGTCCTTCGGAATCTCGATCCAGCGATGGATGCCCTTCTCGCATTCCTGCACGACCGGGAAATAGACAGTCTTGCCGGCCTCGAGCTCCTCGGCAAGCACGCTCGTGAACACGAACTCGTCGTAGTAGGCATCGGGCAGCTTGCCGCCCGACCAGGAAAGCTCGGTCACGCCTTCGGTCATCTTGGCGCCGCGCAGCGTGTAGGGCTTGGCGTATTTTCCACTCACGACGTTGAGCTGCCAGCCCGGCTTCGGCATCGGCTTCACGCCGATGACGCCCTCGGGAATGCGGATGCGGATCGAGGTGGTGGCAGCGCCGTCGCAACCGTGCGGCACGCGCATGACCGCCTTGTAGGAGGACGCAACCGGCGCCTGCTGCTGCTCCAAAGTGATGTGCGCAGATGCGCATGAGATAATGGCCAGGACGCCGGCGGCGCCCGCGAGGAAACGATGAAACATGGTTTAATCTCCAACTTCGAGCAAGAACCCGGGCCGACAGCCGCCGGCCCGCAACGAACAATCAGGTTCAGGCGAAGCTTGGAGGCGCTTGTGAGAGTCCCGCCCGCACCGCGCGACGGGTAATCAAAACATGATCACGAGCAGGCGGCGTGAGGCGACGGGTTCCGTCGCGCTCGACGTGGCCGACGACTGGAGGCGTGACCGTCAACAACGCCGGCGCGGCCGCTGCGCAGAACGTGCAGCAGAGATCCCTGGCGAAGCCCAAGCCAGACGAATCGTCAGCGGGCAGCTCTGGGCCGCCCCCTGCTCCGTGGCAGATCACGCCGGCATCGAACGGGTTAGCCGACATCACGGCCGCCCGCGCGCTCGCAAGGCCCGAGACCAGGGCCTGCAGCACGACGAGCATGACCGCGACCGCGATAAGCGGGCGCCGACAGTGCCGCAGCTGGTCCAAGAAACCTGGTGTGAAGCCGGGTGTCATGAGAACGCCGTCACGAGAACGCCGTTATGAGAATGCCGTGATGGAACCACTCGCGCGCCAGCCTAGCATGCTATAGTGCCTGTTGCATCGGGTTCGAACAGCGCTCCGGAAGGTTAAGCGCGCGGTAGACACGGACACGACAGACACGAACATATGGCCAATCGCGAATCCGCCTTCATCGAGATCACCCCCGAAGTCCTGCTCAAGGCCTATGCCTGCGGCATCTTTCCGATGGCTGAGAGCGCGGACGATCCGGCGCTCTACTGGATCGAGCCCGAGATGCGCGGGATCATCCCACTCGACCGTTTTCACTTGCCGGGCCGGCTCGCCCGTACGGTGCGATCGGACCGCTTTACGGTGATGGTCAACCGCGACTTCGACGGCGTGCTGGACGGCTGCGCCGAGCCGCAGCCAGGGCGTCAGCGCACCTGGATCAATGCCCGCATCCGCATGCTCTACCACAAGCTCTACGAGCGCCGGCATTGCCACAGCATCGAGGTCTACGACGGCGACGCGCTGGTCGGCGGGCTCTACGGCGTCTCGCTCGGCCGCGCCTTCTTCGGCGAGAGTATGTTCCACCGCGCCCGCGACGCGTCCAAGGTCGCGCTCGTCCATCTGATCGCGCGTCTGCGCGCCGGCGGCTTCAAGCTGCTCGACACTCAGTTTGTCACCGACCACCTGAAAGGCTTTGGCGCCATCGAGGTTCCGCGACGCCAGTATCACAAGCTGTTGGAATCGGCGCTCGGCAGTGATGGCGATTTCGGCGCGCTGCCGACCAGCCGGCCGGTGACCGGCAAAGAGGCGCTGGCGCAACTCACGGCGTCGGGCGCCTAGAGCATGATCCCGAAAAGTGGAAGCCGGTTTTCGGAAAAGATCATGCCCAAAAAGCAAGCTGCAAATCAGCGGAACGGCGGAAAGCCCTGCGTCTGCTGCTGCGGCTGCTGCTTTGGCGCCTGCTTCTGCTTGGGTTGCGCGGGCGGGTTGCGCGCGGGCGGCGCAGCCGCCGGAGTTGGCGCCGGCGCTATAGGCTCGGCGACCACAAGCGGGCTCTTACAGTCGGTGAGCCAGATATCGTAGATCGGGTGCTCGACCGCGTGCAGCCCCGGGCTTGCGGCAAAGACCCAGCCGGTGAAGATGCGGCGCACCTCACCCTGCAGCGTGACCTCCTCGACCTCTATGAAGGCGTCGGTGTTTTGCGTCTCGGTCGTCGGCCGCGTGAAGCAGGTGCGCGGCGTCACCTGCAAGGCACCGAACTGGACCGTTTCACCGATCGCCACGTCGAAGCTGATGATGCGGCCGGTGATCTTGTCGAGGCCCGAGAACAGCGCCGACTTGTTGACGATGCGCTGCTGCGGCGGCTCGGTGATGACCTCGTCACCAGGCTGCGGCGATGTATCGGCCGGCCCGCGCGGTCCGCGTGGCGCAGGACCGGGGGCGGGCCCAGGTGCAGGCCCAAGGTTTGGGGCAAGATTGGTGGGCGCACCACCGGGCTGTGGCAATGGTGCGCGCGGTGCCGGGTCGAGCGCGGCTCCGGGTGGAAGTGGTGCGCGTGGCGCCGGGTCGAGCGCCGCTCCGGACGGCGGCGGCAGCGGCCGCGACTGAACGCCAGGCGGCTGACCACCGGGTTGATAGTCCGGCGGAGGAGGATAGTTGGCAGGCGGCGGCGGGTAATCGGGCTGCTGCGGATAGGGCTGTGGCACCGGCTGCGGTGGCCGGCCAGCCGGGACGTTCGAAGGCGGACGCGGCGGGTCGCCGAAGATCCAGCCGAATTGCGCCGCCGCCGGAACGACCAAGCCAATCGCCACAGCGGCGGCAATAGCGGCAACTGTCGTTCGTCGTCCCATCATCACTCTAGTGCCCCGTTGCCGAAGTTCGTGATACACCTCAGCACACTCTGACACGAACTTCGGAAACAAAGGGGCACTAGCAACTCCATGATTCTAGTGCCGCTTTTCGATTTGAAGTTCCTAACGGCGTTTGCTGCACATGGTGTAGGAACTTCAAATCGGCGGCACTAGCCCGGGGGAATCAGTCAGGACGCAATCCTAATCCCGCACCCTGATCGGGCTGTTAACACGGGGAATACGGCGGGGAAAGGGCGGACAGGCCGCAGCGGTGGACAGCTCACCCCACCGAAGGCCTTCATATGCAAGGGATTTCGGCGTTCCAGCGCCGGGTCAGAGACTTATCGCCCCGGCGTCCAGGCCTTGTAATCGCCGGTCGCCTTCGGCCGCCGCCCCTGCGCCAATGTCGAGCCGGTGGGCCGATGCGCGCCGGGCGTGCCTGTCATATTGGGCCGATGCGGCTTCCACCAGGGGCGCGGAACCACCTTCTCCAGGGTCGGCGGAACGTCCACGGTGTGATGCAGCCAGCCATGCCACGATGGGGGAACGGTCGAGGCCTCAGCCACGCCATTGTAGATCACCCAGCGCCGCTCAAAGCCGAGGTTCGGGTCGATCTTGCCGCCCCGCGTGCGGAAATAGCGATTGCCGAATTCGTCCTCGCCGACAAACTCGCCATAGAGGCTGGTCCAGACCTGCGTGCCGATGGTCCAGCCGTTCCACCACGTGAAGAAGCGCAGCAGGAAATTCATTGCGCGCGTCATCGCACCTCGCGGGCACGATGTCCAGGGCCGGCGGGAGACCGGCCTCACTCTGTGGACTCCCGGCGAAAACGTCACAGGGAGACGGATTGCGCCACCCACCGGCACGCCTATGCTGGAGACGCGAGCCGTCGCCAAGGGGACGTCTCCAAGCGGGACATCGTTCGAAGCCCGCATGCACATGCATCCACATGCATCATGGGAGGATCGGCATGCCATCCATTCGCGCCTGCGGCGTCGCGAGCGCCTTGCTGGTCGCCCTCGTCCAGCTTGCCACTGCACAGAGCAACTGGCCCGACCGCGCGATCACGGCGGTCGTTCCATTCGCGGCGGGCGCCGCCAACGACATCGTCGGGCGCATCGTGTTCGAGCAGGTCTCAAAGCAGGTCAACCAGCCGATCGTGTTTGAGAACCGGCCGGGCGCGGGCGGCACGCTGGGCGCCAATCTGGTCGCGAAGTCGGCCCCGAACGGCAACACCGTGCTGGTGCACTCCTCCTCCTTCGCCTCCGCGCTGTCCCTCTACAAGACCCTGCCCTACGACACGTTCAACGACTTCGCGGCCGTGCTCCCGCTCGGCAATTCGCCGACGGTGCTGGTCGTCGCGCCGTCGAAGGGCTTCAAGACCGTCGCCGACCTGATCGCCGCCGCCAAGGCCAAGCCGGGCGCGATGAACTTCGCCTCCGCCGGCCTCGGCTCCACATCGCATCTTGCCGCCGAGCGCTTCCGCTTGAGCGCCGGCATCGAGGCCCAGCACATTCCGTTCCGCGGCCCCAACGAAGCCTTCACCGAGGTCCTCGCCGGCCGGATCGATTTCTATTTCCTGCCGCTCGCGCCGGCGCTGCCGCTGGTGAAGGAAGGCCAGCTCATCGCGCTCGCAGTCAGCAGCGAGAAGCGCGCCACTGCGCTCCCCGATGTGCCGACGACAACCGAGCTCGGCCTCAAGGACTCGACCTACCTGTTCTGGACCGCCGTGTTCTTGCCGGCCAAGACGCCGCGGGACATCGTCAACAAGCTGCACGAGGAATCGCGCAAGGCCCTGCTGGTGCCAGTCGTGCAGGAGCGCATCGCCAAGACCGGCAACGAGCCGATGCCGATGACGGTCGACCAGTTCGAGGCGTTCTTCAAGGAGGACGTGCGGTCAACCGCGAAGCTGATGCAGCAGATCGGCATCAAGCCGCAAGAGTGATTGCTGGTAACCGGTGATTGCTGGCAAACGGTCACCACCCCGCCTGTCACACCGAAACGGCGGGAGCTGGCGCCCGGCTTGTTCACATCTTGGCTTGTTCAGAACACGCCAAAATGGTGCAGGATCTGGTTCGCTGCCTGCAAGGCAGCTGATCGGAACATGCCGTTGTACATAAAGTGGTCGTAGCCAACCAGTATCGCCACGACCAGCACCGCAACACGTAGCATGGCCTGAACTCCCCTGTTCGAGCAAAGACCATGCGGGCATTTGACCTAATAGACGTTTAAACGCTGTGAAATTGACATTCCTAATTTTCAGCAATTTTTAGCCGGAAGCTCATGAGGTGATCGCATGTTCGAAGCCATCCGCACCAGCCTGACCGAGTTGCGCGACTATGTCGCCTGGGCGCCGGACGGGCTGGTCGGCACGGCCATGCTGGCGCTCGCCGCTCTACTCGCGCTTGTGATCCACAGCGTGCTGATCCGGCTGCTGTTACGCCTGCTGAAGGATCGCCGTCCCTACCTGCACTCGTTCCTGTTGCGCACCATGGGGCTCACGCGCCTTGCGCTCGTCGTCCTTGCCCTCTTCGTTGTGCTGCCGGCCGCCCCGTTCGATTTCGAGGTCGAGAGCGTGGTGGCCAAGGTTCTGCTGGTGGTCGCGATCGGGCTGTTAGGATGGGCCGCGGTGACCGTGGTCGACATGACCGCCGACCTCTATCTCAAGCGATTTGCGCGCGACGCCGACAATCTCTACGCCCGCAAGCACCTTACACAGGCGCGCGTGCTCGCTCGCGCGATTGATACCATCGTCATCGTCGCCACCGTGGGCGCGGCGCTGATGACCTTCGACTCCGTGCGGCACTACGGCGTCAGCCTGTTTGCTTCCGCCGGCGTTGCGGGCCTGGTGGCCGGCCTGGCCGCCCGACCGCTGCTCAGCAACCTGTTCGCAGGCATTCAAATTGCGGTGGCGCAACCAATCCGCATCGACGACAGCGTGCAGGTCGAGAACGAGGTTGGCAGTGTCGAGGAGATCACATCCACCTATGTGGTGGTCAGGCTGTGGGACCTGCGTCGCCTAGTGGTGCCGCTCACCTATTTCATCGAGAAGCCGTTCCAGAATTGGACGCGGGAATCAACCCGCCGCATTGGCGCCATGTCCCTGCATGTCGACCATACGGCGCCGATCGAGCGCATCCGTGCGAAGGCTGTCGAGATCGTGCAGGCATCGCCGCTTTGGGACGGCCAGGATGTCAAGCTGCAGGTGACCGAGGCGCATGAGCGCACGATCGAGCTGCGGGTGGTCGCGAGCGCGCGCACCTCCGGCGACGCCTATGACCTTGCTTGCGAGCTGCGCGAGAAGCTCATCACTTACCTGCAGAGCGAGCTGCCAAGCGCGCTGCCGCGCGTGCGGCAGCAACCCCTGTCAGGTCCGCCC
Source organism: uncultured Alphaproteobacteria bacterium (assembly GCA_963745515.1). Lineage (GTDB taxonomy): Bacteria > Pseudomonadota > Alphaproteobacteria > Rhizobiales > Xanthobacteraceae > VAZQ01. The sequence continues at coordinate 643,310 of CAVUXO010000007.1, forward strand.
TCCGCGCCGGGACCTGACCGCGTCCTTTAGGCTCGCCGAGCCGCATTGCGCAGGCCCTGCTCGCCTGCCTATGCTTAGTGCCTATGCTTGGGCGAAGGCGGCCGCGCGGCGCGTGCGCGTGTCGATGACAACAACGAAGCCACGCGCGAGCCCGCGAGAGGATCAGGGAGAGTACCGATGTCGCCACTCCGCCACCTGCGCTACGCCGTCGCCGCTGTCGCCGTCATCGCCATGCCCGCGCTCGCACAGAGCCCGGCCCCAACGCCGGCCAATCCGTGGTTCATGGCGGCCGCGTTCCCGGAAGCTTCCGAAGAGGTGCTCTCGGCTACCGCCAACAACAAGCTCTATGTGTTCGCAGGTCTCGCGCCGGTCTGGAAGCCGAAGGCGCTCGTGTTCGAATACGATCCGGCGAGCAATCAGTGGGGCAAGAAGAAGCCGATGAAGCTTGCGAGCCACCACGTCGCCTTCGCGAGCCTCAACAACAAGATTTACGCGTTCGGCGGTTTTGTGCTGCCGCAATCGGGGCCGGCAGCCTGGAACCCGATCAACAATGCCTGGGAGTACGATCCGGCGACCGACGAGTGGAAGGAGCTCGCCCCGATGCCGACCGCGCGCGGGGCTGCGTCCGCAGCGGCCGTCGGCGGCAAGCTCTATGTCACCGGCGGCGCCAATTCGCTGACCGGCGTCACCGAGAACGGCATCCATCCGACGCGCCCGCACAACGTCATGGGCACGGTCGAGGAATATGACCCCGCGACCAACAGCTGGCGCACGCGCCGCTCGCTCTTGTTGCCGCGCAATCATCACGTGACCGCCGCCGCCGGTGGACGGATTTACGTGATCGGCGGCCGTGTCGGCTCCGCCTTCATCTCCGGCACCAGCAACAATGTCGATCTGGTCGAGATGTACGACCCGGCGGCTGACCTGTGGACCGCGCGCGCCCGCATGCCGACCGCGCGTAGCGCCATGGGCTCGGGTGTCTACAAGGACCAGTACATCATCACCGCCGGCGGCGAAGGCCAGGATCAGCGCTTCCTCGCCGCCTTCAAGGCGGTCGAGGCCTTCGATACGACCGTGAACCGCTGGCTGGTGCTGCCCTCGATGGCGCGTCAGCGCCACGGCCTCGCCGCCGGCGTCGTCGGCGATCGCTTCTTTGCGGTGAGTGGCGATGCGCAGTCCGCGGGCAATGGGCTCGAGCATTCCGCGGTGAACGTCAACGAGGGGTTGGCGCTCGATCTCGTCCTCAAGTGAGCCTGAAGGAGAGCACACGATGTCAGCATTCGCTCTGCGGGACCTCGCGACAGCGGCTGCGCTCGTCACGCTTGCCGCGCTTGGCTCGGCCAACGCGCAGACCTACCCGACGAAATCGATCAACCTCGTCGTGCCGCTCGCCGCCGGCACCGGCATGGATACGATCGCGCGCCTCTATGGCGACCAGCTCTCGCACACGCTCGGCAAACCGGTCGTGATCGACAACCGGCCGGGCGCCGCCATGATGCTCGCACTCACCTCGGTCGCGCGCTCTCCGCCCGACGGCTACACACTCGGGATCGCGACCTCGGGCCCGCTCGCCACCAACCCGGTGCTCTACAAGAGGATCGACTACGATCCCGACAAGGACTTCAGCCCGATCGCGCTCTACGTGAAGTCGCCGTTCGTGCTGGTGGTCAATCCGGCGCTGCCGGTGCACTCGGTCCCCGACCTGATCAAGCTCGCCAAGGAGAGTGCAACCCCACTCAACTATTCGACGCCGGGCGTCGGCCTGATGCAGCATCTCTCGGTCGAGTTCATGAAACAGCGCTTCGGCTTCGATGCCACGCACGTGCCCTATCGCAACACGCCGCAGTCGGTCACCGACATCGTGGCCGGCCACGTGGCGTTCGGCTTTGCCGAGGCGGGCGCCGCCGTGCCGCTGATCAAGGACGGCAAGCTGCGCGCGATCGCGGTGTCGTCGAAGACCCGGCTGCCGATCCTGCCCGAGGTTCCGCCGTTCGGCGAAGCGTCAGGCGCGAGCGACTACGAGGCGGTGTCCTGGCACGTGCTGCTTGCGCCGGCGGCAACGCCCGCGCCGGTGGTCGACCGGCTGCATGGCGAGATGAAACGAATCATGGCGGCCCCCGACATGGTCAAGAAGGTGGCCGACCTCGGGCTCATTCCCTTCGATACGCAGCCAGTCGCCGAGATCCGGGCCTATATCCGCTCCGAGCAGGAAAAATGGGGCTCCCTGGTGCGCACCCTCGGGCTTGCCGGCTCGCAATAGCAATTCGGCCCCCCTGAAAAGCTGTTGACAACTCAGCCGTTCGTGGCGGGAACATGATACGCCCCGCATACCTCGTTGAGGGTCCACAGCTTTCACGAAATTGACGTGGGGGACGGGCGACGCGACCGCACGACGGGAGGCCGACCACACCCCGTCATTGTGACGGTATAATGCGACCTCTGGCAAGATTCATCCCAACCTTCCACACGCGTCATCCCCGTTGGTCACAGGGTCGCAACTTGGAGGCTCTGTCGAATCGGCCCCATAAAACCGATACTTATTGCCTCCCCTCAATTCTCTCCCCATTTTTCACAGGTTCGCACCACATTTAGCGTTTGATTCAGACTCACACGCTAAGTCTTGACGACAACGGCGGAGTCGTCTTAGCCTCTGACCGTTCGGCGCGAGTGGTTCTGAAGTACCCGCCGGGCGCTCTCCTGACAGGGTCGCGTATCCACTCCGTCCGCCGCAGCGGCACCGGAGACGGGCGTCCTATCGCCGCCAGGAAGGTAGCGATCGGCGGACGTGCCGCAACATCCGGGCCGGAGGCCGGCCCGGACAGCAGGACAGGCGTTGAGACAGAGAGCCGGGTCAACCGGTGAGGAGCGCGGGTCGGGACAGGGTCCGCGCGCAAAACAGGCGTCGGCGGCCTATATTAGGGGGCAGATCCCCACGGGCGTTCGAGCCAAGACAGGAATGGGGCAAGACGATGCGGATCGAGCGGCGATACACCAAAGAAGGCCAGTCGGCCTATGCGGACATCGAGTTCCGGCTGACGACGAGCGAGATTCGCAATCCGGACGGCTCGGTGGTGTTCCACGCCGACGAACGTCGAGGTGCCGGCGTGCTGGTCGCAGGTCGCCGCCGACGTCCTCGCGCAGAAATATTTCCGCAAGGCCGGCGTGCCGGCGCGGCTGAAGAAGGTCGAGGAAGCCGACCGTTCCGTCCTGGCTGTGGCGCTCGGTGCCCGACGAGGACGCGCTCGCGGAGCTGCCCGAGAAGGAGCGCAGCGATCGGCGAGCGCTCGTCCAAGCAGGTGTTCGACCGGCTCGCCGGCACCTGGACCTATTGGGGCTGGAAGGGCGGCTATTTCGACAGCGAGAGCGACGCGCGCGCCTTCTTCGACGAGCTCGTCTACATGCTCGCGATGCAGATGGCGGCGCCGAACTCGCCGCAATGGTTCAACACCGGCCTGCACTGGGCCTATGGCATCGACGGCCCGAGCCAGGGCCACTACTACGTCGACTACAAGACCGGCAAGCTGACCAAGTCGAAGTCGGCCTACGAGCATCCGCAGCCGCACGCCTGCTTCATCCAGTCGATCCACGACGATCTCGTCAACGAGGGCGGGATCATGGACCTGTGGGTGCGCGAGGCGCGCCTGTTCAAATACGGCTCCGGCACCGGCTCGAATTTCTCCCGCTGCGCGGCGAAGGCGAGAAGCTCTCCGGCGGCGGCAAGTCGTCCGGCCTGATGAGCTTCCTCAAGATCGGCGACCGCGCCGCGGGCGCCATCAAGTCGGGCGGCACCACGCGGCGCGCCGCCAAGATGGTGATCGTCGACATCGACCATCCCGACATCGAGCAGTTCATCGACTGGAAGGTGATCGAGGAGCAGAAGGTCGCGGCGCTCGTCACCGGCTCCAAGATCAACCAGAAGCACCTGCGCGCGATCCTGAAGGCCTGCGTCAACTGCGAAGGCTCGGGCGACGACTGCTTCGATCCGGAGAAGAACCCGGTGCTGCGCCGCGAGATCAAGGCGGCGCGCCGCAACCACGTGCCCGACAACTACATCAAGCGCGTGATCCAGTTCGCCAAGCAGGGCTACACGGACATCGATTTCCCGATCTACGACACCGACTGGGATTCGGAGGCCTATCTCACCGTCTCCGGCCAGAACTCCAACAACTCGGTGCGCGTCACCGACGAGTTCCTCAAGGCGGTCGAAGCCGACGCCGACTGGGACCTCACCTGGCGCACCAAGCCCGGCAAGATCGCCAAGACCGTGAAGGCGCGCGACCTGTGGGAGAAGATCGGCTACGCCGCCTGGGCCTGCGCCGATCCCGGCCTGCAGTTCCACACCACCATCAACGACTGGCACACCTGCCCGGCGTCGGGTCCGATCATCGCGTCGAATCCGTGCTCGGAATACATGTTCCTCGACGACACGGCCTGCAATCTCGCCTCGATGAACCTGCTGGCGTTCCGCGACGAGACGACCGCGCGATGTTCGACGTCGAGGGCTACGAGCACGCGATCCGGCTGTGGACCGTCGTGCTCGAGATCTCGGTGCTGATGGCGCAGTTCCCGTCGCCGCGAGATCGCGCAGCTCTCCTACGAGTTCCGCACGCTCGGCCTCGGCTACGCCAATATCGGCGGGCTGCTGATGTCGTCCGGCATCCCCTACGACTCGCGACGCCGGCCGCCAGATCGCCGGCACGCTCACCGCGATCATGACCGGCGTCTCCTACGCGACCTCGGCCGAGATGGCGAAGGAGCTCGGCGCCTTCCCGGGCTACAAGAAGAACCGCGAGCACATGCTGCGCGTGATCCGCAACCATCGCCGCGCCGCCCACGGCGAGCGCTCGGGCTACGAGAAGGTCGCGACGCCGCCGGTGCCGCTCGACCACAAGGCCTGCCCGCGAGCCAGACGCTGGTCGCGCACGCCAAGCGCGGCCTGGGACCGCGCGCTCGAGCTCGGCAGCGCGCACGGCTACCGCAACGCGCAGGTGACGGTGATCGCGCCGACCGGCACCATCGGCCTGGTGATGGACTGCGACACCACCGGCATCGAGCCCGACTTCGCGCTGGTGAAGTTCAAGAAGCTCGCCGGCGGCGGCTACTTCAAGATCATCAACCGCGCGGTGCCGGAAGCGCTGCGCGTGCTCGGCTACACGCCAGCGCAGATCGCCGAGATCGAGGCCTATGCGGTCGGCCACGGCACGCTCGGCCAGGCGCCCGGCATCAACCATCGACGCTGAAGGCCAAGGGCTTCACCGACGAGGCGATCGCCACGGTCGAGAAGGCGCTGCCGACCGCCTTCGACATCAAGTTCGTGTTCAACAAGTGGACGCTGGGCGAGGAGTTCTGCGTCAAGGCAGCTCGGCATCGAGCCGGCCGAGCTCAACGATCCGAACTTCGACCTGCTCGCCGCGCTCGGCTTCACCAAGCGCGAGATCGACGCCGCCAACATCCACGTCTGCGGCGCCATGACGGTCGAAGGCGCGCCGCACCTCAAGGCCGAGCACTACGCGGTGTTCGACTGCGCCAATCCGTGCGGGCGCACCGGCAAGCGCTATCTCTCGGTCGAGAGCCACATCCGCATGATGGCGGCGGCGCAGCCGTTCATCTCGGGCGCGATCTCCAAGACCATCAACATGCCGAACGACGCCACGGTCGAGGACTGCAAGGCGGCCTATCTGCTGTCCTGGAAGCTCGGCCTCAAGGCCAACGCGCTCTACCGCGACGGCTCGAAGCTCTCGCAGCCGCTGCAGAGCCAGCTGATCGCGGACGAGGACGAGGACGACGACGTCATCGAGGCGTTCATCGAGAAGCCGCAGGCCGCGCGCGTCTCGGCGCTCGCCGAGCGGATCGTCGAGAAGGTGGTCGAGCGCATCGTGGTGATGCGCGAGCGCGAGCGCATGCCCGACCGCCGCAAGGGCTACACCCAGAAGGCGGTGGTCGGCGGCCACAAGGTCTATCTGCGCACCGGCGAATACGACGACGGCCGGCTCGGCGAGATCTTCATCGACATGCACAAGGAAGGCGCGGCGCTGCGCTCCTTCATCAACAACTTCGCGATCGCGGTCTCGCTCGGCCTGCAATACGGCGTGCCGCTCGAGGAATATGTCGACGCCTTCACCTTCACGCGCTTCGAGCCGGCGGGCCCGGTGCAGGGCAACGACTCGATCAAGTACGCGACCTCGATCCTCGACTACGTCTTCCGCGAGCTCGCGGTGAGCTATCTCGAGCGCTTCGACCTCGCCCATGTCGATCCGAGCGAAGGCCGGCTTCGACGCGCTCGGCAAGGGCGTCGAGGAAGGCAAGCCCGCCGGCGCGACCGCAGTACGTGTCGAAGGGGCTGACCCGCTCGCGCACCGACAAGCTCGGTGGTGATGCCGGGCGGCGGCGGCCGCGTGCATCACCTCCCCGCAGGCGCGGCGAGGCGGGATGTCGCCATGACGTGACCGCGTCACCGCCCTCGGCCGCGCGCGGCGAAGTCTCCGGCACCACCGCGCTCAAGACCGAGCCCGAGCAGCAAGCTCTCGCCCGCCGAGCAGCTCGAAGCGCAGACCTCCCGTTCGCCGAAGCCCGCCCGACGCCAAGGCCGCCGCCGCCGCGCGCCGCGCCGAAGCCAAGGCCAAGGGCTACGAAGGCGAGATGTGCGGCGAGTGCGTGAACTTCACGCTGGTGCGCAACGGCACGTGCCTGAAGTGCGACACGTGCGGGAGCACGACGGGGTGTTCGTAGTTAGAGTTCGCCGATAGTGAAGGCCGCGCTACGCGGCCTTCACTATCGGAACCCCACGAGTAGGTATTGCAGCCACAGAGATGACGATACGAGTATTTTATTCTTGGCAGAGTGATCGGCGCCAAAACAGGAATCTGAATTCGGTCAGCATTGGATGCTGCGATCAAAGAACTTCGCCAAGACGCGGCTCTTGAAGAAGCGCAGCGCGACATAACTGTAGACCAAGATACCCAAGGCCTACCAGGCAGCCCGGCGATAGCCGACGCCATCCTAACAACAATTCGATCAAGTGATGTGTTTGTGGCCGATCTAACCTTTATAGATAAACAGCCAGCGGACGACGCGGGCGCACGGCGCACTCCAAACCCCAACGTCATGCTGGAGTATGGATATGCCCTTCATGCCTTAGGGGAATCACGAATAATCGGCGTATTCAACGAGGCCTATGGCCCACCACAGCAATTGCCGTTTGACCTTGCTCACAGACGCTGGCCAATCAGATTTCACGGCTAAACCGGACAACAAGCAAAATGAAAAACTACGCCTTACGGCTGCGTTAAAAGAAACCGTGCGAAGCATAGTTTCGCAGTTCGAGGAACCTGCACAACCAAGCGTTACGGCTGAGCCGTTTTCTTCGGCAGAGCCGAGAGACGGAGTCGGAAGATTACGCCATCCTCAGGAGGGACTATCTCTGCCTTGGCTCTTCTCACGAGAGCAAGCCCATTTGGTTGAAGGAAGGACCCTACGGCTTTCTGCGCCTAAAGCCCACTATTGCGCTCCCAGAGGATCTGGTGAAGTCAGAGGCGTATAAGATTGCTCAGGAAAACCTCCAACCCATGGGCGGGATGCGAGGTGGAGGTTGGAACACTGGCAGACATGAGAGCGGGAGCAGTCGTCCTACTGGACAACAACCGATGAACCTGAAACCGCATGGGACGCGTCACGAGCTGTTCCTCTCCCGAGAATTGTGGGCAAATGACTTCTATCGATGTATACCCCGAAAGAGATCGCGCCAAAGATATCGGGTTTCCCTACATTCCGACCGGCGCCGTCGAAGAGGTTTTTATTGATACGCTTATCAACTTCCTCCAAATAAGCCGCACTCATCTAAAGATTCCGCTCCCGGTTCGCATCATTTCTGGATTGGCAGGAGTAAACAGATCTCGGCTAGCAGTCGACGCCCGCTACTTTGGCTATAGTGATTTTGCGGAAGAATTTTGAGGGATGATATTGTTGTTGAAAGCACACTCAATGATTGGTCTGCAGACCCATTCGACTTCTTGCTGCCATTCTTCAAAAAAATCTATGATGCCGCAGGGATTGAACGGCCCGACGTGCGAACTATCGGCAGGAGACAGCGATAGCTCGTAGGATGAATTGACGCCTTGCCAACTCATCGCCTCTCCTCCAACCAGATGACGGCCTAGAAGGGATATATGCCAGCTCAATTGCATCCAGTCTTTGCTCATCCACCGCACCAAGGCGCGATGATTTGGCGATACATGGGTTTCACAAAGTTCGTATCCATGTTGGAGCATCAGGGCCTTTATTTATCCAGGTGCGATCTTTTGGGTGACCCCTTTGAGGGATCGATCTCCATCGGCAACAAGAAAGCCTTAGTAGATCTGATGGCGCGGCACAACATTAATACAAATGTTAGCGATGCGACGTCCGAATTTCGCCAAAAGCTCCGGAAGGAGATTTATGTCAACTGCTGGCACTTAAGCAATGTGAATCTGCTGCAATGTGGAGTCTCTATTCCCAATCGAACGAGGTTGTTGCTATCCAATCAAGCTTTATGAATCTCTTCAACTACATCGACAGCAGCGACCAAGACCCGTACTATGTTGGAGCAGTGAAGTACATCGACTACACAAACGACGTAATCGATGAAGGCAATATCTTCTGGCCCTTTGTACACAAACGAAAATCATTCCAACACGAAAACGAAGTTCGAGTGCTACGCCAACTTCCCGTTAACTACCCGAATTGTCCGGGAGAGCGTTTCAAACGTGAAACGCCATCTGGAATTTGGAAGCCGATCAATTTGGAACGATTGTTCTCGCGGGTCTTTGTCTCTCCTACTAGTAAACCATGGTTCCTCGACTTGGTGCAGAAAACACTCATACGACACGGCCTTACCACAAAGTCTTCCAGTCTGACTTGGTTGCCTCACCACTCTTCTAGCAAGCGTAGCCCGGATTGAGCGCAGCGAGATCCGGGTCACCTCCATGCATCCGATCAAGGAATGCTCAACCAGCTCGGTCGGCCACACCGGCCACCGATCGCCGCGCTGCAGCTACCTCCGTTCGGTCGGCAGGTCCGGAGAATCCCCCGAACCCAACTGTAAACCGCATCAGATCGATCGGCAGGCTTGACCAATTCGCGGTGGTCTTTGTCGAAGCCCTTTGTATTCTGGTCACTGACGTGCGCGGTTGCACTTTCCTTCGAGACTATGCGCCATTTCGGTATAGGCATTCCTTCGATTGGAGAAGTATCGCGCATCTCATAGCCGGCGTAGAGCTGCACTTCCGGGCAGCCCAGCGTTTCACGCTTTTGCGTAAACTCTTCAGTGGAATTCGCCAGCAGCTGAAGGAAGTCGTTCACGTCAACAGGGCGTAAGACGCGGACCTGCTCGTTCGCGCTGAGACGCACATACCAGACATTTGCCCTGTCTGAACCCTCAAGCGGGGTTCCCAAGGTGATGGTGGCTCTAAACAAGGAGAGAAAGGCATGGCCCCATCTGAGCTTCACATGGAGAAGATAGTTGCGACACAGGATGCCTCCCAAGCTGTGGCAGACCAGGACAATCTTGCTATAGCCCCTCCCGCCAAGAGGACGCCCGAACAGCTTTTGATCCAGCCTCGCTGCTAGCTCCTTGCTGATGGTCGGCACCGATGGGCCTTCAGTCATTTGGCTGTAGTAGTCAACTCGATAGACATCGAGCTCAGTCCCGAGTTCCGTCTGAAGATCGGAGTCGTCGGCCAGCAATTTCGGCCATTCGACATCGCCGTTTTTCCAGGTTGTACTGTCCCCGTTAATGCCGTGAATGAAAATGACCGCAACGCGATTGCACGGATACTGGCAGGGTCCGTCAGGTGGCGTGCGGCCAATATCGCTGATCTGCACCGGATCTTGCATCGATGGCTGGGCAACGCCCGGGCTTGCGGCAACGAGAATGATCATGACTGTCAATAAAAGTCGCGTCATTCAATTCCTCCAATATTGAGAACGCGAGTTTGCAACATCACATTCTAGCAAGTGTAGATCGGATTGAGTGCAGCGAAATCCGGGTCACCTAACGAACATGGCAACGATGTCCCGGATGTCGCTTCGCTATCACAAAGAGAAGATCTTTCGAGATCGCCCCGCCGAAATCACTGGCGTTATCTTACGCAACAACCGCCTCCAGCCACCCAATCGGCAGCGGTTAAAGAAGCATCGGGTAGAACAATTGCTCAGGAACGTAGCTGCAGGACACGATAGAGCGAGGCTCCTATCGCGACTAAAGGGGCTGAACGGACAAATCGCGCAAATAGAGTCTGCGAACCAGCAGCCGTATCCGAACTTGAGCGAAGCAAAATCACCCAATGACCCCCGATGAACAACGCATCCTACTGCATTCGCACGGCCGGAATCACAAACCTGTATAAAATCTCCAGCGCCGCGTTGCCCTGCCTCGGGCTCCCATAGGCGCCTGATGTCGTCATGACGATCAGATCGAGGTCGGGAACCATGACCAGGCGCTGGCCACCCAGGCCCATGCCCGCAACCCAGGTCACCTCTTTGTCTCCCGACAGTGTTCGGCCGAGCCACCACTGGTAGCCGTAGAAAAACAAGCCGCCGAAATAGCCGATGGCCTGATGTCTCGGCGCGATCAATTCCGCGATCCAGGCTGCCGAAACAATCTGCTGGCCTTTCCACGCGCCGCGATTGAGCACCAGCTGGCCGATCTTGGCGGCATCGCGCGGGCGCAGGCGAAGACCCGCAGCGGGGGCAATCTTGCCGTTGCGGTAGCGCTTCCATTCCCAATCGGTGATGCCCAGCGGCTCGAACAGCGCCTCGCGCGCGAAGGCATCGAACGGCTTTCCGGAAACCCGCTCGATGATGCTGCCGAGCACATCCGTTCCGCCGCCATTGTAGTTCCAGATCGTGTTGGGCGGCGCCGCGATCGGCTTCGACAACACATAACGAATGGGGTCCGCCTCGCTGCCAAGGTGCGGCTCGTCGTTTTTCGGATCGGTCCAGGCTAGGTTTTCCTCCCACGCCACGCCCGACGACATGGTGAGAAGGTGGCGAATGGTGATGCCATCCCAGCCCGCCGACTTGACGGCCGCGTGCTCCGGAAAAAATTTGACCACGGGCTCATCAGCACTTGCAATGAGCTTGCGATCGATCGCAATCCCGATGAGCAGCGCGGTGACGCTCTTTGAAATCGACCTCATGTCGTGCTTGCTCGCCGCGCTGAAATTATATTGGCCCTCGGGCTCGCCCCAAGGATCGTCAAAGCCTGCGGCATAGTGCTCGTAGACCAGCTTGCCCTTGCGGACGACCACAACGGCATGAACGTTCGCGTTGGTCGCGCTCATGCGGGCTGCAATGCCGCACAGACGAGTGCCATCGAGACCGACGCTCTCGGGCTTATCGATCAGCCATCCATCGTCGAGCGTAGCCGGCGCCCCGCAGGGCTGCACGATTGGTGCCTGCTGCGCAAACGCCGGAAGAGCGACGATCGTCAGCATCATCGCGACAGCAATTTGCTTCATGCGAGCCCCCAGCCCGTAGGATGGATTGAGCGCTAGCGAAATCCATCGCTTCGTAAGCTACCGGACGATGGGTTTCGCTTCGCTCAATCCCATCCTACCAGCTACTCCTTCGCCTTCAGCTGCGCCTCGTTCGCCGCAATGAACGCCCGAATGTCGTCCGACATATCGAGCAGCTTCAGCCACTGCTCTTTGTAGAGCGTCACCGGAAAACGCCCCATGCCGTAGATCGAGACGGCGCCCTTCTCGCTCACCTTCATGCGAATACCGGTCGACGCGCCTTTCTTGAGGGCGGCATTCTCGCGGCGCAGGCGCTCCAGCTCGGCTTTCACATCGTCGTCGGACATTGCTTTTCCAGTGTTCTTGCGGTGAATGATGGTCAGTCTACCTTGATCGGAGCGCTTTTGGTACCGGGTCCTACGAGCGCTGTAGGTCGCTCGTGATCTGTCGTGTGTTCGTAGCTCGTGAAGTGTCGTGTCCAAGGAAGCCCCTGGAAAGGGCACGAAATGGGAATGGCGCGAGTACACGAGGGAGTCCGTCAGATGCGTTTTGAGGGTCTTTTGGAGCAGCAAATCCGAGGCGAGATCACGCAGGAGGAGGCTGCGGTGCTTGGCGCAGCTCGAGCGTCGACGACGCCAGGACCCATGAGACGCTAGACACACAAAAAGGGTGGCCCGCGGGCCACCCTTCCTGTGCCTTGTCAAAAGAACTTAGCGCTCTTGGCGTTGCTGACCACCTTGGCGTTGCTGACCACCCTGCCCGCCTTGGCGTTGCGGCGCTTGCTGCTGTTGCTGAGCGCCCGGCCCAGGGCGTGGGCTTTCTGCCCGCGCCCCTCTCGGGTCTCCGCCGCCGCGATCGGCGTTTCGCGGCTGCTGTTGGGGCTGAGGCCGCGCCTGCTGTGCCGGCGGCTGCTGCTGCCGCGTCTCTGGACCGCGAGGCTGCACATTGGAGCGCTGCTCGCGCGATCCTACGCCGTCAGTGCTTGGCCTCTGCTTGGGCTCGTTCCCGCGACCCTCAGGGCCCCGCTGCTGCTGCCGCTCAGGGCCGCGATTGCGGCCTTCCGCACCTTGCTTCTGCTGCTCACTGCGATTTCGTTCCTGCGCTCCTTGCTGCCGCGGCTCGCCGCGACCTTCGGTGCTCGGGCGCTGCTTGGGCTCATTGCGGTTACGATCTTGGGCACCCTGCTGCTTCTGCTCGCCGCGATCACCACGACCGGTGGTCCCTTGGCGTTCATTGGCGTTGCGATTGCGATCCTGGGCACCCTGACGCTCGTTGGCGTTCCGGTTGCGATCCTGGGCGCCCTGCCGATCGTTGGCGTTTCGATTACGGTCCTCGGCGCCCTGACGATCGTCACGGTTACGGCCATCGGTCGGGCCTTGCTGCGCTCGTGCAGCACGCGGCGGATTGTCGCCGAGGCGGCCCTGCTCGCCCGCGCCAAGCTCACGCGGCGCGGATACGTTCCGCTCCGGCCTGATCTCGGTGCGCGTCTCCCGAACCGTTGTTTGCGCACGGAAGCCCTGACGACGCAGGTCCTGCTCGCGCACCACGACCGCACCCCGAATCCCGGCCGTGCCGGACAGCACGCGCGGCTGAACGTCATAAGCCCGCAACGGCCGGCCGACCGAAGCCGCGATGTAGGCCGCGGGGATGCCGGGGTTGACGGCAAAGTGAGGCCCGCGATCGCGGACGATAACAGTACGGTTGACCACCACGGTCTCGCGGAAGAAGACCGGGTACTCGCGTTCCGTCACGATCACCGAAGCGATACGCGGCGAAACGAAATCGCGTGACCTCACGAAAACCCAGTATCGCGGCGATTCGCGATACTCCGCGACCACCTCATCCGGCGCCAGTGCGGCCCAGCCAACGACATCGTTGTTATTGCTTCGGCGCCACTCCACCCACGCCGGTCCCCACTCCTCGCCCGGGACCCACGCCCACTGCATCTCGTCGTCGTAGACCCAGCGGCCGTAGTGGTTGGTCACCCAGCCCCAGCTCGCTTCCGCATCAGCCTCGACCCAGTACCAACCCCAGTCGTCGGTGTAGACCCAATGACCGTTGGTGTAGGGCCGCCAGTCTTGCGCCAGGTTGCCCGGAATCCAGACCTCGCCCCAGCGCGAATGCCGCTCCCATCGGCCATGGCTTTCCAGCGCGGTGCGAAAATCAACCGAGATCGACGCTTGAGCGTGCGCGGGTGTGACCGTTACGCCGGTAAGAGGAGCTCCTGCGACAAAGAGCGCGGAGAACACGCCGGCCAGAAGGCGCGCGCGCATCGCGTGTGTCTTACGTGAACTGATAGTTTTTGTGAGCACGTTATGTTCCAATCGTGGTTGGTGAACATCCATGATTGGAACGCGGAACACGCGTCGTGCGTTCCGGACGCACGCGATGAGATTGTCCGCTCGCGCTGTTCCGTCGCGGGAACCAATTGCTTTGGTGTTGATCTCAGCCGAGATCGATCACGCCCGCGGTGCCATCTTCAGTACCGAATGCCAGCAGCCTGCCATCGAGGCTCCAGGCGAGCGCCGTGACCGGCGCATCGCCGGGCTTGCGCGCCAGCACCTCCGCGCCGTCGTCGATCCGAATGAGCAGAATGAGACCATCGGCATAGCCAGCCGCCACCACGGCCTGCTTCGGATGACACGCCACCGTCTCAACGTGATGCTCGGTCGGCGCCAGAAGCTGCGGCGTCTTGCCCATCGGGCCATCCTTCGACTGGAACGGCCACAGGATCACCTGGGTCGAGCCCGAGGTCGCCAGCCACTTGCCGTCGGCGCTCCAATCGAGCGAGCGCACGCGCGCCGTATAGCCCTGCATGCGCATGTCCTTGCGATCGACCATACGCCAGCCGTGCAGCGCCGGCTCCTGCATCCCGGTCACCAGGAAGCGCCCGTCCGGGCTCACGGTCGCGGCAAGGTGCGAGCCCTTCCACTCGAGCCGCTCGGGCTCGGCCTTGGCGCTCGGAAACCAGAGCGTCGCACCGCCATAGTGCGCGATCGCGAGCCGGAAGCCCTTCGGCAGAAAGGCGAGCGCGCCGACGGTGGAAGGCACGTCGAGTGCGTGCTCGGCGCCCTTGCCGGTGCGCACGAATGCGGTCTTGCCTGCCGACCAGGCTGTTGAACCGGCGGGCCCGATCGCGACGCAATCGATCCAGCGGCGCTTGGCGTCGGTGGCAATGACGGTGGTCGCACCGCTCGCATCGGTCGCCATCACCTTGCCGTCGTCGCCGCCCGTGACAATGCGATCGGTGTCTCCAACGGCCGAAAGAATGGCGCCGCCATGTAAGGCAATGCGGCGCTCCTCGCCTTTGCGCGCAAGCACCAAGGTTTCCTCGCCCAGCACGAACGCCGCGCCCTCGCCGACGAAGCATGCACTCACCACCGCGCCATCGACCTTCACCGGCCGCGTACGCTCGACCACGGAGGGAATGTCGCTGTGGGTCTCAGACACGCGTCAAGCCACGCAGCTCTCGAAGCCCTGCCGGATCTTCTCCTCCGGCAGCTGGCGGCCTATGAACACCATGCGGCTGAGACGCTTCTCGTCCTTCTTCCACTCGCGCTGGTGATCACCGTCGAGGATCATGTGCACGCCCTGGATGACGAAGCGCTTGTCGTCATCCTTGAACGCCAGGATGCCCTTGCAGCGCAGGATGCTCGGGCCTTCCTTCTGCACGAGGTCCTGCACCCAGGGAAAGAACTTGTCGGGGTCGAGCGGCTTCTCGAGCGAGAGCGAGAGCGATTGCATCTCCTCGTCGTGATAGTGCTTGAGCCCGCCGCCATGGTGGCCATGGTCGTGGTGGTCATGAGCGTGGCCGTGGTCATGATGGTGGTCGTGATCGTGATGGTCATGCCCGTGCTCGTGATGCTCGGCCTCCAGAAACTGCGGCTCGATCTCGAGGATACGGTCGAGATCGAAGGCGTTACGGCCCAGCACCTCCGCGAGCGGAATCTCGCAGCGCTCGGTCGTGTGCAGCTTGGCATAAGGATTGATGCCGCGGATGCGCGCCTCGACGTCGGCAAGCTCCTCGGGCTTCACGAGGTCGGTCTTGTTGATCAGGATCACGTCCGCGAAGGCGATCTGGTTTTTCGCCTCGGGCGCATCCTTGAGACGATCCTTGAGCCACATGGCGTCGGCCACGGTGACCACCGCATCGAGCTTGGTCCGGCGGCCGATATTCTCGTCCATGAAGAAGGTCTGCGCCACCGGCGCCGGGTCGGCGAGCCCGGTCGTTTCAACGATGATGGCGTCGAACTTGCCCTTGCGCCGCATCAGCCCGTCGATGATGCGCACCAGGTCGCCGCGCACGGTGCAGCAGATGCAGCCGTTGTTCATCTCGAACACTTCCTCGTCGGCGCCCACGACCAGGTCGTTGTCGATGCCGATCTCGCCGAATTCGTTGACGATCACGGCGAACTTCTGCCCGTGCGGCTCGGACAGGATGCGGTTGAGCAGCGTGGTCTTGCCGGCGCCGAGGTAGCCGGTCAGCACCGTGACTGGAATCTTGTCAGACATCGATCACTCCGTTTGGGCCGTAACATAGGGGCGCCGCTGCGGATTCCAAGGCGAAAGTGACGCATAGGCTTGCACACGTTGCCTTAGACCTGGCCTTGCCCCGGCGGGGGCGCCGCCCTAGGCTCGCGGGCAATCTCGGCAGCCGCCCCGGGCGCGCGCGGCGAGACGACAGCGGGTGATCAAAAGCTCACAAGGAGGATTCCCCATGATGGCACGATGGTTGTCGGGCATTTCCACCGCCGCCCTGGCGCTCGGTGCCTGGCATCGCCGCAGGCAAGCGCAGCAACTCACCGGACAGGTCACCTCCGCCGAGGAAGGCGCCATGGAAGGCGTGGTGGTCAGCGCCAAGCGGGCCGGCTCCAACATCACGATCAGCGTGATCAGCAACGCGCAAGGCCGCTTCACGCTTCCCGGCCGACCGGCTGCCGCCCGGCCAATACACGATCACGATCCGCGCCGTCGGCTACGACCTCGATGGGCCGAAGCAGGCCGACGATCGCGGCCGGCGGGCCCACGACCGGTCGACGTCAAGCTGCGCAAGACCCGCAACCTCTCGCACGCAGCTCACCAATGCCGAGTGGATGCTGAGCATGCCCGGCAGCGAGGACGACAAGCTGCCAGCTGATCAACTGCGTGAGCTGTCACACGCTCGAGCGGATCGTGAAGTCGACGCACAATGCCGACGACTTCGTGCAGCGTGATCCAGCGCATGAACGGCTATGCGCAGGTGAGCCAGCCGATCAAGCCGCAGCGGCGCGTCGACCAGTCGCGCGCCTCCAATCCGGAGCGGTTCCGCAAGCAGGCGGAATTCCTCGCCACCATCAATCTGAGCAAGAGCGACACCTGGAGCTACGACCTCAAGACCCTGCCGCGGGTCAAGGGCCGCAGCACCAACGTCGATCATCACCGAATACGATCTGCCGCGGCAGACCATCGAGCCGCATGACGTGATCGTGGTCGACGGCACGTCTGGTACACGAATTTCGGCGAGCAGTTCCTCGGCAAGCTCGATCCGAAGACCGGCAAGCACACCGAATTCGCGATGAAGCAGTTCCGAAGCCGGGCTTCCCGGAGGGCAATCTCGACCTCAGCATCGACAAGGACAAGCAACCTCTGGGTCGGCATGATGTATCAGGGCGCGGTCGCCAAGTTCGATCCGCAAGACCGAGAGCTTCCAGTACTGGCAGATCCCGACGGAGCGGCTCAAGGACGACTCGCAGCTCAACATGGTGACCAACCGGATGGAGGTCGACGGCAAGCTGTGGGTCAACGACGCCGGCCCCTCGACCCTGTTCCGCTCGATCTCGCCACCGGCAAGTTCGAGGAGATGGACCCGCTCAACGTGCTGCCCGGCGGCCGGGCCAGGCTACTCGATCTATGACGTGCGCGCCGACTCGCAGAACAACGCCTATCGTCACCGACTTCCAGAAGAACTACCTCGTCAAGATCGACGCCAAGACGCTGAAGTATCACGGTCTACCAGACCGGCACGCAGCTCTCGCGCAACCGCCGCGGCCGCATCGACGAGCAGGACCGCTTCTGGTTCGCGCAGTATCGCGGCAACAAGATCACGATGTTCGATACCAAGGAAGAGCGGATGCAGGAGTATCGCGCTGCCGACGCAAGTACACGCATCCCTATGACGTGATCTGGGACAAGAACGGCGAGCTGTGGACCGGCGGCATGACCACCGACCGCGTGGTGCGGCTCGATCCCAAGACCGGCGAGACGGTCGAATATCCGCTGCCGCGCGACACCAACATGCGCCGCATGTTCGTCGACAACACGACCGCGCGCCCGACCTTCTGGGTCGGCAGCAATCACGGCGCCTCGATCGTGCGGGTCGAGCCGCAGGATTGACGTCTGTTGACTGCTGACAACTGCTGACTGATGAAATGGGCGCGGTCGCTATTTGCGGCCGCGCTTTTTTTGAGCGGGTGATTTGCAACTGCATGATATTGCACCTTTGCCCGCAAGGGTGACCGTCCTCGCGGCGTGCTGATTTGCCAAGCGCGCCGGCCTGTGCTGGAGAGAGCGGGAACGGCGGCACGGAGGCCTGAATGAGCGAAACCCAGGTCGTTTGCGTGGGCGAGGCCATGATCGAGCTCGCGCGCGGCAGCGATGGCCGCTTTGCCATGGGCTGCGGCGGCGACACATTCAACACGGCCATCTATGTCGCGCGCGCCGGCTTGCGCACCGCCTTTGCGAGCGCGCTTGGTGACGATGCCTATTCCAATGGCGTGCTCGCGCTTACTTCTGCGGAGGGCGTGGCGGGCGATCTGGTGCTGCGCGTCCCGGGCCGCCTCCCTAGCCTTGCTCTGATCGAGGCCGACGCGAAGGGAAAGCGGCTCCTGAACTTCTGGCGCGGTGAGGCGCCCGCACGCGATCTGTTCGAGCTTCCGGAGTGGACCCGCATCGTCGAAGGCCTGCTGCGCACGAAGCTCATTTACTTCACCGGAATCACGCTCTCGCTCTATTCAAACACGGGGCTTGGCCGCTTCCTGGCTGCCGTCGAGCTGGCGCGCCAGCAGGGCGTCAAGATTGCGTTCGACGGCAATTTTCGGGCGCATGGCTGGCGAGGCGACCTGTCGCGTGCGCGCGCGGTGTTCATGGAGGCGCTCAAGCGCGTCGACATCGCGCTCCCAACCTATGACGACGAAGCCGTGCTGTGGGGCGATCCGAGCCCGGAAGCGACGGTCGAGCGGCTGCAGGCCTTCGGCATCGGCGAGATCGTGGTCAAGAACGGTCCCAACAGCGCGCTGGTCGCCGCGGGTGGCGTCAGCGAGTTCGTGCCGGTGCCTGAGGTGGTGGAGCCGGTCGATCCGATGGCGGCCGGCGACAGCTTCAACGCCGCCTACATCGCGGCGCGCCTGTCGGGCGACGGCCCGAGCACTGCGGCCGCCGCCGCCCATCGCTTGGCCGGCCAAGTGATCCGGCATCGCGGCGCCATCATGCCGCGAACCGCGGAAGCCATGCACTGACTTGCACGCGCGGCGCCGCGCGGCCTGTGTGAACAGAGATGGTCCATGGTCGCTCTGGTCATTCTTCCCGGAATGGACGGAGCCGCCGCGCCCCGTACCGACTTCGCTGCCGCGCTCGGCCCCGGAGTCGAGACCCGCGTCGTTGCGTATCCGCCAGATCCCACGCTCGGATATGCGGAGCTGGAAGCGCTGGTGCGCGCATCGCTTCCGACGGATCGTCCGTATGTGCTGCTGGGGGAATCGTTCTCCGGCCCGATCGCGATCTCAATCGCGGCCTCACGCCCACCGGATCTCGTCGGGCTGATTCTTTGCGTCACGTTTGCAAGCAACCCACTTCCTGTCCTTGGCTCGATGCCGTGGCTGCTGCCATTGGTCCCGTTTGGGCTTGCGCCCATGCGAGTGATCAACGCTGTCCTGCTGGGCCGTTTCGCGACCGCGCCGCTAATCGAGGCCTTGCGCGCCACCTTCGACGAGGTTTCAACGCAGACATTCAAGGCCCGCCTTGCCGCCGTCGCGCGCGCCGACATGCGGCCCGCGCTGCCAAACGTCCGCGTCCCGGTGCTCTATCTGCGGGCCACCGAGGACCGCCTCGTTCCGCGCCGCTGCGCCGACGCCATTGCGCAGGTCGCGGCGAAAACGCATATCGTCGACATCGAAGCGCCGCACATGCTGCTCCAGGTCGCACCCGCCACGGCGGCGGCCACCGTCAGAGCATTCGTCGACACGCTGCCGGGCGCGGCCGTTCCAGCCTGAAAAAGCTCATCCGAACAGGTTCGCCGCAAAACCCGCGCGGCGCACCACGCCATCGCGCGCCTCCTGGGCGAGCCGCAGCACACGCGGCAGGTCGACGCCGACCAGGTTGCCGCGCCATTTCTTCACCTTGCCGGCGATGAAGACGGTGTCGACATTCATCGGGTTCATCAGGTTCACGACCGCGCCCGGCACGTTGTTGAGCGGCCAGACGTTGAGCCGGTCGGCCGCCAGCAGGACGATGTCGGCCTCCTTGCCGGGCGTGAGCGTGCCGACCTTGTCCTCGAGCATCGCGCAGCGCGCGCCCTCGATGGTGGCGAATTCCAGCACGTCGCGCCAGGTCAGGAGCGGCGGCAGGTTCTGCTCGCCGCGGCGCGCGCGTTGCAGCACGTTGAGGCGCTGCAGCGTGAAGGCCGCGCGCATGACCGTGAACGGGTCCTGCGCCATGGTGACGTCGACGTCGGAGGACAGCGACGGCCGCATGCCGTGGTCGAGCGCCTCCTGGATCGGCGGCATGCCGTGGCCCATCGCCATCTCGATCGGCACCGCGAGCGAGACGTGGCCGCCGGTATCCTTGATCAGGCGCCAGGCGTCGTCGCTCAGATGCGTGCAGTGGATGTATTCGTCGCCCGGCTTCATCAGCCCGGCGCGGCCGAGCTCGATCAGCGTGCGCTCGGTGTTGTTGTTGACGCCGTGCGAGACGGTGCGCACGCCGATCTCGCGCGCGATAGGTGAACAGCCGCCGCGTCGAGGCTCGCCGCCGAGCGCGAGCGTCAGCAGCTGATCGTCGGAGGTGAAGTAGGTCTGCCGCAGCCGGACGATGTCCTGCGGATATTGCGCGCCGGCGCCGGCGCCGCGCGAATAGGCGTAGACCACGCGCAGGCCGGACTCCTGCAGCGCGCGGATGCCGGCGTCGCTGTGCTCGGGCGTGTGATTGACCTGCGAGGTGTCGACCGCCGTGGTGGTGCCCATGTCGATCATGCCGAGCGCGCTGATCAGCGTGCCGGCATAGACGTCGGCCGGCTGATAGGGCGCCGTCAGCGTGTTGCTGATGTCGCGGTTGTAGTCGGGATTGAGCAGGCCGTTGCTGAGGATGTTGCGCAGGATGCCCTGATAGAAATGATGATGGGTGTCGATGAAGCCCGGCATCACGATCCGGTTGGTGGCGTCGACCACGCGCGGCGTCGCCGGCTCGCGATGTTCGGCCGGACCTCGCGGATCTTGCCGTCCTCGATCAGCACGTCGGCCTGCGCGAAGTCGCCGACCTGCGCGATCGAGCGTGAGCACCACGCCGCCCTTGATGCAGAATGCGGCGCTGCGCCCTGCAGGCGCGGCGAGCTCGGCATCGCCTTGCGCGTGCGCGGCGCTACTGAAGGCCGACAGGCTCGCGCCGAGCGTTGCCAGACCCGCACTCGCCTGCAGGAATTCACGCCGCGAGCCAGCGGGCGACGATCACAGGATTTGCGTCTGCGTCAACCTCGTTCACTCATGACAGACCTCGTTGTGTCGCAAGTCACAACTCACGGCTTGCCGATCAGCAGGCGCGCCGATGCCGGCCAGGATCGGCAGCGGGATCGACACCGCCGCGCGCAGCCACACCACCCGCGGCGCCATCATGTGGATTTCCCAGTTGAACAGCCGCTGGATCGTATAGAGCGACCAGGCCGTCGTATAGGCGATCACCTGCGGGGCGCCGGCGCCGCCCTTGAGCGCGGCCGCCCCGACCGCGAAGCCAACCACCGCGCCGCCCGGCGTCGCCGCCCCGACGAGCGCCGCGATCACGATGCCGAGGACGCCGGAGTTCGGGCCGATCCAGGTGGCGATCAGATCCTGCGGCATGACGGCCGCGATGTAGCCCGAGCCGACGACGCCGATCAGCACGCGCGGGATCAGCACCACGAAGTCGCGCCCGCCTTCACAGGCGCCTTCGCGAAACAGCGCCTTGCTGCGCATCGCGGCGGTCAAGCGCGAGCGTCGCCGACCAGGCCCCACAGCAGATGCCGATGACGATACTGATGATGGTGGTCAGGTCCACTGGTCGTCCTCCCCAGCGCGGCGGCGACCAGGCGCGCAGCCGCGCGCGCCAGGAGCCCGGCGATGATCGGCAACGGCAGCGCAATCAGGATGCGCCAGCCGACGAACTCGGGCCCGAAGAACGGCAGCTCCCAGATCAGCGCGCGGTTGTAGCCGAGCAGGTTCCAGGCGGTGATGAAGGCGACCGCGGTGCCGACGTCGGCGCCGAGCAGCAGGAAAGCGCCCGCGACCGGATAGATCGTCAGCGGGCCGCCGGGCAGCACCGCGCCCATCACCATCGCAACCAGGATGCCGAGCGAAACCGGATTCACCGCCGACCACGCGCGCCACCACCTCGCGCGGCAACAGCCGCGTGACGAAGGCCGCGATCAGGCAGCCTGCCGCCATTTTCGGCAGCATGCCGGTGAACAGCCACAGATCGCTGGTCAGGATCGCGAGGAATTTGTCGATGCCGTCGCGCAGATAGACGATCGTGCCAGCCACAACGGAGATCGCCGCGATGACCGCCGTCGACCATTCGAAAGTTCTGACGCGGCGACGACGTTCGGCCATCAAGCTTGGGTAGCTCTCTGTACGGGGTGCGGGCAAATATCCTGGACGTGGCGGCGCGCCCGTTCAAGCAGAAAACCCGCATGGATACGATGCCACCGGACGATGCTGTCGGGCCCCATTGACCACGCGCGCAGGCGCAACTAACTTGTAAAGGATGGGGATGGAGTTCCCCGAAACCGCCTTCACCGGCTGATCGCACTCCTACCGCTAGACATTGCGGTAGGAGTTTGTCCGAGACCCACCGCGAGGTGGGTTTTTTGTTGTCGATATGGCTGAAGAGGCCAGGTCGGAAGGTGGCGAGGATGGGACGATGACGGGCACTTGGGCCCTTGCGGCATTGTGGCTGGGACTTCGCGTTGATCGCGAGCCTGCTTTCAATTTGGTTCCGAATATCGACGGCACTATCCGAGATTGTTGTCGGAACAATCGCTCAACTGATCATCGGTGCCGTCGTCGGCGCCGCCGTGCTTGGAACCGACGAGTTTTGGGTCAAGTTTCTTTCCGGCATCGGCGCGATTGTCCTCACATTCCTTGCCGGTGCGGAACTCGATCCCGACGTTTTCAAGCGCAAGTGGAAGGAAGCGACTGCCATCGGACTCGACAAGCTTTTTCATTCCTTTCATCGGCTGCGCCGCCGGTGCCTATTACGTGCTCGATTGGGAGCCAATGCCGAGTTGGCTCGCCGGTGTTGCCATGTCGACGACGTCTGTCGCGGTCGTCTACGCTGTCATGCTGGAGTTCGGGTTCAATATGACCGACTACGGCAAGACGGTTCTTGCCGCCTGCTTCGTCACAGATCTCGGCACCGTCATTGCGCTCGGCCTGATCTTCGCTCCATTCACCATAAAGACGCTGATCTTCCTCGCGGCCGGAGTTTTAGCTTTTGCGATTTTACCGTGGATCACGCCGCGCTTTTTCCGGCGTTACGGCAATCGACCTTCGGAGCTGGAGGCAAAATTTCTGCTGCTCTGCCTCCTGGGCATGGGAGCACTCGCCTCGTGGGCCGATAGCGAAGCGGTGTTGCCTGCCTATCTGATTGGGATGGTCCTGGCGGGCACGGTCGGAAAGGACCATGCGCTCATCCGAAGGCTGAGAACGCTGACCTTTGGACTTCTTACGCCATTCTATTTCATCCGCGCAGGCTCATTCGTATCGATACCTGACCTCGTAGCGGCACCGTTGGCGTTTTTGTTTCTTCTTGTCGTCAAGGTCACTACCAAGGTCATTGGCGTCTATCCTGTGACCAGGTCTTACAAGGCGCCGAAGAAGGAGGCGATGTACACGACCCTCTTGATGTCGACGGGTCTCACGTTCGGGACAATCTCGGCGCTGTTCGGCCTCTCACGAGGCATCATCAGTCAAGGGCAATACTCGGCGCTAGTAGCGGCCGTGATCGCCAGCGCGGTTGTCCCGACGCTGATAGCAAATGCCTTCTACCTGCCGCGCCATCTGCTCCCTAAGCTGGGCATGACTGCGATCACACACTCTGAAACGGCCTCGCAGCCTGGCCGCTAGAAGATCGCGGAGCCGATCATGTTCAAGAAAATCCTGCATGCGAATGATGGCTCCGAAGGCGCATTCAAGGCGCTTTCGGTGGCCTTGGAGATTGCGCAGCAAAGCAACACGGAATTACATTCGATTTCGGTCGAGGAGATTTCACAGTTTCACGAGACAATCGAGGATGTTAAGGAGGAGAAGGGGGCCGCTGACCGGCGTTTCCGCAGTGTCACAAAGCGAGCGCACAGGCTGGCGGCAGCGAGCAAAGTGCCGTTGCAAACTCACGTGCTGACCGGGCATCCCGTCGTCACCATTCTTGACGTAGCCCAGCAACTGGGCGTTGATCTCTTGGTGATCGGTGCCACGGGGCAATATTCTATTCACGAGCGGATGATTGGCAGCCGGGCCGATCGGCTCGTGCACCTGGCATTCTGCCCGGTGCTCGTTGTCAGGTGAGGCATGGTTCTTCTCTTCACAAAGGGCGATGAAAGCAATGAAAGCCTATGTCTGGATTGCGATTGGAAGTGCCATCGGAGGTGTCGCGCGCTATTGGTGCTCTGGAGTAGCAGCACGCCTGATCGGTGAAACCTTCCCATGGGGGACGCTGATCGTAAACGTAGTCGGTTCCTTTATTATCGGCTTCTTTGCGACGCTGACGGCACCGGACGGACGCGTCTTTGCGAGCTCGACTACACGTCAGTTTGTTATGGTCGGACTTTGCGGAGGCTACACGACCTTCTCTTCCTTTAGCCTGCAGACCCTGAATCTCATGAATGATGGCGAATGGCTGCAGGTGGGGGCCAATATCAGCGCCTCAGTCGTGCTCTGCCTGCTCGCCGTCTGGATCGGTCATGTGCTCGCTATGAGCCTCAATACGATGCGATGGGTGTAATCATGCAGATCCCCCGCGACGCCGTCCTGCTCCGCGTGTTCTTCGGCGAAGACGACAAACATGGTCATCTTCCACTTTACGAGGCCGTCGTGCTGAAGGCGCGCGAAATGAACCTTGCCGGCGCCACTGTCCTGCGCGGTCCCATGGGCTTTGGCCATTCGAGCCACATCCACACCACCAAGATTTTACGTCTCTCCCAGGACCTACCGATTGTCGTCGAGATCGTCGACTTGCAGGAGAAGATCGACACGTTCCTCCCGACCCTGGATGGCATGATGTCAAGCGGGCTCGTCACAATCGAGAAAGTTCAAGTGCTCCACTACGGGGCTAACGAGCGCGCTTAGCTGGACTTATCAGGCAACTTTCCGATCAAGGCGCTTGGTGGCTGATTGCTGACTTGTCGGGCTCCCATTCCCGAGGCGCTCGCCACTACTTGTGAGCGCATCCGATCGGCCGCTCCGTCCGTAACTATTCCGATGAAAGGCACAGGCGGAACCACCCATGATGAGCGACAGCACGATCCTTGTCCTTTTGGCGCTCCTGACCTGGCTGATGGTCTGCAACTCGAGCGGCCTGCGCATCCAGTCGCGCAAACCCGGCGGCATGGAGCGCGCGTTCGGCAATCGCGATGACCTGCCGGAACCGACACCGCTTGCCGGCCGCGCCGACCGCGCCGCCAAGAACATGGTGGAGAACCTCGCGATGTTCGTGGCGCTCCTTGCCGCCGTGCACTTCGCCGGCAAGGCGGGCGAGCAGGCAACGCTCGGCGCCAACATCTTCTTCTGGTCACGCCTCGCCTTCTGGCCCTGCTATCTCGCCGGCATCCATTATCTGCGCACGGCGATCTGGCTGGTGAGCCTGCTCGGCATGGTGCTGATCGCAGCGGCGGCGCTGTGGTGATTATCGTGCGTGTCCCGGGCGAGCAACGCGATAACGGCGTCAGCGCATCGGCTGCATGCCGAGCTTGTCGAGCAGCTGCATGTCGCGGTCGCGGCCCGGATTGGGCGTGGTGAGCAGCTTCGGCCCGTAGAAGATCGAGTTCGCGCCGGCGAGAAAGCAGAGCGCCTGCGTCTCCTCGCTCATGTCCTCGCGGCCGGCCGAGAGCCGCACCACCGACTGCGGCATGGTGATGCGCGCGACCGCGATGGTGCGTACGAACTCGAGCGGATCGATCTGGCCTCGCGCTCAGCAAGCGGCGTGCCTTCGACCTGCACCAGCATGTTGATCGGCACGGATTCCGGATGCACCGGCAGATTGGCAAGCGTCGCGATCATGCCGACGCGATCCTCGCGCGCCTCGCCCATGCCGACGATGCCGCCACAGCACACGTTGATGCCGGCGTCGCGCACATGACCGAGCGTGTCGAGCCGCTCCTGGTAGGTGCGCGTCGTGATGATCTCGCCGTAGAACTCGGGCGAGGTGTCGAGGTTGTGATTGTAGTAGTCGAGGCCGGCCGTCTTGAGACGGGCCGCCTGCGTCGGCCGTGAGCATGCCAAGCGTGGCGCAGGTCTCGAGCCCGAGCGCGTGCACGCCCTCGACCATCGCGCAGACCTTGTCGAGGTCGCGCTCCTTCGGCTCGCGCCAGGCCGCGCCCATGCAGAAGCGGCTGGCGCCGGCGGCCTTGCGCGGCGCGCGCCTCGGTCGAGCACCGCGTCGAGGCTCATCAGCTTCTCGGCCTTGACGCCGGTGTCGTAGCGCGCGCTCTGCGGGCAATAGGCGCAATCCTCCGGGCAGCCGCCGGTCTTGATCGACAGCAGCGTCGAGATCTGCACCTCGGTCGGGTCGAAATGAGGCGCGGTGCACGCTCTGGGCGCGGAACATCAGCTCGGGAAACGGCAGCTCGAACAGCGCCCGGATCTCCGGGCGCGTCCAGTCGTGGCGGATGGGGGTCGCAAGCGGCGCGGACGCTTCAACGGTGGCAAGGGTCATCGGCGGCTCCTGTGGCGCCCGCTATAGCACCAGGAGGCCAGTCCGTTCCACCTGCGCACGGCAACCCTACCCTTGAAATCTCAACAGGTTCTGGCCGGCATTCTGTTCGCGACTTGCGCCAGCCAGGACGCCCATTCGGCCGCACGCGCCGGCCAGCGGTAGTGATCCCGAACATGTCTGGCCTGGGCTTCCCGGCGGCGACACGCTGCGGCCTGATCTGCCGCAAGCTCGCTCCATGTCCTGATGACCATCGCCGCAAATCGCTCGGCGAGCACCCGCGGGTCGGCCTCCACATCTACCATATGGGCGAAGCCGTTTGTCGTCTCCGGCAATGCGCCGCATTCCGTAGCCGGTCGCAATCAATCCACGCGCCTCTCTCGAGAGCGCCTTGGATCTGCCCAGCGTGCGCTTCGTAACGTTCTCGCGCCTGAAGCCAGCGCAGCGCGGGCTGCGCTGGCTTTGAGCTGTCGCCTACACCCCGCCGCGCAGCGCCGCCTTCACCTTGTCGGGCGTGTAGGGAATCGAGCGCAGCCGCACGCCGGTCGCGTCGAACACCGCATTCGAGATCGCCGACGGCACCACGGCCGCCGAGGGCTCGCCCGCGCCCCAGGGCGGTGTGTTCGGCTGGTTGATCAGCTCGATCACGACCTCGGGCACGTCCGGGAACGTGAGGATCGGATAGCTCGCCCAGTCGAGGCTCGTCACCGCCGAGCGATCGAACTTGAGCTCTTCGATCAGCGTGCGGCTCAGCGTCTGCACGATGTTGCCTTCGACCTGGTTGCGCAGCCCGTCGGGGTTGATGATCTGGCCGCAGTCGTGGGTCATGTAGACGCGCGTGACGCGGATCGCGCCCGAGGCACGATCGACCTCCACATCGGCCACGATGCCCACATAGGTGCGCACCAGCTCGTATTTCACGTAGGACACGCCACGGCCCTTGGCGATGTTGCCGCTGCCGCTACCCGGCTGCGGCGATGGGCGCGTCTCCCACTTGGCCAGCGTCTTGAGGCGGGTGAGCACCTCGATGCCGCGCTTGTCGGCGGGATCGAGATATTTCAGGCGGAACTCGATCGGATCAGCCTTGGCGGCGGCCGCGAGCTCGTCCATGAAGCATTCGTTGGCATAGGTGTTCTGCATCCGCCCCGGCGTCCTGATCCAGGACGGACGGAACGGCGTGGTCTCGAGCCGGTGGCACACCGTCTTCACATTGGCGAACTTGTAGGGGATCGCCGAGTTCTGGAAGATGTTGCCGGGCGCGATGTCATTCTTCTGCGGCAGGCCCGCGAGCGTCGCGCCGCGTGAGCGGCACCATGAAGCTGCCGGCGGTCTGCTGCGGAATGAAGAATTCCGATTCCCAGGCCGTGACGTTGCCGGATGCGTCCATGCTGGCGCGCAGGTCCAGAAGCGTGGGCGGGCCCTTGGGATCCCAGCCGTGCTCGTCGGCGCGCGACCACTGCACGCGCACCGGCCGGCCGACCGCCTTGGCCAGCAGCGCCGCGTCGGCGGCGGCGTCCTCGTGACCGTTGCGGCCGTAGCAGCCGGAGCCCTCAAGATAAAGGCAGCGCACGTCATCCGCCGACAGGCCAAGCATCTCGGCGAGCTGCTTGCGCAGATCGTGCGTCGCCTGCGAGGCCGACCACGAGGTGAGCTTGCCGTCCTTGAATTCGGCGACCGCACAGGACGGCCCGATCGAGCCGTGGGTGTGGATCGCAAAGTCGTAGGTCGCTGCAAGCTTGCGCACGCCGTCGGCCGCATCGCGGCCGCGGTGTCGCCGACGTTGCTGGTGACCTCGTCCTTGAGCGACCTTGGTTGCGCGCACGTGCTCGTAGAGCTTGGCCTGCTCGGGCAGGCCCTCCCATTTCGACCACGTGGCCTTGAGCTTGCTTGCCGCCTGTGATCGCGCCCCATTCGCTGCGCGCCACGACGCCGAGGAAGTTGCCCTCGCGCACGACCTTGACCAGGCCGGGGATGTCCTTGACCGAGCTCTCGTCCACGCTTTGCAGCGTCGCGCCGATCGCGGGCGGACGCACCACGCGGCCATGCAGCATGCCGGGCACGCGGAAGTCGTGCATATAGGTGAAGCGCCCGGTGATCTTGTCGGGGATGTCGACACGCGGGATCGACTTGCCGACGAACGTGTGATCCTTCGGATCCTTAGGCTGTGCCGGCTTGGCGGGGTCGAGCTTGAGCGCGAAGCTCTTGCCGCCGATCGAGCTGCGCCATAGGTGACGCGCTTGTCGCCGGCGCTCGACCACGCCGTCCGCGACCTTGAGATCCTCCGGCTTGGCATTGAGGCGCTTGGCGGCCTCCTCGAGCAGCGCGCCGCGCGCCGTCGCGGCAGCGTTGCGCAGCTGCATGCCGCCGACCTGGATGGTGAGGCTGCC
This sequence comes from uncultured Alphaproteobacteria bacterium, assembly GCA_963745515.1. GTDB lineage: Bacteria > Pseudomonadota > Alphaproteobacteria > Rhizobiales > Xanthobacteraceae > VAZQ01. Next base: position 672,333 of record CAVUXO010000007.1, read on the forward strand.
CCAGGTCTTGCCCTGGTCGGGCGTCAGCTGGTGTCGCCCTGGACGAGCTCGATCGCGCGAGAACGGCACGTCGAGCTCCTCGGCCACGATCTGCCGCAGCGCCGTGGTGATGCCGGTGCCGAGATCGACCTTGCCGGAGTAGACCGTGACCTGGCCGCTGGCATCGATCGCCAGAAACGAGTCGACCTCGGTGAGCGTGACCGGCTTGGCCGCGGCCCTGCGCGAGCGCATCACCGACGCGGAGCAAGCGAGAAGCTGACGACGAGGGCGCCGCCACCCTTGAGCACGTCGCGGCGAGAGGCAATGAAAGTTCATGGTTCCCTCCCCTTCACGCGGTGCCGGCCGCGCGCTTGACGGCGGCGACGATGCGCACATGCGTGCCGCAGCGACAGAGATTGTTGGCGAGCGCCTTCTTGATGTCGGTATCGCTCGGCTTCTGTTGGTCGCGAGCAGCGCCACCGATTCCATGATCATGCCGTTGATGCAGTAGCCGCACTGCGCCGCCTGCTCGTCGATGAAGGCCTTCTGCACCGGATGCGGCCGCTGCGGTGAGCCCAGACCCTCGAGCGTGACCACCTTCTGTTGCGGGGTGATGCTCGACAGCGGCATCACGCAGGAGCGCACCGCCTTGCCGTCGATGTGCACCGTGCAGGCGCCGCATTGTCCGAGCCCGCAGCCGAAGCGCGGCCCTTGCAGCGCTAGATTGTCGCGCAGCGCATAGAGCAGCGGCATTTCAGGATCATCGATGCTGATCCTGACAGACTTGCCGTTGACGTTGAGCGACTTCCGTTGAGCCATGGTCGTTCTCCCCGGTTGCGGCCTTCGTTGAGGCTGTTTTGAATAGATTTAGTCTAGCAGCGCCGCTGTGGGCACGCCATACGCGGCAACCGGACGCAGCGCTTCTCATTGCTTCACACGGGCGACCGTATGTGCCCTGTCGAAGAGCGAGCCGCTTTCGGCAGACCGCACAGCTTGCTATCATCCGAGCAAAGCGGCGCCTCGCCAGCACAACATCGGCCGGGCAGACACGCGCGCGATTGCGACTTTGCACGACACATCGCACGGGAGGGAGGATCCACATGCGCAAGAACCTGTTGCTTTCGGCCGCCGCAAGCTTTGCGGCGTTGCTCCTCAGCGGCACGTCCGATCCAGTCAGCGCGCAAACGCGCACGACGCTCGACATCTACGTCGTGGACGTCGAAGGCGGAAACGCGACGCTGTTCGTCACGCCGTCAGGCGAATCGCTTCTCATCGACACCGGCAACACGGGCCCGAGGCGTCGGTGCGCGATGCCGCGCGCATCATGGAGGCGGCCAAGGATGCCGGCCTCACGCAGATCGATCACCTCATCATCACCCACTGGCACGGCGACCATTTCGGCGGCATGGCGGAACTCGCCAAGCGCATCCCGATCAAGCATTTCATCGACCACGGGCCGAACCAGCAGCCGGCGCCCGGCCCCGATGAATTCCTGGCCAAGGTCTATCCGCAACTCATCGCCAAGGCCAAGCACACCGTCGCCAAGCCGGGCGACAAGATTCCGATCGACGGACCTCGACGTGCAGGTCGTGACCTCGGCCGGCGAGACCATCAAGACGCCGCTGCCCGGCGCCGGCGCGCCGAATCCCTATTGCGCGAGCTTCAAGCCCGGCGACAACAACATCGAGGACCCGCTGTCGGTCGGCATCCACATCACGTTCGGCAAGTTCCGCACCATGCATCTCGGCGATCTGACCAAGAACAAGGAATTCGAGCTGATGTGCCCGAACAACCGCATCGGCACGCTCGATGTGTTCCTCGGCCTGCATCACGGCGTGAACACCTCGAGCTCGGAAGTGATGATGCACGCCGCTGCGCCCGCGCGTCGCCATCATCAACAACGGCACCCGCAAGGGCGGCCAGCCCGATGTGATGAAGGTCCTTCTTTCGTCGCCGGGCCTCGAGAACCTGTGGCAGATCCATTTCTCGCTGCTGAGCGGGCAGGAATACACCGTGCCCGGCATGTTCATCGCCAATCTGCACCGACGAGCCGCCGGCCGCGATGCCGGTCGCACCGATCGCCGCGCCCGCGCCCGGCCCGAACACGCCGCCGCCGCCCGCCCACAACGGGCCGGCCTACTGGATCAAGGTATCGGCGCAGCAGGACGGAACGTTCACCGTGACCAACGCGCGCAACAAGTTCAGCAAGACCTATGCGGCCAAATAGGGCGAGGACGACATGCGACCCGCATCAGGCTCTTGCAACATCGCCCTTAGCATTTTGGTCGCCTTGGTTGCGATCGGCATCGCCCCTTCTGCAGCGCACTCCAACGATTGCCCTGACGCCATCGCGCTCAATAGCTCGTTTATTGTTGAACGAGGCGATAGCGCGAAAATCTCGGTCATTCACTTGGCGGACGGTATCGTGCGGACGATCTACCAGGCACGCGGCGCCACAGTGTTGGAGACCACGGAATTTCAAGGTCTGTTTCCAGTGGAGCGCATCGACCGCGGGCGTCGCGAGACGTTTCGGCCGAAGATCGATCTCAAGAAATTATTTCCTCTGCGGGTTGGGCAAAATATCGTCGCAACGTTCGACGGGGAAGCATCGGGACAGTCATACCCGGTCACATTGGCACTCATTGTGAAGAAAACCGACACGCTGTACATCGGAGCTTGCAAGTACGCCGTGTTTCAGATCGAAAAGAGTGAGGGGCGCGGTGAGCGCGCGCCCGTCTTCATCAACAACGATTACTACGCTGCGAACCTCAAGCAGATCATCGCCAAGGAATACAAGGAGCGCGGCGGCACGACGACCTGGGTCAAATACGACAAGATCTATTCTGCGGCACGTTGATTCCTATTTGAGCTGCACGGCATATCGTTTGCCGGCCCCGCTGTAAGGCACCGCCTATACCTAAGGCGAGCCGCACCATCCCTTCGCTCAATGCAGCGACTGAAAGTTCGCGCGTAGGATCGCTTCGCGCAAATCTCTTACGGTCGCCGATGTGGCGGTTGGAGGAGATGGGCGAAGAGTTTGTGCGCCAAGCGACTAACCGGCGCCAAGTTTTCAGTTGCCACTAGACACGGGAGATGACGCACATGACTTACAACCCTTCATCTCAACAACCCCCCACCCCCCCAGGGCGCAAAGAATCCGAGGAGGCCGAGCGCATTGGCTTGAGCGAGCTTCGCCAGGACATGGCAAGCCTCAAGAGCACGCTCTCACGTTATGCCTCTCAAGCAAGCGACGACGCGGCAAAAACCGTCCGCGGCGCAAGCCAGACGCTCGCCGCGCAAGTCGGGAGCGCGGCTGGTGGAGTCGCAGATATGAGCTCCGATCTTGCCACCTCTGCCAAGGAGCACGCCAAGACCTTCGCATCCGAGCTCGAAGGCATGGCGAAGCGCAATCCACTCGGCACGCTTGCGGGCGCGCTGGTCGTCGGCGTCGTCATCGGACTGATATCGCGGGGACGCAGTTGATGTTCGCTGTGTTGAAGGATGCAGTCCGCGCTGATATAGACCGGCAGATCGGCTGGGCAAGAGGCGAGGTCCGGCGTCAGACCTACCACACCGCACTCATCGGCTCTCTCGCGGGGGTAGCCGCGCTCGCCGCCCTCGGCGCGATCATTGCCGGGCTCATCGCCCTTTACTTCTGGCTTTCGATTGAACTCAATCCGTTCGCCGCGCTCGGCATGATCGGGAGCGGACTGCTCGCTTTGGCGCTGATCCTGCTCGCATTTGTCTTCACGTGGAAGCGGCCCCGGCTTGCATCACGGCCACAGCTGGTGCTCGCGCAGCCCGCCGCCCTGATCGGGACTTTCAAGCACGGCGTCGACGGCAGAACGATCGCAAGCCAGGAGGACACGCTGAGGCTGGTGGCCGATACGGTACGTCAGAGCCCGCCGGCTGCATTGTTGGTAGTGCTGCTCATCGCCGCCGTCGTGGGAGTGGTCACCGGCCGCCGGTTCAAATCCTAAGGTGGTGACCAGGACCTGGTCTCGGTGCTCCGCTCATGCTCGGCTTGCCCAAAAATCCTGTTCACTATCGTAAGGAGAGAAAGCCGTTCTTTTCGGCGCCGGCTTCAGCAAGAGGTCACCCTGCGGGTTGGCGGGGGAAGGGATTCTTGCGCCTCTTGCTTCTGCTGCTCAGCGCCGCATTGGTGGCAGCGATTGCGGCGAACTTCGGCATCGCACGCGACTACGGCTATCTGCGCGCGTCCGTTCTGACAGGAGCAGCCGGCGGCTACTATCACACACTTGCGACGCGCCTGGCTGATCGAGCCAAGCGAGGGCACGGCACACTTTCAGTCATCCCGACCGCGGGCTCAATCGAGAACGTCAGCCGGCTGACCGGCAAACAGGCGCGTTGCACCGAGATGTTCGCCCTCATCCAGGACGGCACGCCGGTGTTGGCCGATGCGCGTCTCGAACTCCTGGGCCGGCTGCCCGAGCCGGAATCTCTGCTGTTGCTGGGAAGAGCCGGGCAACGCCTTTCACACATTCGCGGACTTGCGCGGCGCATCGATCGGCGTCGGTCCGCAGGGTTCCGGCACGGCCTACCTCATGCACCAGCTCTTCCAGGACTCCGATCTGCGCCAGCTGGATATCAAGCTGTCATATCACGAGCTGGCCGAGCAGACCCGGCTGGTGGCGCAGGGCAAGCTCGACCTTGCCGCCGTCGTGATGCAGGAGAACGCCGAATTTCTGCACAACGTCATTCGCCAAGACGGCTTGGACATCGTTGCGCCCGCAGACTTTCAGGGCTTGGTCGCGCGCTATCCGTGGCTCAGCCTGGGCCGCATCCCTGCTGGACGATACGACTTGGTTCGCCCACTCCCGGCGACGGACAAGCAAGTGGCGCGGCTGAGCACCCTCGTTGTCGCCAGCCCATGCGCTCAACGGGCCGACCGGATTGCGATTCTGATGTTGCTGGGGGCTGAATTGCCGGGTTTCGTCCGCGCCAATCCTCCGGGTTCTACCAGCTCCGCGACCGTATTGCCGCTCGCGCACGAAGTCCCAGCAATTCTTCAACAGCGGTGAGCCCAACATCGCCGATCGCTACTTCCCGTGGCTCGTTAATCTTCTGTCGCCAGCCTATTGGGTCTATCTGGTCATGGCCGTGACAATTCTTTTCAACGCGATGACTCTCTTCAGTCGATTTTGCCTCTGGCGGATCGATGCGGCGCGCGAGAAGCTCGAGTCCGCGCTCAAGGAGCTGGTCAATCCGCGGCTCACGCACGCGCAAATGCGCGCTGTTCCGGCAGAGTGCGTAATGGCCGCACCGGAGCGGCGCGCGGCCGCCCAATCGATCCTAGACCGGCTGGTGGAGCTGCGCGCCCGTTGCCAGCGCCAAGCGAGCTCCATCGTCACCCCTTTAGGAGATGAAATGTACTATCGCTACCAACAATTCCTGATCGACGACGCGACAACCACTTTGGCTGCTTTGCTCCAAGGCTCAGCAAGCGACAAGGGCGCGAGTTGGCGCCCCTCTCTCTCTTCCTGAGTGATCAACCGGCACTTGCCGCGTCACAAGCTACTGCAGCAGCTCCACATAGCCGATGCGGCTCGACAGCACGCCCGAGTACCAAACCCGCTTCGGGTTGGTCGGATCGAGATCGATACGGCGCACGTCGGTCTCCGCATACATGAGCGGGTACTCGGTCCAGACGCCTGTTGCCGGATCAAGGCGCGCGAGCTTGTCGACGTGGTGGAGCGTCGTCCAGATCAGGTGGTTCTTGAGGTCCGGCTCCGCGAGATAGACACCGGCATCTTCGCTCGGGGGCGTAAACTCCGTCATCTTCAGCGTCTTGTAGTCGACCCGCAGCAGCTTGCCGGCGCCGTGCAGACCCACCCACAAGTTGCCGTCCCAGTCGGCGCCGAGCTTGCGGGCGACCGGATCCTTCACGCTGAGCGGAAACTCGTCGAACTTGCCGGTCGTGCGGTCGACGCGCGCGATCTGGTCGAAGGCATTCTCGACGACCCAGATGTTGCCGTCGCCGCCGACGGCCATGCCGTAGGGGGTGGCATTCTTGTTGTTCTTCACGCCGACCGGCACGTCGTAGATGGTGAACTGCTTGGTCGCCGGGTCGAGACGGATGATCTGGTTCGAGCCGATCGCGGCGAGCCACACCGTGTTGTCGGGATGCACGCGCATGGTATTGCCGCTGGCGCTGCCGCTGCGCGTCGGCGGCAGGTTATAGGCGGTGAACCGCTCGTACTTCGGATCGAAGCTCAGCCAGCGCCGGTTGGGGCCGCCGTCGACCATCCACAGCTCGCCGTTATTGCCGCGCCGGATCCCGTTGAGGCGGACGACCGGCGAGCTGCCGGCCGGCGGCTCGTATTCGACGTAGGCGAGCGTCTCGTGATCGAGCCGGCCCAACCGTCCGCCGACCCGCTGCGAGACCCAGCCGTTGCCTTCGCTGTCGACCGCCACTTCGTGGGGCTCAGCCCGCGGGTTGGGCAGTTCGTATTCGACGACCATGTAGCCCCTCGCCTCCGGCGGAAGGAGCGTGCGCGGGAGACGGCTGAACGGATCGGGCTTCGGCCTGGCGCTGCGCCGGGAGCGGGCGCGTAGTTGGTCGAGAGATAGGCCAGCAGAACCTTTTCCTCGTCGCCGGTGAGCGGCTTTGCCATCGTCGAGCCCTGCGCATAGAGCGTCATGGTGCGCAGGACCTGTTGCCAGCGCGCCTCGTTCGCCGCGCGAGCGGACGATCCGCTGCGCGTCGTGGCAGGTCATGCATTTCGCTTCGATGATGGCCTTGCCCTCGCCTTCGGCCAAGCGAGGGCCGGCGCCGCCGACGGCCGCCTCGGCTTCGGCGCCGCGCTCGCCGGGCGGGCGTCCGGGCCACGCCGGCGGCAGCGCCGGTGCGCGCTCCACCGTGAGCGACAGATCGACGGACGACGCCTTGCCGGCCGCCACCTCGACAGGGCTCGACGGAGCGCTTTGATGCTCGCCGCCGATCGCCTGCACGACATATTTGCCGGCCGGAAGCCTATCGATTGAATATTTGCCCTGCTCCTGCGTGATGACCATGAAATTGAGACGGCGCTCCGCGTTCCTCATCTGAACGAACGCCCCTGCCACGGCCGAACCCGCCGCATCGGTGATGACGCCGGTCAAGGTGCCGACAGCGCCTTGTGCCGATTGCGGCAGGACAGGAAACGGCTGCAACCAATGCCAATGCCGCAAAAGATGGTTTCGACATGCTGAACCTCCCGTTGGTGAGGTGATCCGGCAACCACAATCGCAACGGTGGATGTGGCACGCTTTCGATCACGCCTCTTGTTTTGTCTTCCGGTGTTTTGGCTTTGGGCCGTCATCACCACAAAGCGTCGGGCAACGAAATGCGCTGCCTGCGAAAGCCTCGCATGCAGCTACAGACAAGTCAACGCGCACCGCCACCTGCGGTGCCACGACGATCACACGCGCTGGGGCTATTTGTTCGTCCAATATCCCGGGTTCTGCTTGAAAAACCTCTTCGGCACGACGCCGTAGATCAGCTGCACGCTATCCACCGCCTCGGCCACGCGAAAGTCGACGCCCATGCTGGCGATCGCATAAGCCTCCGCCGCCGTGACGCCGGCCTTCTCCTGCAACAGCTCAATCGCCTCGCGCACGGCGTTCTTCATCGCGACGTTGGACGTCGCCGTCCTCGCACGACCCAAAGGTCCGGTTTCAAAAGAACTCCGGACATGGCCTGACATGGCACTGCTCGTCTCCAGACGCGAATGACCCGAACCGGACCCAGCAACTTTTTTCTCAGCCATCGCCAGAACCGACGAAAGAGCCCCTTCGATCACTCTCCCGCACGAGTGCTGCCGTCCGAATCAGCCACTGCGCCGGATCGGCCCGGTGATAGGGCTGCTCCGAAGGCTCGATGTTGTCGAGAAAGGTCCTATAGATGACCGCCTGCCGCGCGGCAGCGACCGGGGCAAGCAGGACCGAAGCGCGCGCAGGGTCCGAACCGGGAACCGCTTCACTCCATTGTTGCAGCCAGTGCGCCCGCACGGCGCCGACGGCGCCGCTCGGAACCCGATCAAGAAAGGCAGGTTGGTCCAGCAAAGGATGCCCCACGCCGCTGTCACCCCAGTCGAGCAACGTCAGAGTCCGCCCATCGCCGCGAAAATTGCCCGGGTGGAAGTCGCCATGGACCAGCGTGTCTCGAACACCGCAAGCGGCCACATCGTCGAACCGGCCGGGAAGGCCGCGCACAAAATGCGCGAGCGTTGCGCGATCCTCCGCGGAGACTTCGTCGCGCGTGCGCTCGACGACCTCGGCGATCGCAGCGCCGAGCGCGGGCGCGCGCCAATCGGGCAGTCCCAACGCGAGCAGTTCCTCCACGCGGTCGCTCCACAGCCGCTGAAGTTCCACGAGCAGGTTCACCATGTCGCGGAGCAGCGGCAGTTCGGCGACGTACAGGTCTTTGCCCGCGATCTCTGCGAGCAGCATGCGACCGCTGTCATGGCCGAGCACGGTCGGCACACGCGCGCCGGCCATGAGAGCGAGGAGTGCCCCTTCATGGGCGAAGAAATGCGGAACGACTTTCAGCCACACGGTCTGGCCTTCGACCGGCACGCGCCACAGGCTCGAAAGATTCCATGTGCGCACCTGCGTCGGCGGTGCCGTCGGGCGAAGTCCGCGCTCGGCCAATATCGCGCGTGCCCAAGCTAGATCAGCGGCCGGGCCGCCTGGCCGCGCGAAGGCGTGTCGCCGCGGGTGGTCGTCGAGAACCCCAGTCCATGGTTGAGCGCGTACCGGCTCCGCGACCTCGGCGAGGTAGGTCACCCTGCCGCCGTGTGGCTGCTCCAGCTCGGCATCGAGCAATCGCAGGATAGTGACATCGACGCCGTAATGATCACGTGCCGCCCGAACAACCGGCTCAACGTCCTGCCACCAGGGCGTCGCAACCGGCACGGCGGGCAGGCGACCGACCGGGCGACCGTTGGGCGTCACCAGCACCAACTCTGCAGTTCGTGGCTTTGCCACCACCGTCGCTCTCTGATTGCGGATGATAGGTCTGATAAAATAGAGCTTCTCGCTCATCGTGGAAATTCATTCTGAGAAGCTACGTCGGGAATTCCACAGACGCTGAGCGCGCGTGCCGACGAGGTGATCGAATAATCTTTGCTGCAGCGCACGAGTCCGGTTGTGGCCCGAAGGCGAAGTCAACGGATGTCCGCTCGCACATCAGCTTTCAGGGGTAAAGCTGACTAATCATGAAGAGGATGCCGATCAGCCTTTCCTCCGGATCAACGAAGTAGCGCGGACAATCGGCGCGTAAAGCTCTCACGGATTGTGATCGACAATGAGACGCGCAAGCGCTCGCAACTCGTCGTATGACAGGGTGGTGATAGCCGCAAGTAGATGAAGCCGGTACCTGTCAGGCGACAGGTCGTGAGACATCAGTCTTTTGGAAAGTTCACGAAGTTTAATCATGAGCAAATCTGTCTCAGCAGAAAGGGGGAGAGTGCGAACTTCCCTCAGCGCTCCAGCCTGATTTAACCACGCTTCACGAGTGGTAAAATGATAACGTTGCGTTGCACAATGTCAAATACACATCTGATTTACTATGAAAATTGAGAGTTTTCGGCTTGCGTCTCTCAGCGTCTGCAGGAGGCAGTATTGCGCGAAGGCTATTCCTAAGGGAGTAGGATATCAGGATTTCCTGACATCCTTGTCGGCTTGTGGCCCTTGGCACCGGTTGGGGAATGTCCGCTATTTGATTGCAATTGGAGGTAAAGCACACCTCCGGCGGCGACAAGTCAACGCGCACCGCCACCTGCGGTGCCACGACGATCACACGCGCCCGCGCTATTTGTTCGTCCAGTAGCTCGGACTTTGCTTGAAGAACTTCTTCGGCACGATGCCGTAGATCAGCTGCACGCTATCCACGGCCTCGGCCACGCGGAAGTCGACGCCCATGCTGGCGATGGCATAGGCCTCCGCCGCCGTCACGCCTGCCTTCTCCTGCAACAGCTCGACCGCCTCGCGCACGGCGTTCTTCATCGCAACGTTGAGATCGACGTCGAGGCCGAGCGTGTAATAGTTCGTGGCATCTTCGGCGCGCGGACCGCGCATGGCTTTGCCGGCGCCCTTGTGCAGGATGAATTGCAGCGTCGCCGTGAGAGACTGTTCAAGCGCTCCGCCGTCGACCTCGCCATCGCCCTGCACGCCGTGCGGATCGCCGGTGTAGAACAAGGCGCCGTCGTTGAACACCGGGATGGTGAGCGTCGAGCCGACGCCGAGCACCTTCAGGTCGAGATTGCCGGCCCATTTTCCCGGCGGGCCGGAGCTCACGATGATGAGGTCGCTTGGCGGCGCGACCGCCATGATGCCGAGGAACGGCGCAAGCGGCAGCTCGATGCCGCCGGGCAGGAATGCGACCTTGCGCTGCGGGTCGGTCTTGATGATGCGCGGCGACGGCGCCTTCACGAGATCGGGCAGGACGCCTGAGCCCGGGCCGGTGTTGTTGACGCCATAGGGCACCCGCAATTGCAGATCGAGTACGCGCACCTCGAGCGAGTCGCCGGGTTCCGCGTCCTCGATCCAGATCGGCCCGGTGAGCACGTGGACCCCGAGCCCCTTGCCGCGCGGCACCTTGGCGAAGATGTCCTTCGCGTCCTGCAAGACCTCCTCGGGCTTGATGCCGGCCTTGCCGAAATAGGTGACAGGATCCTCGCGCGTGGTCAGGCCCTGATGCGACATGGTGTCGATGCGCACGGTCGTGCCCGACTTGATGCGCAGCACCGACGGTACGCGCGACGAGATATAGCCCCAGATCACCGTATCCGGCGTCGAGCCGAGCGTGACGTCTGGCTTGTTGTCCGCGGGCGCAGGCTGCGCAGTGGCGGAGGAAAGAAAAGCGAACGCGGCCAATGTCGCGAGCGCGCAAGAGGTGGCGGCAGGTAGTCTGAGGTGTGACATGGGATGGGACTCTTTACGGCAACGGGTGAGGACAGCTTAGCAGCAAAAAATCCACGGGGAATGGCGGCGCGGACGTGTTTCTTGTTGCCGCAACCCCGTGCGGCGCCCGCAGCTAATTCCATCACAGGTGCTTGCTGCCTGGCATCGAACCGTTACTGACCCGTCAGAAGTCCGGCTTCTCGGCTTTCGGGACGTCCGCCTCCTTGTTGTTGTAGTACTCCATCCGGATTTTCGGCACAGACGCCTTCCGCTATCTCGGTCGGCCCCGGCGCATAGGTCAGCGTCGCGGTCCAGGGCGTCGTGAAGACGCCTTCATCCTCGATCGTCACATGCAGCTGCAGGAACTTGCCGCCGCGGTGCCGGCTCCAGACATCGCCCTGAAACAGCCAATTCTCTTTCTTGTTCCTTTCGAGCGCGTCTTTCACGTCGTCATAATCGCGCAGCCGATAGCGTTCGACGATGTGCAACTTGTCGGTATAGGGCGTGCCGAACAAGTCGATCATCGCATACTTGCGATCGGTCTTGACGCCGACGGTGTCGATCACGAGCGTGTCGCCCTCGTAATGGCCGACGGAATCTCCGTACCAGGACGGCTTCAGCGGCGACGGATGGGGCTCGTTCAGGCGCACCTGGCGCACTTCATTGTTGTAGCCGCCGTACAAGATCGTGATCCTGTCCGGCTGCTGCATCATCTGCATCGTACCGCAGCTTGTAGATGAACGGCATCGGCGAGGGCCAACACTGGTTCGAAGGGTTCGGAAACGTAATGCCGGCAAGCGACATTTCGCCGAACTTCTTGACCACCTCCGCCGCCCAGGGCTGCAGGATCGGATTGTTGTAGTCGCCGACCAGTTGGTCGTAGTTGCTGATCCCGACCTTGCTGGGAGGCAAAGCCAGCGAACCGCCCGGACCGGCGGGCCCGCTGCTCCGCCCAGCGCGACAGGTTGGTGATCGGGCCAGGACCCGATGCGGGCGGCTCGAACCAGGGAAAGGCAGGATGCGTCCATACGCGTGAAAAGTCCGGAATCGATGCGGCGCTGTGCGTTTCGCTGCCGGCCGGTCCGGCCGCCGAAGGCGTTTGCGCCATGGCGGGCATTGCCGCCATCGTCACCACTGCTACAAAAAGAAGGAAATCCCGCTGCATATACATCGGTCATCTCCCGTTGATGAGCATTCTCCCATTCAATGAGCGTTGACCGTCGCGATCCGGGCAATTTTCATCCGGTATTCGCCCGATGAACGCCAGACGAGACCAACAATAGATGATTTTCAGTTCAGCCGATAGCGGCTCGTTGAGGTCATCGGCGATGGTAAAGCGACGCGAAGAGGGCGGCGGCACCACCGCGCGTCAGCACTTATTGCTATCTCAACTGGAGCAGTTGAGCGCGTGCGCGAGGCCGGGATGCGGACTTCTGAACCAAAGCCACGCGAGATCAATAAGTTGCTGGTGTCCTTCGATTCCGAAGTTCGCGAATGAGGGCACGGCAGAATCAAGCGAACTTCGGGAATCGAGACACCAGCGCGTCTTGCGGGTATAGTCCGCGCCGCCGCAACCGAAGGGCATACGCACATGATGCGCGCTCGCTTGGCCACGTTGGCTCGCCTCCTGTCCCTCGTCATTGCAATTGCCGCCTTTAGCGCACCGGCCGCGTCCCAGGGCGCGGGCGACATGGATGACCTGCTTGCGGTCATGGAGCGGCTCAAGCTCAAGCTGCCGACGAATGTCTACGGGAGCGATCCGGTCCGGCAGTTTCTCGGTCAGCTCAGCCGTGAACGCTGCGACCAGCAGGCGATCGCGGATCTCGGCAAGGCCCTGGAGAGCGCCGGCTACCGACGAGAGGCTTCCAATGCGCTTGTGAGCTATTCCGAGACTTGCGGCGGCCATGCGCAGTCGCTGCGCTCAGCGGTCGCTATTCTGGTGAGGCTGTCCGATTATGCGACTGCGGCCACGGTCGCGTCGAAGGTCATCGAGCTCGAGCCGTTCGGCGGCCCCGGCTATCTGCAGCGCGCTGTGGCCCACGAGTTCGGCGGCTTGCTGCAGAAGGCGATCGATGACTACACAACTGCCATCGAGCTGTATGGAGACAAACAGAAAATACCGAGCGCCACCTATTTCGGCTTGGCCCGCAGCTACGACAAGCTGGGCCAGTCCTGTGACGCCGTATTGCCAATCGAGACATGGATCTCGCTCAATCCCGCGCAGAACGAAACCAGTCAAACGCAAGCGATGATCGCGACCTATCGGAGCAAAGGCAAATGCGAGATCGCCACCGCGAGCGGCGAGGAGGTTTTCGCTGTGTCGCGGCCGAACGCCGTCGTCAAGTTGCCGGTCTCGATCAACGGAACGCGGGGCCTCTTCGTCCTCGATACCGGCGCCACCTTCGTAACCCTTAAGAACACGTTCGCGCAGAAGGCCAAGGTGCAGGTCGATGCCAACAGCATCGTCCGATTGAATACGGCCAACGGCACCAGCACGGCAAAACGGGGCCGTGCCGGCACGATTCAGCTGCGCTCGCTGCAGGCAAAGGAAGTCCCCATCGTCGTTAAAGATGATGCCAAGGGCTCCTTTGGAGAGGGCGTCGATGGCTTGCTCGGCATGAGCTTCCTGTCCCGCTTCAAGCTCACCGTCGATGCCCGCAACGTGAAAATCTCGGCACGGAAGTAGCGCAGCGTTCGTAGGATGGGTTGAGCCAAAAGCGCGTTCATGCGCGTCTTGACGCGCTGTGCGAAACCCATCATCGGATCGGAGGCAGGGCGATGGGTTTCGCAAGAGCTCAACCCATCCTACAAGCCACATCCCCCTCGACTTCCCATTCCGGCTGCGTCAAGCTTTGCCAAAAGCAATGCAAGGCAAAGTTAACGCAAGGGAGGACGACCATGACGCCAATCCGCATCGCCATAGCGGCCGCCGTGCTGGCATTCACCGCACTGCCCGCAAGCGCCGAGATGAAGAAGGAGTGGGTCGAGTACAGCCACGACGACACCAAGCTCAAAGGCTATCTGGCCTACGACGACAAGATCACCGGCAAGCGCCCGGCGATCCTGCTGATCCACGACCGCGCCGGCATGCAGCCCTACACGCTCGAGCACACCGAGACCTGGGCCAAGCTCGGCTACGTGGCGTTCGCGGCCGACTTCTTCGGCTACGCGCAGGGCATTCTCCCCAAGGACGTGCCGGAGGCGCAGGCGCAGATGGGCATCTACACCAAGGACCGCGCGCTGATGAAGGCGCGCGCCAAGGCGGGCTACGACACGCTCGTCAAGAACCCGATGGTCGATGCCGCGCAAGGTGGCGCTGATCGGCTACTGCTTCGGCGGCATGGTCGGCGTCGAGTTCGGCTCGACCGGCGTGCCGCTCGCCGGCAACGTCTCGATCCACGGCTCGTTCTTCGATCATCCCGCCGGCTGGGCGCAGAACGCCAAGGGCAAGTTCCTGATCCTGCACGGCGCCGAGGACGTGCCCTACCCGCTCGAGAAGGTCGCCGAAGTCTACCAACGAGCTGCGCAAGGCCAAGGTCGAATTCCAGATGGAGTTCTACAGCGGCGCCGGCCACGGCTTCTCGGTGCCGAAGAACAAGGACGAGGAGCGCGCCAACACGCAGTCGATCGCGACCACGTCGCGCTTTCTCAAGGAGCTCTTCGGGATCTGATCAAGGCACCCGTAGCCCGGATTGAGCGGAAGCGAAATCCGGGGCTTTGTTCCCGGATGTCGCTTCCGCTCCATCCGGGCTACACACAGCAGCGGACCTACTCGACGACACCTTCAGTGACTGCAAGCGTCGCTCTGATCGCAGCAAGGATGTCGCGTGTGATGGCAACCCCATCGCTCTGCAGCTGGCTCACCACTTCCAGGATCGTTTCCCGGTCGGGGCTCTTGTCGATCTCACGGCGGATGTCCTCTGGCACTTCCATGGGCACCTCCGATCAACGGCCCTGCTGCTGCTTGTCCAGCCAGCGAAGGGCGCATAGGGCACGGAAAACGATCATGCGTCCGCAAGACGCTCCAGCGGAAGCACAATCTTCCAGGGCCTCGAAGAGTTCCGTCCGATCGACAGGTCGTCGGTTGTTTATCGATTTTTCCTGGGCCGCCGATCAGCGCCGTCTCAGCGAGGCCTGCCCGGGCGCCGAGCTCGAGAGCGAGTCATGTCCGCCGATGACCGGCAGGATCACGCCGGCCAGAAAGCACACCGCCACGACGGCCGGAATCCACATGCGGACGTGCCCAAAGATGCGCCCCGGCCATTTCGACTGGTTCATGCGCGCGGCCCAGTCGCGCATCATGTAGCCGATCGCCGCCAAGAGGACGCCAAGTGCAAAAGCAACAATGCCGTTGAGCACGCCTTTCTTGAGCGCAGTCGAGCCGCCATAGGGCCAGATCGCCGACAGGAACGCCAACAGCGCCATCGCGCCGACCGCATTGATGATGATGAAGGTCTTCTGGCCTTCGATCAGCATACGGTCCTTCAGAGGATCGTCCGCCATTGCCGCATTCTCCCTCGCTCGGTGGCCGAGTTGGAATCCGACCAGCTAGACGACATCGCGGGCTCGCGCGCAACGCGCGAGCCGGATTCTCCCCTGTTAAAAACTTTTTGTACTGCAAAGCGTTACGCGACACGCGCGGCTAATGCGGCGAAATCTGGGCGGCTTGATTCGTTCGCGTGTCCCGGGCGCAGTGCAGCGCGGCCCATGCGTAAGCGATTGTACGGAACGGGAAGCCGCGGTGCGCTGGAGACCCGGGACCGTTCCAACTTGTGGCGGTCCCGGATCTGCGGTGCACCACGAGCAACCGCTCGCTCGCAGCAAGCCTCAGCGTTGCTCATTCGCTCGCGCTGCACCGCGTCCGGGACACGGCCGTTATCCTACGGCTCCTGCGAGGCCACGAAGGCCGAGATCGCTACGATGTCCTCGTTGGTGAGCTTCTCGACCACGCCCTTCATCAGCGGCGCCCAGGCTCCGGCACGCTCGCCGGTCGCCATCAGATAGAGCTGGCGCGCGATCGTCACCGGCGACTGGCCGGCAATGCCCGGCACCTCACCGATGCCCTTGAGCGTCGGCCCGTGGCAGATGGTGCAGGCAATGGTCTTGCCGTTGCCGCCGGTCGCAACGAGGTCCAGGCCCTTGGCGAGACTGCCGGGCGGCGCATAGGCGATGAAACCTGACTTGGGATCGCGCAGCTCGACGCGCTCGGCATCCTCCGGAACCTCGATGACGCGCATGCCGATCGGCTCGATACCACCTTCCGGCAGCGGCATCCGACGTGTGCCGGAGAAGTAGCTTTTCGGCACGGTCTCGGTCTCGACCACGCGGGTCCAGCGCTTGACCGGCAGCGATGCAAAGTATTCCGCCGCGGTCTTCATCTCCTCATCGCTCATCGCCTTGGTGAAGGTGAGCATGTTGGCCGCGCCCTTGCGCACGCCGCTTTTGAACTCGGTGAGCTGGCGCGCAATGTAGCCGGCGCTCGCGCCCGGCAGCCGCGAGTTCTCCGGATGGCCGTGGCCGGTCGAGAGATGGCAGCTGATGCAGGCGCGCACCTCCCTTCCGCGTCCATGCGCCACGATCGAAGGCATCGGCGGATGCTCGTCCGGGAACCAGTCCGGCGGGTCGTTGATGGAATCGATCTGCGACTGGGTATAGGTCTTGCCGCTCCCGGGCACCTGCTTGAGCTCGCCGGTCTCGGGCTTGCGCGGCGCGCCGGTCACGCCGGGCGGCGGAAAGGCCCAGTCCGGCCGCTCGGCGGCGGCTGCGACAGCCGGCAGCGCGGCCAGCATCAGTGCACAGGCGATGGTCTTCATCGATCTCCTCCCACAAGACGTCGCGCTTCAGCGGCGCGGCTCGAAGCAACAATACAACAACACCGCAGGATGGAACAGCACGCTATAAGCGCGCCCGAATACTTCATAACCAAGACCGAAGCATTGCGGCGCCATTGGCGACGCGATGCAAGAAACCCGCAATCGGCGGGCCTTCGTCGCAAGTCGATCGCCGGCGCTTGGGCGCACATCCCAGGACATCCAGCTGATTTACCGCGCCCTCCCATCTCAACAGTATGGCCACAGCACCAATCGTGGTGCGAGCAACAAGACAGGAGACCTCACATGTTCAAGAAATCCGTGATCGCGCTCGGCGCCGCGGTCGTCCTCGTGACGGCGCTCGGCTCCGCAAGCTATGCACAGCAGAACCCGCAGGAGTGGTGGCGCGCCTACCAGGCGTCAAAGTCGGGCAAGCACTGCGTCGGCGGCGATGACAGCGCCGCGAGCGCCTATCCGTCCTGGATGCAGTGTAACAACCGATAACGTTGCGATTGATCACTCGACCGTTCGTTCCCGCACATGTGCTTCCGCGGGGACGAACGGAGAGTGACCCGCCCTACTCCTCGGGCTCGGTGGTGAAGAACAAGGGATAGCCTTTCGACTTGCCCAGCTCCGTTGCCTCTTTGGCCTTGGTCTCGGCAACGTCCTTGGCATAGACCGCGATGACGCAGACGCCGCGCCGGTGCGCCGTCATCATCACGCGGTAGGCCTCGTCCTCGTTCATGCGGAACACGGCCTTGAGCACCAGCACGACGAACTCGCGCGGCGTGTAGTCATCGTTGACCAGGATGACCTTGTAGAGCGGCGGCCGCTTGGTCTTGGGCCGGACCGCGGTGCGCGGCTTGACGATGCTCTTGGCCATGGCAGTCCCGATCGGCGGCAATCTTGCAAGCATCAAGCATAGAGCATTGCCAAAGCTGGCGCAGCCCGTCGGACGCGCATGGCGCAGCCGGCGTAGGCCAATCGGCTATTCTGTGATTGCCATCACATCGGCGCGTATCGATCCGCCTAGATTGGGCTGCAACGGCGATGCCGTTCCACCCATTCAACGGCGCGGCGCGCCACGATCGATGGAGTAACCCGATGTCACCTCACCGCACGCTGATTACTGCTTCCATAGTCATGGCAATCCTGTGGACCATCGGTATGCTCTGGTGGCTGCCGCCTACCGCTTCCGCGGGCTACGCTGTACAGGCGGCCGCAGGCGCCATCGTCGGCATCGTCTGGTACACCGGGATGCGCATCTGGATGGCCTGCTGCCCACAGGATCTGACGTCACAGTGATCTGACATCAAAGTGATCTGACACGAGGCGAAGCTCCAAAGGGCGCCGCCACATTGTGGCGCGCCCTTTAGCGTCGTCGTCAGTGATGACGACAGTGCGACGGGCTCGATAGCCGTATTTGTGTCGAGATGCTGAACCGATCTTCAGCAAACTTTTCCAGCGCGCTCTGCAACCGCGGTTCTCTGGCTCCGTATCAGTCAACGGATGTCGACAACGACATCCGTGATGAAAGGAGTGACCTCCATGATCCGCAAGCTCACCGTCGCACTCGCCGCCACCGCGGTGGTCGGCACTGCTGCGCTCGCTCCGAGCGCGGCCAATGCCACCTGGCGCGGCTACGGCTGGTATGGCCATCCCTACTACAGCTATCCGGGCTACGCTTATGCGCCGGGCTACTTCGTCTACAAGCCGCACTACGCTTACCCGCGCTACTTCCATCGCTGGAAGCACGCGGGCTGGTGGAACTACCGCTACCACTACTGACCGTCAGTTCCGCGGCGTGAGCGCCGCGGCAACCCCGGTGTCTCGCGAGGCCGGGGTTGGCCCGAAGCGGTGATCACCGCCTCTTGTTGACGTCCTTGCCGGCGTCCCTGGGAGCCTCCTTCACCTGCGCGGTCCGATCGGCCGGCGACGGCGGCAACGAATCAAAACCGCCCATCACTGGCAGGATCACGCCGGCGAGAAAGCTTCCCACCACGAGCAGCGGGATCGCTCCGTTCACCAGGCTCACCACGGGCGCAATAAATCTGGGGCCGCTCCTGCGCAGCGACCAGAGCCGCAACGCATAGCCGAGCGTCGCGATAGCGACACCCGCCCCGAAGGCGACGACCCCCCACAGCACACCCTTCTTCAGCAGCAAAGCGCCCGGGCTCGCCCAGATCGCCTGCAGAAATACCAGCAGCACGATAGCGCCGATTGCATTGATGACGATGTAAGCCTTATGGCCTTCGAGCATCACACGCTCCTCCGCACCGCTCAGGGACTCATCCGCCGCGGAGTCCCGCCGCGGACTCGGTTGCTGGCCGTTCTGGTTAAGCTGCGCCAACGCCATGTGTCATGCCTCCATGTCTGTCGCTAGCAAAGTCTGTCGTTCGCAGAGTTTATCCTTCGCAAAAGGATCGCGTGGCTCACGTGACAATTCAGACATCCGACCCCTCAACGCTCTTTCACGACCGCACCTTGATCGTCTCCTGCCGCATTCTCCAGTTCCCGGTTCCCTTGCGCGCGCCGCGGTGCCTGCACGACGCAAGGAAAATCAGGTCGAGATTCGTCAGCTAGACGCTATTGGACAAAGCAAGGCAACGGCGTGTGCATGTGCGCAACCGCATTCTCCCCTACAAAGAATAAGCGCTGTAGATTATTACCCGTTGAAGCTGATTTGCTCCGCCTATTTCCAGTGCGGCGGCCAGGTCGCCTGCACGACCGGAAGTGCTTGCATGCGGTACATCCAGGCTGTGATCTTGGGGCCCGCGAGATCGGCGGGAATCAGTGTCGGATTGCGGCTTGCCATCCTGGCGACCAGTGCGGTCAGCGGATATAGCGAGTAGTCGGCAGCCGAGAGCGCGCCGGAGAGATAATCGCCCGCGATCAACGTCTCCCAAAGCGCATATTCCGATTTGAGACTGGAACAAAACTTGGCGATGCGCGCGGGATCGCGCTCAGCTTCCGGCGTGAACAGCACCGTCTCCACCAGCCGTTCCATGCGCTCCGCAAAATAGGAATCTGCCTCGCGAACAAGACGGCGCTCAACGGCGCGCTGGCGCAGGTCTGCGGAAAACAAGGAGGGCTGTGGCCAGCGCTCCTCGATGTACTCGACAATGGCCGCGCTTTCGTAGAGCGCAAAGTCGTCGTCGAGAAGCACGGGAACCCGCCGGCGCGGCGTCAGCTTGTGGAACTCCTCGCTTTTGAAATCGCCAGCGTCGTAGGACATCGTCCGGTGCGCGAACGCCACGCCCTTGTGGACAAGCGCCAGCCATGCGCGCCAAGCATAGGGCGAGCCTGACATGGAGTAGAGCGTCACGGGCATAGTTCCCTCCTTAACCATACGGCGGCCGTCAGGGCTCTCGCAGCCTAGGTAAGCCGGGTTCCCAGCAATCCCAAGCCGGTCACAATACGCCGGCAGGCGTCCCCTCGCCGTCTTATTGCCGTGTTCAGGCGCAAGGCAAGGCACAGAATCCGCCATGATCTGGTGTTGATCTGGTGGTTGAATGGGCATCACATGATCAGGCAGGGGTCGATCACACAGGGGTCAGCGCGGGTTTCGCGACGCGCACTCTTGCGCGCGCTCGGAGTGTCCGGCGGCGCGCTGGCGCTCGGCGGCTGCGCCAGCCTGGGCGCCAGCGAGACTGCGCAATTCTACAGCTCCCGGATCGCCGCGAACCCGACCGTGCTCGCGGCCACCACACGCAAGCCAGTCAGTGGCGGCCGCGCCAAGCCCTGGTACGGCCCCGACCGTGGGACCCTCAGCCTCGCGCGCGTGCGGCTGACGCCGCCTAAAACCGAAGGCTTCTCGTTCGCGTCGATTGGACAGGGCGAGTGGGCGATCCAACAAGTTGAGCCGATGCGTGGCCAGCTCGGTGAGTTGATCGCGGAGGCGCAGGAGCGCAGCATTCTCCTCTATATCCACGGCTTCCGGTACACGTTCGAGGAGGCTGCGCTCGACGCCGCACAGATCTCCGACAGCGTCGGGTTCCATGGCGACACCATGATGTTCTCATGGCCGTCGAAGGCCGGGCTGTTCGACTATGTCTCCGACCGCGAGAGCGCGATGTGGTCGCGCGACGCCTTCGAGCGCGTGCTCGATGCCGTGATGCTGTCGCCGACCCGCAGCCGCGTGCATCTCGTCGCCCACAGCATGGGCACCATGATCACCCTTGAAGCGCTGCGGCAGATCTACGCCCGCTATGGCGACGCGGCCGCCGACAAGATCGGTGCCGTGGTGTTCGCCTCGCCCGATATCGACATCGACGTGTTCAGTTCTTCGATCGAGCGGCTCGGCCCGCTGGCGCGCAAGATCACCATCGTCACCGCCACCAACGATCGCGCGCTCGCGCTCTCGCGCAGGCTCGCGGGCGGTATCACCCGCGTCGGTGCTGCCGAAAAAGAGCAGCTCGAGCGGCTTGGTCTCAACGTGATCGATGCCAGCGACAGCTGGGGCATCATTAACCACGATGCCTTCCTGACCAATTCCGGGGTGCGCAAGGTTGTCCGCCGCGCCATCGAGGCTGGCGGGATCGGCCTCTAAGTCTGCTCGTGATGGCCTTGGGGCGTGACCGATCCGGTCACATCCTGCTGTTTGCGCTGAAATAGTGAATTGCTGGTCTTCAGCCGAGCGGGCGGTAGCTGCCAGGCCGCACGCCGAACCGGCGCGTCACCTTGCGCTCGACGACGACGGCGCGCTCGGTATTGCCGCGCTTGGTGAAGGTCACGCGGTTGACGTCCTTGCGCTGGGACGCCTTGAGCACGGCCACCTTGACCTTGTCGACCGGCAGACCCATCAGGCTCGCCGCGATCTCGGCCTGCTCATTGGGATCGTCAGTCAGCCCGCGTGCCGCAAAGACCGCCTCATCAAGCGTGGGAGGCTCGACGCGCACTTTGCGAGATCCATACTTGGTTTTCCAGACCTTGCTCATGGCTCTCCTCCCAGGTGCGGCACAGGGGCCGAATCCATACTGCGACGCACAATTATATTGGTGCGTCGCACCATGCGCAAGCGCGCAGGCGGTCTTTTAAGGCTAACGCCGAGCCCTGCCTAGCCGCGATTTGCCGCGCCTGCCCAACTGCGTCCTTTTGGCAACACTGCTACCTGAAAACGCGTCATGATAAACTTAATTCTTCTCGCCGCGTTCTTTTCCTCGCCAACCCACCTTGTTCCCCGCGATTGATCCCATGACCGCGTCTGCTACCGCGCCTGCTGACGACCTCGCTGCCGCCGCCGCTCGCGATTTTGCGGGAACTCTGTGCGCGCAGTGGCAATCACAACTAGCGGATGAAGTCATCGGCGTCTACCTCATCGGCAGCCTCGCCCATGGCGGTTTCAGCCGCCGCTACAGCGACATCGACCTCGCGCTGATCACCGAACGCGGGCTTGATCAGGCGGTGTTGCAGGGATTGTGCACGCAAGCGCTAGCCCTTTCGAGCGAGCTCGGCCCCAAAGTGTCGGTGTTCTTTACCGACCGCGGCTTTAAGGGCGGCCGCTTCCCGCCGCTCGACCGGGCCGACTATCTCGATTATGCGGTGCCGGTGATCGAGCGCGAGCGCATTACGCCATCGCGCCCATCGCTCGACGAGGTCCGCGGCTATCTCGCCGGCGCGCCATTCACCAATTGGATCCACAGCGCCGACGCATTTGCGGCGAGCGAGACACTCGCCCCACAAGACCGAAAATCGTACCTACGGGCATTGCTCTATCCCGCCCGCTTCGTGGCGAGCTTCATGACCGGCAGGATGATGTCGAACGACGACGCGGTCGCCCGGCTGAAGGAGTTCTGTCCGCCTGACCTCGATGCCAGCCTCATTCAGCGCGCCCTTGAGTGCCGGTGCGCCGCCGCCGATCCGGACGGTTTGTTCCCTGCCCGCACGCTGTTACCCAGCCAGGTCGCGGCACTGGAAAGATTTGTGATTCATACCGTGGCGGACTGGCGTTAGGCAGCACAACCCCCTTCCCCATCGTCATCGGAGCGGAGTAGCTTAGCCCAACGAGCTGCCCACACCGGGATGTGCCGAGGTCCCGCTTTCTTTGGCAGCCAGCATGCCGTCGGCAGGCACCATCTGCTTCGCACCGCTAAAACAATAATGTCGCCCGGGAGGACAGCGATGCATCGCTGCATTTCGATCACGGCACAGGTGATCGCGCTCACAATCATGGTCGGGAGCGCGCATGCGTTCGACGGCTCGGTCTACCCCGACCTGAAGGGGCAATGGACGCGCGCCACTCCGCAAGATTCGTTCGATCCCAGCAAGCCGCCCGGCCGCGGGCAGCAGGCGCCGCTGACGCCGGAGTATCAGGCCATCTTCGAGGCCAACCTGCGCGAGCGCGAGGCCGGTGTCCCGCCAACCTGGCCGGGACGAACATGCCTTCCGCCCGGCATGCCGGCAACGATGACGGCCTATCAGCCGATGGAAATCATCGTGATGCCGAGCACGACCTATATCCGGATCGACTATATCCGCGAGAGTCGTCGACGCATCTTCACCGATGGCCGCGCGTGGCCGAAGGAGATCGAGCCCGGCTTCGACGGCTACTCCATCGGCAAATGGGTCGATGAGGATGGCGACGGCAAATTCGATGTGCTCGAAGCCGAGACCCGCTACTTCAGCGGTCCGCGCGCATTCGATCTCAGCGGCATTCCTCTGCATGAGGACAACGAGACTGTCATCAAGGAGCGCATCTACCTCGACAAGGCCGACAAGAATCTCCTGCACGACGAGATCACCGTCACCGACAATGCGCTGACGCGGCCCTGGACAGTGAAGAAGAGCTATCGGCGGTCGGCGCAGGCGCGGCCCGAGTGGCCGGAATATCTGTGCGTCGAGCGCTCCGAGACAATGCGCATCGGCAACGAGACTTATCTGGTGAACAAGGAAGGCTATGTGATGCCCTCCAAGAAGGGCCAGAAGCCGCCAAGCGTGCAGTATTTCCCAGTCGCGGAGCGATGACGACAGCAGAGAGATGACGACGCGCCGATAACGACGACACAAATACAAATTACAAATATGGAGGAACTCCCATGCCTTACCGGGCATTGATTGCTACGGCCGCGCTGGCAGCGGCGCTCACGCTGCCGCTTGCCGCCGCGCAGGCGTTCGATGAAAGCAAATATCCCGACTGGAGCGGGGCCTGGCGCCGCATCGCTGTCCCCGGCGTCACCGGACAGCCCGGCTATGACCAGACCAAGCGTCTGGGCAGGGCCCAGCAGGCACCGTTGACGCCGGAGGCCACCGCCATCATGGAGGCCAGCATCGCGGACCAGGCCAAGGGCGGACAGGGCAACTACCCGACCTATACGTGCCTTTCACCCGGCATGCCGCGCATCATGACGCCGTACGGCATGATGGAGATGCTCATCACGCCCGACACCATCCATGTCCTGATCGAGCACGTGCATGACGCCCGCCGAATTTATACCGACGGGCGCGACTGGCCGAGCGACGTCACGCCGACCTTGCAGGGCTATTCGATCGGCAAGTGGCTCGACACTGACGGCGACGGCCGCTACGACACGCTCGAAGTCGAGACCCGCAACTTGCGCGGCCCGCGCGCCTTCGACGCCAGCGGCATGCCACTGCACGCCGACAACAAGACGATCGTGAAGGAACGCATCCGTCTCGACCCGGCCAATCCGAACGCCATGCTCAACGAGATCACGACGATCGACTCCTCGCTGACACGGCCTTGGACCGTCACCAAGCGCTATGGCCGCGACCCGAAAGAGGAGCTGGTGTGGACGGAGGAGAACTGCGCGGAGGGCAACGGCCACGTCGAGATCCGCGGCCAGGGCTACTTCCTGAGCGCGGAAGGCGACCTGATGCCGAGCCGCAAAGGCCAGGAACCGCCGGACCTGCGCTATTTCTCCGAAGCGCCGAAGTGAGGCTGCGGCGGGCATTCGCGCGTGCCGACAAAGCGGGCGCGCTTGAATTGCTGCTGTATCCTCTCTTGTTTGTTATTTGTTGTCCCGCACCCTGCGCTGTCGTCCCCGCGCAAGCGGGGACCCAGTAGACACCAAATGAGCAAATCTACTCCGAGCATTTGCAATGCATGTCCTGGAGTACTAGGTCCCCGCTTGCGCGGGGACGACAACGGATGGATAATTGCCTCACTCACTAGCAGCCCTTTCGTTTCGCTTGCTCGGAAATTGCTCGCTCACGCCGGAACGGCCTGCCGCTCGCTGTCGAGGTTGCCCATCTGGGCAGCGGGATAACGCGCGCCTGCGGCGGCGTCTTTCGGCACCGCCCGTTCAATGGCGGCAAGATCGCTCTGGCTCAGCGCGACGCTCAGCGCGCCGAGCGCCTCTCCAAGGCGCTCACGGCTGCGCGCGCCCACGAGTGGAACGATGTCACTGCCCTGTGCCGCCACCCATGCGATCGCAGCCTGTGCGACGCTGATCCCCTTTGCGGCGGCAACTCTGCGCAAGGCGTCGACCAGCGCGAGATTGGCGTCGACATTCGCGCCCTGGAAACGTGGGCTGTGGGTGCGAAAATCATTCGGCCCGGTCGAGCCCTTGCGCCAATGGCCACTGATCAGCCCGCGCGAGAGCACGCCGTAAGCCGTGACGCCGATGCCAAGCTCGCGGCAGGTTGGAAGGATCTCGTCCTCGATGCCGCGCGAGACGAGCGAATATTCGATCTGCAGATCGCTGATCGGGTGCACGGCGGCGGCGCGCCGCACCGTCTGCGCACCGACTTCGGACAAGCCGATGTGCCGCACATAGCCGGCCTTCACCATGTCGGCGATCGCACCGATTGTCTCCTCGATCGGAACGTTCGGATCGATGCGCGATGGCCGATAGATGTCGATGTGGTCGAGACCGAGCCGCTGCAGCGAATAGGCGAGATAGTTCTTCACCGCCTGCGGCCGCCCGTCGTAGCCCGACCAGCCGCCGGCGGGATCGCGCAGCGCGCCGAATTTCACGCTGACGACGACTCGATCGCGCCGAATGCCCTTGAGCGCCTCGCCGATCAGCAGCTCGTTGTGGCCCATGCCGTAGAAATCGCCCGTATCGAGGAACGTGATGCCGGCGTCGAGCGCGGCGTGGATGGTGGCGATCGCTTCGGTGCGATCCGCCGGGCCGTACATTCCCGACATGCCCATGCAGCCAAGGCCGAGGGCGGAAACGGTGGGACCTCTGGTCCCGAGCTCGCGATACTGCATGTCCAGTCCTCCATGATTTTCGGGTGCCGGCCCGATCGGTGACCTGGTTATGGGGACTGGCTGATCGTTCGATAATCTGTCATTATCAGAATAGGCTGTACGAAATAACGCACAATGAATCCTGACCTTGCCGACCTCGATGCTTTCGCAGCGGTGGCTCGCACTCGCAGCTTTCGTGGCGCCGCGACAGTGCGCGGAGTTTCTGCTTCCGCGTTGAGCGAAGCGGTCCGCCGGTTGGAAGCGCGGCTTGGGCTGCGGCTCCTCAACCGCACCACGCGCAGCGTGACGCCAACGGAAGCCGGCACCCAGCTGCTCGAGCGACTCGCGCCCGCGCTCAGCGAAGTGTCGGCCGCGATCGACGCGGTGAACAAGTTTCGCAACAGCCCGACCGGCACGTTGCGGCTTAATGTGCCAGGTATCGTCGCTCAGCTTTTCTTGCCCCCGATTGTCGAGCGCTTCCTCAGAGCGCATCCCGGCATTGTGATCGAAGTCACGGCCGACGACAGCTTTATCGATGTGGTGGCGGCGGGTTTCGATGCCGGCGTGCGCTACGACGAACGGCTCGAGCAGGACATGATCGCGGTGCCGATCGGTCCGCGTGTGCAGCGCTTCGCTGTCGCGGCGGCACCGGCCTATCTTGCGGCGCACGGCAGGCCCAAGCACCCCAAGGACCTGCTTGCGCACGCCTGCATCCGCCACCGATTCCCAAGCGGAGCGACGCCACCCTGGGAGTTCGAGCGCAAGGGCAAAATCGTGCGCGTCACTCCATCAGGTCCGCTGATCGCGAACACACTGGAGCTGAAGCTGAGCGCAGCGATCGCGGGGCTCGGCATCGTACACAGCTTCGAGGAACATCTCGCGGCGTCGATTGCGCGCCGCGAGCTCGAGCCAGTCCTCGAAGACTGGTGGCAGAACTTCTCAGGTCCATTCCTTTACTATGCCGGGCGGCGACATCTGCCAGCGCCGCTGCGCGCCTTTATCGACTTTGTGAAAGTGCAACCGCAGGATCGGTCAGGGGCTACTCGAAAAACTTCCCCTCGATGAACACCGGCGGCTTGGCGCCTTTCTGCTTGCCGCGGCCCGGGATCGGCTTGCCCTGCGGATCGAGCCGGTCGCCGAGCGAGCTCTTGTCCATGGCGCCGAAGCGGATCATCACCAACGGCTCGTCGGTCTCGTTGGCGAATGAATAGAACGCGCCGCGCGGCAGCATCAGCGCCTGGTTCTTCTTGAGCGCCGGCAACGCTCCGTTGCGGCCATAGAACTGCGCCTCGCCCTGCAGCACCACGAATAGGTGGTCCTCGTCGACGTGCGCGTGCAGGCCGTTCTCGCCGCCCTTCGGTCCATAGCAATGGATATGGAAAGTCATGTGGTCGGTGCCGGCCAGGAGGTCCTTGGTGTGACCTGCGCTCACGAGCTGGGTGCGCAACGTGAGAAGCTCCGGCTCGGGCGCTGCCGTCTCGGCTGCCGGCATGAGGGTCGTGTCGCTGGCCATGGTCATCCTCCCGCAGTCGCTATTGCAGATAATCCTTCGCCCGTTCGGCGATCGTCCTCGGCGTCCTTAGCACATTCGCGACCAGCGCCTGAATGGCCTCGCCGCCGAGCGGCTCGAGCTCCATGCCGGCATTGGCGGCCTCCGCCAGCAACTCCGGATCGCGCGCGGTCGCAGCAAAAGCCGCCCGCAGCGCCGTGATGCGTTCTGCTGGCACGCCAGGCGGCGCCGCGAACGGCCGCCCCAGCGTCGGCCCAAGCGTGAGCAGCCGCAGGACCTGGCGATCTTCGTCGTTCACCGCAATATCCTCGATCATCGGAACGTCGCGCAGCTCATTGGAGCGATGCCCGCCATAGGCGATGATGGCGATCTTGCCCTCGCGCAGCCAGGCCGCGCGGTTCACTTTCCAGCTCTGCCAGGAGTTGGTGCGCGCTTCGACCTCGCCTCGCTCCATCGCGAGATTGATGTCGTTGCCGCCGCTATAGCCGGTGACGATGCGAAAGCGCGTGCCAAAGAATGTGTTCATCATCGCCGGGAACGAATAGGTGATGGCGCCACGCGCGCTCGCGCCGGCCACGATCTCGCGCCGGCGCGCATCGTCGATGGATTTCACTGCGGTCGTGTGCCACACCACCATGGTCTGGCTCTCGCGCGTGAGCGAGCCGAGCCAGCCGAAGCGGCCGGTATCGAACGAGACGCCGCGACCGCCGGCGGCTTGCAGCGCTGGAAAATAGTTGCCGATCACGCCGATCTGCGTGCCGTCGCGCGGCGCCAGCTCGTAGAGGAAGTTCGCCATCTTGAGCCCGCCGGCACCGGTCATGTTCTCCGGGATCACGGCCGGATTGCCCGGAATGTGCTTGCCGAGGTGGCGCGCGAGCAGGCGTGCGTGCACATCATAGTCGCCACCCGCGCCCACTCCGACCAGAACGCGCACCGTCTTGCCGCGATAGAAATCCGCAACCGGATCGGCCCGCGCTGGAAAAGCCATCGCGAGCAGCACCGCCAAGCCGCGAGTCATCGAAGCGATCCACATCATCAATTCCGACGATCCCCTCGCCTGTCCGCTTCTGCTACGCTGCTTCAAATATCATACAGGAGAGCGACGTGGCGCGCGTGCGAATGATCGAGCCCAACGAAGCCAACCCCGAGACCCGTCGGGTCTATGACGGTGTGCTCAAGCAGTGGGGGCGCATCAGCAATTTCTCCAAGGTGCTCGCCCATCAGCCGGCCGCGCTCGAGGGCTGGATGCTGCCGAACGAGATGATCCGTCTCGCCAACATCAAGTCGGATCCCGACTACGTGAAGATCCAGCAGCTCGTGATCATCAAGACTTCGGCGCTCAATCAAAGCGCCTACTGCATGTCGCACAATGTGCCGCTGGGAAAGAAAATCGGACTCACCTCCGAGCAGATCGCGGCCGCGCAAGGCAACGATTACATGAGTTCGCCGGCGCTCGATGCCCGCCAGAAAGCGGCAGTGCGCTGGGCGGACGTCGTCACCCGCATGACCGCGCGCGACGATGAAGCCGCCTTCGCCGAGATGAAAGAGCACTTCACCGAGCAGCAGATCGTCGAGCTCACCGTGTTCTGCGGCATGTGGAACTATTCAAACCGCCTGTGCGAGGCGCTCCATGTGGATCTCGAGCACCCCGACAAGCGGATCGAATTTCAGCAGAAATAGGCACCTGCCTGAAGCTTGCCTGTAGCCCGCATTGAGCGAAAAAGC
This sequence comes from uncultured Alphaproteobacteria bacterium, assembly GCA_963745515.1. Lineage (GTDB taxonomy): Bacteria > Pseudomonadota > Alphaproteobacteria > Rhizobiales > Xanthobacteraceae > VAZQ01. The sequence continues at coordinate 701,416 of CAVUXO010000007.1, forward strand.
GCGTTTACGCGCGTCTTCAACGCGCTATGCGAAATGCGGGAGCGACTGAGCAGCCCGCATGGTCGGTCCCGGATTTCGCTGACGCTCAATCCGGGCTACCAGAACCGGGTACCCGCTCTTGCTACCGCTTCATCTCGCTGAACAGTACGCCGCCCTTGGCTTTGGAGGTCGCCTCGGTCTCGATGATGGACACCACGACGGCGTCGGCGGGCGCGTTGAAATTCTTCACGACCGCGTCGGTAATATCCTTCACCAGCGCCCGCTTCTGTTCCTGCGTGCGCCCCTTGACGGCGTGAACGTACACTTCCGGCATAATGCTCTCTCCCTTGTGCTGTAACCGAAGGCGAGCATTATAGCCGCCGCCCACCGGAGACCAACATGTCGGATGCGAAGAACTATTCGGGCGGCTGCCACTGCGGGCAAGTGCGTTTCGACGTGACGGCGGACCTCGGCAAGGTGTACTCTTGCAACTGCTCGATCTGCAGCAAGCGCGGCGCGCTCTGGGCATTCGTACCGCCCGAGAGCTTTGCGCTGCGGGCGGGAGGCGAGGCTCTAGCCGACTACCAGTTCAACAAGAAGGTAATTCACCACCTGTTTTGCGGCCAATGTGGCGTTGGCTCGTTCTCGCGGGGAATCGCTCCGAGCGGTAAGGAGATGGTGGCCCTTAATGTCCGCTGCCTGGACGGAGTCGACCTGTCGACCCTCACCCCTACCCCGGTGGATGGAAAAAAGCTGTAGTGTTGCGAAATAGAGACAGCGGAGAATTGCGGCTTTTGGCGGTTTTTGGCACCTTTTTGATCCTTTTTCCGGACTTTTCCCCTGAAAAGTAGTCGTATCGGGCCTTTTTTACCGCATAAACGGACACAAACCGTCATTAACAGGTCCTGGCCTAGACTTGCGGGCGAAGACCCCGGTGCGCATAATATATACAATTCCTGCGATAGGTCGGGGGCCGACGAGTGGGGGCTCAGCAGCGCCAGACCTGCAGAGGATGAGGCGATGAAGAAATTGTTTCTTGGAGGCGTTGCCGCGGTGGCGCTTTCAACGGCCGTGGGTGCGGTCGAGATGACACCGAGCGTTGAAGCTCCGCCTCCACCGGCTGAGGCAGCTCCGTTCAATTGGACGGGGGCCTACGGCCGTGCCAATCAGCTTGCGCCCTCCACCGATGCCCTGATGCTGGGCGTGCCGACTGGTGGCACCGACAGCTTCTTGGGCAGCGCCCAGTTTGGCTACAACTCTCAGACCGGCCCGTTCGTCCTTGGCGTCGAGGCAGATGTCCGTCGCAAAAGCACGGATTTCATCGGCGCAAATGGGCTCGATCTCTCCAATTTCCGCAATGAGCAGGGCTGGATCGGGACGCTGCGCCCGCGCGCAGGTGTCGCGGCTGACAAGTGGCTGTTCTATGGCACCGGCGGCCTCGCCTACAGCTCTGGTGATGAGGCACGTCCAGGCTTTGCCAGCACAACACCTCGGGCTGGCTGGACGGTGGGCGGCGGCGTCGAATACGCCCCGGGCAAGCAATGGTCGCTCGGCCTTGAATACCTCTATGCCGATTTTGGCAAATCGGCGCAGACCCGGTCGAGTTTCCCGACTGGTGGCTCGCCCGCCGAGGATCACTCGCAGATCCTGCGTGGCCGGCTGAACTATCGGTTTGGCTGGGACGGCCTGCAGAAGTAGTTGCGGCCCAGCTCGTCATCAAGCTTCGCCATATCGCCCTGATCGTCGATGAGCGGGATCGCTTCATTGATCGGCGCTGTTGCGACCGCATGTCCCGGTCACCATCAGAAGAACCAGCCTGACCCGAGCTTGACTTTCGCTGAGCGCACTGGCGTGGTGCGGCGCCTTTCCGGGAGCAACAGCACCACATTGCTCCCTTGTTTCTCAAGCCCATGCTCAAGCGAATCCTCGGCGAGCTCGGATCAAGCTTCATCGTCTGCCTGGGCGAGCGCGTGCTCGAGCGCGCGGTGTTTCCCGGCCTGCATCTGATGCCAGGGCGCATGATTTCGTCTGACCCCGCGCGCGCCGACAGCATGTCGGCTCTGATCGCGGAAGCTATCGCGCTCATGGCAATGATCTGGCTGTTCATCGGATCGCTCTATGCCATTGGCTGGCTTTATCGGCGTCCGCTGCGCTGGCAGGTGCCGCCGATCATCACGCTCCTGATTGCGGCGTTGATCTTCGCGGGCTCGTTCTCGCAGTGGCTCACGATGCCCTCGCCGCCCTCGCCTTAGCCACACCAGTTCCCGAAAAGTTGAAGTCGGCGAAAACTGGCGCACGCTCACACACACAGGAAAATGCGTTGTGTCATAGCGGCTTGGCGTGCCGCGCGAAGCGCCCCGGCATTTTCATTTAGGTCAACGGTACTGCTTTAATCCCAATGAATTCCCAATACGCTGGCTCCGTCGGGAGGGGATGCAACGACGGAGGAGAACAGAATGGAACTCCGAACCAGCACGCGGAAATCCGTCGAGCCGCAGCTTTACAATTCGTGCGCTCAATGCGGCGAGCCGATCTTCATGCCGGAGTGGTCGGAATATCTCAGCCCAAGGCGCGTGCGGCACCTGTGGGAATGCGAATCCTGCGGATACCGGTTCGAGACGTTGGTGATCTTCCCAGGAGCCTGAAGCCAGGCATATCGCGCAAACGCGGGTCGACAAGTCGCAGTCGGGTGTGCTCGGATGGCGCGCATTAAATTCCGCGCGGGTCATCCATGAACAAGCAAGTGATCAAGGCGGACGTTCCGGAAACGGGCGGTCCGTTCAATCTGTGTGTTCGCCACGGCAACCAGATCTATATCTCGGGACTGCCTCCCTTCGATGCAGACTTTGCAGCGAAGCTGCGCGAAGCGCGCGCAAGGGGCGCGCCGCTACCGCCGTTCCCCGAAATTCCGTTCGAGCGACAAGTCCGCATCGTCATGGATCACCTGAAGAAGCTCGTCGAGGCGGCAGGCTCCAACATGGATTGCCTGCTCAAGGTGATCGTCTGGCTCAAGGACCAGCGCCAGCAGGAGGAATTCGATCGCATCTATCGCAGCTATTTCAGCAGCACCGACGCGCTGCCGGCGCGCACACGCATGCAGGCTGGCCGCACCCCGATGGACTGCGGCCTCGAGGTCGAGGCGATTGGCTACGTGCCGTGAATTGGGTCCGGATGCGGCCACACGGGCTGCATCCGATCGACGCTCAACGACCGTATTTCCGAGGGCAGAAATCAGCTATGATTGCCAAAACCACGGAGGCTCGCCATGACCAGTGATCGCCGGCAATTTCTCTGTGCCCTCACCACCGCACTTGCGGCGCCGACCGCCGCCCTTGCACAATCACCGGCCATGAGCCGGATCACTGCTTATGTGTTCTCGTTCGCCTCCCTTGACGGCGGCGACATTCGGCTTGTCGACTACAGCGGCAAGCCGATGCTCATCGTCAACACCGCCTCGCAATGCGGATACACGCCGCAATTCACCGGCCTGCAGCAGCTCTACGCACGCTATCACGGGCAGGGGCTCGAGATCATCGGCGTGCCTTCAAACGATTTTGGCGGCCAGGAACCAGGCACGCCGGTCGACATCATGCACACCGCGCACGATGAATATGGCGTGCGCTTTCCACTCGCGTCCAAGACCGAGGTGCGCGGCACCAACCCGCATCCATTCTACAAATGGGCCGCCACTGAGCGGCCGCTCGAGATACCGCGCTGGAACTTCCATAAATATCTGATTGGGCGCGACGGCCGTATCGCCGCCGTATTCCCGACGGCGATCGAGCCGATGGACGCTCGTCTGATCCAGGCGGTCGCCAAGGAATTGGCCCGTACCTGACAAATCACGATCCGGTGCGTTGACAAGCTGCTGAGCGGGCGGGCCTATTGCGACCGTCCAATCAAGGCGGCCCGGGTGGCCGCACGTTCCCAAAGGGAGTAAGCCCCGATGACCATTCATCAGAAACTGCCGTCCGACATCGTCGGGCTGGCGCACCAGGTCGGCCCGCAATCGCGGCGCGGATTCTTCATGTCGGCATCGGCCGCCGCCGCCGCCGGCTACACGCTCGCCGCAGGTCCGGTGCGTGCGCAAACGATCACCACCGACACAGCAGGCCTCAATGCCGGGGAAGCGAAGGTCAAGGTGGCCGGCGGCGACATGCCGGTCTATTTCGCCAAGCCCGCGAACGCCACCAACCCGCCCGTGATCCTGGTCGCGATGGAGATTTTCGGGCTGCACGAGTATATCCGTGATGTCACCCGGCGGCTTGGCAAGCTTGGCGCGCTCGCGATCGCGCCGGATTATTATTTCCGCAAGGGCGATCTCACAAAGGTCACCGCGCAGCCGGAGCTGATGCCCCTCGTCAACGGTAAGCCGGATGCCGAGTTGTTCGCCGATCTCGACGCCACGGTGGCGTGGGCGAAGTCGCAGGGTGGCAACACCGACCGGCTTGGCATCATGGGCTTTTGCCGCGGCGGCCGCACCGTGTGGGAATACGTTGCCCAGAACCCTGGTCTCAAGGCAGGCGTCGCGTTCTACGGCTCGCTGATCGATCCGCCGGCGCAGGCCGAGATTTGGCCGAAGAGCCCGACGCAGCGCGCTGCCGAGATGAAGGCGCCGGTGCTCGGCCTCTATGGCGAAGCCGATCAGGGCATTCCGGTCGCGCAGGTCGAAGCCATGAAGGCCGCGCTCACGGCCGCCGGCAAGACCGCCGAGTTCAAGATCTATCCGGGCGCGCCGCATGGCTTCCACGCCGATTATCGGCCGAGCTATCGCAAGGAAGCTGCCGACGCCGGCTGGAACGAGATGATCAACTGGTTCAAGAAATATCAGGTGCTCTGAGGATCACGTCCCTGTAGGGATTACGGTCTTTGCTCCTCGACGCGGCGCCTACGGGCGCCGCATTTTTTATTTGGAGAATGTGCTCGTGCCCGGGATCAACTGCATTTCATCGAGTGGAGTGCATTGATATGCAGTAACGCCAGCGTAATGATGGGTTGATGGCGCCGCGTAATGCGATGGATCCGCAACGCTCAGTCGTACGTCAATTCAATTAGTATCAAATCGAGCCAACACGCTTTACCGGCTGCGGAATCCTGCTCATAGCATCCGGATGCGCAAACGATTCGCGTCAAAACGCGCCGGAGCTGCAGGAATTCGTACCAAGTTTTCCACAGTTGAGAGGCTGTCTCGCTCACCCGCACAACAATTAAAATATCTAATCTTTATTATATTACTACTTTACTGTTGCAAACCTACAACGTTACTCGCGTAAAGCGCGCATAGACTCGAATTCATTTGTCCAGCTGGGCACGAATTGACACAGTGTCGCAGTGGGAAATGCGCAGGGCCGACACATCGGCGCGCTCCACCGGGAAATTCGGAATCAGGAGAGATTGCGGTGGCCATCCTGGCCGCCGATCGAAAGACTTTTAGGGGGCACGTTACATGACAATCACGAAGCGCATGCTTCTCGGCTCCGCTGCAACGCTGACCGCAATCGTCAGCGCGCAAGCAGCCGATCTGCCGGTGAAGGCTAAGCCCGTCGAATATGTGAAAATCTGCTCTCTCTACGGCGAAGGCTTTTTCTACATTCCTGGAAGTGACATCTGTCTCAAGATCGGCGGTTACGTCCGGGCCGACTACCGCTGGAACGCGACTGGCGGCGGCCAGCCAGCATATACCGGCGCACCTGGTGCGCAGGATCGCTCCGTAGCCCCGTTTGCGATGCGTCATCGCGCGCACTTCAACTTCGACAGCCGCTCGCAGACCGCCTATGGCACGTTGCGCACCTACGTCGCGGTGCACGTCGACAACGCGGACCAGGGCACGGTCACGGTCAATCCGACGCGCGCCTTCATCCAGTGGGCGGGCTTCACGTTCGGCCACACCAAGTCGTTCACCGACACGCCAGGCACGCCCGGCGACGACACCTTCAAGTCGCTGTTCCAGAACCAGAACATCAGTGACACCGGTGCCAACGGCACCAATCAGATCGCCTATACCTGGGAACTCGGCAATGGCATGACGCTCAACATCGGCGCCGACGAGCGGCGTACCAAGGGCATTGCCAACCTGTCGAACAACGTTGTCACGGTCGGCGCCCAGCCGGCCACCGCGTTCGGCCCGTATCAGCATCCAACGCCGTGGATCAACTTCTCGGTCAACCAGGCCTGGGGTCGGTTTGGCGCGTCGGCGATCTTCAACAAGGTCAACGCAACCTACTACAACGATGCGGCCGCCATCCCGGCGACCTTGGATACCGGTAGCACGCAAGGCACCAACGCGGTCGCGGCCGTTCTGGGCACCGGCTGCAACGGTGCGCAACCCGGCACCTCGGCTTGTGGCCATCCAGATGACAAGTGGGGCTGGGCGGTGCTGTCGGGCATCGACATCAAGGCGCCCTGGGCTGGCCCCGGCGATCACTTCGGTGGCTACTTCAACTACGGCATCGGCGCGAGCGCCTACTCGGGCGGCTCTAACCTGGGCAGCGGTGGCCTGTTCGGCGCCGGTAATGTGGTTGCGCTGGGCGTGATCACCGATGGCGTCTTCGTCAACGGCGGTCAGTTCGAGCTGACGACGACCTGGTCGACAGGCGCGGGTTGGGAGCACTTCTGGCTGCCCAACTTCTCGACCGCCGTGTACGGGACCTACAGTCAAATCCGGTACAACGACACCGTGATCAACAGCCGCTTGTTCTGCGGTAACGCCGCTGCGAGCGCTGCGAACCAGAACATCCGAGTTGCCACCACTGTGGGCTGCGACCCTGGCTACAATTACTGGTCCGTGGGCGCTGTAACCAACTGGTATCCGGTGGCAGGATTCCGTCTCGCGCTTGACGTCATCTACGTACGGGTTGAGAGCGCGTTCGACGGGCAAACGGTCTCGCTCGGCAAGACGCAGGGCCTGCGTCCGACCGGACTCTACACAGCCAAGGACCAGGGTATCCTGGCCGTTGCATTCCGCGCTCAGCGTTCGTTCGCCACGGGCGAGTAACAAGACACCTCGGCGCGTATTCACCATCCGCGCCACCTCCGGCAGCGCCCGGCTGCCGGAGGCTCTTCTTGCCTTGTCGGCGCGCGCGTGCCGCGACACTGTTCTATTGTTTCGCCCATTGCTGCGCGCATCGGCGTGGTGGATCCGGTGCCTTCGCCCAACAGCGTTGAGCCGCTATTGCGACGACCCAGAACACGCCGAAAATGCGACAATTTGTATCGAGCCACCTAACCCAACAGAGGCTCCTACCGGCTGCGGAGTGCTGCTCAAGACATCCGGGTCGGACATGAATCGCATCAAAACGCGCCGGAGCTGCATGAATTTGTACCAAGCCTTGCCCGCTTGAGAGGCTGCCTTTCTCCTCGCGCAAGCAATCACCCCATCTCATAATACCTTCACCTTATTAACTTACCACTTTACTGTTGCAACACTGCAACATACGCGCATAAAGTGCGCGTATATGAGTTGAATTCATTTGTCCATCCGGGCCCGGATTGACACAGTGTCGCAGTGGAAAATGCGCAGTGGCCGACGTGTCGGCGCGCTCCACCGAAATTCGGAATCAGAAAAGCAGGAGGACTTGCGGTGGCCATCCCGGCCGCCGGTGGAATACATCTGGGGGGACGTTACATGACAATCACAAAGCGTATGCTTCTCGGCTCTGCTGCAACGCTGACCGCAATTGCGAGCGCGCAAGCAGCCGATCTGCCGGTGAAGGCCAAGCCGGTCGAATATGTGAAAGTCTGCTCTCTCTACGGCGAGGGCTTCTACTACATCCCTGGAAGTGACATCTGTCTCAAGGTTGGTGGATACGTGCAGGCCGACTACGGCTGGAACTCCGCTGGCAATGGGCAGCCGCACTACAACGCTGGCAACAGCGGCGCACAGGATCGCTCGACGAGCCCATATTCGTCGCGACATCGTGCGCACTTCAACTTCGACAGTCGCACGCAGACCGCCTACGGCACACTGCGCACCTATGTTGCCGTGCATATCGAGAATGCCAACCAGGGCACGGTCACGGTCAACCCGACGCGCGCCTTCATCCAGTGGGCAGGCTTTACTTTCGGTCACACCAAGTCGTTCACGGACGTACCCGGCACGCCTGGTGCGGACACGTTCAGGTCGCTGTTTCAGCAACAGGCCATCAGCGATACTGGCGCGAACGGTACCAACCAGATCGCCTATACCTGGGATCTCGGCAATGGCATGACGCTCAACGTCGGTGCCGACGAGCGGCGTACCAAGGGCATTGCCAACCTGTCGAACAACGTTGTCACGGTCGGCGTCAACCCGGCTACTGCATACGGGCCCTATCAGCATCCGACCCCATGGGTGAACTTTTCGGTCAACCAAGCCTGGGGACGGCTTGGCGTTTCGGCGGTCTTCAACAAGGTCAACGCGACTTACTACAACGATGCGGCCGCCATCCCGGCGACCTTGGATACCGGTAGCACGCAAGGCACCAACGCGGTCGCGGCCGTTCTGGGCACCGGCTGCAATGGTGCGCAACCCGGCACCTCGGCTTGTGGCTATCCGGATGATAAGTGGGGCTGGGCGCTGCTGTCGGGTATCGACATCAAGGCGCCTTGGGCCGGCCCCGGCGACCACTTCGGGGGCTTCTTCAGCTACGGAGTCGGCGCGGCCGCATATTCCAGCGGCAGCAACATGACGAGTTCCCAGCCTGTTCGGCGGCGGCAACACGGTGGCGTTCGGCGTGATCACGGATGGTGTATTCGTCAACGGCGGCCAGTTCGAGCTGACGACCGCCTGGTCGGCGGGCGTCGGCTACGAGCACTTCTGGCTGCCCAACGTCTCGACCGCGGTGTACGGGACCTACTCGCAGGTCCGGTACAACGACACCGTGATCAACAGTCGCTTGTTCTGCGGTAACGCCGGTGCGAGCGCTGCGAACCAGAACATCCGGGTCGGGAGCGGAGTTCGAATGCGATCCTGGCTTCAACTACTGGACCGTAGGTATGGTCAACAACTGGTTCCCGGCGCCTGGCTTCCGTCTTGCGATTGACGTGGCTTACTCGCGTGTCGAGACGGCGTTCGACGGGCAGACGGTCACGCTCAGCAAGGCGGCGGGCTTGCGTCCGACCGGCAGCTATCTGGCAAAAGACCAGGGCATCCTGTCGGTGGCTTTCCGTGCGTATCGGTCCTTCGCAACGGGCGAATGACGGCTTCACTTTGGCGCGCTTCACCATCCGCGCCACCTCCGGCAGCGCCCGGCTGCCGGAGTTTTTTCTTGTGGGCGCCTGGCCCAATTCAATGATCCAATCTCCACCAAAATTTGTGGTTGCCCGCCAATGCAACTGAAATGCCTTTACTCTATTATTTGAGCACCTCCCTTTGTAGTACTATCGCCACACAGCACGCATAAAGTGCATCTTGGCCACAGAAAACAATTGCATTTCTAACCCCTTGCGCACACAGGTTGCGCAACCATAAACAGCAAGATCGATCTTATTTGCAACCTTTGCAGCACATGCGGCGCTCGCTTCGAGCGTCTTGGCAGACCGCTCGCGTGAGCGCTCTCCCCCTCTTGAGCATGGCGCCGCGCGAGATTTTGAACTGGAGACCGCATTTTGCCAACGGAAGGGTCCCCAAGACCAGATCCCGAGCCAGACCCCGAATTGCCAGATCCGGAGCTGCGAACACCAGCTTCGCTTGCCTCATTACGCAGTGCCCAACACGAGGAGAAAGAGCGACACGATGACCGCATCGAGACGATCGCCATTGCCATCTCGCTCATTCTATTGATCAGCGGACTCGTGGGCATTTTCGCCGCTGTCCTCCTGTCCCGATCGTTGCTGCGCGCATCGGGTCTGTTGCTCAATCAGATATGCTGAACGATCGAAAAGTCGCGGCACCTCTTTTGAGCACCTACGGATATTGGTTTCGTTCTGCCAAAACCGCTGAGCCAAAGAGCCAGGCCTCGTCTGGCGCCTGCAGCGCTGCGTCGAGCTCGCGCATCGCGATCTTGCGACGTGAAAGCGCGCGCCGCTCGTAGCGATCGAGTTTCTCGAGCCGGCTGGCGAGCTCGTCGCAATCGAGATTCCGGAAATATAGGTCGCGCTTGGCTTGCCGCACCCGCATGACTTCGACATGCGCCGCCGCGACCCGCGCTGCTCGCTCGCAGCGATCGGGGCCCGCTCCCTCACCCGCGATCACACGCGCCAGCTCTCCAATCGCCTGCACCAGGTGCGGGTCGAGCCTTGCCGGGCGCGCCAGCCCGTGACGGAGCGCATTGCTCGCCGAGCGCGTCTTGCCCGCCGCCGTGCGCGGGCCCGTGCACTTGCGCGCATTGAGCCTGTTGGCGCGCCGCTTCCTTTCGCTGGTCATGCGTGCGGATCTGATGGCGCCTCGACCGCGTGCAGCACTCGCTGGAGCCTGGGCGCGAGGCTCTCACGCCGCCGCTCAAGCTCGCGCAGCATCCCGTCCCGTCGTCTTTCTGCGGCCATCGTCATCAGCTCGATCCGCTCGATTTCGTCGATGCGCTCGGACACCGTAAGCGCCGTCACGGTGTCAGCCGTCAGCCCGGCCGCCGCGAAGGCGCTGTTGACGATCTGCGCCGCCTCCGCATCGCCCGCAAACCAGCGTCTGGCGATGATGTAGTGGTTGTTGCCGACCCGCAGATGCGAGAGCGCCTTGGCGAGGCCCTCATGGGCACAGGCCTGCATCAGATGAGCCTTGATCCGGCGCAACCTGCTCACCTCCCACGCAAGGTCAGTCACGTCGCGGACCCATATCTCCTCCAGCATGTCGGCAGGCTCAACCACAGCCCGAATGCGCGCGAGCAGATTATCGTATGCCTCGCTGCTCTCGCCCGCGATCAGGATCGCGGGCCCGAGGACACTTGTGTCGGATGACATCGCCAGCGCATTGGTCACGCCGGTCGTTACGCTGCTCATGGCCCGACTCTCCTAATACACCATCAGTAATTATTATCCCGATCGCATCCCGATTTTACTGCCTTTATCGCGCCTCGTAGCCAGCATATTTCACAATATGTGAAATATGCTGTATTTGCAAATGTTCAACTCTCCAACGACAATTTTTTCCAGAATATCGTTGCGTTCGTTCGCCCGGTCGCGCGGTACCGCTGCAATGGCAGAGGTTTCCTTGTGCAACGCCAATTGAACCGGGTCGCGCAGCATCGAGACAAACGAAGGCCTCACCTCGCAGGCACCGTCGCGCCGGCAGGCGAAGCGCGGCTTGCGCGACCACGGAACAGCGACGGCAAGGTCGGAACCAAGATTCAGAACCAAACTGAAGAGACGAGCCGCCCCACCCTTCCGCACGTTCCGCAGCTCCGGGATCGCTGGCCCGGATGTCTGCGAATTTCGGATCGGCAACCACAACAACACAGGAGGTTACCATGTTGCGTCCGTCCATCCTCGCCACCGTGCTTTTGAGCAGCGCCATCGCACCTTCGCTAGCCGCCGAGGGCGGACGCAGTGTCATCCTGGTCCTTGATGCATCGGGCAGCATGAATGCGCGCCTGCCCGATAGCGCCACCAGGATCGATGCAGCCAAGACCGCGGTTGCCGATGTCGTCGGCAAGGTTGCGCCGGGCACCCGCCTCGCCTTGCGGGTCTACGGCCATCAGTCTCCGACGCAGCGCAAGGACTGCAAGGACACGGCGCTCGTCGTCGGCTTCAATGACGCTGGGCAAAACCGCACGGCCATTGTCGATGCGACGCGCAGCATTCGCGCCCAGGGCTACACTCCGATCAATCATTCGCTGACGCTCGCCGCCGGCGATCTTGGCCAGGAGGAGTCAGCCGAGCGCATCGTCGTCCTGGTCAGTGACGGCAAGGAGACCTGCGAAGGCGATCCCTGCGTTACCGCCCGCGCACTCGCCGCCGCCGACGCCAAGCTCGTCGTGCACACGATCGGTTTTGGTGTCGATGCGGCGGCGCGTCGGCAGCTTCAGTGCATCGCCGCCATGGCGCGCGGCACCTACTCGGATGCCGGCACCTCGCGCGAGCTTGCAGCCGCACTGGGCGAGGCGGCCAGCAAGCCAGTGCCGCCGAAGAAGACCGAAATCATCGTAGCACTGCCGCGCTCTCCGATTGGCAAGCTTGAGATCAAAGGTCCCGACCGGGACGGCCACAAGGTCTTCGACGCAGCGACCGGCCAGCAAGCCAAGCTGATCCGTTCGGGTTTCAACCAGCAGGTCGAATTTGTGAACACGCTCTGGCCGACCGTCGAACTCGCGCCCGGCATCTACAATGTGGCATTCGGCCCGCAGCTCTGGAAGAGCGTCGAAGTGCGCGCGGGCGAGACCACCGTGATCGAGCCAGGCGTTCTCGTGATCGAAGGGGCTGCCGGCCTCGGAGCGAACAAAGTGATCGATCCGGAAACCGAAGAGGTGATGGCGGAGCTTCGCTCCTCCAAGAATCGCGCCTCGCTCATCCCGTCACGCTTTTCGGTGACCTTCGGTGACTTGGTATGGCCAGATGTTGAGCTCAAGCCGGGGCAGACCACGACGCTCCATCCGGGCGTGCTCAAGGTTACCGCTCCCCGCGTCGCTGACTACAAGATCACGCTGCGCGACGGCCAAAAGGCCGGGATCATAAACACCGCCGTCGGCAAGATGGCGCTCCCGGCCGGCGACTATCTCCTCGAGGTGCATGAGCAGCGCATTCCATTCGAGCTCAAAGAGGGACAGGAAGTCGAAATCAAGCTGCAGTGACATCGACGGCACTTTTGCCTGCCGTCATGCCAGCGCATAGCCCAAAGACGCGCGCGAACAGGTTCGCGCGCGTCCGCCGCGCCGCTCAGGAAAGACGTCGACATTTGGGTTTTCGTCCGATAGTGCCATGTCAGCAAGGCTACGTCAGATCACGGCACTAGCTCCGACAATGCGCGCCGCACTTGACCGACCCAACTTCGCCAATGAGAGGCGCCATTGGCTGAGCTGACCGGCTATCTTGCACCCGAGGGGTTCCTCCCCGAGCTGCAGCAGGAGCTTGGCCACGATCTGATCGAATGCCACGGCCAGCTCGTGCTCGCACCCGGCCCGCCGAGGCCTGTCGCCTGGGTCGCCAATGTTTGGCACGACCCGGTCCATATCCCGATCCAATCGATCGGGGACGCAGCCAAGAAGCTGCGCGCCATCCAGCGCAACTGGGCTCTATACTCCTTCGCTCATCATCGCCGCGCCGCACTGATCGCCGACAAGCTGCCGAAGGTATCGGCCAAGCCGCTCGCCTTTGGCGCCCCCGCGCCGGCCGCCCCGCTCGGCTCCTGGACCCTCATCGCACCCGACCGGATGCTGGCGGCGGCGTCCTGCTCAAGTCCGTTCCCAAACGGCGAGGTGCGCTTCGTCGAGGATCGTACGGCGCCCAGTCGCGCCTACCTCAAGCTCTGGGAGCTGTTCACCCTGCTTGGTCAACGGCCCAAGCCATCCGAGCGCTGCATCGATCTCGGCGCCAGTCCCGGCGGCTGGAGCTGGGTGCTGCAACGGCTGGGCGCGCGCGTCATCAGCGTCGACAAGGCTCCGCTCGATCCGAGCCTTGCTGGCCTTGCCAGCATCGAGTATCGGCGCGAAAGCGCATTCGCGCTCGATCCACTCACCATCGGACCGGTCGATTGGCTGTTCTCCGACGTCGTATGCTATCCAAAGCGCCTGCTGACACTGGTGCAGCGATGGCTCGCGGCCGGCACGGTTCGGTACTTCGTGTGCACGGTGAAGTTTCAAGGAGCGACCGACTTCGATGCCATGCAGGCTTTCGCGGCCATCCCTGGATCACGGCTTTTGCACCTTCACAACAACAAGCACGAGCTGACCTGGGTTAGACTGGGCTGATCAGGACTGACGCGCATCGCATGGCAAGATCGCAGGCAAGACCGGACCGACCACCGACAGGCGACCGATCACGGACCAAGCCGGCCAAGCTTCTGCGGGTCGCTGGCCTGCCGGCGGTTACGGCGCTGTTCGCCAAGGCCCCGCACCGCGTGGAGCGGCTGTTCTTTGATCAGCGCATGCGAGCGCAGGTCAGCGACTTCTGTGCGGAGCTCGCGCGCTCACGCAAACCCTTTCGCCTGGTGCCATCAGAAGAGCTCGAGCGCGTCGCCGGATCCGTCATGCATGGCGGAATTGTCGCGTTGGCGCAGCCACAGCCAGTGCCGATCCTCGATCTCGCCAAGGCTGCAGACAAGGCGGCAGACTGGGCGCGCGGCGGCGAGCCGCTGCTGCTGCTCGACGGCATCGGCAATCCGCACAATCTCGGCGCGATTGTAAGAACCGCCGCCTTCTTCGGGCTGCCTCGGATCGTGCTGTCCGATCATCCCGTGCAGGCCGGACCGTCGGACGCCAGCTACCGCGTGGCCGAAGGCGGCTTGGAATATGTCGAGCTCCATCGCAGCGTCCGGTTTGCCGATACGTTGCAGCAGCTGCGTCGAAGCTATCGTGTCATCGGCACCGCGGCCGGCAATGGCCAGCCGATCGAGGCGCTGCGACGCGCCGAGCGGCCGTTGGCCGTGGTGCTCGGCAACGAAGAGCACGGATTGCCACCCGCAACGCTCGCGGCGTGCGAGGCGATCGTCACCATCCCGGGCTCTGGCCTGGTGCAGTCGCTCAATGTGGCGGCCAGCGCGGCGATCCTTCTCCATGCTCTGGCAACGCATACCTGACCGCGCTCCTCCCAGGTAAAAGCCGGCATTTGTCCACAGGCACTATGGGGCCGGTGGAACCGGCTGGAACTTTTTCGCGGTTGACCGGTTAGGACCGCCACGGCTGAGGCGCTAACGGAACTCACGACTGGAGATCCTGGCGCATAACTGTCTCGCCCCTTGGCAAGGCTGGCAAGGAGCCACGTATGAACATTCTGATCAGTATACTGATCACCTTTCTGGTTATCATTCTCGTTCTCTATCTCATCAATATGCTGCCGCTCGACGGTCGTGCGAAGCACATCGCGCGCGTCATTGTGATCGTCATCGGCATCATCTCGATGTTGAAGTACCTCGCCGTCTTCTGACGACCTCTCCGTGAGGCGCTTACCACCCGGCTTGCCAGAACGACGCATGCCCCTTTGACGCATGCCCCTTTACAGACCGCTGTATTTATTGAAATATAGCGTTCTTCATTGGCAAGTGGATGGTGATGATGCCGCGTCTTTCTCGATTGGCTGTCCGCCGTGCGTTCCTTGGCTTGGTCGCCGCGGCGCTCATTGTGGGATGCATCGCCGCTCCGGCACTCGCCCAGAGCAGGGACATCCTGGTGTTTGGCGCGGCGAGCCTGAAGAACGCGCTCGACGACGCCAATGCGTTGTATCTAAGCCAGACCAGCAAGAAGGTCGTGGTCTCCTATGGGGCGAGCTCAGCGCTCGCCCGCCAGATCGAAAGTGGTGCGCCGGCCGACCTCTTCATCTCCGCCGATCTCGACTGGATGGACTATGTGGCGCAGCGCAACCTGATCAAGCCAGCGACGCGCTCGAATTTCCTCGGCAACACGCTCGTGCTGGTCGCGCCTGCCGACAGCAAGGTGACATTGACCATCGGGCGCAACTTTCCGCTGGCAGCGGCGCTCGGTGGTGGTCGGCTCGCTCTCGCCGATCCGGGCGCGGTGCCGGCCGGCAAGTACGGAAAAGCAGCGCTGGAAGCGCTCGGCGTGTGGTCGTCGGTTGCCGACAAGATCGCACCAGCGCCCGACGTCCGCGCGGCCCTGGTACTGGTGGCGCGTGGCGAGACGCCGCTTGGCATTGTCTATCAAACCGACGCTGCCGCCGATAAAGCGGTCAAGACCGTGGGGACATTCCCGGCCGACACTCATCCGCCGATCATCTATCCGATCGCGATCACGGCAAGCTCAACCCATCCCGACGCCCAGTCCTACGTGGCATTTCTGAAGTCAGATGCGGCCAAGCCTGCCTTTGAGAAACAGGGCTTTGTCCGACTGCCGTAAGCGACCCAGCGAACGCACCGGAGCCAGTGATGCCGCGCGAGACCATTGCGTTTCCGATGGTCGCCCTCGTCGAAGGCGGCGTGACGACGGATGGCGAGCAAGTCCTGCTGCAGCTCATGACGGTGGAGGATGGCCCGATCAACTTCGGGCTGCGCCTCTCCGACATGGAAAGCTTCGTTACATTCTTGTTGCAGATGGCGGCCTCCGCGAAGCAGCCGAGCCCCACCGAGGATCGCGTGCGCTATCAGCCGATTCCGATCTCCGGCATCAGCGCCGGGGCGCTTGCCGACGGCATGGGCTGTCTCGGCGTCACCATCGGGGGCACCGAGCTGATGTTCCAGGTTCCGACCGCGGCCATTTCCGAGGTGGCGCGCACGCTTCTGCTGGTCGGCGCTGACGAGCAGCGGCCGAGCTAAGACGAGACCCCTTAACGTTTGGCAGTGGCGACCCGCAGCGAGGTCTTCACCGGCCGTTGCGCCTTGCGCGGACGCTGGCGCAGCTCTTGCTCGAGCTCGCGCAGCTGCAGCCTCGCCGCCGCGAGCGCCTGCAACTCGATCGCCCGGTAGGTCGCAATCAGGTCTTGCCCGAACGGCGTGAGCTCGGCGCCGCCGCCCTGCGCGCCCCCCGACTGCGTGGTGACGACCGGCTCGCGGAAGCACTGGTTCATGTCATCGACCAGCAGCCAAGCACGCCGGTAAGACATGTCGAGGGAGCGGCCCGCCTGCGAGATCGAGCCGGTTCTTCCGACCGCTTCAAGCAGCCTGATCTTGCCCGGCCCCAAGGCGCGCTCGGAGCCAAAGTCAATTCGCACTGTCAGCCGGACATCGTTCATGAGCCACTCCGCGCCAAGGAATGGCCGTGACCTTGAGCACGGAGTTGGCCCAAGCGGCTCCTGCTCACAAGGCAATTTGGGCGGTTGTCATCCCCTGCGCAGCCGCAAGCGCGGTGAGCAGGCAGGCCAGGCTTGATGTGCGCAGCGGCACGTAGCGCTTTCCCATCAGCCGACAGGAGCGCTTCACCGCAATGGCGGCTTCGTGGCTGATGCAATCGACCGGGAACACGACCATGTCGGCGCGGCTGACAAGGCCCGGGATCATCGCGGCGTTATGCTCGACACCCCCATCGTGGTGCAGAAGCCGGCCATTCGCCCCCTCCACCAGGCCCTTGAGCTGCGGAATCTGATGGTTGCGGCCACCGACATAGAGAACGCAGAGATCATGCAGGTCGAGCGCCGGGCCCTTCTGCTCCTCCTGCATCTCTGCCGGCATGAGCCGCTCGATCTGCTGCTCGGCGGCAGCAAGCTCGCGCCGCAAGCGCGTCGCGCTCGCGCTCGGCCGACGCACGGGTGCGGCTCGCCTCTGCAAGGTCAGCGGATAGCTTGTCGACCCGCCGCCCCAGCGCGATACGCCGCGCAATCTCATCCGACAGCCGCGTGTCACGCTCGGCGAGAGCATCGGCGAGGGCCTTTGTGTCGGCGTTTGCAGTCGCATCGGCACGTTCGCCAGCGCTGCGGGCCAACGCGTCCGTAAGCCGCCGGATGGTTTCGTCGCGCGCCGTGAAGCCGTCGCGCAATTGCCGCTGCTGGCGCTCGATCCGGGCCGCCAGCGCAGCGTTGTCCTCCTCGAGCTGGCGCAAGCGGCGGATGTCGGCGCGGTTCGCCGCTCCCACCAGATGCGACAGCATGTGAACCTCGCCGAACACGCGCTTGACCAGCTCGTGGGTCGTGGCGGGATGTGTCAGCACCGCCCAATAGGCGCCCGGAATGTCGCCGCGCTTTGCCGCGTCGTCCCAGAATGCCGCGACCGCAGTGGCGGCCTTCGCCTTGGCGCACTGATTGAGCATCACCTTGTGACGCCGATCGAGCGCCTTCTGCAGATGCTTGGCACCCGCCTTGGGGCCGCTGACCAGCTTGACCCCAAGCTGATGGATGCCGTGGTCGTCCGCGGTCTGCGCGCCGTGAGCGTCAAGCCGCAGCAGGATCGCGCGCAGCTCCGCCGTGGTCAGGCAGGTGCCAATGATGGAACAGTACAGGCTATGATGGAGGTCCCAGATCCGCGTCCGCTGCCGCGATGCTTCCTCGACCGCAAGCGGCGGACTCCGGCCCGGCAGCAGCCGGCTGACATCGCCCGCCTGCTGGATCGGGTTCGCCAAAACGGTCGACAGGATGGACGCGCGATTTGACATGAGATTCGCTATATCCTTTTGAATATAACGACTTTGCCACATCCGGGTTGCCCTGAAAAGGGGGTTGTTTCGCGCGTTGCGGGGAGCCACTACAATCGCCGCAACAGTCGCCACCACGTGTGATATGCCCCGCCCTACCCGCATCGAAGGTCTCGCCATCATCTCGGCCGACGGCATGCTAGCCGGTGCCGATGGCCACATGCCGAAGAGCCTGCTGGTCGAGGCCGATCAGCAGTTCTTCCAGGACACCCTCGATCAAGCCGCCGTGCTGGTGCAGGGCCGCCATTCGCATGAGGGCTCGCCACGCGCGGCGGCCCGGCGCCGGCTGGTCCTCACCCGCCGCATTGCCGGGATCGCGGAGGACACGACCTACCCGAACGCGCTCCTGTGGAATCCGAATGGAGCGACCCTGCAGCAGGCCTGGGACCGGCTTGGCGCGCCCGACGGCATGCTGGCGGTGATCGGCGGGACGGCGGTCTACGACCTGTTCCTCACGATAGGCTTCGACCGCTTCCACCTCTCGCGCGCACCACATGTGCGGCTGCCGGGCGGGCGGGCGGTTTTTTCCGAGGTCAGCGCTGACCGCACGCCCGAGCAGGTGCTTTTAAGCCATGGTCTCAAGCCGGGGCCGCAACACGTTTTCGACGCCACGCTCGGCGTCACGATGGTGACGTGGAGCCGCTAAGCGCACTGAAGCCGCGGAGCGCACTGCCTCGGTAGCCCCCCATGATTTTCGGTCCCCCACGAAATGGCGTGGAGGTTTCATTTACCATTGACGAATCGGTAACGCGGTGTGATGGCTCGTTTCGAGGCATTTTCCGCTGTTTCTTCGTTGTGGTCCTCCCCGTGTGGCGTCACAACTGGGCGGCCCCGGTCGGCCGCCCGCTTCGTTGACCCCCATCATTGCCCCCTGCGCGCAATCGTTTCTTCATCACTACCGGGCCATGCTGCTGGTCTCAGCAGGGAACGGCGCCCTCGCCCCATGACGGTCCAGTCGTCGCTCATCGACGAGCTCGAACGCGCGCTTGCCGGTGGCAATGACGCTCAACGCGACGACATGCTCTCGCGCATCACCGACCTGTTCGTCGACGGCGCTCAGCGCTACACCGAAGTGCAGATCGGCCTGTTCGACGAGGTCTTCACCAAGCTCAGCGCGGCCATCGAGGCTAAGGCGCGAGCCAAGCTCTCAGATCCGGCTCGCCGAGGTGCCCAACGCGCCGGTGGGCGTGGTGCGGGCGCTCGCCTTCGACGACGACATCGAGGTCGCGCGCGCCGGTGCTGCTCGACTCGGATCGGCTCAACGAGGCCGATCTCGTCGCCAACGCGAAGAGCAAGAGCCAGCAGCACCTCGCCGCGATCGCGCAGCGCAAGACGCTGAGCGAGGCGGTGACCGACGTGCTGGTCACGCGCGGCGATCATCGGGTCGCCCACACCGTCGTGCGCAACAAAGGCGCCCGCTTCTCCGACGCCGCCTTCCGCCTGCTGGTCAAGCGCTCGGCGGGCGATGACACGCTGGCGCTGCGGCATCGGCGAACGGCGCGATCTGCCGCGCCAGCATTTTCTGCGATCTGCTCGAGCAGGCCTCGGCCTCGGTGCGGGCACGTCTTGCGGCCGAGAACCCCGGCATCGAGCTCGAAGGCGTGCTGAGTGAGGTCGTCGGCGGCATCCGCAGCGAGACCCGCAAGATCTCGCGCAACTATCTGAACGCGACGGCGGCGGTCGAGGCGGCCATGAAGAATGGCCGGCTGGGCGAGGCCGAGGTCTACCAGTTCGCGCGCGAGCGGCGGTTCGAGGAAACGACGGTCGCGCTGTCGCTGCTGTGCGGCGTCGAGATCGATCTGGTCGAGCGCGCGTTCAACGATCGCGGGCACGAGATTCTTCTGATACTCGCCCGCCTCGCCGGCTTCTCCTGGACCAGCGCCAAGGCGATCGTGCTGCTCAAATGCGCCGATCGTGGCATCTCGGCGCAGGACCTCGACAGCGCGATGCACAGCTTCGCCAACCTGCAGGCCGAGACGGCGCGGCGCGTGCTGGACTTCTATCATTCGCGGATGAAGAGCCGCGGCGCCAAGGCGCCGGTCGCGGCCAGCGCGTGATCACGTCGCGCGCGACGGCCTCGTTCATACTCAATGCCCCTGTAGCCCGGCTTCACGTGCGACCGTGCCCCACACGGTGAGCTGATCCCTGAGGAACGCGCCCAGCTCCGCAGGCGTGGAGCTCTGAGACTCGAACGCGGCGCGCTCCAGACCGTCGCGCACGTCCGGGCGCTTCATCGCGGCGGCCACCTCGCGCGCGAGGCGCTCAACGATCTCGGGCGGCGTCTTGCCGGGCGCGAACATCGCGACCCATGGCAGGATGGCAAACCCGGGCACCCCCGCCTCAGCCATCGTCGGCACGTCCGGCGCCAGGCGCGCGCGGTCTGCGCCCAGCGTAGCGATCGCGCGCAGCCGTCCCGCTTTGATGTGCTCGAGCGAGTTGTTCAGCCCCGCCGCCATGATGTGCGCCTCTCCGTCCAGCAGCGCCTGCATCGCCGCGGCATCGATCGGATATTCCTTGCTCGCGATGTCGAGCTTCTCGCGGGTGCGCAGCTGCGCCATGGTGAAGATGGTCGGCGGATTGGCGGCCGCGACCGTGAGCTTGCCGGGGTTTTCGCGCGCATAGCGGATCAGCTCGGCCAAATTTTTCGCCGGCACGTTCGGCGTCACCACCAGCAGCAGCGGCGTCCAGCCCATGAGCGAGACGGGCGCAAAATCCCGAACCGGATCGTATGGAGCGTCCTTGCGCAGGATGGGCACCGCCACCAGCGGGCTGCTGTTGCCCACCAGCAAGGTATGGCCATCGGGCGGCGCGCTCAGCAGCGCCGTCGGCGCCAGCGCGCCGTGTGACCCCGCCATGTTCACGACCGAAAACTCCTGGCCGAGAGCCTGCGTGAGCGCCGGCAGGAAGACCCGCACGGCGGAGTCGGTCGGGCCCCCAGGTGGAAACGGGATCAGCAGGCGCACGGGCTTGCTCGGATACTGCGTCTGCGCGTGACCGGAAAGCGCCATGGCCATCACGACGCAGGCGGCGATCACGCTGACGATCTTGTTCATCTCAATCCCCCGATATGCTCGTCCCGAGGTTAGCACATTTGGCATCACGGCAGTACGTGCGGCGCTCCACCCGGAGCGCTGATGCGGTTGAAGGACATCCACGCCAAGGGCGCGGAGTACGGACAACGGTTCTGCGATGCAGCGGCTCAACGCCCGTGGCCGCCCGGAGATTATTGGTGGGTAGACCCTAGAGGCTGGCTCCCGCGTCCCTGAGTACGCACCCTTCGTTTCTCGTCAATCGACAAATTCAATTGCGTCGCAAACCGATCGGATCAGACCGATGACCCACTCCGAGATGAACCGCCTGGTTGGCCGACGCACCGCCGCAAGGCTAAGGCCGATCTCTAGCTGCAGTCGAGATTGGCCGACGCATTTGGAAATATCTCAGCATCGCGAAACAGGCGGCCGCAGCAAAAAGATGCTTGAGAGTATGACCGCTCAAGATGGATCCGACGGAAAAAATCGTGTCATCATAGAACTCAAACACCTTCGCAAGACCATATAACGCCGCCGCGATGAGCCAGTAGGACGTGCCGCGGTATTTAGGTGGAAACAGAAAGAAAAGCAGCGGCACTGCGAGGCAAGGAAAGAACTGTACCCAACCATATAGCCGCAGGTCGCCAGTCCAGCGCCACAGCAACACACTGAATACGCCGATAGCGACCAGCGGCCACAACAAAATGGTTCCCGCTTTTGCGTCCACCCGCTCTTCGATCGCAATCGCAAGAATAGCCATGAAAGCGATCACCATTGGCAGCCTGTCCCAAAAAAGGGTGCGGTCATTCGGATCGAGGTGATAGTACGTCGAACCAAAGCCGGTAAGCAGGATTCCCAGAAAGAGAACGACGACTGCTGGATCGCGACGAGATTGCCATAGCCCTGCCGCCCCGATTGCAACAAAGGGAAAATTCGAAACGACGTTCCAGAAGTGCGGTATGCCGATGAATGTCCGTTGATCGGCGAAGTCGTGATAACCCTGACTTTGGGCGATCGGGGGCAGCAACAGAAGTCCAGCGAGCGAAGCAAGCATAAAAATAAGCAGCGCGATCACGCGGCGACTATTTTTCGCGCTGGCGAGCATCGTTCGGGTAGAATAGCAAAGGCCGTTGGCGAAGTCCGGGGCAAGTTAAATCTGAACTAGCTGATCGTGCCCGCCAACAGCGAAAGGGGGCGATTAGTGGCTATTGGCCCTTCGCGTCGTTCGCTTCGACCCCGCACTATGTCTGGAGTTGGGGCTAAAGCAGAAGTGTCCGGCGAACGCTCGAAAACGTCGCGAATGACCCAAACCGGTCATCGGACCTGATTTCTGTGTTATCGGGACAGGCGCATTAACGCCGACCGACGCGATTAACCGGACGACCACGGTTAGCGGGCGTACCAGGACGCACGCCGACGCCCCGCGCACGGACGCCTGTGGTCATCACGAAGGCCGGCGGCGGCGGGCCGTAGCCATAGCCGTTGCCATTGCGGTAGCCGTAGCCATTGCCGTAGCCATTGCCGTAGCCATCGCCGTAGCCGCTGCCGTTGCCGTAGCCATAGCCATAGGCATCGCCATAGCGGTTGCGGTTCAGGCCGTAGAGTGCCGCCCCAACATAACCGGCGCCCGGTGCCACCACCGTCGGCGCTAAGTATGGTGTGGGTTCCTGGACTCCGTATCCGTAGCCGTAGATGGGCTCCACATAAGTCCCGTTGCCATAGCCATTGCCGTTGCCATAGCCATTGCCGTAGCCATAGGCATTGCCGTAGCCATTGCCGTTGCTCGGTGCCGGAATCACATAGACCGGTCCGCCGCCGATATACACCCCGCCGGGGGCCACATAGACGGACTGCGCGGCGGCGGTCGTGATGTGTGCCGACGACAAAGCTGCGATCGCTAACGCGAGTAATCGGTAGTTCATGCTCAAGCTCCTGTACGCTGGACGGCAAGGAGTCTCGGAACCAATGGCCGAGCGATCAGCGCTGCTTGCCTCGCATGCAGTTTATGACGAAGTTCCTCGCGGATGCGCGATTGCCGTCGAGATCACTGCTGGTGTAGCCACGTGATTTTGCGAGTGAGACACACCGATTGTAGCTGTCATCGACCGACGCTTTCGTCTGGGCTCTGGCCGCTCTCGCTGGGTCAGCGTTCGTGTTTTGCGCAAGCACCACAGTCGACGTTCCCACACCGACCACGAGCGCAGCTGCGGCGACAGAAAGGATGGGTCGCATGGCATTTCTCCTGTTGGCGGAATTATCAGATGCGACCTTAGTTTCACGGAAGAAAGGGTTCCATTACGCGGGCGGGCGCTGCGCACGTCGAAACGTCGTAGCAAAATGTATATTGGTTTAGGTGACAACCCACGCCAGCACCACTGCATGGAGCGCGGCGCTTGCACGCTTAAATCAGTGCGCCTCAGGCCACTGTGAGCGGACAAACCCGAACCGACGCGAATGACCCAACTCGGACGTCGCTGAGTATTGGATTGGCGCCCGTTCCTTCTCCGACAATTAGTCGATCTTCAACCCGAGCGTTCTGACGACCGAAGTCCAGAGAGCAACATCGGCTGCGAGGGATTCTCGGAATTTCGTGGGGCTCGAGTTCGAAGGTAGGCTCGATACCTGCCTCGATGAGCATCTGCTTGAAAGCCGGTTCGGCTACGATTGTCCGCGTTGCCTGTGCAATCCGTTCGATGATCTCAATGGCTGTCCCGGCGGGCGCGAGCAGGCCAATCGAACCCATCACTGTTACGCCCTGGAAACCTTGCTCAGACGTTGTCGGAAGCTCGAGCGCCGCATTGAGACGCGCGGGACTGGTCACCGCGAGAACCCGCATTTTGCCAGACCGGTGGAATTCGATTAGTTGGCCGGTCACGCCCGGCGTACCCATTGGGACCTGACCGCTGATGAGGTCAGTGATCAGCGGGCCAGTGCCGCGATAGGGCACCTGCACAATGTCGGGTGTCGCTGCGAGCGACTTGAACAGCTCGCCCGCGAGATGCTGAAATCGAGCCGACACCGGAATGGCCATAAGAAAGCTTGCCGGGATTGGCTTTCGCATAGGCGACAAGCTCCTTCAGGTTCTGCGCCGGCACAGAGGGATGCACGGCAATACAAAGCGCGTTGGCGGCAACGCCCGCAATCGGATCCAGGTCCCTGACCGCATCATAAAGCGGACGGCTCTTGAGCAAAGCCTCATTGAGGTGCGTCTGGGTCCCGCCGAGCAGGATGGTGTAGCCGTCGGGCTTCGCTCGCACGACAGCGGAGGCACCGAGTGACGATCCGCCGCCACCGACATTTTCAATCACCACCGCGCCTACGAGGAGCTTCATCTTGTCCGCCCACGGGCGTCCGACGAAGTCGAAAGCGCCGCCCGGAGGAAAAGGAACTACGAGCCGGATTGGCCGCGTCGGATAGGCTTGCGCCCGCGCCATGCGGGAGATCGCCGGCAGCGCGCCTGCGCTGACGGCCAGGTGCAGGAATTGTCGGCGGGGAAGTTTCATGGCGTTCCCTCCAGAAATGCAGTGGGACGATAGTGGCGGGCAGGCGATGTGCCTATCGCAGCCCACACTGAATTCGAGTTTCTTGAAATACTCGCCTGCCGAGGGCATAACCGCCGCCAGAAATAAGCGGGATTCGGCATGTCCCGCCGACGGCTCTGTGTCTAGGCTACATCATATCCGCGGAAGGGACCACGGCAGCTTTTGGCCCATCGCGACCTTGCCTCAAGAATTCATGTCCGCAATGCCGCCCAAAGCGGACGAACCCGAACCGACGCGAATGACCCATACCGGAACTCGATGGATCGCCAATGGTGCAGTGCGAAGGGGGCATGCGACCTGGATGTTGGCGGCCTCGGACCAAGGGTGTGGTGTCAATTCCGAGACGTCCATTATGGAATATCTTGACTTCGACAGGTTAATTCCTCATCCGGCTGCAACTGGATGGCTTCACGTCATCCCAGCCACCCTGTCGCAGCGGCACAGCTTCGTGCGGAAAGCTCTTTCTTTTTTTGTTTTATCCGTTCACGGGCCTGTTTAAGAAGAGCGTCAGTTTTATCCAGCCACTGCTTGGCCTCTTCTTTCGTATCAGCCTTCCGAAGTTCGGATGACAATCGCTCAAACACGGGCATTGAGCGCTCAACGATATATCCATGAACGGCTGACGGCGGGCCTTGGAATGCCGGAAGCAAAATCCGACCAGCCCCCATGATTTCAGCCGGCAAGCGCCGGCGCCGCGCCTCCGTCACCCTGGCCTGTCGCTTTGTGGCAGTGGGCGCAGTTTTCGGTGTAAACCGCCTCCCCCGCGGTCATGACCTTGGGAGCAACCTCCTGCGCGGCCACATCGGCCGCCGTGAAACCGAGGCTGATAGCCGTTGCAAGCAGTCCAAACAGTCCAAAAACCTGTGCAGTCGTTTTTCCGGCCGTCATGGGTCTGCCACTGAGAGACTGTCCGATGGGGCGACGGGCCCCACCGGACTTTGCGCGTTACGCGCCCACCATACCAGGCTCATCAAAACAGGCGACTATCAGGCGCGCTCGTTCACGGCGTTGGAGGCGGCAATGTAGCCATGAGTGCAGGCTTTGCCGAGGCCATGCATCAAGTGAGCTCCACTGGCTTCGCCACCGGCGTAGAGACCCGGGATGACCTGGCCTTTCATGTCGAGGACCTGGGCCTTGCCGTTGATCCTCAATCCCCCGCATGAATCGTGCCATTCGATAATGATCCGAGCGGCATAATAAGGGGGTGTTGCGATGGCGTGCATGGGGGCGTCCGGCCCACGCTCGAAGTCGGGGTCGGCACCCTTCGCGACGAAGGAGTTCCACCTGGCCACCGTCTCCTTCAGGTAGGTCAGGGCGACTTTTTGGTGTTCGTTGCCCGCCCGGATGGCCGCGGCCAGTTCCTCGATCGTGTCGGCCTTGAAGAACAGACCGTTGTCTCCTGTGTAGGGCGGTTTGACATTCCATTTCGCGCGGTCAACCGCCGCCTGATCGAAGATTGCCCAGATCGGACCGGGGAGAAAATGCGGTGGCTGCGAGCCTTCGTTGATGGCCAGGGCAGCGTCAATGGCAAAGTTGTCGTTATAGACCGCCTTGACCGCGTCGGGCCTGCAGTTGCGCCAATCTCCCTGAACGTACTCATTCCATTTCTTGATGGCGCCATTTTGTGGATACTGGCTCGACCCAAGCTGTTGCGTAACCCTCATCTCGTTGAAGAATCGCTTTCCGACCTGGTTGACGGCGATCAGGTGCTGGAAGCCGGCGGCGCCGACGTTGACTCCACCCGCGCGACGGTAGGGGAAGTGAGCGGCCCCTGGAAGCTCGAGATTGGCTGCATCCATGGCGCCAAGCACCGTTGTTATGCGACGGGAGGACTGGTTGTGGTAGCCCTGCTCCATCCCGTCGAGGCTCGCCCCGACATTCATCCCGGCAATGATGCCGCTGGCGTCGGCGGCGCGGCCCGGCCCGCCCAGCCAAGCCCAAGCCTTCGCTGTCAGAGACGGCTCCAGGCCCCCCGGGTGGAACATGGCGCGGAACTGCGGGTTGCCATTGTGTCCGCCGGTGCCGACGATGACCGCCTTGCGCGCCCTGATCGTGACGGTCAGCCGTTCGTCCTTGATCAGGCCCTTGGCCCATTCGCCGCCGGTGAATTCGCCATAGCTGACGAATTGCTCACCAGTTTTCGGGTCGCGCCTCGGCGTGTAGCTCGCCCGGATACCGAGGACCCTGCCCGAGAGCTGGCTCTCACGGATGATCTCGTCCATGTGGCGGTTGAGCATGAACTGGACGCCCTTCTCCTTGGCGCTTAACTCCAATGGTCTGGCGATCGCCGCGCCCCTCCCCAGGACGCCTCGCCCGCCACGGGCTCTCTGGTCGTCCATTACAACCGGTGAGAGGCGACTTGCGTGCCCGAGGACCTTTCCGTCGGCGTCCCGTCCCGCATCTTCCTGGGTTACTGTTCCCGCTCTCACGTCGGTGACAGCCCCCAGTTTGAACATCGCGGTCGCCCTTCTCGCGCGGGACAGGCCTCCTTCATTGTGTGTGCCGGAAATTCGCGTGAATTTGACGTAGTTGTCCAGGAGGAACTGTCTAACCGGGGCAACGTTGTCGGCCCAGGCACGCAGGACTTCCCGGTTGTTGTACCGGTATGCGGCTCTGGCACCGGTGTTCACCACAGTCCAGTCGGTCTGGTCGCGAAATAGAAGATCGGGATCGTCCCGCATTGCCTCCGGCGGTTCCACCGGGGCGATTGTGATTAATCCTTCCGGGTCCTTTTTTCCTGCGAGATCGCGCAACTGAATTGCGTCACCGGCGCCCAGGGAGACGTTCCCATTGCTGTGGATCATTGTGCCGCCGATGTCGAAGTTCTGTTCAACGACGATCACCGACGCGCCGAGGTCGCGGGCGCGGATGGCGGCGGGAAGCCCCGTGGCTCCTGCCCCGAGGACGACGACATCCGCTTCGTAGTCCCAAGTAATGGCTTGGGCTTGCGTGGGGCCGGTCGACGCGGTGCCAAACGCTGCTGTGCCAACGCCGATTGCGGCACTGCGCTTGATAAAATTGCGACGATTGAGCTTCTTTTTGTCGAGTGTCGATACTGAATCGCCTACTTTATTCTTGGACATATTGATCCTCCATTCTTGGACATATTGACCGGGATTCCCCAGATGGTCTCCGAACTGACGTGAATTTTTGCGCTTTTCGGACCTCCCGACAAGACAGTCGTGGGGTGCCGACAGCTACCCGCACCGCGGACGACCCGAACGGCGGTCGAGCGGCAAATCTGGCCGTTTTCGCTGGCATTTCGACGCACTCCTCCCGTCGGTTGCTCTTGAGCGCATGACCGTCGAGCGCCTCATGCTGTCGCAGGCGGAGGCTGCAGCGAGTAAGCGAAGGGGACCTCGACGACAACTATTGCCTCGCGACATTCCGCTTGTGGCCCGAAGGCGACCTTCGAGAATGTCCGCTATTGTGCCGCTGTTGGAGCAACAGCGGACATGCCGACTGTAGTCGCCGCCAACGTCGTTTCTTGGCCTATCCGCGCCAGTCCTCTTGCTCGAGCAGCTTCAAAATCGCCGCCACGTGTTCTATTTTGAACAGACGCACTTGCAGGCGATTCGCTATGAAAGCGTCCTCGCGGGGATCGGGGGGACGCCAATGTTTACATCTGCCGAGTGCCGAGCAAAGGCCGAAGAGAAACTAGCGCAGGCGGAACGCGACCACCGGCATAGCAGGCGCCTTATCGACGCGGCTGAAGCGTGGCTATTTCTCGCCGGTCAAATCAGACGACAGGAGGCGCCAAACGAGGCGTCCTTAGGACGCTTTCGATCAACGTGATGCAGGCTGCCTGAAGACTCCCCCGCCCAAGGAGGATTCACCTCCTGGGTTGTTCTTTGATTAGGAGCAATGCCAATGATCGATGCAAACGCTTACAGCCTTGCCATCAACTGGGCGCTACACGAGATAAAAGCTCAAATCCGAGACACCGAGCGCGAGAGAGATTTTCAAACCAGCGACCTCCGTAGCGAGGCTAAAGGCTATCTCGATGACCATCCTGAAATGCTGGCGCAAGCGGAAGCGACGATTGCATCGCGTGCGGATTTTGCGAACTTGCGGAGAAAGGGTCAGCAAAAACGGTAGCGAAAACCGTAGTCGGGAGGTCCGTCCGTCTTCGTGCGACCAATGTCTGGTTTTGGCCCGAAGGCGAAGTCAACGAATGCCCGCCGCATGTCCGCTTTCGGGGGTAGAGCTAACTCATTGTGCTCACTTTAAGTCATGCCTCAAAGGCGACGTCTCGATTTGAACGAGCCACGACGCGGATTTCCAAATAGCGATCGGAAGCGATATCACCAGGACCAACCGCCGCGCCACTCTCGGCGCCGTACATTGTGTGTGCCATCACCATTGGGGCTGGTTGCGAAGGCGGCACGGGGATCGGGCTCTCGCGCGTGCCGACGCACGGATGAGTTCGCAGTCCTTGTTCTCTTGCGCGGCACTGGCCGCGATTGTTTGGGCAGGCTGGCCTGTATCATGCTGCGATCGGAGGCGACCGCAGGAACGGCTTGAGCCGGCGTCTGGACGGGAGGAGGCGCCTCCTGAGCTGCTTCAACCGTCTGCCTTGTCGGCGCGGCCGGCGGCAGCTCTTTGACGATGTCACCGCCCCTAGAGATCCGCTCTGTGGCACCAGCCGGCGCTCTTGGAGCAATCAATACGGTTAGCGGAGCAGAATCTCTCACCGGGCTTTGAGGTATCACCGGGCCAGGAGGCATCATGACCAGCGCAGATTCACCCCGCGCGAGACCGCTGCTAGGACTCGGAAACAGCGTCATGGCGGCGGCCAAACCTGCGATGATACCGAATGCGACCGCGGCGAGCCCCGCACGTAGGTCTTGCCGAAGCTGGCGGGAAGGACAAAGGTAGCCGAGTTCTGGATGGAATTCGTACGTGGGCGGATTTGACTTCTGTTGCAACAGCATTGCCGCCTCCTCTGTAGCTACACTGGGGGCTACCTCCTCCCGGACGAATTTTGGCTTCTCCCGATCCGCGACAAACCGACATTCGTCGGCTTCACCCAACTGGAGCGGATAGGCTGATGCGCCAAAGGGCGCGCCGCCAGTTGCCGCCCGCTGCAATCGGTCTTGGTCAATTGGTGTCTTCAGCCTTACGCCCGGGCCAAACCGCAGAGATTAACTTGGCTCGATTGGCCCCGAACGAAAATTACTCCTTGGTCCAATAGAACGGACTCAAGGTATAGGGTCGAACGGAATCTCAAATCGCATCGAGCATATCCGTCGGCTTGTCTCCCTCATTGCGGCGCGCGTCTTGATACCGGCAAACTTGATGACTCTGGCCCGCTTCTGCGTCTCATCGGCAATCATCTGTCCACAATGACAGGCGGGCCACCAATCACAGTGCCCCCCTAACTCGGAAATCCGACTCCTGAATTTGGCATATGCGAGCCCTAAATTGACTGCCGCCGCCATCTTTAGGTGAACGAGAATGGTGCCCTTCTGAAATGCGCATTGTTGGGTCGCCGACCCGGCATTTGGGTTCCATTCTGGAATTGAAAAGCTCGCATCGAGACATTTTATCCACGCACTTAAGTTATATTGAAACCTGACAGTTCTAATTTTATGCAACACTTTCATTTATTTTCACCATTGTTGTCTCCAAACAACGCGTCCTCCATTGCGTACCACCGCGCGATGCCTCCTACCTGATCCTCTCCAATTCGATATCTTGCGCGGGGATCTGCGACATGCGTCTGTTGTCCAATCTGCTTGGGCGCTTTATCCGCCACGGCACCCTGCGAGTCCGCGACGCCGACTGCCATGTGCATGTCTTCGGCGGTCGCTTGCCCGGACCGGACGTCACCGTTCACCTGCACGATCGCAAGCTCTACAGCAGACTGTTCATCAATCCGGAGCTGTACGCGGCCGAAGCTTACATGGACGGTACGTTGACGCTCGGGGACGGGGCCGCGATCCATGACTTTCTGCTGCTGTTTTCGATTAATCGAGCCGGGCTTTATTCATACGGCTCGCAGAAGCTGATGCGGCGGGTGTGGCGCGGGCTGCGCCGCTGGCATCAGGCCAATCCGATCGGGCTTGCCGCTGCCCATGCCCGCCACCACTACGACATCTCCACCGAGCTCTATCGACTGTTCCTCGACGATCAGATGCAATATTCCTGCGCTTATTTTCATGATCCAGAGCATGAGACGCTGGAACAGGCGCAACGCAACAAGCTGATCCACGCCACCAGCAAGCTGCAACTAAAGCCCGGCATGACGGTGGCCGAGATCGGCTCAGGCTGGGGCGGCTTCGCCATTTATCTGGCGCGCGCAACAGGCGCCCGAGTCATCGCCGTCAACGTTTCGCCCGAGCAGATTAAGGCGTCACGCGCCCATGCCGAGGCAGCCGGCGTTTCTGACCACGTGGAATTTCGGGAGTTGGACTATCGGCAGCTCACCGGCCAGTTCGACCGCGTGGTTTCGGTCGGCATGATGGAGCATGTCGGCATCGGGCATTTCGACGAATATTTCCTCAGGATCCGCGAGTTGCTGACGCCCGATGGTTATGCCTTTATTCACTGCATCGGCCGGATGTCGCAGCCTGGCACCACCGGTCCGTTCATCCGCAAATACATTTTTCCCGGCGCCTATGTGCCAGCGCTCTCAGAGACCTTCGCAGCTACTGAACGCTGCGGACTGTGGTGCGACGATATGGAAGTGCTGCGAGTGCACTATCGCTACACGGTGAAACACTGGCGCGAGCGCTTCGCCAAGAATAGGGCCCGGGCGGCGGCGCTCTACGACGAGAGATTCTGCCGGATGTGGGAATTCTATCTCGCCGCCGTTGAATTGGAATTCCTGCATGGCTCGCACATGGTGTTCCAATTGTTGCTGTCAGCCAAGCGTGATGCGGTGCCGATTACCCGCGATTTCATGGTCGATGCCGAGCGGGCTGCTTGGGCAAAACGATCGGCTAATGTCGGCTTCGGGCCCGAAGGCGAAGTCAACGAATGCCCGCCGCATGTCCGCTTTCAGGGGTAAAGCTGATTCTTTGTGCTCGCCTTGAGTTTTGCCGATCATGATCCTGAGCGGACCTCACCGCCGGACTTAACGGCTAACTAAACCTTCGTATCAGTCGCCACTCCCTATTGTGGAATGGCGCGGCCATCCGCCGGCGTTTTAGCCTCTCCCCCACCGACAAAGCGATAACAGCAGCGCGCGTCCAACGAGAGTGAGGGCCGCGCCTTCGCCGTCACGGCTCATCAGCAGCGGTGAGGCTAGAGAGGATTGACCGATGAGATTTTGGCTTCGCGCTCTGTTCAGTGCAATCGTTGTCGCCGGCATTGCAGTAGCCGGTCTGTCCTATGCTTATTGGGACCAGACGGTTCTGATCACGTCGATGGCGATAAATTATGTGCGCTATTGGTCGGCTCCCGCCGGGACCCTTGAAACGGAAGTCGCCCAGACTGAAGTGACGGTGGGGTCGTCAGCCTCGCCGGTTTCGGCATTACCGCAGGCTGATCCTGGCGAAACCGAGGGAGACTGGCCGAGCTACAACAAGACGCTCACCTCGAACCGCTTCTCGCAGCTAAAACAGATCAACAGAACAAACGCTGACAAGCTCAAAGTTCTCTGCACTTATGATACGAAGCAATTTACCGGCTTCAATTCCGGGCTTTTGGAGGTGGAGGGCGCGCTGATCTTCGTGACCGCGTTCGACATCTTCTCGATCGATCCTTCGACGTGCCGCGAGAACTGGCGCACGCATGAGGATTACGTTCCTGCCACGCCCCAGGAGGTCAATCGCGGCGCGGCGTATCTGGACGGCATGCTTTTCCGCGGCACCCAAGACGCCCGTGTCCTCGCATACGATTTCAAGACGGGCAAACGCATCTGGGAAACCGCGATAGGGGACCCGAAGAAGGGCGAGAGCGCCCCGGCCGCTCCGATCGCCTGGAACGGCTTGGTTTTCATCGGCAACGCAGGAGGCGACATCAAGGGAGTCAAGGGGCGCATGTATGCGCTCGACGCCAAGACCGGCAAGATCGTGTGGGAGTTCTACCTCGTGCCGAAGGCTGAAGGCGATCTGACGCGCGGACCGCAAGGTGCCTCGCCTCTGAATGCGTCAACTTGGGGCAACTCGCTGCAAGGCGCGCCGATAACCGGCGGCGCGACCTGGACTTCATACACTTTGGACCCGGAAACCGGTTTGTTGTATGTGCCGGGCGGGAACCCCGCGCCTGATTTCGCAACCGACGTGCGTGAAGGATCGAACCTTTATTCGGGCTCGGTTGTCGTCCTCGATGCGATGACCGGGGCTTACAAGAACCATTTCAAGATCGTTCCCAAAGACTGGCACGATTGGGACGTTTCCAGCGCTCCAGCCATTATCAAGACCGCAGGCGGCAAGAAGATTCTGGTGGTCGCCCCGAAGGACGGCCACCTTTACGGCTTCGATCTTGACACCAATGCCTTGCTCTACAGGCTACCGGTCACCCGGATGGAGAACCAGAACGAGCCGTTTGTGGTCGGCAAGCCCGTGCACTTCTGTCCTGGCTCGGTTGGCGGCGCCGAGTGGAACGGTCCCGCTTTCGATCCCCAGTTGAACCTTGTTTTCATCGGCGAGGTCGAATGGTGCACCACCGTCACGCTTCATGCCGGCCGAGAAGATCGTCGCCGTCGCGCCCGGCAAACCATGGTCCGGCGAAGCGTCGATCAACCCATTCCACACGTGGGGTAAGGCGGACCCGACTTTTGACTGGGCGGGTTGGGTATACGCCGTCGACGCCGATACGGGCGCTTGGAGATGGAGAGCAAAGACGAATTATCCTATTCAAAGCGGCATGACGCCGACGGCAGGCGGCATCGTTTTCTTCGGCGACATGGGCGGAAATTTCTACGTGCTTGACTCAGCAAACGGGCGCAAATTGTGGGGCCAAAACCTCCGTGGCGCGGTTGGCGGCGGCGTCATTACTTATTCGGTCAATGGAACACAAAAGATCGCCGTTGCAAAAGGTCTCACTGAAATTTTGTGGCCAACCGAGCTCACAACGGCCAAGGTATCAATACTTGGATTGGAGTAAGGCGTCGCCAACAAAAAGACTGTCTGATCGAGAACCCGCGGTGAGCATGCGGTACGTGTGCGATGACGCTATGGGGCCGTAGCAGGGAATTCTTGTTTGGCAAACCAACGTATTCAATATGACCTCATACCAATCTAACCCCCAGAAAGACACACGGACGCAGTTCGAGCAGATTGTCCTGGTGCTGCAGGGAGGCGGAGCACTCGGCTCGTACCAGGCTGGTGTCTATCAGGCCCTGGCTGAGGCGGACCTTCATCCGAATTGGGTCGCGGGAATCTCAATCGGCGCGATCAATGCAGCAATCATCGCCGGAAATGCCCCTGACAAGCGGGTGGATCGACTTCGCGAATTTTGGGAGACTGTCAGCACGTCGCCTTTAGGCATCCCATATTCCAAATCCATTGAACTTCCAAACGCGTTTGTTCATCACCTTGTCAATCAGGTGAGGGCCATGAACATCCTCCTGTTTGGGGCTCCGAATTTTTTTACTCCGCGTATGCCGCCGGCAACGCTGTGGCCCGCCGGCACCCCGGACAAGGCCAGCTACTATGACACTGCGCCTCTGAAGGCTGTCCTTGAGCGTCTGGTGGATTTCGACCGGATCAATGCAGGACGCATGCGCTTCAGCGTCGGCGCCGTAAATGTTGGTACTGGAAACTTTGCCTATTTCGACACCGCCACCCATCGCATCAGACCTGAGCATGTCTTGGCCAGCGGTTCGCTGCCTCCTGGCTTTTCGGCCACCGAAGTCGATGGGGAGTATTATTGGGACGGTGGACTTGTTTCCAACACTCCGCTGCAATGGGTGCTCAACAGCGAGCCGGGGAAAGACACGCTCGCGTTCCAAATCGACCTTTGGAGCGCCCGCGGGGCATTGCCACATGATCTGACCGAGGTGGAAGTGCGACACAAGGACATCGTGTATTCAAGCCGAACCCGGGCAGCAACCGATCAATACAAGGAGACACAGAAGCTTCGTATCGCGATCGCCAATCTCATGAAGCAGCTTCCCGATGAGTTTCGGAAGAGTGAGTATGCCAAAAAGCTGCAGCAGGAGGCGGACGAGAAGGTCTGCAACATCGTCCACCTCATTTATCGCGCCAGAAGCTACGAGGGCATCGCCAAGGACTTCCTCTTTTCCCGACGAATGATGGATGAGCACTGGCAGAGCGGCTACGACAATGCCCGCCGCACGCTCGCGGATCCTGAAGTGATGCGGCTACCGGATCCGATCGAAGGGGTTCGCATTTTCGATGTTTGCAAAGACGATCCCGAATAGAAAGCGATGACTGCAGGCAGACCACGCTGAGCGAACAACGGATCGGCATCTCGCCGATTGAGCGGATCGATTATTTGGCGTTGGTGTTATTCGACCGCGGTGAACCTGATCTGCGAGTCTCAAAGGCAGCCCGTGCGTCCCTTTAGACTTAAGTTCAGCCAACGGCACCAAGAGATAGTGGCGACATAATAACGCTGGTGCGCAAAGTCCAATGGACGCCGCGCGGCACATTGCGTGGCATCGGGAAAAATGAGCGGCCTATAGCCTCGCGCAATGCCGACACACAATGAGGACGCACATGATCAACCGCCGGGCTCTGCTCTCATCTTTGGCGCTGCTTCCGGCCTTGCAGCCACAGACCGCTATCGCCCAGCAAATCAGACCGGGTGGCAACACCGCTTTTTCGTTTGCCGTGTACGGTGACTCGCGGTCGATGATGTACCTCCCGTACAAGTCGGATCAGAGTGAGGAAGCGATCAAGCTGATGGTCGATATGTTTGAATTGGTGCTTCCAGAAAAAGTCGCAGAGGAAATCGTCAGGAGGGACGTGAAGCTCACCTATGACCCGTCTACCAATGAGTTGGTCCAGATCGTCATGCCATTTGAAAGCAAAAGCGAGGTGAGCACATTGACGGTTGATAAGGGCTGGGTCACGGAGGCATCCGTGGAAGATGTGAAGCTGCTTCCCGGCGTGCGCCGCACGATGTTTCGGCTGCACGGCGGCGAGTGGGTCGCCCGCGAAGATTGTGAAAGATGTCCAGAGTGGCAGGGCCAAGTTCATACTTAACACGGGAGACATGGTTTGGTGGGGCAAGCAAGGCCCCACGCCTTCTGAGAACCCGTACTGGAGGCTGGTGTATGAAGATGTATTGAAGCATCTGCCAGTCCCAGACCAAGAGATGCGCGCGGCCGGCCTGCCTGGTCGTGTTTTCCCCGCCGTTGGCAATCACGAAGTGTGGGACGACTCCGACGTCGAGGGCCTGTTGCAGGCCTTTCCGTACCTGACGCAGTTCGGAGTGTCCGACAAAAGGCTCATCTATAAGTTCGATTTCAACGGCGCTCGTTTCATCTTCCTGTGGACGGGCAAATACGACTATCGTTCGCCAACGTCGTGGGATGCCGATCGGCCTCGGTACGAAGCGCAAATGGAGGAGTTGAAGACGTGGTTGGATGAGGCCAAGGCTGCGGGCACCCGTAAGGTCTTTATCAGCTTCCACAACCCAGCCTTTGCTCGCTCCGGCATGGGACCCATCCCCGAGCCGCAGAATCCCCACAAGGTTATCGCGCCATACGCGAATGACCTGGAGATCGTCGTGTTCAACGGGCACGTTCACACGACCGAGCTATACGAGGTGGACGGCGTGAAGTACCTGCTGCTGGGCGGCGGCGGAGCAGAACAAGACCCAATTCTCCCAGGCCGCACGACCATCAAGGTGCCGCCGAATTACCCGCAGGACCAATATTGGAAAGGGCAACCTCCCAAAGAGGACTACAACTACCTCCTCGTGGACGTTGCTCCTGGGCAGAAAACAAAGTTCACGCTGAATCGCTTCCGACCCTGGGCGGCGACCCCATTTGAGAGCGTGGAGCTGTTTGGGCTTGCCGAGACGCAGGGGCTTGGGCAGCCGAGGCAGTAGGCTGATCCCATACAGGTCTTCCTGACGGGCAGTGCGCAACTGTCGCCCGCAACGTCGGCTCCTGGCCCCCCTTCTCAGGAAAAGCGGAGTTGGGTGGCGCGGTCTATGAGTACACGGCCTAGCAGCGGCCGGAAGTGCGTAGAGTGCCAGGTCCGCGGCTTCGCCATCAAGTCTACGATCGTCGGGATCGACCGTCCTTTCCACCCTCAATCCGCGAGGCTCACGCCGACCGTGGCCTTGTTGTTGTACCAGCGCGCCGCCCCATCGTGGAACGGCAGGATCGTGTTGCGCGTGAAGTTGGACGGCACTGTCTCGGCGGCGGCCGTATGGATATCCATCATCTCCTCGTGATGATTGAACACTGCCTCAAGGATTGCGTAGGCAAGGTCGTTGGGCAAGTTGGAACGCGCAACGGCGAAATTGTACATCCCCACGGTCCGGTAGTGACGCCGCAGCGATGGATACGTCCCGGCCGCGACGAGCGATGACGCCAGCTCCGGCAGTGCGAGGCGGAGCGCCACGACCTGATTGGGCGTCAGAGTAAGGTAGCGGATATTGCCTTTCTTCTCGAGCTCCGCAACCTCGGGGACCGGCACGCCCCCGAGCACGATCAACGCCTCGAGCTGGCGCGCGCTGAACTGAGAGGCCAGATCCGTCCAGCTTCCGCTCGCAAAGGTCGCGTCCATCTTGAGCGCTTTGAGAACCAGCGGGGTATAGATGCCGCCGGTGCCCCCCTGCGGACCGATCCCCAGCCGCTTGCCAGCCAGGTCGGCGATCGAGCGGATGTCCGAGTCGGACCTCACGATGAAATGAAACGGCGTGTCGTACATCGGAAACAAGGCGCGGGCGGCCCGGAGCTGCTTGCCATTGGTCCACTCTCCGGCGCCGTTCCATCCCTGTTGCGCGATGCCAAGCGTGACGAACGCCAGCTGAATCTCGTCGGCTTCAAGCAGCTTGAGATTTTCCGTCGGCCCTTCAGTCGGGCGCGTAATGACGGACAGGCCGAGCTTGCGGCTCAGCAGCTGCGCGAGCCCCTCGCCATAAGCGTGGTAGGTGCCGCCGGGCGATGCAGTGCCGATCACGAGCGTTTGCGGCCAATCCGACTCGTCCGCGCGGCCGCCGCTTGCACAGACCAAAGCCACCACCAGAGCGGCAGCGATCCGGAGCAGTGCGCCTGTCATACTTTCCTCCCCGTGCGGCTCACACATCGATGGCACGATCGACAATCATTCCGGTCACATCGTGACCGGCTTCGCCGCTCCTGCCTCCTTGATCTCGTCTTCGACCAGTACCTGCTCGGGCGTATCAGCCTCAGCATCCGTCTCATTGTTCAGATGCGCGTGCATCCTTGGGACGTCCAGCGCATTTTCCCATTTCGACACCACCACCGTCGCCACCCCGTTGCCGATCAGGTTGGTGAGCGCGCGGGCCTCCGACATGAACCGGTCTATCCCTAAAATGAGCGCGATCGACGCCACCGGGATCGTGCCGACGCTCGCGAGGGTCGCGGCCAGCACGATGAAGCCCGAGCCGGTCACGCCGGCCGCCCCTTTCGAGGTCAGGAGCAGGATGCCGACGATGCCGAGCTGCTGAGCCAGACTGAGGTCGGTGCCGGTCGCCTGGGCGAGAAAGAGCGCCGCCATGGTCAGATAGATGCACGTCCCATCGAGATTGAAGGAGTAGCCGGTCGGAATGACAAGACCCACGACGGATTTCTCACACCCGAGGTTCTCCATCTTGGCGATCATGCGCGGCAACACCGACTCCGAGGAGGATGTGCCGAGCACGATCAGCAGCTCTTCCTTGATGTAGCGGATGAACTTGAAGATGTTGAAGCCGGTGAGCCACGCAAAGAAGCCGAGAACGAAGACGATGAATATGATGCAGGTCAGATAGAAGGCCGCCATCAGCTTGGCGAGCGACAGCAGCGAGGCAACGCCATACTTGCCGATCGTGAAGGCCATGGCACCGAACGCGCCGATCGGTGCCACCTTCATGATGATCCCGACGACGCCGAACAGGGCGTGCGAGGCCTGGTCGATCACGCCGAGCAGCAGCTTGCCGCGCTCGCCGAGCGCCTGCAGCCCGAACGCGAACAGGATGGAGAAGAACAGCACCTGCAAAATCTCGCCCTGCGCGAACGCCCCAATCACCGTGGCAGGAATAATGTCCGTCAGAAATGCGAGCGTGCTCTGGTCCTTGGATTTCGCTACGAAGCCCTGAATCGCCCTGGTGTCCAACGCCCTGATGTCGACGTCCATGCCGGCGCCGGGCTGCAACGTGTTCATGACAATGAGGCCGACGATCAAGGCGAGCGTCGTCAGCAGCTCGAAATAGATCAGCGCCTTGAGGCCGACGCGGCCCACCTTCTTCATGTCCTGCATGCTGGCAATGCCGTGCACGACCGTGCAAAAGATGATCGGCGCGATGATCATTTTGATCAATTTGATGAAGGTGTCGCCCAGCGGCTTCATCTGCTCGCCGAGCTCCGGGTAGAAGTGTCCGAGCGCGATGCCGATGACGATGGCCGTGATCACCTGCAGGTAGAGGTTCTTGTAGAACGGCTTGTGCGGCGCGCTCCCAGCCATGGTGGTTGCCTGAGCCATGTCATTCCTCCCGCGAGTTCCCATCGCCCTGGAGCGTGGGTCGCACCGGCTGATGCTTGAAGCTTAGACCACGCCCTGGCTATCGACCAACGGGAATTACCGGCGCCCAGATCGAGCTTCTGTTGTGGGCAGTGCCAGGCACGCCTGGCTGAAACCGGACACTTTTTTGTGCTCACTCTTGCTACACTCGACGCACGATCAACGCATAGCTCGGACTTTTCCCATCGCAGGTTGCCATTCATGACCCAAACCGCTTCCGAACGACCAGCGCCACCGAAAGATCTCCCTGTTGAAGCTCCCGATGAGCAAGAGCGGCCGCTGCCTGTCGCCGGCTTCAAAGGCACGCCCGAAGAGATCGAGCGACAGTGGTACGAGCAGGTCTATCGCGGCCATGGGGACAGCATGGCGCAACTGACCTGGCGCGCTGTGCTGGTCGGCTCATGCCTGGGAAGCGTATTGTCCCTTACCAACCTCTACATCGGTCTCAAGGCCGGCTGGGGCTTCGGCGTCGCCATCACGGCCTGCATCCTGTCTTATGCGATCTGGACGGGCTTGCTCAAAGTCGGCCTCGCGCGTACGCCGATGAGCATCCTTGAGAACAACTGCATGCAGTCGACGGCCAGCTCCGCTGGCTACTCCACCGGCGGCACGCTCGTTTCGGCCTTTGCGGCCTACATCATCATCAATAACCAGTCGATGTCTGTGCCGCTGATGCTGGCCTGGGTGTTCTTTATCGCCGTGCTCGGGGTCACCATGGCGATCCCCATGAAGCGGCAGATGATCAATATCGAGCAGCTGCGCTTCCCTTCCGGCATCGCGGCGGCCGAAACCCTGCGGGCGCTGCATGCCAAAAGCTCGCAGGGTCTGCGCGCCGCCAAAGCACTCGGTCTCGCCGGGCTCATTGCGGCGATCGACAAGCTCTGGGCGGAGGGGCTGTCGGCGATCAGCCCGAGTCTCGAGCGTTTTTCAAGCGCGGCCCTTCTGACCGATCT
Organism: uncultured Alphaproteobacteria bacterium; assembly: GCA_963745515.1. Classification (GTDB taxonomy): domain Bacteria; phylum Pseudomonadota; class Alphaproteobacteria; order Rhizobiales; family Xanthobacteraceae; genus VAZQ01. The sequence goes on from CAVUXO010000007.1 coordinate 741,671, forward strand.
GCAGAAGTGGCTCCTCGGCAGTCAATACGAAACCTGGGCAGGCCGCACCGTGGTCTTTTCCTGGGATTTCATCTTTCTCGCCGCCGGCGCCATCACCGGCATGCGGGTCTGCGCGACCATGTTGGTCTCGGGCACGTTGTGTTGGGCGGTGGTCGTGCCAATCCTCCAGGCGAACGGCGTCATCGAAGGTGCGGGGTTCGCCCCCATCGTGCAGTGGACGCTCTGGTTCGGCGCCTCCTGCATGGTGGCGGCAGGGCTTTTAAGCTTTGCGCTGACGTGGCGCACGGCATTGAGCGCATTCAGCGATTTGCGCCAAATGTTCTCCTTCCGCTCAAAACCTGCCAGCGAAGCCGAGCGCATCGAGGCGCCGATGAGCTGGTTTGCGATCGGCCAGATCGTCTCGCTTATTGCGCTGGCCTGGCTCGGGCACGCAAGCTTCGGCATCGCGATCTGGGAAAGTGTTCTCGCGGTGGCGCTGTCGTTCTGGCTGGCGCTCGTCGCCTGTCGCGTGACGGGCGAGACCGATACCACGCCGGTCGGCGCAATGGGCAAGGTCACGCAGCTCACCTTCGGCGCACTCAGCCCGGGCAACGTCAATGTCAACTTGATGAGCGCCAACATCACGGCCGGCGCGGCGACCTCGTCGGCCGACCTGCTCACCGACTTGAAGAGCGGCTACCTGCTTGGTGCCAACCCCCGTCAGCAGTTTATTGCCCAGTTCTCTGGCATCTTCGTCGGCACGATCGTCAGCGTGCTCGCGTTTGCGGTGCTGGTGCCCAACGCGCAGGTGCTCGGCACCGACCAGTTCCCGGCGCCCGCCGCCCAGACCTGGTCCGCTGTTGCCATTGCGCTCGGCCAGGGTCTGTCCTCGCTCGAGCCCATCAAGCTATGGCTGATCTTGGCCGGCGCTGTCGTCGGTGTGGTGCTCACGCTCGCGCCCGTCTTGCTCCCGAAATACGAGCCGTATCTTCCTTCGGCGTCGGCGTTCGGCCTCGCCTGGGTGTTCCACTGGTACTATGGGCTCTTGTTCTTCCTGGGCGCCCTGGCTGCGCTCTTGCTCCAGAGACGGGAACCAAAGCTCGCGGAGGAGTTCACCCTGCCGGTGGCGTCGGGTGTGGTGGCCGGAGGCTCGCTGATGGGTGTGGTGCTGGTGTTCTGGGCCAACGGCGGCAGCATTCTCAAGACGCTCTTCGGCGGTTAAGGAGCAACTTCCCCCACCGAGGCGAGCTCAAATGCAGGTCTAGCTCAGGAGCCGGCCTTTCCGCATAGGCGTACGCTTCGGCTTGAGCATCGACCCTGAAGAAGAAATTGCACTAGGCAGCGACTTCAATGTCTGCAATGGCCGGCAACTCAGGCAAAACTCCCCAAAAATCCCGCGGAACTCCCACGCGGAAGATCTCATCTGGTGAACGCCCCATACGGAGGGAGTCGCCGGCAAGACTGATATAGAACCGTATCGGGCAATTTTTATGCCTAGCCCAGTTGGCGAGAGTAGCCACCGTCTCCTTGGACAGGAACAAGCGAATATCGGCTGCCTCAGAGTAAACCTTCTTCACTACTCTGAAGGTGCGGGTCAAGATGTTGACCGTGTCACGCCGGTCTGTATTGGACAGCCCGTCGACATAGCCCTTCAGATTGCCCCCTCTGTAGCGGATCGTTCGGAATGCGATGATGGCCGTCTTTATTTGACGCCCGAAGGACCTATGGTCGGGATTGATCATGCGGTAGCCGCGGATTGATCCATAAGCTGCTGGTTTTGCTTCACGCTCGCTTCCGCTCTCGGGCACCTCGAGAGTGTACAAAACACCGTCCCTGCATTGGTCCCACAGCTTGATGCGGCCATGATGCAGCCTCGTGACGACACTTTCGCGGACTTTATCAATAGCTTCGAAAGTGGGAATGGAAGATTGAAGCAAGTTCGCGGCATCACACACAAGGTCGAGCCGGCTGAGTAAGTAGGCTATGTCGCTTTCCTTTTTCTTTTCTGCGTTCCAGCGCTTCATTGCCTTGGCATGGGCGATGCCATTAATTGTCCGGAAGCATTGCGGGCCCATGATCCGGATAACATGCTCCTTCCGGAACCATACGATCATTACACTCTTGTAAAACTTTGGATGTGTCGGACTGCAGCAAGGACACGGCGCCCACCGATCGCGGGTTGAATGAGACTTGGGCAACGACGTTTCCCCAACGTACTCGATATCTGCATCGGCCGGCGGCGGGGAATGAGTATGGCCGCGCCAAAAGTGAGGTGTGCCGAATTTTTGCACATACTGTCTGATCTCATCTATTACGATCCTCGTGGGGCGTTCGGGCCACCATGCTTTCGGTTCATACACTTCGGGCGGGATGAATATTTGGTCCGACATTTCTGCCGACCTCCGTGTGTTCTGCGCATAGGGATACGCTGCGGCCACCAATGTCGGCCGCTCAAACACAACAGAAACAATGTACGCAAAAACGCGTACCAAGCCCCCAGCTTGGCCGCGCCACCAACCCGAATCATCCCCCGGATAGTTAAGGAATATCACATGCAACAGATCTGCAAGCTACTTGTAAACCTTTCCCGAGGTTTGTTGTTTGACGTGCCACGGCCTTTGAGCCGCCGCGCATCAGTCAGCAAGCGTTTCCAGAAGCGCCTTGGGTCCTGCCATGTGACCGGCCGGCGGATCGTCCTTGATGAGAATGTCGGCGCTTTCGGGAAAGTCCGCCTTTGTGATACCCGGCGACCCGACCACGACGATCTTGCGAATACGCTGGCGCTCTGCTCGGTTTAGCCGGGCATAGATCCGCCGTGTGTTATAGCCGCCGCCGGAAAAACCATAGATCGCCCTCACCTTTTCGTCGTGACGGATGCGCTCGGTCGCAATTTTGACTTGCGCACTATCCGCGCTGCCGTTGCTCGCAACATCGAGCACCTCGCCGTGATAGCCGACGCGACGCGCGTATTTGAGGGCGAACTCGTCATCGAGTTGACCGCGTGGCGCTTCTGCACTCGCGATCCCACGCAAAATGAGCATGACGGCAGTGGGCGGACGCTGGCCAGATGCAGCAACGAGCTGGAAGCCGGCCATGGCAACAGCGACACCTCCTGCCAGGAGCACAAGGGCCAGTGCAACAACTGACGCACCCGGTTGATATTTGAGCCAACCCCAGGTTCGCCGTTGCATTGGCGCCTCCGAGCGAAAGCAAACACGGTCATTCCGTGTCATCACAATCAGTGGCAAGGGCAACAAGAAACACGGACACTCACGACAAGTGCTGCAGCAATACAACAATTGCCGCAGCACTCAGGAACTCTGCGAGATTCCAACGCCTCTGACTTTACAACGGGCGATGCAGGCGACCCAAAAGCCAGCCGACGCCGAGTGCAACGCCGACAGCCGTATAGGGCTGGGTATCGATGAACTCTCGCAACGCAACTTCGAATGAGCCTGCAGTCTTGCGAGCCGCCGTCGTTGCCACGTCAGCAACCTGAGATGCTTGCTTTTTCGCCTCCCCGATCGCACGGTCAAGGCTCTGCGGCTGAGCTCTGTTTGGCATGACGAACTACCTTTCTTCGATGACGAGAACTCACGTGCGCCGGGTGGCCGTGTATCCCACAAGGACGCCGATACCCAGAGCGATTGCCGTGGTCGTGTGCGGGTTTTCTTCCATGAACTTTTTAATGAAGTCATGGCCGGCGACCGCCGCATCCTTGGCGGCTTCAACGCCTTCCTTGGCAGCGTCAACGGCCTTATCATAGTTTTCCGGAACCAGCTCTGCCGCCCGGTTCATCAAACCTTCAGCTGCAGTTTTGGTGTCGTCGGCCACTTGGCCGGCAGTTTCCTTGATCGTCGTTCCCACACTGCGCACAGTGCTTCGCAGTTCGTCGGCCATGGCGGATCTCCATTGAGTTCATATGCTTTGTGCTTCTCAACCAACGGCCTTGAACAAAGTTCCGTGCATAGATCGCTATGATGACCACCTCGAAATCGCTGATCCGCCATGCATCATGAGGCCAGACTGCGACATCGAATGGGGGCTATCGCGAGCGCGTGGGCTCCCTACGGGAGCTCTGTTTTGGGCCGACATCGAGGGACAAGCGGACATCAAACGCGCTAACCTGAGCGTCCCGTTTCAGAAGTACACAACCTAAGCTACAGGGAGGATGACATGCGCGGGCTTGCTCTGTTCGTCGCCGGCACACTGGCCGGCATAGCGGCAACGTCCATGGCCCAGAACCAGGGCCCCAACCGAGGGGTGGTCGGAATCAATCATGTGGCCTTGGCCGTGCCCGACATCGAAAAGGCCGTCGAGCACTACACCAAGGTGATGGGCTTCCCCGAGGCATTCCGCGTCCGCACTCCGCAAGGCGCGGTCCAACTGGTTTACATCCAGGTCAGCAAGGACACCTTCATCGAGCTGCAGACCATCAATGAACAACGCCCTGCCGGCATCTATCACTTCGGCGTCGTGGTCGACGATATGGCCCAGGCGACCGCCATGTGGAAAGCGCGCGGCGCAGATGTGCGCGAGATCACGCCGAGCAGCGGCACCAAGGCCATCCTGTCGAACGTCTACGATCCGAATGGCGTGCGAATGGAATTGCTGCAGCTGCCGCCGGATTCGCTGCACGCCCAGGCGACGAGCCGCTGGAAATAAGCAACGGCCCAGATCCGCCATGACCGCGACCCGGACCTCCCCGCGAGGTCCGCTGTCGCGCCATCTGGGTTTGTGCCATCTGGGCATCGCGGACATCCGCCCGCGAGCCGCGCCGTTTGGCATTATGAATAGCGCCCAGGTGAATAACGCCCAGAGACATTTTTACACGCCCTGGTGCACTTTTTCGGAACCATGATTGGGCTATGCTGACCGGCCTGAAAACCGCCGGATGCCCGGCGGACAGTCGAGGGGAGACGCCAATGTTGAAGACGACCGGCCTTAACCTTTTGTCGGGCTGCGCGTGCTGCGAAACGCCAGCCAATTTTGCCGCGACGCCGGTCACGCGGCGGAACATGCTTGCAGGCGGCGCTGCCGTGCTGGGTGCAGCGGCCGTGCCGGCCGCCGCGCAGGCGCCCGCGAAGGCGCGCCGGATCGACGTCCACCATCACATCATTCCGCCGGTGCAGGCCGAGGCGCTGGTACGCAATCGCGGCGGCAACCCGGTCAAATGGTCGGTCTCGATGTCGCTCGAGGACATGGACAAGGCCGGTGTCGCGACCTCGATCACCTCCGTCCAGAATCCTGGAGTCTGGTTCGGAAAAGTCGACGAGGAGGCACGCAAGCTCGCGCGTGCCTGCAACGAATACGCCGCCAAGCTCGAGCAGGACCATCCGGGCCGCTTCCGCAGCTTCGCCGTCATCCCGCTCCCTGACACGGAAGGCAGCCTGCGCGAGATCGAATATGCGCTCGACGTGCTCAAGGCCGAGGGGATTGCGCTGTGGACCGTGTACAGCGGCAAGTACCTGGGCGATCCCGCGTTCGTGCCGGTCTTCGAGGAGCTCAATCGGCGCAAGGCGGTGGTCTATACCCACCCGACGACGCCGGACTGCTGCGGCAGCCTGGTCAAGGGCGTGCCGGTCTCGACGCTTGAATATAACCACGACACCACCCGCACGATCGCGAGCCTGGTCTTTGGCGAAGGCAAGACGGCGCTGCGCTTCCCGGACATCAAGTTCATCTGGTCGCACTCCGGCGGCACCCTGCCCTTCCTGACCAGCCGCTTCGAGGAGCTCGCGGGCCGGCGCAAGCAGGAGTTTCCAAACGGCGCGGTGCCGATCTTCCAGCGGTTCTACTACGAGGTGGCGCAGGGCAACACGCCTGGCATGCTGGCGGCGCTATTCCACATGGTGCCGATGTCGCAGGTGATGTTCGGCTCCGACTTCCCCTACCGCGAAGCCATGGAAGCAGCGCAAGGACTCGCCAACTACAAGCTCAGCGAAGCCGACCTGCGCACGATCGAGAGCGAGAACGCCTACAAGATGTTCCCACGCCTCAAGCCGGCGTGAGCCCGGGGCGGCCAAGCTAGTGGTCCGATTCTAATCCAACTCGGACATTCTCGATCACGCCAAAATGACGGCGGCCGGTTTTCTTTGCCGGCCGCGCGTCGGATCATTCTCGTGAGCTGGTCGCCCACAGGCTACCGAGCCGACGGCAACCTACGCTCAAGCCTCAACATCTCCTCGTCTGCTGCCCGGATACGACGTTCCTCCACGCCATCTCTCAGGTCACGAAGCGCAGACACCGCGACGAAGCCCAGCCGGCGCTTCTGGTCGGGCGTGAGGGTCTGGTAGAGTGGCTGCCACGCAGCGGCAAGCTTCTTGAGGTCGGCTGCCCGTTGAGTCAGGGCATCGGCGCGTCGATTCAAAAACTCGACCGGATCACGGTCGCGCAAGTTTTCGATCGGGCTACGGTCAGCCCGTTCAGCCACGCCTGTTGTCACGCTTTCCAGCCGGGTTAACCGGTCTTTCGCCCTGGAGCGGATAGCCTCTTCAATAGGCGGCCAGTACCTTTCCTGGTCAGCTGTGAGCTGCAACGCGCTTTTGACTATGGCAATCCGCGCATCCGTCAAAGCGTTCAAATCGGCTGCGGTTATGCGCTCTGATGCAGGACCGGCAGCAGGGCTCTGTGCATAGCCTAGGGAAGGTCCGGTAACGACGGCGAGTGCGGTCATTCCAGCAGAGATCGTTTTCAACATTGAAGCCTCCTGATGAAGTAGTCGCCCTCTGGCGAAAATGTGAACGGCCACAGTGCGACCTTCACAGCCGACAGCTATCTGGCACAGAGCAATGGCGATATTGTCCTTAAGGACAAAGCTTCATCCCTAAGGATGAACATCTCGAACCAAGATTTCGAGGAACTGCTCAGGTTGGTCCAATGGACGAGCATCGCGGCGTGAATTGGCACGCAGCAGACCAGGAGATCGAGGAATTCCAGGTCATGTTCGGCTCCGACCTCCCCTACCGCGAAGCCATGGAAGCAGTGCAAGGGCTTGCCAACTACAAGCTCAGCGAAGCCGACCTGCGCACAATCGAGAGCGAGAACGCCTACAAGATGTTCCCGCGCCTCAAGCCGGCGTGATGAGAGCAAGCAACCTGATTGCTAGACCATGATCCGATCAAGTCGGATCGGGATCATGGTCCAGCTTTCTCTCTAGGCCGCCGATGGTTGCTCGCTGTGGCTCAGCGCGGCGCGGACGTGCTTCTCGCTGATCGACCGTGCATTATCACTCAGACGGCTGTAAACCTCGCGAATGAAGGCAAGTCGATCGCCCACGCCCGCGAAGGCTGCATCGATCCGACTTGGGCATTTAGCGGGCGCCACGTCCCTCGCTCCTTGGGGCGTACTCAAACGGTGGCATCGCCGCAAGCGACTCCTTGGTAGCGCCGGGCAAAACAAGCTTTCCATCGGTCAGCTTCAATTGGTTGACTGGGATGGCGACGTCACGCCTGTCGAAACCCAGAAAGCCGCCGGCACCCACAATGCCGTAGGTTACCGTCTTGTTAGGTGAGATGATGATGTCCTCGACGGTGCCAACCCGTTCCTGCTTGTCGTTGTAGACAGATTCTCCGAGGATCTGTCGCTTGACGCTCCAACCTTCCATCACGTCGCGCAGCTCGGCGACGGATACACCGAGGGTCGTCGAGCCTGCCACTTGAGCAGCCGCCGGCATCGCCCCGAGTATCAAAACGGCGCTTGCGAATGGAATAAGAATGGCACGCTTCATGATCGCCTCCTTCTTGCGCTGATTGTGTCAATGCCATCCTGAAGCAGGATCGGCGGGCCGGATATTATCTTTAGGGGTAATGGCGGGCATTCGGCGCGAGATGACAGTTCGATCTGTTGTTACAAGAGGCCCAGCGTCGACCAAAATAATCGAGGACGTTCCGCCAAACATGCGGTGAGAGCGGCGATTCCAAGGAGGCAACGCTGTCTTGAGCAAGCCCAGTCGACTTTATCTTGGTATTTTGCCGAGGAGGCACTGATAGATGAAAAAGTCGAGGGCGCGTCCACCGAGTTCCCTTGCGTCGTTGTCTGAATTGGTCCACCCGCGCCGCAACGCGAGCTGGTAGCAAGCGTTATAGCTCACCTGCGTGGCGGGCGCGCATCCCCGGGCCGGAATACACACAGCGTATTGGGCCTGTGCGGGGAAGTTGAGGAAAGCCGTCACCACACCAATAGTCAAAAATGTCGTCATGATGACTTGCCGCATATTGTCCTCCATGCATCCGTGGGCGCCAGCGCAGTATTCGCGCTAATCATCAATACCTTTGTCTCACCGCGACACAAAAGACAATTTGTTCCGGACGGCATTCCACCTTAAGTCCAGTCACACTACACCAAAAGTCAATAGTCTACTGTAATACGCCTGCGCAAAGTTTCTGTGTTGGCCACGCGCGGGCTTTGGGATCGCGGCGGCCGAAGTGCGTCCAACACAGGAGCTAAATGATGAAACGAAAAATGTCGGCCAGAACCTGCTGGCTGGGCCTGTTCGCACTGCTCGCCGTCGTGATCGCGACGAGCATGCCGGCAGCCGCGCAGCAGCCACAGAAGCCCAACATCCTCTTCATCATGGGCGACGACATCGGCTGGATGCAGCCGAGCATCTACCACCGCGGCCTGATGGTCGGCGAGACGCCCAACATCGACCGCATCGGACAGGAAGGCGCGATCTTCATGGACTACGTCGCCATGCAGAGCTGCACCTCCGGCCGCAATGCCTTCTTCACCGGCATGTATCCGCTGCGCACCGGCATGATCCCGCCGCAGCTGCCCGGCAGCCCGTCCTATCTGCGGCCCGGCACGCCGGCGCTCGCCAAGTTCCTGATCGATCTCGGCTACACCACCGGCGAGTTCGGCAAGAACCACCTCGGCGACCACACCGCGGCGCTGCCGACGGCGCACGGCTTCCAGGAATACTGGGGCTATCTCTACCACCTCGACGCGATGCAGCAGGTGAGCTTCCCCGACATCAACAAGACGCCCGCTCGAGCAGACGTCGCGCCGCCGTGCAAGAACACGCCGATCCCCGGCCTGCCGGAGGTCCCCGGCGCGGTGGATCCCAAGACGACGATCTGCCTGACGCCGCCGCGCCCGGTCCTCTGGTGCAAGTCCTCCGACGGCACCGAGAAGAACCAGACCTGCAGGGACGAGGGCCCGCTGACGCTGGATCGCTCGAGGACGGTGGACGAGGAGATCTCGGCCAAGGTCATCGACTTCCTCGACCGCAACGACCCGAAGAAGACCAACAAGCCGTTCTTCGTCTGGTACAACCCGGCGCGCATGCACGTCGTGACCGTGCTGTCGCCGAAGTACGAGGCCATGCTGGGCGAGCGCGGCGGCAAGGACTGGGGCGTCAACGAAGCCGGCATGAAGCAGATGGACGACAACATCGGCGTCGTCCTCAAGAAGCTCGAGGACATGGGCCAGATCGACAACACCATCGTCGTCTTCACCACCGACAACGGCGCCGAGGCGATCTCCTTCCCGGACGGCGGCGTCACCCCGTTCAAGGGCCAGAAAGGCGAGGCCTGGGAAGGCGGCTATCGCGCTCCGATGGTCGTGCGCTGGCCGGGCCTCATCAAGCCGGGCACGGTGCAAGAACCAGCTGTTCGCCGCGCTCGACTGGCTGCCCACGTTTGTCGACATCGCCGGCGGGCCCAAGGGCGACGGGCTGAAGAAGCAGATCGAGGCCGGCCAGTATCCCGGCATCGTCAAGACGACGCTCGACGGCTTCGACCAGCGCGACTACCTCGAGGGCAAGTCGCGACAAGTCGGCGCGCGACTTCTTCTTCTACTTCTCGGGCGCGACGCCGTCGGCGGTGCGCTACAAGAACTGGAAGATGTACTACACCATGTCGCAGCCCGGGCCGGCCGGCTGGATCATGCCGCTCGTCCCGTTCCACTTCACCTGGTCCAGAACATCAAGCGCGATCCGTTCGAGCAGGCGGTCGGCATCGACCAGAAGTCGGCCATGAGCCTCGGCGGCGCGCTCGGCGCCCCGGTGACGGCCTTCCAGTACGACTGGAACATGCTGCCGATCGGCCAGCAGTTGTGGGTGAAGGAACTCATGTCGTACAAGACGTTCCCGCCGCTGCAGGCGCCGGAGACCTACAACCTCAGTCGGGATCATCAGAGCAGGTCAGAGAAAGGGCTGAAGTGCGAGTCACGCGGGCGACTAGCGCGCAGTCCGACTGCAATCGAGCAGCCTGAGACGCAATGAACTGGGGCGGCCGTCGGCTTGTTGTTAGGCAAGCTCGCTCTGCGTCGATCTGCCTGCCGCGAGCAGACAACGGGCAATGGGTTGACCGTCGATACACCGAATATCGTCTTGCGAGCGCATGACGTTGTGCATCGCACGGCACGATGCCGGTCTGCTTCGACCTTGGCGCTGCTTCCGCTCTGCCGCGCTCCTTCGTCAGCGTCCGCGCCATGCGCACACGACCGGCGAGCCCGCTGCCGTCGTGGAACGACGGGCCGGCCAAGCAGGCGATCGTCGAGTTCGTGCAGGCGACCACCGACCAGGCGAGCCCGAAGTTCGTGCCGCCGGAGGAGCGCATCGCGACCTTCGACCAGGACGGCACACTGTGGGTCGAGCATCCGATGTACACGCAGGTGATGTACTGCCTGGAGCGGGTGCCGGCGGTGGTGGCGCAGAAGCCCGAGACTGGAAGGATGTCGAGCCGTTCAAGACCGTGCTATCCGGCAACCGCGAGGCGATGGCGAAGCTTCCCGATGCGCGGATCTGGAAAAGATCCTCGCCGCCACGCTGACCGGCATGTCGGTGGACGAGTTCAACGCCGAAGCGAAGAAGTGGATCGCAACCGCCAAGGCATCCGCGCTGGAACCGCCCCTACACCGAGCTCATCTACCAGCCGATGCTCGAAGTCCTGCGCTACCTGCGCGCCAACGGCTACAAGACGTACATCGTCACCGGCGGCGGCCAGGATTTCGTGCGCGTGTATTCACGAGAGGTCTATGGCATCCCGCCCGAGCAGGTGGTCGGCACCGCTGGCGGACACGAAATACGGCTACGCAAGGACGGCAAGCCGTTCCTCACCAAGGAACCGAAGCTGCTGCTCAACGACAACAACGCCGGCAAGCCCGAGGGCATCCACCTGATGATCGGACGGCGGCCCACACGCGGCGTTCGGCAACTCGACCGGCGACCGCGCAGATGCTGGAATACACCGGCGCCGGCGACGGCGCGCGGCTGATGATGCTGGTGCTGCACGACGACGCCGCAGCGCGAGTATGCCTACGGCCCGGCGCAGGGCCTGCCGGACACCAAGGTCGGCACCTTCACGCAGGCGCTGTACGACGAGGCGAAGAAGAACGGCTGGATCGTCATCAGCATGAAGAACGACTGGAATCGAATCTTTCCGCCCACCACGGTCGGTCGCAGGACCAGGTGACGGGCGGCAGGCACCGACTTCGCACACGAACTGGGAGAGCCCTCGTCCGCCGCCGGCGAATGTACGATCTGCAATGATCGGCTCTGTACCTGCAAAGCCGCTTTCGCTCCGATGAAGGAAACAATTGGACAAAGGAGGAGCTAACGATGGCCAATGAGAGACAAGAACCAAAGCCAGCGTCCGCCGACCCGGATGTTCGGATGGACACCGAGCTGGAGGCCGACATCCGATTCTTGACGTTGAGCGAAGGCAAGGCCAGCGGACTTCAGCATCGCGAGCGTCGGCTCTCGACGATCAGTCGCGATCGTCGCTGTGAGTGGCGTATGGCGCTCAGCCAGCCCTAGCGACCGAGTCAGGTCGTCAGTGAGTCCGTGCACCAGGAGGAGCGGGAAAATGAGGCGCAAGCTCATCATCATCGCTGGCGTCCTGGTCGCTTTGGGCGCGGCAGGCGCGGCCACCGCGGGCGCGCTCTACTACGCTTACCCGGTCCAGATGTCACCTATTGGCGGGCCATGACGCTCAACTATCTTCTGTCCTGGTCTGCACCTCCAGGCACGACGACCACGGAACTGAATCCGGCCTACAAAGACGCCGGGACTGTTGCGCCCTCACCTCCCGCCGATGCGTCATCGCCGAGCGCCACCGCCGGAGACTGGCCGAGCTACAACAGAACACTGACCTCGGAGCGTTACTCGCCGCTCAGCCAGATCAATACGAAGAATGTCGGCAAGCTGAAGGTTTTGTGCACTTACGACGTCGGTGAGTTCGCTGCCTTCGAGTCCGGTCTGATCATGGTGGACAACGCTCTGATCGGCACGACCGAATTCGATATTTTCTCGCTCAATCCGGCGACCTGCGCCGAGAATTGGCGCACGCACGAGGACTACCCGCCCAGCCTTCTGCCGGCCAACCGCGGCGCCGCCTACATGGACGGCATGCTGTTTCGCGGCACCCAGGACGGGCGGGTGCTGGCCTATGACTTCAAGACCGGCAAGCGAATGTGGGAAACGACGATCGCCGACCCGAAACGTGGCGAGTCGGTGCCGTCGGCCCCGATCGCCTGGGACGGCCTCGTCTTCGTCGGCAATGCCGGCGGAGACTACAAGGGCGGCAAGGGGCGCATGTACGCGCTCGACGCGAAGACCGGCAAGATCGTCTGGGAGTTCTTTCTGGTTCCCAAAGCCGAGGGCGACGTGGCCCGCGGACCGCTAGGCGCAAGCGCCGCTCGACATGTCGACCTGGAAGAACGCGCCCGGCATACCCATCAGCGGCGGCGGAACCTGGACGTCGTACACGCTCGATCTGAAGACCGGGCTGCTGTACGTCCCCGGCGGCAATCCGGCTCCCGACTTCGCAATCGCCGCACGCGAAGGCGACAATCTCTTTACCGACTCGGTCGTCGTGCTCGACGCCAAGACCGGCGACTACAAGCACCATTTCAAGATCGTGCCGAAGGACTGGCACGACTGGGACGTCTCCAACCCGCCCGTCCTGATTCAAACGATGGGCGGCAAGCAGCTCATGGCGGTCGCGCCCAAGGATGGACATCTCTATGGCTTCGATCTCGCCAACAACAGTCTGCTCTACCGCGTGCCGGTGACCAAAATCGAGAATGTCGCCGCAACCTTCGCGCCCGGCAAAGCCGTCCATTTCTGCCCAGGCTCGGTGGGAGGCGCGGAATGGAACAGCCCGGCCTACGATCCGCAGACGAACCTCATCCTCGTCGGCGAGGTCGAGTGGTGCGACACGGTCACGCCAAAGGATGTCAATGAACTGCGGTCGGTGAAGCGTCGGGCAGCCATGGGCCGGCATGGCGACATGGAACCCGTTCTGGATGTTCGGCAGAGACGGCCGTGCGGACGGACACTGGGCCGGATGGGTCTACGCCGTCGACGCCGACACCGGCGTCTGGAAGTGGCGCGCTGAAGTCCAACTACCCGATCGTCAGCGGCATGACTCCGACGGCCGGCGGCGTCGTGTTCTTCGGCGATCTCGGCGGCAACTTCTATGCGCTCGATGCCGCCAACGGCCAGAAGCTTTGGGGCCAGGAGCTCGGCGGCGCGATCGGCGGCGGTGTGATCACCTACACCGCGAACGGTGCGCAAAAAGTCGCCGTGGCGGCCGGCTTTACGCACATCGCCTGGCCAACGAAGATCGTGACCGCCAAGGTCGTCGTGCTGGGCCTCGACAGCGCCTCCGCGAGCCAATGACGGAGACTTGGCCATGGAACTCGATCCGGTTTTCCTGTCACGCCTCCAGTTCGCGTTCCTCATCGCCTTCCACATCATCTTCCCGTCCTTCACGATCGGGTTGGCAGCCTGGCTGGCGACGATCGAGGGCGCACGGCTCGTCACCGGCAACCCGCTCTACCGGCGCGTCTTCGATTTCTGGCTCAAGGTGTTCGCGGTCTCGTTCGGCATGGGGGTGGTCACAGGCATCGTGATGGCGTTCCAGTTCGGCACCAACTGGAGCGTGCTGTCCGAGAAGACCGGCGCGATCATGGGGCCGCTGCTCGGCTACGAAACGTTCACCGGGTTCCTGCTCGAAGCAACGTTTCTCGGCGTCGTCCTGCTTCGGGCGTGATCGCGTGCCGCCGTGGTTCTATTTCATGGCCTGCTGCTTCATCGCACTCGGGACCATGACGTCCTCGTTCTGGATTCTCGCCAACAACAGCTGGATGCAGGTCCCGGTCGGTCACACGATCGTGGACGGCAAGATCATCCCGAGCGACTGGCTGGCGATCGTCACCGGGTCGGTGTTCCTGATCCGCTGGCCGCACATGCTGCTCGCCGCATTCCTGACGACCGGCATGTGCGTGGCGGCCACCGGCGCCTGGTACGTGCTGCGCGGCATCCATCGCGCCGAGGCGCGCGTGATGCTGCACTGGGGCCTCGGGCTGGTCGCGGTGCTGATCCCGATCCAGCTCTTCTTCGGCCATCTGACGGGCCTGTACGTACTCAAGCATCAACCGGCGAAGTTTGCGGCGATCGAGGCGCGCTGGAAGACGCAGCAGCCGGCGAGCGAGGTGCTGCTCGCGATTCCAGACGAGGCGAAGGAGCGCAATCTCTTCGCGATCGAGATCCCGAAGCTTGGCAGCTTCATCGCCTCCGGCAACTGGACTGCGCGTGAGATCGGGTTGGAGACGTTTCCGCCGGAGGACCGGCCGCCGGTCGTGATTCCGTTCTTCGCCTTCCGGATCATGGTGGGGATGGGACTGATCATGCTGGCCGCGTCGTGGCTTGGAAACGTCTTGCGCTGGCGCGGCCGCCTGGAGACGACGCGCTGGTTCCTCTGGGGAACGTTTCTCGCGTTTCCGACCGGCTTCATCGCCGTCCTCAGCGGGTGGTTCACCGCCGAGGTCGGGCGTCAGCCGTGGGTCGTGTACGGCCTGCTGCGCACCAAAGATGCCGTCACACCCTCGCTCACGACCGGCGACGTGCTGTTCTCGCTCGTCGGCTACGTTCTCGTCTACGCGGTGGTCTACTCGTTCGGCGCCTACTACATCTACAGGCTGCTGCACGACGGGCCGACCACTACCGACACGAGGCTCACCGGAGCAACCGCCATGCGGCCGATGGCGGCGGCAGGCTCTGCCGAGACGGCGACCGGCGGCCAGGTCATTGCCGGGAGGTAGCCATGGACCCCACCTGGCTTCCCGTTTTCTGGGCTTGCGTCATCGCCTTTGCGATCCTGGTCTATGTGATCCTCGACGGCTACGACCTCGGCGTCGGCATCCTGTTCGGTACCACGCGCAATGAGCAGCACCGGGCCACGATGATGAACGCGATCGCGCCGTTCTGGGACGGCAACGAGACGTGGCTGGTCCTGATCGGCGCCGGATTGTTCGCCGCCTTCCCGATGGTCTATGCGATCTTCCTGCCGGCTTTTTATCTGCCGATTGCGCTGATGCTGTTCGGGTTGATCTTCCGCGGCATTGCCTTCGAGTTCCGCTACCGTAGCGAGCGGATGCGGCCGGTGTGGGATTGGGGCTTCTTCCTGGGCTCTCTGGTCGCGACCTTCGTGCAGGGCGCTGCGATCGGCAGAATGGTGCAGGAACTGCCCGTGGTCGGCGGACGCTTTGTGGGCGGCGCGTTCGAGTGGGTCACGGCGTTCTCGCTCCTGTGCGGGGTCGGGCTCGTGCTCGGCTACGCGCTGCTGGGAGCTGCATGGTTGGTGCTGAAGACCGAAGGCGACCTGCGCGATTGGGCGTATCGCCGGCTCGACTGGCTCCTGGGGGCCGTGATCGTCGTGCTCATCGCGGTATTCGTGTTCGCTCTCGCAACGCAACTGCGGGTGCTCGACCGCTGGCTCGCCGATCCGCGGCTGATCTCGTTGCAACTGCTCGGCGTCATTGCCGTTGTCGGCCTGGTTATTGGAGTGCGCCAGCGGCATGACCGCGTGCCGTTCGCCATGGCGATCCTGCTGGTCACCTCCGCATTCCTGCGACTGGGTGTCAGCTTCTGGCCGTACATGATCCCATACTCGGTCACTGTGCAGGAAGCAGCCGCGCCAACGCAGTCACTTGAGTTCCTGTTCTGGGGCGCTGGCGTGATCGTGTTCCCTGTCGTGCTGATTTACACCGCAGTCGTCTATTGGATGTTCCGCGGCAAGGTGGGCAAGGTCGCGTCGGCGTATGCCAGTGGCCCCGGTGCAGGAATTACCCAAAGGTCTCCGCCCTCACCCAGAACTCTCTTCGACGAGGCAAAGATGAGTGCTGGACCGTGATCAGCCTGACGAACGACTGGAGGCGCAGCTTCGCGTTCGACTAAGTGAGCCGCCGCGCCGGTGCGCCGCTCCCGACGGCACGATCAGTCCGCGCGGCGCTTACACCTTGGTTTAGTAACGCGCACCAAAGGACAATAGTCTCATGGCCCCGTGGTGCTCAATGTTTCGAGGGACGCTGCGCGAGACGTTGCTCGGAACGTTGCGCGTTAGGCGTTGAACTCGTTCAAAGTTCGGGAGAATAAAAATGAAACGCCCAATGCCGACTCAGAACCGCCTGGCTCATTTTGTTGACTTTGCTCGTCGCCGTGATGGCACTGAGCAGCCCGGCGGCTGCGCAGCAGCAACGCCCGCCAAACATCCTCGTCATCATGGGTGACGATGTCGGCTGGTTCAACGTTGGCGCCTACCATCGTGGCATGATGTCGGGGAAGACGCCGAACCTCGACAAGCTGGCGTCCGAAGGCATGATGTTTACCGACTATTACGCCGAAGCAAGCTGCACGGCAGGTCGGGCGAATTTCATCACCGGCGAGTTGCCGATCCGCACAGGCCTGACGACGGTCGGGCAGGCAGGCGCGGATGTCGGTATCCCCGCGGAGGCGGTAACGCTCGCTACCGCCCTGAAGGCGCAAGGCTATGCGACAGGGCAGTTCGGCAAGAACCACCTCGGTGACCTGAACAAGTTTCTCCCGACGGTGCATGGCTTCGATGAGTTCTTCGGATACCTGTACCACCTCGACGCAATGTCCGACCCGTACTGGTTTTCCTTCCCGGTCGACGAAAAGTACTACAACACCTACGGCCCACGTAGCCTGATCCACAGCTATGCGACCGACACGGACGATTCGACCGAGCAGCCGCGCTGGGGCCGAGTCGGCAAGCAGAGGATCGTCGATGACGGTCCGCTGCCGCCGTTCCCGGACATGTCGAACATTCAGAACATGCACGACTTGCCGTTCCTGAAGGCGAAGTACGACATGACGACGTTCGACGAGGTGCTGGTCAAATCGTCCAGTGATTTCATGGACAAGGCGAAGCGCGACGGCAAGCCGTTCTTCGTCTGGCACAACACGACACGCATGCACGTCTGGACGTTCCTGGCGCCCAAGTACAAGGCGATGCAGAACAGTCAGACCAATTACGGTCTCGAGGAAGCCGGCATGGCGCAGTTGGACGACAGCGTCGGCGCCTTGCTCAAGCATATCGATGACATTGGCGAAACCAACAACACCATTGTCATCTTCACCACGGACAACGGCGCGGAGGTGTTCACATGGCCGGATGGCGGCATGACGCCATTCAAGAACACCAAGGGCACCGTCGGCGAAGGTGGCTTCCGCGTGCCGGCTCTCATTCGCTGGCCGGGTCGGATCAAACCGGGATCAGTCGAGAATGGGATCTTCTCTGGCCTTGATTGGTTCCCCACCCTGGTGGCTGCGGCCGGAAATCCGAATATTACCGACCAACTCCTCAAGGGCGTCAGGCTCGGCGATCGGACCTATAAGAACCATCTCGACGGCTACGACCAGACAGATCTTCTCACTGGGAGAGGTCCATCCAAGCGCCACGAAGTCTTCTACTTCGGCGGTGCGAGCCTGGGTGCCTTGCGCCTCGATGACTTCAAGTTCACGTTCTTCACGCAGCCTTGGGGCTGGCCTGGCGAAAAGCTTACGACCGACATGCCCGGGATGGTCAACATTCGCCAGGATCCCTTCGAGCGCACGCCGACTACTCGCGGCGAGTCGTTGAACGCCGGTTCGCCCGGCTACATGAATGAGTTCTTCGCCAGGGAGTTCTGGCGCTTCGTCCTGGTCCAGCAGTACGTCGGGAACCTGGCGAAGACCGCAATCGAGTTTCCGCCGATGCAGGCCCCGGCTTCGTTCAACCTTGAATCGGTGAAGCAGAAGGTCGAGGAAACGATCAAGAACCGCCCGGGTCAGTAGGGAACGACCTGATGCGAAGGCCCGTGCGTCTGCTGCGGCGCGCGGGCCTATTCCAAATTCGAGCAGGGAGATGCCAACATGAAAGTGACAACCACTTTCGCCGTTGCCGTCTTGCTCCTCGGCACCGCATCGGCAGGTGCGGGCCCCTGCAGCAACGCGATCGCGCAATTCGAGCAGGCGGTGCGACAGTCTGCAAACAAACCGGATGCCGGGCCGACTGGCGCGCCAGTCAATCGATGCCCAACTCGATCGCCAGCCAACGCCCGGCTCGGTCGCGCGGGCCGAGGCGCGGGCGCAAACAACGTTCGAGGCGTCCCTGGCGCGCGCCAAGCGATTTGATGCACGCGGCAATCGCGCCGGCTGCACACGAGCGCTCGCCGCCGCCAAGCGAATGTACAATTTGCAATGATCGGCCGGGTACCCGTAAGGCCGCTCCCGATCCGATGGAGGAAAAAATGAACAAAGGACTCGCAACGATCGCAATCGTGGCGGCCTTGGTGGCCACCAACGCGTCGGCGCAAGTGCAAGGCGTCGACTTGAACGGCCGATATCAATGCGTGCTGCTGTGCGTCGGGGCACCGGGCAGTCCGGCATTCATCACGCAAAACGGATGGGAGCTTAACATATTGAACGATGTCGGTGAGCCGTCGAGGGCTTGGGTCAACTATCCCGGACGCATCTGGGTCGACCGCGCAAACCAGGGCGCAATCTATTCTCCAGACGGGATGACGATCCAGTTCGACCGCGGAACGATCTGGCAGCGCGCTTTCGAGGTGCTGCCGCCTCCGCTACGTCGCAGATAAAAGCCGACCGACCGGCTACGATGAGCCAACCTTTGTCGCACCACCGCCCCAAGCCGCTCGCGCGCAGCCGATCCAGGACCAAGGACGGCGGGGGAAAACCAATGACCCCTGCCGATGATGTGGCGCAGCAAGAAGAGCACGTCAGGCGCCGGTCGACATTGTTCATCTGGCTCGTGACAGCGGGCGCTGTTGCGGTCGTCCTCCTCATGGGGCTGACCTACGGCGTCCTCACCGGGGGCTGGCCAATTTCACCCACCGGCAGCACCCAGGCATCAAGCGCGCCGACCTTTGTCGGCAGCGAAGGCTGCGGCGGCTGCCACCAAGCACAAGCAACTCTCTGGCGCGGCTCGCAACATAGCCACGCGATGGCCCATGCCGACGACAAGTCCGTCCTTGGCGATTTTGCCGACGCGAGCTTCGACAATTACGGCGTGCGCTCCCGTTTCTTCCGCAGGGACGGAAAGTTCCTGGTCGAGACCGATGGGCCCGACGGCAAGCTTGCCACGTTCGAGGTCAAGTACACGTTCGGGCTCGATCCGCTGCAGCAATATCTGATTGAGTTTCCCGACGGTCGGCTGCAGGCGCTGTCGATCGCGTGGGACAGCCGCCCAAAGCAACAAGGCGGCCAGCGCTGGTTTCATCTCTACCCGAACGAGGAGATCAAGCACGACGACGTCCTGCATTGGACCAAGCTGAACCAGAACTGGAACTTCATGTGCGCGGAGTGCCACTCGACTGGCGTACGCAAGAATTACGACGCCGTGAACGACCGATATGCCACGACGTTCTCCGAGATCAGCGTCGGCTGCGAGGCGTGCCACGGCCAAGGATCGCGTCACGTCGCCTGGGCGCGGGAGCAGAGGAGCTGGTGGCCGTTTGGAAAGTGGGACGATCCGACCAAGGGGCTGGCGGAGCACTTTTCCGAACGGCGTGATGCAGCCTGGTCGATCAATCCCGCGACCGGCAATGCTGTTCGCAGCAGCGCGCCGCGAACCTTGCGGGCGGAGGTCGAGACCTGCGGTCTTTGTCACGCTCGCCGCGGCCAGTCCTCCGAAGCATGGGTTCCAGGCCGATGGCTGTCCGACACGCACATGGTCACGCCAATACGTCAGGGTCTTTATCACGCCGACGGGCAAATGCTGGACGAGGTCTACAACTACGGCTCGTTCAAGCAGAGCAAGATGTTCGCGGCCGGCGTCACCTGCAGCGATTGCCACGAGCCGCACAGCGGCAAGCTTCGCGCTCCTGCCGATGGCATCTGCCTGCAATGTCATGCCTCCGCCAAGTATGCGGTGGCAGCCCATCGACGACACGAGGCGGTGAATCCGCCCTTATCCTGCGCGTCGTGCCACATGCCGGAGCGCACCTACATGGTGATCGACCGGCGGCACGATCACAGCTTCCGGGTGCCTCGGCCTGATGTTTCGGCAAAGCTCGGAACGCCCAACGCCTGCAATGACTGCCACGGCGACAAGAGCGCGGAATGGGCGGCATCGGCGGTCGAGCGCTGGCACGGTCCGAACCGAAAGGGCTTGCAAAACTACGCCGAGGCTTTCCACGCGGCCTGGACCGGCCGCGGCGACGCAGCCGCCTTGCTTCGCAAGATCGCTGCTGATCGCAATGTTCCGGCGTTTGCGCGTGCAAGCGCCCTGGCCGAGCTCAGGCCATACGGCTCGACGTCGAAGTCGGATGCTAATCTGGCGCGCGCCGGACTGTCGGACCCCGATCCCATGGTGCGGATCGGAGCGCTTGCCATGCTTGAAGATTTGCCGGCCAATCAGCTTTGGCCGGTCGTCGCGCCGCTCTTGTCCGATTCCAATCGTGGCGTGCGTATCAGCGCGGCCAACCTGCTCTCGACTGTGCCAAGCGCCAGCCAGCCACCTTCCGACCGCGAGCGCTTCGAGCGCGCGGCAGCCGAATTCGTCGCTGCACAGCGGCTCAATGCCGATCGGCCGGAAGCGCGTTCGACGCTGGGTTACTTCTTTGCGCGCCGTGGCCTCGCAGCCGAGGCGGAAGCCGAATACAAAGCCGCGCTGCGGCTGAGCCCGCTATTTGCGCCCGCGGCAATCAACCTCGCCGATCTCTATCGCCAGCGCGGTCGGGATGCTGACGGAGAGGAAGTTCTGCGGACTGCCATCGACGCCTCACCGCGGCACGCCGGGCTGCATCATGCGCTCGGATTGACGCTGACGCGTCTCAAGCGCAGCGATGGGGCCATTGCCGAATTGCGACGGGCGGCCGAAATCGAGCCGGAACGCGCGCGATACACATTTGTCTATGCGGTGGCACTGCATTCCGCCGGCCAGACTGAAAATGCAATAACAGTCCTCGCGGAAACCCTTGCCCGACATCCGAGCGATCGCGATACCTTGATGGCCCTCATCAGCTTCCATCGTGGAGCGGGTCATATCGACTTCGCGCTCAAATACGCGGAGCAGCTGGCTCTAATCATCCCCGAGGACAATGATCTGGTCAGGTTGATCCAGGACCTTCAGCGACAAATCGACAAGTCCGGCCATCAGTAGCCTCGACTTCACAGCACTCAAGGATGCACGGTGGAAAAACCGTGGAAGCCTGTCAGCGCGAACTGCACGCCCATGGCGATGACAATCAATCCCATAAACCGCGTCGCCGTGTCGTGCAAAAGGCCGCCGCTCGCGCGTGTTCCGCCGTGAGCCACAAGCACCATCACGATCCACATTACACCCGCCGCTACGACGACCGCGACAAGCGCCGCGACTGGCAGCGCCAGTTTCGCATGCGCCACGGCGAGCGTGATGACTCCGGTAATCGTGCCCGGACTGGCCGCGAACATGATCACCGGCGTAAGCGATCGTTTCTCTTTGGCGCCATTCGCCAAGTGGCCTTGGGACTGCGGCGAACTACCGCGCAACATGGAGAACCCGATCCAGGTCAGCACACCTCCTCCGGCAATCGAAAAGGCTTCGAGCGAGACGCCGAACACTTTCAGCACTCTTGCTCCCGCGAGCGCAGCTATGATCAGGATAGCCAGCACAGCCAACGCCGCCCTGGTGGCATCGGCCAGTCGTGCGGCGCGGGTCTGACCGGCCTCTATCTGCGCGAACATGGCCCCGCAGATCAGAGGATTGACCAGAGAAAGAACCGTCACAATCGCCTGAAGGTGCTGTTCCATCTGTGTGTGACGACACGCTTTATTCAGTGGTGACTAGCTTCACGCGCCGCGCTGCGTCGAGGCTCTTCGGCGGGAACATTCGATCCGGCGATCTCGTGCAAGGAGGCGACCGGAGCAGGGCCAGCGTACAGCGGGCTTGCATAGTACTGACGCAGCGCGAAACGGATCAGCACGCCGATGGCAGCAGCAAGCGGCACCGCAATCAAGAGACCGACGACACCGAACAGATATCCGAAGGAGAACAGCGCAAATATCATCCAAACAGGGTTCAAATGCACATTTCGGCCGACCAGATACGGCGCCAGGACGTAGTCCGCAAGCGATTGCCCAACAAAGAAAACGGCAAGCACGAGAAAGACCATCGTCCAATCCGGCCAGAATTGTGAGATCGCAACGCACGTAGCAATAGCGAGGCCAGCGAGTGCGCCGAGATAGGGTATGAAGCTTAACAATCCCGACGCAATGCCGATCAGGGCGCCGTGCTTGAGACCGATCAGAGACAGTGCTGATGCGTAGAAAACGGCCAGAACGAGACAGAGCAAACTCTGACCACGCGCGAATCCGCGGATAGTGTCATCGATCTCCGAGGCCAGCATCCGCACTGTCTCGCGATACACAGGGGGCACCCAGTGGTCGATCGCTGCGATCATCCTGTTCCAGTCATAGATGAGATAGCAGGCAACAATGGGAGCCACCACCGTCAGCGAAACGATGGAGATCAGGGCCTGTCCTCCCGACCATATCGAGCGCAGGAGGGCGCCGAGCCAACTACTCGCCAGGGAGGTGAGCTCACCGAACGAACGCTCGGCTTCCCCGAGACCTTCCCCCACTATCTTGCTGAGCCACGGTCGGCCTGGATCCGTCGCCAGCGTCTGCAACCGCCTGACGTACAAGGGAAGACTTTCAATGAAGTATGAGATCTCACCGACGATCATTGGAATGGTCAGAACCACCAGAACCGCAATGGTGACAACAGCGGCAACGATGATGGCAATCGTCGCCAGCAGGCGATTGACCCCCAGCCGTTCCATGCGGCTTGCGATGGGACTGAGTACATAGGCAAGCACCATGCCGGCAACAAACGGTAGGAGGACGCCGCGCAGCAAGACAACGACTGCGACGACCGCCGCGAGCATCGCAATCCAGAAAACGATTGGGCGGGTGCAATTCATGCAAAGGCCGAGTGAGGGTCACGATACTCTGACGTCAAACCGGGATGGACATTGGCTCCATCGCCAGGTCCAGAAGATGCCGCCACTCTCTCTTCAGCAAGGTCGCGCGGGCTCATCGGGTCTCTACTTGCCTGCTGCGCGCGCCAGGATGGCGGCCATCAATTGGGCGGGTGTCTGATGGGAGGCGAAAGCCTGGCTCCTGAGCTCTCGAAAGACGTCAGGAGGAAGAGGAACGTTGGCGATGATCATTGTTCCGGGGGGCATCGTGTGGGTCGCGATCTGTTGTTCCAGAACCTTGTCGAACTGGCGCATGCGGTCCCATTTTTCGGAGGCAGTGAGCCCAGGCGCAGTGGTCACGACGCGACAATACGCGGCAATCAGCACGTTCTGCACGTCAGTCCACGGGATGTTGGGATTGCTGATTTGCAGCCTGTAGATCAAAACATTGATCTCATTGGAGAGGTCGCTGCGGTTCCCGGTGGTGACCAGCCCGGCACCCGTCGCGTCACCAATGAGATCCGGAACCCGGCCCGGGCCGATTTCTGGACACTCCAGATTTTCGGCGGCGTAGCTTGGCCAAGCCGAGCAGCAGAAGAACGCAAAGAGCGCGGCCATAAATCCGATGTGTTGCGAACGCGGCTTTGCAATTTCTGGCATGCGAGGGCGGCCTACCATCCCGAATAACGTGCCAATGAAATTGCTTGTCATTTCGATCACTCCGTATCGCCGGCACACCTCAGGCTGACAGTGCAAGGGACGAGCTTCGCCAAGCCTGAGGCTGAGCGATATTCTCTCTAAGGCTGAGAGAGATGTCCTTAGGTTTAGGGCGAGAAGATCGATGAGGCCGATGTCCGAGTATGGCCGAAGCTGCGGGAAAACAATTCCCACGCGGAGGTCGGCTATTGGGGATAGGCGGGCTCTTTATGCTCACTCTGACTTTTGTCGACCATGACCGCAACGGGACATAAGCGCTTGTCATTCCCTCTTCGAGGGCGGGCGCGGACATGATGAATAGAAAGTCACTTCCGTCGAACACACACCACCCGGGCATGAGTTTCAGCGCCCTGAATCGTAGCTTTCATTTCATTCTTAATTTCACGGGCGGCCGCTTTGCACAAATCTTCTGTCTGGAATTGCTCCATCGTGTGAGTGATGGGCGCAGTCGTGGACCCGCCAACGACCCATTGAAGTGACATGATGAGCACCCATTCCACTGCAACCTCCTGCTTGGCTACTTCGCCTCCGTGAGATGGCCCCCATCGGCGGCATTCTTGATCGTCGCAGGGCCTACCCCCGGAGCTTATCGGATGTTGTAAGAGATCCGTCCTAAACCTAAGGCTAAGCCGTCCATCACATTGGTCGAATGGGGTATCTCATCGCGCGCATGTAGACTCTCTCAATTCAGGTAAGAAGCACTTTGTCAGCCGCCCCGTTCTAGCGTGCGCCATAATGGCACTGCCCTACATGACCGCCGCACAGACGAGAGCGATCTGTTCGCTGCGGTGCTGTGCTTGGGAATAGCTGATCACAGGAGGTGACCAATGGTGTGGATTATTGGCGCGATCTGTATGATCCTTTTCGGCGCTGGGCTCGTGGCCATCGGCTTGTCCCTGCCCATGTTTGGCTATGCGATAGTGGGGGGAATCTTGGTCCTGGCTGGTATATTTTGGCTGGTGTCCATTCGGCGATCCGGGGGTCCGCTTTCCCGGAACTTGAGGGGCTAAGCAGACATCAATCAGCGAAATCCCAGCGGTCGCGTTTATGAGTACGTGTCCTAACTCACCAGCCCGATCTCACTGCTACATTAGCTTGACGAGCAGGCGGAAGGGGCCATCCCGACGTTTTGTTGCAGCGCATGAGTCCATTCGTGGCCCATCGCGACCTTGCCTCAAGAATTCATGTCCGCAATGCCCGAAAGCAGACAGACCCGAACCGACGCGAATGATGAGGTGGACGGCGCCCGCTCCCGGCATCGATGTGCCAAAGGGTGATCGTCGTAGACGAATCACATGAGGGGGCCGTCCACATGCAGATTAGCACGATCGGGATCGATATCGCCAAGAACGTCTTCCAGGTGCATGGCGTCGATGCTGCTGGGAAGCCGGTGCTCAAGAAGCAGCTCAGGCGCGGGCAAATGCTCGAGTTTTTCGGCAAGCTGCCGCCGTGTCTCATCGGCATGGAGGCGTGCGCCACGTCGCACCATTGGGCTCGCGAGCTCAGGAAGCTCGGTCACGATGTGCGGCTGATGCCGCCGAGCTACGTCAAGGCCTATGTCAAGCGCGGCAAGAACGATGCCGCCGATGCCGAGGCAATCTGCGAGGCGGTAACACGGCCGTCGATGCGCTTCGTGCCGATCAAGAGCGCCGAGCAGCAGGGCGCGCTGATGCTGCATCGGACGCGAGACCTCCTGATCCGTCAGCGCACGCAGCTCATCAACGCGATGCGCGCCCATCTGGCCGAACTCGGTCTTGTGGCCCAGAAGGGGCGCGAGGGAGTGCAGCAGCTGATGCGAACCGTGGCGGACGCCGACGATGAGCAGCTGCCGAGCGACGCACGCGTTGCCTGCCAGGCCATCATCGCACAGCTGCAGGCGGTTCAGATGCAGATCACGGGGCTCGAGAAGCGCATCCATCAGGCCCATCGCGCCAATCCGGCGAGCAAGCGGCTCGATGCGATCCCAGGCTTCGGCGTGATCGTGTCGACCGCGGTCGTGGCGACGATGACCGACCCGAAGGCCTTCAAGACGGGACGCGAGTTCGCAGCCTGGATCGGATTGGTGCCGCGACAGAACTCCACCGGCGGCAAGGAGCGGCTCGGCTCGATCTCCAAGCAGGGCGATCGCTACTTGCGACGCCTGCTCATCGTCGGTGCGCTCGCTGTCATCAGGAGCGCTCGCACGCGGCCCGACAAGTATCCTTGGGTGATGAACTGCTGGGTCGCCGGCCGGCCAAGGTGGTCGCCGTGGCGCTGGCCAACAAGATGGCGCGCATGGCCTGGGCGATACTGGCCAAGGGCGAGACCTATCGAGCGCCGGTGCGCTCAAGCAGCGGAGCGATCGCGGCCAGCGCATAAGTGGCTTGGCGATGGGAATGTGAGGTTACGTCGAGAGCGTAAAGGAACGTCGAGGGTGATGATGGCATGATGCGAACCGGTTGGACCGGGGATCGGGAAAACCCGCTACTGGGTCAAGCGCTGTCGAGCGCGGGCGAATGATTGGGACCCGATCTGCGGATCACATCAGGGCCAGCGGCCATGATGCGCCGCACAAACAGGCCGGACACATGACTTGCACCCGACCGCAAGCTGAAAGCCAAAAAAATCCCTTGACCCGCGGGCGCCGTCCACACATGACCCACAGCGGTCATACAGGCATTCTCGAACCGGATTTATAGAATGCCCCGAGGCTTGCAAATTACAGTGCGCTAGATTTCTCGGAGCTTTTGTGCGACAGGCCCCGCGCCCGCGGCCGACAAGTAGCACGGTGTTCAATGCGATCCTGAAGCTGAACGATGGCAGGCGGTATTCTTAGGTTCAGTCAAACCGTACTTAGTACAATTTCGGGGCTACAGGATTTGGTCTAGCTCTTGCGCGACCAGTGCCCGGATGGACGGGACGCGGGTCAACCCGATTCTCGCGGACTGCACGCGAGGCACCATCAACAGACCTTGCAATCGGTTCCCTCTCACACAGTGAAGGTGGAGAAGAAAACCGGCGCTTTCCTACATGCAGCGGACAGGTTGCGTTGCCGACTCGGTAACGAAGCGGATTGATTCGACAGATTACGCAGGGACAAGAAAGATCCAGAGACATCAGATGCAGACAATAGGAGCGTTCAAATGAAGACGTTGATTCTCAGCTCAGCGGCGGCAGCCGCCCTCACGCTCACCCTCGCGACGGCATCCGCTCAGACGCGCCTCGAGGGGAGCGGCGTGGCCATGCTTACACCCGAGCAGCAGACCGCCATCCGCCGCGTCATCAGAGAGCGGCTTGTGGACCAGGCAAGGGAGAGGTTTGCGCAGATACTTGAGTCCAGGGCGAGGCTTGCGGAGAAGCTTGGGGAGCAGGCGACCGAAGCGGCCAAGCTCACGCCCGAGCAGCAGACCGCCATCCGCCGCGTCATCAGGGAGGGGCTTGCGGACCAGGCGAGGGAGAGGCTTGTGCAGAGGCTTGAGTTCAGGGCGAGGCTTGCGGACGGGGTCGCGGAGCAGGCGACCGAAGCGGCCAAGCTCACGCCCGAGCAGCAGACCGCCATGCGCCGCGTCATCAGGGAGAGGCTTGTGGACCAGGCGAGGGAGAGGTTTCCGGAGATGCTTGAGTCCAGGGTGAGGCTTGCGGAAAAGCTTGGGCAGCAGGCGACCGAAGCGGCCAAGCTCACGCCCGAGCAGCAGACCGCCATCCGCCGCGTCCTCAGGGAGGGGCTTGCGGACCAAGCAAGGGAGAGGCTTGCGCAGAGACTTGAGTTCAGGGCCAGGCTTGCGGACGGGGTTGCGGAGCAGATCAGAGACAAGCTTGCGTCGGACACGGTCGGCACGGTCGGCCGGGGCAGGTGATCTGCTCATTAAGAAGCCGCCGCGTACAGTGAGAGCCGCGGCTGACCTTGGTTGAATCTCGCGGGCTTCTGGGCGGGCGTGCCTTCACGGGCACGCTCGCAAGCAGCCGAACGTCGCGACGCGCTGGACCCAAGACCGCGGATGCGTCTCGAAACACGGCCTTGATCTTCTCCGAGTTGATGGATGCGAAGTCCCTGTTCCTGACGACCAATGCGGACACCGTCTATTTCTGGGTCAATCTGGACGTCACCAAGGGGCCGATCGTCGTTGAGACACCGCCACTCGCGCTTGGCGTGGTCGACGACATGTGGTTCCAGTGGGTCACCGACTTCGGTCTGCCCGGTCCCGACCGGGGCGAAGGGGGCAAATACCTGTTTGTGCCGCCCGGATACAAGGGCGAATTGCCGGGCAGCGGCTACTTCGTCCACAAGATGCGCACGACCCGCGCCACCATGCTCGGGCGGTCCTTTCTCGAGAACAACGACCCGAAGCCGGTCGTCGCGCTGATCAAGAAGACGCTCAAGATCTATCCCTATCTTCCCGGCGGATATGGCACGAGCATCGGCTCTGCGTTGCAGGGCAAGGCGACGTTGGCGCTCACGCCGGATCACAAACTGGACTGGGCCTTTCTGCGACCCGAGGAGCCGGCGAAATTCATCGAAGGCACCGGCAAGGTCATGAACACGGTAGCCGCCCAACGACTTCAGCTATTTCGAGATGATCAACGATCTGGTGCAGAAGGAGCCGTGGGCGCGCTCGACCCGGAGATCATGGGGTCGCTGGCCGCAATCGGCATCGTGAAAGGCAAGCCCTTCAATCCCGATGCGCGAATGAAAAAAATCCTGACCGATGCGGCGGCCATCGGAACGGCCGCGGCCCGAACCGTCGACTGGCGTCCGCGCCCGGCCGAGGGGTTCTCTTACTATCCCAACTCCGCCTGGACGAACATGCTCTGGGTCGGCGGCTACAACTTCGAAACGCCGCCGCCAGAGGTCAGCGCCACCGGCACCATCACCGTCAACCCGCCCACCGGCGCCCGCACGCTCAACTCGCGCACGGCATTTTTCTTCTACGCCACCTTCATCACCCCAGCGATGATCATGCGACTGACCGGCATCGGCTCGCAGTACATTGGCGCGTTCGTAGACTCCAACGGCGAATACTTCGACGGCGGCAAGACCTACAAGGTGACGCTTCCGCCAAGGTCCCGGCGGAGAAGTTCTGGTCCCTGACTGTCTACGACAACCAGACGCGCTCGATGCTCGACACGCCGCAGCGCTACCCGCGCGCCGGCAGCCAGAGCTATCCGACGCCCGCCGCCGAACCGAACGCCGACGGCTCCACGACGGTGTACTTCGCCCCGAGACAGCCGACGGCGTCAAGCCCGGCAACTGGATTCAAACCATGCCCGGCAAGGGTTGGAGCACGCTGCTGCGTCTCTACAGCCCGCTGGAACCGTTCTTCACGAAGGAGTGGCGACCGAGCGAGATCGAGGAAGTCGCAGCCACCACCGGCAGCGGCGATCGATAGGTCCTGGCCAGACCTCCGGCGATGTCGGCTTCCCGCGCTGTAAGGGGGAGGCGGAACCAATGAATTTGACTACTTCTCCGGGAATAGCAGGCTGAATTCGGCACGCAATTGCCAGTTCGGCGAGGCGTCTGGTCTAATCACGTTGTAATAGCCGGAGATGTACGCACTCACTGGGTGGTCATCGAGCTTGAACACTCGACCAACGCCGCCGCCAATCGGTACGGTCCACCGCTGATCCGGCGCTGCCAACCAGTTCGCGGTGATAACCGGTGACGTTGTCAGGAACCACCCGTGTTCCATGTTGTAGTTGAGGAACGGCTGCAGGAGCAATTCGTTTACGGGCGGCCGCAACGGATTGCCGCCAACTGACCACTGATTGTTCGCCAGCACGCCGATCACCCAATGTCCCGGCGTTGTCAATAAGACGACCGTGGGGCCGAGCAGCACTTTTCCCTGCCCGAGAATAGGATCGTTCGCGGACGGAACGGTAAAGACCGGACCAGCGCCCCAAATGAGCTCGCCTGGGTGCACGGGCGAGAAGAACAACGATTGCGTGATGTCGCCAATTCCATTCGTATTACTGTTTCGTATCAGATCGGGCTGGCTGATTATCGGAATGATGGTGCGCGAGATCACGTTCCAGTCTGCGCTGATGTGCAGCGGAACGACGGGCTGAATGTTGAGCACTTCCTGGGTGCGGTTGAACCGCCCAGCGTTGAAATTGGTGTTGCTCTGGAACGGAAGGCTGACCATGTCGGCGATCGGGTTCTGAGATTTTTTGGCCATATCTTCGTCGCCCGCGGGCTCGGCAGAACGGCGAGCACTCGGTCGTGCGGCTGTATCCGGGACGCCGGCCTCGAATTTGTAGTTGATCCCGGCTTTGACCATCTGAACGTCGCGGTTCAACTGTATCGAAGGCACTGTGGGCGACGTCCAGCTTGCCAGCGAAAGAAAATCGTATTCGAGCCTGACCGTCCAATGCGCTTTCCAGCCGTATTCAAGGCCCGCGCCAACGAGCCAACCCGAGCTTGTGTTTGACCCAACCCAACTGACGCCCGGTAAGTTCAATGATGCTCTGCTGTTGACCCAGCCGCCGCCGACCTTTCCATAGACAAGCCATTGATCGTTGACGAGGCCGATGCGGGCCGCCGCTGTCCCGATCCAATTCTGACTCACCGAGCCGAGTGTCGGGGTCGGCAGCGCCGGATGGTCGAAGATGGCTCCGTCGAACTCTCCTTCGACACCGAGCAGCAGATGGCCAGCCTGAAAGTTGTAGCCAGCTTGAAAGCCACCGATAAACTCCGTGAGGCCACCATCAAAATTGTTGTTTGGAATATTCAGGCTGCCACGGGTCCACGCCCCGCCGAAATTCATGCCGACATAGAATCCTGACCAGTTGTACGGCGGTTCTGGCAGGGGCCGCGCTTTCACCGGCATGTCCGCGGCGTGCGCGGCAACACTTGCGCTGATTGCAACAAAGGCGACGCCAACGAGAGATAAGTTCTTCATGGCGGCCTCCGTCCAAAGAGTTGGCTGGCGCCACCTACTTCACGATGCGCGGCCGCTTCGACTCTGGCGGCTTTTTTTCCTCTGCTGGTGAGATCGAGAGCGTGGCCCATACGTTCCAGCCGTCGGGGCGATGCGTCGCGTCGAATTCCTTGTAGCCCTTGAGGTTGACGTAGCCCTGGTAGTGGTCGTCGATCTGGAAGATGTGACCGATCTGCGGTCCGATGCCGACGACCCGCAATTCGAAGCAGCCGACCCTGTCGCCGCTCCCGCTGTCGCATGAGAGCTGATTGTAGAAGTATCCGACGAGGCCAACCTGCCATTCCTTGGTCACGAACTGCGAGGCGCCCCAATCGAGGTGCATGTCGATGCCGTTCTTGTAGTTGGTGTCCTGATTCTCGAGATTGTAGGTGAAGCCGAGCACGGCTGAGAATTCGTGCCCGGTCTGCGGATTGAAATAGGTGTAGCCGCCGCCGGCGTCGATCGCTCCGTGACCGATACCGATATTGGCCAGACGGTTTGGATCATAGGCCCCAACCGGAATGTCGCCGGTGATGTAGACCATCCAATTGTCGACGCCCTTGTTCCAGCGCAGAGTGAACATTGGAGCTAGGTCAGCCCAACCCCACGTCGTGTCGGAGCGGCCGCCGGAGACCGTAAAGCCGAGCGGGCCTCCCCCTGTCAGTGTTCCACTAACGGACGTGTCGTTGCGGCCGTACGCCCCCAACAGCAAGAAGGTCGCCTGCCCGCCCAGGACCGGCGTTGCGAACGTGTAGCTCGGAAGGAAGAACTGGAGAGGGGCGTCCGCCTTCAGGTTTATGTTCAGGTTTCCGGTGAAATTCACATTGATGTTGCCGCGGTGGACCTGCCGCGCGAAAGCGACGTCGGCGCCGGCCTTGACGTTCGTGTTATAGAAGAAGGTCGTGAACGACCATCCCGGCTGCTGCGGCGCTGCCGCGAGGCTTCCAAAGAGTCCCGGGACCCAGAAGCTGACGCCGCCTTCGTCGGCGACTGCCGGCTTCGGCACAAGCGCCACTGCGCAGGTGAATAGAATCCCAATCGACGTCCGCAGCGCGACTGACATCGCACGCCCCCAATTTTGATTTGCCTGATCGAACTAGCCGCACAACGCAAAAGCGACTTATTCACGCTAGAATTACTCAGCGAGTAAATGGCGGCGCGACTAACTCGTAAATTCATTTCGGTCAGACCGGACGAGATATGCACAACCACTGGTGGTATGTCGATGTGGCGCCCTGCGTCTCGTCTGCCGTTCCTCTCGGACGGCGAGATCGCCGATGGCTTCCAACGCTTCTGCTAGCGAAAAGAATCCTACTCTGATCAGCATGTCGAAGCTGCGTCGCTCATATCGTGAGCAAACGCCGCGATGATGGGCTCCGCGCCGCACGTCGCAAGCGTTGCAACCAGCTTCATTCATCAATCGCAGCGACATGTCGGGCAGCGAATTTCTCTTCGCTGTTGCGGCTCGGTCACAGCCTGCGCCGCCGTGCGCTGATAACGTCTTCTGTCTCGGGGTCTTGTCTCGTCCGCTGCAAGCCAATCCACGATGCAAACCGGGGGGTGCATCATGCGTCGATCCTTGTTTTCTTTCCTAATGCTTATTGTGGCGTGCTCTCGCATCGAAGCGGCGTGCATCGACCCGTCGATGTTCGTCCAGTCCACGATGAGCATCGCAAGGCATTTCAACGAGGACGAAAAGATGGCGCAGCCCGGCGTCATCGGAATTCGCGGTACGGGCTGGTTTCTCTCTTCTCGGTTGCTCGTCACGGCAGCACATGTTGTCGAAGCCATGCATCTCTCGACGCAAGAATGGAAAGATGTTGAGATCCAACATGGCGAAAGCAAGCGATCGGTTTCCGTTCGCGTTGTCCATCTTGCGGGCCTGCATGTCGAGAAAATCGCCGTGCTCGAATTGCGCGCTGAAATTCCCAATGCCGCTGTCCTTCAACGCCGAGCAGAACCGCTCATCCCGAATGAGCAGGTCGTAAGTCTCGCCTATCCCGACAACCAACTGCGATTTGCAGGCGGTCGCTTCGTCCAGGAGGGGGGCGATGACAAATTTGCCGGTTCAGCGCTTTTTGAAATTTACGATGGGAACGATCGTCTGGTGCTCGATCATGGCGCCTCGGGAGCGCCCGTGCTCGATTGCGAGGGCCGGGTCGTGGCAGTCGTTACAACGCTGATGACCCGGACAATGAATTTTCTGTCCAACGTGATACGGATCTCGACGGCGTGGCAGAGCCCCAATGTCGTTGCCATCCCCATTCAGGTCCTGAAGGACTTTCCGCTCAGCGCTAGACCCGGCGCCACCGCCTACGGATCGAATCTCGGCACGAACCCTTTCGCGGTTGCTTCGATGTGGCCGGCGAACGGCGCGCCGACGTGGCCGGGCAGCACCAGCGCGCCGCTCCCGGCGCAGTGCTCCAGCACTTTGCGGCGGCTCGCTCGCGCCTGCGTCGGCGTCGGAGTTCTTGGGAAAGTTCCAGTGCGGGTAATAGACCTGCAGCAGATGGTGAAACACGTCGCCGATGAAGACCGCCTGCGCGCCGCCGCTCTCGAGCTTGAACACGACATGGCCGGCGGAGTGGCCGGGCGCCGGCAGGATCTCGAGAAACTCGTTGAGCCGATGCGGGCCGGTGACGAGGTCGGCCCGCCCACCCTCCACGATCGGCAGCACGCATTCGCGGAATGTGCCGAACTCCACCGGCTCGGCCTTGTTCGGGTCCGCATCGAGCTTCTGATAATAGTCGAAGTCCGACTTGGAGATGACGTAGCGGGCATTCGGAAAGGTCGGCACCCAGGAGCCGTCGCGCAACTGCGTATTCCAGCCGACATGATCGTGATGCAGGTGCGTGCACATCACGTAGTCGATGTCCTGCGGTCGCGCGCCGGCGGCCGCGAGCCGCTCGAGATAGGGCGTGTTGAGCATGTCCCAGAACGGCCGCGCCGGCCTGCTCCGGTTGTTGCCGCAGCAGCAGTCGATCAGGATGGTCTTGCCGCCGATCTTCAGGAGCCAGCTGTGTACGCTGAGCTTGATGAGATCCTGGTCGCGATCATAGTGATGCGGCGCCATCCAATGGGCGTGCTCGGCCGCAATCGCATCACTGTATTCAGGGAAGATATCGCGCGGCCGATAGACCGGCAGGTAGGTCTCCTCGATCCGCGCAATGCTCGCCTGGCCGACGCTGAATTGGGTCATTGCAGTCCTTTCCATCAACGCTTGTCCATCAATGCCATCAAGGCTTGTCCGGTTTGGGAAGCCGCTGCAGGTAGCGGATCATCTCGGTGTGGTTCGCCTTTTCGTTCAGCTCGCGCGCAGCCGCGTCCCATAAGCGCGGCGCAGTGATCGGCGAGCGGCGTCGCGATGCCGAGCGCATGCGCCATGTCGTCGGCGGTGCGGACATCCTTCGCCATCAGGCGCAGCGGAAATCCGTCGTCGAAGGTCTCCGAGATGATGAACTGCTTGAGCTTGAGCTCGGTGGTGTTGTTCTTGCCCGAGGAGACATTGAGGATGTCGGCCATGAGCGCAGGATCAAGGCCGAACTTGCGGCCGACCTGCAGGGCTTCCACCGCCGCAACGAGGCCCGCCGCCGAGACGTAGTTGTTGAGCGCCTTCATGGCGTGACCGGAGCCGAGCGCGCCGGTGCGGAAGATCGAGCCGCCCATGGCGGACAGGAGCGGCTGAACACGATCGATGATCGCTCCCTCCCCGCCCACCATGATGGCCAGCGTGCCGGTCTCGGCGCGCCTGACGCCCCCCGATACCGGGGCATCGATGAACGCGGTGCCGGCCGCGCTCAGCTCCTCGCCGAGCGAACGGGTGCCGATCGGATCGGACGAACTCATGTCCATGAGGATGGTGCCGGCCGCAAGATGTGGGCGCATCGCGCTCACCGCCTCACGTACGATCTTGCCGTTGGGCAGCAGCATGATGACGGCCTTGGCTCCCGCAACGGCGCCCGCAATGTCGTTGGCGACGCGTCCGCCCGCAGCGGCAAATCTCTGGCGCGCCGGCTCGAGGAGATCGAAGCCCGTCACCGCGTAGCCGGCCTTGATCAGGCAGGCGCCCATCGGCACCCCCATATTGCCGAGCCCGATCACCGCCACAGGTGCCAGTGGGACGATTGTGTCGCTCATCGTTCTGGTCCTCTTCGAGCTGGCGAGTGTGCCTCGACCAGCTGCAGTTTCCTCGCATCAGGCGAGAAGGCAAGGCCATGTTGGCGGCGGATTGGCCACGCGCGCAGCGGCCAGGCGCGAACAGGTCGAGCCGCGGTTGCGATCTTTCGACGCCTCACCGACAACGATGCTGGCTTGTGACGCATTGCCGGCGTAAAGATGCGCACGATCAATCGCCGCACAGCTGGCGACCAAAGTTCCGGGGGAGGAGCCATGAGACTGCCACGCCGCACGATCCTGCAACTCGCAGCCGGCGCCGCTGTGCTGCCCGTCACTTCGCGCTTCGCGCTGGCGCAGGCCTACCCCAACAAACCGGTGCGCTTCGTGGTCGGCTTCGCGGCAGGCGGGGCCAATGACATCCTGGCGCGTCTGTTCGGCGAATGGCTCGCCGAGCGGCTCGGCCAACCCTTCATCGTCGAGAACCGTCCGGGCGCGAGCGGCAACATCGCAGCGGAAGCGGTCGCCAAGTCCCCGCCCGACGGCTACACGCTCCTCTTCGTCAACGCGCCGAACGCCATCAACGCCACGCTCTACGACAGGCTTAATTTCAATTTCGCGACCGACATCGTGCCGGTCGGTGGAATCATGCGGGTGCCCAACATCATGGAGGTGACGCCGTCGCTGCCGGTGCGGACCATCCCTGAGTTCATCGCCTATGCGAAGGCCAATCCCGAGAAGCTCAACATGGGCTCCGCCGGCATCGGCACCTCGATCCATGTCTCCGGCGAGCTGTTCAAGATGATGACCGGGATCAGGATGGCGCACGTCCCCTACCGTGGCTCGGCCCCGCTGCTGACCGACCTGATGGGCGGACAGGTGCAGGTGACGTTCGACAATCTGCCGGCCTCGATCGAGTTCATCCGTGCCGGCAAGCTGCGGCCGCTCGGCGTGACCACGGCGACGCGGAGCGAGGCATTACCCGATGTTCCGACCATCGGCCAGTTCGTGCCGGGCTACGAGGCGAGTGCCTGGTTCGGCATCGGCGCGCCCCGCAACACACCGCCCGACGTGATCGCGGCGCTCAACCGTGAGGTCAACGCTGGCCTCGCCGATCCGAAGATCAAGGCCAAGCTCGCCGACCTCGGCGGCACCATCATCCCCGGCTCACCCGCCGACTTCGGCCGCCTGATCGCGACCGAGATCGAAAAGTGGGCGAAGGTCATCAAGTTCGCCAACATCAAGCCGGAGTAGTCCGAACGGGGGATCATAGTCCTTCGTTAGGCTGCGCCGGCGCGGCACCTTGAATTTGTCTGAATCGCCTATTCACAGTCACGGCCGTCGGGCAGACGAGCGAGCTCCATGACCGCGGACGCGGCCGGCGCACCCCAATCCCGCGCCAAGATCTTCATCTCCTATTCGCGCAAGGACATGGTCTTTGCGGATCGGCTCGAGGCGGCCCTGAAGACGCGCGGCTTCGAGCCGCTGATCGACCGCACCGACATCTACGCCTTCGAGGACTGGTGGAAGCGCATCGAGGCCCTGATCGCGCGCGCGGACACGGTGGTGTTCGTGTTAAGTCCCGATTCGGCGGCCTCCGACGTGGCGCGCAAAGAGATTGCGTTCGCGGCGTCTTTGAACAAGCGGTTTGCGCCGATCCTATTGCGTCCCGTGACCGGCACCGCAGTGCCGGAGGCGGTCGCAAAGCTCAACTTCGTATTCTTCGATGACGAGGCGCGGTTCGAGGCGAGCGCAGATCGTCTGGCCGAGGCGCTCGACACCGACATCACCTGGATCAGGCAACATACGACGTTCGGCGAACAGGCCCGGCATTGGGCCCTGGCCAAGGGGCCATCGGGGCTGTTGCTGCGCTCCCCGGTGCTCGAGCAGGCCGAGCGCTGGATCGCCGCCCGGCCGCGCGGGGCGCCGGCGCCGACCGAGGAGACGCAGGTCTTCATCGGGGCGAGCCGGCAAGACGCGACGCGGCGCCGCAACATTCTCACCGGCGGCCTCGTCGCCGGGCTGGTCGTGGCGCTGGGTCTGGCTGGCTATGCCTATTGGCAACGTGGTCTCGCGGTCGAGCAGCGCGGTATCGCGCAGCACAACGAGGCGCAAGCGAACGACGAGCGCGACAAGGCGACTCGCAATTTCAAGCTGGCGCAGCAGGCCGCCGAGAACTTTCGTTTTCGATATCGCCCGAGGCCTGCGCAACGTACAGGGAGTGAGCGCCGAGACGATCCGCAAAATCCTGGACACCGCTCGCGCGAGTTTCGAGCAACTTGCGGCCGCGGCACCTGACGATCCGGCGCTGCAGCGCAGCCAATCGGTGATGCTCGGCGAGTTCGGCGACACGTACCAGATACTTGGCGACCTCGATGCGGCGCTCAGGGCCTATCGCGACGGCCTCGCCATCATGGAGCGCCTAGGCGCGGCCGACCCCGGCAATACGTTGTGGCAGAGCGATCTGTCGATCTCCTACGACAAGGTCGGCGACGTGCTGAAGGTGCAAGGCAAGCTGGCGGACGCGCTCCAGGCCTACCGCGACAGCCTCACCATCAAGGAGCGCCTGGCCGCGGCCGATCCCAGGAATCCGCCGTGGCAGCGCGATCTGTCGGTCTCCTACCACAAGATCGGCGACGCGCTGATGGATCAGGGCCTGCTTACAGACGCGCTCCAGGCCTACCGCGACAGCGTCGCCATCATGGAGCGCCTGGCTGCGGCCGATCCCAACAATATTCGTTGGCAGAGCGATCTGTCGATCTCGTACAATAAAGTCGGCGATGTGCTGGTGGTGCAGGGCAAGCTCGAGGACGCGCTCGAGACCTACCGTAACACGCTCGCCATCGCAAAGCGTCTGGCCGCGGCTGATCCCAGCAATACGCGGCGGCAGCGCAGCCTGTCGGTCGCCTACGAACGAGTGGGCGACGTGCTGAAGACGCAGGGCCAGATCGAGGAGGCACTCAAGACCTACCGCGACAGCCTCGCCATCATGGAGCGCCTGGCCGCGGCCGATCCCGGCAATACCGAATGGCAGCGCGATCTGTCGATCGCGTACAACAAGATCGGCGACGTTCTGCTGGCGCAGGGACAGCTCGCGGAGGCGCTCAAGACCTACCGCCGCAGTCTCGCCATCCGGGAGCGTCTGGCTGCGGTCGATCCCAGCAATACCGAATGGCAGCGCGATCTGTCGGTCTCCTACGACAAGATCGGCAACGTGCTGAGGGATCAGGGCCAGCTCGCGGAGGCGCTGCAGGCCTACCGCGGCAGCCTCGCCGTTTTGGAGCGCCTGGCCGCGGCCGATCGCGGCAATATGCAGTGGCAGCGCGATTTGTCGGTCTCATACAGCAAGATCGGCGGCATGCTGGAGGCGCAGGGCCAGCTTGAGGAGGCGCTCAGGGCCTATCGCGACAGCCTCGCCATCGCAGAGCGTGTGGCCGCGATCGATCGCAGCAATACGAAGTGGCAGCAGGATCTGCTAACCGCCATCAGTAAGATCGGCGGCGTTGCCTACAAATTCGTGCTGGATCGCAAATTTGCGATCGCACTCGAATGCGCGGATCAGACCCTGTCGCTCGCGCCCGACCTTATCTGGCTCCATGGCAACCGCGCGCATGCTCTCATGTTTCTCGACCGCGGGGACGTCGCAAGAGCGGTCTATCTGCGCTATCGCGGCGAACTGCGGGTGGTCGGCGACAAGTCCTGGGAGACTGCCGTCCTGGAAGACTTCGCAGAGTTCCGTCAGGCGAAGCTCACCCACCCCTTGATGGACGAGATCGAGGCGCTGTTCGCGTCGCGGCACTGAGCGCTCGGGAGCGGCCCGCCGGATTGGCGAGCCGTCCGACCGCCGCTCAGGTCGGCCACGGCTTCGCCGGCGCAAAGGTCGTGGCGGTGAACTGGATGTCGGTGATCGCCTTGAGGCTGCGGGCGCCGTAGCGGAATGGCACGATCAGGCGCAGCGGCGCGCCGTGCTGCGGCGGGATCGGCTGATCGTTCAGCAGCCACGCCAGCACGACCTGCGGGTGCATGAGCGTCGCCATGTCCTCGTCGATGTAATAGCCGTCCGACCCGATCAGCCGGCCATAGCTGGCGAAGCGCTGGGTGCCGACCATGTTGGCAAAATCGGAGAAGCGGACGCCGCTCCATTTCACAATGCCACGCGGCGTCGCGGCGCCGCATTGCAGAAGCGTCACATAGGAATGGCGCGGCAGCTTCTCGAGATCGGGGAAGGTCAGCGTACCGGAGAGCTTGGCGGTGCCGCGCGCATCGACCTTGATGTTCATCTTGCGATAGTCGAACTCGATGTCGGGCGTCTGGTTCTTGGTGCGCCAGAGCACGCCCGTAATGGTGCCGGCCTCCTGCGGCGTGTATTCGGGCGCCGAGCCGTCCGGCTTGAGCGGCAGCGACGAGATGTTGCGCAGCGCTGTCTCGGCCAAGCCTGCGGGCGCGGTCTGCGCGGCGGCTTGCGAGACCGCAAGCCCCGAGAATGAGGCCAATGCGCCGGCCGACAACTGCATGGATTCACGGCGAGTGATTTGCATGGTCGTCCTCCTCCACGCCGACGATTGTTGGAATGCGGGTCGGTCGTGGAGACGAGGCTACCGCATTTCGCAGCCGTAGGGCCAGCAGACTTAACACCAGACTTGTGCCCGCCGGACTGACGCTTGGTGCTACTATCGACGCGGGCGACTTGAGATCGATCCTGTCGGCTGATCTTCGCCCGCGCCTTGCGGCGTCAGGACCACGCGCAAGACCTCGGCGAGGCGGAAGCCCGCTTTGCCCAGCTGAGCCAAAGTCTGGCGGTTGGACCAATCCGTATAGTTTCGCTGCAGCGTGATCGGCCAGGTGCATTTGCTACCTGCCTCGACCGCCCCCGGCCCGATCTCGATCTGGGTGAGCGCGCTGCGAGCAAGCAGAAGCGACTCGGTCGCCCATTGCGCCGGCCAAGTCTCCGGATCGCCGGTCGGCCGCCAGGCCTGCGGCGGCGCGCCCACGACGACCTTGGCGAAACCATCGATCGACAAGTCACGCACGCCGGCAAGCCGCATGGCTCCCTTGACGGTGCCGTCATCCCAGTAAGCGTGAAGACTCTTGCTGCCGACCTTGAGTTCGTTGCCGCCGCGCGTCGACGTGACCACTGAGCCAATGCCAAATTCAGGCAAGTCCTTCGCGACCACGTTGGGATCGACGATAGAAGCACAATCCTTGTCGTAGTAAATCGCCCCCACATGCAGCGGCTGATGGATGTCGCCGACGAGATGGGCGATCAACCAGAGCGCTTCACGCTCGTTGAGGGTCGCCGGGCCCTCGTTCGGGGC
The DNA here is from genome assembly GCA_963745515.1 of uncultured Alphaproteobacteria bacterium. Lineage (GTDB taxonomy): Bacteria > Pseudomonadota > Alphaproteobacteria > Rhizobiales > Xanthobacteraceae > VAZQ01. The sequence continues at coordinate 781,899 of CAVUXO010000007.1, forward strand.
TTTCCCTCGCAGCACATTGATGGCATGCGCGAGCACGCGCACGATGTCGTTGTCGGCAGTGCCGGCCGTTCCCGCTTTATAGGCACCCTGCTGGATCGGCACATCCGTATAGTGAAACGCATGATGCCCCGGATTGTGCTTGACGAACGCTTTCTCCTCGTCGGTCAGCGGACGGTGGCAGTATCGATAGCCCTTGGCGCAATCCGCCCACACCGAAACCTCGGAGAGGCTGTTGCCGTCCAGCATGGCGGCGACCCGCTCGCGGACCTTCGGATATCGCTCCAGGACGAGATCGGCGATCATGCCGATGGTGCGATGACCGTTCCCGCTCCAGGACCAGGCCAGACGGCTATTCGAGACAACACATAAGGCGACTACCAGGATCGTCGCGGCGCGCTTCATGGCTTCCTCGCGAATCAATTATCGATCCGCGATTGTAGAATTGGCAGCGACGGTGAAAGGTTACTGGCAACAGGATGTTGTGAATTACTGCTCGTAAAAACCTATTGCATACGCGCCAAATCAGCGGCAGCCGCAATGGCGCGCTATTGCCTGATCTGGCGCGCCAGGAACGCGACCGAGCGCTCGAGCGCGAGCCGGCCGGCCTCGTTGTCCAGGTTGAACTGATATTCGTGTGGCAAAGCCGGCCGGTGGTCGGCCGAAAAGAACAGGCGCTCGACCCGCACGCCGCGGCTTGCGAGCGTATCCGCCAACGCGATCGACTGCGGCAGCAGCGGATCGCCATTGCCGGCCGAGATGAAGGACGGCGGAAACTCCGCCGTCACGTGATTGAGCACCCAGGCTGCCGCGAAATTGGGATTGCTCTTGAAATCCTTGCTGCCGCTGAACGACCACAGCACCGTGGTCAAAAACTTGCCGAACGGCCCGTCGAGATTGACGCCGTCGATGGTGTACGGGCCGCAATAGAGCAGCAGCGCCGCGAGCTGCCGCCGCTCGATCGCCGGCACGATGCCGAGTGTGGCCGCATAGGCCGGGACCGCAATCGCGTTGGCGGTGACGGCGGCGATATGGGCGCCGCCGAAATCGCCGGCCAGCACGATATGATCGGGATCGACCCGCAGCCGCTCCGCGTTCTTGAGCACATAGCCGAGCGCGGCGTTCACCTGCCGGATCGGAGTCGGAAAGGTCTTTCCAGGCGCGAGCGAATAGTCGACGCCGACCACCGTATAGCCCTTGCCGGCGAGCACTTTTCCGTAGTTGGCAATGTCGTCCTTGCTGCCCGAGATCCAGCCGCCGCCATGCACCCACACGATGGTGGGAAGCGGCTTGTCCGCGATCGCGGACGGATAGAACACGTCAAGCAGGGCGTCCGGATCGGCCGGGTCGTAGTGCTCGTTGAGTTGCGCCGAAAGCGCCGGCGGAACGTGCTTCTCCAGCGCCTGCGACACTCGCTGGGCATCCTCGTTGAAGGCGCGGCGGATGAGCAGCACGGACGGCCAGGGACTGACCTGGAACGCAACCAGCGCGGACAGCAACAGCAACGGCAGGATCGTGAACACCACGATCGCCGGCCGCAGCCATTTGCTCCTGCTTCGCTCTCGCGGCTCACTCATTGGCCGCCCGCCCCCAACACCCCACGCGCCATCGCCGGCGGTCCCGTGCGGAGTTGTCCTCTTCAGGATGGCGACTGCCGGGACCCGAGCGCCGATGCCATGGCCATCCTGCCAGGAAAAGATCCAGCCAGAAAGCCGGCGGCAGGCCAACGCGCGAGATTGTGAACCTTCAGGCGGCAGACTGTTCCTACTTCACCTGAGGAAAATATTTGAGATCCGGCGGCGCCTGCCCCTTCTTGGTGGGCATGATCGTGCCATCGCCGCTCAGGTAATAGACCTCCGCGCCGATGGTGACCCAGGTCTGGCCTTCGATGCAGTTGTTTTCACCCCATTCGATGTCCGGCAGGCGGCGATAGTTTTTCATGACCGTCCAAGGCCGCGTCAGCGAGTTGTCGGTCGTGACAATCTCGTTGTGAAGGATGTCCGGCTTGTCCTTGTCGAGGAAGAGCCGCTCCTTGATGACGCCCTCGTCGTCATCGGCCATTGGCATGCCGCTCTGATCCCAGGTGCGCGGTCCGCGCACGTGGCGGGTCTCGACCTGCAGTTCGTCGTAGCGGCCGTCACCATCCGTATCGACCCATTTGCCGATGGAGTAGCCGGGAAAGGTCGTGTCATCGAGGGTGAACTTGGGCCAGTCACGCCCGTCGGTGTAGATGCGCCGCGGCGCATAGTCGTTGCGGTCGAACAGAACGCGCGTCATGTCCGGTGCAATCAGGAACTCCATGCGGGCCACGCCCGACATCATTCGCGGCATGCCGGGCGGCCGGCAGCTATAGGCCATGTCGAGGCCTTGCCCTCCCTCATCCTGATCCTTCATGCTGGCCTCGAGGCGAGCCTGGTACTCCGGCTTGAGCGGCGCTTCCTGCTTGCGAATGGGCTTGCTTGGGTCGTAGCGCGGCGGGCCGCCGTCGGGAACCCTGGTCCATTGTCCCGACCATTCGGGATATTTGCTCTTCTCCTGCGCCGGCGCCGCAATGAGCATTGCGCCCAGCACACCTACAACAGCGAGCGATAGGATGCCGCTTTGGCTAGTCATGAGTGTCCTCCCTGCAAGACACGGATGTTTTGTCTTTTGGTTCTTTTATCGTTTCTTTTTGGCGCGCGACGCGTCGTTACGTGCCGCTTAACCGACTTTTGCCGGTTGACGTCTCAAGTGTGAGCAGACTGTAACGGCTTTGCGGGCGCACCGGAAGTGGCCGCGGGCCCGACGGCGACCTCAGACCGTCGCCGTCGGGCAGCGGCCAGCGCGCGTCCTCGAGAATCGCGACCGCCCGGGTCCAGCCTGCCGACGCGGCGCGGATCTTGACCGGAAAACACACCACCAGAAATCCGTTGCCGGGCAGAGATTCGAGATTGTGCAGCTTCTCAATATGGCAATAGCCGATCTCGCGACTCGCCTTGTGCCCCTCCCAGATAATCGAAGCATCGCCGGTCGCGGCAAAGCGCTTGGCGGTGTGAACAAACGGCGCATCCCATGACCAGCCGTCGATTGCCGGTCACGCGCACGCCGCGCGAGGTTAGGTAAAGCGTCGCCTCGCGGCCCATGCCGCAGCCGCGGTTGACATAATCGGGCTGACCATAGCGGGCGCCGGCAGCAGTGTTGACCAACACGATGTCGAGCGGCTTGAGCACATGGCCGATGCGACTGAGCTCGTCCTCCACTTCCTGCGCGCTCACCATATGGCCGTCGGCCAGGTGGCGAAAGTCGAGCTTCACGCCGGGCCGATAGCACCAGTCTAGCGGCACCTCGTCGATGGTGATCGCTCGTTTGCCGTTGTCCATGGTCGAGGCGTAGTGCCAGGGCGCATCGAGATGCGTGCCGTTGTGCGTCGACAGCTTGATTGCTTCGATCGCCCAGCCCTCGCCGTCCGGAAGGTCCTCCGGCTTGAGGCCAGCGAAAGCCATCTGCAAGGAGGAGATCGTGTCCTTGTGCCCGAGATACTGAATTGCGGGCCCAAATCCGGGCGGATCGGCAGCAACGTCATTTTCGAGCGGAACCGACAGATCAACGATGCGCATGCTTACCTGCTCTTGTTTGAGCATGATCTTCTTCCGAAAACCGGCTTCCACTTTTCGGGATCATGCTCTAGGAGCGCGGTGCATGCGATCGTGTCGCTGCTCGATCAATTCGGCATTTTGCCGCCATAAATGCGCTCCGCATTGCCATAAGCAATGCGCGTCGCCTGCTCCGCCGGCAGCTGCGCCAGCCAGTCGCGATAGCCCGTCATGATCGAGCCATAGCTCGACCAGCGCTGATTGATCCAGGTATCGGAGCCCAGCAGGAAGCGGTCGGAATAGCGGGCGAACAGCGCGCGCCACTCGGGCGACACGCCGCCGCCATCAGCGATCCCGCTGCGGTAGGACAATTCCATCATCAGCGCCGGATGCTTGTCCAGAAAGTCACGCACCTGCTCGACCGCGGTCGAGAAGCCGGTATGCGCCCAGATCATCTTGGCCTTCGGATTGTTGGCAAGCATGATCGCGAGCGCGCGCTCGTCGCAGTGGGCGAGCACGAACAGGTCGCGCTCGGTCGCGAAGTCGACGGTCTTGCGCACCAGCGGACGCTGCGCGGTCTCGCCGTAGATGTGGAATTCGCCGACGCCCTTGTAGTAGCCGCGCTTATGTTCCTCCTCGATCATCGCGAAGATCGCCGGGTCCTCCGACCAGGTCTGCACGTCGCTCTCGACCCGATAGGGGCGGATGAACGGCACCACCCACAGGCCCGGGGTCTTGGCCTCGACCAGCATCTGAGTGCCGCGGTTCGGCCGGCTGTTGGCGACGATGCCAGCGACGTTGTTGCGCTTGAACGTGTCGAGCACCTGCTCGAGCGCGAAGAACGGCGCCGGACCAGCGTGATTGTAGTGCAGATGCGAGTCGAAGATCTTGATGGGCTGCTGCGCGAGCGCTGGCGCGGCGCCGAGCATGGTTACAACGGCAATAAGACGGACGATCGACGCGACCATGGAAATCCCTCCCCCTGTTCGATCTGTTTGACGCGATTATAGCAGGCAGGTCGGGCCGTGGCCTATGCGTCGTTATGGCCGGGCATGTCAACTTGCTCCGCGTCATCCCCAGCCGAAGCGGGCTGCCGTGCGTCCGTCACGGCGCAAGCGGGGACGACCAGAGCATGCGTGCCGAGCAGGCCCGTCGAAAGACCTCAGTCCCAAGACCGAAGCATATTGTTCCATCACTGCACGGAAGAGGAGCAAAGCGCCGAATATAGCGAAACTTTCTCTTCGCCCAACGCGTTTTCAGTGGAGGAACCGGCAATACGTCCGGCTGATTTACGACGTGCTCTTGCTCCCACAGGATCGCAGCACGCCAATACGAATACGAATCGCAAGTTCGGAGCGGACAATGCTTCAATATTTTGTCACGAGCAAAGGCCTGGAAGACATGCTGTTCATCCTCAGCATCGCCTTCTTGCCGAGCGTGCTTGGCTTGATGTGCGCCTTCTTCGCGCTCAGGCTACCCGACGAGAGCAAACGTTCCGACCGGAACCTGTCGGATAGGGCAAAACTCGGGCACTCGCCTTAGCCCAGAGTTCAACTCTTATCCGGCAAGTTCAGCCTGATATGCAGCTCGCGCAGCTGCTTCGGGGTCGCCTCGGAGGGCGCGCCCATCATCAGGTCCTCGGCGCGCTGGTTCATCGGAAACAGCACCACCTCGCGCAGGTTCTCCTCACCCGCGATCAGCATCACAATGCGGTCAACGCCAGGCGCGATGCCGCCGTGCGGCGGCGCCCCGAGCGAGAGCGCGTGCAGCATGCCGCCGAACTTCTGCTCCAGTACGTCCTCGCCGTAGCCCGCAATCGCAAAGGCCTTCTTCATCACGTCGGGGCGATGGTTGCGGATCGCGCCCGAGGAGAGCTCGATGCCGTTGCACACGATGTCATACTGGATCGCCTTGATGCCGAGGATCGTGTCGCGGTCATTCGGATCGAGCTTGAGGAAATCCGCCGCCGGCATGTTCGGCATCGAGAACGGGTTGTGAGAGAAGTCGATCTTCTTCTCCTCCTCGTTCCATTCGTACATCGGGAAGTCGACGATCCAGCAGAGCTCGAACTGGTCCTTGGCGATGAGCTTGAGCTCCTCGCCGACCTTGTTGCGCGCGGGACCGGCGAACTTGACGAACACCGCCGGGTCGCCGGCCACGAAAAACACGGCGTCGCCTTCCTTGAGGCCGAGCTGCGCGCGCATGGCTTCGGTCTTCTCAGGCCCGACGTTGTTGGCGACCGGACCGCGGCCCACGACCTTGCCGTTCTCCGCCGCAAAGAAGATGTAGGCGAGGCCGGGCTGGCCTTCCGCGATCGCCCAGGCATTCATGCGGTCGCAGAACGCGCGCGAGCCGCCGCCCGGCGCCGGAATGGCCCAGACCGCCGCTTTGGGATTTTCGAGAATGCGCGCGAACACCTTGAAGCCCGAGCCGCGAAACGTCTCGGACACATCCTGCATCTTGATCGGGTTGCGCAGGTCGGGCTTGTCAGAGCCATAGGCGCGCATCGCCTCGGCGTATGGAATGAGCGGAAACTTCTGCGTCACCGGCTTGCCGCCGCCAAATTCCTCGAACACGCCGCGCATCACCGGCTCGACCGCCGCGAACACGTCGTCCTGCGTCACGAAGCTCATCTCGAGGTCGAGCTGATAGAACTCGCCGGGCGAGCGATCGGCGCGCGCGTCCTCGTCGCGAAAGCAGGGTGCGATCTGGAAGTAGCGGTCGAAGCCCGCCACCATGATGAGCTGCTTGAATTGCTGCGGCGCCTGCGGCAGCGCATAGAACTTGCCCGGATGGATGCGCGAGGGGACGAGATAGTCGCGCGCGCCCTCCGGCGACGACGCGGTGAGAATCGGCGTCTGGAACTCGAAGAACCCCTGCTCCTTCATCCGCCGGCGCAACGAATCGATCACCGCGCCGCGCAGCATGATGTTCTTGTGCAGCCGTTCGCGTCGCAGATCGAGAAAGCGGTACTTGAGCCGAATCTCCTCGGGATATTCCTGGTCGCCGAACACCGGCATCGGCAGATCGCTCGCCGGACCCAGCACCTCGACATCGCTGACGAACACTTCCACGGCGCCGGTCGGCATCTCGGGATTGTCGGTGCCGGCCGGGCGCTTGCGTACCTTGCCTTCGATCCGAACCACCCATTCCGAGCGCAGCGTCTCGACCGTCTTGAAGGCGGGCGAATCCGGGTCGGCGACGCATTGCGTCATGCCGTAATGGTCGCGCAGGTCGACGAACAGGAGCCCGCCATGGTCACGAATGCGATGGCACCAGCCCGACAGCCGCACCGGCTGCCCGATGTCGGTCTCGCGCAAGGCGCCGCAGGTATGGGTCCGGTAACGGTGCATGGCTCGTCCTGAAGAAAATCGCGCGCGGACAAGCACATGCGCGGCGGAGCTTGTCAAGGATACCGAAAAACGGGGACAGACCCCGATTCCAACAATGCAAAAATGGGGTCTGCCTCTTACGACAGGGAAGCCCGCATCATGCGAGCAGCCCCTCGATCGGCTTTGCCGCAGCGCTGTCAGGGAATATGTCAGTGGCCAGCGCCTGATCCTCGACTCGCAGATGGTCTTTGAGCAAGCCCTTGAGCACGGCGCGCAAATCAGTCGTCGGTTGCAGATCGCGGTTCTGGTAGAGGTCGGCCTCCTTGACGCCCGGCCAATCGGCGACGATCCGGCCACCCTTGAGCGCGCCGCCGGCGAATAGCGCTACTGTCGCGGTACCGTGATCGGTTCCGTCATTGCCATTGATACGCGCCGTGCGGCCGAACTCGGTGACCAGGGCGACCACGGTCTCGCTCCAGGCTGCGCCCATGTTGGTCTCGATGGCCGCGATGGCGGCATCAAGTGCGCTGAGCAATGCCGACAAACGGCCAGTGACCGCACCCTCGTTGACGTGGGTGTCCCAGCCGTCGAGCGCGAGCGCGCCGACGCGCGGGCCGTCGGCGCTCGCCAGGAATTTCGCCGCTCCCCCGGCCGCTTCGGCGAAGTAGGCACGCACTTGCTCGATGTTTCCGATCTGGACCACCGGGCCCGTATTCTCGCCCCTGCGCTGGTTCGGATCCGAGCCTGCGATTTTCGTGAGATTGATCCGATCTTCGAGCACACGCGCCAGCATCGGGTCGGTTTGGCGATAGATATCGAGCAGGCGCATTGTCGTTTCATCGCTCACTGGCGCCAGTCGGGAGGGCACCCATGACAGCACCGGCGCGGGGCCGCGCACCACCAGCGGTGTAATCGGTCCGACCGCGAACGAGCGACGCCCGTGTGTAGGCCCACGCGTCGGCGTTACGACTCGGTCGCCAGGCGCGAGACCCGCGAGCACGCGATTGAGCCAGCCTGTATCCGCGCGTCCCACTCTTGCGTAGCCGCTTTCCAGCACGTCCTGCCCGTCGAAGTGTGAGCGCTCGCGGTAGGGCGTCGCCACCGCGTGTACGACGATGGCCTGGCCGGCTTTATAGAGCCGGTGCAGGTTAGGCATCGCCGGATTGAGGGCGAAGAATCCGTCGAGCGGCAGAGCCGGCGTTTTGCCATCAAGCCTAAGCGCATTGTCGCCGCGCAGTTTGATCCAATCGGGATCGCCGACCGGCGCGACCGCCGCGAGCCCATCGAGGGCCCCGCGCAACACGATGGTGAGGAAGCGCGGGTCGCGGCCTTCCGCCCGCGCGATCCGCGGCGACGAACGCCCACGCGAACAGTGCGCCCGAGCCGAGTAGCAGCTCGCGGCGGGTCGGAGCATGAAGCATTGTGGACACGATCACCTCCGCTGGAATTCGGGAGCCATGATGATGAACGTCAGCGCCTGCGCTTTGTTCTCGGCGCGAGCGACGGCCTGGCGCGTCTCCGGTGATGCGAGCGGACCGAGCCCCGTTTCCATGACCGCATTTGGATCGAGCCGTTCGGCAGTATTCTGCGCAAACACGTTGGCCGAATCGAGCCGGTGGGCGAGTCCGTCGAGCCAAGCATCGTTGTCGTCGGAAAAGCCCTTCGGCGCCGGTGGCCGCCAGAGCGGCTCGCCCAATCGATTCGTCCCCTGCAGGATGGGGCCGGGAAGGCCACCGGAAAATCCGGCTGCGCGTCGCATCGCGACAAGCCATTCGGCGGGCCGCTTGATCTTGGCGCGTTCGGGCGACCATGATTCTGGAGCGGCCAGCAACGCCTTCGAGACCTGCCAGAGGTCGCCCTCGGTCTCGATGAACCGCTGCGTCAAGCGCTCGACCAGCGCAGGCGGAGGCTCATCGGCGATGAAATGGCGCGCGAGCTTGGTCGCGATATGCTTCGCGGTCGCCGGATGACGTGCGAGGTCGGTGAGCACGGCGCGCCCCTGCTCCACGCCGGTGTCGCGATAGGATTTGCCGAGCACGGTCTGCGCCCCCGGCTCGTGCATTCGCGGGTGGTAGAGGAACTCGCCACCGTGGTGCGGATCGGTTGCCGTCGTCAGCAGGGTCCAGCCGGTGATCACCTTGGCGAAGCTGGTGACGTCCTCCTGGGTATAGACCGTGCGCACGCCGAGCGTATGCAGCTCGAGGATTTCGCGCGCGAGATTCTCATTGAGACCCCGGTTTTGGTTGATGCCGGCGACCGAGCTGGGGCCGATCGACTGAACATTGTCGAGGTAGACCAGCATCGCCGGATGGCCCTCGGCCGCGAGCAGTATATCGACGAAGCGACCGAGCACATGCGGGCGGATCGCCTCGCGCTCATAGGCGCCGGCCTGCACCGTTGCGTCGGCATTGACGCAGAAATGGTTCGACCAGAACCACACCAGACGCTCGACGAAGCCGATCTCGGCGTTGATGGCGGCATCGTAATGCGCCTTGGCCTCTCTGATGAAGTTCTCCCGCATCGGGGTTTGCGGCGGCGGGTTTGGCGGCGCAGCTGGAGCAGCCGCCTCCATGGACTTCGCTTCCATGGACTTTTCCATTCCCGCATTGTCCACCGCGGCAACCTCGGCGGCGCGCTTCGCGGCCTCCTGCTTCGCAGCCTCCTTGCGCCTCTCTTCAAGTCGCTGCTTCGCCTGTCGCTCCTGATTGAACTCGAAGGCGGTACGACTGATCTGGCCGCTGGTCATCAGACCGGCGTTTGCGACCTGTCCGACATTCGGCCGGTCCAGTTCAGATAAGAGAGCGCCGCGCGGGTCGGAGGCGATCGCCGCAATCGAGCCGGCTCGTGGTCCAAAGCCGAATCGATGCAGGGCCATTGCCGCCTCGATTGGATCGAGGGCCATGATCGTCGCATACCTTATGAATTAGAACTTGACAGTGGCCTTATCTGCCGCGTCAAACGGTATGACTGCCACTGCAACTTCCAGTGTAGGCGCGCGCCGAATATGGCCGCAACGGTAAATCTCGCTCATGGAAGAAATTAAGCGCTCGTAGGGCGGATAGCGAAGCGTATCCGCCATTAGCAACTCCGCGTGACGGCGGGATTAGGCCTTCGCGCTGCGTCGCGACACGGCTCATCGACCGTGTCCCGGGAGAGTTCGACCATGGACGGCCGTCGCGATCGACCAATCTCGGACGCGCCTGAAAAGTAGAAAACGCCCCCGGATTTCGCTGCCGCTCAATCCGGGCTACAGCAGCTGGCACGACACAACAAGGGTCCGGGGCCCCATCTGGATGCCGATCATGACCACCGCGGAGGCGACCGTCGCCGCGCTCGTCGCGCACGGCCTCGACACCATCTACGCGCTGCCGGGCGTGCACAACGATCCGCTGTTCGACGCGCTGTTCAAGGCCGTCCGACCGCATCCGCACCGTGCACACCCGGCACGAGCAGGGCGCGAGCCTGATGGCGCTCGGCGCCGCGCTCGCGACCGGCAAGCCGCAGGCCTACACGGTGGTGCCGGGCCCGGGCCTGCTCAATTCGGCGACCGGCGCTCCTCACCGCGCACGGCACCAACGCGCCGGTGCTGGCGCTGATCGGGCAGATCGCGCAGGCGGCGATCGGGCGCGGCTACGGCCACCTGCACGAGATCCGCGACCAGGCCGGCATCATTGCGCGGCTCGTCGATTTCTCCGCCCGCATCCGCGCGCCCGCGGAGGCGCCCGCGCTGGTCGCCGCCGCGATGCGCGCCATGCGCACCGGCCGGCCGGGGCCGGCCGTGCTCGAATGCGCGATCGACGTGTGGGGCCGCAGCGCGCCAGTGGCCGCGATCACGGCGCCCGCGCCGGCGCCGCCGCCCCGATCGACGAGGACGCGGTCGCGAGGCCGCCAAGCGGCTCGGCGCCGCCGAGCGCATCCTGATCGTCGTGCGGCGGCGGCGCGCAGGATGCCGTCGCCGAGGTGACGCGAGCTCTCGCGCCTGCTGCAGGCGCCGGTGATGGCGCTTCCGGCGCGGCCGCGGCGTGCTCGACGGGCGCGATCCGTTCAGCGTGACGCTGCCGCTCGGGCACGAGCTGTGGCGCGAGGCCGACGCGGTGCTCGGCGGTCGGCACGCGGCTGTTCTACGGCATCCAGCAATGGGGCATCGACGACAAGCTCGCAGATCATCCGCGTCGATGCCGACCCGGAGGAGCCCGAGCGCGTGCGCAAGCCCGCGGTCGGCGCTGATCGGCGACGCCGCGCCGATCCTGCGCCGCCTGATCGACGCGCTGCGCGACGCACAACCGCGCGCGGCCCTCGCGCCGCGACGAGATGCTCGAGCGGCAGGCGCAAGCTGCGCGCGCGCCTGGCCAAGCTCGCGCCCCAGATCGGCTTCCTCGACGCGATCCGCGCCGAGCTGCCCGAGGACGGCATCTTCGTCGACGAGGTGACGCAGATGGGCTTTGCCGCGCGGCTCGCTCTACCCGGTCTACAAGCCGCGCACCTTCATCTCGCCCGGCTACCAGGACGCGCTCGGCTGGGGCTATGCGACCGCGCTCGGCGTGCAGGACGCGCGCCGCGACGTGCCGGTGGTCGCGATCACCGGCGACGGCGGCTTCATGTTCACCGCGACCGAGATGGCGACCGCGATCCACCACCGCATCCCGCTCACGGTCGTGGTGTTCGCCGACGGCGCCTTCGGCAATGTGCGGCGCATCCAGGAGGAGCGCTTCGGCAACCGGATGATCGCGAGCGACCTCACCAACCCGGATTTCGTGCGCTTCGCCGAAAGCTTCGGCGCCGCCGCCGAGCGCGCCCGCACGCCGGAGGAGCTGCGCGCCGCGCTCAAGCGCGCGCTCAAGCGCCGCGACGGCCCGAGCCTGATCGAGGTGCCGGTCGGCCCCGCTGCCCTCGCCCTGGGAGTTCATCATGCTGCCGCGGGTGCGCGGCTGAGGGCGCGGCTCGCTGCCCCTGGCAAAGCCCTGGCCTGTTGCCCCGTCAACCGCGCCGGGCGATGGTACCGTCGACCTACGATTCGGAGGCGGCCGCCAGAGTGTCCTGACAAGCGCGATGCCCTGCGCTATATCAGTCGTACCGAATGCAGCCGATCACAACGACCAAGGAACTCGCCGAAGTCTGCGCGCGCCTGCGCGCCACCCGTTCGTGACGGTCGACACCGAGTTCCTGCGCGAGAGCACCTATTACCCGAAGCTCTGCGTGGCGCAGATGGCGAGCACCGACGAGGCCGTCGTGGTCGACGCGCTGCGCCGACGGCATCGACCTCGCGCCGTTCTTCACGCTGATGGCGGACGAGAAGGTGCGTCAAGGTCTTCCACGCCGCGCGCCAGGACATCGAGATCTGCTGGCACGCGGCCGGCATCATTCCGGCACCCGCTGTTCGACACCCAGGTCGCCGCCATGGTGCTCGGCTACGGCGACTCGATCTCCTACGACCAGCTGGTGCAGCGCATCACCGGCGACAGCCTCGACAAGTCGCACCGCTTCACCGACTGGACGCGGCGGCCGCTCTCCGACGCGCAGCTCACCTATGCGATCTCCGACGTGACGCATCTGCGCGACGTCTACGTCAAGCTCGCCGCCGACCTCGACAAGCGCGGCCGCACCGAATGGATGCGGGAGGAGATGAAGGTGCTCACCTCGCCCGACACCTACCGCATGGAGCCCGAGCACGCCTGGCAGCGGCTGCAAGACGCGCGTGCGCAAGCCCAAGGAGCTCGCCGTGCTGATGGAGGTCGCGGCCTGGCGCGAGCGCGAGGCGCAGACCCGCGACGTGCCGCGCGGGCGCGTGCTCAAGGACGACGTGGTCGGCGACATCGCGGTGCAGGCGCCGACCACGATCGAGCGGCTCGGCAGCCTGCGCTCGCTGCCGAAGGGCTTCGAGCGCTCGAAATGGGGCGAGGCGATCGTCGAGGCGGTCAAGCGCGGGCTCGCGCGCGACTCCGAAGACGCTGCCGCAGCTCGAGCGCCCCAAGCGAGCGCCCAACGGCCAGGCGACCGTCGAACTGCTCAAGGTGCTGCTGCGCATGACCGCCGAGCGCCACGGCGTCGCCGCCAAGGTGATCGCCACCGTCGACGACCTCGACCGCATCGCCGCCGACGACGACGCCGACGTGCCGGCGCTGCACGGCTGGCGGCGCGAGCTGTTCGGCGAGAAGGCGCTCGCGCTCAAGCACGGCCGGCTCGCGCTCGCGGTCGAGCACAACCGTGTGGTGGCGGTGGAGCGAGAGTAACAAGTTAAGTAGCGCGAAAGACGCATTCGATACTTTCGTATTGGTACTAATTCATAACCTCCCACCGCACGGAACGCGCGAAATAATCCACGTCATTCAACCGGTTGAAGCCCTTTGTTTGAATTGGGCGACCGCCGCGGCGGCGATACCTCTGGCTGATTTACCAGGACAGGTTCCGCGCACAAAGTAGCGCAACTGAAGATCGCAACATAAGCGACGCCCCGAGGGGCTCAATAGGAAAAAGTCGTTTCGGGGGGACGGGCCATGTGTCGGACAGACGCACGCATCACTTGGTTTCAGGCAGTTACAACAGATTTCATCACCGAATGATTGTACAGCGGAGCTGCGGGGCGTCGGTGACGGCGTCCCGCAGCGGTTTTCATCGGCTACGGGCACATCCGACATCAGGAAGCGCAGGCGTCCCGCTAGCTCGAATGTCGGTTAACGGCCCTGAATCGAATCGCCCTCCTATTCGGGGGGCCTCACGTCATTTTTACCTTCGCAGTGGCCGCGAATTACTCCCGCAAAAGTTCCACTTCGGTGTCTTACTACCGCTAAGGGGTAGTAAACTACCTATTGTCAAGGCCTGACAGGCTTGAATCCACAGCTATCTGTCGGTACCATTTTGGCCTGGAGACAACGGGGTCTGGCGCCATGATGGGTTTTGAGACGCTTGCAGTCGTGTTGTTCGTCGGGTGGGTCCTGGCCACCTCGCTGTTCCTGCGTTTCGGCTGATCCCTCCCAGCATTTCACGTCGCGGCCCGACGCCGGACGCACTTCACAACAAACCGCCTGAATTGCGGCTTCAGCTGAGCGAGCCAAGGTCCCTTGGTGCGCATTGGGTTTGCGCCTTCCTGCAAGCCAGTCGCACGAGCAATTCGCACACTCGTCAAAGCAGATTGTCTGGCTTTTGCTATTAAGGTCCTTAGCGTTGCGTCCCTTAGGCGTTGCTAAGCGTTCCGCAGCCGCGGGATCAGCCGCAATGCATTCTCCCGGTCGACCGCTCTGAGGTCATCGCTCTTGAAGAACGCTGACACTCCCTTGGTGTGATCGGCTGCGGTCCGCGCTTGCCAAATGACAGCCACACGCGGCAAGCTGGCGCCTGCTCTTTCCGTATTGTATCGGCATGAGAGCCTCCTCCCCGAAATCGAACATCGCAACGTCGCGCGACGCCCACAATCGAATATTCGCGCTGCAATGTCGATGGCCTGGCGATGTCCTGCAAGCATGCAGCTCGGCGATGCAGCGGCCGCAGTGTCATACTGCCGATCAGTAGCGACCAGCCGTTATTCGGCTTCCATCACCGGCTCGCGGCCGATCAGGCGCGCGAGCTGGCGCAGGCGGGCGAACACGCGCTCGCCGGCGAGCGCTGCAAACTCGTCCGTCGCAGCTGCAGCACCAGCTTGCCGCGCTCGACCACCATCGGCGTCTTGCGGCAGCACGCCGGGCATCGAGGCCGAGACCAGATAGGCGACGCGCAGCGCGGCGCCGAGCACGCGCGCGCGGTCGAGCATGCGCGTCGGTCGCGAGCTCGCGCACTGCGGCGAGAGCTCGTCGTCGACCAGCCCGACATGGCGGAAGAACACCGCGAGCGCGAGGAAGGCGCGGCCGGGATGATCGACGCCGACGAAGGCGGCGTTGGCGATGATGTTGAGCGACTGCTCGCCGCGATAGTCGGGATGCGCGCGCCAGCCGATGTCGGCGAGCAGGCAGGCGGCATGGCGCAGCCGCCGCTCCTCGGCGGTCTCGTCGAGGCCGGACGAGGCCATGAAGCGGTCGGTCCAGGCGATCAGCTCCTCGCCGTGCGCGGGCGAGCGCGAGCGCAGCACGTTGAGCTCCTGCGCCGCCGCGATCAGCGGGTCCTTGCGCGCGCTCCTCGCGCGTCGAGCATGCGAATAGAGCAGGCCCTCGCGCACGCCGAGCGCCGAGATCACGACCTCCTTCGGCCGCGCGATGCGCACGATGTGCTCGAGCACCAGCGCCGCATAGGCGAGCAGCGGCCGGCGCGCATCGGTCGACCACCTCGATCTGCGACGAGCGTCTCCGGATTGACCCGGTGCACCAGGCCGCGAGAACTCGAGCGCCTCGCGCGGCCGGGATCACGTAGCCGTGCATGACGTGCAGCGGATAGCCGGTCTGCCACATGTGCAGCCGCGCGAGCGCGCGCCAGGTGCCGCCGACCGCGTAGAAGGTGCGGCCCTCGCCGCGCTTGAGCAGCGCGCGCGCTCGCCGAGCGCCTTGCGCACGATCTTCTCGGCCTTCTTGACCGACTTCTCCGAGAGGTCCTGCAGCGCGAGGCCGCCGAGCGGCAGCGTGACGCCGGCGCTCGATCGCGTGCGCCGTGGACATCGATGAGTTCGAGCGAGCCGCCGCCGAGGTCGCCGACGATGCCGTCGGGCCGGTGGAAGCCGGAGACGACGCCGAGCGCGGACAGCTCGCGCCTCGCGCTTGCCGGACAGCACCTCGATCTTGGTGCGGCAGATGCGCTCGGCCTCGGCGATGAAGTCCCGGCCGTTCTCGGCGTCGCGGCAGGCGGCGGTCGCGACGCACGCACAGCTGCGTCGACGCTCGCATGCGGTCGCACAGCGCGCGGAAGCGCCGCAGCGCCGTCGAGCGCCTTCTCGACCGCGTCGGCGGCGAGCAGCCCGGTCGACTGCACCTCGCGGCCGAGGCCGGCGAGCACCTTCTCGTTGAAGATCGGCGTCGGGCTGCGCGTCAGCCCCTCGTAGACGACGAGGCGCACCGAGTTCGAGCCGATGTCGATGACGGCGACCGGCGGTCCGTGGTCGAGCCGGCCCTGCGCGGCAGCCATGGCGGGCGGCCGCCGCTTAAGCGCGGTCGCGGCGGCGCATAAGGCTGCGCGGCGAGGAATTCTTTGAGCGATTTTCCACGGCCCGACAGGCTCGGATTGGTCATGAAATACTTGTGGGCGTTGAACGGCTCCTCGCCCTCGGCGCGGCCTTGATACGCGTCGAGGTGCCGTCCGGCAAGAGCTTCCAGCTCTGCTCGTTGTCCTTGAAGTTGGCGACCATGATCTGGTCGAGCACCTGCTCGTGCACGGTCGGATTGAGGATCGGGCACAGCGACCTCGACGCGGCGGTCGAGGTTGCGCGGCATCATGTCGGCCGAGGAGATGTAGACCGCGGCCTTCGCGGTGCGGCAGGCCGTGGCCGGCGCCGAAGCAATAGATGCGGCCGTGCTCGAGGAAGCGGCCGACGATCGACTTGACGCGGATGTTCTCGGACAGGCCCGGGCACGCCCGGCCGCAGGCAGCAGATGCCGCGCACCACGAGATCGATCTGCGACGCCCGCGCTGCGAGGCCTCGTAGAGCGCGTCGATGATCTCGGGATCGACCAGCGAGTTCATCTTCATCCAGATCGCCGCCGGCCGGCCGGCCTTGGCGTGCGCGATCTCCTCGCGCGATGTGCTCGAGGATGCGCTTGCGCAGCGTGAGCGGCGAGACCGCCATCTTCTCGAGCTCGGCCGGCTCGGCATAGCCGGTGATGAAGTTGAAGACGCGCGCCGACGTCGCGCGCGATCACCGGATCGGCGGTGAAGAACGACAGGTCGGTGTAGATGCGCGCCGTCACCGGATGATAGTTGCCGGTGCCGACATGCACGTAGGTGCGCAGCGCGCCGCCCTCGCGGCGCACCACCAGCGACAGCTTGGCGTGGGTCTTGAGCTCGATGAAGCCGAAGACGACCTGCACGCCGGCGCGCTCGAGGTCGCGCGCCCAGCGGATGTTGGCCTCCTCGTCGAAGCGCGCCTTGAGCTCGACCAGCGCGGTCACCGACTTGCCGGCCTCGGCCGCCTCGACCAGCGCGCGTGACGATCGGGCAGTCGTTGCGAGGTGCGATAGAGCGTCTGCTTGATCGCGACGACATCGGGATCGCGCGCCGCCTGCTGCAGGAACTGCACCACCACGTCGAAGGATTCGTAGGGGTGGTGGACGATGAGGTCCTTCTGGCGGATCGCCGCGAAGCAATCGCCGCCATGATCGCGGATGCGCTCGGGAAAGCGCGGATTGTAGGGCACGAACTCGAGATCGGGCCGGTCGAGCGCGACGAGCTGCGACAGCTCGTTGAGCGCGAGCACGCCGTCGACCAGGAACACCTCGTCGTCGGCGACGCCGAGCGCGCGCTGCACGAAGCGCGCGCAGCTCCGCCGGCATCGCGGCCTCGATCTCGAGCCGGATCACCGAGCCGCGGCGGCGGCGCTTGAGCGCGGTCTCGAACAGCGCGCACCAGATCCTCGGCCTCTTCCTCGATTTCGATGTCGCAGTCGCGGATGACCCGGAACGCGCCCTGCCCCTTCACCGCGTAGCCGGGAAACAGCCGCGCCGATGAACAGGCCGGTCGCCTGCTCGAGCGTGATGAAGCGCGCGCCGCCGCTCTCGGCGATCGGGCAGGCGGATGAAGCGCTCGATCTTGCTGCGGCACGCGGATGAGCGCGTTCATCGCCTTGCCGTCGCTCGCGCGCGCGAGCTGCAGCGCGATCGTGAAGCCGAGATTGGGAATGAACGGGAACGGATGCGCCGGATCGATCGCGAGCGGCGTCAGCACCGGGAAGATGTGGTCGCAGGAAATGGTCCTCGAGCCAGGTCCGTCTCCTGCTTGGTGACGTCGGCGCCGTCGACCAGCACGATGCCCTCCTTGCGCCAGCTCGCTCGCGCAGCTCGCGCCAGCGCGCCTGCTGGTCGCTCGCGAGCGCGCGCGACCGCCTCGCCGATGCGCGCGAGCTGCTCGGCCGGGCGTCAGCCCGTCGGGGCTCTTGGTCGCGATGCCGGCGCGCACCTGGCCCTTGAGGCCGGCGACGCGCACCATGAAGAATTCGTCGAGATTGTTGGCCGAGATCGACAGGAAGCGCACCCGCTCGAGCAGCGGATGGGCGACGTTCTCCGCCTCCTCGAGCACGCGGCGGTTGAAGTGGAGCCAGGACAACTCGCGGTTGATGAAGCGCTCGGGGCTTGCCGACAGATCGGGCTCGGCCGCGCGCCGGCGCAGCCTCCGCGGACGCCGGCGCGGCGATGCGTTTCTTCAGTCAGAAACAATGGCTTGGCCGCGATCCATGCGATGGCTATGAACGCTGACGTCCGTGGTCACGATCGATCGCCGCGCTCGATGACGGTCGGATGACATGACGCGCCACGGCCTAGGGCCGGCGTCAAGGCGCCGCGTCACGCAGCAGTTCCGCCGCCAGCGCCCGGGTTACCGGCCGCTGCCGGCGCAGCGCCTCGCGGTCGAGCCTCGCCACCGCCGCGCGCGCGGCCGCGAACGAGCGCTCGATCCGCGTCGCCAGATAGCCGACCAGGCTCTCGTCGACGGCGAGCTGCCGGTCGGCGAACAGCTTGACCAGCACGGCGCGCAGCAGCGCGTCGTCGGGCGGCGCCAGCGTCGACCACCGGCAGCGCCGAGCCGCGAGGCGAGGTCGCGGAAGCGCGACCGTCCAGCCGGCCGGCGCGGTGCGCGCGGTGAGCAGCAGATAGGCGTCCTCCTCGCGCGCGAGATTGAGCAGATGGAACAGCGCGCGCTCGTCGAAGGCGCCTGCGCGCGAGGTCCTCGACCACCAGCGCGCCGGTCGCGAGCGCCGCCGGCAGCATCGGCCTCGCGCGAGCGCGCGCGCCGCGAGAAAGCGCGCGCCGGCCTCGCGCCGCCCAGATCGCGGCGAGATGGCTCTTGCCCGCGCCCTCCGGCCCGACCAGCACCACCGCGCGCGCCGGCCAGTCCGGCCAGCGCTCGATCAGCGCGAGCGCCGCCGCATTCGACGGCCCGCCCAGAAAGTCCTCGCGCGCGAAGCTCTCCGCGTGGTCGAGCGCGAGCGCAAGCTGACGCGGGACGCTGCGCGACCGACATGGCGCTCAGCCCGGCCTGCTCGCCGGTATAGAGCGGGCTCGCGAGATAGTGGCGCAGCGCGAAGCGCACCAGCACGCCGATCGCCGCCGCCAGCGGCACCGCGACCAGCAGGCCGACGAAGCCGAACAGATAGCCGAACGCGAACAGCGCGAACATCAGCCAGACCGGATGCAGGCCGACGCTCTCGCCGACCAGCTTCGGCGCCAGGACATAGCCTTCGAGGAACTGCCCGACCAGGAAGATGCCGAGCACGGTCGACGATCCAGCGTCCAGTCCGGCCAGAACTGCGCGATCGCGACGCCGATCGCCGAGCACGAGGCCGGTCATCGAGCCGACATAGGGAATGAAGGTGATGAGGCCCGCGACGAGCCCGATCAGCAGGCCGAAATTCAGCCCGACCAGCGACAGCGCGACCGCGTAGTACGAGCCGAGGATGAGGCAGACGCCGGTCTGCCCGCGCACGAAGCCGGCGATCGCCGCGTCGATCTCGCGCGACCAGCGCGCGCACGGTCTCGCGGTGCGTGCAGCGGCATCCAGCTGTCGACGGTCGCGACCATCCGGTGCCAGTCGCAGAGCAGATAGAACGCGACGACCGGCGTCACGACGAGCGAGCGAGAAGACGAGACCAGCGCCCGCCCGCCCGACCACAGCGAGCGCAGGAACGCCGGCAAGCCAGCCGGCGCCCTGCCTGACCAGATCGCCGATCGTCTTGCTGGCGTCGCCCGCGCCGACCAGCTGGCGCAGCCACGGCCAGTCCGCGCTCGCGCACCAGCGCCTGCAGCCGCGCCACATAGCCCGGCAGCTTGTCGATGAAGCGCATCGAGCTGGCTCGCCAGCACCGGCACGATCAGCAGGACCAGCAGCGACGAAGGCGAGCACGACCACGCCGACGATCACGAGCGCGGCGAACCGCCCGGTTGACGCCCGAGGCGCTCGAGCCGGTTGGCCAGCGGATCGAGCAGATAGGCGAGCGCCATGCCGGCGACGAACGGCAGCAGGATCTCGCTCAGGAGCCAGAGCAGCAGCGACGACGACGACGAAGGTCGCGAGCCAGAACGCGCAGCTGCCGCTCGAAGCTCATCGCGACCTCCGTGCCTGATCGCGGACGGCGTCAGTCCGGCGCATTCATCACGTCCGTCGCGTTCATGTGACGCACCCACTCGCGCGACATAGAAGGCGATCGACAGCAAGGTCAAGGCCGCCACCAGCGCCATCAGCAGCGTCGATCACCAGCTCGGCATCGTCGAAGCCGAACGCGAGCGCGGCGAGCACCACGGGCGCCAGCACGATCTGCGCGACGGTGTTGAGCTTGGAGACCGCGAGCGGCTTGAGCTTCACCGGCTTGCCCACCAGCCAGGACAGCATCACGGCGCCGACGATCATGATGTCGCGCGACACCACCAGGATGACGAGCCAGCGCGGGATCGCCTCGACGATGCCGAGCGCGACGTAGATCGAGACGATCAGCGCCTTGTCGGCGAGCGGATCGAGATAGGCGCCGAGCTCGCTCGCCATGCCGAAGCGCTTGGCGAGGAAGCCGTCGACCGCGTCGCTCAGCCCGGCCGCGAGGAACAGCAGGAAGGCGATCCGCATCTGGCCCGACGCGATCGCCCAGACCATGACCGGCACCAGCAGGATGCGCGCAAGCGTAATGAGATTGGGAATACTCAAACTGCAGGCCCCGGCTCATGCGCCCAGCCGCTCCCACGCGGCGCCGGCGCACCTTTCCAAGCATTCCTGAGTATAGCGGCGATCGGCCATTGCACAGTCGCGCCGATTCCGCCAGTGCCGTAACACGCCCGCGCCCACTATCCGAAGGACACGCCATGGCCGACAAGGGCCGCAACGGCCTCACCTACGCCGAGGCCGGCGTCGACATCGATGCCGGCAACCGCATGGTCGAGCTGATCAAGCCGCTGGTGCGCGCGACCGCGCGGCCGGGCGCGGACGCCGAGATCGGCGGCTTCGGCGGGCTGTTCGACCTCAAGCGCGCGGGCTTTACCGATCCGGTGCTGGTCGCCGCCACCGACGGCGTCGGCACCAAGGTCAAGATCGCGATCGAGACCGGCCTGCACGACACGATCGGCATCGATCTCGTCGCCATGTCGGTCAACGACCTCGTGGTGCAGGGCGCCGAGCCGCTGTTCTTCCTCGACTATTTCGCCTGCGGAAAGCTCGCGCCCGAGGTCGGCGCGCAGGTGGTCAAGGGCATCGCGGCGGGCTGCCGCGAGGCCGGCTGCGCGCTGATCGGCGGCGAGACCGCCGAGATGCCCGGCCTCTATCAGGACGGCGACTACGATCTCGCGGGCTTCGCGGTCGGCGCGGCCGAGCGCGACACGCTGCTGCCGCGCGCCGACATCGCGGCCGGCGACGTGGTGCTCGGCCTCGCCTCGTCCGGCGTGCATTCGAACGGCTATTCGCTGGTGCGCCGCATCGTCGAGATGAGCGGGCTCGCCTGGAACGCGCCCGCGCCGTTCGACGGAAACAAATCGCTGGGCGAAGCGCTGCTGACGCCGACGCGCATCTACGTGAAGTCGTGCCTCGCCGCGATCCGCGCGACCGGCGCCGTGAAGGCGCTCGCGCACATCACCGGCGGCGGCTTCCCCGACAACATTCCGCGCGTGCTGCCGGACGGGCTCGGCGTCGAGCTCGATCTCGCGCGCGTCCCGGTGCTGCCGGTGTTCCGCTGGCTGGCCGCGACCGGCGGCATCGCCGAGCCGGAGATGCTGCGCACCTTCAATTGCGGCATCGGCATGATCGCGGTGGTCGATCCGGCAGGCGCCGACGCGGCGATCAAGGCGTGGACGCGACGCAGGCGAGAGCGTGACGTCGGCTCGGCAACGTCGTCGCGATCAAGCCCGGCACGCCGGACGTGAACTATGCCGGCCGCCTCGACCTCGCCGGGTGACGCGATGGCACGAAAGCGCGTCGCCATCCTGATTTCCGGCCGCGGCTCCAACATGGCGGCGCTGATCGAGGCCGCGAAGGCGCAAGACTATCCGGCCGAGATCGCGCTCGTCGTCTCCAACCGGCCCGACGCGGCCGGGCTTGCGCACGCGCGCGCGGCCGGGATCGCGACCGCGGTCGTCGATCACACGGCCGCTTCGGCAAGGATCGCGCGGCCTTCGAGCGCGCGCTGCAGGCGGTGCTCGAACGAGCACCGCATCGACCTCGTCTGCCTCGCCGGCTTCATGCGGCTGCTCACGCCGGGTTCGTGGCGCACTGGCAGGGGCGCATGCTCAACATCCACCCGGCGCTGCTGCCGGCGTTTCAAGGGCCTCGACACCGCACGGCCGCGCGCTCGCAGCCGGCGTCAAGACCCACGGCGCCACCGTGCATTTCGTCGTGCCGGAAATCGATGCCGGCCCGATCATCGCGCAGGCGCGCGGTGCCGGTGCTGACGGACGACACGCGCCGAGACGCTCGCCGCGCGCGTGCTCGCGGTCGAGCATCGCATCTATCCGCTGGCGCTCAGGCTCGTCGCGCAAGGCCGCGTGCGCATCGTGCAGGCCGGAGCATTGTCGACGCGGGCGCCGCGTCCGACGGTTTTTGATGGCACCGGATTGAATTGCCTTGTTGCTGGCACAATGTCCTCGCCGACAAGGAGCCGGACGATGATCACGCTCTACGCATTCGGACCGCAGTTTGGCCTGCCCGACCCGAGCCCGTTCGTCACCAAGGCCGAAGTCCTGTTGAAGATGGCCAAGCTGCCCTATCGAGATCAATCTCAAGGGCTTTCGCAAGGCGCCGAAGGGCAAGCTGCCGTACATCAAGGACGACGCCGAGCTGATCGCCGATTCAACCTTCATCCGCCGCCATCTCGAGACCAAGCACAAGATCGACTTCGACCGCGGGCTGTCCGCCGAGCAGAACGCCATCGCCTGGGCATTCGAGAAGCTGGCGGAGGATCATCTCTACTGGGCGATCGTCGATGCGCGCTGGACGATCGACGCGAATTTCGACAAGGGACCGCGCAAGTTCTTCGATGTGATGCCGGCGCCGGTGCGCTCGCTCGTCGTGCCGATGATCCGCCGCAAAGTGCGCAAGCACCTGCATTCCCAGGGCATGGGGCGCCACAGCCGTGCCGAGATCGAGGAGCTTGGCACGAAGGGCATCGACGCGATCGCGACCTATCTCGGGCAGAAGTCGTTTTTCATGGGCGCGGAGCCGACCGGGGTCGATGCCACCATGTTCGCGTTCGTGGCAGGCACGCTGTGCCCGACCTTCGACACCCCGCTGCGCACGGCGGCTGAGCGACACGAGAACCTGCGACGCTATGTCGGGCGCATGACGGCGCGCTACTATCCGGATCGCAGCGAGCTTGCCGGCTGCAAGGCAGCGGCGTGACGCGGGCTGCGACAACCAGCGCGTCAGTCGCAGTGCGAAAACTCAAATCCGAGGCGTGAAAATTCAGATCCGCAATCGCGCAAATGTGATGTCGCACACCATCAGCGAGAACGCTGACCTGTCGCCCGCCGGCCTGCCGCTGAAGCCCCCTAACGACAAACCCCCGGCGGATGAAGCCGGGGGCTACGGGGAGTTCGCACGGACCAAAGCGGCCCGTTCGCTGATCGCGTCATGAAACCTTCAGATTCTCCGCTGAGGCCTTGCCGCGATTGGTCACGAGCTCGTACTCGACCGATCTGACCTTCGTTGAGCGAGCTGAGGCCAGCGCGCTCGACCGCCGAGATGTGGACGAACACGTCCTTGTCGCCGGATGAAGGCCGAATGAACCCGTAGCCTTTAGTTGGATTGAACCACTTGACGGTGCCCTTTTGCATCGTCTGTCTCCCAAGTGAGTGCCGAAACACGCCGCTCGTATCGCTACGAGCCACGTAACAACCCGGGTTTTGGGATGATCCGAAACGAAGGGCCTTCACGGCGCGCAACGGCCGGAGCGGCCCAAATCCGATTGTGGCGGACAAAACATGAAAAATGCGGCTACAGCAAGGCTACTTCTTGCCACATCTTTCCGATCATCAATTACTCCTAGTAATTCCACATAAACAGAAGTTTTCAATTGCGGCACAACTTGGCCAAGCATGCAGCACATCGCTCAGAAATTGACGTCGCTGCGGCCAATGTTTGCTGAGTGCCGACGATCGCTGCCGGTCTGCCAGAGAACTACTCGGCCGCGACTTCTTCTTTCTTGGCGGCTGCGTGTCGTCGCGATCGAATCCAATAGCCGACCGCGACCACAAACACTGCGCCTGCCACCCCGGCCCAGATGTGCAGCTCATCGATCACCAACGGATCGATCTGCATCTTCAGAGCATCGTCTTTGATCATGATGTCGCCCGCGACCCACCCCAAGAGCGCGCCGCCGGCCCAGACCAGGATCGGGAACCGCTCGAGGATCGCCATCAGGATCGCGCTGCCGGCCACGATCAGCGGCACGCTGGTGGCAAGCCCGAAGATGATGAGCGTGGTTTTGATCGCGATCGCATGAGCCGCATCCACACGCATCGCCGCCGTCTCGGCGGAAGCCGCGATCGCGATCACGTTGTCGAGGCTCATGACGATGTCGGCGATGGCGATGATACGCACCGCCCGCCACAGCGTTTCCGCCGACTCGACCTTGCTGTCGCCCTCCTCGTCAGGCGCCACCAGTTTGACCGCGACCCAGAGCAGGAGCAGGCCGCCGATGAGCTTGAGAAACGGGTAGGCCATCGCCTGGGCGACGACGAGGGTAAAGAGCACGCGCAACAGCA
Source organism: uncultured Alphaproteobacteria bacterium (assembly GCA_963745515.1). Lineage (GTDB taxonomy): Bacteria > Pseudomonadota > Alphaproteobacteria > Rhizobiales > Xanthobacteraceae > VAZQ01. The sequence continues at coordinate 806,595 of CAVUXO010000007.1, forward strand.
CCGCGACGCCGGCGCCCAGCACCATGCCCCAGAAGCGCTGGCGGGGCGGCAGCGTCATGCAGGCGAGCGCGATCACGACCGCGTTGTCGCCGGACAGGATGACATTGACGCCGATGATCTGCAGCACCGCGACCCAGAACGGCGCGTGCGTGAAGTCGTCAAACAAGAAACCCACGCGGTCCCCCTCGTGCTCTTAACCTGCTCAGCCCGCAGTGGAACCCCTGCAGGCCCGGATGTCCCCTATTCTTAGGACGGTGGAAGCGGCCTGACCAGCCACAAGTTTCCTGCCCGATTGCCGCGACCCGCTGCCGCACGGCCGCCCGGGATCAGCCCACGATGTCGTTGCCGCTGAAGAACTGGGCGATCTCCTTCATCGCCGTATCGGACGCGTCGGAGCCGTGCACGGAGTTCTCGCCGATCGACTTGGCGTGCACCTTGCGGATCGTTCCGGCCGCTGCCTTGGCGGGATCGGTCGCGCCCATGATGTCGCGGTAGCGGACAATGGCGTTGTCGCCTTCCAGCACCTGCACCACCACCGGGCCCGAGATCATGAAGTCGACCAGCTCGCCGAAGAACGGCCGCGCGCGGTGGACCGCATAGAAGGTCTCCGCCTGCTCGCGGCTGATGCGCACGCGCCGCTGCGCGATGATGCGCAGGCCGGCCTGCTCGATCATCGCGTTGATCGCGCCAGTGAGATTGCGCTCGGTTGCGTCCGGCTTGAGGATGGAAAACGTACGCTCGACGGCCATCGACGATCTACCACATGTGCCTTGTTGCGGGATGCGGGCGGCTTATAGCGGCCGCATGCGGGGGCGGCAAGCGAGGGGCCTTGTCAACGCGAGGCCGAGTAACTCGTGAGGCAGCGGCTCCAACCGCGGGCGCCCAATAACCAGGCGATGAACGGCAGCTGAACGGCAAGTGCACTTTGTTCGCGTTGCGCGCGACCAGTTTGGTTACCGGCAAATGTTTCTTCACCATGTCATTGATGAAACACGATTTAGCGGCCCGGTCTTGAACGCGCCCCGCGCAGCGGTCGACTGACAATTCAAGGAACGGCCACCCGGCCTTCCAGAGACCAGGAGCCAGACTACATGTTCCGCAAGTCCATCATCGCGATTGCCGCCATCGCCACCCTTGCTGCCGCGGCGCTTCCCTCCACTGCCTCTGCCCATCGCTTCCGGCACCACGGCCTCGGCATTGGGATTGGCATCGGCCTCGCCGGCGCCGGCTTGTACTACGCTGGTGGCTGCCGCACCGTCTACGAGTGGCGCCAGACCCGTCACGGTCGCTTTTACCAGGTCCCGGTGACCTACTGCTACTAACCGAACGTCCCTTCTCCCTTCCTTCCTCCCGAGTGCAACGCCCCGGTCTCGCAGCGCGAGCCGGGGTGCTTGTTTTCAGACCAACGCAATCAGCCTTGCCGGTCCGCCGGTCGCGTCCTTCACCTTGGCGACCCCGACCACCAGCGTGGCGCCCGCAGCCGGCACCTGATCGAGATTGGCGACGTTCTCGAGCCCCCAGCGGCCGGATGGCAGCCAGAGCCGGTGGGTCTTGAAATCCTTCGACAGACCGTAGTCGAGCGAGAGCGTATCGACCGCAATGCCCGCTACGCTGCGGCGCTTGAGCAGCCATTCGGTCGCCTCTGCGCCAAAGCCAGGAAAGTGGAAGGCGCCGCTCGCGTCCTTGCCGGTGAACTTGGCGGCATCACTGACGTGACGCCCCCAACCCGAATGCATCGCGACGCAGGCATTCGGCGGCAGCCGCCCGTGCCGGTGCTCCCAGGCGACGAGGTCCTCGCGTGTCAACTGATAGTCCGCATTGCGCGCAGCCTTGGCGGCAACATCGATCACCACAAGCGGCACCACCAAGGTCGCGGCTGGAATCTTCTCGACGGTGATGCCGCTTTCCGAGAAATGGATCGGCGCATCGAGGTGGGTGCCGGCATGCTCGATGATGCGCCACCAGTGGAGATTGAAGCCGTCCTTCTTGAGGTCGAACTTTTTCTCCAGCTCGATCCCCGGCACACCGAAGAAGGTCGGAAACTCGGGTGACATGGTGTGAGTGAGATCGACCGCACGGCGGAAGCGCCGCGGCACGGCGTCGGCCGGCTCCGACGCGGCTACCGCGGCGAACGAGGCGGCCGCCGCTCCCTTGAAGAACCGGCGCCGCGACAAGCGCAGCGCCGTACGCGCCTCCTGGCATCCTGGAACGCACATGTCGCTTCTCCTCCTTGCGCGGCAGCCCGATGGGTTGAGCCAAGCGGTACGCGCGTGCCGTCGAGATGGCGTTCGCCAGCGCGCAGGCGAAACCCATCGTCGGCAACGTCGTGCTCAGCATGTGATGGGTTTCGCAATCGCTCAACCCATCCTACAGGCTCCAACGCCATTGCGTCGCGCCGCCCGGTCGGCCAAATAGCGCGCATGCTCGTGATCGACGACATCACATTGCGGGTCGCCGGCAAGCTGTTGCTGGAAGGCGCCTCCGCGCGCATTCCGGACGGCGCGCGGGTCGGCCTGGTCGGGCGCAACGGCGTCGGCAAGACCACGCTGTTTCGCGCCATCGCGGGCGACATGCCGCTCGATCACGGCGAGCTCGCACTGCCGGCGCGCGCCCGCATCGGGCGGCTTGCGCAGGAAGCGCCGGACGGTCCCGAGAGCCTGATCGAGGTCGTGCTCAAGGCCGATCCGGAGCGCAACGCGCTCCTGGCCGAGGCCGAGACGGCAACCGATCCGCATCGCATCGCCGAGATCCAGACCCGTCTTGCCGACATCGGCGCTCATTCGGCGCCCGCGCGCGCCGCCGAGATCCTCTCAGGTCTCGGCTTCTCGCATGAGGATCAGCAGCGCCCCTGCGCCGAGTTCTCCGGCGGCTGGCGCATGCGGGTCGCGCTCGCGGCCACGCTGTTCGCCGAGCCCGATCTCCTCCTGCTCGACGAGCCCACCAACTACCTCGACCTCGAGGGCACGCTCTGGCTCGAGGAGCACATCGCGCGCTATCCGCGCACCGTGATCGTGATCAGCCACGACCGCGACCTGCTCGACAAGGCGATCGACTACCATCCTGCACATCGAGGGCGGCAAGCTCACCGCTCTACCGCGGCGACTATTCCTCGTTCGAACGGCAGCGGCGCGAGCGTCAGACGCTCGACCTCAAGCTCGCCAAGGCAGCAGGAGGCGCAGCGCAAGCAGCTGCAGGCCTTCGTCGACCGCTTCCGCGCCAAGGCCACCAAGGCGCGGCAGGCCCAGTCGCGGCTCAAGCTGCTGGCCAAGCTCGAGCCGATCGCAGCGCGCGTCGCCGACGAAGTGCGCGAGTTCGATTTCTCCGGCGCCCGAGAAGGCGCTCTCGCCGCCGATCGTCGCGCTCGACGACGTCGCGGTCGGCTACGAAGAAGGCCATCCCGTGCTGCGGCGGCTGTCGCTGTCGATCGACAACGACGACCGCATCGCGCTGCTTGGCGCGAACGGCAACGGCAAGTCGACCTTGGTGAAGCTCATCGCCGGGCGGCTTGCGCCGATGCGCGGCAGGCTCACGCGCGCCGAGCGGCTCGAAGGTCGCCTATTTCGCGCAGCATCAGCTCGACGAGCTCGACCCGGCCGCCAGCGCCTATGACCATTTGCGCCGGCTGATGCCGGATGCCACCGAGCCGAGAGTGCGCGCGCGCGCCGGCGCCATCGGCTTTCCGGGCGAGATGGCCGACACCGCGGTCGGCAAGCTCTCGGGCGGCGAAAAGTCGCGGCTGCTCCTTGGCCTTGCCACCTTCGAGGGCGCGCATCTGCTCATTCTCGACGAGCCCACCAACCATCTCGACATCGACAGCCGCGCGGCGCTGATCGAGGCGATCAACGGCTATCCGGGCGCCGTGATCCTGGTCTCGCACGACCGCTATCTGATCGAGGCCTGCGCGGACCGGCTGTGGCTCGTGGGCGAACGGCGCGGTCACGCCGTTCGATGGCGACCTCGACGACTATCGGCGCTTCGTGCTGAGCGATCGCGGCGATGACACGGGTGCGCGCAAGCAATCATCGGAGATGGCGCCGCGCGCGAGCCGCGCCGAGCTGCGCCGCGCCGCGGCCGAGAAGCGCATCGAGCTCACGCCGCTGCGCCGCCGCCTCGCCGACGCCGAGAAGACCGTCGCCCGGCTGAGCGCGGAGATCGCCCGCATCGACACCGCGCTCGCGGCACCCGATCTCTACACGCGCGAGCCCGACAAGGCAGCGACACTGTCGAAGGCGCGCGCGGACGCCACCGATGCGCTCGCGCGCGCCGAGGACGAGTGGCTCACCGTGAGCACTGAGATCGAGACTGCGATGGCGCAAGTGGATTGAGCGTTTTGTACTTTATGCGTTCGAGAAGGAGGAGGCTTTGACCGCGCATTTCTATTGTTGGGAGCCTGCCTTGGACATTCGTCCAGAGCGCTGGGATTTCACACAACGACTGACCGAAGCTCAAAATCAAACAGGCACAAGCACAACACTGATGGATTTCGTGGCCGCCCTGCTGGCCAAATACCCGGACCTTTCGACAACCGACGACACGCCCTGGGCTACGGGTCCTCTGGAAGGAGAGATCTGCGGCAATTTCATCAACTTCGCAGTGAGCTGGTCCTGGTACAACGAGGACCTGATCTCATTTGTGGTTGATACCGCCCGCTCTCACGGGCTGCATTGTTTCGATCCTCAAAGTAGAAAATTCTACGAGACCGTGTCGGGTCGATAAGCCGATAAAAGCGTCCGCGCTCGTTTGCGTGGACCTTGTTTGCATGGATACCTTGTTTGCGCGGATTACGTCCGCTTCTTTTGCTGCGGCGCAGCTTTCTTCGGCCGCTCCGGTGCGGCCTCCGCGCCGCGCTCGATCGACACCAGGCGGCCCCCCGCGAAGCGATAGACGCCCGGACGCGCACCGCGGGTATAGGTCAGCACCGCCGCGCGCTCACCGCGCTCGTTCGAGCCGAGGTCGACGCGATCGGGCGTGCCGATGCGGCCGACCACGTCGCACTCCGTCATCTGCAGCGAGATGCCAACGGCGGCTGGCGCGGCCGGATCAGCCGGCTGCTCCTGCCGACCGGCTGGGCATTGGCCGTCGGGACCGACAAGATCGGCGGCCCCGGCCTCCCGCAGCGCGAATTCTTCCTTGTGACCGGAATAGCTGAGCCAGTCAGGCCGCAGATCGGTTTTCGGGATGATGTTGATGCTGCCAATGTCGGTCGAGCAGGCGGCAAGACGTCGTCAGCCCTGCTAACGCCAGCACGCACCCCAGCACACACCGTTGAATGAACCGCTGCATGGCACACCTCGCCACAATCGATCGGAATCGTTCCTCGACCGGATTCTTCATCCCATTCTTGGCCAGATTTTGCCGCAGGCCCGCTGGCTTAATCAACTTGTTCAACTTGGCCATGGGGATAGTTCCACACTCCCAAGAACGCCACTCACGCCTTGCGCTGCCAGCGCCCCTTCTCGTCGGGCTGCCAGTAGGTCACCTCGAAGCCGCTGCTCTTGGCTTCGCTCCAGCGCACGCGCGCGGCTGCGACCGCATCGGGGTCCTCGCCGTCGAACAGGAGCACGATGCGCGCATAGCTCGCGGCATCCTCGGGCACCGGCGCGCCATCGACGAGAAAGCGCACCGTCGCGCCATTGGGGTTGTCGTCGATGGACGGTGAGCAGGATCGGCTGCTCGCGCGCCTCCGGATCGCGCCAGGTGCCGTGCGGCAGGAAGCCGTCGTCGGTGTAGGTCCATAGATGAGCGTCGAGCGCCTCGACCCGCTCCTCCGACGCTGCCTGCACCACCACGCGCCAGCCGCGCTCGAGCGAACGCTCGAGCAGGGTCGGCAGCACCCGCTCGATCGGCTGGCGATGCAGATGGTAGAACAGGATCTCGGTCATCGCACGCACCGTGTCGTCGCCGCGGAGCCTACTTCTCGTAGTGATCCGCCACCAGCCGATCGAGCAGCCGCACGCCGAAGCCGGAGCCCCAGCTCTTGTTGATGTCGTTCTGCGGCGAGCCCATGCCGGTGCCGGCAATGTCGAGATGCGCCCACGGCGTCTTGTCGACGAAACGCGACAGGATCAGCGCCGCCGTGATCGAGCCGGCCGGCCGGCCGCCGACGTTCTTCATGTCGGCGAACTTCGACTCGATCTTCTTGTCGTATTCCGGCCCGACCGGCATGCGCCACAGCTTCTCGCCGGTCTGCCGCCCCGCCTTGAGCAGGCGATCGGCGAGCTTGTCGTCGTTGGCGAACAGGCCGGCATATTCGTGCCCGAGCGCGACGATGATCGCGCCGGTGAGCGTCGCGAGATCGATCATGAATTTCGGCTTGAAGCGCGTGTTGACGTAGTGCAGCACGTCGGCGAGCACGAGCCGGCCTTCGGCGTCGGTGTTGATGACCTCGATGGTCTGGCCCGACATCGTGGTGACGATGTCGCCGGGACGCTGCGCCTTGCCGTCGACGGCATGTTCTCGACGATGCCGATCGCGCCGACGACATTGACCTTGGCCTTGCGCGCGGCGAGCGCCTGCATGAGGCCGACCACGCAGGCCGCGCCCGCCATGTCGCCCTTCATGTCCTCCATGCTGCCGGCAGGCTTGATCGAGATGCCGCCGGTGTCGAAGCACACGCCCTTGCCGATGAAGGCGATCGGGTTCGCGCCCTTCTTGCCGCCGTTCCAGCGCATGATCACGCAGGCGGCTCTCGTGCTCGGAGCCCTGCGCCGACCCCGAGCAGCGCGTTCATGCCGAGCTTCTTCATCGCCGCGACGTCGAGCACCTCGACGGCGACGCCGAGCTTCTTGAGCGTCAGCGCGCGGCGCGGCGAATTCCTCCGGATAGAGCACGTTGGCGGGCTCGTTGACGAGGTCGCGCGCGAAATCGACGCCGTTCGCCACCGCCTCGCGCGCCGCATAGGCCTTGCGCACCGCCGCGACGTTGGCGACCGCGATCGTGACCTCGCGTCTCGGCGGGCTTCTCCTCGCCCTCCTTGCGCTTGGTCTTGTAGCGGTCGAACGAATAGGCGCGCAGCCGCACCCCGAGCGCCAGGTCGGCCAGCGCATTCGGGCTTGGGCGCCCCGCCCGGCAGGTCGGCGATGATCGTCGCCTCCGTCGGCGCGATTCGGGACCTTCCCCATCGCGACGCCGCCGAGCTTCACGAAGTCCTCGGGCCTTGAGGTCGCGCACCTTGCCGAGCCCGACCACGACCAGGCGCGACACCTCAAGCCCGGCCGGGGCCACGATGTCGAGGGTCGCGCCGTTCTTGCCCTTGAAGCGCTCGGCCGCGGCCGCCCGCGTCACGAGATCCCCGGTCGCGGCAAGCGACTTGGCGGGTCGCAGAGCCGAACTTGAGGCCCTCGTCGCAGAACACAATGAGAACGCCCTTGGGGGGCGTCGAAAGCGGGGCAAATTCGAGCTTGAGGGCCATGCGAGACTGTCCTTAGCGGCCAGCGAACGGATCGGCCGGACATGATTACCGGGGCCAAACCTGCGGCGACCGCACAGATATGACCCGCCTTGTAAGCGCTGCAAAGCCCCTGATGCACGGCCGCCACAGACATGGAAAATCTTAACCAAGACGCGTCCGCGCCACCCCCGGAGTTTTGTTGTGCATACTCAATGACTTTGCCTTGGCGAGTTTGCCTTGGCGGGGCCACGATGTTGATGGATGACTCAGCGGTCGGTGGGGACGGGCGAGTGCGCCAGCGGCGGGCAAGGGGGGCCCGGCGCGGTCGCAGGGGCGGTCAGGGGCACGGGGACAGCACGCGCGGATGGGGTCGATCGGGCGTTACATCTTTCGCACCACGTTGGGTGCGTTCCTGGTCGTCCTCGTCAGCGTCACGATGCTGATGTGGATGACGCAGGCATTGCGCAACATCGACCTGATGACCAACCAGGGCCAGACCATCCTGGTCTTCGTCGGCATCACCGGCCTGATCATTCCGCTGCTCGTCCTGTTGATTGCGCCGATCGCGCTGATGATCGCGGTCGGCTACACGCTCAACAAGCTCGGCAACGATTCCGAGCTGATCGTCATGAACGCAGCCGGAATGCCGCCATGGCAGATCTTCCAGCCGTTTCTCGCGGTCGGCATCGTGGTGTCGCTCGTGGTCGCGGCGATCAGCATGTACGTGTCGCCCAAGTGCCTGCGCGAACTGCGCCGCTGGGCGACCGAGGTGCGCACCGAGGTCGTGACCAACAACGTGCAGCCCGGTCGCTTCGCGGTGGTCGACGGCCGCATGACCTTGCACGTGCGCGACCGCGCGCCGAATGGCCAGCTGCTCGGCGTGCTGATCGACGACCACCGCGACCCCAAGGAACGCGTGACGATCCTGGCCGAGAAGGGCGACATCCTGACCAACGACAGCGGGACCTACTTGATCCTCGAGAACGGCACCGTGCAGCGGCACGAGACGGGCCAAGCGCGACCCGGATTTCATCGCGTTCCACGAGCACGCCTTCGATCTGTCCCGGCTATCGCCCACGATCTCCGCTCATCCGCTACTCGGTGCAGGAACGCTTTCCGTGGGAGCTCGCCTACCCGCCGGCCGACGATCCGCTCTTCAAGGAGCAGCCAGGCAATTTCCGCGCCGAATTGCATAATCGGATCACGGCGCCGCTCTATCCGCTCGCGTTCCTCGTCATGACGTTTGCCTATCTCGGCGCGCCGCGCACCACGCGGCAGAGCCGCACCATGTCGTTCGTCAGCGCGATCGCTGGCGGTCTCGGTGCTACGTGGCGTTGGCTTTGTCGGCACCATCTTGGGCGCGCAGCGGCCGATTACGCTCGCCATTCCGTATCTCGCGCTGGCCCTCACCTTCGTGTTCGGCACCTGGGCGATCTCGCGCGGTCTCATCATCGAGCCGCCGGCCTTCATCACCAATACGATCACCGCCCTGGTCGACGGCCTGTCACGGCGCATCGCACTGCAGCGTCGGGGCAGACGCAATGATGACCGGCACGCTCGTCGCGCTATTTCGGAATGCGCTTCCTCGGCGCCGTCATCGCTATTTTCCTCGGCCTCGTGCTGCTGGTCGCGATGGTCGACTTCATCGAGATGATGCGGCGGACCTCGGAACATGAAGGACGTGTCCGCGCATCCTGATCGCGAAGATCTCGCTCTATCGGGTGCCGCACCTCACGGAGCGCGTGCTGCCGTTCACCGTGCTGGCGGCAGCGATGTTCTGCTACCTGAACCTGTCGCGGCGGCTCGAGCTCGTGATTGCGCGGTCGGCCGGCGTGTCGGCCTGGCAGTTCGTCGGTCCCGCCATCATCATCGCCTTCGTCATCGGCGCCACCACCACGACGCTCTACAATCCGATATCGGCGTCGCTGCGCGAGGAATCGGCGCGACTCGAAGCCGAGCTGTTCGGCAGGACCCGCGGATTCGCACGACGTTGGCAGCGGCTTCTGGGTGCGCCAGCGCAGCGACGACGGCCAGTCCATCATCAATGCCAAGTCGAGCAGCCAGCAGGGTCTCCAGCTCGCCGGCGTGACGGTCTTCAAGTTCGATGATTCCGATCATTTCCTGCGAGCGCATCGAGGCCAAGGCGCGGTACTGCACAACGGCTTCTGGCGGCTCGAGGAGCGCCCGCATCTACGTGCAAGGACGAGCCGCCGGCGGACCACGACGATCTACGATCTTCGAGACCAATCTGACCCTTACGCAGGTACGGGAAAGCTTTGCCACGCCTGATACTGTGCCGTTTTGGCAACTGTTGGCCTACATTCAGCTTGGCCGAGAATGCCGGGCTGGCTGCCGCAGGCTATCGCGTGCAATATTATCAGCTGCTGGCGCAGCCATTCTACTTGGCCGCGATGGTCCTTCTGGCGGCCTCCGTGAGCCTGCGATCGTTCCGGTTTGGCGGCGTGCAAAGGATGGTGCTGGGTGGCGTCGCTGGTGGGCTTCCTGCTCTACGTGATGTCGAAAGTGATCGGGGACTTGAGCAAGGCTGGGCTGATGTCGCCGGTGATTGCCGCCGGTCTGCCGCCGCTTGCCGGCGGGCTAACGGGTTTAATGACGCTGCTGTACCAGGAGGACGGGTGATGGCTGTCGACCACCGCTCATCCATATCCACGGGGTTGCGCTTGGTGGCGTGCGGCCGCAAGGGTGGCTGCCGTTGGCGCGCTGGCGCTCGCCGGCATCGCCCGTCGAGCATTGCCACTGCTCCGTCCGCTTCGCGCAGCGCGGCAGCATCGTCTCATTCCCGCAACGTCCGAAGCCGGCCCAGACCGGCAACGGGCTGCTCGGCGCGAAGAAGAATCAGAAAGATCAGATGCTCGTGCGCGCGACCGAGATCCACTACGACTACACCAACGAGCGCGTCGCGGCGGTCGGCAACGTGCAGATCTACTATTCAGGCTCGACGCTGGAAGCCGACAAGGTCATCTACGACCAGAAGACCAAGCGGCTGCACGCGCGAAGGCAACGTCCGGCTGAGCGAAGCGGACGGCAAGGTCATCTACGGCGAGATCATCGATCTCAGCGACGACTTCCGCGACGGCTTCGTCGATTCGCTGCGAGTCGACGGTCCCGAGCAGACCCGTTTCGCGGCCAACCGCGCCGACCGCACGCAGCGGCAACGTCACGGTCTTCCAGAACGGCGTCTACACGGCCTGCGAGCCCTGCAAGGACGATCCGACGAAGCCGCCGAAATGGCAGGTCAAGGCCGCCCGGATCATCCACGATCAGGGCGAGAAGATGATGTACTTCGAGGACGCTCGCTTCGAGTTCTTCGGCGTGCCGCTCGCCTAGATGCCTTATTTCTCGACGCCCGATCCGACCGCCAAGCGCAAGAGCGGCTTCCTCGTCCCGACCTATCACACGAGCTCGCGTCTACGGCTTCGGCGTCACCACGCCCTACTACTTCGCGCTCGCGCCCGACTACGACGCCACGCTGACGCCGATGATCACCAGCAAGCAGGGCCCGCTGCTGCAGGCCGAATGGCGTCAGCGCCTGATCAACGGCTCCTACACGATCCGCGCCACCGGCATCTTCCAGCTCGACAAGCAGGCCTTCGCTCGACAAGGGCGACCTGCCCGGCTATCCGCGATTTCCGCGGCAGCGTCGAGTCGTCGGGCCAGTTCCGGCTGAACGACAAGTGGGTCTACGGCTGGGATGGCACGCTGGTCACCGACAACGCCTACTTCCAGGATTACGGCCTCTTACCGGCGCGTCCAGACGGCCAATCTGCTGCGCGACGACGCCGGACTACGTGCTGTCGCAGGCCTACCTGCAGGGCCGCGGCGAGCGCAGCTTCTTCGACATGCGCGCGATGTATTTCTACGGCTTCTCCAGCCAGGACAGCCAGCGCCAGATTCCGATCATCCATCCGGTGATCGACCACGACTACACGTTCAAGCAGCCGGTCCTCGGCGGCGAGGTCAGCCTGCGCAGCAACCTGACCAGCCTGAGCCGCGAAGCCGCCTTCTTCGATCCGATCAATCTCAACGCCGTCGACCAACGGCCTGTGCTCGATCACCAGCGCCGATCCGGCTGTCAAGACCATCAACAACTGCCTGCTGCGCGGCGTCCCCGGCACCTACACGCGCTTCTCGACGCGAGGCGAGCTGGCGGCGCACCATCGTCGATCGCTATGGCCAGATGTTCACGCCGTTCGTCTCGGCGCGCGTCGACTTCGCCAACGTCGAGATTCAAACCGAGCCGGGCGTCTCGAACTTCATCAAGACCGGGCGAGACCGACGTCGCACGCGTCATGCCGACCGTCGGTCTCGAATACCGCTATCCCTTCATCAACGTGCAGTCGTGGGGCACGCAGACGATCGAGCCGATCGCGCAGATCATCGCGCGCCCGAACGAGACCGTCGATCGGCACGCTGCCCAACGAGGACTTCGCAGAGCCTCATCTTCGACGCCAGCAACCTGTTCCGCGTCGAACAAGTATGCCGGCTGGGACCGCGTCGAGGGCGGCGGCCGCCTGAACGCCGGCGTCAACTACACCGCGCAGTTCAATCGCGGCGGCTTCGTCAACGTGATGTTCGGGCAGTCCTATCAGCCTGTTCGGGCAGAACTCGTTCGCGGTCGGCGGCCCGACCAATACCGGCATCGAGAGCGGCCTCGACACCACCCGCTCCGACTACGTGGCGCGGGTGGCCTACCAGCCGAACTCGACGTTCACGCTGACCTCGCGGTTCCGCATGAACGAGGACGACTTCACGCTGCAGCGGAGCGAGTTCGAGGCGCACGGCCAATTTCGACCGCTGGAGCACCTCGGTGATCTACGGCAACTATGCCGCGCAGCCGGCGCTGGGCTTCCTGGAGCGGCGCGAAGGTGTTGTCGGAAGCGCCAAATTCAAGGTCAACCCGAACTGGCTGGTGCTCGGGCGCGGTCCGCTACGACCTCCGGGCCGAGCAGGTCACCGAGACCCAGATCGGCGTCGGATATATTGACGATTGCCTTATCTTGGCCCTGAATTACATCACAGAATTCAATTATAACTCGAGTCAAACGCCCAGAAGCACAACCACACTGTCATGTTCCAGCTCAGCCTCCGCACACTCGGTGGAAGCTCGGGCAGTACGGGAGTCACGGGTTTTGGCAGCGGTCAGCCCAGCTCGGGGTACCCGAAGTAACGGCCGGTGCCCGGTTGCAACTGGCCACGTAACCGGGGCAAGATTGCAATGATTCACCAGATGGCGATGTCTCCCGTGGTTCATCCTGCTTTGGCATGCCGCCGGCTCGTCGTTGCGACCGCCATGGCCACGTTCATGGTTGTGGCAACAACTCTGGCCGCGCCCGCTCAGAACCGTGGTTGTCGTCGTCAACGGCGAGCCGATCACCGCGCTCGACGTCGAGTCAGCGCATGAAGTTCATCCAGCTGTCGACCCAGAAGCCGGCGGCGCGCCGGACGTGATCAATGAGCTCATCGACGAGAAGCTCAAGATCAAGGAGGGCAAGCGCTGGGGCATGGAACTCACCGATGCCGAGGTCGATTGCCATGTACGCTAACATGGCGAGCCGCATGCATCAGACGGCCGACCAGCTCACGCAGAACCTGCAGAAGGGCGGCGTCAACCCGCAGTCACGCTCAAGTCACGCATCCGTGCCGAACAGGTCTGGCAGCAACTGGTGCGCGGGCGTTATTCCGCAAGCCTGCAGCTCTCCGACAAGGACATCGAGTTGGCCCTGCAGGCCAAGAACCAATCGGGGCAGAGCACCACCGCGATCGACTACACCCTGCGGCCGATCCTGTTCCTGGTGCCGCCCGGTCGCACAGGCGACGATCGATGCCAAGCGCAAGGAGGCGGAGGCGCTACGCGCCCGTTTCAAGAGTTGCGAAGACGGGCTGGCCGCAGCGCGCGCGACCGGGGCGGTCGTGCGCGACCAGGTCATTCGCAGCTCCGGCGATCTGAACCCCGAATTGCGCAAGGTGCTCGACGCGGTGCCGGTCGGCCAGTTGACGGCACCGGAGGTGACCACGCCACGGCGTCGAGATGTTCGCGATCTGCGGCAAGCAGGAATCCAAGGCCGACACGCCGAGCAAGAAGCAGACCCGCGAGGCACTGGCCGACGGAGCGCTTCGAGCAGCAATCGAAGACGTATCTGCAACGGCTGCGTCGCGAGGCGCTGATCGAGCACAAACAGGCTGAGCGCACTGAGCGCAAATAGGTCGGCATCGAATGGCGCGCCTCTGGCGCTGACGCTCGGCGAGCCGGCCGGAATCGGACCCGACATCACCTTCGCGGCGTGGCGACGGCGCGCCGAGCTCGGTCTTGCACCGTTCTACATCCTCGCTGATCCAACATTCCTGCGCCGGCGCGCGGAGCGCATCGCTCCGGACGTGCCGATCGCGGTGGTCGAGCCGTCGGGCGGCCGTGAGCGCCTTCGCGCAGGCGCTGCCGGTGGTCGACATCGGCGTCTCCGTCACCGCCGACGCCCGGCCACCCGGACGCGATCGAGCGCACCCGCCGCGATCGCCGCCATTCGACGCGCCGTTCGATGACGTGCACGCCGGCCTCGCCGCTGCGGTCGTCACCAACCCGGTCGCCAAGAACGTGCTCTACCGGTCGGGCTTCGCCGAGCCCGGCCATACCGAGTATCTCGCCAAGCTCGCCGACGAGATGACGGGGATAGCGGCACATCCGGTGATGATGCTGTGGTCTCCCGAGCTCGCCGTCGTTCCGGTCACCATCCATCTGCCGCTGCGCGAGGTGATGGCGCGGCTCACGACCGAGCTCATCACCTCGACCGGCCGAATCGTCGCGCGCGACCTCAAGGAGCGCTTCGGCATTGCCCGCCCGCGACTTGCGATCGCGGGCCTCAATCCGCATGCGGGCGAGGACGGCGCGCTTGGCGAGGAGGATGGCACGGTGGTCGCGCCCGCTGTTGCGCGGCTGCGCGCGCAGGGCATCGACGCGCGCGGGCCACTGCCGGCCGATACGCTGTTCCATGCGGCTGCGCGCGCGACCTACGACGCCGCGCTCGCGATGTACCACGACCAGGCGCTGATCCCGATCAAGACGCTCGCCTTCGATCATGCGGTCAACGTCACGCTCGGGCTGCCGTTCGTGCGCACCTCGCCCGACCACGGCACCGCCTTCGACATCGCCGGCACCGGCCGCGCCGATCCCTCGAGCCTGATCGCCGCGCTGCAGCTCGCGCAACGCCTGTCGGCGAACGCCCCGGCGCCTCCAGCGTTGCAACAGGCATGAGCGCCATCGACGATCTTCCGCCGCTGCGGGAGGTGATCAAGCGGCATGATCTGCGCGCGAAAAAGTCGCTCGGCCAGAATTTTCTGCTCGACCTCAACCTCACCGGCCGCATCGCCCGCGCCGCAGGCCCGTTCGACGGCGTGACCGTGCTCGAGGTCGGGCCCGGTCCCGGCGGGCTCACCCGCGCGCTGCTCGCCCAGGGCGCACGCGTCGTCGCCATCGAGCGCGACGAGCGCGCGATCGCCGCGCTCGCCGAGATCGCCGCGCGCTATCCCGGTCGCCTCGACAGTGGTCGCGGGCGACGCGCTCGAGTTCGATCCACGCCCTCACCTCACCGCGCCGGCCCGCATCGTCGCGAACCTTCCCTACAACATCGCGACCGCGCTCCTGGTGCAACTGGCTGACCGCCGAGCCCTGGCCGCCCTGGTACGACCGGCTGGTGCTGATGTTCCAGCGCGAGGTGGCGCAGCGCATCACCGCCGCGCCCGGCTCGAAAGCCTACGGACGACTGTCCGTGCTCGCGGGCTGGCGCACCGAGAGCGCGCATGCTGTTCGACATCGCACCGTCCGCCTTCGTGCCGCCGCCCAAGGTCACCTCGTCGCTGGTCGAACTGGTGCCGCGCGAGCAGCCGCTCGCCTGCGTGCAGCCGGCCTCTTGCAGCGCGTGACCGAAGCCGCGTTCGGCCAGCGCCGCAAGATGCTGCGGCAGAGCCTCAAATCGCTCGGGGGCGATCCGCTCGAATTGCTCGCGGCCACCGGCATCGCACCGACCGCGCGCGCCGAGGACATTCCGGTTGAAGGCTTTGTTGCGCTGGCACGTGCGCTCGCCGCCCGCACCGCGGCGTGACAGGCCCGCCGGCCGCCGCTACCCTTGCGGCCGCGACGACGATCAAATAGCCCGGGGGAGACGACCATGCGCGCCAGGCAACCACGAACGAGAACCTCAGCGTGGACAGGCTCTGCACTCGCCGCGCTGATCGCGCTCGCCACGCCGGCAGCTGCGCAGACCGAGAGCCCGGCCGACTTCTATCGCGGCAAAACCGTCAAGATCATTGTCGGCTTTGGCGTCGGCGGCGGCTACGACACCTATGCGCGAATGCTGGCGCCCTATCTGCGCGAGCAGCTCAAGACCACCGTCATCGTCGAGAACCAGCCCGGCGCCGGCGGCCTCTCCGCGCTCAACCGGCTCTATGCGGCGCCACCCGACGGGCTGCAACTGATGCTCATCAGCGGCATCGCATCGACGCTGTCGCAACTGGTCGAGCAGGGCGAGGTCCGTTACGACCTGAGCAAGGTTGGTCACCTTGGCATTGTGAGCGCTTCGCCTTGGATGTGGCTCGGCGGTCAACAATCGCCGATCCGGACGGGCGCCGACGCCATGAAGCCTGGCGTGCAATTGAGCTGGGGCGCGTCGGGCCAGATCGACGGCACCGCCGATGGCGGCGGCGATCACCTGCACCGTGCTCAAGCTCAACTGCAAGGTGATCGGCGGCTATCGCGGCACCGCCGAGATCGCGCTCGCGATCGAGCGCAAGGAGATGGACGCGCTCTACGTCTCGGACACCTCGGCCAATCTCTACGTCAAGTCCGGCCAGAGCCGCCCGGTCGCCACCATGGCGCGCACCAAGTCACGCTTCTTTCCGGACGCGCCATCAATTTTCGACGCGGTCAAGCTCACCGCCGAGCAGGAATGGTGGTTCGACTTCCGCTCGACCCTCGATGCGCTCGGACGCGTGTTGATCACGACACCGGGCGTTCCGGCCGACCGTCTTGCCTTCCTGCAGGAGGCGGTGCGCACCATGGTGCGCGATCCCGCGCTGCTGGCGGAAGCCGAGAAGACGCAGCGCTATATCGACTACCGCGACCCGGCCGCTTCGCTCGCCGCGATCGAGCGAGTCATCAAGGCGCCGACTGCGGCGCAGCGGGCCGAGATCAAGCACATCGTCCTGAGCAAATATTGAGACACGGGCGCAACTCCTACCGTGTCCCGGACGCGGTGCAGCACGAGCGCACGGAAATCGCCGGCGTCACAGCATGAGCGAGAGCGCGCTCGCGGTGCACTGCAGATCCGGGACCGCCACACATCGGAACGGTCCCGGGTCTGCAGCGCACCGCGGATCGAATGCCCTTCAAATCTCGATTGCAGCGGCCGCGATGCGCTGCGCCCGGGACACGTGCCCCAATCGCCTGAAAAACCAATCACGCCTGCGCCAGCAGGCCGCGCACCAGCGCCGAGAGCCCGATCTGCCGCTCGCGCTTGAGCCGCTCGGCCGAGAGGATCACTCGCACCTCCGCAAAGGCGCGGTCGATGTCGTCGTTGAGGACGACGTAGTCGTATTCCGGCCCAGTGGCTCAGCTCGTCGCCGGCCTTGGCCATGCGGCCTTTGATCACGCGCTCGTCGTCGAGCGCACGCGAGCGCAGCCGCCGCTCGAGCTCGGGCATCGAGGGCGGCAGCACGAAGATGCTCGCCATGTCGCCGCGCGCCTTCTCGCGCAGCTGCTGCGTGCCCTGCCAGTCGATGTCGAACAGCACGTCGCGTCCAGCCGCCAGTGACGCCTCGACCGGCGCGCGCGGCGTGCCGTAGAGATTGCCGAACACCTCGGCCCATTCGAGCAGCTCGCCCGCCTCCACCATGTGGGTCGAACCGGGCCTTGTCGATGAAATGATAGTCGCGCCCGTCCTTCTCGTTGGCGCGCCGCGTCCGCGTCGTCACCGATACCGACAGCTCGACCGAGCAATCGTGATCGAGCAGCATGCGCGAGAGCGTGGTCTTGCCGGCGCCCGACGGCGAGGACAGAACCAGCATCAGTCCGCGGCGGGCGATCGTAGCTTTCGCACCTGACGGCTTTGCAGCGGGCTTCCTCTGGGCGCTCTTTTTGGCAGAAGCCTTCCTGCTGCCGGTCTTAGTCCGGCCGGTCTTCTTCTGGCCAGCTCTGGCTGCCGGCGTTCTCGCCATCCTCACCCCCGAAGTGCCCTGCCCGGCCGCCACCGCGCTATGAGGCGCATTGCAGATTTGGCGCTATTCCAGATTCTGCACCTGCTCGCGGAACTGCTCGACCACGGTCTTGAGCTCAAGCCCGATATTGGTGAGCGCCACGTCGTTCGACTTGGAGCAAAGCGTATTGGCCTCGCGGTTGAGCTCCTGCGACAGGAAATCGAGCCGTCGCCCGACCGCGCCGCCGTCGGCGATCAGGCGCTTGGCCTGCGCAACATGCGACGCCAGGCGGTCGAGCTCCTCGCGGATGTCGGCCTTGCTGGCGATCAGGATCGCTTCCTGATGCAGCCGGTCCGGATCGAAGCGGCTCGACGCGTCGAGCAGCGTCGCGATCTGCTCGGCGATGCGCGCCTTGATCGCTTCCGGCGCGCCGGCCGGGCGACGTCCTCGGCGCGCGCCGTCAGCGCCGCGATCTCGCTCCAGCCGTAGCGTCAGCACCTGCCCGAGCGCCGCGCCCTCGCGCCGCCGCATGGCGGCAAGCTCGGCGAGCGCCTCGCGCGAAGCCGGCGCACCACGGCCTGCTTCGGCGGCACGCCGCTCGTCCTCCTTCTCGTCCTCGTCGATCACCTCGATCACGCCCTTGAGCGAGAGGATGCCGTCAAGCCGCGGCGGCTCGGCCTCGAGCCGGCCGGAGAGATCCTTGAGCGTGGCGAGCACGGCGTTGAGCACCGGCTCGTTCACCCGCACGATCGGCGCGACCCCCTGCCGCTCGACGGTGAGCGTGCCGTAGACCGTGCCGCGCGCCAGCGCCTCAGCGGCGCGCGCTGCGCGCCGGCACTTCGACCGCGTCCCAGCCGGGCGGCAGGCGCAGCCGCAGGTCGAGCCCCTTGGCGTTGACCGACTTGAGCTCCCAGGCCCAGGCATAGGCGCCGCATACGCCGTGGCTGCGCGCGAAGCCGGTCATGCTCGACAGCGCCATCGGCGGTTCCACCTCGTGAGAGAGATCCGAAAGCAAGCCAGATTCGAGGCCGCGACCTTAGAGCATGTTCAGGAGCAGTGGGAACCGGATTGCGTCCGAAGATACGGCTGCGCCCACAGCCACTGTGAGAGCCGCCCCGACGTCTGACACTAATCGCTGATTATGGAAGAGCCGCGTTACTGCTCGCCCTATTGCTGGCAGCTGATTGTTTCTTGGCGTTGGCGCGCAGTGCCTGGCGCAGCCGGAACGGCGGCTGTCGGACTGCGCTTGGGCTGCGCCTTCGGCGCCGCCGGCAGGATCGGGCGCGCGGCTGCCGGAGCCTCTTCCGGCTGAAACGAGGTCGCCGCAGCCGCGCTGCGGTCGGCGCGCTCGATCGCGCGCAAGCGCGCGACGTTGCGCAGGTGCTGATCATAGGTCTCGGAGAACACATGGCCGCCGGTCCCGTCGGCCACGAAGAACATCTCGTTGGTGCGCGCCGGATTGGCCGCAGCCTCGATCGAGGCGCGGCCCGGGATTGGCGATCGGACCGGGCGGCAGCCCGTCGATCATGTAGGTGTTGTAGGGCGTCGGCGGTTTCTTTCTCGCTCTTGGTGATCGGATGGCCGAGCGTGCCCTTGCCGCCGACCAGCCCGTAGATGATGGTCGGATCCGACTCCAGCCGCTTGCGCTGCTTCAACCGGTTGACAAAGACAGCGGCGACGCGCGTGCGCTCGTCGGGCTTGCTGGTTTCCTTCTCGATGATCGAAGCGAGGATGACAAGCTGCTCGGGCGTCCGCACCGGCAGATCAGGCGACGCGCCGATCCCAGATCTCCTGCAGCACGCGCTGCTGATCGCGCTGCATGCGCTGGATCACCTGCTCGCGCGGCGTGCCGCGCGAGAAGCGATAGCTCTCCGGCAGCAGCGTGCCCTCGCGCGGAATGTCCTTGATGTTGCCGGTGAGGATCTCGCTGTCGAGCAGGCGGCGCACGATCTGCTCGGAGGTCAGTCCCTCCGGAAGCGTGACCGCGTGCTGCACGACCTTGCCTTCGATCATGGTCTCGACCACGTCGCGCACGCTCGCGTGCTCGGGAAACACATATTCGCCCGACTTGAGATCGGCGCGCGCCTTGAGCGCGATCACTCCGCCGAGGAAGATCGCGGGGTGCTCGTCGATCACGCCCTCCCGCCGCAGCAGGTCGGCGATCTCGACGGATGCCGAGGCGCGATGGAATGTTGACGGTCTTCTCCTGCTCCAGCGGGCCCGGCGCCTCGAACCGCGTCTTGCCGACCGCAAACGCAACTCCGCCCACGATGGCGGCCAGGATCAGCAGCGTGAAGATCGCATTCCCGACGATCACCAGCGGATTGCGCGCGCGCTTCGAGCGGCGGGTAGGGACTCTCACTTGCTCAGGCTCCAGCGCGGCGCGCGGCGAGCGCGGTGCAAGGCGTTTTTGATCCAACGACGCGCCGATGCCGTCCTGTGGCCGCCCGGAGATGGGCGGGTAAGGCTCACCCGCATCCAAGGGCGTACGCGCCGAAGCCTCGCCCGAGGCCGCAAGATACGGCGCGACGCGCTGACCCGGATTGGGGCGCATCGGCCCGGCGCCAACCAAATTCGGCATCGGTCGTTCCGACTGAATTGGCGGCTCCGGTTCATTGAACCAACTTGCCCCCGCATTCGGGCGGGCTTGGGGCGGCGGAGCGGTGACACGCTGACTCGCCGCGACACAATCTCGCTGGAAAACCAATTGCGTTTCGGCGGCGTCGTCCCATTGGAGGATGTCGAAGGGGTATCCTTTGACAGACTGGGTGCTCGTCTGGCTGCTCTTGGGCAGTCCATTCGAGCTGCCGGGTGTTTGTGGTGATCCTCCTTTCGGTTGTGAGCTCATAGGTTGTGAGCCCAATACGGGCGTCGTCGACGGCGACGTCGATGGTGGCGCAGCCGAGGGCGTCGGCGGATCGCTCAGCATCGGACGCGGCTTCAACGTCGATCCGCGAACCGTCGGGTAGGGCTTGCTGGCGGCCGGCGTCACGGCCGCACCTGGCTTTGTCGTTCCAGTGGTAGTCGTTCCAACGGTAGTCGTACCAGCGGCGGAGGTCGCGCGTGCGGGCGCTGGCGCAGAGGACGACGCCAAGGGTGACGATGCCGACGATGGCCGCAATGATGATGATGACAGCGATGAGGACCGTGGCCGCACCGGACCTTTCCCGCCCCCATGACCGTTGTTGTCGCTACCGCTTGGCGGCCCGCCCTTTGGATCCACCGCCCTATCCCCACTCGCGCCGCCAACTACCGTCCCCTTAACCACGAAGGTGGCAGCGGTTTTGGTCCATGACCAGATGAAATCTGAGCAGGCGGCGTGATCTCGCCCTCCCTCAGATACCTCTAACATGTTGCCGAATATGGCGAACTTGGGACTCGTTTATGGCAGGCCGCCAACTAGTCCCCAGCTTTTCGAAACACCAGCGAGGCGTTCGTCCCGCCGAACCCGAAGGAATTCGACAGCGCGACTCGATATCGGTCGCTTCTTCGCCCGGTGCGGCACCAGGTCGATCGGCGTCTCGACCGACGGATTGTCGAGATTGATCGTCGGCGGCGCGACGCTGATCGCGAATGGCCAGGATCGAGAAGATCGCCTCGACCGCGCCGGCCGCACCCAGAAGATGTCCGATCGAGGACTTGGTCGAGGACATGCTCAGCCGTGCCGGCCGCATTGCCGACCAGCCGCTGCACCGCGCCGAGCTCGATCTCGTCGCCGAGCGGCGTCGAGGTGCCGTGCGCGTTGATGTAGTCGACCTCGGCCGGCGAGATGCCGGCGCGCTTGAGCGCCGCCGTCATGCAGCGAAACGCGCCGTCGCCATCCGGCGCCGGCGCGGTGATGTGATAGGCGTCGCCGGACAGCCCGTAGCCGATCAGCTCGGCGTAGATCTTCGCGCCGCGTCGCTTGGCGTGCTCGTATTCCTCGAGCACGACGACGCCGGCGCCCTCCGCCATGACGAAGCCGTCGCGGTCGCTGTCGTAGGGTCGCGAGGCGCGCTCCGGCGTGTCGTTGAAGCCGGTCGACAGCGCCCGCGCGGCGGCAAAGCCCGCCATCGATATGCGGTTGATCGGCGACTCGGTGCCGCCCGCCACCATGACGTCGGCATCGCCGAGCGCAATCAGCCGCCCGGCGTCGCCGATCGCGTGCGAGCCGGTCGAGCAGGCCGTGACCACCGCGTGATTGGGGCCCTTGAGCCCGTGCTCGATCGACACATAGCCGGACGCGAGATTGATGATGCGGCCGGGAACGAAGAACGGCGAGACCCGCCGCGGCCCGCGCTCCTTCAGGACGACGCCGGCGTCGGCGATGCCGCCTGCACCGCCGATGCCGGCGCCGATCAGCACGCCGGTCGCGATCTGGTCTTCGTAGCTCTGCGGCTTCCAGCCGGCATCGTCGA
The DNA here is from genome assembly GCA_963745515.1 of uncultured Alphaproteobacteria bacterium. Classification (GTDB taxonomy): domain Bacteria; phylum Pseudomonadota; class Alphaproteobacteria; order Rhizobiales; family Xanthobacteraceae; genus VAZQ01. The sequence goes on from CAVUXO010000007.1 coordinate 828,585, forward strand.
GCGCCTGCGTGGCGGCACACATCGCGATAGACGATGAACTCGTCGACCTTGCGCTGCTCCTTCGGCTCCATCCACTGGTCGGGATTGTAGGTGCCGTCGGAGCCGTCGCCGCGCGGGATCTGGCCGGCGATGCGAGCGGGCAGATCGGAGACGTCGAAGCGCTCGACATGGCTCACGCCGCTCTGCCCTGCGATGAGACGCTGCCACGTATGCTCGACGCCGCAGCCGAGCGGCGTCACCATGCCGAGACCGGTGACGACGACACGTCTCATGTGCGGCTCCTCAGCTCATCGTCACGATCAGGCGTGTCCCCATCAGATGCGTCACGATTGGATGTGTCACGAGTAGACGCGTTACGCGTAGACGTGTCACGATCGGACATATCACGATTAGACTGGCCGCCGTCGCGACGGCAGCAGTCCCGCATTCGCGCCAACAACCGCATGAAACCTGAAGGATCAGCTCTTCGCGTTCTTCTCAAGGAACTTGACCGCGTCGCCCACGGTCAGAATGGTCTCGGCTGCGTCGTCGGGAATTTCGCAGCCGAATTCTTCCTCGAAGGCCATGACGAGCTCGACGGTGTCGAGACTGTCGGCGCCGAGATCGTCGATGAAGCTCGCAGCCTCGGTCACCTTGTCGGCTTCGACGCCCAGGTGCTCGACGACGATCTTCTTCACCCGCTCGCCAATGTCACTCATCGCTTCGCCCTCATGTCCTTGCGTTTGGCTCGACCGGTAAACGCCCCCGAGCCATTGAGTTGAGCTTGTCGTCGCATCCGGCGGGATCACGTGCGGTCGCGAACGGAGCCGTGCGGTCGCGTTGGCCCCCATGATTAGTCCCAGACTAGTCCCAGCCAAGCCGAGGTTCGGTTACCACACTTCAAAAGCCTTGACCAGCACACGAGGCTACCCTTCGGCTACCCGCTGGAGCCGGTCCTGAACCCGCGAATCACGGCTAGAACATCGCCATTCCGCCGTTGACGTGCAGCGTCTGGCCGGTGACATAGGCAGCCTCGTCGGAGGCGAGGTAGACCGCGGCCGCAGCCACGTCGGCGCCGCTGCCGAGCCGGCCAGCCGGGACCCGCGTCAGGATCGCCTCGCGCTGCTTGTCGTTGAGCTTGTCGGTCATCGCGGTGGCGATAAAGCCGGGCGCGATGCAGTTGGCGGTCACGCCGCGCTTGGCATACTCCTGGGCGATCGACTTGATCATGCCGATCATGCCGGCCTTGGCGGCCGCGTAGTTGGCCTGCCCGGCATTGCCGGTGACGCCGACCACCGAGGTGATGCCGATGATGCGGCCATGGCGCCGGCGCATCATGGTCTTCACCGCGGCGCGCGCCAGGCGAAAGGTGGCGGTCAGGTTGACGCGCAATCACCTCGTCCCAGGCCTGGTCGCTCAACTGGACCAGAAGATTGTCGCGCGTGATGCCGGCATTGGCGACGAGGATGTCGAGCTTGCCCATGGCGCTCTCGCAGGCTTCGGCACCAGCGCCTCGACCGCATCCTTGTCGGCGAGGTCGCAGGGGAGCACATGAACGCGACCGGCAAGCTCGCCGGCGAGTGCATCGAGCGCATCGCGGCGCGTGCCCGAGATGGCAACGGTCGCGCCCTGCGCGATGCAGCGCGCGCGCGATCGCGCCGCCGATGCCGCCGCTCGCGCCGGTGACGAGCGCGCGTCTTGCCGGTCAGATCGAACATCATCGCCCTTCCCTCATGCGCGCGCCGCCTTGAAGGCGGCGACATCCTCCGGCGTGCCGATCGACACGCCGCTCGCGCCCTCGGCGATGCGCTTGACCAGGCCCGACAGCACCTTGCCGGAGCCGACCTCGTAGAACGTGGTCACGCCAGCTTGCGCCATGAACGCGATCGACTCTCGCGCCAGCGCACGGTGCCGGTCACCTGCGTCGACCAGCCCGCGCACGATCTCGCGCCGGATCGGAGGTCGGCTGCGCCAGCACATTGGCGACCAGCGGCACGCTCGGCGGCTTGATCGTCGACCTTGGCGAGCGCGTCCGCCATCACGTCGGCGGCCGGCTGCATCAGCGCGGAATGGAACGGCCCGGAGACCGGCAGCATCATGGCGCGCCGCACGCCTTTCGCTTTGGCGATCTCGACCGCGCGCTCGACCGCAGCCTTGTGGCCGGACACCACCACCTGCCCGCCGCCGTTGTCGTTCGCCGCCTGCACGATCTCGCCTTGCGCGGCTTCCGCCGCAATGGCGGCAGCCTGCTCGAACTCGACGCCGATCAGCGCCGCCATCGCGCCCACGCCCACCGGCACCGCCTGCTGCATGGCGCGGCCGCGGATGCGCACCAGCCGCACCGCATCGGCGAGCGTCAGCGCACCGGCGGCGGCCAGCGCCGAATATTCGCCGACCGAATGGCCGGCGACGAACTGCGGCATCGCGCTTGAGATCGACGCCCGCCTCGGTCTCGAGCACGCGCATCGCGGCAAGCGAGACTGCGACCAGCGCCGGCTGTGCATTCTCGGTCAGCGTCACGCGGTCGGCCGGGCCTTCCCACATGATGGTGCTGAGCTTGTCGCCGAGCGCCGCGTCGACCTCGTCGAAGACCGCGCGCGCGCACCGCGAAGGTCGCGGCGAGCGCCTTGCCCATGCCGACCGCCTGGCTGCCCTGGCCCGGAAACAAAAACGCAATCGACATGCCGACCCGCCCCGGACGTTAAAGTCGCGCCCTAAGACACTGCGCCCTGCGGCCTGTCAAGGCGGTGGTAACCATACCGGGAGCTTTACCAGGAGGTTTTCGGCTCTCCGGCCGTCCCTAACCCGGCTGCAACCACAAACCGGTAGACGGGACGGCAACACAGGGCTTGCCGATGCCCAAGATGCCAAAGCTGCCCAAAGCAACGATCGCATCCGAGGACGACCTGGAGCACGCCCGGGCGGACCCGGCATTTCGGCACCAGCTCATGGCTGAGAACCTCGACATGCTCCTGTCCGAGCTCAACCGGCTGCGCACCAAGGCCGGCAACAAGCCGGAGACGGCACGCCATATCCAGGAAGGGGCCAACCTCGCGGTCAAGCTTGCCGAGCGGCTGCAGCGACCTGGACGAGCCGCAAAGGCGGCTGAAACACTAGTGTCCCGGTTCCGAAGTTCGCATCACTGCGGCACCCTCGTTGCGAACTTCGGAACCGAAGGACACTAGCAACTTATTGATCTAGTGTGGCTTAGGTTCGAAGTCGCATCCCGGACTCGCGGCAAGCTGTGGTGCGGACTTCTGAACCGCCACACTAGCCGCAATCCTTGCCTTTTCGCCGAAAAGTCCCTATAAAGCCAGCCTTCCGCTCGACCCCGGCCGGGAGCTGAACGGACGGCCGCAGGCTCTCTCAACGGACTTGAGACGCTTGGAGAGCATGCGGCAGGGCCTTCTGGCCCGGCGTCCGGTGTTCCCGCCTTCTGAGCATTCGAGCCTTTCCCGAAAAGGGTTCGAAGGGCTACGCGCCGGGGCGAGTGCCATTGGAACCAGGGAAAGGCATTCCATGCCCCTCTATGAACACGTCTTCATGTCGCGCCAGGACGTCAGCGCGCAGCAGGTCGAAGAACTGACCAACCATCTCAAGGGCGTCATCGAGCAGATGGGCGGCAAGGTCGCCAAGCTCGAGCAATGGGGCGTCAAGTCCCTCTCCTATCGGCTGCGCAAGAACCGCAAGGCGCACTTCACGTTCATGAATCTCGATGCGCCGCCGGCCGTGATCAACGAGATCGAGCGGCAGGAGCGGCTCAACGAAGAAGTGCTGCGCTACCTCACGGTGCGCGTCGAGGAACTCGAGGAGGGCCCCTCGGCCATGATGCGCAAGGTCGACCGCGACCGCGAGCGTGACGATCGCGGCGGCGGCGGTGGCTTCCGCGACCGCGATCGCGGCGGCTTCCGCGGCGATCGAGATCGCGGCGATCGCGGCGACCGGGTGACCGCGGCGATCGAGACCGCGATCGCGAGAGCCGCCCACCAAGCGACGAAGCCCCTGCCGGTAACCAGGAGTAAGAACGATGGGCCTTGCACCGACGCAGACACGCCGGCCGTTCTTCCGCCGCCGCAAGACTTGCCCGTTCTCGGGCGCCAATGCGCCCAAGATCGACTACAAGGACGTCCGCCTGCTGCAGCGCTATGTTTCCGAGCGCGGCAAGATCGTGCCAAGCCGCATCACCGCGGTATCGGCAAAGAAGCAGCGCGAGCTCGCACAGGCGATCAAGCGCGCGCGCTTTCTCGGACTGCTGCCTTACGTGATCCGCTGAGCTCTTGCTGAAAAGGCTCACGCGGAAGGACACAACGATGCGAGGCCGGCCGCCAGCGAGGCAGCCGGCCGATGGTTGGGGCGGACACCGATCCGTCTCTAACCGCTGATGAAGCGGGACAGCTTGCGATGCTGCAGATTGTTCTTGTCGGATTGGGAGCAGGCGCGGCCGCCGCGCTGCTGTTTGCATCGGTCGCGTCCGGCTCGATCCTGGCGACACTTCTTTTCTATCTCGCTCCGCTTCCGATCCTCATCGCGGCGCTGGGCTGGAGCCACTGGGCCGGCCTGATCGCAAGCTTCACCGCTGCCGCCGGACTTGGCGCGACGCTCGGCTTGTATTTCTTCAGCGCATTCCTCGTCGGGGTGGGTCTGCCGGCGTGGTGGCTTAGCTACCTCGCGCTGCTGGCGCGTCCGGTTGGGGCCAACGGATCGATGTCGCACGAATGGTATCCGGTCGGCCGCCTGGTGCTGTGGGCGGCCATTGTCGGCGCAGTGCTGGTGATCATCGCGATCCCCAATTTCGGAACCGACAAGGAAAGCTTCGAGGCGGGCCTGCGCGCCGCCTTTGAGCGCGCCATTCAGATTCAATCGCGCCCGGGCGGTCCTGTGTCCGGCGCCGATCTCGAGCGCCTGTTCGACATCCTGGTGGCAGCGATCCCGCCGGCGGCGGCGGTGCTCGCGACCCTCATCAATGTTTTCAATCTGTGGTTTGCGGGACGCATTGTCCGCGTGTCGGGAAGACTGCGGCGACCTTGGCCCGACCTCTCTGCACTCGCACTACCGTCGACCACGCTCGGCGTGCTGGCGGTCGCCATCGCCGGCACTTTTCTCCCCGATCTCCCGGGCATCGTCTGCCGCATCGTGGCGGCGAGCCTGTTCATGGCTTACGCCGTCCTGGGCTTTGCGGTGCTGCATGCCCTCACGCGCGGCTCGAGCTTTCGCGCGATCTTGCTGATCGCGGCATACGGTGCGGTGATCGTGCTCGGCTGGCCGGTGCTGGCGGCATCGTTTCTTGGCTTGGCGGAGGCCGCCTTCAACATCCGCGCCCGCAGCGGCGGCAGCCGGGCCCCGCCGCCCGCCGCCACCCCGACGTCGTAGTCCACCAGATAGCCTATCAATGAACGGAGACTGACCATGGAAGTGATCCTGCTAGAGCGCGTCGCCAATCTCGGCCAGATGGGTGAGGTCGTGCGCGTCAAGGACGGCTTTGCCCGTAACTTTCTGCTGCCGCGTGGCAAGGCGCTGCGCGCCACGGATGCAAACCGTACGCGTTTCGAGACGATGAAAGTCGAGCTCGAAGCACGCAATCTCGAGCTCAAGAGCGAAGCCGAGAAGGTGGGCAGCAAGCTCAACGGCCAGCGCTTCACGGTGCTGCGGCAGGCGGCCGAAGGTGGCCAGCTCTACGGCTCGGTGTCGCCGCGTGACATCGCCGCGCTTGCAAGCGACAAGGGCTTCGCGCTGTCGCGCGGCCAGATCGCGCTCAACGCGCCGATCAAGATGATCGGGCTGCACAAGGTTCCGGTTACGTTGCATCCCGAAGTCGAGGTGACGATCAACGTCACCGTTGCACGCAATGCCGACGAAGCCGAACGCATCGCGCGCGGCGAGAATGTGACGGTGTTGCGTGACGAGGCGGCGGAGCTCGCGGCCGAAGCCGAGCGCTTCTTCGAACCGGAGGCCGCGGAAGCTCTCCGCGCGCGCGAGACGACAACGGAAGAAGGCGCCGAGCCGGCCGAGGCTGAACAGAAGTCATAAGCGACGCAGCGTCGCGGGCTCGCGACGCTGCTGCGCTTCGATCGCTACTCTTCGAACGGCTGCAGCACCGGCAACGGCGGCGATGCCGAAGGTGTCGGCTCGACATGCCGCTCTTCCTGAAATGCACGCGCTTCCGGCAGCGAGCGCGCTTGGGCGCTGGCGTTTGGTCGACTCTTAGGTTGCGGCTGCGCAGAGCTGGGAGAGTTGGGCGCGGCCGCAGACGCGCTCCCAGACTTGGCCTGCTCGACTGCGGGTCGGACGGGCGCGGGCTGCTTCGCGACATCGGCGGGCGGACGCTTGGGCTGGGATTGAGTGGCCGTGCTCGAACGCGGCTCGCCTCCTCCGCCAACGCCCGCCAGATAATTGGCCATCGCGGACGCCTCATCAGAGCCGGCAGTGTAGTGCGAACGCAGGAAGCTCGCGCTGGCGCGCCGAAGCTCACGCGCGCTGCGATGGCAGCCCGCACACGTATCTCCAAAGATCTGCGCCGGCGTCTTGCCGGCATCGATATTGCCCTGAGCATCGGCCGCCGAGATCTGCAAGGCTGCAGCGAGGCAGGCCACCGTCCATGACATCAGCCGCGGCACAGTCGATCCTCCTCAACTCTCAGTCAGCGTCTGAATATCTTACAGCCTGGACCCCTCAGGGCCTACCCTATTCTACCCTCTGGCCAGCCTGCCCTGCATAACACATGAGGGGCAATGCACATTGCTGGCGTGACAGAACTTTGTTCTAGTTAGCCTATCCGACGGCATTCGGCCATGGAACTGGGAGGCAGGCCGAATTGTTCGCACCGATGCCGGTGGATTATGTCGGCGACGTGGCGGGGCGGCTGCGGTCGGCGTACACGGGAATGCGGCCGATGGATCGGTTGCTTCGAGCAGTATTGCAAAGCTCAATCTGCGCAGGAACGCTTCGGATCACGACCGCAAGCGGAGCGACTTTTACGCTCGGAGATGGCGGCGGAAAGCCGGTCGCCATTCGCTTCAAGAGCCACGCCGCCGAGCGCGGGATTCTCCTCGATCCCGAGATGAAATTTGGCGAAGCCTACGTTGACGGCAGCGTTGTCGTCGAGGAGGGCTCGATCGCCGATGTGCTTGCAGTGATCTTCCGCCAGCGGCGTGACGGCAGACCTCCCCTCTTCGCACGACCCCAATGGTTCATTCGCTACCTTTATCGTCGGCTCCTGCAATTCAATCCGCCGCCACGGGCGCGACGCAATGTCGCGCATCACTACGACCTCGACGGCCAGCTCTATTCGCTGTTCCTCGATGCCGACAGGCAATACAGCTGCGCCTATTTCGAGACGCCGGACCAATCGCTCGACGACGCTCAGCTCGCCAAGAAGCGCCATCTCGCTGCCAAGCTTCTTCTCTCGCCGGACCTTCGAGTGCTCGACATCGGCTGCGGCTGGGGCGGACTCGCAAACTATCTTGCCGAGATAGCAGGCGCGCGCGTCACTGGCATCACGCTGTCGCAGGAACAGCACGCCATCGCGCGCACGCGCGCAGCCGAGCGCGGGCTCGCGCAAAAGTCCGAGTTCCGATTGGAAGACTACCGCGACGTCACCGGGCCTTTCGACCGCATCGTCTCGGTTGGCATGTTCGAGCATGTCGGCGTCGGGCATTATCGTGAGTTTTTTGAAAAATGCGCAGAGCTGCTCACCGATGATGGGGTGATGCTCCTGCATTTCATCGGCCGTTCGGAGGGCCCAAACGTCACCAATCCCTGGATCGCAAAGTACGTCTTTCCGGGTGGCTATATCCCGGCGCTCTCGGAGGTGCTGCCTCCAGTCGAGCGCTCGGGCCTGCTCGTCACGGACATCGAGATCCTGCGCCTGCACTATGCCGAGACGCTGAAGCACTGGCGCGCGCGTTTCCTTGCGCATCGCGAGCAAGTTGAGCGTCTCTACGATGCCCGCTTCGTGCGCATGTGGGAATTCTATCTGGCAGCCGCCGAAATGGCCTTCCGCGAGCAGGCCATGATGGTGCTGCAACTGCAGCTCGCCAAGCGCCAGGGCGTGGTGCCGATGACGCGTGACTACATCGGGCGGGAAACCGCGCGGTTGCGCGCGCGCGAGCTGGGACAACGTCCGCCACTGCGGCTGGCCGGCGAATGATTGGGCACCTCCCCTGAAGCGCCACCACATCTTGCGTCAAGCGTCGGATGCATGCTCTGAAGTTCTTCCTTGCCATCGGTGTGTAACGGGGACAGCCTTGACACCGATCGCTGCGAATCAGTGCGGGAAACGGTTCGGGATGCTAGCTGAGCCTCACGCTCTCAACGCTTGAGTTTCACGCTCCCGAAATGCCCTGGGATTACTGGCAATCATGACCCAATCGACGGCCCGCGTCCTTCCGGACGAGTTGAAGCCCGGCTATCGCACCGCCCCTCATAACATCGAGGCGGAGCAGTCGCTGCTGGGAGCGATTCTGGTCAATAACGAGGCGCTCTACCGCGTCTCCGATTTTCTCGAGCCCACGCATTTCTTCGAGCCGATCCATCAGCAGATCTTCGAGATTGCGCGCAGCCTTATCCGCACCGGCAAGCTTGCGTCGCCGGTGACGCTGAAGACCTTCCTCCCAGCCGAAGCCAACATCGCCGGGCTGACGCTGCCGCAATACCTCGCCCGCCTCGCCGCCGAGGCGACCACGATCATCAACGCGTCGGACTACGGCCGCGCCATCTACGATCTCGCCATCAGACGCGATCTCATCCAGATCGGCGATGACATGGTCAACGTCGCCTTCGACGCGCCGGTCGATTTCGCACCGCGTGAGCAGATCGAGGACGCCGAGCGGCGGCTCTACGAACTGGCAGAGACTGGGCGCTATGGCGGCGGCTTCCTGCGCTTCGAGACCGCGCTCACCACCGCGCTCGAGATGGCGTCGCATGCCTATCAGCGCGACGGAAAACTCTCCGGACTCGCGACCGGGCTGCGCGACCTCGACGGCAAGATGGGTGGCCTGCAGAAATCCGACCTGATCATCCTCGCCGGCCGCCCCGGCATGGGGAAGACCTCGCTCGCCACCAACATCGCCTACAATGTCGCACGCGCCTTTCTCGGCGAGGTGCAGGCCGACGGCCAGACCGCCGCGGTCAATGGCGGGCGTGTCGGCTTCTTCTCGCTCGAAATGTCGGCCGAGCAGCTTGCAACGCGTATCCTCTCCGAGCAGACCGAGATCTCCTCGAGCAAGATCAGGCGCGGCGAGATCACCCAATCCGATTTCGAGGTGATCAAGGACAAGTCGATCGAGATCCAGCACCTGCCGCTGTTCATCGACGAGACCGGCGGCCTGTCGATCGCGCAGCTCGCCGCACGCGCTCGCCGCCTCAAGCGCCAGCGCGGTCTTGACCTCATCGTGATCGATTACATCCAGCTCCTGCAAGGCAGCTCGAAGCGATCGCTCGGAGAACCGCGTCCAGGAGATCACCGAGATCACCACCAACCTCAAGGCGCTGGCCAAGGAGCTCACGGTCCCGATCATCGCGCTCTCGCAGCTCTCGCGTCAGGTCGAGAACCGCGACGACAAACGCCCGCAGCTCTCCGACCTGCGTGAATCAGGCTCGATCGAGCAGGACGCCGACGTGGTGCTGTTCGTGTATCGCGAGGAATATTACCTGACCAACAAGGAACCGCGGCCCGGCAGCGACGAGCACATCAAGTGGCAGACCGATATGGAAGTCGCGCACGGCAAGGCCGAGGTGATCATCGGCAAGCAGCGCCACGGCCCGACCGGCACCGTGAACCTGCAGTTCGAGGCGTCCGTCACGCGCTTCGACAATCTGGCGCAGGACGTCAGCGTGCCTGAACGCGGGCCGGCGTTCTAGTACATGATCCGACCAGAGCCTGCACCGGACTTGATCCGGGGTGGGAACCAGCTTTCGGGAAAGATCATGCTCAAACAGAACGTTAGACTTTGAACAAATTGAAACTGATCGGATCAAAGTCCCCGGACGTCCGAGTGACGGCCGGGTCGAGCCGCGCGCTCCCGGCGTTCGAAACCCTGCGCAACCGTACCAAATCGATGCGCCTCGATCACATTCGCTGATTTGCGTTCAATTCTTTGCGCGCAGGGCAACCGCGTCTTTACGCCCGCTTTACGGCCGCTTGCCGGTTCGATAGTTTGTTGAAGTCCCGAGCAAGCACACGTCCCAAGGATGGCTTACCGATCCCGGGACTATCATCGATCGAACAATCGTTCGGAAGCACAACAATCGTTCGGAAGCACTTGGGCCATTTCTGGGAGGAGTGCTGCGCATGAAGAACCAACTGGGAATGATGTTTGGAATATCGGCCTTGATGATCGGGCCGGCGATGGCGCAAAACCCGCCAAACCCGAACCAGGCCGCCGCCAAGGCCCTGCTGCAAGCCGCCGACAAGGCGATCGGCGCGAGCAGCGTCAAGTCCTGGACGATTACCGGCACCGGCTGGATGGGCTACCCGGGCCAGCAGTTCGCCCAGGGCGACCTGCCGCGCTCGGACCTGAAGAGCTTTACCTTCACCGTTGACCTCGCCAGCAAGTCCGCCAAGTGGGAGTATGTGCGCGTTCAGGGGAACAAGCCGCCCGCGGCGGCGGCGCCGGCTTTCCGGTCCAGGGCGAGCAGCGCTTTCAGGAGGTTGTCAACGGCAACCTCGGCTGGAACGTGAACGCGCAGGGCCAGGCCGACGCCGATCAGCCCGCGGGACGCCGGCGATCGCCAGCTCAGGCTCTGGGCCCACCCGGCGGCTTCATCCAGGCCGGCGCTGGCGGACAACAATGCGGCGGCCACCGACCGGTATTTCGGCCGGCAAAACAAGACCGTCAAAGTCGTCGCCTTCACGATCAAGGTCTGCGATGGGCCGCAACCGCAATGCACCCGCCGGCGTGACCGGCGAGTTCAACAACGACAACATGCTCGAGCGGGTGATCACCTGGGTTGCCGACCCGGTGCTCGGCGACAAGATGGTCGAAATCCGCTGGAGCGACTACAAGGATGTCGGCAACGGCGTGAAGATGCCGTACCGCGTCCATGCCCATCAGGGCGATCATCCCTTGATCCCGGGCGGCCACAACTGGCTGGATGTGCGGTTCAGCGACATCAAGGTGAATGTCGCGAACGCCGCGCAGGCGGTTCCCGACACCGTGCGCAATGCGCCGATCCCGCACGACGCGAACGTGGTCGCGACCAAGCTTGCCGACGGCGTCGTGCACATGGGCGGCGGCTCGCACAACAGCCTCGCCGTCGAGTTCAAGGACTACGTCACGGTGATCGAGGCGCCGCTCGACCAGCAGCGCTCGCTACGCCGTGATCGCGGAAGTCAAGAAGACGTTCCCCAACAAGCCGATCCGCTATGTCGTCAACACCCACAACCACTTCGACCATCTGGGTGGCGTCCGCGCCTACGTGGCGGAAGGCGCAACCGTCATCACCGACGAGCAAGAACAGAGACTTCTACAAGAATGTCGTCCTGGCTCCGCAGTCGCGGACGCTCATGCCCGACCGGCTGTCGCAGCGGCCGTTTGCGCCGACGGGCCCCGGCCAGCTGATGCTGCAGACGTTCACGGACACCTACACGATCAGCGATGGCAATCAGACCATCGAGCTGCTACCACGTCGATGGTCTCAACCACAGCGACAACATGGTGATCGCGTATCTGCCGAAGCAGAAGATCGCTCGTCAGCGCGGACATGGGCGGCCCGCCTCCGGCCGGATCGCCGGCGCCGGCGAACGTCAGCAACAACTCGATCGTGCTCTACAACAACATCAAGCGGCTGAAGCTTGATGTCGCGACCCATGCCCCGATCCACGGCGCACCCGGACCGCAGGCCGAGTTCGACCGGATCGTCGGACCGGCCGCGGCGCGGGCGCCCGCAGCAGGGCGGCGGCGGATAAGCACTTGAGTGCGGACACCCTCCGGACTTAACTTCCTCGCACTCGACATGCTCACGCTCGGACATGGCCGGCACCTTGTGCCGGCCATGGCGTTGGGCGCTTGGCTGGTCGAGAGTGCCCCGCGGGCGAAGACCTCACGCTCCCTCCACGGTCCGCGCCGAGGTGAGCCATCAGCCCCTCGACCGCAAAAGCGTCCAAGTCTGACCGCAGAATTGAAACTCACCTGCCGAGTAGAGGCCCGTACCCGGCCAAGCTCGCGGCTCTGGCGGCAAAACAAGCCAGTATCCACAACGCTTTACTGCCGGCTCCGGGCCGGTCATAACCACGTCATGTCGCTTCTGGAACCGACCCTGCAGCCCACAAGCGTGCCCGCGTTGCCGGAAGCGGCCATCGTGGGCGGCCTGCTGACGATCGATCTTTCCGCCATCGAGGCCAACTGGAAACGGCTCGCCGGCATGACGCTTCCGGTCGAATGCGCCGCCGTTGTGAAGGGCGATGGCTATGGCTGCGGCCTCGAGCCGGTGACCGCCAAGCTCTACATGACGGGCTGCCGGACCTTCTTCGTCGCCGACATCCCGGAAGGCCGACGGGTGCGGGCAATCGCTCGCGAGGCCACTATCTATGTGCTCGACGGCGTGATCCCGAGCACCGGACCGGCGCTCGCCGATGCCAACCTTCGCCCTGTCATCAACAGTCCGACCGAGCTCGCCGAATGGGATGCGTTCGTCGCCGGGACCGGCTGGAAAGGTGGCGCCGCGCTTCATATCGATACCGGGATGAACCGGCTTGGCCTCTCGATCGATGAGGGCGTGGCAATCGCGGCGCGCGCCAAATCGGAAAGCCACGGCTTCACGCTGCTGATGAGCCATTTGGCCTGCGCCGACACGCCTGATCACACGCTCAACGACAAGCAGGTCCGGCTGTTCCGTGAGCTGCGCATTCTATACCGCGGCATTCCCTCCTCGCTCGCCAATTCGTCCGGCATCTTCCTTGGCGGCACCGTCCATTGCGACCTGGTGCGGCCGGGCGCAGCGCTCTACGGCGTCAATCCGACGCCGGGGCGCACCAACCCGATGCGGCCGGTGATCGAGGTCAAGGGCCGCATCATCCAGGTGCGCCTCGTGCCCAAGGGTGACAGCGTCGGCTACGGCGCGGCATTCATCACAACGCGGCCGAGCCGGCTCGCCATCGTGGCGGCCGGCTATGCCGACGGCTATGCGCGCGCGGCAGGCGCCACCAAGGGCAAGCCGGGCGCCGAGGCGATCGTCGCCAGCAAGCGCTGCCCCGTCGTCGGCCGTGTGTCCATGGACCTTTTGGCCATCGACGTCACCGACCTGCCCGAAGGCAGCGCGCGGCGCGGCGACTTCGCAACCCTGATCGGCAGCGGCATCGGGGTCGACGACATTGGCGCGGCAGCCGGGACCATCGGCTACGAGGTGCTGACAAGTCTCGGCCGGCGCTATCACCGCATCTACAAAGGTGCGTAAGAAATCTGGGCGCGTAAGATATAAGGGCGCGTAAGATTCCGGCGCGCGATTCTCTATCGTCACCGGACCCCGAGACGCATGGCCCGCCGCGAGCAAACCTTCATCTGCCAGAACTGCGGCGCCGCCTCTGGGCGCTGGCAGGGCAAGTGCGACGCCTGCGGCGAGTGGAATACGATCGCGGAGGAATCTTCCGCGACCGCGCGGCCGCCGATGCCGGGACGTGCGCCGCGCAAGGGCCGGCCGTTTGCGCTCGAGCCCTTGACCGGCGAGAGCAACGACGCGCCGCGGCTTGCTTCCAACATCGCGGAATTCGACCGCGTGACCGGCGGCGGCTTCGTGCGCGGCTCCGTGCTGCTGCTCGGCGGCGATCCCGGCATCGGCAAGTCGACGCTGCTCATTCAGGTGACAGCCACGCTCGCGCGCGCGGGTCACCGCGCCGTCTATATCTCAGGCGAGGAAGCCGTCGCACAGGTGCGGCTGCGCGCCGAGCGACTCGGGCTCGCCGACGCGCCGGTCGAGCTCGCGTCGGAAACCTCGGTCGAGGACATCCTCGCCACGCTGAGCGAGCGCTCGGTGCCGCGCCTCGTCATCATCGACTCCATTCAGACGATGTGGACCGACGCGGTCGACTCTGCACCCGGCACCGTCACACAAGTGCGCGCCTCAGCGCAGGCGCTGATCCGTTTCGCCAAGCGGTCGGGCGCAGCCATCATCCTGGTCGGCCATGTCACCAAGGACGGCCAGATCGCAGGCCCGCGCGTGGTCGAGCACATGGTCGACGCCGTGCTCTCGTTCGAGGGCGAGGGCTCGCACCACTTCCGCATTTTGCGCGCGGTCAAAAACCGCTTCGGCCCGACCGACGAGATCGGCGTGTTCGAGATGACCGGCGAAGGCCTGTGCGAGGTCGCAAACCCTTCCGCGCTGTTTCTCTCCGAGCGAGATCTCGGTTCGCCCGGCACCGCGGTCTTTGCCGGCATCGAGGGCACGCGCCCGCTGCTCGTCGAGATCCAGGCGCTGGTGGCGCCCACGTCGCTCGGCACGCCACGGCGCGCCGTGGTCGGGTGGGATCAGAGCCGGCTGTCGATGGTGCTCGCAGTGCTGGAAGCCCATTGCGGCGTGCGGCTCTCCGGCCACGACGTCTATCTCAATGTGGCTGGCGGTCTTCGCATCAATGAGCCGGCGGCCGATATGGCTGCCGCCGCCGCGCTCGTATCCTCGCTCGCCAATGCGCCGCTGCCGGCGGACGCAGTCTATTTCGGAGAGATTTCGCTCTCGGGCGCGGTGCGGCCGGTGGCGCAGGTCGCGGCCCGGCTCAAGGAAGCCAAAAAGCTCGGCTTTGGCCGCGCCGTCATCCCGGAAGCGGCGCGTTCCGAGGGCGACAGCGGCCTCACGCTTGAGGGCGTTGGCGCACTGTCGACGCTCGTCGCCGACATTGCGGCGCGCGGCACACGCACGCAGCGCAGCGATCGCCGCTCAGCTGAAGACGATTGAACGCGCCAGACTTTGATCCGGCATCTTTCTCAAGCTAGGCCGGTACCTCGCTAAGGTTCTGCAAGCCTCCAATGGCGCTTCTCCCCTCGTGAGTTGATGCGTGTTTTTGAGTGGTCGCTTCAATTGAATTGACTGGGCGTCGCCGGGCATGCTTGTTGCGTACCAGATCACCTCACAATCTAAGTGATACCGCGCCCAGGATAGCGATCATGCCCAAACTCTACGAAGCCCTCGCAGAAGCGTTCCTTGCAGAAGGAGTCGACACGCAGTTCGTCCTGATGGGCGACGGCAACATGCACTGGTCCACCGCCTTTGCCAAACTGCCGGGCGTGCATACCGTCCACGTCAGGCACGAGCACGCCACCGTAGCGGCGGCGACAGCCTACAACGTAGCCACCGGCAAGGTCGCCGTTGCCTCCGTCACATGCGGCCCTGGCGTGACCCAGGTGATGACGGCGCTGCCGGCCGCGGTTCGCGCCCGCCTGCCGATGGTGGTGTTCGCCGGCGAGTCGCCGATCAACGCCAAGTTCTACAACCAGGACATCGACCAGGCGCCGCTGGTGACGGCGACCGGGGCGCATTACATCGCCGCGCATAGCGTGCCGCGCATGATGGACTACGTGCGCGAGGCCTTCCACATCGCCAAGGACGAGCGGCGCCCGGTGGTGCTGGGCATTCCCTACGACCTGCAGAAGGTCGAGCACATGGCCAACCAGCCCTACGAGACCTCGGCGATGTACCAGCCCAAGGTCGGGCGCATGCACCCCGATCCCGAGGTCGTGGCCGAGGCCGTCGAGCGGCTGGCCGCGGCAAAGCGGCCGATCATCCTCGGTGGCCGTGGCGTGCTGTGGTCCGGCGCGCGCGATGCGGTGATCAAGCTCGCCGATCGCTGCGGCGCCTTGCTCTCCAACACGCTGCCCGCGCGCGGTCTTTTCCACGACCATCCGTTCGGGCTCGGCACCACCGGCAGCTACTTCACGTCGTTGGGCAGGGAGATGTACGAGTCCGCGGACGTCGTGCTCGCGGTCGGCACGAGCCTGTCCTACTACGTCGGTGGCGGGCACTACTTCGCAAAGGCCTACAAGATCCAGTTGGACGATGCCCCACGCGGCTTGCGCGATGGCCAGAAGGCCGCCGACATCTACGTCAGATCGGATGCGCTCGTCGGCGCCGAGGCAATCCTTGCCGGCCTCGACAAGAAGCTGGGCGTTGGCAAACCGACGGCGGCGGCGATACGCTCGAAAGAGCTCGCGCATCGCATCGCGACCGAGCCGGCGGACTCGATGCCGTTCGACATCGCGCCCGATGTGCTGGATCCACGCGAGGTGATCCGGGCCATCGACGCGGTCGTTCCAAAGGACTGGGACATCGTCGTCGGCGGCGGCCATCAGGCCTATTTCAACACCCAGATGCGTGGCAGGCCGGCGGAGCGCTACACGACGGTCCGTGAATTCGGCGCGGTCGGCAACGGCCTGTCGTATGCGCTTGGGGTTGCGGCTGCGCGCCGGCAGGGCCACGAGGGCAAGATCGTGCTGTTCGAAGGCGACGGCGGGCTCCTGTTCCATATCCAGGAGCTCGAGACGCTCAAGCGTCAAGGATATCGCATCCTGATCTGCGCGATGAACGACGGCGGATACGGCTCGGAGTTTCACAAGCTGCGCGCCGACGGCGTCGACGATAGCTTGGCTGTGTTCGGCCGGCCCGCGTTCGAAAACATCGCACGCGGCTTCGGCCTGCGCGGCCACGAGATCCGCGATGTGTCGATCATCCCGAAGCTGTTCGCCGACTTCGCCGCGCAGGGCGAAAGCGAAATCTGGAACATCCAGATCTCCGATCAGGTCACGGCACCGGTGATCCGCCAGACCATCAAGCGCGGGCACGGCAATATGTGAGCATTTCGAACAGGTTGGCCTTTTTGGTTGCCTGTACGTCTGTCTTCGCGTCTGTGGCGTAAGCCGTAAAAAGCTGCGCTGGAGCGCATCGTGTTTTTCGCACCGCTGCACTGTGGAAGTCCGTGAACTGACGCAACCTCAATCCAACGGCAATGCGTTCGCGTAATTCACAATAGTCCCCGTTCTTGAGCCGCGTCCCCTCGTCGCTGCGCCCGCGGGTCTTCCGCAATGTTCGCTTTTGCGCCGTTGTTGGAGGAACGCGGACAGTTGAGTGGGCCGGATTTATGAGTACACGGCCTAGTCTAGCGCGGATCGACGACGCGACCCTGGAACAGGATCGCGCCGGTCGCATCATCGACCATGTAGTAGAGAAACGGACGATCGACCCGGAACGTGCCCTGGTTTGATGGCGCGCTGGTGAGCACCATCACGGCCGCAGTGGCAGCCGCGGCCTCGGTGCCCTCCTCCTGGACCTCGATAACGGCGCGGTGCACGACCTGACCGATCACGAGGCGAGCGCCCGCAGCGGCGCCCGTCATACCGGAGAAATCGGCTTGCGTGGGATCGAAGGCGAGCGTCATGCCGGCTGAGCGCAAGGGTGCCATCAGGTCGGCCTTGTAGGTCACCTTGAAGCGCGGCAAAGCCAGGCTCACGGCCTTCGGCTCCGACATCCGCAGGGCTTCAAACAGCGCGGCCAATTCCGTTGCGTCGAGCTCGCGCCGACCTTCGCAACGCCATCGACCGCATCCGGAAGCACGACAACCATGCCAATCGCGCCGACCAATAGGGCAGCCGGATCGGCGTGATAGCCCGTGCGCGCCACCAGCGGCACGGTCACGCGCTTGTGCATCATCGGCACGCTGACACGTTGCGAGGCGGAGACGCTGAACGGCTCCTCGCGCGTGCTCTCCTTGCTGAACGCTGACGCCCACGCTGCCTTGAAATAGACCGCGTTGAGCAGGACCGCTGCGGACGACTCGGATCAAGCTGGTCGAGGATGCGCTCGATCCTGCCTTCGGTCTGGCGGCAACACAGCGCGTTGATCTCCTCCAGGCCTGCGTCCTGGAACAGCTCGGCCGCGAACTTGCTCTTGACGAGCGCGATGAAGTCGCTCGACACCGGCGCGTCCTTGCGGTCAGCACCAGAGCGTTGGCAACCGCGACCTTCGCGGACGGCAGACGCTCCGGCGTCGCAAAGCAGAGCGCGTCCTCGCAAGGGCGTGCGCGGCGGACAGCGCAGCGTCAGACGCCCTCTGCATCTCGCAGCGCAGGCCGTCAAGCTGCATGCCGTCGGGACAGACGGGCAACGCCTTGGTCTTGTCGTAGCCGTTGAGGATCGCGAGCACCCTGGCGTTGGCGTCGGCGACGTCGTCGCGCGGCAGAGCGTGCCTGAGCACGCCCGCCATCTCGCGCTCGGTTTCGCCGCGCGCGCCCGCCAGCACCATCGCCATGGCGGTGCCGATCGAATAGGGCGAGAACACGATGTTGCCGGGCGCGACGGAAAACGCTGGAACAGGTCCTGCCCGGACGCGTTGTAGGCTCGCGTCAAGGCGCGCAGCCATGGTCCTGCGCAGCGGCACGGCGCCGGCATCATGGCCGCGGCCAGCAATCCGGCGACGGCGCCTCTCCGGCGCAAATTCATGTGACCCCTCCTCACACGAGCGCCTCCGGTCATCGCGCCCGAACCGAAGGCCGCCCGTCCTGTCTTAGTCGCAGCCCGCACCATGATGGTTCGGGAAGGAACGCGCGAAACATTCAGCGGCCCGCGACCAGAGCCGGACTTGTTCCACGACCCCAACAAGACGGATGCACGGCGCGCCTGAGTCCGGCTATACAGCAGCCGACGGCGGGGTGGCCGTCCTCCTGCCCTCTGAGGACAAATTGGGCAGGAAAATTAAATAGTTGGGGCGATGGTCGGCGGCCTCTTGCAGGCGAGCCGCGGCGCAGGTCAGCTAGATGGCCGGCGACCGCCAATTCGGTCCGGCGAGGGCGCAACCGCGTGCAGAGGACCTGAAGTTCGTCATGCCCATCACGATCCTCGACATCATCCTGCTCGGCGTCATGCTGGTCTCGGCGCTGCTCGCCATGATCCGCGGCTTCATGCGCGAGATCCTGTCGATCGCGGCCTGGGTGATCGCGGCCGGCGCGACGCTCTACGCCTATGCCAAGCTCCTGCCCTTCGCGAAGACCTACTTCAACAACGACATCGTCGCGGCCGGCGTCGTGATCGGCGGCACCTTCCTGCTGCACGCTGATCGATCGTGTCGGTCATCACGGTGCGCTTCTCCGACATGGTGCTCGACAGCCGCGTCGGCGCGCTCGACCGCACGCTCGGCTTCCTGTTCGGGCTCGGCGCGCGGCCTGATCATCGTGGTGGTCGCCTTCCTGTTCTTCGCCTGGCTGGTGCCCGCCGCGCACGCAGCCGGCCTGGGTCGCCAACGCCAAATCCAAGGTCGTGCTGCAATCGACCGGCGACTGGCTGATGTCGATGTTGCCGGATGACCCCGAGAGCACCATCTTGAAGAGGTTGAAGCGGCCCAAGCCGGAGGACGGCGAGCCGCAGGATGCCCCGCCCGACCAGCGCGGCAGCCTCGATGGCCCCGCGCGGAAGCGGCCGGCTACGGCCAGTCCGACCGGACCGGCATGCAGAAGCTGATCGAAGGCAACACGGCACGCTGAGACGCCAGGAGACCCGATGAGCGACACGATCGATGCTCCGAGACGCACGCCGGCTCCACTCGATCTCGACGGCGACCGGCTGCGCGAGGAGTGCGGCGTATTCGGCGTCTTCGGCCATCCGGATGCCGCCGCCATCACGGCGCTCGGCCTGCACGCCCTCCAGCACCGCGGCCAGGAAGCCGCCGGCATCGTCTCCTTCGACGGCAAGCGCTTCCATTCCGAGCGCCGCATGGGCCTCGTCGGCGACAACTTCTCCCGCCGCGAGGTGATCGACCGCCTGCCCGGCACGTCGGCGATCGGCCATGTGCGCTATTCGACCACCGGCGAGACCATCCTGCGCAACGTGCAGCCGCTGTTCGCCGAGCTCGACGGCGGCGGCTTCGCGATCGGCCACAACGGCAACCTCACCAACGGCCTGACGCTGCGCCGCCAGCTGGTGCGCGACGGCGCCATCATGCAGTCGACCACCGACACCGAGGTGATCCTGCATCTGGTCGCGCGCGCGCGAGCGCAACCGCTTCATCGACCGCTTCATCGACGGGCTGCGCCAGCTCGAAGGCGCCTATTCGTTCGTCGGCCTGACCAACAAGAAGCTGATCGGCGCGCGCGATCCGCTCGGCATCCGCCCGCTGGTGCTCGGCAAGCTCGACGGCTGCCCGATCCTGGCCTCGGAGACCTGCGCGCTCGACATCATCGGCGCCAAATACGTGCGCGACGTCGAGAACGGCGAGGTCGTGGTGTTCGACGAGGACGGCATGCATTCGCACAAGCCGTTCCCGCCGATGCCGGCGCGGCCGTGCATCTTCGAATACATCTATTTCTCGCGGCCCGGATTCGATCGTCGGCGGCCGCCGGTCTACGACGTGCGCAAGACCATGGGCGCGCGAGCTCGCGCGCGAGGCGCCGGCCGACGCCGACGTGGTCGTGCCGGTGCCGGATTCCGGCGTGCCGGCCGCGATCGGCTATGCGCAGGAGTCCGGCATCCCCTACGAGCTCGGCATCATCCGCAACCACTATGTCGGCCGCACCTTCATCCAGCCGACCCAGCGATCCGCGCAGCTCGGCGTGCGCCTGAAGCACACCGCCAACCGCGCGGTGGTCACCGGCAAGCGCATCGTGCTGATCGACGACTCGATCGTGCGCGGCACCACCTCGGTCAAGATCGTGCAGATGATGCGCGACGCCGGCGCCGCGCGAGGTGCACATGCGCATCGCCTCGCCGCCGATCACGCATTCCGACTATTACGGCATCGACACGCCGGAGCGCGACAAGCTGCTCGCCGCCACCCACGATCTCGAAGGCATGCGCAAGTTCATCGGCGCGGACTCGCTCGCCTTCCTCTCGGTCGACGGCATCTACCGCGCCATGGGCTTCGAGCAAGCGCGATCCGGTGCGGCCGCAGTTCACCGACCACTGCTTCACCGGCGACTATCCGACCCCGCTCACCGACCAGCACCGGCGAGGCCACGCCGCCGCGGCAGCTGTCGCTGCTGGCGGAAGCGGGCTGAGCTCCGATTGAGCGACGCACGTGTCCGGATGGATCGACGCGCGACGCGCTGATCTGCAAGCGGTTCCGGTTCGCGCGCTCATGCAGGCTCCGGCATGACGACGATGCAGCATGCCCCCTCCCCTCGCCGGCAAGATCGCGCTCGTCACCGGCGCCTCGCGCGGCATCGGCTACGCGACCGCGCTCGCGCTCGCGCGCGCCGGCGCGCATGTGGTCGCGGTCGCGCGCACGGTCGGCGGGCTCGAGGAGCTCGACGACGCGATCCGCGCCGTCGGCGGCTCCGCCACGCTGGTGCCGCTCGACCTCAAGGACTACGACGGCATCGCGCGGCTCGGCGCGGCGCTGAACGAGCGCTACCGGCGGCTCGACATCCTGGTCGGCAATGCCGGCATGCTCGGGCCGCTCTCCCCGCTCGGCCATGTCGAGCCGAAGGCCTGGGACGAGGTGATCGCGGTCAACGTCACCGCCAACTGGCATCTGATCCGCGCGATGGACCCGCTGCTGCGGCTGTCGGAGGCCGGGCGCGTCGTGTTCGTCACCTCGGGCGTCGGCACGCAGCCCGCGCGCCTATTGGGGACCCTACGCGGTCTCCAAGGCGGCGCTCGACGCGCTGGCGCGCACCTATGCGGCGGAGACCGTCACGACCAATGTGCGCGTCAACCTGTTCAACCCGGGCCCGACCCGCACGCGCATGCGCGCCGCCGCGATGCCGGGCGAGGACCCGATGACGCTCAAGACCGCCGAGGCGGTCGCCGAGAAGATCGTCGAGCTCTGCCTGCCGGACGTTTCAGGAGACCGGCAAGATCTACGACTATCGCGCAAGGGCCGGCTGCTCGACCCCGCAGCCGCCGGCGTAGCAGCGGCATCGTACGGCCCCTGAGCCCGGATCGCAGCGCATCCAGGAAGGCGCGTTCAGCGATGAATCCCGGATATCGCTTCGCCCATCCGGGCACGTCAGAGCTATCTCCAGCCCAGGAACGCCAGCACGCATCGATCAAGCGGCGATCATCATCCGAGGAAATCGAGCTCCTCGGTGAAGTGCGTTACATATTGGCGGTAGGGCATACTTGCCGCGCTGGTGCGTGAGGTCGGTGCCCCAGAAGCAGCGCGCGGACCGAAGGCGGCGAGCAGCGTGCGCAGATGCGGCGTCATGTCGCTGAACGGATAGGGCTCGTTCGAGAAGCCGGGCACCGCCGAGAGCTTGACCGCAACGTTCGGATATTTCGCATAGGCGCACGATCAGCGCGATCCGCTCGCGCGATGCGCTTGTGCTCCGGCCCGCGGGTCGCAAGCCCCATGTGGTCGATGATCAGTCGCAGCTTCGGATAGCGCTGCGCGATCGCGGCCGATCGCTTCGGCGAATCCGGCGCGAAGATCATGATCGGAATATCGTGCTCCTCCGCCGCCGGCCAGAACCAGTCGGCGGTGCCGTCGACGATCCAGGGCGTCTTCTCGTGGTTGAACGCGACGCGAATGCCGAGCATGCCCTTCTGGCTC
The DNA here is from genome assembly GCA_963745515.1 of uncultured Alphaproteobacteria bacterium. GTDB lineage: Bacteria > Pseudomonadota > Alphaproteobacteria > Rhizobiales > Xanthobacteraceae > VAZQ01. The sequence goes on from CAVUXO010000007.1 coordinate 851,022, forward strand.
TTCCAGGCGGCAAGCAGCTGCCGCGCGATCTCGGAGCGCTCGACCGGGAAGCGGCCCATGATGGCGAAGCGATCGGGATGGCGCTCGGCCGCCTCGAGCGCATGATCGTTGTCGTCGCCCGGCCAGGTCGGCGGCACGATGATGGCGCGATCGATGCCGGCTTCGTCCATCATCGGCAGGAACTTCTGATAGGTGAGCGGCTCGGGCAGGTGCGCACGCTGCTGGCCGCCCGGGATCCACGGCCGCTCCGGCGTTTCCGGTGCCCAAAGATGGATTTGGGAATCGACGATCATGCGTGCCTCGCTCAGTTTGGCGCATCGCGCGTCGCGACCGACAGCGACAACGACCGCAAAGAGCAAGCAGCAGCGCCGCCAGCAGGAATGGCGCGCCCGGCAGATGCCAGACGCGCTCGTCGCCGATGAAGAGCGCAAACACCTGCGTGAACAGGCCCGGGCCGAACAGGTTGGCGATGCCCATCAGGCTCGCATTCGCGCCCTGCAACTGGCCCTGCTCGGTCGGCTCGACGCGGCGGCTCATCAGACCCAGCGAGGCCGCGTTGGCGACCCCCCAGAGCGCCATGCAGCGGAATGCCGAGCCAGAAGATACAGCGCGGTTGGCGCAAAGCCCAGACGACGCAAAGCCCGCGATGCCGAACAGCGAGCCCGATCGAGCAGCGCCGTGCGTTCGCCGAAACGCGTCGACGGTCGGACCGATCAGGCCGCCCTGCACGATCATGGCGCAGACGCCGACGCCCGCCATGGTGAAGCCGACGGTGCGCTCGTCCCAGCCGTAGCGATACATCATGTAGAGCACGCCGATGCTCGGCAGGCTCGCATGCGCGAGATTGCCGAGGAAGTTCGACGACCGCGAGCCCGCATCAGTTGCGGATGCGAGCGCAGCAGCACCAGCGAGCCGAGCGGATTGGCGCGCCGCCACGCGAACGGCGCGCGCCGCTCCGGCGGCAGCGACTCCGGCAGGACGAACAGGCCATAGAGGCCATTGCGCGAGGCTGAGCGCCGCCGCGATCCAGAACGGCAGCCGCGGATCGACATTGCCGGCAAGCCCGCCGAGCGCGGGCCCGAACACGAAGCCCGCGCCGAAGGCGACGCCGAGCATGCCGAAGCGCGCCGCGCGCTGCTCGGCCGGCGTCACGTCGGCGATGTAGGCGTAGGACGGTCGGAGATGCTGGCGGCGCAGATGCCGGAGATGACGCGGCCGACGAACAGCCACCACAGCGTTCGGCGCCAGCGCCATCAGGATGTAGTCGAGGCCGAGCCCGAAGTTCGAGATCAGGATGAGCGGCTGGCGCCCGAAGCGGTCGGACAGCACGCCGTGCATCGGCGAGAACACGAACTGCATCAGCGCCCAGGCGGTGCCGAACAGGCCGAGATAGTCGGCGCCGCGCGCCGCGTCGCCGCCGACGAAATCGACCACGAGCTTCGGCAGCACCGGAATGATGATGCCGAGCGCCAGCATGTCGAGCAGCACGGTGATGAAGACGAAGATGAAGGCGGCGCGGCGCGCCGGCGCAATCGGATGTGGCTTCGGTCATGGCAGAGTCTGACCTTCGTTTGACGCGTCGATCTTCATCGGCCAGGCGGCTGCTGAGCGGTCAAGCTTCAGCTGCGCCCTTGCGCTTGCATAGGGATTCTTCTTCTCGCGCAGCGTCAACCGGATCGGCGTGCCGGGCAGGTCGAAGCTCTCGCGCAGGCTGTTGACCAGATAGCGCCGGTAGACGTCCGGCACCGCGTCGGCGCGGCTGCAGAACAGGACGAAGCTCGGCGGCCGGCTCTTGGGCTGGGTCAGGTAGTCGAGCCGGATGCGCCGGCCGGAGACCGCGGGCGGCGGATGCGCGGCGGTGACCTCGGCGAGCCAGCGGTTGAGCGCGCTCGTCGGCGACGCGCTTGTTCCAGACCGCATGCGCCTCGATCACGGCCGGCATCAGCCGGTCGAGGCCCGCGCCGGTGAGGCCCGACACCGCCGACCACCGGCACGCCTTTGACCTGCGGCAGCCAGTGGTCGGTCTCGCTCGCGCAGCTTCTTGATCGCGCCCGGCTCCGCCGTCGACGAGGTCCCACTTGTTCATGCCGATGACGAGCGCGCGGCCTTCGCGCTCGACCAGATCGGCGATGCGCAGGTCCTGCTCCTCGAACGGCGTCTGCGCGTCCATCAGCACGATCACGACCTCGGCGAAGCGAATGGCATTGAGCGCGTCGGCGACCGAGAGCTTTTCGAGCTTCTCCTCGATCCGCGAAGCGCCGCCGCAGTCCGGCCGTGTCGTGCATGCGGAAGCGCTGCCCGCGCCAGTCGAGCGTCGACCGCGATCGCGTCGCGCGTGATGCCGGCTTCCGGTCCGGTGAGCAGGCGCTCCTCGCCGAGCAGCCGGTTGACCAGCGTCGACTTGCCGCTGTTGGGCCGCCCGACCACGGCCACGTTGATCGGCCGCTCGGCGCGGCTCTCGCCGTTCCTTCGCGCCGGCTGCCGCCGTCGTCGTCGGGCAAGGTCGCGCGCAGCGCCTCGTAGAGATCGGCGAGCCCCTCGCCGTGCTCGGCCGAGATCGCGACCGGCTCGCCAAGCCCGAGCGCATAGGCTTCGAGCGCGCCTGCCGCGCCGGCCCGGCCCTCGCTCTTGTTGGCGACCAGGATCGCGGGCTTGCCCGAGCGGCGCACCAGATCGGCGAACGCCCGGTCGATCGGCGTCGTGCCCGGCGCGCGCATCGATCACGAAGAACACCGCGTCGGCGGCCGCGATCGCAGCCTCGGTCTGCGCCTGCATGCGGCCGGTGAGGCTCTCGGGCGCCGCGTCTCGAGGCCGGCGGTGTCGATCACCGTGAAGGCGAGATCGCCGAGCCGGCCGCTGCCTTCGCGGCGGTCGCGGGTGACGCCCGGCAGGTCGTCGACCAACGCGAGCCGCCTGCCGACCAGCCGGTTGAACAGGGTGGACTTGCCGACATTCGGCCGTCCGACGATGGCGACCGTGAAGCTCATGGGAGGCGCCGGCAGGTTCGAGATCGTCGCCGCTTCATGCCGCGGCGCGGCGCCAAACGCAATCAGCTGCAATCAGCGCACTGGCGGCGGATCCGGCCACTGCACGCCGCCGCCCTGACTACCGCCGCTGCGTGCGCTGGCGGGTCGGGCCATTGCACGCTGCCACCGCTGCCCGCCTGCTGCGACCGCTGCGGTTGCTCAGCCTGTCGCGGCTCAGGGGGAGCGCGACGAGTCGAGGCAGAGCTTGGCTGCTGCTCTTGCGCAGGCGGCTGCCGCTCGGCGGTCGCCGGCTTCGGCTTGGGTTTTGGTTTGGCCTTTTCGCGCGGCGCCGGCTGATACTCATCAGTCTTGGCCGCGGCCGTGCTCGTCGCGTCGGTCCTGGTCGCGTCAGTTCTGGCCGCAGTCCTGCCAGTAGCCGCCGCCCGTGGCGCCGGGCTGCCGCTCTGGGTATCGGTGACGGCGTATCCATTCTCCACAGGCGGCTGCTGATTGCCCTTGACCAGATCAGACGGAATGCCCTGCGACACGCCCGGCACGCCTTCGGGGAACACCGCCTTGCGATCGCCCGGCAGCTTTTTCTTGGTGTTGAAAAGTCGCCGGAGAACCATTCGGTCGGATCGAGCGAATCGCTAACGCTGGCACAGCCGCCGAGCGGCAGAGCCAGCACTGACGAGACAAGAATGATCCGCATCAGACTGGTCATTGCATGGCCCCTCATGTACCGCCGCCGGCTGCCACCAGCGCGCTCAGCATCTCGATGCGCTCGCGTGTCGCCGGCGGCGTCTGAATGTCCGTGACAATGAGATCGAACCAGCGCTTGGCACCGGCCGTGTCACCCGCGCGCCAAGCGCCGAGCGCCAGCAGCTCGCGCGCGGTGTAGCGGTAGGGTCGCCCTTCCGACGCCAGCGGCTCAAGCCGCGAGCGCGCCTCGTTGAAGGAGCCCGCGTCAATGTACAGCGAGCCCGCCCGCAGACCGGCCAGATCGCGCCACGCCGAATCAACCGACCTGTCATCGGCGATCTTCTCGTAGGCAGCGATTCCCACCTTGGAGTCGCGCTGGGCCAATTCGGCAGCTTGCCGCACGCGGGCAAGATCACGATAGCTGGCGGTGCCGTCGGCCACGATCTTGGCAAAGGCGCTTTCGGCCTCGGCCGGCTTGCCCTCCTGGTCGAGCATCTGCGCCGCTTCGAAGGCCGCGCCGGTCTCGGCCGCGCGCTTCGTTTCGTACCACTCGTAGGCGCGCCAGCCGCCGACCCCGGCAAGGATCAGGAAAACGCCGGCATAGACAAGAATCTGGTAGCGCTCCCACAGCTTCTGCAGCTGTTCGCGCCGTACTTCCTCGTCGACTTCCTGGAAGATGTCGGACACGCAACAAGTCCCTGTCTGGCAAGCCTAATTTATGAGGCTCTTGCACTAGCCCCACCCGATTCTCGTTGAGGTCGCCCAATAGCCTAACGATGTGGCAGCGGCAAGGCAAAATCCACCGCCAACTATTGGCGCTACCTCGAAATATCCCTTTATTTCCGGGACTTTGGCCGGATCGGACCACCCCCGGACGGTGCCCTGTTCATGGTCGGTTTTCCTCAAGAACCACAACAACGCTCGCTTCGGATGGTGGCGGCAGACGTCAATCTGTCCGCGCCAAGACCTGCTCCAGGTTTGCAAAGAACTTTTTCCACCCGTACTGGGCGCCCTGATAGGCCTGCTGCTGATCCGCCCGGAAGCCCAACTGCTCCATGCGCAGGTGGGTTCCCGTGCTCGTCGGGGTGAGTGTCCAAGTGACGACACTCTCGAGACCGTAGGCCGCCCACGTGTAAGACAGCGTCTTGTTCGGCTCGACTGCCAGGACCTGACAGTCGACAGAGCCCCAGTCTGCGCGAAGATTGAAACGGTGATCCACGACAGGCTTGAAGTCGTTCTGCATGAGCCACTCCTCGATCAGGTGTGGTTGCGTGAGCGCGCGCCAGATCTTTTCCGGCGGATAAGGCATCTCACGCTCGACGATGACGGAGCGCGTCTCGGTCGCAGTATTGCTCATCATTGGTCCATCCTTTCGAGATGCCCCCTCAAGCGCTCTTTGATCTCTTCTGAGAGCGGACGGGGCGAGCGGTCGCTCGCACCGACGTGTTCAGTTCCACGGCGGCGCGAATGAGTGCCTTCAAAGCCTTTTCATCAATCTTGTCGCCCTCATGGAAATCGATGGCACGCCTGGTGTTGCCTTCGAGGCTGGAGTTGAAGAGGCGCGATGGGTCCTTCAACGAGGCGCCCTTGGCGAAGGTCATCTTCACGACGTTCTTATACGTCTCACCGGTGCAGATGATACCCGCGTGCGACCAAACCGGAACCCCTCTCCACTTCCACTCCTCGATCACTGCGGGGTCGGCCTGCTTGATGAGAATTCGAACTCGAGCGAGCGTCTCGCCCCGCCAATCACTCAGCTCCTTGATTCTCGCATCGATCAGCCGAGAGGGAGAGTCTCTTCCTTTTCCTTCCTTCGAGTCGCTCTCTCTTCATATGTGTTGTCGCTTTCTTCATGGTTGTCTGTCGCTCGCCCGTCACTTGAGTATCGCTCGTCAAAACCTGGTAACGCGCCGGTGGCGCCCGAGGTTCACAGTCCCCAGGCCCTGCCCCGCGGGGGAATTGGGTGGCTTGCTTCACCCAGCCGGCGAGCGGCGCTGGCCTTCTTTGCGACCTTCGCGGATGTCTTGGACGTTCTTTTGGCAACGACGGAGCGCGTTTCGGTCGCGGGTTTTCTCATTGATCCATCCTTCGGAGCAGATCTTCGAGGTGGTCGAACCGGCTCTGCCAGAACCCGGCCATCTGGCTTGTCCAGTCGATCAGCGGAGCCAAGGCACCGAGCTGCGCGCTATAGTATGTCTGGCGACCTTCGTGGCGGTCGCGCACCAGCCCGGCCTGCTTCAGGACCCCGAGATGCTTTGAGACGGCCGGTTGCGAGACCTTGGCCCGAGACGTCAGGGCCCCCACCGTCTTCTCTCCTTCGCGGCACAGCCGCTCGAAGATTGCCCGCCGGGTCGGATCGGCGAGTGTTCTGAAGAGCACGTCGTGAATGTTAGGCATCCGCGATCAATAACCTTATGGTTATTGATCGACATATAACCGCCGAGAAATGTGTGAGTCAAGTGGGGCGCACGGAGCGGCGCGCCGTTCCGTGAGTGGCACCGCGCCGAAACAGGCTTCCTTGAAGCTACATATCCCACTGGTTATGCATTATGGCATGAGCGCCATCGCGCGCACCGTTCAGGTCTTCTGCTTCGTCCTCATCCCGTAAGCGTGCTCGGGCCCGGAAAGGCGCGCGAGCGCACCTCCTTGGCATAGTCCGCGATCGCCGCCTCGATCCCCGGCCCGAGATCGCCATAGCGCTTGACGAATTTCGGCACCCGCGGCGACAGGCCCAGCATGTCCTCCAGCACCAGGATCTGGCCGTCGCAGGCCGCGCTCGCGCCGATGCCGATGGTCGGGATCGGGACCTGCTCGGTGATGCGGCGCCCGAGCGGCTCGGCCACCGCCTCGATCACCACCGCGAAGGCGCCGGCGTCGGCGACCGCCTTGGCGTCGGCCTCGATCGGCTCCCAGTCGGCCTCGTCGCGGCCCTGCGCCCGGAACGAGCCGATGGTGTTGATCGACTGCGGCGTCAGCCCGACGTGGCCCATCACCGGCACGCCGCGCTCGACCAGGAACGCGATGGTCTCGGCCATGCGCCGGCCGCCTTCGAGCTTGATGGCGCCGCAATGGGTCTCCTTGAGCACGCGCGCGCAGGAGGCGAAGGCCTGCTCCTTCGACTGCTCGTAGGAGCCGAACGGCATGTCGACCACGACCAGCGCGCGCTTGCGAGCCGCGCATCACCGCGTGGCCCTGCAGGATCATCATGTCGAGCGTGACCGGCACCGTGGTCTCGAAGCCCGTGCATCACCATGCCGAGCGAAGTCGCCGACCAGGATCACGTCGCAATAGCGGTCGACGAGGCGCGCCGTGTGCGCGTGATAGGAGGTCAGGCAGACGATCGGCTCGCCGCCCTTGCGGGCGCGGATGTCGGGCGCGGTCAGCCGCTTGATCTCTTGCTGCACGGACATGGCTCAGCTCCCGAACACCGGCACGCCGATGACGCAGGGATGGAACCAGAAGCCGAGCGCGAAATAGACCAGCGTGCCGACGACGACCGCGATGAAGTCGTTGCGGCATCCGCCGCCCGGAATCGGCGGCGCGCCGGGATCGCTGCGGCGCTTGAGCGTGATGCGGTCGTAGACCGCCCAGGCCAGGATCGACCCGAACAGGATGATCGAGCCGAGATCGCCGTTGGCGATGAGATGCGCCACCGCCCACAGCTTCACGCCGACCAGCATCGGATGCTTGAGCACGCGCTTGATGTCGCCCGGAATATAGGCGGCGACGATCGCAGATGATCGCCGGCCACACCAGCAGCTCGGTGACGTGGCGGGTCCAGCGCGGCGGCATCCAGATGTCGATCAGCCCGCCCGCGCGATAGCGCGCGAAGCCGTAGCCGATCAGCACGATGCCGACCAGCGAGACCAGCGCGAACAAGGCCCTTGTAGGGCCCCTCGCCGAGGCGCGCGATCAGCGCCGCGCGCTGCGGCCGCAGGGTGATGAAGACGTGGCTGCCGAGGAAGACGGCGAGCCCGAGGATCATGATTGCAAGGCCCATGCGGCCTCCCCACCGACAGTCCAACAGCGCAGCCCGGACGAGCTGACGCTTCGTGACGCCATCTTCGCCTGCCCCGCCGTCTCCTCACAAGCGCCCCGGAAGCGAAATCGGGTGGCAACCATAATGGCCACAACAGGCACTCGGTGGCGGCGGCCTCATGATGGCGCTACCGTTGCGCATATTTGATCGGAGTGGCCCAATGTTCGAGCCCCATATGTGCCAGCGAGTGGTCCACGGGCTCATCCGCACGATCGCGGGCGCAAGCGCCGTACTTGCCGCCCTCTCCTGCCCGGCAGAGGCTGAGGATCTGGCCGCGTTCTATGCCGGCAAGCGCATCCAGATGGTCATCGGCTGGGAGGTCGGCGGCGGCTACGACATCTATGCGCGGCTGCTCGCCCGCCACCTCGGCCGCCACATTCCCGGCAGCCCGTCGATCGTGCCGCAGAACATGCCGGGCGCCGGCAGCCGCGTGGCGGCGAATTGGCTTTACAACATCGCCCCGAAGGACGGCACCGCCATTGCCACCATCGGCCAGGGCACGCCGCTCGACCAGGCGATGGGCGAGCCGTCGGTGCGCTACGACGCCGCCAAGTTCAACTGGATCGGCAACCCGATCATGGACAATCTGGTGACGGCGGTGACGCAGCGATCGGGCGTCGAGACGCTCGACGATCTCAAAGCCAAGGGCGGCCTGTTCTGCGGCGACGTCGGCGCCGGCCCGACCTCGACGTTTCCGGAAATCCTCAATCAGCTGCTCGGCACACGAAACAAGATCATCCCGGGCTTTCCGGGCGTGAACTCGGTCCATCTCGCGATGGAGCGCGGCGAGGTCGACTGCATCGGCGGCACCACCTGGTCGTCGATGAAGGCGACGCGCGGAGCAGAAGCTGCGCAACCGCGAGCTCGGCATCCTGCGTGCAGTGGGGCACGCTCAAGGACCCGGAAATCTCCGACTATATGCGCCGCGACATCCCGCTGATCCTCGACATCGCCGCAGAACGACGCTCGATCGCCAGGCGCTCAACTTCATCGTCGCGAGCGCCACCATCGGCCGACCGTTCGCGGCGCCGCCCGGACTGCCGCAGGATCGCGTGCAGGCGCTGCGGCGCGCCTTCGATGCCACCATGACCGACCCGAATTCCTCGCCGAGGCCGCGAAGGCCAGCATGGACATCAAGCCGCTCGCGGGCGAGGCATTGCAGCAGCTCGCGACCGAGGTGGCGCAGGCGCCAGCGCGAGGGCTCACCCGCGCCAAGGAGCTGATCGGGCGTACGGCGGCAGTAGCGCGACACCACCGGCGAATGGCCGCCGTCGACGTTGATCGCCGTGCCGGTGATGTAGGAGCCTGCATCGGAGGCCAGGAAGCAGGCGAGGTTGGCGAACTCCTCGGCCTTGCCGATGCGCCGCAGCGGAATGTCCTTCACGCGGCGGGCGATGTAGTCCTCCAGCGCGATGCCCTCCTTCGCGGCGCGCTGCACGTGCTGATCGGCTTCGATGAAGCCCGACCAGCATGGCGTTGACCAGGATGTTGTACGGCGCGCCTTCGATGCGAGAGCACCTTGGTCAGCGCCATGCCGGCGGCGCGCGAGATCGTGGTCGGCGCGCTGCCGGCGCGCGGCGCCTTGGCGCCGATGTTGAGCACGTTGATGACGCGGCCCCAGCGCCGCTCCTTCATCTGCGGCCAGACCAGCCGCGTGAGCCGGATCGCGGCGAACAGCTTCTGGTCGAGATCCTCGCGCCAGACCTCGTCGGTGATCGTTTCGAACGCACCGTTGCGCGAGGTACCGGCGTTGTTGACCACGATGTCGATCTTGCCGAAGGCGCGCATGCGCCTCGTCATAGATGCGCTTGACGTCGTCGGCGCGCCGACATCGCCCTGCGCGCCGATGCACCCGGCCCTTGGCGCCGGTCGCTGATCGACTTGACCGCCTCATCGAGCGCCTCGCGCCCGCGCGCCGCGATCAGCACGTCGGCACCCGAGGCCGCGAAACGGGTCGCGATGGCAAAGCCAAGCCCCTTGCTGCCGCCGGTGACGATGGCGGCGCGGTTGGCGAGATCAATCTGCATGCAAGCCCCCAAAGACTCATTGACGGATACGTTGAACGCCTGGGTACCATATCAGGCGAGCATAGCCGTCGCAGCCTCTTGGAAGCCTGCGACGGCCACCCCTTTGCGCAACGCAAATGGGCGGCTCCGCTGATGCCGAGCCGCCCAGCCGCAAGTCCTTAACCCGCAATCATGCCTTGGCGGCTGCAACCGCCGTGGGCACGCGCTCGGCGCGCAGGTTCCACACCACCAAGATGGCAAAGAGACAGCCCGAGGCCCAGAGCAGGAGCTGGCCTACGATCAACGCGGGCTCCGCCCACATCTTGCCATTCAGCACCAAGGCAAGCGCGCCGAGGCCGACCGGCATGGCGATGTTGTAGAGCCAGAACCACGCCGTCGCGAGGCGCGTGCGCGCGAGATCCGGGAAGGCGTGAAACACAAACGCAGCGATCGCGAGCACGGCGAAGCCAAGCAGATTGACGTGGGCATGCACCGGCCGCAGCAGGAAATCATGGCTTATGCCCATGGCAATGCCCATGGTCATGCCGAGAACGAGATAAAGAACAGCGAGCTTGATGAGACGGATCGTCATAAGTCTTCCTCTTGCTTCAGCATGCGCATGAGCGCACGTCTCAGACGCACGTCATGCGAGCGAGATGCGGTGGCAGGCAGGGCTTGGTTGCGCGTCACGCAAAAAGGTTCAAATGGCTGGATCAAAAAATGATCCGATCAACATAGCGCGTCGGCATGGCGTAAGCCCGCTTGGGCAGATCACGACGGATAAAACACAACGATAATATGTTCTTTTCGGAGCCGCTTCAGCCCAACGCCTGCTCGTAGGTTTCAGGCTTGAAACCCACAATGAGCTTGCCCTTCAGTTCGAGCACCGGCCGCTTGATCATGGAGGGCTGGTCCACCATCAGCGCGATCGCCTTCTTCTCCGTGATCGACGTCTTGTCCTTGTCCGGAAGCTTGCGGAACGTTGTGCCGACGCGATTGAGCAAGGTCTCCCACCCCACCACGCCTGCCCACCGCTCGAGCCGGTCGCGGTCGATACCCTCCGACTTGTAATCGTGGAACGCATAGGCGATGTCATGCTGGTCGAGCCACGCGCGCGCCTTCTTCATCGTGTCACAGTTCTTGATGCCATAGATGGTGATGGTCTTGGTGACGGTTTTGGTGATGGTTTTGGCCATGTTGCAGAGCTTCAACTCGTTGCTTCAATGTGGGCCGCCGTGAGCCGCGCATAGACTTGACTACAGTCCAGCCGATAATGCCAGCCCACCATTTTGGAGCCCAGCGTGAGTCTCATCCTTTATGCCCATCCGTTCTCGTCCTACTGCCAGAAAGTCCTGATCGCGCTCTACGAGAGCGCAACACCGTTCGAGTTGCGAATGCTGTCGCACGACAATCCGACAGCCGGGGCCGAGTTCGCAATCTCTGGCCGCTTCGCCGCATGCCGGTCTTGCGCGATGGCGAGCACGACACGCTGATGGAAGCGACGGTCATCATCGAGCATCTCGATCTCTGCCATCCGGGGCCGGCCCGTCTGTTGCCCGCCGATCCGAGAGCCGCGCTCGCGTCCGCTTCATGGACCGTGTTTTCGACAACTACGTCATGACGCCGATGCAGAAGATCGTTGGCGACACCTTCGCCCGGCTGATGCGCGCGACCCGCATGGTGTCGCCGAGGCACACAAGCTGCTCGACACGCACTTATGCGCTGGCTTGATCAGACGCTCGAGGATCAAGTGGGCCTGCGGCGACTTCAGTCTTGCTGATTGTGCGGCGGGGCCGTCGCTATTCTATGCCGACTGGGTGCACCCGATCGGCACCGACTGCCCGAAACTCAAAGCCTATCGCCAACGCCTGCTGGCGCGGCCGTCGTTCGCACGCGCGGTCGATGAGGCGCGGCCCTATCGCCCGTTGTTTCCGCCGGGCGCACCGGATCGCGATTGAGCGGGTCGATGCCGCTCCCTAAATACGCTCAAGCCGGAAGGAAGGCTCGTAGGATGGCGCCGTCGTAATTCTGGCGACGGGCAGCACCGGGCGCGCGGCATCGAGCGTGATCCTGAAGCGCGACAACAACGTCGCGAGCATAATGTGCGCCTCCGCCATGGCGAATGTCGCGCCGATACAGATGCGCGGGCCGGCGCCAAACGGCAGAAAGGCGCCGCCCCCAGTCCACGGCGACAGCTTGCCCGTGAAACGGTCAGGCGTGAAAGCCGTCGGATTGTCCCAGTGCTTGCGATGACGGTGCAGCACCCACGGGCTGATCCAGGCCTGCGTTCCGGCCCGGACCGGCTCGCCCGCAACCACATCATCCGCGATTGCTCCACGCGAAATGTACGCCGCCGGCGGATAGAGCCGCAGGGCTTCGAACAGGACCTGGCGCAATCGCGGCCAATTCAACAAGTCGTCGAGGCTGCTCACCCGCTCGGGCGGGAAGGACACAAGCTCGGCACGCAGCCGATGCTGCTCGGCCAGGTCGAGGGTCAGAAGATAGGTGGCCCAGAACAAGAGCCGCGCGGTGGTTTCATAGCCGGCGACGATCATCGTCGAGCATTGATCGCGCACCTCGACCTGGGAAAGCGCCTGCCCGGTTTCGGGATCGCGGGCGGCGAGCAGAAGGTCGAGAAGATCCGCGCTGGCCGCCGTTCCCCGTCGCTCTCGTCGCGCCGACACGATCGCGTCGATGGTGGCGGACCATTCCTTTTGAAACCGGCGGCGACTGCGCAAGGCAAATCCGAACGACCCGGTCGTAGGCGCAAACGCATCGAAGAGATTGGGACGGCCTGGTCCCGCCAGATAGTATCTGACCATCGCGGTGATGCGCGCGCGCTCGGCGCTGTCCGGCAACGAGAACAGCGCCCGCAGGACGGCCTCGAGCGTTGCCTCCTGAAAGGCCAAGGACAAATTGGCGCACAGATTGGTGCTGTGTGCACCAGCAATCCGGTTGGCAAGTCCAAGGGCCGCGGCCATGAAGTGAGGAAGGGACAACCCGACATTCGCCGGCGTGAACATCGGCGCCAGCATGCGGCGCTGCTGCCGCCATTGCGAACCGGCCGCCAGGAACAGGCCGGTGCCGCCGAGCGGCCCCAGGATGCGGTCGGCGGCCACCAGGCGCTTGTATTTGTCCATCGCGGTCGCCAGCACATGCCGCACGCCGTCCGGATCGTTGATCAGGAGCGATTCCAGCCCGAAAATGCACCGGCGGATGACCGGTTCATCAAAGGCGCGCTGGGGCTGGCTCGAGAGCGTGTTGCGGTTGAACTTGTACAGCGCCTGCCAGCCAGGAAGATCCTTGTCGTGCACCTTTGGCGCCGGAGGAACAACCGGCTGCAGCGGAGTGAGCATTTCGGGCCTCGCATTGGAATACGAAACTGTGTCGCGCAACTGCGGCGCCACAGCGGCACGGCTCATGCACCGAACGGATGCTAACCCTCAAGCTCGAGAACAATACGTCTCGCAGCTTCGCGCAGCGCCGTCTTGCGTGCGGGCTCGAGCATTTTCCAGCCGCCGGCAATCGTCAATCGAGCAGGCAATTGAAGCGAAGCGACATCGCCAGCAGGCCCTGCCGGTAATAGAAGCGATGCGCAAGCGTGTTCTCGAGCGCGGTGTCGAGCACGAGCTTGCGGCAGCCGAGCGCGCGGCCTTCCGCCTTGAGACGATCCAGCAGCCGCGCGCCGTGGCCATGGCGGCGCTCGCTCTCGTCCGTCACCAGATCATCGACATAGAGGAAACGGCCGTGCACCAAATTCTCCTGCACCCGGAAGCCCGCGAGCGCGACCGGGCGCTGCGCGCGCCAGAGCGCCACGATCGCGTAGCCTTGCTCCGACTGCCGCCGCCAGCGCTCGATGAACTCCGCTTCAGAGGTGAGCTGCGGGCGCAGCGCGCGCATCAGCGCATAGCAGGCCGCAATGTCGGCCTCGCCGACCACACGGACGTCCAGCACCGATGAGAGAGCCCCTGTGTCCCCGCCTCTCATCGCGCACTCGCCGCCGCCACGAGCGATCCGAACATCTGGCTCTCCATCGCGAATCCGTATAATATCAGTACTCGAATATGATATTCGAGGTCTGATATCATGCGCAAGACCCCTTCCATCCCGCCTGTGCCGCAGCCCGGCGAGGGCAAGCGCGGGGAGCAAGGCTATCTCGGCTATCTGCTGCGGCAGGCGAGCGTGGCGCTGCGCACCCGCATGGAGCGCACGCTGGCCGAGGAGGACGTGACGCCGCCGCAATTCGCGGTGCTGACGATGGTCGGCGCCTATCCGGGCCTCTCGAACGCTGACCTCGCGCGGCTGTCGCTGCTCACTCCGCAGACCGTGAGCGTCATCGTCAGCAATCTCAAGCGATCGGGGCGGCTGGCCAGCCGCCCCCACGCGGTGCACGGCCGCATCCAGCAGATCGAGATCACCAAGGCCGGTCGGGATCTCCTGGCGCGCTGCCGGCCGCACATCCAGAGGATCGAGAAGCGGCTCGTGGCCGGCCTGTCGGCGAACGAGGAGCAGGTGGTCCGGCGCTGGCTCGTCCGCGTGGCCATGGACGAGTAGCGAGGCGAGTCTAGAGCTCACCTTGGCGTCCGCCGCTACATTGTTTTCGCGACCGCGACCAGCTGCTCGAGCGCCTTGCCCCAGCCGTCCTCGAATCCCATCTCCTCATGCCGCTTGGTGCTGGCCTCGTCGCCGTGCATCACCAGCGCCGTGTATTTGGTGCCCTCCCCGTGCTGTGCCAGTGAAATGACCGCCGTGAAGGCAAAGAACGCATCCTCGCCGCAGACCGTCGCCGCGCTGGTCGGACGAAATCCCTCCTCGAGCGCGTTCGTCCACATCAGCCGTTCGTTCTCGATGATCTCGAGATAGCACCCGACATTCCGAAACTCGCGGCCTTCCGGCGACTGCATGACGGTGTGAAAGCGCCCGCCTGGGCGCAGATCGATCTCGCACGCAATGGTCTTCCAGGGCACTGGCGTGAACCACTTCATGAGATGCTCGGACGTGGTCCAGGCGCGCCAGACGAGCTCGCGCGGTACATCGACGACACGCTCCAGAACGAGATCGAGGCCGGGACGCAGTTGCGGCAACTTGGCAGAAATCTTGGCATGGATCATGGAGTTTTGTCCTTCAGGCTGAGGAGATAGTTGTCGAGCTGATCGAGGCGGCGCTCCCAGATGGCGCGCTGGCGCGTCATCCAATGCTCCGCCTCCTTCAGCGGCTTCGGCGTCAACCGATAGGTTCGCACGCGCCCCGCTTTGCGCGACCGCACCAGGCCGCAGCGCTCGAGCACGTCGAGGTGCTGGGCGAAGGACGGCAGCGCCATCTCGAATGGCCGCGCGAGCTCGCTGACCGGCGCCGGCCCCTTGCTCAGGCGCTCGAGCACCTTGCGCCGGGTCGGGTCGGCGAGCGCGTGGAAAACGTCATTCAGCTGTTCTGCATGGTTAGGCATTTGCCTTAGTGTAGGATGGCGAAATACTAAGGTCAATACCTTTGTGTTCGCTCAGTGAGTGCGTTCGCCGGTGCACCCCTCCGTCGGCGTGGAGCTTGACGTCGCGGACATTCGTCACATGTGGCAAGTCGCAGGAGGTCCGAACCAGGTGGCTAGCGCGTCAGCGAGGCCCACATGGGTTCGCTCTCCCACCCAGGCGACATATCCGTCGGGCCGAATCAACACGGCAGTGGGAGCAGGAACTGCTCCAATTACCGGAAGCTCCCACACACCAACGTATTTGACGTCGATCGACTGGACCCTATCCGCCCATGGAGTGATGTCGAAGCCGCCGGGCTCGCCGAGGTTGAGGAGCACCGGCCGGGCATCGTGGAGCAGGGTGAAAACCCGCAGCGGGCCGTCGGCGGTGACCAGATCGAGATCGGGCATGCGCCGCCCGAGCAGCGGGTGTCCCTCACCGAAGTCGTAATGAATGTCCAGACCAGACATCATCGCTGCGAAACGCTTGCGCGGCTCCTCCATGGCAAGGAGCTCGGACATCGTGTCGCGCAGCGCCTTCGTGCGCTCGTCCTCGCGGCGAAGCGCGACCGAAGCCATCGTGTTTCGCAATACGCGGGCAGCAACCGGATGGCGCTCGGTGTGATAGGTGTCCAGCAGGCTTTCCGGCGAGGTTCCCTTGATCACCTGAGCCAGCTTCCATCCTAGATTCACCGCGTCCTGCACACCAGTCTGGATGCCCTGTCCACCGTCCGGGGGATGCACGTGCGCCGCGTCGCCGGCCAGCAGTACGCGTCCTTTGCGGTAGGACGCCGCCTGCCGGGTCATATCGGTGAACCGGGAGATCGAGGTTGGACTGTGGATCCCGTAATCGGTGCCGTACACGGCGATGAGCGCCTCGCTCAGATCACGCAGGGTGGGCTCGCCGGTGGCGCCGACCTCTTGTTCGGTCACCAGAACCCGCACCGGCCCATCCTCCAGCCTGCTGAGGCCATGAATGCCGACGGCGTCGCGGCGGATGCCCCATTCCGGCTCCTCGGTTATCTCGACCTCGGCGATCAGGTTGCTGGTTGTCGGGTCCGAGCCGGGGAAATCAATGCCGGCTGATTTGCGGATAAGACTTCGTCCGCCATCGCACCCGACGAGATAGTCAGCATGCAGCGATTGGCCGTCGGACAGCTCGACGTCGACGCCGGTATCGTCCTGTACGAAACCCGTCACCTCACGTCCGCGATAGATCGGCACACCGAGCTCATCGACCCAGCCGGCGAGTATGCGCTCGATGTGCTTCTGCCACAGAGCGAGCCCGTAATTGTGCCGGGTGGGAAAGTCGCTGATGTCCAAAGATACGCCGGCGAACCCCGCGACCTGCGCCACCTGTCCCTGCGAGAGGAATCGATCTGCAATTCCGCGCTGATCGAGAATCTCGATGGTGCGTGAGTGTAAACCGCCTGCACGCGACCCGGCGAGGTCCTGACTGGCGCGCCGCTCGACAATGGCAACGTCGACGCCCGCCAACGCCAGCTCGCCCGCCAACATCAGTCCTGTCGGACCTCCTCCGACGATGACCACCGCATGCTCGGTCATCGCCCTACTCCGGTCGCCCCCGCGGCGGCGATCAACTCGGCCGCGCGCGACCAGCACGTCGACAACAATACCCTCATGTCGTGGACCCCGTAGGTTCTGGCTTCGGTCGGCAGTTCTACGGGATAGGTCGGGTCTTGAGGCAAGTCCCTTGGGCACCACATATTAGACTTGGTGGGCTCTTCTAAGTTGGAGGCGCCGATGCCGGATCGCGGAAGTCGACGCCGCGATCCGATCCCGTTGGCCTTGGCTCGATCCTGATGCGCTATTGATTGATCTGGGGCTCAACGAGCCTTGTCAGGTTTCGCAGCGACTCCTGCCAGCCGAGATAACAAGCCTCGGCTGGAATGACGTCCGGCACGCCGGCCTGCACGATATCCAACTCGGTGCCGACCGATACTTTCTTCAACGTCACAGTCACCTGCATCTCGCCGGGCAGATTGGGATCGTCGAATTTGTCCGTGTAGCGCAGGCGTTCACCCGGAACGAGCTCGACATAGTCGCCGCCAAACGCATGGCTTTTGCCCGTTGTGAAGTTCCGGAAGGACATTCTGAATGTGCCGCCGACCTTTGCTTCCAGATGGTGCACGGTGCAGGCAAAGCCGTTGGGCGGAAGCCATTTCGCGAGCGCGTCCGCTTCGAGGAACGCGCGATAGACTTTCTCCGGGCTGGTCGCCAGAACACGGTGTAAGCGTACGGTATTGGGCATACTAATCACTCCATGAATTGCCGCTTTACATCTCAAGAACGAATGAGGCCTGGCCAACCCGACACCGGAACTCAGATTTCTCGAAGCGCCGGAAGCGATCCCGCTGTAGCTATTTACGGACGAAGCCCGTCCATACACCAAATGTCGGTTCCCATAATGCCTTCTCTAAAGAGCCGGGCCTCTCTGAGGCGCCGGGCTTCGCGCACCCCTTGACCCGCGGCCCTTGGCCGCTTATTTAGCCTGATTGCTAATTAGCAAGGGTGCTAAATACACCGATGACAGACCCTCTCAGCGTGACATTGGCGGCGTTGGCTGATCCGACCCGCCGGGCGATCCTTGCTCGATTGAGCCGAGGTGAGGCAACGGTGAATGAGCTGGCCGAGCCATTCGACATTTCGCTGCCCTCGATCTCGCGGCATCTGAAAGTTCTAGAAGGCGCGGGCCTGATCACTCGCGGGCGTCAGGCACAATGGCGTCCGTGCAAGCTGGAACCCAAGCCGCTGAAACAAGTCGATGGCTGGCTGGAGAGGTATCGCAAGTTTTGGTCGGGAAGCTTCGACCGGATGGATGCCCTTCTGACGGAACTCACCAAAGCGCCGAAGAAAAGGAGAAAGCGGTGAGCGACCTTCGCGAGAATGAACTGCTGATTGAGCGAGAATTCGACGCGCCCGTCGCGCTTGTTTTCCGACTTTGGGAAAGCCGCGATCACATGCTCAGATGGTGGGGACCCGAGCAGTTCACCGCGATCGAGCTGGATTGGGAGCTCACGCCTGGTCGACCGTGGCGCGGCGCTATGACGTCCAAGCAATACGGTCTTTCGAGGTTTGGCGGTGTCATCCGCGAAGTGGAAAAAAATAGGCGCATCGTCTTCACCTTCCAGTGGGACGAGGATTCGGGTCGCTATGGCGACACGGTGGTGACGGTTACCTTTGCCGAGAAGGACGGAAATACGGTCCAGACATTCCACCAGACGCCATTCTCCAGCGTCGAGATCCGCAACAGCCATGTCGGCGGGTGGAATTCGCTCTTCAACAAGCAGCAGGTCTACGTCGAGAACATCGCCGTGGCCGAACAGAATGGATTTCGCGCATGATCACGCTCACGACCTACAAATGGGTTCCGGATTTCGCGGCGCCCCTGATGCGTGCTCTTCGCGTGCGCTGGGCGCTGGAGGAGGCCGGTCTGCCCTACAACGTTCACACGTTGGCGTTGGGGCCGGAGCAAAGGTCGCCCGAACATTTGTCGCGGCAGCCGTTCGGCCAAGCGCCTGCGATTGAGGAAGACGGCCTTATCCTGTTTGAAAGCGGCGCTATTGCTCTCTACGTCGCGGAGAAGAGCGAAAAGCTTCTGCCAAGCGATCGCATCGAACGCGAACGCGCTACCGCATGGGTGTTCGCAGCGCTCAATTCGGTAGAAATCTGGATTCAACAGCTCGCGAGCCTCGACTTCTTCCATGCGAAGGAAGAATGGACGAAGGAATGGCGACCCCAGATCGAAAAGATGGTGCGAGATCGCTTGGGAATGCTTGAGAAGGCTCTCGACGGGAAGGACTATCTCGAAGGAAAGTTCACCGTTGGAGACCTAATGATGGCCGACGTACTGCGCATCCTCGACCACACGAAGCTACTCGACACCTATCCGCATCTCAGTGCCTATAAGCGGCGCTGTGAAGCGCGGCCGGCATTTCAGCGGGCGATGAAGGCGCAGATAGATGGATTCAAGAAAGCGGCCTAAGAGCACACCTTACTCGCCTTAGACCACGCGGTTGACGCTATTCACCTCGCTGGCGATGGGTCGCCGCTGCGCCGACGAATCCATCTTTCGAAGGATGGACATCGGGCCATGCCGCCGAGAGCTTGAGTTCCATTTTCTGGGTCGAGAGGTTTGGGCGTCGGCGTTTGGCTTGCATTGGCGTGCATTCCGTTCCGCCAAGATTGCTGGAGACATCCAACCGGCGTTTCGAGGATGTCGCAGCGGTCCAGCGCTTATCGGCTGCCTCAAACCCAAGCCCGCCAACGCGAACGAGCTCCCATGTGCTATGCGTTACAGACTTCGAAGACCAGGGAGCTGAGCAATGACGGACTGCGAATAATCAATGAGCCATTCCGTAACTCTCCATTTTTCCTACGCTATTCTCCTCCAGAGCCCTCCAGGGTGTCCCACATCCCTCACTCCGCACTTGTTCGGAGCGATGGTAACGAATTCATGCCCGCCGACCCACTCTCCATCCTGAAGACCGTTTATGGCTATGACACCTTCCGCGGGCGGCAGCGGGAGATCATCGAGCATGTGATCGCGGGCAACCACGCCTTCGTCTTGATGCCGACCGGCGGAGGCAAGTCGCTCTGCTACCAGATCCCGGCGCTGGTGCGTCCAGGCATCGGCCTCGTCGTCTCGCCCCTCATTGCGCTGATGGAAGACCAGGTGGCGGCGCTCAGGCAGGCCGGCGTGAAGGCGGCGGCGCTCAATTCCCGGCTCTGGGGCGCGGAAAAGGATCTGCTCTGGCGCGATATCGAGCGGGGCGAGTTGGACCTCCTCTACATGGCCCCGGAAACGCTCTTGAGGCCCGAGAACCTCGATCGGCTGAAATCCGCGCGCCTCTCTCTCATCGCGATCGACGAGGCCCACTGCCTTTCGCAATGGGGCCATGATTTCCGGCCCGAATACCGCGCCCTCGACTGTCTCGCGGACCTCTTCCCCGACCTGCCGCGCATTGCGCTCACCGCTACGGCGGATGCGCCGACGCGGGCGGAGATCGTCGAGCATCTGAAGATCGGCGCTCAAAACAGCTTCATCTCCGGCTTCGACCGCCCCAACATCCGCTATTGCGCTGCCGAGAAGACGAGCACGACGCAGCAGATGCTGCGCTTCCTCGAGCCCCGCAGGGGCGAGAGCGGCATCGTCTATTGTCTCTCCAAGCGCAAGACGGAGGAAGTCGCCGCCACCCTCAACGCCCACGGCTTCACCGCGCTGCCCTACCACGCCGGCATGGAGATGAAGGCGCGGGAAGAAAACCAGCGCCGCTTCCAGCATGAGCAAGGGCTGATCATGGTGGCCACCATCGCCTTCGGCATGGGCATCGACAAGCCCGATGTGCGCTTCGTGCTGCATGTGGACCTGCCTGCCAGCATCGAAGCCTATTACCAGGAGACCGGCCGCGCCGGCCGCGACGGCCTGCCCGCCGAAGCGCTCATGCTCTACGGCGCGGAGGACATCGCGCTGCGCCGCCGCTTCATCGACGAGTCGGACGCTCCCGATGCACGCAAGCGTATGGAGCACCGCAAGCTCGACGCGCTGCTGGGTTTTGCCGAATCCTGCCAATGCCGCCGGCAGGTGCTGTTGCGCTATTTCGGCGACGACTGCGAGCCTTGCGGCAATTGCGATGTCTGCCTCGACCCGCCCAAGACCTTTGACGGCTCCATCGCCGCCCAGAAGCTTCTCTCCTGCATCTACCGCACCGGCGAGCGCTTCGGGCAGGCGCATGTCATCTCGGTTCTCCTGGGCGAGCCCGACGAGCGCATCGGGCGCCTGGGCCATGACAAGCTCTCCACTTTCGGCATCGGCAAGGAGCACGACCGCAATGCCTGGCGCTCGATCGTCCGCCAGCTCGTCGCCCATGGGCTGATCACAGTGGATGTGGCAGGCCATGGAGGCTTGTCCATCTCTCCCGAAGGCCGCCAGTTCCTGCGCGAGAAGCCATCCTTGAGCCTGCGCGTTTTGAAGAAGGCCAGGCCGGAACGGAAATCCGCTCGTCGGGAGAGCAAAGGGAAGCACTTGCCGCCGCCGACCACGCTCTGTTCGAGAAGCTGCGCGCCAGACGCCTGGAACTGGCCAAGGCGCAGAACGTACCGCCCTATGTCATCTTCCACGACAAAACGCTTGCGGAGATGGCCGCGCGCCGTCCGCGGTCCGTTGCCGAGCTTGCTGCCATCCCCGGCGTCGGCGAGGCCAAGCTCGCGCGCTATGGAGAGGCATTCCTGGAGGTCATCAACGGACACGACGTGAGGGCCGGATAAGACACGCGCCTGGACGAAGCAGGGCCGCACTCAACTCTCCCGCCCACTGCGACGAAGAACGCCTGGCGCCGATCAAGCAGCAGTTGGGATTCCTCAACGGGCATCGGACGTGCGTTGGGAATCTTTCAGTCGATCGAATCTGCATTTGGGAGTGAAGGCGGCCGGCAACTCAACGCGCGCTCGGCCTCCCCTTGCATGCCGCCAATCCGTGCGTTAGATACTGAACCACATGGTTCAGTATATGACAGCCCGCCTCGATGCCTCGTTCGCCGCGCTCTCGGACGCCACCCGACGCGGCGTTCTGGAGCAGCTCGGACGTGCAGACGCTTCGATCACGGACCTTGCCGAGAAGTTCCACATGACCCTCACGGGCATGAAGAAGCACGTCGGCGTCTTGGAGCAGGCGGGGCTCGTCACCACGGAGAAGGTCGGGCGCGTGCGGACCTGCAAGCTCGGCCTGCGCCGACTGGAGGAAGAGACGGCATGGATCGAGAGGTACCGCCAGCTCTGGGACGCACGCTTCGACGAGTTGGACAAGGTTGTCGAGGAACTGAAACAGAAGGAGAAGGTCGATGGACGCAAGAAGAGAGAGTGAGCCCACCCCCATGAAGAACCGCACGACAATGGAACGGAAGTCCGACCGTGAGCTGGTCGTCACGCGAACCTTCAACGCTCCGGCGCGCATCGTGTTCGAGGCGTGGACCAAGCCCGAGCTGTTCAAGCGGTGGTGGGTACCGAAGTCGATGGGCATGTCCCTGCTCTCCTGCGAGATGGATGTTCGCGTCGGGGGCAAGTACCGTCTCGTGTTCGGCGTCGGTGGCTCGAAGGTGATGGAGGTCTTCGGCAAGTACATCGAGGTGACCCCGCACTCGCGCCTCGTCTGGACCAATGAGGAAGGTGATGAGGGGGGAGCCATCACCACGGTGACCTTCGAGGAAAAGGGCGGCCAGACGCTGCTGGTCAAGCACGACCTCTATCCCTCGAAGGAAGCTCTCGACGGTGAGCTCGCCTCCGGGGCGGCGGATGGGATGCCCGAGCAGCTCGACCAACTGGACGAGCTTCTCGTCACCCTGGGCGGGAGCGTGGGGCGATCATGAAGTCGTCGATCTTGCCCTGTAAGCGGTCGTTCGAAGTTTTCGGCTGATCCATGCCAAACCGCAAGATCGGTCGAGCACATTATGGCCGTCAGCGACTAACTGGAGCCGCCACGGAGGAGGACGATGAAGGCGGCGCTTCAAAACTACCATGCCCGGATGCAGCGGGTGCTGGATCACATAGACCGGCATCTGGACGACGATCTGGACCTGGACGCGCTGAGCAGCGTCGCAGCCTACTCGAAATATCATTTCCACCGGCAGTTCACGGCGACCTTCGGGCTGTCCGTGCATCGCTATATCCAGCTCGCCCGCATGAAGCGCGCTTCATACCGGCTAGCCTACAGGGATGCCCAAAGCGTCACGGACATAGCGATGGATGCCGGTTACGATGCACCGGACGCCTTCGCCCGCGCCTTTCGGCAACGGTTCGGGCAATCGCCTTCGTCGTTCCGGAAGTCTCCCGACTGGGAGCCGTGGCTTGCGGCCTTCGGGCCTCTCGACAACGCGAGGAGCAAGCTCATGCAGAAGACTTTTACCACCGACGACGTGACGATTCGCGATGTGCCCCCCACGCCGGTGGCGATCATGGAGCATCGGGGCGACCCGGCGACGCTCGGCGCCACCATCCAGCGGTTCATCGCGTGGCGCACGGCCGCTGGCCTGCACCCCAAGACAAGTCCGACCTTCAATGTCTGGCGTTCCGAGCGGCGTCCTGCGTCGCCTGCCGATTATAGCGTGGACCTTTGTGTCGGGACCGACCAACCGATCGAGGCGAACGGCGAGGAGATCAAAGCCGGCGAGATCCCTGGCGGACGCTGCGCGGTGCTGCGCGTCGTCGGCAACACCGACAATCTGGAGCCCGCCGCGCTCTACCTTTATCGCGACTGGCTTCCGGCCAGCGGCGAGGAAGCACGCGACTTCCCGATCTATTGCCAGCGGCTGAGCTTCTTCCCGGAGGTGCCGGAGCATGAGGCGGTGGCGGAACTGTTTCTGCCGCTGAAATAGCGCCCTCTGACGGCGGCTTGTCCATTCTGATAGCTGGAAGCGGACAGGCCGTTGTCCACCCCAGGCCGGCCGGGGGCTTGAGCCCTCGGTGCGGAAAAACTGCCTGTCCGGTTTCGGCTGAATAATCGACCCTCCCTACGACCGAGATTGCGCGCGAAGCAGACCCGCCTTTGTGCACTGCGCATCCTCGATCACACGGAGCTACTCGACACCTATCCTCATCTCAGTGCCTATAAGCGGCGCTGTGAAGCGCGGCCGGCATTTCAGCGGGCGATGAAGGCGCAGATCGATGGATTCAAGAATGCGGCCTAAGAGCACGTCCCGCGACTGCCATCGATGTTTTGACACCTGACTCCAATGTCCTTGCAGAAAGTAATCTTCTGTTCTTCGGAAATAGCGGCTCGGATCACCCACCATTAACCCCCAATCACAATGGGAGCACTGAACTCACCGTGTATGTCGTTCCTTGTGGGATAAAATATCTCTTGAAGTGGTCAACATCGACGGTACGCCCGGTTCGCACAACCGAGTTTAGAAGCGCAATAAGGCACCCCATCCCCTTTGCCGCATCGGGCGAGAAGCCGATGGAATCACCGTCCATTGCAGATAGAACAAATTGACTTCTTGCCCGATTGAAGGGTTGAAGAAATCCGTCCTGAAGCGAAACAATCATATTGGGTGATTCACATTCCTGGTATTGCTTCCATAATTCAGTGGCACGATCAATGATGGTATCTGTCTTCAACCTAAACTGACCGCATAGAATGAATCCGTAGATTTGATCGTTTGACCTCCTGAATTGGTCGAATTCCTCAACCTTTGCTGCGGCGGCCGCGAGGGGGGAACCGTATAGCCGAAAGGAAACCGTCTTGTCGGGGAAAACTCCGCAATCTGTAGCAATCGCATGTCTCCGCAGGCGCTTTACAGACGCTACCTTAGCAAATGCATCCTGAAGTTCAGACCCGTCTAATGCGCTCTTGACTTCACCAATCGCAATTACCCCCTCGCAGGGGAAATAGGTTGCCTCGGGAGTATCATTAATTGAAAAAACAGGGCAAAAGGATTTCCTCATATACGACGACGTCTTGTTGTCTACTAGACGAGCCATAACTATCAATTATGACGCCACTGCCTGTGGCGGCGGAGCCGGGAAGTAGACGTTCAAGACTTCTTTCGCGCTGGATGCTCCTTCGCAGCACCGATCAAGCCTGGGGTGCCGGCTTGCGCTGCATCGTCAAACTCCACAATCAATCTTCGCGCCACTCGGTTTACAAAGTCGCCTGGATCAAATTGATTGCTCATAGTCACCTCGAAATTAAGCTAGCGATAAATCTTCAAGCAAGTGCGTCAAGCGAGCGTCGCGGATTGTTTCCAGACCGGCGCTACCAGCCACCAGTCATGTTTGATCACTCCCACTCGATCGTGCCCGGCGGCTTGCTGGTCACGTCGTAGACCACGCGGTTGACGCCCTTCACCTCGTTGACGATGCGCGTCGCGACCGCGCCGATGAAGGCCATGTCGAAGGGATAGAAATCCGCCGTCATGCCGTCGGTCGAGGTCACGGCGCGCAGCGCCGACGACGTAGTCGTAGGTGCGGACGTCGCCCATCACGCCGACGGTGCGCACCGGCAGCAGCACCGCGAAGGCCTGCCAGATCTCGTCGTAGAGGCCGGCGCGGCGGATTTCCTCGATGATAGATCTCGTCGGCCAGGCGCAGGATGTCGAGCTTCTCGCGCGTGATCTCGCCCGGGCAGCGGATCGCAAGGCCCGGCCCCGGGAACGGATGGCGGCCGACGAACACCTCCGGCAGGCCAAGCTCGCGGCCGAGCGCGCGCACCTCGTCCTTGAACAGTTCGCGCAGCGGCTCGACGAGCTTCATGTTCATGCGCTCGGGCAGCCCGCCGACATTGTGGTGCGACTTGATCGTCACCGACGGCCCGCCGGTGAACGACACGCTCTCGATCACGTCGGGATAGAGCGTGCCCTGCGCCAGGAATTCGGCGATCCCTTGCCGTCGCGGCGATCTTCTTCGCCTCGGCCTCGAACACGTCGATGAACAGCTTGCCGATGGTCTTGCGCTTCTCCTCCGGGTCGGTGACGCCCGCGAGCGCGCCGAGGAACATCGGCTCCGCTTCGACATGGACGAGCGGGATGTTGTAGCTGTCGCGGAACAGCGCCACGACCTCCTTCGGCCTCGCCGAGCCGCAGCAGGCCGTGGTCGACGAACACGCAGGTGAGCTGGTCGCCGATCGCCTCGTGGATCAGCACCGCCGCGACCGCCGAGTCGACGCCGCCCGAGAGCCCGCAGATCACCCTGCCCTTGCCGACCTGCGCCGCGGATCTTCTCGATCGCCTCCTCCTTGAAGGCGCGCATGGTCCAGTCGCCGGTGGCGCCCGCGATCTTGCGCACGAAATTGCGGATGATCGCCGCGCCGTGCGGCGTGTGCATCACTTCGAGGTGGAACTGGGTCGCGTAGAATTTGCGCTTCTCGTCGGCGATCATGGCGATCGGCGCGTTGAGCGAGGTGCCGACCGTCACGAAGCCGTCGGGCAGCTTCGTCACCCGGTCGCCGTGGCTCATCCAGACCGGATATTTCTGGCCGACCTCCCAGACGCCCTCGAACAGCGCATTGGCCTTGGTCACCTCGACCTCGGCGCGGCCGAATTCGCGGTGGTGGCCGCCCTCGACCTTGCCGCCGAGCTGGTGCGCCATCGCCTGCTCGCCGTAGCAGATGCCGAGCACCGGCACGCCGGCCTCGAAGATCGCCATGCGGGGCAAGCGGCGCGCCCGGCTCATGCACCGAGGCGGGCCCGCCGGAGAGGATGACGGCCTTGGGCTTCATCGCCCGGAAGGCTTCTTCCGCCTTCTGGAACGGCACGATCTCGCAATAGACCTTCTCCTCGCGCACGCGCCGGGCGATGAGCTGCGTGACCTGCGAGCCGAAATCGACGATCAGAATCTTGTCGTGAGCGGGGGCTGTCATGGCAAGCAGTTAATGGATCGCGGGCCGAGCGGCAACCGGCCTTGTGGACTTCGTCAGCGGCGCGCGCCTGCTTCCATTCGCGCAATGCGCGCCGACCGGAGCTTGATTAACCTCTAGGACGGTAAGACTATGTAGTTTGGGCCTATCACGAATTGCCGAGGGGGACAGCCGCTCATGGGACGCCTTCCGATTGCCTGCAGATTGCGCGGCTGTTCGTGGGCTTCTTCAGGCTGCCATTCTGGCAGGCGGAGTGCTGTCCGCCGGGCTTGCGGCAGCCCAGCCGCTGCAGCCGGGCGAGGCCTATGTGACGCGGTTCTCCGGCTTTCTCTATGGCGCCGCCGGCCCGATCATCGACTTGAACGGCACCGTCGGCAACATCCTCGACGTGCGGGCGCCCGGCCAGGCGCCGCAGGGCACCCATTGGCTCTACGAGCCGCAGCGCAGCCCGGTCACCGCCGGCCAGGTCGGCCAGGTGTTCGGCGTTGTGCTCGACGACGCCAACCCGCCCAATGTGTATCTCGCGGCGACCTCGGCCTTCGGCCTGCATCGCACCCCCAACAACGCGCAATGGATGCCGGGCATGTGGGGTCAGGGCGGCGGCCCCGGCACCATCTATCGGCTCGATGCCGCGACCGGCTATCAGCCGCGCCCGTTCGCGCAGATCACGCTCAACGGCCGACCGAACAGCGGCCCGGCGCTCGGCAACATCGCCTACGACCGCTTCAACAAGCAGCTGTTCGTGACCGATCTTGAAACCGGGATGATCCATCGCGTGCGCGCCTCCGACGGCGCCGATCTCGGCTTCTACGATCACGGCATGCAGGGCCGGCAAGGCTTCTTCGATGCCGAAGCCGGGCAGCCGGCGGGCCTCGGGCCGATCGGGTTCGATCCCAACTCGAGAGCGCGGATCGGCAATTGCGAAGGCCCCTTCGACGCAGACGCCGCAGTGCTGGAATATCGCCCTCTCCGGCCGGCGGGTCTGGGGCGTCGGCGTGCACCGCAACCCGGCGCGCAACGAAGTGAGGCTCTATTACTCGGTCTGGAGCAGCCCCGCCTTCGACGATCCGGGCTGGCAGAACGCGCAGGATGACGACAAGCGCAACTCGGTCTGGTCGGTGCGGCTCGGCCCCGACGGCAATTTCGCCGGCGACGTGCGGCGCGAGTTCATCCTGCCGGACTTCTTCAGCAAGCCGGACGACATTGCCCGCGCCGGCTTCAGCCAGCCGGTGAGCGACATCAGCTTTGCGACCTGCGGCCCGCGGCCGGTCATGCTGCTCGCCGAGCGCGGCGGCATCCGCAATCTGGGGCTTGCGGCCGAGAACCCGTTCGCCACGCCGCACGAGGCGCGCGCGCTGCGCTACGAGCTCGACCAGAACGGCAACTGGCACGCGGTCGGGCGCTATGATGTCGGCTTCTACAATCGCGAGGCCGAGGGCGAGCCCTATCTCAACGCGAATTGCTCAGGCGGCATCGCGTTCGGGATGGGTTACGATTCCAACTCCTGGACCGTCGATCCGTCGAAGCGCGACCAGTTCGTCTGGATCACCGGCGATTCGCTGTGCTCCCCGGAGGGGCCGTGCTACCTGTCCGGACAGGGCTCGCGCGTCGCCACAGCGCAGCCGGCAGGTGGGTTTGGACAAGACTCGCCGCTCGACGAGTCCCAGGTGCACGGCATTCAGGGCATGGCGGAAGGGGCGTTCGAGGAGATCAACCCCAACAACACGCAGCAGACGCCCTCGCAGTCCAATGGCACGAGCTCGGCGGGCCTCGGCCAGTCCTACCTGATCGATACCGACATCAACTTCGACGCCCAGGGCGCGATCGTCGACGCCGAGCTCGCGCGCAACGACGCAACCAAGATCGGCGATATCGCGATCTACATGCCCTGCGAGGCGCCCACCGAATACACCGGCTATTTCCTGGTGCCGGGAGGAACCGAGCCGCCGCCGGCCAGCGGCTATCACTACCGCTACGGCTCGCACAGCACCTATTGGAGCCACAGCCGGTTCGGATCGCACAATCCGTACTGGAGCCACAACCGCTTCGAGTCGCACGACCGCTGGGCAAGCCACTGGCGCTACGCCTCGCACGACCGCGGCTGAGCCACCAGCGCAACGGCTCGCACGACCGCTCAGCGCAGCCACTGGCGCACGGCCTCGCACGATCAGCGCGTCAGCCATAACCGGCTCGGCTCGCATGATCAGCGGCTGAGCCATTCGCGCAGCGGCTCACATGACCTGCGCCTGAGCCATGCGCGTACCGGCTCGCACAATACGCGGCTGAGCCACAATCAGAAGGGCTCGCATAACGTGGGGCAGAGCCACAATCAGCTCGGCTCTCACAATCAACGGGTGAGCCACACTCGCCAGGGCTCGCACAACCAGACTCTGAGCCACAATCAAAAGGGTTCACACAATACGGTCGTGAGCAAGAATGGGCAGCATGACCTGACGCGGAGCCACAATCAGAAAGGCTCGCACAGCACAGCGCAGAGCAAGATTCAGCAGCACGACCAGACACTGAGCCATAATCAGAAGGGCTCGCACAGCCGGGTTCAGAGCGTCAATCAGC
The DNA here is from genome assembly GCA_963745515.1 of uncultured Alphaproteobacteria bacterium. Taxonomy (GTDB): domain Bacteria; phylum Pseudomonadota; class Alphaproteobacteria; order Rhizobiales; family Xanthobacteraceae; genus VAZQ01. Next base: position 880,144 of record CAVUXO010000007.1, read on the forward strand.
AGCACAACGTGACCCAGAGTCATAACCAGAAGGGCTCGCACAACGCGACCCAGAGCCATAACCAGAAGGGCTCGCACAGCACAGCGCAGAGCAACATTCAGCAGCACAACGTGACCCAGAGCCACAATCAGAAAGGCTCGCACAACGCGACCCAAAGCCACAATCAGAAGGGTTCGCACAGCACTGCGCAGAGCAACATTCGGCAACACAACGTGACCCAGAGCCATAGCCAGAAAGGCTCACACAACACGGCCTTGAGCCAAGCTCAGAAGAAAGGCTCGCAAGGCTCGCATAACCAGCAGCAAAGCCACAATCAGAAAGGATCCCACTCCACAGCGGCCAGCAGGCAAGTGCCAAGATGACGTCGACGGAGCGCAAATCATAGCGTGGAGGCTGTGCCAGTGGAGACTGTGCCATGAGTTGCGCTGAATGTTGCGCCAACAGTCGCGTCGCGAGGTGGGAACGAGTGTCACCGCCGCAATGGCTGGCGCGGGCGGCCCTGATCGTGGCAGCCACTGCGGCCACAGGCTTGGGCATCACGAGCGCACAGGCTGGCGCCCCGCAGCTCTACACCAATCAGTCCTTCGTCGAGGACGCGGTCGCCGTGCCCTCGCTCCCGATCACCAGTCCCATGGCCATGTTCTCCTTCGTGCTCAGCAACCTGCCGGAGCGCGTCAAGGTCTATCCGACCGAGAACTACTATTACTTCAGCTTCACCCACGATCATGTCCGCTACGCCGGCAACATCAGGCTCGACGTCGTCGATCGCGATCAGGGCAAGGTCAACTTCGCCTACTACGTGGACCTCGCGGAGTGGAAGGATCAGGACCCGATCACCTATGCCCTGCTCGATCAGCGCAATGGCGTGAAGGTCGAGAAGCTCGAGCCGCTCGTCTACCGCATCTCCTACGGCACGCGCAGCGTGGTGTTCGAGCTCAATGATCTGAGCAAGGTGAAGCCGAGCGTTCTCGGCGCTGACGAGACCTACATCGGCCCGGTGTTCGATGAATTGGCGATGCGGTTCTTCCTCATCTTCAACCGCAAGCTCAAGCTGTTTCACTTCGTGCTCGACGAGACGATCCCGATCGCGGATCAGCTCATTCCCATTCCAGGCTCCGAGCGCATCCTGATCGGCAAGCGCACAGGTTTCGCTTACTATCGCGACGACAAGGTCGAGCGAAAAATCCTGATCGGCGTGTTCGAGGGCAATTCGCGCGTCAACAACTACTATGACGGCCCGTTCGATCAACTGCCCGACAACTTCATCGAGGGCGAGACGCTGCGCGAGGCGATCCTCGCGGTCGATCCGACCCTCACCGGCAAGATCGACCGCTACGGCATCTCGCCGGGTGGTCAGGATCGCTATCTGATCGCGCCCTATCGCCACTATCGCAGCGACGACGATCTCGTTGCGTTCGAGCGCTGCGCGACCAACAAGCGCGTGCCCGCGGCGCGCTACTACGAATGCTTCGTCTACGACGAGGACAGCGGCATGCAGCGCGCCGAGATTCCGCCGCCCAAACCCAACAGCCGCGCCAGACCCAAGGCGTCGCACAAGCATTTGTGACGCCCGTAGCGCACACGCGACTCAATCGTTGCGCCGCATGACCGCGACGTAAAATCCGTCGGTGTCGGTGCGGCGCGGCGTCATCAGCAGCCCCTCCTCCGCCATCAGCGTCGCGCGGCGGAACATGTAGGCGCGCTCGCCGAGCGAGCCTGCGGCATCGGCCGGCGGCACCGTCACGAACTGCGGATGCCGCTCCAAGAATCCGCGCACTTGATCGCCGTTCTCCTCGGCAAGGACCGAGCAGGTGATGTAGACGACGCGCCCCGCGGGCTTGGTAAGCGCGGCCGCCACATCGAGCACCGCCGCCTGCTCCTTCAGGCGGATCGCGAGCGCGCCCGGCCGCACCCGCCACTTGGCGTCAGGATTGCGCCGCCAGGCGCCGGTGCCAGTACAGGGCGCGTCGATCAGCACCAGGTCGGCGCGGCCGGCGAGTTCATCGAGCGGTGCTGCCTGTCCCTTGGGCGTGCGGACCTGAATGTTGTGCGCACCCGCCCGCTCGATGCGGGCATGGATCGGCGCAAGCCGACGCTTGTCGCTGTCAGTCGCATAGATCTGTCCGCGCCCCTCCATCGCAGCCGCAAGCGCGAGCGTCTTGCCGCCGGCGCCGGCGCAGAGGTCAACCGCGTGCTCGCCCGGCTTGGCGCCCGCGCACAAAGCGCCGATCTGCGAGCCCTCATCCTGCACCTCGATCAGCCCCTTGAGAAAGGCCGGCTCGGCGTGGATCGCCGGGCTCTTGGCGTCGGGTGACAGCGCAATGCGCAGCCCGAAAGGCGACCAGCGCGTCGGTTGCGGTTTGAGATGCGCAAGCGCCTCGGCGGCCTCCTCCCTGCTACCCTTGAGCGTGTTGACGCGCAGGTCGAGCGGCGCGCGGCTCGCAAGCGCCACACCCTCGGCGACACGATCATCGCCGAATGTGCGCGTCAGATGTGGATCGAGCCATTCCGGATAGTCGCCTGCAATCCAGGCCGGCGCGCCGTCGAGGCTTGGTGCCGCAAGCCGCGCGCGCTCAGACTCGCTCAAGGCGCCCGGCGCATGGCGACCGTCCTCGGCAAGCCGCGCAATCGCAGCGAGATCAAGCTTGCGTTCCAGCGCCAGCATGCCCAGCACAACCGCGCGCGCGGTGGTCTCGCCGATGACGAAGGCCGACGACGCCTTGCGCCGCAGTGCGTCGTAGACGACGCCCGCGATGGCGGCGCGGTCGCCGGAGCCGGCGAATCGATGCGTCAAGCCCCAATCCTTGAGCGCGTCGGCAGCCGGGCGCCGCCGCGTCTCGATGTCGGCGAGCACCTCGATAGCGGCAGAAAGACGGGCCCCGGGAGTCATGGGGCTCAGTTGCGCTGTTTCCGCCGTGTTGGCAAGGGCGGATGCGCAACGCGGCCGTTGATCGCGGCTCAGTGCTTGCCGCGCACCGCGATCATGGTGAAGTCCGGATCGGACAGGAAGTAGTCGCCGATCGGGCATTGCTGCTTGAGCAGATCGAGCCGCACGGCGCTTTCCTTGCCCTTGCCGACCGGGATCGGATTGAGCACCGGGTTGACACCGACCAGTTCCTCGACGTCTTCCTTCAGCTTGTCGACGCTTTCGACCGTGAACCCGACGTGGTCCATGCCGGTCGGCAGGATCGAGGTGCCGAGATAGTTCTTGATCCGCCACGGCATGATCATCAGCGTCATCTTGCCGTCGGTGAGATAGTGGTTGGGATCGCCCGGCTTGGCGTTCTGCTCGGAGAGCTGCAGCACGTCGATATAGAACTTCGCCATCTCGTCGGGCCGCATGGTGCGCATGGCGACGTGGCTGATGTGGCGCTCATGCTGCGCGGCGCCCTCGTTGTCGACGTAGACGCCGGCGCGGTTGGCCATCTGCTTCTGCGAGAGATCGAACACGTTGCCGTCGGGATCGTTGGCGGTGATGCCGGCGAACGGTCGCGTCGAGGGCCGCTGCACATAGTCGGCGCCCGGATATTTGCGCATGCGCTCGAGGACAGTCTCGACATCCTCGACCTCGACGCCGAAATGGTCGAGCCCGGCCGGCCGGCCCGCCTTGCGCGGATTGATGTTGAGGCCGACATAGCCGTCGCCCACCGTGATCGCCCGGTTGGTGCGGGTCCGCTCCGACGTGCTCATCCCGAACAGCGACTGGTAGAAGGCGGCGAGCAAGGTATAGCGCTCGCTGACAATGGCGACATGATTGATCTTGGCGAACAAGGGCGTCCCTCCGGCGTGGTTAGCTGCAATCGGGCGATATCTTACCGACCGGCAGCCCCGGATGCCAAGAGCAGCAACCGCGACGCATGCTGGGCATGAGCAACTTGCTAGTCGTTCATCCGCTCGTAGATCGCCTGGTAGGCGTCGGGGCCGATACTCATCTCGCCACGGAACGGATGGTCCATGGCGACCAGGACCGAGATGACGGTACTCAGGAAGAAGGCCAACAACCCGCCCAGGATGAACTGGGTCGCTGTCTCCATCTCGAACAGCCAGAACAGCGCGATAGTGATGAGCACACCGATCGCGACAACGTACCACATCGCCGGCGCGATCCCGGTATCGGCCGCCTGGATACGCTGGCGCCGCACGTCGGACATCTGGTTGAACTGCTCGACCGTGTGGTTGTGCAAAATCTCCTGGCCCTTGGTCTGCGGCTCGAACGCGAACAGCTTGTTCTGCACCGCGTTCATGCGCGGGACACCGCCTGCCGACACCCGTCCCCTGCGCTGCTCCGGCCAGGCGTCCTGGATCACGTAACGGACGTATTCCTTGACCAGCGGCAGCGTCTGTGAGCGCGTCGGCTCCGGGTAGCTCTGGATCGAACGATAAAACGCGCGCAAGAGGCCAGCCTCCCGGGTGACCGTCCGGTCGACGTCCGACAGGTTCTGATAGGTGGCGACGGCCAGAAGCCCAAGCAGAATACCGAAGAACCCGCAATGACAGGCTATCGAAACCCCGACCATCTCGTTCAGACGCGTCTGGTTGTGCAGGAGGCGGCGCAGGACCGGCCGCAGCAGCATATCACCGGCCCAGGTGTAACCGACGAAGACGACAGCAAACAACGCCACCAACGCCCCCGTCGGGATGTCGTAGAGCCAATAGAGCACGCGAATTCCCCTCACAAATGCGATTGCAGCCCGACGATGCCATGTAGAAATCAGGGGGAGCAAGGCCCGTGGCTCGCTGCCCATCCGCGTCGTGCCGCCGGATTTAATCTGGAGCCAAATGAATCAGTTTCGCAAAAAGATCTCCGCTGGCGCACAGACGAAGTGCCGTGCGCAACCAGCGAGCTTCAATCACGCCCTTGTCGGATAGTTCGGGCTCTCGCGCGTGATGGTCACGTCGTGCACATGGCTTTCGCGCAGGCCCGCGTTAGAGATACGCACGAACTCGGCCTTGGCGTGCAGCTCGCCGAGCGTCTTGGCGCCGACATAGCCCATGGTGGCACGCAAGCCGCCGGTGAGCTGGTGCAGCACGCTCGCAACCGCGCCCTTGTAGGGCACCTGGCCCTCGATGCCTTCCGGCACGAGCTTCAAAGTATCCTTGATGTCGTGCTGGAAGTAGCGATCGGCCGAGCCGCGCGCCATGGCACTGACCGAGCCCATGCCGCGATAGGACTTGTAGGAGCGGCCCTGATAGAGGAACACCTCGCCGGGCGTCTCGTCGGTGCCGGCAAGCAGCGAGCCCACCATCGCAACGTCGGCGCCGGCGGCGAGCGCCTTGGCGAGATCGCCGGAAAACTTGATGCCGCCATCGGCAATGATTGGCGTATTGGCAGCGTGCGCGATCTCGACCGCATCCATGATGGCCGTGAGCTGCGGCACGCCCACGCCCGCCACGATGCGGGTGGTGCAGATTGAGCCTGGCCCGATGCCGACCTTGATGGAGTCGGCGCCCGCGTCGATCAGCGCCTTGGTGCCCTCGCCGGTCGCCACGTTGCCGGCGACCACCTGCACCGCGTTCGAGAGCTTCTTGATGCGCGTGACCGCCTCGAGCACGGCTTGCGAGTGGCCATGCGCGGTGTCGACCACGACAACATCGACGCCGGCCTCGATCAGGCCCTCGGTGCGCCGGAAGCCGGCTTCGCCCACCGTGGTGGCGGCGGCGACCCGTAGCCGGCCCTGCTCGTCCTTGCAGGCGTTCGGATTGGCAACCGCCTTCTCGATGTCCTTCACGGTGATCAGCCCGACGCAGCGATACTGCGCGTCGACCACCAACAGCTTCTCGATCCGGTGCTGGTGCAGGAGGCGCTTGGCCTCGTCCTGATCGACGCCCTCGCGCACCGTGATCAGCCGCTCCTTGGTCATCAGCTCCGAGACCTTCTGGCGGGCATCGGTTGCAAAGCGCACGTCGCGGTTGGTGAGAATGCCGACGAGCTTGCCGGCCCGTCCGTTGCCACCGCCTTCGACCACCGGAATGCCGGAGATATTGTACCCCTTCATCAGCTCGAGCGCTTCGGCGAGCGTTGCGTCGGGACGGATGGTGACCGGGTTCACCACCATGCCGGACTCGAATTTCTTGACTTGGCGCACCTGCGCCACCTGCTCCTCGGGCTCGAGATTGCGATGGATGACGCCGAGCCCGCCGGCCTGCGCCATCGCGATCGCCATGCGCGCCTCGGTCACCGTATCCATCGCGGAGGCAATGATCGGAATGTTGAGCACGATCTCACGGGTGAGCCGCGTGCGCAGATCGGCATCTGAAGGCATCACCCCCGACAGCCCTGGCCTGATCAGAACGTCGTCGAAGGTCAGCGCTTCGCGCAGGTTTCCGTTGGAATTCAAGGCCATCGCCAACTCCGGCTCGCCCGCCCAGATGTTCGTCCAGGTACGGGTCTAGATGGGGCCGTCCGCGACCGAAAGGAAGGCTGGCCGACGCTGAAAACACGGGGCTTCGAGCGCGAATCGGTGGCCCGTTTTGGGTTGGCGGAGGTCAGTAGCACGGCCGCGCCATCATGCCTAGGCCGTCCCGGGAAGGCCCTTCCTAGGGTGTGTACAGAGGCGCCTAGCGGGCACTGGTCAGCGCCAACCAGGTGGCGGCCCGTGCCGCTCGATCGCGTCGACGATCTCGCGGTGCTTGCGGTCCTCACGCCTCATGGCGATTGCCAGCACGGCGTGAAGCGAGGGCACCACCAGGAGCACCCAGAACACCAGCCCGAAGATCAGGCAGGGCACCAGGATAATGAGATTGAGCAGCGCCGACAGCGGCTGCCCGTTCAGGAGCAGCGCAAGCGGAGGCAGGAAGACCGCCAGAATGTAGATCATCGGGACCCTCGCGGCGTCATTGGCGTGTCATCTAGTGATCCTGCGCGGGGACGCAATGGCTCACGATCCCAGCCCCCTTACTTGCTGCCGGCGCAAGGCGCCTGATAGATAGCGAACCCCCACGCGAGAAGAAAAGCGCCCGCCTCACTCATGCTCTCCAACCGCATCGTGCCGCTGATCGTGGCGGTCGCCCTGTTCATGGAGAACATGGATTCGACCGTGATCGCGACCTCGCTGCCAGCGATCGCGGCCGACATCGGAACAACCCCGCTCGCGCTCAAGCTTGCGATCACGTCCTACCTGCTCTCGCTCGCGGTGTTCCTGCCGATCAGCGGCTGGACCGCCGACCGCTTCGGAGCACGCACGGTGTTCCGGGCCGCCATCGTCGTGTTCATGGCGGGCTCGATCGGCTGCGCGCTCTCAGGCTCGCTCACCCAGTTCGTGATCGCGCGCATCATCGAGGGCATGGGCGGGGCGATGATGACGCCGGTCGCCCGTCTCATCCTGGTCCGCACGGTCGACAAGCGCGAGCTGGTCGTCGCCATGCTCTGGGTCACCATGCCGGCGCTGACCGGGCCGATGATCGGTCCGCCGCTCGGCGGCTTCATCACGACCTACATCTCCTGGCACTTCATCTTCCTGATCAATGTGCCGATGGGGATCGCCGGCGTCGTGCTCGCCACGATCTACATCGAGGACGTCCGCGCCGAGAACCCAGACCCGTTCGACGCCAAGGGTGCGCTGCTCGCCGGCACCGGCATCGCGGGCCTCGTATTCGGCGGCTCGGTGCTCGGGCTCAACTTCCTGCCGCCTGCGATCACCATCGCATTGATCGTGATCGGCGCGCTTACGACCTTCGCCTATGTGCTGCATGCGCGGCGCACGCCGGCACCGATCCTCGACCTCAAGCTGCTCAAGCTGCCGACGCTGCGCGCCGCCGTGGTGGGCGGCTTCATCTATCGCGGCGGTGTCGGCGCGATGCCGTTCCTGCTGCCGCTCATGCTGCAGCTCGGCTTCAACATGACGGCGTTCCAGGCCGGTATGGTCACGGTTGCCAACGTGTTCGGCGCGTTCGGCATGAAGATGATCATCCCCCGGGTGCTGCGCCGCTTCGGCTTCCGCCTCGTACTCTCCGTCAATGCCCTGATCTCGACCGCGATGGTTGCGGCTTGCGCCACCTTTGCGCCCGGCGTTCCGCTCGTCTGGATGCTCGGCGTGCTGCTCGTCGGCGGCTTCTTCCGCTCGCTGCAATATACGAGCCTCAACACCATCGCCTATGCCGAAATGGATCAGCGCTACATGAGCCGCGCCACCTCGCTGGTCGCGGTGAGCCAGCAGCTCTCGATCTCGGTCGGGGTCGCGATCGGCGCCGCGCTGGTCGAGCTCGCGGTAGGGCTGCGTGGGCAGTCGGTGATCACGGCCGCCGACTTCCAGCCGGCCTGGATTGTCGTCTCGCTGATCTCAGCCACCAGCGCGCTCTTGTTCTGGAGCATGCCGCCCGACGCCGGCGCCGAGGTTTCGCGCCGTCCGGCCGCACCAGGCCCGACCGAGGCGACCGACCAGAAGCAGGGGTGAGAACCGGCGGACGGTCTGAATGCCATGGCGTGTGGTCATCGATATGAAGATCGGAGTCCGCTTTCAGGGCTGAGGATCTCGGCAGCCGTCAGTTCCTGATTCGCCCGCGTTAATAAGCGTTCGAGAAGGAGAGCCCATAGGCGTTGACCCTTGTCGTCCGCGATCAAGTCCTGGCGAACTTCGATCGCAACATGATGCAAGCCACGTCGCTCGCCGTGAATCGGAATGGTGTAGTCCGATGCGTCGGTCACGCTGTAAGGCTCATTGTCACCGATCACGAGCCCGCCTTCGCGTTTCAGCTGGTTCATGAGCAGATGGGCAAAGCGCGGATCGCGGTTGTAGAGCACGCCGGCATGCCAGGGCCGGGTCACGCCCATAAAGACTGGCGTAAAACTGTGCATCGCGATCAGCGCCGTCTGCCGCCCAGCCTGCCTCCTCCGGTCAAGCTCGGCTTCGATCCGTTGGTGGTAAGGCTCGAATATCACGCGCACACGTGCGGCTTTCTGCTCTCCGCTCAGGCCAATGTTTCCCGGTATTGCCGTGAGTTCGCTAACCTCCGGGATCGACGTCTCCGAGCCCGGCGTGCGGTTGCAGTCGATGACGAGACGCGAATAGTTCTGCTGCACCAGGGTGGCGTCTAGTGCTTTTGCCACAAGGCGGCTGACGGCGGCGATACCGATGTCCCACGCGATGTGGCGCTCGCATTCTGCTGCCGGGATACCGAGGCGCCCGAGCGCAAGCGGCATGTCGTTGCCCGCGTGATCGGCGACGATCAAGAACGGCGATTCGCCGTCTTCATTGTGGACGCTGACCGGCGGGGGATCGTCACTCGTCAACAGGATATCCGGCCCACCAGTCATCGGCACCACGTTCGCAGAATCCTCGACGCAACGCTAGTGAGCATACGCCTCTTGGCCCGGAAAATGCATGAAACGACATGGTCTGCGGGGATTGAAATGCCGATTCTCACCGTCCGCCACGTCACGGCCTATTACTACAAGACGCCGGTGGCTTTCGGCGAGCATCGGATGATCTTGCGGCCACGCGACGACGATGACCAACAGGTGCTTGAAACCCAAGCTCGAAATCACACCCGAGCCCAGCCGACTGACTTGGACGCGGGACATGTTTGGCAATCACGTGGTGCGAGATCCGAGCGGGGCAACCGCTGCAAGGCACCTGGGACACCGTCGGACTATCTTGCCATGAAAGTAACAGTCAGGCTCGCCGCGCTGGCGGCGGAGTTGGCTAGACATCCGACGATGCTTTGCAAAGAATGCAGTGGCTCAAGAGCGGCGGTTGGTGACGACAGAACGGAACCCTGATGCCATCTCGTTGTTAGGTATGGGGCCGGTGAAGCTCGCGGTCATGCACCGAAGGGTATTCGATGGAGATTCGAGCCGGCTATGAAATTTCCTATGACTGCCCGCAACCGACGCCGATGATCTTGACGTTGAGTGTGCACCCGTCGCGCATCTCCGATCTGCTGACCTTGGATCGCATGCGACTCGATCCGCCGCTTCCGGCCAACACCTATCACGACAGTTTTGGCAACTTCTGCCACGTTATCCGCGCCCCTGCGGGGCGACTGACCATGTCCGCCGACTTCCTCGTGCGGGACAGCGGTAAGCTGGACGCTGTCGCTCCGCAGGCAGAGCAACATGCGCTGGAAGACCTGCCGGTGGAAGTCCTGCTCTTTCTGCTTGGTAGCCGTTATTGTGAGACCGATCGCCTTTCAAGTATCGCCTGGTCTCTGTTCGGACAGGTCCCAAAAGGCTGGCCGTTGGTGAAAGCGATTTGCGACTATGTTCACGATCGCATCACGTTCGGTTACGAGCACGCGAGCCCGACCAAGACGGCGTTCGACGCCTATACCGAAAGGCGGGGCGTGTGTCGGGACTTCGCCCATCTCGCAGTCTCGCTATGTCGATGCATGAACGTTCCGGCGCGCTATTGCACCGGCTATCTGGGGGACATCGGCGTGCCGCCCGACCCTTGCCCGATGGATTTCAGCGCTTGGTTTGAAGTTTATCTCGGAAACCACTGGTACACGTTGGATGCACGGCACAATAGGCCGCGCATCGGCCGCATCTTGATGGCACGTGGGCGTGACGCCACCGATGTCGCGATCGTGACGTCCTTCGGTCCGTGCACACTCGCCGGTTTTAAAGTCATCACCCACGAGGTCACCTCGGCCGCTGCCGCCAGTGGGCAATGATCCCGGTTACTGCGATCCCTAATCCGCTATCCTTATAGCCCGCCTACCTGCGGGAAATCTGCCGCGTCCATGAGTGATCAGAAAGCGCTCAGTTGGCGGCCGCAACTGCCGCTCCGCGCGCATAGCGCGTGTCGTAGGCCTTCGGAGTAAACTCCGGATGATAGCGGCACGGTCCATCATTGGTGACACGCAGCCGCTGACATGAGGCCGCGATCGACTGCGGCGACGGCTTCGTCCCCTGCTCGATCCATTGCATCAGTGCGTCGAGGCCGGCCGCAAGCTCCGGCCCGCTCTGCGCTGTATGGGCACGCTCATCGGTATAGGCCTGCACCAGCCGATCGCTGTTGCCGGCGGCCTGCACCGCACCGCGATAGGCCGATTGCACCTCGACCACGACCTGCGGATCGTTGATCGAATGGAGCGAGATCACCGGAACTGAAAAAGCACCGGTCGGCTCACCGTCGGCCTTGAGCGCTGCGATCGCCGCCGGGTCGGCGCTGTAGCGCGCCACATCGCGATTGAGGGCCGCGTCGTCGCTCGAGCCCTTGTAGATCACGCCGGCATTAGAGAACGGGTTGCGGCCGCCGGTCGTGCGCTCGACGATCTCACGGAAAAGGAACGTCCCCGACTGCATGTGCCGCAGCAGGAGGGATTCAGGGAAGCGCATGACGCCAAGGATGTTCGCGAGATTCTGCTTCTGCTGCGGGCTGCGCGCATCCATGGGTTTGGCGAAGCCGGTGCATTCATCGATCAGCGCCTCGATGTCCTTGAGCGTCACCTTGGCGCCAGCCGGCAGGCCGTTCCAGAGTGGATATTGCGGCTCGTCGGGCCGCGGCAGGTTTTTGCAGTAGTACTGATAGACCACGCGGAGATCGAGCCGGAAGTCGTGGCCGAGCGCTGCTCCGATGACGAAGCCGCTGTTGAAGAGGGCACCATCAAAGGCATTGCTGCCGTCCGCCTTCTTAAACTGCTTCTCCACCAGCTTGGAGCCGACTAGCCCTCCATAAGAGGCGCCATGCAGAATGGTGCGGCGCGGCTGCCGGATCCGCTCGACGAAGAACTGGCGCGCATGCTCGGTGTCCTCCACCGCCATCTGCACGCCATAGCCTTCGCGCCGAAAGCTCGAGGCCACCCAGCCGAAGCCGCGCTCGACCGCGAACGAGTATTTGGCAAGATCGGACTTACTGGTGTTTGCCGTCGGCGGGACAACCGACGGGCCGCCATGCGCGAACACGACCAGATCACCGTTCCAGGAGTTGGGGATGGCAGCGAGCAGATAGGCGCCGCTCGGATGCTTGGCGGAATAGCAGGTCGCGATCGCGGCCACCTCCTTGGGGCACTCGGTGGTGTCCGATGCCGGCGCACTCCCCTGCGCAAGGGCCGAACCGCTCATGGCCGACGCCATGACCAGCCAAAATCCGGCCCACCTTTCCGCTCGCAATGTGGATCGCATCTCATCCTCCCATCAGGCAATCACTCAATGCCGCAAGGATGCGTCGGCGGCACGGCTGCGGCAAGGGGGTCGCACAACCGCTTTTTACATTACCTGTGGCTGGTTTTTGGGCAGGCATTGTCAGGATTGGCAAGCTCTTGGAACAAAGGTCTCGGAGCAGGCTCTTGGAAAAGGCTCTTGCAACAAGATTTTGGAGGCCCCGATCCGTGGAACTTTAGGACACGATCGACGTTCTCCGGGCATCAACTGTCGAGGAGAACGAAATCATGTTTGGCTGGGCCTTAACCTTCTTGATCGTCGCGCTGATAGCCGCCGTCCTCGGCTTTGGCGGGATCGCCGGCTTCGCGGTAGAGATCGCGCAGCTGATCTTCTATGTCGCGATCATCCTGCTCGTGATCTCTGTGGTGGTCGGACTGATTCGTGGGCGAACCACCACGGTTCTGTAACCTCGTTCGCCTCTCTCTTTATGCTAGGAGCGGGTCGCCTTCGGTGGCAACACTGAAGGCCCCCGCATTCCGCAATTGAAAGTCTGGCCGCGCCGCCTTCACAGCGATGCGCGATCTAGAAAAATTCCAGCATGGAACTCACAGAAAAGACGCGGACAAGCGCCTGCAAAAAGCGTCAACGCGGTTCTTTGCGGTTATGGTCATCATCATCGTTGTTGGACTGATTTGTTGTCGTGAATCGGGGCATGCCGCTTCTTTCTCAGAAGAGTGCGTTAACTGTTGCTGCTGTCCTGGAGATTGCGCTTTACCAGGAACACCGTCCCCTGTCTGCGCGGGCACTGGCTCGGCGGCTTCGTTTGGGATCCCGCTATCTTGAGCCAATACTGCATGGCTTTGTTCGCGCCGGCATTTTGAAAGCGACGCGCGGCGCCATTGGCGGATACATGCTTGGGCGCGAACGCCATCGCATCAGCATTTATGACATCCTGCGTGCAAGCAAAGCGTCTGAAGAGTCCTCCGATCCTTCGAGCGTCCATTCTTCAGCGCTCGTGGTCGCGATTGTAGAACCCGCTTTGGCGCGAGCCGAACAGACGTTTGCGGCAGCGCTTCAGCGGATCACCGTGGAAGATCTGGTCCGCTGGGCCGAGCGCAAAGCCGCGGCCGCCATCAACCCGGTCGAGCCCGAACTCTGCCTAGAGATGAAAGGGAATCGACCTGAAACGCCCGACCGCATGAGAGGCGATGCGACTGCAAGGGCTGAGCCGCGAATCATATGCGGTCGCCGTCGTTGCAAGAGTCGAGAATTTTATTTGCTTTTTCCATAGGAACGCTCCTCCCAGAGCCGCATTGATCGCTCGACACTTTCAGTTGAAATCCTGAGATGTCGGAGGGCGCCAATGATCATCTTAGCGAAGAGCCAGTTGGCCCAGAGGCAAATCTCGGGGTCTGCACGCACATTGCTGTACGCGACAATCCTTCCGGCCGCGATCTGCGCGATGGGGACTGCATTGTTGCTCCTCGCGCTGGGCCCCTGCATCGCCTTGCTGATGAAGGCCCATGACGCCCAGCAAGATATGCCACTCAAATTGGCCGTCGGCGCAGCGATCGCTCTAATCGTGCTCATTCAGGTCGGAAGCTGCGGCGCCGGTGGATTTCTCGTCGGACGGAGTCAACCGGGACGGAGTCAGCGCCACGGCTGGTCAACGTCCACGGATGGCCGCGACAAGGCGCGAGGCTGCCTGGTCTGGGCCCTCGGCATATTTTTCGGTGTTTTCGCAAGCCTTGCTGCAAGTCCGCCCCTGACAGCCTCCAACACAACCAGCGCACACATCACGGGCAAGCAGGCCGTCAGCTCCCTGGCTGGCCGTGTCGTTCTGGCAAGTATCAGCGATGGTGACTGCCTCGCGTGCTCGCGCAAGGACGATAGCGCCGGTTGGCTCGGCCAATACATGCCGGCCGTGCTCCTGCAATCGGCAACGGCTGTGATGGAGGGGCAGATCGCGTCTGAGCGACCTGCCGACACCGGCTCAACGTTCAGCGCCACATTGGCCGCAAGCCTGATTGCTGGATTTTCGCTTTCGCTAAGCTGCCTGGCAGCCTGCTTCTGCGCAGCCTCCGGCGGGCGTGCTCGCAAATTCCCAGGACCCGCAGGCAGCGTCTAGCGGCAGCGTTTAGCGGCGACCGCGAAAGCCCGTCGCCAGCAGATAGAGCTCGGCCGAATCGGCGCGGCTCGCCGCCGGCTTGACGTGCTTGACGGTGGCGAAATCGCGCTTGAGCTGCGCCAGCAGCGTCGCCTCGGTGCCGCCTTGCAGCACCTTGCAGAGGAACGCGCCGCCGGGCGCCAGCACCTCGCGGGCGAATTCGGCGGCCGCTTCGGCCAGCGCCATGATGCGCAGATGATCGGTCTTGCGATGGCCGGTCGCGTTCGGCCGCCATGTCGGAGAGCACGACGTCGGCCCGCCGCCGAGCAGCGCCTTGAGCCGGTCGGGCGCCGCCGCATCGAGAAAATCGAGCTGCAGAAACTCGACGCCCGGGATGGCGCCCATCTCGAGCAGATCGATCGCCACCACACGGCCTCTGCCCTCGGCCGCGCCGACGCGCTTGGCCGCGACCTGGCTCCAGCCGCCGGGCGCGGCGCCGAGATCGACGACACGCGCGCGCCGGCTTGAGGATGCGGTGCTTGTCGTCGATCTCGATCAGCTTGTAGGCGGCGCGCGAGCGATAGCCTTCGCGCCTGGCGCGGCCGACATAGGGATCGTTGAGCTGGCGCTCGAGCCAGAGCTTCGACGACAGCGAGCGGCTCTTGCCGGTCTTCACCCGCACCTTGAGGTCGCGGCCGCGGCGCGCGTCATCGCGGCGCGCTCCGCTCGCCGCCGCGCCGCCCCAGACGCCGTCCTCGCGCATCATCTGCACCAGCATGCCCTCGCGCAGGCCGCGGTCGGCGACGCGCAGCCGCCGGCACGGGAAGGCGCGGCGGATCGCGTCGAGGATGGCGCAGCCGGCGAGCACGAGATCGGCGCGCTCGGCGCCGATGCAGGCGTTGGCGACGCGATCCTCGTAGCTCGAGTCGAGCAGCCGCTCGATCACGCCGGTCACCTCGACGTCGCGTCATCCAGCAGCCGTCGACGCGGCGGCGGTCGTAGCGCTTGAGATCGAGGTACACGCCCGCGATGGTCGTCACCGTGCCGGAGGTGCCGAGCATGTGCACGCGCTCGATCGCGGGGCAGCCGTGCTCGGCGACGAAGCGGTCGACGTGCACTGCCACCTCCGCGATCATCGCCTCGTAGATCTCGCGCGTCACCGCGTGGCCGCCGTGGCGCTCGGCGAGCGTCACCACGCCGACCGGAATCGAGACCCAGGCCTCGATCTCCGGCAGCGGCGGACCGCGCCGCACCGGCACCGAGCGACCGAGCCGCACCAGTTCGGAGGAGCCGCCGCCGATGTCGAACAGGATCACGCCTTCGGCGTCGCGGATCGATCAGCGGCGTGCAGCCGGTGGCGGCCAGCTCGGCCTCGGTCTCGCGGTCGATGATTTCGAGCTCGAGCCCGACCTCCTCGGCGATGCGGGCGCGGAATTCGCCGCCGTTTGCGGCCGCGCGGCAGGCTTCGGTCGCGATCAGGCGCGCGCGGGTGACGCCGCGGTTCTTCATCTTGTCGCGGCAGATGCCGAGCGCCTCGACCGCGCGCGCGATCGCCGCGTCGCTGATGCGGCCGGAGGCCGACATGCCCTCGCCCAGCCGGATGATGCGGGAGAACGCGTCGATGACGCGGAAGCCGTCGCCGGTCGGGCGCGCGACCAGGAGCCGGCAATTGTTGGTGCCGAGATCGAGCGCCGCATAGGTCGGCGCCGGCCGCTCGACCTGGCGCCGTCGCCGCATCGACTGCGCGGATGGCCATAAGGCGACCGCCGACCCCACGGGGACCGCCGCCGCGGGCTCCGGTCACGCGCAGGAGTCGAGGCCCCCGGTTTCCCGGGCCTCGTCATTCATCGAATGCCTTCCTGCCGCGCCAGAGCCTCCCGCTCGACGGCGCGGCGATGTCCAAATCCAAATCGGGCCGAGTGTAACAGCGTCGCAGGCTCGCGCAACAGATGCACGCTGGCTGCATGGCTCGGGCATAAGTCCTTGTCGAAGCGGGCTTCGTCCACTATTTCAGGGCGGCTCCGTACCCGTTCACCTGCTCATCCATTCGCAGGCGAGCTCAAGGGATCGCTGCGGGCATCAGTGGCTGCCGCGCACGAGCGTCCTGTCGCCGGGATGACGCCGATGAATTTGCAGAACGATCCGAGAGCTGGTCCGTCACCAAATTCGGCATCGGCCAGCCGGTGCTGCGCAGCGAGGACCCGATGCTGGTGCGCGGCGAAGGCCGCTTCACCGACGACGTCGAGCCTCGCCCGGCAGGCCTATGCGGTGATCGTGCGCAGCCGCCACGCCCACGGCATCATCCGCGGCATCGACACCGACGCGGCGCGCAAGATGCCGGGCGTGCTCGGCGTCTATACCGGCGCCGATCTCGTCGCGCCGGCTACGGCACGCTCAAGTGCATCGTGCCGTTCAAGAACCGCGACGGCAGCGAGATGAAGAAGCCGCCGCGCCACGCGCTGCCGACCGACAAGGTGCGCTATGTCGGCGACCCGGTCGCGTTCGTGGTCGCCGAGACGCTGCTGCAGGCCAAGGACGCCGCCGAAGCGGTCGAGGTCGATATCGAGCCGCTTGCCCGCCGTCACCGATCCCGAAGCGGCGGCGCAGCCGGGCGCGCCGGTGCTCTACGACGAGGCGCCCGACAATGTCGCGCTCGACTATCACTATGGCGACAGCGAGAAGGTCGACGGCCGCCTTCGCCAAGGCCGCGCATGTGACGAGGCTCAAGATCGTCAACAGCCGCGTGGTCGTCAACGCGATGGAGCCGCGCGCGGCGCGTCGGCGCACTTCGAGAACGGCCGCTTCACGCTTCCACACCTGCTCGCAGGGCGTGTTCGGCATGAAGGGCAACATCGCCCAGGTGCTCAACGTCGAGCCCAAGCAGGTGCGCGTCATCACCGGCAATGTCGGCGGCTCGTTCGGCATGAAGGCGCGCGGTCTACGCCGAATATGTCTGCATGCTGCATGCGGCGCGCGCGCTCGGCCGCCCGGTGAAGTGGACCGACGAGCGCTCCGGCAGCTTCGTCTCCGACAGCCATGGCCGCGACCATCGGGTGACCGCCGAGCTCGCGCTCGACGCCGACGGCAGTTTCCTCGCGGTGCGGCTCACGAGCTTCGGCAACATGGGCGGCTTCCTCGCCAATGTCGGGCCGATGCCCTCGACCCTCAACGCCGTGAAGAACGTGCAGAGCGTCTATCGCACGCCGCTGATCGAGGTGTCGACCAAGTGCGTGTTCACCAACACGCACGCACGTCTCGGCCTATCGCGGCGCCGGCCGGCCCGAGGGCAACTACTACATGGAGCGGCTGATCGACGCCGCCGCCGCCGAGATGGAGATCGACCGGCTCGAGCTGCGCCGGCGCAACCACATCAAGCCGCGCGAGCTGCCGTACAAGACCGCGCTCGGCATGACCTATGACAGCGGCGACTTCGCCACCGTGCTGAAGAAGGCGCTCGACGCCGCCGACGTGAAGGGCTTCGCCAAGCGCAAGCGCGAGAGCCGCAAGCGCGGCAAGCTGCGCGGGCTCGGCATCGGCAGCTATCTCGAAGTCACCGCGCCGCCCTCGAAGGAGCTGGGCGGCATCGTGTTCGAGGCCGACGGCAGCGTCACGATCCTCACCGGCACGCTCGATTTCGGCATGGGCCACGCCACGCCGTTCGCGCAGGTGCTGCGCGAGAAGCTCGGCGTCCCGTTCGACAAGATCCGCCTGGTGCAGGGCGACAGCGACCGGCTGCTCGATCGGCGGCGGCTCCGGCGGCTCGAAGATCGATCATGCACAGCGGCACCGCGATCGTCGAAGCCGCCGCCAAGGTGATCGAGCAGGGCAAGCAGATCGCCTCGCACGTGCTCGAGGCCGCCGCCGCCGACATCGAGTTCGCGCACGGCCGCTTCGTCGATCGCCGGCACCGACCGCGCGATCGGCATCATGGAGCTGGCCGAGAAGCTGCGCCGCGGCATCAACCTGCCGGAAGGCGTCCCGACCTCGCTCGACGTGCAGCACGTCAGCGACGGCCCGGGCGCCTCGACCTTTCCCAACGGCTGCCATGTCTGCGAGGTCGAGGTCGATCCCGAGACCGGCGTGATCGAGGTGGTGAAATATTCCTCCGTCAACGATTTCGGCACCGTCATCAATCCGATGATCGTCGAGGGCCAGCTGCATGGCGGCGTCGTGCAGGGCATCGGCCAGGCGCTGATGGAGATGACGGTCTACGACGCCGACGGCCAGTTGCTCACCGGCTCCTACATGGACTACGCGATGCCGCGCGCGAGCGACGCGCCGAGCTTCTCGATCGCCAACCACCCGGTGCCGGCCACGACCAATCCGCTCGGCGTCAAGGGCTGCGGCGAGGCCGGCTGCGCCGGCTCGCTCACCTCGATGATGAACGCGGTGGTCGACGCGCTGTCGGAATACGGCATCCGCCATATCGACATGCCGGCGACCCCCACCGCGTCTGGCAGGCGATCCGCGCCGCGAACGGCGCACGGCCGACGTGATAGCAAGACACTGCAAGAACAACTGGCAGGACATGACCCAGGCCATCGAGCTTCCGCTTCCGACCGCGCGCGCGCAGCGAGAACCGGCTCGTCGGCGGCGTCTGCTTCGCGCATTTCGTCAGCCACTATCTACATCATGCTGCTCGCGCCGCTGTTCCTGTTCGTGCGCGAGGACTACGGCGTCAGCTATACCGAGCTTGGCCTCGCGCTCACCGCCTTCAACGTGCGTCTCGACCGTGCTGCAGACGCCGACCGGCTTCCTGGTCGACCGCGTGAGCGCGCGCATGGTGCTGATCGCGGGCCTGCTGCTCGGCGCCGGCGCCATTCGCGGTCGCGGGGCTCGTGCAATTCGTTCTGGGTGTTCGTCGCGATGTTCGCGGTCGCCGGCCTCGCCAACACGGTCTATCACCCGGCCGACTACGCGCTGCTGTCGCAGCACGTGCCGCCCGAGCGCGCCGGACGCGTGTTCTCGTTCCACACCTTCGCCGGCATGCTCGGCAACGCCGCCGCGCCGCCGACGCTGCTGTTCCTGCAGAGCCTGGTCGGCTGGCGCGGCGCCTTCCTGGGCGCGGCCGTGCTCGGCGTCGTCGCCGCGGTCGTGCTGCTGCTCACGCGCGAGCCGGAGGCGCCGCAGCCGCCGCCAAGACGCGCAAGGACGGAGACGACCGACGCCCCGCTCGACGGCTGGCGGCTTCTGACTGTCGCCGCCGATCCTGCTCAATCTCGTGTTCTTCATCCTGCTGTCGTTCTGCGGCGGCGGGCTCAACAACTATCTCGTGGTCGCGCTCGGCGCGCTCTACGGCACGCCGGCTGACGGTCGCCAACACGGCGCTGACCGGCGCTCCTGATCATGAGCGCGGTCGGCGTGCTCGTCGGCGGCATCCTCACCGGCATGACCTCGCGCCACGGCCTGGTCGCGGCCTCGGCGGGCTGATGGTGACCGCGATCGTGTGCGTGCTCGTCGGCCTCATCGATTTCAATGCGCTGGCGCTGGTGCTGCTGATGTCGGCCGCCGGCTTCTTCTCCGGCCTCACGATGCCGTCGCGCGACATGATCGTGCGCGCGGTGACGCCGCGCGGCGCCTATGGCCGGGTGTTCGGCTTCGTCTCGACCGGCTTCAACATCGCCGGCATCGTGTCGCCGATCATCTTCGGCCAGCTGCTCGACCACGGCCATGTGCGCGAGATCTTCTTCTTCATGGCCGTCTGCGCGCTGCTCTCGATCGCGACCGTCGCGGTCAGCACGACGCGCAAGCGCGGCGGAATGAGGTCGTTTAGGGTTTCGCGCTGGCCTGTTTGTCGGCAGCGGGACCGCCAGTCTCCGGCTCGAGCCGCTCGTAGGGCTCCGCCTCGCAGCCGTCGATGACAACGGCGTGGCGAAAATCCGCGATCTTACGGTCGCGGTAGAATACCGCGAAGGTGCGCCGGCGCCCTGCCTCCTCGCCCTGCACGCACGCCATCCAGTCCGCGAACGCGACCGTGTGCGACTTGCGGAGCGGCGAGATCGCTGGCGCTGCCAGGCCGCCCGAATACTTGAGCTGCTTCACATGCGTTGAGGCGAGCTGCTTGTAGCCCGAGTGCGTGCGCTGATAGTCGGCATCGTCCTCCGCCTGCGTCCGCGGGGAATAGTCCCACAACGACGCGCAACCGCTCGCCGAAAGAGCGGTCAAGACAGCAACAATGGTAATGGCCGCGCGCATCGACCGCAGAAATCCTGGCCCTATTACCCTTATATCTGAAGCTGTATTAACTTACCTCTACCCTGCCCCAGCCGGGCGCACAAGTCGGTGGAAAAGTTTTCGGCCTGCGCTGAGCGCCTCGGAAAAATCATTGATTCCTCAATACGTTCTTGCGATTTGCAAAACCCGCCCCAGATGGAGTAGCAAGAGCGGCCCCATGGTGGGGGATAGTTCAACGGCAGATTACCGAGTTTTAGACGAAGTCATTGATATTGCTCATCTCGTTTTGGAAATGAGCCACCTCACCGACCACGTAAAACCAAGTCTTTCCGGACGATTTCCAAAACTCTGACCAAGCAAAGCGCGCGGTTTCCCAGACAACGGACCAGATCGTTCCGCGCACTATCAGAGCCTCAATCCCACCTTATCGAAACAGCCAATGCACCGCCGTCCCGGTCAGGTTCTCGAGCTCTTTACCAGCGGCGTACAACACCGGAGGCGGCGGGTTCGTATTGCGCGCAACATCCTCTTCGAGCTTTTTTCTGACGTTGGGATCTAGAAGATGCGAGACTAACGGCAATACGATCCTACAAGCCGACGTCAACGGCAACAGCACGGCCGATCTGGCTATCGTTTTGACCGGAGTCAATTACATCTAACGACATCGGATTTCGTGCTTTGATTGGCCGAGGTTGATTTCGCGTTTGTGATAGGTCAGTGCCGACCGCCTTCAAAAGGGATGAGGGATGAAACACGGTTCGCAGTTGCGCCAAGCAAGTGTCCCTAGAAAATGTACACTCCGCGCACCTTCCCCTTCCCTGCTCGTCGGGAAATACTTCGCTGTTGTAGGCCACAATTTCCCTGTTCAATCGCTTAGGGAATTTGCCCATAACCATCTGAATCTATGCTCGAGATTGGGCCACGGGCGTCTCGAATTCGGGCGGTCCTGAGCAAATTCCCTGTATTTTTCCCTGATATCAGGGAATCCGTCCCGGAGACCGGTTCGCACTACACTGCGTCGTCAGCCAGGCAGTGCAGTCTCTCAATGGCGCTCCCGTTCCGCAAAGAATACTCCGACATTCCCGCAGGTTAGC
Organism: uncultured Alphaproteobacteria bacterium; assembly: GCA_963745515.1. Taxonomy (GTDB): domain Bacteria; phylum Pseudomonadota; class Alphaproteobacteria; order Rhizobiales; family Xanthobacteraceae; genus VAZQ01. The sequence continues at coordinate 901,562 of CAVUXO010000007.1, forward strand.
CCACCTTAGAGGCTGTCTCACGGTGGCGGCTTTTGGAATTTGGGGCGTATATTCCCAATCTCGCGCCTGCGATCTCCGGTCGGCGATTTCAATTCTCGGTACTCTGTCGCCGAAACACGTTTCGAAGTCACATGAGACCGGCTCAACAACACCACACCCTGCCCGCTATCGTAAAGCCCAAATGGCGGTCGCGCGATCAATGCCTCATCCAGCAAAAGGACCATACCGCCCGCGCAAAGCGCTCGCCTCATCCGTGCGGCCAAGAGCATCGAGCGCATCAGCAGTGACCTGGGCACTCCCTTTGGTCCAGCCATCCAACTCGCCGAAAGCCTGCTCATGTATCGCAAGTGCATTTTGGGCGAGCTGCAGCGCTTCCCCTGGACGGCCAGCCGCGACAAGATGGCCGGCGAAGTTTCTTCGGTAGACCTGCGTCAGCGTATGGTCGGCACCCAGGGTGTTATCGGCGATTTGAATCGCTCGTCGATATAGGCTCTCAATCATGGGATAGTCCTTTGCATCTCGCAAGACACGCGCAAGGCTGTTCAAACTGTGCGCGGTTGCAGGATGCTCGGAACCATAAGTCTTTTCGTCGATGGCCAACGCCTGCTCGAAGAGCGGCCGTGCACCGAGCAGGTCCCCCTCTTGGTAAAGAATTGCCCCAAGGTTTCCGAGGATCATGGACATATCGGGATGATCAGATGGAACCGCCTTTCGATAGATATCCAATGCTCGCTGGTAAAGCTCTCTCGCACTTGCCGTGTCGTCCTGGTCGGCCAATACACCTGCAAGGTTGTTAAGGGTCTGTGCAGTAAGGCGATCGTCCGAACCAAGCGCCTTTTCGCGGATTGCCAGCGCTCGTTCAAGGAGCGATCGCGAGGCTGGCAGCTTGCGCTCGTCATGCAAGAGGTGTCCAAGATTGTTGAGACTGGTCGCAATAGACGGATGCTCGGGCTCAAGGATTTTCTCTTTAATAGCCAGCGCCCGCTCGAAGAGCTCCCGAGCTTCGGAAAGCTTGCCTTCATCCCTCAGTAAGTTGGCGAGATCATTCATGCTGGAGGCCGTATCGAAGTGCTCAACGCCTAGCGTCCTTTCGTTGATGGCGAGTGCCTGGCGAAAGAGGCGCTCCGCTTCAGTATAGATCCCCCGAGCCTGGAAATAGCTCGCTACTGCAATCAAGAGAGTCGGCCAGCTAGCATTGTCCTTGTTGGAAATGTCATCTGCGCCAAGTGTTCGGGCAGTGAGGACATGCGCCGCAAGGCGAGCACACTGCAACCATGAATTGGGATTGCCATACGCGTCTAGTGGACAGACGACGGCTAGCGCCCTCACCAGCCGTTCGATAGCAACTCCCCTTTGTCCTACGGCGGCCGCTCTCGCTCGCGCGACGTATTGTACTAGCCGATGGACAGTCACCGCTGGAGTGCCATCCTCGAATGGATCGTGCTTGACCAGCGAAACCTCGACAAGTGCGGTGAGAGCTTGCAGGTGCTCTATCTCGTCACCTGACGCGCCCCGCACTAGCGACATGGGAATGCGTTCGGGCGCGCATTGCGCCAGGCATGCCATTAGCCCCCCAGCGAATCCGCACTGCGTCACTGCCTCGGAAATGGCCAGATCGAAGGTAGCGACCACGCTCCTCGGATAGCCCGAGCCCCGCGGCACTGAAGCGATGAAGCTGGAAGCCCTAGCTGCATAGTCTATAAAGCTTAACTGCGTCCTTCTGCAGTAGGCCGCCGCGTGTTCCAGTGCCAAGGGCAGATTACCCAACGCATCCGCCAGCGTCTGCGCACCCCTACGGTCGTCGCGTCCAGTACGGCTCTGAAGGAAACGCACGGCTTCGTCTGGCGGCAACACATCGAGCGTGATTTCCTCGGCCCAGCTCGACCAATCAGGAAAGCGAGAAGTAATGAGCAATCTGGCGCCAGCGGACGGCAGAAGGTCTGCAATTTCTTCAGGCGAAGACACGTTGTCGTAGACAAGGAGCCACGTCGACCGCTGCTCTGCAAGACGTCGCAAGCCCGCCTTAGCTGCTTTCTGGACGTCTGGCTCATCAGCGCCGGCAGCCCCCACCGCCACGGCAAGTCCCGCAAGAGCACTCAACAGGCTCGCTCGCGTCTCAGCAGGACACCAACAGACCCCACCATAGAGGTTGCGGTAGCGGTGGGCGTATTCGATCGCTAAAGAGGTCTTTCCAATGCCGCCCATGCCTTGCACAGCTGCCCGATGTACCGATTGTGTGACCGCTGCGGGCTTATCGCGCATGAGGATGCCGTCGAGCCTGTCGAGCTCGGTAACCCGGCCCGTAAAGCCTGCAATACGCGGGGGCACACCGATAGATGGTCGTGGTGGTGGTGGTGCTGACTGCGATTGACGCTCAGCAGCGGCTACAATGCGGCGCTTGCGTTCTTCCTGGTCCTCGATCCCCACGAGATCCTGATAGACTGTATCGGCGAGCAGCCCGCGCAATGGCACGTCTTCGCACCGCAGGACAATGATGTGGCGCTCTTCCGCGCTCTGAGCCCTCTCAGCCTCAAAGCTCGTAAACTCCTTACGGGTGTAGCGTGACTGCTCATAATCGCGTGTGAACAGGATGATGAGATCGCGTGAGTTTTTCACCGCCTCGTGCATCGCATCGATAAAACTGGCACTAAGTGGGATGTCATAGTCCTGCACGATGACCTTGTAGCCCTTCTCAACGAGAACGTCGGTGACCTCGCGAGCGATCGCGGCGACCGAGCCTCGACGGCTCAGAAAAAAGTCATAGCGTTCGCCGATAGTAGCCATCGGGTTGCGAATTCGCGGAGGGGCTAGGACTGCAGGAAACCAAAGGGAGCGTTGACCGTCAACTCACCCCAGATGATGCAAAATCCTGAGATGATGCAAGATCCTGCACACAGCCAGCTGCTTCGAGGTGCATTGCAGCTCGCACGCGATCAGTCTCTGGTCCCTAAATGTTCCGGAAAATGGGGTATTTCCTCCAACATTTCAAAGGGCGATTTCCAAAATCAGGTATTCAGGTTCGAATCCTATATGCCCAGCCAGGCAGTGCGGTCTCTCAATGGCGCGCCCGTTCCGCAAACAATACTCCGACATTTCCGCAAGTTAGCCACTTAAGAGGCTGTCTCAGGGTGGCGGCTTTTGGAATTTGGGGCGTGTATTCCCAATCTCGCGCCTGCGGTCTCCGGTCGGCGATTTCAATTCTCGGTACTCTGTCGCCGAGACACGTTTCGAAGTCACATGAGACCGGCTCAACAACACCACACCCTGCCCGCTATCGTAAAGCCCAAATGGCGGTCGCGCGATCAATGCCTCATCCAGCAAAAGGACCATACCGCCATCGAGGCTGGCGCACTCGCCGTGGCCGCAAGACGCCCAAATTCGAACGGTCCGCTAGATCTTCCGTTCGATCGCTGCGCACAGCCCACCAATGACACATGAACTCACGCCAGAATGTCGTGCAACCGCTTTTCAATCGGATTGGTGGACGTTGGCCCCTGCCACACGACGGCCTCCGGGTTCATGGAAACCTTGTCAGCGCCATTGAACGCAGAATTGACGGCATGGAAGCCGAGGGCGCGATAGGCTTCGAACTGCTCCTCGCTGAACAACTGGTCCAGCGTCGACTCGTGAGGAAATGCAGGGTTGCGTCGCTTGTAGTCAACGACATAGTCGTTTTCATCGCCGGTAAACGATGACTTTATGTACAGGAGTGCACACTCGCGCTGTCACCGTATTTCGTGACACGCTATCCGAAGGCTTCAGCCACTTCGTTTCCTCCATAGCTGCTCCGGTTGCTTCCGGCTGGAGCGGTTGCCGGGTGGGATTTGCACCCACTGGAAAGCGCCGCCTTCTCACGGCGCACGCCAAAAGCAGTCCTTGGCTCCGATCAGCCGGTGCCCTGTAAGGCAATCTGGCCGGTGATAGGCCACCTTTCCGGAGAGCGGCGGAATGCGCTGGGTTCTCGCATGGAAAATGAGACGATTACTCTGGCGAGACGTCACATCATCTAAAACCAAGCTGAAGTTGCAAGCACCGTCTCGATAGTCGGGGCAAGTCCGCTTTCGCGTCGCCTTTGGTGCAAGCGGACGTGACTGCGTGATCCCGCGTGCTCGAAAATTGTCGGAGCAGACGCTCCGTGATGATCACAAATTAGCATTTCCTACCGACCTCATTACCGTCCCCTGCCGGATTCGGTGAATTTGAAAATGAAATTGGATCAACGCCATAGAGGGCGGATGCACAAAATCCCCCTGGCGATCCCACTCCCCTACCTTGATGTCCGCTGCGAAGTCAGCGATCGGGGGCAAAGCGAACATGGTGGGGGACATCGCGTAAACCACGTGAATGATCCGAGCTGACGAAGTTGCCATTCTCCGTCAGCTGCGTCTCGGGGGGGGCCACGGAGAGTTCCGTCCGCTCCTCGCTGTGATAGTCTGATGACTCGCCAACCGAGCGAGAAGATGGGTGCGCCCGTGCCAGCCCCAGTCGATTTCAAGTATCGCGCTTTCCTGTCGTATGCCCACGCCGATGCGAGATGGGCGAAGTGGCTGCATGGCCAGCTCGAGGCGTTCCGCATCGACCAGAACCTGGCGGGACGCGAGACGCCGCGCGGGCCCGTCCCGAAGACGCTGCGCCCGATTTTCCGCGACCGCGACGATTTCACCGGCGGCCATTCGCTGACCGACGCGACCATCGCCGCGATGGATGCTGCCGCCGCGCTGATCGTGCTGTGCTCTTCTGTGGCCGCGGCGCGGCAGGCGGTGAATGAGGAGGTCCGGCTGTTCCGCTCGCGCCATCCGGACCGGCCGGTGATCCCAGTCATCATCGGTGGAACCTATCCCGACCACTTCCCGCCAGCTCTGCGGTTCGAGGTGACGACCGACGGCTCCGTCACCGAGCGGCCGGTGACGATCCTGGGGCCAGACCTGCGAGAGACGGGCGACGGAAGAGTGCTTGGGCTTGCCAAGATCATCGCCGGCCTGACCGGCGTATCGCCCGACGACATCTTCCGGCGCGCCGAGCGCGAGCGGCGGCGCAAGGGACGCGTGCGCAATGCGGTGATCGGCGTGCTCGCCTTGCTCGCGGTGGCAGCGACCGGCAGCGCCGCCTATGCCTGGCAGCAGCTCAAGACCAACGAGGAATTTCTCGACGCCACCCTCGCGCAGTTCACGAGCCTCGTCGACACAGCCGTAACGTCGGCGGAAGCCTACGCGCCCCTCACCGTTACGCGGTCAATCTTACAGAATGCCGAAGGCATACTGGGGGCAATGACCAAGTACGGGAGTGATACACCGAAGATCCAGTATCGCAAGGCGACCATGTTGGCCGCTTTCGCCGACAACTACCGTGATATCGGACGGACCGAGACCGCCAAGGACCGTCTCGATGAGGCGCAGCAGATCATGACAGAGCTGGTGCGCGCCGAGCCAGGGAGAGCTGACTACCTGTTCGTCAAGGCGCAATTGCACGGCAAGGCCGGGGCCCTGCTCTCGACATTGGGCGATACCGGCGGCTCCCAGCGGGAGTACCAGGCGCGTCACGAAATCATATCCCGCCTCGCTCCGACCGATCCGGGCAATGTCGACTGGCAGCTTGAGCTCGCACTGTCGCGCACATCCCTCGTCGACATGCTGTCGATGCGCGACGACACCGCAGCGACGTTGCAGGGCTATCGGGAAGGTCTCGCTCTGATCCAGCGCCTCGCCACAGCCGATCCCGCCAACGCCAAGCTGCAAGGGCAGCTCAGCACGGCCCTGACCAACATCGGTTTTGCGCTGTGGCAGCAGGGCAGGCTCGAAGGTGCTCGGGAGAGCCTCGACAAGGCTGTTGCAATTGATGAAGTGCTGACGGCCGCAAACCCGAACAATGCCGGCATGCAGCGCAACCTCGCCAAGAGTTCGGGCTGTCCTTGCCACCGTTCAGAACATGCTCGGCGGTGGCGCGGAAGCTCTGCGCAATGCCGAGTCTTCAACCGCCATCTTGCAGAACCTCACAGCGAGGGATCCTGACAATGCGAGTTGGCGGGTCGACCTTGCGATTGGAAATATGTTGGTCGTGATACTCAAGGCCAAAACAGACAAGAGCGAAACCGGCCTGGCTCTTGCCCGCCGCGCTCGCGACAGCGTCGGTACGCTCGTCGCGTCCGATTCCGCCAATGTAAGCCTGCGACAACAGCTCGGTATCTTCGACCTTCAACTCGGTGAGTTGCTCGCCGACGCGGGCAAGCAAGAGGCTGCGCTCGAGCTCTACCAATCCGCGCGCGATAGTGTGCAGCGCATTTTCGAGCAGGATCCCGCGAGCGGGATGAGCCACATGTTGCTGGTGATGCTTGACGGCAAGATCGGTGACACATTGGCCAAAACCAACGAGCCTGAAAAGGCGCTGGAGAGCTACCGGTCTGCCGTGGCACTCGCCGGCAAGCTCGCGCAAAGCGACAAGAGCAACGCGATGTTTCAGGTTGCTTGGGCGGACGCCCTGAAGAGCAAGGGCAACGCTCTATTGTCCGCTGCCCAGGTCGACGATGCACTCGAGGCCTTCCAGACCGAGCTCGCGGCACGTCAGCATCTGGTTGCATTCAATCCCGACAACATCGACTGGCAGACGGGTGTTCTCGACGCGCGCAATCGTATCGCGGGGGCGCTCGATAAGCAGAACAAGTCCGCAGCCGCGCTCGACGCGTATCGTCAGACAATGGCCGATGGCGAGCGCCTGCTCGCGAGATTTCCGGACAACTCCCAGATCGTATCGTCTGTGTTCATTGCTGCAGGGACTGCCTGCATTTCTGGGGTCCAGAAGGGCGATTTTGTCAGCGCAGCAGCCGATTGCGATCGCGCTCTGGAGCTTCAACGCATTCGCGTCCGCCTGGACCCGGACAACGCGGCCAACAGCAAAGTTTTGCACGACCTGGAGAAGCTAGTACCGGGCCTGCAGCTCAAGGCGGCTAATGCGACCGGCCGCTATGCCGACGCGCTGGCAGTGCAGGAAAGGATTTTGGCCCAGGTCCAGGCCGAGGAGGTAAAGGCGAAAGGACAGCCTGGCAAAGACACGGCAGACGAGTTGGCGACCCTTGCCTGGCAGGCGCTGTTGGCAGGAGAGCCTGCCAAGGCACTCGGCGCTTGCGACAAGTCTCTGGCGCTGCAGCCAGGCGACCTCACCGCGGAGATCAACCGGGCCTACGCGCTCATGTATGCCGGGCGCGCCCAGGAGTCGCACGCCATTCACGTTGCCCACAAGTATGACGTCTTTGCAGATGGCAACAAACCCTGGCCGCAGGTCGTCGCAGAGGATTTCGACGAGCTGCGCAAAGCCGGGCACGCACATCCGCAGATGGCCGAGATCGAGGCGGCGCTCGCCTCGGCTCCAAAACGCCCAGAATAACTACGTGGATTTCCACCGCTTGAATTCGGTCCTGGGATTAATCCATTCAGTCACTGATAGTCTGACAAGCTGGGGGCGTGGCGGCGACATCCTTGAGCAATTTGACGCCATTTGTCTCCGCCAAATGCTGGAGGAGACGTGGTTCAAAATAGTGCCCTACTGACCTGCTAACCATAACATGTCCGTCTCTGGCCCAAAACCGGACATCGATTCGATCGCCTCTTCACAATAACGAGCAGCGTCGGCGGCATCGTCAGCCCGAGCACTGCTCCCCTTAAACACCTCGGGCATCATGCCGGCGTTGAGGTTCGAACGGCGCCCTGTAAGACCGACGACAGCCGGGCGAACGATTGAACGTTCTGTATTGCTGGTCACCGATAGGCCTCTACACTGTCAGATCAACGATCGACTGGAACCTACGAGGAAAAAATGTCCCTCAGCACGGAAAATCAAGCCGTGGTCCTTCCCCATAAGGGCCGAGGGATTGCGTCATTCATAATCGGGGTAACCTGCATCATTATCACCTTGCTGCTGCTGATCGGGATTGCAATGAGCGGGCCCGAATTACCGAGGCCCATGATTATCGCCTTGGAGGTGCTTCCTAGCGGAGTGCTGTGCGCAGCCCTGATCGGAATCGCGTTGGGGTTTGTTAGCGCCAGAGATCGCTCGTCGAGAAAACTTTACCCGCTACTCGGTCTTACCTTAAAACACGACGACCGGACGCGGCCACATGTCGAGGCAGATTTTTTTAGCCGCGGCGGCATGATCCATTTCGGTGAAGACCGTGAAGCCGGCCGCCCCCTTCTCTTTCACCGCAACTTCAAATCGGGTGAAGGTCTCTCTCACCGAATACCTGCTCGGCTTGGTGATCAGGCTTTTATCAGCCGCATGTGCGGTGGCCGTAGCCGTGTATAGCGAGCGAAAGCGCCGGGTCGGTCACGGCGCGTTATGCGACTCTCATGGGGGGGAGGGTCTCACTTGTTGTTCGCTTTCACCTGTTGTTCGCTTTCGCCGGATCGGATGCCGCGCCGGCTCGCACGGCGCGACGCATCAATTGGGCTGACGACGCGGCGATGCGATTACTGCCCGTGATGAACTCGCGTTGCATTGAATTGGTCGCAAACAATATCCAGAGGACGAGAGAAAAATGCCCCGCGTCGAGGCGGGGCAGTTCAGTTATTCCTCCCGAGACTTGAGGCCGCGTCGTTTTTCTCAGTCGCTTTTGATGTCATCACAAGTGTGTTCGCTTTGTGATTAAAACCAGTTCCTATGTATAAAAGTGAACAATTTTACCTTTGATTTTCACTGAAAGAATATCCAGTGGATAAAACGATTCGCCAATCTGCAGAGAATCGTTCTCACTCTTTACCAGTGAAATATTCTATTTTTCTAAGGTGCCGGCAACTCAGCTGACCGGCAAGCCAATGTCGCGTGCGGAAGTCAAGGAGATGATCGGGAAAATTGCCGATTACCAGGATGAAGACCTCAGTTGGGACGAGTCGATCGTCGACTTGATGAAGTTGGTTGATCAGTCCCGCTTCTTTAAGCAGCCGGTAGCCGGTAGCCCGCGCCGCACGGCCCCGTAAGTTGCCCAAGATCAATTCCAGTCTCAAAAAGCTAGGCGTAGGACTTAGACTAGGCGCCTCGTCAGGCGAATTCCTAGGCTTCAAATCAGTGCCGGCTGAGCATGAAAATTGCAACCTTCAACATAAACAATATCAATAGGCGCCTCACCAATCTTCTTGATTGGCTTCGTGTCGCTGAGCCCGACGTCGTCTGCCTACAGGAACTCAAGGCGACGGATGCAGAGTTTCCGGCGGACGCGATACGGGGCGCAGGCTACGACGCGGTTTGGCGAGGCCAGAAGAGCTGGAATGGCGTCGCGATACTCGCGCGCGGCAGAACCCCAATTCTGACGCGTTCGGAGTTGCCTGGGGGTGTCGTCGACGCACAAAGTCGCTACATCGAAGCGGCAGTAGAAGGCGTGATCATATCGTCGCTATATGCACCTAACGGAAATCCACAGCCTGGGCCGAAATTCGATTATAAGGTCGCTTGGCTGAAGCGCCTCGCCGCTCATGCCGCAACCCTCCATGCTGCGGACGTGCCGGTTGTACTAGCGGGCGACTACAATGTGGTTCCGACTGATCGGGATATCTATCCGACGAAATCGTGGGCAAAGGATGCCCTCGTACAGCCAGCAAGCCGGGCCGCCTTCCGTCAGCTACTCGAGCAGGGTTGGGTGGATGCCATCCGCGAGCTTCATCCGGATGCTCCGATGTACACGTACTGGGATTACATGCGTAAGCGCTGGGAACGCGACGGCGGCCTTCGCATCGACATTTTGCTTCTCAGCGCTAACATCGCCAAAAGACCTCGAAGACGGTGGTGTGGATCGCGAGGTTCGCGGCGCTGAAGGCGCCAGCGACCACGCCCCTGCCTGGGTCATACTGCGGAATGCTGCGAAATCGTCGCGGAATTCCAATCAGATTGCGCGCCGCGCGTCCGCGCGATAACTGCAGGCGCTCCGTTGTTTTCGAATATGCCGCGGCTTGATTTGCCGATGGCAGATGAGGCTCAAATCACTAGTGCTAAGGTGCAGGTGTGCAGCGAGATCACTTATCAGGTGGCGCTGGAGGGCAATGCTTAAGGGGCGCGACCTCACCCGTTGGTCTGTTGCAAATTCAAGTTTAGACCTCGCTGAGGTCTGCATCTGCCAATCACGCTCTGTCGGAATTGTGCGCCAGCACGGTAGCCCAGCTGCGGGGTCGGCAAGCCGACCAGTGGCGCCGTCTCCAACCTCATCGGCTTGGGCCTCGGGTCATTCCAAAATTCGCCGGTTACTCCCCTATCAAACCGGGCCTTGTTTCAAAGTCAGGCATTTGAGCCTGAGTTGGTGGCTGCGCTTGCTCAAGTGTTTGAGGATGTGCTGCCGATATTAGGACTGGTTGACCGGGAAGACCTGGTTACGATGCTTGTCGCCCAGAAGATAATTGAACTGGCACAGACGGGTATACGTGATCCCGCGCGGCTCAAAACCCTAATTGTTGAAGAGTTTCGGAAACCCCAAGCGCCCACGCAAGGTCGCCGTTAGGGCGCCGCCAAATCCGCTAAGGAGCCCGCCCGTTAGGGACGATTGAAAAATCAAAGCCTCCGCTCGCGGAATCGTCGCGCATCGAACGGCACAATGGCGTGCCCTGCTTAATGAAGCCATCGCATATCTGCATCGTCGCGCGAAGTTGGAACGTCAGGCATTCAGAACCAGTTCGGCAATAAGTAGCGCGATGGGTGTCACCAATGGATGCTGACTATTGCAGGCGCCAGGCAGAACACTATTCGGTTTGTGCTCGCCAGATGACCGACGTTCTTGACAAGGCAACCTTCTTTGGCCTCGCCGCCTATTGGGCTCGCATGGCCAAGGAAGCAGAGCGCGAGGCCAAGGAAGAAAAAACCGGCAAAGCACAATTCGAGAGTTGAGCAATGGAACTCGGCCGGATTGAAGCAGGTGGAGAAGCGTCTCCTTCCAACCGCTCGTGAATTCCTATGGACGCCGCCCGATGACAGACATAGTCCGCAAATCCTGCGGCCAGCCCGGTCGCGGACGCGGCAAGGGCGCGCTCTAGACGGTAGCTAGCTCGATTCCCGACTGACCTCATTAGCGGTGAGTGCATCAATGCTTGCGTGAACACCTACGGTAATGATGTTTTGTTTCTCAATCGTTTTTCACATCGCGAGTTCATACACTCCCTTAGGAATCGAGAACGAGCCCGAGATTTCATGTTCGGCAGCTATGGTTTTTGAGACTTCGAGTTCTAGCGGAGCCGAAGCAAATCGGAATCTCTCCAGGCCTCGCGCGAGCATCGCACTTTTCTTGGCCGAACCAACGGCTTCTGGCGTGGCACGTTGCTTCGTCACGCCGCACTAAAACGTGGGAGATCCCGGTTTAATTCGGCGACTGATTTATTTTGCCACCTTTGGCATAGATGAGCCCGCTGCAAGGGACAGGCGAAGGAGCCAATTCCTGCTTGCAGGAAGGAGGGGTCGCATTAAATCGGTCGGCTAAAAGTTCGCCTATGGAACTTAGAATGAACTCCAGCGTTTGTTGTCAGTGCATCACGGGAGTGAGTAATGGCTGACAACAGCGGCAGCGCAGGTGTACTTGGCGTCCTCGTTGGCGCCATGCTCGTGATCTTTATTGGCGCTGCGGTCCTGATGGCCACTGGGGGTAGACTTGGAAACACTGGTCCTAGCCTGACAATCAAAATGCCCGGTGCGAAATAGTATCAGCCCCTAGGAATACGAGGATCCCATGAATGGTCTCATCTACCTTGTCGGACTGGTCGTAGTGATTATGGCGATTCTCTCACTCCTCGGCTTACGTTAACCGTTCGGAGAACCCCCAAGTGGCAACAACAACGGTTATTACCAAGCCAGCCCTCGAACCGATTTCGCGCGAAACATCGTATGTAGAATGGGGGCCGATATTGGCAGGGGCCATCGCTGCCTCGGCGCTCTCATTTTTGCTGTTGACATTTGGTAGCGCAATCGGCCTCTCGTTGACCTCTCCTTGGCCAAATTCAGGCGTGCGCCTTTGGGTGGTTGCGCTGGCAGTCGGTTGGTGGGCGATAGCTGTACAGATTGCGAGCTTTGCTGCCGGTGGCTATCTCGCAGGACGCATGCGGAGTCGCTGGGCCGAATCGATCGAAGAAAGCGAGTTTCGAGACAGTGCGCACGGATTTATGGTCTGGGCCGTCGGCGTGCTTTTTGGTGGCTTACTGCTCGCATTTACAGGCGGTGCTGCTCTTAAGACGGCAACTCAGTCGGCCGCGATGATAGCGGGAGGAGCAAGCTCGGGCGCAGCGAATGGTTTCTCGCAATCCGGCCCGGTAGACTATGCCGTGGATCTCCTGCTGCGCGCGGAGCCGACTGGGGCAGGCACGCCACCCTCAGCCGCCCCGCGGCAGACGCAGCCAGGGCCCGTGGCAGGCATGCAAAGAGACGATCAGGCGTTGCGTTCGGAAGTCGGCCGCATCTTTGCAGCGACCATACAAAATCGCGAGTTCTCCGGGCGTGACCGAAATTATCTCGTACGCGTCATCCAAGCGCGAACCGGGTTGCCGGAAGCGGATGCGCAGAACCGCGTTGACGCCGCCGTGAATGAGGCACGTGATCTTGAAATCAAGGCACGCGAGCAAGCTGACAAGGCTCGAAGAGCTGCGATTGTAACCGGATTCATTGCCGCCGCCTCACTTCTGATCAGTCTGGTGGCTGCCTGTTACTTCGCCGGCATCGGAGGGCGCCACCGCAACGAGGGCCGCTCTGCCCTGTTTCACGGCCATCGCTTTTGGTGAGGATTACGTAGGAGCCGCGACTTGAAGGCTTTGGAGCTTCAGTGCCCGCCTAACAAAGTTGCGGAACTTCTCGGGCGTCGGCTCTTTCCAATGAGTAGTTGCCAGCGCGGCATCCAACCACCTCGAAATCCGGCTCGAATAGTGTTCGTGAGCCCCGGCGCACTCCCCTTCCAGGAGAGGCTGCTCTACCGCCCTTTTAGGAAAGCAGCACGGCGGTAGTTAGCGGGAGCTGATGGCTGGCGGCTGAGATTGCTCTACGCTGGAACAGATAGCTTTGTTCGGGCTGACCTTGGCCAGTGGCCACGTTGGCTTTCGACTGCGCTTGAGGCGGAGGGTGCACGATCGGAGATAAGTGCGGGAAGAGCCAATATGCTGAATGTTTATCGCGATACCGGCTCGTTTTTGACCAGCCCATCTACGGATCTTCCTGGCGAAATCATTTGGATGGATCTGGTCAATCCAACCGACGAAGAAAAGAGCTTTGTCCAAGCCCGAGCTCGCGTACGCATTCCCACTAAAGAGGCCCTGAGCGAAATTGAAAACTCCAGCCGCTTGATGGCCGAGGGGGGAACGATCTACATGAGCACGCCAATCGTGGCGAGGGGAGATACGAATGAGGCGTTTCTATCACCCTTGGGTCTTATCCTGACCAAGGAAGTGCTTGTCACCGTACGTTTCGAGGAGACTTCCATCTTCAACTCCATCGTGGAGCTCATTCGCCGTGACGAAACGCTTCGCACCGGCACCGGAGTTTTCACCGCCTTGCTAGAAGCGCTCGTCGATAGAGGAGCCGACGTTCTGGAGCGCCTTGGAGGCGAACTGGACAAGGTTTCGCGCACGGTTTTCCGAGGCGATCCTACGAAGCGCCAGCATACCGTTCGGTCAAACGCAGCATTGCGCGGCGTGCTCAGCCGTGTAGGGACCATTGGCGATCGGCTTGCCATTGCTCGCGATGCGCTGTTGGGTTTGTCGCGAATTGCACCCTTTGTGCTAAGCATGGGCCATAAGTGGATTATTCCTGAGTTCGAGGCGCGGCTCAACGCCGTATCCAAAGACATTGCTTCGTTGAATGACTTTGAAGGACACGTTTCGAACAAGGTGCAGTTCTTGCTCGATGCGATCCTCGGGTTCATCACCATCGAAAGCCATCTGGCTGCATTCAGGCAGCGTTCGGAACATCTCGAGACTCAGCCCAGTACGCGCCCGCTGATTCCATGTCCCTTTAGTGAACCGCAAAGGAAGCCACTTTGTCACACACCCAATCGCGGGCTCGTGAGTTGGCCGAAGCAGCCTTCAGGAAGGTGACCCCTCCGCGGACCGTGGCGGACGCTGACGTTCAGGCAAAAATAATTCAAGAACGAACTGCTCGCCTACGCACGCTTCGCCTCGCTAAGGAATCGGCCGACAGAATGTTGCGAGAAAGGCGATAAGTCGACGGCCGGATTACGAACTCGGTGAAATAGTGGAGTATTGAGCCTGTCGGGCGCCATTTTGCCGGTCCCGATGCTTGCGCCAAAGCGTGTCCTCACGCGCTCCCTCTTCCGTACCTTATTCAACACTGAAACAACGGCCGAGCCCGCGCGGCCTGAAGCGATGACAAGAGCAGAGCCATGCCAGCATTGGAAACCGCGAAGAAGATCGCTGAAATGGTAACGGGTTTGGCACGGCCGAACCGGGACCAGCTAAGCAAGCTCGTGCGCCTGAGAAAAGCGCAGACCTTCCGCTTCAAGGACGACGGAATTATTCCAAACCATCCCCGCTGGCCTCTCATAATCTATCGGAGCGCGGTGCGACCATCAGTGTTTGTCGGCAAGTGATGATTTTCTAGTCATCGGCGCCTAGCCACCCAAAGGCACCTATGACGAGTGCACAACAAGCGAAGATCACAAAATAGCACTCAAGAGAATTCCAAAAGTTGGGCGTCCCCGCAAGGACCCAATCTATGGCGGAGACGGATCATTACAGAAGCTTTGGGTTAAAACGGCTTAGGTTCGCGGGTGATCTGTGGAGGTCGACCCAGGCGGACTACGTGGACAGAGCTGCGCCTGCTGAAAAAACTCGATGGCTGCCTGAGTTTAGTTTCCCGAACCGCGTCGGCGTGACTTCATGCTGCCCTGAGGCTCGCCGCTGAGGATAACCACAAACTCCGTGTCTTTGCCAGTCTCCGCGCTCAACTCTTCGTCGGAGACGATCAGCGAGGATCGCGGCGACAACATCCCGGCGATGCGATCCAACACATCCTGCGGAATTACAATGCGGTCGATCGCGAGCTTCGCGCTGTTCGATTCCGGCACTTTCGGCTCGATGGCCTGACCTCGGCCTCCGCCACCCCGGCTTTGTGGCTCTATGACGGAGGCTCGCGGACGTCCATCGTCCAACGTGACGGCACTCCATCGCACACTCCTGTCACTGCTGGCCCGCTCCAGGGCCGTGAAGACGTGCGTACCTAAGGCACGATCGGCGTCGAGGATTGTTACCGGGCTTTCCCAGATCGGCTGAAACGCGCGCCGAACATAGAGCCGCTGGGTCTTGCGGCTGATGAACATCGACACTGGCTCGAGCTCGCGCGTAGCTTCCTCAGCCGCCTGTGCTGCCGCAGCTCGCAACGCCTCTGCGGCGGCAGCAGCTGCCCGCGCAGGCGCAACGGCATCAAGCTTCGGTTGCAAATCGGCCTTGGCGGCAGCCCATTGCGCCCGCAATTCGGCAATCCTGTCGTGGGCCTTTGCCCTAGCGTCCTCTGCCTGCGTCTTTGCCTCGGCCGAGTTTGCGGTGGCGAGCGTCGCCTCCGCGGCCGCCAATTGTTCCTCGGCTCTGAGCTTCAAATTCTCCGCCACGCGCACCGGCATCATCGCCCTTGCGGCGTCGCGAGCGGCTCCCACCGCGGCGAGTCTTGCCTGATCCGCCTTCTTGGCCGCCTCGGCTGCCTCAGCTACGCGGGTGGCGGCCAAGGCGCTTGCTTCCGATTTTGAGTGGAACAGATTCGGGTGCGCGATCTCAACGGGCGCCGTATCAGTCGGCGCCACGATCACCCGCATGCCGAGTCGGGTTGCATCGAACAGACGTGCGGCGAACGCGAAGGGCATCCGCACGCAGCCATGGGACGCTGGATAGCCGGGAAGAGGTCCCCCGTGCAGCGCGATGCCCGACCAGGTGAGACGCTGCATATGGGGCATGTAGCCATCCTCGTACAGGTTTGAATAGTGCTCCGCGTCCTTCTGGAGAACGCTGAAGATGCCTGCGGGTGTTTCGCGCCCGTTCTGACCACTCGACACCGGCGCCCGCAGGATCCAACCCTGCGCATCGTAGATTTCGATCCGTTGGCTGCGCAACGAAACAATCGCCATAACTGGATCGCCGGCGGCACGTGAATCGATAGACTGGACCGAGGGTACGCTGCGAGCGCTGGCAGCTAACGCTTTATCTCCTGGTGAGATCAAAAATGCCAAACCCGCAAGCGCAAAACACGCGGACCGCAACGCCGTATTGCTGTTTTTAGGGTTGTCGGAGCAAGAGGTCATTTTCATTCGGAGCAATCCGGCTTGCAACCAGGAGACACATAACGCCGTTCGGTTGAAGTTGCCAGTTCTCTGGCCCCGTCTGCTTGTGGATCGGGTCTGCGCGTTCGGTGTGCGTCATCGCCAAAGTTGAGGTAGTCGCGTAGCGGAATGCGACGCCCTTTTCTGCCAAGAAACGAGCAGATCCATTGAATAGATGGCAATCCGCGGGGTTCGACGGGAGCACAAATGGACGGTTCATGATGAGGACGCGCGATGTTCAAAAACCCAAGTGAGAGCCCCGGCGCGAGCGACTGAGGCCATGCCCCGCCTACTGCTCTTGACTCCGACGCGGCTTTTCGCTTCCGTTGCCTTGCGCAAAGACCGCTTGTCGCTGGCGGTTCCCATCCAAAGACGGACCGTCCGCCAAAGGAATGCGAAAGATCGCACTCTTCGGCTATCAGCTTTTCCACCGAGGGACCGCGAGCGCGGCGTTCGAGGTTGCGGGCCTGTTCGTCGAGGCGCTTCAACGCGCCGAGCTCTTCATCGCGTCCGAGCTTCGCTTTTTGAACGGCAGACTTTAACACGTTGATGGTCTCGTCATAGACTTTGAGCGGCACCGGAAACGGATGACGATCCTTGCCGCCGAGCGCGAATGAAAACCGCGCTGGATCCGTGAAGCGACACGGCGCTCCGTGAACGACTTCCGCCACCATCGCCAAGGCGCGGACCGTTCTCGCTCCTACGCCAGGCGTGAGCAGCAATTCTGGAAAATCCTTCGGCCCGCGGTCTGCGGCCGCGGCTAAGTTGCCATGCAGACGTCGCGCAATCGCATTGCCGGCGCGGACATCGTGGTGAGACGGCATAATCAAATGGGGTAGCGTCAGTTGCTCGACCGCGGGCGTAGAGCGCACGGCAGCTGCCTCGATCGCCTCTAGCTCACGTGTGATCTGGTCCGGACCGAGGGACGTGAGCAGTTCAAGCTGCGCGTGACGTGACGCCTGCGCGCGTCGATCAACGAGGTTGACGATTGTCCCCTGCCCTTGGCCATCAATCGCGGCATGCGGATCGTCCACGAAGCTTTTCAATCCCTCTGAGAACCAGTGATAGCGCCGCGCCTGCTTGCGCTGGTCGTTCATGCCTTGCTGCAGGACGGTCCAGCTTCCGTCGTCCGTGACGATGAATCCGTGCAGGTACAAATCGAAGCCGTCCTGAACAGCCGCGCTGTCAACCTTGGCCACCAGGCGGCTCGCCTGGGCCAAGGCCGCTCCGTCAAATCCCACCCGGTCGCCGATGGATACGAGTTCTCTGGGCGTCTGCCGTGATTGCTGCCCACGCCCGCCGCACACGTAAATGCCGAGCTCGTTTCCCAGCGGCGTCAATCCCCGCTTAAGCGCTCCGATGACGCTCGTGGTGATGCCGGACGAATGCCAGTCCATTCCCATCACGGCGCCGAAGGACTGAAACCAGAAAGGGTTGGCGAGCCGCCGCAGCAGCTCATCACGGCCATAGTGATGCACAATGGCCTGCGCCATGACCGCGCCGAGTCGGGTCATCCGATCGGCTAGCCATTGAGGGACGTGCCCGCCATGCAGGGGCAGATCAGCGCTTCCGGCCCTTCGCGCCATCCCTCCGCGAGTCCTTTGTGCTGTTTACGGATCGACAAGCTTTTCCGTTCATGCTTTGTACTAGGATGACTGAGTTGATGCAACGGGCAAAATGAGGCGGGGAAACAACGATTTAATCGGCGTTACCCGACAGGCTCGACACGGGGGCTCGAAGCCATGTCTGCGCCGTACCTTGCGAAACTGAACTCCGAACAACGCCGCGCCGTCGAGCACGGCTGCGGCTCGCTCGAGGACGCTTCGCCTCTTCTCATTATCGCGGGCGCAGGCTCCGGCAAGACCAACACGCTCGCTAACCGCGTCGCGCATCTGATCGTCTCGGGCTGCGACCCACGCCGCATGATGCTGCTCACCTTCTCGCGCCGCGCCGCTGCCGAGATGCAGCGAAGAGTTGAGCGCATCATCGGTCAGGTACTGGGCGCAAAGGCCGGGCCAATGACGGATGCGCTGAGCTGGTCGGGAACGTTTCATGCCATCGGGGCGCGGCTCCTCCGCGAGTACGCGCTCGAGACCGGCCTCAGTAACGCATTCACGATTCATGACCGTGAAGACTCCGCCGATCTCATGAACCTCGTCCGTCATGATCTCGGTTTCTCAAAGACTGCGAAGCGTTTCCCCATGAAAGGTACCTGCCTTTCGATCTATTCGCGTGCCGTCAACGCCGAAGCGCCGCTTGGCGAAGTGCTCGGAAGCTTCTTTCCATGGTGTGC
>CAVUXO010000008.1:0-226147 GCA_963745515.1 uncultured Alphaproteobacteria bacterium
CATAGGCGGCGGTGAGATCAGACCAGAACGCGTCGAGGTCGGGATAGGCGTCGCGGCTGATATTGGCGCGGCCCGCCCGATAGTGGATGTAGCAGGGGCCCGGCAGCGTGATCTTCGGCGTGCGCTCCGTCAGTGACTTGAGGAAGCGGAAGTCGGCGGCATTCTGCGGACCGTTCCATTGGATGCGGTCGACCACCTTGGGAATGCGCCGCGCCATCCGGTGGCCGTGGGTGGTCGAGCCGATGAAGCCGGTATCCTCGGTCAGCTCGACCGAGACGCCGGAAATGCCGGATATCGTGAACGAGTCCGAGTAGGTGCCGCGCCGGAACTCGCCGTCGGTGATGACCTTGAGCCCAACCTCCTCCTGCAGTTTCACGACATTGCGGATCGCCTCGTTCTCGGCCGCGGTCAGGCGCTGACGGTCGATCGCGCCGGTCGCGAATTCGTCGCGCGCCTGCAGCAGGGCAGGCGGGCGCAGCAGGCTGCCGATGTGCTCGGCGCGAAACGGAGGCTGTGTGGTGTTCATTGAGGTCGTATATCGCCTTGTGTTGGCGTAGAGCAACCATGCGCGTCGCGCCAAGGTCGCTTGGTTCCGACCTCTGGCGGGCACTGTAATTCCGCAATTGCGTTTTACGCTACTAGGGTGGCGGTCACGGAACGAGGTTCGTTATGACGTTCAAATCCTGGCTCAGCTGGGCCAGTCGGCTGTGGGCGCTCATCGCCTTTCTTTTGACCGTCACGCCGACCGTTCTGCCGGCGCACGCGGAGAATGCCCGCAAGGTCAGCGTGGTCTCGTTCGGGCTTTTCGGCGATCAAAGCGTGTTTCGAAGCGAGGCGACCGGAGCAGCGAAAATCATAGCGGACCGCTTCGGGGGCGGCCCGGTCGACGTGCAATACAATTCAAAGAAAGGGGGAAAGGCGACGATCGAGACCTTGGCGAGGTCTTTGCAGACGGCCGCCAAGGGGATGGACGCCGAGAACGATGTTCTGTTTCTCATTCTCACCACGCACGGCTCGCCCGCCGGCCTTGCGGTCAAAGCGGGGCGGCTCACGCAAATGCTGACGCCACCCAATCTCGCCGACATGCTGGCGCGGACCGGCGTGCGGCATAAGGCGGTGGTCATCTCGGCCTGCTATTCCGGCGTCTTCATTCCTCGTCTCGCGAGCCCCGATGCTCTGGTCATCACCGCGGCTGATGCCGACCATCCGTCGTTCGGCTGCCAGGACAAGGCCAAGTGGACCTATTTCGGCGATGCGTTCTTCAACGTCGCGCTCCGGAAAGCCAAGAGCGTGACGGACGCTTTTGCGGTTGCGCGCGAGCTCGTCCTGAAGCGCGAGCTGCGCGAACGCTTCGAGCCGTCGAATCCCCAAATGGCAGGCGGCGCAAACGTCGAGCCGCTGCTCGTTGCGCGTCGTTGACAGGTGGACGCAACAGCTAAAATGGGAAGGCGAGGCGGTGGGTTTACCCCTTAGCCGCAAAAAGACAAATTTCGCCTCGCGCGAATATACCAACGGCGGAGTCACCTAAACCTTTTGGCCATATGGCCACACCTTGAGTGGAACTAAAGTTCCGACGGTGCATCCCAAGTTTGCTGAGATCGTTGCACCCTGGACGCTCCGCCGCCTTGCACCTCCTGAGGTGGCCGGGGCTGCCGCCACTCAGGAGACGCCGATGACGTCCAGCGCCCGCCGACTTGTCGCAATTTCGTCTGCGTTGTTAGTACTGGCCCTGCCGGTCGTTGCCTGGTCGCGGGGAAAGGCGCCGCACGCCTCCACCAGCAACACGAGCGACTACAGATATGCCGATTCCCACTTCCAGATACGCTACGACCCCGAGTGGGAAAGCAGCCCGCCCTATGTGCGGCAATGGTTTCAGAATTTGAAGCAGCCTGACAACCCACGTCTCTCGTGCTGCGGTGAAGCTGACTCCGATGAGGCAGACCTCTACGAGCAGGATGAAAACAGCTACGTCGCTATCATTACGGGCCAAGGCCCGGCGGTCAAGAAACCGTACATCCCTGAAGGGACGAGGCTCAAAGTCCCAAACCATAAAATAAAGTGGGACCAGGGTAACCCCACGGGACACGGAATTATCTTCGTCGGCCCGAATTACACAATCTTCTGTTACGTCCCGCCTACGGGGATCTGATCTCCGCGAGCCAGATCCCAATGAACGCGGGGCTGACGACAAGCCGCATGTGGGTCACGTCGAGGTCGGCCATGGGCCTGTGTTCAAGCTCTAACAGAAAGGCCGCGACGTGACGGCGAGAGGTCTCTTGTGTGGAGGGCGATCGCATGCGGCTTGCAGGGTTCGAAAGCGACGTGAAGCGGCCGGTAAGCTAGGGCGCCGAGCCCGCTGCGACAGTTGCCTTGCGCGCCGCCGTCGGCCGGGCCCTCGCCGCACGCTTGTCCAGCCCCTGTAACCCCGATAGAGAATGAATGACAGCCTTCGGCCCGCCAATTGCGGCGGCCGCAAATGGCCCCGGGGAGTTTTGTCATGAACGTACACGCCCAGATGAAGGGACAGATGCTGATCGGCGGCGAGATGGTCGCCGGCGAGGCCGACAAGTGGATCGAGTCGGTCAACCCCGCCAACGAGGAGCGGATCGGCGAGTTCGTCGCGGGCGATGCCGCCGACGTCAACAAGGCGGTGGCGGCGGCCGAGAAGGCGCAGCCGGCCTGGGCCGCGCTCGATATCAAGGAGCGCGGGAAATATCTCAAGGCGATGGCCAAGCGCATCCGCGAGCGCGGCGAGGAGCTGCTGCACACCGAGGTGATGGATACCGGCAACACCATCACCAAGATGAAGGCCGACATCGAAGGCGCCGCCGAGCAGCTCGAATGGTACACCGGGCTTGCCATCGAGATGAAGGGCGAGACCGTTCCGGCAAGCTCCAAGCATCTGCACATCACGGTGCGCGAGCCCTATGGCGTGGTGGCGCGCATCGTGCCGTTCAATCATCCGCTGAGCTTCGCGGCGCGCGGGCTTCGCCGGCCCGCTGATCGCCGGCAACACGGTGGTGATCAAGCCGCCGGAGACGAGCTCGCTGTCGGCCCACATCCTGGGCGAGATCGCCAAGGAGATCATGCCGCCCGGCACCGTCAACATCGTCACCGGCAACGGCATGCCGGCCGGCGACGCGATCGTGCGGCATCCGCGCGTCAAGCGCATCGCGTTCACCGGCTCGGTCCCGACCGGCATGGCGATCCAGCGCGCGGCGGCGGAAGGCGGCATCAAGGCGCTGACGCTGGAGCTTGGCGGCAAGAATCCGTTCATCGTCTATCCGGATGCCGATCCCGACAAGGTCGCGGATGCCGCCATCGCGGGCATGAACTTCGCCTGGTCGGGACAGTCCTGCGGCTCGACCAGCCGGCTGATGCTGCACGAGCAGCTCTACAAGAAGGTGCTCGACCGCGTCACCGAGAAGGTCGCCGAGATCAAGATCGGCGATCCGACTCGATCCGAAGTCGCAGATGGGGCCGATGAACTCCAAGCGCCACATGGAGCGGGTCAACATGATGATCAAGTCGGGCGTCGACGACGGCGCCAAGCTGATGATCGGCGGCAAGCGGCCGCCCGGCAAGGAGTTCGAGCGCGGCTTCTGGGTCGAGCCGACCGTGTTCGGCGACGTGCATCCGCAGATGAAGATCGCGCGCGAGGAAATCTTCGGGCCGGTGCTCTCGGTGTTCTCCTGGCGCGACGAGGACGCCATCATCGAGCTGGCCAATTCGGTCGAATACGGGCTGACCGCGGCGGTGTGGACGAACGACATCAAGCGCGCGCTCAAGGCCGCGCGCCGGGTCCAGTCCGGCATGGTCTGGGTCAATGGCGTCGGCAACCACTTCAAGGGCACGCCCTATGGCGGCTACAAGAACTCCGGCGTCGGCAGGAGAGCTGCCTCGCGGAGCTGCTGAGCTACACCGAGGAGAAGATCGATCCAGATTTTTCTGTGATGGTTCCGACCTTATGCCGGGACGGTCGAGCTCGGCGTTTCGGAACGATCACGGCCCTGCGGAGCACCGCTGGCTAATCGCGTGCACCGCGTACCGGCAATCAGGTAGGAACCTGCGGAGCACGACTCGCTGCCGGCCGCGATGCACTTCGTCGCATTGCGCTTATCGCCTGTCAGCCATTTCCCGTCGACGACTTCCGGGCGGACATTGGATCTCCTCTCATGCCGCATGAATTTCCGCGGTCGCCGGACACTCGCCCTCGCGAAGCACGCCAACATCACGATCCGAACGGGGAAACGCATGGCTTCTGCCGCGACGGCCTCGGCGCCGCCATCGTCGCCGAAGAGACGCCAGCAAGCTCTTTCTCGACGGCGCCGTCGTCGCCTTCCATCAACTGTCGCTTGACGTGTCGAGCGCAACGAGATCCTGTGCGTGGTCGGCCCGTCCGGCTGCGGCAAGACCACGCTGCTGCGCTGCATCGCCGGCCTCACCGAGCTGCAGCGACGGCGCAGCATCCTGGTGCACGGCAAGCCGGTCGCCGGCCGCCCGCCCGACGGCGTCGCCATGGTGTTCCAGCACTTCGGCCTGCTGCCCTGGAAGACCGTCTACGACAACGCCGCCTTCGGGCTCGCGGTGGCGGGCGTGCCGCGCGCGCGGATCAAGGAGCGCGTCGCGCACTATCTCGACCTGGTCGGGCTCACCGGCTTCGAGCGCCACTATCCCTATCAGCTCTCCGGCGGCATGCAGCAGCGCGTCGGCCTGGTGCGCGCGCTGGCGATGAACCCGTCGATCCTGTTGATGGACGAGCCGTTCGCCGCGCTCGATGCGCAGACGCGCGAAGTGCTGCAGGAGGAGCTGCTCGCGCTGATGGAGCGGCCGGACGAGCGCAAGACCATGGTGTTCATCACCCATTCGATCGACGAGGCGATCGTGCTCGGCGACCGCATCGCGGTGATGAGCGCGCGTCCGGGCCGCATCAAGGAAGTGCTCGACATGCCGTTCGGCCGGCCGCGCGATGTCGATGCGGTGCGCGCCGATCCGCGCTTTGCCGAATTGCGCCTGCACATCTGGCGCCAGCTCCACACGGCGCGGCCGCGCAATGCCAGCGCACCGCAGGGAGGTCGCGTGACGACGATCGATCAGACCGGACGCGAGCGCTGCCCGACGCGGAGCCGCGCACTGACCGACGACAAGGCGCGCGCCGAGCGCGCTGCCGGCACGCGCCGGCACCGCCGCGCGATGCTCAATCTCGCGATCCGCGTCGTCTCGCTCGCGATCGTCCTGGCGCTCTGGGAGATGGTCGGCCGCAGCATCGATCCGGTCCTGTTCACGACGCCGAGCGCGGTCGCGGTCGCCGCGGTCGACATGATCCGCAGCGGCGAGCTGTGGACCTATCTCTGGCCGAGCCTGGTGGTGCTGCGCCATCGGGCTTCACGCTCGCGGTCGTCGTTCGGGATCGCGATCGGGCTTCTGCTCGCGCGCTACTGGGTGCTCGACGTGGCGCTCAGCGTCTACATCACCTTCCTCTATTCGATCCCGTCGGTCGCGCTGGTGCCGCTGATCGTGCTGTGGGCGGGCTTCGAGCAGACCGCCAAGGTGATCATCCTGTTCCTGTTCGCGTTCTTCCCGATGGTGATCAACACCTACCAGGGCGTGAAGGCGGTCGACCCCAAGCTGATCGAGGTCGGCCGCGCCTTCCGCTGCAACGAACGGCAGTTGTGGGCGAACATCGTGCTGCCGGCGGCGCTGCCGTTCATCGTCACCGGGCTGCGGCTCGCGCTCGGCCGCGGCCTGATCGGCATGGTGCTCGCCGACCTCTACACCGCGATCTCCGGCATCGGCTATCTGATCGTGCGCACGGCCGCGACCTATCAGGTCAACAAGATGTTCGTGCCGATCGTGACGCTCGGCCTCCTCGGCGTGACGCTCACGGCGCTGTTGCGGCTGGTCGAGAAGCACGTGGCGCCGTGGACCGACGCGCGGAGGAGGATTAGGGACGCATCGTAACCAGGAAGGAAACAAGCCATGTACGAACAACGCATGGACCGCGCTGCTGTCGCTCGTCGCCGTCTGTGCCGCGTCTCGGCGTCGGCTGACGCGCTCGCGCAGAACGCGCCCAACTGCACGACCATGCGCAAGATCAATGTCGGCGTCTCGGTCGCGCCGCCGAACGTGGTGCACACGTCGCCCTATGTCGCCAAGGAGCTCGGCTTCTTCGCCAAGCGCTGCATCGACGCCAACATCATGCAGTTCGAGGGCGGCCAGTCGGCGACCTCGAACGCGGCGGCCGCGCAGGGCTCGGCGATCGCGGCGGTCAGCGACGTCGCGATCGGCCGCGGCATGAAGGTGCAGCAGTTCTGGGGCCTCGCGCCGCGCATGCCGCAGGCCTACATGGTCGTCGCCCGACGTCAAGACCGCCAAGGATCTCAAGGGCAAGCGGCTGTCGGCGACCGGCGGCGGCGTCGGCGGCTTCAACTGGCGCATGGGCCGCGAGGTGCTCAAGTCCGCGGGCCTCACGGTCGACGACGCGCAGTTCATCTCGTCGGCCATCGCCGGCCGGCTGCCGGGCCTGGTCGCCGGCCAGATCGACGGCGTGGCGCTGCATCCCGAGGACGTGTTTCTCGCCAAGAAGCAGAAGCCGACGCTCAATCTGCTGGTCGCAGCTCGCCGACCTGATGCCGAACTACAGTTCAACTCCTACGGCGCCTCGATCGAATGGATCGCGCGCGACCGCGCGCTGCTGCGCGACACCGTCGCCGCCATGATCGAGGCCAACCGGGTCGATCTATCGCGACAAGGCCAAGGTGGTGCCGATCATCTGCAAGGCGACCGAGAAGCCGAAGGAGGCGGTCGAATACGCGCATCGACGTGCGAGACCAAGAATTGCGTCTGGTCGGTCAACACCGGCTTCGATCCGGCGCGCACGCAATGGACGATCGACAACAGCGTCGAGAACGGCGACATCGCGAAGGACAAGAAGCCGACCGTCGAGCAGGTCGCCAATCTGGCGCTCGCCAAGGAGGCCGTCGAGGCCGCCGGCGGCCCGGTGACGATCGGCAATTGCAAGCTGTAATCGGCACGCACTGCGCCTGTCGTCCCCGCAAAGCGGGTGACCCATAAGCGCGGCCCAAGCGGATCGACTCGAGTTATCGCGAACACGCCGCTCGAAATACTCGGCCCCCGCTTCGCGGGGGCGACACCGAATGTGAACTGTGAGGATCCCAGCATGAACGTGAACATCCAGCCGCCCCGCATCGGCCCGCAGCCGTGGGAGGTCGTGCGCAGCAAGCTCGACCAGGCGCTGCCGTTCGCCAACATGCGCGAGACGCCGTATTACCGCGACGCCGTCTACGAGCAGTTCTCCAAGAAGGAATACGAGCGCCGCTACGCCGCGCTGCGCGCCAAGATGCGCGAGCACAAGCTCGACGCCATCATCGTGCCGGGCGGCCCGAGCCACTGGAGCTTCGGCGGCGGCATGCTGTGGCTCACCGGCCATTGGGAATGGCATGCGCTGTGCTGCTACGTGCTGGTGCCGCTCGATGGCGAGCCGACCATGATCTATTCGATGGGCGGCACGCATGCCGAGGCGGTGCGCCGGCAGGTCGAGGTCGCGGTGCAAGGACGTGCGCCACAGCCGCAACGGCCGCTACGCCGACATCATGGTCGAGCGCATCCGCGAGCTGAAGCTCGAGCGCGGCCGCATCGGCCTGATGGAGATCGATCCGCGCCACGAGGACTATCTGCCGGTCAACCAGTACAACGTGCTGCGCCACAATCTGCCCGACGCCGAGCTCGTCTTCACCAAGGGCTTCCTGCACGACCTGCTGGTGATCCACAGCGAGGAGGAGCTCGACTGCGTGCGCAAGGCGGGCGTGCTCTGCCAGAACGCCATGGAGGCGATGGTCGCGCGCGCGCAGGCCCGGCGTGAAGGAATACGAGCTGCGCGCGGCGGCCGGCGCCGCCATCCTCGAAGGCGGCGGCGACATCGACTTCCTCATCATCGGCTCGACCCCGATGGACAATCCCGGCGATGATCTTCGGCAATCCGCGCCCGTCCGGCCGCGTGCTCAAGAAGGGCGACATCATCAACATGGAGCTTGCCGCCGGCTATCGCGGCTACTCGGCGCAGATCGGCTCGCCGATCTGCGTCGGCGAGCCGACCGAGATGGTGCGCAAGTTCTGGGACGAGATCACGCTGCCCGGCTACAAGCAAGATCATCGCCGAGATCGCGCCCGGCAAGCCGACCGAGAACATGCGCATCGCCTCGAAATTCTTCCGCGACAACGGCGTGCAGTCGCGCCCGACGCAGTGCCACGGCATCGACCTCGTCACCGACAACCCGCACGTCAGCGCCGAGCACGTCAAGGGCGAGGAGATCGACATGGTGCTCAAGCCCGGCATGATCATCATGGCGGAGCCCAATCCGATCACGCCCGACGGCACTTTCGGCATCTTCCTCGGCCACACCTTCATCGTGACCAAGGACGGCCACGAGGTGGTCGACAAGTTCCCGCTGGAGATCGCGGTCGCGAAGGGTTAGCGAGCTAGTCTTACTGCGTCAGAATTCCTTGCGTGTCCCGGCCGAGCGAAGCGAGAGCCGGGACCCAGAGCGATTTCGCGAAGTTGACGATCTGCCGCCCCTGGGTCCCGGCTCTTCGCTCGCTACGCTCGCTCGGTCGGGACACGCAAGGCTTCGAGTGACTCAGTAAGATTAGCTAGGCACGCGTTGTGGCGTCCGCCCAAAAAGGGCATGATGCCGGGCAGTGGACTTGAGAGGGCGGACAAGAACCGCCCCACATGGATCTAGGGAGGCGATCATGAGCATTCTGGCGAGACTCGGATTCTGCGCGGCGCTGACCATGGTGGTTGGCGCCGGCATTCACTCATCGTTGCGCGCGCAAGGCGCCGCGCCGCGCTACGAGATCGATATCTCGTGGCCAAAGCCCTTGCCGAACAGCTGGGTGCTCGGCGGCCTGGGCGGCACCTGCGTGGATGCGCAGCGACCACGTGTTCATCCTCAATCGCCAGGACGTGCTCGAGGGCGAATTGAATGCCGGAAATCTTGCTCCGCCGATCATCGAGATTCGATCCGGCGGGCAACGTGGTCAATTCCTGGGGCGATGCGAAGCTGCTCGATCCACGCCTCCACAGCTGTCACGTCGACAAGGACAACAACATCTGGATCGCGAGCGCGCCCTCCGGCATGGTGCAGAAGTACTCGCACGACGGCAGCAAGCTGCTGCTGCAGATCGGCAAGAAAGGCGTGTTCGATTCTTCCGACGGCACTGTCAAAGGCACGCCGCTGAACTCGAATGCGGCGCAGTTCTTCATGCCGTCGAGCATCTACGTCGATCCGCAGAACGGCGACGTCTATGTCTCCGACGGCGAGGGCCGCGGCGGCAACCGGCGCATCGCGGTGATGGATCGCGACGGCAAGTTCCTGCGCCAGTGGCAGCCGGAGGGCATGGAGACCGTGCACTGCATGACGATCGCCAAGGATGGCCTGGTCTACGTCTGCAACCGCGACGGCGCGCGCATTCAGATCTACGACAAGCAGGGCAGCCTTCAAGAAGAACATCGAGGTGCCCTGGACGCCGGTCACCGCGCCCGCGGACGGCAAGCCCAAGCAGAGCGGCGGCGCCACCGTGGCGATCGACTTCTCGCCCGATCGCGAATCAGCGGCTGATGTTCGTGGTCAACCAGAACAACTCGCAGATCGAGGTTCTGATCGCGCGACCGGCAAGAAGCTCTCGAGCTTCGGTCGCGTCGGCCGCTATCCGGGCGAGTTCGACCAGGCGCACGGCATCGCGGTCGATTCCAAGAACAACGTCTACATCGCCGAGAACCGCGGCCGGAAGATTCAGCGTTTCAAGCCGGTGACGCAATAAAGCCGTTCGTTCCGCGTATCTCCGCCTTCGCGGGAACCCAGCGTCTCAAGTATTTTGGTACGAACCAAGCCGCTGTCGTCCCCGCGAAGGCGGGGACCCATAACCACCAAGGTCTCGGTTATCGTTGGCCTGCCCCATCGCTTTGCTGCGGCGTATGGGTCCCCGCCTTCGCGGGGACGACAGCGGAAAGTCATTGGTTCACATCTTCGCAAGCGGGAACCTAGGGCCACTGATTCCGCCGTTGATTTGTTGCTCTGAGTCCTCGCTTTCGGGGACGAGCGACGGGTTGCGCTTCTGGAAATGCAGCTCAGGCCCGAAGCCGCTTGGCGAGGGCGCGCACATATTGCGCGTCCATGTCGTCGAACGAGCCGTCGGCGATCGCGCGCTTGAAGTCGACAAGCTCCTGGCGCAGCGTGTCCGAGATGGTCGTGCGCGCGAGCAGGCGCTCGATGATGAAGGCCACTTCGGCCTTGCCGCCGCTGGGTCGCTTGCTGGGCGCGTCGGCGGAGGTCTCCTCGGGCGGGCTTTCATCCTGCTCCCGGCCGGTTGCATCCACGTCGAGCTGCAGCACCGTGTCCCAGGTCAGGCCGGATTCGCTGATCTTGCCGTGCAGGGCGCGCGCGGCCGCAAGCACGTCGGCGTCATCCGGCGCCCCAAGCCGGCCAAGCAGCTCGAGCAGTTCGGCGCGGTCGAGATCGGGCATGAGACGGTCCTCCGGGCACCCAACAGGAACGGGCCGCGCCGGTGTAGCCAGCGCGGCCTATGCTCGTCAAATGCCAGATTGGCGCGGGAGGATAGATAAAGGTCAGCTGTGCTTGATGAACGTGCCGTTGCGCAGCTCGGCGACCGCCTGCTGCAGCTCGGCCTGCGTGTTCATCACGATCGGCCCGTGCCAGGCGACCGGCTCCTCGATCGGCTTGCCGGAGACGAGCAGGAAGCGGATGCCCTCGTCGCCGGCCTGCACGGTGACCTCGTCGCCGGGATCGAACACCACCAGCGAGCGGTTGCCGGTGCGCTCGCGCACCAGCGTCTCGCCTTGCGCGGTCTCCTTCTCGGTCAGCACGCCGAACGGCTGCGAGGCATCCGAGAACGTGCCGGAGCCCTCGAACACGTAGGCGAAGGCGTGCCGGCCGGTCTCGACCGGCAAGCGTCTTGCGCTTGCCCGGCGGCACGAACACGTCGAGATAGCGCGGCTCCGCCGCGATGCCGTCGACCGGTCCGCGCTTGCCCCAGAAGTCGCCGCAGATCACGCGCACGCGCGTGCCGTCGTCGTCGACGACCTCGGGGATTTCGATCGCCGGAATGTCCTGATAGCGCGGCGCCGTCATCTTGAGCGAGGAGGGCAGGTTGGCCCAGAGCTGGAAGCCGTGCATGCGGCCCTGGGCATCGCCCTGCGGCATCTCCTGATGCAGGATGCCGCTGCCGGCCGTCATCCACTGCACGTCGCCCGGCGCCCAGCTTGCCGTCGTTGCCGAGGCTGTCGCCGTGCTCGACCGTGCCGGCGAGCACATAGGTGATCGTCTCGATGCCGCGGTGCGGATGCCAGGGAAAGCCGGCACGATAGTCGTCGGGCCGATCGTTGCGGAAATCGTCGAGCAGCAGGAACGGATCGAACTCGCTGGTGGTGCCGAAGCCGAAGGCGCGCCGCAGCTTCACGCCGGCGCCTTCGATGGTGGGCGTGGACTGCGCGATGCGCTTGATTGGTCGAATGGACATGCGTGTCCTCCTTTGCTGCGCTCTATGCGGCGGCGGAAACTGTCGGCCGCTCGCGCGCAGCCTTGAGTGCATTGGCCCACCAGACGAGCTGATCGAGCATGTCGGTGGCATTCTGTTGGAGATACGAAAGCTCCGTTATATCCTTGCCGCCCTTCCAGACGGCCATGAAGTCCGCACCTTGAATATGGACACCGGTCCGCGTCGGCGCCATCTGGAGCTCGATCGTAACAAGCCGCAGGTGCTCGATTGCGCGGGCTGCTCCGACCGAGCCGTAGCCGACAAAGGCCGCCGGTTTCTTGTTCCATTCCGGATAGGCGTAGTCGAGGGCGTTCTTCAGCACCGCCGGAACGCCGCGGTTGTATTCAGCCGTCACAAATATATAGCCGTCGAACTCCGCGACTTTCTTCTGCCAGCGCTGTGCAACCTCGTTTTGCGACGGAACCCATGCATTCGACGCCGCTTCGTCGAAAAAGGGCATCGGGTAGTCGCGTAGATCCAGGACTTCCACGGTCAGGTCGTCGCGCTGCGATGTGATGCCCTTGATCCATTTGGCAGGTTTGTCTCCGAAACGGGCCGCGCGCGTCGTACTGATGATGATACCGATCTTGACCTTGGCCATAGCGGGGCTACCTTGGTTACCGATTGATACTAGGGATAAATAGATGACCAAGCGGCCGCGGCAAGAAGGCACAGCGCTGATACCGAGTAACCTGCATGTGGCCGAGGATTGCCGCGCCGTGAGTGAGGTGCTGGCGCGCGTCGGCGACAAGTGGACGGTGCTGGTCGTCAGTATGTTGGGTGACGGGCCGAAGCGGTTCAACGAGCTTCGCCGCGGCCTCGGCAGCATCTCGCAGCGGATGCTGACATTGACGCTACGGGCACTGGAGCGGGACGGGCTTCTCACGCGCACGGTCTACCCGACCATTCCCCCGCGCGTCGAATACAAGCTGACCAGGCTTGGCCATTCACTGCTTGAGCCGGTCAGCCAGCTAGGGCTCTGGGCGCGCAGGAACCGCACGGCCATTCAGGAGGCGCGCCAGCGATTCGACGCCACGGCCGGGGCGACCTAGACCTTGATCCGTTCAGATTGAATCGGATCAAGGTCTAGCTTCCTTGTCTGAGCATGATCCTTTCCGAAAACCGGTTTCCACTTTTCGGGATCATGCTCTAGAGCCTTATTGCGCGGACGCTGGTTGCAGTCTCGGCGCTCCCTGTCGCTGCTGCTTCGGCGCCGCGACCTGCTTCGGCAGCGCCGCCTGCGCCGGCGGCTGCGATATGCTGGCAACCTGGTTGTCGGTCATCCTGGACTCGAGCTCGGCCAGCGCGGATGCGGGATCGATCAGACCCCAGCCGAATTGGTCGTCGCGCCCTTTCGGATTGAGCTTCTGGGCGGTCGAGGTGAGCACCTCGAGGATGGTCGCCGCATCAACGTTGGGATTGCGCTCGATCATCAGCGCGGCGACGCCGCTCACATGCGCGGCCGCGACCGAGGTGCCGGTGGTGAGCTGATAAGTCTCCTCTGGAGCCGGCACCATCACGTCGACGCCCGGAGCCGCGATAGCGACATGCGGCCCGCGCACCGCCTGGGCGAACAGCCGGTCGTTCTCGTCGACCGCCGTTACTGCGATCACATTCGGGTCGGCGGCCGGATAGAGCGGCGGCGACTTCGGCCCGAGATTGCCGGAAGCCGCGATCAGCACCACGCCCTTGGCGTGCGCGTTCTTCATCGCGAGAGCAAGCATCGGGTCGTATGGGCCCGCAAAGCTCATGTTGATCACGCGCGCGCCTTTGCGCACCGCCCAATCGAGCCCGGCGAGGATCTGCTTGGTGGTCGCTTCCGGAGACTGCCGGGTGGTGCCGCTGAAAGCCTGAATGGCGAGGATCCTGGCCTCGGGCGCAATGCCCATGAGCCTGTGATGGGCCGCGATCGCGCCAACCATGCCGGTGCCATGGAAGTGCGGCTTCTCGCGGCGGCCGACAGCGTCGTACTGCTCGACGAAAGCGCCGGCGAGATCGGGATGGTTCATGTCGATTGCGGAATCGACCACCGCGACCAGCACGCCGCGGCCGGTCGCGACCTTGTGCACCTCGGCAAGCTGCAGCTTGTTGACGACGTATTGCTCCGAGGCTCCCTTCTCGTTCCGTCCCGCCAGGTCCGGGTCTTCCGCGGCGGGTTGTTCGTCCGCGGGCTGCTCATTTGCCGGCTGCTCATTGGCGGGCTGCTCATTCCTCTCCTGGGTGAGCGTGAAAGTGTAGTTCGGCGGACGGGACGCCAATGTTTTCCGCTTCCAGCGCACGAATGACCTCGCCGACCGGCCGGCCGCTGGTGACCTGGAAATGGTAGACCGTGCCGCCGGCAAGCCCCATGTTCTCTGAGCTGATGGGGGTCAGACCATGTCGTTGCATGCGCCGCCTGCAGCGCCTGTGGCGAGACGTTGGGGCCGACGCGGAACACCATCTCGGTCGACACCAACCGGGTCTCATTCACTGGCGGCACGGCCGTGAAGCCGCGCTCGCCGGGGAGCAGTCGCACGCGGCAACAACCGCCGCACGTCGAGCAGCTCGCGCCGGTGATCGGCCCGCAGCTGCAATCGCAGGACCGGCGTGGCCGCGCGCATGGGGCCGGCAAACGCCGTCCTGGTGTTGATGCTCTTGCCGAAGAGGGTGTTGCCCTTGGGCAGGAAGGTGTTGCCCTTTGGCAGTAAGGCGTTGCCCTTCGGCAGTCCGGGCGCGTTGCCAAGCGCGGTCTTGCTGAGAGGTCCCTTGCCGAGGTTGCCAAAGTTGCCCTTGGCATTCTTGGGATCGATGTTGCCGATCGTGCCTTTGGCGTTATTGAGGTTCTTAGGATCAATGCCCTTGCCAAGCGCCGTGCCCTTGGTGTCGGTGCTCTTGCCAAGCAGGTTCTTGCCGGCCTGATTGGCTCCGGGCAGGTTTCCAGTCTGAGTCTTGCCAGTCAGATTTCCTGGCAGGCCCTTTGCCAGTCAGGTTTCCGGGCAGGCCTTTGCGGCAGGTTCTTGGGTGTGACGGCGGCGTCTTTTTGCCGGACAGGACGTTAGGCAGCTTCTTTTTGGGATCCTGGTTGGTGATAGCACCCTTCTTCTTGATGAGATCCAGAAGCTCAAGCTGCGCAGCCGCCTGTTGGCCGCCCGCCAGCCCAAGCACAGCAATCGCCAGGATGATCGCCATCGATCCGGCGAAGAATTGTCGTCTGGTTTGCCGCGGTCCGTGCAATGGCATGGCTCAAACCTTGGTTTTTCCAGTCCTTAGGTCGAGATTGCGCCGACTTTGCGTCTGGTTCCAGGGTGCGGCATTGCTGCCGGGTTCTTTACGGTCCAGTGGGCGCGCGCCAAGTCGCCTCAAAAGGTTAATATCACAGGTAATCCATGGCCAAGACTTCGCAGCAAGACTCGCAAGGCAAAATCCCACAAGAGAAGCGCCGACAGAACTAAAGCCCACAGGTCCATAAGGGCCCGTGTTGGCAAGGGGCAACCGGCGGCAAGTGCGCAGCCGTTTGTCGACCGAGGACAAGCTTGCGGAGCTCAAGCGCCGCCTGCTCGAGATCAGCGACCTGGGTGCCGCCAGCTCGGTTTTGTCCTGGGATCAGGCCACGTACATGCCGAAAGAAGGCGCCGCCGCGCGCGGGCGCCAGGGCGCGACCTTGCAGCGGCTCGCGCATGAGAAGTTCGTCGATCCTGCGCTTGGCCGGCTGATCGATGCGCTGGCGTCCAAGGCGGCAAGCCTGTCTGACGACGACGCTGCTCTGGTTCGCGTGGCGCAACGCAACTTCGAGAAGGCGATCAAGGTGCCGGCGGAATACGTGGTGCGCGCGTCGGTGCTTGGGGCCGCCTCCTATGACGCGTGGACGCGGGCGCGGCCGGCCAACGACTTCGCCGCCATGGTGCCGTTCCTGGAGCAGATCCTCGATACCAGCCGCGAATACGCGGAGTTCTTCGCGCCCTACGAGCACATCGCCGATCCGTTCATCGACGATGCCGAGGAGGGCATGACGACCGCTTCGGTGCAGAAACTGTTCAAGGCGCTGCGGCGCGAGCTCGTGCCGCTGGTGCGCGCAATCGCGGAGCAGGCACCGGCGGACGATCGCTGTCTGCGCCAGACCTTTGGCGAGCCGGCGCAACTCGCGTTCGGTCTCGGGGTCGCGCAGCGCATGGGCTACGATCTCGACCGCGGCCGCCTCGACAAGACGCATCATCCGTTCTGCACGCGGTTCTCGGCCGGCGACATCCGCATCACCACGCGCGTGCGCGAGGACGATCTCGGCGACGCGCTGTTCTCAACTTTGCACGAGGCCGGCCACGCCATGTACGAGCAGGGCGTGAGCGTGGCATTTGACGGCACGCCACTCGGTCATGGCGTCTCAGCGGGTGTGCACGAGAGCCAGTCGCGACTATGGGAGAACCTGGTCGGGCGCAGCCGCGGCTTCTGGGAGCACTACTTCCCGAAGCTGCAGCAAACGTTCTCCGACCAGTTTGCGGACGTGGCGCTCGACACCTTCTACCGCGCCATCAACAAGGTCGAGCGCTCGCTCATTCGCACGGACGCTGACGAGGTCACCTACAATCTTCACGTCATGCTGCGGTTCGGTCTTGAGCTTGAGATGCTCGAAGGCCGGCTGCGGATCAAGGACTTGCCGGAGGCCTGGCGTGCGGCAATGAAGTCCGATCTTGGCGTCATGCCGCCCGACGATCGTGACGGATGCCTGCAGGACGTGCACTGGTACGGCGGCGGCATCGGTGGCGCGTTCCAGAGCTACACCATCGGCAACATCCTCGCGGCACAGTTCTACGATGCAGCCGTGAAGGCGCATCCCGACATCCCGCGCGAGATTGCGAGCGGCACGTTCGCGGCGCTGCACGGCTGGCTCGTCGACAAGATCTATCGGCACGGCTGCAAGTACCGGCCCGACGATCTGGTGCAGCGGGCGACCGGCTCACCAATGCGGATGGAGCCGTATGTTGCGTACCTACGCGGGAAATACGGAGAGCTCTACCAGCTGCCGGCCCGGCCCAACTGATGACCTCGCGGGTAGACGTAATGAGCGACATGTTGCATGAGCGACAGGTCGCGCAGAAGAAGCCCCATTTTTGAGCGGTCGGTGAACGCCGAATACACACATACTCTAGTCCCAAGACTAAAGTATGCTCCGGGAGAGGGGTAATACCATTTTCTTGCCAACAACTTCCGGCTCCGGACGTGTTGTGGTCATGGCGGCAGCGGTACATCTGGTTGATTCACCGGAGCTTATTTTGCGGACAGAATGGGCGTCGAGAATGGGCGCGGGATCGCTTGCGGCACAGGTGAAATAACGGCCCGCGCCGTGGACGGGCGTGCGGAGGCTCACAGAGCTTCTTGTTGCACGCCTCCTGCTATGGCGAGGCCACACCATGAGACGTCGAGACGTTCTGTCGCTGATGGGCGGCGCGTTTGCTTCCTGGCCATGCTGGGCGGACTCTCAGCCGCCCGACCGCATGCGTGTTATCGGAGTGATGATCGGGTTCGCCGAAACCGACCCGATGTCTGCCCTTCGTATCGCGAATTTCGAGCAGGGACTGCGCGAGGTCGGCTGGATCAAAGGGCGGAATATCCAAATTCACTATCGCCTCGCGGCCGAGCGGGGTCTGCTGCAGGCCCATGCGCGTGAGCTGATCGCACTGAAACCGGATCTTATCGTCGCTGGCAGCAGCCTCGTCGTGTCCACCTTGCTGCAGGAGAATTGCACGCTGCCGATCGTATTTGTGACGGCGGTCAATCCGGTTGCTGACGGCTTTGTGAGTGCGCTTCAGCGGCCTGGCAGCAACCTGACGGGCTTCACTAACTGTCTTCCCTCGATAGGAGGGAAATGGCTGGAATTGCTCAAGGAGATCGCTCCGGCTACTGCACGTGTTTCGATCCTGTTCAATCCGGACACAGCGGCCCACAGCCTCTCGTTCTTTCTGCCGCCAGTTGAAGCTGTTGCCGCCTCGATTGCCGTGGAGCCGGTCGTGACGCCTGTTCGCACCCCGGCCGAGATTGTGAGCATTATCGCCGATCTTGCGCGCGACGAGGCCCAGGGGCTGGTGGTCATTCCGGACAATTTCATGTCGATTCATCGGGCCCTGATCATCGAGCAGGCTGCCCGGCTAAAGGTGCCGGCCATCTATCCTTTCAGCTACTTCGCGACCGACGGCGGCTTGGTGGCCTGCGGGGCCGACATGCTCGATCTATACCGGCGTACCTCAATGTATGTTGACCGCATTCTCAAAGGCAGCAAGCCCGCTGATCTTCCAGTCCAGGCCCCCGCTAAGGTAGACTTGGTTGTCAATCTCAGGACCGCAGAGGCGCTGGGCTTGTCGGTTCCTCGCATCGTCATCGCACGGGCCAGCGAAGTGATCGAATGAGAGCACCGATCGGCGCATTTGATACATACCGGAAGCCAGACGTCCCCGACCGGTCTCGCGGGCACCTCTTCCGCAAATATGTCGCGCTGTTCGTCGCCGTAGTGACCGTGGCTTTGATGGCCAGCGGCTTCCTCGACATGTGGTTTTCCTATCGCGAGCAGAGAGGGCTGTTGCTCAGCACCCAGCGCGAGCAAGCCAATTCGGCTGCCGGCCGGATTACTCAATTCGTCGAGGAGATCGAGCGGCAGATGGGCTGGATGACACAGCTGCCGTGGAGCACGAGCTCGATTGACGAGTGGCGCTTCGACGCGGTCCGGCTGCTGCGCCAGGTCCCGGCCATTACCGAGATCGCCCAGCTCGAACTCGTCGGGCCGTGAGCAAGCTCTCGTTTCTCGCGTTGCCGCCGACCAGATCGGCAGCCAGACCGATTTTTCTCAGCACCCGAAGTTCGTCGAGGCGATGGCAAGCAAGCACTACTATGGGCCGCTTTATTTCCGTAGGGAATCAGAGCCCTACATGACTATCGCGATTGCTGGCGCCCGCCGCGAATATGGAGTGGTCGTCGCGGAGGTCAATCTCAAGTTCATTTGGGACGTCGTATCTCAAATCAAGGTCGGCAATCGGGGAAGGGCCTATGTGGTGGATGCCAATGGGCGGCTGATCGCTCATCCGGATATCAATCCTGTCCTGCGCAATACCGATCTGTCGCACCTTTCCCAGGTCAGGGCGGCGCGTAGTGGCGTCTCGTTGCCTTCATCGGTTGATGGAGTCGCCAATGACCTCCAGGGCGAGGAGGTCCTGGCGGTCTACTCGCCCGTCGCCTCGCTTGGCTGGCTGGTGTTCGTGGAGCTGCCGGTCGTTGAAGCCTATGCGCCAATCTATGCCTCGGTCTTTCGGTCTGGTGTGCTGATGATTGCGGCTCTGAGCCTCGCGGTATTGGCTGGCACCTTCCTGGCGCGCCGAATGGTGATCCCGATCAGGGCCTTGCGAGACGGCGCGGCGCGTATCGGAAGTGGCGATCTCAATCAGCGCATTGCGATCAAGACCGGCGATGAGCTTGAGGCACTGGGTAATCAGTTCAACAGCATGGCGGCCCAGCTTCAGGATTCCCATGCCACGCTTGAAGGCAAGGTCGAGGAACGCACACAGCAGCTCAAGCTCGCTAATCTCGCCAAATCCCGCTTCCTGGCGGCCGCGAGTCATGATCTGCGCCAGCCTTTGCACGCCCTGGGCCTGTTCGTTGCGCAACTGCGCGGCGATATGAGCGGGCAAGAGCGTGCCAGGATCGTCGAGTGCATCAATGCCTCGGTGGCTGGCATGAACGAGCTGTTCAACGCGCTGTTGGATATCTCCAAGCTTGATGCCGGCGCCCTTACTCCCAATGTCACGGAATTTCCGATTGCTCAGTTGCTGCAGCAAATCAAGGGAACCTTTGCAGAGCCTGCGCGCGAGAAGAATCTGTCGTTGCGCGTTTTGCCGAGCGATGCCTGGGTCAGGAGTGACTTTATCCTTCTGGAGCGGATCCTCTTCAATCTGGTATCCAACGCGCTACGCTACACCTCGCAAGGAGGTGTCGTTGTCGCCTGCCGCAAGCGTGGTGAGCAACTGCGCATCGAGGTTTGGGATACGGGGCTAGGGATCGCCGACGACCAACGCCAGAATATTTTCAGCGAGTTCTATCGGGTCGGTGAACCGGAGCGCGATCAGCGAGCAGGGCTCGGGCTTGGGCTCGCGATCGTCGAGCGTCTCTGTACGCTGCTTGCACTACCGATCGAGCTCAAATCGGTGCTCAGCCGAGGCTCGCGCTTTACTGTCGGGGTGCCGCAAGCGCCGGTCCGCGCAGCGACAGGGGAGCCGGTGGTCACCGCTCGCGCCCATACCGATTTGTCGCATGGCAAGCTCGTTGTGGTGATCGATGACGATCTGCGCGTGCTGGACGGGATGAGCGGTCTGTTGCGAAGCTGGGGATGCCGAGTTGTGCCTGGCGACACCGCTGCGGCAGTGACCAATGGCGTTGGCGCCGATCCGCCTGACCTGATCATTTCCGATTACCGACTGTCGGACGGCAGGACTGGAATCGAGGCGATCGGGCAGCTTCGGCATAAATTCGGCTGCGCGATCCCGGCGTTCCTGATCAGCGGGGATACGCATTCGGACACGCTGCATCACGCGCGTGCCAACGGTCTGCATCTGCTGCACAAGCCCGTCGATCCGATGGCGCTCCGCGCCGTGGTCAATCGCATGTTGCGCAAGCAGCCGGTCATGGATGTGACGAGTTAATGATGGTGCAACAATACTGGGTCCCGAGACTAAAGTATCGGTGCAGACTCGCGGTTACTGATCACACAAGCGACTGATCTGTCCTGGCTTTTCTCTTCCGCCCCGCTTTGCACAATTCGGTCGCAGGACTTCTGGCTGATTTATCGGTCGCGTGCGTGCCTCCAAATTACGGCACGGTGGGTGTTGACTACCCAGGAGATGGAAATGCTGACGGCGCCGGATATGCCCAGCGCCAAGCTTGTGGTCGTGATCGATGACGACCCGATGGTCTTGGAGGGGATGAGCGGTCTGCTGCGCAGCTGGGGATACCAAGTGCTGACAGCCGCGACCGAAGATGCGGCGCTGGCCAGCTTGGCGGCGCAAGGCCGGCGTCCGGATCTGATCGTCTGCGACTATCGGTTGGCGGGTGGACGCAGTGGTGTTCAGGCCGTCGAGCAGCTACGCGCTGCTTTTGAGATTCCAGCCCTGATCATCTCGGGCGGCGTTGCTCCGGCACGCCCGCAAGAGCGGGGCGTTAGTCGATACGAACTGATGCACAAGCCGGTCGATCCGACGGCGCTGCACGAGACGTTGCGCGAAGCACTCAAACGCAGGCACGAGACCAGCCACAACTCTTAAGGACTTGATCCGATCAGATGGAGATCGGATCCAAGTCTAACATACCGGTCGAAACGTGATCTTTTCCGAGGACCGGCCGCTTGTTGGGAGCATGCTCTGGTGACCAGGGTCATGACCTCAACCGGATACAGTCGCGATTACCGCTAGTGCCGCCGATTTGAAGTTCCTACACCACCTGCAGCAAACTCTGTTAGGAACTTCAAATCGAAAAGCGGGACTAGAATCATAGAGTTGCTAGTGCCCCTTTGTTTCCGAAGTTCGTGTCAGAGTGTGCTGAGGTGTATCACGAACTTCGGAAACGGGGCAGTGCGCGATCTTGCGCGCGCAACCCTGTGCGCAAGCCATACCTTCGCTCATACCTGAACGATACCTCAGGCTGATTTACCCAGCGCGCACACGACAAGACACTCGCCGCCGCTGATGCAGACCGGGGAGCATCCGGTGGTGTTGTGCGGCGGGAGAATGTTCATGCAGGCTGTGGAGAGGCTGCCTTCGACGGCGGGAAAGCCGTATCGGGCGCTGGTCGCGAAGGTGCCCGATGACGCGCTCATCACTTCGATTGCGGCCGGCGACAAGCACGCCATGGTCCTGCTTTTCATGCGCCACAATGTCCGCATTCATCGCTTCGTGATGCGACTGACCGGGAAGGCCTCGATCGCGGAGGATATCGTCAGTGAGGTGTTCCTCGACATCTGGCGTGGAGCTGCGGAGTTCTCGGGAAAGTCCAACGTATCGACCTGGCTGTTGGGCATTGCCCGCAACAAGACCATGTCGACGCTCAGGCGCCGTACGGAGGCGAAATTCGACTACGACGTCACCGCGGACCTCGTCGACGACGCGGATGACCCTGAGGTGGCGGCTGATCGAGCCAGCCGTGGTGCAGTTGTTCGGCGCTGTTTGATGCGTTTGCCGCCGCCGCTGCGTGAGATTGTCGATCTTATCTACTACCATGAGAAGACGGTCACGGAGGTTGCGCAGATCGTTGGAATTCCTCCCGGCACGGTGAAGACGCGCATGTTCCATGCGCGCAGCCGCCTGCAACAGATGCTCGCGTTGGCCGGCGTGCATCGCGCGCTGGCCGATTGAGACGCACCGAGGCGCTGCCTACGTTTTTGCGGGTGTTGTAAGCTCCCAGCCAAGCTCGCGCACCGCGATCACTGCCTCGGTGCGGTTCGTCACCTTCAGCGCCTTGAGAATGGCGGTGACGTGATTCTTCACTGTGGGCTCTGCCAGGTCGAGGACACGGCAGATCGCCTTGTTGCTCTTGCCTTGCATCATGAGCGCGAGCACATCGAGTTGGCGTTCGGTCAGGCCGAGGTCGGATGGTGAGGCATGCGGGAGTGACGCGGGCTTCGGGCCAGGCAGTGGAGTTATCGAGGTGTCACGGTCGAGGATCTCGGGCGGAATATAAGTGCTTCCGGCGAACACGAGCTGCAGCGCGCTCAGCATCACTTCGCGCAGGCCGGATTTCGGAATGAAGCCGGACACGCCGAGATCGAGGGCTTTCATCACGGTACTGCGATCGTGCTGGCCAGACAGCACGACGACCGAGATGGCGGGGTAGCGTTCACGCATCTCGGAGAGCGCCGAGAAGCCGTCGCGATCCGGGAGATGGAGGTCGAGCAGGATGAGACCCAGGTCATCGGCGTTCTCGGCGATGAGCGCCATCGCCTGGCGGCAGTCGGATGCCTCCAGCACGTCCGCATCGCCCTTCAATTCCTTGAGGACGCCGCGTACTGCATCGCGGATCAGAACGTGATCGTCGACCACCAGAATTTTCATTCCGCGAGTCTCTAGAGTTGGCAGCGAGATACCAGGATACTGTAGTCCCACGATCAAAGCACCCCTCCACAGGTTGCGTCTGCGTTTTCCTTTATTTTCGAGACACTTCCGGCACGTCGTCGGTATCAGGACGCCGAACCTGGTACGACATCGTGGCGGCTCACTGGCAGCCCGAGTGGGATTTGGGTCCTTTGCACGTTCACTGGCGCGCCATCTCAGCTCCGGCGCATTCGGACCACTCCTCCTTTGCCATAGAAGACGGCGTGATGCTGATCAACAACACTCTTGCACTAATCGCTTCTTATTGCCGTTTACACCTCGACGGTGCTGGCCGCGCTGCGCGCTGCGCCCGACCCTGCAAGTCTCCGAGGCGCCAAGTCTGGGGCGCCAAGTCTGGGGCGCCAAGTCTGGGGCGCCAAGTCTGAGGCGCCGAGTTGCATGGCGGCGGCACCGCGCCGTTCCTGGCGGGACGCATCGACCGCTCCTCGCGCAACGCCAAGGAGCGCGAGCAGCGCCTGCCCAACGGCGCCATGCACGAGATGAAAAAGTTCTATTACGACACGGCCGGTGCCGCCAATCCGGGCGCAATGGCCTCGCTGCTCAGGCTCGTGACGCCCGCGAACGTTCTCTTCGGCACGGACTTCCCGCCCGGCGGCACCAGCCGCGACGTCGCCAAGGCGCTTGCCGAGCTCGGTATCGGCCTTACCGACGCCGATATGCGCGCGATCGATCGCGACAACGCGGTGCGGCTGTTGCCGCGGCTGGCGGCGAGCTGACGAAGAGAGCTATACCGGCCAGGCTTCCAGCCGGTAGGCCGAGTCCCAGAAGATCCATTCCAGCTGGGTCGCACGCGTGAACGCCGCATGCATGCGCTCGCGCAGCGATGCTGACGCGCCGGACGCGGCCTCGTCGGTTGCCGCGATGGTGGCGCGCACCGCTTCGTGAAAATCCTCGCCCGCATAGGTGTCGATCCAGGCCTGATAGGGATTGTTCGGCGCCGCGCGGCCATGGATGTCGCGCCCAACCTCGGCATAGATCCAGAAGCAGGGCAGGAGCGCGCCCAGCAGCACCTCGTAGGGCTCCGCGTGCGCGGTGGCGAGGAGGAACGAGACGTAGTGGTGGCAGGCGGGCGACAGCGGCGTTGCGTTGAAGATCTCCGCCGTGATGCTGTAGCGCGCAAAGAACGAGCCGTGCAGCGCGCGCTCGACCACGATCGCGCCCTCGGCCGACTTCGCGAACTGCACGATGCGGTCCGGATTGGGCGCCTTGGCGGCCGCGAGCGCGAGTGCGCGGCCGAAGCCGATCAGGTAGTGGGCATCCTGGGTGATGTAGTGCTTGAAGCGTGCTTCGCTCAAGCTGCCGGCGGCAAGCTCGGCGTTGAATGGCATGCGGCGGATGACGTCATAGACAGGGGCATTCCGATCCCAGGCGTTGCGCGAAAAGACGTCGGTGCGCGAGAAGATATCGGTGCTCATGGATGTCCAGTGCGATAAAGTGTGATCAGGCGGTTTGGCGCCGGAACACAACGCTCAGGTTGTTCGCCGGCATGGCGATCCGCTCCTCGAGTGCAAGGCCGTGCCGGCGGGCGAGCGCCGCGACCTCGTCGAGATCGCGCACGCCCCATTCTCTATTGCGTGCGCGCAGGCTTTCGTCAAAGGCGGCGTTGCTGGGCGCGGTATGCTGGCCGTGCTCGCGGAACGGCCCGTAGAGAAAGAGCACGCCGCCTGTCGGCAGCAGCCGCTCGGCGCCTGTCATCAGGCCTTCCGCCGCGGCCCATGGGGCGATGTGGATCATGTTGATGCCCAGCATGGCGTCAGCCTGCGTCACCGGCCAGGTGGGCGACGTGGCATCGAGCGCGAGCGGGGGCAACAGGTTCGGCAATTGTGCCGCCGCGCGATAGGCGGCGATGCTGTCACGCGCCTCAGGGTCCGGATCGGTTGGCTGCCAGGTGAGTTGAGGAAGCCCGGCCGCAAAGTGGACCGCGTGCTCGCCGCTGCCGCTCGCAATCTCGAGTACGGTGCCGCGCCCGGGCAGCGCGCGACGCAGCACCGCAAGGATAAAATCTCTATTTCGCGCCACTGCCGGCGAGGAGAGGGCGCCTGGCGGCAGTGGCGACGTCATTCTCATCATTGCGAGCTAAGCGCTACTTGTAGAGCTGCAGCTTCGCCTCGCGGAACCAGATCGAGTTCGCCGGCGCGACCGAGATCGGGCCGTTGACACCGAAGATCGCGACCTGGAACTTGTCGCCCGCGCTCACCTTGGTGCTGAGCACGACGCGATTGGGCATGTTGTGGCCCTGCATGGTGGCCGGGCTCGGGTAGCCGCTGCGGCGCGGGATGTCGCCGTTGACCCACACTTCCGCATAGTCGTCGACCAGCACGTTTAGCACCGCCACCGCATTGGCGGTGTCGAAGGCGCCGATCTTGGCCGGAATCGTCAGCATGGCGCGATACCACATGAAGGCGACATGGCCGCCGCTCCTGCGGGCGCCGAGATCCTTGGCCTCGATCGTCGGCCACTTGGAGTCGTCGAAATTCGCTGCGCCCGCGCGCGGCTCGATGTTGTAGGTGGTCTTGAACGTCGTCACCGTGTCCGGGATCGCCGGAACCTCGACGATCCGCACGTCCGAGACCTTCCACTGCGCGCCCAGCGCCGCGGACCCTTCCGCCGTCATCAGGTCGACCACGTGCGAGGCCGGCAGCAATGGCGGCATGATCGGAGCCGGCGGGGTCGCGGCCGGCGCCTGCGCCAGCGGGCTTGACGGATTGAGCAGCATGGCGAGCGCGGCGCAGGCGGCGAGCCCTGCAAGAGCCTTGTTGGACATTGCTTTCCTCCCTCTGCCGATTGTGCTCGGCATGAGCTTGCAGCATGGTCCTTTCAGGCCAAGGCGGCAACTCAATCTTCCTGTCCCGGGCGAGCCAACGGGTCCGCGCGAAGCGCAGCCCGATGACAGGCTCCGCGAGACCCGGGACCCAGGGCAAACACTCGCGACGCTCACAGTTCTGCCGCCCCTGGATCCCGGCTCTCGCTTCGCTCGGCCGGGAAACGAGCCACGTGCCCGCTTTCAACGGCGCGCAATTCATGATTTGAGAAGGCCTGCCATCGTTCCTTCAGAGAGAGTATCCCGTGCCCAACGTCTCCGAATCGACCCGCCGCGTTCCGGCTGCGACCATTCGCGCATTCATGATCGACGCCTTCAGCGCCTGCGGGCTGCCCGAGGCTGACGCCGGCATTGTCGCCAATGCCATGCTCGATGCCGACCTGTCCGGCTCCGACGCCCACGGCCTTTTCCGGCTCGCCGGTTACGTGCGCCTGCTCAAGCGCGGGCAATTCAATCCGCGCGCCAACATCAAGGTGCTGGAGCGCGGACCGGCGACCGCCCTCGTCGACGGCGACAACGGC
Source organism: uncultured Alphaproteobacteria bacterium (assembly GCA_963745515.1). Lineage (GTDB taxonomy): Bacteria > Pseudomonadota > Alphaproteobacteria > Rhizobiales > Xanthobacteraceae > VAZQ01. Next base: position 26,037 of record CAVUXO010000008.1, read on the forward strand.
ATGGGCCATCTGGTGATGACCTACGCCGCCAATCTTTCGGTCGAGATCGCGCGCGAGGCGGGCGTCGCCTGGGTCGGTATCCGGCGTTCCAATCACTCGGGCGCGGGCTCGACCTACGCCACCATCCCGCTCGCGCACGGCATGGTCGGCATCTACAGCGCGGTCTCGTCGTCGAACTTCATGGCGCCCTGGGGCGGCGCCGAGCCCTTGCTCGGCACCAACCCGATCGCGGTCGCGATCCCGGCCGGCAAGGAGCCGCCGATCGTGCTCGATATCGCCACGTCGGTCGCGTCGAACGGTGCGATCCGCACTTATGCCAACGAGGGTCGGCCGCTGCCGGTCGGCTGGGTCATCAACCGCGAGGACGGCGAGCCGATCACCGATGGCAAGCGCCTCGGCGAGGGCATGTTCGTGCCGGTCGGCACCTACAAAGGCTCCGGGCTTGCGATCGTGCTCGGGCTGCTGGGCGGGCCGCTCAACCGCGCCGCATTCGGGCGCGACGTCAAGGACACCACCGCCGAGCAGGTCAAGGAGACCAACACCGGCCATTTGATGATCGCGCTCGACGTCAAGCGCTTCCTGCCGCTCGACAACTTCAAGGCCGAGATCGACCGCCACGTGCAGGATCTTTCGACCTCGAAACGGCTCCCTGGTGTCGACGAGATCAGGATCCCGGGGCAGGGACGCGTGAAGCGCCGCGCCGATCGCGAGCAGAACGGCGTGCCGCTTGCAGAGTCGCTCATCAAGCAAGTCGATGATTTGGCGGGCACGCTCGGGATCAAGCCGCTGACGGGGCGGGGGTAGGCGCCGTTCGTCGCGAAGTCCTTAAACGCGGGGCTGGTGACTAACCTTTCTTCGGCGACCAACGATAGGCTTTGGCGCACGCGCCGCCCATCAGCATCGCTCGCTCACTGTCGCTCAGGCGGTCAGTCTTGAGGAAAGGCTCGACGGCCTGCTCGTAGTTGACGACGGCGTATGCGCGTGTCCAGTCCGTGCCCCACAGGCAGCGGTCGAAACCCCAGGCATCGAATACGCGCCCGAGCGGATCCCAGATGTCCGGGAACGGATACGGCTCCCGCGACAGCGTGCAGGCGCCGCTCACCTTGATCACCGCGTTCTTGCGCTTGGCAAGGTCCAGCACCTTCGGCAGGTCGGCCCACGCCTGCGCCGGGGCCGGTGGCGTGCGAGGCTGCAGGATAGCCAGATGGTCAATGATGAATTGCGTATCGGGGTGGCGATCGATCACCGCCGTGCCCGCATCCACGTTGCCCCAGCACAGGATGTTGACCGGAAGGTCGTGCTTTGCGGCCGCGCGCGCGATCCGGTCGAGGCCCGGGTCACTCGGCTCGCGCCTCGTCTCCTCCGGCATCATGATGCGGATGCCGACCGCGCCCGGTGTCTGCCTCCAGTCTGCGATGACATCGCCCACGGCTGGGTCATCCGGGTCGACCGGCTTGACGATCGCGAAGCGACCGGGATGAGCCCGTTGCACTTCCACCGCATAGCTCGCGTCGTAGCGGTACATGGAAAAGGGGGAGATGAAGATCGCGCCGTCGACGCCGACCTTGTCCATCGCCGCCACCATTTCGTCACCTGTCACGTGATCGGGCCAGTTCGGCACATTGTGCCAGGGCCGCTTCGCAGTGTTTGCCTCATAAGCGTGGACCTGGGAATCGATGATCGTCATCCGGGAAGCTCTTGATTTGGACTTCGGGCCAATAGCGGCCGGCACCCGGTTAGAACTGCTCCAGGGCAAATGACGCCCCGTGGAAAAGAACTAACCGGTCTCGCTCTTGAATGATTGTAGCCGGTTGCTCGTTGCGTGCCGCTACCGCAGCGTGATGAGCAGCCCGTTCAGGTCGGCGGCGACGATCAGCCCGGCTTGGCGGCCCGACAGCGTGAGCACCGCGCCGTTCTGGTTGGTCAGCACGATCGCGCCCGCGCCCCGTCCAACCGCGACGCCCGCGCCGGCCGCGCCATAGACCCCATTAAGGTCAGATGGCGATCGGATGTTGCTGACGGTGCCGGTGAAATCCGTCGCCGAGGCGCCAAAGGTAAAGCCATAGCTCACCCCGCCGATTGCGAGCGGATAACGCCGGCCGTGGAATACGAGTGTGCCGCTGCCACCAGAACCGCCAATGACAATACCGGCCTTGATTACGTTGAACCGGATTGAACCGCTGTCCGCATAGGCGGGTATCGCGAGCCCCAGGCCGGTCAAGGTCAGAGCAATCAGCGCGGCACGAATGGCGAATGGCAATCGCATGGGCAGGCCTCTCCGAATGAATGCTGTGTGACGCTTAGCGAAGGTTACGACATCGAGTGACATAGATGCGACTATCGCGCCCCCCGGTAAGCATGGCGAGGCTTACAATACATCGGCGCCGGAACTGTTCAAATAGCCCGCCGGTCCGGCTTTGCGGGCTGGGGTCTCTGGCAGCACAGCGCGTCACGGCACTTGCGTTTCGCCATGGGCCGACTCTCAGGTGCCGTGGGGCGTTGCTGCTCTTTCCGGCGCGGTCAGCGAGCCAGCCTGGAAGACCAAGCCAAGCTGGTACCTCGTCGCGACCGAGGACAAGATGATCCCGCCGCCCGCTCAGCGCCAGATGGCGACGCGCGCCGGTGCGACTGTCGCGGAAGCTGCCGGCAGCCATGCGATCTATATTTCGAAGCCGGAGGCCGTGGCGGCGCTCATTGCCACGGCGGCGAAAAGCGTGAGTTCCAAGATAATAGCGTGAGCTGCAAGATGGCCGTCAGCTAGCGCAGCCGAAGTCCGCCGCCGGCTTTTACCCGAAGGCTGGCGGCGTTTCTGCCCGTGAAGAAACGTAGCGATGACTGGTTCGGTCAAAATCCGAAAAGCTCAGATTGAGTAGAACGAGTCCGCTTGTCCCCTATTACCCGACATTCGAGCGGACATCGTTTTTCGCTGCTTCGAGCCGTGACTGTGAGACTGGCCCTTTCCGGTCACCCACCGTCGCGACGCAATCTCCCGTCAAAAGAGGCAAGCAGCCCGCGCCAGTGTTCAGCTTTTCGGCGCTGGAACAGCATCAGCTCAAAGCCGTGACGTGCGACATGATCCTGCGGGATCTCGTCCCAGCCGCGATGCTCGACTGTCACGCGCGTCTGGTCCCCCACCGCTTCGAAGCGCACGTCAAGCTGTGTCGACTGGCCCGGGGCGAATGTCGCGTGACGCCAAGTGAGTGCGAGCCTTTCGCCAGGCTTCCAGACGATGATGCGGCCGACCTCGAACTCTTTCCCATTCGCCAGCGTCGTAACGAGCCGCCCGCCTTCCCCCGGCTCGAACCGAAGATGGCCGTCGCCGCGCGGCGTCAGCGCGAACAAGGGGTTCGGCCGCCACCATTTGCCGATCTCCTCGGTGAAGGCTTCAAACGCCCGCAACGGTGTCGCGTCGACCCGGATCGAAACGATGACCGCCGCGGTCATTTTCGCTTCTTCTCAACATGGACCTTGAAGGCCGAAAGCTGCGCGGCCCACATCGCTTCGGTGTCGGCGAGCCACCGCTTCAACTCCGCCATGGCACCGTCTTTCAGCGCGTAGATGCGAACGCGCGCGTCGAACTCGGGATGGGTCTCCTCGACGAGTCCGCTCTGCTTCAACTGGCGCAAATGCCGACTCATCGCCGGCGCCGGCAGGCCGAGCGCGTCCGCGAGCTCACCCGCCCGGCGCGGCCGCTCGCCAAGCAGCTCCACCGCGTGGCGACGATGGGGGTCGGCGAGCGCCGCGAAGGTCTTGTCGATGCGGGAGCTCAATCGAGCCGCTTCTTCGTGGTGAGGCCGCTTGCCTTGTCCCACTGTTCCGGAGTCATCCTTTCCTCGGTGACGCCGAAGGTCCAGATATGGCCTTCCGGGTCGCGGGCGCGATAGGTGCGGTCGCCGTAGAACTGAGTCTCGGGCTCCTGCAGGATTTCCGCGCCCGCTTGGCGCGCGCGTTTACAATGAGCGTCGATGTCCTCGCCTTCCGCGAGCTGGACGTGGACGGTCTGCGTGTTCTTGCCGCCGAGGGATTTCGGGCTCTTGTGATCGGCGCTCCACTCGTTGCCGACCATGACGACGGAATTCCCGAAGGTCATCTCCGAATGGCCGAGATTGCCGTCGGCGTCGAGAATGACGAAGAGCGGCTCGAACCCGAATGCCTCTTCGAGCCAGCGATAGGCGGCCTTCGCATCCAGATAGCAGACGGCGCTTGAAAGTCCTTTGGGACGGTAAAGGTCAGTCACGGCGGCCTCCCTCTGGCAGAAGGATCATTACTTACGAAAATCGAAAATATTTGTCAATTATTGAAAATATATGACGCTTGTGCGCAATGAGTTTCTACGCAGGTTCGTCTACGCAAGTTCTAGCTCCATCCTTGTTTGATACTTCACTACCGGGACCTATGCATCCTACGTTACCCGCGGCTCTGAAGGCCCGGAAACCCTTTATTTTGAAGGCAGTTTGCTCTCCAAGCCGACGTTGATGCCGCTGTTGTGGTGTCCGGTCATGGGACCTCCAGGTGATTCACAGCACCACCTTGCGGGTTCTAAATGCGCGCACACCGCATGAGGTGTGATCGACCAACCCGCAGGAGACACCACCATGTTCACCAAGACCGCACTCTCAGTTGTCCTCGTGATTGCCACTGCATCGAGCGCGTTTGCTGCGCCCAAGAAGTACAGCAACAACCCGTCGAACGACGTGTTCGTCAACGGCCAGTACGTCGGCTCTGACCCGGATCCGACTATCCGTTCAACGCTCGCGCGTGACCCTGAAGCGGGCCGGTGATAGCGGCCCATCGCGGGGTCGGCCGGTCGGCCGCTACCCTGCGCACCGCAGTTGATTCTGCCATGCACTTTCTATTGCCGAGGAGGATGGAATGACTTGGATATTCCGCCCGACATCATGGATGCTCGCAACGGTCGTTGTTAGCGTGATGACGCATGCTGCGGCCGCGGGCTCGTTCACGCGCGGATGCGCGGCGCGCGACTTTCAGCTTCTCACCATGATCGAGGAGCAGGAAAGTGCCGGATTGGCATCCGCCGAGCAGCTCAGCGAAGCGCTGATTGAGATCATGAATGCACGCATCGTCTGTCACTATGGACGCGTGCTTGACGCTTTGGCGATCTACGACTCCATTGCGGAGAGCGTTCGCCCCGTCAGCGCCGGACGCGACTACACCACCGGCATCAGGTGAGGCGCCGCGGCGCAGACATGAACTCTTAGGCTTCTATGACGCAGTCTCGAGGACCGACATCAGATCGAGCGGCGCGATGTCAGGACTTGTCAGCACTTTCGCGATGTTGCTTGTTGCAGGAGCCAATTACTTCGGGCCACGATCGACAAGGCTCAGCGTGAGCACAACGAGTCTACTCTTGCCTCAACAGCGGCGCTAAAGCGGACATTCCGAAACCGATGCCCAGGGCCATAGGCCGACATCGCGCCTTGTCGTTCGATCGTCAGTACGCACCAAAGTGGGGTTGGGCAGACGGCTTGATTTACGAGGGATGAGACGGGTTACCCGCGCGCGTCGATCTTGTCCTGGGTTTTGGTCTTGAAATCGCTGGTGTCATGGCGCTCGCGCAATTGTCCTTCAGGTGGCCCGCTGGCGCGGTTGACCATTCGTCCGCGCTTGACGGCCGGGCGCTCGCCGATTTCTTTCGTCCAGCGCGTCAGGTTTTTATATTCGTGCGTCTGCAGGAACTTGCGCGGGTCGTTGTAAGAGGCGCCGTTCAACATCCCGTTGCCGTACCACGGCCAGATCGCCATATCGGCGATCGTATATTCGTCGCCGGCGACAAATTGATTGTCCGCAAGCTGCCGGTCGAGCACGTCGAGCTGGCGTTTCACCTCCATTGCAAAACGGTCGATGGCGTATTTGATCTTCACCGGAGCATAGGCATAGAAATGGCCGAAGCCGCCGCCGACATAGGGCGTTGAACCCATCTGCCAGAACAGCCAATTCAACGCCTCGGTGCGCTTGCCGCGATCCTTTGGCAGGAAGGCGCCGAATTTATCCGCCAGGTAAAGCAGGATCGCGCCGGATTCGAACACGCGTCGCGGCGTCTGCTCGCTATAGTCCATGAACGCCGGGATTTTGGAATTCGGGTTCACCCCGACAAATCCGCTACCAAACTGGTCACCCTCGCCGATCCTGATAAGCCAGGCGTCATATTCCGCTCCGCTATGACCGGCGGCCAGCAATTCCTCCAGCATGATTGTGACCTTGACGCCATTAGGCGTCGCTTGTGAATAGAGCTGAAGCGGATGCTTTCCGCGCGGCAACTCTTTCTCATGCGTCGCGCCCGCGATCGGGCGATTGGTGTTGCTATAGCGCCACTTGGGGCTGTCGCCCTTCTCCCAGACCCAGACTTCTGGCGGCGTGTATGGTGTGTCAGTCATGTTGTCGCTCGATAGGTTGGCGAATGGACGGAGTGCATTCGAGGCATCGTCTTTGAATATATGGGCCGGCCGCGGCCGGGCAATTATTATTCGTGGCGAGGGGTAACAACGGTCGCCGTGAAGAGCCCGGCTTGTGCAGTTCGTCCTTGGAATTCGGCTGTGGTCGAGGTCACGTTGGCCAGCTTAGGCAAGCTCTTGCTCGAACCGACCTACGAAATCGTCGTCAAGCACGGCAGCGCGTTCGACAGCTTCCAAGCCTATGACCGCCCCTCGAGGGCATCGGCGCGACTCTGATCATCCGGGTGGATCTGCCCCCGCCATACCGTATGTTTGGGCCATTTGCCGGCAGCAGCGCTTACAGCGGAACCTGCGAAAGGACGCCTAAGCGCCAGGTGACCGCCATTATCGGACGTCCGTTCGCGCGTACCGACTTCCGGTATGGGTCATGATCAACAAAACTCACAGTGAGCATTACGAGTCCGCTTGTCCTCCCAATAGCCGTCATTCGAGCGGACGATGCTTTTCGTCGTTCAGGGCCATTAGCGTACGTGGCCACGTATCCTCAATTATTGATCGCACAGTGCCGAAAGAGAGACCGTCCGGCGGCGGTCTCTCCGAAACCCTACTATGTGTGTTGGTCAGGCCGCCGCAGCCTTAGTGCCAGCCTTCAGAAACGCCAGCAGGTCGGCATTGATCGTGTCAGCGTGCGTGGTCGGCATGCCGTGCGGGAAGTTCTTGTAGGTCTTCAGCGTCCCGTTCTTTAATAGCTTTGCCGACAAGGGTCCGGCGGCGACATACGGAACGATCTGGTCGTCCTCGCTATGCATCACCAACACTGGCACAGTGATCTTCTTGAGATCGTCGGTGAAATCTGTCTGTGAGAAGGCGACGATGCCGTCGTAATGCGCCTTGGCGCCGCCCATCATACCCTGCCGCCACCAGTTCGCGATGACCGCCTCCGAGGCTTTGGCGCCCGGCCGATTGTAGCCATAGAACGGCCCCTCCGGCAGCTCACGATAGAATTGCGAGCGATTGGCAGCGAGTTGCGCCTGAAGTCCGTCGAACACTTCCTTGGGAAGGCCATTCGGATTGGCCGGGGTCTTCAGCATCAGCGGCGGCACTGCGCTGATCAGGGCCGCCTTCGCCACACGGCTCTCGCCATGCCGTCCCAGATAGTGCGCCACCTCGCCGCCGCCGGTGGAATGGCCGACATGAATGGCGTTCTTCAGGTCGAGATGCGCAGTCAACGCCGCAAGGTCGTCTGCATAGTGATCCATATCGTGACCGCCGCCCGTCTGAGTGGATCGGCCGTGGCCGCGGCGGTCATGGGCTATGACGCGATAGCCCTGCTTGAGGAAGAACAGCATCTGCGCGTCCCAGTCATCGGCCGACAGCGGCCAGCCATGGCTGAAAACGATGGGCTGACCTTTGCCCCAGTCCTTGTAAAAGATCTCTGTGCCGTCTCTAGTTGTGATCGTACCCATGTGCTGTACTCCTCGATGATTGCGAGATGATGCAGGTGACCTTGCGCCTACTTTTCAACGGCCAAACGGCCGTCGGTCGCCACAGGCCGTAGCCGGTGAGCCCCCACGCACTGAGCAGATAATGTTTGAACTCGAAGCGAAACCCCAATCCTGCCTGCCTTTTGAGAGTACGCCGCGCCGCTCTCCTGGCGCCGCAAACGGTCATGCCGGCACGACGTATGGGAACATGTTGTCCCGCATTCGGCTGGCAACGGACGGCTTCAGCCCTGAGGGCACGGCCGTGCCGGCGACGAGCGACAGCATTACTTCGGGTGCGTTGTCAGCCAGCGTCCGGCCGTTGTGGCTAGCGAAGCCGAATGTCGCGGGCGTCCCTACCACGTAGGGCAGAACGTCGGGGAACAGTTCTCGGGCAACAGTCTGACCGTAACCCTGGGGATCGTCTGAGGTACCGCTGGCCGTTACGACGGCGGAGATTTGGTCGCCGATGTACTTGCCGACGGCCTTGAAGTCTTCGGATGGGTGCCGGGTGTCGGAGGGATCGGAGAAGTCGGTGTCGTCTGGCCAGAAGATTGGCCACATCATGGGGCGCCCCGCGCGGTTAATCTGCCGCCAGCCGCCTGCGTCCGTGGCGAGTTTGGTAGCGCCCCAGACGCCGATGCGTGCGCCGGGTCTCAGCTGGGGATGCTGATGAGAGACCTCCAGCACGATCGATTCGACGGTCGTGCCTGCGAAGCTGTTCTTGGCGTTTTCCGGACGCCATGCCGACAGGTCCACTGCGGTCCCGCTTTTTACTGCGCCGTTGACTTTCGCGAGCAGCGACAGGTCGATGTAAAACGAGTCGGCGATGCGTCCCGCCCAAATCCGGAAGCCACCCGCGCTGGCCGGCTCGCCCGTGCGGCCTTCCAGCACGAGGTTGCCGGTTGCAAAGTCCTTAGGGGCGTCGCTGCCAGTGAGAGCGTGCATTCTCACGGCCTGTCGTCCGTCTGAGGTCACCTCGCCGAAGGACACGCGATATGTCAGGGTTTCGAAATCGGCTCCGTCGAAGTGCACCTTGAACTCATAGCGTGCCTCCGGGTGGAAACCTGGTTTTACGTGGACCCCGGTAATGTTCGAGTTGACGTCCATGATGAACACTGTGCTGTCGTTACCGGAGAAGACGTAAAGATCGTCGATATAAAGCTGACCGTTCTGGGCTGCGAGAGGGGTGTCGAGGTGATGAGACATAGGGACACTCCGGGCTGGTTTTCCTACCGTTATCGCGGTTGCCGCGGCAAGCGTAGTGCCACCGAGTAGGACGCTGCGGCGATTGAGGGTGCTCGCGTTGGCTGTCTCGTTGCGATGATCCTGATTAGCCATCATTCTCTCCCCGTCGGGCCCTCCGGATCGATCCGTGGGTTGGTGGCGACGTCCGGGGCTCCTGAGGCAATCTGGGTGATGAGAGTTGCTCCAGTGATAAGAAGAGGTGCCATTTGTCATTCTGGGACGAGCCCAATCGGACTGCCCGTCGGGCGAGGAAAAGAACTCTATTGCCTCAATTAGCCTCTGATTGAAATTTGCGCTTTGGTTTAGTTGATCTGGCCGGAGGGATAGTGCTGAAAGGACTCGCGCATGAAGCTCGACGACGAACGGCAATGCTACCGGTGTCAATCGGCTTCCAAAATTGCACGCCGAAACACTGAGCAGCGACGAGCCCTGCGTGGGTTGAGCGACTTCTGCTTTGGGTCATTCGCGTCGTTTCGCAAATGCGGCGAGCACTTCCGCTTTGCCCCAACAAGCGCAGGCCTGCAATGAAAGGAAAGGCCGGCGCGGGAGTGGGCCGATAAACTAATGTTTAGACGATTAAACTGATTTTTAGTGGTGACGGGCCGGCCCTCGCTCCATCTCCCCGTTTGTTGGTGCGAGTTTCCAAATGAGCACGCGCGAGAAGACCCACACAATTAGGTCCATAAATCACCACGTCGCTTCGTGTTGGGGCGGTTTGCCCATTACGGAGCGCCGCAAAATCGCCGGTAGTTCAATGGGAGACTATGATAAATCGCCGGACATTGATCGCGGCCGCCGCCGCTATCGCCGCCTTCCCTCTGCTCAATCGGGTCGCCAGCGCGCAAACATCGCCGAAGACAAAGAATGTCGTCTTCGTACACGGACTATTCGCAGACGGCTCCTGCTGGTCGAAGGTCATCGCCCGCCTGCAGCAGAAGGGTGTCAACTGCGCCAGCGTGCAGAACCCACTGACGTCGCTGCATGAGGCGTCGGAGGCCGCGCGGCGGGCGATTGCGGCGCAGCCGGGCCCGACGGTGCTCGTAGGCCACTCCTTCTCCGGAATGATCGTGACGGATGTGGGGGTGGACCCGAAGGTCACCGCCCTCGTCTACGTCGCTGCGCGGGCACCCGACGCGGGCGAGGACTATACGGCGCTGGCGAAGAACTATCCGACGCCCCCGGCCACAGCCGGCATTGTCTTCAACGACGATTGGGGCCGGTTGTCGGAGGAGGCTTTCCTGCACGACTTCGCGGGCGACCTGCCGCCGGAGGAGGCGCGCGTCCTCTACGCGGTTCAGCAGCCATTCAAGAAGTCGCTGACGACGGAAAAGACGACGAATGCCGCCTGGCGCACCAAGCCGACCTTCTATGCCGTGTCCACCCAAGACCGGACGATTAATCCCGACCTGGAGCGCTTCATGGCCAAGCGGATGGGTGCGAAGACGATCGAGATCGAGGCGAGCCACCTGGCACTGATCTCACATCCTGATGCGATCACGAACCTGATCCTGGAGGCACTCGCTGTCTGAGACAGGTTGTATGCCAATCTTCGGGCCAAACTCGGACGTCACGTCTCGCAATTTCCCAACCGGCGCGAAGGGCTTTATTCGATCAGATCATCGACAGTGGCGAGCGGCGTCGGCGGAATATCAAGGCCCGGCGCCTTGGGCCGTTTCCACTTCATGTTCAGAGGGCAGCCGAAATCTGGCGCGACCGGGCGGGTCCAGCGAATGTCTTGGGCATGTCGGCTTCGGGTCATTTGCGGCGTTTCGAACGTGCACCAAGCACTTCTGCTTTACCCCCAACTCCAGACATGGAGCGGCGTCGGAGCGAACGACGCGATGGGCCAGGTGCGGTCGTCGTTTCCCGCATACCACCTGCGTCGGAAGTGCCTGGAGCGAGCGCCGTTGAGCGGGTCGTGCGGAACTCTGACCTTACGCCGCCCAGTGGAAAATCTTACTAGAGTTCAAATCGAGCGCCCGGCCGCCGGCCATAAAAGAAGCCGGCGGGAGGGGGCCGCCGGCTAGGCTGGAGGTTCAACGTTTTCTTCAGTCAAGCGGTCAGTTCCCGGTTGCGAACGAGCGCTGGGCGCGGAAGATCACAGACAGGTTGCCCTGGTCCTTGGCCGTATACAGTCCGGTCGGACGAGCGCCCTGCGCCTTAGCGAGCGAAATCGTCTGTCCGTCAAACGCGGTCTCGATACGGGTGTAGAGCACGTCAACCGCGAGACGGAATCCAGCCACTGGGTACCAATCGGTGTGAGTGCCGACGGTCCAGAAATTGAAGCCGGGGTCGCATTCGACGCCGCCCCCGACCCGGATGTTCTGGTTCGCAGCGCTCGCAGCGGCGTTACCGCAGAACAAGCGACTGTTGATCACGTTGTCGTTGTACCGGACCTGAGTGTAGTTCCCATACACCGTGGTGGAGACATTGGGCAGCCAGAAGTGCTCATAGCCCGCGCCCGCCGACCAGGTCGTGGTCAGCTCGAACTGACCGCCGTTGACGAAGACGGCATCCGTGATCACGCCTAGCGCGACCGTGTTGCCACCACCGAACAAGCCAGGGCTGTTCAGGTTGCTGCCGCCCGAATAGGCGCTCGCGCCAACGCCGTAGTTGAAGTAGCCGCCGAAGTGATCGCCGGGGCCAGCCCAGGGCGCCTTGATGTCGATGCCCGACAGCACCGCCCAGCCCCACTTGTCATCCGGATGGCCACAAGCCGAGGTGCCGGGTTGCGCACCATTGCAGCCGGAGCCCAGAACAGCCGCGACCGCGTTGGTGCCTTGCGTGCTACCGGTATCCAAGGTCGCCGGGATGGCGGCCGCATCGTTGTAGTAGGTTGCGTTGACCTTGTTGAAGATCGCCGACACGCCAAACAGGCCCCAGGCCTGGTTGACCGCGAAGTTGATCCACGGCGTCGGATGCTGATAGGGCCCGAACGCGGTAGCCGGGTTGGCGCCGACCGTGACCACGTTGTTCGACAGGTTGGCGAGCCCTTTGTTGCGCCGCTCGTCGGCACCGATGTTGAGCGTCATGCCATTGCCCAGCTCCCAGGTATAGGCGATCTGGTTGGTGCCGTTGGCGCCGGTATCGCTGTGGTTCTGGGTCTGGTGCAGCGACTTGAAGCTCGTGTCGCCCGGCGTGCCAGGGACGTCGGTGAACGACTTGGTGTGGCCGAACGTGAAGCCCGCCCACTGGATGAAGGCGCGGGTCGGGTTGACCGTGACCGTGCCCAGGTTTTCGTTGTCGACGTGCACCGCCACATAGGTGCGCAGCGTGCCATAGGCGGTCTGCGTGCGGCTGTCGAAGTTGAAGTGCGCACGATGCCGCGTCGAGTACGGATTGACCGTACGATCCTGCGCGCCGGCGCCACCACTGTAATGCGGCGTGCGAGCGCCGGTGACATTCCAGCCGTAGTCGGCTCGAACATATCCGCCGATCTTGAGACAAATCTGACTGCCGGGGATGTAGTAGAAGCCCTCGCCGTAGAGGGAACAGATCTTCACGTATTCGACCGGCTTGGCCTTGACGGGAAGATCGGCAGCCTGCGTCACCGAAACTGCGACTAGTCCTGCCGCGGAGCCAAGGAGAAGACTTTTCACTATCTGCATTCGAACCTCCCAGTTTGCGTTCGTGGAAGGGTTCGGTTCAGCCGCGCCGGTAACGCCTAAATGGAAAGCCCCCATTCACATCAGAGTTCGCGCCCGGCTTCTGCCCCCACCCCATAAATTTCGCGTAAACGACTGTCGCGAACTCCAAGCGACTGGAGTGCCTGAAAAGCTTACATTTCGGAGAAACATGAGCAATAACGAATGCGGTAATTGCCGTGGTAGTTATACGATTTTTATATCTGTGTTGCCACTTTGCAACTAAATATACATAGATGAATAATTATGATATATATTTCAAAGTATTATAAGGTGGTAAGAATAATAAATATTGCATAAACATCACCTCTGGCAATGCAGTTCAAATTCCTATAGAGAGACAAGAGCCTCGAGCCGATTGCAGGTATCGTGCTTGGTCGAGGACAGTCATTGCGAAGCTGCGCAACGACGGGTCCTCGGTCTTAGCCTCGGCGAGTCAGAGGATCAGAGGAAGAGCGACAGCATGCATCTCGACTAACAGCAATCATCAAGTCAGCCGTGAAAAAGGTCAAAAAGCTAATCGTCCCAATGGTCACACCTGAGGCTGCCATTATATGGACGGGCCTGCTGGTGATCGCGATCATGGTTCTCGGCTTCTATATGGGAGGTGCTGAGTTGCGGGCCGGAATGCGCAACTCGTTCGGCGAGCTAAATGCGCCAATCAGAATTGCAATATTCGGTAGCGTGAGCGTCACACTTTGGCTGGTGGCCTTCACCGTGGTCTCTCGGATCGTCGCTCGGCTTCATTATGCGCTTGACCCCGCATATGAGAGCCAACGCAAAAAAAAGCGCTGGGTGCAACAGCTCAGGATCGCTGATCGTCTCCGGGTGACTGATCGCGATAAAGCTATCTACTGCACAATCAGCCGAATTGACTCGAAGCAGGGCGAAACGTTCGAGGTGATCTGGAGCGACGGTCACAAGAACACGCTCTCTTACTTTGACGTGGACCTTTTTGACGAGATCACGTTGGGGGATGCAGGTCCGGCCGCTCGGCGTGTTTGATCTCATGTCCTGCCGCAACGTGCTGATCTATTTCGATCAGGAGAGCAAGAGAACCTGTCAAGGCAGAGCGATTGCTCAGGGAACTGGAGTCCCTCTGCCTCATTCCGTGCGAGGATTACGAGGAACTCAGGCAGGCCATCGCGGTATACAAGCGGCTCGCCACGCGTCGAGATTGCGTCGGCGGGATGCGCGCACCCAACACGACCACCGGATGGATCGATGTTCCGTATCCGGGTGGCAGGAAATTCCCACGAAGCCTGCTTCGCAGAGGTGCTAACGCCAGCAGGAGCGGCAAACAAGTCAGCCCCCGGCGTGGGCATCGCTCGGCATGTCGGCTTAGGGACGACGACGAGTAGTCGTCGCAGATAGCGATCGCCCTGCTTGGAAATCGAGCCGAGGCGTTCCTTTCCGCCTGTAGAATTCTGCCGCGGCACCAATCCGATCCAGGCTGCGAACTCGCGTCCGGTCTTGAACGCCTTTGGATCGGTCATCGTCGCTACGACAGCCGTGGACAGGATCACGCCGAAGCCTGGAATGGCGTCGAGTCGTTTGCTGTCCGCGTTGGCGCGATGGGCTTGAGTGATGCGCTTGTCGAGACCGTTGATCTGGGTCTGCACCGCGTGCAGTTGCGCGACGATCGCGTGGCAGGCAAAGCGTGCGTTACTCGGCAGCCGCTCATCGCTGCTCTCCGTCACGGCCGTAACCAGCTGCTGCAGTCCTTCACGCCCCTTCGCTGCCACCAGCCCGAGTTCGGCCAGGTGGGCACGAAGTGCGTTGATCAGTTGAGTCCGCTGGCGGATCAGCAGATCCCGCGTCCGGTGCAGCATCAGCGCGCTCTGCTGCTCGACGCTCTTGATCGGCACAAAACGCATCGATGGCCGTGTGACGGCCTCGCAGATCGCTGCCGCATCGGCCGCATCGTTCTTGCCGCGCTTGACGTAGGCTTTGACATAGGTCGGCGGCATGAGCCGAGTGTCATGCCCAAGCTTCTTGAGCTCGCGTGCCCACTGGTGGGCCGTTGCGCACGCTTCCATGCCAACAAGGCAAGGTGGCAGTTCGGCAAAGAATTCGAGAACCTTCGCTCGACCAACACGCCTGCGGATCACCACCGCGCCATCCGCATCAACGCCGTGAACCTGAAACACCGACTTCGCAATATCGAGCACCGATCGTGCTAACCTCGCCCATGGACGGCTCCCCTCAACGTGGTTGTGTTTCGACGCAACCACCCTATGGCATTCCGATGCCGCAGAGTGGGCGCCGTCCACCACTCATTCGCGTCGCTTTTGGCACGCTAGGTGAAGTCTGCTTTGCCCCCTGTAAGCGGCGGAAAAGCACCCGTTCCAGAACCGACGCGATGGTCCAATTCTGGACGTGGGCTGTCAATGAACCTGCGTCCACCATATCTCCGTCAGTAAAATGTTCTTGACAGTGAAATGTCTGCGACCTATCAACTGGGCTATCCCGATCCATCGTCGAGGGGCGTTTTCATGAGGCGTCTTGAGAGCGGGGAACGGGAGCGGCAACCTGCGGGCAGGTAGTTACGCAGCCCTGACCCACGGGCGGCCTCGGGAGAAACCCGTCAGGGACACATAGCTCCTGGTGCGGCCCGAGCGCTCACTGAGGCGTAAGCCCAAGATGCCGCGTTGGCGCGCCGCAAGGCGCGGGGCGTGACGTTTCACGCCCAGGCTCGGGAAACCGGGCAGCCTCCGGCCTGGCGATCCAGTCCGTGCGCCTTGTCGGCGCGCCATTTCCCTCGACGAGAGGGTGGTGAGAAGAGAGGAATGAGGGGCGATCCCCTGGCCCGAAGCTCGCAAACAGGGGCCGATTTCCTTTTGACTTTTTGCAGCAGGGCGTCAGGTGGATCGTCGCGAGAATTTTGGCAGAACGAAACCAACGCAAAATGACAACGGCGGCTCATATCGGTGCGGCAGGGGCGCGCGCCGAACGGACAACAGACCGCTTGCGCGACGACGACAGCGAGACGAAGCTATCTCCATGACCAGCACTGATACCCAATTCGCCCAAGGCTCGCGACAAGGCTCGCCGTTCTGGCGCTTCTCGCTCCGGCTCTATCGCGCGCCCGGTGTCGGCGATGCCTGCATCGTTCTGCAGGAAGAAACCGGCGTCGACGTCAATCTGTTGCTGTTCCTGCTCTGGCAGGCGAAAGAGCGGCGCGCGCTGACGGCGGCGGACGTCAAGGTGCTCGACGGGACCATCGGTGGCTGGCGCAATACCGCGGTGATCCCTCTGCGCAACGTGCGTCGCGCCTTGAAGTCGGCGCCCGGGCTCGTAGATCCGAATACCGTGGAAGCATTCCGCACTCGCATCAAGGCGGTCGAGCTCGAGGCCGAGCGGCTGCAGCAGGAGGCGATGTACGCGCTTGCCGCAACAATGCCGGTTGGTCGTGATGCGACGTCGCCGGTCGAAGCTGCGCGCTCCAATGTCGGCGCCTACGAGACGATGCGCGCGGTCGCTTTTCCAAAGGCGGCGGTCGATACTGTGCTCACTGCATTTGCAAATCTCGAGGGGGAGTGACCTATGGACAAGGAGATCTACGACCGCGGCATGGCTATGCGCCGCAAGGTGCTGGGCGACGCTTATGTCGATCGCGCCATGGACGGCGTCGACGACTTCAACCGCGACTTCCAGCGCATCGTCACCCAGTATGGCTGGGGCGAGACCTGGGGTGACCCGACGCTGACGCCGCGCGAGCGCTCGATCCTCAACCTCGGCATGATTGCCGCGCTCGGCAAGATGCAGGAGTTCGAGACCCACACCCGCGGGGCACTGCGCAATGGATTGACCCCTAACGAGGTCCGCGCCGTGCTCACCCAGATCACCGCCTATTGCGGCATGCCGGTCGGGGTCGACTGCTTCCGGGTCGCCCGCAAGGTCATTGATGAGCATAAAAAATAGTTATGAATCAGCTGCTTGGACCCTCGCTTCGGCGGGTTTTGGGCTGGTTTCAGGCCGTGTCGGGAACCGGCGAAAACGGGGTTAAACTTGGGACTTTCAATGACTTGATGATCAAATTCGTTGTATCGTCTTATATGCGCCTTGATCCTGGTTGATTTCGGGTCATTCTGGGTTGGATGGCTAGAGGAGGGGGTATGCGCTCACGCGCGGTTACCACCATTGCAGCGTTGCTGCTGGGGCTGGCGGGGACACCAGCCCTCGCGCAGTTCTTGCAGCTGCCTGTTCCACGACATGCAGCAGCCGCCGTTCCAGCCGCCGCCACCGGTGGAGGTGGAGGACGAGGCGCCGCCCTATGATCCGCCGCCCGGATATCGTCGGGTGCCAAACCCGCAATATGGGCGCGGCTATCCGCAGGATGTCGAGACCAATCAGTTGCCGCCGCCCGGCGGTTATCGTGAGCCGCCGGTTCCGGGCTATGAGCCGATTGAGCCGCGCGGCCGGGTCGGGCGTTCTTACGGCGACCAGCAGCCAGGCAACCAACCAGGTTACGAGCCCGATCCACGCGGCCGATATGGTCGCCCGGGCTATGACAATCAGCCGGGGTATCAGCAAGGTTATCAGCAGCCAGGTTACGAGCCTGATCCGCGTGGCCGGTTTGGTGGCGTAGAGCAGCAGCCAGGCTATGAGCCGGAACCGCGGCAAGGCTTGCTGCCGAATCCGCTCGACATCCTGCGTCCGCCAGCGCCGGTTGGCCGCCAGCAGGAGCCGGCAGGACGTCAGCAGGAAGGACGTCAGCAGGAAGGACGGCCGCAGCAGGGTGGGGTCTACGCGGCGCTGCCGCCGGAGGATCGTCCCGAGACCGGACCGACCAAGGAGTTGCCTCCGCAATTTGCGCCGCACGGTTGTCAACTTTCAAACCCGCGAGCCGGTCGGAACGATCGTCATCGATACCCCGAATACCTACCTCTATCTCGTGATGGCGGGCGGCAAGGCGATGCGCTACGGCATCGGCGTCGGCCGTGACGGCTTCACCTGGGCGGGCGCCGAGAAAGTCACCCGCATGGCCGAGTGGCCGGATTGGCATCCGCCCGCCGAGATGATCGAGCGTCAGCCCTATCTGCCGCGCTTCATGGCTGGTGGTGAAGGCAATCCGCTCGGCGCGCGCGCGCTTTATCTCGGCAAGACGCTTTATCGCATTCACGGCACCAACCAGCCATCGACGATCGGAACATTCGTGTCGTCGGGCTGTATCCGCCTCACCAATGATGACGTGTCCGATCTCTATCAGCAGGTCAAAGTCGGTACGCGCGTGGTGGTGTTGCCGGGCCGTCCGCCGGCCTCTGCCAATGCGGCGCCCGAGCAGCCATCGGGACCTTACAATCCGCTGGCGCCGCCGCGCACGCGATAGCGCTGATCAATCGTCGATTTGTATTCGTGCCCGGCTCCTCAGCCGGGCACTTTTTTGTGCGCGTGCGCTTCGCTTGGGACTGCGTTAGGATGCGCTCAATGAAACGCGCGGTCAGACGGCCGACGCGATAACAGCGAGGGAGGATCGACATGCATGCTCACGGAAGAATTTCGCGCCGACATATGCTGCAACTCACCGCGGGCGGCCTTGCAGTTGCTGGCGGCGTGCAGAGCGCCTGGACGCAAACGCGGCGGATCGAGACGCTCGATCCCGCGCTCGATGCGATCATCGACAAGTCGCAGACCATCCAGGAGCTTGCGTCAGGCTACGGCGGCGATCTCGGGCCGGCGGAAGGACCGCTGTGGTGGAAGGAGGGCGGCTATCTCCTGTTCAATGACATCCACAACAGCCGCCGGCTGAAGTTTACGCCCGGTAAAGGCGTCACCGTCGATCTCGAGCCGACCAATCGCGCCAACGGTCTCACCCGCGACCTGCAAGGGCGGCTCGTGTCCTGTGAGCACGACACCCGCCGCGTCACGCGCCGCGAGCTCGACGGCAGCCTCACCGTGATTGCCAACAGCTTTCAGGGCCGGCGGCTCAACCGGCCGAACGACGTCGTGGTCAAGTCGGATGGCGCGATCTACTTCACCGATCCGGGCGCCGCCATCGTGCCGGAGCAGTGGGACCTGCAATATTCCGGCGTGTATCGAGTTACTCCCGATCTTGGCACCAAGAGCCTCCTCACCGACACGTTCATCGTGCCGAACGGCATTGCGTTCACGCCCGACGAGCGCGTGCTCTATGTCAACGACTCTCGCCGCCGCCATATCCGCGCCTTCGAGCTGTTGCCGAACGGCATGCTGGCGAAACAGACCGATAGCGTGTTTGCCGATCTTGCGGGCAACGAGCCCGGCGTGCCCGATGGCATGAAGGTCGACGTGGCCGGCAACGTCTACTGCGGCGGGAGCGGCGGTCTGTACATTCTCAATGCGCAGGGCAAGAAGCTCGGCCGCATCGTGCATGGCCATCCCGCGACAACCAATATCGCGTTCGGCGGCGACGACTGGAAGACGCTCTACTTCACGAGCCGCAGCACGCTGTTCTCGGTCAATCTGAAGGTCGCGGGCGTGCCGGTTCCGGTCGCGGCGAAGAAGGCGTAGCAATGCGGCGCCGTCATCTGGTGATGTGGCAAACCTGGGCGACGACACGCGAAAAGGGGCCGGCGGAGTGTCCGCCGGCGAAGTGGGGGAACTCGTTGCTCCACCTGGAGCCGTTACTCGCCGCCTGGCGAAGGACCGTACAGCACGGAACCCGACGGAGATGATGCCCTGGTCCTTGGCCGAGTAGCTGCCGGTTGGACGCAAGCCCTGCGTCTTGCTGAGCGACACCGTCTGCCCGTCGAACGCGGTTTCGATGCGGGTATAGAGCACCTCAACCGCCAGCCGGAAGTCAGGCACGGGGTACCAATCGGTGTGTGTGCCGAGGAGCCAGAAGTTGAAGCCAGGGTCGCATTCGACGCCGCTCCCGACCCGGATGTTCTGGTTCACAGCGCTCGCACTGGCGTTACCGCAGAACAAGCGACTGTTGATTACATTGTCGTTGTACCGGACCTGCGTGTAGGTCCCGTACACCGTGGTCGAGACATTGGGCAGCCAGAAGTGCTCGTAACCCGCGCCCGCCGTCCAGGTAGTGGTCAGCTGGAACTGACCGCCGTTGACGAAGACGCCATCCGAGATCACGCCGAGCGCGACCGTGTTGCCACCACCGAACAGGCCAGGGCTGCCCAGGTTGCTGCCGCCGGAGTAAGCGGCCGCACCAACGCCGTAGTTGAAGAAGCCGCCGAAGTGGTCGCCTGGGCCAAGCGCGGGCGCCTTGATGTCGATGCCCGACAGCACCGCCCAGCCCCACTTGTCATCTGGATGGCCACAAGCCGAGGTGCCGGGTTGCGCACCGTTGCAGCCGGTGCCCAGAACGGCCGCGACCGCGTTGGTGCCTTGCGTGCTACCGATATCCAAGGTCGCCGGGATGGCGGCCGCATCGTTGTAGTAGGTTGCGTTGACCTTGTTGAAGATCGCCGACGCACCAAACCGGCCCCAGGCCTGGTTGACTGAGAAGTTCAGCCACGGGGTCGGATGCTGATACGGGCCAAACGCCGTGGTCGGCTGGGAGCCGACCGTGGTCACGTTGTTCGACAGGTTGCCGATGCCCTTGGTGCGCCGCTCGTCGGCACCGACGCTGAGCGTCATGCCAGTGCCGAGTTCCCAGGTGTAGGCAATCTGGTTGGTGCCGTTGGCGCCGGTATCGCTGATGTTCTGGTTCTGGAAGAGGGACCTGAAGCTGTCTGCGCCAGGCGTACCGGGCACATCGGTGTACGACTTCGTATGACCGAAGGTGAAACCCGCCCATTGGATGAAGGCGCGGGCCGGGCTGACCGTGACCGAGTTCTGGTCCCGGTTTTCGATATGCACCGTTACGAAGGTGCGCAGGGTGCCATAGGCAGTCTGCGTGCGGCTGTCGAAGTTGAAGTGCGCACGATGCCGCGACGAGTACGGGCTCACCGAGCGATCCTGCGCGCCAGGAGCACCCGTGTAAGCCTGCTGCCCGCTGCCAGCGCGGTTCCAGCCATAGTCGGCTTGGACATAGCCGCCGATCTTGAGACAAATGTCGCTGCCAGGGATGTAGTAGAAGCCTTCCCCATAGAGGCTGCAGATTTTTACGTATTGGACCGGCTTGGCTTTAACCGGAAGATCGGCTGCCTGTGCTCCCGAAACCGCGACAAGTCCTGCCGTGGAGCCGAGAAGAAGCCTTTTCGCTATCTTCATTTCGCACCTCCAATTTGAATTGGAGGGTCCGCATCCGCCCGGAGCGGGTATTACCCAACTGGATCGTTCCCCCGTTCAGGATCTGATGTGGGTTCGGTTGCAGGCTCGTATTTTTGAACGTAAATTTTATATAACTGAATATTCAGACCGAGATGTCCACATCGCTTTAAAAGCTTATTCCTTCGACTCAGGCGAGCAATAGGAAATGTGGTCTTTACGATGGTGTTTATTCGATTTTTATAACCATGTTGCCAATGTACAACTATTCGGTGTGTGATGGCATCCTGCACTTGACACTTCAGCGCGTTGCGTAGAGGTAAAATTGACAAGAATTCTGACAAATACCGCCGAGCAACCTCGGCCATGGGGGGTTGGCAAGCGTTACTTGAGGTGTGACGCCTCTCCGGCGGGACAGCCGTCAGTCTGCGACCTTGATGTACTTGTGCATCGCCTCGAGTACGTCCGGCGGCTGGTTGATCATCGCGTCGAAGCGCTTGGCGACTTCGTCCGGCGCGATGTGCTCCATCTCGATCTGCGCCGCATTTGACTCGGCGAGAAACTGCGGATCAACGACGAGCTTGGCGATCGCGTCGCGCAGGATGGCGACGCGCTCCGACGGCGTACCGGGTCGCACCGCGTAGGGACGCCCGATCGCGAGCGGCGTGCCGCGGATCAGCATCAGTGAACGGCCAAGATCGCTCAGCGCCAGGTCCTCGTCGACGGGCAGATCGTTGAGCGTGCGCACGGAGGCGCGGCTGCTGCGCACCAGCGGGCGCACGATACCGCGCTCGCCGGCGAGCCGTACAGTGGTCGACATCGAGGTCCAGGAGTTCGACTTCCTTGCGCTCGAGCGCGAGCCGGATGTCGGCATTGGCCGCATAGCCAGTCACGAGCTTGATCTTGAGGCCTGCGAACTCCTTGAGCAGGAGCGGAACGTCATGGGAGTTCGAGCCCGGGCCGGTCGTGCCCGCGATGATCTCCCGTTGCGAGTTGCGCAGCTCCTGAAATGTCTTGTAAGGCAGATCAGGGCGGATGGAGAAGATCGCGCCCTCCGAGCCCGACGAGCCCAGCCATTCAAACTTCCGGATATCGAAGCGAACAGCGGGAATCTGGAGGAGTTGCGCGGTTGCGACCTGCGGATTGGCGGCCAGGACGGTCAGGCCGTCGGCATCCGCGACGTTGTACACATAGTTGGTCGCGTTGAGGTGGGCGCCGCCCGGCATCTGCCGCAAAATGCCGATCGGGTTGCCAGGGATGAAGCGCCCGATATGCCGGGCAACAATCTGCGCGCCGATCGACAGACTGCCGGTCACGCGTGAACCGACCACGAGCGTGACGGTTTTGCCCTTGTAGAAATCGGTCTGCGCCTGCGCCGATTGCGCGAAAGCGAGGATCAGCGAGCCGACGAGAATGCTTGCGCTCGGCCGTGCCATGGATCCCTCCCTCGCGTGTCGGCGATGCCTGATCGCCTGTTGTTTGTTGTAGACTTTGTAGGATGGGTTGAGCGGCAGCGAAACCCATCGGAAGCCGATCAAATGCATCGAGGCGGTGGTTTCGCATAGCGCGTCGAAGACGCGCGTAAACGCGCTTTGCCTGCTCAACCCACTCCACGAGCTCGGGCAAAACTCACTGCTCAGGCTGCAGATACTTGTTCATCGCCTCGAGGACCTGCGGCGACTGGTTCATCATCTCGTCGAAGCCTTTGATCACGTCCTGCGCCGAAATGTACTCCATGTCGATTTGCGCCTTCTTGGCTTCGGCCTGGAATTGCGGGTCCGCGATGGTCTTGGCGAGCGCCTCGCGCAGAATGGCGACTCGGTCGGCTGGCGTTCCGGGTCGCACCGCGAAGGCGCGTCCAATCGACAGCGGAATGCCGCGCAGCGCCATCAGCGATTTTCCGATCGGATCGGTGGTGAGCGACTCGTCCGTCGGCAGATCGTTGAAGCCCGGCACCGGCGCGCGCGTGCGTATGAGGGCGCGCACCGCCCCGCGGTCGATCCCGGATTTGATGGTGTTGGCGAGCGCGGCCCAGGCATCGGCCTCCTTGCGCTCGACCGCGAGCAGGATGTCGCTGTTGGCCGCATAGCCTTTCACGAGCCGCAAGTTGGCGCCGGCGAATTCCTTCAAGAGCAGCGGCATGTCGTAGGCGTTCGAGCCGGGGCCAGTGGTGCCGACGATCAGCTCCTTGCCGGAGTCCTTGAGCTCCTTGAACGTCTTGTAGGGAAGATCGGCGCGGATCGAGAACATGGCGCCGTCCGGACCGGAGGAGCCGAGCCACTCGAACTTGCGCATGTCGAAGCGCACCTGCGCCACCTTGGCGAGCTGCGACATGGCGACGTTCGGGTTGGCGGCCAGGATGGTCAGTCCGTCCGCGTCCGCAACGTTGTAGATGTGGTTGGTCGCATTCATGTGCGCGGCGCCGGGCTGCTGCCGGAAGATCACGATCGGGTTGCCCGGGATATGCTTGGCGAGGTGATGAGAGACAAGCTGGGCCGCCACCGCGAGGCTGCCGGTCTTGGCGCCGATCACGACCGAGACGGTCTTGCCTCTATAGAAGTCGGTCTGCGCCCATGATGATGTCAGCGCCAGCGAGATAGTCGCGGCGCCAATGATGGCGCCGAAGATCCAGGTCTGTCGCATGGGCGTTCTCCTTCCTATCGTTAATTCCGGCACTTGCGTGCCAAGTGTCCGGTATTCCTGATCCCTACCACAAGGGACCACTTGTCGCATCGCGCGCAGTATTCGTGTCCTGGCTCAGCCAACGGGTCCGCGCGAAGCGCGGCCCGATGACGGGCTCCGCGAGAGCCGGGACCCATAGAGCCTGTGTTTTGGATCCCGGGTCTTGCTGCGCTCGCCCGGGACACGAGGTTGCAGATCGCCGATCGTCTGGCGCTGACATCATGCTCACCCCAAGGGGCCTATGTTCGAGCTGCAGATATCGCGATCACCATCAGCTCGTCATCACCCGCACCGGCTTGCCGTCGATGAAGCCGCGGATGTCCTCGACCACGCCGGCGAAGTAGTTCTGATAGTTCTTGAGTGCCACATAGCCGAGATGCGGCGTGAGCACGACGTTGTCCATCTTGCGCAGCGGATGGTCCTTGGGCAGCGGCTCGACGTCAAACACGTCAAGGCCGGCACCGGCGATCTTCTTGTCGTGCAAAGCCGCCAGCATGGCGGGCTCGTCGACAATCGGGCCGCGCGACGTGTTGATGAGATAAGCCGTCGGCTTCATCAGCGCGAATTCCTTGGCGCCCACGAGGCCGCGCGAACGCTGCGACAGCACCACGTGGATGCTGATGAAGTCCGCCTGCCGGAACAGGTCCTCCTTGCTCACATAGTCGACGCCCGCTTCCGTGCACTTCTCGGGCGTGAGGTTCTGGCTCCAGGCAATGACCTTCATGCCGAAGGCTTTGCCGATCATGGCGGTGCGGGTGCCGAGCTTGCCGAGGCCCAGAATGCCAAGGGTCAAGCCTTCAAGCTCCGGCCCGATCGTACGCTGCCAGGTTTCGCCGGCCTTGAGCCTCGCATTCTCGTAGCCGATGTGGCGGGTGAGCTCGAGCATCAACCCGATGGCGATGCCGGAGGTCGGGCTGCCGAACGAGCCGGTGCCGCAGACGGTGACGCCGCGCTCGGTGGCGGCTGCCACGTCGATCGAGGCGTTGCGCATTCCGGTGGTGATCAGGAGCTTGAGCTTGGGCAGCTTCTCGATGACGGCGCGGGGAAAGCCGGTGCGCTCACGCATGGCGCAGACGATCTCGAAGTCCTGCAGCGCCTTCACCACGTTCTCCGGCCCGCCAAGATGCTCGTTGAACACCTTGATGTCGAGGTCGCTCGAGACGCTCGACCAGTCGGCCACTTTGAGGGTGACGTTCTGGAAATCGTCCAGGATTGCGCAACGGTATTTTGCCATGGGGCGTCCTTTGGGGGGGTCCTTTAGGGTCGGGCGGGAGGTCAGCGGAGGGCGGGTGTCCGGAGGGAGGGCCCTCCAGCGGCGGCCATAGAAACGCTAAACCGGGCGGCGCCGCAATGGGGCGCGGACGTATCGGGGAACTTCAGCCGGGGCCCAGAATCAAACGCGCCGCGCTCAAGGCGCGGCGGCGTGGATGATATTCGCTGGGAGCGGGCCGGTTAACGGTTAACTCTGGCTTCAATCTATCGTTTAGCTCTCGTCTAGCTCTTGGCGTGCGCCAGGGCCGGCACCGAAACGGTATCAGCGGGGGTGACCGGGGCGTGCTTGGCGCGCCACTTGGGGCCGGGGCCGCGCATGTAGTGCAGCTCGGGGCGGTACGGATCAATCAGTGACCGCAGCGCGCCGACGAGTTCCGCGACGTCGCGGGAAAGACCGGGAGTTTTTCGCCTCTTGCTTGCCATGACACGTTCCTTCGGCCCCTGTCAGCCGTAGCCGGTTTAACCGGCCTACTTTTTCGTCGTCGCGTTACGCGATTTGGTTCAGTGCAGCATCGGTCCGAATTCATTAAAAACTGGTATGAATTCGCCTGATCCTGCTTGCTATTGCGATCATCGTTGCCAGGAAGTTACGGGTCTGCGGAGCGAATGGATGTGACCCGCGTCACATATCTTCGTCTTTTTCTTCGCTCGCATGCGCCGGGTGCGCCTGCGGTACCTTGCCCTCAGGGTTCCGCACCGCTACATCAGCGCCAACTTCCCCAAACCCGGCGCTGAGGCGCTCAAGCACGCGAGGGCAGGGCGCATGGCCCGTCAATTCATCTATCACATGCAGGGTCTGACCAAGGTCTATCCGGGCAACCGCAAGGTCCTGGAGAACGTGCACCTGCAGTTCTACCCGGACGCCAAGATCGGCGTGCTGGGCGTGAACGGTTCCGGCAAGTCGACGCTTCTGCGCATCATGGCGGGCCTCGACACCGAGTTCACCGGCGAGGCCGGGGCGGCGGAGGGCGCGCGCGTCGGCTACCTGCAGCAGGAGCCCCAGCTCGATGCCGAGAAGTCGGTGCGCGAGAACGTCATGGAAGGCGTCGCTCCGCAGAAGGCAATCCTCGATCGCTACAACGAGCTTGCCGTCAACTACTCGGACGAGACCGCCGACGAGATGACCAAGCTGCAGGACGAGATCGAGGCCAAGGGGCTGTGGGATCTCGACTCCAAGGTCGACCTGGCGATGGACGCGCTACGCTGTCCGCCCGACGATTCCGACGTCGAGAAGCTCTCGGGCGGCGAGCGGCGCCGCGTCGCGCTCTGCCGGCTCCTCCTGGAGCAGCCCGACCTCCTGCTCCTCGACGAGCCCACCAACCACCTCGACGCCGAGTTGGTGCACTGGCTCGAAGGGCATCTGCGCGAGTACCCGGGCGCGATCCTGATCGTCACCCACGACCGCTACTTCCTCGACAACGTCACCGGCTGGATCCTGGAACTCGACCGCGGCCGCGGCATTCCCTACGAGGGCAACTACACCGCCTGGCTCGCCCAGAAGCAGAAGCGGCTCGCGCAGGAGGGTCGCGAGGAAGAGGCACGCCAGCGCACGCTCGCGCGCGAGCAGGAGTGGATCGCGGCGTCGCCACGCGCCCGCCAGGCCAAGTCGAAGGCGCGCTATCAGCGCTACGAGGAGCTGGTGAAGCAAGGCGGCCGAGAAGCAGACCCAGACCGCCCAGATCCTGATCCCGGTGTCCGAGCGGCTCGGCCAGAACGTCGTCGACTTCGAGGGGCTCGGCAAAGGCTTCGGCGACAACCTGCTGATCGACGATCTCGACCTTCAAGCTGCCGCCCGGCGGCATCGTCGGCGTGATCGGGCCGAACGGCGCCGGCAAGACGACGCTGTTCCGCATGATCACCGGACAGGAGAAAGCCGACAAGGGCACCATCACGGTCGGCGAATCCGTTCACCTTGGCTATGTCGACCAGTCGCGCGACGCGCTCGACGGCAAGAAGAACGTCTGGGAGGAAATCTCCGGCGGCAACGACATCATCCTGCTCGGCAAGCGCGAGATGAACTCGCGCGCCTACTGCTCGGCCTTCAACTTCAAGGGCGCCGACCAGCAGAAGAAGGTCGGCGAGCTCTCGGGCGGCGAGCGCAACCGCGTGCATCTCGCCAAGATGCTCAAGTCGGGCGCCAACGTGCTGCTGCTCGACGAGCCGACCAACGACCTCGACGTCGATACGCTGCGGGCGCTCGAAGAGGCGCTGGAGGACTTCGCCGGCTGCGCCGTCATCATCAGCCACGATCGCTGGTTCCTCGACCGCATCGCCACCCACATCCTCGCCTTCGAGGGCGAGAGCCACGTGGAATGGTTCGAGGGCAATTTCCAGGACTACGAGGCCGACAAGATGCGCCGCCTCGGCACGGATTCGGTGATCCCGCACCGGATCAAGTACAAGAAGTTCTCGCGGTGAGCGTTCGACGAGTTCAGAGAGCCGGGACCTCGGGATGACTCAACAAAGCACGCGAACACCATGAACGACTGGTCCGCTCGCCAATACCTCAAGTTCGAGGACGACCGCACGCGGCCGTCGCGCGATCTGCTCGCGCAGGTGCCGCTCGATCGCGCCGCAGCGCGTCTTCGATCTCGGCTGCGGGCCGGGCAATTCGACCGAGCTTCTGATCGAGCGATTTCCCGACGCCGAGGTGATCGGGCTCGATTCCTCGCCCGACATGCTGCGGCAGGCGCGCGAGCGGCTGCCGGGCCGCACCTTCGTGCAGGGCGATCTGTCGACCTGGAGTCCGCCGGAGCGCACCGATCTCTTGTTCGCCAACGCCGTGTTCCAGTGGGTGCCGGATCATCCCGGCGGTGCTGCCGCGGCTGCTCAAGGCGCTGCCGGCGGGCGGCGTGCTCGCGGTGCAGATGCCCGACAACACCAACGAGCCGGCGCTCGCGCTGATGCGCGAGGTGGCGGAGCGCGGGCCCTATGCGGGGCATCCGGCGCTCGAGCATGCGGCACGCGGCGACCTGCCGACGCCCGGCGGCTATTACGATCTGCTGCGGCCGCTCGCGCAGCCATCTCGACGTCTGGCACATCGTCTACAATCACGTGATGGCCGGGCCGGAGGCGATCGTCGAATGGTTCAAGGGCTCGGCGCTGCGGCCGTTCCTCGACGCGCTCGACGGCACGGCGCGCGAGGCTTTCCTCGCCGACTACACGGCGCGCATCGCCAAGGCCTATCCGGCCCGCTACGACGGCAAGGTGCTGCTGCGGTTTCCGCGACTGTTCATCGTGGCGGTGCGGTAGCGGCTCGCCCTACTGGGCTTTGCGGCCGCGTCTCGATAGGATCGCGGCAACCAAGAGCAACTAAGGGAGGTTTCCATGCTGAGAGCCCTGCTGATGTCGGCCGTCGTCGCGGCGGCTGGAGCGTTCGCAACCACAGCGTCGGCGCAGACGTCGACATCCCCGACCGGTCCCGCCTTCTCGTGGCGGTTCTTCACGACTGCGCTCGAGAACGATCCGACGCGCGATGTCCGGATGCAGATGCAGCTGCATCTTCCAGCCCGAGCCGGCAATGCGTTCCATACCCACAACGGCGACCAGTGGGAGGTGGTGGTCGAGGGCGAGATCACCTTCACGGTCCGCGGCCAGGAGCCGAAGGTGCTCAAGGCGGGCGAGTTCGTCTACATCCCGCGCGGCACGGTCCATCGCAACGAGAACAAGAGCAACGCCCCGACCCGGACTATCGAGCTCCTGATCATGGACAAGGGCAAGCCGCAGAACAATCCTGCGCCGTAAGGCCGCGCTGTCCTTGCGTGATTTCGGGTCTCAATTTTGTCCGGCTTTACCGCTAATGTGCAGCCGATATGGGATCGATTCGACAATTCTGCGCGGGACTGACGACCTGCGCCATCGCGGGCTGGCTCGCTGCTGTCGCTGGCGGCGCCGGCCGCGGCTGCGCCCGACCCGGCCTTCACCAAATGGCTCGAAGGGCTGTGGCCGGAGGCGCAGAAGCATAGGCGTCTCGCGCAAGACCTTCAGCTCGGCGACGCACCAGCTCGAGCCCGACCTGACGCTGCCGGACCTCGACATTCCGGGCCGAAAGTCACCGCCGCCGTCGGCAGGCCGAGTTCGTGCAGACGCCGGCCGACTACGTCAGGGAGACGACGATCGCGCGGCTTGCCGAGCAAGGCAAGAAGCTCGCCGGCCGACCACCGCGCGACGCTCGCGCGCGATCGAGCAGAAGTTCGGCGTGCCGGGCAACGTGCTGCTCGCGATCTGGGGCCGCGAGACCGCCTTCGGCGGCTACAAGCTGCCGAAGAACGCGCATCACGGTGCTGGCGACGCAGGCCTATTACGGCAGGCGCAAGGACATGTTCCGCCAGGAGCTTCTGTTCGCGTTCAAGATGCTGGAGGAGGGCCACGTCAAGCTCGCCGACATGCGCAGCTCCTGGGGCGGCGCCATGGGGCTCACGCAGTTCCTGCCGTCGGAGTTCTACAAATACGCCGTCGACTTCGACGGCGACGGCAAGAAGGACATCTGGAACTCGGTGCCGGATGCGCTCGCCTCGGCGGCGGCAGCAACTCGTCGGCAAGGGCTGGCAGCGCGGCATGCGCTGGGCCTACGAGGTGCGCACGCCGCAGGGATGTCGACTGCACGATCGGCGTGCCGGAAGTCACGCAGCCGGTCGAGCGAATGGCTGCAAGCGCGGCTATGTGCCGGCCCATGGGCGGCGGCCGAGCGCGGCCGAGATGAGCGACGCCGGCGTCGCTGCTGCTGCCGGAAGGCACCTATGGCCCGGCGTTCCTGACGCTCAAGAACTACTACGTGATCAAGGAATACAATTTCTCCGATCTCTACGTGCTGTTCGTCGGCCATTTGAGCGAGCGCATCAGCGATCCGCGCGGGTTCGAGACGCCCTGGAGCAAGGACACGCAGCTCAAGACCCGCGAGGTCGAGACGATGCAGCAGACGCTTACACGGCTTGGGCTCTACAAGGACAAGATCGACGGCAAGGCCGGCATGCTCACGCGCTCGGCGCTCGGCGCCTATCAGAAGACCAATCGGCCTCAAGGTCGATTGCTGGCCGACCGCCGCGGTGCTCGAGCACATGCAGCAGAAATACCGCAACTGAACTGATGCGCAGCAGCATAAACGAAAACCCGGCGACGCTTGCGCACCGCCGGGTGTCGACTTGATCGGCTCTGCGCCTGAGAGGCGCGAGTCAGCAACGATAGTCTCAGTAGCGATAGCCCGGGCAGATCTGCACGGGCTGGCCGCTGTAGCCGACCACGTTGCCGCAGCGATCGTAGACCGGCTGCGATGCCCAGTAGCAGCCCGGGCCGTAGACCGGCTGGCCGTAGCCTTCGTAGACCACATAGCCGCGCGGCCGCGACGCGAGGATCGCGCCCGTGATGATGGCGCCGCCGATGATGCCGGCCGCGACACCAGGGCCCCAGCCCCAGCCATGGCGCCATTGCGCGCTGGCGTCAGTCGCGGTCGCGGCCAGCGTGCCCGCGATCATCGCGGCAGCCATCAGCGCAGAGAGTGTCTTCTTCATGCAGATCTCCTTGAGAGCTTGTCGGACGTACCGACCTGAAACAAATTGCCTAAGGCTCCACCACCTGACGGCAATTTCGCTTAAGGCCCCCATCTAACTTATACCAAGAGCACAACGATTTGGTCGGAATTTTGATGATTCCACAGGGGACCCCATCCCATAGTAGGGCCGAAACCGGGTAAACAAAGTCTGAAGACGCCGGATTCATGCGTGGCGGCGAGGGTTTCTGTTGTCGCGCGTTGGCCAGCGGATGGAGATTACATTTTGGTAATTTTGTGGAGAGGTTGGAGATGAAAATCGACGGCGGTTGTCACTGCGGCTACATCACCTATTCGGCCGATGCTGATCCGGAGCGCACCTCGATCTGTCACTGCACCGACTGCCAGACGCTGTCGGGCACCGCGTTTCGACTTTCGATCCCGGCGCCTGATCACGCCTTCCGCGTCCTGACTGGCGAACCCACCGTTTACATCAAGACCGGGGAAAGCGGAGCGAAGCGAGTGCAGGCGTTCTGTCCGCGCTGCGGATCGGCCATCTACGCGACGTCGGTCGGCGACGGGCCGAAGGTCTACAACCTTCGTGTGGGCACCGTGCGCCAACGCGATCAGCTCGTTCCCAGGCGGCAGATCTGGACGCGCTCGCAACAGCGCTGGCTTGCCGAGATCGGGTCAATTCCGAAAATCGAGAAACAGAGCTAAGGCGGGAGCGTCCTATACCTCGTTGCGCCGCGGTTGCGCTTCTGCCATTCTTGGCGCGCTCTTGTAGGGCGCAACGGCTTTTGCCGGAGGGGCAATGCCCACCTACGTGATCGTCAACATCCGTAGTGCGCCCAATGCCAAGTCTCGAGAATCTCAAGAAGCAGGCGAAGCTTATTTTAAGCTGGCACCGCGAGCGCCACTATCCGGTTGCGGCGCAGATCAGGGCTGACCTGCCGCGCTTCCGGCATCTCAGCGATCCCGAGGTGCTGGCGGCAAGCTTCAAGCTCAGCGACGCGCAGGAAATGGTTGCGCGGCAGAATGGATTCGAGAGCTGGCAGGCGCTCAAGACAGGAGTGTCGAGCATGCAAGAGAAAGCAGAGCGAACTACTTCGAGAGCCATCCTCACGTCGGCCTTTCCGCAGTTGTTCGTCGCCGACATCAAGGCGTCGTGCGATTTCTACACTCGGAAGCTCGGCTTCAAGGTCACGATCCTTTATGGCGAGCCGTCGTTCTATGCGCACCTCGCGCGTGACGGGGCGACGCTCATTCTTCGCCATGTCGATCGTCCGGTCTTTGATGTCGAGTTTCGGGATCGCGAAGAACTCTTATCGGCCGAGTGCTGCGTCAACACCGCCGACGAGATCAAGAGTTCTCTTTCTCGAATTCCAGGCCGCCGGCGTCACGTTCTTCCAGACGCTCAAGCTCATGCCCTGGGGCGCGCGCAACTTCATCGTGAAAGACCCGGACGGCAATCTCGTGCTGTTCGCGGGTCCGGGCAGCTGACGGAGCAACGCACTACGCGGCGCACTAAAAAGAAAGCGACGGCAGACATCGCTGCCGTCGCGTCACCATTCAATTCAGTAAGCGTTCAGCTCGTCGCGCGCTTCAGAGCGGCTTGACCGCGACCTTGCGGAACTTCACCACGCCATCACCCCACTGCAGCGTGAAGTGACCTTCCTCGAAGAAGCCGTTGTTCACGTCGGCAGTCTTGGTGCCGTTGAGCGAGAGCGTGAGCTGCCGCTTATTGGCGGTGACCTCCATCGTGTTCCACTTGCCGCCGACCTTGAGCGCGGGATTGGCCTCGGCAAAATAGACGATCGCGCCGGTGCCGTAGGACGGGTCCGGGCGGGAGTCAAAGATGTTGAACTCGTAGCAGTCGCGCGCGCCGATCTTCTTCGGGTCCTTGCAGCGCACGAAGATGCCGCTGTTGGCCTTCTCGTCGGTCCAGAACTCGGCGTAGATCATGTGGTTCTTGTACGAGTTCTTGGTGACCAGATGGCCGCCACCGCCGGGTTGGCCATCAGGACGCGCAGGCGCAGTCGACTTGTCGGCGACGAGCGCGCCGTCCTCGACCCGCCAGTTGGCGGTGCCGACCTGGGTCCAGCCGTCGAGGCTCTTGCCGTCGAACAGTTGTGTCCAGCCGGTGCCGGTCTGAGCCAGGGCGCCTTGGCTGAAAGTGGCGGCGCCCGCGAGGGCAAGCGCAGTGGTGATCGCTGACAGGCGTGTCATGGTGTTTCCTCCGGATGTTTCAAACATTTGCCCGATGGCAGCCTGCTGGCCGCTCGCATTGTCGAGCACATCAATCATAGCCCGCGGCGAACAAGCGGGAAAGCCATCGCGCGGGTCTTGTTGTCGCGGCGCGCGAGAAGCTCGGATCAGGTCATCTGGTACGCAGTCCAGCGGCCGTAGGCGACGATCGCAATCCATGACGCGAGCGAGATCGCGCCGGCGAGCCTCCCGGCCCATGGCACCGCGGTGTCGCGGTCCCAGCGTGCGACGCCGCGATAAGTGATGAACTGGAACACCAGCATGTTGAGGCCGGCGAGTGCCAAAATGGCGAACTTCATTTGGAAGGCGTCGTTGCCCCAGTACTTCACCGGCTGCGCGGTGAACAACAGCATTCCGGTCAGCGCCGACAGCGCGAAAGCGCTCCAGGTCCATGGCAGTGCTTCGCGGCAGAGCGCGGTGACGGCGGATTGCCTTCCAGCAATGCCGATGAGGCGAAGGTCGACCATCGCGATCATGCCGAACACGACGGCGACCGCCAGAATGTGAACCGAGAGGAGGGCCGAGAAGCCCCAGGTCGAGTGCGAGACGAACACCGCGACCGGCGTATGTTCCAGCCAGTGTAAGGCGTCGGTGATGCTCGGCATGGCGCGCTCCTCCTGTCGGCCGGCGTCAGCCGATGACGTTTGCGATCCAGCGCCCGCGCCCGGCGATCGTGGCGCCGAGCCAGAGCAGCAGCGTTGCCGCCCCCGCGACGCTGGCCAGGATGCCGGTCATGCGCCCGGTCGAGACGCGTTCGGGCGCCAGGCGCCGCAGCATCGTGGCGAGTGCGATCGTCGCCACGATCGCGACCGCCATGATCAGCATCTTTACCTGGAAGGTCGGATCGAGCAGCGTGCGGCGGGGCGTTCCCAGCACCAGCACCAGCCCGGTCGCGGTGAGAACACCAAGCGCGCCCCACAGCCACGGCAGCAGGCGACGGACGCGATCAGCGAGCGGTTCTGCTCCGGAGCGGCGCCAGACCCGCAGGTCGATCATGATGATCGCGGATAGGACGAGCCCGTTCGCCAGAATGTGCAGCGTCTGCATCATGGGAATGAGCCAACTGATCCGGCGGACGGACAGGCTCAAGGGCGTGCTCTGCAGCCATTGGATGAACGCGATCATCGGCCTCCCCGTGCAGCCGGCATGCGCGTTGCTCGCGTCTATGAGCGCCTGGCTGCTTTACTTCACGATGCCCGGAGCGCTCGCAAGGGTCAACACGGCCGCGCCGCTATTCGCGACATTGCACGGCACACCGGGAAGGCATGCTGGTGTTCCGATTCTGAAGTTCGCACCATTCTGCGGCGCCCTCGTTTGCGAAACTTCGGAATCGAAGCACTAGTGGACTGGGATGAGAAGCGTATAATCCGGTCACCGCCGTTAACGGTGAGCCCGCAACGGGAGGTTTCCATGTCCAGCATCGAAAACATGAGGCGCCATGTCCTTAGGCGCCATGTCCTTCAGGCCCTGGCCGCACTGCCGCGTTGTTTGCTCTTGGGCGGATTGGCTGCAATGAGTTCCTGGGTGGTCGATGTGCCATTAGCGCGCGCGGAGCCAGGCACGGCGCAGATCACGGTCCTCTACGACGCCTTCGGCAAGACCTCGGCTATGAAGAAAGACTGGGGTTTCTCTGCATACATTGAATACGGCGGCAAGCGCATCTTGTTCGATACCGGCAACAATGCGGAGATTTTCGCGCACAATGTCGCGGCCAAGGGTGTCGACCTTACGAACCTGGATTTCGCGATTGTCTCCCATCGCCATGGCGACCACACCAGCGGGTTAAACCACCTTCTAAAGGTCAACCCTACCGTGACGATTTACGCGCCGCAGGAGAACTTCGGTGTATTCGGCGCGGCCTTGCCGGGCACTTTCTACAGGCGCAACGAGTCGCTTGCTCCGGAAATGCGATATTTCGATGGGAAACCGCCGGAGACGCTTCGTTTCGGCAGCCCGTGGCCTGCGGGCAATTTCACTTGGGTAACCAAGACAACCGAGGTTGCACCGGGCTTCCATCTCATTCTGTTGAACGGCACTTGGGGGGCCGACCTGGAAGTGAAGGAAATTGCACTGGCGATCGACACGCCCGACGGGATCGTTCTCATTGTGGGGTGCAGTCATCCAACCATCGAAAAGATCGTCGAGACGGCCAGGAGTACGATCAACAAGCCGATACATCTTGTTCTGGGCGGCACGCACCTATTGCCGGCGAATGACGACCAGATAAGGACCATAGCGGCTTCACTACGTGATGACTTCAACGTGCGCTTCATCGCGCCAGCTCACTGCACCGGTGAGCCCGCCTTCGCGATTTTAAAGGAGAGCTTCGGCGATCGGTACATCTATGCTGGCCTTGGCACCACGGTTTTGTTGGGCCCGAAGGTGACAGTGAAAGCGGAATTGGGGCAGCCGACCAGACAGGCGATGGATGCGGAAGACTTGCGCAGCTACCGCGAAGCGGTAATGCACGGGCCCCTACGGGCTCTACTCGGCGGCAACGAGCGCCTGGCAGGAGCGCGCCAATAACTGCCAGCTAAGATGGTTCGTCTTAGATCCGAACCTCGCTGAGCCACATGATGGCAAGAACGCTTGCGCTGCGGACGACCCGCGCGTTTCGTCCGGAGCGGGACTTTGGTTCAGAGATTCGCATCTCGGACTCGCGGCACAAATGATGCGGACTTCTGAACCGCCACCCTGGTCGGAGAGTTCACTCGACCTTGCTCAACAGATTGGCGTCGCGGGCGAGCCGCCAGCGGCCGTCCTGGCCCTTCGCGCAGGATGGTGAGCGTGTAGCCGGCGCGCCGCATCGGCGCGCCGCCCGGCGGTGTGATCGTGATTGCGATGTGGTTGCGCAGGTAAGCGATGTCGCCGAGCACGACCAGCTCGCGGATGTCGCTGCTGCCCTCCATGCGTACGCCCGCCATGCCCTGCGAGGCGGCCGCGAACGCCTCCTTGCCGAACGGCTCGCGGCCGGGGACCATGAACACCACGTCATCGGTCATCAGGCCGAGCACCGTGTCGATGTCGCCGGCCTGGCTTGCCGTCATCCAGGTCGCGACCAGCTCGCGAATGGCGCGTTCGTCATCGGTCATGGCGGCCTCATCTTGCTCCACTCATTGCTCCACTTATGGGGGCTCTGCCGTCCGCGCCGGATCAGGCGCGAGAGCGGCGCCGGAACGTAAAGGCGTCCAGGAGGAACTGAAGGAAGCTCCTGCGGCCTTCCCCTGCCACCACGATGGCAGGCAAGCGGGCAACGTCCGGCGCAGAGGATGGCGCCGCAGCCGGTGGTGCACCCACTGGTGGCCGGGCGACGGACGGCGCGGCGACAGGCGCTGTCGTGCCGAGCACGCGCGGGCCGACATTGCGCAGGAACACCTGCTCGAGCGGCAGCTCGAGCTGCTTGATCGCCGCTTCAAGCGGCAGCCATTGCACCGCCTTGATGTCGTCAGTCGGCTTGCGCCCGGTCTTTCCGAGCGCCTGCATGCGCCAGAACTCGACCAGCTTGAGCTTGCGCCCGACCTTGTAGGAGATCGCGCCGAGATAAGTCGTGGATCTCGACCTTGTAGCCGGTCTCCTCGACGACCTCGCGCTCAGCGGCCGCGATCGGCGCTTCCTTGCGCTTGAGCTTGCCTTTCGGGAGCACCCAGGCATCGTCTTTGCTGCGCTGAACCAGCGCGATCAGCGGGCGCGGCCCGCCTCGCACCACGATACCGCCTGCTCCCATGATCGGCGTCCGCGCCATGTCCTCAAACGTCCTCTCAATCAGCGACTTAATTCAAGTTTATCGCACGAGCGAGGTTCCGCGAGCAGCTTTGCATTTGCGCTTCACATTGTCAGGGGTACGCTGGCTGGCGCCAATGTGCTCACACCGGACAAGGAGCCGCTCGATGACAACCGAATCCCCCTTGCCAACAACTGAAGAGCCCTCGCGCCGCGATCTGGTCGCCGCCGCCGTAACCGTTGCAGCGGCTGCGGGCGCTGCCAGCGGCGCCCAAGCGCAGGGCAAGGCTGATGTGCGCTATTCGAACCCGCCCGGCATGTCGTCGCCGCCGGCCTACAGCCATGTGGTCGAGGTCAATGGTCCGCACCGCACGGTCTATCTCGCCGGCCAGACCGGCGCCGACGCAGCCGGCAAGGTGGCCGAAGGCTTCCGCGCCCAGGCCGTGCAGGTGATGGAGAACATCAAGACTGCGCTCGCGTCCGTCGGCGGCGACTTCGAGCATGTGGTCAAGCTTAACAGCTACTTGACCAATATCGAGGCGAACGCAGCCGAGTTCCGCGAGGTGCGCGCGTCCTATTTCCCGAACCGTTCCGCGCTGCCGGCCTCGACGCTGCTGCAGGTGCCGCGGCTCGCCAGCCCGGCCTATCTGCTCGAGGTGGAGGTGATCGCGGTGCTGCCGCCGCGTGCGTAGCGAACGGTGCATTCAATGCGCCGGAGTTGAAATATCCGTCATGCGCCCGATTTAGGGTGGAGCGCGGGAGGCGATGCGCGCGCCACCGGCGCATCTCGCCAATCAGCTCAGGGGTTCAGCTCAGGGGGGTGCGGTCTCAACATGCATGTGATGCGCTACGTTATGAGCCGGATATTTGTATTCTGGCTTTCCGTCGCCATCCTCGTGTACGGATGGTTCAATCACACGAAGCTCGTGAACGGCGGGTACGGCGCCAGCGAAGCATTCGTCAGGAGCCTCACCAGGGTGGACGAGACCGGCAAGACCGAAACGGTGGTCTTGCATATTCTCCACCTGGATGACCTGGTCGTGATCGGCGCCATCATGCTGGTGGTGACCTTGCTGCTCACGGCCGCGAGAAATCTGACGCTCGGGTCCGGTGAGCGCCGCATGACGGTGATCAGGGCCGTTGCGCATGTGTTGGTGTTGTTGGTGCTCGCATATGCCGCTCTTGCGGTCGTCTGGTGGTACGATGCACCCCTGATCAACGCCTTGTTCGACGCTAGCCGAAACCTGATCACCCGGGTTGCCATGGCGATTGATCCGCAGGGCCGGCTCGAGCTCGTCTTGCGGTCGCTCGGGGTGGCGCGTCATCTCGTCGTGGCGTGTCTCATGCTCGCGCTCGCGCTGATATGGGAAATGAGCAAAGCGATGGGGCGCGGTGCTCGCGCACGGCTCACAGCGCAGAGCGCGCGGTGATTGTTTGCGAGCGCCTTGAAGGGGCTGCGAAGAGGAGGGCCGGCGCTCGTTCGACCGGATCGGTGCTCACCTCAAGCCAGGAATTAAGGGGGCTGAACCGGTCGCGAAGTCGGTGGGAGTAGAGGGCTGGTGCCCAGACATTGCACGCTCCCACCGAGCCATTGTATCAGGATTTTGTCTCGTTAGACCTGCCGTGCGTCACGTTTGCGGTGAGTTCACGGTCAATTTCCAAAATTGCATGGCCTAAACGGATCTTGGCCTGCTGCCTCGACGCGATTGCCCGCGCGCGCGGTATCGCTTGTCGTCACTCGCGCATTGACGATATGTTTGCCGATCGGGTCATTGTGCATCTTGTTTTTCACCATGAAATCCTTGACGAAATTCACGGTCTCGGCGCCGACACTCACCGATGCCTTATTTTTCTTCGCGGCTTTGACAAATTTGTTCAGGTGCTTGTGTTTTTCGATCACCTTCAAGGCTCTGACGACGTCGTGAAGACCCATCGTGAACGACGCCCCCGGTTGGAGATAAGTGGGCGTGACCTTCGGTGTCTTCGCCTTTGATTTCTTTGCCATGACAATTCTCCTCGATAATACTGTCTGAATTACCGTGTGACCGTGACGTTCGACCTGAAAAGTTTAAGAGTGAGCGCTTGGTTTACCGCCTCTGTGGCCCTTTGCTGTGCGCCCGTAGTTGCGGACGTGCTCAACAGAGGTGCGGTGAAGAGTGCGTTACGAACGGGCGTCACAAGTCGCGTGCCGGGGCCGGCCACCGCCAGGCCCATCGTGATCTTATGAAGGTCCTTGCGCGTGACGTTGCCCGTGATAGACGCGTCCGTGACGCTCAGACCATGTCCAACGGGCGAGAACGTGATCGTGGGTGAGACGTTGCCAGAAATGGTCGT
This sequence comes from uncultured Alphaproteobacteria bacterium, assembly GCA_963745515.1. Taxonomy (GTDB): domain Bacteria; phylum Pseudomonadota; class Alphaproteobacteria; order Rhizobiales; family Xanthobacteraceae; genus VAZQ01. The sequence continues at coordinate 64,735 of CAVUXO010000008.1, forward strand.
TTCGAACTCGAGAACATCAACCAGCGTAGGGGGTTTTCCCTCTTCGGTTGGCGGACCGGCGAGGTTGGCGAAGAGAGTAAGATTGATGAAGTCCTGGACAAGGCGCTTCACGCCGATTTTGCCGGTGATGGGATAGAAGTAGTTTTCGGGCACTACATAATTGTAGTCCTGTTGCACGGAGCGCCCGTTGCAGTAGGAGTCAGGCAGCCGAACGAGGCCGCTGAATGTATCAGTGACCGCAAATGTACGCGTGTTCTCTCGCTGCCTGTCGGCCGACGCACCAATTCCCATTGTGAATTTGGACGTTGTAAACGGCTTTAGAAGATCGATTTGGGCGCCAAGATTGTTCGTCTCAGTCATTTGGAGATCAAAATGATACGCAACGCCTGTATCGAAAAAGAGCTGCACGATTGATCTCACACGTCCTTTGAAAAGCGCTGGGCTGAACTCCTGTACCGGTCTCCCGTTGGCAAACTGAAGTCCTATGGCTCGAGAGGCTGGATCAACCCGATCTTCGCTTTCGGCCGTGAGCCAGCCGATTGCCAAGTCGATGACTGTTTGCCGCGCTTCGCAGCGAATTTGCCGGACAATAGTGTAGGTGGAAACGCCTGATACATCTTCGGGCAATGGGTGAATCGCACAGCCGGACACGACCAGGGCAACGGCAAAAGCAGGCAACTGAAAATTCGACATGATCCTCCTCCCCGAGGTCAAAATAAGTGGTTGCGCCTCTTTTCGGGCGCCCGCATAAGGTGCACGTTTATTCGCATAAAGTCTGTGTTATTTATGCAACAGACAAGAGATAAAGTTCTTTTAGTATTTTCTATTTCTGTGGATAAGTGTCGATGCAAACCATGAGCATCAGCCAGGCAATACCTGAGGCGCTTTGACCTGCGACTGTCTGTCCGGGCTGCGGTTGCGTGCGATCGTTGTTGGATAGCGTGCGCCCTGGCTTCAAGGAGAACGCTATGAAGCTCTTGCAAATCGCTGTTGGCGCGCTCGCACTTGCTCTGTCGGTCGGCAATGCCACCGCGCAGCAAGGCAAGAGCCTGCGCGACCAGCTCATCGGCACCTGGACCTTCGTGGTGGCCGAGATCACCGCAGCCGATGGCAAGAAATCGTTTCCGTTCGGCGAGACTCCGAAGGGACTTCTCGTCTTCACGCCCGACGGCCATTTCTCGCAGATCCATATCGCGAGCGACGTTCCGAAGATCGCTTCCAACAACCGCCTCAACGGCACGGCCGAGGAATATGCCGCGATCATGCGGCGCAGCCTGTCGATGTTCGGCACCTACAAGGTCGACGAGGCCAAGAAAACGGTGACCTTCGAGATCGTGTCGAGCACATACCCGAATGCTCAAGGCCAGTCGCAGCTGCGCACCATCGACAAGCTCACCGACGACGAGTTCGTAAACTCCAATCCCGACGTCGCGGGCGGGCGCGGCTCGGCGTTCAACCTGTACAAGCGAGTGAAGTAACAACCCATGACGTGTTTATGGGCCCGCGCGTGCTCGGGTGTCACAGCCAATTACGCAACGCGCATGCGTAGTTTTCGTGGGCGGACACGGTCTGCTTTGTGTTGCACGTATTGGTCGAGTTTGCCATCATCCGCCCGTCACGGGGGCGAGTGGCATGTTGCGTGTATTGCGGGGCGCAGCCGTTATTGGCGTGTTGGTGTTGGTTGCTGCATGCGGCACCACAGCCATTAAATCTCAGAGCAAGACGTTGGATGCGCGGCAGGCGCGACTTTACTTTCTCCGCAACACCATGACCATCGGCGGCGTCGGGGCCGAGATCAAGGTCAATGGCCAGAAGGTCGGGGCGCTGGCAAACAGCTCTTATTTCTTCGTCGATCGCCCCCCTGGCAAATACGCCATCTCGGTCGAGACTCCGCTCGAGGCCGGCCGCTTCTCGACAACCTTTCAGCTCCGTGCGGGGACCACCCATTATTTGGAAGTGGAGCAGCGCCCTGAGTTTCTCGCCGTCAATGTGACCATAGGGTTCGTCGGAACCCTGATCGAGCAGGCGAATGCGCCGGAGAATTCCGGACGCTTCAAGCTCACGCTCATGGATCAGGCCGCGGGCGTTGAGCTACTGCAACGTCTGAAGCAATAGCCGGTCAAACAACTGGCGCGAAGTCGAAGCGGGCGAGGGGGGCAATGTCGGCGTTGGGGCGTGCCGCTGCAATCAGCATTTGCTTGCTGTTGTTGCCTTGCCTGAGCGGCTGCGGTGCGGCTTTCGCCGCTGCGGCGCAGCCGCAGCGCACGCCAGAGCAGGTCACCGCTATTCAAGCGTGGTATTTGCAACTTAGTCGGCAGATTGAGAGCAAGAAGCAATATCCAGCTGCGGCGTTGCAGCGCCGCGAGCAGGGCACCGTGGGGATCCGGTTCCGTCTTGATCGCCAGGGACAGCTCGTCAGCAGCCGAATTTTGCGAACGTCTGGCATCGCCACGCTTGACAATGCGGGACTTGCCTTGATTGGCCAAGCGCAACCGTTCCCACCGCCGCCTCCTTTCGCAGGGCTACAGTTTGATGTAGCGATCCGCTATAGGGTTGATCGGCCGCTGCTTCCGCGCTGCACATTGGTGAACCGGCTCTTGGGGCCGTGTATATCGCCATAACGTGCACATCCCAACGCCAGCATCTGTCAGAATGGCAAATGACAAGTCGTCGACCGGAGTTGAAAGTCATTCGCGGGAAGGGCTCCGAGGGCCCTCCCGCCGAGAGAACCGCCTTGTCACTCGTTCACAAACGGGAGCGGATCGATATCCCCGTGAGTGCAGTCGTCCGGATAGAGGCTCATGCAGAACTCATCGTTTCCGTTCGGGAAACTCGTCAAGTTCTGGCGTTTCCGGGACCGCGCGTTGAGGTCTGGCTCAACCAGGCGATCCGCGGCCGGATTAGCCGGCTGAGCCGTGAGATCATCGATGAGCCGCTAGATATCATCGTTGGCGGAGAGCGGATCTCCAGCCCGATCGTGCGCGAGCCGCTCTGTTCGCAGGGATGTTTTGTGATTTCTGTCCATGATGTTTCAGAGGCGCACGCGCTGGCGCAACGAATGCGCACAGGCTGGATCACGGCCGGCCCGCGGCCAGTGCCGTAGCATTGTGACCGCCCATAGGACGCCTTCACTGCCAGCGGCACTGCTCGCGCAGCCGTGGCGCGGTCTGCTCCAGTATCGGCAGCATCTGCGGCTCGACCGGGGATTCGATCTCGTTCTTGCATTCGACCGACTGCTTGACGCCGTCGCGGTCGCCGCCGGTGCGCACCTCGCACATCACGCGCTGCCCCTTCATGCGGAAGAACGATCCGCCGGGCGGCGCCTGCGCGTGCTTCGGCACAAGCTCGAAACTGATGCCGCGCAGATCATAGATTGTCTCGACCAGCGTCGCGCCGTTTCTCGTCGGCCGCAGATTGAGGACGTTGACATGAAAGACGCACGGATCGCCCGGGCTCTGCCGCATCGTCACCGCGCCAGCATTGTCCTCCTGCCAATAGGTGATAGAGCCGTCCAGGTTGGGCTTGCGTCCCGACGCGAACACCCAGTGGAACAGAAAACCGTCGCCGAAGCCTTCGAGCAGCGAAAGCTCCTGCGCCAGAGCGTTGTCGGCACCAATCAGCGAGACCGCCAGCGACAAAGCGAGCGCGCAGCACAATTTCGGGAAGGTCATAAGAGCCCCAATTGAGAATGCCGGCCCCAGGCGTCGAACATGCGAAGCTTGGACGGCGCAATCTTACAGAGGAACGCGGTGTTCTTGTTGCGCTCTTTGCGTGTGGCGCAATGCGGGTCGCAACTTTTGCGGTTGACAAACGCCCCGTCCTGTTGTTCTTGATTTGTTCTATGAGGCTCTGAGATGGCGGAGGAGTGGCGTCATGTCGATTGAGATTTTTGTCATGTCGGACCAGCGGCTCAACTCGATGGCCGAATGGCAAAAGGCTATCGAGCAGGAGGGCTTCGATCTGCGGCTCGATGCATCGCGACAGTTCGAGGCGTTGCGCGGCCATTTGCCGGCATGGCGCGGCAGCGAGCCTGCGGGCTTCGAGTGCGATCACTGGGATCCGGTCGATCTCCTGGATGATGACGACCTTGCCGATATCGACTTCGGCCGCCGCTGGACGCAGACGCTGGCGTTCCGTATCGGCGGCGACTTTCTGGCATTGTGGGCTGCATTGGCGGCGGCGACAGCCTACGCGCGCGCCACTGGCGGCGTTGTGTTCGAGGGTGAGGGAGGCGAGGTCCTGACGCCCGACAAGGCTGCCGATATGACACACGCTATCGAGCGGGATTTGGAAGAAGCGTAGCGACCCTCCTGGGAGCGTGCTGGTCGGTCCATTACATTCCGTGCGAGCGCGCGTGGAGCGCCGTCGAGGAATTCATCGTGTCCGACGGCGAACTTCCCGCAAGTGGCGAGCTTCCCGCAAGTTATCGAGTGGATCGGAAACCAGGATCTTCCCGCCGATACATTTCCTAAGCCGTGAGCGGGGCATGCGGGGTCGCGCGGCTTGCCGCGAGATATTGCGGACTTCTGAACCGCCAGACTACGCTTTGTCCTTCACATCGGTGTCGGGCCGATCGCTGCCGGAGGCGGTCTCGGTGTGCCACTTGCCCTTCTCGTCCTCGTATTGGATCACCTCGGTGTAGCCCGGCACGCGCTGTTCCTCCGCCGCGGCCCGGGCGGCCGCCAGCGCTTCCGCATGCGTCGGGAAAGGCTCCGAGAACACGCCGTCGACCTTGTAAGCCCAGCCGCCGTCATGCTGGACGATTTGATACGTCACGTGAGACATTGATGCACCTTTGCGGTTCGAGCCGCCAGCCCTGGCGTAACCCTAGCGCAAAGCGCTGGCCGTTGCACGACCACGACGAGCAGACATTTGGAGACTGCCATGCGTCCGATACCGGTGGGAGCGAAGGGAACCTTCGTACTGCGGGTGATGCCCGCGCACCTCGCCAACCAGTTCAAGGACGCGATCCTGCCGGAAGTGTTTGCAACCCCGATGATGATCACCGCGATGGAGAACGCGGCGCTCAACGCCATCCGGGGCTATCTCGATCCCGGCGAGAGCGCGGTCGGCACCGCGGTCAATATTCAGCATGTCGCGGCGACACCGGCGGGCCAAGACGTGACCGCGGAAGCCGAGGTGACGAAGGTCGAGGGCCGCCACGTCACGTTCAAGGTCACGGCGCGCGACGAGACGGAAGAGATCGGCTCAGGGACGCACGAGCGCGCGGTGATCGACCGCGCCCGGCTCGATGCGCGGCTCGCCAAGAAGCGAAGCTGAGGGCGTGTGACCCGGAACTCTAACTGCCGGGTCGGTCCACATCTATGCCCGCCCGTTGCGCTTCATGCAGGCCACATAGACGTCGCCTTGCCCGGCTGTATAGATCGCCACTCTGGGGCCTTGTCCAGTGGGACCGTATTCGGCGACCCCGCCGGCCACAAAAAGACAGGTGCATCTCACCTTATCCTCGACCTTCGCGCATCTTGGATGAATCTGCATCTTCTGTTTCTGGCATGGTCCCGCAGGCAAGACCTCGGAGCTCGAGGACCGGCGCCGGGTCGCGTCATGCAGGCTGAGCTCAATCGCTGTCTTGAGAGGAGGTCAGCCCGTACGACCGGTTGAAGCCCATCACTGGCAGCGCCTAATGGAACTTTGAAGGCACTATTTCCATTAACGAAACCAGCGGGTATTATCGTCCTGCTTTGAACCTTTTAACGCCTCGAGCCGACAAAGGGGACGAAGCAAAGTTTGTCCTCGTGCGTTCGTGTCTGGTGCGTTCCAATGCGGTCTGGTCGTTCGCTTCCCAATTCCGAAATGGCGCTGGCGCCAGCGCTCGTCATTATCCTGGGCCTGGTGTCCCTGTTTGCGGTAGGGGGATACTGGTTGATGAAGCCGACCGTGCTCAAGAACCCCGGCGTTGCGGCCTATCAGCCGCCGGCGGCCGCAAAGATGCTCGACGGCAACTCCGAAGCCAAGCTGGTGGCTGCCGAGCGGGCCGCGACCGCGGCGGCGGACAAGGAAAACCGCAAGCTCGGACTTGCCGCCAACGCATCGGCCGCGCCGAAGTCGGCCGATGGCCGAGTCGTCGACGGACCTGCGACACCCAAACAGACCGTCGCGCGGCTCCAGAAGCGTCATGACGCGCCGCCACGCGTCGCTCAGCGCGAGGCACCGCCCTCGCTGTTCGGGTTCCGGTTTGGCGGGCTATTCTAAGCTCAGCCAGTCAGCCGATCAGCGCGGGTGGGATGGGCAAGGCCCATCCCAACGCAACCGACGATACTGCCCGGCAATCACACGATATTAGTAGCGCTTGCGGACAACATGCACGCGCCTCGCGCGCGGGGGTGGCGGGTTGTCAACGCCGAAGAATCCTTTGACGCCCCCAATGACGCCGCCGACCGGAGCGGCGACTACGGCACCGATCGGGCCGGCGACGCGATAGCCTTCATTGGCGCCTTGTGCGAAGCCGCCCGGAAACCCACCCTCAGCCTGAGCCGCGACAGGTGCCGCCAAGGCCACAACGATCACGCTTGCATACAGTACTGACGCTTTCACCATACTATCCCCCTACTTTTGTTCGGACAGCGCCAGACGCCAGCCAACGTTGGCCATTCAGTGACATTCGCGTGGCGACTAGAAGATAAAAGATTTGCTGAGGGGCATGACGATTACTTTTGCGGCGAGTGCGGCCAATTCGTCACAAGAGAAGACGGTGCTGAGGCAGTGGGCACTACCATTTTGAGGCGGGCTCTGTGAAATCGCAATTGTTTGCTCACACCAAGCGGTCGCTTGCTGACGACGACCTGACTCGTTTCGGCGCGCGCGCAGATTGCGCAAGCGCATCTGCGCTGCTCAATCGGGCTAGCCCGGATTCATGCCCTTGGCCTTGATCACGGAGGTAGCGGCGGGCGACCTTAGAAAGGCGATGAGCTCCTTGGCCGCGTCGGCTTCCTTGCTCGCTTGTGCGACCGCGGCCGTGAACAGGAGCTCCTGCTGCAACTCCGCCGGGAATGAGCCTAAGAGCTCGACGCCGGGCGCGATCAGCACATTGGTGAGAAACACCCCGAGCTCAGCCTCGCCCTTGGCGACCGCCTGCGGGATCTCAGCCGGCGTGGCCTGCGCCTTGATCTTGGCTTTTATCTCTTCGCCAATGCCGAGACGCGCGAACACGCTCAGCACATAAGCGCCGGCCGCGCTCGCCGGGAGCGTAGCGATCGATTGTGCCTTGATGAGCGTTTGTTTCAAGGCATCGGGAGTGCTGATATCGGGCTTGGCAGCGCCGGCGCGCACCGCGACGCCATAGCCGACGCGCGCGATGTCGATGGTCGGACCCGGCACGAACCTGTCCTTCGCGGCGGCATCCTTGAACACATCGACCGGGACGACGCCGAGGTCGAACGGCGCATCGGATGTGACCAGCTTGATCAGGTTGGGCGTGGAATCGAAATGAATGGTGAGCTTGTGGCCGCTGTCGCGCTCGAACTGAGCCTTGAGCTCGTTGAGCGGGCCGGCGATCGAGCCGCCGGCAAGCACCTTGAGCTCAGCGGCTTGCACGGTGGTGAGCGTGGTTGGAAGGAGCGTGACGCTGAGCATCGAGACGGCTGCAGCCAGAGCAGAGATCTTCATGTTGTCTCCCAAATGATCGTGGCGCTTTGCAATGCATTGCCACACTACTCTCCTTGACGGATTTCGGATACATCTCGATGCCTCTTAAGCGCGGCGTCTAAGCTTGTCGCTACGAGACCGGAATACCGACAGCGATCGCGCGCAGTGGCGCGATGCGATATGCTGTTCTCTCCAACGTTTGCCACGAGACATGAGGAAGCAAATGCCGACATACACCTGGGACCACATCCACCTGCGCAGCCCGGACCCGGAGGCGACTGCGCTGTGGTTCGAACGCATTCTGGGCGCCGAGGTCATCCGCACCATGCAGCAGGGCAAGCCGCGCATCGACCTTAAGCTCGGCGGCGCCAACATCTTCATCGCCCCGGTCGCGTCCGGCGACGGCGTCAATCCCGCGCCCACCACGCCCTATCAGGGCCTCGATCATTTCGGGCTGACGGTTTCAGGGATCGACGCGGTCGCCGCCGAGCTCAAAGGGAAGGGCGTCGAGTTCACCACGGAGCCGACCACTGTGCGCCCGGGCGTGCGCATATGCTTCATCCGCGGGCCGCAGGGGATTTCGATCGAGCTGTTGGAGCGCAAGGCGGTGTGAGGCCGTAACTGGCCAAGTGCGTAGGATGGGTTTCGCTGCGCTCAACCCATCCTACGGCACTAGACTGCTTCACCTATAATGGTTTCGTCAAAACGGGGAAATCGCCAGCCGTTCTCGATGGTTCTTTGGACGCACGCCAAGAGTATCGCGTGACCGTAGTCCGTAGACGCTACGAGTTTCCCAAAGGAATTGTCAACGCGCTTGTCTAGGATCTCGTTGTGCATGGGATGTGCAACTTCCAAATCCACCATGAACTATGGCGCTTCTGATATCGTAAAGCGCTCGCATTTTTCTCTTCAATAGCTCTGATTGTTGTTTGTCTGCTTCGAGCAACAGACAAAGGCGTCTCACAATTGACGAAAAGTTCTCTCCGACCCTTGTCTGTAGGGAACTCTCAAATGCATAGAACAGCCAAATCACCGTCATGGGCGAGAGGTTGGTCTTTGACATGTGGAGAAGGGCAAATAGTACCCTCTCCATTGGATTTTGGGGTATCTGCGATACCCCTTGGCGAACAGCGTCAAACCAAGAAATTACGCTCTGAAGTTTCAGTATGTGCAACCTTGGCCAACCGTTATCGAGATGCACCAGGAGTGCTTCAGACTCGAAATTGAAATTGGACAAAGAGATATCTGGTTCGAAACGCCCACCTACCAGCGAGGCTTTGTCGAAATCACAGCATCCTGGGGCGGTGATGTTCATTATAAGGAAAATGTCGTGGATGGTGCTTTGGACAATCCCGCTCAGGTCGATCCTGTTACTTCCTGTTGTTGTCACGCTAACCTTGTTTCTTGCTGGGCGCGACGGGAATTTTGCGCGCTTAAATCGCTCATCCGCCGAGAGCTTCTTGTTATTTACTAGATACCTCATGGCCGAATAACTGCGTTGGTGGCAACGCAAGATCGGCGCCAAGTCGATAGTGACAACACAGTCTGTCGTGCCGTGCGCTAGCCTCCGTTCCCTGAGGTGCGTCGCGGCAGATTTCCAAATTTCGATGTGCGCGGTGTCAATGCTCTCCCACGCCTCATCACTTATAGATCGGCCCCAGTTGGGTGTTATTAGATGGAATTTGAGAATATCAGCCATTCAAGGTGCTCAGCTTGTTCAATTCTTTCGAAGTAAGTATAGCAAGGTCAACCGCGAGCATGTGCCCTGCAACTAAACGGAATCGCCTAATTTCTTGCCTGCACTTTGTTGGGTAAGCAATGGCACCACGTAGGGCGGATTAGCACAGCGTAATCCGCCGATGCGCAAAAAGAAAGGCGGGTTACGCCTTCGGCTAACCCGCCCTACGATCCAGATGCAGGCAGGCTTTACAACACCTTATTGCTCTCCTTCACCGCCTCCGCCGCCACATACACCTCGCCGCCCATCTCCCTGAACTTCTCGCTCATCTGCGCCATGCCCTGCTCCTTGTCGTTGAGCGTCGCGGCATAGTCGCGCACGTCCTGCGTGATCTTCATCGAGCAGAACTTCGGGCCGCACATGCGAGCAGAAGTGCGCCACCTTGTGCGCGTCCTTGGGCAGCGTCTCGTCGTGGTATTCGCGCGCGGTGTCGGGGTCGAGGCCGAGGTTGAACTGGTCCTCCCAGCGGAAGTCGAAGCGCGCGCGCGAGAGCGCGTCGTCGCGCAGTTGCGCGGCCGGGTGGCCCTTGGCGACGTCGGAGGCGTGCGCGGCGATCTTGTAGGTGATGACGCCTTCCTTGACGTCGTCGCGGTCGGGCAGGCCGAGGTGCTCCTTCGGCGTCACGTAGCAGAGCATGGCGCAGCCGAACCAGCCGATCATGGCGGCGCCGATGCCGGACGTGATGTGGTCGTAGCCGGGCGCGATGTCGGTGGTGAGCGGGCCGAGCGTGTAGAACGGCGCCTCGCCGCATTCCTTGAGCTGCTTGTCCATGTTGATCTTGATCTTGTGCAGCGGCACGTGGCCGGGGCCTTCGATCATCACCTGGCAGCCCTTCTTCCAGGCGATCTGCGTGAGCTCGCCCAGCGTCTCCAGCTCGGCGAACTGCGCGCGGTCGTTGGCGTCCGCGATCGAGCCGGGGCGCAGGCCGTCGCCGAGCGAGAACGACACGTCGTACTTGCGCATGAGGTCGCAGATTTCGTCGAAGTGCGTGTAGAGGAAGCTCTCCTTGTGATGCGCGAGGCACCACTTCGCCATGATCGAGCCGCCGCGCGAGACGATGCCGGTGACGCGGTTGGCGGTGAGGTGCACGTAGCCGAGCCGCACGCCGGCGTGGATGGTGAAATAGTCGACGCCCTGCTCGCACTGCTCGATCAGCGTGTCGCGATAGAGCTCCCAGGTGAGCTTGCACCGGATCGCCGTCGCACTTCTCCAGCGCCTGATAGATCGGCACGGTGCCGATCGGCACCGGCGAGTTGCGGATGATCCATTCGCGCGTGGTGTGGATGTTGCGGCCGGTGGAGAGGTCCATCACCGTGTCGGCGCCCCAGCGGATCGCCCACACCATCTTGTCGACTTCCTCCTCGACCGAGGAGGTGACGGCCGAGTTGCCGATATTGGCGTTGATCTTGGTGAGGAAGTTGCGGCCGATCATCATCGGCTCGAGTTCGGCGTGGTTGATGTTGCAGGGGATGATGGCGCGGCCGCGCGCGATCTCGTCGCGCACGAATTCCGGCGTCACGAACAGCGGCACCGAGGCGCCAAAGCTCTCGCCGTCGCTGCTGCGCCCATTCGGCGCGCTCGAGCTGCTGCTTGCGGCCGAGGTTCTCGCGCTCGGCGACGTAGATCATCTCCTTGGTGATGATGCCGGCGCGGGCGAATTCGAGCTGCGTCACCATGTGGCCGTCGAGGCCGCGCAGCGGCCGGTTGACGGTCGGGATACTCGCGCGCGGCGTGCTTGCCGGAGACGTTGCCGTTGTCCTCGGCCTTGATCTGCGCGGCCGTCGTATTCCTCGACGCCGCCGCGCTCCTTCACCCAGGCGGTGCGCTCGCGGCGCGAGGCCCTTCTCGACGTCGATCGCGACATCGGGGTCGGTGTAGGGGCCGGTGGTGTCGTAGACCGGCAGCGGCGGCTCGCCGGAGCCTTCGGTCGAGCATGATCTCGCGGACCGGCACGCGCAGGTCGGGCGCGGCGTCGGGCCGCGCATAGATCTTGCGCGAGGCCGGCAGCGGGCCGGTGGTGACCTTGGGGGTCTCGAGTTCGGAGCCGGAGATATGCTTGTTCATTGGATTGCTCCCGTGTTCAAGCGCCGTAGCGATGCGCGCATGCGGCGGCCGCGCCGACGGCCGGCTGCGATCCGGATGACAGCGCGGCTGTCGAGATCGACACGAAAGCTTTCCGTCCCTTCGCCGGCATGACCCGGATCAGGTTCAAAGGGTCCCCGCGGTGCCCGTCTGACGACTATCGGGCGCGGGCGGTCTCTCAGCTCCCTTCCGGAGCTCCCCTCGGAACGAGCACCTAATGTAGGCCGCCGGGCCGGGGTGTCAACGCGGCTGCCGACTGCGCGCCTGGTTGCGTCCGTCTCCGCGGCCGCTTACCGAGGGAGGGTCGGACGCGCGGGACTGGCCACGAGTTGGGTCTAAGCAGAGTAAAGCGTGTAGCGCCCTCGGGCTCCGCCGCGCCTCGCGGCGCGTCGGCGTCGTCCGAGGGACACGCGCAGGCTTCTATTACTGCGGCTTGGTCAGCGTCGGGAACTTGACGCCGAGCTGGTCGAGATAGGTGTCGTATTGCGCGCGTCGTAGTAGAACTTGCGCATCTCCGGGCGGAAGCGCGCCATGGTCTCGCGGTTGATCTGGACCTGCGGCACGTCGGTCTCGGCCAGGAACTCCTGCGGCTTGTCGGTCTTGAGCTGCACGTCGGTGAAGTAGGTCTTCGCCGCCTGCACCAGCTCCGGCCGCGTGCAGGAAGTCGACCATCGTCATCGCCATCACCTTCGAGCCCGCCACGACGCCCTTGTGCGCGATCGGCGTCGCCATCGCGATCGCGTTCGCCCAGTTGTGGCCGGGCAGGTTCGGGATGTTGGCGGGATAGAACAGCGGCGCGGTCGGCGCCACCCAGGACACGTCGCCGATGTCGTCGGAGCCGCCGCTTTCCGGCTTCTCGGCCGGCGGCGCGCAGGCCTCGCATCTTGGTGGCGAGGCCGTCCTCCTTGCCGTTCGGCGAGCTTCTGCACCGCCTTGGCGAAGGTCTGCTCCTCGTCGGTCCATTCGGCAGGCCGACCTGTTCGATGTTGGCCTGCGTACGCTTCCGCGATCGTCTTGTTGAAGTGGCGCGGCGCGGCGGTGCCGACGAGCTTGCGGGTCACCGTGGTGTTGGTCATCATCGCGGCGGCTCCGCGATCTGGTTGCCGATCTCGTAGTTCTTCTTGATGTTCTCGAAATCCATCTCGCGGAAGAAGTACCAGACCGAGGCGAGCGACGGGATCACGTTGGGCTGGTCGCCGCCGTTGGTGATCACGTAGTGCGAGCGCTGCTCGGGGCGAAGCTGCTCGCGGTGGAGGTCCCAGCCGATGTTCATGAGCTCGACCGCGCGCAGCGCGTTGCGGCCGCGCCAGGGCCGGCCGGCCGCGTGCGCGGATTCACCCTCGAACGTGTATTCGACCGACACCATGCCGGTGCCGTTCGGCTTGCCCCAGGCGGTCGAGAAATTGTCGCCGACGTGGGTGTAGAGCACGACGTCGACGTCCTTGAAGATGCCGGCGCGCACCATGTAGGCCTTGCCGCCGAGCAGCTCCTCGGCGACGCCCGGCCAGATCATCAGCGTGCCGGAGAGCTTCTCGCGCTCCATCCGCTCCTTGACCGCGAGCGCCGCGACGATGTTGACGGCCTGTCCGGAATTGTGGCCCTCGCCATGGCCGGGCGCGCCGTCGACCATCCGCTCGCGATAGGCGACGCCGGGCTTCTGGTAGGCCTTCGGCAGGCAGTCGATGTCGGAGCCGAGCGCGATGACCGGATGGCCGGAGCCCCAGCGCGCCACCCAGGCGGTCGGCATGCCGGCGATGTCGCGCTCGACCGAGAAGCCGTTCTTCTCCAGAACGTCGGTCAGGTATTTCGAGGTCTCGAATTCCTGGTAGGCGAGCTCGCCGAAGGAGAACACCGTGTCGTTCATCACCTGCGCGAGCTTGCGCCGCGCTTCGACGCCGTCGGTCACGCGCGGTCTTGAAGGTCTCGATGCGCGCGCGCTGTCGCCTGCCGCGCTGCCTTGCTGCGCGAGCGGCGCGCTCGACGGTCAGCATCAGCGCCAAGCAGCGCGGCCGCGGTTCGATAGCTTCATGGCAGGGCTCCCCCGTTGCGCCTGTCTTGGCGCAGTGTCATCGCCTCGCAGCGCAGTCGAACTCTAGGCCGCCGCGGCGAAGGGGTGTCAACGCGACGCGAGCGAGCGGCTGCGGATTCGCGCGCGGATGCGGTGGCGGCGCGGCCAGGGTGCTAGGGTCGTGCGCCAGTCGCGGTCCGCGCGGCCGGGCTTGTGCTCCCAAATCGCGCGCCGGTCGCGTCCGCGCGGCACAGGACATGACAATGAAGACGTGCCGTCCTGCAGGGACGGAACAACAGAGGAAACACCATGCGATCACTCACTCCCCTTGGAGTTCTCGGATTATTGCTTGCGCGTCTCATCCGCCGATGCCGCCACCATCACCGGCACCGTGACCGGGCCCGGACGGCGCGCCGTTCCGCGCCGCCTTCGTGCAGGCCCGCAATGCCGCAGCTGAAGATGACGGTCAGCGTGCTCACCGACAATCAGGGCACGCTACGTCGTCGAGAACCTGCCGGCCGGCGACTACCGGCTCGGCGATCCGGGCGGTCGGCTACAAGGCCGAGCCCAAGAGCGGCCTCAAGCTCACCGCCGACCAGAACTGCCGCGCAGGATTTCGCGCTGCAGACCGGCATGGTGCGACTGGACCGACATGTCGATCTACCAGGGCCTGCAGCTTCTGCCCGACGCGCGCGGCAAGAACGATGCTGGTCGAAGAACTGCATGAGCTGCCACGGCTTCCAGTCCAAGATGGCGGCGACCGTGCGCGACGAGGACGGCTGGCGCGTCCGCGTCGAGTTCATGCGCGAGGCGATGCGCTCCTCGCTCGCCGATCGCCGCGGCTTCAGCGATCAGCAGGCCGAGGACGTCGCCTATCTACATGAACAAGATGTTCGGCGAGAACTCGGCGCTGCCGAAGTCGCCGGCCGAGCTGCCGGACTACAAGGACACGGTGACCGACGTTCAGCGACGAGGCGCTCAAGATCGTCTACGTCGACTTCGACATGCCGGGGCCGGACCGCTTCCCGTGGACCGCGCATCCCGACAAGGACGGCAATTTCTGGACCCCGCAATACGGCATCGTCCAACCGGGTCACGCAGTTCAATCCGAAGACCGGCGAGATGAAGGAATTCCGCGGTGCCGAACCTGGGCCCGGCGCTGATCCATTCGGCGGTGCCGGCGCCCGACGGCTCGGTCTGGCTCGCGGAGGCCGGCTCCAAGAAGCTCGGCCGCTGGGACCCGAAGACGCAGACAAGGTCACCGAGTATCAGGACGACTGGCGCAAGCACACCATCGCGGTGCATCCGGACGGCTCGATCTGGTCGACCGGCGGGCTCACGCGCTTCGATCCGAAGACCGAGACGTTCACCCACATCACGGAAGTGCCGACCGCCTACGGCATCGGCGTCGACAAGGAAGGCACGGTCTGGTTCACCGAGATGACCAAGACCGGCACCATCGGCAAGGTCGATCCCAAGACGCTGAAGGTGACCAAGTACATCCCGCCGTTCCGCGACCGGCCGCGGCGCATGCAGGTCGCCGACGACGGCACGATCTGGTTCGCGGTGTTCGACGACAGCCGCATCGCGCGCTTCGATCCGAAGACCGAGACCTTCAAGGACTACCCGCTGCCGCACAAGCAGACGCAAGCCCTACGCGCTCGGCATCGCGACCGACAGGTCGCTCTGGTACTCGTCGTACTATCGCGACCTGATCGGCCAGCTCGATCCGGACACCGGCAAGGTGATCGAATATCCGATGCCCTATATCGACAACGGCATGCGCGACTTCTTCCTCGACAAGGACGGCCACATGTGGTTCGGCTACGCCGCCCAACAACAAGATCGGCTACTTCTACGTCTCGAACCGGCAGCGCAGCGCCGAGGCGCGCTGAACTGCCTGCGTGTCCCGGACTTGCAGCATGACGCTGCACGCTGATCGGGATCGTCCAAGCATGAGTCGTGACGGTCCCGGTCGCAGCGCATCGCGGAGAGGCGCGTGCCATCTGCGACGTGCGCGCTGCATGCGCGGGACACGAGCACCAGACAAATCGACGAGGAAACGACCATGAGGTCATGAGCTCGCTCGTCCGCTTGGAATTCTCGGCTCTGTCGCCTTCGCGGTCGTCGACCGCCGACGCCGCGACCATCACCGGCACCGTCAACGGGCCCGGACGGCGCGCCGTTCCGCGGCGCCTTCGTGCAGGCCCGCAACGCCAAGACCAAGATCACGGTCAGCGTGCTCTCCGACAATCAGGGCCGCTACCGCGTCGAGAACCTGCCGGCCGGCGACTACCGGCTGCAGATCCGGGCGCCCGGCTATCAGGCCGATCCGCAAGAGCGGCATCGCGCTCACCGCCGACCAGAACGCCACGCAGGATTTCGCGCTGCAGAAGGGCTCCGTGCGCTGGACCGACATTTCGCATGTACCAGGGCATGCAGCTCCTGCCGGAGGCGCGCGGCAAGGACTTGTTCTTCCTCCACTGCATGGCCTGCCACGGCTTCGAGATCGCGCATGGCGACGGTCACGCGCAACGAGGACGGCTGGCGCGACGCGCGTCAACTACATGCGCGACGCGATGGCGCTTCTTCATCATGCGGCCGCAGCGCGAGCTTCACCGACCAGAAGGCCGAGGACATCGTCTACTACCTCAACCACGTGTTCGGCGAGGACTCGGTGCTGCCGACGTTCGCCGGCCGATCTGCCGCGACTACAAGGACACGGTGCGCAAGTTCAGCGACGAGGCGCTCAAGATCGTCTACGTCGAATACGAGACGCCCGGCCCCAACCGCATGCCCTGGAGCGCGCATCCCGACAAGGACGGCAAGTTCTGGGTTCCCTATTACGGGCGCGCCAACAAGATCGCGCGGCTCAATCCCGAGACCGGCGAGATGAAGGAATATCCGGTGCCGAATCTCGGCACGGCGGCGATCCATTCGGCGGTGCCGGCATCCGGACGGCTCGGTGTGGCTCACCGAGCAGGGCTCCGACAAGCTCGGCCGCTGGGATCCGAAGACCGAGAAGATCACCGAGTATCAGGACGACGGTGCGCAAGCACACGGTCAGGATCGATCCCAAGACGGCATGGTGTGGTCGACCGGCGCGCTCACGCGCTTCGATCCGAAGACCGAGAAGTTCGACCACATTCCGGATGTGCCGACCGCTACGGCATCGACGCTCGACGCCGAAGGCAATGCCTGGTTCACCGAGCTTCTGCCCAACGGCAAGATCGGCAAGGTCGACGCCAAGACGCTGAAGGTGACGAAGTACACGATCCCGACCCAGGGCGCGCGGCCGCGCCGCATCGTGGTCGATGGCGACGGCATCGTCTGGTTCGCCGAGTTCGAGGCCGGCAAGATCGGCCGCTTCGATCCCGAAGACCGAGACGCTTCAAGGAGTTGCCGCTGCCCGGGCCGAAGGCCACGCCCTACGCGCTCGGCATCGATGCCGAGAAGAAGGTCTGGTACTCGTCGGAGTACATGGACGTGATCGGCCGGCTCGATCCGGACACCGGCAAGGTGATCGAATATCCGATGCCGCGCGCGGAGAACACGATGCGCGACTTCTTCCTCGACGACAAAGGCCGCATGTGGTTCGGCTCGCCGGCGAACGACCGCGTCGGCTATTTCTATCTGGCGAAGTGAGCCTGAGCCTTACGTCCAAACGCGCGGGAGCAGCGAAGCAAGCTGTTCCCGCAGCTTTGGCCCGACGCGCGATCAGCGCATCAGCATCATTGCCACCACCATCACCGCCACCATCAGTCCTAACATCGCGGCCAGATGGAGCGGGCTGCTGATCATGTGGCGAAGAATTGCGAACCGCGTTCCCTCCGGCACCAAGGCCATCCCGCACTCGGGACACTGACCGGGACGCGGCTGGCGAACGCTGGAATGCATGGGGCAAACGTAAACCGTTGCCACGTTTGCTCGCTCATTCATATGGTGCTCCTGCCGCAATGAGTTTTTTGAAGTATGGAGCACTCCGCACCCCCTTGTGTTGATTCACATCAACACCTTCCAGTTGGATTCGTCCATCTTGCTCGACAGGGGCGCGATGAGGAGGATGCCATGTGGTGGAGCGACTATTGGCCGATGCCCTGGTTCGGGCCGTTTATGATGATCTTCTTTCTGATTGTCTGCATGGCGATGATGTTCTTTATGATGCGTGGGGGAATGCATCGCCGCAGCGGCGGTTACGCCATCGAGATTCTCAAGGAACGGTTTGCGCGCGGCGAGATCAATCAGGCTGAATTCGAAGAGCGACGGCGCTTCCTGGAAGGCTGACGATATTTGTGGCCGGGCTGCTGCTCGGAGGCCTTGCATCCTTCGTCCCACCCCAAGAGAATGGACGGTGACGGAGGAAACGAGCCATGAAAAATCTACAGCGGACGGACGCAATCGATCGCAGACTGCTTCTCGGCGCCGGCGCTCTGACGCTCGGCGCTCTGACAAGCCTGCCCGATCTCGCATGGGCGCAGGCACCGAGCGTCGGCGAGGCGGGCGCCAAGCAGATCAGCCGGCTGCTCGCGGAATTCATCGCCGGCTTCGATCTCAAGAACGCGCCGCCGGAGGTGATCGACCGCGCCCGCGTCGCCTTCATCGACACCATGGGGGTCATGCTGGCCGGCAGCCGCGAGGAGGTCGCGCATCTCGCCGTCGAGATGGTGAAAGCTCGAGGGCGCCACTCAAACCGCCTCGATCGTCGGCCAATCGCTGCGCACCTCGCCGCAGCTGGCCGCGCTCGCCAATGGCGTTGCCGCGCATGCGATGGACTACGACTTCACGTTCCTGAGCGGCCAGTCGGTCTCGCCGGTCATTCCCGCGCTTCTGCCGCTGGCTGAAAGCACCGGTGCGTCGCCGGCCGACTGCGTCGCCGCCTTCATCGTCGGCGCCGAGGTCGCGGCCAGGCTCCTGCGCGCAAGCCCACGGCTGTCGAACGACGGTGGTTGGCACTCGACCGGCACCGTCGGCGTGCATCGCGGCGGCGGCGGCCTGCGCCAAGCTCATGAAGCTGCCGGCCGAGAAGATCCCCGATGTGCTCGGCATCAGCGTGTCGCTGGCGAGCGGCGTGGCGGTGAACTACGGCACCATGACGAAGCCGCTCCACTCCGGCAACGCGGCGAGGAATGGCATTCTGGCCGCGCAGCTTGGCAGCCGCGGCTTCACCGCGCACGCCGCAGCGTTCGAGGGCACGGCAGGCTACTTCAAGACGTTCACCCGCGGGCTTTCGGTTTCATTCGATCCGTTCAAGGACCTCGGCAGCCGCTACGACCTGGTGACGCTCGGCTACAGCCTGAAGGCCTATCCGTGCGGCGGCCGCGGCCACACTGCGATCGAGGCGGCGCTGGCGCTGCGCGAGAAGGTTGGATTGCGGCTCGCCGACATCGCCAACATCCACTGCCTGGTCTCGAAGTCGAGCGCCGACCGCATCAACACGCTTTGGCCGGAATCGGTCGAGGCGGCGAAATTCAGCGCGGCCTATGTCATCGCCTATTCGCTGGTGAATGGCGCGCCGCGCATCCCGGCATTCACCGAGGAGGCGCTCAAGGACGAGCGCGTCCGCGCGCTCGCCCGCCTCGTCACCGCGGGCGTCGATCCCGAGCTCAGCGACGCTTTCGGTGAGAGCCCGGCCAAGCTCAAGATCACGCTCAAGAGCGGAGAAACCTTCGAGCATCGGCGCGACTATGCGACCGGATCGAAGCAGGTGCCGATGACGCAGGCGCAGGTCGAAGCGAAGTTCAACGACTGCGCCGCCCAGACGATCAACGCCGAGGTCGCACGCAAGATTCTCGCGACGCTCAACACGATCGCGGACCGGCGCTCGTTCGACGACTTCTGGACGCTGATCCGGCACGCGTGACGGGGAGAGTGATATGAGTGGCAACGGGGGCGGGTTGGACCGGCGGCTGTTCGTTGGCGCGGGTGCGCTCACGCTCGCCAGTCTGTCGAGCAGGGCGTTTGCGCAGCAGAGCCCAACGGGGGCGGCCATGGCCGATGCCAAGACGATCAGCCAGGTTGTGGCGGATTATATCGCGGGCTTCGATCTCAAAAGCGCGCCACCGGTGGCGATTGACCGCGCCCGCATCGCCTTCATCGATACGATCGGCGTCATGCTCGCCGGCAGCCACGAGGAGGTGTCGCATCTCGCCGTCGAAATGGTGAGGGACGAGGCTAGCGCGCCGCAGGCGACGATCGTCGGGCAGTCGTTGCGCGCGTCGCCGCAACTTGCCGCGCTCGCCAATGGGGTCGCCTCGCACGCGATGGACTACGATCTCACTTATATCAGCGGTCAGGCGGCCGCCGCGATCGTTCCCGCCATCCTGCCGCTCGCGGAAACGACTCGGTGCGACGCCGGCCGAGGCGATCGCGGCCTATATCGTGGGTGCAGAGGTCGCCGGGCGCCTTGCGCGCGCGAACTTTACGCGCTTCGAGCGTCGGCGGCTGGCATACGACTGGAACCGTGGGAGCGGTTGCGGCTGCGGCCGCAGCCGCGCGCCTGCTGAAGGTGCCGGTCGCAGCCATTCCCGACGTGCTCGGCATCAGCGCGTCGCTCGCGAGTGGCATCAGCGGCAACTTCGCCACCATGACCAAGCCGCTGCACTGCGGCCATGCGGCGCGCAACGGCGTTGCGGCCGCACTGCTTGGCCGCCGCGGCTTCACCGCAAGCCCGATCGCGTTCGAGGCACCATCAGGCTATTTCAACACCTTCGGGCGCGGCCTCGATGTGTCGCTTGAACCGTTCAAGGACCTGGGGGCTCGCTACGATCTCGTCAGCGCGCGCTTCGATCTCAAGGCCTTCCCGTGCGGCGGGCTCACCCACACGTCGATCGAGGCGTCGCTCGATCTGCGCAGCAAGCTCGCCGGGCGGCTCTCCGACATCAAGAGCATTCATTGCTCCGTAACCCGCAATGCCGGTCAGCGTGCCGGCACTCAATATCCGGCGACGGTCGAGAACGCGAAATTCAGCGTGGCCTATCTCGTGCCCTATTCGCTGATTCACGGCGCGCCGAAGATCGCTGCCTTCACCGAGAAGGCTCTGCAGGATGAGCGGGTGAAGGCGTTGGCGAAGACCGTCACCGCCAGTGTCGACCCGGCGCTAGGCCCCGGCACCGACGGCAGCCCGGCGATCATCAGGATCACGCTCGCGAGCGGAGAGGTGCTCGAGCAACGTAAAGACGTTGCCAGTGGCTCGACCCGCAATCCGATGACGACGGCGCAGATCGAGGAGAAATTCATCGATTGCGCGACGCAGATCATGAGCGCCGATGCGGCGAGCCAGGTCTACGCGTTTCTCGATACGCTGCCGGCACGGCCCTCGCTCGGTCCGCTCTGGCCGATGTTGCGCAAGGGATGACGGTGCCGCGCTTGCGCGTGCAGAGGGAATTATTACGAGTCTGGCGCGGGCGCTTGCGATGGGGAACGCATGTGCTGCAGCCACGCCGCGATCATCCAGGCCGCCCCAACTGCCAACGGCCCGATCAGAATCAGATTGTAGCGCGTGTAATGGTTCGCCACGGCTCCATGCAGGCCAAGCATCATGATCGCCGGTGCGGCATAGAGCAGGATTACAGGCTCGCGCTTTCGGATCGCCCGCACGCTGGCCCAAGCAAATAACGGCACGAGCACAAGGCCGACAATCCAGCCCGCCCATAGTCCGCACCAGGCAAGCGGAATGCTGACCAGGAGGTGCCGCCACCAGTTCGTCCGCATTTCCTCGCGGACGATATCTCCGATCAGGGGATCGAGGCGGCCGTGCTCTTTGACCAGCATGTCACGTCGGCCGCGCCCGACGTGAAAGAAGCTGTCGCGGGTGTGGTAGACGAACCGGTGCATCGAATCGCGGCCGTACACCTGATCGAACAAAAGGTCCCCGAGCCCTGGCGTGCAATACGGAAATGCCGTGACGAACTCCATCGGGTTGATGTCGTTGTAGGCGAACCGCTCGATCAGCACGGCGGAGCCGTACTCCTCGGTAAGGCCCCACTTTCCGACCGAAAAGTGGTTGCGGAGGATCCAGGGCCCAATCGTCAAGGCAACAGCCGTGACGAATACTGCTGCGCTCTTCCATGCAGATGGTCTTGTCTTCGCTTCGAGCAGGTGGCTGCCGACGGCAATGAGAAGCAGCAGACCTGGAACAAGGACGACAAATGATGGGCGCGTCAGGCACAAGAGACCAAGCAATAGACCCGTCAGCGCCCACCACTTCAGGTTACCGCGTTTCCAAGCGAGCACCGCGAACGACATGGTGACGGAATAGAGAGAGAATGTCAGGCTCTCCGTCATGACGAACGAAAATATGTCGGCTTCAGTCGCAAGGGCTGCCGTCGTCAGCGCTCCAGCGATCCAGAACACACGTGTACTGGCAAATATGAGGCCGCCAGCGAACGCGATGGCAATGACGCCAAGCGCAAGCAAGGCTGCGTGAATGATGCGAACAGGCGACGCATATGGCTCGCAGTCCTTCCCTTCCTTTTGTTGGCTCACCGCAATGACAGTGCATTCAGCCGCTTTGGCAAAGCGCGCATCGAGCTTCATCGCGGCAAGGACGACAAGCGGATAGCCGGGCACGAAGAACATGCCGGGTGACGGCACCTCGCGGGTGCTGTCAACGCCGTCAAAGACACCGTTGCTGAAGACGCCATGACGATCCAGGTCATAGGCGATCGTGAGATAGAACGATTGATCAAAGTCGCTAAGGGTTTTGGGACGCTGCGTTACGATCGCGGTAACAAGAACCGCAAAAGAGAGAAATCCAAGAAGCATTCTTGATCGCAGGGTCGGCAATAGGGTGGTCGATGGAAATACACCCGCGTCCACGAGTTCGTGCAGCATGCAGAAACCCTATCGACCAAGCAAACGACCATATGCTCGACCCGGATAGGGTCAAATGGTCCTGATCCCGAGCCAATCAGCGAGTTGCTCGACAACATGACCATTGCCGCAAAAGTATACAGAGCCGCGAGCCCATCGGGCAATCATCGTTATGGGTGAGTCCCCTTCGTTTCCCGTCGGGAGACGGCCCGAGCGACCTTTAGCCGCTGCTGAGGAACCCTGCTCGGTTTCGCGGCGCTGCATTCGCGGTTGCGTTAGGTTCGCTCAGTCGTTTGCGATCGCGCGCGCCGCTTCGATGATGTCCTTCGGACTCGAATAGATCTCGTCGAGGATCTTGACGGCGTCATTGCCGATGGTGGGGCTTACGACCTGGCGTGTCTTCTCGGCGTCTGCGATGAAGGCCGGATCCTTCATCATCGACGCAAACGCGTTGCGCAGGATCTGTACGCGCTCGTCCGGTACCGATACCTGCAACACCAGCGGCTTGCCGACCTCGCCCGCGGCCGAGAGTGCGCGCAGCACCTTGCGGTCCCGGTCGCTGTCGAGGAGATCGAACGCGCTCGGCACGCTGGCCGGCAGATCGGGAGCGGTCGCGGAGGTGACTCGCATGATCGGCGTGATCTTGTTGCCGCTGATCCATGCGGGCGGCAGGCTCGCCCAGGTCATGCAGCCGCCCTCGAGCTCGCCGCGCTCGACCGCGATGAATGCCTCCGCGCTGCCGGCGTAGCCGGCGACCGACTGGACGTTGACGTTGAACAGCTTGCGCAGGATTTGCTGTTGCGTGTCGGAGGACGTGCCGGGATTGGTGCGGCCCATGTGGATCTTCGGCAGCCGCTGCAGGTCGGCGATCGTCCTCGCATTGACCGTGTGCCAGACGTAGCAGACCGCCAGGTCCTGCGCGACGCTGCCGATCCATTTGAACTTGCGGAAGTCGATCGGGACCTTGTCGGGCGTCAGCAGCGAATTGGTGATCTGGGTGTAGTCGAACATGTTGACGACGGTGCCGTCCTTCGGCGCGTGTCGCTCGAGATGCTCGACCGAGCGCAGGCTGCCTGCGCCCGGCATGTTGACCACGACGACAGTTGGGGTGCCGGGGATGTGGCGTCCGATATGGCGCGAAATCAGCCGCGCGTTGATGTCGTAGCCGCCGCCGGCCGAATAGCCGACCACGAGGCTCAGCGTCTTGCCCTGATAGAAGTCGTCGGCCAGGGCGGCAGAAGCTTGCGATGCGACCGCCGCGAGTACGAGCGTCAGGATGCGCGTAGCGTTCATGGCAACGACCTTTGGTGTCGAGCAGTCTCGGTTCGAGACTGCTGTGGTTCAACGCCCGGCGCAATGATTCTAGAGGTGATCAGTGTTGCGTTGCAACATGCGCGGGGCAAACCGGCCTGCCGGAATTGCATCACTGCGCTTAACAAAAGCTGCTAGCTTTGGTGTTGGCTGACGCGTCAAAGATCGGCGCTCAGGAAGGGAGCAATCGCAGTGGCTATGACCGACAGTGCAGGCGCGGTGACTGCTGGAAATTTCCGCACCTTCCATGAGGCGAGGCGCGTTGCCGGCCGTCGCCCTGCAGCCGGTGATCGACCCGGCCGGCTGGTCGCCGGACGATCTCGGCGATGTCGCGACCTGGAGCTACCGCATCACGGATCGCGATATCGATGAGCTGAGCGCGGCAGTCGCGTCCGTGCGTCGCAGCGGCATCCCGGTCGAGGGCGTCAGCCGAGACAGTTTTCCGCTCAAGGCCCTTGCGGATGTCCTTGCCGATGTCCGCCGCGAGCTGACTGGACGGTCGCGGCATCGTCATGCTGCAGGGCTTTCCGATCGATCGTTTCGACCGGCAGGCGCAGGCGATCGCCTATCTCGGCATCGGGGGCTATCTCGGCCACACCATGTCGCAGAACCGGCAAGGGCATATCCTCGGCCATGTGAAGGACCTCGGCGGCGACTACGCCGATCCCAACACGCGCGGCTACATGACCCGCGCCGAGATGCTGTTCCACGCCGATGCCTGCGACTATGTCGGGCTGCTGTGCCTGCATGGCGCAAAGAGCGGCGGCGAGAGCCGGGTCGCAAGCTCGGTCACGGTCTACAACCGGATCCTCGAGCGGCGTCCGGATCTCGCGAAGGTGCTTGCGGAGGATTTCTATCGCTCGCATGTCGGCGAGGTGAATCCGGGTGCGGCGCCATGGTTCAAGCAGCCGATCTTCTCGTTCACCGACGGATATTTCAGCGCCACCGGCGCCGGCGCCGCCATCGACAAGGCGCAGAAGCTGCCCGGCGTGCCGCCGTTTACGCCGGCGCAGACAGAGGCGGTCGCGCTCTATCGGGAGGTGGTCGATGAATGCGCGGTCGACATCGGCTTCGAGCCGGGCGATATCCAGTTCCTCAACAATTTCGTGACGCTGCACACGCGGCGCGAATACCAGGACTGGCCGGAAGCATCACGCAAGCGTCATCTGCTGCGGCTGTGGCTGTCCGATCCGGCCGGGCGTCCGATTCCGCAAGAGCAGCGCGAAGGCCGCTCCGGTCGTGGCGTACACCTCGAGGGCGTCACGCTGATCGCGCCGCTCGACGTAGACGTGGCGGCGTAGCGGCCGACATCACAGGCAAAAACCGAAGAAGCCGGCCCCGTGTGTCGGCGGGACCGGCTCTACACAATGCAACTGATACGCATCGCCAGAGACAAACTCAGCTCCAGGCCGACGGGGCGAGAACTCGTACTCAACCACTGTCAGACGCATCGCCGGACGTTAGCGGACGCGCTGCGGCCATCTCGGCAGCACGACGACCTTGGTGCCGACATTGACGCGGCTGTAGAGGTCGATCACGTCCTCGTTGGTCAGGCGGATGCAGCCCGACGACACGCGCTCGCCGATGGTCGAGGGATCGTTGGTGCCGTGGATGCGATAGATGGTGTTGCCGAGATACATGGCGCGCGCGCCGAGCGGATTGCCCGGGCCGCCGGCCATGTAGCGCGGCAGATAGGGCTGGCGCGCGATCATCTCTGCAGGCGGCGTCCAGTCCGGCCACTCGGCCTTGCGGCTGATCGTGCTGCGTGCCCGACCAGGTGAAGCCGTCGCGGCCGACGCCGATGCCGTAGCGCATCGCCTTGCCGTTGCCGAGCACGAGATAGAGATAGGTGTTCGGCGTGTCGATGATGATGGTGCCGGGCGCCTCGTGGGTGCGGTAGTCGACGACCTGGCGGCGGAAAGGCGCGGGAGCCTCGGACTCGATCCGTCAGTGCCTCGGCATCGCGGCGCTCGACCGGCGCCTGCGGCAGCGGCGGCTGCCGAAACAGGAAGAACGGATTGGCGGAAGCGGTGGTGGCGAACGTGGCGGCGGCGACGACCGTGGCGATCGCAGCGGCAGTTCGGATCAAGCGGAATGTATTCATGACGCACCCCGATGTTGTCTCTTCGTCGGCCGAACAGGTCGGGATAAGGTTCAAAAGTTTCGCAGAATTAATTGGTCTGAACCCGCCGGAACCATTTGGCTTCGGCGCTAAATGGTGATCGCGGCGTAGCTGGCGTGATGCTACGCGTCAGCCCTTGCGCGCCTTGTGCCAGCCGACCACCGCGTCCGGGACCGCGTCGGTCGAGGCGAAATAGGGCTTGATGTCGATGAGCGGCGTGCCGTCGAGGCAGTCGAGGCCGACCACGTCGAGCTTGTTGCCGTCGACCTTGACGAGCCGCACCACGCTCATGGCGATCGGGTTGGGCCGCGCCGGCGAGCGCAGCGCGAAGGTGCCGCGCTGCACGCCGTAGTGCCGCGGCACCTGCAGCACGATGTCGCGGCGCGACCGGTCCATCCAGTAGAGCACCACGAGATGGGTGCAGGTCTCGACGTCCTTGAGCGCCTGCGCCCAGCGCGGATCGACCTCGACCGTGCAGACCGCGTCGGATTCGCGGGCGTTCTTCGGGCAGTCCTTGCGCTCCTTCCAGGGCGTGCGGATGCGGCCGATGTAATAGAGCGAGGCGTCGAACTCCTTGCGGCAGGTCGACCGCGACCTCGCCGTCCCAGATTCCGAATGCATTGGCGTCGGGTTTGTTGTCGGTCATGGCGGAGTGTCGCGCAAATTCGGCTGTGCCGCCAAGGGCCAGCTAACGAATCGATCTAACGAATGTTTCCGGCCTGGCCGCGGCTTAAGTGGGCATCAACCGCGTCTGCGGAAGAGTCCGAGCTTGCTAAGACCTCTTTAAACGTATAAAGATATCTTTATATCGATGTTCAACCGTGGGAAGCGTCCCAATGCCTGCGCACCTGCCCAACTGCCATTTGCCGCCCTCAACGGCGCCCTCAAGGCGGCGGGCGAGGAGACGCGGCTGCGCATCCTGGCGCTGCTCGCCGAGGCCGAGCTGACGGTCTCCGATCTCACCGACATCCTGCGCCAGTCGCAGCCGCGCATCTCGCGCCATCTGAAGCTGCTGGCCGAGGCCGGGCTGGTCGAGCGCTTTCGCGAAGGCTCCTGGGCGTTCTTCCGGCTGGGCGAGCGCGGACCGGCGCCGAGCTCGCGCGCGCGCTGGTCGCGCGGCTCGATCCTCGCGACACCGTCATCGCGCGCGACCGCGAGCGGCTCGCGGCGGTGCGCGCCGCGCGCGCCGCCGCCGCGCAGACCTATTTCCGCCGCCACGCCGCCGAGTGGGACCGCATCCGCAAGCTGCATGTCGCCGACGAAGCGGTCGAGGCGGCGATCGTCGCCGCGCTCGCCGACCGGCCGTTCCGCTCGCTGCTCGATCTCGGCACCGGCACCGGCCGCATGCTGGAGCTGTTCGGGCCGGAGATCGAGCGCGGGCTCGGCCTCGATCTCTCGCTCGACATGCTCGCGCTCGCGCGCGCGCGGCTCGACCGCGCCGGCTTGCGCCACTGCAGCGTGCGCCAGGGCGACATCTACGATCTCGCGCTGCCGAAGGATTCCTTCGACGTCGTCATCATCCATCAGGTGCTGCACTTCCTCGACGACGGCGCGCGCGCGATCGCGGAGGCGGCGCGCGTGCTGCGCCCGTCCGGGCGGCTGCTGGTCGTCGATTTCGCGCCGCACGATCTCGAATTCCTGCGCGACGAGCACGCGCATCGCCGGCTCGGCTTCGCGCCCGAGACGGTGGCGCAATGGATCGATGCCGCCGGCCTCGACGTGATGGCGCAGCGCACGCTGGCGCCCGGCGGCGAGCCCGCAGGCCAGGATCGCGGTCTCGCTCTGGCTCGGCCGCGACCCGCGCATCGCGCTTGCCGAAACGAGCGCGCGGAGGTCGCTTGATGGACGCGATCCGCGCAAGCCGCTTCATCCAGTCGGGCGAGCGCCGCATCCGCGTCTCCTTCGAGTTCTTCCCGCCGAAGACCGAGGAGATGGAGAAGACGCTGTGGGAATCGATCACGCGGCTGGCGCCGCTCGCCCCGAACTTCGTCTCGGTGACCTACGGCGCCGGCGGCTCGACCCGCGAGCGCACGCACGCGACCGTCAAGCGCATCCTCGGCGAGACCGCGCTGACGCCGGCCGCGCATCTCACCTGCGTCGCCGCGACCCGCGCCGAGATCGACGAGGTGATCCGCAGCTATTGCGCCGCCGGCGTGCGCCACATCGTGGCGCTGCGCGGCGATCCGGTCGGCGGCATCGGCGACAAATACGCGCCGCATCCGGGCGGCTACCAGAACGCGCGCCGATCTCGTCGCCGGCATCAAGCGCATCGCCGACGTCGAAGTGTCGGTGTCGGCCTATCCGGAGAAGCATCCCGACAGCCCGACCGTCGACGCCGACATCGACATGCTCGAGGCCAAGGTCGACGCCGGCGCGACGCGCGCGATCACGCAGTTCTTCTTCGATAACGATCTCTACTTCCGCTATCTCGACCGCGTGCGCGCGCGCGGCATCACGATGCCGATCGTGCCGGGCATCCTGCCGGTGCAGAACTTCAAGCAGACCAAGAGCTTTGCGGCGCGCTGCGGCGCTTCGGTGCCGGACTGGCTGGCCGAGCGCTTCGACGGCCTCGACGACGATGCCGCGACCCGCAAGCTGATCGCCGCCGCGGTCGCCGCCGAGCAGGTGCTCGACCTCGTCGACCGCGGCGTCACCGATTTCCATTTCTACACCATGAACCGCGCCGACCTGGTCTACGCGGTGTGCCATCTGCTGGGGTTGCGTCCGTGCCACGAGCACGGCCGGCTCCCTCTCCCCGCAGGGGAGAGGGGTGGGGTGAGGGGGTTCGGAACGGCGTAATAGGTTTGCGGATGGCCAACAACACCACGACAGCGAAACAACTGCGGCGGCATCAGACGGATGCAGAGCGAATCCTCTGGTTCCGTTTGCGGGGTCGCAGACTTGCAGGCTGGAAATTCAAGCGGCAGGTGCCGATCGATCGCTTCATCGTCGATTTTGTTTGTGCTGATGCGATGTTGATCGTCGAGCTTGACGGTAGTCAGCACGCGGTTCGCACGCCTCAAGACGAAGAGCGGAGAAGGACTTTGGAATCGATGGGATATCTCGTGCTTCGGTTCTGGAACAACGATGTGATGCGAAACATTGAAGGCGTGCTTGAGGAGATCTTGAGCACGCTCAACCAACAGCCGCTCGAACCCCCTCACCCCACCCCTCTCCCCTGCGGGGAGAGGGAGCAGGTCTGAGCAAGCGTCATGTCTGTGCCAAACACCAACTCATCCGTTTCAAAGACCGAGCAAACACTGCGCCGCGTCGCGCGCGAGCGCATCCTGGTGCTCGACGGCGCCATGGGCACCATGATCCAGGAGCTCAAGCTCGACGAGGAGGGCTATCGCGGCGCGCGCTTCGACGCCTGGAACCGCGAGGTGCGCGGCAACAACGATCTGCTGATCCTCACGCAGCCCGACGCGATCCGCGACATCCATCTCGCCTACTTTCGCGCCGGCGCCGACATCGTCTCGACCAACACCTTCTCCTCGACCGCGATCGCGCAGGCCGACTACGGCATGCAGGACATCGCCTACGAGCTCAACCTCGAGGGCGCCCGGCTCGCGCGCGCGGCTGCCGACATCGCGCAGGCGAGGACGGCCGCCCGCGCTTCGTCGCCGGCGCGATCGGGCCCGACCAACCGCACCGCCTCGATCTCGCCCGACGTGTCGAACCCCGGCTTCCGCGCCATCACCTTCGACCAGCTGCGCGCGGCCTATGGCGAGCAGGTGAAGGGGCTGATCGACGGCGGCGCCGATCTCCTGCTGATCGAGACGATCTTCGACACGCTCAACGCCAAGGCGGCGATCTACGCCATCGCGGAGGCGATCGAGGCGCGCGGCATGCGCGCTGCCGGTGATGATCTCCGGCACCATCACCGACCGCTCCGGGCGGCTCCTCTCCGGCCAGACGCCGGCCGCGTTCTGGAATTCGGTGCGGCACGCCGCGCCGTTCTCGATCGGGCTCAACTGCGCGCTCGGCGCCAAGGAGATGCGCGCGCATATCGCCGAGATCGCGCGCGTCGCCGATACGCTCGTCTGCGCCTATCCGAACGCCGGCCTGCCCAACGAGTTCGGCCGCTACGACGAGAGCCCCGAATACATGGCGCGAGCTGCTCGGCGAGTTCGCGGCCGCCGGCCTCGTCAACGTCGTCGGCGGCTGCTGCGGCACCACGCCGGACCATATCAGCGCGATCGCGCGCGCGGTCGAAGGCAAGGCGCCGCGGCAGGTGCCCGAGGTGCCGCGGCTGCTGCGCCTCTCCGGCCTCGAGGCCTTCACGCTCACGCCGGAAATCCCGTTCGTGAATGTCGGCGAGCGCACCAACGTCACCGGCTCGGCGCGCTTCCGCAAGCTGATCACCGACCGGCGACTACACGGCCGCGCTCGACGTCGCGCGCGACCAGGTCGAGAACGGCGCGCAGATCATCGACGTCAACATGGACGAGGGCCTGCTCGATTCCGAGAAGGCGATGGTCACCTTCCTCAATCTCGTCGCCGCCGAGCCCGACATCGCGCGCGTGCCGGTGATGGTCGATTCCTCGAAATTCTCGGTGATCGAGGCCGGCCTCAAATGCGTGCAGGGCAAGCCGGTGGTGAATTCGATCTCGATGAAGGAGGGCGAGGCGGCCTTCATCGAGCATGCCAAGATCGTGCGCCGCTACGGCGCCGCGGTCGTGGTGATGGCGTTCGACGAGCAGGGCCAGGCCGACACGATCGAGCGCAAGATCCGCGATCTGCGAAGCGCGCCTACGACATCCTGGTCAATCAGGTCGGCTTTCCGCCCGAGGACATCATCTTCGATCCCAACATCTTCGCGATCGCCACCGGCATGGAGGAGCACAACGGCTACGGCGTCGCCTTCATCGAGGCGACGCGCTGGATCAGGCAGAACCTGCCGCACGCGCACATGTCTCCGGCGGCGTGTCGAACCTCTCGTTCTCGTTCCGCGGCAACGAGCCGGTGCGCGAGGCCATGCACTCGGTGTTCCTCTATCACGCCATCAAGGCCGGCATGGACATGGGCATCGTCAATGCCGGCCAGATGGCGGTCTATGACGATCTCGATGCCGGAGTTGCGCGAGGCCTGCGAGGACGTGGTGCTCAACCGCCGCGCCGGATGCGACCGAGCGGCTGCTGGCGCTCGCCGAGCGTTTCCGCGGCCACGGCGTCGAGAAGAAGGAGGCCGATCTCGCCTGGCGCGAATGGCCGGTGGAGAAGCGGCTCTCGCATGCGCTGGTGCACGGCATCACCGATTTCATCGAGGCCGACACCGAGGAGGCGCGCGGCAAGGCCGAGCGCCCGCTGCACGTGATCGAAGGCCCGCTGATGGACGGCATGAACGTGGTCGGCGACCTGTTCGGCTCCGGCAAGATGTTCCTGCCGCAGGTGGTGAAGTCGGCGCGCGTGATGAAGCAGGCGGTCGCCTATCTGATGCCGTTCATGGAGCAGGAGAAGAAGCGCGGCAAACGGGCGGTGCGGCCGAGCGCAGCTCGAACGGCAAGATCGTGATGGCGACCGTGAAGGGCGACGTGCACGACATCGGCAAGAACATCGTCGGCGTCGTGCTCCAGTGCAACAATTACGAGGTGATCGATCTCGGCGTCATGGTGCCGGCGGCGAAGATCCTCGAGACCGCGAAGGCCGAGAACGCCGACATCATCGGGCTCTCCGGCCTGATCACGCCGTCGCTCGACGAGATGTGCCACGTCGCGGCCGAGATGGAGCGGCAGGGCTTCGACCTGCCGCTGCTGATCGGCGGCGCCACCACGAGCCGCGTGCACACCGCGGTGAAGATCCATCCGAACTACCGGCGCGGCCAGACGGTCTATGTCAACGACGCCAGCCGCGCGGTCGGCGTCGCCGCAGAGCCTGATGTCGGAGGAGGCGCGCCCGAGCTACGTCGCCGACATCCGCAGCGAATACGCCCGCATCGCCGCCGCGCATGCGCGCGGCGAGGAGAACAAGCAGCGGCTGTCGCTCGCGGCCGCGCGCGCCAATGCGCTCAAGCTCAACTGGTCCGGCAACTACGTGCCGCCGCAGCCGAGCTTCCTCGGCACCAAGGTGCTCGCCGACTATCCGCTCGCCGAGCTCGTGCCCTACATCGACTGGACGCCGTTCTTCCCGACCTGGGAGCTCGTCGGCAAATATCCGGCGATCCTCGACGACGCCAAGGTCGGCGAGGCGGCGCGCGCGCTGT
The DNA here is from genome assembly GCA_963745515.1 of uncultured Alphaproteobacteria bacterium. GTDB lineage: Bacteria > Pseudomonadota > Alphaproteobacteria > Rhizobiales > Xanthobacteraceae > VAZQ01. The sequence goes on from CAVUXO010000008.1 coordinate 96,613, forward strand.
TCGACGACGCGCAGGCGATGCTGCACAAGATCGTCGCAGGAGCGCTGGTTCCGCGCCGCGGCCGTGGTCGGCTTCTGGCCGGCGAATGCCGACGGCGACGACATCCTCGTGTTCGCCGACGAGGCGCGCGCGAAGCCGATCGCGGTGCTGCACACGCTGCGCCAGCAGCTCGCGCGGCGCGAGGGCCGCGCCAACGTGGCGCTCGCCGATTTCGTCGCGCCGCGCGCGAGCGGGCTCGCCGACTATGTCGGCGCCTTCATGGTCACCGCCGGCATCGGCGAGGACGAGATCGCCGAGCGCTTCAAGCGCGCCAACGACGACTATTCGGCGATCATGGTCAAGGCGCTCGCCGACCGCCTGGCCGAAGCCTTCGCCGAGCGGCTGCACCAGCGCGTGCGCAGGGAGTTCTGGGGCTATGCGCCGGACGAGACGCTGCAGCAACGCCGAGCTGATCGCCGAGAAATATCGCGGCATCCGCCCGGCGCCCGGCTATCCGGCGCAGCCCGACCACACCGAGAAGGCGACGCTGTTCGACCTGCTCGACGCCGAGCGCCGCATCGGCGTGAAGCTCACCGAGAGCTTCGCCATGTGGCCGGGCGCCTCGGTGTGCGGGCTCTATTTCAGCCACCCCGAGAGCCACTATTTCGGCGTCGGCAAGATCGAGCGCGACCAGGTCGAGGATTACGCCCGGCGCAAGGGCTGGAGCGTCGAGGAGGCCGAGAAGTGGCTCGCGCCGATCCTCAACTACGATCCGCTGGCGGCGGCGCGCACCGCGGCGGAGTGATCAGAGACTCGTGGCCGCGCGCGTGTCCCGGATGCGGTGCAACGCGAGCGCACGAAAGCCTTCCGAATTCGACATTCTGAGCGGGAGTGCGCTCGTGGCGCACCGCTGATCCGGGACCGCCACAGACTGGAACGGTCCCGGGTCTGCAACGCATCGCGGCTCTAACGTTCCGTCCCGTCCCAAATGCCTCGGCCGCGCTGCGTTGCACCCGGGACAAGCAAATTCAAGCTAGCCAATGAGTTGCCCGCCCGAGAATTGCATACACCGCCACGCTCTGCAGGAAGCCTTCGATCCGTTTCCGCAGATCGATCGCCGCCGCGTCAACTGCATCAGAGGTTGCCAGCACTGTATCGGCCACGCCGCGCGTCGCATTGGCCGCGTGGGTGACCTCGTCGAGCACGGCGACGACCGTCTTCGTCACCTCGGCGGCACTCGAGACGTTGTGCGAGATCTCGGTGGTCGCCTTGTCCTGCTGCACGAGCGAAGTCGCTACCGCCGATGTGCGCTGGTCGATGTCCTGAATGCGCCCGCTGTTGCGTCGAATGGCATCGACCGCGTCGCCGGTCGAGGTCTGGACTGCCGTAATGAGAACCGCGATCTGTTCCGTTGCCTTCGCGGTCTGCACCGCAAGCGATTTCACCTCGGATGCGACCACCGCGAAGCCGCGGCCGGATTCGCCGGCGCGAGCCGCCTCGATGGTGGCGTTGAGCGCGAGCAGATTGGTCTGGCCGGCGATGTGTCGGATCAGATTGACGACGTCGCCGATTTCCTGGACCGACTGGGTGAGGCGGGTGATTTGCTCGTTGGTCGTGTCTGCTTCCTTCGCGGCGAGGGCGATCAGCTCCGCGCTCTCGCCGACCTGCCGACCGATCTCTGCGATCGAGGACATCAGCTCGTCGGCTGCGCTCGCTGCGGCGGTCACGTTGCGCGGACGCTTCGTTGGACGTGCTGACGGCACTCACCGCGCGCTGCGAGGTTTGGCTGGAGGATGTCGACAGCGCCGCCGCCGACGTCTTCATGGCGGCTGCGCTCTCGCTGACCGTGTGCAGCACTGCCTCGACGCCATTGCGAAAAGTCTTGATTTCAGCCTCGATGAACTCACGGCGTCGTTCGTGCTCCAGCAGGAACGTGCTTTGCCGTTCGGCCTGAATGCGCTCGGAAATGTCGTCGTGGGTGCCGAGCCAGAATGGCTGGCCGGCGATCGGCCGGTTGACGACGGAAATCGCGCGCCCGTCGGGGGTCTCCACCACCCGGCTGAAGTTCTTACCTTGCGTCATCGCGTCGATGATCTCGGCGCGGTACTTGTTCACGTCGATGTCCAGGCTGCCGGTGGTCTTTCGATTGTTGATGACGTCGAGAAATGTACAGCCAGGCTTCACGACCTCGCGCGACAGCCCGTACATTTCGAGAAACCGGTCGTTACAGACAACCAGCCGCTCGGCCGCATCGAACATGACGACGCCCTGCGTCATGTTATCGATCGCGATGGCGATCAGGCGGCCGCGAGCGCGCCTGCCGCGGCCCCATGTGAATCGCCACAGCACATAAACACATCGCCACAGGCCATATGCGCCGCCCAGCAGACCGCAGACAACAACGACTGCAAGGCGCCAGTCCTGTTCAAACATCGGAAGAACGCCAATCGGTTGCCCCAGATAGGGGAATCCTAGGCGTGATCGATTTATAGAGTATTAACCGTCATTTGCGCGGCCCAACGGGTGGACTGTTCTGGGAGGCGGCTTCTGAGGGACTGCTCAAACGTCCTGATTGCCGCTATGGTTCGCGCCCACCTTGGATGCGGGGCGACCAATGTTTGCGACCACGATTGCGGGAAGCTTGCCGAAGCCTGCGTGGCTTGCCGAGCCAAATAAGCTGTGGGCGCCTTGGCGGCTGTCGGGCGAGGAGCTTGCGGCGGCCAAGCGTGACGCGACCATCTTGGCGCTGAAGCTGCAGGAGGACAGTGGCATCGACATCGTGACCGAAGGCGAGCAGTCGCGTCAGCATTTCGTGCATGGTTTCCTGGAGGCCGTCGACGGCATCGATTTCGCGCACAAGGTCGAGATGGGCATCAGGGCTGATCGCTACAAGGCGATGGTGCCGGTCGTCACCGGCGCGCTGCGGCTCAAGGGGCGCGTGCATGCGACCGAGGCACGGACTGCGCGCGCCCACACCACCCGCAAGCTCAAGCTCACGTTGCCGGGGCCGATGACCATCGTCGACACCATCGCGGACCAGCATTACGGCGACCGGGTCAAGATGGCGATGGCGTTTGCCGACGCTCTCAACGAGGAGGCACGCGCGCTGGTGGCCGACGGTGTCGACGTCATCCAGTTCGACGAGCCGGCCTTCAACGTTTACATGGACGACGTGAAGGAGTGGGGGATCGCGGCGCTGCATCGCGCCATCGAAGGTGTCACCTGCACGACCGCGGTGCACATCTGCTACGGCTACGGCATCAAGGCGAACGTCGACTGGAAGGCCACACTCGGATCCGAGTGGCGGCAATACGAGGCGATCTTTCCGGCGCTGGCGCAGAGCCGGATCGATCAGGTCTCGGTCGAATGCCGCAACGCCCGTGTGCCGATGCATCTGCTCAAGTTGCTTGAGGGCAAGGATGTTCTTGTCGGGGTGATCGATGTTGCCAGCGACGAGGTGGAGACACCGGAGGACGTGGCCGCAGTCATCGGCGAAGCAATGAAATATGTGGCCAAAGACAAGATCGTGGCCTCAACCAATTGCGGGATGGCGCCGATGCGTTGGGATGTGGCCTATGCCAAGCTTGCGTCGCTCGGCCGCGGCGCTGCGCTGGCGCGGCAAACGCTCGGATAAGCCCTGCCGGTGATTGCGAGACAACCGATGCTACTTGCGCTATACAGTGGCCCGGGCGGGAAATCCTGACTTTGGCACCGCTCTGGCCAAGCGCGGTTCTCCTGTCTGCAAGCAAATACGGGGTCGCCGGGGCAGCCCGCGCAGATCAACAGGAGGATCGCCCGTCATGACCAAGCTCCATACGCCCAAGCTCGACACGTCCAAGCTCAGTCGTCGCAGAATGTTGCAGGCGGCCGGCGTCGGCGCGGCTGCAACCACGATTGCAGCCCCGGCTGTTGCCCAGTCGATGCCGGAAATCAAGTGGCGGCTCACGACGAGCTTCCCGAAGTCGCTCGATACCCTGCATGGCGGCGCCGAGGTGCTGGCCAAGGCGGTCGCGGAGGCGACCGACAACAAGTTCCAGATCTCGGTCTTTGCGGCTGGCGAGATCGCGCCGCCGTTCTCGGCCGCCGACGTGGTCCAGAACGGCACGGTCGAGCAATGCTTCACCGCGTCGTACTACTTCATCGGCAAGGACATGACATTTGCGTTGCCGTGCTCGTCGCCGTTCGGGCCCAATACCCGCATGCAGAACGCCTGGGAATATCACCACGGCGGCATCGAGCTGATGAACGAGTTCTACAAGAAGTTCAATATCCACGCGCTGCCGGCCGGCAACACCGGCTGTCAGATGGGTGGATGGTTCCGTCGCGAGATCAGGACTGTCGCCGACCTCAACGGGCTGAAGTTCCGCATCGGCGGCTTTGGCGGCCGCGTGCTCGCCAAGCTCGGCGTGGTGTCGCAGCAGATTCCGGGTGGCGAGATCTACCCGGCGCTGGAGAAGGGCACTATCGATGCCGCTGAGTGGGTCGGACCTTACGACGACGAGAAGCTCGGTCTGCACAAGGTGGCAAAATACTATTATGCCCCCGGCTGGTGGGAAGGCGGCACTCAGATCCACGTGTTTACGAATCTCGAAAAGTGGAACTCGCTTCCACCGAGCTACAAAGCGATCCTACGCTCCGCGGCCGACGCGACCAATATGTGGATGACGTCCAAGTACGATGCGGTCAATCCGCCGGCGCTGAAGAAGCTCGTCAGCGAGGGCGCGCTGCTGCGCATATTCCCGCAGCCGGTGATGGAGGCTTCCCTCAAGGCTGCGAACGAGGTCTATGCGGAGATTTCCGCCACCAATGCGGACTTCAAGAAGATCTGGGAGAACATCAAGGCGTTCCGCAATCTCGAATACGAATGGTGGCAGGTCGCGGAATACAACTACGACAACTTCATGATCCGCAACGGCGTGAAGTCCTGATCGGGCCACGCTGCGGAGATGTGTGACAGCCCCGGCGCATGCGCCGGGGCTTTTGTCATATCGGCAATTCTTGGGCCGCTATCGCAGCTCGAGCGGCGGGGGCGCTTCGGGCAGATCGATCTCAATCTGGATCTTCGAGGGATCGACCGTGGGGCCCGTCGATTTGTAGTGCATGACCAGAGCCGGGAAGGCGATGACGAGGCCGACCATGATGCATTGGATCACCACGAAGGGAATGGCGCCCCAGTAGATCTGCGCGGTCGTCACCGGCTCCATGCGCTTGCCCGACACTCGATCGACATAGGGCTCGGTGGGCGCCACCGAGCGCAGATAGAACAGCGCAAAGCCGAACGGCGGATGCATGAACGAGGTCTGCATGTTGACGCCGAGCATGACGCCGAACCAGATCAGATCGATGCCGAGCTTCTGTGCCGGCAGCGCCAATAGCGGAATGGCAATGAAGGCGATCTCGAAAAAATCGAGAAAGAAAGCGAGCACGAACACGAAAATGTTGACGAAGATCAGGAAGCCGACCTGCCCGCCGGGCAGGTTGAGCAGGAGGTCCTCCACCCATTTGTGTCCATCGACGCCGTAGAACGTCAGCGAGAAGACGCGCGCGCCGATCAGGATGAAGACCACGAATGCCGACAGCTTTGCTGTCGCCTCGGCCGCTTGCCGGGTCAGAAGTCCAGGTCAGCCGCCGCTTGAGCATCGCGAGGGCGAGCGCCCCGACCGCGCCCATGGCGCCGCCTTCGGTGGGCGTCGCAACGCCCGATGAAGATCGTCCCGAGCACCAGAAAGATCAGACGCCAGCGGCGGCACCATGACGAAAATGATCTGCTCGGCGAGCACCGACAACAGCCCCATCCGCAGCAGCTTGTTGAGGACTGCGAAAATGAAGGCGAGCGTGATTGCAACCGACATGGTGAGGACGACGAAGTCGGCGCCCGCCTTCACCGTGGTGGTTCGCATGTAGAGGTATGCCGCGATCGCAGTGATGAGCGTCACGACGAACAAGGACAGGACTCCGCGCGTTCCGTCGGGTTCCTTGTGCTTGAGCGCCTCGTCCGGCAGACCGGGTGCCGCCTTCGGGTAGAGCCGCGTCACGATGAAGGTGTAGAGGGCATAGAGCCCGGCGAGCAGGATGCCGGGGAGGAAGGCGCCTTCATACATGTCGCCGACCGACTTCCCGAGCTGGTCCGCCATGATGATGAGGACGAGCGAAGGCGGGATGATCTGCGCCAGCGTGCCGGAGGCTGCGATGACGCCTGAGGCCACGCGCCGGTCGTAGCCATAGCGCAGCATGATCGGCAGCGAGATCAGCCCCATCGAGATGACGGAGGCCGCGACCACGCCGGTGGTCGCCGCCAGCAGCGCGCCGACGAAGACCACCGCGTAGGCAAGGCCGCCGCGGATGGTGCCGAACAGCTGGCCGATGGTGTCGAGCAGATCCTCCGCCATGCCCGAGCGTTCGAGCACAAGCCCCATGAACGTGAAAAACGGAATTGCGAGCAGCGTATCATTGGCCATGACGCCATAAACGCGTTCCGGCAAGGCCTGCAGGAAGTCCGGCCGGAACAGGCCGAGCTCGATGCCGACGAGAGCGAAGATCAACCCAGTCGCGGCGAGCGAGAACGCCACCGGATAGCCGAGCAGCAGAAGCAGCACGAGCGCCGCGAACATGATCGGCGCCATGTTGTGGATCAGAAAAGCGGTCATGGCGATTCCCGGGAGCGGGGCTTAGCGTTTTTCGGTGCCTTGGACGAGGTGCTCGACTTCCGCCTCGAGCGCGGAACGTTGTGTCTCCCGCGGGTCGGGAATGATTCCGCGCATGATGGCGATCCGCTTGATGAGCTCTGAGACGCCCTGCATCGCCAGCAAGGCAAAGCCGATCATGACGAGCGACTTTGCCGGCCACTGCGGCAGTCCGCCGGCGCTGAACGACTGCTCGTTGAGACGAAACGACTCGAGGAAGAATGGCACCGAGGTGACGATCATGATGATCGTCAGGGGGAGGAGGAACAAGGCGTGTCCGATGAGCTCAATCGTGCTGCGCACGGGCCGTGGCATCATGCTGTTCACGATGTCGATGCGCACATGCTCGTTCAACTGGAGTGTCCAGGGCGCGCAGAACAGAAACACCATGCTGAACAAAACCCACTGCAATTCGAGCCAGGCGTTCGATGAGAGATCGAAGACCTTGCGTACGGTCGCGTTGACGGCCGACACCAGGATGGCGAGCAGCACCATCAGGGCGAAGAATTGACCAATCCGGCGATTGACCGCATCGATGCCCTGGCTGAGCTTGAGCAGCAAGTCCATGGACAATCCCCTCCAGGCAGCCGGCGTTGGGCCAGCGGCCTCATTCGCGTTCCCCGAGTTCCGTTGTTCTTGAATCGGCGTTCGATGCTGCGCCGGTTTCCCCTGAGCTTACCCCAAATCATTCATTCTGCGTCAATCATCGGGGCTTCTGCAGCCAGAAATGGTACTGGCCGGAGAACATGTTGGGATGCGCGGTCTCGTAGCGGTGCCAGCGGTCGAGCTCGCTCTCGTTTGGAAACTGGCTCTCGACCTCGTTCTGGCTGCGCGGGTCGACCACGAAGCCGATGAAGTCTGAGGCCGTTGTCGTCTAGGAAGGTCTTGATCTGCGGGATCGTCAGCCGGTGCTCCTGCACATGAAAGCACAGGTCGCGGCAGCCGCTCATGTTGTAGAAATCCGGCGATTGCCAGAGCCGGCCGATATCGGGGCGCTCGCCTTCGGCAACAAGTTGCTCACGGAAGCGGCGGATGTCCTCGGGGCTCGATCGATAGCCGCGCTCGGCAATCAGGCTACGCACGTTGACGATGTGCTTGCGGCCGAGCGCACTGTACAGGCCGAGATACATGAAGCCGCCTGGCCGCAGCAGCTCGATGAGCACGCGCCAGCCTGCGAACGGATCGTCGAGATGATGCAGCACGCCGCCGGCTTCGATCACATCGAACGTGCGTCCAAGCGTGCCGACCATGAGGATATCGGCCTGCGCATAGTCGATGTTGGTGATCGCAAGCTCGCGGGTCTTGCGCATGGCATAGCCAAGGCTGGTGAGGCTCAAGTCGACCGCGAGCACGCGCGCGCCGCGATACCGGCGGGCCGCCTCGATCGCGCAATGGCCGGTGCCGCAGCCCGCGATCAGCACCTCGCAGCCGTCTCGCGTCGCGCTGCCCGCGGGCAGTGACGGAAACAGCGTCCGCAACGCGCCCTCGACCGTGTCGGGCTCGGCCGGCAGCGGCAGCTTGGCCCAGCGTGGATAGGGGTTGTGCTCGTACTGATCGCGCACGGCGAGCGAGATGGCGTCATCGATCGGCGTGAGCTCCCTGATTGTCACGCGTAAGCGCATCTCTTCGAGCGGCTCGACGACCTGCTGGTCGATCAGCCCTTTGAGGGGCTCCGTGTTTGCGTTCAGCGTCTGCGCGAGCGGGAGTGTGTGGAGCGGCTCATAGGCGCCGAGCGCCGCAAGGCAGAGCGCCGGCGGCTCGGCCTGCGCGGCGAGCGTGTCCGAGAGCCGCTGTCGCAGCTGCGCGACCTTGCCGGCTTCCTCGTCATCGAAGGGATGTACGTATTCATTGAGGAAGGACTGGCGCGCCAGCGCGCATTGGAACGCCAGCGGGGCCGGCTCGGCCACTTGGTCCGCCGTTGTCGCGAGCGCCTGGTCGAGCATCTCCCGCCGCGCGCAGGTGAGAAAGCGCTCGAGGTCGAGATCGCAGACGGGCGCTGACTCCATGAGCGCGCGCAGTAGCGGATCGGCGCAGATCGCCGCCCGCTCTGTGGGAGTCCACAGCTCGTCGCCGGCGAGGCGTCGCGGCCACGCCTGCACCACCCGCGCCACGCATTGCGCAAGTGCAGGGTCATGCTTGGCGAGATCGGTCGCCGCCGCGTTGAAGTCATCAAGCCGCGCCCAGGCGTCGCTCACCGCGCGCGCCACTGCGCCACGCAGCTCCGGCATGTCGGCGGTGAAGCGGAAACGGCGCAGGCATTCGACAAACACCGCCTTGGCATCCTGCGTCTCGCTGATGGCGAGCGCGCGCCAGGTTGTCTGCAGCGCCTGCAGGATATCTTCCGCGGCCACATAGGCCTTGGCGAGATTGGTGAGCACGTCGACCGAACCGGGTGCAATGGCGAGCGCGCGCTGCAATTGCTCGATCGCTTGCGCGTGCCGGCCCTGGCGGACGAGCGCGATGCCGAGGTTCATGGCCGGCAGGGGGTGCCGCGGGTCGGCCGCTTGCGCCCGCTGCCAGGCCTCGATGGCCTCCTCGGGCTTGCCGAGACCATAAAGCGCTCGCCCGAGATTGACCAAAGCCTGCGTGTAGCCGGGCCTGGCGTTCGCCGAGCGGCGATAGCAGACAACAGCATCCGCCGGCCGATTGAGCTCCATCAGCACGTTGCCCTGCTCGAGGTGCGCCTCCGCATAGTCCGGGCGCACGCGAGCGGCCTCGGCGCAATGCGAAGCTGCATCCTCAAGCCGACCGGCGGCGTGGCAAGCCGCTGCCATGCCCATGTACAGCTCGGGCACATGACGGTTGATGCCGATCGCTCGGTTGAATAAGGCGAGCGCTTCGTCGATGCGGCCAGAGCGGGTCGCCAGGTGACCAAGACGATGAAGCGTGACGATATCGTTGGGGTCGCTGGCCAGCGCCTGGTGGTAAAGGCTCTCGGCTTGCGCGACGTCGCCGGCTTGGGCGTGCCGGTCGCCCATATCCCGTAGCTGGCTGGAGAAGCTCTGGGGGAGCCCGCCGGCTTGACCGGTCTTGCGGGCGGCACGTCGCTCTTTCCGGTTCATTCGCGAGCCGCGTTCGTTCCTGGACGATTACTTGTTCATATCACACCAAAGGTCACTCGCGCGGCTCCCCAAATATGCGAGCACCGGAGAGGTGCTCCTCTCCGGTGCTCGAAGTCAGTGCAGACAATCGTTAATCTTGGAACCTAGAACGCACCTAACAGTAGCGCCGCCACGAAGGCGAAGACCGCAAAGATCGCGAGCACGTTCAAGTTCAAGGAAAGATCCACTCAGAGCTCCATCCTCGTTGGTATGACCGAAGCATATCAAGAACTAGGCTCGGTCCGAAACAGCATTTGTATAGCATCGGCAAAATGAAACCATGGAGCCGAAGAATCGTTCCCACCGACTTACCAACATCATGAAATCGCTAGTCAAAATACTTGTGGTTAGGTCCCATAAGTATTCGAAATAGCACTGAAGACTCTACGGATTATTCATCGAGGCCGGTATTCTAAACCTGGATGCACTGCACCTATACAGAAGAATACAAAATGGAACATAGGCTTAGCAGGCACGGGGTGGGTTCCGGCGAGGCGTTGTTGGACCGTCGGGGGCGGATTGGAAGTTGTGGGGGCGCCCCCATCGGGACTGGAATTCATTCAAAATCATAGAGTTGCTAGAGCGCGCTGAAGGAAGGCCGCGGCCTCGAGCGCCAGCCGGTCGCGGGCGAAGCGGCCCACGATCTGCACCCCCAGCGGCAAGCCTGCCGAATCAAAGAGGCCAGGGACGTTGACGCAGGGTGTACCCAAAAGTGTCCAGAGCCGATTGAAGGTCGGCCTTCCAGTCGAGCTCAATCCATGCGGCGCAGCGCCCGGCGCTGACGGCGTGAGCAGGACGTCGATGCCTTCCATGAAGTCGATGAGCGCACGCCGTGCCTGTCGAGCGAGACGGCGCGCATCATCATAGGCCGCGGGCGTGATCGCCGCCGCCTGGTCGAGCTGCTCGCGCAGTGTCGGGCCGAGCTGGTCGCGGTGGCGATCGATCTCGTCGGCGAGAGCTCGATAGGCTTCGTGATCCTGGATCGTGCCATGCGCCTGCATGGCGGTTTCGAAGATGGGCGGAAGCTCCACCTCCGTGACTTTTGCGCCCGCAGCCTCAGCGGCGCGCGCGGCGCGCGCGATGGCGTCCTGCATGCCAGCGCTGGCCTCCGGCCACGACTGCGTCCGCACCAGCGCGATCCGCGGCGTCGCCGGCTCGTGGTCATCGATCCGCAGATCGCGGCCACTGATGAGCGCCGCCGCAAAGGCGGCATCCGCGACACCCGCCGCGAACAGCCCCACTGTGTCGAGCGACCAGGAGAAGCATTTCATGCCGATGGTCGGCAGCAGCCGGAACGAAGGCTTGAAGCCCACGACGCCGCAATAGGCGGCGGGCCGGATCACTGATCCGCCGGTCTGGCTGCCGAGCGCGATCGGCACCATTCCAGCGGCGACTGCCGCAGCCGATCCGGACGATGAGCCGCCAGGCGTGTGCGCAAGATTGTGCGGATTGCGCGTGCGGGCTGGCTGAAGGCTCGCGAACTCCGTGGTCACGGTCTTGCCGATGACCACGCCGCCAGCACGGCGAATGAGTGCCACCATGGTGGCATCCGCTCTCGGACGATGTCCGGCGTAAATCGAAGAGCCATATTGGGTTGGGAAATCGGCCGTGTCGTAGATGTCCTTGACGCCGATCGGCAGGCCACGCAGCGGCAAGGTCGCCAGCCGCTCAGCGCGCTCACGCGCAGCCTCGATATCGAGCGCCACGAACGCGCCGATCTCGGCGTCGCGCTTGGCGATGGCATCGGCACAACGATCTATGACTGCGCGCGGAGTGAGTGCGCCAGTTTCGATCTTCCGGACAAGCTCGAGCGCGGACAGCATCACGATTTCCCGTCAAGCCGCGCAATGATGCGATCCGTCAAGCGACGGGCGCCAGGCATGATCACGAATGCGGTCGTGGCCGCGACCGGCCAGGCGATCGCATAGGCCTTGATCCATTGGATTAGGAAGTCCGGGCGCAGGCCGAGATTGAGGAAGGTCACGAGCAGCGTCACCATCAATACCATGACGCTGGACATCACAAGCGACAGGATCAGTCTCGACTTGCTGTCCATCGTGCTTCCCCCGGAGCCCCTTCTGACATTCTTAATCATACCTCCGTGGGCGAGGCCAGAGGCGTCGCGCTTATCCTGTGCCGTTGCTTCTTCGATGCTCGCTGTACCGATCGAGAGGAGGCGGTCCCGTGTCTGAGCGAGCAGCGGTGGGCGCAATGCCACGGGCTATCGAGAGCTCACTCGCGATGCGGCTAGTTCAATCATACCTTCTGGTAATCTCCTTCCATAACATCCATCGATGAGCTGTCGTGCCCGCCGTATGACACCACAAAAAAGTTGTGACTTCGACGGATCGGGTAAAATACTACATCAAATCCGCCAATAGATTGCTGCACTGCTCGCGCCCAAGGCAACGCTAACACACCAAGCTCGTCACCGGATTTTCCGATGCACACTGTGGACAAATCGTCTCGTCGTCCGATTGGTGGGCGCATCGTCAGTCGTGTCACCCGTAGTATCGAAACATTAAGTGCTGATTCAGCGGGCACGTGGGAGACCTTGGCAATCATGAGATCAACTGGAAAAAAATTCATCGCAATGCGCGCAGTCACCTACGCCGGCTTGGTGATCATGGGAGTGGGCATTTCAGATCAGCTGTTCCGTGACGGTTCGCTTGTTCAAACTGCTGGTGCCCAGCAAGTCCGGCAAGTCCGACAGGGCCAGCAAGTGCAAGTGCAGCAAACGCAGCTACCTCAGCGGCAGCGGCAAATTCCAACCGTCCGCCCAACAACGACGGCTACACCCGTCGAATCCGGCTCTCCGACAGCGCCGTGCGACCAGCAGTTCCAAAAAACTGATCTTGTTCTGCCGGGTCCAAAAGGCGCCATCAAGTTGGACAGCTGCTATCGAGGGCGGGAGCATTTCATTTGTAGCGTGAACGCAATTATCGCCGAATCGCAAAAGCTCAGGTCGGAATACGAGAAGATCGTCCAGATGAACTATCCAAGCTTCAAGACCATCGATCCCGTCTGCAAGCTGTCGACTGAGAGCGTTGCGACCGACATAAAGCTGGTCGCCGATTTTTTCCCACGGCATAGAGCAGTCAAATCGGCTTTCGACCGACAGGCCAACTGCGCGGTCACCATGGGACGTACGATCAAGGAGCTCAATCTCTCAACCATGGCCAATGGTGCTGATATCGTCAGGTCGATGATGGAAGCCATCGATGGAGATATGAAAAACGTTGCCGACGAACGGCAAACTTCTTCAGATCTTTCGGAAACTATCGAGTCCGCGCGGAAATCACTCGATGCGATCGAGAAACTTCACGCAGCGATGTGCCCGGCGCAAACCAGAGGCGCGAGCTTGCGATAGGCCTTGAGCTGGAATACGCGGTGCGTCCATCGTCTTTGATTGGGTGGCAGCGAGACATGCGCCGTCGTATTGCAATGACGCCCGCGCGAGATAGTGTAATTACACAAGCGATCGCTCTGTTCGAGCAAATACAAATGCGCCGTATGTCACCGGTTCGCCTGCTTGCAACAATATTGCCGACGCTGGCGATCGCCTGCGCGATTGCCACCAACGCCGCTCTCGCTTTGGACACCTTCTATCTTGTCGACATCAAAGCGAAGAATCCCAGATTTATCACTAAATGGCAGTCGACTGTACCGGGCCTCTTCTCCACGAATGACTGGATCAAATCCCTCGACGGAATGTATCCGCCGGTCGATGGTCTGGTGATTTCCTACAAGAAGTTTTATCTGGGCTGGGTCTGTTGGCCGCACGACTGCGTGGGAAACCGCACCGTGTTCTTGATTGCGCAGGACGGCTCTGAAGCCTACGGGATGCTGCGGTCCAAAGCGCTGAATGCCGACGATGTGTTCTTTGGCGCTCCGAGCGTTGAAATTAGGCAGCGCCTCAAAGACCATCTCGATAAATAACAACCCCCGGGATCTGCTCTTAACAATGTTCTAACCATATCGCCGTGAGCGAGGCCAGCGGCAACCTGTGCATTCTAACGTTGATGGGGCATTAACGGCCGCCACGCATTCTCCGTACCATGGTATGTGGCGTCCGTGGGATTCTGGTCGGCTTTATTGTTGTTGGTTTGCTCGCTGTGCTGGCAGCCTGCAGTGGACGGTTCTTGTCCGAGCCGCGCGAGGCTTGGCGGCACGACGCCGAGATTGCGTGCCTCAACTCGGGCGCCGTCGGCGAGGGCGCCGGCAAGGTCCGCATCGAGCCTATCAACGGCCCCGGCGCCTGCGGCGCCGACTTCCCGTTGAAAGTGTCGGCGCTCGGAGCTGGCAGGCCGCTCGCGTTTGGGGAGGAGCTGCGTCCATCATCGAATATCCCCAACGGTTCGCTGCCGCCGCGCTGGCCCGCCGCGCCTTCGCCCTATGATCGCCCGCCGCCGCGTTATCCGGCGACGACTGTCGAGCCGCGCCCGCTCGATCGACCTGTCGATCCATACGACCAACCACCGCGTTATGGCGAGCCGCTGTCGCTCGATCCTCGCATGCAGCCTGGCGCAGCCTACGGAGCCCGGCCGCCCGACGCGCGTCCGCCAGCGAGCTCCTATCCGCTCGCGCGCGAGCGGACCCCTGCCTTGGGACCGGCGCGGACGCGGCCGGCCGGCCCGGTCTCGGTCACGCCGGCAGCTACGCTTGCCTGTCCATTGGTCTCGGTGCTCGATCAATGGATCGATACTGCGGTGCAGCCCGCCGCGCTGCGCTGGTTCGGTCAGCCCGTCGTTGAGATCAAGCAGATCTCCGCCTACTCGTGTCGCGGAATGAACGGCAATTCGAACGCCCGCATTTCCGAGCATGCCTTCGGCAATGCGCTCGACGTTGCTGTCTTCATGCTTGCTGACGGTCGCAAGATCGCGGTCAAGACCGGTTGGCACGGCGCGCCGGAGGAGCAGGGTTTTCTGCGCGACGTGCAGGGCGCGGCCTGCGATCGCTTTACAACCGTGTTGGCGCCGGGATCGGACGCCTATCATTACGATCATATGCACGTCGACCTGATGCGGCGTGCGAGCGGGCGGCGCGCCTGCAATCCGAATCCGGTCTCGGGTGAGGAGGTGGCAGCGCGCGTGCGCGGCCGTCATGCCGGCAAGCGCGGTGATCTATCGGTTACCGGCTCGGTGTCGCCGCGGCGCCAGGCGGGATCGCGGGCCGTACCGAATGCCGACAATGGCGTGCGCCTGCCGGTGGCGGTGCCGGGCGCCGATGGCGAGGATGATTGATTACTGCCGTTGCGGCGGCTGCAGTGATTTCGTCGACTTAATAATCTCATCGGCGAGCAGCAGGCGGATCGGCTCGGGCACACGTACGGCGGCGAGCTGCCAGCGCCACTGCGCCAGGCGGAACTGCAGCATGAAAGCGCGCTCTGGTGGCACACCCACCGGCACCGTCACTTCATAGCGGCCGATGCCATATTCAGCCGCCACGAATAGCTGCCAGACCGTGCCGAGACCAGCGAGCGAAATGCCGGTTGTGTTGGACGGCGCCTCGGGGAGGACCGCACGCGGCCAGCCGATTCGCAAAAGCTCGGTCAGCGCTTCCGGCGAAATGAGCTTGTACACGATCGGATCGGCGAGCGCGCCCACCGCACCTTGAACCAGCGGGCCGGAACGGGCGCCTGTGCGCTGCAGATAGGCCTCGGTGATCTGCTCGGTCAGCGAGACTCGCACGCGCGCCAGATTGACATAGTGAGCCGCGGTCGTCGTATCGCCACGCTCGACCGCCCGCACGAACTGGGTAAGGTCATAGGCCGGCCAGGCCATGTAGGCGATACAGGCAAGCGCCAAAACCGCGAGGAACAGGATCGTCTTACGCATTAACCGCCAACACCTCGTCGCATCCGGAGGAACAACGACATGCGGCAGGCGCGCGGTCAATGTCGCATCGTGTCGCCCGTTGCATTATCATTAAGGCCAAACGTCAGAGAGAAGCCGTGCGGGCGGCTGGAGGAGACGAAGCAACATGCGAATACTCCGCATGGCACTGGTGTTGAGCGCCGGTATGGTGTCGACGTCCGTGGCTGCTGCTGACGCTTGGCCGACCCGGCCGATCAAGCTCGTGGTGCCGTTCTCGGCGGCGGGCACCGCCGATCTGCTTGCGCGTCTGGTCGCTGACCGGCTCGGGCCCGTGTTGGGCCAGCCGGTCGTGGTCGAGCATCGGCCGGGCGCAGGCGGGATCGTCGGACAGGAGCAAGTCGCGCGTGCAGTTCCGGACGGATACACGTTTGTGGTGTCGAGCCTCGGCAGCTTCATCATCAGTCCGGTGTTCACGCCGGTGCCCTTCGATCCGTTCAGGGACTTCACTCACATCGCCTATCTCGGCGGCCAGCCGGTCGCTCTGTTCGCCAACAAGGATCTGCCCTACCGCACGCTTTCCGATCTTGTGACCTACGCGAAAACCCGCCCCGGCGCGGTCACCTACGCGACCATCTCGATCGGATCACAAACGCAGTTGCTCAACGAGCAGTTCCAGGCTCAGGCCGGAATCAAGATGACGCATGTGCCTTATCGTGGCGCCGGACAGATCGTCACCGACGTGCTGGGCGGGCATATCGCGATCGGCATCACGGCGCTTGCGGCTGTGGGTGGTCAGGTGTCGTCGGGCGCAGTGCGTGGGCTTGCGATCGCGAGTGAAAAGCGGCTGCCGGCCTATCCGGACCTGCCGACCTATGTGGAGCAGGGCTATGCGGGACTGATCGGCTCGACCTGGTTTGCATTGTCGGGACCGGCGAACCTGCCGCGCGAGATCGTTGACCGCCTCAATGCCGAGGTGGTGAAGATTTTGCATGCGAGCGATCTGCAGGCGCGTTTCGCGCGCGAGGCGATCGACACCAAGAGCTTGGATGCAGACGCCTTCACGGCCTATTTCAAGGCCGAAGCGGCGCGCTGGACGCCGCTTGCGCGCTCGGTCGCCGAGCAGGTGAAAGCGGGTGGGGGCGGGCGGTAAACACGCGACGCCTCCTCGTCGCTGGCTGACTGGTCACCACCCGACCGCCTGGCCGTCCTTGCGATGGTCGGAGCCCGCTCGATAGTAGCCGCCGAGCCCCTGTCTTGCAGCCGAGCCTGACGCAGGTCGGCGGGTCGGCACGAACATGATCGACTGATAGCCGCCGACGCGCCGAGCCGTTGACCGACGTCCACGTCGTGGCCCATCGCCTGCAAGTGCGCACCGACGAGCTTGTAGAGCTCGGATTCCATCTCGAGCGTTGGGCACCTGGTTATGGCGGAAGCGCGCCATGTCGGTCGCCGCCTGCAGGTTGGCGCCGAGGTCGAGCATGTTGACGAGCGCCTGCGCGTGGCCCTGGGCCTGCATGTCGCCGCCCATCAGCAGGATCGTCATCAGCGGCGTTCTTGTCCTTCATCACGAAGCCGGCCGACAGCGTGTTGAACGGCCGCTTGTGCGGCGCGATCACGTTCGGGCTCTTGGGATCGAGCGAGAACAGCGCGCCGCGATTGTGCAGGATGAAGCCGTAGCCCGGCACGGTGAGGCCGGAGCCGAAGCCGGAAAAGTTGCTGTTGACCCAGGACACCATGTTGCCTTCGCTGTCGGCGGTCGGAGAGCACGATGGTGTCGCCGCGCGCGAGATCGGTCGTCGCTGCGCGGCCCGGTCGGCGAGGCCTTGTCGGGATCGACCTTGTCGCACAGCGACTCCGGCGTAGGCCTTCGACAGCAGCCGCTCGAGCGGCACCTTCACGAAATTCGGATCGGCGTTGAACGCATAGAGGTCCGCGATAGGCGAGCTTCTTGGCCTCGACCATGAGGTGCCAGTATTTCGGACTGCGCGGCCCGAGGCTCGCCAGCGTCTGGCCCGGCGCCCATTTCGGCACGCAGGCTTCCAGGATGTTGAGCATCTCGTTGGCCGCCCAGGCCTGCGACGGCGGCGGCAGCTCGAGCACGTCGTAGCCGTGATAGTTGCTCGCGGCGGCCTCGACCCATTCGCCCTTGTAGTTGGCGAGGTCGTCCATCGTCATGGTGCCGCCGAGCGCGCTGCGATTTGGCGACGATCGCGCGCGCGATCTCGCCCTTGTAGAAGGCGTCGCGGCCGCCCTTCTGCAGCAGCCGGAAGGTCTTGGCGAGATCGGGATTGCGGTAGATCTGGCCGGCGACCGGGCGCTTGCCGTCGATGTACCAGGTCTTGACCGAATCCGGGATCGAGCTCGGTGCAGCAGCCCTGCAGCGGCAGCGCATTGGGCAGGCGCCAGTCGTTGGCGATGCGCTGCGAGATCGGGAAGCCGTTCTCGGCATAGTCGATGGCCGGCTGCCAGCACCTCCTTGAAGGTCTTCGTGCCGAAGCGCTTCAGCACCTCGTCCCAGCCCCAGACGGTGCCCGGCACCGTGACCGTCAGGATGCCGTAGCGCGGCATGCCGGAGCCCGGCCCCCAGTTCTTCGGATCGACGTGATAGCCGAGCGCGTTGAAACGCTCGAGCGTGGCGCCGCTCGGCGCCATGCCGCTGGCGTTCAGGATGTAGAGTCTTCTTTTCCTTGGCGATATAGATGATCGCGAACAGATCGCCGCCGACGCCGATGTTCATCGGCTCGACCAGGTTGAGCACGGCGGCCGTCGCGACCGCCGCATCGATGGCGTTGCCGCCATTCATCAGGATCTGCAGGCCGGCCTGCGCGGCGAGCGGCTGGCTCGTGGTCACCATGCCGTGCGGCGCCATGACCTCGGCGCGGCTCTGCGCCGCCCAGCCGTCGGCGCGATCGCCGCGCACGGCGGTGCAGGCGGCGGCCTGCGGCTGGGTGTTGCAGACCGACAGCGGTGGGCTCGACTGAGCGAAAGCGGGCGATGAAACCGCAAGCGTTGCAACAACAAGTGCACTAATGCGGATGGTGGCATTCCCCATGGCGTTTCTCCCGAACTGCAGCTTTTTGTTTGGATCGCTTGCGCGCGATCTCACGGCAGCTTCGCGCAGGCGCGCCCTAAACACAAGTTCCTTCAGCCGGGCAGGAGGCTGGGGAAATATTGCTGCGTGACGCACGAGCGCGGCGTCGCCACAGAGTTTTCACCGCCTAAGGATTTCCCTCTTCGGTTCGCACGGCGTGCGTTATTGGCGGGCGCAGCTCATGCTGCTAGAAAACTCTAGTTAGCAGATCGAGTATACGAGGCCGGAGGAAGCCATGATCTCGCAGCGGGCAAAGTACGCGCTCAAAGCCCTCCTCGCGCTCGCGCGAGCCGAGACCTCCGCCATGATCGGGGACATTGCCAAGCAGCATCGCATTCCGCACAAGTTCCTGGAACAAATCCTGCTTGACCTCAAGCGTGAGGGGCTTGTGCAAAGCCGCCGCGGGCGGTCGGGCGGCTATGCGCTGTTGCGGCCCGCCGATCAAATTACCTTTGGTGCGGTGTTACGGATCGTTGATGGTCCGATCGCGCCGTTGCCATGTCTCAGCCGTACCGCCTACCGCCGCTGCGCAGATTGTCACAGCGAAAAGTCGTGCGAGGTGCGGCGGGTCTTTTCCGACGTGGCGGAATCAGCGAGGCTCGTGCTCGATCAGATGACGATTGCGGATGCGGTTGCCGGCAACTCAGCGAATGGAACTCGTCGCCCACATGCAATCCGCGACAGAAACGCGCGCTCAGGCAGGGCGTCCATCGCGAGAAAATGATTTTGCCGGAAGCAGCAAAACTTCGATGATTGCGTTTCCTGTTACGGTCACAAAAGGGTGGGCCTTCGCCTTGCAATACCCGACTGAGTCAGTAGGCTTTTCAGGTTCATTTTGGACACGGGTTCGGACTTGGAGGTCTTCATGCGCCATCAGCCATTAACGATCGCGGCCGGGGTTCTGATCTTGTCTTGCGTTCTGACGCCTGCGCTTGCCCAGACGCGTCTGCTCAATGTCTCATACGATCCGACGCGCGAGCTTTATCGCGATTACAACAACGCCTTCGCGGCCTACTGGAAGCAGCGGACCGGTGTGACGATCGCGCTCCAACAATCGCATGGCGGCTCCGGCGCGCAGGCGCGTGCCGTGATCGATGGGCTCGAGGCCGACGTCGTTACGCTCGCGTTGGAGGCAGACATCGACGCGATTGTGGAGAACTCGGGCAAGATCGCCAGCAACTGGCGCGCACGTCTGCCCAACAACAGCGCCCCCTATACGTCCACGATCGTCTTTCTGGTGCGCAAGGGTAATCCCAAAAATATCAAGGACTGGGGCGACACCGTCAGACCTGAGGTGAAGGTGCTGACGCCCAATCCGAAAACCTCGGGCGGCGCACGATGGAATTTGCTTGCCGCCTGGGCCTGGGCGAGGGATCGATTCAACGGCGACGAGGCCAAGGTGCAAGACTTTGTCGCTCAGCTCTACCGCAACGTTCCGGTGCTTGATACGGGGGCGCGCGGCTCGACCACGACCTTCGTACGGCGCGGCATCGGCGACGTTCTGCTGGCGTGGGAGAACGAGGCCTTCCTGGCGCTCGATGAGCTCGGCCCGGGCAAGTTCGAGATCGTCGTGCCATCGATCTCCATCAGGGCGGAGCCACCCGTCGCGCTGGTCGACAAGAATGTCGCGGCGCGCGGCACGACCGAAGCGGCGAGCGCCTACCTCGAATACCTCTACAGCGATGTTGGGCAGAAAGTAGCGGCGAAAAACCACTATCGGCCTTTCAAGCCTGAGCTTACGAGCGCGGAGGACCGCAAGCGCTTCCCCGAGATCAAGCTTGCAACAATCGAGGACTTCGGCGGCTGGAAGACCGTGCAACCAAAGTACTTTGGTGACGGCGGCATCTTCGACGCGATCTACAAGCCTGGGCCAAAATAGGCGTTCATGGCAGCGGGCGACACCTTTCTGTTCAAGCGGCCGAGCGTCATCCCGGGATTTGGGTTGGCGCTCGGCTTTACGCTGACCTATCTCAGCCTGATTGTGCTGATTCCGCTTGGTGCGCTGATTGTGCGCAGCTCTTCGCTTGGCTCCGCCGAGTTCCTGCGCCTCACGCTTGACGAGCGAACCATCGCGGCGCTGCGTATCAGCTTCGGCAGCGCCGCGATTGCGGCGTTGATCAACGCGGTGTTCGGCTTGCTCCTCGCCTGGGTTCTGGTGCGCTATCGCTTCCCGGGCCGCAGGCTTGTCGACGCAATGGTCGACCTGCCGTTTGCCCTGCCGACGGCAGTGGCGGGAATTGCGTTGAGCACGCTTTACGCGCCACAGGAATGGTTGGGCCCCTATCTGGAACTCGTCGGATTGCAGGTCGCTTTTGCGCCGCTCGGCATCATTGTCGCGCTCGTCTTCATCGGGCTGCCGTTCGTGGTGCGGACGGTGCAGCCGGTGCTGGCCGATCTCGATCGCGAGCTCGAGGAAGCGGCTGCCACGCTGGGGGCGAGCCGCCTGCAGACTACGCTGCGGGTGATCCTGCCGCCGCTCGTGCCTGCACTCCTGACTGGATTTGCGCTCGCGCTCGCACGTGCCATCGGCGAATACGGCTCGGTGATCTTCATTGCGGGCAATATCCCGTTCGTGTCCGAGATCGCGCCGCTCCTGATCGTGATCCGGCTGGAGGAGTTCAACTATGCGGGCGCGACGGTGATCGCCACGGTGATGCTGGCGATATCCTTCGCGATGCTGCTGCTTATCAATGTGATCCAGGCCTGGAGCCGCAGGAGATTTGGCTATGGCGGTTGACGCGCTGCGGCCTGCGACCGCCCAAGGTCCTGCCTCCCAAGGCCGTGCCGCCACCGGCGAGACGGTCGGGGTTCGCATTGCGCTCATCGGCGTGGCGTTGATCTTCTTTGTCTTGTTCGTCTTCCTGCCGCTGCTCGTGGTCTTTCTCGAGGCCTTCCAGACCGGGCTGCAGGGCTTCATCGCGGCCATCACCAATCCGGACGCACTTTCGGCCATTCGCCTGACGCTGATCGTTGCCGCGATCTCGGTGTCGGCCAACCTTGTGTTCGGTATTGCGGCAGCCTGGGCGATCGCGAAGTTCGAATTCAGGGGCAAGAGCTTTCTGGTCACGCTGGTCGACCTGCCGTTCTCCGTGTCCCCGGTGATTGCCGGCCTCGTCTATGTGCTGCTGTTCGGTGCTCAGGGTTATTTCGGGCCTTGGTTGAAGGACAACGGCATCGCGATCATCTTTGCGCTGCCCGGGATTGTGCTTGCGACCATTTTCGTCACGTTCCCGTTCGTGGCACGGGAGCTGATACCGCTGATGCAGGAGCAGGGAACCGGCGACGAGGAAGCTGCGCTCTCGCTTGGAGCGAGCGGCTTCAAGACGTTTCTGTTCGTCACGCTGCCGAACGTGAAATGGGCGCTGCTCTATGGTGTCCTGCTGTGCAACGCCCGCGCCATGGGCGAGTTCGGCGCGGTTGCGGTGGTGTCAGGCAAGATCCGGGGCCAGACCAACACCATGCCGCTGCAGGTGGAGATCCTCTACAATGAATACGCTTTCACGGCAGCGTTTGCGGTGGCATCGCTGCTGGCGCTGCTCGCGCTCGTGACGCTCGCCTTGAAGACTTTGCTCGAATGGCGCTTCGGCGACGAGATCGCCGCGACCAACGGACACTAAATCTGAAATGGAAATTCGCATTGCCAACGTCCGCAAGGAGTTCGAGCGCTATCCGGCGCTCTATGACGTGTCGCTGGATATCCGCTCGGGCGAGCTGATCGCCTTGCTCGGTCCGTCCGGCTCGGGCAAGACGACGCTGCTTGCGGCTGATCGCCGGACTCGAGCACCCGAGCGCGGGCACGATCTATTTCGGCAACGAGGACGCCTCGCACAAGAGCGTGCAGGAGCGCAACGTCGGCTTCGTGTTCCAGCACTATGCGCTGTTCAAGCATTTGACCGTTGAAGGCAACATCGGGTTCGGTTTGAAGGTGCGGCCGCGCAAGGACCGTCCGAGCCGGGCCGAGATTCGCCGCCGCTCGAGCGAGCTGCTCGATCTGGTTCAACTCTCCGGCCTCGAGCGCCGCTTCCCGGCGCAGCTCTCCGGCGGCCAGCGCCAGCGTGTCGCGCTCGCCCGCGCGCTTGCCATCGAGCCGCGTGTTCTTCTGCTCGATGAGCCGTTCGGTGCGCTTGACGCCCAGGTGCGCAGGGACCTGCGCCGCTGGCTGCGCGAGCTGCATGACAAGATCGGACACACCACGGTGTTCGTCACCCACGATCAGGAGGAAGCGCTGGAGCTGGCCGACCGTGTCGTGGTGATGAGCCAGGGCAGGATCGAGCAGGTCGGTACGCCCGACGAAGTCTACGATCAGCCGAGCTCGCCGTTCGTGTTTGCCTTCATCGGGGAATCAAGCGAGCTTCCGGTCACGGTCTGCCATGGCAAGGTCTGGCTCGATGATCGGCCGCTCGCCATTCCGGCCGACGGCGTACCGGACGGTCCCGCGCGATTGTTCCTGCGGCCGCAGGATGTCGAGGTCGTCGACGACTCGGCCGGCGCCATTGCGGGCGTGGTGACGGCGACGCATCGCAACGCCGGCCTGCGGCGGTTCGATCTCGCCATCGGGGGCGCTCAATCACCGTCTCGAGATTGCGCTGCCGGCTGCCGATTTACGCAATGTGTCAGGCCGTATCGCTGTGCTACCGCGCCGTTGGCGAATTTATCCTGGCGAGCGCTACAGCAAAACCTGACGGATTCTGCGGGCGGTGGCGTTGTCTCTGGCTCCGCCCCGACATCAGGCCGGACAAGCGCGCACGAGCCGGCGGCGTGTGCGGGTCCGTTCCCGGAGAATCCTGATCCGGCTTCCAAGCGTGTTGATCAGCGCACCGCGGAAAGCGCCCAGCGTCTGATACGGCTTTCCGCCAACCGCAATGCAGTCTCGCCACAGTCGATCGGGGCGGAAGGCGCGCGAGCGGATCCCGATGAGGTGCTTCATCGCGATCGTGCACCAGAAGCCGAGTTGCGGCGCGCTACGCCTGGGCACCGGCAGGTGCGGCATCGCGATCATGTCGCAGTGATCGAGATAGTCGCGCAGGAAGGCGGGGGTAGAGGGGTCGTCCTCGGGCGCGAGCAGGATCTTGGTGCCGTTGAATTTCACGTCATAGAAGAGCCAGGCGCGCAGGCTCGGCAGATAGGCGATGGCCTTGACGTGATTGTACCGCCCGCAGGCGAGGAGCCGCACCCACCAGCGGCCCGGCTTCTTGCAGAACACAAGCGTCCAGCTTGGCTCGATCAGGGCGGCGACGGCGCTGTCCATAGAGGGCAATGTCCCCCAATTGTCCTGACCACGGCGCTTAGCTGCGTCGTGCTATGCCGCCATGTCAGAACGATGTCGCTATTTTGACAGTCGCCGCGTCGGGCCGCGATCGAGTGTGCCGATCGCAGAGTGCGAAACGGAATTGCTAATGCAACCCCCTTGCCAGGATCCAAAGCCCGGAGACCACAAGCAAGGCGCTCACCAGCACCTTGAATTGTGCGTCGGTGATCCTTGCGAAGATGCTGAATCCAATGTGTGCGCCGAGGACTGCCGGAACGACAAACAATGCGTGCGTCAGGTCGATCTGTTTGGTTTCTCCAAGCATGGTCAGGGCAGCAAGTGTCAGAACCTGCATGATCAGAATATACGGCTGATACACGCAGCGTTGCGTGACCTTGTCCCATCCACGTGTGCTGCACCAGATGGCGACCGCTGCGCCCGGAAAAGCCACCAGCGGCCCGGTTATGCCTCCGATGGCTCCAACGATGGCGTCTGCCACTCGGCCGCTCCAAGGTAGCACGGGAACCTGTCTTGAGAATGTGATGACGCCGTAGATCGCCAGAACGCCACCGACGACGATGGAGTAAGCGGCCGCGTTTAATGCATAGTAGCAGATAGATGCCCGCGGGCAGTGTGAGGATGCCGCCGAGCAAATACCATTTGATATGGGTGAGCGTGATCTGCCGCCAGAGCTGCGCAACGCAATAGACTTGCAGCGCGATCGACGAGATCAGCATGATCTCCAGAGCTGCAATCTTGTCGCTCATGATCTGAAACAGAAGTCCCGCCGCGAAGGCGGAGAAGGCAAAGCCGACGGTACTTGAGAGTGTCGCGGCCACAAAGACAGCAACCAAGGCCATCGAGAGTGTGCCAAATCGCGAAAGCTCGAACAGCACCTGGAGGGTCATGGCGGACATCCTATGAATGGGAACGTACGTCACTCGGCGGAGAGACCCGTGATGCTGAGCCGGTTCGCGGCGCGGCCATGGCTCTTCGCGGCCCCCATGGCGACACGGGAGAATGTGTTAGGCAGGTTTGTTTGCGGACGATGGCGACCGGTCCGGGTCCCAGGTCCTTCAGCTGGCCGGCCACCACGTTGAGGCGATTGGTGATCGCGGCGAGCCTGCGGCGACAACAGCAGAACGCCGATCGCGCCGCATCCCCCAATCAACGGATGTGGGCAACAAACTTTTCTACTTACTCAGATGCCGGTGATTACTAGGCGTTGGCCTCCAGGAAGGCCCGCACCATGGCGATGGTGGCTCGCGGGTTTTCCTCCATGATCCAATGGCCGGAGTCCGGAATGACGCCTTCGCGCACATTGCTGGCGGCAAATTGCATGATCGTGGCCATCGTCGGCGCCAAATGACTTTTCGCCGCCAATGGCAAGAACCGGCATCGACAGCTTGCCCTTGGCCATGAACGCCTTGTTGTCGATCGCATCCTGGTCGAATGCGGCGAACTGCATGAAACCGGAATGCATCGCGCCCGGCAGCGCGTAGAGCTTGGCATAGTGCTCGCGCGCGGCTTCGCTGAAACGCGACGGTGTCGCCGAGAACTCGTTCCAGAAGCGGTCGAGATAGATGCGCTCTCGACCCGCGACCAGTCTCTCCATGTCGGGCCCGCCAAATCGGAAGTGCCAGAGCAGCGGATTCTTGAGGATGTCCTCCCACGGCCCGACGCCGGGCAGCGGTGCATCGATCAGGACGAAGCGCGTCACGCGGCTCGGATATTGCGCCGCAAAGGCATAGCCGACCATGTTGCCGATATCGTGCGTGACAAGGTCGACCTGATCGATGTTCAGCGCATCGAGCACGCCAGCCATGTCGACGCCTTGCGTCTTCTTGTCAAAGCCTCCCGCGGGCTTGGCGGACAGCCCCATGCCGCGCAGATCGGGCACCACGACGGTATGGTCGCGCGCAAGATCGACCGCCATGGGCGCCCACATGTCGCCCGTCTCGCCGTAGCCGTGCAGCAACAACACGGCGGGCCCGGCTCCGCCCGAGCGCACATGGATCGAGGTGCCGTTGGTCGCGATCTGTTGTGTGCGGAATTCGGGCGGAAAGTCGAAGTTGGCCATGACTATCTCCGTTGACGTCGTTCGGGATAGATCACGCCCGCATCGCGGCCAATCGAAAACAGCGCGCCGCCTCGCGGCCCTGCCATGCGTGAACGCTAGGCAAGAAGAAAGAGAAGCAGCGCTTCAGGGCTTCGATGCCATCTCGGCAAGCTTCGTGACGGTGTTCATGTTGCGCGCGGTGCCGGTCTTCGCCGCCGGAATGCGAAGCTTGGAGCGGCCCATGCCGCTTGGATAGTGGACGAAGATCTCCCGATCACCGAGCCGCATCTCTTCGTCGTTTTGCCCGACCGCGTGCTCCAGCGTGTCACGTGGCGGGCGCTGATCGAGGAAGATCGCATAGGTGAATTTGGGTTCAGTCTTCGGAAAAGGGTTGGCCTTGAGAACGGCCGCCATGTCAGCCGCCGTTCGCAGCACGACTCCAATGGGCTTCTTGGCATAGGCCAGCAGGCGAGCCTCGAGCTCGGCCTTCACTTTCGATGCCGCGCTCTTGCTGTCGAAGATGACATTGCCGCTCGCGATATAAGTCTCGACGCGGGTGAAGCCCGCGTCATGGCACATGGATCTCACATCGGCCATCGGGAGCTTGCCGGTTCCCCCGACATTCACGGCCCGCAGCAGCGCAACGTATCGTGGCATGCTGCCGGCTTACGCCATTCAATGCGCGAGCGGATCCGGGCGGAGCTGGAAGTGCACCACCAGCGGGCTCGATTGCGTCTTCTCGGTCGTGCCCGGCGCGCCCGGGTGCGGCGCGTCGATGCCTTCGATGTGCATCGGCGTGCGATTGCCGGACGTCACCCAGAGGCCGCGGCCCTTCCAGCCGACCTTCGGATCGTCGATGCGGCCGTCGAGGCCCTTGGCGAAGAAGCCCATCGGATAGGGCACGCGCAGCTCGATCACCGCGCCGCCGACGAGCGCGTGCAGCGAGTCCGACTGGTTGCCGGTCGCGATCGGCACGTCGGCGCCGAGGCCGAGGATGTTGTGCTGGTCGACCCAGGTGTAATAGGGATTCTCGGCCGCACCGGCATCGCCGGCAAAGCCCGGGCCCGGGCAGCGGATAGAACTTCCAGCCCTCGGGACATTTGTTGCCAAGCTCGGCGCCCGGACCGTTGAGCGGTCCCTTGCACAGCGTGCGGTCGAAGCTGCCGATGTGGCCGCTAGTCGAGCGGCACCCAGACCACGCCGTTGCGGTCGACGTCCATGCCGCGGATGCCGAAGCCGGGCAGCGGGATCTTGTAGATTTCCGCCAGCGCGGTGTCGGGCGGGTTCTCGCCCGGCGCCATGCGCAGGATGTAGCCCGGGATGCGCGAGGTTCGAGCCCCACAGCGAGCCGTCGCGCGGCGACCAGGCGATGCCGTAGAAGCCGAACGGGATGCGCGTGTCCTTGCTGTAGTCGGGCGCGCGGCCGGGCTCGTTGTAGCCTTCGTCGCGCTTGCCGTTGCCGTTGGTGTCGACGATCAGCGCGGTCCAGCCCTGCGACTTCGCCGCGTCGCCGGTCTCGAAATACATCTTGGTGTTGAGCCAGCCGACGACGGCGAGATTGCCTTGGATGTTGTTGCTGAGCCAGAGCGTGTTGTTGGCGTCCTCGGCGAAGTTGAGGTGATGCGTGCCGAAGCAGGTGTCGACGTGGTAGTATTTCTTCTGCTTCGGATCGTAGATGGTGATCTGGCGCGCGTTCTGCACGAAGCCGTCCGGCGTTCCCGCAAGCGGATAGAGCTGCGCCGAGCGTAGCGGCGAGCCGCGCTTGCAGTACTCCGGCGGATCTTGGGCGAGCGCGTCTGCGCGGTCCAGTAGACCCGCCCGTCCTGATCCATCATCGGGTTGTGCGCGTTGACCTGGGTGTCCCAGATCTGCTCGGTGCCGAAATAGGGCGACGGCGCAATCACCGGATTGGCGAGCGCCGACGACGGCGCGTATTTGGGATCGGCCACCGGCACGTCGAGCACGCTCTTGGTGTTCTTGACCGGATCGAGCACCGGCAGCTTGTCTGGTGCTCAGCTCGGCCGCGCCGTACATCGGGCCGTAGCCGTTGACGGTCGGGTCGCGCCGGTCGGTGGCGATCAGGTCGTGCAGGTAGTGCTTGGGGTCCGACCAGTCGCGCACGGTGACGACGAGGTTGCGCTCGACGCCCGTCGGCCGCGCCGGCGTCGCGCTCGGCAGTTCGCCGGCCTTGATGCGGTCGGTCCAGTCGGCGAGCGCGGCGAGGTGGCCGCCGTCGGGCGTCATCAGCTGCGCGATGTTGTTGATCATGGTGGTGCCGGCCGGGCCCGACTGCAGGCGCCGCGCCCAGGCGGCGATCGATGAATTCGAACTTGCCGAGCGCCTCGGGAATCGTGCGCGTCGCGTAGTTGCCGATCTGGTGGCAGTTGCCGCAGCCGTTGGTCTTGACGAAGTTGAGATACTGATCGTGGGTCTTGAACGTGCGTCGGGATGCCGTTGCCGTTCGGCCCGGTGCCCGGGAACTTGCTGCGGTCCGGGATCTTGATCATCGCGGCCCAATAGATCGCCGGATAGTATTGCGCGGCGTCCTTGAGGCTCGGCGCGATCACGGCGGTCAGGTTGAGGAGCTTGCCGGGCTCGCGTCGACCTTGGGCGAGTCGACCAGGCCGTAGCCGCGCACCCACACGCTGGTATTTGGCCTTGGGCAGGTCGGGGATCACGTAGCGGCCGACATCGTCGGTCACCACCATCTTGGCAAAGCGGGTGCCGAGCTCGGTCGTCTCGGCGATCACCCAGACGCCGGCTTCCGGCCCAACCGGCTCGTCACGACGCCGCCGATGTCGTCGCCGTCGATCTGCCACCGTGCGCGCGGCTGGGCCGGCGCCTGCTGGGCATTCGATCGCGACCGGATAGCCCACCGCGAGCAGAAGGCCAAGGCTACGCTTGCGTAGAGAGCGGTTTTGGTGCGCATGTTGTCATCTCCTCCCTGAAGCTTTACGGTCAACCTCGGCCGGCGACGGCCCGGTTCACCCTTTGACCTTTTGTCAGCTATCCTACTACAAGTTCAGCGTGGAAGCCGAGCGAAACAAGCGGCTCACAAGACCAACGACAGCGGGAGACACCATATGAGCCAGCAACACCTGATCGATGCCACAGTGCCGCCGGCATCGGCTCTGTGCGTTGGCTGTCGCTTGGCCGTTGAGTGCGAGCGCAGGCCAGGCGGCCGATGTTGCCAAGGGCCAGGCCGCGTTCGTGCGGCAGTGCGCGATCTGCCACACCATCGACAAGGGCGGCGAGAACCGGCTTGGCCCCAACCTGTTCGGCATCGTCGGCCGGCGCGCCGGTACCGTGCCGGGGTTCAAGTACACCAATGCATTCCGCAACACCGCGACCTTTGAATGGACCGAAGGCTTGCTCGGTCCCTGGATTGCGCTGCCCGCCGTCATGGTGCCCGGCACCGCCATGGGCGTTTTTCCCGGCGTCTCCGACCGGGACAAGGACGACATCGTCGCCTACGTTGCGGCGCAGAAGTAGCGCTCAAGCAGTCTTGCGCTTCGCGCCATCCTTGATGCCGCCCTTTGCCTTCACGAGCTGAGCATGGTCGTCGCGCGTGCGCGCCGCATAGGCCATCGCAAATGACGCCAGCGCGCGATCGAAAGCGATGCTCTTGCCCATATAGCCTGCCAATACGGCCGGGTCCGCCGAGCGTGCATGCGCACGTGCGAGCGTGCGCCCGCATAGCTGCGCATAGCTTGCAAGCGCCTGCTCCTCGACCAGCTCGCCGACCGAGCCGAGCCGTCGGTTCTTCAGTTGGCGCACATAGAACTGACGGTGGGATGCGGTGTCCTCGGTCCAGCCCAGGAACACGTCGCTCGCCGCCTGCATGACGCGCTGGCCCTCGACCACGCGCTGGCCCTGATGGCCATTGAACTTCGTGGCCAGCCGCTCGAGCACGGACTTGCCCGCTTCCTTGATCTGCAGGAACAGCGGCGTGCCGTCACCGCACAGATATAGCCCGATGGCGCAGAAGGTGCCGACGCTGCCGACGCCCACAACCTTGAAGGCAATGTCCTTGAGTGCGTAGCGATCGAGCAGACAGCGACGATCGGGCGACAGCCGGCTGACATAGGCGTCAAATGCGCGGCGGGCATCGACGTGGTGGCGCGCGTCACCCTTGGCCGTGAAATGATAGATCAGCGGCGGCCGATCGGCGATGCGCACCTGCTTGCCATTGCCCTTGTCGTTGACCAGATGAGGGAAGTTGTCGTCTTGCGCGAGATGATCGCGGGCCTTGGCGATAATGTCGCGCAGCTCGCGCCGCAGCGGGCGATGGTCGATGCGATCGATCTCGCGCGCGAGCTCGATCCTGCTGTGCCAGATTTCAAGTGGTGTGCGCTTGCCAAGGCCGTGCATACGGCTGCGATACGCTTCGACCGTGGTGGCTGCGATCGCTTCTGCGCGCTTGTTGGAGAGGCCCGCCGCCAGTGCGGCGACTGCAACGCTCGCGGAGAGCCGCTTGATATCGACGGTGAAATCCACGCCCGGCAGGGTCTCGTCGAAATCGTTGATGTCGAACAGGATGTTCTGCTCCGGGGTGGCGAATGCCCCGAAGTTCATCAGATGGCAGTCGCCGCAGGACTGGACCGCGATCCCGGCGCTCGGTTGATGCCGGAGATCCTCCGCCATCACCGCGGCCGCGCCGCGCAGGAAGGTGAACGGGCTGACCAGCATGCGCTTGTAGCGTTCCGGCACCAGCTCGGGCAGCCGCGTGCGGTCGGTTTGAGCCAGGATCGCGACCGCGTCGCGATCAGCCGGGCCGCGCAACTCAGCGTGCTTCTCACGCGGCGTCTTCTTGCGCAGCCGCGTGCCTTGCTTGTAGCGCTCGGTGAGCGTGCCGGAGGGTAATTGAACCATCGCTCTCAACCGCGTTGGAGACGGGCCTTACGGCAAAGGTGCGCTCAAGAATAGCACCAAGATGATAACCCCTTGTGGTCGTTTGAGTTCGCAGCGCCTGAGCCTTTTGGACAAGGATCAAATCTCGGCCTGGCAGTCGGTCTCAATATGCCCTGTCCAAGGGGCCCTTGTGGTCGCTGTGCAGCCGAAGGTAGACAACATATACTTCTTTTATGAGCTCCTGGAAACCGATCGCGTTGTCTCTCGCTGCGGTCTCCCTGACGACCGCAATCCTGGTTGCGGTAGATAACGGCGCCGAATTGGAGCACCTGGAGATCGCCTATCTGTTTCCTACGGCGCTCATCGCTGTCCGTTACGGCAGCAACTTTGCGCTCCTGACGTCTTGTGCGAGTGCCATTACGGCCACCTATTTTCTGTTCCCGCCAAAACTCGCACTCTATATCGCCAATCCACTGCACATCGCGGAGCTTGGGTTCTTCATGGTTGTGGCGCTGATCGCCGGGAAGATCATGTCGTTGCTGACGCACGACGCCCCCCGAGTCAGTTCCTTGAAGCGCGGGCGAGTGTCGTAACAAGCGTCGCTGTGTCGGCCGGGAAACATTGTGTGCCGATCATTTTGGATCGGAGCCATTGCAAGTCAACAACACGCGCGTCTGCCGGGTGCGACGCGCCCGCATCACAGGGAGGCACCATGCGTTTTCGCTATTGGATGAGCGCAGCCGTGCTGATGACGGCGCTGCTGCTGATGGTCGATGCCGCTGCCGTATTCGACGACACCCTCTATCCCGACCTGAAAGGTCAATGGCGCCGCGCCGGCAATGCGGGGCTTTTGGCCGGTGGCGCCGGCGGGATTCGCTATGACCCGAGCAAGCCGCCCAAGCGCGATCTATCGCTTGGACAGGAGCCGCCGCCCGATCTGCGCTATTTCACGACATCCAAACAGTAGAATTGTTGCCGGCGGTTGTTATTGCGCCGTCTCCCCTTGCGGGAGAGGGCCGCTCTAATAGTTCAACAAAACGGATTGGGTGAGGGGCGGTCTTGAACCCCTCACCCGACCAAGTTTTGTAGATCGTCATGCGCTACCCTTTCCCGCAAGGGGAGAGGGCGCAACGACTGGCGCCGCGCGGTGCGGCCAGTCAGACATTCGTCTTCAGTCGCGCTTGAAATACTTCAGGTCCGGCGGCTGCTGGCCCTTCTTGCTCGGCATGATAGTGCCGTCACCGCTGAGGTAATAGACCTCGTCGCCGATGGTGACCCAGGCCTGACCCTCCGGGCAATTGTCCTCGGTCCACCACACGGGCTCCTGGCGCTTGAAGCTCTTCATCACAGTCCATGGCCGCGTCAGCGAACTGTCGGTCGTGGTCATCTCGACGCGCAGCGTGCCGGGATCGCTCTTGTCGAGATAGATCCGCTCCTTGATTACGGTGGTGTTGTCGTCACCCATCGGCATGCCGGATTGGTCCCACACGCGCGGCCCGCGCAGATGACGGGTCTCGACCTCGAGCGTGTCATAGCGGCCGTCGTTGTCGGTATCGAGCCATTTGCCGATCGAGTAGCCAGTGAACCAGGTCTCCTCGGTCTGCGGCCAGACGCGCCCGTCGGTATAGATGCGCCGCGGGGGAAACTCGGTCCGCTGGAACAGCATATAGGTGATATTCGGGCTGAACAGGAATTCGAACGGCGATACGCCCGACATCTGCCGCGGCATGCCCTGCGGCAGGCAGGTATAGCCGCGGTCGAGTCCTTGGCCGCCCTCGTCCTGGTCTTTCATGCTCGCTTCGAACCGCGCTTGATATTCCGGCGTGAGCGGCGCCTCCTGCTTGCGGAGCGGCTTCGTCGGGTCATAGCGCGGATTGCCGCCATAGGTCCGAAACCACTGGCCCGAGAAGTCGGGATATTTGGACTCGTCATGCGCGCGGGCCAAGTTGCCAGCCATGTCGCAGGTCATGCCGAGCGTTGCCGCCAGCGCGAGCGCAGCAATGACGCGTCGATTGCTTTGTCGATCGAGCATCTAGTCCTCCCGTGGCCAATTTGGCTCTGATTTTGGCGGACGCCCGAAGCGCCTGCGACTGATGAGCAGTAGCATACCTGCGGCGGGTCTCGTAGGGCCAGCCTGGCGACAAGCGCTTTTGTCGCGACCGCTCCCCGGGTAGACTTCACCCTGCATGCAACGACATGCCGTGAACAATGGAACAGGGGAGGGCAGGATGACCAGGGCACTGGTGCTCGCGATCGTGGGCGCGCTGTCGAGCGCTGCGGCGGCACAGACGAATGAGGCTGCGGTCGAGCGGCTCGATCCCGCGCTCGATGCGCTGGTGTCGGCCGATGCCAAGGTCGAGCTGGTCAAGGGCGGCTTCGGCTTCACCGAAGGCCCGGTGTGGGTGCAGCAGGGGCGGGAGGGCTATCTTCTGTTCACCGACATCCCCGGCAACGTGATCTGGAAGCTCACGCTCGACGGCAAGGCGTCGGTCTATCTAGAGCCAGGTCGGCTACACCGGTCCGGAGGTCTGGCGCTGGGGCGGACTCCAGAACAATGGCCGCGAGCGCAACGATCCGCAGTTCGAGGAATTCGCCATGATCGGCGCCGACGGCCTGACGCTCGATCGGCAGGGCCGGCTGATCGTCGCCACCTTCGCGGGCCGCTCGCTGATGCGCATCGATACGAACGGCGGCGTACCGTGCTGGCGGACCGCTACGAGGGTAAGCGCTTCGGCGGCCCCAATGACGTCGTGGTCAAGCGCGACGGCGCGATCTATTTCACCGACACCTATGGCGCCTTCCGGCTGCGCGAGAAGGATCCCCGCCGGGAGCTTGATTTCAATGCAGTGTACCGCTGGAAGGACGGCAAGCTCACGCTGCGTGGTCAAGGACATGCCGGCCACCAACGGCCTCGCCTTCTCGCCGGATGAGAAATATCTCTACGTCAACGGCAGCCGCGACAACTACGTCAACCGCTATGAGGTGCAGCGCCGACGGTACGCTCACCAACGGCAAGCTGTTCATCGACATGCGCAAGGCCGCACCGAGCGCGGCATCACCGATGGGCTGCGCGTCGACACCAAGGGCAATCTCTACGAGACCGGCCCGGGCGGGGTGTGGGTGATCTCGCCCGAAGGCAAGCACCTCGGCACGATCCGCGCGCCCGAGCAGGCGACGAACGTCGGCTTTGGCGAGGCCGACCGCAAGACGCTGTTCATCGCGGCGCGCACCGGCATCTACAAGATCAGGGTGAATACACCCGGACTATAAGGGTGGCCATGAAACTTCCCCGTCGCAAAGTCCTGCAACTGGCGGCCGGCGCCGCCGTGCTGCCGATGCGCTTCGCGCGGGCGCAGGCATTTCCCTCGCGGCCGGTGCGCTTCGTCGTCGGCTTTCCAGCCGGCGGCGGCGCCGACGCGGCGACGCGTATTGTCGCGGCGCGGCTCTCGGAGCTCTGGGGCCAGCAGGTAGTGGTGGAGAACAAGGGCGGGGCCGGCGGCAATATTGCATACGAGATGGTCTCGCATGCGAGCCCGGACGGCTACACCATGCTGATGGGAACGAACGCGGTTCCGCTCAACCAGTTTTTGTTCTCGGGGCTGACCTTCGATCCGATGAGCGATCTCTTGGGCGTCAGCCTGATTGGAACCTATCCCAGTCTGCTGGTCGTGCCCGCCGATGCGCCGACCAGGACGCTGGCGGAGTTCATTGTCCGCGCCAGGCGCGAGCACGTCACCTTCGCGACGCCCGGCGTCGGGACGTCGCCGCACCTTGCTGCTGAACTGCTCAAACACATGGCGAAGATCGACTTGACCCATATTCCCTATCGGGGCGTGGCGGCCGGTGCCATGAATGATCTGCTCGCCGGACGGCTCGACGCCATGTTCAATACGACGGGCTCGCTGTTGCAGTCGGTGCGGGTCGGCCAGGTCCGCGCGCTTGCGATCTCGTCGGCGAGACGTTCACCGAACGCGCCTGAGATTGCGACCTTCGCGGAAGCGGGCTTGCCGGGCTACGAGGTCGAATCGTGGTACGCGGTGTTCGTGCCGGCCAGGACCCCGGCCGAGATCGTCCAGAAGATGCAGGCCGACGTCGCCAGGGCGCTCGACGATCCCGCCGTGCAAGCGCGCTTCGAGCCGCTCGGAGTCGCGGTCGCAAGCTCGACTCCCGCGCAGCTGGCGGCTCGCATGAAGGCGGAAGCGGCGCTGTGGGGCCCCATCATCAAGGCCGCCAATATCAAGGGTGAGTGAGGGAGGCGGATCGTCGACACTCTCTTCGTTCGTCCCCGCGGAAGCGGGGACCCAGCACTATCATTGAACGGGCGGAGCGGGTCGCCCTGGGTTCCCGCTTGCGCGGGAACGAACGGAGCATGTGGCACTGTTCGAGTGCTGCATCTACTCCGCCCTTGCGGCGCGCGCTCGCGTCAGCACCGCGCTCGACACGCGCGTTGAGGCTTCCACCAGCGCCTGCAGCTCGGCGCCTGTCATCGGTTCGAGCTCAAGCTTGGTCGCCTCGATCTCGGCGCGAAACTCGGCGTCCTTCATTGTGGCGTCGAAGGCAGAGCGCAACATCGCGATCCGCTCCGCCGACATGCCGGGCGGCGCGATCACGGCACGGCCGACCGTGCCGCTGTTGGCATAGAAGGCGAGCACGTCGCGATCCTCGGGCGCGGTCGCGAGCTCGACTACGGCCGGCACGTCGCGAGCTCGGGGCTGCGGTTGCGGTGCGAGCTGGACCAGGATCCGGATCAGGCCGTTGTCGAGCCAGTCGCGTTGCGTGGTCTTGAGCGTGTTGAGCGAGCTGGTCGCTCCGTCGACCTCACGGCGCTGCATGGCAAGATGAGCCGCGCTGGTCGTGTTGTAGCCCGCGATCACTTTCCACTTCATGCCGGCGATCGTGTTCATCAGCCGCGGATAGATCGACGACGATGGTCCGGTCCCCGCCAAGGTCGCTTCGGTGCTGCGGAGGTCGTCGAGCGTCTTCACCGCCGCTGCGTGCCACACATAAGTGACCTCGACATTCGCCGCGATGCGGCCGATCCAGCCAAGCTTGGCGACGTCGTAGCTCACGCCCGCGACGCCGAGCAATTGTTCCTCCGCGACGGACTGCGCCACGATGCCGAGGGCGGTGCCGTCCTTGGGGGCCACATTGGCGATGTAGTTGGCGGCGCGGATCGAGGCGGCGCCCGGCATGTTGGAGACGACGACCGTCGGGTGGCCCGGCAGATGCCGGCCAAGGTGGCGCGCCAGCACCCGGGCGTAGAGGTCGTAGCCGCCGCCTGGACCGAAGCCGACGGAGATCGTGACCGTCTTGCCGGCCAATGTGTCCTGTGCGGCTGCCGGTGCTGGGCCGAGCGCCAGCGCGACGGCGAGCACCGCGCAATGCTGAAAATAGGACAGAAGACCAGCCGAAGTCGGCCTCTGGCCGCATGACGACCTAGGCCTTTGACCCTGTGACATGATGCAACACCTCTTCAAAGCACCCATCGGTGTACCAATATAAAGGGTCACCATCGTTCGTATTCTTCACCTCGTCCCGCCCCCCTGGGGCTTTCGGGAGGGTTTCATGCAATTCGGTCTCAGCTTTCGTCCGCTGATCGCGTTCTGCGCCTTGTTGGCGGTTTTGGCCGTGGTGGTGGTCGACGCCGACGCGCGTTCTCGCGTGAGCTTCGGCAGCCGTGGCAGCAAGACCTTTACGGCGCCGCCGACGACGCAGACCGCGCCCAATCAGGCGCGGCCGGTCGAGCGCACCATGGCGCAGCCCTCGCAACCGGCTACTCCAGCCACTGCTGGAACTGCGGCGCGTCCGACCGCGCCCGCGGGCGGCTTGTTGAACCGGCCGGGTCTCCTCGGCGGCTTTGCGGCGGGCTTCCTCGGCGCCGGGCTGATCGGGCTTCTGCTCGGCCACGGCTTGACCGGTGGGCTGGGCGGGTTTGCCTCGATCCTCGGCCTTCTGCTGCAGATCGGCCTCGTTGTCGCGATTGGCTACATGCTGTGGTCGTGGTGGCAGCGCCGCAGCCAGCCGGCCCTCGCGGGCGGGCCGTCGTTGCGCGATGCCGGCCCCTCGCAGCCGATGGGGCTTGGTGGTTTGGCTGGGTTGGGGGGCGGCAATGCCGCGAGCCCCCCGTTCGCGCCGACAGCGTCCGACTTTGAGCAATTTGAGAGGCTGCTGGGCGAGGTCCAGACTGCCTATGGGGCCGAGGATCTCAGCCGGCTACGCCAGCGCGTTACCCCGGAGGTGCTGTCCTACTACGCGGAGGAGTTGGCCGCGAACACGAGCCGCGGAGTGCTCAACCGAATCTCTGATGTGAAGCTTCTGCAGGGCGATCTCTCGGAGGCTTGGCAAGAAGGCAATGCCGACTACGCTACCGTCGCCATGCGCTATTCGCTCAATGACGAGACCGTCGATCGAGCGAGCGGCCGCGTCATCGAGGGCGGGACGGACGAAGCCACCGAGGTCTGGACCTTCATGCGCACACGTGGCGGTGCTTGGCTCCTTTCCGCGGTTCAGCAGGTCTAGTTTTCGGACGCGAGCACGAGCCGAAGCAATATTGACTCAAGGTGCGAATCTCGCACGCAAGATTGATTCAAGATCAGGTCGCTTTGGATTCTATTATTGCGCGGCAGACAGGGTGTTGCGTGATCGCCGCAGCCGGTCATCTTTTTTTCGCCGAGCGTAGTGACGATGTTTACGAATCAAACTCCGTGTTATGTCAAAGGCCGGGATGGGGGTTCCGACTGAGTGTCTGAGCGCCGCTCGCGCATCCAAGGCCAGATCCTGCAAGGCCAGATCCTGGAGCGCTGAAGCGGATGGGTGAAAAACCCGTGCGGGCAGTCGTTCGTACTTCCGAGATGGTTGCTTTGTTGCTGGTGCGCCTTCGCTTAAGTGCGCTTCGGTAGCTGCGTGTGTCATCCGGAATTGTGCGGTTCGCCAGATGGCGCACCAGGCGGCGAGTGACACGACGAGTGACACCAAGTCGCGCCAAAGGTTGCGCCAAGTAGCTTCCAGTAAATCGCGCCGAGAGTGCCAGCGTGCCGAAAGGCTCGCGTCCTTCTCGAACTCTGGGTCAAGTCAAATAAACTCTGGGTCAAAATGTTCTTGGCGAATATGTGTCGAATCTGTTAACGCGTAAAATGAAAGCAATGGTGGCCAGGGGCGGTCGCCATCAGGGGACTTTAGGGGTTCGGACGTGGCTCGGGCGGCAAAGGTTATCGCGCTGCATTCTTTCGACGACGACGAAGCGCTCATGTATCTGAGCGATGTGGGGCGCGTCGAAATGACTCTGAGCGATCTTGCTCAGCAATTCGGATGGACGCTGACGAAGCTGCGCCGCAGCCTCTCGGGCTGGGTGAAGGCCGGGCACATTTCCCAGGCCTCCGGTGGCAGGGGCAAGGTGGTCGTGACCTCCTTGCGCACGTCGCAGCAGGTGGCCGCGCAGCTGGTCAATTGCGCCTTCCGTATGGAGATACCAAACCAATCGGCTCCTCCGAAGCCGGTGCGATCGATCATCTCCATGTTAACCTCGATCGTCTTGTTCTCGACCGCGGTCGGATTGACGGGCGTGGGTCTCGTCATGAACGCGCGTTTTGCTTCCTCCTTCGGCCAGACCGTCGAGGCCGCGGTGCTGCTCGCCACCATCGGACTCGCGGTCGACCTGCTTGCGGTGATCCTGCCGACCGTGGGAGTCGCAGCTGTTGCAACGGCGCGCATTTCTTGCTGCCGGCGCGGCGTGGACCATCTGGGTGGCCGCGCTGGGGATGACGCTGCTTGCCGCCACCGGCTTTGCTTCGACCAACATCGGCGACGCGGTTGCTGGCCGCGCCAAGGTCGCGGGCGAAAGCGCGGCGCTCACCGATCGAATTGGACGCTTGCGCCTCGAGCGCGTCGGCATCTCGGAGACGCGTTCGATCGCGGCGATTGAAGTGGAGCTGCAGCGGGCGCAGCCGGAGGCGCAGGCGGTCTGGCGGGCCACGAACGGCTGCCGCGACGTGACCCGCCTCACGTCGGGGCGCGCCTGCGAGAAAGTGCTTGAGTTGCGGGAGGCGCTCGCGACCGCTGAACGTCGCGACGGGCTCGACGTCGAGTTGCGAGCATCGGAAGGCAAGCTCGCAACGCTGCCCGCGATTGCGCTGGCCGATCCGCAGGCGACGACCGCGGCCGAGATTTTGGCTTGGCTGTCAGCCGGAGCATTCAAACCCGCGCCGGGCGACATATCGCGGCTGCGTGCCCTCGGACTGGCGCTGACGCCTTCGATGGCCGGCTTGCTCGCCATGATGGCGATCTCGCTGACCCAGACGCGGCGCAGCTGACGCCTTGCTTGTGCCCCTACGCGCTACTGCGGCAGCTTCAGGAGATTGAGCAAGCTGCCACTCACTTGCGGTGCGGCCCCAGCATCCGGCTCTGGATCGAGCATCACGCGCAGGCGATTGAGCGGACGCATCGTCGGCTGCACGCTGTAGTCAATTCGCGTGTCCGGTTTGAGCACGATGCGATAGCGCGACAGGATTGCGGCCAGCGCGACTTTCACGCCTGCAAGGCCAAACCAATAGCCAGGGCAGGCGTGCGGGCCGGCGCTGAAGACCGGATACTCGTAGGCGTTGGGCGTGATCGTGCGCCAGCGCTCCGGCCGGAAGGAATCGCCCTCGGGATAGAGCTCCGGCGTGCGGTTGACCAGGAAAGTGTTGAGCATGACACGTGTGCCTTTCGGCACCGGATGGCCCGCAATCGCAGCATCAGCCTGGGCGACGCGGATCTGCAGCGGGACCGGCGGCAGGATGCGCATCGACTCCTTGACGATGCCATCGAGCGAGGAAAGGGCGCTTGCCTCCTCGAGCGAGGGCGTAGCGCCGCCCTGGCGCCCGCGCAGCTCATCGAACAGCTCGCCGGCGACGCGCGGGTGCAGCGCGATGAGCAGCAGCGTGAAGGCAAGCGCACTTTGGCCCGCCTCGGAGGCGGCGGCAAACAGCGACGGCATCTGTCCCGCGATCGCCTCATCGCTCGGCAGCGTGCCGTCGGCATCGGGGCTGTTGACGATGATCGAGCCGAGATCGCGGTCGTCTCGCTGCCCGCGCTTGCTTGCAATCCAGTCGAGCAGCCGGCGCTCCAGCCGCTCGGCCGTGCGCACCATGCGGCCATAGGGCGTGAACGGTAGATTGAGCGGAATGAACCCGCCGCGGCTCCATTTGGCTTCCATCAGCTCGCTCGCCAGATCGGCGATCTGGTAGCCTTCCGGGTCGCCGCCAAACAGAAGCTCGACCGCCAATCGGCGCATCAAGCGGCGTGCGATCTCCCAGAGCTCCAGCGGCTCGCCCGCCGGCCAGGTGGCCACCTCCGCCTGCGCAAGGGCGGCCATGCGTCCGGTCAGCGCGTCGATACCGGACTTGCGCAGCGGCGGAGCAATGAGGCTGCGGTAATAGGCGTGCCGGCGGCCGGTCATGCGCGTCAGGCCTGCGCCGAGCCGCCGAGCCGACGAATGGCGTGGTCCACCCGGGAGCAGGCTGACGCCGCGCCAGGTGGCTGGATTGGACAGAAGCTCGCGATGAAACGCGGCGCCGGCAGTGAGCACAAGTGGCACGCTCAGCATGGCGACGCCGCGCGGCCGCACAAACGGCAGCACGTCGGAGAGCATCACGAAGCTGCCGAACTGCTCGAAACACTGGCGCGTGGCGACAAGCGGATCGCGCGCAAAGCGCACGCCCCAGCGCAACGCCGCCGGACCGGTCAGCCGGACAGGCGTCGCATCGTCGGTGCGCTCAGCCCTGCCGGCCATCTTAACGTTTGCGGCGGGCGATAAAGCGGTGGCTGAAGAGCCCTGCGGTGTGTTCATGCAGTTGCCATTGCGGATCGCGCGGCCAGAGCGCCGACAGCTCCTTGTCGTTGAAGCCTGCGCGCGCGCTGACCACCGCGTCGTGGACACTCACGTCGTTGCAGCCGACGACCCAGAGGAGGCGGCTCGCCTCAACCACGAACTTACTGCGCCGCGGCTCGCACGCCACCATCAGCGAGGTGGCTCTGGCGATCTGCGCGAGCAGGTGCGTCAGTTGCTCGTCGACAAAATGATGCAGGAACAGATTGGCAGTGATGATGTCGACGGGGCTCACCCGCGTCAGAAAGTCGGCCACATCGGCCGAGGTGGGCTCGACGCGCCATCCGATCTCGGCGAAGCCCGCCCGCGTCGCCTGACTGACGATATTCTGCTGATCCAGAAGAACGATCGAAACGTTTCGCCAGCGCGGCGCGAGGCGGCGCGCAACCTGCAGCATGAACTGGCCGTCGCCCGAGCCCAGATCCACCATCGTGCGCGGTGTCTCGCCTGCTGCATGCTGGAGCAACGCGTCGGCCATGCGGGCTGCGTTGCCCATGAAGCTGTTCACCCGCGTGAGATCGCGGCGCGAGCGCATCGCGCGAGGATCATCAGCCGGCAGGTGGTCGAGCCACTCAGGTTCTAGACGGCGCGGGAGGCTCATTGGCGTTTGGATGCTCCGGCGTCCATCGGCGGGCATATGCTCGGCGTCATGTCATCAAGAATAAATGAAAGCGTCAGCTGCTCGTGATGCCTCGCCCAGTCGGCAAGCGCAACCGGCCCGGCGATGAGCAGCATATAATCATGTGCGGTCCGCCGATCGCCAGCATTGATATACTGAAAATGCATGCTGAAAAAGTTCCAGCGCAAATGTTGGTAGTATGCTGGTGACACCATCTCCTTGAATCGCACCGACCAGAGCAGCGGATTGTGTCGTTTCTCGACATGGATACCGACGCCACCAACAGGATCGAAGCCCTCGAAATTCATGACGTCCTTGCGGGACTGGCATTCGATCCACGCAACTGTCGGCTCGCTCGCGAGCCGCCCGATGATGTCGCGCATGCGGTTTGCAGCCGGATGGAGCGCAACCGCCGGCATGACCGCACCGAGCGTCAGCAGCACCAGGCGTGCCCCGCGCCGGCCCAGATCGGGATCGAGGGCGAGCGCACGCGCCATGATCGCTGCGGCGATCACGCTACCGGTCGAGTGTCCCACCAGCACGATCTCGTCGGTATCATTTGCTGCGCCCGCGGCGACGAGACGGCGCGCGCCAGCTTCGATAGCGTGATCGAGCCAGGTCGGTTGGCCGCGGCCGAAGCGCCGCAGCGTTGCCCAGCAGCTGGTGATCTGGCCGACGAACCATCGGTGCGCGAGCGGCTTGAGCGCAAAGAGCGCCGCTGTTGCTGCCGCCAGCCCGGCCGCGATATCGAGGATCAGCGGTTGCCCAAAGCTGCTCACGACAAAAGCGCCGGCAATCCCGATCGCGGCCGCTAGCGCAAGCCAGATCAGGAGCAGCACCTGAATCGACAGAAGGTGGACACCGAACCGCCAGGATGAGCGGAAGATGCGCCACTGCGTGCCGCTCACGAGATCATCGAAAAGCCATCCAAGGCCACGGATGATCTCCTGGGCCGTAGGTCTGTTCATGTCGGCGCGGATATGGCGCTCGAGCCGGAGAAAGTCGTAGCGCGTGGCGACCTGCCAGTTCGCCGACTTGGTCGAGAGCGACCAATGCGCGAAATCATCCGAATCGATTGCAAACGGATCAAGCGCGACTTCAACCGGCCACGCCTTGCCAAAGCGATCGCAGGAGCGCTGGAACAGCTGGTAATAGGCCTCGGCGCCACGCGGATCGTAGCCCTCAACGTAAAGCACGTGCCGGCGACCGACCGTGCCGACGCAGCGCTCGGGTTCCAAGTCGGTTTGACCGCCAGCAGGCGTGTCCATGAAGCGAATGGTCATGACCTTCGCATTTTCATGTCTGAGCATCACAGAGTCTACTATTCGCGCCTCGGCTGTGACGGTGTTTCCACGATCAATTTGCGCCTTGTTTGTTCGTGATGCGGCAACAGCGAGCCATTAACGCCAACAGGTTGCTGCAAATAGCGACCGCTTATGAGGCATGGCCGAAAGCTGGGGGCGAAAGGCTGCCATGTGTGGCTGGTTGGAACTTGCGCCGGACCAACAATGTTTCCCTCCGCCATGTCGGCTCGAGGGCTGCTCGGCCGTCCTTGGACCGAACGACGGTCGAGCAGGAGTACGCCATGACCACGATCCTCGAAAACGCCGCCGGGTTGGCGCAAGCTTATAGGTCCGACAATCGGGCGTCCGGTCAAGGCTTAACGTCGATCCAGCCAGAGCCATTGAACCTTTTTGGCGCTCGCGCGTCTAAGCGGCATGGGAGTCCAGAAGGGCTCCGGAAGCCACCAGTGGTGGAGGGGACTATGGCAAAGCTCGGTATCGCCATCGCAACAATCCTGATGATCTGCGCGGTCATCCCAGCCCCCGCCGCTGCGCTCGAGTGCAAGCACACGCCTGCCGAATATGCCGAAGCGGTGCGCCACCTGGAGGCGGCAGCGGCCAAGGCGCGCGTGCTGGCTGAGCAGAACCCGCTCTATGAAAGCGACGTTGCCTATTACGGCGCGGTGCTGCGCGACACCCGCGCCTGCGCAAAGATGCTGGCTCCGGTCGTGTCGGCCTCGCGCTGATCCCTCTGACGCTTTTTTGTGCGGTTAACCCTGGCCCACAAAGGCCTGTAGCCGGTATCAATTTGCTCCTTCGGTGATATATAATCCTCGCTGCGGCAGTGAATTGTGAGCCTGCCGCAACAGGGAGCCGCCGCACCGGCGTTGTTGTGCGATGGCCGATGAGTGC
This sequence comes from uncultured Alphaproteobacteria bacterium, assembly GCA_963745515.1. Taxonomy (GTDB): domain Bacteria; phylum Pseudomonadota; class Alphaproteobacteria; order Rhizobiales; family Xanthobacteraceae; genus VAZQ01. The sequence continues at coordinate 140,120 of CAVUXO010000008.1, forward strand.
GAGCCAAAAGTCGCCGACACAAGAGTCGCCGATCGAAATTGCCAAGCCGATCATCGCGCAAATTCGCCGCGAGGTCGCGGCCGGCTTGATGCAGGTCGAGGCGGCGCGCGCCGAGCTCAAGCGCACGCGTGTGCTGCACGAGCGCTGGGCCGAGCAGGTCAGGGCGGTGGCGGCAGCCATGGCTGCGCAAGCCGCCACGGTGTCGGAAGAGCTGTCGCACGATCGGCCGCGCTCGGAAGGCTTCGTGATGGTGCCGGCGCCTAAGCGGAGCCGTAGCCGCCGGCGGTCGGCGTCCTGATGATGATGGCTTCGCCGGCCTCCAGCACGGTTGCGTCGCAGCCTTGTAGCTTTCTCCACGCGTCCATCCTGACGCCGCACGGAATTCTCACCGACCTGACCCGCTTCGCCGCCGTTAAGTCCGAACGGACGCACGCGGCGATGGCCCGAGAGGATGGTGCATTCCATCCGATCGAGAAACCGGATCGTGCGCAGGACGCCGTCGCCCGCGTTCCACTGGCCGCGTCCGCCCGAGCCCGCGCGGATGTGGAAATCTTCGAGCAGCACCGGATAGCGGAACTCCAGCACCTCGGGATCGGTGAGCCGCGTGTTGGTCATGTGGGTGTGCACCGCGTCGGTGCCGGGGAAGCCGGGGCCCGCCGGCGAGCCTGAGCAGATCGTCTCGTAATACTGATAGCGCGCGTTGCCGAAGTTGAGATTGTTCATGGTGCCCTGCGCGGCCGCGAGCGCTTCGAGCGCGCCGAACAGCGTGTCGGTCACCGCCTGCGAGGTCTCGACATTGCCGGCGACCACCGCCGCCGGATATTCCGGCGACAGCATCGAGCGCGGCGGGATCACGATGCGGATCGGGCGCAGGCAGCCGGCATTCATCGGGATGTCGTCGTCGACCATGACGCGGAACACATAGAGCACGGCCGCACGCGTCACCGGCTCGGGCGCGTTGAAGTTCGAGTCCTGCTGCGGCGAGGTGCCGGTGAAGTCGACCGTTGCCTCGCGCTTCTTCTTGTCGACCGTGATCTTCACCTTGATGTGCGTGCCCTGGTCCATCTCGTAGTCGAACGCGGAATCGTGCAGGCGGTCGATGCACGCGGCGCACGCTCTCGGCGGCGTTGTCCTGCACGTGGCCCATATAGGCTTTGACGACCGGCAGGCCGAAATGCGCGACCATCTTGCGCAGCTCCTGCACGCCCTTCTCGTTGGCGGCGATCTGCGCCTTGAGGTCGTTGATGTTCTGCACCGGATTGCGCGCCGGATATTTCGTCTTGGTGAGGAGGTCGTTGAGCGTCGCGCTCGCGGAAACGGCCGCGGTCGACCAGCTTGAAGTTGTCGATGTAGACGCCTTCCTGCATCGATACGTGGTCGCGTTGGGCGACATCGAGCCGGGCGAAATGCCGCCGACATCGGCATGGTGTCCGCGCGAGGCGACCCAGAACAGGATCGATTTGCGGCGCGCATCGAACACCGGCGTGCAGACGGTGATGTCGGGCAGGTGCGTGCCGCCGTTATAGGGCGCGTTGATGGCGTAGACGTCGCCGGGCGCGATCGTGCCCTTGTTCTCGCGGATGATGGTCTCGACCGCGCGGTCCATCGAGCCGAGATGCACCGGCATGTGCGGTGCGTTGGCGACGAGCGAGCCGTCGCCGTCGAACACCGCGCAGGAGAAGTCGAGCCGCTCCTTGATGTTGACCGAATAGGCGGTGTTCTGCAGCGCGACGCCCATCTGCTCGGCGATCGACATGAACAGGTTGTTGAACACTTCGAGCATGACCGGATCGGCGTGCGGTGCCGATCGCGCGCTTGCGCTTGAGCGGCTTGACGCGCGTGAGCACGAGATGATCGTGCGCGGTGATCGCGGCCTGCCAGCCGGGCTCCACGACGATCGTCTGGTGCGGCTCGATCACGATCGCGGGGCCGGGCACGATCTGGCCCGGCTTGAGCTGATCGCGTGTGAACACGCTGGCGCGGTGCCAGCGGCCATCGGAAAAGAAACGCGCGCGGCGTACGGGCGCGGGCAAGTGCGCGCGTGTGGTCTTGTGCGTGCGCTCGCGAAAGCGCGCGCCGCCGCCGACCGCCTCGACCGACACCGCTTCGATCACGAGCGCCTTGCTGCGGTCGACAAAGCCGAAGCGCGATTTGTGCTCGTGCTCGAAGGCGGAGGTGAGCTTGCGGATGAGCGCCTCGGTCGTTTCTTTCTGACTTCCGATGTTGAGCACGAGATCGCCGCGAGCACGGCCTGCTCCCTCCCCCCTTGCGGGGGAGGGGTGGTTCCGAGTTCGGCGTCCGTTGTTACCCCCCTCCCTGTCCCTCCCCCGCAAGGGGGGAGGGAACCCTGTGGCACTTGCCTTCGCATCTGCAGCGGCTGAAGTTTCTGCAGCGCCCGCAATCGTAAACGCCGGCACGTCGAGCGCCGTGTCGGTCCCGGCGTAGCGCACATGCGCGCGCACGAACACCTTGATCTTGTCCTGCGGAACACCCTGGCCCGCGACCTCGTGCGCGGCACCCTGTGCCAGCGCTTCTCCGATGCGTGTGAGTGAGGTCAACGCATCGTCGCCCATCGGCTGCTCGATCGCCTGCTGGCGGGTGGCGCGGATGTCGGCGAGCCCCATGCCGTAGGCGGAGAGGAGCGACGAGAACGGATGGATCAGCACCGTCGTCATGCCGAGCGCGTCGGCGACCAGGCAGGCGTGCTGGCCGCCGGCGCCGCCGAAGCAGTTGAGCGCATAGCCGGTGACGTCATAGCCGCGCTGCACCGAAATCTTCTTGATCGCGTTCGCCATGTTCTCGACCGCGATCTTGATGAAGCCGTCGGCGATCTCCTCGCGCGCGCGGCCGACCTTCTCTGCCAGCTCGGCGAAGGCGTCGCCCACCGCCTGGTCGTCGAGCGGCTGCCTGCTGTGTCGGCCCGAAGATCTTCGGAAAGAACTCCGGCATGAGCTTGCCGACCATCACGTTGGCGTCGGTGACGGTGAGCGGCCCGCCGCGGCGGTAGCTCTTCGGGCCCGGATTGGCGCCGGCCGAGTCGGGGCCGACGCGAAAGCGCGCGCCGTCGTAATGCAGGATCGAGCCGCCGCCGGCCGCGACCGTGTGGATGAGCATCATCGGGGCGCGCATGCGCACGCCGGCCACTTCAGTCTCGAACGTGCGCTCGTACTCGCCGTCGAAATGGGAGACGTCGGTCGAGGTGCCGCCCATGTCGAAGCCGATCAGGCGATCGAAGCCCGCCGCGCGCCCGGTCTGCGCCATGCCGACCACGCCGCCGGCGGGCCCGGAGAGGATCGCGTCCTTGCCCTGGAACAGCTCGGCGGCGGTGAGCCCGCCCGACGACATCATGAACATGAGGCGGGTCGAGCCGCGGTTCGTCCCTAGTTCCTCCGCCACCTGCGCCACATAGCGGCGCAGGATCGGTGAGAGATAAGCGTCGACCACGCGTGGTGTCGCCGCGCGACACCAGCTTGATCAGCGGCGAGACCTCGTGGCTCACCGAGACCTGCGCGAAACCCAATCTCGCGCGCGAGCGCGGCGACACGCCGCTCGTGCTCGGGATAACGATAGGCGTGCATGAACACGATCGCAACCGCGTTGAGGCCTTCGAGCGTGCCCGCTCGAGCTCCCGCCGCACGGCAGCGAGATCAGGCTCCTGCTCGACCGTGCCGTCGGCGCGCACGCGCTCGTCAACCTCGAGCGCGCGCTCGTAGAGCATCTCCGGCTTGACGATATGGCGCGCGAAGATCTTCGGCCGCGCCTGGTAGCCGATCCGCAGCGCGTCGCGGAAACCCTTGGTGATGACGAGGAGCGTGCGCTCGCCCTTGCGCTCGAGCAGCGCATTGGTGGCGACCGTCGTGCCCATCTTGACCGCGCCGATGGCGCCGTCGGGGATCGGCTCGCCGCGCCTGAGCCCGAGCAGCTCGCGGATGCCCTGCACGGCGGCGTCGCGATAGGCCTCCGGGTTCTCGGAGAGGAGCTTGTGCGCGACGAGCGTGCCGTCCGGCCGCCGCCCGACGATGTCGGTGAAGGTGCCGCCGCGGTCGATCCAGAATTCCCAAGCCTGTGTCAAAGGTTGCGTCATTGCAGAGCTTTAGCCGCTTGCGGCGCTTCCCGTCTTGTCAATCGTGGTGCACGGGAGAGCGCGTTCTCCGGCGGCGAGTTTAGCAAATCTTTCGGAAGCGCTCCTTCCAGCCGCGGATCCTGATGGGTGGAAGCTCATAGCTCTTGCCCTCGGCCGACACGGTGAGCGGGCGCCCCGAGTTCGAGGAAATTCAACAGCCGAGCCTCCAGCCGCTTCCACCGCCGGCCATAGAGCTCGGGGTCCTGGCGCGTAAAGCCGAGGTCAAATTGCACGAAATGCGTCGTGTTGGACGGGCTCATCTCGGCAAAGTGGCCGTCGATGACACCGTCAAGCTTCATCTCGGTCTTGCCGTTGGCAATCGTAATCGTCGCCTTCTCGTTGTCCGGCTTCGGCGCGCCCGGATAGACCGCATGGATCGCGAAGGCATGACCACAGCCTATCATGACGACGGTCTTGTCGTTCTCCCAATTCGCCAGGCGAGGGTGCCCCTGGTCTTCGGTATCGTACTTCCAGGTGCCGTTCGCCGCGGATGCTCCGGATAGGGCGAGACACGATATCGCGGTTAGAGCGCCCAGCAGTCTTGTACGGTGCAATCTTGGATGGACACTCACGACACCTCCTCACTGTTACACCGCCCGCTGCCGTTCCGAGCAGTAGGCGCGCCGCCTTCAATGGTGTAGAGTAGCACGCATCCGACGCGCGGAAGGGTTCTCGCCGCGATGTGCTGGGTCCTTTTCCTGTCGGCCATATCGCCATCTGGACATGTCGTAATTTGGCCAAGTCGCAATTTGGACATGTCGCAATAGCGTCCGCGGATCTGGGTCATGACTGATACTCCCGTGACCAAGCCAACTCCGGCCGCGCGATCGGCATCATTGGCTGCGTCATCCAAGTTCAGGACATTCGCGCTCACCTTTGCGATTGCGAGTCCCATCCTGTATCTGGTCTGCGTGTCCCTGAATCTGCCGCTGTTCACCTATCACCCGGCGGTCAATCGGATTGATCTCCTTTGGTCGCCGCCGAGGAGCGGCGAGGGCCCGGCCATGTATTGGTATGGCTGGACGCTGTCGGTTATCGTCGGCGGAGCAATCGTCAGCTTTGTGGCCGCGATGTTTCCGGAACGTGTGACCCGGAAGATTTCGCTCTACCTGGTCTGGGTGCTCCCCACCTTGGGGGTTGTCTTGCTTGCCTACTCGCTTAGGGAATTTTGGCTGCGGTAGTTCTGTCGAAGGAGCTGCGTTGTCGAAGCTCGACCTTGCGATCGTCGTTGCGCTCGTCGCTGGCTGCGCCTTCTGGATCGAGCGAGGGCAGCGCGTGGTCATCGATGCGCCGACGCAATCGGAGTTGGCTGCTGCTGCAGTCGCCGCGGCGGCATGCTCCGACAGTGACAGCATGCCCTACAGCATGGACTGCATCCGGTTCATGTCAGGCACGAGCTGGCACGCGATATCGACCGGGGCACGGCACCGGACTCGCAGCCGGCTCGGCCGGCTCAGGCCAGTCTGCCGCTGCTTCCTCACCATGTCCTGAACGGGACGATCTTCCTTACAGCGACGACTGTCTCGCCTATCTGCAGGGCGCCACCAGCTTGGGCATGCGCTGGCGGATTCGCGCCCCGGCTACGCCGACGGCGTTCGATGCGCCAACGCCGGTAGCCACCGTGCGCGGAAATTCCGACAACAAATGATCGGCGCGCCAGATGGCTGCGATCACGCCGGCTGTACGGTGAATCCGGTCCAGCGACCGAAGATGAAGACCAGGAGCCAGCAGGTAAGCGAGATCAAACCCGCAAGCCTCGCCGCCATCGGTGGGGTTGGCTTGCCGTCCCACTCGTTCACACCTTTCACCGTAATGAATTCGAAGACCAACATGTTGATTGCGGCCAGCACCATGATGATGAGCTTGATCCGGAACGTGGTGGTCATGAAATAGTCGCTGGCCTTGCTCATGAACAGCAGTGACCCCGTGATCGCAGCAAGCACGAAGGCGGCCCACGTCAGGGGCAGGACCGGCCGGGCAATTTCAGTGAACGGACGTCTGGTCGACGCGAGCCCGAGCAGGCGCAGGTCCACCGTCGCGATCGTTCCGATCACCGAAAGATTGCGACGACATGAATGACTTCGATGGTCGTGAAGAGCCACTTGGTTTGATTGATGGTGACGGCCAACGATGTGGACTGCAGCCATTCCAAGAGCTGGGTGAGAAATTGCACGTCGACCTCCCTGGCTGGGCATCCGTGTCGGTTGCTTGGCTGTGGGTCATGCCGGGAGTGGCGCTCCCTGAAGTCAAGAGCTAGCACGCCCGGGTCGCAACTTCACCTGCTCAATCGCAAAGCCTGGTCGTGCAAGGGCCTGGAATTTCAGTTGCCATCGGTACCTAGTACAGGGTCAGCAACCCTGCCGCATTGCGGTATGCGGCAGTTTCGCGATTGTCATTCGCTGCAACTCATTCGATAATTGCGCCTATCCCTGATGCTCTCAGCCCCATAGCCAGCAGACGCGGAGGGACGCCATGGACTTCGACTTCATCTCGGTCACGACGTTCTGGAGGATTCTTCTTTTCCTTCACTTCGTCATGGCGGTCGCCCTGCTTGCGGCTGTCACTCTGCAGCTGGTGACGGTCCTTGCACCGGCGCCGGTCACCCAATCAGCAGGCAATTTTGTCGAACGCATTCGTGCGACGCCACCGCGCTGGTACGTCGCCGCGATCATCATTCTCTATGTGCCGACCTTCCTGCTGGGCGCGTGGGTCTACATCAAGTATCGCACCTACGTGCGAATTCCGATGGAGCAGACCGGCCACTGGTGGACCGTCGGCACGTTCGAGTTCAAGGAGCATATCGTCTCGATGGGCATGGCCATGCTGCCCGCCTATTGGTACGTCTGGCGCGAGCCTTTCTCCGAGAGCTTTGCGGGCCTGCGCAAGTGGCTGACCGTTTTTCTGGCGGTCGCCGTTTGGTACTCGTTCCTTGTCGGCCACGTCGCCAACGATTTCCGAGGGGTCGGAACATGACACAGACCTTGGACGTGCATGAGCGAATCTCCGAGCTCGGCGGCGCCCGCGCAGCAAGCCAATCCGCGACAGCCGACGTGACAGCGAGCAAGGCCGCACGCTTCGTATTCGCGTTCGGCATCTCGTTCGCGATCCTGTACACGCTGTTCGAGCAGATGAACTGGCCGCTGTTCACCTACCATCCAGCGGTCGGCAAGCTCGATTTCTGGATGCAGCGAGCCCGCAGCGGGGAAGGCCCGGGCATGTACTGGTACGGCTGGCTGGCGCTCGCCTTCCCGTGCGCCGCCCTGGTCGGTTGGGTCGTCAACGCTCGTTTCCAGCAAATGGCTCTACCGGGCGACGATCTTCTGCTGCGTCCTTGCCATCCTCTGGTCGGCGATCTTTGCGATTCTGGTTCTCACCGATGGCCGCACCAGCTTCGACACCGATCTCGTCAAGTCCATGGGCTGGTGGTCGGCTATTCCCGGATTGGTCGGGCGCTCTCGGTCATCAGCTACTTCGTTCCGTTGCAACTCGCGCAACGGGTGTTCACCAGTTGGCTGCTGATCATGCCGATCGGCGGGCTGCTCATTCTCGGCTACTCGCTGAAGTCATTCTTCTTGCGATAGCGCTATCCCGAGGGCGCAATCGGCGCCATAATGTCGTGATTGCCGAAAGCATATCGTGAGAGGATGACGCTATGCTCAGCAGACGACAGTTGCTTTCGGCTCTTGCCGCCACCGGGCTTGCGCCCATTGCCACGCCCGCGTTGGCCCAGTCCTATCCGGACCGTCCGATCAAGCTGATCGTGCCGTTCCCGCCTGGCGGGCCAATGGACGTGATGGCGCGCATGGTCGGCCAGCAGCTCAATGCCGCGCTCAAGCAGCCGGTGATCGTGGAGAACCGCGCGGGCGCCGGTGGCGCGCTTGGCTCGAAGGCGGTCGCGACCGCCGAGCCTGATGGCTACACGCTGCTCTGGGGCTCCTCCGGCACGCTCTCGATCCTGCCTGCGCTCAATCCCAATCTTGACTACGATCCGAAGGCGTTTGTGCCGGTCTCGCTTGTCTCGCTGCTGCCACATGTGATGGTGGTGCCGACCGCAGTGCCGGCGAAGACCGTGCCGGAGTTCATCGCCTACGCGAAGGCCAATCCGGGCAAGCTCAATTTCGGCGCCTCGCTCGGCACGCCGCCGCATCTCATGGGCTGGCTGTTCAAGCATCTTACCGGCATCGACATCGTCTATATCCCGTACAAGGGCGCGGCGCCCTCGATCACTGACATGCTGGGAGGGCAGACCCACATGCAGTTCGACGCGCTCACCGTGCTCTATCCGTTGATCCAGGAAGGGAAACTCCGCGCGCTCGCGGTCACGAGTGCGCAGCGCTGGGCGCCACTGCCCGACGTGCCGACCATGATGGAGAGCGGCTTTCCCAAGTTCCCGCAGAACGCCTGGGCGGGCGTGCTGGTGCCGCCGCGCACGCCGGCCGCGATTGTTGCGAAGCTCAACGCGGCCATCAACGAGGGGCTCACCTCGCCGGAAGCGAAGGCGAATTTGCTGAAGTTCAGCGCGATCACGCAGCCGGGCACGCCGGCGGAGTTCGCCAAGTTCATCGCCGAACAGTCGCCGATGTGGGCCGAGCTGGTGAAGATGTCGGGCGCCACGATCGAGAATTGAGGAGTGGCAGTTGTAGCCCGGATGGAGCGTGAGCGACATCCGAGAGCGATGGTGCCGCTTGCCCCGCTTACGGCTCAAGGCGGGCTAGGAGCCCGAGGCGGTTGCGAGAGCACTCATCCTATGTGATTGTCGGGTCTCATAGGGAGGCCCACCGAATGACATCTGATGAAGACGTAGGACGCCAGATACTCAGCATTTTCATCAAGCGTAAGGTTGTTGCCGGCGGCGTGCTGCGACGGAACCATTTCATCGATGTGCGGGATGCCGATTTCCAACGAGGATTGAATAAGGCCGTTGACAATCAATGGCTCAAGGTCAGCTCGCGCGATCGCTACACGTACGAGCTCACCGCCGCAGGCCTGGCTGCGGGATTGAGTTATGGCGTTGCGCCGGATCCTTCGGTTTGATGCGCTCATCAGCGTGTAGGGGCTGACGCAAGGCTTGTGACGCAAGGCTTGTGACGCAAGGGTTGGGCGCCATGCGCGATATCCTGATCCGTGGCGGCACTTTATTCGACGGCAGCGGCAGTCCGGGCGTGCCGGGCGACATTTCCATTGCCGACGGACGCATCGCCGCCATCGGGCAGAATCTCGCGGGCAGGGCGCGGAAGACCATCGATGCAGACGGTCTTGCCGTGGCGCCGGGCTTCATCGACATCAAGACGCACTCCGACTTCACGCTGCCGATCAACCCCAAGGCCGAAAGCAAGGTCCGTCAGGGCGTCACCACCGAGATCATCGGACATTGCGGCTTCTCGGTCGCGCCGGCGCTACCCGGCAAGGTCGATCTCCTCAAGGATTACTTGAGCCCGAGCGCGCCCTGGCTTCCATTCAAGGAGACGACGTTTCCGGATTATCTCGACACATTCCCCGCGACCTCCGTGAATGCCGGCATGCTGGTTGGGCACAACACGCTGCGCCTGATGGTGATGGGCATGGCGAACCGCCCGCCGACTGCCGCCGAGATGGCGGCGATGACTGCGCTCCTGGAAGACGCCTTGCAGGCCGGTGCGCTCGGGATGTCATCCGGCCTGTTCACGCCGCCCGGCTCATACGCGCAGCCCGATGAGATGATCGCGCTCGGCCATGTGCTCAAGCGCTACAACGCTGGCTACTTCACCCACCTGCGCGATGAATTGAATCACGTTCTGGAGGCGCTGGCGGAAGCGATCGACGTGGCCGAGCAGTGTGGCGTGCATGTCGAGGTCGTCCATTTCAAGTGTTCCGGCACGGACAATTGGGGCAAGGCCGCACAGGCACTGCAGATGATCTCAGCCGCCAAGGTGCGCGGGCTCGACGTCGATTGCGATTCCTATCCCTACGCCGCAGGCTCCAATCCGCTGAAGAACATTCTGCCTGCCTGGGTGCAGGCGGGCGGAGTTGAGGCGATGCTCGATCGCTTGGGACAGCGCGAGACGCGCGAACGCATCCGCTCCGACATCGCCCGCGACGGGCTCAACAACTGGGGCCGCATCCCGTCCTGGGATTGCGTGCAGATCTCGATCTCGCCAAACCTGCCCAAGTATCAAGGCCGCACCATCGGCGCGCTTGCACAGGAGCAGGGCGCAGATCCGATCGATACGCTCTGCCAATATCTCCTCGACGACAAAGGCGCCACCCGCGTGCTGGTGACATCGATCTCCGAGGATGACATTGCCGAGATCGTGCGCTCGCCCACCGCGCTGGTCGGCTCCGACGGAAATTGCGTCGCGACCACCGGCACTGTGAGCCAGGGCATGCCGCACCCGCGCTTCTACGGCACGTTCCCGCGCATCATCGACCGTTACGTGCGCGAGAAGGCCGTGCTGCCGCTCGCCGCCGCAATCCACAAGATGACGGGCGCGACCGCGCGCGCACTCAAGCTGGCGGACCGCGGGCTGCTGCGCGAGGGCTTCCGCGCCGACGTTGCGATCTTCGATCCGGGCGACTTTCGCGATCGCGCGAGCTACGAGGACCCGCACCAGTATCCGAGCGGCGCGCGCACCAGCGTCATCGTCAACGGCACACTGGTCGTGGAGAATGCGACCCACACTGGGGCGCTGCCCGGCAAGGTCCTGCGGCGCGACGGGGAGGGACGGGTTGGGTGAACAACTCGTCCCACATGGCGGGATCAGCCAGTAGCCCGGATGGAGCGTGAGCGACATCCGGGAATGATGGTGCGGATCGCTCGGTCACTCCCGCATTTCGCTAACGCTCAATGCGGGCTACGAGCTGGCTCCGTACCAGCACCCCGCGCCGCCCGCGGCCTGCACCAGGATTTAGCCGGCGTGGGTGCTAATTCGAACTCACCGGACACCGCAAATAGGTGGCGGTGCCACGCTCGCTCGTCCACGTTAATCTGCTTCCGGCGAGCGTGAGGCGAATATTGGCATCCCACCGGTCGTGCTCATCAGCGCAGCTGGCTCGTATTTGCCACTCATTCGCGCTCTCACGCTGTGTCGAATTGAACTGGCATGTCGTATTGAGCGCCTCCGCACGGCGGGTATTGATCCTCAGAGGTGAGCGATTGTCCTGTGCTTGCCGACAGTTATCGACATTGATCCCCCATCCGCCAACAAAGGTCCCCGTCGCAGGAGCGCGTGCGATGGCTGCCGAAAACAAATTTTGCTGGGTCTTCTCGTCCCAGGTGTCGCTGTTTCCAAGACCTTGTGCGCCTCGGAAGTCCCGCAGCGCTCTCCGCGATCGTGGCCCCCAATTTCCATTTGCTGTCGCGAATAGAAAGCCCAGGTCAATCAGCCGTCGTTGCACACGCTTGGCATCCTCGACCTGACCAAGATCGAGGAGCGGTGCCGGAAATGTCGTGGTGGTGTCGACTGTATCTGGCGTTGCGATCGGGGGCGGCGACAGCGCAGCGGCGGGCGCTCCAGGGAACAGATCATCCTCGCTGGGCGGCAAGGTTGAGCGTATGGCTATGCCGGTCGTTGCTTCTTCTGGTGATGGTGGTGCAGCAACGGTCGATCGCTCCGGCTGGCGCAGACCGCTACCCGTGTCAGGCACAGTGGGGAGCGCCCGCTCGTTCTCGCGCGGTGCGATCGCGGCTGTCATAGGCTGCAAACTTATCGAGCGAATATCAGGCGGACGGTTGTCGGTCGCTCGCGGTTTTGGACTATCCAATAAAATGTAGAGAATAGGGGCGGTAACGACGGCCACAACCAACACCCACGGGAGCAGGCTTGCTGCGCCTGCTGTCGGAGCGTCAGAAGGAGGAGGTGCGATGGAGTTGTCACGCGCGGGCGTCTCCTCGAGCGCCTCAGCAACGCTCCTGTATCCCACGCCGCGGATCGCCTCTCTGAACTGCGCGATCCGGAAGTCGGTCGCAGCGATGCTTGCTTTCAACTGCTCGAACTTTCGCTCGTGGTGGTCAAATTCGGCCGTAGCCGTCTCGCGCACGCCCTCAGCACTCATGATTTAACTCCAATGAACTCAACTCCAATGAGTACGGCGCCATCTTGCACCTTATTATCACGCCCTCTTCAGGTCGCCGCGCAAGCGACGCGCTGTGATTCGGCGGTATCGCCTGGCCGCCATCAAAACTTTCCACAGATTTTTCTCGGCCAACGAAACCACAGGTTTTGCTCGCCCGACGAAAGTGGAGTTCCCCAGCATCCGCGTGGAAGACGGGCCGCTTGTGCGCCGTCGGCGCTCAAGGATTAGTTTGTCCTCCAAGGACGGGTCCTCGAGTTTCCAGGAGACGGGATATGACGCGGCAGATGGTGATGATCGGCTTTCTGCAGGCGCAGAACTGCACGAACCTGCCGTGCTCCTGGCGTCATCCGGAGTCGCGCGATGACACCCATTCGGCCGACTACTATCAGGAGATCGCCCGCGTCCTCGAAGCCGGCAAGTTTCACATCGCGTTCTTTGACGATCGCCTGGCCATGCCCGATCGCTATGGCAACGATCATGTGTCCACGATCGAATACGGCATCCGCGCCACGAAGCTGGACCCGCTGATCGTTCTGATGACGATGAGCGCCGTGACCAACAGGCTGGGGCTCGCCTCGACTTGCTCCACCACCTACTACGAGCCGTTCGATGTCGCGCGCCGCTTCGCGACGCTCGACCTGATGACGAACGGACGCGCGGCATGGAATGTCGTCACATCAGTCAACGACGGCGAGGCGCTCAACATGGGCCGTGAGGAGCACCTGGCGCACGATCTGCGCTACGACCGAGCCGACGAGTTCATGGAGGTCGTGCTCGGACACTGGGACACTTGGGACGACGGCGCCATCATCGTCGACAAGAAGTCCGGTCGCTACGCCGATCCAGACAAGGTCAGGCGACTCGACCATCGGGGCAAGTTCTTCACCTCGCGCGGGCCGTTCACCGTCCCGCGCTCGCCGCAAGGGCATCCGGTGATCATTCAGGCCGGCGCCAGCGGGCGCGGTCGGCGCTTCGCGGGACGCTGGGGCGAGGTGATCTTCGCCGCAGCCCGCAGCACCGAGTTGGCCAAGGAAGGCTACCAGGCGATCAAGGGTGAGGCGGCGCGGGTGGGCCGCGACCCCGATCAGATCTCCATCTGCAACATCCTCATACCCGTCGCCGGCGCGAGCAGGGCCGAGGCTGAGGACAAGATGGCAACCATCTCCAAGCTCCCTCTCGAGATTGATGCGCTGTCGCTGCTGGCCGAAGCGCTGAATTTTGATTTCGCCTGCAAGGGAATCGACGAGCCGTTCACGACGGAAGAGCTCAACGGGATGCAAGGGATGATTGGTATCCGCGACAGCGTGCTGAGGCGCAGCGGCAAGGCCAACCCGAGCACGCGCGACTTCATCACCTACAGCGGCCGCGGGCAGGTCGAGGGCGCACTTGTCGGCGGTCCAAAGGAGATCGCCGACGCGATGGAGGACATGTTCGCAAGCCGCGCGTGCGACGGCTTCGTTGTGGCCGCGACCCATGTGCCCGGCGCCTATGCGGATTTCGTCACCCACGTGGTCCCGGAGCTGCAGCGCCGAGGTCTCTATCAAAAAGACTATGCGGGGGCGACGCTGCGCGAGAACCTCGGTCTGCCGCGTCCGCCGGTTGGTGCATGGAAGGCCTCGCAGGCCGCGGCGGGTTAGGAGCATTTCTCGAACTGAGAAGCCTTGGCGAGGGGCTGACAGCAGGACCACCGCCGGACAAACCGGAGTAGCCTGCTGCCATGATCGCTTATGCCGCGACGACGATGCGGCCCGTCATGTGCGGATGCAAGCCGCAGAAGTAGCTGACGTCGCCGGCTGTATCGAACGTCATTTTGAAGCTCTCCTCCGTGTCGAGCACCTTGGATTTGAACTTCCCGCCATTCTCAACGATGGAATGAGGAATGTCGTCGTGATTGACGAAGGTGACGATTGTTCCCGGCTTGATGGTCAGGACATTCGGTTTGAAAGTGAAGTTGTCGATGCTCACCGTCGCCTCTGGGACAGCTGCTTTTGCATTGCCGAACAGGCAGGCGGCGGCGAACACGAGAACCCCCGCGCCGCAGTCGCGGCGCGACATCAGACTTTTCATTGCAACAAGCTCCTTTAGCCGGCGAGCGCCGTGTCGGTGATGGCGAGCTTGGCATTGCCGACGCGGTAGCTGACGTTGGTCACGCCGAGCAGCCCGCGCAACTCACCGGCGGGCACGACTTTCGGACCGGGCGAGGGCGCAGTGCCGGGCGCGGGCTGCGGAAATGCCGTCGAGCGCGCGGTATGGAAGGTGACGTTGCCTTCGACCTTCTGCATCAGCTGATGGATGTGGCCGTTGAGCACGGTCACCGAGCCGAAACGCGCGAGCAGTGCAAGCGCCTTGGCGGAATCCTCGGTGCCCCAGCCCCATTCCGGCGCCACGGTCCACAACGGGATGTGCGCAAAGACGACGATCGGCGTGGAGGTGCTCTTGCCCTTGAGATCATCGGCAAGCCACGCGAGCTGCTCGTCGCCGAGATTGCCCATGCCGCCGGCCTTGAGGTTGACGACGTTGACGAGACCGATGAAGTGCACGCCGCTCTGATCGAACGAGTACCAGCCGGCGCCGCGCGCGCCCTTGCCGTAGCGATCGAGATAGGCCTTGCCGGTTCCCTCGTCGATGACGTCGTGCTCGCCGGGCACGTAGTGTCCATCGAGCTTCAGCTTGGTCAGGGCCTGCGCTGCATCATCGAATTCCTTCGGCTTCGACAGATGCGTGATATCGCCGGTATGAATCATGAAGGCGGGCTTGACCGGCATGGCCTGGGCCTTCGTGATTGCCTCTTCGAGCGTCGCCAGCGGATTGGGATTGGCAGGCCGGTCGAAGCCGATATGGCTGTCGGAAATCTGCAGGAAACTGAGCCCCGCGTCCTGCGCACGCGCGCTGCCGAGCAGAGCCGATGACGGCACGCCACCGGCTATGGTCCACAACACGCCGGTTCCGGCCCACAGCATGCATTCAAGCGCGCCGCGCCGGTCAACGGTTAGCGTATCGGCTTCTGTGTCGTTTTCGTTCGTCATGGTGGTCTCCAGTGCAAGTAACGCCGCCCCGGCAACAACCGCGTTGCTGCCGATCATGGAGAGCGAGGGACCGTCCGGAATATTTCCAGGCTCACGCGTTCGTGATGCCTGCAACAGATTTGGGACGAGGCGGGCGATCGTTTGACTCGCGGAAAATAGCTCGTCGCACCTTCTGTGTGACAATCGAATATTGAGCGATGAACGGAGCAACATTCTCCGTTCGTCCCCGCGAAGGCGGGGACCCAGGAGCCACGTCCTCTGATCTGTCAAAGACTGGGTCCCCGCTTCCGCGGGGACGAACGGTGGGGCATCACACCGCCATGGTTCCCCAAAACCGTGCGTGCTCGACCAAAACTGGCGAGGGCCCGGCGGTTGTCCCACCGGGCCCTCTCACTGATCAGCCGGCCTGTAAGCCGGGTTTTGTATGGCGCAACACTCGCCGCTTTCGCACCGGGTGTCACACGTGACGGCCATTCCTCTGGGACGCCGGTTGCCCGGCGCCTCAAGCAACCTACCCGGACGGCCGGATCCGGACATCGATCCCGAAACCGCTTGCGCGATCTCGCGCCGTCCCTATTCGGTCTTGCTCCCGGTGGGGTTTGCCATGCCGCCGACGTTGCCGCCGACGCGGTGCGCTCTTACCGCACCTTTTCACCCTTACCGCGGCTATACGCAACGCGCCGCGGCGGTTTGTTTTCTGTGGCACTGTCCCTGAGACTGGAACCCCGCTTTCGCGGGACAAGTCCCGCCGGACGTTATCCGGCACCGTACATCCATGGAGCCCGGACTTTCCTCCCCGGCGACCTTTCGGTCCCTGCCGGAGCGGCCGTCCGGCCGACTGACGCCATCAGGGTGGGGATGAAGTCGCCCGCCGTCAAGACTTCACCCGACAATTCAATTGATTAAGGGTTACCGCTTCGCTCACAATGCTAGTGGAGCGGATTTGACATTCGCTACCCACCCAGCCGCGGGCTCGCGAAGCGAATGTCAAATCCAAAGCTCCACTAGAAACCTATATTTGCTAGTGGTCCTTTGATTCTAACATTCGCAAGAGAGCCCGCCGAGAAGGGATGCGAATGTTAGAATCGGACCACTAGCCCCCATCCGATCCGGCGATTCATGTCGACATCTTCCTTCATCGAAAAACACGGCCTCTACGGCGACGACCAGAAGCGGCAGGCGCAGGAGATCAAGCTGCGCCTCGAGAAAGGCGACATCCATTTCGTGCGCATGGCCTGGGCCGATCCGCACGGGGCCTCGCGCGCCAAGGCGGTGGCGGTGCCGGATTTCGTCGCCGCGCTGAGCAAGGGCTACAACATCAACGTCGCCACTACGACGCTCGATTCGGCCAACGCACGCACCTTCTCGTCGTTCACGCGCGGCGGCGGCATGGGGCTGGCCGAGATGACCGGCTCGCCCAACCTCACCATCGTGCCCGATCCGTCCACATTCCGGATACTGCCCTGGGCGCCGGGCGTTGCCTGGGTGCTGTGCGATGAATATTTCAACGACAGCACGCCGTTCCATTTCTCGCCGCGTCACATCCTGCGTCGGCAGCTGGGGCGCCTACGCGAGCGGGGCATGGGCCTGGTGGTCGGGCTCGAGGTCGAATGGTATCTCTTCCGCGTCGTGCAGGATCAGCTTGGCGACGAGAACATCGGCGCGCCCGGCGTGCGCGGCTTGCCGGTGCGAACCTGTCCGCCCGAGCCCGGCTATTCCTATCACTCCGAATCCAACATGGATCTGATGCAGGGCATGCTGTCGGAGCTTGCCCAGACTTACGCCAAGCTGCGTCTGCCGCTGCGCTCGATCGAGAACGAGTGGGGCCCGGGCCAGGTCGAATGCACCTTCGCGGCGACCGACGCGCTCGCGGCCGCCGACACGATGCTGCTGTTTCGCACGGCGACGCGGCAGGTCTGCCGGCGGCACGGCCATTTCGCGACCTTCATGTGCCGGCCGGGATTGAAAGGCTACTATTCGAGCGGCTGGCATCTGCACCAGTCGGTGATCGACCTCAAGAGCGGGCGCAATTTGTTCATGCCGGAGCGCGCGGACGAGGTGCTCTCGCCGCTCGGGCGCATGGTCGTCGCGGGCCTGCTGAAGCACGCCGCGCCATGCACCGCGTTCACGACGCCAACCGTCAACGGCTATCGGCGCTTCCGGCCCAATTCATTGGCGCCCGATCGCGCCACCTGGTGCTACGACCATCGCGGCGTGATGATCCGCGCGCTCGGCGGGGTCGGCGATCCGGCGACGCGCTTGGAAAACCGCGTCGGCGAGCCGGCCGCCAATCCTTATCTCTTCATCATGTCGCAGATTGTCGCGGGCCTCGACGGCGTCGCGCATACGCTCGATCCGGGTCCGCAGAACGACGAGCCTTATGTGAGCGACCAGCCGCTGTTGCCGACGAGCCTCTCGGCTGCGCTTGATGCGCTCGAGCGCGAGCCTTTGTTTCGCCAGGAGCTCGGCGATATCTTTCTCGATTATTTCCTCAAGCTCAAGCGTAACGAGCTCGGCCGTTTCGAACGCTGGCAGGAGGAGGCTGGCGTCAAGAATGCAGACGACGAAACGACCGAATGGGAGCAGCGGGAATATTTTGATTTCTTCTAGCCGTGACGACAAAGCCGGTATGGTCGCGCGCTAGCATCGCGTATTTGGCTTCTGTCCACCATCGTCCTTGCGCGAAGATGCAATCGTGCGCCACGCCTTCGCGGAACATGCCGACCTTTTCCAGGACCCTGATGCAGGCGGCATTCTCCAGCGCCACGTCGGCCTCGATGCGATGCAGCTTCAGCTCGTTGAAGCCGAAGGCCAGGAGACGCAGCGCAATCTCGGTGGCTAGCCCGCGTCCCGCGTAGGTTTCGTCGATGCCAAGGCCGAGGCTTGCAATTCCGGACGCGGATCGCGACAGGCTGCCATGGCCGACGATCGTTCCGTCGGTGCGCAGCCGCGCGACGAAGTCGTAGAGCCGGCGACGCTCGCCTTCGCCGCGATGTTGCATGTAGCGCGTGACGCGCTCGACGCCGTCCTTGAAGTCCGCGGGCTCCATCGCCTGGCAGCGGAGATAGGACGGGCTCGTCTGAAAAGCCTGCAGCGCCACCGCATCGTCCATGCAAAGCTCGCGCAGGACGAGGCGAGGCGTCTCGAGTTGCGGCAACATAGCCCGCTCCATCAAGCGCCCCCTGAACTTAGTCGCAGATACGCAAACGCAGGTTCGAAGGACGAAACAGTGAAGAAACAGCCACGAAATGCGGAGGCAACGAAAAGGGGAGGCAACATGCCTCCCCTGATGTTGGGACCTTGCCGGTTCGCCTTTCTCAGCGACGGGATCGCGTCAGCATGGGTATTTTTCTACCGGGAGTGAACGCCTTTTGCCCGTGCTGCAGTCGGATGCTGCGGCAGTTCGGCGGCTTACCCACCATGCCGGCGGGGCATGCGGTCGGAACGAGCCGCTTGCAGTTGGGCGGTGTGCCGACCATGCCGGAGGGGCACTTCACGGGGATCGGCCGCTTGCAGTTCGGCCACTGTCCGATCATTCCAGTCGGGCAGCGCTTCGGCGGCTCGATCTTGCGGCAGCTCGGCCATTGTCCGACGGTGCCGGGCGGGCAGTGCTTGGGCGGATCGACCCAGTAGCAGTGGGGCGGCTGGCCGCGCGTGCCGGGCGGGCATTGCTCGACCACGCGGCCGCAGCGTCGGCCATTCCAGGTCAAGCCTGCCGGGCAGCAATGGCCGTTGCTCCACATCTGTCCGTCCCGGCAGAGCGGAGGCGGAGGCGGGGTGAACGGGAGGCACTCGTTGCCGACACGGCGCGTGCTGACCGGACACACCGGGTCGATCAGCGGCACCGGCGGCGGCTCGCACAGTCGCGCCGGAAGGTTTTCCGACCAGAAGCCCTGGTCGTCGGCCGCCTGCGTGTTCTTGGGCGCACCGACCGGATCGACGATGCGGGCGTAGTTGTCGACCTTGCAGTTCAGCGCCTTCGCATCGTTGTCATTACCCGACAGGTGCACGTCGAACGTCAGCAGGTCGCTGTTGTTCGGCGGGAACGGCTGCAGCACGACGTTGCCGTTGGTCTGGCAGGTCTTGGTTGCCACGTTGCAGGTCCAGCCCGGGGCATTGAAGCTGATCTTGGTGTTGGCCGGCGGAAAGTCGGTGACCTTGATCGAGCCGCTGAAATCGCCGGGACCTTTGTTCCACACCGCGATGCGATATCGCTTGCACCAGGTGTCGCCGCCGCTCAGCGCACAGTCAGAAGACTGGGCGCCGCCGTAGCCGCCCTTGGAAAGCGCGAGATTGGTGTGCTCGTTACAGACATCCGGCGGGATCACGGCCAAGGCCGAAGCCTGGTCGTCGGCCGGATTGCTGTTCTGATCGCTAGGCGAGGGGGCATAGTCGATCTTCACGCGGTTGCGCACCTGGCAGCCGAGCTCCTTGGCACGTGCTTGCGAGAGATTGACGCGCACCACCAGCAGCACGCTCTGCGGAGCGTTGAGCATCACCGGATCGCGTGTGCAGTTGTAGGCCGGTCCGCCGCCTGCGCAATTCCAGCCCGCGCCGCTGAAGATCGCAGTCGTGCCCGGCGGCACCGTGTCGGTAATCTCGATCTTGTCGTTGTAGACGCCGGGTCCCATGTTCCAGACGCGCACGTGATAGCCGCAGGTGATCTGACCCGGGTTCTGGCCCTTGAAGCATGAGAGCGGCTGCTTGGTGATCTTCAGGTTGGTCCGCTCTTTCTTGCAAAGGTGGGCCGGCAGATGTGCAGTGGCGCTGTCGTCGTCGTCCGCCGGGTTGGTGTTCTGGCTGCTCGGCGACGGCGCATGCAGGATCTTCGCGTGGTTCCGCACCTTGCAGTCGAGATCCTTGGCATGCTGATCAAGCACGTCGACGCGCACCGGAATTGTCACCTGCTCCCACGGATTGAGATGCACGGGAGCAAGTGATGTGCAGGTGTAGCTCGGCGGGCCGCCCGGACAGGCGCCGAAGGTCGGGCTCGAGAAGATCGCGGTCACGCCCGGCGCTGCCGGGATCGTATCGCGAACCTGGATGGTGTCGTTGTAGACGCCAGGACCGGTGTTGGTCACGGTGATGATGAAGCCGCAGCGATGCTTGTCCTGGCCGATCGACCAGCAGGACACGGCCCTCTTCTCGAGCTTTAGATTGGTCGGAGTATCGATCGGCGGCGGCTCCCAGCCGCCCGGTGGCAGCTCACCACCCGGCGGCCATGTGCCAAGCGGCGGATAGCCGGGAACAAGCTGCGTGAATCCGGGTGTGCCTTCGCACGGTTGCCAGATCTCGACATCGCCGACGTGGCCCGCCTTCTCGGCGCTGCCGGCTTGCTGCTCGTCGTAGTCGACGAAATAGCTCGTGAACGGCGGCTCGTTCTGCGGCCGCACCAGCGTCACGTCGTTGCCCTGCAGGCCATGAATATCGAGGGGGCCTTCGTCAACCAGCTTATCGGCATGTGCCGCGTTGTTGCGCAGCCGCTCGCCGGTCGACCAGAGCATGCTGTTGCAGGCACCACGCCGTGCCATGCCGCTTGCATCATAGCTGTAGCCGAGCGCGATGCCGCCGTTTGCGTTGCGGTGGTCGTTCGGGAAGCCGATGGCGTACTCCGCCGGCTGCCATGCGCCACTCGCATCACGCTGATAGCGCAGCACGGCTGACTGCTCGGGCTCGGCAAACACCGAGTAGTCATAGCTGCCACGGATCGCGCCTCGCTGCGCGAGGTACATCTTGCCCTCGGCGTCGAACGCGATATCGGCGATCACTTGTCCTTCGCGCGCGCCAGCGACCGCGAGCTCCATGCGGGGATCACCAGCGAAGCTGCCATCCGGGTTGATGCCGACCGACCAGACCTGCTGGCCCTCCGCGACGGCGTAGAACAGGCGGCCCTGGTTGAGCGCCATGCCCCACACCTGCCGTTCCGTCTGCGTGAAGCCCCAGGTGTCGGGGGCCTCGACATCGAATTGGGCCGATGTGATGTCCATCTGCGCGCCATTGTCGGCGACAGGTGGAAGTCCACGGACAAGCCGTCCCGCGATGCCGTGATCGAAGGTTCCGATCAGCTGGCCGTTGGCATCGAGGCGATGGATCAGGCCGGTGTCGAGGTCGGAGACGAACAAGCTCCGGCTTGCCTTGTCGAACACGATGTCGCCGAGGCCCACGCCACCGTTACCGGGAATGCTCGCAAACAGTGTCACCGCGCCAGTGCGGCCATCGATCTTGTAGATGCTTCCAAGGCCGCCAGCGGCTCCGAACTGACCGGGCATCCACCTTGCGCCGGCCTGTCCTTTGCGTAGCCGATTGTTGCCTGGCCCGACGATCTGCAGGCCGAAGGCCGCAGTCTGTCCAAGATAGATGTTCGGGATCGCGCCGTCGTCGAGCGTGATCGGGAACACCTGGCCGACCTCCTTGGCCAGCACTTTCAGCGTGCTCGGCGCCGCGATGAGCTGTCCTTGCGGCGGTGCGCCCGGTACGCCGATCCGGACGATCTTGGCCGAGGGGCCCTCGAGATCGATGGTGAGCGCGTCGAGCGGATCGGCATTTGCGTTCGCGGGCGCAGCGGTTGCTTTGCTGCCGGAGAAACCGGTGATGACGGCATCGCCGGGCGCGAGGACTCCTTGTGCTTGCACCAAAGCTGTCGACTGCAGCAGCACAAAGCTCAGCGTGAATGCGGCTATACGGCACAGCCGCCACGGCGATGCGATCGCGTCGCGGCGATAGGGCATCGTCTTCCGCCGGTGCCGCATCGTCGTCGGATCGGGCGAATCGGAATTGTTAACGCCTTGCGGGCGCATGTGGACCTCCTGAAGGCACCCATTGCAAGTGCCTGCATGTGTGGTGATGTCCCCGCCGCTGATCGCGGCGAGCGCCCGTAGCGTTTTTGTCGAGCGAGGAGGTCAGTGCGTTCAAAATGTACAGCTGTTCACTTGACGCCGTGTTCCGCGGGAACAGGCGTCAAGTGACAATCAGGTCAAATTCACCAGCTGCGCGCTACAAGAGACCTTCGCCAAGGCTCTGGCGGCGCGAGCGATGAATGGGAGCAGCGCGAGCGCATTAACCTTTCGAGTACGACGGCTCTCGAAGTCGTGTGGTTTGCGCTGCTCCCGGTAGTCGGTCAGGCCGCGTTGCCGATGTGCTTGGCGAGGAAGCGCTCCATCGCTTCATAGAACTCGAAGCGGTTCTCCTCGTTGTGGAAGCCGTGTCCTTCGTTGTCCTTGAGGATGTATTCGACCGCGACGCCGCGCTTCTTCAGCGCCGCCACCATCTGGTCGGACTCGTCGACATTGACGCGCGGGTCCTTGGCGCCTTGTGCGATCAGGAGCGGCGCGCGAATCTGGTCGACGTGGAGCACCGGCGAAGCCGCCTCGAGCAGTGCCTTGTCGCGCTCGGGATGCCCGACCATCTCGTGCCACATGTCGAGTTGCGGCTTCCAATAGGGCGGGATCGTGTTGAGGAAGGTGAACAGGTTTGACACGCCGACATAGTCGACGCCGCAGGCATAGACCTCGGGTGTGAAGGCTAGCCCGGCAAGCGTGGCATAGCCGCCGTAGCTGGCGCCATAGATGGCGACGCGCTTGCGATCGACGACGCCTTCGCGGATGAGGTGCCGAACGCCATCCGTAATGTCGTCCTGCATCGCCTTGCCCCATTGCTTGAAGCTCATCTCCCAGAACTTGCGGCCATAGCCGGTCGAGCCGCGGAAGTTCATCTGCAACACCGCGTAGCCGCGGCTCGCCATGAACTGGACCTCGGGGTTGTAGCCCCACTCGTCGCGTGCCCACGGGCCGCCGTGGGGATGGACCACGAGCGGCAGGTTCTTCTCGCCGCCACGCGGCAGCGTGAGATAGCCGTTGATGGTGAGGCCGTCGCGCGCGGTGTATGTGATCGGCAGCATCTTGACGAGATCCTTCTCGTCGAGCCAGGGCGTCCGGTCGGCAAGCTTGGTCAACTCTTTGGCCGCCACGTCGTAGAGATACTCAGATCCCATTGTGCGATCGTTCGAGGTCGAGATGACATAGACGCTTTCGTTCTTGTCGTGGCTCTGGAGTCCGATCTGGTAGCCCGGGAGCTGTCGTTCGAGATCCCGGAAGATCGCCTCGGTCCGCATGTCGAAATAGGTCCGCTGGCGCTTCCAGGTCGTGAAGGTGGCGTGGGTGATCACCTGTCGCTTGCGCGACCGGGCCAGGTACTCGACGTCGACATCGGGATGCTCGAAGATGACGCGCTCCTCTGTGGCGGTCGTCGGATCGATCAGCACAATCGCAAGTTTGTCGCGGTTGATGTTGGAAGACGCGTAGAGCTTGGTGTTGTCGAAGCTGAAGAAGTGCGGCGAGATGCTCTCCTTGAAGCTGGTCGTGATCACCGTCTTGAAGGGGCTCTTCTCATCGGCGCGGTAGAGCAGGCTGGTATTCACGCCGTCGGTGCTGGTGGCGACGCGGATGCGACCATCGTGATCGGGAACCCACTCGGTGATGTGGCCGGGGTTTTCGGCAATCATCGCGAGCTCTTTGGTCTTGAGATTCAGCCGATAGACGTCAAAGACTTCCGGGTTGCGCTTGTTCAGCGAGATGAGCATCTCGTCGTCATGGTCCGGACGATCGTCGATGATCATGGCGCGGACATTGTCGAACGGCGTCAGGTCAACCAGATTGGTGCCGTCGGCGTTGACGCTGACCAGATGATAGTTCTCGTCGCCCTTGAAATCCTTGAGGTAGACGATGCGGCTTGAGCCCTTCCAGAAATAGCCGGCGACGCTGCGCTCGGTCTCGTTGCTGACGCGCACCGCCGAGCCACCTTTGCGTGGCTGCACAAACACATTCAGCCGGCGCTGGTAGGACTGCATGAACGAGATGCTTTTGCCGTCGGGCGAGAGCTGGAACGCGGCCTTTTCGGGGTTCTTGAAGAAGTCGCGCAGCGGGATGAGCCTGGCGGCATCGGACGATGCGGCGCCCATTGCAAGGCCGAGCGGTGATCGTGCCAGCGCCGTGCCGGCGCCGGCGATGCCGCAGGCTGCCGCGGCGCTCGACAGAAAGAAACGACGATTGAGCATGGTATTCCTCCGGGTAAGGCCGTCATGGCCACCGATTTGTGGAGGTTCTTAAGGCCTGCCGGCGTGCCGCGATGTGATGGCCGTCACAGGCTGTGCGAGATGGCTGACAAAAGAGCTCAGGCCCACTATCCATCGAGGAGCACAGGACTAAGATGAGCGTCTTGCACCAGGGACTTGACCATGCTTGAGAAAGTCAATGCCGGGCGGCTGACGGGCGCGTCCGATCGCTTCGATTTCGACGAGCTGGTCCAGGAGGACCGGGTTCATCGGCTGATCTATACCGACCAGGCGATCTTCCAGGCCGAGATGACGCAGATCTTCGGCGCGGTCTGGGTCTATCTCGGGCACGAAAGCCAGATCGCCAAGAACGACGATTTCATCACGACGCGGCTCGGCCTGCGGCCGCTCATCCTGCTGCGCGATTCGCAGGGCGTGATCCGCGCGCTGTTCAACCGCTGCACTCACCGCGGCACCACGCTTTGCCGCAAGGACAAGGGCACGGCGCGCATCTTCACCTGCCCGTATCACGGCTGGAGCTATCTCAATTCGGGCAAGCTGCGCGCGGTGCCCTGGCCGGACGGCTACGCCTGCGACTTCAAGGACGCGAAGTACAACGTCGCGCAGGTGCCGCGCGTCGATAGCTATCGCGGCTTCATCTTCGGCACGCTCAATCTCGACGCGCCGCCGCTCCTCGACTATCTCGGCGGCATCACCAAGCCGATCGACGAATGGCTCGATCGCCAGCCCGGCGGCAAGATCGCGGTGTGCGAGGCCAACCGGCTCAAGTACAAGGGCAACTGGAAGCTCGCCTACGACAATTCCGGCGACGGCTATCACGTCGTGTTCTCGCACCGCTCGCTGCTCGAGATGGAGAACCGGCAGGCCGACGTCGCCAACAAGGGCATGTCCTATTATCGCAGCTCGCCCGACACGGCCCCGATGTACATGGCCTATATGGGCAACGGGCATCACTTCAAGGACAAGCGGCCCACGATCGAGAAGCGCGCCGGCGGCCTGTGGGCGGTGGAGGGAGCGGCGCCCGGCACCGAGCACTATCAGGAGGAGCTGCGCCGCCGCTATGGCGCCAGGGCCGAGGAGATTCTCGACCTCGCGTCATCCGAGCCGGTGAACATCAACGTGTTTCCGAACTTCTCGCTGCTTGGCAACCACATCCAGGTGTTCGATCCGGTCGCGGTCGATGAGACCGACGTGACCTGGTACGGCACCGCGGTGGTGGACGAGGAGGGCGTGCTCGGCGGCGCGGTCGACGACATCAACGCGTTGCGCATGCGCACGATGGAGCAGTTTCCGAACTTCGGCGAGGTCGACGATCTCGCCAATTTCGAGGAGATCCAGCGCGGGCTCGGCTGTCTCGAGGACGAGTGGGTCTACATGCACCGCGGGCTTGGCATTCCGGGCCGCGTGAAGACCGACGCCAATGGCATCATCACGGCGCCCGCGACCGACGAGGCCTTCATGCGCGAATACATCAGGGAGTGGAAGCGCCTGATGAAGGCCGAGCCGAACTCGCGATCAAGCGCGAGCCGTGAACATGCAGCTCGCACACGATCCCTCCTGCAGTTCCTACTACGTCACCGATGCGTTCTATCGCGACGCTGATCGCGCAGTTCAGCCGACTGGCAGCGCGACGATCTGGCCATCGCCGATCTCGCGGAGCGTGACCGCTTCCGCATGCTGATCGAGCGCGAGGCGCGGCTGCTCGATCAGCTCAAGTTCGACGAATGGCTCGCGCATGTACGCGCCCGAATGCATCTACTGGGTGCCGGCGACGCCGCAAGGCGGCGATCCGCGCCGCGAGGTCGCGATCCTGTTCGATGATCGCCGGCGCATGGAGGATCGTATCTATCGGTTGCGCACCGGCTATGCCTGGTCGCAGGCGCCGAAGTCGCGCACGGTGCGGATGGTCTCGAATGTCGAGGTGTTTGCCGCCGGTGCACGCGCGCATGGTGCGCTCGAACTTGCTGATCAGCGAGTTTCGCCTCGACGGGATCCGTTTCCTGTCCGGCTTGTGCGCCCACCGCTTTGTGCGAGCAGGATGGCCGCTGGCTGATCGCGGTGCGGCAGGTCAATCTGATCGACTGCGATCAGAACTTGCGCAATCCCAGCATCGTGATTTGATCACAAAGCGCCATCGCCTCCATCCCCACTGTTCGCCCCCGCGGAAGCGGGACCCAGAATCTTTATGCTGCTTGCGCGGGAATGATCGGGGATTGTGGCTCGGCGACAATACAGCATCGTGCGCCGTACCCATGGGGCACGGCGCACGACTTAAATCACTCAAGTGATACAAACCCCTTACTACCGTTGGCTCGGGGGCGTCATCGGTGCGCGGTCACGCGACGGCGCCTGGCCCGTCGTTGAGGTCGGTTCTTTGTACGGCTTGAAGTCGGCCGCGGTCTTCAGCTCGTCCTTGGTCATCGAGAGCTTGAGCTTCATGCTCTCGCGTTCGCTCGCCGGCACGATCTGGAACGACGCCGGGCTCAACGCCACGTCCTTTGCGCCAATGCCGAGGAAGCCGCCGACGCCAACCACGTAGGCGAGAATCTTGCCGTCCTTGTCGAACAGCATATCGTTGACGTCGCCGATCTTCTCGTTGTTGCTGCCGATGACATCGGTGCCTTTGACCTTCGATGCCAGCAGCTGGTCGGGCTTCTGCTCGGTGATCACCTGAGCCTTGGCTGCGTTGCCGCGGCGGTGCCGGCTGTGTTTGATCGGGCGTCTGGCGCAATCGTCGCGCTGGTTAACAGCGCCAGCGACGCCGTCGTGATCATGAGTTTCTTGAGCATTGCTCGTGTCTCCTCGACTGTGAAATCTGCGGTCGCGCCCTGGTGTAAGGCGGTCGTGTTCCAACAACTCGCGAATCCTTTGACATGTTCCGCCACCGCGCAGATCGCTGCGCTGGAACTTTTGCGCTCGATATGCGTTTCGACGCGGATTCATCGATGTCGCATCGCACACAATCTCGAATTGATCCGATCGTGCAACGACGCACGGCGAACATGCCGCGCGCTTGTTCGGCGATCGACGGTACAAATGGGAGGAGACGGTTAGCTGGTCGCGCCGTCGCGCGCGCGCAGAAGCGTCCGCAGCGTCTCGATGGTCGAGACATCGGCGATGCCATCGACGCGGGCCGGACGGAAGTGGCGCTGAAACGCGGTGATGACGTCGTGGGTGACGCTGTCAAACTGGCCAGTTGGCTGCACCCCAAAGCCGTAACGCGCGAACAGCTCCTGCAGCTCCTTGATGGCCGGATTGCTGTCGCCCAGCACGAAGATGGCGCCATCCTTAACGATCGGCGCAGGCTTCACCCAGAGCCCGATCCCGGAATTGTGTAGGGATTTCCAGGGAAACTTCTCGCCCGGATCCTTCTTGCGCGAGGGCGCGATGTCGGAGTGCGCCACCACCCGGTCGGCCGGAATGCGGTGACGCGTGAAGATGCTGCGGCAGAGCGCGGTCACCGCCGCGATCTGACGGCGTGGGAATTCCGGGTAGCCGTAGTCGTGTCCAGGATTGGCGATCTCGATGCCGATCGAGTGCGAGTTGAGATCGGTCGCGCCCGCCCATGACGACTCGCCAGCGTGCCAAGCGCGCCGCGACTCGGCCACGCACTGAATGATGTGGCCATCCTCGAGCACGATGTAATGTGAGGAGACCTTGCTCGACTCCGAGGTGAGACGCCGGACTGCGTCTTGAGCATCAGACATGCCGGTGTAGTGCAACACCAGCATGTCGGGCTTCATATTGTCCTTGCGCTCACCATGGTTCGGCGACGCGCGAACCTCAGCGACGACACAGGAATCGGGTCGGAATTCAGACACGAACAGGACCATACGCGCACCGGGCGTTTTTAGTGTGACCGGCCTGACGGTACGCAATACGGAGGGGAAAACGTCGGCTGTGGACGTAGCGGCAGTAGTGCAGGAATGACTGCGCCGCAACAAGCGACAGTGTCCCGATTAGTGTGGATATGTGCGTAGTTTCGGGCTGGTTTCAGGGCACCCATGCGCAAGAACCGGGGCGGGCGCGGGTTTGACCGGATTTCCTCAACCATTTCTTAAGTTTGCGAGTCGTTAATTAGTGCTGGAGGAGGCTGCGGCGAGTTGCCCGCACTCCATTGACGCCCAGGTCATCCCATGATAGCCCATAATATCCCAGATGCGGGCGCTGAGGCACCCTGCGTTGGGCTGGTGCGCCCGGAAGCGGCTGTCCGCCCGAAGGTGGGGCTGGCAGTCGGGCACAAGGGGCGCCATGGACCGGTTCGTGTCGCATTACACGTTGCGTCTCGACGCCAAGGGTCGGGTGTCGATTCCGGCACCGTTTCGCGCCGTGCTCGCACGCGATGGGTACGAAGGCATCTATTGTTATCCGGCGCTTGGCCGACCGGCGCTCGATGCTGGTGGTCACGCGCTTCTGGCGGAGATCGAAAACTTGATCACGCGCTTTGCACCTTATTCAGACGAACGCGAGCAGCTTGCGGCCGCGCTTTACGGCACGAGCGAGGTGCTCAAGCTCGATGCCGAGGGCAGGGTGTCGCTGACCGAGCCGCTCAAGACGCATGCCGGAATTGCCGACGCCGTGACCTTCGCGGGTCTCGGCCACAAGTTTCAGATCTGGGAGCCCGACCGCTTTCGCGCGGAACTCGCGGAGGCCACCGAGAAGGTTCGCGCGCTCAAACAGCAGCTGAGCTCCCGGATGGCGGCGGAGGGTCCGCCCGGAGCACGGGAATGATGGCGGGCAGCGGCAGCGGTTCCGCTGTCGCTGGCGGACTGGCCCGTCACATTCCTGTGCTCGGCCGCCGCGCGGTCGAGTATCTCGCCGTGCGCGATGGCGGCATCTATCTCGATGCAACATTCGGAGCTGGCGGTTATAGCCGCGCGATGCTCGATGCCGCGCGCTGCAATGTGATCGCGATCGATCGCGATCCGGGTGCGCGTGCGCAGGCTGCCGATCTCATCGCTGCCAGCGATGGCCGGTTTGTGCTCGAGCAGGATCGGTTCTCCAATCTTGCGGCGGCCATCGCGCGTCACGGCCACGAGCTGATCGACGGCGTGGTGTTCGATCTCGGCGTGTCGTCGATGCAGCTCGATGAGGCCGAGCGCGGCTTCTCGTTCCGCGCCGACGGGCCGCTCGACATGCGCATGGCAAGCGCCGGCGCGAGCGCGGCCGATGTCGTGGCGCAGGCGAGCGACGCAGGATCTCACTGCCATTATCGCGACGCTCGGCGAGGAACGGCATGGCGCGCGCGGTGGCGCGCGCGATCGTGCGCGAGCGCACGCAGGCGCCTATTCGCACCACGCGCGCGCTCGCCGAGATCATCGGGCGTGTCGTGCATGCGCGGCCGGGTGCGATCCACCCGGCGACGCGCACGTTCCAGGCGCTGCGGATGTTTGTGAACGAGGAGCTCGCCGAGCTTGCCGAGGCGCTCAAGGCTGCCGAGACAGTGCTCAAGCCGGGCGGCCGGCTGGTCGTGGTCACCTTTCACTCGCTCGAGGATCGTCTGGTCAAGACGTTCCTCAACGAGCGCGGCAAGCGCAGTGGCGGCTCGCGCCATCGACCGGAGGTGATCGAGCCCGCGCCATCGTTTCGCATCTTGACCGGACGCCCGGTCACGCCCGACGACGCCGAGATCGCCGCCAATCCGCGCGCTCGCTCGGCCAAGCTGCGTGCGGCAGAGCGCACCGATGCGCCACCACGGCGCAGTGCTCATGACATGTTGCCGCGGCTGCCATCGCTTGAGGATGTCGTCGGCGGGAGGCGCAGATGATCCGCCTGCTCAACATCTGCGTGATCGCGGCGCTCTTTGTGGCGGCCGCCTATGTCTACAAGATCAAGTATGAATTGACCCAGCGGGTAGAGCAGGTCGCCAAGCTGCGTACGGAGATCAGACGCGAGCACGACGCCATTGCGGCGCTGCGCGCCGAGTGGTCGCGGCTCGACAGCCCCGCGCGCATTCAGGAGCTGGCGAAGCGTCATCTCGCGCTCAAGCCGATCGACCAGCGTCAGTTCGATCGGCTCGATCAATTGCCGGAGCGGCCGTCCCCGCTGGTGCCGCCCGGCGTCTCCGATCCGATCGGCTTCCTGATTGCATTGCCGGATCTGGGCGATACGCCGACCGCAAGCATCACAGCGCCGAAAAAGAGTGAAAGGTAAGCGTTATGCGTTCAGCGTCAGCGGCCGAGGCGGCGCATTCGACCGAGCCTGGGGCGGAATGGGTTCTTGGCGCAGAAAGCTTTCGCAGGCGCTGCTCTATGGCCCGAACGTCGATCGCGCCGCCAAGGCGAAGGCGCGGCTTGGGCTGGCTATCGTGGTGTTCGCGCTCGGCTATGCGGTGATCGCGGGCCGCCTGGTAATGTTCGCGGTGGCGCCCGAGAGTCAGCTGGTCAGGCGCTCAAATGCGGCGGATGCAGTTGCGACTGCGCGGCCCGATATCCTCGACCGCAACGGCGAGATACTGGCGACCGATGTGCGGGCGCCGTCCTTGTATGCCGAGCCACATCGGATCATCGACGTCGACGAGGCGGTGGAGCTGCTCACCGCAGTGCTGCCCGATCTCGACACGGCGGAGGTGCGTGAGCGGCTTTCGTCCAAGCGCCGTTTCGCCTGGCTCAAGCGCGAGATCACTCCGGAACAGCGGATAGCGGTGCATCGCCTCGGGCTGCCCGGCATCGGGTTCATGACGGAGAACAAACGCGTCTATCCGAACGGCGTTGCCGCTGCCCACGTCATCGGTCACGTCAACATCGACAACCAGGGCATCGCCGGCATCGAGAAGTGGCTCGACCGCAACGGGCTTGCCGATCTTCATCTCGCGGGGCTTGCGACTGACCGGCTGCAGAAGCCGGTGGAGATCTCGATCGATCTGCGCGTGCAGCATGCGATGCGTGACGAGCTTGTGAAGGCGCGCGACAAATACAAGGCAAAGGCGGCAGCCGGCCTGATCATGGACCCGCGCACCGGTGAGATCATCTCGATGGTGTCGGTGCCGGACTACGACGCCAACAATCCACGCGAGGCGCTCGACCCGACCCGGATCAATCGCCTGACCACCGGCGTGTTCGAGATGGGCTCGACTTTCAAGGCGCTGACACTCGCCATGGCGCTCGACTTCGGCAAGATCGGCCTGAACGACTCCTTTGATGCGCGTACCGCGCTGCAATACGGCAAGTTCACCATTCATGATTTCCACGCCCAGAACCGCGTGCTGACGGTGCCGGAGATCTTCACCTATTCGTCGAACGTCGGCACCGCGCGCATGGCGCTCAAGCTCGGCGTCGAGCACCACAAATGGTTCCTGCGCAAGCTCGGCCAACTCGACCGGCTGCGCACCGAGCTGCCGGAAAGCGCCGAGCCTCTGGTGCCGCGCAACTGGGGTGAGCTCAACACGGTGACCATCGCGTTCGGCCATGGCCTTTCGGTCGCGCCGCTGCAGGCCATGATGGGTTTCGGCGCGCTGATGAATGGCGGCTACCTCATTCCGCCGACCTTCAGGAAGCGCACGGAGCAGGAGGCGATGGCGCTGGCGACGCGCGTGGTCAAGCCCGACACCAGCGAGAAGATGCGCTATCTGATGCGCCTCAATGTGGAGAAGGGCACCGCCACCAAGGCCGACGTGGACGGCTTCTATGTCGGCGGCAAGACCGGCACGGCCGAGAAGGTCGTGGCCGGGCGCTATTCCAAGACCAAGGTGCTGACGAGCTTTACCGCCGTGCTGCCGGCCGACCAGCCGCGCTATGTGCTGCTGATCATGATCGACGAGCCACAGGGTATTCCAGAGACCAAGGGTTTCGCCACCTCGGGCTGGAACGCCGTGCCGGTCGGAGGCGCGGTGATTGCGCGGATTGCGCCCCTGTTGGGCCTTCAGCCGCGGTTCGAATTGCCCGCTTCCGACAAGCTGATCCTGGCGAGCGTGCGCGAAGGCCGCTAAATCCGGCCAACCCAACGGCTAGGCGCATTTTTCACAAACGGAGCTTTAAGGCTAGCGCAGTTGAAAACCTAGATTCTAGTTCTACGCACCAGCGTATGTGAGTGCCTCATCGGAAGCGGATTTGAAAATTACCGCGCCTCCGTCCGTGTAAGTCATTCGATATACCTTATTGGTACCGTTTGGCCCGAGCGCCCAGAAAATAGAAGCGCGTCTTGCTTGAAGCCCTTTCAGCTTCCGAAAGGCGTTTTTCTCCCTCGATGACATGAGAGCGTCACCCGCGTTAGGATCAGTGGAGAAACGCTGCATAAGCTCAACCAATTGGTCTTGCTCCGCAACTGTCTTCTTGACCTCACATGCCACGTACTCGTTGCTCAGGTCAGAGCTGCGATATGCCGTAACGTCGAACTCCCATTTTCGCGACTGCGTGCCGATGAGTTCTTTTGGCCACCCCCAATTAAAGTGGAGTTGGGACAGCGCAGCCACGGTGATGACCGGTTCGACCCAAAGAGTTACCGGTCTCGGCAAAACACCCTTCTTTCCCGACCAGAAAAACTGCTCGCCCGCCTGACTTCTTGGCGCTCGGTAGAGGCCACGCCCCTGATGTTCGATTAGACCCGCATCCAGAGCTAGTAGGAAGTCGGCTGCATCTTTTTCGGTGACATTCTTCCAATCCTCTTTGAAGCCTCCGCAGCCCCAGCCGCGGCTCGGATCATCGCAGAATGTTGGGAGTAGATCCCCCACAACCCGGTTTTTAAATGCCTGAAACGTCGTAGTCACGAAGGCAGAACTCCTTGGAGCGAATTCGTAATAATTAATTGAAACCTGAGATTTGCATGCCATCTTACGCTGTCAATCTGATCGCGATAATGTCCCTTCAGGGCCAACGGATTAAACCGCTCGCGCGGTAGGTCGCTGCGGAAGCGCACGGCAAACAACGATAGTACGACGGGGCGTCCTGTCTTGAAGATGAGGGGGTTGAGCAACCTCACTCATGACAGGAGCATCCCCATGACCGACGAGGCGATGAGCCCGTTGCGCCGGCGCATGATCGAAGACATGACGATCCGTAAATTCGCGCCGAAGACCCAACATGACTACGTGCAGAGGGTCAAGAATTTTGCTGCGTTCCTTGGCCGCTCGCCGGATACTGCGAGCTTTGATGACGTGCCGTGCCGCCGGCCGTGCGGATCAGTTCTTCACGTATTTCTTGATGTCCATCTGGTCGTCGGAGGCCGAGTAGATAGTGCCGTTGCCATCGACTGCGATGGCATTCTGGACGCGGTGAAGACCAGCAATGCGGCGGCAATGCCCCGCTCTTCGATCGCATCTTCCGGGGCCTGAATGTGCCCGGCGTGGGAATCGTGGACGGGGCTGAGATCACCGGGAGCGACGCCGTGCGCCGCAACGGCACACTCAGTTCTTACCTGCTGACCAATAATGCCGGCGGCCTGGCGCAGTTCCTGGGTTACAACACGTTCCTCACCGGAACGCGCGGCGGCCTGCTGCGCAACGGCGGCTTGCCGGCCAACTTCGTCGCTGCCAATCCGCAGTTCGGCGTGGCGCGGCTGGTGGGCAGCTCCGGCAACTCCACTTTTCATTCGCTGCAGGTGGAGGTCAACCGGCGCTTCAGCCGGGGTTTCGAAGTCCAGGCCAGCTACGTGCGCAGCAAGACGCTGGGCGATTACGAGGGCAACGGCCAGGACCTGACCAGCAACTTCCAGACCATCCGCAACCAGCGGCTGGACAAGCACCCGCTGGCGTTCGACTTCACCAACGTCTGGGGTGCCAACGGGATCTGGGAACTGCCCTTCGGTCCGGGCAGGCGGGTTTTGGGCGCCAGCCAGGGCGCGGTAGCGAAGTTGGCGGAAGGCTGGCAGACTTCGGTGATTTTTCATAAGCTCTCCGGCGCGCCGGTGACGTTCACGGACAGCGCCGGCGGCACCTTCAACAACCAGGTGACCGCCACTCCGATGGTGCTGGGGCCGCTGCCCAAGGGCCGGGTGCATTTCTCCGGCAACAACGTGCAGTATTTTTCCGGGCTGACGCAAATCCCGGATCCGGCGGTGCAGAACCTGCCTGCCGGACTGCGCGCCAATGCGTCGCTGTTCGCCATCGCGGGGCCGGACGGGAAGACGCTGCTGCAGAACCCCGCGCTGGGGACGCTGGGCGGCGGTTATGTGATGTTCCGCGGGCCGGGGTCGTTCACGCTGGACGCGCAGCTTTCCAAGGCCTTTCGCCTAAAGAAAGAGGGCGCCGTGCTGGTGCGGCTGCGGGCGGACGCCGTCAACCTGCTGAATACGCCGATCTGGAACGCTCCCAATCTGAATATCGACAGCCCGAATTTCGGGCTGATTACGAGCGCGGGTGGCGCACGCAGCGTGCAAGTGGGAGCGCGCGTCGAATTCTAGGACTCAGTCCGGAGATGAGATGTCGTCGAATTCCAGCAGGTGGCCCATTTTTTCCCGCTTGGTGCGCAGGTACGCCAGCCGCGTGTCGAGCACGTCGGCCAGGCAGGGGACACGTTCCACCACCCTGACGCCGGCCTTTTCGACGGCTTCCACCTTCTCCGGATTGTTGGACATCAGGCGGACGGCCTTCAGGCCGAAGTACTGCAGGATGGCGCCGGGAAGTTCGTAGTTTCGCAGGTCGCTGTCGAAACCCAGCTGTTCGTTGGCTTCGA
The DNA here is from genome assembly GCA_963745515.1 of uncultured Alphaproteobacteria bacterium. Classification (GTDB taxonomy): domain Bacteria; phylum Pseudomonadota; class Alphaproteobacteria; order Rhizobiales; family Xanthobacteraceae; genus VAZQ01. The sequence goes on from CAVUXO010000008.1 coordinate 174,998, forward strand.
TGGTGTCGGCGCCCTGGTCCTGGAGTTCGTAGGCGCGCAGTTTGTTGAGCAGGCCGATGCCGCGGCCTTCCTGGAGTTCGTAGATCAGCAGTCCGCCGCCTTCCTCGGCGATGCTGGTCGAGGGCGATTTCCAGCTGCGCCCGGCAATCGCAGCGCAGGCTGTGAAACACGTCGCCGGTGAGGCACTGCGAGTGGATGCGCACCAGCGGGCGGGCCGCCGGAGAAATCGCCCATTTTCAGGACGACCGCTTCCTCGCGTGGCAGTTGCCCGCCGGAGCCTCGAAACCGAAGATCCGGAACACGCCGAATTCTGTGGGAAAGTCCGCTTCGGCCACTTTTGTGAGCCGCCGCGAAGGGGGTTTGTTCATCTCGCTATGTGAACCTTAATGCTTTTATTATAATGGCTTCCGGCACCGAATGCTGGAAAGCTACTTTCCGCTGCTGGTCAAACTCGCCGCCATGGCCTCCATTGCCAGCGTTCTGGCGCGATCCAACAGTTTCAAGAACCTGCTGATGGGGGAAACCCGGACGCTCAACCAGCGGGTGGCGCTTTCCCTGTGGCTGGCGAGCGCTTTCGGGGTCAGCGTGGCGATCCGGGTGTTCACGAAAGAACTACCCGGCGGCCGACCTGGGCCTGGAAGGCAGCCTGATCGCCGGGATTCTGGGCGGGTACGTCACCGGGCTGGCTCGGGCGTGCTGATCTCGCTGCCGGCGATGCTGAATCCCTCGGGCGGCGAGCAGATGACGATGCCGCTGCTGGCGGCGGTTGGCGTCCTGGGCGGCGTATTGCGCGATCTGGCGCCGGACGCCGGGGAGATCTGGCGATTCACGCCGTTCTTCGATCTCAACATCTACCGTTTTTTCAAGGAGAGCCGCAATCACCGCCGCACGGCCTTCCACCTGGAATTCACCGCCGGGATTCTGGCGGCGGAGTTCCTGCGCCAGACGCTGGCGGGCTGGAAGATCTTCTCCCTGAACCAACCGGGGCAGCCGCACTCCGGCGCTCACCTGGGCGGCAATTTACGCCTCCACGCTGTTCGCCGTGGCCATCCCGCTGAAGATCTGGAACAACACCCGCAACGAAAAGAAACTGGAGGAGCAGGAGCGCCTGCTGGTGGAGGCGCGGCTGGCCGCGCTCACCAGCCAGATCAATCCGCACTTTTTGTTCAACACGCTGAATTCGGTTTCCTCGCTGATCCGCACAGATCCCAACCAGGCCCGCGTGATGGTGGTGCGGCTGAGCAAGGTGCTGCGCCGCCTGCTGCGCAAGCATGAGACACTTCAGCACGTTGCGCGACGAGTTGAGTTTCATTGAGGACTATCTGGCGATTGAGGTGGTGCGGTTCGGTGACAAACTTCGCTTTGAACGGGATGTGGCCGAGGATACGCTGGACATGCTGGTACCCAGCATGCTGTTGCAGCCGCTGGTGGAGAATTCCATCAAACACGGCTTAAGCAGCAAGGTGGAGGGCGGTACAATCCGGATTCGGACTTATCGCACGGGGAACAGGCTGCACCTGATGGTGGAAGACGACGGGGTGGGGATCCCGGAAGAGAAACTGGCCACCCTGCTGGACCGGGGAATCGGCGTGAACAACGTGCACGAGCGGCTGAAAGTGCTGTTCGGCAATGAGTATCGGATGTGGATTGACAGCGAGCCGGGCAAGGGCGCGCGGATCCAGATCGAGGTGCCGGAGTTGCAGACGTGCGCCGGCTGGTTCTAAGGAGCGATTTTGAACAGACTGGAAGAGTCGGTGAGCACCTGGCCCGTGAAGCGGAATGCCCACCACATTGGCGGACCGCACGCGGCGCGTTTACGACCGGCTGGCGGCCGTATATCCCGTATCGACGATGTTCTTCCACTCCCGGGCGCACCGTTGCGCGCTGGGAGCCAGCGAACTTCGCGACGGCATGAAGGTGCTGGAAGTGGCCACCGGCAGCGGGCGAGATGTTCCGCCGGCTGGTGCGCGCCAATGGCCGGGGCACGACGGTGGGCGTGGATCTTTCGCCGAATATGGCGGCCCGCACGCAGCGCACCGCGCGTCATCGAAGTACCCGCTGGCGAAGACGCACTGCCAGGCGGTGGACGCGCGTCACATGCCGTTCCGCAACGAGGCCTTCGACGCGATTTTCTGCTGTTACCTGCTGGAGTTGCTTTCGACGGACGACATTGCGGGCACGCTGTCGGAAGTTCCGGCGAATCCTGCGCGACCGCGGCAGTTTGACGCTGGTGCTGATCGGGCAAAACACAGCCTCTGTTCAACGCTGTTTATAAGGTGCTGGGCAAAGTGGCGCCGGCCTTCTGGGGGCGCCAGGTGGAGCAGCGCGTTCCCGAACTGATCGAGTCGGTCCGGTTCGAGATCGTGCAGGATCAGATGGTCAGACAGACTTTCTACCCTTCGCGCGTACTGGTAGCGAGAAAGTAGACCGAGGAGGACCGCATGAGGGCATGGAGCCTGACGTCGTCGGTTTTGACGCTGGCTGGCCTTGGCGCTACCGGCCGGGCCCAACCGTCAGCGGCGCCGGAGCCGGAAGTGCTGCTAAGCGTTCACTTCCGCTGTCCGCTGAGCTATGAAGCCGCCCTCACGCGACTCGACGCCTATTATCAGGAGCAGGTGGGCGCATACTGCCGCTGACTTTCCCGGAGATCGCACCACGCCGGCATTTCGAAGTTTGGCACGACATGTTCGTGTTCTTCGATTCCGCGGGCGATTCCGCGGGCGGAACCATGACGGTCACGCTCAAGCGCCCCACGGAGGGAATTGGCGCGCGCCTGGTGAAGAGCTGGATGGTCAACCTGGCAGGCCGCCTGGAAGCCCCGATGCCGCTGGATTTCAAGGAACAGCCCGCGCTGCACAAGGCCGAGACTGAGATCTATGCGTCGCACAAGGACCTGGCGAAAGCGATGGAGCCGGATAGCCCGATGAAAGCGATCGACTCCTGGGAACATGCCGGACTGATGGTATCGGCCGCACCGCTGACTTGGGTCGTCCTGGCGCCGAGCGGGGCGCATGGAGTGCACCACCTGACGGTTGAGACCGAGGCGGGCGCTGCGGCGGCCAGGCAGATTCTGGCCAGGTTGGTCCGCGGGCGCTTCGGGGCCGGGCATCCACGCCGCGTACTCCGAGGAAGTGGAGATTGCCGGGGAGGTGCGCGACCTGGCGGGCAGTCAGTCGGCGGCAGCGGGAGTCACCTCGTCGCAGGCCGTATACGTGCCGAACGTGGACGAGAGGCACCGGGAGGATATGCTGCGCGCCGATCCGGAGATGATGAAGCGGACGGCGGCGGCGCAGGGACAGTACTGCGATCCGTTTCCGGGTGGACAGGAGTTACCGCAAAGTGACGGTGAGCTGGCTGGAACTGGCCGGCTACTCGCGCCCTTCGGGCAGATACCAGGCGGAACGGGCGTTGGGACAATCCACGCTGCCCAACCCGAGGGTGCAAGCGCCCGGAGCGGCCCCGCTGACCGCGAGGACGAAGCTGCAGGCCTTGCAGTCCGGCGCGTATCGAATCCGGCTGGAGGGCGAGGACACCGCGGGCGGGACCGCCCGGATCGACGAGCGCACGTACTGGTTCGACGGTAAGACATTCGAGGAACTCTAGGCCAACCGATTGCCGCTACGCATCACAATTTCCAAGGAAAACTACCTCAAGGCGATCGCCGAGGCAGAGAGCGAAGGGGAGACCGTAAAGGCCGTGACCCTGGTGCGCTGGCTGAACGTCTCGGCGCCGGCGGTGACGATGGCGATCAAGAGGCTGCGCCGCGACGGGCTGATCGAGGTGGCCGACGAAGGCCAGCTGACGCTTGACCGAGGGCGGGCGCGATATCGCCAACCGGCTGCTCAACCGCCATCACCTGATCGAGCGCATGCTGACCGAGATCTTCGGCCTGGAATGGTACAAGGTGCACGACGAGGCGGAGCAACTGGAACACGCGGTATCGGCCGATTTCGAGCGCAAACTGATCGAGCGGTTGGGCACTTCGGGCGCGTGCCCGCACGGCAACCAGGTGGGGATGGAGTCACCGGCGGAGCGGCGGGCGCGCGGACTGAAGCCGCTGGGAGAGGCGCAGTCCGGGAGACCGCCTGGGAGTGGTGAGCGTCTTCGAGCGCGACCGGCAGCTGCTGGAATATCTGGACGGTTCGGGGATTCGCCCCGGGGTGTCGCTCCATGTGGTTCAGGCCGACGGCGAGATCGAGTTGGTGACGGCTGGACGCACGGTCCGCCTGGCGCGCGGCGCGGCGGGCAAGGTCTGGGTGGCCAGGCTTCCGTCCCGACGGCTGATAGAATAGTCGCTACCCATGAGAGTCGGAATGATCGGCACGGGCGCCATCTCGCACAAACACGCCCAGGCCTACAAAAACATCGGATTTCAGTTGACCGTGTGCACGGATATCAACGAGGCCGGCGGGCGCCGTTTCGCCGAGCAGTACGGCGCGGAGTTCGTGCCCACCTACGAAGAGGTCTGCCGCCACCCCAAGGTGGATTACGTGGACGTCTGCACGTTTCCGGATTTCCGGATGCAGCCGATTCTGGTCGTGCGCGGAATCGGGCAAGCACGTCCAGGTGCAGAAGCCGATTTCGACGAACCTGGAGACGGCGCGGCTGATGGTGGAGACGGCGCGCAAGGCGGGCATCATCCTCGGCGTGGTGAGCCAGCACCGGTTCGACGATGCGAGCCTGTTTCTGGCGAAGGCGATCTGCCGGCGGCCGGCTGGGGAAACTGCTGCAGGCCGATTGCTACGTGAAGTGGCACCGCTCGGCCGAATATTATTCGCGGCCGATCAAGGGCAGCTGGCAGACCGAGGGCGGCGGGGCGCTGATCAACCAGGCGATCCACGGCGTGGACATCGTGCGCTGGCTGGCGGGTCCGGTGACGGAAGTTTTCGGCGTGTGGCAATTGGGGGCGCTCCATAAGATCGAGTCGGAGGACGTGATCAACGCAGTCCTCAAGTTCGGCAGCGGCGCTACCGGGCGTGATCCAGGCGTCCACGGCGATCTGGCCGGGATATACGGAGCGCACCGAATTCCACGGCACGAAGGGCACCGCGATCATCTCCGGCGACAAGCTCACCACGTGGGATGTGCAGGACGATTCCGGAGAGCCGGCTCCGGTGGCGAAGGAAGTGGCATCGGGGGCTAGCGACCCGATGGCGATTTCGCTGGAACCGTTCGAACGGCAGTTCCTGGATTTCGGCGAGGCTATTACTAAGGGCCGGAAACCGCTGGTCGCCGGCGAGGAAGGCGTGCAGGCCATGGAGATCGTGGACGCGATTTACCGGTCTTGCCGGAGCGGAGAGAAGGTCACGCTTTAGGCCGGCAAGAAAAAAGATTAGAGGGACAGTCGACACAAAACGATCGACCGTCCTACAGGACGTCTTCCAGGGTGTCCGGCAGGGGGCCGGCCATTTCGAGCAGTTTCTCGTAGAGGTCGTCGTAGAGCCGGGCGTACGCATCCACCGCGGGCTGCGGCTCGGGCGCGGTCTTGCGCGCCGCCTCGAAGGTGCGCCGCATCTGGCGGACCGCCACCAGCAGCATTTTCAATTCGTCTTCGTCAAACCCGAACGCTTTCGCCATAAGATCGCCACCAGTATCCAACAGAACGCCGCCGGCCAGCGCCAGGCGGCTGATCAGCGCGCGCGATGCGGCCTTCGGTGCCGCCATCGTAATTCGAGTTCGATGGTGCAGGGCCCGCTGCAGTGCGGCTCCACCACCATCTGTCCCAGTTTATCGCTCCACGTGGGACGCGCCGTCCGCCGACGGTAGGCGTTCCAGCCTTTGTCCCAACTGATCTGCACGCTGAGGACCTGGTCCGGCTGTCATGTCGGCGCGGTGATCACGGCGCGGCTGGCGCCATGCCAGCGGAAGCTGGCGAGCGGGATACTCGGGATTGTCGAGCGCCGCGAGGTAGGGATCGAGCGCGGCCCAGCCGTAGAGGGCGAGCGGACGCATCATCAGATCGCCCGGGCGCATCACGTGGGCCAGGGAGCGCGAGCGCCGCGGGATATCGTAGACCGCGTCGCCGCCGTCGCGCCACAGTTCGGTGAGGCCCGCGCAGTTTCTCGAGGTGCGAGATGGGGTGGTAGAACTCGGCGCTGTCCTTGCCGCCGCCGATCATGCGCGTCGCAGCCGTAGGCCTGCAGCAGGTCCACCATGTACTGCTGGTTGTCGCCCGCGTAGACGTGGAAGATCACGGCCGGGACGAACGGATTGCTGATGCCGTTGTCGAAGCCGCCGGTGATCTGCGGCGCGTCGCTGAAGGCGTTCAGCCAGAAGCCGATGGTGCCGGGCGCGAAGACGCGCGCGCCGGGCATGTGCGCGTCCAGCCACTTGGCGGTCTTGTACTCGATGGTGGTCTCGATCTCGATGGGCCGCTCGTCCCAGCGCGCCGTCCGGCGCTGCTTCTTGACGATCGGGGACGCAGGCGATGAGCCAGGATCAGCGGCAGCATGCCCGGCGATGTGGCGCGCGGTCCAGGTGCGCTGCCGATCCAGCGCACCAGCGGGCCAGACGGCGAAGACCAGCCGCCACCCAGAGGAACATGTCCATTTCCAGGTGGTAGCGGTCGGGCTGCGGCAGGAGCGAGAGCTTGAACCAGTAGCGGCCGAGCGCCGCGGCGCCGGTGACCAGGGAGACCAGCAACGCGAAGCGCGTGTGGCGCGGCGACCTTCCAGCGCTCCATGGCCCACGCGAGCAGCAGGAAGGCCGCCGCCACGGCCAGCGACGAAGATGCGCTGCGTGGTGTCGGACTGGAAGTTGTTGGCGACGCGCGGCGCGTTGGCGCGGATCACGGCGATGGTGGCGGGCGAGAGCCACGGCACGACGAGCGCGTACGCGTAGAGCGGCCACGGCGCCGGTGCGCAGCAGCACGTGGGCAGCGTCTTCTGCGAGCCGGGCAGCCCGGCGAAGAGATACGCGGCGAGGCAGATGGCGAGCGCCATGCCGCCCAGCCAGTTGCTCATCGGCACGGCGGCGATCGGCGAGCGCGGCCGCCACCCAATACCAGGGCTTGCGCTTTTCGAGCGCCACGTGCAGCATGCCGATGGCGAGCGCCAGCAGGCACATCGACGTGAGGTGCGGACCTTCGCCGTAGTTGACGAGCGTGATCAGGCGGCGCGGCCCGAGGAAGCCGTCCGACATCCACGCGCACCGATTGCACCAGCAGGCAGGTCGGCGAAATCAGCGAATAGCCGATGGCCGGCGACCAGCGCGCACTCGCGGCTGCCGCACAGGCGCCACGCCATCCAGAAGAGCGTGACCGGGCCGAGCGAGTAGATCATCGCGGTGACGAAGTGGTACGCCAGGCCGGGTCGACACGCCGGTCAGCGTGATCACCAGCGCGACGATCCAGTGCAGCAGCGGCGGGTAGCTGTCGGGGTACGGAATGCCGCCGTACCAGAGCGGGAACCAGCCCAGGTCGTTCCAGTGCCGCGAGACGTAGCGCGCCATGCCGATGAAGGCCGCTTCGATCGAGCCCATCTGGTTGGTGTAGGCGGTGCGGAACAGCCACTGCGTGATGCACGGCGTTGAGCGCGAACAGCAGGGCCGCGCAGCCGAGCGTCTTGGCGTATTCGCGGCGCATCAGGCGCGCCTCGTCGCGGAAGAGCGCAGAAGAGGCGACGCGCGATCCAGGCGCAGGCGCGCAGACGGCGGCCATGATGCGCTGTTCCAGCGGTTCCCCAATAGTGCAGTTCGATGCGGGTGGCCGCCGCCGGCGCCGGATGCAGCACGACGAAGCCGAGCTTGTCCTCCGTGATGGCGATCGGCGCGGCCGTCCTGCGTGGCGCGCCAGCCGGGGTCGGCATTGACCTGCACGGCCACCACGTCGCCCGGCCGCACGGGCCCGTCGATCGGCAAGCGTGCTCGTGTCCAGTCCAGCCGGCGCGCAGCGCGGGACGCGACGGGTCTTCGATCGCCGCGACATAGCGCGTCAGCACTTCGGGATGCTCGCGCACATCCGCGTTCGGGAATCTCTTCGGGGCGCATGAGGTGCGCCAGCGGCCGCGGCGGCAGCGCATAGATGGTGTCGTCTTCGATGTGGAAGACGGCGGGCAGGCTGGCGCCATGCGTTCCGGCCGCACGAAATCGCGGTAGTATTCCTGCGACTTCGGACCGTGCACCACCACGTACTCCGCGCCCAGCGCCTTGAGTTCCAGCGAGCGTGTCTTCGGCCTCGTGTCCGGGCCACAGATTGCTGGCGGCGCGGATGCGGTAGGCCAGGTCCACCGGCACGCGATTGCTGCAGTCCGGTTTCGAAGCCGCCGCCCACCTGCTGGAGATCGAACCAGGAGTTGAGGCGGAAGCGCAGTCCGCCGGAGGCGAAGACGCGGCCCTGCGGGCGGATGCTCGCGCGATCCAGCGGGCCAGCTGATACTCGATCGTGCTTTCGCGGCGCGACGGGCCGCCAGCGCTGCCAGCCCTGCGTGGCATAGGCCCAGAGCTGCGGCAGCCCGACCAGCAGCAGGACGCCGCCGCTGCCGATGGCGCACAGCCGCACCGTCCCGTTGGCGCTGCTGCATCGCCAGCCGGAGGGCTTCCACCAGCGCCAGCGCCAGGAAGAGTTCGAACTCGATGGCGTAGCGGCGCGATTCGGGAATGGTGTCCACGCCGTAGACGTAAAACGCCGGTCGCGATCCAGCCGAAGACGAAGGCGCCCAGGGTGACCAGGCAGAAATAGAAGGACCCGCGCAGCCAGCGGAAACAGCAGCGCGAATGAGCAGCACGCCCGCCGCCATGCCGGCCAGCGCGCAGCACCTGCTGGTCGCCGAAGTTGATAGCCGAAGGAATCGACCGGCCAGTTGAAGGCGATGATCTTGACGAAGCTCGGGGTGAGCCAGAAGCAGGCCAGCAGCCAGGCCAGCGCCGCGGCGGCCAGCGCGCGCCAGGCCTGAAATTCGGGCTCGCCCCACGCGGCCAGCAGCAGCAGCAGGCAGGAGATCGCCAGCGCGAAGGCCGCCACCCAGTTGGTCAGCGGAATCGCCGCCAGCAGCACCGCCGCCAGCAAGAATGCGCGGATAGCCGCGGCGCTTGCCCGCCAGCCACACGCGCCAGCAGCGCCAGCGGCAGCAGCGTGAGGCCGGTGTTGTGCGGACCTTCGCCATACTTGGCCAGCACCTGAATGCGCCACGGAAGTTGCACGATGCCGCGATCCTTCTCCACCGCGGGGAACAGTCCGTAGGATGGCGAGAGGAAGCTGTAGGCCAGCGCCGCGGCGAAGCGCCCATCGCCGGCTCCCGGTGAAGTGCAGCGCGAAGAAGAACAGCGTCACCGGACCCAGGCAGGTGGCCAGCGAGACGATGGTGCGGTAGACCGTGTCCGGCGACGACGTGCGGCAGCAGGCGCATGCCGAGCGCGGTCAGATACGGCAGCGCGGGCACGTACATGAACTGCACCGGCAGCCCGCAGTAGGGCAAGGGATTCCAGCCCCACGGATTGGGATGCTGCGGAGAGGAAGCGCGCCATGCCCACGTAGCCGCCTTCGACCGACCCGCGGAACGGCAGTTCGCCGGGCATGAAGAGCGGCGCGTTCAGCCAGAGATTGAGCGCCAGGATCAGCAGGGCCAGGAGCAGCCGACCGCGAGCCGCGATCGTCGTCTCGCGGTTCGCTCGGTCACGCGCGTCCGCTCCGCGGCGAAGACCGACGACCAGAACAGCGCCAGCGATGGCGAGCAGCGTAAGCAGCGTGACCACGCGGCCCACCTGGTTTTCGAGCGGCGTGACGAAGGCCAGCGAGATCTCCTGGTCGCCGGGCGGCGCGTCGATCACCATCAGGCCCATGGCGTCCTTGCGGACCGTCAGCGGCTTGCCGCCCGACCAGGCGTGCCACGCGGGATCGTAGGTCTCCTGCACCAGGATGGATTGGCCCGGCGCCGACTTTGGCGTGCGCGACGCATGGCGTCGGTGCCCGTCGCGCTTCAGCGTGCGCGGGCGAATCGGGACCCTTCTCGATGACATCGACGTAGGCCTGCAGGTACTCCACGTCGTCGTTGTAGCGCGGCGGCTTGACGGCGTTCAGCTTGGCGGTCTCCACCACGCGGATGCGGTCGGGCCAGCGGCGCGGCACGCTGAAGAGCATGTTGCCCTGCTTGTCGTCGTAGAGCACCGGCAGCACGCCGTCGAACTTGTGCGGGATACTGGAAGTCCTTGAAGATCTCCTGCGACTGCTTGTCGGCGACGTAGATGGCGTCGACGCCCATGCTCTGCATCCACAGGATGGTCGGCTCGGGGTCGGGGCCGAGGTTGGTCTCCCACTGCGCCGGCTCCACCTGGCCGTTGAGCAGGCCCTGCTCGGAGCCGCCGCCCACCTGCGCCAGGTCGTGCCAGGTGTCGTACCAGAAGCGCACGCTGCCGGTGGGATAGGCGCGCGCGTCGGGCATGTTCTTCCAGAGCCAGTCGGTGACGCGGTATTCCACGCGGTTGGTGTAGTCGGGCCAGGAGGGAACGATGTCCCAGGCGCGGCGCAGGTAGTCCTGTGGTGGTCCAGAACGCGGCGCAGCACGATGACGACCGCCACGCCGCGCCACGCGACCTGCGGGCGGTTCCACATCCAGCGCAGGAAGTAGCACGATCACCATGATGTAGATCATGTCGAGTTCCGGCAGCAGGCGCGTGGGCTCGCCGGTCACGCGGAAATTGAAATAGAAATTGCCCAGCACGTTGAGCGAGAAGAACACCACGCAGCCGGCGACGAAGACCTCCCAGGTGCGCGCGGTCTTGCCGCGGGCGAGCTTGTCGGTGGTCGACGGCGAAGGCGATGGCCACCACCACCGCGACCCAGATGGACCAGGTGGTGCCGTGCTCGGAGACGTACTTCATGTTCTCCGCGGTGACCTTGAAGTACGACGGCACCAGCCAGAACGCCGTGAGGCCGTAGGCCAGCACGGGAATGACGAGCGCCGGCAGCGAGGATGCGCTTGTCCTGCCGGGTGATCCAGAAGGCCCAGATCAGGATCGGGTAGAAGATGGCCAGCGCCGTGGCGCCGTAGAAATTGTTGGAGGCCACGCCGGCGGAGAAGATCGCGGCCAGCGCGATGGCCCAGGGCCGGCGGCTTCTCCAGCGCCAGCCAGGTGAACGCCGAGCGCGATCGGGATCAGCGCCAGCGCGCTCATGTGCGGGCCTTCGCCGTACTTCACCAGCACCCCCAGCCGCTGCGGATGCAGCAGCCACGCGTCGCCGCGGAAGCGCGGCATGAAGAGGAAGATCGGCGACATCAGCGCGGTCGAGATCGCGCGCCAGCCAGGCGCAGCCGCGCGACTCGGTGCCCACGCGCATCAGCAGGTAGACTCCGGCGATGCCGATGGCGTAAAAGAAGCGCCGTGTAGAAGTGATACGCCTTCACCGGCCAGAAGCCGGTGACCTTGGAGATGGCCGCGGTGCCGTAGCGCAGCGCCGGCGGATAGATGTAGTCGAAGCGCGTGCCGGCGTACCAGAGCGGCTGCCACTGCGGATGCGGCCAGTGCTCCATCAGGAAGCGCGCGTCGGCGATGAAGGTGCTTTCGATGGACGCCCACTTGTCGGTGTACTTGGCCTTGAAATAGGGGCGGATCAGGATCGCGGTAAAGAGGAAGACCAGGAAGAAATCCAGCAGGATTTGCTTCGACCGGGAGAGTTTGGGAAGGGCAGTCAATTCAATGGTTACCTAACGGATTTACGCCGGGATCATGCTGATTCCAGGATGGGCTACGGGGCGAAACCGTACCCCGGACCAGGGTCACCGTTCATTATGGCACGGGAAGAATGGCTACTCGAAGGAGAACCGGGAGGGTGAGGGAGCCGGAAAAGGCCGATTACAAAACGAAGCCAATTTGGGGTGAAGCGGTTTGGACTGATGGGGTTAGGGGCGAGGAAATCGACCTTCCCCGCGCCAGAAGAGGGGACGGCGAATGTTAAAACGCAGCGGCGCGATGCCGGAATGGGGCGGAGGGCTGCCATGATTCGAGGATAAGCCTCAGAATCCGGCGTTTCGGAGCATAAATCACTCAAACTATTGACGGCAGAGGGGCTAAGATTCTGGATGTTGGCGGCAATGGGCACGACGCCGATTCACACAGACTTCGACATACGTCCGGCGGCGGACTCCCGGCGCCCCGAGGCTGGAACGAGATCGCCGACGCTGCCCAGGCCCCAGCGCGGCATGCCGCTATAAATCGCCTCATACTGTCCCGCCCGCACCCGATAGGTTTCGTGCCAGATGCCGACGTCCCCGCGACTTTCGCGCATGCGCTTGTTAAAGGCAACCCAGGCAGGCCAGTGTTGGTGATCGTGACTGCGCGCGTAGGCTTCGAGATGCTCGAAGGAACGCCAGTACTGGACGATCAGCGTTCCGGCCGAGATGGAGCCAAGGAACCCGCTCTCCGGCTGCCGTCCGAGTTCTTTGAGCATTCGCGGCATGGCCAGCAATACCGGCAGCCATTTATGCGGCTTCCAGGGTTTGTTGATCCGCATGCCGATGAGGAACACGACGAAATCCCCCTCGATTTCGACGGCCATCCTCTCAGAAATGATCTCTGCCATACTGCTCCTCCCGTGGGAAAACGTTAGGCCGTGGATCGAAGATAGCACGTCGGGAAGGGACGCGGCACGGACCGGATGGAGACCCGTCGCCGCGGCCGGTCGAGGAGGACTCCTACTGCTTGGAGGTCACCGGTTGGTAGCCGCAGGCGCCGGCCTTTCTCATGGCCTCCATACCTTCCTCGATTTTGAGCAGGGGAGTGGTCTTGACGCTCTTGCAGGCCCCGCCGGCGGAGATTGCCGTGGCGAAGGCGGCGACGCTGGAATTGTCGGGCATCTCCAGAATGCCGACGAGGTCCTGATCGCCGAAGGACATCCAAAATCCCCCGAGTTTGCCGCCGAGATTTTCAACGACCTTGCGCACCGCCTCCACACGGTTTTCGGGACGCTGGATCATGGCAGCCCAGGCTGCGCTGCTATACGAGATTTGCATTAAGTAATCGGCCATAAATTCCTCCTAGTTAACTGATCAACCGACAGCCTTTCCGACCAGTTGTAGGAAAAAATACTATCACGGCGGAAACAGAGCCACAGGAACCTTCTCAGGGATTCCCCTGGTGTCGAGGGGACACCCTGAGTCAACGGGTAGCCTGGGCCTTGGGAAGCCTCTGGACGCAACCCTTATTACGCTCCTGCCCATTGTATCGGGAAGCGCCAAGCGCTATATTGATACCCGTATATAGGTATTTGAAACCATGGCCGCCGTGGAATCGGGCTGGGTATGTCCCTTCCGGATTTACGGGACGGCCGCACAGGCCCTGCGAAGTTTCAGCTAATTGAAGTTCGCGGGCTTGCTGGTCTCGCTCATTTACTAAAAGGGGGTTAAACAATGAAGGATCGTAATGTCACCACTCGGGTGATGGTGATTTTCTCGCTCTTGCTGTTCTTAGCATCCGCGGCTTTTTCGCAAAGTTATCGCGGCCGCGTGCAAGGCGTAGTGACCGACCCTAGCAAGGCGGTCATCGGCAACGCAAAGGTGACACTCCTGAATGTCGGCACAGGGGTGGCCCAAACCCATCAGACGCGGGATACCGGTCTGTATGTATTCGATCTGGTAGATCCGGGGACCTACACCCTGACGGTGGAGAATCCGGGTTTCGGTAAGTTCGTGCAAGAAAATATTGCCGTGCAAATGCGCGGCGACATCACGGTGGACGCCGTGTTGAAACCGGGTTCCGTGCAGGAGAGCATCACCGTGACCGAAGCACCGGTCGCAGTGCAGTTCAATTCCAGCAACAAGGATCTCACGCTGGATGCGAAGATGGCCGCGGACATTCCGCGCATCGACCGCAACCCGTTCAAGCTGACGCTGCTGGCGCCATCGGCGGTGAACACTCGCGGTGAAATGATGCCGTTCCACTCCTGGGCAGCCAACAGCGTGGACCTGGGCGGCGGCACCAATTTGAAGAACGATCTTCAAGTGGACGGCAGCCCGATCGGGCTGGGGCACAAGAACAGCTATTCGCCGAACACGGATGCGGTGCAGGAAGTGGTGGTCTCACAGAACAGCGTGGACGCCGAATCCGGCCACAGCGCGGGCGGACTGATCAGCATGACGCTGAAATCCGGCACCAACGAATGGCATGGATCTGGCTTCTACCTGGGGCGTTATCCCTGGCTGAACGCGGTAGCGGACCGCACGCGTTTCACCAACAACTCGACGCGCCAACATATGTACGGCGGCACGCTGGGCAACGCCATCGTGAAGAACAAGCTGTTCAACTTCTTCTCGCTGGAACGCTGGAGAGTGGGCTATCCGGGCAGCTTCGTCACAACCGTTCCGACCGATCTGGAACGAAGCGGGGATTTCTCGCAGTCCTACAACATCGATGGCGGGATCAAGACCATCTACGACCCCTTCACCACCACATTGAACCCTGCGACGGGCGCGGTAGCACGCACTCCGTTCGCCGGAAACAAGGTACCGAGCAGCCGTTTCGATCCGTTGTCGGCTTCGCTGCTGCCCAGTTTCTGGGTCGCCGAACGGGCCGGGTGACAACATCACGCACGTGAATAACTTCAAGGCCGGTTACACGGAGACTTACAACTACTACAACTTCTCCGACCGCGTGGACTACAACATCAGCGACAAGTGGAAGGTCTACGGACGCATCGGCAAGTACTACACGGACGATCTGGCGCCGAACGTGACGCCTAACCAGAGCCAGCTGTTCGTGCCCACGGGAACCTCTCGCGGGTCCACACAGATTTCGGGAGACGCGATCTGGAGCGCCAGCCCGCGCACGGTAGTGAACTTCCACGGCGACTGGCACAAAGTAATCGACGCCTACGTATCGACTCCTCTGAGCGAAGCCGGATGGGGCGATATCTGGAAGAACAACCCGTGGTACAAGAGCTACCAGGACGCAAGCCCCGGCGTGCCGGTATACTTCCCGAACTTCAACATCGGCGGCGCCGGATTCGGCGGACGCGGATTCTACTGGGACCAGAAGCCGGAAGGGATGGCGTACAACGCGAAGATTTCGCAGCAGCGCGGTTCGCACTTCCTGAAGGCCGGAATCGAGCACCGGCGCGGCTACGGCGTGACGTTCGTGGGGAACACCTCGAACTTCTATTTCCCGACGGAACTCACGGCGGAGACGTTCAACAGCCCGGACACCCTGCATAACGGCATGGGTTTCGCGACGTTCCTGCTGGGAGCGCTCGACGGACAATCGCAGATGATCGGCGGCCCGGCTCCCGATCCGCATGTCAAATACTGGGGCATGTTCATTCAGGACGACTGGAAAGTGAAGCGCTGGCTGACCATCAACATGGGCATCCGCGACGAATACGAGTCGGCCTGGTACGATCCGAATCACAACATGTCACAGGGACTCAACGTAGCACTGCCGATTCCCGAGATGGTGGCAAACCCCCCGAAGATGCCCGCCGCTGCAACGGCGATCATGGGGAATTCCTATAAGTGGAACGGGCAGTGGGAATGGACGAGCGACAGCCATCCCGGAATGTGGGATGCGCAGAAGCTCGCGCTGGTACCGCGCATCGGCGCGGCGATCAAGATCACGGAAACCACGGCGTTGCGCATCGGTTACGCCCGCTACCTGTCTCCGTACGAAATGATTCTGAGCCAGGCGCCGGTTTCCGGTTTCGAAACCGTCAGCTTCCTGGAACCGCCCTTCTTCGGCATGAAGGCGTATCAGAATACGGCCGGGCTGCTCTCCGGCGTTCCGCAGCAGACCATCAACAATCCGTATCCGACCAACGTGAACCCGCTGATCGCTCCTAACGGCAAGGCCGCGGGAAGCGCAGTGGGCAGGGGCGGCACGTCATTGCTGAGGTACCCGCAAGATACACAGAAATCGCGCAACGACCGCTTCAATGTCAATCTGCAGCGGCAGTTCGCCGGTCAGATCGTGGGATCGTTCACGTATTTCTACAACATCGGCAACCAGCACTACACCAGGGCGTTGAACAACCGCGATCCGCGGATCGACGTGGCCCTGCAGAACGGCATCAACGCCACCGTTGACAACCCGTTCTACAACTACCTGACTCCGGCGCTATTCCCTGGACCGCTGCGCAACCAGAAGACGGTTTCGCTGGGGACCCTGCTGACCCAGTATCCGCAATACGGCGGGCTGTTCGAAGTGGGAACGTTGGGCGCGGCGGAGCGCTATCAATCCCTCGAGTTCAAAGTCCAGAAGGCATTCGCCAAGGGCTGGAACTTCCTGGGCGCTTACGTGTACATTCGCGAGAAGGCCCAGACCACCGGGCTCAATGAACTGGACAGCTTCCAGAACAACCTGCAATACCTGAACAGCAATCAACCGCGGCACCACATCACCATGGCAGGCACTTATGAGCTGCCATTCGGCAAAGGACGCCCGATGGCGAACAACATGCCCAAGGTGGCCGAGGCCATCGTGGGAGGCTGGAAGCTGACGGGAAATTCGACCTTCATTTCCGGCGCCATCCTGCGGTTCGGCAAGATGAACTACAACGGCCAGGACGTGACGGTCTCCGATCCGCAGCCTGGGAAGTGGTTCAATACCGCGGCGTTCTCGCCGATCGCGGCAAACACGTTCGTGATCCGCACCAACCCCGTGCAGTTCGACAACCTCACCGGTCCGGGCTATTTCATGCTGGACGGCGTTCTCTCGAAAGATCTCAGGATTACCGAGAGGGTGAAGGTCGAACTTAAGATGGCGGCCTACAATGCTATCAACCGCCTGAACCGCGGCAATCCGAATACAGACGTGACCAGTTCGCAGTTCGGACAGGCGCTGTATCAGGGCACGCCTTCGGCAACCTTCGGACCGCAGACGATGGAACTTGGCAACGTCAGCGGACGGCAGGTGGAACTCGGATTGAAGATCATCTTCTGATTCGGGCGCTAACCGCTCCCTTACGGTCGCGGCTCCGATTGGGGTCGCGGCTGTAAGAGATTACAACCCCGCCGGGGTCGCGATTATTCGCGGCTCCGGCGGTTTTTTTTTGTAGGACCGGCAGGCGGAACCGCCTGCCCCACTAACGCCTGGCTATTTCCTGGGCGGGGATTTGCCCTTGCCTCCAAATTCCACGGGGGCCTGTTCGAGGGCGTCCTGGAGGGCGGTTTTGATGAGGGCGCTATCCGGATCGCGACGGGCCGCGTCGCGCAATTCCACCAGGCCTTCCTGCCACTGCCCAAGCCTGAGAAGCGCGACACCCAGGTTCATGTGGAAGCCGGGATGTTCGGGATCGAGTGCGACGGCCTCACGATATTTCTGGAGGGCGGCGCGGAGGCCGCCGTTCTTTTCCAGGGCGGCGCCTTCGTTGTTGAGTCGGAGCGCGGCGAAGGCGGACTGACTCTCCTGGTCGATTTTGACGTAAGAGGACGGCCAGTTCTTCCTTGATGCGCGCGGCCTCCTCCAACTTGCCGTCCTGGCGCAGGGCCAGTTGCAGGCTGTAAAGCGTGGACTGGTTTTGCGGATTGAGGCGGTAGGATTCGCGCAGGTGCGAGCACGGCTTGGGCGGCATGCTCGCGGCGAAGATACTCGGCGCCGAGGCGGTATTGCGCAATCGGGTTTTTGGCGGTCCAGTTCGACGGAGCGCTCGAAGGCCGCGAAGGCCCGCGTCGTCATCGAGCAGGGTCTTGCGGGCCTGCCCCAGATCCGACCAGGCTTCGGCGAAATCGGGCTGGAGGGACACGGCCTCGCTGCAATTCCGCGGCTGCCTTTTCGATCTCGTTCTGTTCGGTGTAGATCTTGGCCCGCAGATAATGGGGATAGCGCGGCATCGGGAGACTTGCCGAAGATTTCGATGGCGCGATCCAGGTGCGCGGGCGGCGGCTTCGGATTCGCCGGCCTGGAGCAGGGCCAGGCCGAGGTTGGCGTGGGCTGTGGCAAAGGCGGGGTCGAGCGTGACCGCCTGTTGCAAATTCCGCGCGCGCGGCCTTGAGGTCTCCGGCAGTGTTGAAGGCCTCGCCGAGCGCATTGCGGGCCATGGCGGAGCGCGGCATCAGCCGGACGGCCTCTTTGAGCAGGGCGATGGCTTCGGCAGTGCGGCCGTCTTCGGCGAGGATGCTGCCCAGAAAGAGGCGAGCCTCGGCCATCGCGGGGATTGGCTTGCACGATCCGGGCGGCGACGCGAGCGGCCTCCTCACGGTTCCCCTTGGCCAGGAGGTCCCAGGCGGAATCGAGCGGCGTGCGCTGCGCGAGCAGGACTGCGCAGGTGAGGAAGGGCAGGACATCGGCCTCATGGGTTCCGCCCGAATTTCCGCGGTGCTGCGTGATTCCGGAGCCCTCGGTCACGTGGATCAGTTGATCCGCCGCCACCCCGGCCAGTTTCTCGACTTGTCCCAGCGGCCAGCGAATCTCGATATCGGCGGTGTCGGCGGCGCCGAGGCCGAAGTGCAGCCGGCTGTCGTTGACCGAGAGATAGGAGGATTGGCTCAGCACTTCCTGCGCCTGCACCGAATCGCCGTAGCGCACCGTGACCCGCGCGCCGATGGCGCTGCGGTTGGATTTGACGCCCGTCAGCTTGACCTTGAGCCAGTGGTGGCCGCCGGTCACGTCGTTGCGCAGGAGCGACGGCGGCTCATTCTGATTGACGATCAGGATGTCGATGTCGCCATCGTTATCGAAATCGCCGAAGGCACAGCCGCGGCTGGAGTGCGGGGCTTCGACGCCCGGGTCCGGCTTCGCGCGATCAATTCCTCGAACTGGCCCTTGCCGAGGTTGCGGAAGAGGACGCGCGGCGTTTTGTAGGGCCACGTCGGGGAACTTCTTCTCGACCTCCGGATAGATGCTGCCGGTGACCCAGAAGATATCGGGAGCGCCGTCGTTGTCCAGATCGACGACGCCCACGCCCCAACTGACGAAGCGCGGTCTC
Organism: uncultured Alphaproteobacteria bacterium; assembly: GCA_963745515.1. Taxonomy (GTDB): domain Bacteria; phylum Pseudomonadota; class Alphaproteobacteria; order Rhizobiales; family Xanthobacteraceae; genus VAZQ01. The sequence continues at coordinate 193,842 of CAVUXO010000008.1, forward strand.
CACGCCCAGGCCGGAACGCAGGGTGACGTCGCGGAAGTTGCCCTTGCCGTTGTTCACGTAGACGGCCGGCGTGTCGTCGCGGAAATGCGTCTTGACGATGTCCAGGTTGCCATCGAGGTTGAAATCGCCGACGCCCACGCCCATGCCGGCCTGCTCCATGCCGTCTTCGCTCAGGGCGACACCGCGCTCCAGACCCTGCTCGGTGAAGGTGCCGTCGTGGTTGTTGCGGAAAAGGAGGCTCGGAGTGGAATCGCAGGCCACGTAGATGTCGGGCCAGCCGTCGTTGTCGAAATCCGCCGCCACCACGGTCAGTCCGTAGCCACCGTCGACTTTGCCGATGCCGGAGGCGTCGGTGACATCGGTGAATGTGCCGTCGCCGTTGTTGTGATAGAGCGAGTGGCGGCCGTAGGGCAGGCCGCGGGGACCGCAGTTCACGGGGACGCCTTAGTAGTTGCAACTGCCGGTCTCGCTGGGCCGCGGGACGGTCTTCGGGTCGAAGAGCAGGTAGTTGGAGACGAACAGGTCGAGCCTGCCGTCGCGATCGTAATCGACGAAGGCGCAGCCGGAGCCGAAGCGCGGCTGCGCATTGAGCAGACCGGCCTCGCTTGGTGACATCGGTGAAGGTGCCGTCGCCGTTGTTGCGGTAGAGAACGTTCTGGCCCCAGCCGGTGATGAACAGGTCGTCGAAGCCGTCGTTGTTATAGTCGCCGACGGTCACTCCGTAGGCGTAGCCGGTGCGAAACAGCCCGGCCTTTCGGTGACATCCGTGAAGGTGCCGTCGCGGTTGTTTTTGTAGAGGCGATTGGAGGCGTCCGGCGGCGGATCGCCGAACCGCGAGCCGGAGAGCACGAGAATGTCGAGCCAGCCGTCGTTGTCGTAGTCGAGGAAGGCGGCGCCGCAGCTCATGCGTCTCGATGATGTAGTCGCTGCGGTCCGGATGGCCGGCGACGACGATTTCGTTCAGTCCGGCCTGGCGCGCGACATCGGTGAAGCGGGCGTGGAACGGGAGCCCGGAGGGCTTGCCGCGCGGCGCGGGCTTGACGCCGCGGGAAGCCATTCCCTGGGGCTGCTGCCCGGCCAGGGGCGCTGCCAGCAGGCTGAGGAGATTACGGCGTGTGATGCCCATGGACGCTTGTCGAAGCTACAGGACCGTTTGGTCTCATTATAGCTAGCGCGCCAGAGGTCACCTGACTTTGCCGTAGACCGTGGTTTTGGGATTGTAATTGCGCCAGTCGAACCAGTAGTCCTTGAGCATGGCGACCGGCTCCAGGCAGCGTCCCTGCGCCTTGCCGTAGATGGCGCAGCCCTGGAAGTTCCACGGCTGCCGGTGGCGGAATCGATCAGGACGACGCCGGGATTGCCGGTGACGCGGTAGAAATCGGCGGCGCCTTCGATGCCGGGAATACGGGCGCGGAAGGCCCGCACGGACGATCGTCGGGACCGACGACGAGCAGGACGGGCTCGGGGCCTACGTGATCTTTGACCAGCTTCTCGGCGATCACGCGGTCGTACGGGAAGGCACGGCTGGCGCCGAAAGCTCGAATTCCCAGCATCAGGTCGCGGGCGGTGAGATCCGTGTTCGCGGAAAGCTGATGACGGTGGGCCTGCGCTTCATTCGAACATCCCACTCCTCGTCGGCGTAGTCCGGGCGTATTCGGGGTCGTCGTTGCAGACGGTGCCTTGCGGGTGCCTCGGGCGCCAGGTGGCGAGGGTCAGTTCGTCGGAGTGGATCAACGGTCAAGCTGGCGGCCCCGGAGCGGACCCGAAGATGGCGACGCCAGAGATCTGCTGCCAGTAAGTGCCGGTCTCCTCATCGCGCATGAGGAAGTTCTGGTTATTGATGCCGGCCAGATGAAACGTCAGCCGCAGGCCATCCACTTCTCTCCTCCACACCAGACCGGTGTGACAGAGCGTTCAATAGGTCGCGACGAGCGCGACACCTCCCAGGACGTCGTTGACGATGTGGTGGTACGACATGCCGCGCACGGGGTAGGCTCGCGAGTCGGAACCGACCCGGATGGCGAGCACCATCTCGGCTGGGTCAAGTTTGGTTTCGGAGGCGGCGGTGAAGGAAGGGCGGGCGAGGGGGTGGAACATGAGTTCGTAGACATTGACGCGGGCGAGCACTACCAGGACGATGGCGAAGGCCGCGCCTGCCGCGGTCACGAGCCGGCGCCATTTTCGCGGCTGTGCGCGCCAGTATCCGAGGGTCGCGAGGATGGCGGCAAGGGCCGCGAGGATGGTGACGGCGGGACGGAACCTGGCGAGCACGAGGGCCAGGTCGAGTTCGCGGGGACCTTGCGCGCGGAAGGGCCGGATCACGTAGAGCGGGTAGGCAACACAGAGTAAGGAGACCGCCACGGCGGCTATTAAGAGTAGGGCAAATCGGCGGCGGTTTTGTTTCGCTCGATCGGTCATGATTCTCCTCCGGGGTCTTTCAGATTATATCGGCGGCGGGCGTCGGCGACGTTAAGAGAGCCAAGCGCGTCGAGTGAGACTCGACGCGGCACGCAGAGTGCGTGCGCCACGGGGGTTGCGGAGATTCAAGCCCCATCCTCGAGTTGATAGAAGCGGCGGGCAGTGGCGCCCAGGAGGTGTTCACGGGTTTCCAGGGACTGCGGGCCGATGGCCTGCGTGAAGGCGGCGAGCGCCTCTTTCCAGGTGCCCACCGGCAGGTAGGAGGGCCAGTCGCTGCCGTACATGACGCGCTCGGGGCCGAAGGCGGCCAGGGCCGCGCGCACTTCGGGTTGGAATTCGGCGGCCTTCCATTGGGTGGGAGCGTGGGTGATCAGACCGCTGATTTTGGCGAAGACGTTGGGGTAGTGGGCGGCTGAAAGGCGGCGCTTCCCGTGCCCCGTACCGACGTGATCGATGGCGATGCGGAGGCCTGGGAACTGTCTCGGCGATGGCGGGGGTGAAGTTGGCGGAGACGTCGAGGGTGAGGCCCCGGCGGTCGAGTTCGGCCAGGCCTGGAGCGGAGCGTCGGCGGCGAGGCCTTCGAAGGAATAGCAGAGGCCGCGGAACTTGGGATAGCGCTGGTAGCGGTCGAGGATGTTCGCCGAGACGCGGGGTCGGCGAGGTCCGCCCAGCCGACGACGGCTCGGATAAAATCGTGTCCGGAGGACGAGATCGAGCAGCCAGCCGGTCTCTTCGACACTGGGGATGGGGGTGACGACTACGGAGCCATCGAAGCGGTTGCGCTTGAGGATGGGGTAGAGGAGCGAGGGCAGGTACTCGCGGGTGAAGTGCTGATGGGAATCGATGCGGAGGTAGGGGGCGGGGTCGCTCACCGCGGACACCGGCGGCGGAGCGCATCGAGATGAGTCTCGATGCGGCACGCAGGAGTGCGTGCGCCACAGAATGCGGGTGAGGACATGCTTAGAAGATGAAGCTTAGGCCGCCGCGGACGCTGCGTGGGTTTTCCACCAGGAGCACTTGCTGGCCGCCGGCCATACCGACGGGTCAGATAGCCCTGGGCCAGGAGATTGCGCAAATCGGCGGTGGCTTCCATTCGCCAGGGGAGCATCCCGAGGCCCGGGATGGTCTGGCGGACGTAGAGATTCAGGCCAGGCATCTGGCGCACCGATGCGGTGCTGTAGGCATGTCCGGCGGAAGCCCAGCGATTGTCCGCGGTGTACTGGTAGCTGGCGATCAGGTGAGTGCCGGTCCAGGGCGCGGTAGCGGCGATGCGGGCGGTGGCGGCACGGCGCCGTCCGACGTGAATCATGCGCGCAAGTCGTCGGGACTCTCGCTGACTACTTCCCCGTTGGCGACGGTAAGCGCACCCGTGGAACCGTACATCAAGGTGGCCGACAGGTGATCGCCGAGGTGTCTGGGTGACGGCTGCGGTGGCGCCGCCGGTGCGGTAGTCGCCTGCGTTGAAAGTGGCGGTGCCGGTGAAGAGATCGGGCAGGATATCTCCGGAGGCGTACATGCCGGGAGGGACGACGACGGAGAGCGCAGCGTTGCTGACGATTTCCTTGTAGCCGGACACTTCGTAGATGCGCGATCCGATTTTGCGGGAATAAGAGAGTTCGAAATTTTCACCGCGCTGGATCTTGGGACGGCCATCGCGCAGGCTGATCCGCGGGAAGAGCCCGAGGGTGTTCAGGTCGCGCTGGAGGTCCGCATCCTGCCGCGCCCGGCCTGCCAGGTCGGGACGGGCGTCGCCAGAGGTATAGGCGAAGGCGATCTCGCCCGCATCGCCCAGCGAATAGGTAACGCGGGCATAGGGACTGGCGTAGGTCAGGTGATCCAGGAAGGAGATGGAATTGAGGGTGAAGCCGTATTGCAGGGCGATTTCGTCGGTGAGTTCCGTACGGTCGTCGAAACTTGCAGCCATGCTGCGCAGCGTGGGCATGGCCTCTTCGTTGCCCCCGAGTGCGGCGCCGAGACGGCCGGGCAGGTAAAGCTGCCGCATGGTCACGGACACTTCGGGACTGCCGCCGGCAAGGTTGCGGCTGTAACTGGTGCGGAAGGCCGTGGTGGGAACACCGGTCTGCGACCCGTAGCCGAGGTTGCCGCTCACCTGCAACACATTATTTCCGTAGAGCGAGGTGGCCAGCGCAAAGGCGGTGCCGAGATCGGCCTCATTGCCGATACCGGAGGCTAGCGGACCATCGCCGGCGGAGAGTTTGAAAAGGCCGCGGGTGTCGCTGAAGACGGCGGTGCGGCGCGATGCCGGAGTGGTGCTCAGGGCGATGGAATCGCCGCTGAAGCGCAGCACCGGGCGGGTGGGAGAGGCGCTGCGCAGCACCCACTTCCACTCGTCGCTCATCAGGCTGCCGTTATCGATGGGCGGGTAGGCGAACTGGATGGAACTGAAAAGGGTGTTGAGGTTGACGCTCAAGACGCTCGCCATACCGGGCTGCACGAGGATGCCCTTCTTCACGGCAGGCACAAATGCAGCCAGCGTCACTTTGACGGAGTAGAGATCTGGAGTGAGACCGAGAAAGCGGAAGGCGCCCCGGGCATCGGTGAGCGCGCGCTCGAACTGGCGCTCCTGCCGGTTGAAGAGGAGGACAGCCGCGCCCATCTGCGGGACCCCTGCCGCATCGGTGACGAAACCGGTGATGGAGCCCGACAATTTCAGGGGAGTGGCGGCTTGCGCGAGACCGGCGACCGCAAGGCACACCACACCTGCGCATGCCAGCGAAACCACCGTTCTGTGCGTCCGTGCTTTTCGCATCAAACGACGCTCTATGTTGCGGGGGAACCCCCGCTATCCCTAGGTTACCGTAAATTGGGCCGACGGGGTGAGCACCTGTTTACGGAATTTGTCGGTTATTTTCACCCGCAAGGTGTATTGCCCCGGCAAAAGGTCTTTCAGGGGCAGAAGTTTTTCAACTGTTACCTGGTTGGCGGAGGCGCCGGGAATCTTGGCTACATCCTCGCTGATTTCGAAGATTTTCTCGTTGGTGCCGTTCCGGGTGACTTCGTAGGAGACTTCGCCTTCCGGTATCCGGTTCTCGCCGTCAGTTCCGAAGTTGTAGATTTTAAAATAGATGCCCATCTTCTCTTCGCGTTTGAAGACGTCATCCACGCGCGGCCGGACCTTGGAGGTGCCGATCACGAACTGCCCCATGCCGATGCTCTTGGTGGGAACGTGCTCGATCAGGTCGGCCAAAACGATGTTGCTGGCGGTCAGTTTCTCGCCGTCCATGCGGGGGACGATGATGGCGATTTCGTAACTGTTCAGATTGCCACCGACCACGTCTTTGGCAACGACATTCAGGCGGTAGGTGCCGGGGGCGAGCGGCACGCTCTTGTTGTAGATGGATTTGCGCTGCGCCATCTGCTGCAGGTATTCCGGCGGGCTGGTGACTTCGACGGTGTCTTCGAAGTTGGTGACGATGCGCCGCGTCATGGTGCTGATCTTGCCGAAAACGTTGACGGCGGCCTTCTGCACCCCGTCCTTGGCGTGGAATTGAAGATCCTTGTTATCGAACTGCAAGGTGACGAAGGCCATCACGCTGGCTTCGGTGAGCGGGAAGAAATCCGTGCGCACCTTCATGGGCAGGATGTTGTAGCTGATGCGCGAATTGACGGCGGCTTCCAGATCTTTGAACTTGATGGCCGGGGGACGCTGCAGATTGGCGTACTGCTCCAGGCGGTTGAACTGGTTCATTTTCTCGGTCTGGGCGCCGAACGGCACACCGAGGTGGGTTCCATCGGTGCGGTTGAAGCGATCCGTCTTGTTGCTCATCCCCATCTGTTCCATCATGGTGAGGCCCGCGCCCGGGACGTAGAGGAGCGCGTCCTTTTCCGAGGGATCCATGGTCATGCGGTACTCGCCCGTCATGGTGGGGTCTACGAATTCGATGATGATATCGGTGCCGATGCCTTCGATGTAGCGATAGCGCCAGGTCTCGAAGGGGAAGGTGGAGGTGGTGCCGCCGCCTTCTTCGGGGGGCCGTTCATAGGTACCGCCGGAGGGATGGGTCTCCTTTTCGTCGGGAGGTCCGTAGGTAATATAGATGCGGCCGCGATCGGTCTTCCAACCGGGAATACCGGAAGCGAAGTTTTCGTTGGTATAGGCGATGCGGCGGTAGTGCTCTTCCTTGAACTCGTTTTCGATGGAATCCGGAGTGGGGTCGCGCCGCAGCCAGAACTGTTCGATGAACTGCTCGCGCTCTTCGTCGGTCTGCAGGCGCTTGAAGGCGCTGCGTTCCTCGTCGGTGATGATGTAGGCTACGTCCTCATTGAGCCATTTGCGGTAAGGGGTCTCCAACTCCTTGCGGAGTTTCTCCTCCTTCTTCTTCCGTTCCTTCTCGGTCATGGGCCGGGCAACGGTTTCGCGTTGAGAAGTGTCGGCTTTCTTCTTATCCTGCGCGAAGGCGTTGACGCCGGCGAGCGAGGACAGGGTCAGCACGGAGATCGAAAGGCGTGTAGCGTTCATACGACTCACCGCTTCCTGGGACGAGAACTGGCTTTTAGCTGACATCCATTTTAGTTCGAATGACTTGGCGCGGTCAATCCGTGAATTCGCCTCACAGGTGTAGCAGGTTGGGGTCAAAAGGGGGCAGAAACGCGTTCGCGAAGTTGATCGGGGAGGAATATAATGAACTCCACGAGGGCCATATGCGTGGAATCTTCTTTCCCATGGTGCTCCTGATTGCGTGTATCGCATTAGGAGTCGGCTTCCTAATTCTTCGCCCGCAGGCCTTGTGGGGACCGGCGACTGCCGCATTCGCTGCAATTACCGGGACTACCGCGAAAACGGACGCCCCCAGCCCTTTCGAACCCCCAAAACCGGTGGAAAAGAGCCGAAGAGTGCGCGCCGGGGTGCGACCGGCTGAGTCTACCGGAGGCGGACCGGGAGGTCACAGTCACGGTCATCGCTCTGCCTCCCACTGCCGCACCCCGGCAGTTCCCGCTGGCGCAGGAGGTTGCCAGGGGCATGACCAGGTCCGCGGTCCTGACGAATTTCGTGGCTCCGACTGCGATCGTCGCCGGTAGCGATGTCGGCCACCTTCAGGAGCGCCTGGTTTACGTGGACGCGCCAAACGGAAGGGCAACCTGGATCTACCTGGTGGATGGAAAGGTAAGCCGGGCTGAAACCTTCGGCCCGTAGCTACCTCACGCGAATTAAGAAGCCAGAATGATGGACAGACCACGCTTCGCGATGGTCCGTCCTACTGGATCTTGATCGTCACGGGGTTGGAGGTGTGTCCGTCCACTGTCACGGTTACGGCGGATTCGCCGCTGCCGCGCAGGGCGAGGGAGAGGCCGACGTTGACCTGGTCGAGCCCGGCGAAATCGGGCGACGGACCGGCGTAGAGCGGCGAGAGGTTGATGCCGTTGATGGTGACGGTCACCCCGGCCAGCGAAGTGCGATTGCGGATTCCTGTCCCGTAGAGGCTCAGGTAGACGGGCCGGTCGAGACCGGTATCGATGGGCACGGCGACACATCCGGCGGCGGTGCATTGAAAGACCGGCACCGGAAACTGCGTTTGCGGATTGCCGGCCAACACAGCCACAGCAAGGGCGGCGGCCACACCGGAACCGGTTCCGTTCATGCTGAAGAGGGCGGGAGCCACGGGCTGCACTGCGGCAGTGAAAACCTGCTGCGCGCCGCTTCCGGCGGTGACGACAGTCGCAGTGCCCGGAGCCACGCCGTCCGGGAGCAGGAAGTTGATCTGGCCGGGCGAGACGTAGAGCAGCGGGGCGGAGCGGCGTACGCCGGCGGAATCGGTGACGGTAAGAGTGACGCCGCCCAGGGTGGTGGGCAGCGGGAGCGTGGTGGCCTGCGCCGGGGCGGCAGCCAGGTCCTGGGCGTAGAGGGAAGCCAGCGAACCGGGCGCGACGGCGCCAATGGGCGCGGCGGCGGATTGAATGCCGGTGCCGGCCTGGATCACGCCGTAGTAGCGCGCCATCCAGTAAGGCAGAATGTAGTCCAAGCCAGAGTTCTCGATGAGGCCGTCCAGTCCGCCGCGGAGTTGGAAGGGATTGACCTCCCACAGGAACGTGGCGGGCGAGCGCAGGGCTACGGGCACGGGCTGGCACGCCTGGTCACCGCAGACGGCCACTGCGGGGAGACATCGACGTAGAAATCCCGGCGGGAGCGCGGGAGCCACTGGCTGAGGAGCGCGCGGGTTTCGGCGTCGCGCGCGGCATCGGGGCCGCGCAGCGCGCGGTCGATCATATTGAAGAAGGGGTTCTGATGGGAGGCGGTGAAAGTTCGCAAGGTGTTGTAGGCGTCGCGATTGGCGGCGTTGTCCTGGAGTGCGACCAGGTGGAACAGGCTCATGTAATCGAGGTTGAATTTGAAGTATGAGCCCAGGCCCTGGACATCGATTTGCACAGCGGTGCCGGTGGGCAGGACGATCAAGGGGCCGCTGACAGTATTGGCGGGATTGACGTGGCGCGCCACCTGGAGGAGCATCTGCAACTCCTCGGGGCGGAGTCCAAAAGTGCTGCCGAGATCGTCATCGGGCGACCACTGATGGCGGGAGATGAAGCCGATGAGCCGCGTGGCGAGATCGCTCACGTCGCTTTTGACGGCCGGATCGTCCACAAGATCGAAGGCCACTCCCAGGCCGAAGAAGACGCCGACCACCTGGTCGCGGGAGGTATTTCCGGCCCAGATCCAAGGGGGAGCCTGATGAATATCGTTGGCCGCTTCCTCGGCGGCAATTCCGGCGGCGTAGGGCGAGGCGATGGGAGCCATGCAGCGCGCCAGGCGATTATCGCCGGTGACGTCGGTGAGGGCTTTCAAGGCAGCGAGGGCGCCCTTGAGATTGCGCAGGGCATCCGGCGACTGGGTGACTTTGTAGCGGAAGGATTCGGCAGCGAGGTAGGCTCCGGTCCACAGGGCGGAATCGCCGCAGCGGGTGTAGCCGGCGACCTGAGTGCCGGCGGACGAAGCGAAGATGGGATCGAGCAGCGTACCGAACGGAACATGGCGGGCCTGGATGTTGGCCGAAATGGCCAGCGCATCGGAGTCGGCGGCACGGCCGGGGGAAGACAGGATCGCGAGGGTCGCCGCACAGGCGAGAAGGGTCCGCATTCTGAAGAGACGCGGAGGCTCCCGCGCGAGGTTGCCGGGCACCCGCCGGCTTCGGGCGAATGGATACGGCGCGGCCGATTGTACGGCCCCCGCCCGTCAGTGGAGGATGGCGCTGACCGCCGCGGACGCCATGACGATTCCGTACCCGGAATCACGATCGATGCCAGGCGCGCGGATATCCAGGGCGGTGGAGGTGATGGCGTTCCAGATTTGCGCCGCGGTGGCGGAGGGCTTGGCCGCCTTGACCAGCACGGCGATGGCGGCCGCGTGCGGCGCCGCCGCGGAGGTACCGTAGAACGGGCTGAATCCCGGCGTGCGGCAGGAGACGCCATCCGCCGCGGCGATCTCGGGCTTGACCAACAGAACGCCTCCAGCCGTGCCGAACAGGAAATTCCCGGGAGTGATGGGCGTCCCGTTGGCGTGGTAGAACATCCGGCGCGGGCCATCGGAGCTGAAGAGTTCCGTGGGATTCGCAGCGCCACCCACGAATGGCCGGAGGGCTCCGCGAGCGCTGTTCCACCCCACCGCAGCCACGCCGAAGGCGCGTCCCGGGCAGGCGGGATCGTCCAGCAGGCAGCCGGGGGTCGCACTGTGGCCATGGGTCTGGCCCGGAGTGGCGAGCAGCAGGGGCTCGCCGAAGAAATTCTCGAGGTGCAGGGCGCGGCGCTGCGCGCCGGTCACAGCGGCGATCACAACCAGGGAATTGGCTGGAAATCCAGTCGGATTGAAGACTTCTTCGAAGGGGTCTCCGGTCCCGTCCTGGCTGCTGGTGGATGCGCCCAGGACAGCGGTGCCGGCGGGATTCAGCACAATCAGGTCATAATCGTTGGCTGACGATCCCCAGGCGTCCGACCAGTGCAGTTCGATGACCGCGGTGGCCGTGAGCAACCGGTTGAAGGTGGGGTGGAGGGTATATGGACCGACCACTGGGCCGGGGACGAAGTCACCCTCCCAGGCCGATGCGGTCCCATTCGTGACGTTCCCGGCGTTCCCCGCCGCGGAGAAGTAAAAGGCGCCGGACTGCGTCACGTCTTTTACAGCCCGGGCTATAACGGTGTCCTGGAAGACGCCTTCATCGCTCCAGCCGATGTCATCCACAATGACGTCGCAATTGTAGGTATTCCGCAGCAGGCGGATGTTATCGGCGAAATCGTCCGGACTGTTGAATGCGGAGGCGAAGTAAAGGCCGGCGCCCGGCGCCATGTCGTGCACGATCTCCATCATGGCCGACCCCTCGCTGTTACCTGGGCCGTCGATAATATCGGCCACATTCAGGGCGCCGGCAGGAAGGTCGCCGCTGGCGATCAGTGCGGGAATGTATTCGGCCGAATCGGAAAGCACGCCCACGCGCAAGCCCGCGCCATTGGCTCCGGAAATCTTGATCGCGGTATAGGCCCCGTGCGTGATGACGCCCTGGGTGGTGGTGAGTCCGATGAAGTAGGTCAAGCCCAGATACCGCGCGAGATTGAAGGGTGTGCCGTCGATGCGTCCCATACCGGCCAGGGGGTAGAACACGCGTCGCGCCGCGTTCCGGTTGCCTCCGCCCGACCTCGCCCACGAAGCCGCCTTGATGGCACGAACGTCGGCGCGTGCCGCAAAGGTTTCCAGGAGGTTGATGGGGAGGCGGGCGCGAATCGAGCCCGAGGAACTCGCGCGGACTACGAGTCCGCCGGCCTGGCCGATGGCGTTCAATAGCGCTGTGGCGGGAGTCACCGCTTTGATATCGACCAGGACGCCATAGCGGTTGTCTACCCGGAGGGAAGTAGCCGGATCGCCCAGGGAATCGATATTCGCGGGAGTAAGTCCCCGCGCGCGCATGGAAGCGAATAACAGGACGGAGGAGAGCTTCCGCTGAGCCGCGGTGCGCGCCTGTTTTTCGTTCATCAGGGCTTCAATCTGCTGCAGCACGCTCGGGTCGATGGTCTGCGCAGCCGCCTGGAAGACCACGCCCGGCACGGCGCAGGCCGCGACAAGCACGATCAGGCGGGGGTTGATCAGGCGGGGATTTCGGAGATGCAATTTCATTTCGATGACTCACGTTTTAAAGTTGCCGGCGCGCCGCGCTTCCGTAGGCGCGTGCACGAATCGCAACCAACACCGCCAACCCGCCCGCGAAGAGTCCGAACGGAGCGGGTTCAGGGACCGGCGCGACGTCGCCAAAGCTCGAGTCCAGGAAGCCCTCCACGATCAGGTCGAACGGCCGGCCGGTCCCGCCGCCGGGATTGACTTCGTTGACCGGCAGTACGATCGTGGTGTGGGTTGCGACCTGGATCTGGAAGAAGCTCGGGTTGACGAATGGCTGCGTTAAGCCGGGGTCGCCCAGGTAGTTGATATCCAGACCGTAATTAGGCGGGGAATTCACCGGATTGAAGGAGTTCAGGAAGGCCGCCACGAACAGACCGGCGGTGGGGTCATCGAGGCTGATTTGAAGAAATGGGAAAATGCCGCTATTGACCGTGAACGCCACGTAACCACGCGCCGCGGGCGCGCCAGTGACACCCGGGAATGGCTTGAGCGAACCCCAGGTGCTGGATGCGCCATCGCGGCCAATGCGGCCGAACTGAGTTCCGGCCGGGGAAAATGTGATATTTCCGGTGTCTAACAAAACCGAAGCCTGCGCGCAGGCGATCAGGGAAGTTGCGAGGAAGGCTTTACGGCAGAATAGGGTGAATAGTGGAGACATCATGCTCTGTTTCCTGACTTAGAACTTTCTGGCCGAGGCAGTTACCGGCGACGCAGCAAAGTACGAGGAGTCTACCACCGGCCCCGGCGGGATCGAAGTACTTTTTTACCGGATCTGGAGCAAACGCGTCTTGGATAGTACAAATGAGGAGTAGCGGATACGTTTCTCGGTTCGCCGCCGCTAGGTGTAGATGAATTCCGCCGACGCGGTGCAGTCCGCATCGGACGTGAGACGCACCCAGTGGGCGGAGAACCCCGCCGGGAAAACGTGATATGCATAACCCGAAGCTACGTTCAAACCCTGGTAGAAGACCCAGGTGCCGTTGCCCAGGAAATCGATTTCGATATTGACGCCCGTTGCCTTGTCGGCCTTGACGTGCAGCACCTTCTTGTCGAAGCCGGTCATCAGGTAAGGGTCTGAGGGCTGCCCTTTCTTGACTGGGGTATTGCGCCAGGGACCGCCCCACCCCTGTGGCTTTCCGAAACCCCAAAGGTCGTCCGTCTGCCCGAACCAGATGCCGGACTGCGGCTGTCCGCCGACAGGATTGTTTTCGCCGTTGGGCGTGGTCTCATTGCCGGCCAGGGCCAGCATGCCGCGGAAGGAACAATAGTCGGGAATCACGCGCAGGTGCTGGCAGACCGGCTTCAGACCCCAGATGGCATCCTCGAACGCGATGGGTTGCAGCTCGTAGAAGCCGCCGTGTATGTCCACCATGAAGCGTTCGGTTTCCACTTCGCGGATGCGCATCCATTCCGTCTGCCAGCCCTGGACGAAGGCCTGGCTCATTTTGGGCAGGCGGTAGGTCTTCCAGTTGCCTTTGATCAGCGCCCGGAACAGCACGGAGGACTCGTCCCAGCCCGGTGCAGAAGATGACGTTGCCCATGTTGGGCCGGCCGGCGCATTCCATGTGCGGCTTGCGGCTGAGGGTGCGCCAGGACGACTTGCCGTCCCACTCGTACAGGCCCGCCTCGTTTTCGCCGTAGTTGTAGAAGCCGTTGTTGGCCACCACCACGCGGCCCTGCCCGGTGAACCCGCCCTTGAAGTGGGGCACGGCCTTGATGCCGATTTCTTTCACCAGGTCCACCACCAGCCGGGATTGAAGGGAGCCCACATCGAGATCGAAGAGCAGGCCCTCCATGGTGAGCATGTAGACGCGGTTCGCCGGATCTGTGAGGTGGGTCATGGTGGCGGTGAGGCGGTGATCCAGGAACTGCTCCATCACCCGGACCTTGCCCTGCATATCGATGGCGTAGGGCCCGATGATGGCCTGGTTGCGACTCGCGGTGGATCAGGCGGTTGGCGTGCGTGCCATCGTGCACGTGGATGCGCTCCGGCTTCAGGGAATCGCCGATGCGATAGAGGGCCAGGCCCGTGCCGGTGGCCTTCTTGTGGGAGTTATAGGTGACGGCCCAGAGCGCGTCGGCCCACGGCATCAACGCGCCCACGCCGCACTCGGTTCGCGCCGGACCGGTGTCGGCCGTGAAGCCCACATTGACTCCGGTGTGGGTCTGGGCCAGGGCGCCGGGAACGGCGGCGGCGGGGAGCATGGCAAGCATCTGGCGGCGCGAGAGTTTCATGGCGTTCATACTAACTGCTTTCGCAGCCCCTTGCGCCGGGAACGCGCATTGGTGGACAATCATGTCGGAAATATTCGGGTGTGAATATCTTTAATTCACGCTCCGAGCCGGGAGATTGCAATGAAACTGCCTGCCTTGAGTTTGGCCCTCGCGCTGTTAGCCGGCCCGGTGGTAGCCGTCGCCGACGAACTGGAAGATGCCATCCAGAGCCTTAGGGATGCCTCCGCAAAAAAGGATATCGACGAGATCAAGAAACTGGTGGGGGTGATTCATCCGATGACCTGCCAGCTGATTGCCGAACCGGCGCCGCAGGACGCGGACGAGAAAAAGGCCTGGCAAGACCATGTCACTTTCGCCAAGAACACGGATTTGTACGTGGAATCCGTGCTCGCCGGGGCGGCGCTGGGAGCGGCGCCGGCGGTGACCGTAGACCTGGTTGACCACGCTGGAAGGACTCAATCCTAAAAGCAAGTACCTGGACGAGATCTACGGGTCATATTTGCTAGCGCTCAACAAAACCGGCGCGGCGGCGAAGATCCCCACCGTTGCCGAGAAGGCCTTGGGAAGCTTCCCGGAGAATGAGGACCTGCTGCTGTATATGTTGGACACCGCCATGTCGCGGAAGCAGAGCCGACCGCGCGCCTGGGATACGCCAACCGCCTGGTGGCGACGCTCAACAAGCATCCGAAGCCGGAGGGTATTTCGGCGGCGAGACTGGGAGCGCAAACGCACCGCGGCGCTATCGCGCGGCTACTGGACGGCCGGAGTGATATCGGCGGAAAAGGGCGTCTGGATGACCGCCGACAAGGACCTGCGCGCCGCGCTGCCGTTGATTCAGGGCAACAACGCGATGCTGGGCCCGGCGCTCTACTACCTGGGGATCTCCAATTACCAGTTAGGCAAGATGACGCTGAGTAAGGCAAAAGTGCTGGAGGCCGCCAAGTTCAGCGAACAGGCCATGGTGATCGATGGGCCTCACGACGAACAGGCGAGGCACAATGCCCTGGTGATGAGGAAAGAAGCGGCGACGATGCGGTAGAAGAGTCCCCGCTCTTCCGGGACCTATTTCCCGATGCAGAAGGTGGAGAAGATGCGGTTCAGGATGTCGTCGGCGGTGGTCGCGCCGGTGATCGCGTCGATGGGCCGCAGCGCGGCGTAGAGATCGAGCAGCAGCATCTCATGCGGGATCGTGGCATCGCGCGGCGGCGCGGGCCTTTTCGAGCCAGGCGCCGGATTCCCGCAGGAGTTGCTCGTGGCGCAGGCTGGTGATGAATCCGCCTTCCTGTTCCAGGCGCCGCGCGGCGCGACGGCTTCGACGATCGCGTCGCGCAGTTCGTCGATGCCCTCGCCGGTGAGCGCGGAAACGGCCAGCAGTTGCGGCCAGTTCGGCCTGCGCCGCGCGGCAGATCGGACTTGTTGCCGGCGACCAGGGCGCTGCCCTGCGTCCGGCGCGCCCGATCAAGCTCTGCGTCCTCGGCGGTCGAGCGGCTCGGCGAGGTCCACCACCACCAGCGTCAGGTCGGCGTCCGCCATCGCCTGATAGCTGCGCTCGATGCCCAGCGTTTCGACGCGTTCCCCGGCTTCGCGGATGCCCGCCGTGTCGCAGCAGCTTCACCGGAATGCCGCCGACGCGGCCGTCTCCGAGACCACGTCGCGCGTGGTTCCCGGGATCTCGGTCACGATGGCGCGGTCCTGCTCCAGCAGGCGGTTGAACAGACTGCTCTTGCCGACGTTCGGCCGCCCGACGATCGCCAGCGTGAAACCCTCGTGCACCAGCTTGCCGTAGCGAAGCTCGCGGCGAGGCTGCGCGACGCCTTCGCAGGATCGGCTCGAGGCGGCGCAGGATTTCTTCGGCCGGCGCGACGCTGATGTCGTCTTCGGCGAAATCGATCCCGGCTTCGAGCAGCGCGATCAGTTCCAGCAGCTGCTCCTTCACCGGCTTCAGCCGCCGCGAGACCGATCCTTCGGCCTGCTGCGCGGCGATGCGCGCCTGATACAGCGTGGTCGCGTCGATGAGATCGCGGATCGCTTCGGCCTGCGGCAGATCGATGCGGCCGTTGAGGTACGCGCGCAGCGTGAATTCGCCCGGCTCCGCCAGGCGCGCGCCGGCCTCGCAAGCACGCTCCAGCGCGTAGCGCAGCACGACGGGCGATCCGTGGCAGGAGATTTCGACCACGTCTTCGGCGGTGTAGGAACGCGGCGCGGCGAAGTAGGTGACGACGACTTGATCGACGGCGTGCCCTTCCGCGTCGGGCAGATCGGCGAGCGTGCGCGCTGCCAGGGCTTCCATTCGCCGGGGGTCGAGGAAATGCGGCGGCGATCGCGCGCGCGTCGGGGCCGGAGATGCGCACGATGCCGATCCCGCCGCGGCCCGGCGGCGTGGAGACGGCGGCGATGGTGTCGTCGAGGATCAATGGCTAGGCGGGCGGTGGCCCGCGGGCCGGTCCACCGTCCCGGCGCGGCCGCACGCCGCGGCGGCGCCCGCCGGCCACCGCCTCGTGCGCGGGTCCGCCGCGTCCGCGCCGCGGCGGCGCGGCTGCGAGATCGGCGGCGCGGCGGCTCGGGCAGACTGTCCATGCCGGCGGGAAGACCACCACCATGCCGGATGGGCCCTTCGCCCACGCTCTCGCTGCGCACTTCGGTCTCGTCGCGCAGCGCCAGGTGCAGGATGCGGCGCTCGCGGCTGTTCATGGGGCTGAAGTGGAACGGCTCGCCGGTGCGCTTGACGCGCTCGGCGGCGGCCAGCGCGCTCATGCGCAGTTCCTCGATGCGCAGCATGCGGTGATCGTTGGCGTCGAAGCACATGCGCGAATGTTCTTCGGGCGCCATCCCCAGCGCTTCCATGGTCAGCTGCTCGAGCGCCAGCAGCAGCTCGGCCTTGTTGCCCAGCAGCAGATCCACATCCGGGCCGCTGAACCGCACCAGAACGTCCGGATTCTCGAAATCCGGATGCCGGGCGCCGCATCCTGGACCGCGTAGTTCAGCGCGAACCCGCGCGCTGTTCAGCATGGCATCCAGAAACCGTCGATGCGCGGCCGACCGCGGCCACGGTGTACTTTCGCTCAGTCAACGGTTTATTTCCTGCCCTTCTTTTTTGGAGGCGCGCTCGACTCGGCGGCACGGTTCGCCATCGAGGTCCTGTTGAACAACCACTGCTGCGCGATACCCACCAGATTGCCGGTCAACCAGTATAGTACCAGCCCGCTGGCGAAATTGTAGAACATGTAGCCGAACACCAGCGGCATGAACATCATCATCTTCTGCTGCGCGGGATCCACGCCCGGGCTGCGGCGTCATCTTCTGCTGAGGAACTGCGTGACGATCAGCAGGATCGGCAGGATCGCGAATGGCCAGCGTTTCCGGCTGCGAAAGATCGTGCACCCACAGCCAGCTGCGCGCCGCGCATCTCGATCGCGACGCTCAGCACCTTGTAAAAGGCGAAGAGGAACGGGAGCTGGAGCAGCATCGGCAGGCAGCCGCCCACCGGATTGACGCCGTGCTTCTTGTACAGCTCCATCATCTCCGCGTTCTGCTCCGGCTTGCGCGGATCGCGCATGCCGACGTTCTTGTACTTGGCGTTGATCGCCTCGATCTGCGGCTGCAGCGCCTGCATCTTCTTGGACGACTTCATGCTGCGTAAGCGCAGCGGGAACAGCACCATGTTGATGGCGATGGTGACCAGCACGATGGCCCAGCCGAAGTTGTGCACGAAGTGTCGTTGACGCCAGTTCAGGACCAGGAACAGCGGCTTGGCGATGAAGAGCCATCCACCCGAAGTCGACCAACTGCTCGAGCTTGGGATTGATCTCTTCGCAGCAGGTCGATGTCCTTGGGCCCGACGAAAAGCTGAAAGTGGATTCGACCGTCCATCGCTGATGCGCGACGCCGCTGAGTGCTGTCGGCTCCGGCTCGTGCACCGTCTTGACGGTGATCGCCGAATGCGTGATCTCTGCATTTCGCTGGCGTCCCCGGCAGGAAGACCGCGGCGAAGTAGTTGTCTTCGATGCCGGCGAAGCGAGTACTTGCCGAGTCGGTAACGGCGGCCGCTTTGGCGCCATCGCGGCCTTGTTCGACGAGCTTATTCGGCGGTGACGTCGTAGTAGCAGCGTGCGCTGCAGGCTAGCCGGGTTTGCGACCGTGAGATCGCCGAATCCGCCGCGCCATTGCGATCAGGTGCGGGAAGCGGCTTGCCGTCCGCGATCACTTCCGTGGAAACCTGCGACAGGTAGCTGGCCTTCTCGAAGTGGAAGGACTTTGCGCACAGGCACGTGGCCGTCGGAAAACTCATAGGTCGACGCCCAGGCCGTCGGGATCGCACCGTGCGTGTGTACCAGCGCCTAATTGACGTCGACGCGGCGGGCTTGTCCTTGCGGGAAGCCCAGCGCGAAGGGAAATCCGACGCCGGGCCGCATTCACCAGCTCGAGCGGCTTGCTCTCGTTGCCCTTGTACTTCTTGAGCATCCCAGCTGCGCACGACCGCGCCGCGATTGCTGAAAGCGACTCGTAGCAGGTCGGTGTCGATGATCGAGGGCGGCTCGGCTTCTGCGGAGTCGCGCCCGGGGCCGGAGCGGCGTCAGCTGCGACGGGTTCGTCTAGGCGGCCGCGGTAGCTGCCGGCGGCTGGCTTGCCGTTCGGACCGGTAGCGGCCGGCGCAGTGGTTTGCGAGGCGGTCTGTCCGGCGGCGTCTTTTTGCCCGGGGGCGGCGTCGCGATCTTGAAGAAATAGGGCGTGACGAACAGCACGGCGCCCATCAGGAGGAAGGCGATCAGCAGCCGCACTTCCATCGACATTCCTTCGGCTTCGTCGCCGGAGTGTTGCTACCGCCATTTTCCGATTCGGCCATGTGCTAGAGATTCCGTTAGACGGACGTTTCACCGGACCGGATCAAAGCCGCCAGCGTGAAACGGATGGCAGCGCGCCAGCCGGCGCAGCCCCATCCAGAGCCCCATCCGGCGCCGTGCCGTTCCACGGCCTCACGCATGTACTCCGAACAGGTCGGATAGAAACGGCAGGCGGAGGCAGGAAGGGGGAAATTGCAAACTTGTAAACCTTGAGCGCGCGGATCACGATCCGTTGCATCGCTGAAATAGACGAAGGATCTCCCGGCGCAGTTCCGCCACCGGAGCATCGAAGGCTTTGCGCCGCGGATTGATGACTATGGACCACTGTGGGCTCAACTGATCCAGGTGGAGGCGGACGGCCTCGCGGACCCGTCGCTTGATTCGGTTTCGCACCACGGCCTTGCCGAGGGCGCGAGGGCAGGTAAAGCCGATGTGGGGACCTTCCGGCTGCGGTTCACGGACGGCAAAATGCCGCAAAGAAGGGCCCGGAGAACCGGGAACCCTGGTCGTAGACCCTGCGGAAGTCTTTGGAACGCAGCAGACGGACACGTTTCGGAAAACCAGAGATGGAGCACTACCTCTCGGAGCTGACGGTCAGTTTCTTGCGGCCGCGGGCGCGGCGCCGGGCTAGAACGGCGCGGCCGTTCTTGGTCTCCATACGGGAGCGAAAGCCGTGCGTTTTGGCGCGGTGACGGTTGTTCGGTTGAAAAGTACGTTTCGGCATGTTAGTTCAAGCATTTAGTATAGTCTACCGGAGGCACGCGGGGCAAATTGGGTTGCCGGGGCTTCCGTGGCGCGGGCGGTTCAGGCGGCCTTACCCCCTGCCGGTCCTTCGGCGGAGAGTTGCACGGTCAAAGAAATACGTCGGTAAGGTACACGTGGTATCAACACACCCCGTGGACCGCGACTGAGCCGAACGAAGCCGTATCTTTCCATGGTTTTCAAAGTCCGGGAGAGGTTCGATTTCTGACGCCCGGCGATGGCGGCGAGGCTGGTGAGCGATTCCGGCGTGGATTCGGCGATAATGCCGAGCAATGCGCGATTGCGGTCGGAGAGGACCCTGGCGAAGCTTTCCGCCGAGCGGAACCAGACTTTCGGCTCTCCGGGCCCCGGCTTATACTCACCACGTACGATGGCCAGCGTGCGAGCCTTCATCTGTTCGTAGCTTGCAATCCCCACGTGCAGCGTTTTCATCAGATCACTCCTTGCTCCTTCAAGAGCCGATCCACCTCGGCCCAAAAATCTTCCAGCAGTGTGGCCGCATCCCTGAACCGATACGGTCGAACCGTCTCCATTCGATGTCTATGGTCCTGGGGCGCCCCAGCTTTGCCGCCGGGCCCGCGCGATTCCCTGACCGGGTGTGCGTTATCGAAGCCGACCAGACGTTGACCAGCCGGACCATGCAGCGTCATCGAGTAGTTCAGCCCATGCGGCCGTTGCGGCGATGCAGCCACGCGCAGAACCGAGAACCTGACCCAATATTGACCGCTAGCGTCCACCACGAATACCTGGCCATCGAGATCCAGCAGCACTTCGATGCCAGGATCCCGACCGTGCCTTTCATCAACCTCAATATTATCACTTAGTGATAACTGTTTGAGTGTAGCCAGGCTTCTTTACCCAAAGTACCTCGTCGTGGGCGCGGACCCGGAAGTGTGATAACTTCGTGAAGAGCGCGGCAGGCAGGTCGGAGGCAGCCACGACAGCGGTAGGTCCACAACCATATCCGGCATCACAGAAATTGCGGCACGGCGCCACCTTATGGGTGACGGCGCGCGAATCTTTCTGGATTGCGCTGGAGGCGCTGCGCAGTCACAAACTGCGGACCTTCCTCACTTTGTTGGGGGTGGTGATCGCCACCACCACGCTGATCGTGGTGATGTCGATTGTCAACGGCATGAACCTGTATATCGCGGAGCACATCGCCAACCTGGGCACCAATACGTTCGTGCTGCACCAGTTCCAGTGGGCGCAGGGCTACGATAATTTCCTCAACGCACGCAGGCGCAACCGGCCGATCCGGGTGGAGGACTACGAGTACCTGCGGGAGAGCCTGCAAGGCTACCAGCAGATCGGCGCCCTGGCCAACCTCAATCCGAGTCCCGCGGCGCGCTACAAGGGGCACGTGATCGATGAAGTCCGGGTGAGCGCTACCACCCCCAGCTTTGCCGATATCGGACGCGAGAAGATCGAAAGGGGGCGCTATCTCAACGATTCCGACTACCAGCACAATGCCCGGGTCTGCGTGATCGGCCAGGACCTGGTGGAGAACTCTTCGCCGGAATCGAACCGTTGGACAAGGAACTGCAGGTGGGGGGCCTTCCATTCCGCGTGATCGGAGTGGCCGAGAAGTTGGGCAGCACTTTCGGGCAGAGCCAGGATAATTTCGTGATCGTCCCCCTGAGCACTTTTCGGGCAATCTGGATGGGGCGGCCGGACCTGCTGGTCTACATCAAGGCGCCGGACAGCCGTCACATGCTGGAACTGGAGGACGAGACCCGCGCCCTGATGCGGGCCCGCCGGCATGTGCCTTACCGCGAGGACGACACCTTTGGCATCAACGCCTCGGACACGCTGATGAGCGCGTGGAAGAACCTGACGGGCACCATTTTCGCCGTCACCATCGGCCTGGTAGCCGTGTTCATGGTGGTGGGCGGGGTGGTCATCATGAATATCATGCTGGCCAGCGTGACGGAGCGCACGCACGAGATCGGCATCCGCAAATCCCTCGGAGCGCGGAAACGCGACATCCTGTGGCAGTTCGTTTTCGAAGCGGGCATCATGGCGAGTATGGGTGGCATCGCGGGGGTGGCGATCGCGGTGGGTATCGCGCGCCTGATCAACGTGTATTTCACGGCGGAAATTCCGCTGGCCGCGGTGGTGGCCGGGGTTTCGCTCTCCACCGTGGTGGGACTTTTCTTCGGCATCTACCCGGCTCGGAAAGCGTCCCTGCTGGAACCCATCGAGGCGCTCCGCTCGGAGACTTGAAACCATGCCGCAAGCCTACCGTCAACACGTTCGCGAAAATCTGGCACTGGCGCTGGACACGCTGCGGACCCACAAGTTCCGCTCCTTCCTGACTGTGCTCGGCGTGCTGATCGGCACCACCACGGTGATCGCCGTGACATCGATCATCGCGGGCCTGGACAAGCAACTGGTGGATGTGGCGGAGCAGTTCGGCACGCGCACGCTGTGGGCCTACAAACTGCAAATGGGCGCTCCGCACGCGCTGACGAAGGAAGAGCGTTTGCGCAAGCCATTGAGCTACGACGACGCCATGGCGATCAAGGAGCAGGTTCCCTCGGCGAGCGCGGTGTCGGCGGAGTTGTTTCGGGAGATGGGTGATTTCGGCCTGCCCCCGGTGACGGCCCGGTACAAAGGCGAGAACATGCTGGACGCGCTGTTCGTCGGGGTCACGGCGGACCACCTGCAACTGCTCAATGCCACGCTCGGCGAAGGCCGCTTCCTGACAGAGACCGACGACCTGCATCGCCGCGATGTGGCCGTGATCGGCGACGGCGTGAGACAGAGATTCTTCGCGCATTCGGACCCAATCGGCAAGAGCATTCTGGTGGACGGCCACACGCTGGAGATAATCGGCACGCTGACCAAGTTCAAATCGTTCCTGGGCGACGATCAAAACGATAAGGGGATTATGATTCCCTACCATTCCTTCCAGAAGATGTATCCGGAGGCCAAGGACAATTTCATCTGCGTGCTGGTGGAGCCCGGCAAAATGGAGGCGGCCAAGGACGAGGTGACCGAGTTGTTGCGCCGGCGCCGTCGGGTGAAACCGGCGGACCCGGACAACTTCGGGATTTCGAGCGCGGAACAACTGATCGGCCAGTTCCGGCAGATCATCAGCACGGTGGGGCTGGTGATGGTGGTGATCTCGTCGATCGGCCTATTGGTGGGCGGCATCGGGGTGATGAATATCATGCTGGTATCGGTGACCGAGCGGACGCGGGAGATTGGGATTCGCAAGGCGGTGGGCGCACGGCGCAGCGACATCACCTGGCAATTTCTGCTGGAGGCCATGACGCTGACCGCCTCGGGAGGGTTGATCGGCATCCTGGCCGGCTGGCTGCTCAGTTTGACGATTCGCACGTTTGTGCCGAGCCTGCCATCCACGGTGCCGGTGTGGAGCGTAGTGGCGGGATTCAGCGTGGCTACCAGCGTGGGGCTGTTTTTCGGATTGTGGCCGGCGTTGAAGGCGGCGCGGCTGGATCCGATTGCGGCTTTGCGGCACGAATGACAGGGGCGGCGCGGCCGACCGCACCTGCGCCACCTCGGCTCGCCGCAAAGTCGGCTGGCTGCTAATCTGATCTTTCGAGTCGATTATGCGAAATTCCTCCCGCTTCTGCCTCGCAGCTTTGGCCTTGCTGCCGGGCCTTGCCGGCATCGCCGCCGCGGCATCCAGCGAAATTAAGATTGGCGCGGACCGGCGCATCGGCATCAACCGGGACTGGCGCTTCTTCAAAGGCGAAGCGGCGGGAGCGGAGCAGGCGGCCTTCGACGAAACTGGCTGGCGGCCACTCCACCTGCCGCACGACTGGGCCATCGAGGGGCCGTTCGATCCGCAAGATCAACCCGCACACCGGCGCACTGCCCGATCTTCGGACGTGGCTGGTACCGCAAGCGTTTCACGCTGCCGGCGCAGCGCGAAGGACCGGTATTTCAGCGTCGAGTTCGACGGCGCCATGTCGAACGCGCACGTCTGGCTCAACGGCCAAGAGCTGGGCGGCCGGCCCTACGGCTACATCGGGTTCGCGTTCGATCTCACGCCGCCTCTCAAGTTCGGCGAGGACGAACGTGCTGGCGGTGCGACTGGCGCCCGAGGAGCAGTCGTCGCGCTGGTATCCGGGCGCGGGGATCTATCGCAACGTGTGGCTCGACGTCACCGGCCCGGTGCACGTGGCGCGTTGGGGCACGTACGTGACCACGCCGTCGGTGACCGATGCCAGCGCGACGGTCGTGGTGCGCACGGAAGTTGCGCAATCGCGGCGCGCACGAAGCGCGGGCCACGCTGGAGACCTCGATTCTGGACGCGGCGGGCAAGCAGGTCGCGGCCGCGCCAGCGACGACGTCACCATCCCCGCGGGCGGCACGCAGACCGTGCAGGCCGCCGTCGACGTGGCCGCGCCGCACCGCTGGGACCTCGACACGCCGTACCTGTACACGCGCTGTCACCAGGTGAGTCGACGGCGGCGCCGTACTCGACCGCTACGTGACGCCGTTCGGCATCCGCACCATCGAGTTCGACCAGGGACGAAGGGCTTCCTGCTCAACGGCACGGCGCATGCGCTTCAACGGCGTCTGCCTGCACCACGACCTGGGCGCGCTGGGCGCGGCCGTCAATCGCCGCGCCATCGAGCGGCAGCTGCGAGATCCTGAAAGTCGCATGGGCGTGAACGCCATCCGCACCAGCCACAATCCGCCCGCGCCCGAGCTGCTGGAACTCGCCGACCGCATGGGCCTCGCTGGTCATGGACGAGGCCTTCGACATGTGGGCGCATTCCCAAGGTGCGCGAACGGCTATGCCAAGTACTTCGACGGAATGGCGCGAGCGCGACCTGCGCGACATGGTGCGGCGCGACCGCAACCATCCGAGCGTCATCCTGTGGAGCATCGGCAACGAGATTCCCGAGCAGGGACGCGCCGGATGGCTGGCGAAGCTGGCGCAGCGGCTCACGGACATCGTCCACGAGGAAGACCGCACGCGCCCGACCACGGCGGCCTTCAACAACGTCGACGGGCGCGATCCGCAACAAGCTCGCCGACGAGGTGGACATCCCCGGCTTCAACTACAAGCCCGACGCGACTACGCGCAGATTCTGAAGGACGCATCCGAGCTGGATGATTATGGGCTCGGAGACGCGCCTCCTGCGTCAGCTCGCGCGGCGTCTACCACCTGCCGCATCGAGAAATACGAGAAGCACGCCGTCACTGCAGACTCACCAGCTACGACGTGATCGCGCCGCCGTGGGCGTACTGCCCGGACGTGGAGTTCGACGCGCAGGAGAAGCACCCGCAGGTGCTGGGCGAGTTCGTGTGGACCGGCTTCGACTACCTCGGCGAACCGACGCCGTATTTCCAGAGGCCGCGGGGCCAACGGACGCCGACTGGCCGTCGCGCAGCTCCTACTTCGGCATCGTGGACCTGGCCGGCTTCCCGAAGGACCGCTTCTACCTCTACCAGAGCCAGTGGACCGCGAAGCCGATGGTGCACGTGCTGCCGCACTGGAACTGGGCGGGCAGGAAGGCAGAACCGATCCCGGTGATGGTGCTACACCAATGCCGACGAGGTGGAATTGCTGCTGAACGGCAAATCGCTGGGACGGAAAAAGCGCTTGGCGGAACCGGTGGAACTACCGGTGGGTCCGAGCGCGAGCGACAGACAAGAAGTTCCGATCCAAATACCGGCTTGATGTGGCAGGTGCCCTACCAGCCGGGGACGTTGAAGGCCATCGCCTACCAGGACGAGAAGCAGGTGGCCACCGACGAGATCCGCACGGCGGGCGCCCCGGCGCGGGTCGGTCCTGACGCCGGACCGCACCACGATTCCAGGCCGATGGCGACGACCTCTCGTTCGTGACCGTACGGGTGGAGGACAAGGACGGCAACCTCTGTCCCACGGCCGGATAACCTGGTGAAATTCAGGCTGGAAGGGCCGGGAGTAATCGCCGCGCGTGGACAACGGCAATGCCGCTACCGTGGAACCGTTTCAGGCCGACCATCGCAAGGCGTTCAACGGTCTGGCGCTCGTGATCGTGCGCAGTGAGAGCGGCAGACCCGGCCGGGTGAAGATCACCGCCACCGGCGACGGCCTGCGCCCCGCAGAGGCGACGGTCACCACGAAGTAACCGCCGCGTCCGGGAAGGCCCGATGGTTCGATGCTTCACGACATGCTCCACAACGAGGCGAGCCCGCCGGGTCCGCCTCGTGATTTAATAAGGTTTCTTTTCCGAACGCTTGATGAGGTTTTCATATACGCGGGCCCTCACGGCCATCATCCTCGCAGTGGCCGGCCTGTTCGCGCTGGATGCGGTGGTCTTTCGCAGCGGTCTCTACACTTCCATCCTCGAGCCGGATTCCTCCACCGGGCACCTTCGAACTGATCCTGCGGCGCGAGCAGCAGGCGCAGCCGTGGTACGGCCGCAACCTCGTCGTCACGCTGGGCGATTCGCGCTTCGCCTACTATCCCGCGCGTGGCCAATGAACAGACGGCCGCCACCGGGTTCGCCTTCCGCCACGCCGGGGTGGCCGGCACCGACGCCCGCGCCTGGTACTACATGCTGCGCGATCTGGACCCCACGCGCGACCGGCTATCGCGCCGTCGTCCTCGGCGTGGACGATTACGACGACGAGGACGGCGCCTACGATATCGGCGACGACCTCGCCACGCTGCACTACGTGGCGGCCCGCCTGCGCTTCAGCGATGTGATCCCGTTCACCGTTCTCGTTCGCGGACCCCCACGCGCGGTGGGAGGCCTTCCGCGGCAGCCTGCTCAAGGGCACCGTGTTCCAGCGCGACGTGCTGGCCTTCCTCTCCCATCCGCAGAAGCGCCTGGCGAACGTGGAGCTCGACCAACCGCGGCTACGAAGAGTGGACCTACGACTACGTGGAGACCGATCGCAACGTGGTGGGCCTGAAGATCGACTGGAACAATTCACCGCCGACATTCCGCCGGGCAACGACGGAGCTGCGCGATCACGATCGACGCGCTTCATGCTCTACCGGCCCTAGCCGCAGACCGGGCAAGCGCGCGGCCTTCCGGCGCAAGTGGTTCGGCCAGCTGCTGGATTACTATCGCGGCACCCGACGAAGGTCATCTTCGTGCGCCTGCCGCGCGGCCCGATCCCGCGGCCCGATGAACCTGGTGCAGCAAGCTGAGCAGTTCGATCCGCGAATTCGCCGTCGCGGCCCGGAGTTCTGCTGGCCGACGAGCACGCCTTCGAATCGCTGGAGACGCCGGAGCTGTTCAGGGACGGTTTCCACCTGAACGACACCGGGTGCTCGCGGTTTTCGGTGATGATGGCGCAGGAGGTCAGCAGGCTGCTGCAGGTGAGGCCCGATGCTCTTCAACACCACGCAGTTCTTCCTCTTCCTGGCGGTGGTGCTGGTGCTCTTCTACGCTGCGCCGCGCGCCGCTGCGCAAGTACATCCTGCTGGCCGCCAGCTACTATTTCTACGCCAGCTGGAACGCCAAATTCATCGCCCTGCTGCTCACCCTGACGGTGATCGATTACGTCGGCGGGCTTGTGGCTGGAGCGCGTGCCGCCGGGGCCGCGCCGCAAGGCGGTGCTGATCTTCAGCCTGGCGGCGAACCTCGGGTTCCTCGGCTTCTTCAAGTACTACAATTTCCTGGCGGCGCAACCTGGCGCTGGCTGCTGGGCAGGCCGCCGGCAGCTCGTTCTTCCTGGACATCGTGCTGCCGCTCGGCATCAGCTTCCACACCTTCCAGAGCATGTCCTACGTGGTGGACGTCTACCGCGGCGAGCAGCGCGCGATGCGCAACCCGGTCGACTACGCGCTCTTCATCTGCTTCTTCCCGCAACTGGTGGCCGGGCCCGATCGTGCGCGCCCGCGATTTCTTCCGCGACCTGCTGGGCACTGGCAGCCGCCCATCGGCCGACGACGTCTCGCGCGGCATGCTTCCTGCTGGCGCTCGGACTCACCAAGAAGATGGCCTTCGCCGACCAGTTCGCCAAGGTCGCGAACGGCTATTTCGGCAGACGTCGCCGCCCATCCCGGCGCGCTCGCGGCCTGGAGCGGCGTGTTCGCCTTCGCCCTGCAGATCTATTTCGATTTCTCCGGCTACACCGACATGGCCATCGGCATGGCGCAAGCTGCTCGGCTTCCACTTCCCGATCAACTTCCGCCGGCCGTACCTGGCCGCCAGCATCACGGATTTCTGGCGGCGCTGGCACATCTCGCTCTCCAGCTGGCTGCGCGACTACCTGTACATTCCGCTGGGCGGCAACCGCGACGGACGCCTGGCGCACCTACCGCAACCTGATGCTCACCATGCTGCTGGGCGGACTGTGGCACGGCGCCAGTTGGAATTTCGTGATCTGGGGCGGCTACCAGGGCGCGCTGCTCTCCATCGAACGCGCCCTGCGCGGCGACGCGCGCGCCGTCGGACGACTGGGATTGGAGCTACCCGCTCCGGGCGGTGTGACGTTCGTGCTGGCGCTGGTCGGCTGGGTGTTCTTCCGCGCCGCCGACCTGCGCGCAGAGCGTGCAGGTGCTGGGGCAGATGTTCGGCGGCGGGGCGGGACCGGTGCTGCTCGAGCCCTGGCATTTCGGCCTGGCGGCGCTGGCCTTGATTCTGTCGATCGGGGAGGAGAAGCGGGAGTGGTTCGAACGTGCTGCCCGGGCGCCCGTTGCCGGTTTATGCGGCCGCGCTGGCGCTGATGCTGTTCTGCCTGGAGATTTTCGGCGTCCTGGACGCCGCGATTCCGTTCATCTACTTTCAGTTCTAGCGAGCCGTCAGGTGGTATGTGGTTACCGGCCAATAGCCGGCGGCGTCTGCACCATGGAGAGCAGCAGACAAATCACTACGAAGATTGCGAGCCCGATGCGACGATCATAAGTGAAACCCCATTCCTGCACGCATGGAGAGCAATCGAGTGGCCGTTATTATTTCGCTCAATTTTTGGAGGATTTCGCAGGGTTTGCTGCTGACAATGCACCCGATGTGCCCCACACCTGTGTCAACAATGTCGCAGGGGGCCAGCCAACAGTGCCTCAAATGGGGCAACCTCAGCGTGAAATAGACCCCGCGATAATCTGCCATTCATCGCCGGTCTTTAACCAGACCCGCATAAACTTGAGTATCGCCGTTCCCTGCGAGTGGACGTAGGTCCCCTGGCAGGTGACCACCGCGGCTACGCCGTGCTCCACGATTTGGAGGGCGCTCATTTCCACACTGCCGAACTTGGGCGCGGCCCCAGGCCGATGGGCGGCCACTACCTCGGCTTTGGCGAAGCCCGGCCGTCCGTTTTCCGACACCATCACCGCATCCTCAGCCAGGTGATCCTCAAAGAACTTCGGGTCTGGTCCCAGTTCGGCCTGCCGCAGTTCCTCCTCGAGCGCTTCGATCTCCGCTTTGACATTTGACATGCTGTTCCCTCTCCCAGTGAGAGTACGTGAAACATGTGAGAATGCGCGGTGTGAGATGCCACATCCTCGCGTCGGCGGCACTCGCGGTTCGCTCAGAACCCAATAGCGGAAGCCCTATTCGGGCGGCTTGCAGGCGCCCAGGTTCACCGCGAAGCCGCGGCCAGGGAGATCCACTTCTGTCCCTGGCGGTGCTCCAGTTGGAAGCTCTTGGTGGCGGCCGTCGGCGCGCACACGCCATTCGGGATTGGAGGCCGCCGCGGCACGCTTCAGGCGGATCGGCTTGACGTTGGTTTCGCGGATGTTCCAGGTTTCGCCGCCGTCGTTGGTTTCGTACAGTTCGTAGCGGTCTTCGGCCGCTGCCCGGACCGTGATCGATGATCAGCGCGCCGGACTTCTTGTCCTCGAAGAAGAACTGCTGGATGGCGCCGAAGCGGGGCTCGTTGAAGATGGCGTGTGGCGCCAGGTCTTGCCGCCGTCGGTGGTCTTCAGCAGGAACGGATCCTGGGGCAGGGGCGAGAGGACAATGCCGCTGGCCCAGCCCGGTGTCGACGCCGGCGAACTGCAGGTGATCCAGGCCGGCGCCGCGCACGCCGTTCGTGGACTTCGCGCCAGGTCAGGCCGTTGTCGTCGCTGCCCAGCAGAATGCTGTAAAGAGCGTCGCGGTCGCGGTGTGGATGTTGCCGGCGGTGAAGAGGCGGATTCCGGTGGATTCCACGGCGGAAAGTTCCAGGTAGACCGGGCAGGGTTCATCGTTCGGTGCAGGTCAGTCCGGCGGCGCGGATATCTTCTTCGGTGCAGCGGAACGGCACCACGATCGGCTTGCCCGATTTTCCAGTACAGGCGGGAGCCGCAGCCGGCAGCGGCGCGGACGCAGCTGCGGGAGTGACGCGGGCGGCGGATCCTGCGCCCGGAGAAGTGCCGAAGCGACCATCAATACTGCGGCATATTCCGCATGGCTCCAAAGGGCTATCCAAGATGGCCCTATTGTCAAAAATAAATTCTGTAGCCCGCTGTAACTTCGCCAGATTAAGCTGTCGTCTTCTTATTAAATCCCCGTTACGACAGCGGGCGCACTCACCCCTATCACCCAAACGCGCCCGCTACTTATCTCCTGGTCTGACTATTCATCGAACATCCCTTCAAACAGCGTCGTGCTGAGATAGCGCTCGGCGGAATCGGGCAGCACGGTCACGATCGTCTTACCCGCGAACTCCGGCAGCTTGCCCAGGCGCACCGCCACCGCCACCGCCGCGCCGCAGGAAATCCCGCAGAGGATGCCTTCTTCCTTCGACAGGCGGCGCGCCATCTCGATGGATTCCTCGTTGGTGACCAGTTCCACGCGGTCCACCATGCGAGAGGTCCAGCGTGTCCGGAATGAATCCGGCGCCGATGCCCTGAATCTTGTGCGGCCCGGGCGCAGCGGCTTGCCTGCCAGGTCTGCGTGATCACCGGACTGTCTGCCGGCTCCACGCCCACCGACAGAGGATCTTCTTGCCCTGATCCTTCTTGATGTAGCGGGAAACACCGGTGATGGTGCCGCCGGTGCCGATGCCGGAGACCAGGACGTCGATGGCGCCCTCGGTGTCGTCCCAGATTTCCGGGCCGGTGGTCTGGAAGTGAATCTCCGGATTCGCGGGATTCTTGAACTGCTGCAGCAGCACGTAGCGCTTGGGGTCGGACGCCACCATCTCCTCGGCCTTCGACGATGGAGCCGGCCATGCCCTGCGGCGCCGTCGGTGAGCACCAGGTTCGCGCCGAGCGCCTTGAGCACCTTGCGGCGCTCGATGGACATGGTCTCCGGCATGGTCAGGGTGATGGGATAGCCGCGCGCCGCGGCCACGAAGGCCAGCGCGATGCCGGTGTTGCCGCTGGTGGGCTCGATCAGTTCCTTGCCGGGCTTGAGCACGCCGCGCTTCTCGGCGTCCCAGACCATGGACGCGCCGATGCGGCACTTCACGCGAGTAGGCCGGATTGCGGCCTTCGATCTTGGCCAGGATCGTGGCCTTGCCGCCATCGGTGACGCGATTCAGGCGAACCAGCGGCGTGCGGCCGATGCTGAGCGAATTGTCGTCGAAGACTCGCAACGTCAGATCTCCCAGTTCGGAACGAACTTGTTCTGCTTTTCCTGCCAGGCGCGCAGCAGGTCGGCGAAGGTGGTCTTGTCGATCACGCCGCAGACCGCCTGGTCCACCTGCTCCCACATGTCGGCGAACGGCGTATCCGTGCCCTTGCGGCGGTCGCGGCTCTTGCCCTGCTGCGGCCCTTCGACGAAGCGCAGACACCTCGCCGACGGTGATCGATTCCGGCGGACCGCGCCAGCAGGTAGCCGCCTTCGGCGCCGCGGCGCGATTCCACGAAGCCGCCCTGCTTCAGGCTGGCCAGAATCAGTTCCAGGAACTTCTGCGGAATCTTCTGCCGCCGGGCGATGTCGGCGATCCTGACCGGCTCGCCGGGCCGCTGCGAGGCGAGGTCGAAGATGGCCTGCAGCGCGTATTCACCTTTGACGGAAATGTTCATCGGGGTTGGAGACCGCAATCACCTGTATCTCACTAGAGATTGTACTCATGGCGGGGAGAAGGCGCAACAGAAACCAGGGCGGAGGCCTAAAGTTTCGGGGTTTGGCGGTCGATATTACAGCTATGTTCGAGTGGAAAAGCGAATACGCCGTGAATATCGGCAGCATCGACGCCCAACACCAGACCCTGTTCGCGATCGGCCGGGAACTATACGCGGCGATGAGTTCCGGGCAGGGGAAAGCGGTGTTGGCGCGCATCCTCGACCGCCTGGTGCAATACACGGCGGTGCATTTTGCCCACGAGGAACGCTTGATGCTGCTGTACAAGTATCCGGATTTCGCGGCGCACAAGGCCCAGCACGATGCGCTAACTAAGCAGGTGCTGGCGTTTCAGGCGGAATTCACCGGCGGGCGGGCCACCATGGCTGTAGAGGTGCTGCAATTCCTGAAAGGGTGGCTGGAAAACCACATCAAGGCATCGGATAATGCTTACGCCCCCTGCCTGAAGGCGCAGAGGGTGGCGTAATTGTAAGACAGACGATCGTTTTGTGTCGTCTGTCGGCTTGCCAAGAGGGGTAACGAGAAAAACCCTATAAGTGGACAGACCACGCTTCGCGATGGTCCGTCCTACAGGCCGAACATGGAGTGGTATTTCTGCGGCAAATGGGTGGGACGCATCGCGCGGGAGACGAAGACGTGACGGGTATGCCCGGTGGCCAGGCGGCGGTCGTCCTGACCCCGGCGCATTTCATAAGCGAACGTCACCATCCGCGATGAGGCTTTCTCAATCCAGGTCTTGACCACTATTTCGTCGTCGTAGCGGGCGGGGTGGCGATACTCGCAGTGAGATTCGGCCACCGCCAGGAAGATGCCATCGTCGATCTCCATATCGCGATAGTTGAAGCCGCAGGCTTTGCACAATTCGACACGGCCCACCTCCATCCAAATCAGGTAATTGGCATAATAGACCACACCCATCTGGTCGGTCTCGGCATAGCGCACGCGAAGGCGGCATTCAGTGGCGGGTGTGAGGGGATCGGGAATCATGAGTCGGAAG